>NZ_BMXP01000003.1 GCF_014651815.1 Alteromonas halophila | reverse complement strand
CTATCGCTTGAAAGAAAAACGTAAAGCAGGCCTTCTGACTGCTCCTTCAAAACAGGAACAATAGGTGGATCAAAATTCAATTGTTGCAACGAGGAAAAGTGGATCAGTTTTCAGTTGCTGTTGACATCTGGAGGCCGTATAATCACGGTACTTATCGAAGCTACCGGATAGTTCTCGTTGTGAAGCAATTTCCCTCAGAAAGCACTGACGTGCTACTCCCGCATAGCGAAACCTAACCCATCGTGAACATTTAAGCGGCTGGCACTGCAAAAGGTCTGGTGTATCAACCCATCCCTGAAGCATCGACCAGCTCGCACGTCCTGTGCTCGCGTTCATCACTTTATTCACCACTTCCTTGTGGTTCACCTGCTTACGCAGGCCAGCTAAAGCTGTTCAAACTGGTTCCATACCAGTTTGTCGGCGTGCCACTGGCACCCCTCGCTCGCTACGCTCACCGTTCTTCACCCGAGTGCGGGCTCAAGCCCCATGTGAGCTAGCACATCCGCCATGTCTCGCTGCGAAGCAGTCCTATTACACGAAAAAGCCCACTCGTTCGAGTGGGCTTTTTTCGTATAAGCGCAGCATAGCTTCGCACACTCACACAGAGACCCCTAACCCCTCGGACATTGAGTCGATGCATTCGGACACATTTAAGGCGAACAAATTAACCATATAAGCGGAAGTGCAGAATAATTGAAGCTAGTTCGCAGAATTAAGAGTCGCTGTTTGTGACTGCTGCTGTGCTAATTGTTCCAAAACCTGTTGAGGCTGTTGAATACCGTAGCGCGTTCTAATCTCACTAATGAGAGGCTGGTTGTTTGTCAGAAAGTCGTCAAGCTCGTCTATAAGATCGTTGTGCCTGATAGTTGCCAGGCGAAATCCGATATCGGAGTGCGGTAACTGAACATCAAGCGTGACATTATCGACGTTGGGTGTCGTAGCAGACAAATATTGGGCAACGTGGTATTCAAGGTTGATAGCGTCGACCCGGTTGCGGGTGAGCAGTTTTAGAGAAATAGGTGTATCGGTAACTGTGGTAATTTCTGTCTGATAATTATCGATGCGTGTCTGCCAGTTAACTGGTGTAAATCCAAGCGGCATGGCGAGTCTGCGTATCGCGTCGATATCACGCCCGACCGCATCAGCTTTTACGATCGTGCCCCCTAAGGCACGGGTGAGTGGCTGTGAAAATGCCTTTTCACTTGCAGGTACAATTTGGTTATACCAGGTTGGGTTGTCAGGGTAGACGAAGTCAACATTACCTTTAAGTAACTCCATTTGCAGACGTCTTATGGGCATAGCAAGGTAAATAAATTCATGACCCGAATGCTGAGCAAATGCTTCAAGTACGGCCCACGCGTAGCCTTTATCAACTTCAGAGCCGAAGTCATAATGCGGATAATACTGTATGTTCTGGGCACCAATAATATAGCTATCTGCACGTACAACCGAGCTAACTAAAAGGATTAATGCGGCAATCAGTACTGAGTGCATAAAATGGATGCTCCGCTTACTACGTACTTAAAATAGCCTAAGCAAATACCTGTGTAAACGCGCTTTTAGTATGATTAATGGAAGTCTCGTGAAGGGACAGCGAGTTCAGCTACTAAGTGACTCTTATCAATTAACTTTCCTGCGATAACATGAATTACGCCTTCCGGTGATTTTTCTATTATCCCGTTAACCTGTAATAAAGATGCGCGCAGGTAGGCTTTTTGCTGAGCACGCGCCGTTGCCTGCCAGACCACGACGTTGGTGTTACCGGTGTGATCTTCCAGTGTAATAAAGGTCACGCCCGAGGCTGTACCAGGCGCTTGTCTGCCGGTAACACATCCTATTACTTTAACCAGCGATTTATTACTGCATGCAGCAAGGTCACTGGACAGGGTAATGCCGTCGAGTTTGCCGGCGTCTTTAAGCAGAGAAACCGGGTGTCTGTCGACACTCAGAGATGTGGAGACATAATCTTCAATCATTTCCTGATAAACACTGGGCGCAGCCAGTGTGGTGTCGTGCTCTTCTATATGACTAAACAGCGGTAAACTGGTCTGATTGTCCATAATTTTCCAGCGCGCGTCGTACCGGTGCTGACTCAACGCCCTGAGGGCATCCGCACTGGCCAGCGCTTCAAGCTGATTACCTTCCAGCTGTAGACGTTTGATATCATTTATACTGGCATACCCGCGCACAGGCCTGTGGGACACGATATGAGCAGCAGCGTCCTGAGTCAGCCCTTTAATCAGACGCAGCCCAAGCTGAATACTGAAATGGCCATTTTCTTCCACAAGCCTGTGTTCAACCGTTGAATTATTAACGCACGGGGCGTGAAAATGAATACCATGGCGTTTTGCATCCTGTGTGAGTTGCGCCGGAGTATAGAAGCCCATTGGCCAGCTGTTCAGTAAGGCCACGCAAAACGCTTCGGGAAAATAGTACTTCAACCAGCTCGACACATAAGCGAGCACGGCGAAAGAAGCGGAATGGGACTCAGGAAAACCATAGCCACCAAAACCTTTAATTTGCTCAAATAATGCATCAGCGAAGCTGGCCTGATAGCCGTTTTTTACCATGCCATCAATTAACTTATCCCGGAACTCATAGATACGGCCGTCTTTTTTCCAGCTGGCCATAGCGCGACGCAGCTGATCGGCCTCGCCACCGGAAAAATTAGCCGCGACCATAGCCAGCTGAATAACCTGTTCCTGAAATATTGGTACACCCAGCGTGCGTGACAAAACAGACTTTACCTCTTCAGAGGGGTAGTCAACGGGCATCTGACCGTGTCTGCGTAACAGGTAAGGATGAACCATATCACCCTGAATAGGTCCGGGTCTGACAATCGCGATTTGTACTACCAGATCATAATAACTGCGTGGCTTTAAGCGCGGCAGCATGGACATTTGAGCTCGGGATTCAATCTGAAACACGCCTACCGTATCTGCTTTGCAGATCATATCGAAAACCTGAGGATCATCACCAAAGCGGTTAATAGCAGGAATATCTACCGACAGACCATAGTGCTCACGGATAAGCCTGAAGGTCTTTTGAATAGCCGTCAGCATGCCCAGCGCCAACACATCCACTTTCAGCAGACCCAGGCTTTCCAGATCATCTTTGTCCCACTGAATAACAGTGCGATCCTCCATCGATGCATTTTCTACTGGCACAAGGTCATACAGCGGGCCACTTGAGATCACAAAGCCACCTACGTGCTGTGATAAGTGTCGGGGAAAGCCCAGTACCGACTCAGTGAGCGCAATCAGCTGCTTTACTTTTCGGCTTTCGCCATCAAGGCCATGCTCAAGGATCTGTGCCTGCCAGCTTAGTGCCCGGTCGCGCCGGTTTACCTGCTTTATAATGTAATCAAGCTGAGACTCAGCAAACCCCAGTGCTTTGCCAACATCGCGAAAGGCAGATTTAAACCGGTAGCAGATTACCGTCGCTGCCAGTGCTGTGCGCTCGCGCCCGTACTTGCTGTATATATACTGGATAACCTCTTCGCGCCGGTTGTGCTCAAAATCCACATCAATATCTGGCGGCTCATCCCGTTCTTTGGAAATAAAACGTTCGAACAGGACATTTATCTGACGTGGATCTACGGCGGTGATTTCCAGGCAGTAACACACGACGGAATTCGCCGCTGAGCCACGGCCCTGATACAAAATGCCCTTTGCGCGTGCAAACTGAACAATGTCGTACAGGGTAAGAAAGAAATACTCGTACTGCTGCTCCTCAATCAAGGTCAGCTCTTTTTCAATGATTTGTCGTATCGATGTGGGAAGCCCTTCAGGAAAGCGGCGTTGAATGCCCTTTTCAACACACTGTCGTAAGTAACTTGTCGCCGTATACCCGGCAGGAACCAGCTCTGCCGGATACTGGTATTTCAGCTCGTTCAGTGAAAAATCACACTGACTGACAATTTCCTGCGTCTGAGCCAGCCATTTCTGTGGGTAAAGCTTACTGAGTTTACTAACAGGATGCAGGGTGCGTTCAGCGTTCGACAATGCCGTTCTGCCAAGCTGGCTGACGGTAGTGTGCTGCTTTATCGCATGCAGCACATGCTGAACAGGCAAACGGTCATGATGATGAAACAGCGCCCAGTTGGCTGCGACAACAGGAAAGCTATACTGCTCTGATAACTGCATATAGGTGTTATAACGGTGATGATCCTGGCCATCCAGCCAGCGTTGCGCCGCAATATAGGTTCGGCTGGCATGATGCCTGGCAAACCACTGCCCCCAGTGCTGGCAGGCTTCGGTATTTGTTGAAGGCAGCCATAAGATCAGACAATGCTTAAGTGAAAGTAAGTCCCATTCTGCCAGCGCGTATTCGCCTTTAGGAGATCGGCGCCGGGCGTTAGTAATAAGCCGGCATAACTCTGCATAGGCGGCTTTATCAGGGCATAGCAGAACCAGTGATAAAGACCTGGAAAAGTGAAAAAGACTGCCAATGATAAGTTGTACAGGGAGTCGCTGTCGCTGTATTTCAGCGTGTGCGCGAACCACACCAGCTACCGAACATTCGTCGGTCAGGGCAAGGGCCGGATAGCCAAGAAACGCGGCGGTTGTCACCAGTTCTTCAGGCGTAGAGGCCCCGGTCTGGAAACTAAAAACACTTTGGCAGATCAGTTCGCTGTACATACTGTTAGCAATAATAACCGTGTACAAACCAGCGCTGCTGACTGTCACGAAAGATTTGCAGGTAGCTGCCCTGGGCTGATTCAAGGATGAAGTAATCACGCTTGACCCCCGCGCTGTCCCACCAGCCGGTCTGGATACGGACGGGACCGAATATAATCCTGCCCTCGTCAGTATGCACTCCCGGCTCTGGCATACACAGGGCCGGATAAATGCTATCTTCAGCACGTGCTGATGCAGACTCAGTGTGGCATGACGGATGGTTAATACGGTGATCGTCGGCTATACGGGGTTGCCAGACTGCCTGATTGCCAAGGCGTGTGCGTAATCGGCTCAATAGCTGTTGGCCGGCAAAATACTGATGCCGGTTACTGAAAAAATCCTGGTTATCTGCTGTTATTGTTTCCAGTTCATCACAGTCTAATGTCAGCGCAGTCATGGGCGCGGTGAGTGTGAGCGTTTCAAGCCATACATCCGTCAGAGTCAGCCAGTCACGGTAACGGGCAATCGGCGTTGACGAAGAAATGGTATACATGTCGGGGGCTGCGTCACGGTAGTGTACCTGTAGCTTTATACTGGATGCGACCAGGTTTCGTACCCGTAAAAAAATCTCAAGGTCTTCAAGCAGCCTGCACAGCCAGGGGCGACAGCGCGGCCCATCGCTAATTTCATATGCAGGCTCAGTATGAAGGTGGCAATACTCTTCGGGCCGAAAGTAAGCAACGTTTGGGTAGGTTTCGCCACGTAATTCATTTAAATAGATTAAGGTTTCGTTCTTGAAACGTCTGCCCAGCTCACTGACGGGTAAGGTAAGTATGTCAGCAATGCTGTGCACCCCCAGACGCGTAAACATCGCTACATCCTTATCGCTCAGATCGCTGTGACCGATCTCACAGCGTTTAATGGCTGACAGGATTTGCCGGTGGCAAGTCAGCAATTTATTCAGCCGGGCTTTTGCCAGTAGCTTCGCGGTGAGTGGGCTCCAGCCACTACCAAACTGAAACTGTACGTTGCGTTTCTCCAGCAGGGTTTGAACAGTCTGCCAGGCGGCAGTTATACATCCGTAATACTGCGCAAGGTTATCAAGTCGCACTGCCATCGCTCCGCTGTCATACAGAACAATGTCTGATGCGACCTGATAAACATGAGTAGCCAGTGTCTGGAGATAGCCCCGCTGCCGCACCGAATCAAAGGGAAGTACAGTAATATTGGCACACAGGGCGGCTGCCTGTGCCATCCCCGCTCCTATTGAGATCCCCGCGTTAGCTGCCTGCTCATTAACTTGCACAACCTGATTATGGGTGTCGTCATAGACGATAACTGCAGTAGGTGCGTTTTGTTGCTCAATACAGGCGTGATCGAGGATCAGCGCAGTAAAGTCTATGTAGGCCCACAGCATGATTCAGCCTGCATGCGTCATTTTGCTGTCAGCTGAACCTGTAAGCGCCATGGCTCTGGTAATCGGCTGGTTATCAGGGACATGCGCCAGGCTTACAAACACATCCTCAACCGGCCAGCCTTGTGCCTGTTTAATAATATTTACCGATAATCCCCCTTGGGCGGGTTGCAGAGACAAATCCTGGCTGACAGGTAAGCTCACTCTGCGACAGCGTGGCGGCATATACAACACCACCAGAGCGTTATTATGTGATGCTGCTACCTGCAAACGACGCGCCTGTTTAGGAGAAATACTGTGCGACCATACTAAGACGCAATGGCAGGCGCTGCTTTTCAGACATTGTTCTGCGGCCCATAAAGCGGCGTCGTTATCTGTCGGGGCAACCTGGTACACCCGCTCAGACTGGATACTGGCAGACGCCAGCCAGGCGGGCTGAAGTATTCCTGGCGGGTTAATAAACACACATAGCTTATGCTCGCGAAACTGAGCCAGAACGGATGTCAGCATACTCAGTTCACCAATCCCTGTCTGACTGACTATTCTGACCGCGCCATCAGCAATGAGTCCACCACTAAGTGCCTCGTCTAATGCCGGGTGTTGCGTAGACAGGCGCAGTTGTGATGCCTGCCGCTGTCCGGCACGCCAGATATGGGGATGATTGTCGATTAGAGAGAGATCAGACATAACACTATAATACTGTACATGTATACAGTATTATAGTGTGTGTCGGCTGTATTTCAAGCGCCAGACACAGGCTTCCCTAACTGCCAGGCTGTACGTCTTTTTCCTCGCTTTTTTCAGCCCGGCCCGTAAAAGTGCGGGTCATGGCTACACAGGCAGCAATAAATGACTCACAGCTATTCCTGGACCAGCTCATGCGCACATCGTTGGGCATATTTTTTATCACTTCGCGCACATCCAGCAGGTTTATCTCTTCTTTTTTGAGGGCCGAATTAATCGCCTCCTCAACAGTGGCATCTTTCTCACTACAGAACATGACGATAGTACTGAAATGACTAAATAATACCTGCAGGCGTTGATAGTCAGTGGTTTTTATCAAACCACTGGTGTTGGCAGATTCCAGTTTGGATAACAATTCGTGTTGCTGTTCACTGGCCAGCGCCATGATATAACGGTACGCATTTGTAGCCCGCTTGGCGGATACTCTGGCATTGGTACGTGTCAAAATGAGTTCGCGCTGGGCATTCTGAAAGCGCAGCACAAAATAAATAAGGACTAACGACAATACACCGATGATGCTAAACGCAATCATGCTCCCTCATTTCCTTTTGTACGCTGAATATAGTTATCGATTTGCTGTTCAAGAATAAACAGTGGAACGGAGCCATGGGCCAGAACAGCGCGATGAAACTGCCTTACATCAAAGTCCTTGCCCAGAGCGTTTTCGGCTTTCTCGCGTAATGCCTTAATTTTTATTTCACCAATCTTGTAAGACAATGCCTGGGCTGGCCAGGAGATATATCTGTCGATCTCCGTGGTAACATTGTGCTCTGAGAGCGCAGTGTTTTTCAGCATATAATCAAGGGCCTGACGCCGCGTCCAGCCAAAACTGTGCATGCCGGTATCTACCACCAGACGACAGGCGCGCCACATTTCATAGCTAAGACGGCCAAAGTCATCGTAAGGATCTTCATACATGCCTGCTTCTATTCCCAGAAACTCACTGTACAGTCCCCAGCCTTCCCCAAACGCCGAAATATAAGTGTTCTGTCTGACTTTGGGCAGGTCTTCAAGCTCTGCGGCCAGCGATATTTGTAAATGATGGCCTGGGACCGCTTCATGCAGTGTCAGTGCGGGCAGGGCATACAAGGGGCGCTTATCCAGCGCGTAGGTGTTAACCCAGTAATAGCCAGGCTGATCATCACGTGATGGGTGAATATACCGACCGGTCGTATATTTAGGGGCAATGCTTTCAGGCACGGGCGCGACGCCATAAGGTGTACGGGGCAGGTGCTCGAACAGCTGAGGTAGCCGGGCATCCATCTTCTTGGCAATAAACGCGGCTTCTTTCAGTAATTCTTCGGGTGTGTCTGCATAGAACTGCGGATCGGTACGCAAAAAATGAATGAACGCGTCAATGTCACCGTCAAACTCCAGCTCATTGATGATTTGCTGCATTTGTTTACGGATCCGCGCGACTTCTGACAAGCCCAGATCATGGATCTGCTGCGGTGTCATATCAGTGGTGGTGTAATGTTTTACCCGGTTACGATAAAACGCCTCACCCTGTGGCCAGTTGGTCGCGGCAATATCGGTTCTGGCCGACGGGATATATTCTTCGACCAGAAAGTCATAAAAGGCCTGGTAGCTGGGCGTAACATGCTCAGTAATAACGCTTTTGGCGTCTTCCTGCAAAGTGCGTTGCTGCGCCTCTGTGATATGGGCAGGAAAAGAATCAAACGGACGGTAGAACGGGCTCTCTGACGGCAATTCACTGATGTAAGGTGTTACAGAGTCTTCAAATCCCTCCAGCACCACCTTTGGCTGCGTGTAACCGACATCTATGGCTTCACGCATGTAGGCCATCTGCTGTTCAAAATACGCAGACAAGGCCGTCAGTCGGCTTAAATAATCGCGGTAATCCTGCGCATCCCTAAACGATACAATCTTAGGCAGCGACGCCATCGAGGCGTGAAAGCCATACTCAGAATTAATGGGCACAAGGTATGTCTTAAACCGATAATTATCGATGTAATTATTCAGCCGGTAGCGCTGCATCAGCAACGAGATGGTGGCGTCGGTAGACAGCGCTTTATCATCAAAGTCAGCCAGCTTGTCAGCGAACGCCTGCCACTGCTGGTGCTGACGTTTTAGCGCTTCTGGTGAAATGTCCGGCAGGACGCTGTTATGTGACGTTAGTCCCTCGCGCGAGGCCAGCATAGGCGACACACTCAGTTCATACTGCCAGATGTCATCCAGCAGGGAGTAAAGCGCATCGTCATTGTTATTGCGGGTTTGCGCACTGACGCTCAATGAAGCGATGAGCATCAGCAAAGCAAAAATAGAGGCTAACTTAACCATAGGGTCTCCGGGAGCAGGGCGGTGACCCCGCATTGTTATTTTTTGGGCGTATAAATTGGATTTGGAAACGCGGTGACTTTGTCGGATAGCGTAGAAATTTTTGCACTGCCCTGTTTTTTTACCGCATCAATCCTCAGCACATTGTGCATTGGAACATAGGTCGATGTCACGCCAGCGAATTCGGTTTTTAGTTTTTCATGGCTGGGGTCAACCACAACGCCGGTATGAGAATCCCAGACAAAATCGCCAATTTCAATAAAGCCGAACAGGTTGGCCTGTGTCAGGTGACGTACATAAAGTTCGTAATGCTCGCCATTACTGACGAACTGAACGCGATAGATAGGGTCGGTACTGCTCATTTCTTTCAATGCTCTGACAGGTGAACAAAGCGCAATTTTACACCGTACCTGTTACGACTTGCAAAGCGCAGAACGGTCATTTTATCGACAATATTGAGGGTATATCGCAGTAAAATTGGTTCTCAATAAGGCGTGCGGTACTATGTGCGGGATTAAACAATTACAGGTATACCCGATGACGTTGAAACAATGGTTATCTGGCGCAGCTATGGCTGCGCTGACTTTTAGTGCGACTGCCCATCAGGATGAGCAGCACGGACACACATTTGCGCCCGAGCCTGATACACAGCGCATTAAGTCGCATCTCTTCTTTCTGGCTGATGATCTGCTGGAAGGACGTGAAACAGGCTCCCGTGGTCACGACATTGCGGCGCTGTATATTGCGACCGAATTTGAAAAATACGGTCTTACGCCGGCTGGCACCGATGGCTACATGCAAAAAGTGAGCTTCAGAAAGTCGCTGCTTGATCAGGAATCGCCAGCGTTCACTTTGGAACGTGACGGCGAGCAAATTGCCTTTAGCTATCCAAAGCAGTATCTGGCAGGCCCCAGCCTGTTAAATGAGTCGTCCAGCGTGAGCGGAGAAATGGTGTTTGTCGGTTATGGTATTACCGCCGACGAGCTTGACCACGACGACTATGAAGGCATGGACGTCGACGGTAAAATAGTTGTGACACTGGCCGGCAAGCCCGCCTCATTCCCGTCTGAGGAAGGCGCACATTTCGCGTCGGGCTCGCAGAAGAAACAGTACGCAGTAGACAATGGTGCCATTGGTATGATCACCATTACGACGCCAAAAAATGAGCAGGTTCGCCCGTACCAGAGTCGTCTTAGCTACATTCACACACCGCGGATGGCCTGGCTAAAAGATGATGGCACGCCTGCGAATGCACATCCGCAGCTGAAAGGCGGCGCGTATTTAAGTAAGGGCGCAGCAGAAACGCTGTTTAAAGGCGCAGACATGGAGCTGGATGCGCTGTATGCCATGCTCGAAAATGACGAAGTACCGAAAGGCTTCGCGCTTCCGGGTAAGGTATCACTCAGCAAAAAAAGCACGCATTCAACCATCACCAGCCCTAATGTGGTGGCCAGGCTCGAGGGCAGCGATCCTGAACTGAAAGATCAGCACGTGGTGTTTTCTGCACACTCTGATCATATCGGCTTCGCTAAAACCGTGAAAAAAGACAACATCAATAACGGTGCTATGGACAATGCGTCTGGTACCGCTGTTATGCTGGAAACCGCACGTCTGTTCAGTGAAATGGACAAAAAGCCGCGTCGGTCTATTTTGTTTGTCTCAGTAACAGGGGAAGAAAAAGGCCTGCTGGGGGCCGACTATTTTGCTCACAACCCCACAGTGCCTATTGAGTCTATGGTGGCCAATGTGAATCTCGACATGCCTATTCTGACCTATGAGTTTGCTGATGTGATTGCCTTTGGCGCTGCGCACAGTGACATGAAGGGCTCGGTAGAGCAGGCCGCATCTAATGCTGGCATCAGCCTGAGTCCGGATCCCTGGCCAGCCCAGGCACTGTTCACCCGCTCAGATCACTATGCATTTGTGAAGCAGGGTGTGCCAGCCGTATTTCTGGTGCCCGGACTGACCTCCAAAGATCCAGAGGTAGATGGCAGCAAGGTGTTTGGTGAGTTCCTGTCGACGCACTATCATAAGCCTAGCGACGATATCAATCAGGACTTTAACTGGGAGGCCGCACGGACCTTCACTAACGTAAATGCCCAGATAGGCTGGACACTGGCTAATCAGGAAGAACGTTCGCAATGGAATGAAGGCGACTTCTTCGGCGATACTTTCGGTCAGTAACTTAACGCCTTTTTGTGCTTTTCAGGCAGCGCCACTGCGCTGCCTGCTACCCTGCAATAGATTGTGTCAACGTGTGTCAGGCTACGTTGAACTGATTTCACATACAGGGTTCTGACTATCACATTGCGCAATAACTGTATCTGGGTGAACACGTTGGCAGACAAGCAGCAACCATCATTTTTACTCATGGCCCGAGGCGGCTCGCATATTCGTTATTTCAATTATTTCCGCCGTCATACCGACCTGCAGGTAGATGTGGTGAGTGTTACACGCGCCATGATCAGGCCTGCTTTTTTTCGTTTCTGGCGGGATGTAAAAACGCTTGACCTGGATCATGATGTGCAAATGCATCTGGCCAAAAAGCGAAAAAAACTGCCATTTCTGACGCGCCAGCCATTTGCTGCACTGTCGGCTTGCTGGGTGCGTTTTATCATGCGACTGCAGATTGTGAAGTACTGCGGACTGATCCATGCCCGTGACTGCGATGTGGTGGGTGTGTGGAATGGCCAGAAGATGCCCAGTGTCGGTATTGCCAAAGCGGCCTGGCTGCTGGAAAAGTCTGTGGTTTACTTTGAAAATGGCTTGCTGCCTGATACGACAACCTGTGACTGGCAGGGCGTAAATTGTCGCAATAGCCTGCCAAAGGACCCGGAGTTTTATCGTCAGTTTGACCGACAGGACAAGCAGTTGCCGACGGACTTATTGCCTCGCGCAGCAAAAACCAGCAAAGCCAGAGGTATCAATGAAACAGAATTACCGAAGCGCTATATATTTGTCCCTTTTCAGGTAGAAACAGACAGTCAGATCATCTGCAATTCGGCCTGGATAAAGTCGATGGCTCAATTGCACGCCTATTTATGTAATGCTTTGGATGCGCTTGACGACCCTGACCTGCATATTGTTATCAAGGAGCACCCGTCAGAGTCGATACGCCATGATCATCTTCATGGGCGCCACCCGCGGGTGTTGTTTGCGAATCAGTGCGCCACTCAGCAATTGATTGAGAAAGCCCAGGCCGTGATGACCATTAATTCCACGGTGGGAATTGAATCATTATTGCTAAACAAGCCAGTGATGGTGCTTGGTGAAGCGTGTTATGGCGTCCCTGGTGTGACATTAGGCATTACGAACGAGCAGGAACTGAAAGATGCACTGAGTAATCCCACCGATACCGCCACTGACAGCGAGTTAAAACGCGGCTTTCTGAACTTTTTGCATCAGCACTATGTGATCCCAAAGGCCGCTCAAAACGTCAACGAGACGCACGTTAATGCGCTTACCCGCCGGCTGTTGAAGCAGGACGCGTTGTCTGCCTTCCTGGCAGAGACGGACACGTCCGCTTCTTAACAGGCATTATAAAAAGCTCTGTTTAAACACCTGCCAGTGATCATTGAACTGTTCGGTCGGCTTGCGGGTGAAGCCAGAGCGGATGAACAGATTAATTCGGCCATCGGTATAGCAAATCATCATATTGGCGATAACCCCTTCATCTGCTGCCAGGGTCTTGCCTTCACGGAGCTTTCGTTCTCTCAATACCTGTTTTAACTGCGTTTCCAGACGCTCAAACAGTTTAGCGATGCGGGCGCGCAGGCGTTCCTGTTCCCCCATCAGTGCGTCGCCGTTTAAGATACGGGTGATGCCCGGATTTTTTTCAGCAAAGCCCAGAATAAGATGCAGGATCAGGTGACAGCGTGCTGCTGCATCCTTTTCCTCGTTAACAATCTTATTGATGCGTGTGAACAGGGTTTCTTCAATGAACTCAATGAGCCCTTCAAACATGCGCGCTTTACTGGGAAAGTGCCGGTAAAGCGCCGCCTCAGAAACGCCAACTTTTTCAGCAAGCTTAGCTGTCGTAATGCGTTGTCCGGGACTGGTTTCCAGCATTCCGGCCAGCGCCTGAAGAATTTGCGCGCGGCGATTGGTTTTTTTTACAGCAGGCATAACGAGAGCATTCCTCCGCTACCGGGCCTGTTGCCCGTATTCCATGTTAAATTGGCTTTCGCCATAGTGTACAAAGTGTTGTTATGTCGTTATTTTTTTATTTTTTGCAGGTGTTGCGACAGACGCCCGCTTGTCCTGAATTCACAGATACGCAGTAGACAGCAACGCGCCACACACCTTACATTCAGGCGTTATTGTTTTTATATTGGTAACGCTCAAGAACAATACCCAACAGTTCTGTGGCCAGGTCTTTTTTTGGTTTGGCAGATAATTGTTTATCGCCCTGTGCCCAGAAAACATGAAGCGCATTGTTATCACTGTTAAAGCCAAGACCCGACGCGGTAATGTCATTAGCAGCAATCATATCCAGATTTTTTCGTTTAAGTTTATCTCTGGCATAGTCGGCGACATTCGTGCTTTCAGCCGCGAAGCCTACCGTAAACGGACCAGACGAAAGAGCCGACACTGATGCAAGAATATCAGGGTTTTTAACAAAAGTAAGCGTTAACTCATCATTTGATTTTTTAATCTTCTGGCTTTGCACATCCTGCGCCCTGTAATCGGCAACCGCTGCCGTCGCAATAAAAATATCCGCATCGCCAACAGCTGCCATACAGGCTTCGTGCATATCTTTGGCGCTTAGCACGTCTACACGCGTGCACCCCGCCGGAGTTGGCAGCGTCACCGGGCCAGCAATAAGGGTTACACTGGCCCCTGCTGCACGTGCCGCTTCGGCGATTGCAAAACCCATTTTTCCGGAACTGTGATTGGAAATGTAGCGCACCGGATCCAGCGCCTCCCGGGTGGGACCAGCCGTGATCACAATATGTTTACCAGCGAACTGCCCGGCGGCAGAAGACGTCGTCAGTTGCCCGACAATATCCAGAGGATCCAGCATGCGGCCGGCACCTATATCACCGCAGGCCTGTTCGCCACTATCGGGCCCCAGCAGGGTCACGCCCATCCAGTGAAGGGTTGAAAGATTACGCTGCGTTGCGGCGGCTTTCCACATCTGCTGATTCATGGCCGGCGCCACAAATACCTTTGCAGTGGTTGCCAGAAACAGGGTGCTTAATAAGTCATCAGCCAGGCCATTGGCCAGCTTCGCCATACAGTTGGCGGTTGCCGGGGCGATCAACAGAATATCTGCCCACTTTGCCAGCTCTATATGGCCCATAGCAGCCTCTGCATCGGGATCCAGTAAATGCTGGTGGACAGGATTGCCAGATACGGCCTGCAACGACAGCGGGCTGACAAATTCAGCCGCCGACTGTGTTAGTACAACACGTACTTCAGCGCCCTGAGCGGTAAGTTTTCTGACCAGGTCCGGCGTTTTATAGGCGGCAATGCCCCCTGTAATGCCGAGTAAGATCTTCTTATTGGCTAGCGTCATAGTCCGGCAAGTAAGCGACAACAATAGCGTTAGCCTATCACGAAGGCGCATCTATCGGTAGGTGGTGACGGTGACTCACCGGTGTTACCGGGAAAAACTAGTACTGAGACCAGTCGAATTAAAAGCTGCTGGCGATTATAACTTGGTGGTGGCTTACGCAGACCTGTGCGGGTGGCACTTAGCGCACGTCAGTGGCGACGGGAACGGCAAAGTACGTATAGTGAAGGTGCTGATGCTGGCAGCCCGCCAGCTTCCAGCACAGAAACATGGCGTCCTGGCGTAGCGCCATGGGGCCAACAATCTAAAGGATGATATGGATGAACGCACTGAATACCTGGCCGGTAAAGGACAGACCAAGAGAAAAACTGCTTGCTCGTGGCGGTCATGCGCTGACCGATGCAGAACTGCTGGCTGTGTTACTTGGCACCGGCCAGTCAGGGCGCTGTGCGCTGACGCTGGCGCACGATATGATCCGTGCATTGGGTTCGCTTTCTGCGGTTGTCACCTCAACTCAGGACGAGTTTCTGAGCGTGCGGGGAATCGGCGCGACACGTTATGCGCAGTTACAGGCGGCGTTTGAAATTATCCGCCGCCATCTTGAAACGCCGCTGCGGCGTAACGATGTGATGAGCTGTGCCGGTGATGCCAAACGCTACATCAGTGCCCAGCTTAAAGACTGTTCGGAAGAGAAATTTGGCATGCTTCTTCTCGACAGCCAGCATCAGTTAATTGCCTTTCGTATTATGTTCAGCGGCACCATAAACAGTGCGGCGGTGTATCCCCGCGAGCTGGTAAGACAGGTAATTGCCGATAAGGCGGCGGCCGTGATTTTGGTGCATAACCATCCGTCGGGGGTGGCGGAGCCCAGTGATGCGGACATTCGGTTGACCAGAGATGTCACTGCTGCACTGGCCATGATAGATGTGAGCGTGCTCGATCACTTTATTGTCGGCGATGTGCATGTGGTGTCGCTGGCTCAGCGCGGACTGCTCAGTTAGAAAACGGTTTTACTTCCAGTAACTCAGGCGTTTACGTAGCTTTAAGTTGCGTAACCAGTTTCGCGGTTTGGCACGGTTTTCCGGGCGCGGAAAGTGTGCCAGCTCATCAAGCGTCGCGGCCAGTACCCGTTGCGATGACTGACCATCGGTGTACGGGTGCATTTGTCTGGCGTACTCAGCAATGTTCTGCTTCTTAACGTCGTCGTCAGCAAGGGCCTGTGCCACTGCATCTTGTAGCTGCGCGGGCTGCGTAATGTTAATCAGTACGGGCTCCGGCTGTGCATTATTAAAGGTTACAACGGGCTTTTGTTGCAGCAGAAATTCGGTGATCGCCGAGGAGGTGTCTGACACCATAACATCGCAGCGTTGTAATAGCGGTAGAATTGATGGCGCACCGGACACGCTCAGTTTGTCGTTTTCTGCCGCCTGGTAGCGCGCAACAACAGCCGGATCCATCTTCGGATGAAACTTTATGGTCCACTTCCACGGCATACTACGACTCAGTGTTTGTATGGTGTCGAGCAGCGCGTCAGCGGACGTCAGGCTGGGCGAAAAGGTCGGCGCGTACAGGATCTCAGGCATTTCTGATGGTGTGTCAGCGGGCGGCGAAGTAAACAAGGGGTCCAGTTTCGGCCAGCCGGTTTCAGCGACCGTAAAATGCGGATGCTGAGCGCGAAGATGCAGAAATTTTTCGGTAAAAAACGGGCCCTGTGTGCAGTACAGGTCAAAACAGTCCCGGATCCGAAAATGGCCTTTCTTTTTCCACTCAAACCCGTGAAAAACCTGGACTTTCAGGCCTGGAATGAATGCCGGTACAACATTGCCAGGCAAATAGGTCGCGTCCGGATTAAACGCAATGACAGCCTTCACAGATGGCAGCAGTGTTTCGCCGGCATCCAGAGCGCTGCGGTTAACCGCCTCGCCCTCAATAAACCAGCACACTTCATGTCCTTCTTCCTGCATTACCGCCTGCAGGGGCCGAAGAATATCTATGGAGTAATTTTGCGAAATATAAAAAAGAAAACGCATTACCTTGTCCTTAAAGCGTCCGGAGCAATTGGCATTCAAAAAATGAGTGTATCAAAGCGCACTTTAACAGATAAGGCAGTGATGAATCGCCCGGTGTGTTCACTTCTTTGTCACATTCAACCGTTATCGTTTTCTCACTGACACAGTTGCTGAGCACTAGCAGCTTATGATGCCAGCATGTGGCGGCATCATAATGTAAAGCACGCAGGGCATAGAGGGTTAAGTGAGCGTATCGGTTATATTTACTACCTATAATTCGCCTGACTGGTTAGAAAAAACCTTATGGGGGTTGTACTACCAGAGCGTTCAGGATTTTGAAATTGTGGTTGCCGATGATGGATCTGGTGAGGAAACCAGAGCGCGCATTACACAGTTTATAAAACAGAGCGGTCGTCACGTAACGCATGTCTGGCAGCCTGACGATGGCTTTCAGAAAACCCGCATCCTGAATAAAGCGATAAAACAAAGCAGCGGTGACTATCTGATATTTACCGATGGCGACTGTATCTGTCGTTCAGATTTCGTTGCAACCCACCTGCATTATCGAGCACCCGGTTATATCCTGTCAGGTGGCTACTTTAAACTGCCCATGCAAACCAGCAAACTAATCACCCGTTCTGACATTGCCAACGGCAATGCCTTTAATCTTGAATGGCTACTGTCCCATGGACTGAAGAAAACGCATAAAACCATGAAGTTAACGGCTTCAGGCTGGTGGGCCAGAGCACTAAATGCCGTAACGCCAGCCAAAGCAACCTGGAATGGTCACAATGCATCAGGCTGGCGGTGTGATATCATTGCTGCGAATGGATTTGATGAACGTATGCAGTATGGCGGTGAAGATCGTGAGTTTGGCGAGCGACTGTTCAATCAGGGTATTAAAGCCAGACAAATTCGGTACTCTGCCGTGTGTGTGCACTTAGACCATGCCCGCGGGTACGCGACAGCGCAAGCGCGCAGCGAAAACAATGCCATCAGAGCCCATACAAAATTGCATAGAATGACGCAAACGCCCTTTGGTTTAGAAAAATTGGGCTAAAAACCCACAGTTTTTATCTTTTTTATTGAAAAGCGGCAACGATTGCTGTATAAAATGCGCCCTCTAATTTATGGTTATACGTCATTTGAGCCCGGTGACTAATTGAGTGGTGGGATCGATTGGCGCGACAGTTATCGTTGTTCCGGAGACAAATACAATGTCAAAAGTATGTCAAGTAACAGGTAAGCGTCCTACGGTTGGTAATAACCGTTCGCACGCAAGAAACGCGACCCGTCGTCGCTTTTTGCCAAACCTTCAATCTCACCGTTTTTGGGTAGAGAGTGAAAATCGTTTCGTTAAACTGCGTCTGTCTGCGAAAGGCATGCGTATTATCGACAAGAAGGGTATCGATTCAGTTCTGACTGATATGCGTGCCCGTGGTGAGAAAATCTAAGGAAGCCTAACATGCGTGATAAAATTAAATTAGTTTCTTCAGCAGGTACTGGATTCTTCTACACCACTGATAAAAACAAGCGTAATATGCCTGGCAAAATGGAGATCAAAAAGTTTGATCCCGTCGTTCGTAAGCACGTTATGTTTAAAGAGGCAAAAATCAAGTAAATAACACTTGCTTTTGTCTCCACGAAAACCCGGCTAGCGCCGGGTTTTTTGTGTGTTAATCTAGGGCTGATTAAACAAAGGTTGCTGCAGCATAGTCCGGTTCGTATTGCCTTATCTGGCGTCACGGCATAACCGCGACCAGCTGGTATAGCCGCCTCCCAAAACAGACACTGAGAGGTATTTGTGGCCCGCTTTTCCACCCGCACCATGAATAACGTGGTTATCTTTGCCATGCTGGCAATGATTGCACTATTTAACCTCGATAGTTTTCTTCCTTCACCCGACAGCCGACAGGCGCTGCAGGTTATTGGCAGTGACGATTATGTGCTGCGAATTGAGCATAACGGCAATTCTCTGGAAAAGGCCGGCCAGCAATGGCGTCAGGTTACGCAGACATCAGACAGGCTGAACGTTACCCCCAATGCGCAATTGACTGCCTGGCGACAGGCGGTGCTGGCACCTGTGAGCGCGCCAGATGAAATAAATCAGGATGAGGCGCAAATTGTGGTTATCTGGCTGGCGGGCCAAACGCAGGGCCGGGTGCTTGCCCTCTATCAAAAGAGCGACATCCTGCTGGTTAAATTCAGAGGCAGCTGGTACCGCCTTCAGCAGGCCTCATTGCATGAACTTCTGCCCTGGTGGCAGCCTGTAGAGGAGTAATATGCCAGAACTACCGGAAGTTGAAGTCAGCCGCTTAGGGATCGCTCCCTGGCTGGTGGATCAGCGTGTTGATCACCTTATCGTGCGTGAGCGTCGTCTGCGCTGGCCAATCCCCCATGACATTGAGCAGGCGCTCGGTGAAACGATTGTTGCGGTGCGCCGTCGTGCAAAGTACCTGCTGATTGATACAGCACCGGGCAGTATTGTGCTGCATTTGGGCATGTCCGGTAAGCTGCGAGTCATTGATGCAGATACACCGCCGGTAAAACATGATCATCTGGATATTGTGCTGGGCTCCGGCCGCTGCCTGCGCCTGAATGACCCCCGGCGCTTTGGTGCCTGCCTGTGGCAACGCCCCGAGGAAACCTTAAGTCAGCTCGCAAACCTCGGTCCTGAGCCGTTAACCGACGCCTTTGACGGTGAACATCTGTTTCAGAAGTCGCGGTCCCGGCAAATGCCGGTAAAGTCGTTCATCATGGATAATCCGGTAGTGGTAGGCGTGGGCAATATCTACGCCAGCGAAGCGCTGTTTATGGCTGGTATCGATCCGCGCCGCGCAGCAGGGCGGGTAAGCCGTAAACGTTATGTGTTACTGGCTGAGTGCATAAAAGCCGTACTGGCTAAGGCGATAGAGCAGGGCGGTACAACCTTAAAGGACTTTACCCAAAGCGATGGCAAGCCGGGTTACTTTGCCCAGCAGCTAACGGTGTATGGCCGCGCTGGCGAACCCTGTATGCGCTGTGAAGGAACAGTAAAAAGCAAAGTTATCGGCCAGCGCAATACCTATTTTTGTACCGCCTGCCAGCGGTAAAAGAGATGCAAATGCGTCTGTCGCCACCCAGCGAGAACTAAGGTACGAGGTTATAACGCGAAATCAGGGCTGCTGCTTGTCCTGATGAAACCGGTCAGCCAGTGCCTTTTCCACCTCTTCGTGACAAAACCCGCTAACGTTGCCCCGGTGCATGGCCACTTCTTTCACCAGCGTCGAGGAAATAAACGAGTTTTCCTCGGCAGGGGTCAGAAAAACACTCTCCAGTTTCGGGTTTAGACGGCGGTTCATGTTGGCCAGCTGAAACTCGTACTCAAAGTCAGACACGGCGCGCAGACCCCGAATAAGGATAGTGGCATTCTGTTGATCGGCAAAGTCAGCCAGTAACCCGGTAAATCCCACCACTTCCACATTTTTCAGATGTGCCGTCACCTTTTTTATCAGCTCCACTCGCTCGTCCAGCGTAAACAGAGGCTTCTTACTGGGGTTAGACGCGATAGCCACAATCACATGAGAAAACATGTGCGAGGCGCGCTCAATAAGGTCGGCATGGCCATTGGTAATCGGATCGAAGGTGCCGGGGTACAGGGCTCGTGTGTGCATGAGGTAATCGGATTATCTGCAATTTTTTGCAAACAGTATCGGTAATTCACAGGGGATTCAATGTCTGGGATCGGAAAATCACCGGATTATCATGGCCGGCAACACTTAAGAAAAGTGCGAATAAGTCTATCGACGCTCAGGCTCACAGCCAGGTGCGAGGTCAACACCGCGTTTAGCCACAACCATCAGCAACGCTAAGCCAAAGGCTCAGGGCGCTTTGCTGTGATAACCATCCAGCAGCGTCTGCCAGTCGGAAGGCTGCCAGTGAAAGTGCGGCTCGCGGTCTTTTTCTTTGTTCAGTGAACGCTGCAGTCGGTTCAGTGGCGTCTGTTTCCAGGCCTCTCCCGCACGCCGGTAACAGCGGTCAAAATCGATTATCCATACCTTGCCCTGGGTATCCATCATGATATTGCGGATATTTAAATCGTGGTGATATACCTGATGATGCTGCAGGTCGGCGATAGCCATGCCAATGCGCTGCCAGTCATTGTCCGTCAGCGGGCCCTGACACAACATGGCATGCACATCGCGGCTTTGCGGGATGATGCGGGTAATAATATCGGCCTGATAGAACAGCCCACGGCGTTTAACGTAGGCCGCTACCGGCGCAGGCACAGCAAGCTCATCCTCACGCATGCCGTGTAGCAACGAGAATTCGCGGAATGACCGGGTATGGTCGACACCAGAATACAGGTACGCATCGTTGATCAGCTTGCCAATCAGGCCGCCCCGGCGGTAATGGCGCAGTACCCAGTGGTTATCATGATGGCGGATAAACAATGTGGTTCCGCGGCCAGCAGCCTGACCCGTTATATTGCCACTGCGCTGCCAGTGGGTGGCATCGAACATCTCAGGGTTCACATTACTGATGCATTCATCATCGTAAATAAAGTGATGGCCTGCGCCATTGTTTTTTTGCTTTATCGCCATGCTTTCCGACAACTTATGATAAATTACGCATCTTCCTTAGTATTCCCCTACGCACAAAATCACAGAGAGGTTGAGTGAGAAAGAAGATATGCATAATGCGGCTGTCTGCCATTGGCGATGTGTGCCATGCCGTGGCCATGATCAACCGCATACAGACTCACTGGCCAGATGCTGAAATCACCTGGGTCATTGGTAAAATAGAATATCAGCTTGTCCGGCTGATGCCCAACGTGCGCTTTATAATCTTTGACAAGTCGCAGGGTCGGGATGCCGTTCGACAGCTCAGACAAGCCGTGGCCGGTGAAACGTTTGACGCGCTGCTGATGATGCAGGTTGCCCTGCGCGCGAACCTTGCATCACGGGTGATTCGCGCAAAACAACGCATCGGCTTTGACTGGGCCCGCAGCAAAGAGCTGCACTGGCTGTTCGCGAATAAGCGGGTTGCGCCTCATCAGCATGCCCATGTCCTGGACGGGTTTATGGACTTTGCCGACGCGCTGGGCGTGCCGCCGGTCAGCCAGCCGCAATGGCAAATCCCGGTCAGTGATGAAGACCGTCGCTGGGCTCAGCAGCAGGCCGACAGGCTGGGCGACTTTGTGGTGATATCGCCCACGGCCAGCAAAGCCCAGCGTAATTGGTTGCCGCAGCGATACGCAAGTATCGCCAGGTATCTCTTTGAAAAAGGAAAAGCTGTGGTACTTTGCGGCGGACCTGGTGTGTTGGATAAACAGACGGCAGCGCAGATACAGACTTTTTCGCCACCGGTTGCGGCCGATTTGACCGGACAAACATCACTGCATCAGTTACTGGCACTGCTATCGCATGCACAACTGGTGATTGCGCCTGATACCGGGCCGGCACATATGGCGACGACGGTGGGGACACCTGTGATAGGGCTGTACGCACACTCTAATCCGCGCCGTACCGGTCCTTACCGTGATCTGGATAAGGTTGTCTCCGTGTATGATCAGTGTATTGAAGAGCAGCAGGGCAAACCCTGGACAGCGCTTCCCTGGGGCGTTAGAGCGAAAGGAGACAGCCTGATGGCGCGCATTGATGTTGCGCAGGTAGAACAGGCTATTGATCGCGTACTTGGCTAAATTCATCCAGGCCGGTCAGACTTGTCAGCACAATATATGCAGATTAACTACAATAATAACAATCAACACAACCGCTTCGCACTATGCACAGGGAGACGTACCCGTTGACGATTTTAGGTAATTGCCGGGGACACAGGACAGCAAACTGGCTTTATGGCCTGACACTGGCTCTGATGCTGAGTATCGTTGCGCCAATGACAGCCAGTGCCTCTGTGGTTGTCATTGTGAACGACGATGTAAGCGAAGGCAGTCTGTCGAAAACCGATATCCGTCAGATTTTTACCGGCCACCGTCAGTTCTGGCGCGATGGCAGCAGGATCCGCGTGTTCGTGCTGGACAACAATGCACCGGCACATAAAACGTTCTGCCGTGAAACACTCAAAATGTTTCCCTATCAGCTGGAAAGGCTGTGGAACCAAATCACTTATTCAGGTCAGGGCGAACCGCCCGTGCGCCTGGACTCGCAACAAGCACTCATTAATGCAGTATTGGAAACCCCCGGGGCTATCGGCTACGCCGAAGAAGGGATGTTCAGCAATGCCAAATCGCTAGAGGTAAATTCACAATGACTCGCATGGCTCTTGCCCTCTTACTGCTGTCTACCGGAACCCTCGCCATGGCACAGGATGTGTCATTGCACGGCTATGTGTCGCAGGGACTCACGCAGTCGGTGGACAGTAATTTCATCACTGATCACAATGATATCAGCCTGGAGCTGACTGAAATTGGCATCAACGGCCGGGTAGACATTAATCAGTCTGTATCGGTAGTGGGTCAGGCAGTGTATCTGGACGGCGGTAACCGCTTTGATAAAGGCGCACGCGTCGACTACCTGTTTATTGACTGGTCACTGCCAGAGTTTGCCGGCTGGAAAACGCAGTTGCATATTGGCCGCTATAAGAACCGTCACTGGCTGTATTCGGCCACTCGCGATGTGCCACAAACCCGGGCCACTGCAGTACTTCCCCAGTCGGTTTACTTTGACCGTTTTCGTGATATTGCACTGGGCAGTGATGGTATACAGGCCCAGTTTAAACGGTTCACTGACGAAGGAATTTGGGAGATTGACTGGAGTTACGGCCGCTCAGACATCAGCGATACGCAAACCAAGTCTCTGCTGGGTGATATTGCGCAGGGCAGGGCCAAGCAGGACTTTGTGCACCAGCTGAGCGTATACTGGCAGCCAGCAGATATGTCGTGGCGCATTGGTCTTAGTGCACTGGATTCCGACTTCCGCTACGAACCGGCCGCTACCGATTTTCTGCTGGAGGGTACGACTGATGTCGACAGACTGATGCTGAGTATTCAGTATTTCAGTGAGAACTGGGAATTCAGCAGTGAAATTCTGCGCGAGTACCAGACCGATACCGGCGTACTGGCACCGGACTTTTACAACCGGCGTATTGGTGAAGGCGGTTTTGCACAGTTCCGATACCTGTGGGATGACAACTTCAGCATGTTACTCAGCTTTGATGCGTTTTATCTGTACCGCAACGATAAAAGCGGTGAACGGCTTGAAGCCGCCAGTGGCGGTACTGTACCCCGCTACTTTGGTTACATGCGTACTAAATCGGTGGGCTTTCGCTGGGATATTGCTCCGCGCTGGCGCTTTCAGGCAGAGCATCACTGGGTAGACGGGGGCGCCAGGACAATCGGCTTTATCAGTCCGTTTACGACGATTGGCACGGAGCCAGAGTGGCGGATGTGGTCTGCGCAACTGATGTACTGGTTCTGAGACTATGCGGGTAAAGTTATCGCTTACCACCAAGGTTATGATCATATTACTGATCATGATGCTGTCGATAACCGTGGTTATCACCGCGCTGCTGATTGACCAGTCTGAAACCAGCATTGAACGTGAACACATGCAGTCGCACAACCGGCATGTGCGTTTTTTGCAGCTCTACGAGGACGTGCTGCAAAACCGCACCGTGCTGTGGCTGGATGCCTTTTCTAATGCGGAATTTATTGGCCAGGCCGACACGACCGAAATAGCCAGCGCGCTGGATGCGGCCAGTGAGTACCTGTCGCTAAACATGCAGGTTGATAATTACTGGCTATACCAGCAACGTCTACAGCATGCCTCGGCACCGGCACCGGACTTTCTTGAAGCGCTGGTGGCGCGCACCCGTGAGGAACTGCACAGTGTGACCACCGTCAACTGTCAGCAGGACTGTGTGCGCTATGTCACGCTGCCGCTGATGACCAACGATGCCGCAGTACCGGTCATGGTGGTAGCGACCCGTATGGTTGAAATACTGTCGTTGCTTACGCAGTCGACCGGCGCCCACAAGGTTGCCATGGTCACCACCGACGCTAACCTGCGCAGCCTGAATATCTCAAGCCGGCTGACCCCGGAAAACCGCGACTATATTAACGGCATTATTGAAAGGCTGTCGCTTTCAGAAGACCTGGATTCGCTGACGAAAGAGGGTGTACGGCTGTATTTTCAGGGTAAGCATTTGCTGGCAGACCTGCTGCCTCTGGATACCATGAACAATAACCCGGCCTATATTCTGGTGATCCAGGATATCAGTTCCACGGTCGCGCAGGCCAACCAGTATGAACAGCTGGTGGTGGGCAGCGCCGCGGGCATCTTTGCCCTGTTCAGTGTGCTGTTTTTTGCATTTTTAAGTCAGTATGGCCGCAAGCTGATGAGCCTGAGCCGCCGTCTGCCGCTGCTGGCCGAGCATAAATTCCGAGAGTTTGAGCAAAGCAATACCTTCAGTGGCCGTAAGCACAGCACGCTTTCAGATGAGCTGGATGTGCTGCAACATGTGACCACGGATCTGGCAACACAGCTTGAAGAAATTGACGGACAAATGGCCATTAACACTGCCAAGCTTGAAAAAATGGCCATGTTTGACGGACTAACAGGCCTGCCTAACCGTAATATGCTGACCTTCCAGATTGAGAAACAGTTAAACAGTGCCCGGCACAGTGGCGACTGGGTGGCACTGATGTTTATGGATCTCGACGACTTTAAGAAAGTGAATGACAGTTATGGTCACGACGTCGGCGATAAACTGTTAAAAGCGGCGGCGCTTCGTATTTCAAAACCGCTGGGTGAAACCGATATTGCCTCGCGCTTCGGCGGGGATGAGTTTGTGGTGCTGCTGCCGGATGTGCGCGACCGCGAACAGATTGACCGCACAGCAGAGCAGATCCTGGCGCAGTTCACCACGCCCATCGAAGTGGAAGATATGCAGTTCTACATTTCGGTGAGTATAGGCATTGCCATTACCCAGGAGGCCACCATTAATGCGGTTGAGCTACTGCGCCATGCCGATATCGCCATGTACGATGTGAAAAGCAAGCAGGGCGCTGGCTACCGTGTTTACGACGCTGCAATGAACCAGAAGGTCATGCACAAGGTAGAAATGGAACGGGAAGCGCGTATTGCCCTGAACGAAAACCAGTTCTTTTTAGCGCTGCAGCCTCAACTGGAACTGAAAACCCGCAAACTGGTCGGGTTTGAAGCCTTATTGCGCTGGCAACATCCGGAGCGTGGGCTGATCCCGCCCGGTGATTTTATTCCGTTGCTTGAAAATACCGCATTTATGCTGGAGCTGGACCACTGGGTGATTAAACGGGCCACGGTGTTGCTGAAAGATCTGATCAGACGAGGCTTTACCGATGTGAAAATGGCCGTGAACGTGTCCTCAGGCCACTTTATCGATGCCAGCCTGCCGGCATTTTTACAGGAGCAGGTGATTGCCCAGGACATCCCGCCGTCACAGCTGGCGCTGGAACTGACTGAAACCGTATTGGTGGCAGACCTGCCCCGGGCCACATCGATCATGAAAGCCATACGCGATATGGGCGTGATGATTGCCATTGACGACTTTGGGACAGGCTATTCGTCGCTGAGTTATCTGAAGTCGCTGCCGGCCGACTTTATTAAAATTGATCAGTCGTTTATTGCGGAAATGGCGGAAAGTATGGACGACCGCAGTATTGTGTACTCCACCATCGCCATGGTGCGAAGCATGGGGCTGGAGGTGATAGCCGAAGGTCTGGAAACGGCGCATCAGTATGAATTACTGTGCCAGTACGAGTGTCATCAGGGGCAGGGCTACCTTATCAGCAGGCCGATTAGTGAACATGCGCTGTGG
This sequence comes from Alteromonas halophila, assembly GCF_014651815.1. GTDB lineage: Bacteria > Pseudomonadota > Gammaproteobacteria > Enterobacterales > Alteromonadaceae > Alteromonas > Alteromonas halophila. Next base: position 521,265 of record NZ_BMXP01000003.1, on the reverse strand, counting down.
ACAACACTGGATGATAAACTCCATCAGGGAACGTGGGCGGACGACCTGCCGGTGTGCGGATAAATTTACACACTTAGTCGCGTTTGCTCCGCGCAACGGCGCACTATGCTATACCCTGTGCGCCGTATTCATTACACTACAACGTTTTTAGCGAACTGGAGAATGGCATGTCCGACGCATTTATTTCACACCTTCGCTCACAAATTGAGAGCACCAAAGATGACGGGCTCTACAAACGCGAGCGCGTGATTACATCGCAGCAGAAAGCCGATATCGATGTCAGCGATGGCGACCACGTCATTAACTTTTGCGCCAATAACTACCTGGGGCTGGCGAACCATCCGGATTTAATTGCGGCAGCCAAAGAAGGCCTCGACAGTCACGGCTTTGGCGTAGCCTCGGTGCGTTTTATCTGCGGCACGCAGGACATTCATAAACAGCTTGAAGGCGCTATCAGCCACTTTCTGGGCACCGAAGACACTATTCTCTATCCATCCTGTTTTGATGCCAACGGCGGCCTGTTTGAAACGCTGCTGGGGCCCGAAGACGCCATTATTTCTGATGCCTTAAATCATGCCAGCATCATCGACGGTGTACGTCTGTGTAAGGCTAAACGCTACCGTTATGCCAACAACGACATGAGTTCGCTGGAAGACCAGCTGAAACAGGCCGATGCCGACGGCGCACGGTTTAAAGTGATTGCGACCGATGGCGTGTTCTCAATGGACGGGGTCATCGCCGACCTGGCTGCCATCTGCGACCTGGCCGACAAATACAACGCACTGGTCATGGTCGATGACTGCCACGCCACCGGCTTTTTAGGTGAAAATGGCCGCGGCAGCCATGAATACTGTGATGTGATGGGCCGCGTGGACATTATCACCGGTACCCTGGGCAAAGCCTTAGGCGGCGCTTCCGGCGGCTATACCACCGGTAAGAAAGAGGTAGTGGAATGGCTGCGCCAGCGTTCACGTCCTTACCTGTTCTCTAACTCTGTGGCACCACCGATTGTCTCGGCGTCGCTTAAAGTCTTCGAAATGCTGGAAAACGGGCATAAGCTGCGCGAACAGCTGTGGCGTAATACCGAACATTTCCGTCGCCGCATGGAAGAGGCAGGCTTCACTCTGGCGGGCAAAGACCACCCGATTATTCCGGTGATGCTGAGCGATGCGAAACTGGCCAGCGACATGGCAGACAAACTGCTGGAAAAAGGCATTTACGTGATTGGTTTCTCTTACCCGGTGGTACCAAAAGGTCAGGCCCGGATCCGTACACAAATGTCGGCCGGTCATTCCATTGAACAAATCGACAAAGCTGTGGATGCCTTCATTGAAATCGGCCGCGAAATGGGAGTGATATCATGAAATCCCTGGTAAAAAAGCATTCTGAGAAAGGCATCTGGCTGGAAGACTCGCCAGAGCCGGAAGTGGGTCACAACGACCTGCTGATTAAAATTCGTAAAACCGCCATTTGCGGCACCGACATGCACATCTATAACTGGGACGAGTGGGCGCAGGAAACTATTCCGGTACCCATGGTTGTCGGCCATGAATATGTGGGTGAAGTGGTCGGCATGGGCCAGGAAGTACGTGGGTTTGAGGTAGGTGATCGGGTGTCAGGCGAAGGCCATATCACCTGCGGACACTGCCGTAACTGCCGGGCCGGGCGTCGTCATCTGTGCCGCAACGAGTCTGGGGTAGGCGTTAACCGTCCCGGCGCGTTTGCTGAGTATCTGGTGATCCCGGCGTTCAACGCGTTTAAAATTCCGGATAACATCAGTGATGACATGGCGTCGATTTTCGACCCCTTCGGCAATGCCGTGCACACGGCACTGAGTTTTGACTTAGTTGGCGAAGACGTGCTGATCACCGGGGCCGGGCCTATTGGAATTATGGCTGCTGCTGTAGCCCGTCATGTAGGCGCACGCCATGTAGTGATCACCGACATTAACCCGTACCGCCTGGATCTGGCCAAAAAAATGGGTGCCAGCCGCGCCGTGGATGTCAGTAAGGAAAGCCTGACCGACGTGATGAACGAACTGGGCATGACCGAAGGCTTTGACATCGGCATGGAAATGTCCGGCGTACCCGCTGCCTTTCGCGACATGCTGGACAGCATGAATAACGGTGGCAAGGTGGCGATGCTGGGCATTCCGCCGTCTGACGTGGCGATTAACTGGAACGAGGTGATTTTTAAAGGTCTGGTGATCAAAGGCATTTACGGCCGTGAGATGTTCGAAACCTGGTACAAAATGGCCAGCCTGCTGCAAAGCGGTCTGGATCTGTCGCCTGTGATCACCCATCAGTTTGCTATTGATGAGTTTCAGAAAGGTTTCGATACCATGGGCTCGGGCGAATCCGGCAAAGTTATTCTGGACTGGACGTAATGCAGAATTTTTCTCACATTAGTGTAGACGGGGTGCTTGAACTGGACAGCACCCCGGTGATTGTTGATATACGCGATCCGCAATCGTTTGCTAACGGGCGTATGCCCGAGGCCATTCATTTAAGCAATGACAACTTTGCGTCGTTTATTAACGAGACCCCCAAAACCCAGCCGGTTGTGGTGGTGTGCTATCACGGCATCAGCAGTCAGCAGGCGGCTGACATTATTGCACAACAGGGCTTTGTGGATGTGTACAGCATGGATGGCGGCTTTGAAGCCTGGCATTCCCAGGGTCAGGTAGTGGAAACCGCTTCGTGAGCACGCCGTTAGTCACGTTCCGGCAACAGGGGCCGGCTCAGTTGCTGGCCAATTATCTGCGTACCCAGGGCATCGACGCCTCAGTGTCGCCACAACCGGACGCGCGCTTTCTCGTCGAGCTTGCCGACGGCAGCCAGAGCGAGGAAGCCCGCGATATTGCCGAGCAGTTTGTACGCGACCCGGCGAACCCTAAATACCAGCAGGCCGCCTGGCAACAGGGCGAGAAAGTCACACTGGCCCGTCAAGGCCCGCGCATGAGCCAGAACATTCTTGCCAACGCCCGCCACGCGCCTTTCACCGCTGTAGTGTTTGCGGTATGCGTGCTGACCTACCTGCTGTCTATGTTCGGGCTGTTTTCGCCCATCGCGCAAAACGTGATGATGCAGCCGCTGCCGGTACTGCTTGAAAACAATCAGTGGTGGCGCGTGCTTGGCCCGGCATTCATTCACTTCAGTATTTTACATATTGTGTTTAATTTATTGTGGTGGGGCATGCTGGGCGCGCAAATAGAGCGCACGCTGGGCTTAAGCATGCTGCTGCTGGTGTTTGGTGTCTCCGCCATTCTTTCCAATATTGCGCAGTCGTTTTTTACCGACCCCATTAGTGGCATGTTATTGCCCTTTGGCGGGTTGTCAGGCGTGGTCTATGCGCTGATGGGCTTTGTCTGGTGGCTGGGCTGGCTGCGTCCACAATGGGGGTTGTCGTTAAGTAACTCAATTGTGGGCTTCATGCTGGTATGGCTGGTGCTGGGGTATGCCGATGTGCTGTGGGTAAATATGGCCAATGCAGCGCACACCGTTGGCTTAATCACCGGCTGCGGCATGGCTGCACTGCTTGCGCTTGGAGCAGGTAAGCGCTGACTAACTCTGATACAGGTACTTGGTAAAGATCACGTCTTTGACCACTTCGGCACCGGTTTCGTTTTTCATCAGATCCTGAATGGCTTTAAGAATAGCGCGGCGAATATCTTCGCGCCCGGTCAGCGACTTAATTTTTTCCTCAGGTTGCTGGCCGAAGATCTCAATGGCGGTGGCACGCAGCAGCGGCATATGATGCTCAGCAATTTCCAGTTGTTCAACATCATTGACCATCAGTTCAACGGTCACACGGACATAGCCCAGCTTGCGCGAGGTCGGACCCAGATAATTGGTCACGATATCCGGCTCCAGGCCAAGGTACGCATAGCGCGGCCGATCCTGTGAATGTGCTGATAATGAGATCACAGCAGCACTAAGCAGGCAGAGCAGTACGGCCGTGCGGGTAAAAAATTGCTTCATAACTGATTTTGCCGAAGGTCGGTTACAGGATGTAAAGATATCGCTAAGTGTATCAAATATATTCAATAACACACTACTGCTTAAGTTTAAGAAGCACAGGTAACCTAATGTGAACTGCGCGGCTGCACCAGAGGTTAGCGAAGTGATACTATAACCACAAACCGTAAACAGGACCGCTGCATTGCAAAGTAATTGGTCGTTTCCCGTCGGACTGGATGTACACTGGCAGTCGCCGCAAAGTGTGGCATTTTCCGATCCTTATCTGAAGAACTGGCTGCTGGACACCGGCTCACTGACCGAGCGGGTGCAGTCGCTGTGCAGGCAGTTCGAGCTTGTTGTACTGGGGCAGGGGCAGCAACAGATGCACCGCGCCGAACAGGATTGGCTGGGCAGCGATCAGGGTAGTGTGGATGTGCGTGAAGTGCTGCTGTGTGCCGATGGGGTGCCGTGGGTCTTCGCGCGGTCGGTGATTCCGCATGCGCTGATTTATGGCGAACTGGCCGATTTAGGCAGTGAGCCGCTCGGTAAGCGCCTGTTTAACGATGCACGCTTCACACGCTCAGCATTCGAGCTATGTACACTGCCATCGACAGCGTTCAGTGATAACTTAGTCAGAAAGGCGTTGTGGGGGCGTCGCTCACGCTTTGCGCGCGACGGTTACCGAATGATAGTAGCAGAAGTCTTTTTACCGCCGGCGCCGGCGTATGAGAAAGGATAGGGCGAATGGCAACGCACATTAACGCGAATAAACTGGATGCGTATATCCGTTTGATGCGGCTGGATAAGCCGGTGGGCATTTACCTGCTGTTGTGGCCCACATTATGGGCGCTGATTATGGCGTCACAAGGGCTGCCCGGAATGGGCGTTACCCTGATTTTTGTGGCCGGGGTCGTGGTGATGCGCACGGCTGGCTGTGTTATCAATGATTATGCTGACCGCCATGTAGACGGCGCGGTTGAACGCACCTCTGCACGCCCGCTGGCAACCGGCGAGGTCAGCGAAAAAGAGGCGCTGACGCTATTTGGTCTGTTAATTGTGGTGGCCTTTGCGCTGGTCTTGCTGCTTAACTGGCAGACCATTGCACTGTCGGTGGTGGCCTTGCTGCTGGCCGCCTGTTACCCCTTTATGAAGCGCTATACTCATCTGCCGCAGGTGGTACTGGGCGCCGCGTTCGGCTGGGCCATTCCCATGGCGTTTATGGCGGTTACCGAAACCGTGCCCGAATGGGGCTGGCTGTTGTTTCTGGCCAACTTAACCTGGACAGTGGCCTACGACACCATGTATGCCATGGTCGACCGCAATGATGATGTAAAGGTGGGCATAAAGTCGACCGCAATTCTGTTCGGCCGTTTCGACAAAGTCATTATTGTCATGTTGCAGCTGATCACGCTGGCGTTGCTGATAATGGCAGGGCTAATGACAGGCGCAGTGTGGCCGTATTACATGGCAATTGGGTTCAGTGCAGCGCTGTTTGTGCGCCAGTATCAGCAAATTCGCCGGCGCCAGCGTGAAGAATGCTTCAAAGCCTTTATTGAGAATCACTATGTCGGGCTTGTAATGACGCTGGGCCTGCTGGCGAACTATCTGGTGGCGTAATTAGTTGTCGTTGAGCTGGGCTTCCAGCGCGGTGATGCGCTCTTCCATCGCTTCAAGTTTTTCACGGGTGCGAATAAGCACCTGGCTCTGAATGTCGAACTCTTCGCGGGTGACCACGTCCAGGCGGGCCAGCTGCGATTGCAGAATTTGCTTCATTTTGGTTTCCGCGCCCTCGGCGGCATTGCGCACACCGGGAGGCACCGCATCACTGAGTTGTTTAGCGATTTCTTCGAGTTTCTTCGGATCAAGCATGGTTTTCCCTTATAATGCGCGTCGTCATGTTGGCCCTATTCTATCGGTAACAGACACACATGCAATCAAAACCGCGGTCGTCCCCGGCATAACTCTGGAGTTACATGAAACTTAACCAAGCGCAACAAGATGCGGTGACCTTTGTGTCTGGCCCCTGCCTGGTGCTGGCCGGGGCAGGCAGTGGTAAAACCCGCGTGATAACCAATAAAATTGCGTACCTGGTCAGAGAGTGCGACTTACCGGCCCGCTATATTGCCGCGGTAACCTTTACCAACAAAGCCGCACGGGAAATGAAAGAGCGGGTGGCGCAGACACTGGGCAAACCGGAGGCGCGTGGCCTGAAGGTCTCAACCTTTCATACCCTGGGCCTGCAAATCATTAAACGTGATGTGAAAGCCTTAGGTTACAAACCCGGCTTTTCGCTGTTTGATGACAAGGACTCGCTGGCGCTGCTGACCGACCTTACCCGCGACACGCTGGACGGTGACAAAGACCAGCTAAAACTGCTGCAAAGCTGCATTTCCAACTGGAAAAACGACCTTATTCTGCCCGATGCGCTGTTAAAGCAGGCCAGCAGTACCGGTGAGCGTGAGTTTGCCGAAGCGTACCGGCAATATCAGGATCATTTAAACGCCTACAATGCGCTGGATTTTGACGATCTCATTTTACTGCCCACGCTGCTGCTGAAATCCAGCGAGGAGATCCGCCTGCGCTGGCAAAGTAAAATTCGCTATCTGCTGGTGGATGAGTACCAGGATACCAATACCAGTCAGTATGAGCTGGTGAAGCTGCTGGTGGGCGAGCGGGCCCGGTTTACCGTGGTGGGTGATGATGATCAGTCTATTTACTCGTGGCGCGGCGCCAAGCCGCAGAATCTGAACCTGTTGCAACAGGACTTCCCGCGCCTGAATGTCATTAAGCTGCAGCAGAACTACCGCTCCTCCGGCCGTATTCTGCACTGTGCCAATATTCTTATTCAGAATAACCCGCACCTGTTCGACAAAACCCTGTTTTCCGAGCTGCACTATGGCGAGCCGCTGAAGGTCATCGAGGCCAAAAACGAGGAGCACGAAGCCGAGCGGGTGGTGGCCGAATTGCTGGCGCACAAATTTATGAACCGCACGCAGTTTCGTGACTATGCCATTTTGTACCGTGGCAATCATCAGAGCCGGCTGTTTGAAAAGGTGCTGATGAGTAACCGTATTCCCTACAAAATAAGTGGCGGCATGTCGTTTTTCGGGCGTACCGAGGTGAAAGACATCATGGCTTACCTGCGACTGCTGGTAAATCAGGACGATGACAACGCCCTGTTGCGGGTAATAAACACGCCACACCGGGGCATTGGCCGCGCCACGCTGCAAAAGCTGGGTAACTTTGCCAATGAGCTTAACGTCAGCCTGTTTGAGGCGGCCATGCACGATGGCCTTAGCTCGGTGCTAAGTACCAGTGCGTACAATGCGGTATCTGGCTTCGGGCGCTGGCTGGTCACGTTAAGCGATAACGCCACGCGCGGCGATACCAAAGCCGCCGTGCGCGAACTGATCCAGTCAATGCAGTACGAAGAATGGCTGTATGAACAAAGCCCCAGCCCCAAGGCGGCTGAGATGGGCATGGCTAATGTGAGTACCTTATTTGGCTGGGTAGGTGATATGCTGGAAGGCAACGAGCTGGAGCCGCCCATGACCCTGACCGAGGTGGTCAACCGGCTGATATTGCGCGATATGCTGGAGCGCGGCGAGGAAGACAGCGACGCCGATCAGGTGCAGTTAATGACCCTGCATGCTTCAAAAGGGCTGGAGTTTCCCATTGTGTTTTTAGTGGGCATGGAAGAAGGCCTGCTGCCGCATCAGAGCAGTGTGGACGAAGACAACGTAGAAGAAGAGCGGCGGCTGGCGTATGTGGGCATTACCCGAGCCCAGCGCGAGCTGGTCTTTTCACTGGCCAAAGAGCGCCGTCAGTTTGGTGAAGTGATCCAGCCGGAGCCCAGCCGCTTCTTATTCGAGCTGCCGCCGGATGATGTGCAGTGGGAAAGCAAAAAGCCCAAAGAAAGTGCTGAAGCCCGGCAGCAGAAAGGGCAGGCCAGCATTGCCAACCTGCGTGATATGCTGGGTAAAAAATAGCGGCGTTAGCCCTTCATCGACGCTATATCCAGGGTGCTGGCCCGCGCCAGTACCTTGCCCTGGCCAAACTTGCAGTCAATTTCAGTCAGCGCACTTAACTGTGAATTGTGATCAATGCCTTCGGCTATTACTTTAAAGCGCAGGTGTTCGGAAATCAGCATGACCGACTGGATCAGTTTAAGGTTACGCTGTGAGCGTGGCAGCGATTTTACAAAGCGATGATCAATTTTGATAAAGTCGAACGGATAGGCGAACAGGTAACTTAAGGACGCCAGGCCACTGCCGAAATTATCCAGTACCAGCGTGATCCCCGCGCGTTTCAGCTTCTTAATGGCCGGCAGAATGTACTGCGAGCGGCGGTTCAGGTCGTTTTCATCAAACTCAAACACCAGCTCATTGGCAGTGATGTTGTACTCCTCAATCATGGCGATCATCTTATTCACCATGGATGCCTGTAACAGGTGGTTAATCGACACATTCACCGCGACCTGTTTAGGCGCGTCAGCATTATTCCCGGCCTGACGAAGCAGTTCACAGGCATTGCGTAACTGGAACAGATCCAGATCCAGCGTCAGGCCGCTTTGCTCGGCCACCTGACGAAACTGTTCACGGGCCACCTTACCATACACCGGGTGCGACCAGCGCACGTACATTTCATGATACAGAGGCGTATTGTCGGTAAGGTTCATCACTGGCTGTAAGAAAAACTCAAACTCGCCTGCACGCAGCGCACGGCGAAACTCGTTTTCCAGCTCCAGTTCTTCAATCAGGCGCTCGCGCATGCTTTTATCAAACATCACCATGCGGCCCCGGCCCAGGGTTTTGGCCTGATACATGGCCGCATCAGCATCGCGCAGAATTTCTTCGGCACTGCGGTAGTACGACTCCATATGGGCTATACCAATACTGGCGCCGCTGTACATTTCCTTGCCTTCCAGCTCGAAAGGCTCAGAGATGGATTTAATAATGCGGGATGCCACTTCCTGCACATCCACCAGATCGTCAAAGTTATCCAGCAACACCACAAATTCATCGCCGCCCAGGCGGGCCAGTAAGTCATGACCGCGAATACACAACGAGATGCGACGGGCCACTTCAACTAAGAATTCATCGCCAGCATGGTGCCCAAGGGTGTCGTTAATCACCTTGAAGCGGTCAAGATCGATAAACAGCACGGCAAACAGGTTTTCCTGATAACGCTGTTTGCTGGCAATAGCCAGCTCCAGACGGCTGGTGAACATGGTGCGGTTGGGTAAATCGGTCAGCGAGTCGTGGTGCGCGTCGTGAATGAGTTTCAGCTCAATCTCTTTACGTTCCTCAATTTGCTGCTTAAGGAAGCGGTTGGCGCGATCGAGTTCAACCGTGCGTTCCTGCACCCGCTCTTCCAGCTCGGTGTTATAGCGCTGAATAGCTTCGGTACTGCGCTTACGCTCCATGGCAACGGCAATATGGTGCGATACAAAGCGCAGCAGTTCTAAATCTTTGGCGTTATATTTGGCATGTTTGCCGTAAGTCTGCACGGCAATCACGCCGGAAACTTCGCCATCCACCACCAGCGGTGAGCCCAGCCACGAGTTGGCGCTGTTTAACATGCTTTGCGCCACACTCACATCCAGCTCGCCCTGTTCGGCCAGCTCCAGCACCCGCGGTGGGTTAATCAGCTCGGCCTGGCCGGTGCGTAACACAAATTCGGTGAGCCCAAGCCCCAGTGGACGGCGTTCGGCAGAGTCGGCCTTAGAGTCACTGAAATAGGGAAACTCCAGATAATTGCGATCTTCATCAACAATGGCAATAAAACAGTTAGGGGCGCTGATAAGGCGGGCCAGAATGTCGTGCAAACTGGAATAGAAGAGGTTCATATCCCCTTCAAGGTTAGCCGCCAGTTCAGAAATTTCGAACAGGGCCTGTTGCAGCGACTCGACTTTCTGACGTTCTAAAATTTCTTCCTGCAGATCATCGTTAATCTGTCGTAACTGACGGGTTCGCTCGCGGATGGTGCGCTCGGTCAGTTCGCGGTTTTTAACACGATCAACCGTGGTAACAATGTGCTGGGACACAAACAGCAATACTTCCAGATCTTCCTGAGTATAACTGACGGCCTCATCGTAGGTTTGCACCACCATGGCACCAATAACCTGGGTGCCGCGTTTAAGAGGCACACCCAGTAGCTGCACCGGCTGTGCGCCGAACAGCTGTACCCCGGTTTCTTCAGAAAACTGTTGTTCGTCTTCGCGGTCGAAAAAGACATGCTTACCGGTTTTCAGGATATAGCCGGTAACGCCATCCATCAGCTGTTCAGCGGGCAGTTGTTTAACGGTTTGCTCGTCAAACTCGTCAACAAAGTAGGCAAAGTCGATAACATTGGCGTCGCGTTCGTAAAAAGCGACAAAGAAGTTATCGGCGTTCATGAAGTCGCCGATAATCTCGTGAATGGCGGTATACAGACGATTTAAATGACTAACGGAGCTGGCCAGCTCGGAAATATCGAGTAACGCCTTCTGCACGCGCTCAGCGCGTTTGTACTTATCTGTGAGTTGCTGAAGCTGTGGGATTAGCTCGCGCAGTTCCGCTTCAGACAACTCATTCTGCGTTAAATTCGATGACATTCCATTAGCCACTTGTGCATAGACACTTATTATTATTTGTCTACGCTAACCGATTTACTTCAAAAACACCACTTACATCCATGTGTGAGGTGGCAGTTAAATACCTTCAATCATATACTCGATAGCGCTCTTAATTTCATCTTCAGAGCAGTTACCACAGGTACCCATTGGTGGCATGGCGTTGATACCGTTGATGGCGTTCTCCCAAATACCATCCAGGCCACGCTCGTCCAGACGTGGTTGCCAGTCAGCCGCTACCTGGAGTTTAGGCGCGCCCAGTACACCGGCACCGTGACAGGCCACACAGGCAGAGTTATAAATGTCTTCGCCCGAACGCGGGCCACCACCGCCAGCGGCATCACCTGATGCGCTCTGGCCAGCTACATGCACCTGGCCTTCCGGCTTAATGCGCTCGATTAGCTCTTTGTTTTTGTCTTCTTGCGCGTTAACACTAAGAACAGTCAGGGCAGTCGCGACGACACATAACCACGTTTTCAATTTCACATCTGTCTCCAGGCAGTCTTGCAAGTCTTTTATCTCGCGTCCGATTATAACGGTAAATGATGTGTGAACAACTGTTTGAGACTAAATACCTATAAAAATAAGGGAATAAAATTCCATCAATCAGGTCAAATGTCAGTCGCAAAGGCGACAAATCAGTTGAAGCAGACCGCCTGCATCAGTATCATACGCCCGGTCTGGCCTGATGCATCACGCACAAACGCGCCGGACACGCAGTAAAATTACGATTTTTTCACGAATTCTTGCTGCCACATATCACAATGCACCCGTAGCTCAGCTGGATAGAGCGTTGCCCTCCGGAGGCAAAGGTCATAGGTTCGAATCCTATCGGGTGCGCCATTATTAAAGGGCTGTAGCCCGATTCCTTTCTTCGAAAAATCTCCTTTTTAAAATATGTAGCAAATGTGTAGCAGTATGTTCATCGACTGTCTTACTTTTAAGTTTTTATTTATTCGGTTTCACAGAGAACTAGCTCTGTAAGCTTTTCTGGCTGAATTTAGTCCTCGACGTAAGGTTGGGTGAGTAGAAGGTGGGGAGCTGTTGTGATAGAACTAAATTCTGATTAGTGAAGTGCGCACCACATAATCGTTAAATGTAAGTAACAAGTCGAGAAAGGGAAAACCATGAGTGACATGATAGTAAAAAAGGACGTTAGCCTTCCAGCTTTACCAGATACCGTATTACCTGCAATCACACAATTGACAGCAGCCCTTGGGATTCCACGAGAAGTTTTAGCCAGTCAAGAAGAGATTGAGTACGCTTGGAGGGACTTACCTCGTGAGCTAAGAGAAATACCAGAGAGCCTACGTGACGAATTGATTGCAAGGATGTGCGTTGCTGTTAGTACAGGTTTGTTTGACGGCGCAATGAACTACAGTTGGAATGCCGCGGTTCTTCAACTTCGTCAAAAAATAAGAAACTTCGGCTTAGCTGTAGTTGCTCAGATTCTTCAAAGTGATTTTGAGGAAAAGCATTTATTAGAATTACAAGACAGCAAACTTTTAGAGTTATGCTTGAAGTTAAATATTATCGATGAGGATGGTTTCTTTTTTCTAGACCAATGCCGTGAAGTTAGAAATAATTTTTCAGCAGCACACCCTACGATGGGAACGGTCAATGACCGTGAATTCACGACATTCCTAAACCGCTGTGTGCGATACGCTTTGGCGGACTCATCTTCACCTAAAGGGGTTGATATTAGCTCTTTTATTTCAGCGGTCAAGGGCCCTAGGTTTAACGATAATCAATGCCAAATTTGGGTACAAAGATTAACAGAAACGCATGATGCACAACGACAAATGTTAGTTAACATGGTTCACGGCATATACTGCGATCCTGCTACTGCCGAGCCAGCTCGTCTAAATGCAATCGATATTTGTAGATATCTGATGAGCGCTTTCACAGCATCAATAAAATCCGATCTGATCAATAACCACTCTGACTACGTCGCGAAAGGATTGGAGGATAAACATACTGCCTCTTTGCAATTCTTTGAAAAGCTAGGGCTTCTCGGGTTGCTAAACGAATCCGAACAACATGTTGTCTATTCTAGAGCAATTGAAAGGTTGTGGAATGTTCATAATGGAATGAATAACTTTTATAATGAGCCGCCTTTTGCCGAAAGATTACTGGAAGTTACGCAGCAGGGGGCTGTTCCAGAAACAATTCAGGATAGCTTTGTTCAAACTGTGATTTGTGCTCGTATTGGTAACGGGTATGGCGTTTCTAACGCAGCTGTACCTTATTACGATGAGATGATTAAGAGTTTCTCACCTCGCGAAATAGCAACTTTAATTAAGGCAGCAGCGGATAAAAACTCTTCCGTAGGAAGACGCGTAGCTAACAATGGAAATTGCCGTAGAAACCTAAAACTATGTTTACAACTAATTGACTCAGACTCAGTTCCAAACTCAGTGAAAAGTGATTACGTGCGACTTATGCGATAATAAGCTTATCCATTAGGGAAATATTGCTTTTTTGTTTACTTTTAATTTTTTTTCGTATTAAAAAGCGTTAATACTTTGCAATAAGGAAGTTATCTTGAGAAAGCCACGTATCTTCGTTGCCTCGTCTGCAGAAAGTTTACCGATAGCAGAAGCTGTCAATGTAAACCTAGACCATGAATTCGAGGTGACGATATGGAAAAATGGAACTTTTAAGCTTTCTTCATCAACTATCGATGATCTTGTCGATAAATCTTCAGCTGTAGACTTTGCATTATTCATATTTGCCGCCGACGATATTGTCTCAATTAGAAATAGCAAAAAGCATGTTGTTCGGGACAATGTTATTTTTGAAATGGGGCTATTCGTTGGTGCAATCGGCAAGTCCCGTTCTTTTATTTTAAAGCCACGTGACGTAGAAATGCACCTACCAACTGATCTTCTCGGTGTTACACCAGCGGACTACGATTCAAACCGTTCCGATAATGATTTTGTGTCTGCGACAAATCGTGCTTGTTCACTAATAAAATCAGAGGTAAATCAGCTCGGTTTAATTAACCATGCAAGCTTATCAGAGACCAAAAGGTTAATCGCTAATCCAGCAAGTTATCAGCTGAAAGAGTTTGATTTTCGTGTTTTATCTGCCTGTCTAAAGAGCCATACAGAAAAACCAAGTGGTCTCGAATTCCACGAAATAAACAACTGCCTTCGTGGCCTTGATAGTTCACTAATCCATATATCATTAATTAAGTCAGAAAGGATGGGTTTTATAAGTAAATCGATAGAGACTGATGACTTCAAAGGTAATGACTATTACACATATACAATTACAGAGATTGGTGTAGATACTCTTCTCGAGAACGAGGATGCATTAAAACCTAAAGAAGTTTCATTCGACTTTGATGATGATATTCCTTTCTAGCATGAATATTGGCTCTGGGCAGCTACACAGTAAAATTACGAGCCTTCTAGTACACTTATTTACACAACTCCAAGTAAAAGCAGATGAGCCGCTATGCGGCTCTCTCTGACTGATGTTCAATGCGCCACTCATGAATGCGGGTAATGACCTCTTTGTCAGCATACTGCACACCTTTTAAAGCCATTGTGACCAAACCGTCGAAGTGACTTTGCTTCACTTCGCCGGTGTCCTCGTTTATTTTTTCCATATAAAGCGGTCTGATAACCTGCTCATTGCGTTTACAGAACGCGCCGCCCATTAGGATAACGAACCTTGACCAATCGCCAGTATCAGCAGCATCATAGATAGCGTGAAATGACTCGGATAGACCGCTAAGTTGTTTTGAGCGCCGAAGTTCACGCCAAACGGTGACCGAACCGGCACCGATTTGTTGAAACTGACGGATACCCCAACAGCTTGCCCAGGCTTCTACACGTTGCGCGGCATGGATAGCGTCGGGAAATCTCAGGCCTTACCAATACGCCATTCGTGAACGCGGGTAATGACTTCTTTGTCAGCATACTGCACGCCTTGTGAAGCAAGAGTGACCACACCGTCAAAGTATCTTTGCTTCACCTCGTCGGTGTCCTCGTTGATTTTTTTCCTGATACAACGGTCTGATAGCCTGCTCATTGCGCTTACAGAACACCCTGCCCATAAGAACAACAAACGTTGACCAATCGTCACTATTAGCTCACGCAATATTAGATCCGGATGACTCTTTTAAATCACTAATCCTGCAAAAGAACGATTATATGCATCGAAAACTTAAGAATGAAGATATAATCTGCAATAAGGTGTAAATTATTATTCAATATGTTTAAATAAAGGACTCGTGATAATACCTTTAACCACTTTATATTATATTTTTAAGTTTATATGCTATGCAAGATGTTCAAAAAAGGTACGAAATCGCCACATCACTACCTATATTTACCTTAGGTTTCTTTTCTTTTATTGTAAGTGTCGTAATAAGTTTATATGCAAAGTTAAATCACAATTTTGAATATGTAGTTATATTAATAATTTTTTTCGCTTCCTTTCTTGGACAGTTTGTTACCCTTTTGGTCGCTAATGCTAACGATAAAATAACACTAAAATTTTTGTCAACTAACTTAAGTATGACAGAAGAACAGATTAAGGAGCATACGTTCTACAGCATACTTGGGACAATTATTCTATCATCCTCCATAATTGTGGGCTTCTTCTTTCAGGATTTAAAATCGTTTTTTGTGGCAATTTATAGTGTCGCGACAACACTACTTTTGACGGGGTACTGGGCAGAGCTTAAGAGCAAAAAGAAATTAAACTTTTCTGATTTTTTTGTTGCTATTCTTGTGATGGGTACTGCTTGTTTTTGGCTATCCTTTAAAGAAGGCTTTGGCATGCGCAGTTCAGGTGAAAAATTAGAATTAATGCCATATATTGTCCAGTGTTCCGGCGAGCTGATTGTAGTGTTTGCAACAGCTATCATTGCCAATATAATTATTGAAATAAGAGGATGTATCCAGCGAAGAAAGAGCTCTAGACCATTTCACTAAACAGACTTCGTATGATTTATAAAGTCCTTTAGCGAAAGAATTTTACTCTGAACAACTTTTGGATACTTTTCTTTTAATTTTTCAGGGACAACCAGAATTACATTTTCATCCTGCATTTCACGGAACTGGTTTTCCGAGACCCCTTCCTGAAGAGTAAAAAGGTGCTTATAAGGTATCCGGTTGGCTTCGTTCAGGATCTGTCGCCACCTGTCCTTGCAGGTTGTTTTTACAGCGAGCATTCGCAATTTGTCCTGGTTAAAGCCGTTGTCACGGTATGCCTCGCAGGAAGGAAAGAGAAAGTCCGGCTTTTTATTGCCTTCGGTTCTACACTGTGTTCCAAATTCTGTAAGACCAAATTTCCTGAATATATCCTCTAAGTGTATTTCCAGTGATTTCCCGGATCTGGATTTTCTGCGGTTGCTTACAGAGTTCGCTAAAGAAATAAAGTCATCGACAGACTGAAAGCCCGCCTGGACCTGATCAAGCACATGTAGCTTTTCAACTTCAAGAAATAGTTTGTACTCTTCCCTGCGTCGATCAGTCAGAAGTTTATCCGGATCTGTAGTTTGGAATCGAAAGTTTTCGTCGAGATAGTCGATAATCTCCTTTCCCGAGGGAAAAGCGGTACGCCAGTGTTCCGGTAATATCAGCCTGGTCTTCGCCACTTGTTTTGCAGGTATAAAGCCGGAGAGAAGGTTATCAGCGCGCTCTTCCAGGAGTTCACCGGGCAGCACTTCTCCAATTAGGGATTCAAGCAGGTTTTCTTCTTCAAGGCCTGTACAAATCCAGGCATTTATTCCGGTTGCCTGACCTGAGTTCGGGTCAAGCTCAAAAGAGAAAATCGCAATCGCACCTGTGTTTGCTCCGTCCTGCAAAGGACTGTCACTGAGGTCAGTATTCCATTGCGTAATTCGTTGTTCGTCGCGACCCTTTGGCTTGTTTTCGTGTTTTTTTGAATTGTAATAGATGACACGAACAGTCTGCTGAGGCATGCCATGGGAATCGATTTTCGCTGGCAGGTGTAAATCCGGATTCTTAATATCGGTACGCGAGATATGTTTAAGGATGTTGTCTGTAAGTCGCTTAGGTATATAGATCCCGACCTGATGACTGTCTGTCTGGCCAGTGTCATTAGCCGACAGTCTTTTTACAAACCACCAGTGACTGGAAGAGTTTTTATCGTGTATCCATTGTGTGAAATCCATATCTGTACCGCACCCTTTAATTCTGTACTGCAAGAAAACCTATTATGCATCAAATCAGCTGTTATCTTACACCCTGGAAACCGGCTAGCACAGGTTTACTAAGATTCTCTGAAGCTTAGCCCTGAACTGCTAATTTCTGCATTGTGACTATATTCAGTCAGCCATCGCTCGGCAAGCGACAACAAAACCGGTGACGGTAGACGATGCTTCCCTTTTAAGGCACATTCCCATACTACGAGTACTCTCAGCCTAAGCCGCGTAAGGCTTTCAATGTTTCTTGTGTCCCTTAGTACTGATTCTTTTATCTTGCTTTTCCAGAACTGAGTACGGGTTTTAGGCCAGTGGAAAAGGTGACAGTTGTGACCATGCCAGAAGCACCCGTTAATCAGGATTACGGCCCTGAATCTGGGCATATACAGGTCAGGTTTTGAAGGCAGATGTTCTGGGGCTATTCTGTAGCGATAGCCCGCATTAAACAGAAGCTTTCTGAAGACTACTTCAGGCTTAGTATTCTTTCCCCTGATTGCCCGCATATTTTTTCTGCGGGTTTCAGGGGTGTGAACATCCGCCATCGTAGTATTAAGCTACCTGTTGTTCGTTTTCCAGCTCAACCGCACGCAGTATGTAAGGAAGCATCAGATCTGCAACTGCTTTAAACACCGGAACTACGACTGAATTTCCAAACTGCCGGTACGCCTGGGTATCTGAAACTGGAATGATGAATTTTTGCTCACCGGGATTCTCAAAGCCCATAATTCTTGCACATTCATGAGGGGTTAATCGCCTTGGTCTGTTTTTCTGGTTTTCTTCATTCCAGAAGTCCGATTCTGCCAGATTCATATTCCAGCCGCGATCTATGAGAATTTCAGAGCCATCTTTGTGATATCTCGCGGAGAGCGTTCTGCAAATCGCGTTTTGATTCTTCGGGTCGACCAGACCAAACCCAAACCCATTTCCTTTTGCCTGATGCTTTTTGGCGTACTCGTAAAGGTACTCCCACAATCTGGGCGTCAATGTGTATTTTTTTTCCTGTTCATCACTCAGGGTATCGAGTAAGTCGGCAAGGGCCGGGGTAGTTGCCGGCTTTTCTATTTCAGATAATGATACCTGGTCAGCAAAGCCCAGCTCCTTCCTGAAACCCACCAGAACTATTCTCTCCCGGTGCTGCGGAAGAAAATCTGCACCGTCTATTACCTTTGGATCTTTTCCCTGAGCGTTTATGTCGCAGACGTCATAACCAAGCTCATCCAGTGCGTCCAGTATCACTCTGAATGTTTTACCTTTATCGTGACTTTTCAGGTTCTTCACATTTTCAAGAACGAACGCTTTAGGGTTATGGGCCCTGATAATTCGGCAGACGTCAAAAAATAACGTACCCTGTGCTTCACACTCGAAGCCGTGGGAGCGACCCAGTGAGTTCTTCTTTGATACACCGGCAAGACTGAATGGCTGGCAAGGAAAGCCCGCAAGGAGTACATCGTGTGACGGAATATTTACTTTGATGTGCTTATCCGCATCTGCTTCAGAAATATCCTCACGATCGCTAAGGGTGATTTCACGAATATCACTATTGAATTTATGATGAGGGCCGCTGTAATGATTTGCCTTGTACGTCCTCATCGCAAATTTATTCCATTCACTGGTAAAAACACACCGGCCGCCAATTTCTTCAAAGCCTTTTCGGATCCCGCCGATACCCGCGAACAGGTCAATAAAATCGAACTTAGGATTATCGTAATGTTCCGGCTTCGGCGGAAAAAGACCTTCAAGGAAATGTACTTCTTCTACAGTGAAAGCCCGGTCACTCTTTCCTTTTAGCACTCTGTTGATCGTTTCCCTGCACCAGTCACTGGAAGTTCTGGACTTAAGCTTTTCAGCTATTTGCTTTTGATCGTAAATTTCGAGCAGGCGTTCAAGTAAGGTGATTGTTTGAGTAGACATAAGTGGTGTATCTCCGTTCGGTAGGCAGACTCTATCACTCATTTGACCCAGAGACAATAATTCATGGATCTATATACAGTGATGTTTACTCGTCAAGTTTAGCTATAACAGGAGAATATATAGCTGTATCGAAGGCCAGATTTCTCTGACCTGACAAATTGGGGAAACCAGACGGATGTCACCATCACTAGTGTGTTAGAAAACAGGATTACACCTCCCGGGCTATTTCGGGACTAACGTACTGCTCTCCCTCACTGCTTTGAAAACTAAACACCAGTTAGGTTAGCCGGTCGGCAAGGAACGGTTCACTACAAATACGGAAAAGCACTATTTTATGTCACGGTGGACAAAGCTTTGCGGAAACAGCACTCGAGGCAATACTGCTAGCTGGTTAGTCTTGCACGCTTTTTTAGTGTGCTGAGCAACTCACCCATCTTCGCTTTCAACAACTTGCCATTACTCTTCCGGGGCAGGGCGTCCACCACATACGTCGGGCGTGGTACAAAAGGCGTTGTCTAAGTGTTGGCGTAAAAAAACGCGGTGAGGGCGGCTTTGTCGCTGTTTTCCTTTAACGCCACAATCGTACACAGTCGGGTAGTGCCTTTTTTCTGCGTCAGACTCGGGCATCATGATAATGCCATCTTGCAGGCCTTCAAACCGCTGCAGAACCTGGTTTATTTCAAACAGCGATGTCCACTTGGGCGGTTTTGAGCAGGCTTTAGCGCGGCCCGCAGGGCGAGGCGCAGGACGCGCCGAGTAATCCTATCGGGTGCGTCATTTTTTAAAGGGTGGAAGCCTAATTCTGCTGCCCTTCTAGAAAAGCCGTTATTTTGCGCAGACAAGCAAGTGTGCGTTCGGCGATTATCTCCCCGACCTCCATATCAAAATGTGCATTCGCCTGCTTGAGAGTGGTAGTCAGCGCTTTTTCTCCCTTTTCGTCTAAAGAGGCCAGTATGGCGAGTGTTTGCTCTGTACCTATTCCTTGCCGCTTGCCATGCTCTGGCCAGTGCCTGGGCAAAATCTCATTCCATTTGTAGTGGGTATTTTTACTGTGGACTTTCATTGCCATTTTTATTTTTTTTGCCTGAATGTTCCCTTTGCCGAAGTAAGGATAAGCGCTTAATACGTCGTAAAAGGGCGTTAGACGGTATCCATCCTGATTCAGTGCGATGCTAACGTTTTTTGCATGCCCATCAATCGCAGCAAGCAACCAAAATACAATCTGCACACGCAAAAATTCGAGTCGATTGTCATATGCGTTTTTTGAGCCAGCCAGCAGTTCCATAACCTGCTGAGAACCTGGCCCACCTTGTTCCTCATACTTTGAGCCACTCACTTTCCCTAATGCCTGACACATATCCTCCTGGGGTAGCCGGACAATAGTGTCTTCCTCGATTCTGCGATCAAAGCGTTCCACCACCAGTACCTTCTGGTCCTCAAACTGCGCGATTTCACAATTGGCGACATTCAAGCCTAAGTTTTGCATAAACGTCTGGCAGAACCATTCATTGTCCACACTCGAAGATAAGTCTATTCCCAAGCTTTCATGATGAAGAATAGGCGGCTTAAATATATGCGTGGTTGGCGTTGAGCCCTGTGGTCGGCACCATCTCCCTTCCCAAAAGGATAGCGCTGTCTTTTCCTGGGCTCCAGCAAGAGAAATTCTGAAGTCATCATCTGAGTTCATACCTAGCATTTTCTCAAGACGCGTTTCTCTGATAATTTGTGCGACGTCTCCGTCAGACAATGGAGTGAACGACAGCGGAGGCATTTCTCCTGTTGCAGGCGCTTGTGTGAATGTGAGCGCACCCACACAATCTTTTCCAACCTTGGCTAGCAAATCAAAGGGTTTGGCACTATCGGCTCCCAGGCGGTCTTTCATATGTTCTCTGATAGCGCTTGTATCCGGCAGCAAATTATCAAAATAAGCATGTACCGCCTCTCCCGTTATGTCAGCGCGTTGCATAGGCAGGCTTAGGGAAATAGCACGGCCTCCCTCTACTTCCAGCCAGTCGGGGTCGTACTTAAAGCTCATGCGTCCATTTTTTAAATACAACTCACCCACAGGAAATCCGTTCATAGAGCAATAGAGAGTGCGGGTATGTGATTTTCGTCCCATCAGAATCTCAGTGATTTTTTCGCGAGTGGCGTAGTCGGTGTGGATATTTCATGCTTGGACAGGTTGTCGACCTTCAGCTCTAAGTCTAGTGATGCACAAAGTTTGATTAGCATATCGACCGAGATTTTTTCAGGCCTGGTTTCACAGTTAGAAATATCCCGTTGATATACGCCAATGTGTTTTGCTAAATCAGCTTGAGTCCATCCTTTGGCTTTTCTACTGTCCCTGATAACGGCGCCAAGATCCTTAGGTGTATTAATCTTCATGCTAGTCTCTTATACGGATTTGTGTATAAAATTAGGATATACTGATTTCTGCATAAAATGATTTTATACGAAAAAATGTATAAATCAAATTTATGCAGATTTGCGTATAAGAAAACCAGCCTTGTACTTGTCATTTTGCATCTGATGAACTGAGGATGAGTTAGGTGAGAGAAACTCAAAGCGGTGGACGTGCTTGACTGCGAAACGTCAAGCGGGCTAATTTTTAACGCGCATAAAGCTAACAGGCACACTTGACAGGGTGCCTGTAGCCAAAGTTTTCTTTGAGCTCTATTTTAACAAAGCCGGAAACTCGGGGTGAGTGAATATCTCGCTATTTAACTTCTGTACGGCAGGCACAAAAGACCGCTGCATCTCTGAACATGCCGAAGTTGCCAGGTAGCTTGATTCATAATCGTAACGTGATACCACTTGGAACTGTTCGCCATTGCTTGATTCCAATGTGATGTCAAATTCCCAATAAGCATTCCCTAAAACTGTGCTGCCGTAGATATCGTTGAGATTAGCAGTAACTACGGTCTCTGATTGCTCGTCATAGATATCTGCGACGACCATTTCAGCGAGCAATGCATCGCGAATATAGGTTGCAAAGGTTCTTCCCTCAGGCGTGCCGACAGGGGATGAAAGCCGACACATAACTTTTGATTCATTTTTACCTGAGTCGGTGAATGAACCGAGTTTTGACTGTAAACCTTCCTTCTCTAGCGCCCTCAACGAAATTGTATTTTCTGTTGATGTTGCGTAAGTATGGACCTTGTTAGCACAACCAGTGGCCATCAATGCAACTAACAGCACAAAACCAGTTTTTAGATGGGACATTTTTATTATCTCCTTGCCCTAGTGACTTCTTTTGCACAAACGCATTTGGGCTTTTATTTTGCGTAAGGCACTCCATTTTTGTATTTCTGCAAAATACTTGAAAACTATACACTAATTGCTTAATTACTCACAGACATTGCTCGCCAATAACACGAGCTTTAAAGCACCGCCGGCTCAATTAGTATCGCGCTTTTTCAGCGTGCTGAGCAATTCACCCACCTTCGCCTTCAACAACTTGCCATTACTCTCCCGGGGCAGGGCGTCCACCACATACACCGGGCGCGGCACAAAGGCGCTGTCTAAGTGCTGGCGTAAAAACGCGGTGAGAGCGGCTTTGTCGCTGTTTTCCTTTAACGCCACAATCGCACACAGGCGGGTAGTGCCTTTAGTATCCGCATCAGACTCCGGCATCACGATAATGCCATCCTGTAAGCCGTCAAAGCGTTGCAGTACCTGGTTTATTTCAAACAGCGAGCCACGCTTACCGGCAATTTTAATCAGGTCGCTGGTACGTCCGGCCAGGCTGAAGTGCTGCTTCCCATGCAGGACAATTTTATCCTGCAGGGTAATGCTCTGAGGTAGGTGGTCGGCGCTGGCTACGGTATTGTCATCCTGCTGCGTAAAGTCGATGTTGTCGAAGCGCAGCCACTGGTCTTCTTTTGCGGTACGCCGCACGGCCATCGAGCCTACTTCGCTGCAGCCATACACTTCATGCAGCGGGCAGGCAAACTGCGTTTCGATGTGCTGCGCCAGCTCTTTACCCAGCGGTGATGTGGCGCACAGCACGGCGAACAGGGCTTTGGTGTGCTGTGGCTCAGCGGTCAGCGCGCGCAGATGCACCGGGGTTGATACCAGCAGCGTAGGGTTGGGTAACGCTGCTAAGGTGTCCAGTATATCCTGCGGGAACAGGGGCTGGGCATCGGTCATACACAGGTCATGGAAAAGCGGCAGCAGCGCCGAGGTTTCCAGGCCCCACATGTGCTGGGCGGGCATGGTGGCCAGCGTATACACGGTGTCATCCATGGGCGGCAGCATATGACGGTAATTAATGCCAGTGCTTACGTGCAGGGTACGCCAGTATTTCAGGTTGGGTTTTGAGCGCCCGGTCGAGCCTGAGGTAAAGCTAATACAGGCCAGATGCTCATCTGCAATCTGCGGCACGTTGGG
Source organism: Alteromonas halophila (assembly GCF_014651815.1). Classification (GTDB taxonomy): domain Bacteria; phylum Pseudomonadota; class Gammaproteobacteria; order Enterobacterales; family Alteromonadaceae; genus Alteromonas; species Alteromonas halophila. The sequence goes on along the minus strand of NZ_BMXP01000003.1, from coordinate 498,209 downwards.
GCACGTTTGCTGCCAGTCGGGTGTAATGGCCGACACATCAATGTGGTTAAGTGTATCGTCAAGCGCGGTGCTGCCATCATGCAGGATGTAGCAGTTGTCATAGTCACAGGCCAGTTGCTGCTGGGTAGGTATGTTTTTATTAGGGGGCAGCAAGTTGGTATGGCCGCGCACAATGGCGGCGCAAAAGCTCACCAAAAACAAATAGCGGTTCCCGCACAGGTTAATGGCGTGCTGGCCTTTATCCAGTGCACTGGCAACGGCATTCACATGAATCAGAAACGTGCGGGTGTCCAGCTGTCCTTCTGACAGACCCGCCGATGTCAGCGAGCGGGTAAGATAAGCGAAGGGCGCGTCAGGCTCACGCGTAACAAGCGGATGGTGTGCCATAAGGCTGTGCGTTTACTTATGGCTTTCGACGTAGGCGGTCAGGCTGCGCAGAGTGGCAAAGGCTTCGCGGGTAGATTCGTCTTCGGCTTTCAGTTTAACGCCGTATTCCTGAGAAATGGCCACGGCAATTTCCAGTGCATCGATAGAATCCAGGCCCAGTCCATCGCCGAACAGGGGCTCTTCAGGCGTGATTTCGTCGGCTTCGATATCTTCCAGGTTCAGCGCGTCAACCAACAGCGCGGCCATCTTCTGTTCTGCTTCGGTTTGTTGTGTCATTACTACTCCAACCCTCACGTAGGTATGCTTTGTTTTTTGGCGCGCCAGTATAGTATACTGCGCCGCCAAAGCTCAATTTAATTTGTGCTTAAGGAAAACGGTCACCGGGCAAAGCACACGTGACGTCTCAGCGTGTTACGTTATTGGTGGAATAACGGCATTTTTCTCATCGCTTTGCCTTAACGAAAAGACAAGAAGTAACCCACTTGGTGTAACATGTTAACCCAAAGATTTACCCGCGCATCGTCGGACGAACTCCTGTCCCGGGATGATACCCTCGTCGTGATGCCGCTTACCGCACAGTGTGCTCCCTCTGTTTCCGGCGTCATTCACTCAGGTATTGAAGACTTAAGCCCTGATCAGCTTAATGAAGTGTGGACAGTCAACGGGCAGGTTGCACGCGGTCAGACCGGTGACAATTACTGGTCTAAAACTGAGGATATGATTTGCGTTGCGCGCTGGCTGACGAAAGCGCAATGCGAGCAGATGGAAGAGTCGGTATTTGAGGCGTACCTGTCGATTTTCTCGGTATTAAAAAGCCATGGCTTCGAACACCCGTTCCGCTTCTGGAACTACCTGCCCAATATTAATACTGGGGACGGTGATGAAGAAATTTATAAGCGTTTCTGCACCGGCCGACTGCAGGCCTTCGAGCAACTGGGTATTGCCGCCTCATCATTTCCGTCGGCTTCGGCATTAGGTCATCATACTGACGGCGCAGTCATATACGTGTTTGCCAGTGCCGAAGTGCCGCAGCACCTGAAAAATGACAAGCAGGTGAACGCCTTTAACTACCCGCGTCAGTATGGGATCAGCAGCCCGTCGTTTACCCGGGCTACGGCGCTAACGCTGGCGGATACGCCATATTTGTTCATATCGGGCACCGCCAGCATTATCGGGCATAAAACCGTGGAAGTGGGGCATCTTCAGCGCCAGCTAGGGGTAACACTGGACAATATTGAGCACCTGCTGGCTACCGCTAACCCACAAAACCGTCAGCTGGCCACGTTCAAAGTCTATTTGCGGCACCCGGAACATCTGGCACCAGCCCGTGACTGGCTGAACCAGCGCTACCCGGATGTGGAGACGGTATTTACGCTGGCCGATATCTGTCGCAGTGATTTGCTGGTGGAAATTGAGTGTTTTTGTCATTAGTGGCGCAGACTGCTCAGGTGCGGTGTCGCTGCGGCGGTGGGCGCGACCATGGTTAAGCGCGGGCTAAAAAAAGCGTGGCAGATAACGGGGGCGGCAATCAGCTACACCCTGTTTGGGCTTGGGGCCCTTATTGTCGGGTTGGTATTTCGGTTAATCAGCGTGATACCAGGTATTCCTGCCGCCACCAGGCAGACGTGGATCCGCAATTGTATTCACGCCGGCTGCCGGGGCTTTATTCTGACATTGCGGGCATTCGGGCTTATTCGCTATCAGTTCGCACTTAACAGTATGATGCAGGCCAGTGGCGGGCACCTGGTTATTGCTAATCACCCTACATTGATTGATGTGGTGCTGCTGTTTGCGGTGAGAAAAAATTTTTGCTGCATTGTTAAAGGGGAACTCTGGCATAATATGTTTACCAGTGCGGTAGTTCGCCAGGCCGGTTTTATTCCCAATCATTCTGCCGAGCTTATTCCACTGGCAGTGGAAAAGCTGGCGGCAGGTGAAAACCTTATTATTTTTCCTGAAGGCACCCGCACCGAAACCAGTGATATCATTCGTTTTAAGCGTGGCGCGTCGAATGTGGCCGTGGCAAGCGGCGCGCCCATTGTGCCGGTGTTGATAAAGTGTAATCCCGGCGCTTTAAAAAAAGGGGATAAGTGGTATACCATTCCCGATGAAGGCTTGTGTTATACCTTAACCTCAGGTAAACGGCTGCACCTGAATGAACTGATTGACACAACAAAGCCAAAAACCTTGCAGTACCGGGAACTCACACGGTTTTTAGAACATTATTATAAAGACTGGATGGCGTAAGAAACGCAGCATCAACGCCCAAACGAACAACAAATTCAGCAAACAACACTATGACCGAACAAGAACAACAAATACTCGCCCAGATAAAAGTGGTGCTGGTGGATCTGTTTGAACTGGACGAAGAGGATATCGTTCCGCAAGCAAGACTCTACGAAGACCTGGATATCGACAGTATCGATGCGGTTGATCTGCTTATCGATTTGAAAAAATCCACCGATGTGACCGTTACACCGGAACAGTTCAGCGAAGTCCGAACGATTCAGGATGTCATTGATGTATTCACTGCCTTATCAGCGAAGAAGTAGGCGTACATGAAGCGGTCGGTAACGCACTATGAGGTGCCGTTTTTCGATGTGGATGCCTACCGCATTGTGTGGCACGGCAATTACGCGAAGTACTTTGAAATAGCGCGCTGTGCGTTGCTGGAAGAGGCCGGCTGTCCATACCTGGAGATGGAAAAGCAGGGGTACTTTTTCCCGGTGGTTGATTTACAGGTAAAGTATGTAAAGCCCATGCTGTTTAAGCAAAAGGTGCGCATCGAAGCCTGGTTTGCCGAGTGGCAGCACAGCCTCAAAATCAAATATGAAATTCGCGATTGCGAGACGAACGAGGTCTACACCAAAGCGCAGACCAAGCAATTTGCGATAAGTATTCCCGACCACGTTACCCAGTTTGAGTCACCGTCGTTTTTAGTTAACTGTGTCGACGCCTGGCTGGCTGATGATGCGTAACGCCGTTTGCCTGCTTCTGCTTGGGTATCTGTTGGTGCCCGCCGCGCTGGCGCAGACTGACTCAGAGCCCGCATCGCCGACCGGAGTCAGTGAAGAGGCAGAAGCACAACTGCTTGCCGCCATTTTTCCTGACAGCTGCCATTTTTCCGGGCAGTTTTCTCAGCAGAAAGCCGTAAAAGGCCTGCCCATGCCGCTGAAGTCCCGTGGTGACTTTTACTTTTCCTGCGAGCTGGGACTTATCTGGCACACACAGGCACCGTTTCAGGAAGCGCTGCTATATGCTAACGCCAGTGACAGTTACCGGGTAAACGAGCGCGGTGATATCGAGCCACTCAGTGGCGTGGCAAAGTACGCCATGTCAAACATTTTCCTGCGGGTGTTAAAAGGCGATACCGATTACTTTGCGCAGATGTTTACGGTCAGACGCGCCGAGAATGAGTCCGGCACCGAACTGCTTCCCGACAGCGCGTTTATGCAAAAGGGCATTAAGCGTATTCTTATCAGCAAACAGCGCGATGACAACGACGCTGTGACACTGAATATTCACATCGACGACACCACCGGGCAACGCACTGCCGTGACCATCAATCAGATTACGCCCTATGCTATCAACGACAAGCAGGCCGCCTATGATCAGTGCCGCGCCTTGTACCCGAGCACGCGTAAATGGTGCCGGGCGCTGCGTATGCCTGGTCAGGTGATAAGGTAAGCTGTGGGCAGACCTGCACCCATCACCAGATCGGGCGTGGTAGCCAGAGTGGTGTTTGCCCTCACCGTGCTAAGTACGCTGGCATACTGCCTGTTTGTCAGTGATAGGGTGCGTATCGACACCAGTTTGCAGGATCTCAACCCCGACACTAGCCTGGCTGAAGGGCCACGCTACGCCACGCAAAGGCTGAGTGAGGATATCAGCCAGCGCTTTCTGATGCTGGTAAAGGGCGCTGACCAGCGCCAGGTTAATGCCGCAGTGCGAGAGTTGCAAATCGACATCAATGCCATAAACGGTTTGTCAGTACTCACTAATGATAGTGTCAGCAGTGATTATTTAAGCGCATTGTCGCCGTATCGCTTCCACCTGTTAACCGGTGCTCAGCGTCAGGCGCTGAGGCAGGGAGCACCTGATGCACTGGCGGCAAAGGCGCAGCGACAACTTTACCAGCTGGGAGATGGGATCCGCCTTATTCCGTTTGAGCAGGACCCGTTAGGCTGGTTTTCTGACTACTTGCTGTCCCGGCTTGAGATCACCGGTGCCGCCAGCCTGGATGCGGAATCTGTCATTGTGGATGAGTCGGGAGACAGCCACTATTTTACGGCATTTTCGGTGTTGATCCGTGACTATCCCAAAGATATGGAGGCGCAGCAGCACCTGTATCAGGCCATTGAAGCGGCAAGCCGCGACATACGGCGCAACTACCCGGTCGAGCTCTTGCGTTCTGGTCTGTTTTTCTTTGCGGTCGACTCGGCGCAGTCGGCCAAAGGCGATATTCAGCTTATTGCGGTGGGCTCCGGCGTTGGTGTGCTGGTGCTGATGCTGCTGGTGTTCCGTTCGCTGCTACCGCTGTTATTGTCGCTTGGCTCGATTGCCATTGGTGTGGGTTTTGGCATTGTAACCAGTGCCCTGGTATTTGGCGGCATTCATATTTTTACTATTGTGTTTGGCGCCAGCCTGATTGGCATTGTGGTGGACTACTCGCTGCATTATTTTTATCACTACCTGTCGGATGAGAAGGGTGGTGATCGGCATAAGGCCCCAGGCGCACTGCTGCGAGCGCTTGCGTTAAGCGTTGTCACATCGCTGGTGGGCTATGGCGCACTGGCGCTGTCTGACCTGGTGCTGCTGAAAAAAGTGGCGCTGTTCTCCTGCTCTGGGTTACTCATGGCCTGGGTGAGCGTAATAGTGCTGGGCCCGCTGGTAACAGCGCGCCCTATTGTTGCGCGCCAGTCGTTGCTGATGGGTGTCATTGCTAATCTGTACCGTGCGATCCCACGGCGTCTGCCAGTTATGGCGGGAGCTGGTGTCTTACTAAGCACGCTGGGGGCGGCGTACCTTATTTTGTCAGAAATCCCGACTAACGACGATCCGCGGCGCTTTTTTCATGTTTCACCTGCCCTGCAGTCTCAGGAGCAACAGGTTGCAGACCTGACTCAGGTGTACGAGCCGGGCCGGTATTTTATTGTGTCAGGCACTACGGCGGATGAACTGTACGGCCGGCTTGATGCGTTTTATGCCGCGCTAGACGGGCAACAGGAAGCTGTTATGAGTGTACGCGACTACTTACCGTCGCCACAGGCGCAACAACAAAACTACGCGCTGCAGCGTGCGCTGTATCGTGACAATGGTGTCCTGGACCGCTTTTATCAGCGCCTTAGCGTCGATGCGTCGCAGGCAACAACGATGAAGCAGGCCTACAAAGAAGCTGCCGGGCATCGCATTGATTACGCTGCGCTGCTTAACTCACTGCCGTCGCTGCCGCCGCTGTGGATTGAGCATGAGAACACCATTTACAGCTTTGTCCTGATCCGCAAAAACAGTGATCTGGCCGCACTTGAAAGCGCTGCGCAGAACATCGCGGGGATCAGCTACATCAACACGCTGGGCAGCGCCATGTCGGCGCTGGAAGCGCAGCGTGTGACCGCTGCACAGTTATTACTGGTGGCCTATGGCCTGATTGCGCTGCTGCTTTTATTGCACTACCGCAGCCTGTCTGCGGTGGCACTGCTGTTTATCCCCGTCACCGCCAGTATCGTGACACTCGCTATCTTAGCGGGTATCGGTCAGGCAATTACTATATTTCATATGATGGCGCTGTTTCTGGTGCTGGGTCTGGGCATGGACTACATCATTTTCGCCAGAGAAATGCGCCATAAACCGGCTATCACCCAGCAGGCAATATTACTGTCTGCCGTCACCAGTCTGCTGTCATTCGGGTTACTGGCCTTTAGTTCAATGCCGGTGGTACAGGCCTTTGGCAGCACCATTTTAATTGGCAACAGCATTAATTTTATCGCGGCAATGAGTCTGTTGGCGTTGCCGCCTTCATTTACCAGCGACAGGAAACAATAGGATGTCTGACAATAATCGCGTTCTCGTCACCGGTGCCAGTGGCGGTATTGGCAAAGCGGCCGCATTAAAACTGGCAGAGCAGGGCTTCGACATTGCCGTGCATTACCGCAGTGGTCAGTCGGCGGCAGAGGAAATCGTCGACACCATCACCGCGTCGGGCGGCACGGCCCACGCCATTCAGTTTGATATTACTGACCGCGAAGGCACTAAAGCCGCCATTGAGGCGGACATTGAGAACCACGGTGCCTACTACGGGGTAGTATGCAATGCTGGTATCACCAAAGATAACGCCTTTCCGGCAATGAGCGGTGATGAGTGGGAAAGTGTTGTGCACACTAATCTGGACGGCTTCTATAATGTCCTGCATCCGACCATTATGCCCATGATTAGGCTGCGGCGTGGCGGGCGTATTGTCACCCTGTCGTCAGTATCCGGGCTGGTGGGTAACCGTGGGCAAACCAACTACAGTGCCTCCAAAGCCGGTATTATCGGCGCGACAAAAGCACTGGCAATTGAGCTGGGCAAACGTAAAATAACGGTGAACTGCGTGGCACCGGGCGTAATTGAAACCGGTATGATTGACGGCGTGGTTGCAGACGAGGCCAAGAAAATGATCCCGCTGGGTAAATTTGGCCAGCCCGAGGATGTGGCCAGCACTATTGGCTTTTTAATGTCAGACGGCGCGGGATATATTACCCGTCAGGTTATCAGCGTAAACGGCGGTATGTGCTGAAGCGGCTTCTGCTGCGTGACATGGTGCAGCTGCGTATACGCGGGGTGTAACAGGCAAGGTTGTACAACGGGTCACTGGCGCATGAGGTTGCTGGTGACATTGTTTTTAGTAAAAGGAAATTAACATGAAAGCACTTTTATCTCTGACACTGGGCGCACTGCTCTCATTCAATGTACTGGCGGCGTTATCACCGCAGGAACAGAAAATGGAAGGAATGCTGTTGTCGGGCGATCTTGCCCAGGCAAAACGTGTGGCTAAAGCTATCTCCAGTGAAGAACTTTTTAACCCTGAGTTACTCGATATCGTGGCGGAAATATTGCTGCGCAGCTACCCCGACGCGCGTCCCTCTGAAGTGGATGCCGTGGCCTGGCTGGCGCGCTCCCTCGGTTTTTCGGAAAACGGCCGTTATCACGCTGTGCTGAAAGAAGTGGTAACCAGTACCGGCATCGATAAGCTTGAGCGACATGCAGACAGTGCGCTGGATGATCTGGGTGATGCAAGCGGGGAACAGTACCAGCGCGGCATGTATACCATGGCGCCCAGCCTGTACGCTCCGGTACCTAAAGACGCACGCAATGCCCAGGTAACCGAACTGATTATGGCCGGTGATCTGCGCAGCCTTAAACAGGCCGCAATTACTGTGTATGAGACGAACATTCAGGATCAGGCAATACTGGATATGCTGGCTGAAATTCTGCTGCGCGAACACGCCGACGCACCGGACAGGCAAATCGATACGCTGTCATGGGTGTCAAAGGCACTGGGGCAGTCTGAGTCAGGCCGCTACGCAGCGGTACTGGCTGAGGTGGAAGAAAATGGCGCGCACCGCAAGTTGCGTGGCTATGCAGAAGATTCGCTTGAAAATCATGGCGATGCGCAGGGTGAGCAATACCAGCAGGGCATGGTTACGACAAAGCTGGGCACGTACGACTTTTAAACCAGCATATGAAGGCGAATAAGCCGCAATGGCTTATTCGCTGGCGCTTAAACGCGTTTAAACAGGAGTGAGGTATTCACTCCGCCAAAGGCCAGGTTGTTGCTCATAAAGACATCGGTGTTCAATTCGCGGCATTCGTGCTGAATATAATCCAGCGGCGCGCAGCGATCATCCACCGTATCCAGATTCAGGGTAGGGGCAAACCAGCCTTCATTCATCATCATAATGGTTACCCAGGCTTCAAAGGAGCCGCAGGCCCCCAGCGTGTGACCGGTATAGCTTTTCAGTGAACTGACCGGCTTGTCACCCATTACCTCAAACGTTGCCTGGCTTTCCGCAATATCGCCCTGTGAGGTTGCGGTGCCGTGAGCAGAAATATAGCCCACCTGGTCTTTGCTGATGTCTGCATCTTTGAGCGCATCAGTCATCACCCGCTTTACCGTGTCCTGGTTAGGTTTCACCAGATGCGAGCCATCGGTATTGGTGGCATAGCCTGCCACTTCGGCCAGAATGTTGGCGCCCCTTGCTTTGGCATGTTCGTAAGATTCTAAAATCAGGGTACAGGCGCCTTCGCCTAGCACCAGGCCGTCGCGGTCAGCGTCAAACGGGCGGGGTGTGGCCTCGGGGGTGGTGTTTTTCTTGCTGGCAGCAAACAGGGTATCGAATACCCCGGCCTGTGACGGGCACAGCTCTTCGGCCCCGCCGGCTATCATCACATCCTGCATGCCATAGCGAATGGCCTCATACGCAAAGCCAATGCCCTGGCTGCCCGCGGTGCAGGCTGTGGTGGTGGTATACATGCGGCCCTGGGTACCAAAATACACACTGATATTCACCGCTGCGGTATGGGCCATCATGCGCAGGTAGGTACTGCTGTTTAAGCGCGAGGTGGAGTGGTTCTCCAGCATGGGAACAAACTCCAGCGCGGCCTCACTGCTGCCGGTGGCTGAGCCAAATGCCACGCCGGTTGCCGACGAGTTGATGACAGGATCATTCAGCAGCCCGGCGTCAGTCAGTGCCTTTTCAGTAGCCAGTACACCGAACTGGGCCACGCGGCCCATACTGCGCCTTTTCTTTTTGGTGTAATGAGGCGGCAGTTCAAAGTTGTGAACCGGCGCAGCCAGGTAGGTGCCCAGGCCCTCATACTTTTGCCAGTCGGGCATAAAGCACACGCCGGAAAGCCCGCCCAGCAGAGTTTGTTTAATGGCAGCCCAGTCGTTACCCAGCGCAGACACCGCGCCTGCACCGGTTACCACCACGCGCCTGAGATTTTGGTTGCTCACAGTTTAGTCCTTTTTATCCAGTGGGCGACGAAATACCGACAGGCTGGCCGTGGCAAGCCATTCCTCTTCGGCAGCATGGCTGTCAGCGAGGGTTATCTGACAGCTAAATTTAGCCAGACCGTCATCGGTTGCCACACTTTCCGTACAGGCTACCTTCAGGGTAGCGCCTGGCGCGAAATAATCACACGTGCTTTTATAGGCGCGCGTACCCAGTAAAAAGCCCAGATGCGGCTCAATCAGCCCCTGCTGCAGACCGTGGCCGGCAATCAGTGCTGCGGTCTGGCCCATGTATTCCAGACCAACCCAGGCCGGTACACCTTTGCCGGGCTCAAAAAATGGCGCGTCTTCATCTATATATACCAGCGCACTCGATGCCTTTATACTGACCGACACAATACGGTTTACCAGCAGCATGGGCGGGCGGTGTGGAATAAGCTCGAGGATACGAGGGTCGAAGCGGTCAGTCATTGGGTTTCTCTGAAACGGTCTCATCGGTTTGCCAGAAATCGTAAAAATTAAACCACTGGTAAGGCTCTGCCGTACAGTGTTCTTCCAGTTTGCTGGCAAACAGTTGTGCGTAATTCCGGATATCGTCCATTTTGTGTTTTCTGGACAGGGTCAGCCGGTCACACACCGGCGTAACATCCAGCAATACCTTGTTATTATGCGCCGAACTGCGATAAGCAATCATATACTTCACCGGGCAGGCCAGTGCTTTGGCCAGCATATAGGGGCCAATGGGCAGTGGCGCGGGGGCATCAAAAAAATCAACCGTCACCGAGCGCTCAAGGCCGGTTAAGGGAACCCGGTCGCCAGCAATAAACACCCACTCTCCGGCATCAATTTTTTCTTTTAAGGTTAAAATAGTCCCCACATCAAACTCGTCGACCTGAAACACGTTAAGCCGCGAATCCGGGTTTTGCTTTTGCATCATTCTGACAAAGTTACCGGCATGCTTGTCGTATAGCAGCACATTGATCACTTTTACTTTATAGCGCTGCATAAAGCCCCGGCAGAACTCCAGATTGCCAAAATGGGAGCCAACGATAAGCTGGCCGCGTTCATCGGCCACAAACGCTTCGATGAACTCAGGGTCACGCAGCACAAAGTCACTTTCGTCAATATCGATCATCCAGCCCAGCAGTTTATCCAGAATCACCTCGGCAAAGGTTTTAAAATGCAGCAGCACATGAAAATAGGTGGGACGACGACGCCAGGCCGTGGGGTTTTTCCGGTAGTGACGGGTAAGGTAGGCAAGCGAGGCGCGGCGCTGCTCGCCCAGAAACAGTACAAAATATAAGGCAACCGGGTACATAATAAGAGAGAAGATCCAACGCCCGAACACCCGGTACAACACATACATGATGCGCATTCCGGTCAGCGAGCCAGCTTCTTTGATATCTGCCCAGTGGTGTGACTCCTCATTTGAGTGAGTACTTACTTCAGAGTTTGAGTTGCCGTTTGCCATTGTTAACTCAACAGGGCCTTAATACGGTGGTGAAGCAAGAAGGGTAAGCGCGGAATGGTGCCCAGCAGTAGTCGCACATGCAACTGCACCATCATCACGTTGTCGCGCACATAGCGAAAATGCGACACCGTGTTTTCGTGATAAATCACCTTGGTCAGCACAAATTTCATATCGATATTGGCCCAGATGGCTTTGACCAGAATTTCGGGGTCAAAGTCCATACGCTTACCCAGATAATAATTATCGATGATGTGCTCAAACTCGCGCACAGGGTAAACCCTGAAACCGCACAGCCCGTCTTTAATCTTAAACGACAGGGTTTCCAGCGCCGTCCACAGGTCGGTAATGCGACGGCCATACTTTCTTATAAGCGGCGCAGTTTCATCAAAATAGGGCTGGCCACAGATAATGGTATTCGGGTTTTGCTCGGCCTGTTGCATCAGTTTTCTGGCATCGTTGATATCGTGCTGGCCGTCCGCATCCAGTTGCAGAATATGGGTAAAGCCCATGGCACTGGCATGGTAGCAGCCGGTGATCACCGCCGCGCCTTTGCCGCGGTTGGTCTGGTGTTTAACCAAATGAAAGTCAGGATAGCCGGCAAGCAACTCGTTAAGTGCCGCAAGGCTTTCCTCGCCGCTGCCATCGTCTACCACAATGCAGGTCAGACCCAGCTCAGCAAGCCTGGGTAAAAATTCACCAAACAACACCTGGTGCTTGTAGTGAGGAATAACGAGACAGCAGTTCATCATATCGAAAACTTCATGGTACCCATTGAGAACGACGCGCTCTGGCTTACGTAGTGAAACGCCACATTGCCTTTGTCTGCGTCGAGCTGCAGTTCCAGACTGACGTGGGTGTCAGGCAGGATCATGCTTTTGAATTTAATGTTGGAGAGTTGTCTGAATGCGCCAAGCTCACTGAACAGGGCTTTCGCCAGCTTACCCACCCAGTCTACCTGCACCACGCCGGGCAGTACGTGCTGATCGGGAAAGTGCCCCTCAAACCAGCTGAGGTTATGCGGTACATGAAGGTGCAGTGTGGCGGTGGTGGATGTTACCTCAGAAGAGAGAAACACGGGCCCCTCGCTGTCTTTAAACAGGTCTTTGAATTGTGCTGTCGGTGTATTAGTCATCTGTGATGTTATGTTTCTTTTTATAATAGCCGCGGTAAACCCACTCCCCGCAGGCAAAGCACGCAATCAGTAAATACGAGAGGAAACCATTATAGAGCGTCCAGACTGACAACGAAGTATAACATGCTGTGTAGGCAGAAACTGCCCCATTTGCTATCAATAGCAGCCCCCACAACAGCGTTAGTGTGCGCAGGTAGCCCTGTGCCTCGGGGGGTGGTGTGTTACCGGCCAGACGGGCGAATTTATCAATCAGGCATTGCTCTTTGCTCAGTGACACTAAAAAGATAAGCCCCATTCCCACGCTCATCAGCACCGGATAAAACTTCAGTAGCTGCTGGCTGTTTAGCATGGCGACGCCCAGACAGAACGCAGTTACCACCCCAAACATCAGGGTATCACTGCGTTGTCGTGCCTGACCCAGCAGCATAAAACGAAGCGTAAAGGCGAGAAATAACACGCAAGCAAACCACAGCGGACGTACACTATCGACGAACTGATAAACCAGAAACGGGTAGGCCAGCGCCAGCACCACAATCAACAGCGACAGGCCCGGACTGGCCATAGGCGGGCGACGCTGCATTGTCAGGCAAGCACCTGGTGGCGGTACTGGCCAAGTACATCCGCTTCCTCATCGTCAACATGGCTGACGGGTTCATCCGTCAGCATGTCTTCCAGGTAGGGCACCAGTTGTTCCATGATCTCAACATTGCGGGCTAAGGCAGCTTCAACATCAATGTCGGTGGCTTTGAGCGTAGTGTTAAGCTCCACCAGACAGGGCACCAGGAACTGATCAAGAAACACACCTTTGGCCGGGATCACCTGGCGCTTCTGCGCGCGTGTCTGCATGGCGGTCTGCATACGGGTGTTCAGCTTGCGGGCACGCATCAGCAGCGGGTTTAAGTCGCGCATCAGCTCAATGTCGGTGATCGACTGGGTGAAAAACAGCAGCGACAGTACACCCCAGTAGTAGGTGTAGTCCCATACCAGCTTTACCGACATCATGCCGCGATCGCCAAAGCCGCCGTACTGGTGTTTGTACAGCGACAGCGTGTTCTCGTAAAACGAGCGGTAGAACTTTTCAAACAGCAGACTTTCAAGCTGGGTATTGCCACCGGTCATGTCGGTTTTTACCAGCTGCGTAATAAACGTATTGCTCAGGGCAATAAAGTCGCTGCCCGGCGAGTAAAACGGATCGGCAAACACCCCGGCTTCACCGGTCAACGCCCAGCCATTATCCGAAAACACCTGCTTGCAGCCGTAGGAGTAACCGTTAATCACTTTAAAGTCGAGCAGGGGCGCATCGGCAAGTTCACCGGCGCAGGTGGGATGTTGTTTCTGCAGCCACGCCAGGGTGTCTTCATAAGTCTCAATCCCGCTCTCGGCCAGCGCCTTATCATCCATAACCACACCAAAGCTGGTGGCGCCGGACGCCAGTGGAATGATCCAAATCCAGTACCCCGGTCCCATCAGGTGGTTAGTGCTAAGCCAGCGCGTGCCCTTCTCGTTCACCCGCTGCTGCCAGGCTGTATTTTCTGTCCAGTCGTCAATAAGGATGCGCTTATCCACCCGAAAGAACACGGCATTGCCTTCGTGCCCGTTGTCTTCATGCAGCTGCAGCTTGTTTTTAAGCAGCGCCTGACGGCCTGCGGCATCGATCACCCAGCGGCAGGCATAGCGGGTGTCTTCGCCGTCTTTGCGACAGACCACCCGGTGATCTTTATTGCCCAGTGTGATATCAGCGGGCACCGCACCGTCGATAAACTGAATACCACGCTCAATCAGCAACTGATGCAGGTGATTCTCCAGCACGCCGCGCTCTATTTGATAGGTCGGGATGCCGAACAGTTCGCTGACGCCCAGCTCGTCATAGTCGCTGTAGTCGCCAATGTGGTTGCCGAAAAAACAGCGCAGCCCGTGCTTTTGCAGATGGTGCTGCTCAAAATGTGCCTGTAGCCCCAGAACATGGGTTAAGTAATGCGAGCCGATTTCTACGGTCGACTCACCTACCTTGGCCGTGGTATCCGGCACCGGAAAGCGGTTTTTTTCAATCACCACGATGTCCAGATCGGGCAGCGTATTGTGAAGCTGCAACGCCAGACTCATGCCGGCCAGGCCGCCACCGGCGATAACAATGTCGGTTTGAACATCGTGCATAACAGTACCTATGAGAATGTCAGTGACAGGGTTGAGCCTGCGCTTAATGGCAGGGTCAGTGCGCGCGAGGCACCTGTTGGCTGTTCCAGTGATTCTGCCAGACATAATACCCGGGCGCTGGGATTCGTGCGATACAAACCCTGAATATAGTCGTTGCTGCATGCCAGCTCGGGCCAGTCACAGGTATCATTGCTATTGACGTTTGCCGTGAGCAGGGTGCCTGGCAGATCGGATGATGCAGGATAGAGGACCAGTGAAAAGGCAAAGGCCTCGTCATTGGGCAGCAGTGGTTTGAGGATCTCTGAGACCGGGGCGTCGTAAAAGGTCACCAGCATGGGGGAGTCCTCATACTCGCACTGTACCATGGCCTCGAACAGGGTGAGTGACACCGACTCCTGGTAACCCGCCACCGAATTGGCAGCGCGCATAGTATCTGTGCTTATTGTCCAGTAGCCTGCCGCGGCATTGTGCACTGAGTTGTGAAATTTGGTAGGCGACAACTCCTTGTTGTCGGACGCCAGCACTTTGCACATGTAGTCGGTTAAATCGGTATCGCCAAACCCAGACACAAACACACAGGTAAGCGCATCCGGTGTAACCTCTGCCTTCTGCGCGGCCTGCCAGGAGCTTTCTACCGCCAGACGCACTGGTAAGGGGGCACGGCGACGCTCATTGGCCGGAATAATAGCAGGCTTTGGCCCTTTCTGTTTCTTTTCTGGCAGCTCGCCACCGGCGAATAATTGCTGCAGTGCCGTGTAGCTCTCGAAATAGCCACCCCAGGCACCAGTGCTAACCACCTTACATTGCAACGGTTTGCTCTGTTTTACACTGTCCGTCATGTTACGCCTCCCTGCTGAATAACAGCGTGCAGTTGTTGCCGCCAAAGCCAAAGGAATTGGTCATGACATGCTCGCAGCGTTTGTGCTGATTGTCGGCATCAATGGTGAAATCAAGTGCTTCATCCAGCGTATCTAAGTTCATTGAACCGGGGATCAGGTCGGTTTGCAGGGTGTCCAGGGTGATGATGGCCTCTGTGATCCCTGCTGCGCCTAACGTATGGCCCATCCAGGCCTTGGTGGAAGAGCTGCGTGTGGTTTTAGGGAACAGATCGGCAATCAGGCTGCCTTCAATTAAATCATTGGCACGGCTTGAAGTGCCATGCAGGTTAATATAGTCAATGGCGTCCGGTTCAAGTGCGCCGCGCGTCAGTGCCTGCGTCATCGACTTTCGCGCACCCAGACCATCAGGGTGAGGGTGTGACATATGGTGTGCATCCGAACTTTCGCCGTAACCCGTCAGCTTGATACCGGTACCATTGGTACTTTCCTGGCCCCGCTGCAATACCGCAAAGCCAGAGGCTTCGCCCAGATTTATCCCATCGCGGAAGTGATCAAAGGGCTTACAGGGATTGGGAGAAAGCAGCTGTAGCGAATTAAATCCATGCAGTACACTTAAACACAGGGTATCGACGCCACCGACGAGTACCGCATCAACCACCCCGTATTCGAGCCAGCGCGCGGCAGTAACAAACACTTTTGCCGACGATGAGCAGGCGGTATTGATGGTCAGCGATGGTCCTTTAATGCCGGTAAGATGCGCCATAAACAGGCTGGGTGCGTGGGGGTTGTGAACACGGGATTGCCGGAAGTCCGGTTTCAGGCCGCCGTCTTCGGCTAAATCGGTATAGGCCGTTTCAGTGCGGTCGATACTGGATGTGCTCGAGCCCATGATAAGCCCGATGCGCGCAGCGCCGTACTTCGCCATCAGCGCTGAGGTTGTGTTGCGCAGCGTTCCCTGTTCATACCCCAGTGCCGCCAGCGCATTATTGCGGCTTTGCCATTCACCCAGGTCGTTAATATCGTCTGCCGCCGACACTTTGCCTATCCAGGTGTCGATGTCAGATCCGGGTAAACAGTTCCTGATTAATCCACTCTTATACCGCGTGAGCGACTGGCGTAATTCGGCCAGATTGTTTCCCGCTGCAGAGCATGAATCATAGTCAATGACTTCTATATTCATTACGTTGCAAAAACCACATAAAACAAAAGCGCCATGCTATGCCAAGTACAGGGGCTATTCAAGAATATAGCGTGTCGCGGACGTGCTTTTAATTTTTCCGTTTGTGCGGGACACTGTGGGTGTCCATGAATCATCAGACGCCGCTGAGCTTAAAACCCTATGTCGTCAATGCCACCGCCTCTTGCGCCGAATGCCTGCCACCTGTGGCTGATCGATCAGCAGACAATCATGGCGTCGGGGAAGTATGACGCCTGCTATGCGCAGCTTACGGCTGATGAAACGCAGCGAGTGGCCACGTTTAAGGCGAACAAACGCCGGCAGCAATTTGTTATCGGACGCGGTGCGTTGCGCGCCATACTGCGCCGGTACTGTGCAGATGCCGCGGCTGAATTCTGTGTCAATGAACATGGTAAACCGGCGCTGAAAGACGCCGCTTCAGGCGTGCACTTTAATCTGTCGCACTCCGGCAGCACTATTGCAATTGCGGTGGCGGCGCAGCCAGTGGGGGTGGATATTGAAACGCACAAAGTGCGACGCAACCTGCAGCAAATCGCCGACAGTGTGTTTCACCCACGTGAGTGGCATCCGGGAATGTGGGGCACCGAAGCCCAGCAACTGCAGCATTTTTATCGTCTGTGGACGCTCAAGGAAGCGCTGGTGAAAGCGACAGGGCAGGGACTGTCAGTGCCGCTTACGTCTTTTTATTTTGATTTCCAGAGCGCGGCACGCCCCGAAGTACACTGGCACAAGGCCGCTGAGCGGAACACTGAAGACTGGCTGTTCGCGCAGCGTGAAATAAGCACAGGAGTGAGCCTGGCGATAGCCCTGCAGTCAGCAGCAGATGACCTGCCTTTGTCCATCCACACCTTTGAGGGCGAGCACTGTCTGACCGTTGCGAACGACTGACGAATTCGACCCACCTTACCCGGGTAGAATATGTCGTCGTGCCACATTCTCAAATGCCGCCGAGTTACGGGTGAAAGTCAATAATGTGTTGCTATCAGGATGAGCACCAGAGGCTACTCAAGTCGTGTCGACAGCTGCGCGATGGCTTCGCGCACTTTGTCGGCGCCTTCGTAAATGCTGCTCATAGCCACGCTGGTCTCTTCAATATGCGCCATCACAGTTTGCACCGTTTCCAGACTTTGCTGAATGGAACGTACAGAGTCACTGGTAAGCTGACCGGTCTTGTCGAAAACCCGGATGATTTCCTCCGTCGACTTTGAGGTTCGGGAAGCCAGTTCACGCACTTCGTCTGCCACCACTGCGAAACCTCGTCCCTGTTCGCCGGCCCGCGCTGCCTCAATGGCCGCATTCAGCGCCAGCAGATTGGTCTGGTCGGCAATGCCGCTGATGGCGTTGACCATACTACTGACAGCATTCGACTGTTCCTCCAGCGCATTTATTTGCTCTGAGGCCGATTGCATCTGCTGCGCGAGGCGCTGCATGGCGGTTTCGGTTTGCTTCATTTCGTCAGTGCCTTTAGTCGCAAACGCTTCAGTTTCTGCAGAGGTTTCAGCGGCAAGTTCGGCAGCCTGATTGACGACCTGCTCACGTTTCACCTCAGCGGTAATATCAGTGGCGAACTTGACGATTTTATAAAGCTGGTTATGAGCATTAAAAATGGGGTTGTAAGATGCCTCAAGCCAGACAGTCTCGCCGGCTTTATTGATGCGTTTGAAGCGGGATGCTACGAACTTTCCTTCATTTAGCTGCCGCCAGAATTCGGCATATTCCGGGCTGTTTTTTTCTACGTCGGTACAGAAAATACGGTGATGCTTGCCTTCCACTTCATCCAGGCTGTAACCAACGGTATTCAGAAACAGGGAATTGGCATGACGGATGATCCCGTCTGGCGTGAATTCTATGACGGCCATAGAGCGGGTGAGGGCGGCAATCGTGTTTTCGTTTTCTCTGGACAACTCAATGGTGCGGGTCAGGTTATTACCAAAAATGCTGAATGACAGGCAGTGTCCCTGCTTATCAACCACGGGCTGTAAAATCACCCGTACCCAGTACTGGGTTCCGTTGTTTGCTATTTCCACCGCACCGCTCCAGTGTTGCTGGTGTTTGATGGCTTCGCACAGTTGCCGGTAGTGGTTGGTACTGCGCGCGTAATCAGGAACCAGCTGTGTGAAGTGCTGTCCGGTAAGATCGTCCGGACTTAATTGCAGCTCCTGCTGCCATAAAGCATTGGCCTGCTCAATTTTGCCAGTGGGCGTAAGCGTGATATGTAGCATTTCGCTATTCAGGCTCTTCAATACCTGCCGAAACATCGCGTTTTCTGCCTGACATTGCTCAAGTTCTGCTTTTAATTGTTTATTGAACATATATGCCTCTGTCAGCTAAGAATGGCTTGGTTATAGGATCAGGCTGCCCGGCGCAACGCTGTTTGTTATTATTTACTCGTAAAAACGGTGGAATGCAATTCAAAAGACATTCTTAGGATAAGCTGCGCCTCACACGACTATGCCGCTCCCCGGAGCAGAATTAAAATTCAGCATAGAAAGATAAGACGTGATGCACAAGCCTTGCGCTCATGCATATTTTTTTGACCTGATGACGGCGCATGCAAGCTGGTTAAGATGTGACCAGTCACACCATGAAAAACTGCAGCTATTTTTCCAGAAACGCCTGCTCCACCACAAAATGCCCCTGCGAGCGCGAGGTGGCTTTATTAAACCCTAGCTGAGTCAGCATCTCACTTAACTCACCCAGCATGGCGTCGTTGCCACATAGCATGAAGCGGTCATGCTCAGGCGATATAGCCGGCAGTCCCAGACGCTCAGTGAGGGTTTGCTCGGACAATAAGGTGGTAATGCGGCCGGTATGCTGGCGTGCAGGCCCCTCGTTATTGAGGCTGAACTGATACTCCTCGCGGGTGACCGTGGGGTAATAGCGTAGTTTGGCGCGCACCTCGTCTCCAAAAAATTCGTTATTGGGCAGTTGCTGCAGAATTTCATCCTGGTAGGCAAGTTCTGATACCCAGCGGGTACCATGCACCAGCACAATGGTGTCGTACTGCTCATAGATCAGCGGGTCGCGGACAATACTCATAAAGGGCGCAAGGCCGGTGCCAGTGGATAACAGATACAAACGTTTGCCAGGCAGTAAATGGCCGGGAACCAGAGTGCCCGCCGGCTTTACCGAATGCATGACCGTGTTGCCAGGCTCAATATGCTGCAGGCGTGAGGTCAGTGCACCATCAGGGACTTTAATACTGAAAAATTCCAGCTCATCTTCGTAGTTAGCGCTCGCCACACTATAGGCACGCAGCAACGGCCTGCCCTCAACTTCCAGACCAATCATCACGAACTGACCGCTTTCGAAGCGGAACGTTGGCGAACGTGTGGTTTTAAAGCTGAACAGGGTGTCATTCCAGTGGTGTACGTCGGTCACTGTTGCGCTGGTTAGATTTCGCATAATTCCTCTGTTTTGCTGACGCTGTCTTTTCGGCGTCAGGTGCAAAGACGGTATTGACTGCTACACCGAACAGTCTACATGATAATGATAATGGTTATCAATGCCTTGTGGGGCGAAGAACTGCCACCATAAGGCGACGGTTGCAGACACCCTTTATTCCTGAGTGTCTGCAGCCGGGATCACCAGCGTTCCGCCCTGAATGAGCTGCTGATGTGCAATAAATGCCCCCGTGACGGGACGACCGTTAAAGGTAATGCGTGAAGCTTCTGTATCGCGGCGGATGGTCAGAGTCTCCCCAGGATAATAAGTGTCATCCAGACTGATTGTGATCCTGTCAAAGGCTGGCGAGACCATAGCATAACTGGGTTCGCCCGGACTGAGTGGGTAAATGCCCATCATGCTGAACGCCAGCCATGCTGACATCGTTCCTGTATCGTCATTGCCTGGAATACCACCAGGTTCGGTCGTGAAGTGATGATCCCGCAGCGCTGCAACCTTGTTACTGGCTTTATTAAATCCGCCAGGGGTATACAAATACAGGTACGGGTAAGTGATGTCAGGCTCGTTTGCCATATCAAAGTTATCGGTGGCGAAAGTTTTATCCAGCTGCGCTTCAAACGCGGCAGGTCCACCAAGCTTTTCAATCAGGGTTTGCATGCCATGTGGCACATAGAACCGATAATTCCAGGCATTACCTTCGATGTAGCCTGGTGCAGGCTCGAAGTTTTTACCCAGCTCCGGATCGAACGGCGACAGCCATTCTCCCTTGCGATTTTTGGGTCGAAGCATACCGGTAGCAGGGTCAAACAGCCGGGTAAATTCCTGTGCCTGATTCGCAAAGCGCGCAGCGTCGTCAGGTTTATCCAGTTTAGCGGCCAGCCTCGACAGGGCAAAGTCAGCCTGATAATACTCAAGGCTGGTAGAAACGCTGCCATCATAGGGTCCTTCGTCATCGTACGGCACATAGCCTAACGACAGGTAGTCTGCTGCATCGGGGCGCAGCAGATTGTTGTCAGCCTGCGTGGCTGCCCGGACCATCATCTTATAGGCGGCGTCGATATCTACATCCTGAATACCACGCAGATAACTGTCGGCCATCATGACGGTACCGGGGTCGCCAACCATCACATTGGTCTCCATGCCATACAGTTCCCACTTTGGTAACCAGCCTGACTCGCGGCCCATGGCAATCGCAGATCGCATCATGGCCGACTGCGTACGCGGGTAGAGTAAGCTTAAAAGCGGATGCACATTGCGGCTGGTGTCCCACAGGGAGTAAACGGTATAGCGCGGTACGCTGGCATTGCCAGTAGCGCCGCCCCCGGTAATGGGATAGTCGCCGTTTATATCACTAAAAATGCTGGGGTGTATGAGGGTATGGTACAGCGCCGTATAAAAACGGGTTTTGTCTGCTGCCTGCCCCTCAACCTGGACGCGCTGCAAGACATCATTCCAGGCCTGCTTTGCCTGACGGCGCGTGCTGTTGAAGTCAAAGGCAGGAATTTCCTGCTCCAGATTTTTGCGCGCATTGGCAATGCTCACAAAAGAAATACCAATTTTCACCGACACGGTATGCGCACTGTCCGCATTGTAACTTGCCCAGGCTCCAATATTGTCGCCATGCAGCGGGTAAGGGTAGTCGGGATAGGTCTTCACATCGTCATTTACGGCCACCCAGTCGGCCTCGACATTTTTATATGCCGGCATCTGTTTCCAAACCCCTGCCTGGTCGGGCGCGTCGCTTAATTGCATAACAAAGTATACAGGCCGGACATCTTCCGGATTGTAACAAAAGGTGCCCAGCGTGCGGCTGCCAACAAACTCGGTAGGTGAGGTCTGGCGGATGCTGGCGCCCGTTTCGTTAGTTAGCGCAAGGCCCAGATTGAGTACAATATGGTTGCGGCCCGGTGAAAAGCGAAAGCGTGAGATCCCCGCACGGGCTGTACTGGTAACCTCGGCATCAATGTCGTACTTATCAATATGCGCGTTATAAAGACCCGCACTGGCCTGCTGATCTGAAAAAGTGCTGCCGTACTCTTCCGGCGCCAGTGACAAATCGCCCGAGGTTGGCATCAGATTAATCACGCCTGCCTCGGGACAACCCACACCGCTTAAGTTTAGGTGTGAAAAGCCGGTGAAAAACTGGTTTTCATGAATGTAGACGCGTGAATTCCAGGCTTCATCTTTTTCAAATTCATTCAGCTGCGGATAACCGAAGGCCACATTAAACGGTGACACCGACGCCAGTCCGTGAGGCACTTGTGCACCGGGGTGCGTGGCACCAAAATTCGATGTGCCAATGAAAGGGTCAACATAATCGGCAGGTGTGCGGTTAGCCAGTACCGGCTGACTCATAACCGCCGCTGTGATCACGGCCGTTGCGCATCGACGAAGAAATTTCACGGCGTCTCTCCCATTTCAAATGTCAGTGTTCCCCCCGCCATTATCTGGCGGTGCGTAAGAATAAAACCCGGGAGGGGCTTGTTATTCAGGGTGACACGTTTTACGTAGTGGTTTTGGGGGCTCTGGTTGCGCACCCTGACATGAAAATCCCTGCCATTTTCCAGATGAAGAGTGGCCGCTTCTACCTCGGGACTGCCAAGCACGTAGTCACCGCCGACCGGATTAACCGGATAAAAGCCAAGTGCACTGAACAGGTACCAGGCTGACATTTGTCCGGCATCCTCATTGCCCGCCAGTCCATCGGGCCTGGTGGTGTAAAGCGACGCCATAATCTCACGAACACGCTGCTGGGTTTTGTGTGGCTCGCCGGTGAACTGATACAGATAAGGAACATGGTGGCTGGGTTCATTCCCATGCACATACTGCCCGATGTTGCCGGAAATCCATTCAGGCATCGTGGCAACACTCTGATCGGTGGCAAACATGGCGTCGAGCTTTCGTGACGTGACAGCGCGCCCACCCATCATTTCAATCATCCCGTCTACATCATGGGGTACGAAAAAGCTGTATTGCCAGGCGTTGGCTTCACAGTAATCTTCGGGATGGTAGGCATTCGGGTCAAAGTCGCCGCGAAACGCGCCGGTGTGGTTGCGTGCCCGCATAAAACCGGTGGTCTCATCAAAGTGCTGATGATAACTCTGAGCTCTGTCAAAGAAGTGCCTGGCCAGCGCCGGCTTGTCCAGTTCCGCCGCCAGCTTACCGATGGCGTAATCGTCAAAGGCATACTCAAGGGTCAGTGATACATTCCACTTGCGTTCTTCAAACGGCACGTAGCCGAGCTCCCGGTAGGAGGACAGACCGAAGGCGTCCTGATTGGCACTCTGAATTGCCGCACTCAGCAGGAAGTCGCCATCAATATCGCCTATACCTTTAAGGTAGGCATCAACAAGCACCGGCACTGCATGGTAGCCCATCATCATATCTGTTTCATTGCCTTCAAAATTCCATACCGGCAGTCGTCCTGCTTCACGATAGTGCCCAAGCAGACTGGCCATCATATCGGCACTGCGGCGGGTATCAATCAGTGTTTTCCACGGGTGCAGCGCGCGAAAGGTGTCCCATAGCGAGAAAAAGTCATAACGTGGCGTCTCAGACTGATGAATCTCGCCGTCTGGCCCTTTATACCGGCCGTCAGCATCACTGAAAAGCCGTGGTGCCAGTGAGGCATGGTACATTGCGGTATAAAACTGGGTCAGGTTGTCAGGCGATGCCTCAATATCGACCCGTGCCAGCTCGGTCTGCCAGCGCTGACGTGCCTGCTGATGGGTACGATCAAAATCCATGGCATGGCGTGTGCTGTGCCAGTTGTTTTCTGCGCCCTGCATGCTGACTGAACTTATCGCGGTAGAGACAATTAACGGGGCGTTATCGTCACGGGCTGAAAATGAAAACTGTGCTGTGAGCGGCTTGCCCTTATGCTTAAAATTGTTCGTGACCGCACGCTTATTGATGTGCGTGGTCGAAATGGGCTGTGAAAAACGGGTATAGAAGTAAACCCGTTGATCCGGTGCCCAGCCCTCTGACAACCGGTATCCCCGAACAGTCTGTGCATCAACCTGTTCAAGGTAAACCGCTTTGGTGTCGTCCCAGTTTCGACTGTAACTTAAATCCAGCTGCACCTGTAACGTACGTGAGTGCTCGGGCGTATAACGCTGAATCCCAACGCGCTTCGCGGCGGTGAGCTCAACGTTTACAGCATAATCGTCAAGGAAGACCTGATAATAACCAGGGCTGGCGGCTTCATTTTCGTGACTGAATGTCGATGACAGAGTGCCCGTATCCGGTCCGCCCTCAAGCGGACGGTATACTGGCTCACCGGTAAACGGGAAAAAGGAGATGTCGTACAGGTCACCGGCACCGGTCCCTGACAAATGTTTATGACTAAAACCGGCTAGCACAGTATCAGGGTAGAAATACCCTGCTATCCAGTCCCAGCCGGTCCGGCCGTTATCCGGACTGAGCTGCACCATGCCGTGCGGGACCGTGGCACCAGGAAAGGTTTTCCCTTTGCCCGCGGTGCCAATAAACGGATCGACATAGTCGATCGCGGACTTCTCTGAAGCATCGGGCGCTGCCGGTGCTGCGCACCCTGTGAGCCCCACAACAGCCATTATCAGTAGCAGGCAGGTCCTGCCTGTCAGGCGACCAATCAGCATGGTGTCTCCTTCACTGTTCGGTAGAAAGCGTTGCCAGAACATCCAGGCAGGCCCCCAGGGTGTGATAATCACACTTGGCACCTGCGGCACTTTTCTCATTGGAATACGCACTGTTATCACGTCTTAGCAGCCTGAACCAGGCACCATACTGATGATCAACCATGTGCGCCCAGCAGTAATCCCACAACATCTCGTACTGGGTTTTGTATTTGGTCTGTCCTGTCTGCTGGTACAGCATGGCGGCCGCAGCAAAGCTTTCGGCCTGGACCCAGAAATATTTGTCGTCATCGCACCATTGGTAAGCCGGGTCAAAGCCGTACACCAGCCCCCCGTGCGTGGTGTCCCAGGCCGTTTCAAATGCCTGGTCAAACAGCTGAGCCGCGCGCTCGACATGCCAGTCCTCATTCTGGTGTCGGTGTAAAATCAACAGTAGCTTACTCCACTCAGTCTGATGGCCGGGCTGAAATCCCCAGGGACGATAGAGGTTTTTCGGGTCGTCGCGGTTATAGTCCCAGTCAATGGCAAAGTCCGGCGTGTAATGCTCCCAGATTAACTGGTCACTCAAGGCTGCCTGACGCTGCACAATGTTGTGCGCAATCGTTGCTGCACGATCAAGAAAATGTGCCTCGCTGGTCGCTTCATAGGCGCTGAGCATAGCCTCGCAAATGTGCATATTGGCATTCTGTCCGCGGTAGTCACTCAGCTGGCCGTCGGGGGCGATTTCATCGGCATATAAGCCAAACTCTGTTTGCCAGAAGCGTTGTTCAAGCAGCGAATAGACCTGGTTGAGTTTGTCGTGTTCTGTGATGATACCGGCTTTTTTCAGCGCAGCGTAGGCAAGCAGCACAAACGCATAACCATAGGCTTGCTGCGTCATGTCTTCTGGTTTGTTATCGCGCAGTGTCCAGGCGTAGGTCTGGGTGTCAGGCTGATAGTGCACTGACTCAAGAAATGCCAGGCCGTGCTCAGCGATTTCACGGTATTGCGCGTCCCCAAACACACGGAACGCATTGGCGTAGTTAACAATGATACGGGTACTGCTCACCAGCTGTTTAAAGTCGGTATCAAATAGCGAGCCATCGTCATAATAATTCTGGTGATAGCCGCCTTGGTTATCGACAACTCTGGGTGTATAAAAATCAAGGATTTGGCGGCAGTGTTCGGTCAGAAAGTCTGCATTTAAAAATGTCATGATGCCTCCGTAGTAGCAAACGGTAACAGGGAAAGCGATTGTGCTGACTCCGTCAGCGCATTGGTGATGTCATGCAGCGATGGCAGTGAGGTAAACGCGCCCTGACGGGTAACGGCTCTGGCACCACAATGTGCGGCGAACGTTACTACCTGCTCAAGCTGTGCCTGCGAGTTAAGCACCGGGGTGATATCCAAAAAGTGCGACAAGGCGAACAGCAGTCCGCCGACGAAGGCGTCGCCGCCTGCTGTCGTATCAACAGCATTGACGTCTGGTGGTGTAAGGGATACTTCGCCCTGAGCAGTGATAATGCGAACCGGCGCCGGCCCGTCGGTTACCAAAATGAGGTCGCACGTTGCAGAAAGACAGGTTGCGAGGTATGCCGACTCTTCGCCGTTTGCCAGAAACGCCAGCTCTTCTGCAGAAAATTTCACCAGATGGGCCTGATGAACAAGCGCATTGACCCGGTCTCTGTCTATCTGATGTCCGGGCCAGAGGTTGTGACGCAGGTTGACGTCAAAACTGACCAGCAGACCGCGTTCGGCAGCCTGGCGAGCCAGTGATTCGGTGCACTGCGAGGCTGGCTTGGCGGTGAGCGTGTTACTGCACATGTGTACGATGCCATTATCGGGCAGCCAGGCTGGCGATATTTGTGAGGCTTCGATCAGCAAATCGGCGGTTTCATGGCGATGAAACGAAAAGTGCCGGTCACCGGTTTCATCCAGAACCACAAACGCCAGTGCCGTTTTCGCACTGGGGTGGGTAAGCAGTGTGTCGGTATTGACCCCGTAGGCATTCAGCGCGTTGCCTAAAAAGGCACCAAAGGGATCGTCGCCGACCTGACCTGCAAAGCGCGCATCGCCCCCAAGCCGGGCCACGGCCACAGCGGCATTTGCCGGCGCACCGCCAGGGTATTGCCGAAACTCAGGCAGCGACAAAGGTGCCTGAGTCTGCGTATTCACATGAAGAAAATCAATCAGTGCTTCACCAAAACAAATAACAGGTTTCATAAATTAACCGGAGCCTCCTTCATGGGTGCCTCTGAGCGTTTCAGCATAATGGCGTAGATTCCGATATACAGATAGGCAAAGACAGGCACGATGAAACTGATCTGCACCGATGTGGCATCGGCAACCGCGCCCTGAATGAGCGGTACGATTGCGCCGCCAACAATGGCCTGACACAACAGACCCGAGCCACGACCAGTAAGTGGTCCCAGCCCTCGGATCGCCAGTGAGAAAATCGTCGGGAACATAATGGAATTAAAAAAGCCAACGGCCAGAACTGACCACATCGCCATCTCACCGGTGCTGGACATGGTGACAAACAGCAACACGACTGCAAGCACGGCATTCGCTGTCAGCACATAGGCAGGCGCGATGACACGGGTGATAGCCGCGCCCACAAAGCGGCCAACCATGGCTGCGCCCCAATAGTATGAGACCAGCTGGCTGGCTTCTCTTTCGCTCAGGTTGCCAATTTCAGGCATGGCAAAGTAATTCACCAGAAAACTACCAACCGTGACTTCGGCACCGACATACAGAAAAATCGCGAGTGCCCCGAATAACAGGCGTTTCTGTTGCCAGATACTGCCGGTGGCCGCCTGAGTATCATCACTCTGCTGATTGATGACGGGCAGCTTCAGAAATACAAAGCCAACGGCCGTAATGATCATGGCGCCTGCAAGAATCAGGTACGGCAGCTGCACTGCATCGGCACCAATGCTGTCACTGGCGGCACCGAAGATAAGTGCAGCACCAAACAGCGGGGCCAGAGTATGGCCCAGTGAATTTATTCCCTGGGCGAGATTGAGGCGACTGGCGGCGGTTTTCTCGGGGCCCAGAATTGCAACATAGGGGTTAGCGGAAACCTGCAGGATGGCGACACCACTGGCCAGTACAAATAAGCCCAACAGGAAAAGGCTGTACACCTCCACCTCTGCGGCTGGATAAAACAGGCAACAGCCGGTAGCTATCGTCAGCAAACCGGTAATAATACCGCGGGTGTAACCAATTTTTTCAATCAGCTTTCCAGCGAAAGGCGATATCACAAAATAGGCACCGAAGAAGCAAAACTGCACGAGCATTGCCTGCGTATAGGACAATGAAAATGCGGCCTTCAGGTGCGGTATCAGGATATCGTTAAGGGCGGTAATGAAGCCCCAGATAAAAAATAGCGTTGTCATTGCAGCAAACGCCATTGTGTGTGGTTTACCGTTGTGAGCGTGTGATGTAGATGAAGGTGAAAAAGCCATAAAATAACCTCAAGACAGGCGACGCCACAGGGCGTCGCGTGAACCTTACTGTTGTGAAAGCGAGTAGGGCCAGGCGGCTGGGCCGGTGGCACGTGCTTTGTTTGGCGTAGACGACATGTCCAGGATGAGTTCCCCGCCCTGTTGCAGGGCATCGTGGTCCAGCCAGGTCTTATCGAGTTCCTGGCCATTAAACGTAGCGCGCTGAATGTATGGTGTAGCTTCTGTGTTGCCGCGGGCGTTAATGGTCAGCGTCTTCTGATTCGGCAGTGTTAACACTGCTTTATCAAACAGCGGACTGCCCATCACGTATTGCTCAACCCCCGGTGTAACCGGATAAAAGCCCAGTGCACTGAAGACATACCAGGCCGAGGTCTGTCCGTTATCTTCGTCGCCAGCATAGCCGTCCGGAGTTGCCATGTAGAGCTTGTCCATAACATCGCGCACTTTTTTCTGTGCTTTCCACGGCTGGTTAGCATAGTTATACAGATAAATCATATGCTGTATGGGCTGATTGCCATGCGCGTAGTTACCCATGTTAACAATTTGCATTTCACGGATTTCGTGAATGGTGAAACCATAGTAAGAGTCATCAAACTCAGGCGGCATGGTAAACACCTTATCCAGCTTATCGATAAAGGCCTGGTTGCCCCCCATCAGGGTTTTTAGCCCTTCGATATCGTGAAAAACAGACCAGGTATAGTGCAGCGCGTTGCCTTCGGTAAAGGCATCACCCCACTTAAGCGGATTGAAGGGGGACTGGAAACTTCCGTCCTGGTTGCGGCCACGCATCCAGCCACTTTGCTTATCAAAAACATTGCGATAGTTCAGGCTGCGCTTGCGGAACGTTTCGGCGTCTTCATGTTTTCCAAGCTGTTTCGCCAGCTGATACAGATTGAAGTCGGCGAACGCGTATTCAAGGGTGCGCGCAACGTTTTCGTGAATGTCGACATCATAGGGCACGTAACCCAGCGCATTATAGTAATCTACGCCTTCCCGGCCCACGGAAGTCATCGGGCGGCCCTCATTGACTTCGGCGTTCTTCACTGCCGCTTCGTACAGGGTCTCGATGTCCATGTCCCGGACCCCTTTGATGTATGCATCAGCAATATTGATCGCCGAATTGGAGCCGATCATGACGTTGCGATGGCCCGGGCTCGCCCATTCTGGTAGCCAGCCCGACTCCTTGTAGGTATTCGCCAGCCCAAGCATGATTTTACGATCCAGTTCCGGGTACATGAGCGCAAAATAGGGAAACACTGCGCGGAATGTGTCCCAGAAACCATTGTCTGTGAACATATAGCCAGGCAGCACTTCACCGTTGTAAGGGCTGTAGTGAACGATGTCACCGTGCTCGTTGTATTCGTAGAACCGGCGAGGAAACAGCAGTACCCGGTACAGTGCAGAATAAAAGGTTCTGACGTTATCCAGGTTGTCGTCTTCAAGACGGATCCGGCTAAGCTCTTTTTGCCAGGCGGCATGACTTTTTTTACGGGTTTGTGCAAAGGAGTCATTGCCCACTTCGCGGCTCAGGTTGCGTTCGGCCTGTTCGGGACTGATAAACGACGAGGCGACCTGCGCGGTGATTTGCTCACCTTTATGCGTTGCAAACCTGACGACAGCGCCGACATGGTCGCCTTCACTTTTAAGCACATCAACTGGGGTATAACCATCCTGCCAGGTTGAGGCAGACTCGAAAGGGCGACTGAATTTCACAACAAAATAGTTATGAAAATTGTCCGGTACCCCGCCATGATTGTTACGGGCGTAGCCCCGGATAATGCCCTGTTCGGGTAACACTTCGACCTTTGACCCTTTATCAAATGCGTCCAGCAGTACATAGGCGTTGTCGGTCTCCGGGAAGGTAAACCGGAACTGCGCGGCTCGCGCAGTAGGCGTGACTTCTATCGTGGTGTCATAGTCTGCCAGGTAAACAGAATAATAATTGGGACTGGCGGTTTCGGCCTTGTGCGAGAACCACGACGCTCGGCTGTCCTGATCAATTTTGCGCTCACCGGTTACCGCCATCAGCGAGAATGCACCATAATCGTTCAGCCAGGGGCTGGGCTGGTGGGTTTGCTTAATGCCGCGAATTTTGTCGTCGTCGTATTTGTACGTCCAGCCGTCACCAATCGGCGCTGTCATGGCTGTCCAGAAATGCATACCCCAGGGGTTGGCCACCGCCGGATAGGTGTTGCCGTTAGACAGACTAAAGGTCGAGTCCGTGCCCATTAATGGGTTCACGTACTGAACCAGATCGTCGCCGACCAGATTGACAGGCGCGTCATAGGTTTCATTATTCTTCAGACTATCGGGAGTGTCTGCACAGCTGGCAAGCAGGGTGGTTGTCATCCCCGCCAGTGTTAATGTTTTCAGTAGATTTCGCATCATTTTAACAGTCTTCACGTTGGTTCAGGCTTGTTGTCAGCTTGTAAACAAGGCGTTATCAATTCGGTGAGCGTCACTGTAATCGATTACATCATTAACGTCTAGTGTCAATTGGTCTGTTCTGTTGATAAACCGGAATAATGACGATTTTCGTGGAATTTAAAGGTGAATACCGCTGAATTGTACTCGTTTACATAAAGTCTTGTCATTTTCTGTAAATGACCGCTATGATAGGGGTAAGTTTAAGGAACGTGCGAATAAGTCCGGCGCCGCTCAGGCTTACAACCAGGTACCTGGTCAAGGCGACCTTTTGCAGGCCTGATGGGTTACAACACAGAGTAGGTGCTTGACTGTAAGTCCCGAAGAGCCAGCTCTGAAGCACGCATACGCTGCGTTAGCTTTCCTGACAAGGGGGGCGCCATTGCCAGCGAAACCTGCCTTGCGACTACGCACTTCAGGACTCGCTGAGAGATGATAGACTTATTCGCACCTTCCTTAATCTGGCCGTTGTGTCAGGTATCCTAAATCTGTTTTACAAGAATGTAGCGATTTAATGACAAATATCAAGAAAGTCAGTGAGTTGGCCGGTGTTTCTACGGCCACTGTCTCGCGAACACTAAAAAGCCCGTCGCTGGTCACTGAGAAAACCCGCGAAAAGGTCATGGCGGCGGTACAGCGTGCGGGCTATCGTCCTAACTGGCTGGCCAGTAGTGTCAAAACCGGCCGCTCAAATTCTATTGTGGTGCTGGTGCCTAACCTGGTGAACCCATTTTTTATGCGCATCATCGAAGGTATTGAGCAGGCTGCGCAGGAACAGGGCTATTCAGTACTGCTAGGCGATACCCAGGGCAAAGGAATGCGGGAAAATGAATATGCCAGTATGGTGTTATCCAACCGTGCTGACGGCCTGATACAACTGGATCACTCGTTCCCGTTTTCGGAAAATGATGCCAGTCTGGCCGATACCATCCCAATGGTCAGTGTTTGTGAGCGTATTCCTGAAAAGCGTTATCCCTATATTGAGCTGGATAACTACGCGGCCGGGCGAGCGGTGATGAATCACCTGATTAGCTATGGGCATGAACACTTTGGTTTCATTGCAGGGCAGCGCAGCAGCCAGATTTTCCGGGACCGGTTTGCAGGTATGAAAAGCGTCATGGATGAAGAAGGTCTGGCTTTTGATGACAGCATGCTGGTCGGGGAAAGTTACCAGATTGATACCGGCATTGAAGGCGTGCGTGCGCTTCTGGATAACGCTACACGCCCCACCGCTATTTGTTGTTTTAATGACGATATTGCTCTTGGAACGATGCATGAAATACACCGTCAGGGGCTTAGGATCCCTGATGATATATCGGTTACCGGTTTTGATAATGTGCGAGTCTCAGCCTATCTGAATCCCCCCCTCACCACCATTGATCAGCCTGCCTATGAAATGGGTCGCCGGGCATTTAATGTATTGGTACAAATGATAAAACAGGAACCCTTAAAGCGCTCACGGGAAATTCTGCCTTTCCAGCTGGTCGAGCGTGAAAGCAGTGGCCCAGCGCCCTCGCATTCCTGATTATTAGCGAATAAGCGCCTGCCGTAAGAAAGCCGCGATATCCTGCCAGTGCCCACGCTATCAGGGCTATGGGCTAATCACAGAATATATGCCAATTTCTCTTTAACAAAAATAAACATTTTAACAACACAGTGTTGACAGTGTGAATATCGGGAGCTAGTATCTTTTTCAATCTCTGAAATCGATTACATTCAGATTTGCGCGAATAGGTTGAAGTTTTAAAGTTGGTATTGCGTAACAATCTGATAAAAAACGATAAAAGAAAAATAAGATATACATTTGTCTACGATTACATAAACTGGAGAAGCCGATGGCAATCAGGAACTCAGCACACGCGATATCAGGCAAAACAGGGTTTACACGTTCACTTATTTGTCTTTCTGTGCTTGCAGGGATGGGCTCAGCATTCGCCCAGGACACCAACACAGAGTCTGAAGACGCTTCTGACGAGGAACAGACAGAAGTCATTGAGGTGCGTGGTATTCGCGCATCTTCTGCAGAAAACCTGTCTATTAAACGACTCTCGAACGCAACAGTCGATGCGATTACGGCTGAAGATATAGGTAAATTCCCGGATAAGAACGTCGCTGATTCCCTGCAGCGTGTACCTGGTGTGGTCATCCAGCGCGAAGGCGGTGAAGGGGCAACGGTCAGCATTCGTGGTCTGTCTTCTGATCTGACCTTCACTCAGCTCAACGGTAACTTCATTGCATCCTCACCCGGTGAGCCCTCGCGCTCGTTCTCGTACGCACTGCTGCCTTCAACCATGATCTCACGGGTAGAAGTCTACAAATCCTCCGAGGCCCGTCTTGATGAAGGCGGGATCGGTGGTACCGTTCTGATGCACTCAAGAAAACCCTTCGAAATGGATGCGAACTCAGGGATCCTCAATCTTGAGTACACTAATGCCGATATTACCGATAAGTATGAGCCGCAGTTCAGCGGTATCTATTCGTGGAAGAACGACGATGAAGACATTGGTTTTCTGGTCGGTTACACCAATCAGGAACGCACAAACCGTGCGCAAAGTTCACGGGTCAATATCCTGAACCAGAACTTTTATTATACGCAAATGCAAAACCAGCAGACCGTCGAAGGTGGTGCTCAGGGCTATGCACCGCAAAGTATGGTGCAGGAAGTGCTGGAAGAGCAGCGCGAGCGCGAAGGGATCCAGTTTACAGCTCAGTGGCGGCCAACAGAGCGGCTTGAACTGGGAATGAACTATTTCCGCTTTACGCTGGGACAGGACTCTATCCTCAACCAGCTGGAGTACCCCGAATGGAACAACAATGACAATTACTGGACCGACATTCGGGTTAATGCCGACGCCGAGTATGTTACTGGTATCGATTACAGCTCTGGTGCCGGCGGCACCTACCAGGATTCACCAATCCCACGGATTAACGGTGAATATAAGGTAGAGGAAAGTACCTCTGATACGTTTGATTTCTTCGCTAACTACGAAGGCGACTATTTCGAGCTGAGATTCAAAGCGGGACACACTGAAGCAGAAGGTGGTCCCGAAGAAAAATACCGGGCGGCCTATTACCTGAACGCAGCCTCTAAATATTATGGCTGGGATCTGTCGAATGAGCAGATGACCACTTACATGGATCCAGGCGCTATCAGTAATCTGCAAAATGGTATTGGTGGAGAGGCTGATGCTGGAGCGACCGATTCAAGCTTTGTGACTGGCACACAGGAAGAGACCTACGCGAGCATCGACCTGGATTATTTTGTCGATTACGGCATTGTGTCGACATTGCGGGTTGGGGCCAAGTACCGGGATGGCGAGATCCACCGTGATACCCGCAACAGCTTTTACCTGTCACCCGACTTCGATATTGCGCAGGGAGAAGCCGAAGGCAGCATCGATCTGGATGATGACTATTCGAAAAACGGCGGTATTCCGGACATTGTTGATATGATCCGTCCTGAGTCGCTGGACAACCTGTCGGATGTAATCAATACCAACCTGTTCCCGGCTGTCGACTGGTACAAATACCAGGACTACCTGAATGACAACTTTGTTCACTACACCCGTAAAGAGCAAAATTACGTCTACGATGTTCAGGAAGAAATTACCGCTGCTTACGTTCAGGCTGATTACGATTACAAGGCGATTCGCGGAAACATCGGATTGCGCTGGGTGCGCACCAAAACGGTTTCCGGTTCGTCTGACAAAATAACCTACCGCCTGGACTGGACAGATGATGAAGGTACGCAACTACCCATTGAACAGCAGCGGGTAGAGGATTTTGTCTACATCGAAAAAGAGAATACCTACGATAAGCTATTGCCTAGCCTGAACCTGGTCTGGGATATCAACGATGACTGGGTGTTGCGCGGTGCCGCTGCAAAAGTAATGGCACGCCCGGGCTATGACGATCTGGGGCAGTTCCAGACGCTCACCTACACGTCCAGCGAATATTCTGCCGATCGTGCCGGCGAACCAAACTTTGACGAGATTATCGACGGCGAAGGCTGGACCGGATCAGGGGGTAACAACCAGCTCAAACCACTGCTGTCGACACAGTTTGACGTGTCTCTGGAGTATTACTACGGCGAGGGATCAGGCCTGGGTATCGCAATGTTCAAAAAGGACGTCGACAACTTCGTTGTGCCGCTGATCATTGACTTAAACCAGAGCAGCCCAACCCGTGAATTCACGCTGGAGAACGCCGGGGACAAAGTCGTCACTGCCGGAGGTGACAGTATTCTGGTACGTGATTTCAATACCGTCGCCAACGGCACCGACGCCAGCTCTGAAGGGATGGAAGTGTTTATTCAGCATTTCTTCGAGAACGGCTTTGGCGTCTATGCCAATTACACGCATAACGAAACAAACCAGGCTGATGTTGAGTTAAACGGTGAAAAAGTAGGGGAGTCGCCGCTGATCGGCAGCTCGAAATATCAGGTCAATTTCTCCGTGTTCTACGAGGATGAGGACTTCAGCATCCGCGCATCATATAACCGCCGCGGCAGAACCGTGCAGGGCTATAACTCTGACTGGGAAATGAACTATTACGAAGAGCCCTACGACCAGGTCGATGTGAACGCAAGTTACAACCTGACCGAAAACCTGGTGCTCTCTGCCTCTGTTATCAACCTGACGCAATCCGAGGCTTACCGTCACCTGGGCGATGATACCAACGCCCGGTTCGTGCAGAACAGCTACGCTGGCCGCCGCTTCTATGCAGGCGCGACGTACCGCTTTTAACGCTGACACCACGACTTGACAGAATAACGCTATTGCAAAGGAACGATCATGAATACATTTACTATTAAACCACTGTCAGCCCTGGTCGCTGTGGCCCTGACCGGACTTTATGGATGCGGCGGTGCAGACAGCCCGGATCCTCAGGATATACCGAAAACCGTTGAGTATACCTCGGCAGATGTCCGCGGCAGTGTAGTCAAAGGCACTGTCAGTAATGCGGCTATCTCAGTGCAACAAATGAATGGTGCGGAACTGACGATTGATGACGGGGGCGCACGCACCAATTCCAACGGCGTCGCAGACTTTTCCGTGACCGGGGCCGAGGGCTTTGGACTCGATGGCATGGTGAAAATTACGGCTACTGCCGACAGTGAGTCAGCGATGGTCTGTGATGCCGCTAACTGTGCCGGTGTCACTACCGGCGGGATGTTGAGTGGCGAACCATTATCCGGCACCAGTTTTACTACCATGAGCTATGTCGATGTACCTTATGCCAATGCGGCCGACGGTACCGCCGACGCAGCATTTCAGGCCAACGCATTGACGACCATGGGCACCCGGCTGGTTGAAGCGGATATCGACGGCGGGCGCAATGTCTCTGTGCGTCAGTTATTTGAGCTGGCGCTGGCAGACAGTTCCGCCGATGTGGTTAAAGCGCTGGGCAGCACGGTAAAACTCAATGTTTTCAATGAGCCACTCATTAGTGCGGAATCGTACAGCAACTTTGTTGTCGACGAGCAGTGTTCCGAGCCTGAGGAAGGTCAGCAGGCAAGTTGTGAAGATGTACTGGCCAGTACCGACGTTATTAAGCTTTCTCTGCTGAATGCAGCATTTGCAGACATGGACGAAGCCGAAACGATGACGGGTAAGATGGATGAGGTAATGACCGCCATTACCGCCGCGCGCGAGGGCGATGAGTCGTTATTGCCGCCGCTCCGGGAAGCACTCATGGAAGACATTGCAGCGATGCCGGTTTTGGCTGCGCTGGGACTGACAGCGGAAGATATTATTGATCCGACGCTGGCATTTAGCGAACCAGAAGCCAGCAGTGGCCCGGTACGCGAGGTTACAACTGCAGACAATATTGCCAGCGCCACCATCACTGCCCGAAACAGCATCAGTGACAATGAAAACCAGTTTAAAGCTTTTGATGGCGATCCTTCCACCAAATGGCTTGACCACAATGACTATGAGGGCGCGCCAACGGTTGAGGATCCCTCGTGGATTGAAATTCAGTTTGCCGAAGCGCACGCAGTTAACACTCTCTACATCACCAGCGCCAATGACGCTCCAGGCCGTGATCCACAAAACTTTAATCTGCTGGCGTCAAATGACGGTGAAACCTGGGTAACGCTTGCAGAGTTTGTGGGGGTAAATTTTGATGAGCGCTTTGAACGTCAGGCCTTCCGTTTCAGTAACGGGCTTGAGTACAGCCATTATCGGCTGAATATTACCAAAAACCGCAACGACGACCAGCTTATGCAGCTGGCAGAAATTGCGCTGGTCGGCCCCATCTACCCGTCAGTCGATCATACCGATCCAGTAGGGACGGTGTCATTAAGTGCCCGCAGCAGCATTAGCGACGCGGAAGCTGAAGACAAGGCCTTTGACAATAACCCGGAAACCAAATGGCTGGACGACGGCGGTGTACCGACAGACGATGAACCGTCGTGGGTCGAGGTAACATTCCCGGAAGCTGTTGCTGTGGATACCCTGGCCATCACCAGTGCCAATGATGCACCGGCCCGCGATCCACAAAACTTTAATCTGCAGGGCAGTAATGACGGTGGTGAAACCTGGGTGGCACTGGGCGAGTGGGTTGGTGAGAACTTTGACGACCGCTTTACCCGCAATACATTCAGTGTTGATAACTCACTCAGTTACAGCCTGTATCGCCTGAATATCACCAAAAACAAAGGTGACGCGCCACTGATGCAACTGGCAGAGATTGAACTGATTGGCCCGGTGACGGCGGACGTGAATCACTCACTGACCGATGGCCGCACAGTGACTGAACGCTACGCAATCAGTGACGCTGAATCAGGTGAGAAGGCGTTTGACGGTGATCCGCAAACCAAATGGCTGGATCATAACGATTGGGCGGGTGCACCTACCGCTGAAGATCCAGCATGGGCTGAAGTGGCATTTCCGGCGCCGGTAACGGTCAATAAACTGGCCCTGATCAGCGCCAACGACGCGCCAAGCCGTGATCCGCAGAATTTCAATCTGCAAGCGTCTGACGATGGTGAAAACTGGGTCACCCTGTCCGGCTGGATTGGTGAGAACTTTGACGAGCGCTTTGAACGTCGTCAGTTTAGTTTCAGCAACGACTTAGGCTACAAATTCTATCGCTTTAATGTGACCAAAAACCGGGGCGACGACACCCTGATGCAGGTCGCGGAAATTGAATTGATTGGTCCTGTTTATTCATCCGTTGACCTGTCGATGCAGGCTGGCGTCAGTGTCAGTGCCAGCAGTGGTGATGCCCCTGCGGCAGTCATTGACGGCGATACCGCAACGCGCTGGTCCGCCACGGCCGGTGAAGAAACCTGGCTGGATATCACCCTGCCCGCGTCACAGATTGTCAACAGTATCGCAATCACCAATGGT
This sequence comes from Alteromonas halophila, assembly GCF_014651815.1. GTDB lineage: Bacteria > Pseudomonadota > Gammaproteobacteria > Enterobacterales > Alteromonadaceae > Alteromonas > Alteromonas halophila. The sequence continues at coordinate 460,790 of NZ_BMXP01000003.1, read as the reverse complement.
GAAGCGGCGAACAGCCCGGCAGATTTTGTACTGCTTGGCTCAAATGATGGTGGCGAGACCTGGCACACGGTTGAAAGCTGGTCAGGTGAAACCTGGGATAATGGCACGCAGCGCACTCTGTATGATATGGCAAATGGCTTTGCTTACACCACATACAGACTGGCGGTGTCTCAGGCAACCGATAGCGATACGGTAGAGATTGCCGAAATCGAACTTATCGGTCCGCAGCAATAGGTGGTGTTTGCGGGGGACTGCTGCGTTCAGAGTCTCCCGCTTTTTTAATACGATTCCCGGAGTCATACCTTGTCAGAAACACGCCAACAGGTGCAGTACATAGCTGGTATCGATGGCGGGGGAACCCGCTGCCGCGCCCTGATCAAAGATAATCAGGGAACAATCCTGGGACGGGGAGTAAGCACAGGCGCCAACCCGGTACACGGGGTGACGAAATCTACCAGTGCGATCATGCAGGCCATCCAGATGGCCATGGAACACGCCGGGCTGGAAGAACGCGATTACGCACGTCTTGTCGTCGGTGCGGGCATTGCTGGTCTTCATCTGCCGTCGATGCAGAATGCCCTGGAAAACTGGACGCACCCGTTTCATGACTGTTACTTCACCTCCGATCTGCACGTCGCCTTACAGGGAGCGTTTGGCAACCAGCATGGTGGTCTGATTATCCTTGGTACGGGATTCAGCGCGGCGGTACAGACTGCATCTGGCGTTCAGACAGTGGGGGGGTATGGCTTCCCGTTTAATGCCACGGGCAGTGGCTCATGGCTGGGATTAAAAGCCATTGAAGCTGCGTTGTCAGGCGCAGAGGGCATAGGCAGAGAGACGGATCTGACCCGACATATTCTGCAGCATCAGTCGCCAGTGGAACTGGCGCAGCAACTACAGAATGCACCGCCCCACGTGTTTGGGCAGTATGCGCCGCTGGTCAGTGAACTGGCTCAGGAGGGTGATGCGGTGGCGCTTGCCATCATGCACGAGGCATCGCAGTTTCTGGCACGCGTCATTGCCCGCCTTCAGGCTATGGGCGCGCCAGCGGTTACGCTGGTGGGGGGTGTCAGCGAAATGCTCAGCCAGTGGCTGCCAGCGCCAGTCCGTGACCGGTTATGTGTTCCGCTGACGACGCCCGAAGATGGAGCGTGCGCCTTTGCGCTACAGCAGTTTGCGGCACGTCAAAACACGCAGGAGATGTAGGATGAGTACACGCAGACAGTTTCTTAAGCAAGGCGTCACGGTGGGTACCGGCGCGATGCTGTTAAGCCAGAATGTCAGCGCTTCAGCTGTCAGAAAGCCAGTTGTTGTCTCGACCTGGAAACATGGTCAGCCGGCGAATCATGCTGCATGGCAAGTACTGAAAAAGAAGGGGCGCGCCATCGATGCGGTTGAGACGGGTGTGCGCATACCCGAGGGCGACCCGGCTGTACGCACCGTTGGCTATGGCGGTTATCCGGATGCCAGCGGCGAGGTGACGCTGGATGCCTGCATCATGGATGAGAACATGAATTGCGGCTCGGTGGCGTGTCTTAAGCAGATCAGGCACCCTATCTCGGTTGCACGGCTGGTGATGGATAAATCGCCGCATGTCATGCTGGTTGGTGAGGGTGCCCAGGAATTTGCACTGCAACACGGCTTCACACTGGAAAACCTGCTGACGCCAGAGGCGCACGCCGACTGGCAACAATGGCGAAAAAAACGCGACGTACAGCATATTAATATAGAAAATCACGACACCATTGGCATGCTGGCGCTGGACTCCCACGGCAACTTGTCCGGCGCCTGTACGACCAGTGGTGCTGCTTATAAGCTTCCGGGAAGAGTCGGTGACTCTCCGCTTATCGGCGCCGGTCTCTACGTGGATAACGAGGTCGGCGCGGCGACTGCCACGGGAATGGGGGAACTGATGATAAAAACGGTCGGTTGCCACCTGGTGGTTGAACTCATGCGTCATGGCGCAAGCCCACAACAGGCTTGTCAGCAAGCTGTAGAGCGAATTGCTACCAGACTGGGTGACTATGCAGCCTATCAGGTGGGGTTTCTGGCGTTAAATCGTCGCGGAGACCATGGCGCCTACTGTATTCAGCCCGGCTTTAATTTTGCTGTCAGGCATGCCAGCCAGGACGAGGTATTAGATGCTGCCAGCTTACTTAAGGAGAAACGCTGATGCGAGTTGTCTTTATATTAATGCTGTTTAGTTACGCTGTTCAGGCTGCGGTTACGCCAGACAAGCCCCCGTTTGCGCTTACCATTGAGCAGGCAAGAGACTGGCAACCTGACTCTGCTTTAGCCAGCGAACAAAACCGTTCAGCTGAGCCGCTGGCTGCGCGACGCTTTGCGCCAGTACCAGACACCAATGCCCGCAAGATGACGCCCGCGCGTGTTTTGTTCGCGCCAGATGGCATGAATAATTTTGCCAACTACCTAGAACCGCAGTCTGCGTTCAATCTTTACAATTTTACGCAATGGTCACAAATTGATGTGCTGAACTGGTTTGCCGGTACCGCTGATCTGAATATACAAATCCCTGCGCGCCCCTGGGTCGATATAGCCCATAAAAATGGCGTAAAAGTGATTGGTTCGGTGTTTCTGGGCATCGCGAAATGGGGGGGCAGTGCTGATACTGCCGAAAAATTGCTGGAACAGGACGCGGAAGGGAATTTTATTATCGCTGACCAGCTTATTGCGATCGCCCGCTATTACGGTTTCGATGGCTGGCTTATCAACCAGGAAACTGACCTCACAGCGGTAAAAGACAGCAACAACGAACTCATCGAAGGCGCGCAGGACGCGGAGCGTGGGCGCCAGCTAGCGGCAAAAATGAAGGCGTTTGTGCGTTACCTGACGCATCATGCTCCCGCGGGCATGGAGATCCACTGGTATGACGCTATGGTTGAAAGTGGCGAAGTGCGTTGGCAGAACATGCTGAACGATACCAATGCGATGTTTCTAAAGGAAGATGGCCGCGTCAGTGACGCCATGTTCATCAACTACTGGTGGGACCGGGAGATGGTGCTGGCGAGTCGCGATAAGGCGGTTGCCCTTGGCCGCTCACCCTATGATGTATTTATGGGGGCTGACTTATGGCCGCACCGTAATGCACAGCGCGCATTCAGCGAAACCAGCTGGCTAACGGCGCTGGAGCAACATGAGCAGCCTGTTACCTCACTGGCACTGTTTGCGCCTAACTTTAACTACAACTTTTCGGGCAATGCGCACACCGCCGCAATGGGCAATTTCATCAGCAATCCGGACAATGTAAATGCGTTTTATGCAGCCCAGCACCGGTTATTTTCCGGTGATAATAAAAATCTGGCCACGCGCGACACAGAAGGCTTTGTTGGGGTAGGGGCCATCTATCCGGCTAAGTCAGCAATCAGGCTGCCGCTGAAAACAAGCTTCAATACCGGTCATGGCAAGGCCTGGTTTGAGGCGGGAAGTAAAGTGGACGGAGAATGGACTGACATGGGCAGACAAGACGCCCTACCCACGTGGCAATTTGCCATACAGGGGCAGCATCAGCTGGATGTGCGCTTTGACTTTACCAAGGCGTTTAATGGCGGCAGTTCACTGCTGGTGAGTGGTGATGCAGAGCAGGCGCGGATCCCCCTGTTTGCGCTTAGCGGTCAGCTGCAGCCAGACGCGAATGTGACGATTACTTACCAGTCCAGTGCGCCGGTCACGGTGTACCTGGCTCGTGATGACGGTACTGAGCAGCAAATTGTTTTGCCGGTCAGTGAAGCCTGGTCGCAGTACAGTGCGCCTGTGATGCTTAAACCCGGACAGACATTCACGCACGCCGGCCTGCAAGCCAGCGATGTCAGCGAGCTCTCATTGCGGCTGGGTGAGTGGGAGATCGGCAGCTAATGCTGGAAATATGTGTCGCCGCGGACAGCCCTCATCTGACGCATAACCTTTTGGCTGCAAAACATGGTGGAGCACACCGTGTAGAGCTGTGCCGCGCCATGGACAAAGACGGGCTCACACCAACTGCAGACAGCATAAAATGTGCGCGGCGTGTGCTGGGCAAGGAGGTTTTGCTACTGGTGATGATCCGAAATCATGCTGACCACTTTCATGTCAGTGCACAGCAGCGTACACAAATGCTTAAGCAGATCGATACTGCCGCAGAGTGTGGTGCAGACGGGGTAGTGGCGGCTGCCCTTGGTGAGAACGGGACGATCGACGTAGATTGCACACACCATCTCACTGCACGGGCGCATCATCATGGCCTGAGCCTGACGTTTCACCGCGCCTTTGACGCAGTCAGCAATGCATCTATCGCAGCCCGGCAACTGGCGGAACTGGGCGTTGCGAGGATCTTATCCGCAGGGCAGACATGGGGTTCCACTGGCCCGGAAGACGCGCGCTTACAGCGACTAACGCAGCTGGCAGACACATTTCCCAAGCATCTTGAACTGGTTGTAGGTGGTGGCGTGTCAGCCGATACGCTACCGGTTTTTTCAGCACTGGCCCACTGTTACCCCCGGTTATCATTCCACAGTTTCTCTGCGGTGCTGAAAAATGGCCAGGTATGCACCGACAAGGTCCGCACCTTAAGCCAGTACATTCATTCATTTTCTCAACGCGCAGATTGACGCGCCGGACGATACTTATTTATGGCATTACATTACAACCCGGAAATCCGACTTTCACAGCCACTCAACGGCGCCTGGCAGTTCAGGCAGGCAAGCCAGACATCCTGGCTTCCGGCCACGGTGCCTGGCTGCAATTTCACTGACCTGGAAGCCAACGGTGTTATTGACGATCCTTTCTATCGGGACAATGAAAGCCGTGTGCAGTGGGTTGAACGTGAAGACTGGATCTACCGGCGTACTTTTTCACTCAACCCTGAACTGGCTGAGTATGATGACATTCAGCTGGTTGCTGACGGTCTCGATACCTACTGTGACATTTTACTCAATGGCACCCGTATAGGCACGGGCGAAAACATGTTTATTGGTCAGCGCATCAGTTGCAAACCCTGGCTTGTGGAGGGTGAAAATACCCTGGAAATCTATTTCCATTCACCGATCACGCAGACACGGCCACGCTTTGAACAGGCCGGGTTTGCCTACCCAGCGGAAAACGATAAGTCTGAGGACAAACTCAGTGTGTACAACCGTAAAGCACCTTGTCACTTTGGCTGGGACTGGGGGCCACGGTTCGTAACCAGCGGGATTTTTCGCGATATATATCTGCAGGGTGTACACAACATCAGGATACAGGACGTTGCTGTTCGTCAGTGCGCTTTATCAGACGAGCGTGCCCGCTTAAGACTTGATATTGCTATCGCAGGAAAAGTCGGCGAGAGCGTAGCTGTCAGCGTTGAATGTGCGCAGACCGACGTACAGATCCCGGCAGAGACCGTCACACTGACTTCAGAGGAGCAGACACATGCTCTGTTCCTCGATATCCCTAATCCCAGACGCTGGTGGCCAAACGGGCTGGGTGAAGCGTTTCTGTATCATTTCTCTGTCAGCCTGTCGCAGCAGGGGCACACGCTGGATACCTGCAGTCAGTCTGCTGGTCTGAGAACCGTAGAAGTAGTGAGTGAACCGGACAGTTTCGGCCAGGCGTTCTACCTTAAAGTGAACGGCCATGATGTGTTTATGAAAGGCGCGAATTATATTCCCGCTGACAGCTTTGTGCACCGTGTTACCCCGGCGCGGCAGGAGGCGCTTATCCACTCGGCCGCCAGTGCCAATATGAATATGTTACGGGTCTGGGGCGGCGGTCTCTATCAGGATGATCATTTCTACGACCTGGCCGATCAGTATGGCATGCTCATCTGGCAGGACTTTATGTTTGCCTGCTCTTTGTACCCGGGCGACGATGCATTTCTTACCAATGTGATGAATGAAGCTGACGCGGTGATCCGTCGTTTGCGTAATCACCCCTGTATCGCCTTGTGGTGTGGCAATAATGAAGTGGATATGGCCATTAAACACTGGCAGTGGCCGGAAAAGTTTGACTACAGTGAGGCCTTGTATCAGCGGCTGAAAGCAGATTACATGACACTGTTTGACGACATTTTGCCCGGTAAAGTAGAAGAGCACGACAGTGGTCGCTTTTACCTGCGCTCTTCGCCAATTGGATTCTGGGAAGATGATGAAGATCACATAGGCAATCATCATTACTGGGGGGTATGGCACGGGGAAGAGCCCTTCAGCGAGTACCAGCGACGGGTTCCGCGGTTTATGAGTGAATATGGGTTTCAGAGCTTTCCAATGCCAGCCAGCTTTGACCGTTTTACGTTGCCGCAGGATCAGCACCTGGACTCTGAGGTGCTGGCGGTGCACCAAAAACATCCGCGCGGCAACCGTCTGATTAGTCAGTATATGCAGGGTACGTATCCGCAGCCACAGTCTTTCGCTGATTTGGTTTACCTAAGCCAGGTTCAGCAGGCGCTGGGGCTGAAGCTTGCCTTTGACGCGCACCGTGAAGCCCGGCCATTTTGTATGGGCACCCTCTACTGGCAGCTCAACGACACCTGGCCTGCCGCGTCCTGGGCGGGGATTGATTACTATGGTAAGTGGAAAGCACTGCATTATCAGGCCAGACGAAGCTTTGCCCCCCTGCACCTGATTTTATCGCAGGATGAGGAGACGGTCAGTGTAACGGTCACCAATGACACGCTGCGCAGCTGTGTGCTCACCTGCACATACCGTCTGTGTACACTCAGTGGCGATACCCTTCACGGTGACGAGGCGGTGCTGACGCTTGAGCCAAACGCATTGCAGTGCTGGCAGCATATTGACTGCAGCGAAGCTCTGCGCACCGTCGACAAGACTGAACTGGCGCTGGTGGCACAGATGTTCGACAGTGAAGGCGAGCTTGTCGATGAAACGGTCCACTATTTTGCCAGCCCGGTTGAACAGCCGCTGGCACCCCATCAGTTAGACATGCAGACTGACATCGTTGACAACGAACTCATTGTTACGCTGCACTCAACAGTCTGGTTGCGTCAGGTTTATCTTGAGGTAAACGCAGAGAATCTGAATTTTGACGACAACTTCTTTGATCTCAGGCCCGCGCAGACTAAGGTCGTGCGTCTTGCCCTGACAGAGGCGGAGTGCCGCAACCCGGCACCGGTTATTGCCTCACTCAGGAGCACCTCTGTTAATGCCTGTCAGTTGGAGCCGTAGTTGTGAATCTCAGTAGTCTGGATATTGGCGTCATTGTGATCTATTTGCTGGGTACGCTGGCCCTTGGGCTATATATCTCGCGCCTGGCCGGTCGCAATATGGGCACTTATTTTCTGGCGGGTAACCGCATTCCGTGGTGGGCGCTGGGTGTATCAAATGCCTCCGGTATGTTTGATATTGCCGGTACCATGTGGCTGGTTTCGATGTGTTTTGTTTACGGGCTGAAAAGTGCCTGGCTACCGTGGGTCTGGCCCATCTTCAATCAGATATTTCTGATGATTTACTTATCGGTATGGTTGCGTCGTTCAGGCGTGATGACAGGCGCACAATGGCTGCAAACCCGGTTCGGCAATGGTGACGGTGCGCGTCTGTGTCAGTTCGTAGTGATTGCCTTCGCGCTGGTCAGTGCGGTTGGCTTTATCGCTTATGCATTCAAGGGAATTGGCAAGTTTGCGGCTATCTTTTTCCCCTGGGACATCGCGCCTGATGTCTATGCACTTATTATATTTGTCGTGACCACGCTGTACGTCATTAAAGGCGGCATGTACTCGGTGGTGTTTACCGAAATACTGCAGTTTGTATTAATGACGGTGGCTGCCGTGGCGGTAGGTATTATCGCAATGTCAGAAGTCAGCCCGCAGCAACTTGCAGCAGCAACGCCCGAAGGCTGGGATGAGGTGATGTTCAGCTGGCGCCTCGATCTTAACTGGCAGGGGGTTATCGACAGTGTGAACGACAAAATTGCCAATGACAGCATGGAACTGTTTGGCCTGATGATTATGCTGATGCTGTTTAAAGGTGTACTTACCAGTATGGCCGGCCCGGTCCCAAGCTATGATATGCAGCGGATACTGGCCACTCGCAGCGCCAAAGACGCCGCCAAAATGAGCGGTATGGTTTCGCTGGTGATGTTCTTTCCGCGCTACATGATGGTCGCCGGTCTGACAATTCTGGCCCTGGTGTATATGGGACCGGAAATTCAGGCGCAGGGCGCCTTCGATTTTGAGCAAATTCTGCCTTACGCAATTAATCAGTTCGTACCGGTCGGGCTGACCGGCCTGCTGATTGCCGGGTTACTGGCTGCATTCATGTCAACGCTGGCTGCGTCAGTGAACGCCGCGCCGGTCTACTTTGTTAATGACATCTATAAACGCTATTTCCGCCCCGATGAATCTGACCGGACGTATGTCAAAGTCAGCTATCTGGTATCGGCATTACTGGTCTTGTGCGGTGTTACTGTTGGGGTATTTCTGGAGTCTATTAACAGCATTATGCAGTGGATTTTCGGCGCGCTGTTTGGCGGTTATGCCGCGGCTAATCTGCTTAAATGGCACTGGTGGCGATTTAATTCCTATGGCTATTTCTGGGGGATGATTGCGGGGCTGGTTGTCTCGCTGGCAATACCGCTCATTGCGCCTGAAACACATCCGCTTTATGCCTTTCCCTGGTTGCTGCTGGTCAGTGTGATCGCCTGCATAGTGGCATCTCTGGTGACCCCGCAGGATGACATGCAAACCCTGACACAATTTTATCGTACGGTCCGGCCCTGGGGGGTATGGGGACCGGTGCGGGATGCGCTTCTCAAAGAGGAGCCGAATACACAGCTGGCCATCACGCCCTATCGCGATCTGACAAATGTGGCCGTGGGCATCATCTGGCAACTGTCCCTGGTCATTATGCCGATTTATCTGGTCATACAGCAGTGGCGGGAATTTGCGCTGGCTACGGTGGTGATGGTGCTGACTTCCTGGTTTTTGAAAGTTAACTGGTTAAACAAACTGAACGATGAATAATATGAAAAGAGCTCTTACCTGCGCGGCTGTTATGTGCCTGTCTCTTGCGGCCTGCGCATCCGACAACGTAACAACTGCAGAACCTGCGCAGACGCAGGATGTACTGCGCTATGTTGACCCAATGATAGGCACTGGCGGGCACGGCCACACCTTCCCCGGTGCTGTTGTCCCGTTTGGCATGGTCCAGCTCAGCCCTGATAATCCGTCTAAAGGCTGGGACTGGACGTCGGGTTACCACTATTCAGATGATACCCTGCTGGGGTTCAGTCATACCCACCTTTCCGGTACCGGTGTCGGTGATATGCTGGATATTCTGGTCATGCCATTCCGGGGTGACTACGACACGCGCGAGCGGGATGATAAAAACCGAATCTCGACGCACTATTCTCACGACGATGAAGACGCCCGTGCTGGGTATTACCGCCTTGACCTTCCTGCAGAACAGGTGCGTGCTGAGCTGACTGCCACCACCCGAGCCGGTGTGCATCGTTATACCTTTAACGGTGAGGACGATGCGAAGCTGCTGTTCGATTTGGGTTACGCGCAAAACTACGACGAACCTGTTATGACGTTTTTTCGCATCGACGATGCTTATACGCTAAGTGGTTACCGGGTGTCGACCGGGTGGGCGAAACTTCAGCCCATGTACTTTACGGCGCGTTTTAGTCAGCCATTTGCGCATACCCTTTACAAAGGTAAAGACGCGGTAAGTGGCGATACGCTAACAGCGAAAGACAGCAAAGTGGTGCTTAACTTTGGTGATATTGACAACACCCCCTTACAGGTCAATGTGGGTCTGTCCTACACCAGTATTGCCAATGCCCGCGCAAATCTTGACGATGAAGTGGGATCGCACAGCTTCAGTGATGTCCGGCAACAGGCACAACAAGCCTGGCAGACCCAGCTTGGTAAGTTCGCAGTAAGTGATAATAACGAAACAGCCAAGACCAAATTTTTTACAGCGCTTTACCACGCGTTCATTGCGCCGCAACACGTGAGTGACAGTAATGGTGACTTTTTCGGTGCTGACGGTGCAGTGCATTCGGGTAAGGATTACCAGCGCTACTCTTTATTTTCGCTGTGGGATACATTTCGTGCCCTCCATCCGCTACTCACCGTTACTAACCCAGAACAGGTCGACGATATGGTTGATTCGATGATGGGGTTCCATGAAGAAACCGGGCTGCTGCCAACCTGGGATCTGATGTCTAACGAAACGGATGTCATGATTGGTTACCACGCCGTCCCGGTCATTGTGGATGCATACCTGAAAGGCCTTACCGACGTGAGTGGCGAGGCATTGCTCAATGCGTCACTGGACTCGGCGCAGCAGCCACGGTTTGGTATAGACCTGTTTAGTGAATACGGTTATGTCCCGTCTGATCTGGAAGTAGAGGCAGTATCTAAAACCCTGGAGTACGCGTTTGATGATGCGGCCATAGCGCAGCTGGCTGGGAAAATAGGAAACCAGAAGGTGGCCGAACGGTTTGAACAGCGTGCACAAAGCTATAAAAGGTTGTTTGATTCCGGGACCGGATTTATGCGTGGCAAAACGGCCAGCGGTGACTGGGTGAGTCCCTTTAATCCTACCTTTGTTGAGCACCGCAAGACAGACTATACCGAGGCCAATGCCTGGCAATACACGTTCTTTGTACCTCATGACGTCGAAGGCCTGATTGCGTTGTTCGGCGACACAGCAACATTTACTGATAAACTCAATACCCTGTTCACTACCAGCTCTGAGATGCAGGGGGATGTGTCACCAGATATTTCCGGGTTAATTGGTCAGTATGCGCACGGCAATGAGCCAGTGCATCATGTCGCTTATCTGTATGCGTATACGGATGAACGCTGGCAGGGCGAAGATCGCATTAAAACAATTCGCGAAACCATGTACCGGGCGCAGCCGGATGGGTTGGCGGGTAACGACGATGTGGGACAGATGTCGGCCTGGTATGTGTTCAGCGCACTAGGCTTTTATCCGCTCAATCCGGTTGGTGGCGAATTCGTACTGGGGACGCCTCAGTTTGAGGAAGTTGCGATTAACGTGGGTGAAAATAAAACGCTTACTGTTAAAGCAACACCGGACACGCAGGGCTACGTGCAGCGCGTGACCTTGAATGGTCGTGAACTGGACAAAACCGTGTCGTATGACGCGATTATGAAGGGCGGAACCCTGGTGTTTGAAATGGGCAGTAACAAGCGGTGAGGCGGTAGGGGAAAGACAACTCTTTCCCCTGCGTTTTTTCAATACTGGTGTCGTTATAGTTGCTTTTGGTAGCGTTGGCCAGTACTGCAAAAATCATTCAGTGAACAGTGTGGTCAATACAGTTATCTCAGCAAATTTTCACAGCCAGCACCAGGCAGAGGTGTCATGTGCGTGCTATGGCGCAGTCCCGCAAAAGGCGCCATGCCGGTTTTGGCGTAACAGCTCGTTACACGCAAATGATTGACACCCATCGTTAGCTTGGCTACTTTTTAACTTCCCAGGGACTACAACGAAAAAATCATGTCTATATCAATTACCTTTGAGCTATCCGATGAGGATCTCGATCATTTTCGCGACGCCATGAAAGCGGCGGCGGATAATGCCAGTAAGTATTCTGACGAAGAAATTTTAGATAAGGCTGCCCAGGCGTGTAAGGAAATCGAAGAAGCAAACGTACCTGCATTTGTCTCTGAACGTCTGACCTCGCTGGAAATGCTGATGGCCGCTGTACAGGATGAAGAATGGCAGCTTCCGGATGATGAGAAAAAGAATATTCTGACGTCACTGGCGTATTTTGTGGACCCTCAGGATATGGTGCCGGACCATATTCCGGGTCTGGGGTATCTGGATGACGCCATTATGATTGAGCTGGTCATTCAGGAATTATCGCTGGACTTGAACGCCTATGGTGAGTTCTGCAGCTACCGGGCTACCGAAGAGCGCCGCCGGGGCGCTGACGCCAAAGTTGATCGGGAAAGCTGGCTTGAGGGCAAGCGTAGCCAGATCCGCTCTAATCTGCGTCGTAAGCGTCAGTCAGGGTCGAGAAAAAGAGTTTTCGGGCGCATTATGTAAGTGCACCACACCGAAATAAGCGCCTTTACGGCGCTTTTTTGTTAGCAGTACGAAAGAATTAACTGACGACCGTCAGGTTGACCATGTGACGTAGGCTGGGCAGGGTGCAAAAAAAGACACGCCGTATCCTGAAGGCCCGTTACCGCTGAGAAAGCCTCTTTTTGGGTTATTCAGGTGCTAGTCCGGCCGGGCTGCACTGCCTGCCAGGATCCCGCCATCAATATTCAGCTCAATGCCAGTGACATAGGCAGACTCATCGGATGCCAGATATAAAGCCGCATAGGCGACGTCGTCGGGGCTACCCATGTGTCCCAGCGGGATATCGGCCGCAACTGCCTCAATGGCCTGTTCACGCGCCTGACCTTCACCTAGCATTGCATCCCACATTGGAGTGAGAATGGCGCCGGGGTGAACCGAATTGCAACGCACCGGGTAGCCTTTTTCCGCGCAGTACAGCGCTACGCTCTTGCTGTGATTACGGACTGCGGCTTTGCTGGAAGCATAGGCCGCCGCACCCGGGATACCCACAAGACCAGAGCGTGAAGAGATGTTCACAATGCTGGCCGCCCGACTTTGCTTGAGCAGCGGCAGTGCGTATTTACAGCCAAGCGCAACACCATCCAGATTCACTGCATGTACACGGTGCCAGCTGTCCATATCCAGATGTTCGGGGTCGAAGGGACCACTGCATTGTGCAAAGCCGGTAATGCCAGCATTATTAACCAGTATGTCCAGCTCGCTGAGTGAGCCGGTTACCGCGCTCCACTCCGACTCTGACGACACATCCAGGTGTCGATACTGGGCCTTACTTCCCAGTGCAGCGGCAGCAGCCTGACCGGCTTCATCATCAATGTCGGTAAGCAACACCTGCGCTCCAGCCTCAGTGAATCGTTGCGCCGTGGCCAGACCAATACCGCGTGCGGCGCCGGTGATTAGTGCGGTTTTGTTTTTTAATCGCATAACGTCCCCGTTGTTGCAGTCGCTGCGAGTGCAGAAAAACCAGTATAGTACGCTTTTTTATGGCAATGTTGAGTCGTGAAATGTTTATAGATGTTGCCAGGCCAGACTTATAACGGGACTGTGAAATGAAAGAGAAGATCACTGTGCTGGTGGGCGCAGGCGCGATAGGCGTGGCATGCGCCAGACGGGTCAGTGCCAGCCGTCATATTCTGCTTGCAGATGTCAGTGCAGACAACGCTGCCGCGCAGGCTGAAGCGCTCAGAGACACCGGCTATCAGGTGACTGACACCACAGTGGACGTGCGTTCACGTGATTCTGTCGGAGAGCTGGCTGCGAAGGCGGCGTCGATGGGAAATATCGAGCGTCTGATTTGCGCGGCGGGCGTATCGCCAAGCAACGCAAGCGCCGACTTGGTATTTCGTGTGGATCTGCTGGGCACTGCGCTGGTGCTCGACTGCTTTGCTGCTGTGATGGCGCGAGGCGGCAATGGCCTGGTAATTTCTTCTCAGGCCGGGCACCGGTTAGCGCCATTGTCTGCTGAACAGGAAAGACAGCTGGCACTGACGCCGGCGGATGCCTTGTTGTCGCTGCCACTGTTGCAGGGTATCGATGATGCCATGTATGCCTACCAGTTAGCCAAGCGAGGCTGTGCGCTGCGTGTACGGGCTGAGTCGGTAAAGTGGGCGCGCCGCGGTGCCAGGCTCAATGCTTTAAGCCCGGGAATTACGATGTCACCGCTTGCCCGCAGGGAGCTTGAGGGTCAGGGTGGTGATGGCTATCGAACAATGATTGCGAGTTCTGCGGCGCGACGCCTGGGTACCGCAGAGGAAGTGGCAGCGGTGGCAGAGTTTATGATGGGAGAGTCGGGCGCCTACATCTGTGGCAGTGATTTTTTAATAGACGGTGGTGTGAGTGCCGCTTACTTCTATGATGATGAAAACAGTTAACACGGATGCTCCCTATGCAAAACCATGCACTGTTTACGCTGTTGCTGCTGGTCAGCTCGTTGGTTACTGCATGCAGTGATTCCTTCTCCGACTCGCAACGCGCCGGTAAAAACAGCCCGGCTGTGCTGGTCACAGTAACCGCTGGCAGTCACTGGCTACGCAGGATCCATGGACGCGACGACTGGATGCTGTACAACATGCCCAGACGAATTCAGAACATTAAAAATACGACATAGCAGCAGCCGGCGGTGATCTTTAGCGGTGAATTTTTCTTAAATAACTGGGACGAAAGTTAGTTTATTTATGTTTAGGAGTTCGTTATGAAGCTGAAACATCTGCTAGCCGGTGTCGTACTGATGGGCGCATCAGGTACCGCTATGGCCAATGAGTGTGAAACCACTATTGAAGCCAACGACGCAATGCAATTTAACACCAGTGAGATGACCATTCCGTCCTCATGTGATGAGTTTACGGTCACACTGAAACATACCGGTAAGCTGCCCAAAGCGGCGATGGGCCATAACTGGGTCATGTCGACCAAAGGAGATATGCAGGGTGTTGTTAATGACGGTGTGAGCGCCGGCCTGGACAACAACTACATTAAACCTAATGACGACCGTGTGATTGCCTACACCGATGTGATTGGTGGTGGTAAGCAAACCTCGGTAAGCTTAGATGTGTCAGGCCTGTCGGCCGACGAGTCCTACATGTTTTTCTGCTCGTTCCCAGGTCACTCATCGGTGATGAAAGGAACGGTAATGGTGAAATAGCACCAGCCCCTTCGATTGCGCCCGCCATGCTGCGGGCGCTTCTTTTTCTGCCTGCCGGCACCTGTCACCAGGTGTATCAGCGCACTGCTTCTTGCAAACATGTGGTTAAGCGATATCATTAACAGGTTAATACTGGTCATTAATCATATGGTTACTATGCAACTGGCGCGCACATTTTTACTGGTAATTCTGACATTCTCGCTGTCACTGCAGGTGATTGCGGCCGGGAATGATACCGTGTGTCATCACGAGCATATGAACCAGGCCGTGATGGCCGACATGCAAAGTGACTGTCATGAGAACGATATGGCTGTTCAGCCGCCGTGTTGTGAAAATGACTGTCAGTGCGACAGCCACCTTCTGCACAGCAGCGCCTTTATTGCTGATGACAGCGAACTGGCTGTTCGCTTAAACCTGTGCCTGCGCGTTTTTATGCCGTACCTGCGCAGGTACGGTTACCTCATTTCCCCCATTACCGTCCTCCGCGGCACGCCTAAGCCCTGCTGAATAACTCATCCGTTGCATTGTCTTGTTTTGGCAGTGCGTAAGATTTCTGGCGTTCCGGAGTCACCATTATGTCGTGTTTACGTGGGGCAACTGCTGCCCTGATATTTTTCGCAGGGGCGGCGTTCGCCCAGCCTGGCAGTACTGAATTACCCCTTAACCAGGCTATCAGTCTTGCTATTGAACGTGATCCCTGGTTTTTGGCCAGTGAGCAGGCACAACAGGCACAGTCACTGCGTGAGAACGCAGTGGCCTCCCGTCCCTCGCCGTCGCTCTCTGTAACGATAGCCAACCTGCCTGTTGACAGTTTTTCACTTCAACAGGAGCCAATGACGCAGCTGCGTGTTGGTGTTTCGCAGGCCTTGCCCCGCGGCGAGTCTGTTGCGCTTAATCGCCAGCAACAGCGGTTAATGGCAAATCGTCACCCGGTCGAACGCCAACAGCGCATCGCCCGTGTGGCGCTGACCGTTACCCGGCATTACATCGCTTATGCCCAGGCCAGACAGCATGGCGTGCTAATCAATGCCAATATCGACCTGTTCGAACAACTGCGTGAGAGCACCGCGTCGGCCTACCAGTCCGGGGTGGGCAGCGTGCGTCAGCAGGATGTACTGGATGCCAGACTGGCGCTGGTGAAGTTAAAGGAGCAGCGCGCTTCGGTTTTGCAGCGCGAGGAGCAGGCACTGGCATCACTGGCAGCCTTGACGGCAATGCCGTCGGCGACGCTGACGCTGCCACCCACACTACCGGCTGTTCCATTGTCAGTGGAACTGACCGAATCACCGCTTCCTGACGCCTGGCTGTCTGCACGACTAACGCAGCATCCGTCAGTGGTGGTACTGGCGGTGGATCATGCCGTTGCTGACAAGTCCGTGGCACTGGCCAGACAGCAGCATGCGCCACAATGGGCCTTAAACGGCAGTTATGGCTATCGTGCGGATAACCACGACGGGGCCTCGCGCGCCGATTTTTTCTCGGTTGGCGTGTCCCTGGATCTGCCGCTGTTTAACGAGGCGGCCAACGACAGCGCGGTCAGGGCAGCATTCGCAGAATCAGAGTCCATTGAGACCCGGCGCCGTGCACGTATTCGCGATCTGATGATACGCGTGCGCAGTGAACGCGCGGTACTGCGTCGCCTTTATGAACGTAAGACCATGTATGAAAGTGAGATTTTGCCGCAAAGCCGTGATTATGCTGAGGCCACACTGGATGCGTATACCGCCGCGCAAGGTGATGTCGAGACCGTACTGGATGCACGCAGGGCACACCTCGAGGCTGAGATTGCGCTGCTGAGTATCACGTCGGACATCGCCCAGACGCGCGCCACACTGGCGTACCTGACTACACAAGCCACGTCGGAGAAGTAAAATGCGCTTTGTTATTTTGATTGTTATTGCATTAATGGCCGGTGGTGTTGCGGGCTACCTGATGGCGCCAGCGGGTGATGCTGGCAGCGTCGCAGAAGACAAAAATGAACCCCTTTACTGGGTGGCGCCGATGGATCCTGATTATCGGCGTGACGGCCCGGGCAAATCGCCCATGGGCATGGATCTGGTACCGGTGTATGAGGAAGGCGGTGCGTCGAAAAGCAGCGCGGGTACCGTTACCATTTCACCACAAGTACAGCAGAACCTGGGCGTGCGTACCGCGCCGGTGAGTCGCGGCACGCTTAGTCCCGTAGTCGATGCCGTGGGTTATGTGGATTACAACGAAGATACGCTGGTTCATCTGCATCCAAGAGTATCCGGCTGGATCCAGAAACTGTTCGTCAGTGTGGAGGGTGAGCGCATAGACGCCGGCCAGCCGTTATATACCTTGTATGCGCCGGAACTGGTCAATGCCCAGAAAGAACTGCTGGCGGCGTCAAACCGAGGTGACAAGACGTTAATTGCAGGTGCCCGTGCCCGGCTTGAAGCGCTGGGAATGCCGGATGATGCACGCGATGCCCTGCTAAGGGACAAGCAGGTACGTCAGGCTGTTACCTTCCGTGCGCCACAATCGGGCATTGTAGCCGCACTGCCGGTACGCGATGGCTTTTATGTCGAGCCCAACCAGAATGTCATGAGTATTGCTGATATCAGCGAAGTATGGGTGGATACCGACGTGTTTGAAACCGATATCCCGCGTATCGAAGAGGGGCAGTCAGTAAGTATGACCGTACCGGCACTGGCCGGGCGGACCTGGCAGGGGCAACTGGATTACGTGTATCCGACACTAAATACACAGACCCGCACGCAACAGGTGCGTCTGCGTATTAAAAACACAGAAGGGCACCTTAAACCCGGTATGTATGCGAGTGTCCGCATCGATGTGGGCAGCGATGAACAGGTACTGAAAGTGCCGAAGTCGGCGGTGATCCGCCTGCCCGACAGCAACCGTGTGGTGCTGGCAAAAGGAAACGGGCGCTTTAAAAGCGTGAATGTGACGCTCGGTAAGAGTGATACTCGTCACTTTGCCGTGACGGAGGGGTTACAGGCCGGTGATGAAGTTGTGGTATCCGCGCAATTCTTGCTGGATTCAGAGTCCAGTAAAGACAGCGATTTTATGCGTATGCAGACGCACAGAGAGGGTATGTCGGGCGCAGAGGGCATGGCGCATGGCGATCACGACATGACAATGACCCATGATAAACGCAGTGAAGATTCAGATACTACCAATACGGCGACGGTGAATGGCGAGCTAAAAGCGATTGACCGCCAGTCCCGGACTCTCACCATCCATCGCGACGCCATTGAAAAATGGCAGCGGCCTGCCGCCACCATGACCTTTGATGTTGCCGAAGACATCGATCTGTCCGAACTTGAACCCGGCCAGCACCTGCGCTTTACCTTCCGGGTTGGGGATGGCTTTGTGATCACCGAGCTTAACCAGCACACCATGAATGACGCAGCAGTGGAGCATCAGCATGATTGAAGCTGTTATTGCCTGGTCGCTGCGTCAGCGCTTCTTAGTGGTGATGGCGACACTGGTGCTGATTGCCGCCGGAGTCTATTCACTGAAGCAAACCCCGGTGGATGCCATACCGGATCTGTCCGATGTGCAGGTGATTGTGAAAACCAGTTACCCCGGTCAGGCTCCGCAGGTAGTGCAGGATCAGGTGACCTACCCGCTGACCACCGCACTGCTGTCAGTGCCCGGCGCACAAACCGTTCGTGGGTTCTCCTACTTTGGCGATTCCTATGTGTATGTCATTTTCGATGATGACACCGACATGTACTGGGCGCGTAGTCGGGTACTGGAGTACTTAAATCAGGTCTCGGGCAGCTTACCGGACAGTGTCCGCCCACAACTGGGCCCGGATGCAACCGGGGTGGGCTGGGTGTACATGTATGCGCTGGTCGATAAAAGCGGGCAGCATGATCTGAGTGAGCTGCGCAGTCTGCAGGACTGGTTTTTACAGTATGAACTTAAAGCGCTGGAAGGGGTGTCAGAAGTCGCCTCGGTAGGCGGCATGGTACGCCAGTACCAGGTTGAGGCTGATCCGGATAAACTGCGCGCCTACAACATTCCGCTGCAACACGTCAGTCAGGCACTCAAGCGCAATAACCGCGAAAGCGGGGCGTCGGTGATCGAGATGGCCGAAGCCGAATACATGGTTACCGCGTCAGGTTACATTGAGGGTATCGACGATATTCGCGCGATAAGCCTTGGCACCACCGACAAGGGCGTCGCCGTGACCATTGGCGATATTGCAAGAGTTCAGATTGGCCCGGCACCCCGGCGCGGTGTGGCCGAATTAAACGGCGAGGGCGAGGTAACCGGCGGCATTGTGGTGATGCGTTACGGCGAGAATGCCAAGGCCACCATTGATCGGGTCAAAGCCAAACTGGAGGAACTCAAAGCAGGGCTGCCGGACGGAGTCGAACTGGTCACTGTCTATGACCGTTCCGGGCTGATTCAGGATGCCATTGATAATTTAAGTGACAAGCTGCTCGAAGAAATCATCATTGTGGCGTTGGTGTGCATGGTGTTTCTGTTTCATGTGCGCTCCGCTCTGGTGGCGATCATCAGCCTGCCGGTAGGGATACTGGGTGCGTTTCTGATCATGTATATGCAGGGGATCAATGCCAACATCATGTCGCTGGGCGGCATTGCCATTGCTATTGGCGCCATGGTGGACGGCGCCATTGTGATGGTGGAAAACCTGCATAAGCACATGGAGCGCACCCCCATTACGCGGGAAAACCGCTGGCAGGTGGTCGGGCAGGCCGCCGCAGAAGTCGGACCGGCGCTGTTTTTCTCGCTACTGATTATTACGGTGTCGTTTTTGCCGGTGTTTACGCTGGAAGCGCAGGAAGGGCGGTTATTCTCGCCGCTGGCCTTTACCAAGACCTATGCCATGGCCGTGTCGGCTGGCCTTGCCATTACGCTGGTGCCGGTACTGATGGGGTACCTGGTGCGCGGCAAAATACGCAGCGAACAGCAGAATCCGCTTAACCGGGTACTGGTCGGCGCCTTCAGACCCGTGTTGTCGTGTTGTCTGTCCTATCCAAAAACAACGCTGCTGGCGGCGCTGTTACTGACAGTGGCGGGGATTTATCCCTACTCAAAGCTTGGCAGTGAGTTTATGCCACCCATGGATGAAGGGGATTTGATGTATATGCCCACCACCTTCCCCGGCGTGTCCATTGGCAAGGCACGTGAATTGTTACAGCAAACCGACAAGCTTATCCGCACTTTGCCGGAGGTGAAAACCGTGTTCGGTAAAGTCGGACGGGCTGATACCGCGACCGATCCGGCGCCGCTGACTATGATTGAAACCTTCATCCAGCTTAAGCCGCGCAGTGCATGGCGACCGGGTATGACGGTGGATAAGCTGAAAGCCGAACTGGACGAGGTGGTGTCATTTCCCGGGCTGACCAACGCCTGGGTAATGCCCATTAAAACCCGCATCGATATGCTGGCCACCGGCATTAAAACGCCGGTGGGCATCAAAATCGCCGGCCCCGATCTCAAGGTGATTGATAAACTGGGCAGCAATATCGAGCGCATTCTCGGCGAGCTACCGGGCACAGCCTCGGTGTACGCGGAGCGAGTGGCTGGCGGGCGTTATCTGGATATTGATGTAGATCGCGCCCGCGCCGCGCGCTACGGCATGGCCATTGATGATATTCACACGGTGGTGTCTTCGGCGGTGGGCGGCATGAATGTGACCCAGACTATCGAGGGGCTTGAGCGCTATCCGGTGAACGTCCGTTACCCGCAACAGTACCGCGATTCACCGGAGGCACTACGTAAGTTACCGCTTATCACGCCTGACGGCGCGCAGATCACCTTAGGCGATGTAGCCAGTATCCGTGTGACAGGCGGACCTGCGGGGATCAAAAGCGAAAATGCCCGGCTCAATGGCTGGGTACTGGTCGATATCAATGATAGCGATATCGGCGAGTACGTAGACAATGCCAGACAAGCGGTGCGTGATGGTCTTGAGCTGCCGCCAAGCTATTCGGTGACCTGGGCCGGGCAGTATGAGTACATGCAGCGTGCGAGCGAGCGGCTGTCGCTAGTGGTGCCGCTGACTTTGACCATTATTGTCATTCTGCTTTACCTGAATTTTCGCAGGGTGTCCGATGTGCTGATTATTTTAGGCACCTTACCCTTCGCCATTACCGGCGGGCTGTGGTTACTGTATGCCATGAACATGAATCTGTCGGTTGCCGTGGGCGTGGGCTTTATTGCGCTGGCCGGGGTGGCCGTCGAGATTGGTGTGATCATGCTGGTCTATCTGCAACATGCGGTACGCGATGCCGCGGCGCAGGCAGATGGCGCGCCGGACCTGCGCAATCTAAAAGACACCATCGTCGAC
Source organism: Alteromonas halophila (assembly GCF_014651815.1). GTDB lineage: Bacteria > Pseudomonadota > Gammaproteobacteria > Enterobacterales > Alteromonadaceae > Alteromonas > Alteromonas halophila. The sequence continues at coordinate 439,795 of NZ_BMXP01000003.1, read as the reverse complement.
GGCGCGGCACGGCGGGTGCGCCCGATCCTGATGACTGCTGTGTCGATCATCGCCGGGCTGTTGCCGGTGCTGTTCAGCACCGGTAAAGGCGCGGAGGTGATGAGTCGTATTGCTGCGCCCATGGTCGGTGGCATGGTCAGTGCCATGCTACTGACCCTGATTGTGCTGCCGGTGGTGTATTACCTGTGGCAGCAACAGCGACTGAAATAGTATCCGGTATGCCCGGCTGACCGGGCATACGCTACTTTGCTGGGGCCGATGCTATTTTCAGGCGTGTTCGCTTTAACACTTGCCGAATTTCAGATGCTAAACCTTGCCTTACAACATATGGCTAAATAGTTGCGCAAAAAGGGGGAAATGTTATCGCAGGTTGATGCAGAAAAGTACGACGGGCTGTATTAATCGGTCTGTTATCCGTACACTCTGCATTTTTTGAAACGACAACGGCGATTATGACAATAACGGCACTTATTCTGCTGGCATTTGCGATGTCGACTGACGCCTTTGCGGCGTCGTTGACGCGGGGCACCGGGCTGACCGCGCCACGCTTACCTAAAGCGTTAAAAATGGGGCTCATATTTGGCTGCATCGAAGGGCTGACCCCGCTGATTGGCTGGGGACTTGGCCGCGCTGCGTCCGGCTTTATTCAGGCCTGGGATCACTGGGTGGCCTTTGCGTTACTGGTAGGCATTGGCCTGCACAGTATTGTGGCATCCTACGCAGACGATGACGGCGATGAAACGCAAGTCACCACTCAGCCACTTTTCGCCACGGTGCTGGTGGCCATTGGTACCAGCCTGGATGCAATGGCAGTGGGTGTCAGTCTGGCGTTTCTGGATGTGAATATTGTGCTGGCAGCGCTGCTTATCGGCCTGGCTACTTTCTCTATGGTGACAATAGGTGCACTGCTAAGTCGAACGATAGGGACGCTACTAGGGCACCGGGCAGAATTTATCGGCGGACTGGTGTTGATCAGCGTGGGGTGCTGGATCCTCTACAGCCATTTACAGGCGGGGTAATGGCCCGCAGTTATTGCGGGCCAGCCAAGGTTAGAACTGGTAACTGACCCCCAGACGCGCATTCAGCGGCGCGCCGGTGGCAATGTTATTGGCATTGTGCGCGGATGGGAAATACTCCTCATCCAGCACATTTTCAATATTCAGCTGAACCTGCAACTTGTCGCTGTGACGGTAGTAGACCGCGGCATCAATACGCATAAAGTCCGGCAGTTCTACCTCATTATTTAACGTCGCGTATTGCTCTGACTGATAAATCATACCCAGGCCGATCTGCCAGTTTGGCGACACGCTGACCTGGTTCCATACCGACAACATATGCTCAGGAAGCTGCGCCAGATCGCGGTTGGCCGATGCGCCATCCACAAACCGGCCCATTTCTTCACCGTCCAGGTGACTGTAGCCAGCGTTAATTTCCCATGTATCGCTGAGCTGCCCGACCAGTTGTACTTCAAGGCCTTTGGTTTCGGTACCGGTAAGAATACTGCGCTCAGGATCGTTAGGATCCTGAGTGCTGCCGTTTTCCCGTTCAATTTCGAACACCGCAGCATTAACACTCAGCGCGTCGTGAATATTCCATTTTACGCCCAGTTCACGGTTCTCAAATTCTTCAGCATCCAGGGCGGCTGAGGACAGTGACAGCGTCAGGAACTGATCGCCCGAACGTGGCAAAAAGGACTTACTCATGCTGGCGTATAGCGACAGCGCCTCGATGGGTTTGTAAATCAGACCAACGCGCGGTGAAATTTCGGTATCGGAGCTCGACAGCAAGCCATCGTTACCATCGGCGCTGCCGTTCGCCATTTCTATATGATCGTTAACGTCGATATCAAAATTGTCATAGCGCAGACCGGCCACCACAATCCAGTGCTCACCAATACCGATTTCGTCCTGCACAAAGGCTGAAGTAAAGGTGACATCGGATGCACGGTTACGAGATGGATCCGTCAAAGAATATGCTGGCACCTGCAATGGATTGGTAAACGCAATCTCCTGCTGGTCATCATTGGTTGCCGCAAAGTTAACATCGCGACGGGCATTATCGGTATCCTGGCTGCCATATTCGGCGCCCATCAGCATGGTATGGGAGAAAGCGCCGGTGTCGAACTGACCGACCAGGTTTACCTGGGCAATGGTGTTTTCGCGTGTGGTGGTGTCCTGATAGCCATCCAGCGTGACACGCTCGCTGCCGCCGGTGTAGGCCGCCGGATACAGATTCTGATAAAGCTTGTCATAGTCCGCGTATTGCAGTGTGGCGTTGCTGGTCCAGTTTGCGTTCAGACGATGCTCGACCCGAAGCCGTGCAATATGGGCTTCAAGGGTGGTGTTGTTAAAGTCAGGATCACCAAAGTAGGTATCCTGATTGTCTGGCAAAGGTTTGCTGCCCAGCGAGGGAACGCCACGGTCTACCAGGCGGTCATCATTCACATACTCGTACGAGGCGCGCAATATGGTGTCATCGGACACATGGTAAGTGTACGTTGGATTGACTGCATAACGCTCGCCGTCTTTAAAGTCCCGGTGATTATCGATGTTATCCAGCACCGCGTTTACGCGCAGCGCCTGATCATCATCAATCACATGGTTCGCGTCCACGCTGACCGACGCTGCTGAAAACGTATCAATCCCGGCCTGCATCTGCGTAAAGCTGTTGTCGGTTTGTGCGACTTTTGTCACACGGTTTACCACACCGCCGCCACCGCCGCGTCCGAACAACAGCGCATTGGCACCGCGTAAGACTTCCACCCGCTCAAGGTTGTAGAGTGGACGGAAGTACTGAACATCATCGCGGATCCCATCAACAAAAAAGTCTGCAGTGGTGTTTTGTCCGCGGATCGTGATCTGGTCACGATGATCTTCACCCAAGCCAATGCTGATACCAGGCGTGTATTGCATGACATCAGACATGTCGAACATGGCCTGTTCGCTGATCTGCTCTTCGCTGATGACCGAAACCGACTGGGGCACATCAATCAACAGGGTAGGCGTTTTGACAGAGTCAGCAACCTGCTGACCAAAAAAAGCGCCGCGTACGGTGATACGTTCAAGGTCGGCAGAATCCGGTACCTGATTTTGAGCGGCTGCATGCGTGCTGAGTGCAAGAAGCAGTGAGGCTGAGAGAGTGCTTTTCTTAAACATCGGGTCCCTAACTTTCTTTAATACAAATGAGAAGAATTTTGATTTGCATGTATACTATAGTTTTTTAAGTGAATGTTAAAGGAGTCTTTATTCAAATAATTAAGATGTCGTGAAAATTCCCCCTGGTCAGACGTCAACCGTTGTCAGCGCTTACACTTCGCGCCATACTGACAAGCGGAAATAAAAGCAAAAGGAAACGCTAGGTTGATACGCCGGGTTTTAAGTTGTCTGTTACTGATAACCCTGACATTACCGCTAAATGCCAGGGTACAGGTAATATGGGGTACGGATGTCTGGGAAGGTTACACCGAGCCGGATGGCACAGGCTTTTATCAGGAGCTGATTGCGCTGATCTTTCCATCGCAGGAGTTCGACGTAGAAATTGAATATCTTGCCTGGAAGCGAGTATCGTGGAACCTCAGGCATCAGCATATTGATATGACCGGCGCACTGCATGAAACCGACGACTATTACCTCTCGGCCACCCCGGTTTTGAGTGAACGCATCCTAGCACTTACCCGGAACAATACGCCTTTAGATATGCGTTCAAGCGCGTTGCTGAAGAACCTGGTAGGCGCATACCGTAGCGGTTATGAAGACGATATCTTTCATGAAATCGTGCCAGAAAAGGTGACGGGCGTGCCGGTAGATTCGCCGGAGCTTGCTATTAGCTTACTGACAAACAATAAAATTGATTATTACGTCGAGCTGGAGTCGATGCTGGCCAGTAAGGAAGACACGGTTTCATCGGCGGGCCTGAGTGAGCGACATGTGGGTACCTTTCATTTGTACTGGGCATTTACTAAAACGCCAAAAGGAAAATACATCAAAACCCATTTTGATCGCGCACTGGAAACATTACGTCAAAATGGAAAACTGGCCAGCCTGTACAAAAAATATGACCTGATGATGCCCGCTGCAATGTCGGCAAGGTAACTCTCGCATTCAGCATCCACTTGTTACGTTGACATGCCTTGTCACTGACTAATCCTGAACCACGGCTGTCGACTTCGCCAGCCGTCAGTGTTTACTCTCGTTCCCTAAGCCACTACAGTAAGGCGCCTGCAGCATACGTTAGCTGGTCTAACCAGAGGCGTCCTGCTATTGTAACGTAATTAAAATACACACTGATCACGCATGAAAATTCACCGCCTGCAAGGCTATATACAACATATCTATCTGGTCGAAGAGGCGCACGGCCTGCTTTTGCTGGACGGCTGCAGTCGTGCAGATGTGGATAAGGTGTGTCAGTTTATCGCCGGGCTGGGACGGGATATCACCGAATTGCGCTGTATTGTGGTGACCCATATGCACCCTGATCATGCAGGTGGTGCGCACAAGCTGCGAAAAATAAGCGGTGCGACGCTGGTCACGCACCCCAAAGCGAGAAACTGGTATTCAGGCGCAGGCGGGCGCGCCGCGCATGTGATCGATGTCTTACTGACGTGGTGGGTGGCCGGTCGCATCGGCAAGAAAAAGCGCCATATCTGGTATTCGCCAAACCTGCGACCCGATAAAGTGGTAAAAGACGGCGCCACTTTGCCGCTGTTTGAAGACTGGCAGGTGGTGTACACGCCGGGCCATACTGACCATGATCTTTCGATCATGCATGTACCGTCAGAGCAGGTTTACGTGGCAGATCTTATCGTTAAAGTGAAGGGCGACCTGGTGCCGCCCTACCCTGTATGCCATCCCAACCAGTATCGCCGCTCATTGCAGCGCATTGCCGATCTGCAGCCTGCGCGTCTGCTGTGTGCGCACGTACCGCCATTAAATGGTGACGATGTGGACTTCGAGGCTGTGCTGGCACAGGCCCCTGACAAGCCCAAAAACCACTGGCACTCGACCAAAAACCGGGTTAAACAAAAGCTGGGGTTTGGCAGTACTGAGCACTAGGGAAGATGCGAACAAGTCTATCATCACTCAGCGAGTCCTGAAGTGCGTAGTCGCAAGGCAGGTTTCGCGGGCAATGGCAACCGCCCTTGGTAAGAAAACTCTTCCCTAGCGTACGCGTTTAGTCTTCCTGTTGGTCGGTGAACTGCTCATACGCCAGCATGGCATCGGCGGCGTACATCAAAGATGGTCCTCCGCCCATGTAAACGGCCATGCCCAGGGTTTCCTCAATTTCTTCTTTTGTCGCACCCAGTTCCACCAGCGCTTTAACATGAAAGCCTATACAGCCGTCACAGCGAGTGGAAATACCAATGGCCAGCGCTATCAACTCCTTGGTTTTTTTATCCAGAGCACCGTCGGCCGAGGCGGCTTTGGCCATAGCCGAAAACCCTTTCATGGTCTCGGAGATATCGGTGCGCAGTGGTTTCATATTCTCAGAAATGCGATTAATAATGTCGGGATAAGATTTACTCATGGAAGCTCTCCAAATTAAGAAAGTTGTGTAAAAGTGAACAGGATCGCTGTACGACTGTAACGAATAAGATGTAACAAAGGATTAAATGCTATTGGTTTATTACCTAGAGTACCCCCATGATAATGGGTAGATGTTGTTTCAAATCAAGTGAGGTGTAATGGACGAGAAGGTGTCAGAGTGGGTTGCCGCGATGCGAGGCGCGCCGGATGCGTCACGTCAACTGCTGGCCGGCTGGCTGGGTAAACAGACTCACCGGTTTACCATTACAGGCCTTAGCCGCAGTGGCAAGTCAATGCTGTTTACCAGTCTGATGACCATGCTGAAGTACCGGACGGAAGCAGGCTATGAGTGTCTGCCACTGCTCACCCGGTTGCCGACCTCCCTGGTCGACAGTATGTACATGGAGCCGCTCCCGGGATTTGAGATGTTTCCGGTGGACGAACACCTGGCCGCTTTGGAATCCGGCAAGTGGCCACAGGCCACCGATACTGCGTACGGCTTTCGCCTGATCGTCAGGCTGACTGAACAGGGACGCTTTAAACGCTGGCTGATGCCCTACTCGGAAGTGGTATTTGAATTTATTGATTACCCCGGCGAATGGGTTACCGACTTACCACTGCTTGAAAAGACCTATAACCAATGGTCCGATTCGGCCTGGGCTCAGCAAAGTGGCGGCCCGCAACACCGTTTTTCAACACGCTGGCGTGAATTTATTCAGGACTTTGACTTTGAACAGGAGCCCACGGAGGCGCGCATTGCCGAGGTTGTCTCTGAATACCGCGCATATCTGGCCGAAGCCAAACGTGAAGGTATTACCATGTTACAGCCGGGCAGCTTCTTGCTGGAAAACGACAGCCTGAGTCTTACTTCTATGGGCTTTTCGCCGCTGCCGTCCACGGTGACCAGCGATCCCTCACACCCCTGGCTTAAAGCGTTCACTGCTAACTTCTCGGCGTTTAAAAAAGACTGGCTTGCGCCACTCAAAGACAAGGTGTTCCGCGAAGCCGACAAGCAAATTATTCTTATCGATGTGTTCGAGGGGTTAAACCACAGCCGCGAGCACTTGTATCAGCTCAAAGAAACGTTAAGTCACCTGGCTGAAACTTTTGTTTACGGTGAGAGCAACTGGTTGAGCCGAACGCTGCTCAGGCGTGAAAAAATCAGTAAGGTGGCGTTTGTCGGCAGTAAGGCTGACAGTGTGCCGGTCAGTGAACGCGATGCCCTGCTGTCATTGCTGACGCAACTGACCGAGGGAGCGCGGGCGAAATTTGGTGATAAAGAGGTGGATTTTGAGCATTTTCTGGTCTCTGCCATTGAGGCCACCGACGAAGGCGAAGCCCGAAACGCAGTGCGTTACCGCAACCAGCATGGCGACTATGTTGAGGCCAGCTTTGAGCCATTCCCCAAAACACTGAAAGACATGGAATCTGATACCCATTACCCGGTACTTGATATTAACGTACCGAAAGATTTTCTGCCGCGCATACTCAACAGTCGCGGCATGGACCGTTTACTCCAGTTTTTACTGGGTTAAGGAGGCATAATGACAGAGTCAGCCTATCGTTCAAAAGTGTCACAGAAAACGCTGGAAGAAAGCCAGCCGGAACATGCAATGCCAAGCAGGATGGCCGAGGAAAACTGGCAGGAGCGCCCCATTTCAGGCGGCCTGTCGTGGGGCAAAGTGGCCCTGATAACGGGCATCGCCAGCCTGCTGGCCCTGCTGGTCTACAATGCGGTCTCCGGGCTGCTCGCAGACTTTGAGCGCTACCCCATTACCAGCAGCGTATTAGGCACACTGCTGGGCATCTTCGTGCTGTCAGTCAGCATCGTAATACTTCGCGAGCTCATTGCGTATCGCCGGGTAAACCGTTTTATAGACAGCCGTCAGCCTTTGGGTGCGTTGCGTGAGCTGCCAACCGTGGCCGACGTAGACCGGGCGCTGGACAGTCAGGCCAGTCAGTTTGGCCGCCACAGTTTTGCCGAGCACTGTTACCGGCACTATCAGACCCTGAAACGCGATGATCAGAGTGCTAAAGAGCGCGTCGATTTGTACCAGCATCATGTCCAGCAACCGGTTCAGGCGCGCGCCAGCAGTGTACTGAAACGTGAATCCATGACCGCGGGCAGTCTGGCATTTATCAGCCCCAATGCGCTTATTCAGACCCTGGCCGTGATGTGGATCAGTCTGCGCACCATTCGGCGTATGGCTCAGGTATACGGACTTCGTCCCGGTACCGCCGGTAACTGGCGGCTGGTGAATGTGCTGGTGCAGAACATTGCTGCGCAAAGCCTGTTCGACCTGGCTACCGATGAAGTCGTAAATCAAATCAGTGGCACCTTGTCAGCCAAACTTATGGAGAACTCCGCCGAAGCGGTCGCGGCAGGCGCCCTGAATGTGCGACTGGGTAAAGCGCTGATAAAGCTGCTGCGCTAAGCCGTTAACTACACGCTCACTGCGCTGACACCGAAGAGTTGTCACCCCAGCGAAGGCCGGGGCTTCCTGCCGTGTGGCGTGGATCGGAGCAAAGAATGGCGTGTGTCGTGGATCGGGGCAAAGCATGGGGAGTGCCTGTTCAGCACGCGGTAAATACGTCCCTGTACGCTCCGCTGCAGCATCCCTGCTGCAGAGGGCTTCACATGCACTCCCCATGCTTCACCCCTCACCTCGCGGACTGCCTTGAGAGGGCGCGCTGTGTTAGCCCGCGGTATACCTCCCTCTATGCTGAGTAATTGCCGTTGCTACGCGCTCACTGAACTGGCACCGAAGAGCTGTCACCCCGGCGAAGGCCGGGGCCTCCTGGGGTGTGGCGTGGAACGGAGCAAAGAATGGCGTGTGTCGTGGATCGGGGCAAAGCATGGGGAGTGCCTGTTCAGCACGCGTTAAATACGTCCCTGTACGCTCCGCTGCAGCATCCCTGCTGCAGAGGGCTTCACATGCACTCCCCATACTTCACCCCTCACCTCGCGGACTGCCTTGAGAGGGCGCGCTGTGTTAGCCCGCGGTATACCTCCCTCTATGCTGGGTGATTGCCGTGCGTCGCCCAGTCGTGAGATATCCGCTGCGTCATAATGCGGCGCAACGGATATGCGGAGAGGCTTAACTCTTTGACTAAGGGTGACGACATCTTTGCTTATGGTGCAGTCAGCGCTTGGGAAAGTGGTGCGGCCAGTTTTTGCTTCATGGCGGCGCACTGTTTTATTTTCTCAACGGCCTTCGCCAGTGAGCGCTCATAGCCAGACAGTGACGCTGCGTGGGACTCTACAAACTGTTGCCAGTCTTCGGCCTTTTGTGTGCTGCAAAAGTGTCGGCCAAAATGTGGAAACGCTGGCCCTCTGTCACTTTTGGGAAACAGCTTGAATACGGCGTCTACATTCTCTTTTAACCAGGTGTATGTTGCCTCCCGGGTTTCTTTATTGGATATCTGTCTGTCGATAATGTCGAACGCGTCATACCCTTTATACGTGCCGTCAATCGCCAACCCCAGCAACGTTTTGCTCAGCATTGGGTCATCAGTCGACGCCAGCGCAATGATGGCATCAGCGCGTAGTGCCGGGTCCTGGGTGGTTTGACTGACTGTCAGCAATTTGTTGAAAAACGCGGTTCCTAAATCGCTCACGCCAACACGCAGCACGGTGGCACGTGTAGACACATCAATGTCTTGCTCTTTGTTTTGATCAATTGATGCGATCAGCGATTTTGCCTGTTCCTGAAGCGGTTGGCGCAGTGCAGGGTCCTTACTGAAGGTGAGCAGGTGATGTTGTAAGTCGCTGCCTAAAAGCGTGGCAGCCACGGTATCCTGTGACTTTACGCGAGCGTAGACTGGCCTGAACAGCGCAAGGCTTTTTTGGGATGCTGCTGACATGGTCTCGGCGTCCAGTAATGACGAGGATACGGTTTCAAACTGCTCAGCGACCAGGTCAGTCACATCCCACGCGCTGTGTGTTGCCAGAACTTCCATACCATGCAGCCAGGTGCTGGCCGAAACGGTACCGGCTTTAAAGGCGGCGGTCAGACTGTCGACAGCGATGAGTGCCTGATCCGCCGGCAATTGGGTCGCATGACTTAGTAAGGCCCGCCAGTCCGCTTCGCCCATGGAAAAACGGTAGTAGCCCTGGCTGGCATTTGGGTGTACGTAGTCTGGACAGCCTTGCTGCTCAAGTGCAACGGTGGCGGTCGGCGAATCAATAATGGTGCAGGTTTGTTCGTCATCATGGGCCAGACAAACCGGCAGTGTCCAGCGTTGGCGGGTATCAATTTCTGAGCCTACCGGTGCATAGCGCGACTGGTTGAGCGTGACGGTCGCAGGCTGGTTTGGCTTGCACGACAGGCTGACGTCCAGCAAGGGTACACCCGGCTGCGTGATAAAAGACGTAAACACAGGGACAAGCTCAGGTATATTACTGCCATCAGAAACAGACTGCATAAACTGATGCGCGTCGGCATTCTGGTGGGCGTAGCGACGTATATGGGTTTGCACCCCGTCCCTGAACGACTGCTCACCGGCAAACTTCTCAAGCATATTCAGTACACCCGCCCCCTTGTGGTAAGCAATGGCACTGAGTGCGTAAGCAATCTGATCGTTAGCCTGTACCGGCTCTCTGATTTTTTGGGCATTATCCTGAGAGTCCTTTTCCATAATCTTGAGTGCGCCGGATAATAGCGAGCGCTCGAACTCTCCCTCCGGCCAGACCTGGTTCGCTGTTTTGTAGGCCATCCATGTAGCAAAACTTTCGTTCAGCCAAAGGTCATCCCACCACTGCGGGGTCACCAGATTGCCAAACCACATATGAGCGAGCTCATGGGCATGGACTAAGGTATGGCTTCGCTTTTGTTCCAGCGGCGCCTGGCTATCCATCAGCATCAGGTATTCGTCGTACACCACCGCACCGGGATTCTCCATGGCGTAGCCGAGACTAAGCGGGGGCACAATTAAATCCAGCTTTTGATAGGGATAGCCAGAGCCAAAATAGCGCTCAAGACTCTCGAGGATGGGCTGGGTATTAGTCAGGCCAAAACGTATATTATCTTTCAGGCCCTGCGCGACGACGCCGCGCAGCGGCAGCGACTTCTCTCTGATGGTATTGGCAGGTAAACGGTCAGCGTTGGCTAAATCGTAAGGGCCGACCGCAAATGCCACCAGATAGGTCGGCAGGGGCGCAGTCGTAGCGAAATGATGCACGATATTATTATCTTGCTGCACCTGTTTGACAACGGGGGTATTCGCAATCGCTGTCATCGTGTCGGGACTGGTGATGGTAAGCGTGAAAGGTTGCTTAAAGCGGGGCTCATCAAAGCCAGGGAAAACTTCACGGGCGGAGATAGTCTGAAACTGGGTTGCAGTATAAGCATGACCACCTCTTACGGCTTTAAATAACGCCTTAGGTTGCTCGCTTATCGCGGCGGTATAACTCAGATGCAGCTCTACCTTACCGGCGGGCACAGGTTCGGCAAAATCGAGTCTGGCCACACCTGATGGCAATACCTGCTGATAGGTGGCCTCGACCTTCTTGCCGGCTGCGGTGATGGCGTGACTTGACGAGACGTCGAGATCCTTACCGTGGAGCCATACATACTCGCTAATGTTATTCAGATCGATAGTGATCTGGGTGTAACCTGAAAACCTGTCTTTGCTCGGATCTATTGTAAAATCGAGCTGATAAGCCGTGGGGATAGCGATGTCGCTGAGCTGTCCGTCAGGTGCAACGGTTGCTGGCTGTTGCGCGATGGGCATCGTCTGGCGTTCGTGCTGTGCACAGCCAGGTAAGAAGGCTGCGCACAGCAGCATGATGAGGGTTAAACAGCGTTTCTTCATTAGCAAAATCTCCCTTTCACTTTTCACTTATTACTTTTTGTCGTTGCTAAATTATTCTCTTCCGAACTGACATATCGTTATTTTTATCAGGTACCGATGAACACAACTACAGCTAAGCCTAGCCTGCGATTTCTGATTTTCAAATTGAAAGGTGTTTAACGGCAGGGGGAGCTGGTTTACGCCGCACACCTGCTGCAACGGCGGCGAAACCGGCCGCCAGACTCGCGGCCAACGTAAACGTCCGTCAGGCTACAGCGCTTTTTTGGTGGGCATTACGACGTTGGCGAAGATCAGGCCGGCAACCAGAGACATAAAGATAAAGAACACCTCCTGGCCGATGTTGTCGGCGCGCACAAAGTCCTGCCCGGATATAAAGGAATTCAGGCCGATATAGCTCTTTGAACCGGGGACCAGCACGATAAGGCCGTGCATGGCAACGATAGCGGAGGGCTGGTTTGCGATACGGGTATAAAGGTTAGCGAATACCCCAAGTGCAAATGCGCCGACAAAGGCGCCCAGACCGTTATCCATATACATAGCACCCCAGGTGGTGGCGCCGTAGGCAATAAAGGCCGCCGCAATAGCCCAGGGGATATGCTTTAAGCGGGTTCGGAACATGGCGACCAGTGACATGGTGAGCAAAAATACTGCCAGCCAGGTTGCCCAGTAAGGTAGCGACTGAGCAGGCTTATAAACATTTTCGCCGAACAGCGTAAAGCCCGCGGTTATCCCCAGAAAGGCACCAAAGTACAGTTTGAACAGCTGCATGACCGCATCCATGGTGCGCGCCGTGCCCGATACCATATTGCGATTGGACAGTTCGGCAAGCCCAATGGTCAGCGCCAGACCCGGCACAAACACAATGACCGATGAAAGCACAATAAGCGGAATATTAATGCCCGGATCCAGGCAGCCGCCAATGGCACTGGCCAGAATACCGGCAATAAAAGCTGTGGCGGGTTCCAGCATCAGGCTGACACGTTTGGAGCGCTGTGCCCATAACGTCCAGACAAACGCCAGCACGCCTAACGCAGCAGACCACAGAATTTCGGACCAGCTTGCGCCCATCATCATGGCAAACGCACCGGTGGCCAGGCCAAAGGCAGGCCCGGTAATAAAGTTGTTATACGGGCTGGGTAATACGTCTATTTCATCCAGCCGCTTGTCTGCTTCTGCGAGTGTTAGTTTACCTTCAAGCAGTGAACTGGCCAGCTCATCGGTCAGTGACAATGCGTGTAAATCCAGCTCACCTGGCATCAGACGCGCAGCCGTATTGTATTCATCTTCGTGTTTATCGCTCCAGATCACCACGGTCAGCGACGTCGGCGTGGCAATAAACGAAGCCCGCACGCCAAGGTATTGCGCCACTTCCAGCAAATACGCTTCCAGCCGGAACGTTGGCGTGCCGTATTTGTGCAGCATCTTGCCAAGCTTCACAATAAATTTTCGAATCTGAATAAACTCTGACTTGTCCACGTTTTTACTCTGCAATAGTCATCAACAATGTGCTACATCGCAACCTCGCAGTCGGCGCTTCGTAGCAGGGGGTGAAGGGCGCGGCATGTACAGGCTCAACACGCGGTAAACCCTTCCCTGGCGCCACAGCATCCCTGCTGTGGAGGGTTTCACCTGCACATGCCGCGCCCTCTTACCCACCAGAACCCCAGCCTCTGATTAAAAATCCGGCGGATTGTAGAGTGAGCTTTGGCAATCAACAACTGATATTTTTTGCACTGGTACAGATAATTAAGCTAATGCATGGCTACCCAAAAAGGTAAGGGATAAACAAAAGCCCGCAATGTGCGGGCCTTGTTCGGGTTACTGAATGTGCATGCCTTGCTTAATAAACGTCAGGGCCTGTGTGGTGTCCTGTCGCCGCTCGCTGATTTGTGCCAGCAGTAACAGGTCTTCCTGGCGGGGCGCAATTTTTGTGGCGCGCATCAGCACTTTTTCGGCCAGCTCGTCATCGCCGGCATTGTGTGCCACATGGCCAAGCGCGGAGTACAGTTCCACGTTTTCATCATCACGTTTTATCCAGCCTTCCAGCGCCTGAATGGTGGGCGTGGCGTTGGCCAGGTTAAGCGACTTAAGCAATGGGAATAACACGGGGTCCGGACCACTTTTTTGCCATTTCAGCAGCAGATCCTGCGCCTCACTATGCATGCCCTGTTCGAGTAGCTGCTCTGTATAGGCTGCGCGGTAGGCAGTATCGTGGCGTATCTTGCGCGGCAGCGAATCCCAGTAGGCTTTTAACTGATGAGCACCTTGCTTGCTGGCGATCTCGGCAAATTTGCCTTTGGCAATGCGGCGGGACCAGCTGACATAATCGTCTTTTCTGATGTGCTTACGCCAGTCACTTAACTTATCTTCAAGTGCCTGCCACTGCCCCTTTTCGGCCATCAGCCTGGCTTTCAGCGCAATCACTTTAGGATGGTGCTGCTGTTTTTCATCCAGTGTATCAATACGCGCCAGTGCGCTGTCTGTTTTACCTTCACTCAGGTCAATGCGGGATTGCATCAAAACCGCCGCAATACGGGCGTTGTCGTAGTCTTCGGCCAGCTCCAGCATACGCCGGGCATGGGCGATATCGCCACTGTCGTGTGCGGCCTGCGCGGCGGCCAGGTAATTGACGCCGTCGAAGTCACCATTACTGGTTTTACCCAGGTAATGCAGCGACTGATGGTTTTCACCTTCCGCCAGACACTGAATGCCTCGGAAAAATGCCACCTGGCGTTTACGCTCGCCCAGCGCGCCAAACCAGCGGTGCGAACCTTTGAACAGGCTCATTATCCAGAAAAAGAGTCGCTTGAGCACCCACCAGGCCAGCGCCAGTACCACAAACGAAATAACCAGGCTGACCACGGTCATTTCAATAGCGGTGTCACCCAGCGTGATGAGCACATAGCCACGATCGCCCAGTACCATGGGCGCAACGATCAGTGCTGCGACCAGCAGTGCCAGCAGCCCCAGCGAGTAAAATAGCCATTTCATAATGCACGCGCTCCCTGGCCAAACGCTTCCTGAACCCGTCGTTCCAGCAGCGCTTCCAGCGCCTGTTGCGCTTCCAGCGCCTGTTGCGCTGACAATTCGGCAGGAATGGGCTGGCTGACATCAGTATTCTGCAGGTTCATCAACGCGTCACTAAAGCCCTGTATCTGCGCGTCATCCCGGGCAAATTTTTCCTGTAGTAGCCGCTCAGCGTTCATTAATGATTGCTCATATAACTTACCCTCACCGTTTAATGCGGCAGACTGAGCCTGCATCAGCTGCAGCTTCATCTGTTCACGGACCAGCCAGCGCTGCTGCTGTGTCATCACCGGGGCGACAGGCTCAGACAGCGACTTCACTTCAAAGAAGTCATCGACCAGTGAGTGCCAGACTTTGACAAGGTTCTGTCGCCATTCGGCGGTCGAAGACGAGAGCTGGTTGTCTGAGGTGTCTGATTCGGGCTTTTCGAATACGTGTAAAGGCAAGTTATCTACCTGTGCCAGCATGCCGGACAGTGCCAGTGCCACCGAGGTTTTGGAAACCGGGTTAAGCTGGCGCAGGGTCTGAATATCGGCCGCAATTTTTGAGCGTACCGGCAGTACCGAGGGGTCGCCCAGTGATTCCAGCCGTTTGTCGGCATTTTCCAGCAGCATTAATGCGGTGCGGACATCCTGTTCCAGCCATAGCTTGCGTCCGGCCATTTTGACCAGGTAATCGGCTTCGGCGATCAGCCAGTCGGAAGGACGTCGCCCTTCCTGATTTTTCAGCCGGGTCAGCAAGGCCTCGGTTTGCTGTCCCAGTTCGCGGGTCGTGGATTCCAGCGCGGCCATTTCACTGTTGAGCGATTCACGGCTACGCTCCAGATCAGCCAGACGCTGTTGTAGCTGACTGTTCTGCTGATTAAGGGCCGATAATTTGGTGGTATAGGTTTGCTGTGCTGCAGCGAGTTCACTGGTGTTGTCCATGCGCTGGGTCACATACCAGTAAGCTGCACCTGCAACGGCGAGCACTAGCAGCAAAATAAAAACGCTGAACAGCCATAACAGGCCATTACCTTTCCTTTTGTCTGACGCAGGGGGCGTATCGTCATTATGTTGCGGTTCACGTTCGGCTGACGTGGATGGAGCTTCATCACCCGTTTCATCGGTCACGCGCACCTGCGTGTTGTGCTCCGTATTATTATTATCAGCCATGTTGTTACTCCCAGTTATTCTTTATCCACTCTATCAACGCGCTGTCACTTGCGCCAGCACACACACTGATATCCTTCACCCCCTGTGTACGCAGAGAGTCGGCAACCCGCTCACTTACGGTCAGCCAGGGCAGGCAGCGAAGCTCGTGTGGCGGATAATGCTGCAGCAATTGTGTGGCCAGCTGTTCGCTGGTGGCAATAATGCCGGATACCTCGCTTATTTGCGCCCCGGCCGTGGTAACCGGCCTCTCCAGCATGGTACGGCGATACACACAAAACGTACTCACCTGCTTATCTCTGGCTGTGAGCGTTGCCCGCAGCGCATCGCGGCCGCCCTCGCCTTTAATAATAACGATATGCTGACAATTTGCACAGGCGAGCGCAGGTAACGCCAGTATGCCCTCAGACGTTTGTGTCTGTGGCATGGTGACGCGTTTAAAAACCGGTGTCAGGCAGTCGGCGGTAGCCATACCCACGGCAATAACCGGCAGGTCACTGACCCTAAGACGATTTGGGCAATGCTCAATACACCGGTTCAGGGCGCGCGCAGCAAACACGCTGGTCACGATCAGCAGGTCAGGCAATGTGCCCCGCATCAGGTGTTCGCTCAGCGCGGCCTCCTGTTCAGGCAGTGATTCAATATCCGTGGTAGCCACGCCCAGAGTATCAAGCCCCGCCTGGCGAAATGCCAGGACACTGGCGTTCAATTTTGGCCGCGGGCGGGTAAGCAAATACATGGGTTAGTCGTACAGTGCACGCAAAATATCGCCCGCGCCCTGTGCAAGTAGTGCGTCTGCCACATCAATACCCATTTTTTCGGCGGTGTCTGCGTGTCCGGTGGTTGAGGCAAACAGCAACGTTGAGCCATCTGGCTTACCGACCATACCTGACAGGGTCAGCGTATCGCCATCGAGCGTGGCATAGCTGCCGATGGGTACCTGACAGCCGCCCTCCAGCCGGGTATTCATGGCACGTTCTGCCTTCACCCGGATTGCCGTTTCTTTATGGTTCAGCGCGGACACCAGTTCAATCAGGCCGGTATCGCTGTTTAAGCATTCGATACCTACCGCGCCCTGCCCCACGGCAGGCAACGACACCGACGGGTCCAGTGCCTCGGTGATGCGCGTTTGAAAGCCCAGCCTGATGAGTCCGGCACTGGCTAAAATGATGGCATCATAGTCTCCGGCATCCAGTTTGCTTAGCCGTGTATTGACATTGCCGCGCAGGTCGCGGATGACCAAATCCGGGCGCAGTTTTCGTAGCTGGCACTGCCTGCGCAGACTGGAGGTGCCGACCACTGCACCCTGTGGTAACGCGTCTAACGTCTCATAGGTATTGGAAACAAACGCATCAAACGGGTTTTCTCGTTCACAAATGGCGTGCAGACCAAATTCCTCGGGAAAGGCCACCGGGACGTCTTTCATGGAATGCACGGCAATATCGGCGCGGCCTTCCAGCATGGCTACCTCAAGTTCTTTGATAAACAGCCCTTTACCGCCAATTTTGGCCAGTGGCGTGTCCAGAATTTTATCGCCCTGCGTGCTCATGGGTACCAGCTCCACAGTGATATGTGGGTGGTGATGCAAAAGCTGTGCTTTGACATATTCGGCCTGCCACAGTGCCAGCGCACTTTTGCGCGTGGCAATGCGGACCGTATCAGGTAGTGATGTTGAACTCATGATCTTCTCTTGCTCAGGCCAGAACTGATTTCAGCCAGGCTGAAATATCGTTTAATTCATTCAGGCAGACATTGTGCTGCATGGTGTAGGTCGACCAGGTCGCATTAAAGCCATTTTCGGTAAGGGTCTTAAAGGCAGTATGGCCAAGAAACATCGGCACTACCTCATCCTGCTCGCCGTGCGCCATCATAATAGCGGTGTCCTTATTAACCGCGCTGGCCTCAGCTGCCAGCTTCTCTGGCTCGCTCATGTAAGTGGACAGTGCCAGAACGCCGGCCAGCTTGTGTTCGAAGCGGGTACTTAAATGCAGGGCAATCACGCCGCCCTGCGAAAAACCGGCCAGTACAATACGCTCATACGGAATGCCCTTTTTATGCTCGGCGTCGATCAGGGCTTCCACTCTGGCGGCCGAATCTGTAACCCCTTCGACATCGGCGCGATTATTAAAATCCAGTGATTTAATATCATACCAGGCGCGCATGCGCATACCGGCATTGATGGTCACTGGCCGCTCGGGGGCGTGAGGGAAAATAAAACGAATGGCATGATCAGCGGGTAGTTTCAGTTCGGGGACGATTGGCGCAAAGCCATTACCTGAGTCCCCAAGTCCGTGTAACCAGATGACACAGGCATCGGGTGTGGTGTTGGGGTTAACTTCCACGTAGGGCAGCAGGTTTCCACTCATCGTTATCAGGTTCCTTATTCCAATCCGTTCACAGAACTTCGCAGTAAAAAGCGCGAAGTTTTACGGCAAGTTAAGTTGTTATGCTACCATTGCTGTCTTAAATGAACACTAGGGAAGATGCGAATAGGTCTCCCGTCAGGTGGTAAGGGCAAACCCGCTAGATGGGTGGGCGTTCTGCTTCACATCAACCAGGTACGCGTTATGGCTTCATTACTTGGAAATCTTTTTATTCTTGCGGCACCGTCAGGCGCCGGTAAATCCAGCCTGATAAAGGCGTTGCTTGAGAAACATGCAAACAAATCCGCGCAGCGAGTCGAAGTGTCGGTATCACATACCACCCGCAAGCCTCGTCCCGGTGAGGTGGATGGAGAGCATTATCACTTTGTCAGCCGCGACCAGTTTGAAGCACTGATAGAGCAGGGCGTGTTTTTTGAATGGGCTGAAGTGTTTGGTAATTATTATGGCACTTCACGGGTAACCATTGAGCAGACGCTGCACCGCGGTGTTGATGTGTTTCTCGATATTGACTGGCAGGGTGCGCAGCAGGTTAAACAACAGCTGCCCGATGCCTGTGGTATTTTCATTCTACCGCCCTCCCTGTCCGTGCTGGAAGAACGGCTGACACGTCGTGGACAGGATAGCGACGAGGTGATTGCCAGTCGCATGAAGCAGGCTGTGGCGGAAATGTCGCATTTCAGCGAATTTGATTACGTGCTGGTAAACGATGATTTTTCGATTGCCCTGCATGAACTGGAAGCCATTGTTTGTGCGCGGCGGTTGCGTTTGCAGAAGCAACAATTGCGACACCAGCCGCTGTTGGACGAACTGCTGGGATCGGCCTGATCCCGGGTGCTGTAAATTTACACAAAACACTATGACTGTGGCCGTCGGTGGTATATACTACGCGGCCTTTTATCATTTAGTTGCTCAATTTTCCGGAGATACACATGGCTCGCGTAACCGTAGAAGACGCTGTAGATAAGATCGGCAATCGCTTCGATCTGATCCTGATCGCTGCACGACGTGCTCGTCAACTGGCCACTGAAGGCAAAGAGCCCATGGTTGATGTACAGAATGACAAGCCTACCGTCACGGCACTGCGTGAAATTGAAGGTGGTTTGGTGGATGCTGCCACACTGGAGCATGATGAAATTCACGACCAGGAGCAGCAGGATAACGCCGAGTTCGCCTCTGTTGCGAATATTCTGTCCGATCAGTAAGCCCAAACGCTGCTAAGCTGTTTGCATTGCGCGCCAGTACAAATGTACTGGCGTTTTTGATTGGATCTCGAAACAAATATTCGTATCCTTGAATACTCACTTATTTGCAGTCTCACTATCACGTGTATCTTTTTGAAGGCTTAAAAGAAAAAGTTGCCAGTTATCTGCCCGCTGAACAGGTTCAGCTGGTGGAGGATGCGTTTGTGCTTGCGCATGAGGCGCACGACGGGCAAATGCGTTCAAGTGGCGACCCCTACATCACCCATCCGGTTGCGGTGACGGGTATTCTGGCCGACATGCATCTGGATCACGAAACCCTGATGGCAGCGCTGCTGCACGATGTGATTGAAGACACCCATTTTAGTCAGCAGGACTTAGCCGAGAGCTTCGGGAATACCGTGGCCGAGCTGGTCGAGGGCGTCAGTAAGCTGGACAAAATTGCGTTTTCGAGCAAGCAGGAAGCACAGGCAGAAAACTTCCGTAAAATGATGATGGCCATGGTGCAGGATATTCGGGTGATCCTGATCAAGCTGGCCGATCGCACGCATAATATGCGTACTCTCGGCGCGCTCAGGCCTGATAAACGCCGCCGCATTGCGCTGGAAACGCTGGAAATTTATGCGCCTATTGCGCATCGTTTGGGTATTCACGATATTAAAAATGAGCTGGAAGATTTAGGCTTTCTGGCCATGTACCCGATGCGCCATCGCGCGCTGAAATCTGCGGTAAAGCAGGCGCGCGGCAACCGAAAAGAACTGATCGACAATATCCGTCTGGAGCTGGGGACGCGGCTGGACTCGTATTCCATCGAATCCACGGTGCATGGCCGCGAAAAGCACCTTTACTCCATTTACCGTAAAATGCGCAACAAAGAGCTGATGTTCAACGAAGTGATGGACATTTACGCGTTTCGCATTGTGGTGGATACCGTGGACAACTGCTACCGTGCACTGGGTGCCATGCATAGCCTGTACAAGCCCATTGAGACCCGCTTTAAAGATTATATTGCCATCCCCCGTACCAATGGCTATCAGTCACTCCATACCTCCTTAGTTGGCCCGCATGGGATCCCAGTGGAAGTGCAGATCCGCACCCACGAAATGGACCATATGGCAGATAAAGGGGTAGCCGCGCACTGGCTGTACAAAGAGCCCGGGGATACCGGCACCACGGCTCAGCTACGGGCACGCAAGTGGATGCAGTCGCTGCTTGAGCTGCAGCAGTCTGCCAGTTCATCCTTTGAATTTATTGAATCGGTCAAAACCGACCTGTTCCCCGACGAAATCTACGTGTTTACGCCTGATGGCCGCATTATCGAGCTGCCCACCGGTGCCACGGCGGTTGATTTTGCCTACGCCGTGCATTCCGATATTGGTAACACCTGTGTCGGCGTCAGGGTTGAACGACGAAATTACAGCTTAAGTAAACCGCTGGAAAACGGCCAGACCGTGGAAATTATTACGTCACCGAAAGCTAAGCCCAACGCGAACTGGCTGAACTTTGTGGTCAGTGCCCGTGCGCGCACCCGTATCCGCCAGTATTTGCGTAAACAGCACAGCCAGGAAGCCGTAAATATGGGCAACCGCCTGCTGCGTCACGCCCTGGGGACGGTAAAACTGGACGAAATTCCACAGCAGGATATTGACCGTGTTGTAGCCGAAACCAAACACGCCGACTTCAACGAACTGCTCACCGATATTGGTCTGGGGAACGAGCTAAGCGCCATTGTTGCCCGCCGGCTGCTGGGCGAGTCGGGCGAGCTGCCAGACAAAAAAGGCAATGTTGCCATTCGCGGGACCGAAGGCCTGCTGGTGAATTATGCGCGTTGCTGCCATCCTATCCCGGATGATGAAATCGTCGCGGTGCTGAGTCCGGGACGCGGCATGACGATTCACCAGACCGGCTGTAAGAATATCCGTAAACTGTCCCGCGAAGAGCCGCAGCGGGTGCTGCCTATGCAGTGGGACGATACCACACAGGGCGAATTTAAATCGTCGCTGCGTATCGAACTGGTTAATCACCAGGGCACACTGGCAACACTGACCAATATGATTTCGGGTTGTGACTCCAACATCATTGGTCTGCAAACCGAAGAAAAAGAGAGTAACATCTACTTTATCGATCTCGAACTGACAACCCACAACCGGGTTCACCTTGCCAGAATCATGCGCAAGATCCGGACAATGCCGGAAGTCCAGCGAGTATCTCGTCACAGTCAGTCCAAACATTAATTAATCGATTAACAGGAACAGGTATGTCTAAGTCCATTATTCAAACCGATCGGGCACCGCAGGCTATTGGTACTTACAGCCAGGCGGTAAAAGCCGGGACCACCGTGTATATTTCCGGTCAGATCCCGCTGAAACCGGACACCATGGAAATGGTCAGTGATGATTTTGCCGAGCAAACCACACAGGTGTTCGATAACCTCAAAGCCATTTGCGAAGCGGCCGGGGGGTCGACCAACGATCTGGTAAAAATGACCATCTATCTGACAGATTTGTCACACTTTGCGACCGTCAATGAGATCATGACTGAGTATTTCGGTAAGCCCTATCCGTCCCGTGCAGCAGTACAAATCAGTGCGCTGCCGAAAGGGGCGCAGGTCGAGGTAGACGGGATCATGGAGCTACCAGAGTAAACCATGTCGCCGGAGCGCCATCAGCGTATTCGCGAGGTACTCAGACAGCGTCAGCTGGATCTCACGGTATGTCTGGAAAATGTTCACAAACCGCATAATGTGTCGGCTATCGTTCGTACCTGCGACGCCATTGGCATTCATCGTGTGCACACCGTATGGGATGAGCGCCATAAACTGCGTGGCGGTACCGCTATGGGCAGTCAGCAATGGGTACGTACTACCAATCACGATACCATCGGTGAGGCCGCCGCCGCACTGAAAGCGCAGGATATGCAGATCCTGGTTACCAATCTTTCGCAAACCGCTGTCGACTTTCGTGACGTCGACTATACCCGGCCAACGGCGATCCTGTTTGGACAGGAGCGCTATGGCGTTAGCAACGAGGCGGTGGCACTGGCTGATCAGGATATTGTCATACCCATGGTGGGCATGGTGCAATCGCTGAATGTGTCTGTGGCTGCTGCACTGATTCTGTATGAAGCGCAACGTCAGCGTCAGATTGCCGGTCTGTACGATAAGGCAACATTGCCGGATGAAGAGTGCCAGCAACTGTTATTTGAAGCGGGCTATCCGCGTCTGCAGAAAATGTGTAAACGCAAAGGCATTGCTTACCCGCCTATCGATGATCATGGGCACATTGTAGCCAGCAAGGCCTGGTGGCAGCAGCTTCAGGTGTCACCGGCGGTTTTGCAGGCACTGCACGCTGATGAAATCGCCGGGTAAATTCCGGCATTCGCTGTAATTATTTTGTATGCTTCCGGGTCTGGTAAGTCACAGAGCCATATTTATTAATGAGGGCGCCCGTGAAAGTCGTATATATCTTTGTCATTCTTGCAACGCTAATCGTCTCCGCACCTGCCGCCACGGCCGCATTGCGCGACACCCTGGCCTCATCGCCAGAAAAGGTCACGCCACTGCTGGCCGGTATGCAGGCCCCCAACAGCACACTGACTACGCCTGAGGGTGATCCTGTCAGTTTGCACGCACTTACCTCGCAGGCACCTGCAGTAGTGTTGTTTTATCGGGGTGGCTGGTGTCCGTACTGTAATCGTCAGTTAGCGGAGCTAAAAAATATCGAGGAACAATTGCTCGAACTTGGCTATCAGATCCTCGCAATCAGCCCGCAAAGTACCGACAGTCTGAATGAACAGGCGCTGAAAACGGAATTTGCGGCGCAGTTGTTCACCGACACGTCGCTGGCGTCACTGCGTGAGTTTGGTATTGGCTTTTATTTAGATGCGCAAACACAGGAACGCTATAAACAGCATGGTATTGCACTGACACTTGATGACAACGGCAAAGCCGTGCTGCCAGCACCCGCCGTGTTTATTCTTGATACCGGGGCAAAGATTCAGTTCAGCTATGTGAATCCTGATTACAAAGCAAGACCATCAGCCAATATGATCCTGGCTGTTGCCCGCGCCATCGCCGAAGATAATCAGTAAACAGCGCCGGTTGCGGCCAGTCGTGTAAGACTGGTCGTAAGCTGTTCTCGCCAATGTAAAATCAATCCAGTACACTGCGCCGATAGTCAATCATCAGATGCGAGGCCGGCGCAGAATGCAATCGCTTGCCACCCTCCCTATCACTGCATTGAAAGGGGTAGGGGCTAAAGTGGCCGAGAAGTTAGCCAAAATCGATCTGCACACCGTGCAGGATATGTTGTTTCATCTGCCGATGCGGTACGAGGATCGTACTCGCGTGGTTGCAATTGGACAGGCACGGCCTTTCACGCATGTCACTGTGCAGGGTGAGGTGATGAGTGCCGATATTCAGTACGGCAAAAAACGGATGCTGCTGGTAAAGTTAAGCGACGGCACCGGTACCATTACGCTGCGTTTTTTTCATTTTGGTGCATTGCAGCGCAAGATGCTCTCTCCGGGTAACGAGGTGCGTTGCTTTGGCGAAGTAAGGGCTGGGAAATGGGGCCCGGAAATGATGCACCCGGAATTTTCTCTGACAGAGGAAGCCGACGCGCTGCCACCCGCACTTACACCGGTGTATCCCACTACCGAAGGCGTTAAACAGCTGACCTTACGCAACTTAAGCGAGCAGGCACTGACCCTGCTTGATAAGGGCGGACTGAGCGACCTGTTGCCGGATGGCTTATATGAAGGGCAGGTCAGTTTGCACGAAGCGCTGCATCTGGTACACCGGCCATCGCCGGATGTGTCAATGCCACAGCTTGAGGAAGGGCAGCACCCGGCCCAGTACCGACTGATTTTGGAAGAGCTGCTGGCCCATCATTTAAGTATGCTCAAGGTACGTCAGCAGTCGGATGCGCAGCCTGGCATCGCCATACCTGTCGATCAGCGCCTGACAGACACCTTCATTGCCAGCCTGCCGTTTACCCCGACCGCTGCGCAATCGCGGGTGGTAGCCGATATTCAGCAGGATATGGAGCATGCACGCCCCATGATGCGCCTGGTGCAGGGGGATGTAGGTTCAGGTAAAACCCTGGTTGCCGCACTGGCTGCGTTGTCTGCGATTGGGGCGGGATATCAGGTCGCACTGATGGCACCCACCGAATTACTGGCAGAGCAACATGCAGCGAACTTCAACGAGTGGCTGGCACCATTGGGGATTACTGTCGGCTGGCTGGCCGGCAAGCTGAAAGGCAAAGCCCGCGATGAGGTGCTGGCGCGGCTTGCCAGCGGTGACATCCAGATGCTCATCGGAACCCATGCGATTTTTCAGGAGCAGGTGACCTATCAGCACCTGGCGCTGGTGATTGTGGATGAACAGCATCGTTTTGGTGTACATCAGCGCCTGGCCCTGCGGGAAAAAGGCGAGCAGCAGGGACGTTTTCCCCATCAGCTGATCATGACCGCTACTCCGATTCCCCGCACGCTGGCCATGACAGCCTACGCCGACCTAGACACCTCTGTGATTGATGAACTGCCGCCGGGACGTACCCCGGTCACCACCGTAGTACTGCCCGATACCCGACGCGCTGATGTGATTGAGCGTATCCGTGAGGCCTGCAGCGAGGGTGGGCGACAGGCTTACTGGGTGTGTACACTCATTGACGAGTCTGACGTGCTGCAGTGCCAGGCGGCGGAAGACGCGGCCATTACCCTGAAAACTGCGCTGCCGGAGCTTACCGTCGGACTGGTGCATGGCCGCCTGAAGCCGGCCGAGAAGCAGGCCGTGATGGCGCAGTTCAAAGCGGGAGACATCGATTTACTGGTTGCGACCACGGTCATTGAAGTGGGCGTGGATGTGCCTAACGCCAGCATCATGATCATTGAAAACCCTGAGCGACTGGGACTGGCACAGCTTCACCAGTTACGTGGCCGGGTCGGGCGCGGCGCCGTAGAGAGTCAGTGTGTGCTGATGTATCAGAGCCCGTTATCGAAAACGGCGACGAAGCGTCTGGGTGTACTGCGCGAATCCAGTGACGGTTTTTTTATCGCACAGCGAGATCTGGAGATCCGGGGCCCCGGTGAAGTAATGGGTACCCGGCAGACCGGCATGGCCGAACTTAAAATTGCTGACCTGGTACGCGATGCGCAACTTATACCGCTGGTGCAGGATATTGCGGGAACACTGTGGCGCCAGTATCCGTCACACTCTCAGGCCATTATAAACCGCTGGATTGGTAACAAGGAGCAGTATGGCCATGCATGATATTGTATTTGTAGCTGCACCCTCTGATGCCATCAGTGCCGACATTGCAAGGCGCTGGCAATTTCCGGTTGCAGGCGACGTGCCAGATGGCTTGTATCTGCGCATGCAGGACGGATCGCTGGGCCTGTATGACGGCGCCGATCGTCAGCAGAAACATGCTGTCAGCGTGAATTTTCTGTCACCTCAAAGCCAGTACCGTAAGGCCCATGGGGGCGGACGAGGTGAGCCTGTTGTAAAAGCGATTGGTATGAAGGGCAGCGATGATTACCGGGTGATTGATGCCACACCCGGTCTCGGCCGTGACGCCTTTGTGCTGGCTTCGGCAGGGTGTCACGTTACCCTGATTGAGCGCTCCAGCGTTGTTGCGGCGCTGCTGGAGGATGGCCTGCGCAGGCTCAAGGATAGTGACCCGTTGCTTGCGGCGCGTTTAACGTTATTACATGGCAATAGCGCCGAAGTGATGCAATACTGGGATCAATCTGATGTCGATGCGGTGTATCTGGACCCCATGTTCCCACACCGTAAAAAATCGGCCATGGTAAAAAAGGAAATGCGCCTGTTTCAGCAATTGCTGGGAGATGATCCAGACGCAGATGCGCTGTTACCACCTGCCCGGCAGCTTGCAAAAAACCGGGTTGTAGTAAAGCGTCCTAACTCTGCAGAACCTTTAGGCGCAGATAAACCGTCCATGGCTATAACCAGCAAAAAGCATCGCTTCGATGTGTATATTTGTCACAACGCTTAGGAGAGCAGAATGATTCAAGTTGGCAGCACCTTGCCTGAAGTGGACTTCAGCATGATCAAAGATGGTGAGCTTGTAAATCCAAAAACGGGCGACCTGTTCAATGATAAACGCGTCGTCATGTTCGCCGTGCCCGGTGCATTCACCCCGACCTGTTCACAGGCACACCTGCCCGGCTATGTGGCGCTGGCGGATAAATTAAAGGCGAAAGGCATCGACAGCATTATCTGTCTGTCCGTTAATGACGCGTTTGTTATGGATGCCTGGGGCAAAGCGAACAATGCCGACGAGATTATTATGCTGGCCGATGGTAATGGTTATTTTGCCAAGCAAATTGGTCTGGATATGTCTACCAGTAATTTTGGTGGCACCCGTTCGGTTCGTTATTCCATGCTGGTCGAAGACGGGGTGGTTAAAAAACTGAATATCGAAGATCCAGGTCGTTTTGAAGTCAGCGATGCGCAAAGCATGCTGGACAGCCTCTAGGCCAGGTGCGAACAAGTCTGTCGTCACTCAGCGGATCCTGACAAGTGAAGTGCGGGGCAGGGTCGCAGGCAATGGACGTCGGCCCTGAGCTAAAAGCCCTTGCCTAAACCACCGGGGCTGCGATTGCAGCCCGGTTAAACAAAATGCGAACAAGTCTGTCATCACTCAGCGAGTCCTGAAGTGCGTAGTTGCAAGGCAGGCTTCGCACGCAATGGCCATCGCCCTTGTTAAGAAACGTCCTTTATTCCCTTCCCCCTAAACTTTAGCCGTTTCATTTCCGTATCGCTGACAGGCGGTATAACTCGGACGAGCTTACTTTACTCTTCGAATGATAATAAGTATCATTTTCAGACAAACTAAACAGACAGGACAGGTTATGGCAACAGTTAGTAAACATGCGCGCATTGTTGCGCTTTTGGCGGCGCTGAGTGCACCGTTGTTCAGTCATGTGGCGCTGGCCAATGGTGAAATTACCGATCAGGTGAACCACTTAAGTGATCACATCGATGAATACAATGAAGAGGTGCACTGGCTACAGGAAAAGTTTGGTGGTGTTGTTGATGCCTATGAAGAGAAGGGTAAAGGTAAAGTCGATACTCACCAGTTGATCGAGTTTTGGGAGGAAGTGAATTTTCACTCTGCCATAGAAACCCAGTATGTGCCGATTTATGCCTCAATCTGGCAAGGTATTTATGGTGTAAAGCAGGCCATTGATGAGGGGGCAGATGTCGCCAAAGTCCGCTCTGAAGAAGCCAGATTACAACAGGCCTTGTGGCAGGCGCTGGGCGCGGTTAAACTTGCCGCCCAGTACCAGCAGCGCGGACTGGTTGAAAAAATTCAGACTACACAGTCAGAGCCAACCTCAGGTCCCGATGTGATTGATGATATTAAACAGCGTTTGCATCGCGTGGTGGCAAAGTACGCAGAGCAACTGCACGAGGTCGCCACTACACTGGTACATGAAACCTATATGCAGCGTTTTGAAGGTATTGAAGGTGCCCTGATTGAACAGGACGCGGCGCTGGTGGAGTCACTGGAAAAAGACTTCAACGTGACGCTGCCACAAGCCATCGATAAGGACGCAGGTGTCGATTCGGTGCGTGATGTCGTCGAAACGATGCAGAAGAAACTGGATAAAGCGCGGGGCCTGCTGGTCGAGGCAGAAGAAAACCGCAAATCGGTCTTTTAAGGTAGTAGTATGCAACGCAGAACATTGTTACGCGGGCTTGCCGCAGCCGGGCTTCTAGGGGCCCTGCCATTAAGCAGCACGCTGAGTTTCGCCGCCGGCAATCCGCGCTCGGTGAAGCAGTTACCGAAACTGGAAGGTGACCTGACCCTGTACCTCGGGCGCGGGGAAGGCGGCCTGTATGAAAATGTTCTGGATGCCATTAAAGACCGTAATCCGGGGCTGAACCTGCAAATTCGACGGGGCGGTACCGCGGCGCTGGCCAATACCATTGTCGCCGAAGCGAAAGCCGGGGTACGCCGTGCAGATTTGTTCTGGGCAGTAGATACGGGGTCGGTCGGCATGGTAACCGATCAGGGCCTCGCTAAAACACTGCCTGAGGATATTATCACTCAGCTTAAACCGGGTTTTCAGTATCCGCGCTTTTCGCCAGTGACCGGGCGTATTCGTACTTTGCCGTATAACACCGAACGTGTAAGCCCGGCGCAAATTCCTGACAGCATTATGGCGCTGGCTGACAGCGATCTGGCGATTGGCTGGGCGCCTGCCTATGCCTCTTTCCAGTCCTTTGTAACGGCGATGCGTATTCTGGAAGGCGAGAAGGCGACCCGGGACTGGTTACGGGGTGTTGAACGCAATGCCAAAAAATATGCCGGTGAACTGGGTGTCGTGATGGGTGTCGAGCGTGGTGAGGTCGACATAGGTTTTGCCAATCATTACTACACACTGCGGTTAAAAGCCGGTAAGCCGGATGCCAACGTGGATCTGGCGTTTACCAATAATGATGCAGGCTGTCTGGTCAATGCCTCAGGCATAATGGCGCTGGAAGACGGCGATTTACCGGTGAACTTTATTCGCTACCTGCTGACCGAAGAGGTGCAGTCGTACCTCGCCTCTGAAGCCTATGAAATTCCCCTGGTGAACAATGTCGCCATGCCCCAGGGGTTACCTAATCTTGACACAGTGACACCGCCGGATCTGGACCTGCGCAAACTGGCCGACTTACGTCCGACCCTGAATATGATGCGGGATATTGGCGTATTGTGAGCAAATGGCCAAAGCCCTATCCGCTGGCACTGTTAATTGCGCTACTGGCTATTTTACCGGTTGGCGTGCTTGTGTCGCTGGCATCAGACAGTGCCCAGCTATTTGATACCCATAATCTGCGCGTGCTGGGCAATACCCTGGCACTGGTGGTACTGACCATCGTTGGCTCTGTCATAATGGGTGTACCGCTGGCCTTGTTTACCGCTTACGTGCAGGGCCCGTTAAAAAAATTATGGCTGGTTTTGCTGGCCGCGCCGCTGGCACTCCCCAGCTACATAGGCGCTTTTGCCATGTATTTCTCATTTGGTCGCGGCGGTGAAATTGAGTCCCTCACCGGCGTGCCTACGCCTGCTGTCAGCGGCTTGTGGGGAACGGCGCTGATTATGTCACTGTATACCTACCCGTTTGTCATGATGACCACCCGTGCTTCCTTACTCAGTCAGGATGCCAGCCTGGTCAATGCATCACGACTTTTAGGTCTGTCGCTGTGGCGAAGTTTATGGCGGGTAGTGTTGCCGCGCGCCAGTAATAGTATCGCCGCAGGCGCACTGCTGGCCGCCTTGTATGCCTTATCCGATTTCGGCACACCGGCAATCATGGGGCTGGATACCTTTACCCGGGTTATTTTTGTGGAATACAACGCCTTTGGCCTCAGTCAGGCAGCTATGCTGTCACTGCAACTAATGGTGATTGTAGCGCTGGTTCTGTTTCTTGAATCACGGGTAGGCGGTGCCACAGAGCGCCCGGGTCGACATCTCACGTTATGGCCTGCCCGCTGGCAGTACTTCACCATGCTGATGAGTTTTTTGCCGATTGTGGCCATGGCCATTGTATTGCCAATGGCGATATTTATGGTGTGGCTGGTGCGTGAGGGTACCGGCGGATTTGAATTCAGTTATGCCTGGAATTCGGCCTATGCGTCCTTTTTGGCCGCAATCGCAGCGGTGGTGTGCGCGTTACCGGTGGCACATGCTGCAATTGCAGGCAAAGCCGGACGACTGATGGAGCGGATCACCTATTTTGGCTTTGGCGTGCCAGGCATAGTCATGGGCACGGCGCTGGTGTATCTGGGCCTGCAACTGCCGTTTTTGTATCAGACCCTGGCCTTACTGGTGGTGGCGTACGTGCTGCGCTTTATTCCGCTGGCGGTGGGCAGTATTCGTACTACTGCGGAGAACCTTGATGCCAGTATGGTGAAAGCCGCGCGGGTACTGGGGGCGAGCCCCCGGGAAGCGTTTATGCGTATTACCCTGCCGTTGTCGTTACGTGGTATGGTAGCGGGCGCTGCGCTGGTATTTCTTGAAGCCATGCGAGAATTGCCGGCCACCCTGATGCTGGGACCAACCGGCTTTGAAACACTGGCCACCTATATGTGGCGGGTCTATGAAGCCGGCTACTTTGGGCGGGCAGCAGTGCCGGGTCTGTTGCTGGTACTGTTATCCGGTCTTGGCCTTATCCTGATGCTGTCAGGTGAGCGCCGCGCTGAATTTACACTCTCGGAGGATGAACGTCGTTAATGCTGAAAGTCAGTGATTTATCCGTCAATTATGGCGCAACCCGCGTCGTCGATAAGCTTAACCTGGCGCTCGGCGATGATGAAATACTGATGCTGGTGGGCCCGACGGGCTGCGGCAAAACGACCATCCTGCAGGCTCTGGCTGGGCTTATTCCTGTGTCAGAGGGCAGCATTCAGCTGGGCGCATGGACATCCACTGCTGACAAACCGCTGGCACCGGAAAAACGCAATGTGGGCATGGTGTTTCAGGACTTTGCGCTGTTCCCGCATTTAACCGTTGAACAGAATGTCAGCTTCCGCCTGAAAAATACCTCGCTGGCCGATCACTGGCTGTCACTGCTGGGTATGGATAAATTCCGCGATACCAAGCCCGCGCGTCTTTCCGGTGGGCAAAAGCAGCGTGTGGCACTGGCCCGCACACTGGCGCATGAGCCGGCGTTTGTGCTCCTCGATGAACCCTTGTCTAATCTGGACGCCGCATTAAAAGACAGCCTGCGCTGGGAAATTCGCAGTGCGCTGAAAACCGCAGGCGTACCGGCGATCTGGGTAACCCACGATCAGGACGAAGCGCTGTCGGTGGGCGATCGGGTCGGGGTGTTAAAAAATGGTGTGCTGGAACAAATCGATACGCCCGAGGCCTGCTTCGCGGAGCCTGCCAGCCGTTTTGTTGCGCGCTTTCTGGGTGAAGCCAGCTTCATGCCGGGCAACCTGTGCGATGGCATGATCACCACCGAAATAGGCGATGTTCCGGCCACGCCGATTAATGGTGCACAGGGTGATGTGGATGTACTGATCCGGCCGGATGATTTGTCACTGAGCGCCAATAACAGCAACACCAATGGTATTATCGAATGGGCCCGCTACGAAGGGGGCAGCCGGTTGTACGCCGTCGCCATGGATAATGGCCACGAATTGAAGATCCGCGTTAGTCATGAAACCGCCTTTCAACCCGGTACCCGGGTTGAAATGGTGCTGACCACCACACACCCCTTAGCGGCATTCAACCGGGAATAACGTTCATATCCATTGAGGCGCCAGACCAATGCCGTATAATTCACGCCTGCAGTAACGCCCTTAAGGCCGTTAATAGCAGGCTAATCCGGCAGACAGTGGAGTAGGTAAGGTGGGAATACAGCAGCGTGATGTGATTGTCATTGGTGCCGGTGCAGCCGGACTGTTCTGCGCAGCCGAAGCGGGTAAGCGCGGGCGGCGTGTTGAAGTGCTGGATCATGCTAAGAAAGTCGGACGTAAAATCCTGATGTCCGGTGGCGGACGCTGTAACTTCACCAACATGTACGCCAGCGCTGAAAACTTTCTTTCCGCCAACCTGCATTTCTGTAAGTCTGCACTGAGTCGCTATACGCAGTGGGATTTCATCTCGCTGGTAAACGACTACGGCATTGCCTACCACGAAAAAACCTTAGGTCAGCTGTTCTGTGATGAGAGCGCCAAAGATATTGTCAGGTTGCTGCTCAGTGAATGTGACAAGGCAGGCGTCTCCGTTACGACCCGTTGTGAGGTGGTGTCGGTTGAAAAAAGCGATAACGGCTATTATTTGTCGACCTCATCTGGCGACTATGCATGTGAATCACTGGTGATTGCCACCGGCGGTCTGAGTATGCCGAAACTCGGCGCTACGCCCTTTGGCTACAAAGTGGCTGAGCAGTTTGGTCTGAATGTATTGCCAACCCGGGCAGCGCTGGTGCCCTTTACGCTGCACGATGCTGACAAACAACACATTAGCGAACTCAGCGGTGTGTCAGTCGATGTAAGCGCGGGCTGTCAGGATACCAGCTTTAAAGAGGCCATGCTCTTCACCCATCGTGGTTTAAGTGGCCCGGCCATGCTACAGATTTCCTCTTACTGGACACCCGGTGAGACGCTGCAGATAAACCTGCTGCCCGAGAACGATGCACAGGCGTTTATAGAGAATGCCCGTAACCGCTCTCCGGATGCGCTGCTGGCAACCTGCCTTGCACAGCTCTTTCCAAAACGTATGGCACTCACCCTTATTAACTACCTCGGTTGGCGAAACTGTCCGGTCAAACAGCTTTCCCATAGCGAGTGTGATGCCATTGCCAGTGCACTGAATGACTGGCAGGTAAAACCGAACGGTACAGAAGGATACCGCACTGCAGAAGTCACCCTGGGCGGTGTAGATACGGATAACCTGTCATCGAAAACCATGATGGCGAAAGACGTAGACGGCCTCTATTTTATTGGTGAAGTGGTGGACGTCACAGGCTGGCTGGGGGGCTACAATTTTCAGTGGGCCTGGTCCAGTGGCTGGGCTGCCGGACAAGTGGTGTAAGGTGTTTTCGCATAACAAAGGTTGCCACGATTTCCAGCGCGCACGTCCAGAAAAACATGTTGGAGAACTATGAGCCCTATACCGCTTGCCAATAAGATGACAATACATTCCTTCCCTTGCACTTCACAGTAAACTTAACTCATTTTTTATCTTTGCTGCAGGTGAACAGGACGTTCCCGTGGATCAGCCCTGTTGTCAGATGACGTGTAAAACAACCCAAAAGTATACTTAAGTCTACTTGCAGAGGTCAGAAGCGCTGCCTAACCTTAATTGACTATTTTTCTGTTAGTAAGGCGCTAAGGCTCTGTTACTAACCTGGCTAAAAGGAGTTGTCATGTGCCAGTTAGAGAAATCTACTCAGGTCGTTATTTTTAATGATGACAGCAGTTCACTATCAACATTCGCATCGGCACTCAGCGCAACTTATACAATAATGTCGCCAGACAACCCTGAGAACGTCCTGGCAACATGTATCGAATTAAAACCGTTGGTTGTCATTCTTGATATTGAATTGTCACAAGAGAATGGACTCGACGCCGCAAGGCTGTTAAAAGCAAATCCTGCCACGTCTTACATTTCAATCATTTTTACCACCTCACATTACAGTTCTGAAATTGAAGGCAAGGCGCTTGCAGCAGGGGCCAGCGACATTCTGCCTAAACCTTTACAGACACAGACGGTAGCGTTACGGATCTCAAATCAGCTTAAACTCATTCATCAGACCAGCGCGCTCGAAAAAGTAAATCGTCAGCTTTACTCAGAGAAAAAGCATCTCCATGCGACGCTTGCTTCTATTGGTGACGCCGTCATCACGACTAATCAACATATGCTGGTGACGTTTATGAACCCGGCTGCCGAACGAATAACGGGATGGAAGTCTAATGCGGCCGTAGGGTTAGCAATTGATGAAGTGATGGATTTACGTGATGTCAGTAGTGATAAAAAAGCGATAAACCCGCTGTATACCGCACTACGTGAAAACCGGGCTGCGGGAGTAATGCATAGTTCTAAAGTAGTGAACAAAGTAAGTGGTGAGTTCAGAATCAAAGACTCCGCATCGCCAGTTGTTGACCAAAATGGAGAGCTTATTGGTGGTGTGATTGTCTTTCAGGATATTACTGAAGCTATAGCAATGGCGACAAAGATGTCCCACCTCGCTCATCACGACCACCTGACTGGCCTGCCAAATCGACTATTGCTCAATGATCGTCTGGCGATGTTAATCAAAGAAGCGTCGTTAAATAATAATAAGCTGGCTTTCCTGTTAGTGGATATTGACAACTTTAAATTAATGAATGACACACTGGGGCACAATGGTGGCGATGCTGTCATAAAATATGTCGCCCAAAAGCTCGAGGAAGTTGTGCCTGAAAGCGTGACTATTTCAAGGGTTGGAGGCGATGAATTTGTTATTTTGCTTAGAGATATACAGCACCTTACCCATTTAAATAAAATTGCGTCTCACATTTTAAGCATGGCCGAAGAACAGGTTCTGATAAACAACCAATATGTGCGTATTTCGTTAAGTATTGGGATCAGCCTGTTTCCCTATGATGCAAAAGACGCAGACCAACTAATGCGCCATGCTGATAATGCCATGTATAACGTTAAAGGGAATGGCAAAAACAACTACGCCTACTACTCGCAAGACCTTACAGCGCAACTGACCAAAAGAGTGAGTATTGAACGTGCCTTACACGCAGCCTTAAAAGAGGGGCGTCTGCAGGTTTATTTCCAGCCCCAAATTAATATGGTCACTGGAAAGCTGACGGGCGCAGAGGCGCTGGCAAGATTAACCGGTGAGGATGGACGTTTTATACCGCCTGACGAATTTATTCCTATTGCCGAAGAGATCGGTTTAATTTCAAGCTTAGGTAAGCTGGTACTCGAAAAGAGTTGCGCTCAGGCCAGACAATGGCTGGACCAAGGCACAGCCTGCAAAGTCGCAGTGAATGTTGCTGCGCAACAGTTTAATGATCACCGCTTCAGTGAAACCGTCGTCGCGACGATGAAAAAATACAACCTGCCTTCTCAATATCTTGAACTGGAAATTACTGAGTCGGCGCTTGTTGAAGACTTTAACAGCGCCAATTTAACACTGGAAGCATTAAAACGCTCTGGGATTTCAGTGGCTCTGGATGATTTTGGGACAGGGTATTCCAGTTTGTCTTATTTACGATCTTTTAAGCTGGATGTAATAAAAATTGATAAATCGTTCGTTAAAGATGTGACATGCGACCCGCAAGCGGCCTGTATCGTCAAAGCCATTATTGGGCTGGCAAAATCTCTGAACTTACACCTTGTCTGTGAAGGGGTTGAGAGCTGTGAGCACGAGGCATTGTTAATAAAGCTGGGGTGCGCAGACGCACAAGGGTATTTGTACAGTAAACCATTACCAGTTGATGATTTTAATGACTATTTAGTTAGAAACTCGCTTAACGCGAGTGATACGGTCTGTTCTATGACAGGGTAGTAATTTTGCCCCACTATAATTAATTGAAGAGAAGGCACGATACTCCTATGGCAGTGAATGGGATAGTCGGTAAGAGCGCAGAAATCGAGTCGTTTTTAGAGAAGGGTTCTGAGCATGGGTCAGTTATCTTAATCGTTGATGATGAGCTCATTAATGCGACAATTTTGAAGAATATGCTCTCGACTGATTATCAATGCATACTGGCATCGAGCGGACAGGAAGCCGTGGCGATATGTGAAGATACGCATATCGATTTAGTGCTTTTAGACATGCACATGCCTGGTATGAATGGGGTTGATGTATGTACGTCTCTGAAAAAACGCGCCAGGACCCGCAGTATTCCGGTAATTTTTGTCACAGGTTCAGATGAGATAGAAACGCAAAATCAATGCTGGGAAGCGGGTGCAACAGACTTTCTGCTAAAGCCTGTTGTATTGTCAACATTATTACACCGTGTGAGTAATCATCTTCTGAACAAACGGCGCATTGAGTTACTGCAGTCACTCATTTACAAAGACCAGTTAACGGGAATTTACAACCGATATTACTTTAATAATGAGCTTCCGCGCTTGCTCAGGCAAGTCGTGAGAGACAAAGGGAACGTCTGCGCGGTGATGCTGGATATTGACTTATTCAAGAAATATAACGACACCTATGGTCATGTAGCCGGTGATGAGGTTATTTCCGGGGTATCGCAAGCTATTCAAAAAGCGCTACGCAGACCAACGGATAGCGCAATCCGTTTTGGAGGTGAGGAGTTTGTACTGTTTCTCCCCTACACCGGGGCGTCTGGGGGGCAACGGGTCGTCGAAAAAGTATTACAAGCCGTATCACAACTTCAGATTGAACATGCTTTAAGTCCCCATGGAATTGTAACGGTGAGTGCAGGTATCTATGCCGCGCCAGCAGATGAGAACACAGCCCTGGATGATCTCATAAGCAATGCCGACGAAGGGCTTTACGAAGCGAAGGAAAATGGCCGCAATAGGCTGGTCAATAAATCTGATATAAGCACCATGGCCTGACTGAAGACGCTACTTATGAACCCGCTCCGCGCATTTCACGACATCGTTTCATTACAGGGGGCTTCCTTCGAGCAGAAGGTGGAAAAGCTCTTACAGTTTGGTCTGTCACTCTTTGACTTAGAGATTGGCTTGGTAAGTCGTATTGAAGGGAGTGAGTATGAGGTCCTGTTTGCCGTTTCAGACATACCCGAGCTTAAACCAGGCGTGTGCTTTGCTTTGGGCGAAACCTACTGTGTACACACATTATCGTCTAACGAGGCAACAGGGTTTTACCACGCTGGCAGATCACGTATCGCGACGCACCCATGCTACCAAACCCAAAAGCTTGAGGCGTACCTGGGCGCGCCAATCATCGTGGATGGCGAAACATTTGGCACGATTAATTTTTCCTCGCCAGATCCAACCACCCCTTTTACGTCTGATGACTATGGCTATGTGGAATTAATTGCTCAGTGGTTAGGCGCTGAAATAGCAAGGGAGAAAGCAATAGAACGCCTTAGAGAGCAAGCTTCTACGCTCGAAAAGTTGGAAAAAGTCGGAAAAATAGGAACATGGTCCGTTGATCTCAGGACCGAAAAAATTCACTGGAGTGAGCAGACCCGTTGCATCCACGAGGCAAATGAAGACTATGTTCCGGACATGGAAAGTGCCATTGCTTTTTATGTTGAAGGGAAAAACCGCAATAACATAGTAAACGTGGTAGAAAGCGCGATAAACACTGGGGCCCCCTGGGATCTGAAAGCGCAGATTATCACAGCGAAAGGGAATCACAGATGGGTGGTGAGTAAGGGCGAGGCGGAACATAAAGATGGGAAGTGCATTCGCTTATTCGGTACATTTCAGGATGTAACAAGCAATGTTAACGCCTCAATACGGCTTCAGGATGCCAAGGAGAGCGCTGAACAGGCTACGCAAGCAAAAAGTGAATTTTTAGCGAATATGAGCCACGAAATCCGTACGCCAATGAATGGGATTTTAGGGACGCTTCAGCTGCTTAATCAAAACGAACTTGATGCAAAATCACAACTGCTGGTTTCAAAGGCGCGGTATTCGGCGACGAGCCTGCTAACAATAATCAACGACATTCTGGACTATTCAAAAATAGAAGCGGGTAAGCTTGATTTAGAAAAAAGGCCTTTTTCAATGTTGGAGGTCATGGAGTCAGTGCAGTCTGACCTGAGTATTGAAGCAAGACAAAAGGGTATAAAGCTGCTAACAGCGTGTGCTGACAGCTTCAATGATGGATGGCAGGGTGATGTTGTACGTGTCAGGCAAATATTGCTGAACCTTGTTTCGAATGCTGTGAAGTTTACGCACCACGGGGAAGTCAGTGTCTTTCTGGAAAACGCTCATATTAATAATGGTGTAGCTTTACAATTTTCGGTATCTGATACTGGGATTGGTATGTCGGTTGAGGCACAAAACCGAATATTTGAACGTTTTCAGCAGGCGGATTCATCGACCACCAGAAGGTATGGTGGGACAGGATTGGGGATGTCAATAACGGTAAGCCTCATCTCAATGATGGGCGGCGCGATAGAGGTTAAGAGCGAAGAGAATGTAGGAACATGCGTTGTCGTGACCTTGCCCCTGCCGTCGACAGAGTTAATCAAATCAAACGCAAAAGGTGTGGTAGCAGCCCCAACCCAACTAAACGGCAAGAGAGTCCTGATCGCTGAAGATAATGAGATTAACCGGCTGATCATTGGCTCAATGCTAGAGCCAACAAACATTAAAATGGACTTTGTTGAAAACGGAGCAGAAGCTGTTGATGCATTTGGACAAGACTCATACGACGCCGTGTTAATGGATATTCAAATGCCAGAGTTAGACGGTGTTGCAGCCTACAGGAAGATAAGCAGGATTAATCCGACAACCCCTGTGATTGCCCTCACTGCCAATGTTATGGCTAAAGATGTCGACGATTATTTAGCGATGGGTTTTGTAGATCATATTGCTAAGCCCATAGATATAGAAACACTCTACAACAAGCTGGCGGCTGTGGTTGCCTGACCTGATTTTTTTCACGTGTATGTTTAGCGCTTAAACAGCAAAAGGCGATAAAGTCCTGGTTTGAGTGAAGAGCATAGACGTAAACGAGCGCGGCTAATTAGTCGCGGTAGCCACCGTATAATCGTTGCAAAACTGTCTGAAAATTTTACAGGGTCAAAAATGGGCATGAAATTACCCATAAAAAACATGCACTTAAAATTTGGCACGATAAATGTATAGAGATAGCTAATTAATGAGTACTTAGCTGTTGGAGTTTACAAAATGTACAAAAAATTATTTGCTGTCTGTGCGCTGCTTTTTACGGTTTCTTTTTCTGCAAACGCTGCCCTAATCACGATTGAGTCAGCCGATGCCAACTTTGGTAATAACACTAACGTTGATTTGGCTGGCTACTGGGCTGGGCTGGATGCCGACGACATCTCAAGTGAAGCCTTCACAGCCGCTACAATGTTGTTCAGCGGCAGTCAGTTTAACAATAGCATCTACAAAATGACGATTAACCTGTTTCCGGGGACTGAGCGTCAGTTCAGCTTCTTTGCAGGTCTGGATGCGGGTAATGGTGCTGAACTGTTCCATAACGGCGCGCTTATCGCTGATATCAACAGTAACCTGTGGTGGTCAAAGCGCTGGAGCAATAACAGTGTGATTGCTCAGAATATGCAATTAGGTGCTGGCAGTAACCAGTTAACGTTCTTCTGGGCAGAGAATAGCAACAGTGGTGGTAACAGCTTTGAGTTTGCCATTGATGGCGCTGAACGTGCGGCATTGTCTGTCAACAATGTACAGGCGCAGGTTCCAACGCCAGGTACGTTAGGTTTATTTGCTCTGACTCTGATTGGTCTGAGCCTGTTTGGCCGCAGAAAAGGCTAATCCGGTTTCGACACCGGGTATAACATCCTGCAACTATCTCGTCGTTTCCAACGGCAAATTATTAAGCCTGACCGCAGTGACGCGGCCAGGCTTTTTTATCTCTCAAACCCGATGCCCAGCCTGAATGGTGCATCGCTGCGTTACGCCATTCCATGACCTGCTGCAGGTGTGAACCGATATCCCGGCCATATCTGGCGTGATACAGTATAAGATGCTGACCGACGATCATCTCGTCAGGGTCAACGCTGCAACTGAGGAAGGTCGAGGTACTTTTCCCGACAGTCAGCGAAAAAGGTTTGAAGAAATTCAAACCTTTTTTAATGAGTAGCATCAACATGCCACGGTCATGTGACAAACAGAGGATTATCAATGAGCTGGATTTACCTTGTCGTTGCCGGATTACTTGAAATTGGCTGGCCGGTCGGGCTGAAGTTTGCCCAGCAGGCTGAAACGCGCTTTGTTGGCATCGCCATGGCGATAGGATTTATGTGCGCAAGCGGCTATTGCCTGTGGCTGGCGCAAAAGCAGATCCCGATGGGAACGGCCTATGCGGTATGGACCGGTATCGGTGCTGCCGGTACATTTTTCCTGGGTGTGCTTATCTATGGCGAGCCTTCTTCGCTGGCGCGTTATCTGGGGGTTGCCATGATTGTGGGTGGTGTCGCGGTACTGAAACTTGCGCATTGATACACATTGACCGTTATTGTCGCAAATGCGACGCTGACGAAATGTTGTGCCGAAGGAGAACGGGGTATTCACGCTCAGAATGTTGCACTGTTTATTGCCGACCTGCTGGAAGATCACAGCCAGTGGTTTGCCGCCGGTGTCAGCGAGTATACGTTGATTGCCAGGCTGCAGAAGGCGCCTTACAACCTGTTTGATAAGGAAGCGCTGCGCGAGTCACTGGCTCTGTTTCAGACTCACTTTGTGATTTTCCATGCGCTTTATCAATTGCAGCTGCGCTGGCACGCACAGGGCGTCGGACACCTGGCAATTCATACGCTAAAGATTACACTGCATGAAACCTCAGAACCGTCGTCGGCACCCATACCTTCAGATCCTCTGCGCGATTACTACCTCAACTGGGGTAATTTTGATGAGACAGGCAAAGACGATGTGGAAGCCCTGCTCGATGATTTCTGGCAGCGTATGGGCGGGCATATCAGCCACGACACCTTGTCGACGCAAGAAATCGCAAAGGCCAGACAGGTACTTGAACTCAGTGCGGATGAACCACTGACGCTTGGCACTATTAAACGGCATTATCGCCGGCTTATACACCAGCATCATCCGGACAAGGGGGGCGATCCGGCCGCCGCGAAACAACTGGTCAGAGCCTACAGTATGTTAACAGACTATGTGCGTGCGTCAGCGCAGGATTAGCCAATTTGTCTTAGTCAGCGGGTATGCCGGACGCCAGGAAAGGCGCGAACGAGTCTAACATCACTCAGCGAGCCCTGAAGTGCGTAGTCGCAAGACAGGTTACCCGCGCAATGACCGTCTCCTATGGTAAGCACTTCTCTAGGGAAGATGCGAATAAGTCTATCATCACTCAGCGAGTCCTGAAGTGCGTAGTCGCAAGGCAGGTTTCGCGGGCAATGGCCAAAGTCCTTGGTAAGAAAGCTAACGCAGCGAATGCGTGCTTCAGGGCTCGCCCTTCGGGGCTTACAGCCAACCACTTGGTCTGCGTTGGCCTTTTTTGACTTAACCCGTTAGGCCTGCAAAAGACCGCCTTGACCAGGCACTTGGCTGTGAGCCTGAGCGGCGATAGACTTATTCGCACCTTCCCTAGTAGTGCCTGAAGCTGGCAAACAGCATGGCCATCAGTCGCGGCCCGTCCTGCTGCAGATTTATCGTGACAGGATCTTCCAGAAACTCCACCACCAGGCCATGAAACAGGCTTTGTAGCGCCAGAGTCAGCAAGTGTGGGTCGGCCTTTGCTGAAATATAGTTGCCCTCTATTGCTTTAGTAAAGTAGGCGGCAAATGCATCGTAGGTGCGGCGCTTTTTGGCCAGAAACTTCGCTTTGCTGTCGGCAAACTCACCGGAGTAATCACATTTCAGCAAAAACAGTGTAAGCAGTTTTTGCGTCTGCGGCTCTTCATGTAACTCCGTCAGTATTTCGGTACATATTTTCTGCAACTGGCCGACGGGATCGGCATGTTCAACTTCCAGGCCTTCCAAAATACGCTGAATAAACGGAGAATGCAGGTGGTCATGTAACGCATCGAAAATTTCAACTTTATTGGCAAAGTGCCAGTAAATCGCACCTCGGGTTACCTTTGCCTCCCGCGCGATATTTTCCAGCGTTGACTTTGCGACTCCCCGGTCGCTGAACACGGTAACTGCAGCATCCAGGATAGCCTGTCGGGTGTTTTCTGCTTCTTCTTTTGTACGGCGCATAAAGCGGTTACCTCAAAGTCAAATTGACAACATACATGCGTGTATGTATATTAATTTAGCATGAATTCCGGCTATGTCCAATGCGTCTTATTTAAGGGTAGATAATCAGGTATGAGACATTTTTTACATTTTTTGATTGCGGCATTCGCCGTTACTCTGATGGCAGGCTGTGGTGATAATACGCAGGGTCAGGCCAGTGCGCAGGTTCAGGCACGGCCACCACAGTCGGTATCCGTAATAACCCTTTCACCGCAGGCCATGACGCATGAGTATGTGCTGCCCGGCCGGGTGACACCGTCCCGGCAATCGCAGGTGCGCCCGCAGGTCGATGGTGTAATCACCAAGCGCCTGTTTGAAGAAGGTGCGCAGGTAGAGAAAGGGCAGCAGCTTTATCAGATTGATGATGCCCGCTACCGGGCCCGGCTGAACAGTGCCATTGCAGATAAGAAAAGTGCCGAGGCAAACCTTAAAACGCTGGAAGCCAAAGCGCGCCGTTACGATGATCTGGTTGCCGAAAATGCGGTCAGCAAACAGGAATATGACGATGTCGTGGCGCAAAAAGATCAGGCGCTGGCGGCAATAAGTGTGGCTGAGTCTGCGGTGGAACTGGCGCGGGTTAACCTGGAATACACCAAGGTCTATGCGCCTATCAGTGGGCAAATCAGCCGGTCATTTGTGACTGAAGGTGCGCTGGTAACAACCAACCAGACACAACAACTGGCGGTGATCACGCAGCTTGATCCTGTCTACGTTGATATGCAGGAATCGGGCAACGCCATTATGTCGCTGCGACAAACCATGCGCGAGCAACGTTCAC
This sequence comes from Alteromonas halophila, assembly GCF_014651815.1. GTDB lineage: Bacteria > Pseudomonadota > Gammaproteobacteria > Enterobacterales > Alteromonadaceae > Alteromonas > Alteromonas halophila. The sequence goes on along the minus strand of NZ_BMXP01000003.1, from coordinate 397,535 downwards.
TGCCGGTTTCACTGACCATGGATGAAACCTCTCAGGTCACGTATGCGCACGAGGGCACGGTTAAGTTTTCTGAAGTCACCGTGGAACAGACAACCGGCTCGGTGACATTGCGTGCTGAAGTTCCTAACCCGGATGGTGATCTGATGCCGGGTATGTTTGTGAAAGCCCATGTCAAAACCGGTACCGAAGATGTGCTTATGGTGCCGCAACGAGCGACTACCCGTCAGCCGAATGGTGCGCTGTCGGTGATGATCGTCAACAGTGATAACAAAGTGGAGCAGCGCATCCTCAAAACGGCTGAAATCTATGAAGATCAGTATGTCGTGGAAGGCGGACTCAAAGCGGGTGACAAGGTCATCGTCACTGGCTATCAGAAAGTACAGCCAGGTGCGAGCGTTACGCCTCAGCCCTGGTCGAAGCGTTCATCAGCGGCGAATCAGCAAGGCTAAAGCAGGGAGGTAGAGTTATGGCGCGTTTTTTCATCGATCGTCCTGTTTTCGCCTGGGTACTGGCCATTATTACCATGATGGCTGGTGTGCTGGCGATAAGCCAGTTACCGGTCGAACAGTATCCAAAAGTCTCTCCACCCACGGTCAGCATCAGTGCCAGCTACCCAGGTGCGTCCGCTGAAACGGTGGAAAGTTCCGTGACGCAGGTTATCGAACAGAGCCTGTCGGGCATTGACAACCTGCGCTACTTTTCTGCGTCCAGTTCCAACAGCACCATGAGTATTACCCTGACCTTTGCACCCGGGACCGACCCCGACATTGCCCAGGTGCAGACACAAAACAAAGTACAGGGAGCGGTACCGCTGCTTCCGCAACAGGTTCAGCAGCAGGGTGTCACGGTGACCAAGTCAAACGACGCGTTTGCGCTGGCTGTGGGTTTTTATTCAGAAACCGACGAATTTACTCAGTTTGATCTCAGCGATATGCTGATTTCACAGTTCCGCGATCCCATTTCACGGGTTAACGGTGTGGGCAGCGTGCGGGTATTTGGTGCGCAGCGCTCTATGCGTATCTGGCTGGACCCGGACAAACTGAACAGTTACAACATGACACCGGTTGATGTTCAGGCTGCAGTTGAGGTGCAGAATACCGATGTTTCGGCCGGTCAACTGGGCGGCATGCCAGCCGTGAAGGACCAGCAGATCAACGCTACAATTCAGGCGCAGTCACGTCTGCAGACGGTCCGTGATTTTGAAAATATTGTGCTGCGGGTAAATACCGATGGCTCTCAGGTGCGTCTTCGAGATGTGGCGCGTGTTGAACTGGGAGCGGAGTCCTATAACAACATTGTACGCTACAACCGCAAGCCCGCGTCAGGTATGGCGGTCAGTCTCGCGTCAGGCGCCAACGCACTGGAAACCATTGAAGCGGTTAAACAACGGGTAGAAGAGCTCAGCGCCAGCCTGCCAGACAGCGTTAAAGTGGTGTACCCGGTCGACAGTTCGCCGTTTATCGATCAGTCCATCACTTCGGTGGTGCAAACGCTGATCGAAGCCGTGGTGCTGGTCTTTTTAGTCATGTTGCTGTTTCTGCAAAACTGGCGGGCAACGCTTATTCCTACTATAGCGGTGCCGGTAGTGCTGATGGGAACATTTGCCGTGCTCTACGTGTTTGGCTTTAGCATTAATGTGCTGACCATGTTTGCTATGGTACTGGCTACTGGTCTGCTGGTTGATGATGCCATTGTGGTCGTCGAGAATGTTGAACGGATCATGGAAGAAGAAGGGCTTGATCCTGTCGCGGCGACCAAAAAGTCCATGTCACAGATCACCAGTGCGCTGGTGGGAATTGCGGTGGTGCTTTCTACCGTCTTTATTCCAATGGCGTTTTTCAGTGGCTCGGCCGGGTCTATTTACCGCCAGTTCTCAATCACCATTGTCTCGGCCATGACCTTTTCGGTACTGGTGGCCATTGTGTTGTCACCGTCGCTGTGTGCCACCTTACTCAAAAAACATGACCCGCAGCATGATAAGAACAAAGGCTTCTTTGGCTGGTTTAACCGTTATTTCAATAAAGGCCGTGATCGGTATCAGAAAGTCGCTACGGGCATGGCTGCCAGACTCAAACGGTTTGTACTGATTTATGCCGTGCTGGTTGGCGGTATGGGACTGATATTTATGCAGCTGCCTGGCTCGTTTTTGCCTGATGAAGATCAGGGGCGCATGTTTGTGCTGATGAATACGCCACCCGGCGCCACGGCAAACCGTACACTGGAATCGGTGAAGGAAGTCGAGGATTATCTGCTGGACAGCCAGGGTGGGGCGGTCAACGGCCTGTTCACTGTGGTGGGCTTTAGCTTTTCCGGTCAGGCACAAAATGCCGCGATGGGCTTTGTGAACCTGAAAGACTGGGAGGAGCGCGATGAAAGTGAATCGGCTTTCGCGGTCGTTCAGCAGGCATTCGGTGCCTTCTCGCAGTTGCAGGATGTGTCGGCCTTCCCTATCCTGCCGCCACCCATTATGGAGCTGGGGAATGCGACTGGCTTTGATATGCAGTTGGTTGACCGTGCAGGTAATGGCCACAGCGCGCTGATGGACGCGCGTAACCAGTTACTCGGCATGGCTGCGCAGAATCCTAAGCTGGCCGGTGTACGGCCAAATGGTTTAAGCGATGTACCGCAGTTTAAAATCAATATCGACAGCGAAAAAGCCTCTGCTCTGGGTGTCTCCTTAAGTGACATTAACCGCACCCTGCAAATTGCCTGGGGCTCCAGCTATGTGAATGACTTTATCGATAATGAACGGGTTAAACGCGTGTATATGCAGGCCGATGCGCCGCACCGTATGGATCCGGAAGATTTAAATGACTGGTTTGTGCGTAACGATGACGGTGACATGGTCGCGTTTAGTGCCTTTGCAACTACCGAATGGCGCTATGGCAGTCCGCAACTGCAGCGCTTTAACGGGGTGTCATCGGTCAATCTGCAGGGCAGCCCGGCGCCTGGTGTATCCACCGGTGAAGCCATGCAGGAAATGCAGAACCTGGTGTCACAATTGCCCAGTGGCTTTGGCTATGAGTGGTCAGGGCTGTCCTATGAAGAGCGTGAAGCAGGCTCGCAGGCGCCTATGTTATATGCGCTGTCGATAATGGTGGTATTTTTGTGCCTGGCGGCGCTGTATGAAAGCTGGTCGGTGCCGTTTGCAGTCCTGCTGGTGGTACCGTTAGGTGTACTGGGCTCGGTGACCGCCGCCTATCTGTTTGGCTTACCCAACGATGTGTATTTGCAGGTGGCGTTTCTGACGACCGTGGGGCTGGCCTCTAAGAACGCCATTTTGATTGTTGAGTTTGCGAAAGAACAGCATGAACATGGCACACCATTGATGGAAGCGGTATCGATTGCGGCGAAACAACGCTTTCGTCCGATCCTGATGACCTCCATGGCCTTTATTCTGGGAGTTACACCCCTTGCGCTCGCGTCCGGTGCGGGGGCGGCATCGCAGAATGCCATTGGTATTGCCGTAATGGGCGGGATGCTGGCGGCCACGTTCCTGGCTATCTTCTTTGTCCCTATGTTCTATGTGGCGGTAGAAAAGCTGTTCCGGCGGGGTGACAGTTAGGCCTGTACAGCCGGACCTGCGCGGTCCGGCTGATTCTGTCTACGACTAATGGCGCAGACGTACGCCTTACACCAATGAACAGATGTGGCATGATAGGACAACTCATGCATTGGTGGAGACCGTCATGGCAGCGACACTTCCTCCGGCCCCGGACTGGGCGTCACTCATTCATTCTGGATGCCGCGTATTTGTGGGTGGTACGGCGTCTGTTCCGTACCAGCTTGTACAGCATTTAATTGATCATGGTCGCGGCTTTTCTGACATTGAAATGGTGCATATGCTGGCGCTTGGCGATACGCGCTGGGCGCAGGAAGGGTACCGAAACCGGTTTAAGGTCAATACCTTCTTTATCGGGGGCAATGAGGTCAGACGCGCGGTAGATGAAGGCAGGGCCGATTACACGCCCTGCTTTTTATCGGAAATGTCAGGGCTTTTCAGTGACGGTACGCTGCCCATTGACGCTGCTCTTGTCAATTTAAGCCCACCGGATGAGTTCGGCTACTGTTCGCTGGGCGCCGGCGTCGATATTGGGATGTCGGCGGTGCGTCAGGCCAAAAAAGTCATTGCCCAGTTCAATCAGTTTGTGCCACGTACGGCAGGGCACTCCTATATTCATATTAGTGAAGTGGACGCCTGTATCGAAGCTGATGAGCCACTGGTGGAACTTCCCACGCAGTCCATAGACTCGGTGACCGAGCGTATAGGCCAGTATGTGGCTATGCTGGTGGAGGACGGCGCAACACTGCAGTTTGGTATTGGCAAAATTCCCAGTGCCACACTGAAATACCTGCAGAATCATCGCGACCTTGGGATCCACAGCGAAATGCTGACCGACAGTATTATCGGGCTGCTTGAAGCCGGGGCAATCAGCAATAAAAAGAAAACATTTCACCCGGGCAAAATGGTCACCAGCTTTGCCATCGGCACGCAACGTCTGTATACGCTGATTGACAACAACCCGCACATCGAGTTTTACCCGTCCAGTTATGTCAGCAAACCCACCAATATCGCTAAAAATGACAACATGATCGCGATTAACAGCGCCCTTGAGGTTGATCTAACCGGACAGGTGGTGGCGGATTCACTGGGCTACGATTTCTACAGCGGCATGGGCGGGCAGGTCGACTTTGTGTCTGGCGCATCTATGTCAAAAGGCGGCAAGCCCATCATCGCACTGCCGTCGACCGCTAAAAATGAATCTATTTCCCGGATCCGGCCCTGTATTACGGAAGGCTCTGGCGTGGTCACTTCGCGGGGTAACGTCCATTATGTGGTAACCGAATACGGCATTGCCTCGCTGAAAGGCAAAAGTATCCGTGAACGGGCACTGGAGCTGATTCGTGTTGCTCATCCTAAATTTCGTGGCGAGCTGCTCAACGAAGTACGGCAACATTACTGGGTACCGCACTATCAGGAAAAATACCCCACAGACATCCCCGAACTGGGTGCTATTCAGCTTAAAAAACTAAATATACAGGGAGAGACGTTTTACATGCGGCCGCTCAACCCCGCCGATGAACGTCGCCTGCAGGAGTTTTTTTACTCCCACACCAAAGAAACACTGCGCCTGCGCTATAACTACGACCCCAAGCAAATGTCGCGGGAGAAGTCGTGCAACCTGGTCAGTGTTGATCAGAAAAGCGATGCGGCGCTGTGTATTGTCAGACAGGAAGGCTCACGGATCACCATCCATGCTGTGGGACGTTTCTATTATGCGCCGGCGGCCAATGCCTGTGAGGTGGCGTTCGTTACCCGCGAGACGCAGCAGGGCAAAGGCATGGCGACGCGGCTGCTAAGGCAACTTATCGATATCGCAAGGTCGCGGCAAATTGCGACCATGATGGCCTATGTGCGCGCTGAGAATACGCCAATGATCGCCATTTTCGAGCAGGCCGGGTTCAGGCGGGTGTTAAGCGATGATCCCACAGACGTAGAACTGGTGCTGAAGCTGGAGCATGTAAAATGACGGTATGCATATTTCGCGGGAACACGGGCAGTCGCCACGATATGGGACCGGACCATCCTGAGTCGCCCGACAGGCTGCATGCCATTGATGATCAGTTGCTAGCCTCGGGCCTTGATATGGTGTGTGAGCATGCCGAGGCAGCGACAGCCAGTCAGCAGCAGCTTAACCTGGCGCATGATAAGGCGTACATCGAACGTATATTTGCGCGGGCCCCTGAAGAGGGCACGGTCTGGCTGGACGGGGATACCGCCATGAACAGTCATACACTGACCGCTGCGCTTCAGGCAGCCGGCGCGGGCTGTGATGCGGTAGACTGGGTATTGCAAAGTAACGATCGTCAGGCCTTTTGTGCAGTGCGCCCGCCTGGCCATCATGCCGAACATAATGCGGCTATGGGCTTTTGTTTTTTTAACAACATTGCGGTAGCCGCGCATCATGCGATGAATGCCCACGGGCTGTCACGCATTGCGATTGTGGATTTTGATGTGCATCACGGTAACGGCACCGAGGATATTGTGGCCGGTGATGAGCGCATCCTTTTTTGTTCAGCGTTTCAGCACCCGTTTTATCCGCACAAAGGCGTTCCGGCCAGCGCAGACAATATTATAGCCACTCCACTGGCGGCCGGGACGAATGGTGCGACATTTCGTGAGGCTGTTGCTCCCTGGTTTGATGCTGTTGCCGCATTTAAGCCGGAGCTTATCCTGGTCTCTGCGGGCTTTGATGGTCATGCCGAAGATCCTATGGCTTACTGGCGGCTGCGTGAAGACGACTATAAGTGGATCAGTGCGCGTATCCGGGAGCTGGCTAACCGCTGCTGTCATGGTCGCATAGTCAGCATGCTTGAAGGCGGCTACGACCTGTCGGCGCTCGGCAGAAGCGTGGTTGCCCATATTAAAGGGATGAGTGGTGATTGCGCCGAAAACGGGGGCGCTTAGGTTACTGCGGCTTTTCACAACCGCTCAGGTCTGGCAGAAGCACCCTGTCGCCTGAGCATTGATAATAGCACCAGGGCTGGTCGTCGCAGTGGCTGCACGGGCAATAAAGTCGACCAGGGTGGCACCGGTAAAACACCCGTAGCCAGTCGCATAGGGGCCCAGGTAACGTAGCACTCCCTGCTTATCAACAATGGCAACAGCCGGAAACGCGGTAATGAGATTTTGCAGCGCCGGTGACGCGTCCAGCGAAATCTGTTTAAGCTGATAGTTCTCGCCCAGACGAGCCGACAGTTGTCGCTTATGAGGTGCAGTAAGCTGGTTACAGTAGCAGCCCGCGTCACTTTGCAAATGCACAATGCTGCCGGGTTTAACGCCGTTGTCCTTAAGTAGTTCGACAAACGCGGCATCGAAGGTTGGCGAAGCAGCCGCCTGCGATAGCGCCAGGCTGGGATCAAAGTCTGTTAACTGCCGCTGGCTGTAAAGCAGCATACCCGCTAGCAGAGATAGAGCCCACAGCGACAACAGCGCCCACTTCAGCCAACCGGGCATTACAGTCTGAACCGTCCTATTGCACTTTCCATGCGAGCGCAATTGTCGATTAACGACGCAAGTTCTGAGGAAAGTTGCTGCGCCACCTGCACCTCTTCACTTGAATACTCCGCCAGTTTGCCGGCGCTTTCGGCAATAGATTGCGTGGCCGACTCCTGCTCGGTGGCTGACGATGCGATTTCTGTCATGCTCGATTCAACTGACCGGATCTCACCGAGGATCCGTTCCATGGCAGATGTAGATTGCTCTGATGAGGCCACTGCGTCATCGACCAGCGTGACACAGTCCTGCATCTGGATAACAGATTGTGCCGTGCGTGCGACCAGTTTGTCGGTAATTGCGGTAATTTGTTCAGCACTCTCTTTACTGCGAATCGCCAGTGTTCGTACTTCGTCTGCAACCACGGCAAAACCCCGCCCATGCTCGCCAGCCCGGGCAGACTCAATTGCGGCATTAAGTGCCAGCAAATTCGTTTGTTCGGCAACGGCGGTAATGGCGCGCATTGCATCAGCAATGTTCTCACATTGCGCATTAAGCTCCTGATTCGTGGCTGCCGCACCGTTTAGCGACTGTCGCAGTGAATCAACGGTACTGGCGGTTTCGTTAGTCGAGTCACGCGCGTTATCCACGTATTCGCTTGCCATTGAGGTTTTGTCGTGGGCCAGATTGGTCTGCTGCGCTGCCATTGCCATGGTTTGCGCAATTTCTTCGGAAGCAACGGAAACCATATTGACCTCTTTATCGGTTTTTACGCACGTATCACGCATTGTGGCCGCCACCGTTTCCATGGTGTCGCAACCACTGATAACTTTGGCTGTCAGCGCTCTTGACTGCTCGACCAGTTCAGTAACCTGGTGTAACAGCTGATTGAATTTGCGAGTCACGGCAAACTGATCAGATACGCTGACATCAAGGTTGAGCATCCCATCCTGACTGATGATCTCATTAATCGCCCGATCTAACTCGGCTGCCCCGGCACCTTCATTATGTGACCGTTTGGCAATCAGCATCAGAACCACCCCTTCTGCGACTGCAAACGTTGCATGCAACGCAAGAATAGGGAATGTCACATGCCCCTCTTCAAAAATATAGACACCGGCTCCCTGGCTTTGTGCTAAGAAAAAGCCAATGTGATGCAGAGCAACGACCAGTGTGGATGAGGCGACGACCTTCCAGTCGCGAAACGTAGAAATAAAGGCAAGCAGCACAAAAATTTCAAAGTGCATTTCAATAAGGCCAAACGCCTGATGGATGTGCAGCGCCGCCATTAATTGCACACCCACACCCATAGCATGCCGGCTGAATGCCGAAAACGGGCTCTGAATGCTTAATACAAGCGGTACTACGGCGATAGGAATGCCAAATAAAAATGCCACAAGCAGTTCGCCGGTAACCAGTCCAATAGCAATGGCAATAAGCCATTGTACGACTAAAACAACACGAAAAATCTTATGCCCGTCGGCTATCCAGGAATACTGCAACACCGCTTACCTCTTAACTAATTACTGCTGGGGAAGGAAATGATCGGCCTTCTATTGAAACTGTGCGTATAAGTGTAGGAAATTTTTTCCTGCAACAACATTCGGCTTTAGTATGAAAAGCAGACAGAGTTCTGCGCGGTTGTATGTCGCGCATATCAGCTATTTTCAAATTACAGGCAAATAAGTAGTCTGCTGACCTGTAAAAGATCATGACACTTTTTTAAGAATTACCCGCAGGCCATGCCACTTCTGAGAATAAAAATGCGATACTGAAAAAAAACGGGTAGCGATGAGCAATGCCATTACTGTAACAACACAGATTGTGTAAGAGGTAACTGTGACAACGACGTATTCAAATAAACTCGCCTTTTTATCAACCGATAATCTGGAAGACTTCTTCGTGTACGATGAACTGCTTATTCCGTACTTTAATGATGCAGGATGGGCAGTCGAAACTATTTCCTGGCACCAGAAGGGCGTTGACTGGAACAGCTTTGATGCGGTGATTGTGCGCAGCACCTGGGATTATCAGACGGCACCTCAAGCCTTTTCGACCTGTCTGACTGAAATAGGTGAGTCTGATACACACCTTGAAAACCCACTGCCGCTGATGCGCTGGAATATGCGCAAAACCTACCTGAGGGACTTAACTGATAACGGCGTTGCAACGATACCCACGGTATGGCTGGACAGCTGGGAGCAACAACAGGTTAACGCGCAGTTTGCCCGGTTTAACACCGACACACTGATCGTCAAGCCGGTATTGAGCGCCAATGCCGACGACACGTTCCGGTTGAATAAAGCGATGCTGGAACGTGACGCAGATACGCTGGCAGCCGTGTTTAGCCAGCGAGCCTTAATGGTTCAGCCTTTCATCAGCAATATTCTGGAAGAAGGTGAGTACTCACTTTTTTATTTTGACGGAGCGCTCAGCCATGCCATTGTAAAACGTCCGGCCAGCGGTGACTTCCGGGTCCAGGAAGAGCATGGCGGACAACTAGCGCTGGTCACGCCAGATGCGGGTGCGATTAAAATGTCTGAGGCAGCCCTGGCTGCCATGCCGAATGACGCACTGTATGCACGCATTGACTTAGTGCGCTATCAGGGGCAGTACCGCGTTATGGAAGTCGAACTGATTGAGCCATCACTGTATTTTCAACTGGACGATGCTTCTCCTCAGCGCTTCGTTGATGCTTTTCTGCGCCGTCACGGCCGGTTCCGTGGGGACTGACGAACCTTACTATCGCTCACGACTCGCCACTTTCGGTGTTGTGACAGCGCGATGACGACCGGTCTGCTTTAACGCCTTTCCCCGGGTCGGTGTCTGTCGTGACTGAGCGCGCGTATCACGGACCACTGGTGTGCGCTGCGACATGCCGGCAGGGGGCGCAACGGGCTTTGTGGTGACGCGAGACCGGTCCTGCAGTTTGGATGTTTTAGTCACCGGTTTTGCCAGTGTGCGGTGAGTCGTTGTCTCTGTTATCACGCGCTTATGATTGTCACGCTGTGACTCATGAGACAGCACCAGCGGACGCTGGCGCTCCCGTATCGAGATACGTTTTCGCTTTTTGTGCTGCGGTTGCCAGCGCTTAAAATCACGGCTGTGAACGGATTTGGCACCTTTTCGCCAGTGCCTGACTGGCTTGTGACTAATCACGACGTAGCGGTTGTTCCAGTGAATATCACCGAAGTAGAAACTCCCGGACAGCGAGACGCCCACGCTCCAGTAAATACCCGCATGTCGTCTGGCGTGTCTGGGGTAGTGCCAGTAAACGGGCTGGATATCATGATGGTGCCAGTGACTAAACAGGCTGCGGGTATTATAAAATGGCACATATATCTGAGCGTGATGACGCGGGACGATAGCGATGGTCTGACCGGAGTAGGAAACCTTCAGATAACTGTTTGAGCGTAATGAGCCTTGGCTGTACGCAAACTGACGCAGCCACTGTACCCGATCCAGCACCCGGCGCTGGTCGGCAATAACCGCATCGCCCATGGCTTGCAGCCAGTGCAAATCATTTGCCATCTGCGCCAGCACGTCGGTAAAGGGGGCCAGAGCCCGGATGCTGGGATGCCAGTTTTCATTGCGCAGTGCCTGTTCAACCTGAGCTGGCGTCAGGTGTGGATTGGCCTGACGCCAGCGGTGCGCGGCAATGACATCCAGAGGAGTGGTACTGGCAATCAGTATATGCGTGAGCAATGTGTCAGGATAAAGCGCAACTGGTGCCAGAAGGCTGTCCAGCGCGGCATCACTGATTGCTGAGGGGGTTGTCTGAACGCTGAATGTCGTTGGTGCAGGGGTGGCCTGTGCAAACGGTGTCAGCCCGAACGCCATCAGGCTGACTGCAATGAGATAGGTTACTTGGCGCATACAACATACTCCCGGTGAAAACCTGTTATTTTCAAACACAGGGTAAGTGTAGGCGTAGCAATGTTAACCGCGGCTGAACCGATGCTGACGCGCGGTATGCATCATGTGTACGGTTACTTTTTACTTGTTACTTGTTACTTTAGCAGGTGAGGGTCAAAGGCGTGGCCCAGTTTTTCAGTTTTGGTTTTCAGGTAACCCTTATTGTCTTTGGTAATACCATGATCAATAGGTTTGCGGGCTACCACATCCACGCCAAGGCGGGTCAGCGCATCCGTTTTGCGCGGGTTATTGGTCATCAGTTCGACCCGGCGTACGTTTAAGGTGTCGAGCATCAGCTTACAGATATCATAACTGCGTAAATCAGCATCAAAACCCAGGTGTTCATTGGCCTCAACCGTATCCATACCACTGTCCTGCAGATGATAAGCCCGGATCTTATTTAACAGACCAATACCCCGGCCCTCCTGACGCAGGTACAGAAGCACGCCTGAACCATGTTCGACGATGTTCTGTAACGCTTTCTCTAACTGAAAGCCGCAGTCACAGCGGGTACTGAACAAGGCATCGCCGGTCAGACATTCAGAGTGGATCCGAATCGGAACAATGTCATCTTCTGTCCACTCACCATAAGACAGTGCGACGTGTTCCTGACCGTTTAATTCGACAAATCCGTGAATGCGAAAATCCCCCCAGCGGGTAGGAAGTTTGGCTGAGTCGACATATTCATATTTAGGTTGGCTGCTGGTCATGACACTACTTTACTGTTTACTGAAGCTGATAAGTGGGGCTGCGATTGCCAAAAGCAAGTATATCGCAGTGACTTACGTGATATTATAACAACGAACCGTATCAGCGACGATGTTTATCCGATATTTTTCTCTGGCATGCTGGCCAGTGGGCTGGGGGCGGCAACACTGTAACCCTGCGCAAAGTCGACGCCAATTTTTCCCAGTTCTGCCATCACTGCTTCACTTTCTACAAATTCACCGACGGTTTCCATACCCATGGCGCGTGCCACCTCGGTGATAGACGCGACCACCGCGGCATCGACGCGGTTACTGAGCATATCCCGAATAAACCCGCCGTCAATTTTTACAATGTCGACAGGCAGGTTTTTAAGGTAAGTATAAGACGAAAAACCACTGCCAAAGTCATCCAGCGCGAAAGAGCAACCAAGCTGGGTAAAACTGCGCATAAAGTTCAGGGTGTTTTCCATGCGGATAATGGCAACGCTTTCCGTAATTTCAAAACAGACTTTCGAATAAGGGATGGCATATTTTTCAAACGCATTGAGCACATGTAGCTTAAATTCGCGGTCAGCCAGAGACTGACCACTTAAATTAATGCTGAGGCGGCCAATTGCGGCTTGCTGCTCCGGATTCTGATACAGCCACAGCAGCGTCTTTTCTACTACCCACTTGTCAATGGCGGCACTCAGGTTATACCGTTCGGCGGTGGGTAAGAATGCATTAGGTCCGGTGGTTGTGCCATCTTCATTCTGCAGCCGCAACAATACTTCGAAGTGCATGGCATGGGTCACCCGTGACAAGGCGCGGTATGGCTGGTAGTACAGTACAAATCTGTCATGCTCCAGTGCATCGTTAATCGCAGATACCCAGTCCAACTCCTTCTTATAGCGCTGCATGCTTTCATCATCGTGGCGAAATCTGTGGATCTGGTTACGGCCCTGCTCTTTGGCGAAGTAACATGCGGCGTCGGCCATACTCAGGCAGTGTTCTGGGTTACCGCTGGTTTCGCGACAGGACACCAGGCCGATACTCACGCCCAGCGTAAAAATACGTTTGTCCCACATAAAGCGATAAGACTGAATCGCATTGAGGATCTTCATACCATAGAGGTAAGCCGTTTCTTCTGGCTGTTCAGTAATAAGTACACCAAATTCGTCACCGCCTAACCTGCCCAGATAGCCCGTACCCGAGAGGGTAGTATCAATAAGACGGGCAATTTCCCGTATAAGTTCATCGCCGGCGCGGTGACCGCAGGTGTCATTGACCACCTTAAACCGATCCAGATCCATATATAACAAACAAACCGTCTCTGCGTCGCTGCTAATGGCATTGGCAAGCAAGCGCTCGAACTCACGTCGGTTATAGACACCGGTCAGCGAATCATGTGAGGCAAGAAATTCGATGCTGAGGCTGGAGTTTTTGCGCTCGGTAATGTCATACAGCGATCCATACAGAAAGCTGCCATTGCTGTCTTTCTTTAACTGGCATGACACGCAGAACCAGAACTCTTCACCATCACTGCGTACACCTCTTATTTCACGACCAAGTACCTGGCCCTGTTCAACAATCTCAGCAACCAGCGCGTCGCGATCACGGCTGTCAGCATAAAATTCACGGGTATTGTGCACACTGGCCAGCATGCTGGCTTCATCGTCATAGCCAAACAAACTGCACATGGCCGGGTTAACGCTTTTCAGGGTGCCTTCAATGGTAGAGGTATAAAAGCCTTCTACAGAGTTTCGAAATAAATCGTAAAAATGGTGAAGACTGGAGATGGTCTGATCCCGTGACAGCAATTGCTGATGACTGTGTGAACGTTCTTTTTGTTCCAGGCTGAAAGCAAAAAACAACATGGCGAGCATGATCACCATGATCACAATAAGCAACATCCCGGCGGAGATAACGGTGCTGTTTAGCGTATTTTTAAGTTGTATCGCGTAAAGCACAAACAGCATCGCCCAGGCAGTGGCATAAAGCTGACTGAGTGACGGATGCCGACGATCACGAAAGAAGATAACCAGTGCGACCTGATATACGCCAATGACCGGGCAAAGCAAATAAATAAAGTGGGTGGCATCAAACGCATTACGCCACAAACAAAACGCAAGCAGCCCAAGTGGTAACAGGTAGTTGCCCAGCCTGAACAGCAGAGGAATACGCGGAAACAGATTGTGTGAGACTTTTGCCAGCGTCAGTGCCGTCATAGTGATAAGACTGGCAATGAGCATCTCCGACACGGGAATCAGATCAGGCCAGCGTGACAGTCCTCCCTGACTGACAAATACCAGCACCATGGTCAGGCCAAAACAGACCGATATCCAGAATCGGGTCGGGGTGCGCTGAAAAAGGTAAGAAAGCAAAAAATAACTAAACGCAATAAACAGCATTCCCAGCAAAGCGCCCAACAGAATCAGCCGCATGCGATCGTGTACTGCCAGCGCCCCGGCATCCCACAACGCCACTGTATAATTGGCTGACCCTTTATCTTTGATCCCTATCAGCACCGTGACTGAGTCAGTATTGCCAACCGTGAAAGGGAACCGTACGTAAGGTGACGGCCAGTCAGCGTGGCCATCGGAGGAGCCAGCCTGATAGGTCGAGGACGCAATAATGCGGTATTGCTGATCGACCAGGTAAAAATGCAGTTGCTCGATTTTCAGGCGGTTGATGGTAATCACCAAATCACGCCCGGACGTTCCCTGATTCACAATTTCAGATTTTAGCCAGAGTCGCTGATGCTCGGGTATTTCCCTGAGCGCCATCAACTCTTTGTAGGGTGTATTGGCATCCAGCGCTTCGCGATAAGTGTTTTGTTGGGACAGCACGACGGCGTCGCTGACCTCGCGCAGGCTTGCAACTTCGGTATCGTCAGAAACCAGAAGCTGCCCGGCGGACACGCTGGTGGTGCAGCTAAGCATGCCAATCAGCGTTAAGCAACGTAATACCTTAACCAGAATCAACCCTATCCCTGTTGTCAATGTCATGTACGCCGTAAAAGCCTCTTTGAAATACGCGCAGCAATGTAATCAATACTAGCGGATTATTTGCGGTTTTGTGAACTGTCGACAGCCTTGAGTGCTGACACAATCTCTGTCAGCGATGCCGGCTCACCGGCAGCCCGCTCCAGCCAGATCGCCTCACACAGCCATTCAATACAAAGTAACAGCCGGTAGTTGTTACACTGCAGGTGCGCCTGGTAGCGATCGGCACCCCACTCATGGTTGAGCAGATGACAGCCAGTGAGCGCGCAAAATTGCTTTACCCACTGGTTAGTCGCGGCAACCCCGGCAGGCAAAGGCAACTTCAATGAGATGACGTCGTCGCTGATAATCAGCGCGAGTCTGAGATCTGCCGCGGTTAGCTGCTGCATGACAGGCTCACAGGTGCCGCGGTTGCGGGCAAAGATGCAAAGTGGTGATCGTCCCAGGTGGTGTCGTACGGGCTGAGACAGGCATCAAGCAGTGCCTCTGCATAGCTGAAGTCGTCGCTTTCAGCCTGTTTGATTGCTTCATTCAGTAGGTGCGTTCGCGGAATAACCGCCGGATTTTCGCTGAGTAAATCACGGGGCTGACGATACTCACAATAGCTCGCCCACCAGTTATCAAACCGCGCACGGTCAATAAAGCTGTCGCGAAGGACGCCAGCATCCCTGGTATGCTGGTGTCTGGCCAGCAGGCGAAAGCTGGCAGTATAGTCGCGCTGCTCTGCAGACAGCAGCGAGAGCCAGTCGTTGGAAAGCTGGCGCTGCGCGGCGCCTTCGCTCAGTCCAAGGCGGGTCAGCATCAGCTTCTGGTATTGTGCTAAAAACACCGGTTCAAACTGCTCAAGGGTGTCGCGGATCTCTTTTGTATCGCAGTAGGGCGTAAAGGCGTAGGCCAGCATATTCAGGTTCCACAGCGCAATACCAGGCTGACGGTCAAAAGCATAGCGGCCCTGCGGGTCACTGTGATTAAACACGGCAGAGGCGTGAAAGTTATCGATAAAGGCATAGGGGCCATAATCAAATGTAATCCCGTGAATCGACATATTGTCGGTGTTCATCACGCCATGCACAAAACCATGGCACTGCCACAGCGCGATCATGCGGGCAGTCCGCAGGGTAATCGCTCGTAATAGTGCCTGGTGCGGATTTGGCTGATCGATACACTCGCTGAAATATTCTTTCAGGACAAAGTTAAACAGCGCCTCCAGTTTGTCTTTATCACCACTGTGAAAGAAGTATTCAAAGTGGCCAAAACGAATATGGCTGGGTGCTGTTCGGATCATCATGGCACCCGGCTCGGCCCTTTCGCGCATCACGGTTTCGTCACTGGAAAACAGGCACAAAGCGCGGGAGGTGGGAATACCCAATGCATGCAGGGCTTCACTACCAATATATTCGCGAAGGGTGGAGCGCAGCACGGCCCGGCCATCAGCAAAGCGGGAGTAAGGCGTCTGTCCGGCCCCTTTTAAGTGCAGATCCTGATAGTTACCCTGCTTGTCGAGACATTCACCCAGCAACAGACCCCGGCCATCGCCCAGATCCGGGTTCCAGTGACCAAATTGATGACCGCCATATTTTTGTGCAACCGCCCTGGCCGACCATGCGGAGTCTGGCTCGGTGAGCAATGTGGTCAGTGATGCGTTCTCCCATAGCTCGGGATCTAATTGTAATTGCTCAGCCAGTGGCCGGTTTACCATACGCAGGCGCTGGTTTTTAAGGCCCTGCGGAGCCACCACAGAGACCAGATCAGCGAGTTTTTCTGCGTAGCGGTGCGAAAGTGATTGCATAGCGCGATGCCGGTTGGCGGATTAACGTGTCTTTCCGCCCAGTCTAAAGGGGCCTGTGGTCACAGACAAGCGTGCACCGACAGGCATTAACCAGCGGTACGTCATCAACGGGGCCCCGATTCTGCGCCAGGCTGCCATACATGTTCATTGATTAAATAAATGTAAACGACTAATCCCTTTATGAAATACTGAAGTAGTCTAAAGCCAGACGCAGACTATCAGGGTTAAGGGATCATGCTTACACTTCACCATCTAAATAATTCACGCTCGCAACGTATTCTCTGGCTACTGGAAGAGTTAGGCGTCGACTATCATCTGGAACGCTATGAGCGCGATAAAAAAACCAACCTGGCCCCCTCATCACTGACCGCGGTGCATCCTTTGGGCCGGTCCCCGGTTCTGACCACGGATACAGGTGCCCTGGCGGAGTCAGGAGCGATCATTTCGTACCTTGTCGAACACTACGCCAAAGATTCATTTACGCCGCCTGACGATGCGGCTGATCGTCAGCAATATCTGTTCTGGCTGCATTTTGCTGAAGGGTCGTTAATGCCGCCGATGGTAGCGCGACTGGTACTGGAAAAAGCCCGGGAAAAAGCCTCCAAGCCGTTTTTTATTAAACCCATCACCAACAAGCTTATCAATGGAATCTTAAATGCCTACTACGGACCGAACCTGAATCAAAGCCTGCGTTTTGTAGAGTCATACCTGGCGTCAAACGAGTGGTTTGCCGGTGACGCACCTACCGGCGCCGATGTGCAGATGAGTTTCCCGCTGGAAACCCTGGTCGCACGTGGTCGGGCAGACAATCTGGCGGCAATTAAAGCCTACGTAAAACGTATTCATGAACGCCCGGCGTATCAGCGAGCGCTGGAAAAAGGCGGTAAGTACGATTACGCCTGAGGCGTTTGCTCCCGATTTACATAATCGTCGATAAGCTGCAGAAACGCCATACCGTAGCGTTCCAATTTGGTATTTCCCACGCCGCTGACATCCAGCATGGCCGTGGCAGTGGTGGGGAGTTTCGATGCCATGTCAACCAGGGTGGCATCACTGAACACCACGTATGGCGGCACTTCGTTTTCTTCCGCCAGCACTTTGCGCAGGTGTTTAAGACGCACAAACAGGGTTTTGTCGTAGTTTGCCGGTGCCAGTTTCGCTTTCTTACTGGGTTTAAATTCAAGCCGTGGTACCGCCAGCAGGATCTCACACTCCCCTTTTAATACCGGACGTGCGCCTTCGGTCAGGCGTAATGCCGCATTGGCAGTGATATCCACCCTGATGAGTCCCTGGTGAACCAACTGATTGATAATGTTATGCCAGTAGCTGTCACTTTTGTCTTTGCCAATCCCATAGGTGGACAGTGCATCATGGCCGGCCTCCTGCAGGCGGCGCAGTTGTTTTCCGCGTAGGACGTCAATAACGTACTGGGTGGCGGCCTGCTGCTGTAATCGCAGGATACAGGACAGCACCATCTGGCTGGTTTTAACACCGTCTACCATTTTCGGCGGATCCAGACAGATGTCACAGTTGCCGCAGGCGCTGTCACTGAACTGCGAAAAATAATTCAGCAATACCTGACGACGGCAGGTCTGCGCTTCGGCGAAGGCTTCCATGGCGGCAAACTTCTGCAATTCCACGTCATTACGCAGATCGTTGTCGCCCTGTCCAATCCATTGGCGAACCCGCGCAGCATCTTTTTCATCGAACAGCAGTAAGGCTTCAGCCGCCAGCCCATCACGGCCGGCACGACCGGTTTCCTGATAATACGATTCGACACTGCGCGGCACGTCGTGGTGAACCACAAAACGCACATTCGATTTATTGATGCCCATGCCGAACGCGACCGTGGCGACCACCACATCGAGTTTATCGTTCAGAAACTGGCGCTGAACAAACTCCCGCTCGTCGCTGTCCAGGCCCGCATGGTAAGCTGCACAGCGTACACCCTGACGATACAAACGGGCATTCAGATCATCCACTTTGGCGCGACTGTTACAGTATATGATGCCGCTGCCGTCCTGCTGTTTAACATAGTCTGACACCTGATCGAACGCTTTATATTTAGACATTACCCGGTACCGAATATTTGGCCGGTCAAAACTGCCTTTATAAATCAGCGGATCACTGAGCTGCAGTTGCGTCAGAATATCCTGTTGCGTTGCCGCATCAGCAGTGGCGGTCAGACCGACCACCGGTATTGCCGGAAACTGCTGCTTGAGTTGCCCCAGCGCCCGGTAGTCCTGCCGAAAGTCATGACCCCAGTGTGACACGCAGTGTGCTTCATCCACTGCAAATAAAGCAATGTCACACGTATTTAAAGTACGCTGAAAATACGACTGCAGTAGCCGCTCGGGAGATACATACAGCAGATCCAGTTTACCGCTGGTGAGTTTTTCCAGCGTGTGCTGCTGCTGTTGCGGCTCGAGGCTTGAATTAAGGTAGGCTGCATGTATGCCCAGTGCCGTTAACTGTTCTACCTGATCCTGCATCAGCGAGATGAGGGGGGACACCACAATGCCCGTGCCACGGCGAAGCATGGCCGGGATCTGGTAACACAGTGACTTACCGCCACCAGTGGGTAGCAGTACCAGGGCATCGCGGCCTTCGCACAGACCATCGATGACCGCGGCCTGGCCCTCCCGGAACTGTTTGTAGCCAAATACCTGCTCAAGCAGCGACTGCGGTGTCGGTTGCTCGTCGTGACTGGTATCTGAGGGCGTGGGTATTGGAGTCATGCTATTCATCGACGGGGATTCTACGGAATTTTTGCCGCACCTTCACGGGATAAGGCCTAATTCTGGCCTAAAAAACAGGTTATGCTGTATCTAAAGGGAAATAGGCTCGCTGCTGGGACTCATCTCAGGGGTGGCTCAGCACTGTGGGAACCGCCATGTCGACAACACATCATGATATACTCCGGGAGCGCGTGATTGGGCTGTTTCGCGATACCATGCCCTTTCATGATCTGCTGGGAATTCAGGTAAAGCAGGATAAGCAGCAGGTATATCTGCAGTGCCCCTGGAAAGATGCACTGACCGGCAATCCGTATCAGAAGATCCTGCATGGCGGCGTAACCGGCAGTCTGCTTGATACCATTGGCGGGCTGACTGCCGCGCTGCAGGCGGTCAGTCAGACGCAGGAGGAGGAACTTATCCAGCTTGAACAGCGACTGGCAACCATGGGGACCATTGATATGCGGGTGGATTATCTTCGCCCGGGCCGGGGACAGGAATTTATCGCCACGGCCGAGGTAATCCGCAGCGGCGCGAAAGTGGCCGTGTGCCGAATGGAACTGCATAACGAACGAAACGACCATATTGCTTTCGGTACCGGTACCTACATGCTGGGATAGTTAAGAGGAGCGATAAGATGGCGGAGCCATTGCCCGATCTCATAGAAGAATTTGTATCTGACACACCAATAGAAGATCCTGCAGCCATCGTCACGGCCCTGGCCGCGCAGGATGACGTATATATTGCCTCGCTGCTGGAGTCATTACCAGTAGAACGGCGCCGCGCCGTATGGGAAGGGGTACCGCGGGATCGTAAACTCGATGTACTGGTCGAGATGCGCAGCGATCCGCGTGAAATCCTTATCGACGGTACTGAAGATCATGAGTGGTCGGCAATCTTCTCGGACATTGAAGCGGAAGATTTGCTGGAGCTGCTGGATTCCCTGCCAAACCGGCTGGTGGATCTGGCTTATGCCGAACTGGACGCCCAGCAACAGGATTATTTTCGCGAGGCCACCGCCTTTGATGATGCACAGGTTGGTCACTGGCTTAATCATGATCTACTGGTACTGCCGCTGAACGCCAAAGTGCGCGAAGGCCTGCGCCTGGTTCGGCGTCAGGTACCGAATCACTGCGATAGCATCTTTCTGGTAAACCGTTCCGGTCAGTTTTCGGCAGCGGTAAAGGTAACCCGCCTGTTGTCTGCGCCCGAACATTTGCCTCTGGTTGAACTGACGGAAGACAATGTGAGTGTGCTAAAAGGCACCGATGAATCAACCAGTGCATCGCTGGCTGTGCAGCGCTCAGGCCTGGCGTCGCTGCCGGTTGTCGATGACAACAATAAGCTGATTGGGCGTCTGGATATTGGCTCTGCCAGCGAACTGGTGAACGAGTTTTATGAACGTCAGGTGATGGCATCTGCCGGTATGGATGAGGATGAGGATTTATTCTCGCCGGTTGCCAAGAGTGCCAGAAATCGTGCGGTCTGGCTGGGCATTAACCTGCTCACTGCATTTATGGCATCCTGGTTTATCGGCCTTTTCGAAGGCACGCTGCAACAGGTAGTAGCACTGGCAGTATTGATGCCGGTAGTGGCCAGTATGGGCGGGATTGCCGGCAGCCAGACACTCACGCTGATTGTACGCGGGCTGGCGTTAGGCCAGGTGACCAGCGCCAACTTCCGTGCGCTGATGATCAAAGAGCTGAAAGTGGGCGGCGTGAACGGCGTCATCTGGGCCATTGTGATTGGCATTGTGGCCTATTTCTGGTTTACCGATGTGATGCTGGGGCTGGTGATTTGTCTGGCCATACTGTTTAACATTGTGGCGGCGGCGCTGGCCGGGGTGTTTTTACCGGTCATTCTCGACAAGCTGAAAATTGACCCTGCCCTGTCAGGTTCGGTGATCCTGACAACAGTCACTGACATTGTGGGCTTCGTCGCGTTTCTGGGGCTGGGGACGCTGTTTTTGCTGTAGACTGCGCCTTCTACTTTTCGCCTGAACCCCAAAAAGTGAGCTGCTGTGAGTAATACTGACGACGATAAACGCGCCCAGGTTGGCGTGATCTGTGCCATTGCCGCCTACACCATGTGGGGCGTGGCACCCATTTACTTTAAGCAGCTTCAGCTTATTCCGGCACCAGAAATACTGATGCACCGCATCGTCTGGTCGGTAGTGATCCTGATAGGGCTGATAGCCGCGCTCGGACAGTGGCCGAAAGTGAAAACGGCGCTGCGATCGCCAGCAGTAATGAAAGTGCTGTTATGTGCCGGCGTGTTGCTGGCGGCGAACTGGCTGTTGTTTATCTGGGCGATTAACAGCAATCATCTGCTCGATGCCAGTCTGGGTTACTACATTAATCCGCTGATAAATGTTTTTTTCGGTCGTTTATTTTTAGGGGAACGGTTACGTCCATTGCAGCGTGTGTCGGTTGTTCTGGCGCTTGCGGGTGTAGCAATCCTTATATTCTCCTATGGCTACCTGCCGTGGATTGCGCTGGTGCTGGCAGGAAGTTTCAGTATTTACGGTCTGCTGCGCAAGCAGGTGGCGGTGGACTCTATGCCGGGGCTGTTTATTGAAACCCTGATGATGCTGCCGGTAGCGCTGGGCTACTGGCTGTTGTTTGGTTCCGTGCACAGCGACATGACCAGCAACCCTGTCGATCTGAACCTGCTGCTGATTGCTGCCGGTCTGGTCACTACGGCACCGCTGTTGTGTTTTACTGCTGCGGCCCGGCGCATCATGTATTCCACGCTGGGCTTTTTTCAGTATATCGGACCATCGCTGATGTTCTTACTCGCTGTGTTCGTTTATGGTGAGCCGCTTGAAGAAGATCGTCTGATTACTTTTGGCTTTGTGTGGGCAGGACTCATTCTGTTCAGCCTGGACTCTGTGCACGATTACCGCCGTCAGCGTCGCCTGCGCAAACAGGCCGCCATGGCCAGACAGGGCTGAGGGTGCTCTACCGTCAGACTGGTTCCTGCTCCCGCTGAAGTGCGCTACTATGGCAATACTACCTGCTCCGGCCGGACACGGCGCTGCGGCCATGGGCTAGCTCAGTTTTCAGGAGGCTGATATGCCATATCGCTATTTATTGCTTACATTGCTTGCCGTTACCAGCATGGTCTGGGCTGACACACTCAGACTCTCTGAACCGGTAGCAAGCACCCCAACCAGTGAAACCTTTGGGGCGCTGCCCGATACCTCGTTGCCTGAGGTGAGCATGGCGACGCTGTTTGAGGAATCAGAACGATACACTCACACCCCGTTTCGCCTGACCACACGGGTCGCTAAAGTCTGTCAGAAAAAAGGCTGCTTTTTTATTGCGCAAAGTGGTGAGTCGATGATGCGGGTCTCGTTCCGTGACTATGGCTTTTTTATTCCTACCGACAGCAGTGCAAAAACAGTCACGCTCGCCGGACAACTGACAAAACGCACCATGACACCAGAACAGGCGGCGCACTACCGGCAGGATCTTGGCGAGCCCGACAGCAACCTGCAGGCCGGCGTTGTCTATGAGATCGTTGCTGACAGTGTCACTATCATGAATGAGTGATCAGGGTCAGGTTTTTTAATCTCACCGTCAGTGCGTGAGGCAGAGCTACTGAGCTGGATAGAAAATAGATATAAATAAAAACAATTATCATTTGCATATGTCGTAAAGGTGCTCTAGGGTTTATCTCAGGAGGGCACGACGATGCAGTTAACTTATTTATGTCCAAAGCACGCTGACTGGGTTTACAGTCACCCGGATCAGGCCATGCATTATTTATTGCGCGACGAATTGCAGGGCAGCCTGCTATATCAGAATGGTTGCTACAGTGATGCCATTCCGTACCTGGGGTGCGCCTTTGATATTGCTGCTATTTTGCTGGAGTTGGGAGACGAAGACAGTGCACCACTGCTGCGCTCTGTGAAAGGACTTTCCATGCAATTGTCGATGGCTTATCAGGCGCTGCACGAAACACGCTATGCAGAGGCCGTAAGCCATCGGGCAATGCTGTTGTTGCGAGCGGTGAGTCAGGCTGCGGCTCAGCCATAAACAGCGACCCTTTTAGCCATCGTCCCGCGCCGACTCAACCAGGGTCATGGCGACTCTGCGGGTGTATTTAATCGCTGCTGCAGATTTGATTCCTACCCAGGTGCTTGGCCCGGTATAAGCGTTTATCGGCTTCCCGCAGCAAGGTGTCGATGTCACTGTCGTCGTAACTGCAGACACCAATACTGGTAGTAACGTGCAGTTCGTGGCCTTCGTGCACAATACAGGACTGTTCGACATCGAGGCGAAATGCTTCAAGCCGCTTAAGAACATCACCGGCCTCAGAATGGGGAAAATACACGCAAAACTCTTCGCCACCGAAGCGGGCGAAAACAGCATTGTCGAAATGCTGGGTAATCAGTCTGGCAATGGCTTTTAATACCGCATCACCGGCATCATGGCCATAGTCGTCGTTGATGCGCTTAAAAAAGTCGAGATCCAGCAATGCCAGAGAATGCGGTGTGGGCAGCGACGAATAACCTAAATTGACTTCGTAAAAGAAGTGACGACGGTTGGAAAGGCCGGTGAGGTAGTCGGTATTGGCGGCCTCGCGGATTGCCTGCACACTTTCCATATATTCTACGTTTTGCATTATCCTGCACAGCGCTTCCTCATGGCAGTAGGGAATACGTAAAAAATCATTGGCACCACTTTTAATAAAGTGTGCGGACATGATCGTGCCTTCTGCGCCGGCAATGCCAATGATGCCCAGTTGTTCTTTTGACAAGGCTTTACGTAACGACGATACAAACTGGGTGCCGGAGGCATCGGGCAACGTGTTGGTGGTAAGGATAAGTCTGATGTGCGGATGTGCGCCGAGTAGCTGATAGGCGTCGGCGGCGCAGGTGCATTCATAAACGACAAAATTGTGCCGCAACAGCAGCGAGGTCATATCATTACGTACCTGCCGGTCGTTACTCACTACCATGACGCCCGTGTATTTATTCTTGTGCAGACGTTTTAGTAGCCGGTGCAGATAGTCGTAATTCTGTGCATTTTCTTTAGGCACATAATCAATCACCTGGCGCTCAAGCACCGCACTGCGTGTCAGAGGGTTAATATCCTCGGTGACGGCGATGGTGGGGAGAAACGCGCCGGTAGTAAAATCAATAGCTTCGCCGCGCGGCGCATCCGGTAATGCATATGCCACGATGGCGCACAGAAAGGTTTCAGGCGTTGAATGTTCAAATAACTGCCGGGCCTGGATTAGAGAGTCGGCGCCCACCGGGCTAAGACCGGCTTTACGAACAAGCCGGGAAACCCGTTTCAAACTGGTGTCACTGCTTTCTATCACCAGGACTTTTTGCTGCAAGGGACACTCCCTCTAATTGTACGCCACCGCGTTCGTGTTCGGCTTATGCGCTCTCTAGTTTTGCGTAGGCAAGCACTAACCATTTGCTGCCGAACTCATCAAAATTGACCTGAACCCTGGCGTGATCGCCTGAGCCTTCATAGTTTAACACAATGCCTTCGCCAAACTTGCGGTGCACAACCCGCTGGCCCAGTTGAAAGCCGCTGTCCTCAAAGCTTTCATGCGAGGCGGCCCGGCTAAAACGATTGTGTACCGGGCGTGATATGGTCGACTTAAGACGCACTTCCTGGACATGTTCAGCCGGGATTTCGCGAATAAAGCGCGACACTGTATGGTACTTGTCCTGCCCGTAAACCCGACGACTCTCCGCGTACGTCATAATCAGTTTTTGCATGGCCCGGGTCATACCGACATAACACAGCCGCCGCTCTTCTTCCATGCGACCCGGCTCGTCATTAGTCATGGGGTTGGGGAACATGCCTTCTTCCACCCCCGCCATGATCACCAGCGGAAATTCCAGACCCTTGGCGCTGTGGATTGTCATCATTTGCACTGCGTCCTGATTGGTATCAGCCTGGGTTTCCCCTGCCTCCAGTGAGGCGTGGGCCAGAAAAGCCGACATAGGGGTCATCTCTTCCGCCTCTTCAGGAATAATAAATTGTTTACAGGCGGTGACCAGTTCTTCTAAGTTTTCAAGCCGAGCCTGTGCTTTTTCGCCCCGTTCTGCTTTGTACATGGCAAACAGCCCCGACTCCTTAATCGTAATATCGGCCTGCTTTTCCAAAGGTTGATCAAGAATGTGCTGTTCCAGCTCGCTTATCAGAATACTAAAGCTGCGCAATGCGTTCAGGGCTCTGCCTTTCAGTGCTCCCTCACTGATAAGCAACTGACTGGCCTGCCACATGGAGCAGTTGTGTTCACGGGCAGTGATTCGTACCTGTGACAGGGTTTTCTCGCCAATCCCACGGCTGGGTGTATTGACTACCCGTTCAAAGGCGGCATCGTCATGCGGGTGATTGACCATGCGTAAATAGCCCAGTGCATCTTTGATTTCCTGACGTTCAAAAAAGCGCAGGCCACCATAAATACGGTAGGCAATGCCCTCATGCAGTAACGCTTCTTCCAGCACCCGTGACTGTGCGTTATTGCGGTATAAAATGGCACTGTCTGCCAGCGCATGCCCCTGATTCAGCCAGTCCTTAATTTGCGATACGATAAAGCGCGCTTCATCCAGCTCGTTAAAGCCGGCATACACCGAAATAGCTTCACCCTGACTGCCGTCCGTCCACAGATCTTTGCCCAGCCGCCCCTGGTTATTATCAATGACTGCATTAGCCGCATTCAGGATGGTCGAGGTTGAGCGGTAATTCTGCTCAAGCCTGATAGTGGTGGTATCGTTAAAATCCTTCAGAAAATGATGGATGTTATCGACGTTAGCGCCGCGCCAGCCATAAATTGACTGATCATCGTCACCGACAATCATAATGGAATTGTCATTGCCACTGCACAGCAAGCGTAGCCAGGCATACTGTATGTTATTGGTATCCTGAAATTCGTCGACCAGCACGGCGCGAAAACGGCGCTGGTAATGGCTGAGTAAATCCGGGTTTTTTGCCCACAGTTCGTGGGCACGCAGTAACAGCTCGGCAAAGTCTACCAGGCCAGAGCGATCACAGGCATCCTGATAGGCCGCATAAATCTCACGCATTTTTTGCTGAGTGGCATCACCATGGGTATCAATATGCTGTGGGCGTAGCCCTTCGTCCTTATTGCCATTGATGTACCACTGAACAGGCCGCGGTGCCCAGTGCTTCTCGTCCAGGTTCATGGCTTTAAGAATGCGCCGGATTAGCCGGTACTGATCATCAGAGTCGAGGATCTGAAAGTTCTCAGGCAGCCCCGCTTCTTCGTGATGTGAGCGCAGCAGTCGGTGGGCGATGCCATGAAAGGTGCCTATCCACATGGTGTTCATACTGCGACCCATCACCGCTTCAACCCGGCCGCGCATTTCCCGCGCCGCTTTGTTGGTAAAGGTCACTGCCAGAATCGAAAAGGGCGCAATGTTCTCCACTTCCATCAGCCAGGCAATGCGATGTACCAGCACCCGGGTCTTGCCACTGCCAGCACCGGCCAGCACCAGCATATTGGACTGAGGGGCGGCTACCGCTTCACGTTGGTTATCATTAAGATCGTCAAGCAGTCGGGATACATCCATAGCGCATTCTACCTGTGTTATTGGGTGCAAAACGGGCATTATGCCAGTTGGCTGTGAATTTATACAGGGCTGTACTACGAAACTGATCCTCAGATGACCTGCCTTGCAACACTGCACTTCAGGACTCACTGAGAGACGACAGACGTCTGCGCACCTTTCCTAATACCAATCGTGACTTAGATGGATTAAATGGACATAACTGTGGCACTTGTTGAACCCGCAATCGTCCTTATTTGGTACAAGCACAGAGGCCACTTTCTGCAAGACACGCAGGGCTTGGTGAGTGCCCGGTTAGATAGTGTGCCAAGGCGCGTTCCCAGCGGCAAATGTCACGGTGTCGCGCACAGCAATGAGTTTTAGGAGCAACGATGAGCAAAAAAGTCCCCGTTACCTTACTGGATCTGGCGGTTATTCCTGAAGGGCAGCATCCGCGGGATGCGGTAAAACGTGTGAAGGCATTGGCACAGACAGCAGAACGCAGTGGCTTTAATCGTATCTGGCTGGCTGAGCATCATGGCATGCATGCGGTGGCAAGTGCCGCGACCTCAACGTTGCTGGCCGGTGTCGGCGCTGTTACTGAACGTATTCGTCTGGGTGCAGGAGGCGTGATGCTGCCAAATCATGCGCCACTGATTATTGCTGAACAATATGGCACGCTGGACGCGTTATATCCTGGTCGTATTGATTTAGGCCTGGGGCGCGCCCCCGGCACTGATCCCGTCACTGCGCAGGCGCTGGGACGGGATATTCAGGAAGACGCCAAGCGTTACCCTGACGATATCGCCATGCTGAGGCACTATTTCAGTGAAGAACAAGCCGACATTACTGCTGTACCGGGTCACGGCGCGCAGGTGCCGCTATGGTTGCTGGGGTCCAGCCTGTATTCGGCGCAACTGGCGGCCGAACTCGGCTTACCCTATAGCTTTGCGTCGCACTTTGCGCCAGACGCGTTGTTTGATGCGATTACGCTCTATCGCAATCACTTCAAACCCTCGGAGCAGCAACCCTCACCCTATGTAGCGGCCGGTATGATGGTGGTGGTCGCAGAAACCCAGGCCGAAGCGAATCGTCGCTTTACGTCACTGCAAATGCAGTTTGCGCAACTGGGGCGCAGTGAAAACCATGCTTTCCCGGCGCCAGTTGACGATATTCGGCTGGCATTAATGGAGCGCGAGATACGGGGTGTGAACGCCAGTCACCGGTATGCGGCAGTCGGTACTCCC
The DNA here is from genome assembly GCF_014651815.1 of Alteromonas halophila. Taxonomy (GTDB): domain Bacteria; phylum Pseudomonadota; class Gammaproteobacteria; order Enterobacterales; family Alteromonadaceae; genus Alteromonas; species Alteromonas halophila. Next base: position 369,621 of record NZ_BMXP01000003.1, on the reverse strand, counting down.
GAGGTAGTGGAAGCGAAAATCCGTGAGTTTGTGGATGCCACCGACATTGATGAGTTGATCCTGTCATTTCCGCTGTACGAGCAGTCGCATGCAGAAGAAGCGATTGGGGCCGTAGGCGACATGAAAAATCTTATCTTACCGATGTCGTAACAGCGTTTTGGTCAGCTACACTTGGAATTGGCCTTTTAACATAACTTGTCAGGCCTGCAAAAGACCGTCCTGACCAGTCACGCGGCTGAGAGCCTGAAGTGCAACAGAGGTATTCGTTCGCCTCTTTAGCGAAGCGAATGTTTAGCGGCTAGCGCTCAGTAGTACAGCGAGCAGCCGGAGGAACGCTGGTCGCGGCTGAAAAACACGGGCAAACGTGCTGCTGGTCTTATTATTGCTAACACTTACCAACAGTAAGTATAAGCGACGAATAGCGCAGGTAATGGGTGCTATTCTCTGTAACTATTACGGGGGCTGCGTAAAGACTGCCGCCTGGCCCGCACCAATGGAGACACACAATGACAAAAGTGATTAATGAAATGCCGAAGCTTGGCATGGGCACGTTTCGGCTGGAAGGTGATGTCTGCTATGACGCGGTCAGTATGGCCCTGGAGGAAGGCTACCGGCATATTGATACGGCACAGATTTATGGCAATGAAGAACAGGTAGGCCGGGCAATAAAAGACAGTGGTATTAACCGCGAAGAACTGTTCATAACCACCAAGGTGTGGAATGACAAACTCAGTTCGGAAGCCTTTATCCCCAGCGTTAAAGAAAGTTTGAGTAAACTTGGTCAGGATCATGTTGACCTGCTGCTGGTGCACTGGCCTGCGCCGCCGCAGGGCGTTTCCATGGCCGAATATTTAAATGCAGCCATGGCCGCGAAATCGCAGGGTCTGACGAAAGAAATCGGCGTATCAAACTTCACCATTGAGCACCTTACCCAGGCGATTAATATCATTGGTGCTGATAATATCTTCACCAATCAGGTAGAAGTTCACCCGTATCTGACCAACGATCGTCTGCGTTTTTTCTGTGAAGCCAATGATATTCACATTACTGCGTATATGCCGTTTGCAGTGGGAAAGGTACTTAAAGACGAGACCATCATGGAAATTGCACATGAGCTGGGTATTTCCGCTGCACAGGTGGTGATTGCCTGGGTGCTTGAGCATGGCATGACGACGATACCCTCGTCGACAAAACGAGCGCACCTCAAGGCTAATTTCGACGCAAGAGATATGCTTCTCAGTGACGAGCATGTCGCCCATATTGATGGGCTTAACCGGAATGACCGGCAGGCAACGCCGGACTTTGCGCCTCAGTGGGATGAATAAGTCTTACGGGGCGTGGACATCGCCGGCCTGTTCAGGCAGCATGCGATGTTCTGATCAAAATACGCGATTGATGGGTAGCAGTGAAGAGCAGTGTGTGTCACGCTTCGCTGCTTAAAGATCGCAGCTGTCGTTCTCTGTCGTCGTCACGGCGGCGATACACGCTGATTTACCGCTCCAGGAAACAGGATTTTTGTCATGCAGACAGTATCACAAACTTCGGATTTTTGGCTTTCGCTTAAAAACGATGCGAAAAATATTGCCGACAATGAACCCCTGCTGGCGAGTTTTATTCATGCCTGCATACTGACTCATCACAACTTTGAGTCCTGTCTGAGTTTTATTCTGTCGAATAAAATGGCAGATGATGTCATGCCTGCGCTGGCGATCCGGGAAGTGTTTGATGAAGCCTACCTGCTTGATCCGGCCATTGCTGAATCCGCGGTAAAGGATATTGAAGCGGTGCATACCCGGGATGCGGCGGTTAATGATTTTTTGACGCCGTTGCTTTACTTTAAAGGGTTTCAGGCCGTGCAGGTGCACCGCATGGCACACTATCTGTGGCAAAAAGGGCGTCATCAGCTGGCGCTGTTTCTGCAAAGCCGTAACTCAGAAATGTTCGGTGTGGATATCCATCCTGCAGCGCAGATTGGCAAAGGCGTTATGTTTGATCATGCCACCGGTATCGTAGTGGGTGAGACAGCAGTGATCGAAGACAATGTATCAATACTGCAAAGCGTGACGTTAGGCGGTACTGGCAACGAGTCAGGCGATCGGCATCCGAAGGTTCGTCAGGGAGTGCTGGTTGGCGCCGGTGCCAAAATTCTTGGCAATATTGAAATCGGTGAAGGGTCGAAAGTGGGCGCCGGTAGTGTGGTGCTGGACAGTGTCCCTGCTCACGTCACGGTTGTCGGGGTACCGGCGAAAGTCGCGGGCCGTCCCTGTTGTCAGCGCCCCTGTGACTCCATGAAACAAAACTTTCTGGAAGACAACACGCCCTACAGTAAATAACGCCGGCGAGTCAGCTTAGCTGCATTTTCCCAGGCAAAGCTGCAGTAACTCGTCGAGGTTGTCCAATACCACAGTGGGCAGTACTGTGGGTGGCTCGCGATTAATGTTCATCGGCCGGTTGCAGGCAAACCAGGCCGTCTGAAATCCGGCCCGGTGGGCGCCCATTACGTCCTTCTCCAGGTTATCGCCGACATGCAGCATGTGCTGTGGGGCAAGTCCGCAAAGACTGGCAGCTTCCTCAAACATCGCCGGATGCGGCTTCATAGGACGCGCGGTGCTGGCATGCAGAATATGCGTGAAGTAGTGTTCAAAACCCACGGTTTTCGCATTGACATTCCCATTGGTAATAGCAATTAGCGGTACCTGCGCAGACAGTTGCTCAAGGGTCGTGTGTACCTCGTCGTCCAGTTTAAAGTCGCTGCGGGCTGCATAGAAAAAGTCAAAGCAGGACTGCGCGGCAGCGTGAATGTCTGACGCATCGACATCGTTTTGTAGTGCCTGGCGCAAAGCGCGCAGTCGCAGTTGTCCCATGTCTGACGCGAGAGCCGGAGTTTGTGCGATCAACGCGCGATTTATCAACTGCCACTCGCTGGGCGTCAGCGCGCCTGCGCGGGGGTAATGCTGCTTTAAGTGAAGCTGCAGCTGCTGTGTGGCATACCTGATCACAGGTTCGTTGTTGTACAAGGTATCATCCAGATCAAACGTCACAGCGCTGACCGTCGCTAAAGGACGAAAAAATCGCATAGGCTTCCTGTTAGTTGGTTATTTTTTTCTGGCCCGCGGATGCGCGGCATCATATACCTTCGCCAGGTGCTGAAAATCCAGATGGGTATAGACCTGTGTGGTACTCAGGTTGGCATGGCCCAACAATTCCTGTACTGCGCGCAAATCGCCACTGGATTCCAGTACGTGAGTCGCGAAGGAATGGCGCAATTTATGAGGGCTCACCTGTTGCATCGGCAGGGTATCGTCAGCCATCTGATTCAGGCGGTTGGCAACCTGGCGATTGGAAATGCGGGTCCGGCGTTTACTGACAAATACCGCCGGCTCATAGGGTGACGCGTAATTGGCCCTGACCTTCAGCCACGCCTGTAAAGCCGCGCGCGCCTGCTTACCCATCGGCAGTAATCGTTGTTTGCTGCCTTTGCCGGAAACCCGCAGAGACCCATCAGACAGACAGTCACTTAAATTCAGGCCGGTAAGCTCGCTTAACCGCAGCCCGCATCCGTACATCAGTTCAAACATCGCTGCATCACGCAGATGGATGCCTTCGTCCTGCTGCTGTGGTGACAGCAACTGCTGCATATCATCCACCGATAATTGCTTAGGCAAAGGCTTGCCCTGTTTGGGCGCGCGGATCCCCTCGACTGGATTGCTGGTGGTCTGGTGCTGACTAATCAGGTAGCGGTAGAAGGTGCGCATGGCCGATAAGCGCAGCGCAATAGAACGGGCACTCAGGCCCGCTTGTCTGGCAGATGCCATGACCCGTTTAACATCGTTGGGGGTCACCGATACCCAATTATCCAGCGCCAGCAGGCTGGCGACATCGCTCAGCTGACGGCGATAGTTATTAAGGGTATGCGCTGATAAGCCGCGTTCAACCTGCAGGTGCAGCAGAAACCGATCCAGCCATTGCTGGCACTCTTCTGATAACACGGCCTCAGGCGGGTTTTCCACGGCAGGCTTAGTAGCCCATCAGCGGTGGCAGAATAATATTCAGCACCTGCTGTAGCTGTTTGAGCAACAGGGTATCCATATCCGGTGTAAAGTGACTGGCGTCATCACTGCATATGGCGAGGATCCCCAGATCTTTATTGTCGCCCAGTAAAATCAGGGCAACCGACTCTGCTGTCACGTCATCAAACAGCAATTGTTTCTCATGCTGGGACAACCGGCCAAAAAAGAAGGTGTCGGTTTTGAACCGCTTTTCTGTAAACAGACGGCGTTGTAGTTCAGAGACGGCATGCGGCCCACGAAAACTTTTTATCACCGCCGAAGACAGCTGCAAACGCTCCTGTAGCACTTCTTCCAGCGTATACTGAACTTCAGCGACACTTTCGCAACGCAGCAGCTGTACATTTAAGTCGGTGTACACCCGGTAAATTTTTTCGTTCTGCTTGGCAACACTGATTAGCTGGGAAAGCTTATAAGTGAGCTGGCGGACTTTTTTGCGCAACTGCTCACTTTGCAATTCGACCAGCGATACACTGCCTCGTAAGCCGTGCGGAATCACCAGTTGTTCGAGTAAATCAGCATGGTCAGTGAAAAAGTCAGGATTGGCCAACAAAAACTGGCGAACGTCATGGGCCTCAATGGTCTCACTGTCATCCCGTGGATTGAGAGGCACGGTCGCCTGGCTTTGTCCTGAAATGTCGCTCATAACGTTATCTGTCCATCATAGATATGTTCTGCAGGGCCGGTCATTTTTAGCACGCTGTCTGGCCCAGGCCAGCGAATTTTAAGTTTGCCACCAGGTAAGTCAACCCTGACATCCTGTCCTAATTTACCCTGAATCTGACCAATTGCAACTGCGGCGCAAGCGCCACTGCCGCACGCCTGTGTTTCTCCGACACCGCGCTCAAAAACCCGCAGGCGTATATGCGTATCGCTTAATATCTGCATAAAGCCGACATTCACGCCCTCTGGGAAGCGCTCATGAGTCTCAAGCAGTGCCCCCACCTCGTGAACGGGTGCGCTGTCTATATTCTCTACTTCCATTACGCAGTGTGGGTTACCCATCGATACAGCGCCACAAAAAAGCGTTTGTTCACTGGCGCGGATGATATAGGTATTTTCCTGCTTATTTGCCTTAATTGGCACGGCTGCGGGCTCAAAGTCAGGTTTGCCCATGTTTACCGTTACCTGGCCGTCTTTTTCCAGATACAGGACCATTTTTCCTGCTTTGGTACTGACCACAATCTTGTTGCGGTTTATCAGACCCTTTTGCCTGACGAAACGGGCAAAGCACCGGGCACCATTGCCGCACTGCGCCACTTCGCTGCCATCAGCATTAAAAATACGATAGTGAAAGTCCTGATCGGGGTCGTACGGCGGCTCGACCATCAGTAACTGGTCAAAGCCAACACCCAGGTTACGATCGGCAAGTTGCTGTATTTTTTCTTTGGAGAAAAAAACGTTCTGAGTCACATTATCAATGACCATAAAGTCATTCCCCAGACCGTGCATTTTAGAAAACTGAACCTGCATTAACCGCGCATCTTATTGTTGTTGAGTGATGGAGGGCGCGCCCAAAAGCTAACCATCCTCTGTGTAGTTTACGTAACTTTATGCTCACCTTTCCAGAGATCTTTTTGTTTTTCTCGCTCTCTGACCAGCAGCACCTGTTTCCCGTCCACCATTATTTCCGGTGGGCGACAACGGCTGTTGTAGTTGGATGCCATGGTAAAGCCATAAGCGCCGGCACTACGCACCGCCAGTAAATCACCGGGCCTGATGGCAAGCTCACGATCTTTACCAATAAAGTCACCCGTTTCACATACGGGCCCTACTACGTCATACAGGGCCTGAGGCTCGTCGTTGCGGGGTCTTAGTGGAATAATATTCTGCCACGCCGAATAGAGCGCCGGACGCAGCAAATCGTTCATCGCTGCGTCGACAATGGCAAAATGCTTGTCATCGCCCGCTTTAATAAATTCAACCTGTGTAACAAGAATGCCTGCATTGGCGGCTATTGCGCGGCCAGGCTCCAGAATAAGTGTCAGATCCTGATGCTCGCCCATGCGCTTCGCCAGTGCTGCCGCATATTCTCTTGGGTGCGGCGGTGTTTCTTTCTCATAGGTAACCCCAAGGCCGCCGCCCACATCAAGATGAGAAAGCGTAATGCCGTGCTGTCTGAGTAACGCAACCAAATCGAGCAATCTGTCCAGCGCATCTACAAACGGCGCAATACTGGTTAGTTGCGAGCCAATATGACAATCCATGCCTTTAACGGTGAGGTTTGGCAACGACGCGGCAAGGGTGTAGCAGTCAACTGCACGCTCCCATGGAATGCCAAACTTATTGGCCTTCAGGCCAGTTGAAATATACGGATGCGTCTGCGCATCGACATCGGGATTAATACGCAGCGAAATTGGCGCACTGAGACCCATGTTTCCGGCAACATCGTTAATCCGGTATAACTCTGACTCAGATTCAACATTGAAGCACAGGATCCCAAGCTTAAGGGCATACGCAATTTCTTCTGAGGTTTTGGCAACACCAGAGAACACCACTTTACCTGGGTCGCCGCCCGCTTCCACAACTCTCGCGAGTTCGCCTCCCGAGACAATATCAAAACCCGAGCCCAGTTTTGCCAGCACACTGAGTACACCAAGGTTGGAATTGGCTTTTACGGCGTAGCAAATAAGATGCGGATGTTCACCCACAGCATCATCAAAGGCGTGCCAGTGCCGCTCCAGGGTCGCCCGGGAATAAACGTAGGCTGGCGTCCCGTGCTTCTGGGCTATATCACTGACGGCAACGTCTTCAGCAAATAATTCATCATTACGGTATTGGAAGTGATCCATCTGTTACGCGCTCTCCGGAATAGCCGATGACGGTGTGTCAGGATCAGCGGGCGCTGTATTTTCCGGTGCATCTTCAGGTAAATACAACGCGCCCCGGTAACCGCAACTACTTACCAGAAGCACAAGCGCTGCAAGCGCCAGAAATCGTTTAACCACGTACGTCCTGCCATCATCCGATCAAATGCCGCTATCATGGCATTGCCTGACTAAATTGCAAGGGACAATAGACGTTCGCGGGTTCTGTCACCATAGCGGACCTGTTTCCACAGGGCATCGCACAGGCTTTTGGTGTCCTGCCAGTTACCCCGGATAAGCCAGTCGATCATTATGTCTGGGTTATCAGGAAACTGAATGGCTTCGTTGTCGGGCGCGACCAGCCATTCTTCGACAATATCAGTGTCGAGCTGAAACAGCGTCTGACAGAGGTTGAGTTTATCCAGTGTCAGCACATTGGAGAGTTGTTCAAACTGGCCGTGTAGTGGTTTTATCAGAAGCTTCTTACCCAGATGCAGGGCTTCACTGGAGAGCTCAAACCCGCCGTTAGCAATCACGCCACTGCAGTGTTGCAGGGCCTGCTGAAACCCTTTTTTGGAGGTTGGCTGCCAGTGGATATGGCTACAGTCCAGCGGTGCATTAATGGCGGGATGAAAGCACTGAAACTGCTGATCACTCAGCGGCTCCAGCATCTGCTGAATGGCATTGACCTCCTCAAACGGCAGATAGACCAGCACATGCCGCTTATCCGGTGCTGCAGCTGGTTTGTCACAGATAAACGGAGGCACAATGGGCTGATTAAAATGAAACCAGTGCACGCCAAGCTGAATATCGGTTGGCGCAAAATAGGTCATTAACAGGCGATCCAGTACGCCTTCGCCAGATTTAGGAACATTGTAGGCAAATGCAGCCTGATGGCTTATTGATATAGACGGCATCCCAGCGCGCTTCGCGGCCCAGGCAGTCATGGGCTCAAAGTCATTAATCAAAAGATCATAGCCGCTTACATCAAACTGACGAATGTCCCTGAACAGTTGCATCACCTTTGCCTGACGTAGCGTATCAAACCGATCCACGCGACCGTTGCGGGTAATAAAGCTAAGACCGGTATACGTGCGGTAGTCGCCAAATACATCCATATCGAAGTATTTCTCTGGCGCGCGTCCGGTAAATACAAAATCAACATCAATGTCAGTGCGCTGTGATAGCGCTGCCGCCATAATTCTTGCGCGGGCGATGTGCCCGTTGCCCGTGCCCTGTACACCATACAATAATTTCATGTTACCCCAGTAAGAATAAACTCAAGGACGCAATCGTAATGCCCAGCAGCATGCCGGCTATCACATCTGTCGGATAGTGAACGCCTAGCAATATTCGTGACAAACCAATCAAGGCTGCCCAGCTACAGGCAAGCACAGCGAAGGCAGGGTAGTAGTGCGAGATGATAAAGGCCATCAGCCACGCTGCAGCGGTGTGCCCCGAGGGCAATGAAAATTTATCAGAAGGCGTGACATGGGCCGTTAAATTAAGTAAAAAATCACAGGGACGCGGTCGCTTAATGGTTCTTTTTAGCAACACATACAAGGGCAGTTCCAGCGCATAGGCCATTAGCGCCGTATACAGGAAAAGTTCGCCATGCTGAGGCTCGAACACCCACAGCAACATGCCAATTGCGAAGTACAAGTAACCATCGCCGGTTTTTGACAACCAGATAATACTGCGGCAGTCGCGGTTGTCCGTCAGTCGGTGAAGACGATAAAACAAACGGGTGTCAATTTTGGTCAGGGATTTCATCAGTACCCTCCCTTGCCTTTTTCTCTGGTTATAAAATAGCCTAAAAGCGCTCTGTGACTTCGGCATGACAGAAAAAAGAAGGCTTTGTGACAGTCAGCGAAACTACTATAGCAGCTTTCCCTGGGCCTGTTTCCTGTAGCCGGTGTTTAATCCGAATGAAATCATTTTTATTCGACAAATTAATGCTATGCTAAATCCGAAGGACAGGTGAATGCGTACCTTTTCCAACAGACAATACTGGCGCTGAACTGCGTGCATTTTTGTTAATAACCAGAAGGCATGACAATGGATTACAACACTTCCGAATTATGTGACTTGTTTGCAGACAGCGTTGATGTCGTGGATCCGATCTTCGACAGCTATGGCGGTCGTTTTTCGTTTGGTGGCGAAATCACCACAATCAAATGCTTTGAGGATCGGGGGCTAATCGATCGTGTGCTGGCACAAAACGGCGAAGGCAAAGTGTTGTTAATTGATGGCGGAGGTTCCACCCGCCGCGCACTGATTGATACGACATCCGCGCAACTGGCCATCGACAATGACTGGGAAGGGATTGTTTGCTGGGGCAGTGTGCGCGACGTGGATGCGCTGGCCGATCTGGATATTGGTATTCTGGCCACTGCTGCCATTCCGGTAAATGCTGAAAGTGACAGTACTGGCGACGTCGATGTGCCCGTGAATTTTGGCGGGGTTACGTTCCTGCCGGAAGATCACCTGTACGCAGACAGCACTGGTGTCATCCTGTCGCCAGAGCCATTAGATTTGGACTGACACCCGCGCAAGCAGACACAAAAAAAGACGCGTTATGCGTCTTTTTTCGTTTTTCACCCAGGGTAATGGATGCGCATCAGTCGTCGTCTGCGTCGTTGGCGTCTTCAAAAACCGCATTGAGGTACAAGGCCATGCGAATCCCGGCCATTTGTAAGCGTCGCTTGGCGGTCGGCAGATGATCGTACAGGTAGTCGTAGGACATGTTATTCGCGTCTTCTGGATAAATGGTATCCCGAATCTCTGTACTCTCGCGAATCCAGTCTTCCACATCGGTTGTCGCCCAGTCGCGAATATTTTGCGGCGTGATGCTCCTGGTCAGCCAGCTCGTCCATTCACTGTAAGACAGGTCGCGCTGCGCGAGCACCTGCGAATCCCAGACCCGGTGCAGATTTGAGTCCTGCCAAAAGAAACGTACTTTGACATCGTTGCCACCGCGATCTTCGCCATTACCCGCATGTAAAGGCTGATGCAAATCGCCAATCAGGTGCACAACAAACCGCAGCGCCAGTTGTTTGTCTTCATGACTGGCACTGGGATCTTTTAAGGTGCCGGTGAATCGCTCAAGCGCCGAATACGCGTCGCCCTGCTCGGGTGCGCCAACTTCATGGTAGTGCTTGCCTTCAGGTACGGTCACGTAGTGCCACGGCGACGCGGTTTTCTGCCAGAACTCACTGGGGTCAGAGCGCATTTCATCGGCGTAGGTCGAGGCCTGCGCCAGAGAGCCTGAGGGCAGCAGTTCGCTCAGTGCAGCCTGACTTAAGGGGCTTAGATACTGCTGCGCAATCGCGCCGGTAATACGGTGGCCGGTTTGGCCCCAGGCCAGTGCCGAACTACTGAAAGTTAGCGACAAGGTCAGGCCAGCAGTGGCGGCCACAATCCGTTTAAACGTTGTCATTACTATTCCTCTGCATGTTTATCGGTTCGGTAACCCCAGCGGGCAACCAGTGACTGACTGATTCCCACATGGTCAAGAATGCGGGCAACCACAAAGTCGACTAAATCCTGAACACTTTCAGGATTATGATAAAAGCCGGGAGCGGCGGGCATTATCGTGACACCCATTTGTGATAATTTCAGCATATTTTCCAAATGGATAGACGATAGCGGGGTTTCCCTTGGGACCATGATCAGCTGGCCCCGTTCTTTTATCACAACATCGGCGGCGCGCTCTATCAGGTTGTCGCTGGCGCCCCCAGCCACTGCTGACAGGGTGCCGGTCGAACACGGACAAATGATCATTTTCTTCGGGGCGGCCGATCCGGATGCGACCGGTGAAAACCACTCTTCTTTGCCGAAGACCTGGATTTGCCCGTCATTGGCGTGGCAATGACGGGTAAAAAATGCACTCGCCTCATCCGGCCGGGCCGGTACCTTAATATTCTCTTCAGTAGCAAACACCACCCGTGCCGCCGACGACATCAGTACATACACTTCAAAGCCTGCGTTAACCAGCGATGTAAGCAGCGTGAGCGCGTACGGTGCGCCAGACGCGCCGGTGATAGCCAGGGTGATACGTTTATCTTCTGTCATCAGACTCTCCGTTTAGCCGGTCTAAAAGACGCTGGTGGATCCCGGCAAAGCCGCCGTTACTCATCACCAGAATATGATCGCCGGGCTGTGCCGTTGCGGCCACTGCATCAATGATCTCTGCAACGTCATGATAGCAGTGTGCCGGTACACCACTGTGAGACGCTGCCTTACTGAGTGACCAGTTCATATCTGATGGCTCATACAGCATAACCTGGTTGGCCTGCTGCCAGGAGGCTGCGAGGGTTGCCTGATGAATGCCCATCTTCATGGTATTGGAGCGGGGTTCCAATACCGCAATAATTCGCGCGTCCCCGACTTTTTTACGCAGGCCATCCAGCGTGGTTTCGATGGCGGTCGGGTGGTGAGCAAAGTCGTCATACAGCGTAATGTCGTTAATTACGCCTTTCACTTCCATGCGTCGTTTCACATTTTTAAAGTGGCTAAGTGCTGCGGCCGCGTCGCTAAGTTGTACCCCAGCATGGTGCGCTGCGGCGATAGCCATAACGGCATTGTGAACATTATGCAGGCCAATCAGACGCCAGTTTACACAAACCGCTGGTTGCGACTGAAACTGAACGTCAAAGGCACTACCGTCCGCATGCTTAAGCGTGTAGGTCCAGTCTGAACCTAATTGTTGCTGCGCTGACCAGCAGCCTTTTGCCAGCGTTTCATCAATAGCAGCGACACCCTGCGGTGACAGGATCAGGCCGTTGTCCGGCACTGTGCGCACCAGATGATGAAACTGGGTCTGGATCGCGCTCAAATCAGCGAAAATATCCGCGTGATCGAACTCCAGGTTGTTAATAATGAGGGTATTGGGACGGTAGTGGACAAATTTGGAGCGCTTATCGAAAAACGCACAGTCGTACTCGTCAGCTTCAATAACAAAAAACGGCGCGTCACCAGTGCGCGCGGAAATGCCAAAGTTTTCCGGCACGCCGCCAATCAGAAAGCCGGGATTGAGGCCTGCAAACTCCAAAATCCAGGCGAGCATACTGGCCGTCGAGGTTTTACCGTGGGTACCGGCAGCGGCAAGCACCCAGCGTTCGTTAAGCAGGTTGTCAGACAGCCATTGGGGGCCGCTGGTATAAGGCAGCTTGCGCGACAGCACATATTCCACTGCTGGATTGCCCCGCGACAACGCGTTACCAATGACCACGATATCCGGCTGTGGCTCGAACTGACTGAGATCATCGCCCTGGGACAAGGTGATCCCAAGCGATTCCAACTGGGTGCTCATGGGCGGGTATACATTACTGTCTGACCCGGTCACCGTGTGACCCAGTGACTTGGCGATGGCCGCAATACCACCCATAAATGTGCCACAGATGCCAAGAATGTGAAGGTGCATGACAAACTCTCTGTCTTAATACCGGCGTGATTATTCGCGTATCCGGCGCCAGTGTGCTTTTAAATTCAGGGCGGTTACTCTACCAGAACCGGTCCGATGTTCGAATAACTCATTTCACTTCCCCCCGTTCATGGTTACAATTGACCTGCAAAACAGCAAATTGCGAACAATAATAAGAAATAAGAAGTAAAAAGTAAGTAATAAGCAACACAGCCTGTGTCCAGATGCAGGTTACGCAATCCATACCCTACAAAACCAAAGAAGGCGTACGTTTACATGAAACGATTAAACTCTCAGCTGCAAAATGATGGCGCACCACTGGAACTTATTCTGCTGTTGCGCACCTTGCTTGCTGGCTGTAAAGAAATCTCATTCCGTGTCAGTCAGGGTGCTCTGGCCGGCGTGCTTGGCTCTACCCTGAGTGAGAACGTACAAGGCGAGACACAAAAAAAGCTGGATGTGATTTCCAATCAGATCCTCAAGGACACCCTGCGCGAGTCTGGCTATGTTAAGGCCATTTCTTCCGAAGAAGAGGACGATGTGGTGCCCTGTAACCCGGAAGGGAAGTATCTGGTGAGCTTTGATCCGCTGGACGGCTCGTCAAATACCGAAATTAACAGCCTGATTGGTACGATCTTCTCAATTACTCATGCGCCGCAGTGGATGGAGCCGGACGATCCGGCTGCGTTTCTGCAACCCGGCAATCAGATGGTTGCGGCCGGCTATGTGTTATATGGCCCATCGACCATGCTGGCGCTGACCACGGGGCGCGGTACGCATATCTATACTCTGGACAAAACCCACGGTGGTTTCCTGCTCACACACCCGAATGTGAAAGTACCCGAAGAAACCGCTGAGTTTGCAATCAATGCGTCTAATCAGCGTCACTGGGAAGCCCCGGTTAAAGATTACGTGGGCGACTTGCTGGCCGGAACTGAAGGTCCGCGTGAGAAAGATTACAATATGCGCTGGGTTGCAGCTATGGTCGGCGATATTCACCGGGTGCTGTGTCGTGGCGGTATTTTCATGTACCCCTTCGATAAACGTAACCCCTCCAAACCCGGCAAACTGCGCTTGTTGTACGAGGCCAATCCTATGGCCTTTCTGATGGAGCAGGCAGGCGGACTGGCTGATACCGGTGAGGGCCGGATCCTGGATGTGATGCCCAAGGAAATTCACCAGCGGGTGCCAGTGCTACTGGGCTCGAAAGACGAAGTGTCAACCTGTCTTGGTTATTACGAGCGGGATAAAGAAAATCGGGCGTAAGCTGTACGACTTGTGTCGTAAGGCATTTTTATTTTGGCGTGTGCACCGTATACTTAGCGCCATCATTTTTTGACTATGACTAAATAAGGACAAATTCATGAGCCTGAATATGGTTCCGGCAGGGAAAAACCTGCCAGATGAAGTAAACGTCATCATTGAAATCCCGGCCCACGCCGATCCGGTAAAGTACGAAGTAGACAAAGACTCCGGTGCCATGTTTGTCGACCGCTTTATGGCGACCTGCATGCATTACCCGACTAACTATGGCTACGTACCGAATACGCTGTCTGAAGACGGCGATCCGGTTGATGTGCTGGTTATCACCCCGTTCCCACTGCTGGCTGGCTCGGTTATCGAGTGCCGCCCAATTGGTGTGCTGAACATGACCGATGAGTCTGGTAAAGATGCCAAGGTGCTGGCCGTGCCTAAAGATAAGCTGTCGACCATCTACCGTGATGTGAAGAACGTGAATGATGCGCCAGAGCTGTTGCTTAAGCAAATTGAGCACTTCTTTGAGCACTATAAAGATCTTGAGCCGGGTAAATGGGTGAAAATTGACGGCTGGAGCGATGCCGCTGAAGCAAAAGAAGAAATCGTTGCCAGCGTCAAACGCTATGAGCAGGGCGAGTAATCGAACCTGCGTCTGACACGTAGTTAAAAGGGTTCGGAGACGAACCCTTTTTTGTTTTAAGGCATAAAGAGAGACCCATGAACGTCAGAGTTGTTACTTACCTCTTCACTGTGTTCAGCTTATTGCTGACATTGAATGTCAACGCGGCTGAGCCGAAAGAAGTGTACTGGGAAGACCTGGTACCGGAAGGTTTTAATGAACTGTCACCGAATGCGGTGGGCCATGAGAACCGTATGGCGCAGGTGCAGCCGAATGCGCCGGTCGTTGATAAATACGACGGTATGCGGGTTAAAATTCCGGGCTTCGTAGTGCCGCTGGAAGGCACCGTAAACAGCACCACGGAATTTTTACTGGTGCCCTACTTTGGCGCCTGCATTCACGTGCCACCGCCGCCGTCCAATCAGATTGTGTATGTAAAATTTGAGGAAGGGATCGCGATTTCCAACCTGTCAGATGCTATCTGGGTCACCGGTACCTTATCCACCGAAGGCTGGTCCGGCGATATTGCCTCGGTGGGCTATCGCCTGACCGGTGAGAACGTCGCGCCTTTCTAGGGAATACCTTTCAGTAGCGTCATCAGACGCTACTGTGCCGGGGTATAAATACTCTCGGCGCGGTTAAACAGCAGCCACGAAGTCAGAATGTACTTGTCATTGCTTTTGGGCATATTGCCACGGTGGGTGTGGGTGAAATACGCCGGCGCAATGACCATTCGCCCGGTTTTGGGTTTAACACTACGGCCCTGATAATAGAAGTCAGTCTCGCCGCCGTCGTCCACATCGTTCAGGTAGAACATAAACAGCAGCAGACGGTGCAGGGCTTCGTTGTGCTGTAGCTGTGGGTACACTTCAGAGTGCCAGTACGGATAGCCGCCTTCACCGGCGGTGTAGCGCTGGGCATTAACCTGACCGACGCGGAACAGATAGTTCACCAGGTTCGGCAGGTTCGGCTTACCCACCTCTTCAAAGTTATCCTGGGTGAGTTTGACCGGCTCACCACTTTTTGGGTGGCGCACCGTGAGCCCGATGGGGCCAATCAGGGCAAAGTAATGCTCTTCAATATAGCGAACCAGTTGTTCACCGGTTTTCTGCATCACCTGCTGAAACTGCGTCTGAAACTCAGGCTTCTCGCTGAACGAGATATCCGTGCTCAGCTTTCGCGACGTATCCACGCCACCACCGGTGCGTCCGGGCTCCTGGTTTGGGCTGCTATCAAAGGTGGTAATGATATCACTGCATAATTCCGGGCTGAGTACGTCATCGACAACAGCGATAAAGTCGGTCGGCTTATCCATCGACATTCAGCTCCTTAAAATGCGATTCCATGATGGCTCTGACATCGTCAGAAATGGGCACTGAGCGCTGTGATTTATAATCGAAGTGGACCATAGTGGTGACGCCGGTGGCGCACAGCGTATCGTTTTGCCACAGCTCCTGGTATGCATCAAAGGAGCTTTTGCCAATACGCGAGATGTAGGTTTTGGTCGTCACGGCCTTGCCGTAAAAAATCTGCGCCAGCAGATCCACTTTATAGCTGGCTACGATCAGCGGCCAGTTCTGTAAATCGAGCGTAGGGGAGAACATGCGAAAAATTGGCTCACGGGCAGACTCGAACCAGCCTACCAGCACGGTGTTACTGACGTGTGCCAGCGCATCAGTCTCATAAAAGCGCACATCAAACGTGGCTTCCATCGGGGTTGGGGTCGTCATACGATCCTCTTATTGTGATAGTCTTAGAAAAATACACTGTAGCATTAGTTTTGTGACCAGGCACCTGCACGCAGGTACCTGGTAATTAAGTGCTACGATTGCTGGCGCTGACGCTCCAGCATAGGTTTCAGGAAGTGCCCGGTATGCGACGCCTCAGTATCGGCGACGGTTTCCGGTGTTCCTTCAGCAATGATCTCACCGCCACCGGCCCCGCCTTCAGGCCCTAAATCGACAATCCAGTCTGCGGTTTTTATCACATCCAGATTATGCTCAATCACCACCACGGTGTTGCCATGGTCGCGCAGCTTATGCAGCACCGCCAGCAGTTGTTTGATGTCATGGAAGTGCAGACCGGTAGTCGGCTCATCCAGAATATACAGGGTCTGGCCGGTGTCGCGCTTGGATAACTCGCGGGCCAGTTTAACGCGCTGTGCTTCACCGCCTGACAGGGTTGTTGCAGCCTGACCCAGTCGAATGTAGGACAGACCCACGTCCATCAGGGTCTGGAGTTTGCGGGCAATGGCCGGAATTGGGTCGAAAAAGCTGCGAGCTTCTTCAACGGTCATCTCCAGCACCTCGTGAATACTGTGATCCTTATATTTCACTTCCAGGGTTTCGCGGTTGTACCGCTTCCCTCTACAGATATCACAGGGCACGTGAATATCCGGCAGGAAGTGCATTTCTACTTTAATCACGCCGTCACCCTGACAGGCTTCACAACGCCCGCCTTTCACATTAAAGCTGAAACGGCCTGGCTTGTAGCCGCGGCTGCGCGCTTCCTGGGTGCCAGCAAATAATTCGCGAATTGGCGTGAAGATGCCCGCGTAGGTTGCCGGGTTCGAGCGCGGTGTACGGCCAATCGGGCTTTGGTCAATATCCACCACTTTATCCAGATGCTCAAGGCCCTGCATGGCAGTGTATGGCGCAGGCTCGGCGGTGGTCGCCTTGTTAAGCTCAATGTGCGCAATTTTATAGAAGGTATCATTGATGAGCGTTGACTTACCGGAACCGGACACCCCGGTCACACAGGTCATTACGCCCACCGGGATATTCAGTGTCACGTCTTTCAGGTTGTTGCCCGAAGCACCTTCCAGTACCAGCCACTTGTCATCTTTTGCATCAAGCCGGGTGGCAGGCAGTTCTATATTTTCCTTTCCTGACAGATACTGCCCGGTGAGTGAGCGCTCACACCCTAGTATATCATCCAGGCTGCCTTCGGCGATGATCTCACCGCCGTGCACGCCCGCGCCGGGACCAATATCCACAATATAATCGGCCTCGCGAATGGCATCTTCATCGTGTTCGACTACCAGCACGGTGTTGCCCAAATCGCGCAGGTGAGTAAGGGTGTTAAGCAGGCGCTCGTTGTCGCGCTGGTGAAGCCCGATAGACGGCTCATCCAGAACATACATCACACCAACCAGGCCAGCACCAATCTGACTGGCCAGACGGATCCGCTGGGCCTCGCCACCGGAAAGGGTATCGGCACTACGCGACAGGTTCAGGTAGTTAAGGCCCACATTCACCAGAAAGCGCAGGCGATCGAGAATTTCTTTTAATATCTTGTCAGCAATCTGGCCGCGCTGACCGCTCAGCTCCAGTGTATCGAAAAAGTCGAAGGCACCGGCGATGGACATGGTGGTAATGGCGGGCAGGTTGGTTTCACCAATAAACACATTACGCGCTTCCGAGCGCAGGCGGGTACCGCCACAGCTGCTACAGGGCTGCTGGCTTAAATATTTGGCCAGCTCTTCGCGCACGGCGTTGCTTTCGGTTTCCCGGTAGCGGCGCTCCATATTGGGGATGATGCCCTCAAACGGATGCTTGCGCTCCATGATGTCGCCGCGCTCGTTGATGTATTTAAACGTCAGCGATTTACCCCGGGAGCCATGCAGCACCACCTGTTTGTGCTTATCGTCCAGGCTGCCAAATGGCGCATTTAAATCAAAGCCATATTCATCGGCAACGGCCTGTAGCATCTGAAAGTAATAATAGCTGCGTTTATCCCAGCCGCGCACCGCGCCGCCGGACAAACTTAACTCGTCATTACCCACCACCCGTGAAGGGTCGAAAAACTGCCGCGTACCCAGACCGTCACAGGTCGGGCAGGCGCCCGCCGGGTTATTGAACGAAAACAGGCGGGGCTCTAATTCACTTAAGCTGTATCCACAGTGCGGACAGGCAAAGTTTGCGGAAAATACCGTTTCTTCGGCATCCGCGTCATCCATATCGGCGATCAGTGCATTGCCCCCGGCCAGACTTAAGGCCGTTTCAAACGATTCGGACAGGCGCAGCGCCATGTCATCACGGACCTTAAAGCGGTCGACCACAACCTCGATGGTGTGCTTCTTGTGCAGGTCGAGTGGCGGTGGATCAGAGAGGTCGCAGACCTCGCCGTCGATGCGTGCGCGAATAAAACCCTGTGCAGAGAGTTGTTGCAGCACTTTAACGTGCTCACCTTTGCGCTCTTTAATAATTGGCGCTAACAGCATGAGTTTGCTGCCTTCTGGCATGGCCAGCACCTTGTCGACCATCTGGCTTACGGTCTGGGCATCCAGCGGCACATCATGGTCCGGGCAGCGCGGCGTACCGACGCGGGCAAACAGCAGGCGCAGGTAATCGTAAATTTCGGTGATGGTACCAACGGTCGAGCGCGGGTTATGTGACGTAGACTTCTGCTCAATCGAGATAGCCGGTGACAGCCCCTCAATATGATCCACATCCGGCTTTTCCATCATGGACAGGAATTGACGCGCATACGCAGACAGCGACTCGACGTAGCGTCGCTGGCCTTCGGCGTAGAGTGTGTCAAACGCCAGTGATGACTTACCCGAGCCGGATAAACCGGTGATCACTACCAACTTGTCACGTGGCAGTGTTAAATCGATGTTTTTCAGATTGTGGGTGCGGGCACCCCGAATTTCGATTTTATCCATGAAAGCCTGTGCGAGAAAAAAGAAGCAGTATGCCACAGAGCGTGGGCACTTGAATACTTAGCGAGAGATGTCGCTTCATACTCCATAACGGCGCAATGGCAGAAACAAGTTAAATAAAGCGTACCTCCCCTAATTATACTGAACTAAAATAGAGCAGATCACCTGCAGCAAGGCTGTGTGCTTGCCCGGGGAGGAAGGAACATCACCGGGCCTCTGTTAAAAAATCATCGTGCTAAAGGTAAGGTTGGCAAAGCACTGGTCTTCGTTGATTTAGCCCGAAGGGCCTGTAAAAAGCCGCTGTTAGCACACTCGTGGCTGTGAACCTGAGTGGCAATACCCTTATTCATATCTTCCCTGGAGGGGGGCTCTCGCATATCATTAAGTTTATGCAATAAAAATAACGAGCATGGACACTCAATGAAAACCAGCTTCCTCACTATCTATAACCCAATTTTTTATGATTTAGGGGGAGTTTTCACTCCTTCAGATGACACAGTGGAGCGTGTTGATACGCAATTGCGACAGAGCTTTGAATGGCAGCCTCATCACTACCAGTATGAGTACATGGCATATAATTTCAGCTACTTAGCGCTCCATATCCCTAAGCTTGTTTACGCCGTTGGCCGTCAGACCATCACCGTTCTGGGGGTTGATGTTGAGGTAACCCTAAACCTGTCAGTGAGGATGAGTGGCAACGCCTGTTTTGAATATCGCTACCATATTGACGACGCGGAAGCTGTCGATATCGAAAAACTCGTCGAAGCCCTTCAATGTTATATAAACCTGTCCTACACCCGTTATCTCAAGCGGACCGGGGATTACAAAAACGCAATGAAAAGAATCGCACAACCTGACATGGACGAAGAGGTCCCTGCAATTCTCGATCATTGCGAATTGTTAGAAAAACTAAGGCTGAAAGTAAAACAGCTAAAAGACTTTGTGTCTGATAGTTACTGTTATCCCTACCAACACGGACGGCTATTATATGTCTGTCACCCTGATGCGACAGATATCAGGCATTCACTGACCAATGAAGGCTTTAAAAGCACGGCTGTAAGTCTTGATAACGGTCACATTATGCTGGGGACCTGGAAAACGATTCTGACAGGAGATGAAGAGAAACAGGCTACGTTTTTAAATTTGTATACGGATTCGCTGAGCCGTTTTTTTCAGTGTCAGGGATGGATTTTTCAGTGCGAACACAGGCTCAATAAAATTAATGAAACACTTGATGATAAAAACCACAGTTACACGCTGCTGAATCATCAGGCGAAGGACATTGAATCGTTTTACTTTACCTGCAACAGAGAGATGATCAATTTTAATAATCTGAGTATACCGTTTAAAAACGACGACTATACGTTTCTCTCGAAATCAATCAACGATGCCATAAAACTCGAGGGGCATATATCGCAGACCTACAAGCATTTAGACGCAGTTAAAGAGCATATTAACCTCGCCAAGCTATACATTGATTCGCGGACGGAAAAGCACGCGAAGTTCCTCAAGCTGCTCATGGGCCTTAATTTATCCGCAGGGATTGCCTCTCTAATTCCGGCCTCACTGGATGGCGACATTGCTAAAATCAGCTCTTCAATGTTACCTCCGATAGTCTGGGTGACCTTTGCTCTGATTGCGTTTACCGTGCTGTTGGTGGAATTCAGGAAGCGAAGCTGAGCTGTGTAGCGTAAAACCGCGGCCGGTTCGCGACGATAAATCCGTCCCGGTATGAAGATCTCTGCAGCGTAGGCATCAATTTAAAATATGCTACAATCCGCGGCCTGAATTTTGACGAGGTGACTGCTAGTTTTGAACGCTCTGGAAGTACGCGCGGCGCTAACGCTTGCCCTGGTTTATGTTCTTCGGATGCTCGGCCTGTTTATGGTGATGCCGGTGCTGGCCGTGGCTGCGATGGAATACCCCGACTATACACCGTTAATGGTGGGCCTGGCTGTGGGCGGTTATGGGCTCACCCAGGCTGCCTTGCAAATACCCATGGGGATGGTCTCTGACAAAATAGGCCGAAAACCCGTGATTGTACTGGGCTTAGGCGTATTTGCGCTGGGCAGCTTTATTGCCGGAGCCGCCGATTCCATGGCGTGGATGATTGTAGGTCGGGTACTGCAGGGTGCCGGTGCAATAGCGGGCGCGATCATGGCGCTGGCCACCGATGTCAGCCGTGAAAGTCAGCGTGCCAAAGTGCTGGCGATCATTGGCATTGCCATTGGTTTTTCCTTTTACGTGGCAGTATTGCTGGGCCCGCTCATTGCTGAAAGCTGGGGCTTGCCAGGCGTGTTCTGGATCACCGGCGTGCTGGCGCTGTTGTGTATTCCCATGGTGATATGGTTGGTGCCCACAGGAGAAATACTCTCAAGCGGTGACACCCTGCCGCAGAAAGGGCAGATTAAGCGTCTGGTGCTGTCGTCACAGCTATGGCGGCTGAATGTCAGCGTAATGATCCTGCATATGATGATTACGCTGTTGTTTGTGCAGCTGCCGGTGACACTGCTGCATTTCGACATGGCGCTGGACAGCCACTGGATGTTGTATCTGCCGGTACTGGCGGTGTCGATTGTGGGCCTGGTAATCATGATGGGCATCGCCCGCGGCCGCACGCCGCGCAGCCTGCTGATGACCGGGGTGGGGCTGCTGTGCGCGGCGTTTGCCATGCTTGGTATGCAGGATCATAACTGGTGGGTGGTGACCGTTGCTATTGTGCTGTTCTTCACCGGCTTTAATTACCTAGAGGCAAACTTCCCGGCGCTGGTCTCCAGCATTGCCCCGGCCGGACAAAAAGGCACGGCCATGGGCATCTATGCCAGCTTTCAGTTTTTTGGTGCCTTCACCGGTGGTGTCTTGTCGGGGCTGGTCACGGATATCTGGACCCCGGAAATCGCCTACCTTGTCGGCGCGGCCGCCACGCTGGCGTGGGTGTTTGTGTTATATGGATTAAAAGAAGTCAGCCGGGTAAAACGGGTAATGATGCATGCCGGTATTGAACAGGCACAGCTATCAGATATACGTACCCAGCTAAGCGGTGTGCCCGGTGTGCTTGATGTGACCTTAAGCCCAGCCCAGCAAGCCGTGTATCTGAAAGTCGACCGGGACTTCGATGCCTCTCAGGCCAGGACGGTATTACAGCGATTTGAGTAGCGATTGAGTAATTAAAGTGTCACATTTGCTAAAGCAGGGCGTGATAGACGGGCATTGTTTCAGACAAAGTTTAGTCACTCGCATCCTTTAAACGATAATTAGCTTAAAGGGTATGTGCTCGCTTCATACGAATCTTAGATAGCAATAGTCGCTATACTTTCTTCGATATTTTCTGAGCTGCTGAACTCCGTATTGCCAGTTTCGCGAGTTTATCAGCCAATCTTAAAAAATATCGGAGATAGCTTACAAAGCTATCTCCGCATTGGAAGGTTAATCGTCACTCGCTTTATAGATATGCACATCTCGCTGCGGATAAGGGATACTAATTCCTTCTTCATCAAAGGCTTTTTTTACTTTTTCCTGCATATCCCAGTAGTAAGGCCACAAATCATCTGTGGCAACCCAGGGCCGAAACATCAGATCGACTGAGTTGTCGCCTAATCCACCCACGCAGATCCTGGGTGCAGGATCGGACAAGGAGCGCTCATCCTCGTCAAACAGGCGCTGCAACACCTTCTTTGCTTTATCGATATCGTCATCATAGCCAATACCAAACGTCATGTCGCAGCGGCGTTTATCGTATACGCTGACGTTAGTCAACGTGGCATTAGACAGGCTACCGTTGGGGATGACAATACGCTTATTGTCGAAGGTGTTAACTACGGTATAAAGAATTTGTATCTCTTCCACGGAGCCCAGGTGACCTTCTGCTTCAATGGTGTCACCCACTTTGAACGGTTTGAAAATCAGTATTAGCACACCGCCAGCAAAATTCGCCAGGCTGCCTTGTAACGCCAGGCCTATGGCCAAACCAGCTGCACCCACTACGGCGATAAACGAGGTGGTTTCAATACCGATCATAGAGGCGACAGAAATTAACAATATTACTTTTAAAATGGCGCTAATAAGTCCGCATAGAAACTTATTTAAAGTGGGGTCCTTTCTGCCTAGCCGGTGGTCTAATAAACTCACAAAACGATTCACTAACCAGAGACCCACCACCAAGGTAAGAATGGCCAATAACAATTTGGGGGTATAAGTTATCACCAGCGCTAAGGCTTTTGCGGTCAATTCCGATAGGTCGATATTAGTTCCGAAGAAATCTTCCATAAATACCTCTTTCGTACGTTAATCTTGTTGGTTACGTTGAACAAAGACGTTAGATCGAATTGATGCTACCCGAGTGGAAGTGACCGTTTAGTCCATCAAATAACGGTTGTTGCAGTATGAAGCTGCTGGCTTTTTGTGCTAACGATCGACGACAAACTGAGTCTCAGTTGAAAAGGTCTGCTATACGCCCTGAGTCCCGGGAAGTGTGACCTTATCGCAATTCTCATCACCATTCCGCTCATATTCTATGTGGAAATTGATGCGCAGACAGTTGGCAAGCACTTTATGTCGATTCGCATTGAGAACCTCGACGGGACCCAGGCCACGCTGGCTACCATCTTATTAAAAAGAATGCTGCCCATGCAGATTGTGTCGTTGATCCCCGGGATTGGTCAGATACTTGTTGGCTTTGTCGATCCGCTGTTTATTTTCACAAAGCAGCGCCGGTGTGTACACGATTATATTGCCAACACCAGAGTTACCCGCCTCAGGTCACAGGAAGATATCGGGTATAGTACCCACCGGAAATAGGGGCCACACACTTTTTCAAAATCTTAATGTAGTCAGAATTCCCGTGACTAATGCTGACAGGCATCATAGTGTAATCCTGTTTGTAATAAATAATAGAGATGCATTAATGTCCAATACCCGCTTTTTTATGTTTGCTTTTCTAATCGCTATATTCGCTTCGGGCTGCGCCATTGATGTAAGCCCGCGTAGTTTTGTTCAGCAAGCCAGTGAAAAAACGCCAATGGACACTACCGGTTTGCATGCGGCCGCTGAAAAAGATGAGGTGACCATTGGCATCACATCGGTTGAACTGACTAATGCACAAGGCCTGGTCCTTAAGGGGTTGGCAGTGACCTACCCTGATCCCATTGCCAATATTGTGTTTTTCGGTGGCAATGGCATGACCATCAGTAAATCGAATGCCTATTTGCATCGGCTTGGCATGTTGCCGGCCAACATATTATGGATTGATTATCAGGGCATGGGCGCCAGTGAGCGTGCTGAAAAAGTCACGCTCGATAATTTTAAAAAAGATGCACTTCAGGTTTTTGATTACGCCAGTGACGTATTTCCGACAAACCTGCCGACTCTGGTACACGGGTTATCCATGGGTAGCCTGCTGGCACCCTATGTGGCGACCAAGCGTGACGTTGACGGTATGGTACTGGAAGGAGCAATCAATGGTGTGCCGGAGCTGGTGGACAATATGGTACCGTTCTGGTCTAAACCGTTCACCAAAATCGACCTGAGTCCGGAAATGGCGCGGGTGGATAACAGTGTTTTTATTGAGCAGTACACAGGCCCGCTGTTGATGATTGTCGGTGAGAAAGACAAGACCACACCCTTATCCTTTACGCAGCGCCTGTTTCAGGTCTCGCCCAGCGACAAAAAGTTCCTGTTTATTGTGCCGAAGGCCACGCATGCCTCCACTATGAAAAACAATGAAACTATTGAGCAGTATCGTGAGTTTCTGAAACTGTTGTAACTACCAGGGCAGATGCGAATAAGTCTATCATCACTCAGCGAGTCCTGAAGTGCGTAGTCGCAAGGCAGGTTTCGCAAGCAATGGCTAATCCCCTGGTAAGAAGGCCTTCCCCAGGCAGTCAACAAGCGGAAGTTTGCTGCCTGTCCTTGTCAATTTCAGTTTTCCTTCCAGCCGGCATTTTACGGCTGGGTCGTATGTATCCCTCTTTAGCGCACAATACTTGCTTTGTCATTATGTGGATAACCTGTGAGTTAATCTGTTTATATCTTTACCGAAAGACTGACAGATCCAACGGATCCAAGCTGATCGGAAAAGCTGGCTTTCAAACAAAATTCAGGTTCTCTGACGATAACCAAACAGAATAGCCAGCAGAAGGAGCTTGACTCCTGCCTCATCATATATCTGTTTAATGTCCAGAAAATTACAGGCTTTAGTTAATACTGAAAAGGAAACATGTACCCAGTAAAACGTTGAGATGAGTACAATCAGGTGATGTCGATAAAGGGATACACTCTGGTTTAGATGTCGCGCAAGCCCTTAAAGAAAAAGAGTTTAGAAGAGTAAAAGCAATGTTCGGCGGTTTTGCCGAAAAGGAGTAGCGATTACCACTATCACATGATTATTTAGTAACCGTAGCGCAGAGCAACGGGTAGCAGCCAAATGGGATTAGTCACTACCTGGGGAGCTTTTCTATCTGAGTTGCTGCTGGCTATGGTGAGTACCTCTGCTACTTTGTATGGCGGGCACATTTACAGATCAGACGCAGATCAGCGCGCTGTTACCTGGGATCATGTAGCACACGACTGCGCTGGGGATAACCCCAACAAATATTCCTTTTCTGAAATCGACGGGTGAGGGGGCAAGACAATGGTTTGAGTATCATGCTCTGTGTATGAAAAGCCAGGCGATACTTTGAAGGGTAATATGCAAAAATGTGTTATTTAGCACTGCCACAATAATTAGGGCTGGTTTGCCTATCAGGCGAACACAAGGCATGCGTCCTTCTTCCTCCCAACTAATCCCGGTTCTTTTGCAGGAAGTTATTTACATACTGGTAAAGATAATTGCATTATGTGATTGTGATAAGAATGTTACAGCCGTGATCACCTTACGCGGCGCCGACATGCGTGCACATACAGAATAAAAAAACCGCACAGCAAAACTGTCACATGAAGGAAGACGTGTTCGTCTCTTCCCGAACCCTACGGCTATATCTTAAACCGCTACGTTGGGAAAAATCTATGCAACTTGAAACGCTGGATATTGCGTTATTTGTCACTTACGTTCTTGCACTTATCGGTATTGCCTGGTGGGTGTCACGCGAGAAACAAGGGCACGAAAAAGATACGAACGACTACTTTTTGGCGGGGTCCAGCCTGCCGTGGTGGGCGATTGGTGCGTCACTGATCGCAGCAAATATTTCTGCTGAACAGATTATTGGCATGTCGGGCTCGGGCTACCAGATTGGTCTGGCTATCGCTTCGTATGAATGGATGGCAGCGATCACGCTCATTATTGTCGGTAAGTTCTTTTTGCCGATCTTCCTGAAAAACAAAATTTACACCATGCCGCAGTTTCTGGAGCAGCGCTATGATCACCGGGTTCGTAAGGTGATGGCGGTGTTCTGGCTTGGTGTGTATGTGTTTGTCAATCTGACTGCGGTACTCTGGTTAGGTGCGCTGGCCATTAATACCATCGCCGGGGTCGATCTCATCTATGGCATGATTTTCTTAGGGCTGTTTTCACTGGCCTACTCGCTGTACGGCGGACTGAAAGCCGTTGCACTGACCGATATCATTCAGGTGGTGCTGCTGGTCGCTGGCGGGCTGTTCTTATCTTACACGGCGCTGAACCTCATTGGTGACGGTCAGGGACCGGTGCAGGGATTCGCCACACTAACAACGCAGTTACCTGAAAAATTCGACATGATCCTGTCGGAGGACAATCCGCATTATATGGATCTGCCTGGCATTTCGGTGCTGATTGGCGGCATGTGGATCATGAACCTGTCTTACTGGGGCTTTAACCAGTACATTATTCAGCGTGCTCTGGCCGCCAAAGACGTGCATGAAGCGCAAAAGGGAATTGCCTTTGCCGCATTCCTGAAACTGCTGATGCCACTGATTGTGGTGATGCCCGGCATTGCTGCCGTATTGATTGTTCCGGACCTGGCCAAACCCGATCAGGCCTATCCGTCACTAATGACGCTGATGCCGGTCGGCCTGAAGGGTATTATATTCGCGGCACTGGTGGCAGCAATCGTATCGTCGCTGGCATCAATGACCAATAGTGTGTCGACCATCTTCACCATGGATATTTACAAAGATCGCTTCCCCGATAAGTCTCAGCATCACTACGTGGCGGTTGGACGAATTGTCAGTGTGTCGGCGCTGATCATTGCGATGATCGCCGCGCAGCCGCTGCTGGGACAGTTTGACCAGGCCTTCCAGTATATTCAGGAATTCACCGGCTTCTTCACGCCGGGTATTTGTGCGCTGTTCCTGCTGGGTATGTTCTGGAAGAAAACCACGCCAAACGGTGGTCTGGGCGCTGCACTGGGGTCGTTCCTGCTCAGTCTGATCTTCTGGTACGCCTGGCCGGGCCTGCCGTTTATCGACCGGGTGGGACTGGTATTCCTGTTATGTGTTGCGCTGGCCGTGATTATCTCCATGCTGGAAAACCGTGGTCACCATGAAAAAGCGGTGGAGCTGGGTGATGTGAACTTCGCCACCACTAATGGCTTCAATGTTGCGTCCGTGGCGGTGGTGATGATCCTCATCGCGTTTTACACCATCTGGTGGTAATCAACTGAACAAAATCTGACCTTGCTGCCGGGCGTCACCGTTTCACATTGTGATAGACTTAAGCTCGGCAGGGTCAGAAAGTTGAAAAGTGAAAAAGTGAAAAGTTGTCTGACCCGACGGTGAAGTAGGGTATACTGCCGGCAGTGAAGTTTGTGTCAGGTGATAGCCTGCACACCCATTAATATCAGGCTGCGGTAGCCTTACGGCAGCCAGCGTTTTGAATTAACAGGAGAGATCAATGGCAAGCAGAGGCGTGAACAAGGTCATTCTCGTGGGTAATCTGGGTAATGATCCTGAGGTACGATACATGCCTAACGGTAATGCTGTTGCCAACCTGAGCCTGGCAACCAGTGAAAGCTGGAAGGATCAGCAGGGGCAGGTACAGGAAAGAACGGAATGGCACCGTCTGACCATGTACCGCCGACTGGCAGAAGTGGCCGGCGAGTATCTGAAAAAAGGCTCGCAAATTTACGTTGAAGGTAAACTTCAGACTCGTAAATGGCAGGATCAGTCGGGTCAGGACCGTTACACCACCGAAGTCATTGTTGACCAGATGCAAATGCTTGGCAGCCGTGGCGACAGCGGCGGTGGCGGTGGTGGCTACCAGCAGCGTCCACAGTCTAATCAGGGCGGCTACAACAACCAGCAGGGTGGCTACCAGCAAAACCCTAATCAGGGTGGTCAGGGCAATCAGGGCGGCGGACGTCCGCAAAATCAGCCACAGTCAAACCAGCCGCCAATGGCTGAGCCGGATTTTGACTTTGATGACGATATCCCGTTCTGATTCCCAGTAAAACTTATTAAGTAGAATAATAAACTACTGAAAAGCCTCTGAGCTTTTATCTTGATGGTCTGCAGGCTGTTGAGGTGAAACTCAGAGGTTTTTTTGTATAAAATAAAATGGAAACTGCAACAGATGCGGCTTATTGGGCGTGAGAATAAAAGCTGTATTTTTACGGCATTCAAAATAAGGCAATAAAAAACCCTCCGAAGAGGGCTTTATAAACCTGACGATATTACTTTTACTTTTTGCGGCTCGACCAGCCTATACCGAGCAGGCTTAAACTAAGCAGTAACAATGTGCCTGGTGCTGGCACCGCGAAAGAATTACCCGCTGCACTCGTTTCAAACTGTACGTTGTCCAGCTGAATGCGCGTGCCCGGCGAGGCAGGTGTATTAGGCGTTTCGGTCAGCTTGAAAAAGAGACCTGCATTGTTAGTCGTACCTGCCAGGTTGTAGCCTGTTAAATCCAGCATACCATTAAACTGAGCCGTTTGACCGAACGTGGCGTTACTGCTCAGCATACTGAACAGGTTAACAACAACGAACTGCGATGTGTTCGCATCCAGATACTGGAAATACACGTCAAACTCATCAGGCGTTGAAGGCGCCGTCACCTGCCACTGGTAGTCGAACCAGATATCGGCACTCATTGCATTGGCGTCCACTGTGAATAACTGATAAAACTCTGAGAAACCTTCCTGACCAGGGCGCCCCAAATGTGCCGTGCCTGCATTCCACACAGTATCAATATTTCCGTTTGCACTGCCATTGATTGTCCAACCGCTAAGGTCGCTATCAAAGGTGCCATTGGTAATTAAGCTGGCATTGGCACCTAACGAGACGCTTAGGAACAACAATACCATGAATGATTTAACTGACGATTTAATATGCATTTGTATTTCCTGTTTACTACCTGGTCTGCAGCACATCACTGTGCCCATGAATAAACAAAATATATGCATTATATGTACCGATAAATAAATTCTATACAGAACAGTATGTTGTATCTTAATATGGGCAGGAGACACGTAGCGGCCAGTAAAACTGTAAAGATTTTTGACAGTTGCCACGCTATGGTGCATTAGCGGAACAACAGGCTATCACGGGCCATCCCACATGAGGCCGTTATCAGGTGTCCTGGTAGTCTTTACAGCGTATACGTGCTACCGACTCCTGCCAGCCGCTATAAGCTTCGTCACGCTGCGCCTTGGTAAGGCGAGGTGTAAATACCTGCTCTTCACGCCAGTTATGACGAATATCTTCTATATTTTCGTAGATTCCGGCCTGAAGACCAGCCAGAAACGCAGCGCCCAGCGCAGTGGACTCAGTGACTTCGGGCCGTTGTACTTCAGCGCCAAGAATGTCGGCCAAAAAGCCCATCACCCAGTCATTATTGGCCATGCCGCCATCAACCCGTAATGTCGTGGGTCTTGCACCATCCGACTCCATCGCCTTCTGAAGGTCTTTGGTCTGATAACATACGGACTGCAAACCGGCCGCGACGATTTCACTGATGCCGGTATCACGGGTGAGACCTAATATGGCGCCTCGTGCATCCGGGTCCCAGTAAGGTGCACCTAGCCCCGTGAAAGCGGGCACCATAAACACGCCATTATTCTCCCTGGCACGCTTAGCCAGTTCTTCCGATTCTGCGGCATTTTTGATTAAGTGCAGGCCATCGCGTAACCATTGTATGGTTGCCCCTGCCATGAAAATACTGCCTTCAAGCGCATAAGTGACCTCTCCGCCAAGCCGGTAGCCCACTGTTGTCAGCAGGCGGTTGGCAGAGTGTAGCGGCGTATCGCCGGTATTTAAAATCATAAAGCAGCCGGTGCCATAGGTACTTTTCGCCATGCCTTTATCAAAACAGGCCTGGCCAATCAGTGCTGCCTGCTGATCCCCTGCCACACCCTGAATGGGCACGGCTTTACCCAGTATTGCTTCACTGGCTTCACCAAACTCAGCGGCGCAATCGCAGACCTCCGGCAGCAAACTGGCAGGAATATTAAAGGTATCAAGCAAGTGTTTATCCCAGCACTGATTGTTGATATCAAACAGCATGGTGCGCGAGGCATTGGTGGCGTCAGTTTTGTGTGACTGCCCATTCGTCAGTCGCCATATAAGGTAGGTATCCATGGTCCCAAAAAGCAGATCGCCAGCCTCTGCGCGCGCCCTGGCCCCTTCTACATTTTCCAGCAGCCAGTGAATTTTGGTTGCAGAGAAATACGGATCAAGCAGCAGACCGGTGGTATTGGTGACGTGCTCGGTCAGTGACGTATCCTGAGAAAGTTCACGACATATATCGGCTGTTCGCCGATCCTGCCAGACAATGGCAGGGTAAATGGCTTCACCGGTATGTTTGTCCCAGATAAGGGTTGTTTCGCGCTGATTAGTGATGCCCAGCGTGGCAACATCATCAATACTGAGTTCACATTGCGCGAATACGGCTGCGATAGAGTCAGTGACGCTGCGCCAGATATCATCGGGGTCGTGTTCCACCCAGCCGCCGTGCGGGTAGTGCTGGCTGAACTCCTGTTGCGCCATGGCTTTAATATCACCAGACGACGAGAAGATGACGGCCCGTGAGCTGGTGGTTCCCTGGTCGATAGCAAGAATATAGTCTGACAACGTCGCAACTCCCTGAATATAAAAGTACTGGCAATATATAGCGCAATGGGGCCAGGTAACAACCATTAGTGCCATGCCGGTGCGCTGTGATTACTCTAGCGCCATACACAGCGGCAGGAAAAACGAGCGCAAAACTCAGCGGCAGACCGGTGGCAGATTGCAGAATAATGACATTTATAGTGGCGCTGCGCGCAACTATGCCGATATCATTACGACAGAGCAGTAAAAAGGCAAAAATACACATGGCAAAGAAAGGTGGAGAAGCATCAACGCAGTCGCGCAGGCTCATTGTAAATCTCGCGATCGTGGTGATTTTTGCCAGTGTAATGGTGGGCTTTATCAGTTACTTCTACCAAAGCGAACCAAACGTTCAGGACAGGCTGCTGCGGTCGTTGGGTGACAAGCTCGAATCTGAAGTAGTACGGGCGCACTGGCAGTGGCAGGCGCAGGGACGGCCAGAGACCATCATGCTGGTGCACTACAACGACGAGGGTGCTGAAGTTGGTCGCTCCCCGGTCCGTTTTACGATGAACGGGATGCCTGCCGTAAAGCCAGGCAGCGAAGGCTGTCAGAAATTATGGTCGTCATTACTAAGCAGTCCAATGCGAATAGACGGTTTTCTGGTGCGCGCTGAATACTACCGGGGAACACTTCTCGATAATGATCCGGTTAACGCCCGCTGCCGTTTCAGGCTGAGTCGCGGCACGCACTTTGACTACTTTATTTACAACGGCGCGGTTGAGCACGAGCAGTAATCGGATTAACCCCCCATTTGACGGCGTGTTTGCACGCGCTCAGACAGGCGCAGTCGCAATGATTCGCCATGCTTATCTGATTCAATACGCAGAATGGCCTAAAAACAACGGAATTTTATTGCCTTAAGTGAATGGCTACTTGCTGAAAAATGCCCCCATTGATAAGCTGTCACGACAGTAATTGGCTTCACGCTGGCAAATGTAGTTCAGACCCTCATAGCGCGCCAGCACAGTAATGGGAATACACTCTTCATGTTTAAAAAGCTTCGAGGCATGTTCTCTAATGACCTGTCCATCGACCTCGGAACCGCCAACACGCTCATTTACGTTAAAGATCAAGGCATTGTTCTTAACGAGCCGTCGGTAGTCGCGATCAGGCAAGAGCGGGCATCTGGCCCAAAAAGTGTGGCAGCGGTTGGCGCTGAAGCGAAACGGATGCTAGGCAGAACGCCAGGCAATATTCGCGCAATACGGCCAATGAAAGACGGTGTTATTGCCGACTTTTACGTTACCGAAAAAATGCTGCAGCACTTCATCAAGCAGGTGCATGACAATAACTTCCTGCGCCCGAGCCCGCGCGTGCTGGTGTGTGTGCCTTGTGGCTCTACTCAGGTCGAACGCCGCGCAATCAAGGAATCTGCACTGGGTGCCGGCGCCCGCGAAGTGTACCTGATTGACGAACCTATGGCCGCTGCTATTGGTGCCGGGCTGCCGGTATCTGAAGCGACCGGTTCGATGGTCGTCGATATTGGTGGCGGTACCACCGAAGTGGCTATCATCTCGTTAAACGGTGTGGTGTATTCTTCGTCCGTACGCATTGGTGGCGACAAGTTTGATGAAGCGATCATTAACTATATTCGTCGTAACTTTGGCTCACTGATTGGTGAAGCCACCGCCGAGCGGATTAAACACGAAATCGGCGCCGCTTATCCCGGCGAAGAGGTGCGTGAAATTGAAGTGCGCGGTCGCAACCTGGCAGAGGGTGTACCACGTGGCTTTACGCTTAACTCAAACGAAATTCTGGAAGCGCTGCAGGAGCCGCTGACCGGCATCGTTTCTGCAGTCATGGTCGCGCTGGAGCAATCACCACCTGAGCTGGCATCCGATATCTCAGAGCGGGGTATGGTACTCACTGGTGGTGGTGCACTGCTCAAAGATCTTGACCGCCTGCTGATGGAAGAAACCGGCATACCGGTGGTTATTGCTGATGATCCTCTGACATGCGTCGCCCGTGGTGGAGGTAAGGCATTTGATATGATCGACCTGCATGGCGGCGACCTGTTTAGTTACGAATAAGCAGGCAAGGCAACCGCACAGGTTGCCTTCTTTTTAGCATGGATACTATATTCACCCGCGGCCCGTCCCTGAACAATCGCCTCGCGCTGGCGCTGATATTGTCGCTGGTGCTGATGTTTGCTGACCATCGTCTGGATGGCTTTAAGTCGGCGCGTGTCTATATGAATTCGCTGATGAGCCCACTGCAATATCTGGCCAACCTGCCGGGCCTGATGCTGAGTGAAAGCGCTCAGCAGCTGACCTCCCAACAACAACTGCTGACTGAGAATGAAAAGCTTACTAGTCAGGTGTTAATGATGAGTGAGCGCTTACAACGTTTTACCATTTTGCAGCAGGAAAACCGCGAATTACGGCAGTTGCTCGAAGCACCCACCAAGCAGGGCATGCGGAAAATGGCCGCCGAGCTGATGGCGGTGGATAATAACCCCTATAGTCAGCAGGTGATGATCAATAAAGGCGCGATTGACGGTGTGTATTTATCACAGCCAGTACTGGATGATCAGGGAATTGTGGGCCAGGTGATGGAAGTGGGCACCACCAACAGCCGGGTCTTGCTGATCGCGGATGTGACTCATGCTATTCCTGTGCGTTCGGTGCGTACCAATATTCGCTTTATTGCCAGTGGCAGTGGCACACTTAACGAACTCTATTTAGAGCACGTTCCCCATAGTGTCGATATTCGTGAAGGGGAGATGCTAATGTCATCAGGGCTTGGCTCCGTGTACCCACAGGGTTATCCCGTCGCCAAAGTCACCAGTGTTGTGCGGGATGAGAGCCGTCCATTCAGCCAGATTATAGCCCAGCCACTGGCACGCCTAAACAGGCTCAAATACCTGTTGCTACTGTGGCCGCAGACAACGCCGGAAGACGAGACACAACCTGCTGAACCGCAAGCTGACGACCCCCGGACAGACACTGAGGAGGCTAACTAGTGCTCAGCGCCCGACATTATGCCATTCCAATCAGTATTCTTATTTCACTGGTGCTGCAAATCATGCCGCTGCCTATTCAGGTCGATATGTATCGCCCTGACTGGGTGCTGATTGTGCTTGCCTACTGGTGTATGGCGCTGCCCAACCGCGTGAACGTGGGGGTTGCTTTTATTACCGGGGTGGCGCTGGATATTCTGATGGGCGCCACGCTGGGCATTCACAGTCTGGCTCTGAGTCTGTCAGTGTATGTGCTGGCGGCCAACTACCAGCGATTGCGTAATTATTCGGTCTGGCAGCAGGCGATTATTATTGGTTTACTCAGCGCTTTGTATCACCTGGTGGTGTACTGGCTTGAGCATCTGCTGACCGATATCTATTTTCAGTTTGCCTACCTGTGGCCGGTTATCACGTCAATGGTACTGTGGCCCTGGGTGTTCTGGATGTTGCGCAAAGCGCGCCGACAAATGCGAATCAGTTAGCAGGACAGGCTATGACATCTCCACTTATTCTGGCTTCAGCATCACCGCGCCGCACGGCATTGCTAACGCAGGTAGGTATTGCGCACCGAGTGATGCCCGTCGATATCGATGAGTCGCCCCAATGCGATGAACGCCCCTGGGATCAGGTGTTGCGTCTGGCCTCAGAAAAGGCCAGCACGGCATTTACGCGGCTTGGCGAAGAGAAACAAAACAGTGTCATTCTGGCGTCTGATACGCTGATAGCACTGGACGGAGAAAGTATAGGTAAACCGGCCGATTTATCAGACAGTAAGCGTATTTTGCTGCAGCTGTCAGGCCGTACCCATGATGTGCTGACTGCCATATCAGTGAAGAATGCTGACCGCCAGCGCAATGAATGTATTCGGACTAAGGTTCATTTTGCTGAGCTGACGGAGCAGCAAATAGAAAAATACTGGACCACAGGCGAGCCGCTGGATAAAGCCGGCAGTTATGCCATACAGGGAATTGGTGGTCAGTTTGTGAAAGCAATAGAAGGCAGTGCCAGCGCCGTCATCGGTCTGCCATTGTATGAAACAATTCAACTGCTTAACGAGTTCGGGGTGGAAAAATGAGTGGTGAATTGCTGATAAATGTAACGCCGTCAGAATCGCGGGTGGCCCTGATTGAAAACGGGATCCTGCAGGAAATCCATGTCGAGCGGCATACTAAACGGGGGCTGGTAGGGAATATCTATCGGGGTAAGGTCAGCCGTGTATTGCCGGGCATGCAGGCCGCTTTTGTTGATATCGGGCTGGATAAAGCCGCGTTTTTGCACGCCTCAGATATCGTTATTCATAACGAAGTTGTCGAAGAAGTCTCGGCCAGCCATATTGAAAAACAGGATATTCGCGAGCTGGTGCGTGACGGGCAGTTTATTGTGGTGCAGGTGGTTAAAGACCCCATTGGCACCAAGGGCGCACGTCTGACAACCGATATTACAATCCCGTCGCGGTATCTGGTGTTTATGCCCAGTGTCCGCCATGTGGGGGTCTCGCAGCGAATAGAAGAGGAATCTGAACGCGAAAGGCTGAAGTCACTGGTACAGGAGTTTTGTGATGAGAGCGGTGGCTTTATTCTGCGTACGGCTGCAGAAGGCGTAGGTAAAACCGAACTAACCCAGGATGCAGCCTTTCTGCGGCGCTTATGGGACAAAATTCAATCGCGCATGAAAAAGCGCAAGTCCAATGTGTTGTACGAGGATCTGCCACTGGCACGCCGCGTATTGCGCGACTTTGTAGGCACCGAGCTGGATCGGATCCGTATTGACTCAAAGCTGAGCTACCAGGAGCTTTTTCAGTTCACCAAAGAATATGTGCCGGAAATGAACGGTCGGCTGGAATACTACACCGGCGAGCGGCCTATTTTCGATTTATACGATGTTGAGAACGAGGCGCAGCGTGCGCTGGAACGGCGGGTAGACCTGAAATCCGGCGGCTACCTTATTATCGATCAGACCGAGGCAATGACGACCATCGACATCAACACCGGTGCCTTTGTCGGTCATCGTAACCTCGAAGAAACCATTTTCAATACCAATATCGAAGCCACACAGGCGATTGCCCGCCAGCTTAGATTACGCAATCTGGGAGGCATGATCCTGATTGATTTTATCGATATGACGGAACCTGACCATAAACGGCGTGTCCTACATAGTCTGGAAGCAGCCACAAATAAAGATCGTGCAAAGATCAATATTCACGGCTTCACTGCGTTAGGTTTAATTGAAATGACCCGCAAGCGCACCCGTGAAAGTCTGGAGCATACGCTCTGCGGCGAGTGCCCGGTGTGTAAAGGACGTGGCTCGATTAAAACAGTTGAGACAATTTGCTTTGAAATTATGCGTGAGATCGTACGGGTAAACCGTGCGTACGACGCCGATAAATTTGTAGTGTATGCATCCCCGAGTGTCTCCGAGGCACTGATGGGCGAGGAATCTCACATGCTCGCAGAACTGGAAGTCTTCGTCTCAAAGCAGATTAAAGTGCAGACAGAGCCCTTGTATAATCAGGACAAGTACGACGTCGTGATGATGTAGTGCAGATGACTGTTCTAGCGAAGATGTAACGGGTAAAGGCGTAGTGTGACAAAATTTTCTTCGGCGGCTGCCTACCTGGTCAAAAAGGTGTGGTTGCTGTTGGCAGTGGTGTTGGTGCTGTTCGCTGTATTACTGAGTGTGATGCGGTATGCACTGCCTCATATTGAGCACAAAAAGCACTTGCTGGAGGACTATGTCAATCAGCAGTACGGGGTGAACCTGTCTATCGACAGCGTGCATGCCGTATGGCAGCGGTCCGGACCCAGCATAGTGCTGGAGAACGTGGCACTGGCACAGGATGCCAGGTCTCCGGTCGCGCTGCAGGTCGATAAAGTTTACGTAGAAGTGGACTTTTGGCAATCACTGACTCAGCAACTGGTCTCATCCAACCGCTTTGAGCTGGTGGGGCTTGATCTGGATATTAACACCGACCGGCTCGATGGCAGCAGCGACAGCGATTTCCCGGTTGTCGAGGCCCTGAAACGCTTATTCCTCGAACAACTACAGCAATTTTCCCTGCGCACCGGTGAAGTCAGTCTGACACAGGCAGGTAAGCAGCATGTGTTCGATATAGAACAGTTGTCCTGGCTCAACCGGGATGCCCGACATCAGGGGCGCGGTACCATTCAGGTCAGAGACATATCGGCTAATTCCGCCTCGTTTATTATCGACCTGCATGGCAATCATGAGGCACTGAAAGGGACCTTCTACGCGAAAGCCGAGGAACTGGACATCTCACCCTACGTCAGCGACTTGCTGGACACCAAACGCCCGTTGACAGAGAGCCGGGCAAATTTTGAAATCTGGGCGGATATTGTCGACAGCGATGTTGCGGCAGTGCAGATGGAAATCGAGCGAAGTTTGCTACAATGGGGAGGGGAAGCGGTATCGCCACTGTATACGGGACTCAGAGCCGGAAGTATTCAGGCCCTGCCGCACGATGGTGGCTGGAACCTGCGGGTTGACCAGCTGATCCTTGATTCGGTGAATCAGACTATGGTGACGGATCTGATAGGCAAGGTTACGCCTCAGGGCGAGTGGCTGCTAAACACCGTAAAACCTGTGCCAATCAGTCCGTTTCTGATGCTAACTCCATTGCTGATGAGCGAGGCCAGTGAAGAAGAGCTGCAGGCGCTCAACCCCCAGGGGCAGCTGGCGACGTTGCAAATTCGCAGGCAGTCTCAGGGACTTTCAGTGGCGGCCAAACTGCTGGATGTGTCCTGGAACCAGACCAGCCAGATACCGGGCATGTCGGGGCTGGAAGCAGAGCTGTTCTGGGACAAACAACAGGGGGCGGTGTTGCTGTCTGCCAATGATGAACCCATCGCCGCCGATAAATCAATGCCCGGTGATTTTATGCTGGATGCGCTGCGTGCAGAGCTTTATGTCTATCCGCTTTCCACCGGCAAAGCCAGGCAGTGGGAGCTGCTGATGCCAGTTGCTGAGCTGAACACGGATAAAATCAGCCTGAGCCCCGCTGCACGTTATAACCTCAGTACCGGTCACCTGGATGTGTATGCTGACATAGACAGCCTGCCTCTGGCCGGTGTTGATCAGCTGTTTCCAGACATTATGGGAGAGAAAACGGCGGGATACCTGAGCCGGGCCTTCGCAGGACAGGGTCAGGTTGAGAATGCCCGAATATTATTCAGTGGCAAGCCGCAGGCCTTCCCGTATCCGGACAACAGCGGTATTTTTCAGGCTTATGTGTCGCTTACCGACAGTGACTTCATGTTCTCACCCGACTGGCCGGCACTGTCAGAGCTGGACCTGAACCTTTACTTTGTCAACGATTCACTGGTCATGGAAAGCGAACGCGCGATGCTGGACGGTGTTGAGATCCGGGATATGTCGGCGGCGATTCCAGGGCTAAGCGGCGCATCCACCTTATCCATTTATGCCACGGGTGCAGGAACTGGCGAATCACTGACATCACTGATGACACAGTCAGGCATCGCTGATTCACTGGGCAAGGTACTGGATAAACAGGTGCAGATCACCGGGCCGGTTAGCTCGCAACTGGCGTTACATATACCGTTAAACGGCGACAGGGTGACGGCCACTGGTACGGCTACACTGACCAGCAATCCGGTCTATATCACTGCAACGAACATGCAGTTTAATGATGTCAGCGGCGACGTCAGCTTTAACAATGATCATATCAGCGCAACCGCGCTGTCTGCCCGTTTGCTGGAACAGCCGCTTACCCTCACTCTCGAGGGACAACAGCAACAGGACAATTACAACCTGACACTTGCTGCTGCCGGGCAGTGGGATACCGCCACGCTGCTGGCGCGCCTCAATCCAGACTTTCAGCAATACGTAGCGGGCGTCTCAGACTGGCAGGCAGAGGTTGCGCTGTTGCTCGGTGCACAATCCTACCGTTACACGGCCAGTATTGCGGCACAACTGGCCGGTGTAGCTTCAGACCTGCCAGCACCGTTTAACAACCGGCCGACAGACAACCGGGTGTTACGCATCAGCAGCGAGGGCGATGAAACAGCGTCAACGATCAGTGCCGATGTAGGCGACAGCATTCGGTTCGATGGCTTGCTGCCCCATGCTGAACTGCAGTTTTCCCGTGCGCACCTGGCGTTGGGGAATAGCGACTTCACCGGACTTGGTATGGGCTTTAGTATTTCAGCGGATTTACCACAAGTGGATATCGGGCGCTGGTACGACACGGTCGACCTTATCGTCAGCAGTCAGTCTGAGGGCGGCGAGGCCGGGGAAGCGACGCAGAATCAGCTTTTCGCCGTGCCTGAACGTATTTTCGTCAAAGCCGGAACATTGCAGGTGGGTGGGCAAACACTGAAAGATGTGGACGTGACAGCCAAACAACGCAATAAGGACTGGCAACTTGATATTAACGCCGCGCAGGCAAGGGCCACGGTGAATATTTATGATCAGTGGCTAAATCGCGGAATTGAGGTGGATGCAGACTTTATGCAACTGCAGACAGTGAGTTCCGCGTCAGACGGCGAGGATATCATGGCCAGAAGCTGGCGCGCTGACACCCTGCCACCTATCTACCTGCATTGTCAGCAGTGCACCATTAACGATATAGAACTCGGTGAAGTGATTCTGGATGTCGAACGCAATGATAAAGGCATGCTGATCAAACAGGCGAGTGCCAACAGTAAACACGGCAAACTAGTCGCTACTGGTCAGTGGAACTTTGCTGATTCGCACAGTGTGACACGTATGACCGGTACGCTGGACAGTAATGATGTGGGCGATATGCTGGAATCCTATGGTGTGCAGACCGGTATAAAAGATTCAGAAGCGGACATTTCATTTGTGCTGAGCTGGCCTGACTCGCCCATGGACTTCACACTAGAAAAGATCAGTGGTGAAGTAGACTGGGGCCTGACAGACGGCTATCTGACTGAGCTTTCAGATCAGGGCTCGCGAATTTTTACCCTGTTTAGTCTTAATTCACTGGTCCGCAAACTTAGCCTGGATTTCCGTGATGTGTTTGCCAAAGGCTTCTTCTACGATGAAATGGGCGGCAGTCTGCGTATTGCTGATGGCAAGGCATTTACCGATGACACGGAAATTGACGGCGGTGCCGGCGACATTGAGATCCGTGGCTATACCGATTTAAAAGCGGCGACACTTAATTACGATGTGTCGTTTACGCCGAATGTCACCGGCAATCTGCCGGTACTGGTGTATTTTCTGGCTACTCCGCCCACGGCGCTCGCGGCATTGGCCATTGACCAGGTGTTGACGTCTGCCAAAGTGATCTCCAATGTGAATTATAAGGTGTCCGGGACCCTGAATGATCCTGTCTTTGAAGAGGTGGGACGTGACAGCAAGGATATCAGTTTACCCGCTCAGACCCGGCCCAGTATTCCCGAAGAGGGAGCCGATCGCCCTTTGATGGAGGACGATTTACAACGACTGAATATGGAGGTAATTGATGGTTAATCTGGTTGCAGTACAAATGACCTCTACCCCGGATGTTGAGGAAAACCTCAGTATGGTCGAGGCAGAACTTGCCCGGCTGAAGAGTGATACGCCGCCACTGGTCGTCTTGCCAGAGTGCTTTGCCTGTTTTGGTACCCGCGATCGCGAATTGCTGGATGTTGCCGAGTCTTCCGGCGACGGGCTGATCCAGCGTCGCCTGGCAGAAATGGCTAAAAGATATCAGTGCTACCTGATCTCCGGCACTTACCCTGTAAAAGCCAATACCGACGATAAGTTTACCGCCACCTGTCAGCTATACGGGCCAGACGGTGAATGTCTGGCTGACTATAAGAAAATTCATCTGTTTGATGTGGCCATAGACGACAACACCGGCTCGTACAAAGAATCGAAATACACACAGGCAGGCACAGAGGTCGTCACCGTCCAGACGCCCATTGGCAACATCGGTCTGGCAGTGTGTTATGATGTGCGCTTCTCAGGGTTATTTAACGCCATGGGCGACATTGACATTCTGGTGCTGCCCTCAGCCTTCACCCAGCACACCGGTCAGGCACACTGGCACTCGCTGGTGAAAGCACGGGCCATTGAGAAACAATGTTTTGTGGTGGCGGCGAATCAGACCGGTGAACATGCAAATGGGCGCCGAACCTATGGGCATAGCCTAATTATCTCACCCTGGGGCGATACGCTGGCAGAGTTGCCGACCGAGACCGGCAGCATTCAGGCCAGCTGCGATTTAAATGACAGACAGGCATTAAAAGCCAAAATGCCTGTCATGCAACATAACCGATTCAGGAGCGATTTTGTCTAATACTGTTGAACGTCACTTATTGTCTGATTCAGGGCTGGATGCACAGTCGCTGGAAAAGGCACTGGCCACTATTCACCATTTCGACAATGACTTTGCCGATTTGTATTTTCAGTCCAGCCAGCATGAAAGCTGGGTGCTGGAAGACGGGATCATCAAGGAAGGCAGCTATAACATCGAGCGTGGTGTGGGTGTGCGGGCTATTAGTGGCGAAAAAACAGGGTTTGCCTATTCCGATGAAATCAGCCCAGAGGCGTTAGATAAGGCCTGTAAGGCCGCGCGCACAATTGCGTCAAGCGGTGGTCAACATAAAGTCGAGGGTCTGGGGGCGGCGCACTATCCGCTTCGCTATCAGACCGACAATCCGATTGTGGCGATGCAGGATGCCGAAAAGATCAGTTTACTGCGTGCGGTTGATGCGTATATCCGTCAGCAGGAGCCGGGCGTCAATCAGGTTGTCGTAAGCTTAAGTGGTGTGTACGAGGAAGTACTGGTCGCCGCCAGTGACGGTACGCTGGCCACAGATATCCGTCCGCTGGTGCGCCTGAACTGCATGGTGTTGCTGGAAAACGGCGAGCGTCGCGAGCGGGGGAGTGCTGGCGCCGGTGGCCGTTATGCCTATTCGTTTTTCACCCGTGACGAAAATGACCGCCCTTATTATCAGCAGCTGGCTGACGATGCCCTGCATATGGCACGGGTGAATATGGAATCGGTGGCGTCTCCTGCCGGAACCATGCCTGTGGTGCTGGGGAATGGCTGGCCTGGCGTGCTGTTGCACGAAGCGGTAGGTCATGGTCTGGAAGGCGACTTTAACCGCAAAGGGGCGTCGACCTTCAGTGGTAAAATGGGTCAGCGGGTCGCAGCGAAGGGCGTTACTGTGGTGGATGACGGTACCTTAAGCGATCGACGTGGCTCGTTGTCGGTGGATGATGAAGGCACGCCAACGCAGCGTAATGTGCTAATTGAAGACGGGATTTTAAAAGGCTACATGCAAGACAAGCATAACGCCCGGCTAATGGGTGTGCCGCCCACTGGTAATGGCCGTCGTGAGTCTTTCGCGCACCTGCCAATGCCGCGTATGACCAATACCTTTATGCTGGCAGGTCAGTACGATCCGAAAGAAATTATCGCCTCCATCGATAAAGGTATCTACGCACCCAACTTTGCCGGTGGCCAGGTTGATATCACCTCCGGTAAGTTTGTGTTTTCCAGTGCCGAAGCGTACCTCATCGAAAACGGCAAGATTACCGCGCCGGTAAAAGGTGCCACGCTGATTGGCAATGGCCCTGAGGTAATGCAGCAGGTCTCCATGATTGGTAACGATGTGGCGCTTGATAAAGGCGTAGGCGTGTGTGGTAAAGACGGGCAAAGCGTGCCCGTTGGCGTTGGTCAGCCAACCCTGAAAGTAGACCGGTTAACGGTAGGCGGCACCGCCTAGCAGAAATACCGTGACGGATAAGGCCGCCTGACTGGCGGCCTTGTTGTATGTGCAAGGACCCGTGTGGTTTAGCCGTTAGGCATGTGCTCTTTCAGGTACTGGAACAGCTCCCGGTAAGCCTTCGGCGGGCCATTCTTTTCCCGTTCCTTTTTCACCTGCCGGTGGTACTGGCGAAGCTTCTGCCGCTCCAGCGTCGGGTACGCTTCAAGCAGTGACTGAATGGCGCCATCGCCCTGCTGTACCACCTCATCACGGGCTTGCTCAATGGCGTGGAATGCTGCATTGCTAGCCTGATGGCTGTTATTCAGCCGTGCCAGCGCATCTTCGATATCACTGACATCGCGGCCTCGCAGAAGCTTACCAATAAACTGCAACTGCCGGCGGAAGCCGTCTTTCTTGCGGTTAATCGTACGCGCCTGCGACACCGCCTCGGCAACGTCGTCATCCATGGGGATGGTGTCAAGGTTGGCCCGAGTCAGATCGACCAGTGTCTGGCCCAGCTTCTGACGCTCATTGGCCTGGCGCTTCAGTTCTGACTTACTTACCCATTCTTCCTGCTCACCCTCAACATCAGCAAACAGGGACGGGTCTTCGGAATACCGCTTGTTATCGCTCATTTCAAACTCATAAGTGTTACACTTGGCTAAATGCTAATTATGACAGACAGACTGAGGCAGCGAAACTTACTATGCAGATAGACCAGCAAATAGCAGACATCCAGACCATCGTTGATGACGTCCTGAAAATGGCGCGCGACAAAGGTGCGACCCAGGCTGAAGCGAGCATGTCGAAAATTGAAGGCATTGCCGTGTCATCGCGCTTGAGAGAAGTTGAAAATGTCGAGTTTACCAACGATGGCGGGCTGGGGATCAGCGTGTATGTGGGTAAGCGCAAGGGCAGTGCGTCTACAGCGGACTTAAGTAAATCGGCGCTGGCGAAAACAGTGGAAAAGGCCGTTGATATCGCCCGTTATACCAGTGAAGATCCATGCAGCGGACTGGCTGATGCCGAATTAATGGCCACCGAGTTCCCCGATCTGGATCTGTATCATCCTACCGAGCTGGACACAGAAAAGGCCATTGCCATGGCCATTGAAACCGAAGCAGCGGCGCTGGATTTTGATCCGCGCATCACCAATTCTGATGGTGCCTCATACAACGCCAACTTTGGCATGCGTGTTTATGGCAACACGCATGGTATTAATGCCGGATACCCCAGCAGCCGCTACAGCTTAAGCTGTATGGTGATTGGCAGCGATAACGACGATATGCAGCGCGATTATGCCTACTCTGTTGACCGTCAGCCTGGCTTACTGAGCAGCCCGCAGGCTGTCGGGCAGGAAGCAGCAGAAAATACGGTTTCACGTTTGGGTGCCCGAAAAATCGATACAGCCAATGTCCCTATTATTATGCATCGCGATCTGGCGGGCAGCTTTTTTGGTCATTACGTGGCCGCGATCAGTGGCGGAAACCTCTATCGCCGATCGTCATTTTTGCTGGATAAACTGGGCGCGCAGGTCTTTCCTGAATGGCTGAGCATTGAAGAAAAGCCGCACATGAAAGCCGCACTGGCCAGCTCCAGCTTCGATAACGAGGGTGTGGCGACTTCAGACATGACGATAGTCGATGAGGGAAGACTGGCTACCTATCTGTATACCACTTACTCGGCCCGCAAACTGCAGACCAGAACCAACGGCCATGCCGGTGGTATTCACAACTGGATCATCGGCAACACCGGTCACAGTGATACTGACTTGCTGAGCGAGATGGGTACGGGGCTGTTAGTCACCGAGCTGATGGGACA
Organism: Alteromonas halophila; assembly: GCF_014651815.1. Lineage (GTDB taxonomy): Bacteria > Pseudomonadota > Gammaproteobacteria > Enterobacterales > Alteromonadaceae > Alteromonas > Alteromonas halophila. The sequence goes on along the minus strand of NZ_BMXP01000003.1, from coordinate 325,307 downwards.
GGGCGTCAATATTGTCACCGGCGACTACTCGCGCGGCGCTGCGGGCTACTGGGTAGAAAACGGCGTGATCCAATACCCGGTGCATGAAGTGACGATTGCCGGGAACCTAAAAGATATGTTCTCCGGGATCCGTGCAATTGGCGCACAGCAGGATGTGCGTGGCAGCGTACATACCGGTTCGGTCCTGATTGATAATATGCGGGTGGCGGGTAATTAATTCCCCGCTATCAGCTTAATGTAGTCCATAAAAAACTCCGCCGATGTGCATCAGGCGGAGTTTTTTATATAGTCAGCACGAGGTGCTGCAGGAACTCACCGTTAACCGTCGACAGCACCGCAGAAGCGATAGCCTTCGCCGTGGATGGTTACGATCAGCTCTTCATCATTCGGCTCTGATTCAAAATGCTTACGAATACGGCGAATGGTGACGTCCACCGTGCGATCGTTGGGGCGCAGTTCACGGCCTGTCATTTCCATGATGAGCTGTTCACGGGTCAGGATCTTACCCGGATTGCTCAAAAACAGATGCAGGGCGCGGAACTCACTGCGGGGTAAACGGAACTCTTTACCCGATGGCGCGATAAGCGAGCGGCTGTCACCGTCGAGTGTCCAGCCATTAAAGCTGACGCGGCTTGGCAGGTCATCATCTTCGCTGGCATTGGTAGTGCGTGATAACAAATTACGCGCGCGGATAGTGAGCTCGCGGGGGTTGAATGGCTTGGTGAGGTAATCATCCGCACCAATTTCCAGGCCCAGAATACGGTCAACATCATTGTCTCTGCCGGTCAGGAAGATAAGACCAACATTCTTTCTGTCACGGACTTCACGGGCCAGAATAAGCCCATTTTTACCCGGCAGGTTAATATCCATGATAACCAGGTTGATGGAGTGGTTTTCGAAGAAGTCATGCATTTGCTCGCCATTTTCCGCTTCAAATACATTGTACCCTTCCGCCTCAAATAAGCTTTTTAGTGTGGTCCGTGTGACCACTTCATCTTCTACGATTAATACGTTTGGCGTCTGCATGCTAATTCACACTCTTTATCTAGATAACTGCTAAAGTTTAATATTCGCGACTTTGTTTGCAAGTTCATATTGTATTTTGAAAGTCAAGGTATTGGGGTTACCGAACGTTTTTCAAGCAAATCGTTTATAAACTTACACTTATTTGCCGGTTTTGGCATTGGTAACCGGAAACACAATGACAAACTCTACGCCCTCACCTTCTTCACTGGTCAGTGAAATAGACCCGTTTAGCGCCTGGGTTACCAGGTTATATACAAGGTGCATACCCAGACCGGATCCACCCTGACCACGTTTTGTGGTAACGAAGGGATCAAAAATGCGCTTACGAATATCTTTCGGGATCCCTTTGCCGTTGTCACGGTATACAACTTTTAATTTATTATTCGTTACCAACTCGGCACATATATCGATTTGGCCATCGTTAATCCCTTCAAACCCATGAATAATAGAGTTCATGATCAGGTTTATCAGTACCTGATTAATGGGGCCAGCTTTCGTCTCAACAGTGAGGGTCGGGTCGCACTCGATGTTGACATTATGCTGGAATTTTTTAAGACGAGGCCGCAACGACAGTAGTATCTCATTAACCAGTTGTGCAAAGCAAAAAGATCGACTGTTTTCCGAGGATTGATCGACCGCGACCTGTTTGAAACTTGAAATTAATTCTGCGGCGCGGTTTAGATTGCGGTAAATAATGTTAAGGTTTTCCTGACTTTCGGTCAGAAATTTCCTCATGGTACTGGCTTTCAGCGTCTTGTTCTCAAATTCGCGTTCAATCACCGTCAGGCGGTCCAGCATCATGGTCGAGGCAGTCACCCCAAGGCCAATCGGCGTGTTAACTTCATGGGCGACCCCGGCCACCATATCTCCCAGCGATGCCATTTTTTCATTCTGCACAATCTGCCGCTGAAACTGGTGCAGCTTCTCCAGCGTATGGATCAGTTCCTGGTTAGCATCTTTCAGTGCCAGCGTGCGCTGACTAACCATGTCTTCGAGCGACGCATTCAGTTTTCGATGTTGCTCTTCGGCCTGACGCTGTTTTTGCATGTATTCCTGAATGCGGGCCAGCATCACATTCACCGCATCAGATAACACACACAACTCGCGAATATTAGAATCGTCGGCACGGGCTGAATAATCACGTTGCCGGGAAGTACGCTGCAGAAAATTAGCCAGTTGCTCGATGGGGCCGGTAATGATGCGCTGAAGCCGCAGCGCCAGCAGGAAACTGATAAGCATCATGACAAACATCACGCTCATATTCAGCAGGATAGACTGGCCAACCAGCTTGTTATAACTTTCAGCAGACGCACGCAGATATACCCAGCCCAGTTGCATACTGTTATCGACGGTTTTAATCCGGCTGGCGACTTCGATAAAGTTGCCGTTTGCTGATATACGCGGCTTTCCTTCCAGCGTAAGAAGCTGTTTTGCCTGATTGGGTAGCGTAGTCTGGCCTTTACGGTTGTAGTCGGCAAACCGTTCCAGGGCCAGTGGCGGTCGGGCATTCACATCGATGGTGCGATAAATGTGAACATTCAGAACCATGTCTGCCACATCCAGACTGGTCAGTCGCGCTTCTGAGTTATCCGAATCGCCAGATGTAAGGTGCGTATCGGCATTGGATGCAACCAGCCTGGCGAGCATAACGACATTTTCTTCCAGTTCCTCGCGGTAGGTTTTTATTTGCGTGTAAATAGACAGGCTCGACGATATAACCAGGGTGATGGTCGCGATTGCCATAACCACCCAAAGAAATAAGCTCTTTATTGAGAGTCTTACTATCGTGTCTGTCATTATTATTAGTTAGATAGATTTCTACGCGTTTGCTTCAATAGTGGCCTAACTTTGAGCAAAAGGAAAGCTTAGCGATCAGGCTGATGTTACGTTGTCCTGATTAAAGCTTTCCTGCGCTATCAACGCGCTATATAAAGCGCCGTAATGCGTTGCTGCATCTTTCCAGGTAAACCGGGTATGCATACCACGCAGTTGCATCGCTTTAAACTGCTGTGGGTGTTCGTGATAAAACAACAGCGCGCGCCGAATACAGTTAAGCAATGCCTCAGGTGTAGGATCATCGAAAACAAATCCGGTGGCCCGATCCTGGTGCTGATAATCAATAACCGTATCTTTGAGTCCGCCCACCCCACGTACAATAGGCACGGTGCCATACGCCAGGCTGTACATTTGATTGAGTCCGCATGGCTCGAACTGCGATGGCATTAAAAAGAAGTCGGCACCTGCTTCGACCTGGTGCGCGTGGCTGTTGCTAAAGCCATTAATAAACGCGAACTGACGGGGATGTTGCTGGGCATACTCGCCTAAATCCATGCACACTTTCGGATCGCCTGTCCCCACAATAACCATTTGCAGATTGTGCTGCATCAGGGCATCAAGAATCGGTACCAGGTAACCAAACCCTTTTTGCTCGGTGAGGCGGCACACCATACCAATTACCGGCGTTTTGCTGTCCTCAGTGAGCCCATTGGACGTTTGCAGGTGCGCCTTACAGTCAGTCTTCTTGTGTAGTGTGTCCGTGTCATAGTTGACCGTAAGCTGCGTGTCGGTTGCCGGGTTCCACTGGCTGTAGTCGCAGCCGTTGAGAATGCCAATCAGATCCTGCTGACGGGTGACAAGCCGTTCGTGCAGGCCGTGGCTGCCAAGATCAGTGAGCAGCTCCAGTGCGTAATTAGGCGACACGGTGGTAATTTTGTCGGCAAACGTAATACCGCTTTGCAGCATATTGATATAGCCACCATGAACCTGCGACAGAATTGCAGGGTGATGGCGCAGAAAAGGAATACTGTCCAGTCGGTGAACGCCCTGAAATGCGGCGTTATGAATGGTAAACACGGTGCGTGTCTGGCTGAAGTAACCACTTCGCTCATGACGCAGTAAAAATGGCAGCATGGCCGCATGCCAGTCATGACAATGGATGATATCAGGGTGCAGCTCGACAGCCTGTAAAACCTGCAACACTGCGCCAGAGAAAAAGCTGAACCGCTCGCCATTATCTTCAAACGCGTTATAGGCTGACGAATACAAACCGTCACGGTCAAAATAGTCAGGGTAATCGACCAGATACACGTTGATGCCGCGCCAGGTCAGTTGCCGGATTGTGTAGTGATACACCTGGCCTTCTGCAAAGAGTGTTTGTTCGGTACCAACCGTTTGTAGCTTTTGTGTCGCGCTTAGCTCCTGGTAACAGGGCATCACAATTGTGACATCATGCCCCATTTTTTGTAGTGCCAGTGGCAGCGCTTTGCCAACGTCTGCCAGGCCGCCTGTTTTTACCAGTTCCTCTACTTCAGAGATGGCAAACACAATATTCACATTGCTGTCCTCATTTTAATCCGCAGGAGCGCATCCTGTTGTTAAATTAGCACAGCCTGGTGGCTAACTGCTATATTACGCGGTCATATAGACAGAAAACTGAGACGTCTGCGCGACCGTGTGTACCCGTGTAAAATGCTCAGACAGCAAGCCTGGGTAGGGCAAAAACCGATTCGCCACCATTTGCAGGCGGCCGCCCGTATTCAGTACCCGTTTAGCATCGGCAATAAAGCGTTTGGTAATGGTGTAGTCAGTTTTAATCCCGCTGTGAAAGGGGGGATTAGTAATAATATGGTCAACCCTGGTGTCAACACCATACAAACCGTTAGCAGCAATAAGGCGCGCCACCTGTTGATTCTCAGCCAGCGTCAGTGCACAGCAATACAGAGCAATAGCACTGACATCCAGCATTTCTAACGTGAGGTGCGGATAGCGCTTCATCAGGTAACTGCCAATCACGCCTGCGCCGCAGGCAAAATCCAGCACGCTGCCGCGCATCCCGTCGTAGTGTTTTTCAAGTAGCAGACGGCTGCCTGGATCGAGTTCGCCGTGACTAAAGACACCGGGCATCGTCACGACATCCCATTCGGTTGTGTCCGCCTCAAACGTATGGGTTTCCAGCCAGGCAGACGGTTCGAAAGCGGCATGCGTATCTTCCACCTGTGTGGTGATCAGGCTGCAATGGCGGGCTGAATCTACTTTTTGCGTGGCACCGTATTGTTGCATCAGTTTGGCTGCACTTTTAATGCCGCCTTTATTCTCCCCTACCACATGAATACGGCCACCGGGCTTTAGCATACCGGCCGCCATACGCAGGTTCATTGAGAAATGGGCCTTGGCCTTTGGCAGAAACACCAGCACATCGGTCGCGCACTGGTGACGCGTTTCAAAGGGCGTGAACACGTGCTGATGATGGCCCACCTTCTGTTCACAGCGTAGTCCGCCTGATTCCACGTCCCGGGAGTCCAGAGTATAGGAGGGGACCACGCGTACACTTTCACTGAACATGTCAAAGTACTGGTGCAGGACCGTCAGTGGCCTGTGTTTCAAAGCATCAGTAAAATAAGCGTCTGTGGGATTGATAAAGACCCATTCACCTTCATCAAAGATGCCGAGGTTACGTTCAAGAAGCTGACATTGCGGACTAAGCATCAGCTGACCCGCTCGTAAATCAGATCCCACACGCCATGCCCAAGCTTTTGCCCGCGGGTTTCAAATTTGGTAACCGGGCGGTAATCAGGGCGCGGAACATAGTGGCCTTCAGAGGCGGTATTGGTATACCCGTCGGCGTTGTCCATTACCTCAGCCATATGCTCTGCGTAGTTTTCCCAGTCTGTGGCCATATGGAAGTGACCGCCAATGGTAAGCTTCTCGCGCACGCGCTGTACAAATTCTGGCTGGACGATACGGCGTTTGTGATGACGTTTCTTATGCCAGGGGTCAGGGAAGAAAAGTTGCAAACGGGTAAGCGCTGCATCGGGCAGCATATGCTGGAATACTTCAACCGCATCATGCTCCATCACCCGCAGGTTGGTAAGACCTAACTCACCTGCTTCAGCAAGGCAGGCACCAACACCCGGACGGTGCACTTCAATGCCGATAAAATCTTTATCCGGTGCGGCGGCCGCCATTTCAACCAGCGATTTGCCCATGCCAAAGCCAATTTCCAGCACGACCGGCGCGCTGCGGCCAAACTCTTCAGTCAGGTCCAGACGGCGTTCGGCATACTCAATGCCCATGGTAGGCCAGTGCTCTTCCAACGCACGCGCCTGGGCACGGGTGAGTCGTCCCTCGCGTTTTACATAGCTTTTTACTTTGCTGATATAAACGCCGGCGGCTTCAGCCTCGGCCTGATTTTTAAACTGCCCCATAACTCCCCTCACATGCGCGTCGTTCGCTGGTGCGGCATTATCCAGTCTCCACGCGTATATGCAATCATTTGCATGGAAATTTAACCAGAATTACGGCCCGGAAATGTCCAGCCATGCCTGAATAAGACGGGCAACGACATCGGGCTGCTCCAGTAGCATCATATGCGCGGTGTCATCCAGAAATTCAGTTTGCGCCGCGTCAAGCGCGCGTGACGCACGCTTAAGATCGCCATACGGTGCCACCGCATCGTCTTTGGCCCCCAGAATATTAATGGAAAACGGTGCGATTTTAAGTTTAGCAGTCAGATTTTGGCGCGGCGTAGTAGACTGTGTATGGGCCAGCAGGGTGTTTTTACCCAGATCCCTGGCCATATCTGTCACCACACCAGCCACTTCGGGCGACTGCTGGTGCCGGGGATGAACAAAGCGCTGAACGAACGGCTTAGCTGCCGGATTGAACTGTCCTTTCTTCAGTGCCGCGACCAGTTGTTTGCGGCGCGCCAGCTCATCTTTTGATAAGCCATCTGGGTCATAGCCTATCAGCGTCAGTGACGCGACGTGCTGTGGGTGCGACAGGGCATAGTGGGCCGCGATATATCCGCCCATGGAATACCCCACCAGGTGCACGCGCTCATTATCCAGAACCCGGTCCGCGGTGAGGGCCAGCATCTCTTCCAGTGAGGCCGCCCACTGAAGCGGTACATAGCGGCGCTGAGTCAGGTGTAACTGGCGCCATACCGGCAGCCAAACCCGCTCGTCGCACAGTGTGCCGGGCAGGAATAGTACTGGTGATGTCAGGCTCAAAGCTTTCCCCGTTTTTCAATCATTGAATGTCCTGGCGCATGATACCATAGAGGCAGTAATTGTAGGTGACAGGTCAGTATTGTATGTCGAAGAGTTTTGCCACACGGGTATTGGAATGGTTTGATGCGCATGGTCGCAAGCACTTGCCCTGGCAGCAGGCGGTCACGTCCTACAAGGTGTGGGTGTCTGAAATTATGTTGCAGCAGACCCAGGTCAGTACGGTTATTCCGTATTTTGAGCGGTTTATGACCTCATTCCCGAGCGTTTCTGCGCTGGCGGCGGCCAGTCAGGACGAGGTACTGCATCACTGGACCGGGCTGGGTTATTATGCGCGTGCCCGCAACCTGCACAAAGCCGCCAGACTAATCGAAGAACAGCATAACGGCGAGTTTCCCTCTACGCTGGATGAGGTGATGGCACTACCGGGCATTGGCAGATCTACCGCCGGGGCCATTTTGTCACTGGCACAACAGCAGCGGCACGCCATTTTAGATGGCAATGTGAAGCGGGTACTTGCCCGGCATCAGGCTATCGGCGGCTGGCCGGGGCAAAAGAAAGTGGAAAATGCGTTATGGGCACTGGCAGAAGCACGTACTCCGGAAACGCGCTGCGCACAGTACACTCAGGCGATGATGGACTTAGGGGCCATGGTGTGTACCCGCAGCAAGCCCGACTGCGATCACTGCCCGGTACAGCGTGACTGCCTGGCTTATGCGCAGGGAACGCAGCAGGAATATCCTGGCAAAAAGCCTAAAAAGACGTTGCCAGTGCGCAGCACCCAACTGGTGATCCCATTTTTCCAGCGCTCGGTGTATCTGGAACAGCGTCCCAGTGCCGGACTATGGGGCGGTCTGTACGGGTTTATAGAGGCGCAGTCCGAAGATGAGGCTATGCAGGTAATCAGACGCCGGCAACTGGGCGCGGCGGCGCAGTGGCAACCCCTGCCTGGCTTTCGGCATACGTTCAGTCACTTTCACCTCGACATACAACCGGTGCTGGCTATGCTGGATGGCGAACCCAAAAGTCAGGTAAGTGAGTCCGGCGCAGGCTGGTTTAATATCGACAGCGACATTGAAGTAGGCATGGCCGCGCCCACTAAAAAAATTATCCAACAAGTCCGCCATCTTTTGTAAGATGCCGGTGAATGAATAAGGAGCAAGCATGAGCAGAACCGTTTACTGTCAGCACCTCGATAAAGAAGCAGAAGGGCTGGACTTTCAAATGTACCCGGGCGAACTGGGTAAGCGTATTTACGACAATATTTCAAAAGAAGCCTGGGCAGAATGGCAGAAAAAGCAAACCATGCTGATCAACGAAAACAAGCTGAATATGATGGAACCGGAATCCAGAAAGTTTCTGGAAGAAAAAATGGAAGCGTTTCTGTTTGAAGGTAAACAACCGACAATTGAAGGGTATGTGCCCCCAAGTGAGTAAATAATCGGCCGGATTGCACAAAGACTGCGCATTTGATAAAAAATCCTGGAAAAAGAGTTGACTTGGCGGTGCGAAATCCGTTTAATACGCACCCACAGCGAGACAGGCGGTAACGTCAGAAACGCTACCAAATTCGCCCAGATAGCTCAGTTGGTAGAGCAGTGGATTGAAAATCCTCGTGTCGGTGGTTCGATTCCGCCTCTGGGCACCATTATTGAAAAGCCTCGCATTTGCGGGGCTTTTTAGTTTCCGGGGATGAATACGCACCGACCGTGCCGGCGCTGCTGGCACAGCGCGTTGCGACTCCGCCTCTGGGCATCATTATTAAAAGCCTCGCATTTACGGAGGGGGGACCCAAAAACTAGCTCGATCCACTGGAGTCGACTATAAGCCAAGCGCAATAGAAGCTCGTATAAACGCAGTCCTCGAACGGACAGTGCACTAAAAGTAGACAAACCATATATTGCACTGGGATTTGTGGTTTCGATTGCGACTTATCACGAGTGGAAACGGGCAACCAGTTTTGCTCGTTAAGGTGAGATGTACACGCAGGCAGTTGCGATGCATACAGTCCGGCCAAACAGCTCACTCGATCCGGGGCATTAATGCGAATACCGCTAATTCGATCAGAACCGAGTAAATAATTGTTTTAAATGCTGTACCTGTCGTCGGCTGATCTCAATTTCGTGTCCTGAGCGCAAAAATGCTAGTGAGCTACCGGCTTTAACCCCTGGCTCAATGCGATCAATGCAGTCAATACGGAGAACATCTCCCCTGTTCGCTTTGAAAAAGTACTGTGGGTTTAGTTTTGCCTCGATTTTAGACAACGAGCTGTGCACGTAGGCTTTACCATGAGAACTATAGACAGCAGTATGATTACCAATGCTTTCAAATCGCTCAATATCGTACAACCGCACCACCTTGTTGATTTCGCCAAACTTCAGTAGGACGCCGTGCGAGTCTGTTAAATAACTGTTCGTCTCTGGTACCGGTTCCTGAGAGGCCCTTTTTGCGACATTTTCTACTTTTGTGACACACGCAGCCAGTCGCTCCGGTTCTATGGGCTTCACCAAATAATCAGTGGCATTCAGAGTAAATGCATCAGCGGCATATTGGTCATATGCCGTACAAAAAACACATTGGATATTTTTATCTATTTCCTCTGCCATCTCCAGCCCGGTCATGCGTGGCATCTGGATATCCAGAAAGATGAGTGAAATCTCATTCTCGCGCAGCATTCTAATCGCCGTGTCTGCGTTTTCGGCTTCAGCGACGATATTGACTTGTGGGTACTGCCTAAGCAGCCTCTTCAGTTCAGCACGTGCCAGACGTTCATCATCAACTATGAGTGTATTTAGCATAGGGCATTTCAATAGTTACAATAAATTCATGACTTTCTCGTTTGGCGCTATAGGTCATGTTTTCACCAAACATCAACTGCAAACGGTCATGAGTATTTTTTAGTCCGGTCTTTGTACCTTCATCTACAAGGTGGTTTGAAACGCTGTTGCGCACGGTTAACCGCCAGCGACTCTTGCCTATTACTTCGGAATATATGTTCAGCGAGCCACTATCCGGGTTTGGGGCAATGCCATGTTTGATCGCGTTTTCTACCAATGTAAGTAATGAGAGAGTAGGGAGTGGTTGTTGCCACAATTCATCGTCTATTGAGCAAGTTATCTGCAAGCGCTCTTCGAGTCGGGCTTGCTCAATAATAAGATAACGCTCGGCTACATTCCACTCCTGTTCCAGCGAGGCTTTTGACTGAAGGTGTGCCTGGAGGTGAGTTCGGAATATTTCTGACAGCTGTGTCACAAGGTTGGCTGCCTTCTCCCGATCTTCAAAAATGAGTGCGCGGATGCTATTCATGGTATTAAACAGAAAGTGGGGACTTAATTGGTTGGTCAGTTGTTGAATACGCGCTTCTTGCATTTGTCTCTGTAGCTTTTTTTTTGATTTGGACGAATGCCAGAATGTGTAGAGCAGTATCCAGCCTAGGTAGAAGATGCCAACGTTGGTGATCATTAGAAACCAGAGTGTCGGATCCTCCATTGTAAGATGCACATTTTTGCCATTCATTTCAAACGTAATGGATTCTGTTTGGCTGGCCGCGAAAACAGGCAGTTTACGTACCAGGGTGACGGTTAGTACATACAGGTAGCAGGCAAGTAGCAGTACGACGAAAGTGTAAAAAGACCGTATTAATGTGATGCCCTTGTTGAGGACAAACAGTTTAAGATGGCTTCTTAAAAGGAAATGGCTCAGCAATACAAAAACAACGCTGTCAATGAGGCTGCGCAAAGCGTATTCTTGGGGTGAACCGGGCATTGCACTCACGTCGAGTACCAAAAGGTTTGACACTCCATAAGTGAAGTAAATCAGGAGGGTAAGAGATTGAGCTTTTAAATAGCGGTTACTCAGAGAAGTTGTGATTTGCAAATACGTCGTAAAAAACTGTTTTAACATTATTGTTACGTTCTTATTCGTATTTTAGGGCGTCAATGGGGTTTAACCTTGCTGCCTTTGAGGCTGGAGCGAGACCAAAGATAACCCCAATTGCAGTCGTGAAGCTTAATGCTAGTAAAATTGCCCAAAACGGAACCAGTACTTCGGTTAGGTTTGGCAATAGTAATGTAATGAATGCCGCAAAGCCATAGCCCAACAAAATACCCAGTAGGCCGCCAAGCAACGATAGAATCAATGCTTCGATTAGAAATTGGATCATAATAAACGAGGGGGGCGCCCCCAGCGCTTTGACAGTCCCAATTTCTCGGGTTCTCTCGGTGACAGAAACCAGCATAATATTCATTATGCCTATACCACCGACCAATAAACTGACACCTACTACCCCGCCTGCCACCAATGTGACCGTTTGGGTTACAGAGTTAAATTGCTTCTTAGTCTTTTCAGCACTGCGGAACTCAAAATCATCAGGATCATCTTTTTGTAGACCGTGCCGCTTGCGCAAAATTTGTGTGATTTGCCGTTGGATTTCTGGTAATGACGCTCCTTTTGAAGGGCGAAACATTATGTCTATATTACGTGTAACCTCCTTACCCGCAAGTGATCGCATAGTACTAAATGGTGCAATGATATAATTGTCCTGATCAAATCCAAAAAAACTGCCCACCGTCTCAGCGACGCCAATTACCCTAAACCATTCGCCATTCAGACTAACGAATTCACCCACAGGAGAGTCAGGCATTTTTAGTTTTTCAATCAGGCTCGAACCTAAAAAGGCCACACGTCGACGGCGCAGGTCATCACTTTCAGACAGAAAGCGTCCCATTTGGGGGTAGGTGCGAACCACATTTTGGTAACTGCTATCGCTACCTATAATTTGTGTATGGGTTGAATTTCGTCCAAAGCGGACACTACTGCCGAAGCTGAATGGTTGCATCATGGCAGTCATGTCTTCCAACCCGCTGACTTTACCTTTGAGAGCGAGGAAATCGTCATAACTGAGGGTGTTCTCAAACCCGAGGAGTTCTTGTTCTGACGTTGTATAGGCGCGTATCGTGACCATATCACTGCCCAGATCATCTAGCTGCTGTTTGATGGAATAGCTCAGGCCTTGCGTTATCGCAACCACGGTTATGACTGCCGCAACACCGATGATAACCCCTAGCATAGTCAGCATGCTGCGCATGCCATGGGCGCGTATGGAATGTAAAGCCGCGCGAAAACCCTCAATGGTTGCAAGCAGACTGCTATACATGAGCGACTTGCTCCATCGCAATTGGACATTTTTCTGTGCGCATATGGTTAGTGTTGGAGACGATTTGACCATCGTTAATATTAATGACGCGATAGCAATGATTCGCAATCTCTGTCTCATGGGTTATCAGAATAATAGTCTGCCCGCTGTCATGGATTTCATCAAATAACTGCATGATTTCACGGGTAGTATGACTGTCTAGATTTCCGGTAGGTTCGTCTCCCAGAAGGACTTCTGGATTAGTAACTAAGGCTCGGGCAATCGCTACACGTTGTCGTTGTCCCCCGGATAACTGGCTGGGGAAATGGTGCATTTTGTCGCTAAGGCCCACTCGCCGAAGTGCTTCGGCAGCGCGCGCTTTCCGGGCTTTCATGGCGATAAACCGAAACACCAGAGGCTGCATGACATTCTCTAGTGCAGTGGCGCGTGGTAACAAATTAAAGCTCTGGAAAATGAAGCCGACGGAATGATTACGTATATGGGCAAGCTGAGTTTCTGACATTTGAGTGACCGGTACTCCGGCCAGATGGTATTGGCCTGAACTAGGTGTGTCTAAACAGCCAAGGATGTTCATTAATGTGGATTTTCCAGCACCTGAAGGCCCGGTGATTGCGACATAGTCATTGGCGTTGATGGAAAGATTAATATCGTTCAATGCACAGAATGTCTTTTCGGTCATTTGATAATGTTTGCAAATGCCTTGCATGTCGATGATGTTTGCGGTATCGGAGTGTGAGGAGGCCATCAGCTTGAACTACCTGCATTCACAGGCGTATCATTTTTCAGGCGGCTCAGGGTGCGAGCAGGACCAACAATGACGTCGTCGCCAACATTAAGGCCAGATAGGATAGCTTGTTCTGTATCTGTGGCCATACCTAGCGTCACCGGCACTTTGCGACTGCGGCCATTTTCTACTTGCCAAACGTAGCCTTTGTTGTCGTGATACTGGACTGCAGCGATCGGCACGTTAGTCGTGGAATTTCCTGTTGCAGTAATGATTTCTGCTCGGCAGCTCATCCCAGGGAAAAGGCTAACATGACTTTCGTTCATCAGCACCTTGACTTCGAATGCTAACCCCGGTCCATTACTTAATCTTTTAGCCGATGTGCCTATTTTTACAACGTTGCCGGATAATGCTTGCTTTGGGTAAGCTGCAGCATAAACTTCAACAGGTTGGTCTAGATTTACGTTGGCAATATCTGCTTCATCAACACGAAGTTCCGCCAAAATAGCGCTAGGGTCAGCAATGGTCATTAAATCTGAACCTACGATATTTGTGGTTCCTGCGATGACAGTTTCCCCTGCTTTGATGTCTAGTGACGATACCAGCCCATCCATTGGTGCTGTAAAGCTGGTTTTCGCCAGTTTGTCCCTAGCTAAGCTCAGTGATGCCTTCGCTTGCTCTAAACCGGTCTGAGCGGCGTCTACATCAATGCGTGCCACAGCGACAGCACTCTTTAATCCGTCAACCTTTTCAACTTGCACGAAGCCTTCATTCAGGAGCTGAACATTGCGTTGCAACTGCCTTTCCAGATTGGCTAAACGCTCCTCTTGTCGGGCAATCTCAATTCTATTTTGTGCAGCTTGTGCAGAAGCTCGCTCAACCTCTGCAGCGTATGCTGCTGTATCCAATCGCAAAAGTAGCTGACCTTCTCTTATAAATTCACCTTCTTCAACCAGTATTTGCTTAACTCGACCTGAGACTTCTGGGCGTATCTTAATTTGGTTATTAAAAACAAAATTCCCCGAAGACAGAACGGTGTCCGATAACACTCCTGTTGAAGCGGTTTCAACGTTGACCATCACCTCATCATGGCCATTTCGCACATTAATCCAACCTACCAAGCTCGCCATTGACATGATGATGCATGTCATTATCAGTGCCTTTTTCATAAAAACTTCTCCGCTGGTTGAGTTGGATGGGCTTGTTGGTCTTACGTTACCGAAACGTGATTAAGCTAAGAGCGCCCACACGGTAAATGTAGCAATATAGGGGAAGGCCGCCAGGACTGCACTGCGTAATAGCGACAATTGCAACCAGCTATGAAGGCCAAGTGCTGACAGCGCTATACTCCAAATAAAAAACAGGTTGAGTGTTTCTGCCCAGGTAAACAAACCATGTCCGAAGGGGAGATGCAGCGCTACCTGGTTCAAAGAAGCATAGTTGAGCAAGTTCAGTGGTAGGTCAGCAGTGTTAGACGTAGCGATTAACGCCATGAACCCTAGCATGTAGATAACAGTCGGCATTTGCGTCCAAACGGTAAACCTGAACCAGTCGACGTATCGATACTGGGGCTGCTTGTAACTGAGTAGCTTAAAGTAACCGGACAAGGCCGAGATCATAATGAGGGTATAAATGACGTTGAAAACAGCCCCCATCCAACCAAGTCCTGAGGCACTCTCTTCTATAAAAACGCGCATCTGCTCCATCTCGGCAGGAGATGTATCTTGAGCTTGCAACATTTGTTGTTCAACTAGCCACTCCGTGCTCATTCCTGAATAGAAGTACAGGATGCTGGCAAAGCTGATGGCGATGATAAGAAACAGAGGGAGTAGAGAACGTCCACGCTCGCTTTTCAAAGTGTCAAACAATGTGGTCGGTGCCACATAAATGTTCAGCAAAGAATTCCCAATCGATAGTGCCATCACGGTTCTCCAAAGTCTGGGGATTTATTATTACATAATACTTCAATCAGCGTGCTTTTTAGTAAGGTGAAAAAATGTTTCTGGCACGTCTCAATAATAATTCCTTTTATACAGTTCAATTATTATATGTAGAGATCAGCTCGAAAGATGTTTAAAAAAGTGATGATTGGTTGAATTTGGTGATGAGTGGTTTTAAAGAGGTGTTTAGCGTTAAAAATTATAATTTTATGTATGATTGATCTTTTTGTTTTTTTTCAACTTGTTGATAATTAAAGTTTTAATCTTTTGTTTTGAGGTTTGTTTAAAAAAAATTTATTAAACTTATTGACGGTTTCAATGAGCTGTGTTTTATCTATTATTGTCGATATTTTGAGCGCCGATGATTGCGTTCATGTTGAATTGGTTATTTCATTTTGACGATGTCGATAAAAATATAAAATTAGTGATAAGGAGAAAATCATGAAATCAAATGCATTAATGTTACGCAATGAACCAACCAATGCATCGCAAATTGATAGTGTTCTGGAGCCGGTAACTGTAGTAGTTGCAATCGTTGTGGCTTTTGGCCCAGAAATTAAATAAGGAGAGCAATATGTCTTATATTCCAATGCTAGCCAACGAAGTCAGCTTGTCACACCGTGCAGGCTATTGCGAAGTTGGTGGGCCGCCGTGCTTCGCCGTAGGTGTTGTCATCGGGACCTATCTTAATAAGCTGTAACCGGGCGTATCTTAATAACTTAATTAAGATATTTTCCCCGGTAATTTACATAGCTCGAAACCAAGGGAATGCAGAGGACGCATTAAGGTAAAAAGGCCATAGTCTCCGGTGTGTTCATTGGTAAGAGCATTTCGTAAATTTTGGACATGGCCATGGTTGTTTTATGGCCATGATTTGAATGGAGTTCAGCATTGTGAAGAATTTACAAGGCTATAAGGCGATAATCAATGACCCGGCATCGCAACGCGCTTTGCGGGAATTGTATGAAAACAATATAAGCTTGACTGACGAAGTGAAAAATCGTGAATTCATGGCTGCTTTCGTTGATCTGGATCTATCAATCAGTCAGAGGAGCATAGGCTCGTTTGAGAGCATATGTAGCACCGCACTGGATAACATTACACTGCAGGATGTAGCAGCAATGACATCCAGAATACACCAGGAAGTCGAAGCCGTTGATGATATGACGATATATCAGCCTCCAGTGTTTACGACGGATGAGAGCGCGACGTCTGGTATTTACTTATACAAAGGCAAGAACATCGAGGTCATGCTGTTTGTGTTGGACAAATTCAACCTCAAAGCCCATAAACAGCGGCGAACCAAAAAGGGTATCACGATTCAGGCAAATGACTTGGTTATTCAATGTCTTAGTGGCAGCGGTTCAGTGTCGAAATATACACTGCACGAAAAATTCAGTGATGAGCATGGGGCGCCTGAGCAGTTTAGTGGGGTCATTGATACTCGGACGTACTCATCGGGCACTATTATGTCTGTAAGAAAAGGCCAGGATGGAATTACTTTTGCGACATGCGACTTACCGTCTGTCTTTATCTCTATCACTGAGACGAAGCATACAATGTTGGTCAAGCCTCAATACGATATTGCAACATCCCGGCTGGTTGGCTCCGTTCATGCCGACGGATTGTCCTCACGGATACAAATGGCTTCTGTCATGCTGCGGATGTTAAATGTGAAAGGCACCTGTGATCTACTCAAGCCATTGTTGGAAAGTGAAAATCTGTATGTGCGATGGCAAGTTGCCCGGGAAATTTTTTTAAACGACGCAGAGAAAGCCAAAACGGTTTTCGAGCAACTCACAAATGATACTAGTGCACAGATACGCGAAGCTTCAATTCGGTGCCTGAATGAGTTCTATGGAGAGAAGTATGCCGTTAACAGTTGATTGCAAGACACATGAAATCATCGAGCTGCAAGAATTTGTAGATCGACTATATGAGAACAAAGTTGATCCATCTGACCAAGAGTCATTGTTAGCTGCAGCCCCGGACTTGAAGGCATTGTCAAATAATAAACATTTCCTTGGACAATATATTGCCAATGAAATTAAGAATTACTCTGAATTTCAGAAGGACAATACCTACTCTTCTCAAGTGATATTGCTTCATGCCCCTTCAGAAGGTAGTAAGTTCTTCGTCAGAGCAAACGTGTGGCCATCCAAAAAGGACTATCTGACGCTGATCAATGGTGAGGATGCTTTCTTTTACCATAAGCCGCATGATCACAATTTCAATTTTCTGACCGTAGGCTACATCGGTTCGGGCTATTGGAGTGACTATTATGAGTACGACTATGACAAGGTTATTGGTTACCCAGGTGAATCGGTAAATCTTAAGTTCGTTGAAAGGAGCAACCTTCAAGAAGGTAAGGTCATGCTTTACAGGGCACATTTAGATGTGCATGACCAACTTCCTGCTGATGAGTACTCGATTTCTTTGAATATTATGGAGAACTCCATTTCAAACCCAATGCTTGATCAGTACTCGTTTGATACCGAAAACCGCAAAATCAAATCCATTATCAACAACAATGGGACAAAAGCTTTGTTCGATGTGGCTGTCATTGCTGGCGACGATTCGAGTTATGATGTTGTTGACCATATTGCCAACAATCATCTTATTGAGCGCGTCCGGCTCAATGCAATTGACGCGATGAGTAAAAAGCAAGATACGCTGGAAGATATCATCGGGCATTACGAACGTTATGCGCGGGACCGTTCTGTGTTTGTACAGAAAAACATTAAAACACGTCTGCTAAAATTGGAATCGCTCGCATGACTGGAAATATGCTAAAAATCTCAGGTCTCAATAAAAAGTACGGAGACAAGCATGTGCTCAAAGACTTGTCATTGGACGTACACAGTTCAGAAGGCAGTTTGGTTGGCATTGTTGGTATAAATGGGGCTGGGAAGTCAACCCTCCTGCGCATTTTGGCTCAAATCGATGGTGATTACGACGGTCAGTTTACGTTGCATGTGAATGGCCAAGACATTAATTCCAAATTTGATGTTGGCTTTTTGCCCGAAGAAAGGAGCTTACCGTCCTCAGGTAAAGTCGTTGATATCTTAAAACTCTGGTTGGAACTTCGAGGAAAGAAAGGCGAAGAATGTAAGGTATTGATAGAAAAGTGGCTCGTAAAAGCAGAATTGGAGCAATACCGAAATACAAAGCTTAAGTCTTTGTCCAAAGGTAATAAACAAAAGCTTCAACTTGCTTGTTGCTTGATGCACGAGCCAATTTTCATCGTATTTGATGAGCCGTTTTCCGGTTTGGACCCTGGCAATCAGGAGTTAGTCATCAATTTACTGCAAGAGCGAAAGCAAAAGGGCGCATTGATTGTCTTAAGTGCACATCAGCTGGAATTGGTGGAGCGTATGTGTGACCAGACATTTTTGATGGATGACGGGCGCTTGGAACAGTTCGATGTGGCGCATTCTAATCCTGGGAAACTCATGTCAGTTCGGTTACATACCACTTCACCAGAACTCGACTTTTTGAAACATTTTGAAAGTGATAACAATGTTTTTAGCGTTCCTGAGAACGAGGTTACTGCAGAGCAGAAGGCTTCACTTTTCGACGCTTGGTGTCGACAGGACATACAGGTTTACTACGGTAAATTTATGAATCTGCGTGAACACTACATTCACGCCACGGTGATAAAGGAGCGCAGTCATGGATAGAGCACTTGCACTTGCGAAGTTTGAATTCATGTCCAACTTTAATATAAAAGGTGATGCAATAAGCTTCAGTATCATTGCTATCGTTCTATTTTTGCGGGTCTGGACTGTCGAGGTTATTCAGGACAAAACCCCTATCAATGTTGGTATCCTTTTACAAGATCAGCTACAAGCTGAAAATTTGCGTCTGTCATCGGAGGAGCAACTTAAAACCCTCGTTCAGGGTAATAGTGAGGCGCAATTACAATCGATGCTCGAAAAAGAGGAATTAGATGCATATATCGTTCAATGTTCTGATTGTGAAACGTTAACGTTGAATGTGGTATCTATTGATGAAGTTGATGCAAAAAATCATGTTATGCTCCTGGCAAAATTGCTGTCAGACGCCTTGATTCCGCTACAGTTTTCATTGGACCCAGAAGTCTATAAGCAAATCCAGTCAGGGTTTGAAATCAAGTACATCAATAATGGTGAGCAGGATTTGTCCAACAGTAGAATTTTAACTACCGTTTTTATGTTTCTGGTCTGCATCAGTGTACTCAGCGCTTTTTCTTTATTGCTGCAAGGAATTACCAGCGAGAAGGAAGAAAAAATCACTGAGATGTACATGTCGAGTATGAAAGTTCAGGAGTGGGTGGACGGTAAAGTGATAGCGGCACTTGGTATTGCAGTGAAAGGGTTGGTATTGTATTTTTTCTTCACCGCCATAGCACTGGATGTCTTCGGCTTTACTAGTTTCAGTAATCAGGAGTTGTTGGTTTTTGCACGCGAAAAAGCGTTTCCCCTATTCGTATCCTTTACGCTGGGTTTCGTGTTCTGGTGTTACTTGTATGCATTTGTTAGTGTGCTCATTGATAAATCTTCCACATCGATAAAAAACGCTGCCATCTTATTTCCTATGGCCGCGTTTGGTGTCATCTATTCCATCTCAGATTATGTCGCCAGTCCTTTTTATCATGTATTTAGCTTCTTTCCGATGACGTATATTTTTGCACTGCCAAGTAAAATTATGTCCAGCGATTTTCAGGTTTATTATCTGGTCGCCACTAGCGTAGTACAAATACTGGCAACAATCTTGATGCGCCAATTCACCTACAAACACCTTAAGTTCATTTAAGCCGCTACAGGGTGGTGGGGCGGCCGATATTATGTTGGTGCCTAACTACCCGGCTAGACACTTCCTTGCGATAGCGGACTATTGCAACAGGACGAAGAGGTATCAGGAGTTCAGCTCATGACCTATTATGTAAACATCAACTGTTAGTCCTTCTCTTGCCCGCCTCGTCAGGCTGATACGCTCACGCCCTGACGACAATCGCTCACGCTATCCGGTAGTGCACTAGCCTATTGATACGACGCTATGCTTATCAGCAAAATCTGCTAATGGAAGAGGCATAGCTTGCCTTCAGTGAATCCTGCTGCCTAATTCAGCGAAGTGACGGTCCTTGAGAAAAAGGTCAGTGGCACACATCAGTCTGAAGCGCTGCGTCTGTCTTCTTCTCTGTCCCTATGCAGAACAACCATGACTATCGAGGTGAAGAGTTCATCCTCAGAATTATTGCTGTGCACCTGAATGCTATGGGTATCGCGCAGTGATAGAATTTCTCCCTGAGCAGAAGCGATACATTGGTTTCTGTGAGTGATTTGGAACTTAAGATCCCAGAAGTTTCCTTTTATTTTAGCTCCATCATACTGACCGCCGATAACATGATATGTGCGTGTCCACGAAAACACCTTTCTCTTAATAGAAAAGTCGCCGATGCGGGAATAAATATTCCATGTGGGCACCCAGGCCAATAGTTTTCTTTTCACTGTTGCAAGCTGTTCATTGCCCTTGTTTAATGTCCAGGTGGGGTTAAAAGCAATCTGCCCGCTTGCGTCATAGACCGTATGTCCGTTTTCATCACCAATGGACATACGTCCTCTGATGCTCAGTAACTTGTTGCTGATGGATAAAACCGTCGACATCTATATTTCCTTGTACTTCTCAATGCTATCGAGTGAGGGCAGTAAGCCTTCTCCTAAACGCACAGTGTGGTTCTGAAGGAGCCCTTGGTGTGAAACGCTATTGCGCATTCGACGATGGATTCGGGCACAGCTGTTCGCCCCACCAGTCACCGCCTTTAACATACTTCACCACATGATCATTGTGGATGAGCAGGGCATCGTGGCGAAAGCCGCTGTATTTACCGAGCAGGTTTTTGGTATTGACCGTGGCACACACCAGGTAGCCATAATAGGTATCGCCCATTTTATTCGCTAACCAGTAGCGCACTGGTTTGTGAATGGCGTTATATTTTGTGGTGCCGGGCTCATTTACCGTCATCTGATAATAGGCTTTAACAATCAGCTCATATTCGCTGGGCGCGCTGCCGTAATTGGCTTCATCCACTTCCTGGTCGGAAGGCAGCGAGGAACAGGCGCTTAGCAGCAATGCAATAAGTACAACACGAATAACCGGCATATGTGATCCCCTGTATTGTTACGACGTAACTCGGTCTTTGAAGGACTGATGATAGCGCGTTTTTATTCATGGGTATAAATTGTAACAACGCACTGGTGCAAACTTGTTGTTAAGCTGTCAGTATTGAAAGTTCAGAAATGTTAAATGTCTGTGCCCGGAGTATCGAAATGAAACCAAAGTTTCTCGCTGTTTTTGTTGCCCTTATGACTGGCTCTGTCAGTGCCTACGATGGTTTTTCGCCAAGCGAGGCAGGTTGCAAGGGCGTGGCTAAAGAAATAAAGCGGGTGACCAGAGAGAAGGCGGCAACCTCGTCGCGGATCCAGGGGGAGTGGCTCGATAAACAGTTGCAGGCGTTGAACAGCAAAAAGTCCAGCTGCGAAACCAAAGGCTTTTCCACCAATTAGTTGTCCCTGGACAGCCTGTCTGCCAGTGCGGTCAGGTTGTTCTCTTTTATATCCGGCATTGGGCCAAGCGGATACGGCATTTTTCCCGGCCTGGCAATAAACGCGGTTTGCATTCCGGCATTCGCTGCTCCGCACAAATCCCAGCCATGAGCGGCAATCATCAGGCTTTCAGCAGCCTGAACATCGGTCTGTGCACAGGCCCATTCATAGGCCGTTTTTAGCGGTTTATAGGTTTTTACCTGCTGTACACTCAACACGCCATCAAAATGATCACGAATCCCGGCATAGGCTAACTGGGCACGTAAGCCTTTTTCTGATGAATTGGAGAATGCTACCAGGGTGTAGCCGGCTGCTTTAAGCCGGGTCAGTGCATCGGGCACGTCGGGATGCGCGGGAAGCTGCGTCATCGGTGTGGCGATCGTCTGTCTCGCTTGTTCTTCACTCAGCGAAATATCCATCGAATGCGCAACCATCTGCAGTGCTGCTACGCCAATGTCGGTAAAGTCATGAAACTGGCCGGTGGTCATTTCTACCAGTGAATGATGTAGCAGTGTGGAGAACCACAGATCCACTTTCTCTTCTTTACCGGCAAGCGTATCCGCCACAGCGTGCTTTACATGATTCAGATCCAGCAAAGTTTCATTCACATCGAAGAACAAGACACGCGGTACTAAGCGCATAAGAGACTCACTTGTGGGTTGGTATGGTTCTTATTACCGCTTACATTGCGCCGGGATCACCATCAGGCCCGACTACCGTGCGGGAAAGTGCTGACTGTATTATTCCCATGAAAACGGGCCATAGTCAGGAAAGCTGACGTCTTCACCTGCCAGGAGACGGGTTCGCAAGCGACGAATATCGCTCTGTAGCTGGGTACGAAAGCCTTTTACCTCTTTCCAAACGTCGATAAACGGTCCGTCGCCGTTACCGTTTTCGTAGGCTGCTAACAACGGGCGAAGGTGCGCATAACCGGCGTGCAGCCGGGCTACCTGTGCGTCAGAAAATTCGAAAAGTGGCCCTAATTTAGAGCGTTGCGCATCGGTAAGCGGTTCGCCCTCTTTATTCGCATGGTGTGTAAAATAGCGTTCATAGTCAGACTGCGACACGCTGGCGGCATTGCCCCATTTCGCAATCGAGTGACGGTTCACCAGCGTTTCTGTTACAGGATCGACGATCAGAACCGTAGGCGTGGCAAAGTACGTCGGGTAGCCAACGCGACGGGTAACACTGCGCCGGTCCTGCAGAAAGCCGACATCAACAAACAGTGTCTGATAATGCGCATTCAGTATGCGCTGCATCTGCGGTGTCGAAAATCGCTCGGCCAGTCCCATACTGTCATGGCACCAGCTGGCGCCCAGTACAATCATTGCCTGTTGATTATTTTGTTTCGCCGTTGCCAGCATTGTTGTTATGTCTTGCTGCACCGTATCGCTGGGCTGGTAAGGGGAGGGCCTGAGCGCGCCGCTATCACTGGCGGTTGCGCTACGTGCAGTGAGCGCAAGCGTGACCATTAGGATAAGGTTGGCAAAAGCGACACGACGGTGTTTTATCATTACGGATAAATATTGAGTAAAGTGGTAGTGCTACTTTAGCGAACAAGGAAGACGTATTCACTGAAAAACTCAAAGAAGCGTGAAGGAAACCAAATAATGGCCAGCAACGGTCGCACCGGGAAGCTCTGCCTGCACTACCACACGACACTCCCTGCCATCTTTGGTGGTAATATTAATCTCCATTTCAATCGTTTTTCCGTTCGTTGCCAGGCACTGATCAGTCAGTAATTCCCATTGTCGCTGAACAACCTGCCGGTAGTCGGCGTCAGGGTACGCTTTTCGCCACCAGCTGTTCTTATCTGGGATATCGGCACGCGTATAGCCAAACAAGTCTGTGAAACGGTGATTGACAAACGCTACCCGATGATTGGGGTCGTGCTCATCGTATTCACCTACAAGTATTGCGGTGTCGCTGTTGTTAAGGTGATCAAAGTTTAAAGACATTGTCAGTGAACGCTGTGTAGGGCAATGCTATTACTAACCCTAGCACAAAAAAAGCCCGGCATAGCCGGGCGCATAGTGTTCAGACGTGTGTTAGTAGAAAAGGTAAGACACACTCAGCTTCATGCTGCGCGGCATAATATAGCGGCCGTTGGGCGCAGCAGGATTACGCGGGTCACCCTCTGTGATCCCCTGTTCGTCCGTCAGGTTATCTACCGACAGTTGTAATTGCAGTGAGTCAGTGGGTTCGAAGGTCATGCCCACATCTATCTTCTCGTAGCCTTCCAGTACCACGGTGTTTTCGTTGTTGCCGTAACGGTCATCCACCGCGGTGAGTGTGGCATAGACCGTGGAATAAACGCCCTCGCCAAACTCAAAGGCATAGCTTGGTGTCATCCGTACCTGCCAGCCTGGCTGACGCTGTGCCTCGTTACCCTGATTGGCCGGGCTTTCGGTGATTTCCGTTTCCTGTAATGTGGCGTTCAATGACAGCGACAGGCCTGAATCATGCTCATACCGGCCATCCAGTTCAACACCGTAGGCTTCGTTAGTCAGGATTTCAGCCGGTGCACCAGGGCGACGCACAAAGGTGTCGCCTTTCACTTCGTTGGCAAACGCGGTGGCAAAGAACCGGATATTGTCATTCATAAACTTATACCCGAACTCGCCCTGCGTGACCTCTTTGATTAACCGGTTGCCACCGGTGTAGGCACCAAAGTTGTCTCTGAAATCATCGAAGTAGGGCATTTTATACCCGCGGTTCATGCGCGCAAAAATGCCGCTGAAGTCGGTCAGCGCGTAGTTGGCACCAAACGTCCAGGAGGTCTTGGTCTCATCATAGTCTACAGCCTTGGTAATGGTGCCATCTAATCCTTCATCCACTGTGTAGCTGACTTCATGGTTCTCACTGCGTATACCGGCATCAATGGTTAAATCAGCACTGGCAAACCACTGAGCAGTGGCATACAGCGCAGTGGTCGAAGCATCACCGACTGAGCTGATATCATAATTCCAGCTACAACTTTCCTGGCTGTCATTACATTCAATGCCGCTGAGTTTTTCGCCTCCCGGCTCTAGCACATGAAAAGCCTGGTTTCCAATGCTCCACCAGTCTTCGGCCTTGGTCGTTGCCGTGTAAATACCAAACGATGTATCCACTGCGTCGAACTGGCGTGACACAGCCAGGTCGTTAGTAAAAGACTCAACCTGTTTTAGCACCACCCAGCGGCCAATTTGCTGTACGGGGGTGTCTGGCGCATACGCATTCCCAGTCACGCTGCCACTCACTGCATTGATATCCTCTGCTACGGCCCCTAAGGTAGTGGCAGCACCTTCCGGCACCAGGCCGTAGGTATTGGCATCACCCTTGGTCAGGTTGAAGCGATCCACCAGACGCCAGCCGTTACCCAGGTCCAGCTTTATACTGCCGCCGCTGACATGGCCGTCCCAGCCACGCCCGTCACCCATATCAACGCTTTTAGCAGTACTGTTTTCGGGTCCGTAGTAAATGGTTGCCTGACGGTTGTTAGGGCCGATTTGCGTATATTCGGCATCTACACCTTCTACATTCAGTGGCGTTGGTAGATACCAGGTACCGTGATCATCTGTCTGGCGGGTGTATAAATTGACTTCACCGCGATCAAATTCCTTGGTGATGTTTATCGTAAACTGATTGCCTTCTTCCGAGCGGAAACCGGCGTCACGAATGCCATCAGAGCTTTTGATGTAGCCGCCGACCATGTAGTAAAGATCATCGGCCAGTGAGCCGCTTGCCATCACATCCACCCGATTCAGCCCGTAATCGGAAATCGTGTACTTGGCCAGGGCTTCGTTGGACTCACCGCCGCGTTTAAGCCGGAAATTGGTGGTCAGGCCGGGTTGCCCGTTACTGACGACCGGATTGGGGCCACCGCGTAAGCCTTCTACCATTTCGATAGTCTCGTCTATGCGGAACATCTGGGAGTTTTCAAGGAAGGACAGCGTCGGTGCCGGGTAAATCGGTGAGCCTTCCAGCGCGATGGTCAGGAAAGGCGCATCGCCGCCACCGGGGAAGCCGCGCACAAAGACGTTAGCACCGGATTCACCCCCGGAACTCTCTACCCACACACCCGGAATTGCCTTGAAAAGGTCGGCCGTAGACTTAGGCGCCAGTTTGTCGATATCACTGGCATCAATGTTGGTCACCGCAAAGCTGGCATCAATTTTACGGATCCCGGCACCGCCAGGTGTGCCACTGACAATGATCACTTCAGTATTATCAGCGGCTGCTTTTTTCTCATCTGTATTTTCCTGCGCGACAACGGCGCCGGTCAGAGCTGTCGCTATGGCGGTGGCGAGCAGAGCTTTATTAAATAATCGCGTCATGGTGCGCTCCTGAAAACGTGCTTGGTTTGTTAACAGGATGAGTGACTCTGGTTAATTTGTTGTCACTTATCCAGGGAGTGCTGATAAAAATAGATCGGGATGCAATCGATTGCAAGAACAAATTGCAAACGATTGCAATTTTTTCATTTCAGCGTATTAACAGCTTTTACAATTCCCACACCTGCTCCAGAAATCTGTACAGACACGCGCCAACGATGGTAGGCACAGAGGGGATTAGCAGATATAGTGACAAGAAAAAGCCGAAGTAAATGTAATGAGCAAATCGGAACCCAGACTCACTCTGGCACAACTGGCGCAACTGGCTGGTGTCTCTACGTCAACGGCATCACGTGCGCTTGCAAATAACCCGCTGATTAAGCAACAGACCCGGGAAAAGGTGCAGGCGCTGGCGCGGGAGCACAACTACAGTGTGAATGCCGCGGCAAGTCGTTTGCGAACCAGAAAAACGCACGTTGTGGCGGTGATCCTGAACCTGATTGAGCACACCGAGCAAAGTATTACCGATCCCTTTCTGCTGAAAATTGTGGGCGACCTGAACAAGGCGCTGAATGCGCGGGGCTACGAATTGTTGCTGTCTAATTCGTTCATGGCCACCGATGACTGGGCCAACTATTTTATCAGCAGCCAGCGGGCAGACGGTATGATAGTGATCGGACAGGGCAAGAGTACTGAAAAAATCGATAACGCGGCATCGGCCGGTGTACCGCTGGTGGTATGGGGCGAGCCAAAAACTCAGGCGCCATATCCCATCGTTGGAGGCGATAATTACGCAGGTGGCTATCAGGCCACAGACTGCCTGATCAGGCACGGGGCCAGGCGTATTATGTTTCTGGGTGATCCTGAGCACGCAGAGATGCGTGAGCGGTATAATGGCTACTGTCAGGCCCACAGGGATCATCAGCTTGAACGCAATCCGGCGCTGACTGCGGCGATCGACATTACCTCCAAAACCGCCTATGACTACATCAGTGACTGGATCCGTGAGCACGGTCTGAGTTTCGATGGAATTGTCTGTATCAGTGATATGGTGGCCCTCGGTGCCCTGAAAGCGCTGAAGGAACGGTACGTAAGTATTCCGGGAGATGTCAGTATTATTGGCTATGATGATATTTCGCTGGCAGAACTGATGCATCCTTCACTGACAACCATACGTCAGAATACCCAGCAAGCCGCAGAAGCGATGGTGGCGGAACTGATAAATCAGTTTGAGGGTAAACCCGCAAATCCGCATGTTATAGAGACAACGCTTATCACGCGGCGCTCAACGCCACACGATCCGGATTAGAAATGCAAACGATTGCAAAAGGCAGAGTTAGGCGCTAGACTCCAGCTAATTTCGTTAACAGAGTGTTAGCTATGCCCCGGATACTTATTATTGCGGCTATTGCCGCCAGTTACTACGTGTTCGCGATATTGCTGAACAGTGTCGGCACGGTGATTCTGCAATCCATTACCAGCTTTGAGGTTTCTAAGCCGGATGCCAGTACCCTGGAGGGCTTCAAAGATCTTTCCATCGCGCTGGTCTCTTTTCTGGTCGCCTCGTTTATTCCCCGGGTTGGATACAAAGTGGCCATGCTGGTAGGGCTGGCGATGGTTGGCGTGCTATGCGCGCTGCTGCCCGGTATTGCCGAATTCTGGATGATCAAAGTGCTGTTTGCCGGGGTCGGTACTGCGTTTGCGCTGGTTAAAGTGTCTGTCTACGCCATTATCGGTCAGCTATCTCCTGACACCCGGTCTCACTCGTCGCTGATGAATACCATCGAGGGTATTTTTATGCTGGGTGTGCTCTCAGGCTACTGGGTATTCTCAGCGTTTATTGATGAGGTAAATGCGGCGTCGCTGAGCTGGCTTAACGTGTATTATCTGCTGGCGGCTATTGTCGCGGTAACCTTCCTGCTGGTTTGCCTGGCACCCATTGATAAGCCTGAAAAAAGTAATGATACAGGTTCTGGGGCCGAGTTTCTGGCCATGCTGAAGCTGACTTACCAGCCACTGGTCCTCATTTTTATTTTGTCGATTTTTCTTTACGTGTTGATCGAACAGGGGATTGGCTCCTGGCTGCCCACCTTTAACCGCGAAGTACTGGGGCTGCCGGTCAATGTCAGCATTCAGATTACCAGTATTTTTGCGGTATCGCTGGCAGTCGGACGACTACTGGCGGGCGTTATTCTGGCGCGGGTCAACTGGTTCCCCTTTTTAACCGTGTGTCTGATCATGATGGCCGCTATCATGGTACTAAGTCTGCCGCTGGCAGAAGACGGCGCTGGAGCAGGTGCAACATCCTGGCTGCAGGCACCAGTCGCCGCATTTCTGATCCCGCTGATAGGCCTGACCATGGCACCCATCTATCCGGTGATCAACTCGGTGATGTTAAGCGCACTGCCAAAAGTACAGCACGCCCCGATGACCGGGCTGATCGTGGTATTCTCGGCACTGGGCGGGACCACCGGCTCCATCATCACCGGCTATGTTTTTGAGGCAATGGGTGGTCAGCGGGCGTTTTATCTGTCGCTGATCCCCATTGGGCTTATTATGCTTACCCTGTATTTATTTAAACGGGTATCAGGGCAACTGACAGGCACGGAGGCGACCGCATAATGCAGACTCCCGACTCCACCTGGCAACACCGCCTGGCCTTTTTCGACAGCGCGCTGTTTAAGGCCGTTCAGAATCAGCGCCTGTTTACTGACAGCAAAACATTTGCTGATGCCAAACCTGCCTTGCCCCTGAAAGAGATCCTGGCGCGGTATGAATCGCAGTGCACACGTGAAGGTTTTGATTTGCTCGCGTTTGTTCATGACAATTTCACGCTGCCAGCCGATGACGCGCCTGTTCCGGCTACCCCGCAGACTACCGTGAGTGACTATATTGCCGGCATGTGGGATATCCTTACCCGCAAGCCGGATACCCCTTGTGAAGACAGCCTTATTCCGCTACAGCATGCCTATCTGGTGCCCGGCGGACGGTTTCGCGAAATTTACTACTGGGACAGTTACTTCTCATCTTTGGGATTAATGGCCGACGGACGCAGTGACCTGGTCATCACAATGCTGGAGAACTTTCTGGATATTCAGGCCCAGGCAGGCTGTATTCCGAACGGCAACCGCATTTACTATCACACCCGCAGCCAGCCGCCGATACTGGCGCTGTTGTACCAGCTGGTGGCGCCTGAATTAAGTGAAACGCAAAAGCAGCGTGCGATTGCGGGCATGAAAACCGAGTACGCATTCTGGATGGCCGGCGCTGACACCTTGTCAGACTCTCAGAAAACACATCGCAGAGTCGTCAGGCTGGACGATGGCAGTCTGTTAAACCGGTATTACGATGATACCGATCTGCCACGCCCGGAGTCCTATCGTGAAGATAGTGAAGAAGCAGCGGGGATGTCCGATGCGCATGCGCGCGCGTTTTACCGTAATTTGCGGGCGGCCTGTGAGTCAGGCTGGGACTTCAGTTCGCGCTGGCTGAGCGACAGTAGTGCGCTGACCAGCATCCGTACCACGCACATAGTGCCGGTAGACCTGAATGTCCTGTTGTACCGGCTTGAAGAAACGCTGGCGGGGTTATGTCCGGCTGATGAAGGCTATGGTCGCGCGGCCGCGCGGCGCAAGCAGGCTATCAATTGCTATTTGTGGAACGAAGAGAAAGGGTTTTATTTCGATTTTGATTTCTCGCACGGGTATCAGACTGATATCTGGTCACTGGCCGGCTGCCTGCCTTTATATGCCGGGCTTGCTAATGATACGCGGGCCGCAAGCGTGGCCGGGCACCTGCAAACCTCCTTTGTAAAGCCAGGCGGTCTGGTAACGACGCTGAATAATACCGCGCAGCAGTGGGACTCACCGAATGGCTGGGCGCCACTGCAATGGTTCGCTGTCAGTGCGCTGGAGCGCTATGGTTACGCGACGCTGGCAACCGATATTATGCAGCGCTGGAATGGTTTGCTGGATGCGTATTTTGCCCGGCACGGCGTCATGCTCGAGAAATACAATGTCTGCGATATGACCGTGAAAGCCACCGGTGGCGAATATGAAGTGCAGCTTGGTTTTGGCTGGACCAATGGCGTCTATGCGGCATTTCGCGAGTGTCTGGCCGGGAAGTGGCAGGCGGATCGTCTCTGACCACAATCACACTACGCGGGTTACCTGTGCACTGCTAACAAAAAAGGGCCTGACGGCCCTTGTTCCGATTAATTCGATTTACCCTGATTGGCGACCGCATTGGTCATTGCCTTAATTTCTTCCGGGTCGCCCAGATATTCTTTCGAAATTGGACGCAGGTTTTCGTCCAGCTCATACACCAGTGGCACCCCGGTGGGGATATTCAGTCCCAGTACATCGTCTTCAGACATGTCGTCTAAGTACTTCACCAGTGCCCGCAGGCTGTTGCCGTGGGCTGCAATAATGATGCGCTTGCCATCCTGAATCGCTGGGCGGATTGCATCGTGCCAGTAAGGCAGTACCCGCTCAATCGTCAGTTTGAGGCTTTCTCCACGCGGCAGGATTGCCGGATCAACATTGTTGTAGCGAGGGTCGTGTCCAGGGAAGTGTTCAGAATCGTCCTCGACAAACGGCGGTGGTACATCAAAGCTACGACGCCAGATTTTGACCTGCTCATCGCCATGCTTTTCTGCAGTTTCGGCTTTATTCAGGCCGGTAAGTGCACCATAGTGACGTTCGTTAAGACGCCAGTGACGTTCTACCGGCACATAGTGCTGGCCCATTTCTTCCAACGCGATATTGAGGGTCTTAATGGCGCGTAATAATACTGAGGTATACGCCAGATCAAAGGAGAAGCCTGCCTCTTTAAGCAGCTTACCGGCCATGGTCGCCTGGGCGGCGCCTGTGTCAGTGAGATCGACGTCATGCCAGCCGGTGAAACGGTTTTCCAGATTCCACTGGCTTTCCCCATGGCGAATAAGTACAAGTTTATACATAGTAAATTACCTGTAGGCGTTGGTGATTGAGAATGCGCGAATACGATACAAGCGCGCGAAAGAATGAAGGAAGATGCGCATACGCCCGCTCGGCCGACACATGCACATCTTCCCTGTACAACTATCATCCTTGATTCCACACTAAAAATCCAGCGCGGCAGCTGTGATCATTACCGCAGAATAGTACCTACAGAAACCGGGCCATATCCGGGTGAGCCACCTTGATCCACTCGGCCAGGCACGGTTCATCGATAAAACTGAAATCGGCGAAGTCAAACCCAGGAGCGACCGTGCATCCGACCAGTGAATAGTCCCCGGTGCTCTCGGCTGCCTGAAAGTGACCACCGGGGACCACATGGGCAAAGGCACCGGTTGTGCTGCCAATGTGGGTTTCAGTGAGCTGTTGCTGATGCAGATCATACAAACGCAATGGCGCCCCGGCGTAGTGGTTCCATATTTCATCATGGATGCAGCGGTGAAAACGACTAATTTGTCCTGCGAGCAGCAAATAATAGATATGTGTGACAGCCTGTCTTACCTGCCCGTGAGCCGGTGAGGTCACCTGTTGTGGTGACTGATAGATTTCCCGGTAAAAGCCGCCCTCGGGGTGCGGCGTCAGGTTAAGCGTATCAATAAGTGGGTGAGGAGATTTCCAGGCCATACGCCTTCCTTCTTATCATTAAGCTGACTGGTAATAGCGCTAATCAAAACTATCCTTGTGTTAGGCGTCGTGCGGATATCAGCAGGGGGGTTATCGTCTGCGCCTCAACGTGTTAATAGTAGAGGGTATCTGCCTACTTTGTAATCATTTTGTTAAAAATCTGGAGGCAGGACAAGGTGAACTATTTTGGACAGGTGTGCCGTATAACGTGTTAAAGCATCATGCATAACGGCCCGCGCTCAGGGGCAAACCATTAACAGCAAAAAATAGGTGACGCGTGAAATATCAATCATTTTCGGAACTCAAGGTAGGAGATAAGGCGTATAAAGCCATCAGTTTTGATAGTGTGAGCAATCAGTTTGCGCTTGACCGACTACCTTTCTGTATCAAAATCCTGTTGGAAAACCTTATTCGTCATGAGCACGAAGAGTTTGTCAGCAGCGAGGATATCGAACATATCGCGCGTTGGGATACCAGCGACAGCGGTCAGCACGAAATTTCATTCGTTCCTGCGCGGGTTATCCTGCAGGACTTTACCGGTGTGCCCGCTATTGTCGATCTTGCGGCAATGCGCGATGCCGTGAATTCTCTGGGGGGCGATGCCCAGTCGATCAATCCGCTGAATCCGGTTGAGCTGGTCATCGACCACTCAGTCATGGTCGACTACTTTGGCGAGGAAGACTCGCTTGAGAAAAATACCGATGTGGAAATTGAACGCAATAAAGAGCGTTATCAGTTTCTGAAGTGGGGTCAGTCCAGCTTTGATAATTTCAAGGTTGTCCCGCCAGGTCGCGGTATTGTGCATCAGGTTAATCTGGAATACCTGGCGCGCTGTGCCTTCACCCGTGAAGATGATGACGGCACGTATGTGTACCCGGACACCCTGGTAGGCACAGACTCTCATACCACCATGATCAATGGCCTGGGTATCCTTGGCTGGGGTGTGGGTGGCATCGAGGCCGAAGCCGCAATGCTGGGACAGCCAGTTACCATGCTGCTGCCGAAAGTGGTCGGTTTCCGTTTATCCGGCAAACTGAGCCCGGGCGTTACTGCCACCGATATGGTCCTGACGATCACCGAGCAACTGCGTAATCATGGTGTAGTGGGTAAATTCGTCGAATTTTATGGGCCAGGGCTCAAGCACCTGACCACGGCTGACCGTGCGACCATCGCCAATATGGCACCGGAATACGGTGCGACCTGTGGTATTTTCCCGGTTGACGATGTTGCACTGGATTACCTTAAACTCACCGGCCGTAGCGATGAACAAATTGCGCTGGTCGAGGCCTATGCCAAAGACGCCGGCCTGTGGCACGATGACAACAGCAAAGACGCCGAATACCACGAAACGCTGGAGCTGGATTTAGGCGAAGTGGTGCCGTCACTGGCCGGGCCTAAACGTCCGCAGGATCGCATTGCTCTGGATAAAGCTGCTGAGGCGTTCAAAGAGTGGCACCGTTCGCAAATTGATGTGGAAGTGCTGGATGAAACGTCAGACTTTGTAGCGGAAGGCGGCGCGACAGCCGACGTTGATGAAGATCACGAATCGTTTGTAAATTTCCGTGGTGAGAGATTCAACCTGGAAGATGGCGCGATTGTCATTGCCGCGATTACCAGTTGTACCAATACCTCGAACCCGTCAGTGCTGGTGGGGGCCGGACTGGTCGCCAAAAAGGCGGTGGAACTTGGGCTTGCCAGCAAACCCTGGGTGAAAACATCACTGGCACCCGGTTCACAGGTAGTGACCCAGTATCTGGAAGATGCCGGGCTGATGGATCCGCTTGAGGAACTGGGCTTTAATCTGGTGGGGTATGGCTGTACTACCTGTATTGGTAACTCTGGCCCGCTGCCGGATGAAATCAGCGATGCAATTCGCAAAGCCAAGCTTACCGTGTCGTCAGTGCTCTCGGGTAACCGTAACTTCGAAGGGCGTATTCACCCTGATGTTGCAGCCAACTACCTGGCGTCTCCGCCGCTGGTGGTCGCGTATGCGCTGGCCGGCAACATGAACATCGATATCACCAAAGATCCGATCGGTAAGAGTAAAGATGGTAAGCCGGTCTACTTAAAAGATATCTGGCCGACCAATGAAGAAATTCAGTCACTGGTTAAAGAATTCGTCTCAGGTGATCTGTTTAAAGAAAAATACGCAGACGTATTTAAAGGCAACGATATCTGGAATCATCTGGATGTCAGTGCGACGTCGGTGTACGACTGGCCAGATTCAACCTACATTAAGCATCCGCCGTTCTTCCAGGATATGGGCAAATCGCCCGACCCGGTCGCCTCGATTGATAATGCGCGGTGTTTGGTGAAAGTGGGCGATTCAATCACCACTGACCATATCTCACCTGCTGGCGCGATTGCACCGGAAAGTCCGGCAGGCGAATACCTGCAGGAACAGGGCGTTGATCCCAACGACTTTAACTCGTATGGCTCGCGCCGGGGTAACCATGAAGTCATGATGCGCGGTACCTTTGCTAACGTTCGGCTGCAGAATCAGTTAGCACCGGGCACCAAGGGCAGTGCAACCACGCATTACCCCAGTGGTGATTCCATGTCGATTTATCATGCGGCCATGCGTTACAAGGAAGAAGGCGTGCCAGCAGTCGTTGTCGGCGGCAAGGAATATGGAACCGGCTCCAGCCGTGACTGGGCGGCCAAAGGACCGGCATTAATGGGCGTTCGCGCTGTCATGGCAGAAAGCTACGAGCGTATTCACCGTTCCAACCTGATTGGTATGGGTGTGCTGCCACTGCAATTCAAAGCGGGCGACAGTGCGGAGTCACTGGATATCCGTGGCGATGAAAGCTTCTCGATTGCGAAGATTGAGAAAGGTCAGAAAGAAGTGGATGTCACCATTACCAGTGACGACGGGTCGACAAAGTCAGTGACCGTGGATATTCGTATCGATACGGCCAACGAGTTCACGTACTTTGAACACGGCGGTATTCTGCATTACGTGATCCGCGAGTACCTGAAAAAAGCCTCGTAAACAGGCTTGATGGAACCAGAAAGGCACGGGTTACTTTTCACCGTGCCTTTTTTGTGTCAGATATAGCGTCGCTGTTCGGCAAGAATGCCCACCAGCAAAAAGGCACCAATAAATCCGATGCCCTGATACTGCCAGGGCAGATAGGCAATAACATGGTGTAGAAACGGTGCGCCATACAGGGTTAAAAAGCCATAGCCAAAGGCGCACACGACAACAAACAGCGCGGCGCGAACAATAAAATGACAGGGCGACAGCACGCCTTTGATGTACTTATTGATGATATCGCCATAGACGACCAGAATGGTCGCCATCAGCATAAGGCTCATCTCCGAATAGTAGGGGGCGAGCATGCGGGAAATTTCTGCGGCAAGTCCTGCCATGATGAAAACAACCTGATTCTGACACCATGGCGGGCATCATACCGGGAAACCGGCAAAGGCAAAAGCGCCGGATTACTGACTAAGCGCCCGTAGCGCTTTCGCGCCCTGCGTGATTGTGCGCAGGCGATCATCGGTATGGTCGCGTTCAACAAAACGGTGCTTAACCCCGGCCTGTCCGGCATGGGCAAAAATGCGCGCAAAGTCGATGGTGCCGGTGCCGACATCAGCAAATTCTCCGGCTTCATCCATATCTTTCACGTGCCACAGCGCAAACCGCCCGGGATGCTGTTTGAAGTACGCCAGCGGATCCTGTCCGGCTTTCTCCATCCAGTATAAATCCATTTCCATGGTCAGGTTATTGCTGTCAGTATTGTTGAGCAGGACATCGTAGGGCAACTGGCCGTCACGACGCTCAAATTCAAAGTCGTGGTTATGATAACCGAGGGTTAAGCCCGCCTGCCTGAGGGTACTTCCCCAGCGATCGAGTTGCTCAGCAAGTTCAAGGTAGGCTTTAAGTGTGGTGCCTCGCTGCGCTTCTGTCAGGTAAGGCACAACCACATACTGATGGCCAACTTCCAGGGCGTGGTCAATGACCTTTTGCGGTCCATCATTAAAGTCATCCAGCATAATATGGGTAGCGGGAGCGCTAAGTCCGTTATCGCTCAACAGACGCCGGATCTGTTTGGGTGTGTGGTTGTAGTAACCGGCAAATTCCACTTCGTTGTAACCCGCAGCGGCGACCAGTTCAAGGGTGGCCGGCACACTGATGGCCATCATATCGCGCAGCGTATACAACTGCAGCCCAATCGACGGTGAATGGTCATGCGCCTGCACTGAGAAAGGCAGCGCACTGGCGGCGGCAAGCGCACCGGACAGCTTTAGAAAATGACGGCGGCTGGATGTCATAACAGACGAAGAAACGGGCTTGGTAGTAGTCATAATGGATCCTGTTGGTTGCTAAGTCATTGCGGTGCGGGCCCGGTACTGGCCCGGGCAATCAGTTCAAACGGCATGATCACGCGCGGTGCTTTGCGAATACGGCCTGCGAGTACATCCAGCAGCAGAGTGACCGCCGTACGGCCAAATTCTTCCGCGGGCTGAGATATGGTAGTGAGCGGAGGGTCGCAGTATTGCGCAAAGGCAATATCGTCGAAGCCGGCGACCGATATATCGTCAGGCACACGCAGTCCATTCACCTTAAATGCATGCATGGCACCCATTGCTGTTTCGTCGTTTTCACAGAACACAGCGGTAGGGCGGGGTGAACAGGACAAAATATGCTGTGCGGCATCAAAACCAGACGACAGCGTAAAGTCACCGGGAAACAGCAACGATTCATCCACGCTCAGACCGGCCTGATGCAGTGCATCACGATATCCGGCCAGCCGCTCCAGTGTTAAGGGACTGGATTGTGGCCCTTTGATCATGGCGATATGTCGGTGCCCCAGCTCAAGCAAGTGAGTGGTCATAGCGTTGGCGGCGGCGCGGTTATCCAGGGTGACCACCGGAAACGCGGTATCCTGCATGACTTCGCAGGCATTCACCATCGGCAACAGGCCAAACTCATTGCTAAGACTTTTATCCAGCGGGTTGTTGGCCCGCAACTGGATAAGGCCGTCGGCCTGTGACGTTGAAACCATTTTTGCGTATTGCTGCTCAATATCTTCGTTGCCGGTCGTGTTGGCCAGTAAGATTGCATAACCGTGCTCAGCAGCCGCTTCCTGCATGCCACTAATTACCCGTGCAAAAAAAACGTTTGAGACTGCCGGTACCAGCACCACCAGATTCTGTGTTTTTCCTGACCGGAATTTCACCGCCATAAGGTTAGGCTTATAGCCAAGCTCGGCGATAGCGTTCATCACTTTTTCCCGTGACTTGGCGGCTACCCGGTCAGGGTGCTGTAACGTTCTGGACACGGTGGCGACGGATACACTGGCCCGCTGCGCAACGTCACGAATGTTTGCCATGTTGCGAAACAACTCCCTTATATTTTGATGTAACCGTTAACATTTATTCGCTCAAGCATATCGCGAAATGTAAAAAATACCAGTAAAAGTGTCGATATTTAAGTCGTTAAACTCGATTCTGGTAACATAAAGTTAACCAAATTGGTTGCCTGAGCGAAATTATAGACGAATTTCGTTGACGACTAAAAATGTAATCCGTTACATTATGCCTACTGGTAACATTTTTTATACAACAGGGCGAGACGCAGGCCCGGGGAAGACGACGATGGCAAAAACAACGCGAATTCGAACAGGTATGATCGGTGGTGGAGAAGGCGCGTTTATTGGCGCGGCACACCGTCATGCAGCAGGGCTTGATGGTCACTATCAGTTGGTGTGTGGCGCGTTTAGTCGTAATGAAGACAATAATCAACGCACGGCAGATTCGCTCGATATCCATGATGATCGACTCTACAACGACTGGCAAACGATGCTGGAGCGCGAAGCGGCGCTACCCGAAGATGAACGCATGCAGGTGGTGGTGATAGTGACCCCTAACCATCTGCACGTGCCCATATCTGTGGCAGCGATGAAAGCAGGCTTCCATGTGTTCTGTGAAAAGCCAGCGGCACTTTCGCTGGACGAAGCGAAATCACTGGCAAGCGCTATTCAGGGCCAGCCGTCTTTGTATGGACTGGCGCACACCTATCTGGGCTACCCTATGATCTGGCAGGCCAGACAAATGGTGGCAGACGGACAGCTTGGCCGCATTCGTAAAGTGTTTGTGGAATATCCGCAGGGCTGGCTGTCTGCCAAGGAAGAAACTGACAACAAACAGGCTTCGTGGCGAACCGATCCTTCACAGTCCGGCGACAGTGGCTGTATGGGCGATATCGGTACCCATGCGTTTGGCCTGGCTGAGTTCGTACTGGATGATGTGGTCACTGAGCTTTGTGGCGTATTGCATACCCATGTTGAGGGACGACGGCTGGATGACGACGGCGCGGCACTGTTAAAGACCCAGCGCGGTACCACCGGCGTGCTGATTGCCAGTCAGGTATGTGCGGGTGAAGAGAACCCGCTGTCCATTCGGGTCTACGGTGAAAAAGGCGGTCTGGAATGGCGGCAGATGGAACCCAACTCGCTGATATACCGGCCTGCAGGTGAGCCTTATCAGGTGTTACGTGCCGGGCTGGGCCAAGCCGGCCTGTGTGATGAAGCCGTACGCCGGTGCCGCGTACCGGGCGGACATCCTGAAGGCTACCTTGAAGCCATGGCAAACCTGTATACCGATTTTGCGGCTGCCATCCGTGGCAAGCTGACCGGCACGGCCCCGGGCGTTCCCGGTATCGCTGAGGGTGTGCGAGGCATGGCATTTATCGACGCGATGCTGAAAAGCACCGACAGTGACCAAAAGTGGCAGTCTGTTGAGGCTGTCGGCACAGTAAAAAAATAGGAGGCAGTTCATGTCTGCAATAAAAGGCCCGGCAATATTTCTCGCCCAGTTTGCGGGTGAAGACGCGCCCTTCGATACGCTTGAAAATATGGCTAAATGGTCCGCATCACTCGGTTATAAAGGTATTCAGGTGCCTACCGGTCCGGATTTGTTTGATCTGGATATTGCCGCCGACAGTCAGGATTACTGTGACGATATGGCGGGTATGTGCCGGGAGGCGGGCGTGGAAATTACCGAGTTATCCACGCACTTGCAGGGCCAGCTGGTTGCCGTGCACCCGGCGTACGATGAACTCTTTGATGCCTTTGCCCCCGCTGCGCTGCATGGTAAGCCTCAGGCACGTACCGAATGGGCGGTTGATCAGCTAAAACGTGCGGCGAAAGCCAGTCAACGACTTGGGCTCAATGCCCATGCCACGTTTTCCGGGGCGCTGATGTGGCATCTGGCGTATCCCTGGCCTCAGCGTCCGGCGGGGCTGGTCGATCAGGGCTTTAAAGAGCTGGCCCGCCGCTGGCGGCCAATTCTGGATGCGTTCGATGAGGCTGGTGTAGATGTGTGCTATGAAATTCACCCCGGTGAAGATCTGCATGATGGTGCCACGTTTGAGCGTTTCTTAAAGGAAGTTGACCATCATCCACGGGCCAATATTCTCTATGATCCCAGTCATTTCGTACTGCAACAACTGGATTATCTGGACTTCATCGATCGTTACCACGAACGCATCAAGATGTTTCATGTCAAAGATGCTGAGTTTCTACCCGACGGCCGAACTGGCGTGTATGGCGGTTATCAGGACTGGACTGAGCGTGCCGGACGTTTCCGCTCGCTGGGCGATGGTCAGGTCGACTTTAAGGGGATCTTCTCCAAGCTTACCCAATACGGGTTTGATGGCTGGGCAGTGCTGGAATGGGAATGTTGCCTGAAAGACAGCGCGCAGGGCGCCGCAGAGGGCGCGCCTTTTATTGAACGCCACTTGATTACGCCGCCGCGTTATGCCTTTGATGATTTTGCCGGCGGCGAGGTCAGTGAAGCGCTCAATCAGCGCATTCTTGGCCTGAATAACGACAACTAAAACAAGGATCAGCGAGCATGATAACCACGCGACTGAGCATTATGATGTTTCTGCAGTTTTTCATCTGGGGGGGCTGGTTTGTCACATTGGGGACGTTTCTGGCTAATACGCTGAATGCCAGTGGCGGTCAGATAGGTATGGCGTTTTCCACCCAGTCCTGGGGCGCAATTATCGCGCCGCTGATCGTCGGTCTGATTGCTGACAAGTACTTCAACGCTGAGCGCATACTGGGCGTGTTACATCTGATAGGGGCGGCACTGATGGTCATGCTGTATCAGGCAGATACGTTCACTGGCTTTTATCCCTATGTGCTGGGCTACATGATTGCCTATATGCCGACGCTGGCACTGGTAAATTCGGTGTCATTCGGGCAGATGGCCGATCCGTCGAAAGAATTCGGAAAAATCCGGGTGTGGGGCACCATCGGCTGGATCGTCGCCGGGCTGATGATCAGTTATGTGTTTTCCTGGGATGCCAAACAGGCTATCGCTGATGGCATGTTGCGCAATACCTTTCTGCTGTGTGCCATAGCCTCACTGATCCTCGGACTGTTCAGTTTCACATTGCCCGCCACTCCACCTAAAGCCGCCGGTGAAAAGACCCGGGTTGGCGATCTGCTGGGGCTGGATGCACTGGCATTGCTTAAAGACCGTAATTTTCTGGTGTTCTTCCTGTCGTCGGTGATGATTTGTATTCCGCTGGCATTTTATTACCAGAACGCCAACCCGTTCCTGACCGAGATTGGCGTGGAAAATGCCACCGGTAAGATGACACTGGGCCAGGTATCAGAAGTACTGTTTATGCTTCTTTTGCCGGTATTTCTTAATCGATTCGGTATCCGCCTCACGCTGCTGATTGGCATGGCCGCATGGGTAGTGCGCTATATTCTGTTCGCCTACGGCGGGCCAGACGACACATTATTTATGCTGATTATTGGTATTGCGCTGCACGGCATCTGTTATGACTTTTTCTTCGTGTCCGGGCAAATTTACACCAACGCCAAGGCCAATGAACGGATTAAAAGCTCGGCTCAGGGCCTTATCACACTGGCGACCTACGGGGTGGGTATGCTGATAGGTTTTTGGGTGGCCGGCCAGATCACCGATGAGTATGTCCTTAACACCGGTCACAACTGGCAGGCTATCTGGCTGTTCCCGGCTGCCTTCGCCTTTGCGGTACTGGTGGCGTTTCTATTGCTGTTCAAAGCTGAAAAGGTATCTACTGATGTGTGATGCAAATCGTCGTTCACTACTTAAGCAGGTTGGCATGGCGGGGGTAGGGCTGGCCTCATTGTCTGCCATGCCAGCGATGTCGGCTAAAGCGGCAAAGGAGACTGCGATGACCACAGCAAAGGCCTCCCTGAAAGGTAACGTGAATCATTCCGTCAGTCGCTGGACATACGGGCATCTGGACATTGAGACACTGTGTCAGGAAGTGAAGCGTCTTGGGTTCAGTGCTATCGATCTGGTTGGTCCGGATGACTGGCCGGTGCTGAAACGTCATGGTATCGACTCATCCATGTGCAACGGCGCAGAACTCAGCCTGGAAGATGGCTGG
This sequence comes from Alteromonas halophila, assembly GCF_014651815.1. Taxonomy (GTDB): domain Bacteria; phylum Pseudomonadota; class Gammaproteobacteria; order Enterobacterales; family Alteromonadaceae; genus Alteromonas; species Alteromonas halophila. The sequence goes on along the minus strand of NZ_BMXP01000003.1, from coordinate 284,530 downwards.
ATAGACCCTGCGTTTCACGATGCGCTGACAGAGCGATACCTCAAACATATTGATCTGGTCGCCGACGCGGGTTATCAAAACCTGATTTGTTTCAGTGGTAATGCGCGGGGCATGGATCCGCAGACAGGACTTGAGAACATGGCGCAGGGGCTGAAGCGTATCCTGCCGCATGCCGAAAAACGCAATGTGACGATTTTCATGGAGCTGTTTAATTCCAAAGTCGATCATCCCGACTACATGGCCGACAACTCGGCCTGGGGGATTGCGCTTTGCGACAAACTGGGGAGTCGGCATTTCTCGCTGTTGTATGACATCTACCACATGCAAATTAGTGAAGGTGACATTATCCGCACCATACGGGAAAACAGCGACTATTTTGGTCACTTTCATACTGCCGGCGTGCCCGGACGTCATGAGATTGGTGATACGCAGGAACTGAATTATCCCGCCATCGCGCGCGCCATTGTGGACACGGGTTTCACGGGGTATCTGGCACAGGAATTTATACCGACACCTAATTCAGATGCAGGCAAGCTTGCCTCGCTTGAGCAGGCAATAGCGATTTGTGATGTCTGATATTTATTTTAGCTGGCGCGTTGCAGGCGCTAAGGGGACACAAAATGGCAACAAATGACTACGATGCAATCGTTGTTGGTAGCGGCATTAGCGGCGGCTGGGCGGCCAAAGAGCTGACCGAAAAAGGGCTGAAAGTGCTGATGCTGGAACGCGGACAGAATATCGAGCATATTAAGGACTACAAAAACGCCCACAAAGAAGCCTGGGATTATCCGCACCGGGATTTACCCACGCAGGAGATGAAAGACAATTATCCTGTGCTGAAACGTGATTATCCGCTAAACGAATCCACGTTTGGCATGTGGGCGAATGAAAAAGATAACCCCTACGTAGAGAAGAAGCGCTTCGACTGGTATCGCGGTTACCATGTAGGCGGGCGGTCTTTACTATGGGGACGTCAGAGTTACCGGTTAAATAAAGCCGACTTCGAGGCCAATTCCAAAGAAGGCATTGCCGTGGACTGGCCGATTCGTTACGAAGACGTAGCACCCTGGTACGACTATGTCGAAAAATTTGCCGGTATCAGCGGTAGTCGCGATGGTCTTGATGTGCTGCCGGACGGCCAGTTTCAGCCGCCAATGCCGCTTAATATTGTTGAGAAAGATGTGGCGGCGCGGGTCAAAAAAGCGTTTAAAGGCGCGCGTCACATTATTCCCGGGCGTACCTCGAACATGACCGAAGCCAAGCCGGATGAAGGCCGGGTAAATTGTCAGTACCGGGCTAAATGCTGGCTTGGCTGTCCGTTTGGCGCGTACTTCAGTACTCAGTCATCGACGCTGCCCGCGGCCATGAAGACCGGCAATCTGACTCTGCGGCCTTTCTCTATTGTAAAGGAGATCCTCTACGATAAAGACAAGAAGCGCGCCGTGGGGGTTGAGGTGATTGATGCTGAGACCAACGAAACTTATGTATTTAAAAGCCGTCTGGTGTTTGTAAATGCGTCGGCATTTAATTCCGCCTGGCTGCTGATGAATTCGGCCACCGATGTGTGGGAAGGCGGACTAGGCAGCAGTTCCGGCGAGCTGGGCCACAACGTGATGGACCACCACTTCCGGGTGGGTGCGTATGCCGATGCAGAAGGTTACGACGATAAATACCACTATGGGCGCAGGCCCACGGGCTTTTATGTCCCGCGGTTCAGGAACTGGGGCACGGACAAACGCGATTATGTGCGCGGCTTTGGTTATCAGGGCAGTGCCAGCCGGCAGGGGTGGCGTCGTGGTGTCGCCGAACTGGGGGTTGGTGCTGATTTAAAAGACGCGCTCAGTTCGCCGGGGCCGTGGCAAATTGGCATGACTGCGTTTGGCGAAATGCTGCCCTATCATGAAAACCGTATTTATCTGGATAAGAATGTCACGGATAAATGGGGGCTGCCTGTCCTGGCCATGGATGTGGCCATTGGCGAGAATGAAATCAAAATGCGCAAGGATATGCAGCAGGATGCAGTGGAGATGTTTGAAGCGGCAGGCATGACCAATGTGCGTGGCTTTGAATCTGACTACGCACCTGGCATGGGGATCCATGAAATGGGCACCGCACGCATGGGACGCGATCCTAAATCTTCTGTGCTCAACGCCCATAATCAGGTGTGGGATGCGCCTAATGTGTTTGTTACCGATGGCGCCTGTATGACCTCCGGCTCCTGCGTCAATCCATCGCTGACCTATATGGCACTGACGGCAAGAGCTGCTGATTTTGCGGTCAGTGAACTGAAAAAGGGGAACTTATAATGCATCGCCGGGAATTATTAAAGCTGATTGCCAGTGCGACAGGTGTCGCAATGGTCGGGGGGGACGCACTGGCGTACACATTACGCGATCCGGTGCCCTTAAGCGAAACCCTGTTTAATAAAACGGACGTGGCGTTTATCAATGAGGCAAGCGAAGTCATTGTGCCTGCCACGGATACGCCGGGAGCCAAAGCGGCCAACGTCGGCGCCACTATTGCCGTGATCGTGACAGATTGTTATCCGCCTGCGCTGCAGAAAACCTTTCGTGAAGGCCTGACAGCGATCAACACAGCCAGTCAGAAGCAGTTTGGCGAAGCGTTTATTTCGCTGAGCAAGGAGCAGCGTCTGACGCTCTTCAATAAGCTGGATTCTGAGGCAACAGCCTACAACACGGCGCGGGGCATATATGGCATTGAAAGCAGTAAGCCCAGTCGCTGGGAAGCCGGCACTACGTTTACCCCGCCGCACTATTTTACGCTGCTAAAACAACTGACCCTGTTTAGCTTTTTTACCTCAGAAACTGGGGCCACCAAGACGCTGCGGTATGTGCCGGTTCCTGGCTACTATGACGGCGATTTAGACTATAAAGAAGGCGATAAAGCCTGGGCCACGTAAGCCTATAAAGGAGTGAAGTTATGCAACCAACGTTACGACGTGTAGTCCTTGGGACCATTGTGGCCGGCCTGACAGGTAGCGCCCTGGCCAGCAATGATCAGTTAACCCGTGAACAGCAGGCGGCAAAGACCGAAGTGTGGGAGCCGGTACCCGAGGTGGTCAGTGCCCCGCCCAATCAGCCGCCGTCAGATGCCATTGTGCTGTTTAATGGTGAAGACCTGTCTGCCTGGGAGTCAGTAAAGCAGGGGGCTGCCGAATGGCAGGTCAAAGATGGTGTGATGACGGTTAAACCCGGCACCGGCGATATAAAAACCAGGCAGGCCTTCTGTGATATTCAGCTGCATATGGAATGGCGCACACCAAGTGACGTTGAAGGGCTTGAGGGGCAGCAGCGCAATAACAGTGGCGTGTTTTTCCAGCAACGCTACGAAGTGCAGATCCTGGATTCCTATGACAACAAAACCTACCCCAACGGCCAGGCCGGGGCTGTGTATAAGCAGCATATTCCGCTGGTCAATGCTATGCGTGCTCCTGGGGAGTGGCAAACCTACGATATCCTGTATACCGCACCTGAGTTCAGCGATGGTGAGCTCACCAGTCCGGCCTATATCACGGTGTTGCACAATGGCGTAGTGATCCAGCATCACGTTGAGGTACAGGGAAAAACCGAGTGGATTGGCGCGCCCTCATATGAGGCGCACGGCTGTGCACCGCTGCAGTTGCAGGACCATTCCAACCCGGTGAGCTTCAGAAATATCTGGGTCAGAGAACTGTAGGTGACGGCGTAGCGTACGCGCAGGGTTTTGCTTGCGCTTACCGGGTCCCCGTGGCGCTACGACTGCACACGCCCAGCTGCAGCAACCGGACTATATCCTCAATCCATTCTGACACCGGGTAACCAGCCTGCGCTTGCATATAATGCGGCGGGCTGGCTACACTAGCGCGCTTTGCCGACAGGTGTATGGGTCTGTCGGACACTTTCAGCTAGCAGACAGGTGTGAATCAATCAATGGGTATACTGGCAGCACTAGGTACAGCGTTATGCTGGGCAATCGCCGCGCGGTTGTTTCGGGGAACGGGACAGGTGTTCACGCCGCTTGCCATGAATTTCTGGAAAGGCACAATCTCAGTCGTGCTGCTGCTCGTGATTACACTCTGGTTAACGCCGTCGCAAACCATCGATAATGAGGCTTTGTTCTGGCTGTTACTCAGCGGGGTAATTGGTATTGGCATCGGCGATACGTTTTTCTTCAAAGCACTCACCACCATTGGTGATAGTCAGGCAGTGCTGGTGGCCGAAACACTGGCCCCGATTTTTACCGCGCTGCTGGCTATGGGCTGGATAGCCGAGTGGATCACCTGGCAGCAATGGCTGGGTGTGGGCATTATTCTGTTCTCAGTCGACATGGTAATCAAAAGCAATAAGCGTACGGCCACGCATATTGTGGCATCAAAAGGCTACCTGTTCGGCGTGGGGGCGGCGGTCTGTCAGGCCATTGGCGCGGTAATCAGCCGCGATATTCTGGCAGGTGGCGATGTTGATGCGGCCAGTGCCGCCATGTACCGTCTGATTGGCGGACTGGCGCTGGTGGCCATATTAATAGGGGCAACCCGTACGCCGGTATTACCCAAACCGTCAGTGATGCGCGGGCAATCACATGGCCGGCTGTGGAGTACCTTTTTTATCGCTACACTGCTGGGCACCACGGCGGCTATCTTCCTGCAAATGCTGGCCTTTGCCCATGCCAAAGCGGCGGTGGTACAAACCCTTATCGCAACCAGCGCCATTATGAGCCTCGGGGTGGCCTGGGTCATGGGAGAAAGGGCAAGCTGGCGTACGCTTATCTGGTCTCTGGCTGCACTGGCAGGGGTAGCTGTGCTGGTATCGACTGGAAACGGCAGTATTGAGTAATGCCATCGGTGGCTGTACAGGTAATGATCGCATATCCGTATGACGCGATGGCATCAAAGGCGCTTCGTCCGGCTATATTTGACGCAAGCGCGGTTTACTCGTATCGTTTTCGAGACCGCATACGGCGTTTATCGCGTCCGGACCGGGCCGGCGACAATACCCGGATGAGTTTTAGTGTAAACAGCGGCGAATAAACATGTCACGGGCCTGTATTGCACCACGTTAACGTTTGTTAAGCTCAATCTTTGAAAAACAACTGGTGATTATGTGTTTAAAGCGTTAGCGCGGAAATATGTAGAGTTAAAATACAGGCGAAACAACTGGCGGATTATTGAAAATCTCTCTGCTGAGCAGTTTGCTGTGGTTCTTCGCAATTACCGGGAAGACGGCTGGGAGCTGACAAATACGTACCGCGCTTTCGATGCTAGTCTGCCGGACTGGAAGGGGAAGCTGCGCAAAGGCACAAGTACCCTGGACTGTCAGTGGAATGCTTCAGGTAAGGGGCGAATTATTGGTCAGGCGCAAGTCATGGGTGGCGTGGCAGACAAACTGGGTGTCAGTGTGCACACAGCGCCAACATTCCGATAGATCTGCTGGAGGACGCATGCAGTCAGCAGCACCTAATCTCACACGTACCCAACTCGACTTCAGCAAGTCTTGCCCCGGTACTGAAAGAACAGACGCTCTGCGGCAGGCGACACAGGTGCAGCGACTTCTGGCTAGCTTTGTAGGTACAAAGTCAGACAAGACTACGTTTATCTCCTTGGGCGAAAATTGCAGCACGGCCTGGTATCTAAAGCAGCTTGGTCTTAAAAAGGCGTCTTTTCCCTTCGACTGGGTGTTCAGCTCACCGGAAATTATTCTTGATTGTTTAGCTGACAGGTTTGCCGCCTTCCTGGACAAAACACAAATCTATGCCAGTGCAGATGGGAAATCGGCTGGACATGCCCGTTATCATGCAAACCTGTTTAACCATAAAAACCCGCTTGATAGTGCGGAAGACTATGCGTACCTGTCGCGCTGCTGTCAGCGATTCTTATCCTGTGCAGAATCTAACCAGAATATCTGCTACCTCATTACGCTTATCAACGAGCCTCATAAACGGCCTGGCTGGGCAGAAGGCTTCACACATGCGTTTGCTATGCCTGAAAGGCAAAGTCCAGGCACAGTCAGCCATCTGGTGGAAACGTTGACTGGACTCAACAGAAACGCCAAATTTATTATCATTGATCATTACACTCACAGTAAAAATAACGTGCAGGGCAATGTCATCGATGAGCATACCTTGTCACTGGAGTTTCATGCGGGTGGCAAAAGCACCGGTGTCTTTTTTCCGAATCATTTCGATGACTTTTGTTTTAAACAGGTGTTATGTGGCCTGTTTGGCTGAGTGCAGTTAATGAACTCTGGTCTTCATATAAGGAACAGGTAAATGCAGGACGTCGCCATCTTCGTCGATGTGCAAAATGTGTACTACACCACCCGTGACGCCTTTGGCAAAAATTTTGACTACAACCGGTTCTGGGCAAAGGCAGTGCACAACCGGCAGGTGCGCAAAGCGATAGCCTATGCCATTGATCGCAGCGATGAGAAGCAGCGGCAGTTTCAGAATATCCTTCGCGCGATCGGTTTCGACGTGCGCTTAAAGCCTTATATCCAGCGCGCCGATGGCTCGGCCAAAGGCGACTGGGACGTAGGGATCACCATTGATGCCATGGACTGGGCTGATGCCGTGGACGTGATCGTGCTGGTGTCCGGCGATGGCGACTTTGCGTTACTGGCAGAACGCTTAAGACAAAAAGGCAAGCGGGTAGAGGTGTACGGCGTGGAAGCTCTGACCGCCGTATCGCTTATTAATGCCGCCAGTGAGTTTGTGGCTATTGATGAGCGCCTGCTGCTACGTTAAATCGTGTTTGCATCGTCCCTGATATCTCCCCGTAATCTCTAAAACCTATCCAACGATCAGTGTTACCGGCTGTCATTATTTTAGATACTGGTTGTGCTGCAATTTGGCAGCGCAGGCAGGGAAAGATAATGAGAAAGCTTAATGACAGGGAAGTTAATCGGGTCAGAAGTGGTAATCTCGTTTACCGCACGGTAGTGAGCTGGTTTACTGGCAGTCTGGCATGGGAGGCATTGTCAGGTGGTTTTGGGGCAATTACACCCCGTTCGTCCACGGGCGGGCAGATGAATCAGGCGCGCCGGTCCAGCATGTATAAATAGGGTTGGCAGTGCGGTACTATCAGCTCAAATGGAAAATGGTACCGCGCTTTATCGCGGATATAGCAGGGTATTCCGCTGTTTTCGCAATATACATCCTGCTTATCGTGTGGCTGGCCGACCTGTCCGGCTTTACCGGTGAAGTGCAGAATTTTCAAACCCCCGCGTCGCCAACGCCGGCAGAGGTTTTTGGCATTGCTGTTTTAACTCCCCTCATTGAAAACGCATTGCTCGTGATGTTAATTGTCGGGTTACAGAAGCACGCGATACCGGACGCAATAATTACAGGAATATGCGGGGCGCTTGCAGGAACACTGCACGCTATCATTACGCCATTTTGGGGCATAACAACGATGATGCTGTTCTTCCTGATGGCGCGATTATTTTTGAAATATCAACGTTATTCAAATACCACAGGATTTTTTGCCACACTGCTCATGCATGTGATGCTTAACACGGCGGGGGTACTCGCTGGCGGCGATTAATGCGCTGTCTGCAAGGCGCTGTGATTAATGCTTGTGCAGCGTACATTCTGTGCGTATAATGCGCGCCCTTACAGCCACCCTAATTTCGTTCCTTGTCTCTATACAGTCTGGCTGTACTGTCGAGGCGACAACCGTAAGGAGCAATAATGCGTCATTACGAAATCGTATTTATGGTTCACCCTGACCAGAGTGAACAAGTACCTGGTATGATCGAGCGTTATACCACAATCCTTAAGCAAGACGGTGGACAGATTCACCGCATGGAAGACTGGGGCCGCCGTCAACTGGCATACCCAATCGAGAAGCTGCACAAAGCCCACTACGTTCTGATCAACGCGGAATCAACTGCCGAAGCGATCGAAGAGCTGGAAAATGCGTTCCGCTTCAACGATGTCGTCCTGCGTAACATGGTTATGCGCACGAAGTCTGCTGTGACTGAAGCTTCTCCTATGATGAAGGAAGAGCCTCGTCGTGAGCGTCGTGACGACTCTGCATCAAAGCCTGCTGCAGAGAAGAAAACTGAATCCACTGAAGATAACGCATAAGGAGAACTATCATGGCTCGATTTTTCAGACGTCGTAAGTTCTGCCGTTTCACTGCAGAAGGCGTAACAGAAATTGATTACAAAGATATCGCTACTCTGAAAAACTACGTTACAGAGAGCGGTAAGATTGTCCCTAGCCGTATTACCGGTACCAGTGCGAAGTATCAGCGTCAGCTGTCTTCAGCAATCAAGCGTGCGCGTTTCCTTGCGCTGCTTCCGTACACTGATTCACACAAGTAATTGGCGAAGATTAAGGGGTAACATCGATGGAAATCATCCTGTTAGATAAAATCGCCAATCTTGGCGGTCTGGGCGACCAAGTCTCAGTAAAATCTGGTTTTGCACGTAACTTCCTTTTCCCTCAGGGCAAAGCAGTTCCTGCAACTAAAGATAACGTTGAAAAATTCGAAGCACGTCGTGCCGAGCTGGAAGCGAAAATCGCTGAAGAGCTGTCTGCTGCCGAAGCGCGTGCCGAGAAAATTAACGAGCTGGGTGAAGTCACTATTGCTGCACCAGCGGGTGAAGAAGGCAAACTGTTTGGTTCAATCGGTACTCGTGACATCGCAGACGCAATCACTGCGGCCGGTGTTGAAGTACAGAAATCAGAAGTTCGCCTGCCAGCCGGCACACTGCGTGAAACTGGTGAGTTCGATATCGACCTGCAACTGCACTCTGACGTAACCACTTCTATTAAAGTGATTATCATCAAAGAAGCATAAGCAGTCGCCAGATTCTGGTTATCGTAAAAAAGCCGCAGTCATCTGCGGCTTTTTTGTATCCGTAATCCCTTCTTTCTAACTCAGGATGCCGCGGCGATCACGCGTGCACATTTCTGCCGCCATTCCGGATCCAGTTCTGCCAGCGCTTCACCCTGCCGGGCAATATCTGCGTCTTTGAGTTTCAGTCCTTTGGTAAGGGTGGCGACACTCAGCGTAGTATCCGGACGCGATATCCGGATGACCTCATCCATTTCAAACAAGGTGCCGGTCTGAATAACCCGGTAATACCAGCCAGTGATGCCATGCTCTGCTACGAACCGGTCCAGATTACGAATATCATAGCGCTGAGATATTTTGTTGCACGGCGCACGCGGTGCACAAACCTGTACCTGAACCTTACCGATCTGATAAATATCACCGATATAAACATTGTTGTCGGTCATTTCAGCAACCAGCAGGTTTTCGCCGATACTGCCCGGCGCGAATGCACCGTGAGGAAAGTGATCGTTCAGTAATTCGTAGCCTTGCAGGCTGTACTGATGCAGTACTTTCTCCGGTCCGCCATGCAGCTTTTTATTGCCCTGCTCATCTTCATCAGTATGGGTTTTATGAACCCGGATACTGCTGACAGGGTGCTTAATGATGCTGCTTGGCGCGCCGCGCGGTCCGAATGGAGCGGGCTTTCCCGCAAACAGGCTGTGAATATTCATACCGTCACTCCTTGTGGTTAGCCTTGTTATGTCACTTACCGTGCGGCACAAAAGATTTTTTGGCGCTTTAAACCTTTGTGACATAGGCTACGACTAACCATATAACAAACAAGAAGATGCATCACGCGGAAAAGGTTAAATTTTCCCCATGATGCACAACCAGCGGAACCTATAACTATGGAGCAGTCGTCCTGCACGGTGGTGGATGCGCAAGAGACATTTTCCCGGGCACGAGAGCAGACACTGATCGAGTCGGTGAAGGGCGGTGATACGCTTGCGTATCACGAACTTTATGACGCGCACGTCAAGCGGGTGTATGCATTGTGCTATCGCCTGACCGGTGATAAAGCGCTCGCCGAAGATGCGACGCAGGAAGTCTTTATTCAGCTGTGGCGTAAAATAAGTAACTTTACTGGTCAGAGCCGGTTTTCAACCTGGTTACACAGTGTCGCCGCTAATGTAACAGTGAGTTATATGCGCAAGCAGCGCGGCTGGTTTCAGCGAATGTTCAGTATTGATGAGTCCGAGGCGCAGTATCACGCCGCACCGGCAGACGCGCATAGCATAGACTTGGAAGCACTGATTGTGCGGCTGCCGGAACGGGCAAGGATGGTATTTGTACTGCATGCCATTGAAGGTTATCGACATGAGGATATCGCCAGTATGCTGGGCATGGCAGTGGGCTCGAGTAAGGCGCAGTTTCATCGCGCCAGACAACTTTTAAAAGCGTGGATGGGTTATGACGAAGACTAATTTTGATGATGCGCTGAAGCAACAGCTCGATACATTGCCCGAAGAGAAACACCCGGAGCGGGACTTATGGCGTGGCGTGGCGCTGGCACTGGAAAATGAGGCTGACACGAGCACCGCAAAACCGGGGTGGCGAAGTGGCTGGGCAGCCATGGCAGCCAGCGTCGCACTCATCGCAATGGTTAGCTGGTACAGCCTGCAACAACCGTCCGGTCCAACGGAGCCGTCGGCCATTACCGGCGAAGCCCTGGTACAGGCACTGAGTCAGCAGCATGAACAGCAAAAGCAAGCCTTGCTGGTGGAGTATACCGATACACCGGCACTGGCAGATAACTGGCAACAGCAGCTCGACGAGCTGGATGATGCGGCAGCGGCGATAAAAGCCGCACTGGCAGAGGATCCGGATAATCCGGCGCTGCTAAGAATGCTGCAAAATGTGTATCAGCAACAAATTACATTGATCGAGCGCGTTCATGCGCCGAAATGGCAACGAATTTAACGACAAGGTAAGCAGTTATGAAAACAGTATTCGCATTCAGAAAGGGCGCTGGTCTCGCCTGGCTGGCAGGCGTCAGCATGACTTTACTCAGCCAGGTCGCGCTGTCGGGTGAGCGTATTGATCGGTCTATCGATACCTCAGACGCGCCTTACGTTGATATTGAGCATATGAACGGTAAAGCAGAAATCATTGGCTGGGACAAAAATAGCGTAAAAGTTGTCGGTGAAGTCGGGGAGAATACCGACGAGGTGAGCTTTGAAAAAAGCGGTAACGAGGTTGAACTTAAAATAGAGGTTGCGCGAAGCGGCAGAGACTGGCGAAACTGGCGCAGCAATGAAGGCGATGATCTGACCATTCATGTCCCCCATGGCAGCCGCGTGCACTATTCTTCCATTAATGCCAATGTGGCGCTGCGGAACCTTAAAAACAGTGTCAGCGTCGAAGTGGTCAACGGCGACATAGAATCCCGTAATATTCAGGGACGCGTGGAGCTGGAGGCCGTGAACGGGGATATCGATGTGGGTGAAATTTCAGGTGATGTGACGATAGAAACGGTCAACGGCGATATCTTTGGTGATCATCAAAGCGACAAAGATGCCCGCTTTTCGTCGGTTAACGGGAATATTAATATCCGCTCAAGTAGTCCCGAGCTGTGGGTTGAATCCGTCAACGGGAATATTAAGCTGGCGATGCAGGCCGTGGATGATCTGAATATCGAGACCGTGAACGGTCGGGTTGAAGCTGAACTTAGTCTTAATCGCAATGGCGATGTCCGTGCGTCGTCGGTAGGGGGCAGTATTACCCTGAACTTTCAGCCGGACGTCTCTGCACAGTTCGATATTGAAGCCCATGCCGGCGGTCGCATCATTAACAAAATCTCTGAAGATGAGATGCAGAAAGCCAAGTATGGTCCACGCCGGTGGCTGGAATTCATTCACAATGGTGGTCAGGCGCGGGTGGATGTCTCTACCGTCAGTGGCCGTATTACACTGGATAATTAAAACTGAAGTGACGTGTACAGTCGAGGGACGCCTTTCCTGTACCGTCAATGACCGTAGCTAAAGGAAGGTACGAGTAAGCCTAAGCGGCGATAGACTTATCCGCATCTTCCCTGGATTGCCATCCAGCATCGATGAAAACGTGCTGATATCACACTGATTAAACGCGCCAAATAGCCGGGCGTCAGCTGCAAGAATCTGATCTTCCAGCGAATTATTGGCGTAAGTAGTGAATGACCAAATCTGCATGACAAAGGCAAACGTAAGTAAACATCGCTGAGTAGTGAATTTTGCCATTGTGTCCCCCTTATTGTTTCAAATTGCTCACGCATTAGTGAGCTGGACCACTTTTTATAGATGTTTGCGGCATAAACATGTCAGGTTTCAAGAAATGTACCGGCTTGGGATGAATGACGTCCTTGCGTCGTTCAGGCTCATGGAAACATACCGCTAAACACCCCATATCAGTACAGTGATACCAGCTGACTTGCGCCCGCAGGTGCAGCGATGGTGTCAGTGTGAGGAGAGAAGTAAGTGCAAAACAAAAAACGCCGTTATTCCTTTGGTGTCTGGCCATCTGGCCTTGCGTTAGCGCTGGCAGTAAACCTGCTTGCGTCAGGCTGTGCCATGCAAAAGGAAGACTACGAAGGCACCTGGATAGTCACAGAGACCTTGCAGCCGGGTATTGCGGCGATGAGCCCTAATCAGGCGGGCCAACAGCTGGGGGCATCGATTACGTATTTAGATGATCAGGCGCAGCTTGGCCAGCATCATTGTTCATCGCCACACTATGCCAGTCGAACATTACCCGCCGGAGAGGTCATGCAACACTACCGGGTCGCCCCAGACGCCTTATTTGGTAATAACGACAAGGTCAGAGAAATCCAGGTTAGCTGTGATGAGGCGGGACCAAAACTGGGTCAGACGTTGTTGCTTCAGCCCGACGGGGCGGCCTACACCGTCATTGACGGTGTTTTCTTCAGGCTGGAGAAGGCGGCATCGCAAACTGACGTTATGTCCTGAGATACAGGGACGTCGTATCAGGCGCAGTCAGCCGTGTGAGAAGGGCCCAGCTCACTATAGCTGGTCAGATTACGACCACGCTTTTTGGCATCAGTTAGCAACCTATCACATACGCCAATCACGTCATCGAAGCGGGCACTGTTGCTAACCTCTACCAGTCCACAGGAAAAGCGCAGCGCGATATCCTCGTCTTTGTCGGTCATAGGCTGTTGTTCAATGGCCTTGCGAAGCTCATCGACTTTTCTAAGTCCATCCTGTAACGCGGTGCCTGTCAACATAAGGATAAATTCGCCGCCGCCGTAGCGGCCAATGACATCTTCACGGCGTAACTGGTATTTCAGGACCTTGGCGATTTTCGCCAGTAACATGTCGCCTGTTTCATAGCCAAAGCGATCATTAATATGTTTAAAGCGGTCAATATCCAATAGCGCGACGCAGGCTTTGTCGTTCGCGCGATCCATGTGGGACAGTCTGTGGCTAATGGCCTTCATAGCAAACCAGCGGTTTTCCACACTGGTAAGCTGGTCTAGCCGGGCAAAGCTCTCAATGGTGGTTTTATGCCGGTAAAGGCGGTACACAGCAATGCCACAGACAATACTGATAGTGGTAGTAAACATGGCCAGGATAGTCAGATTACGTGAACGCGATGTATCGTTTCGCTGCTTGATCCTGGCCAGCGTATTCTGTTGCTGCTGTAGCGGCTGGTCGATGCCAGCTACCCGGGTATCCTGAAGTTGCTGGTCCTGCACCACACGCTGCTGGCTTTGAAGTTGCTGATAGACTGTCAGAGCCTGATCTGTGTCATTGTTCAGCAATGCAATGTCGGCTTCGAGTTGCAGGAGCATGGCCGCATTGATACCCGCATAGGGTGTCTTATTCGATGTACGCAACTGCGTCAGATAGCGCTGCGCGCTGTCAGTATCCGCTTTGGCAACCGCGATTTGCAGCAGCAACAGTTGCAACTGCGCGCCTGGTACCTCTGTCAGCGTCGGATATCGTTCAGCACCGGCTAATCCCGACAGGGCAAACTGCTCAGCCAGCGCAGTGTTATTCATGGCGAAATACGCTTCTGCAATAGCGTGATTGGCTACGGCCATCAGCATGCCCGATTGCTGTTCACGGCCAAATTCAAGAACTTCGCTGGCTGTTTTAAGGGCGGCTGTATAATTACCCTGAGCAGTCAGAGTGCGGCTGCGACACACATCGCCCAACGCTGTACTTTGCGCTTTGAAGCTCAGAGTCTGAGAGAGCTGGTTACAGTAATAAAGCGATTGTGTGAGATTGCCGCCATTGCGATAAGCCATGGCAAGGTCGTGATAGATGGCATCCAGCGAATAGTCGTACGGATTGGAAAGCGTATGCTCACCGCCGGCTGGAATCACATCCCGGATACGGCCAATGGCTCTGTAATACAGCCCTTGCGACAGAAGCAGCGCGACATGGCGTTTGGTTGCCAGACGCACCAGGCGCGGCCATTGCTGTGTGTTCGCCTGGTCTGCCAGTTCATCAAGTTGCTGCATGCGTGAGACAACAGAGCGTTGCGATAAGCCATTGCTAAGAATCTGATGCTCAAGAAAGTACTTCGGATAGGTGTCGCGTAACGTACGTAGTGCCCCCTGAGGTATTGTAAAATGCGATAATTCACCCGGGGTTTGCATTACAACGGTATTGTAAAAGTGCTTTCCCAGTACCGTTTGTGTGTTGAATGACAGGCCCTCATTCACTGCCTGCAGCCGTAACTCTGCATCCATCGATAAGACCCGGGTGCGCTCCTGTTCGTAGGTCAGCTGCTCACTGCTGTACGCATCCGGCATTGCACAGAGCGTGACAATAAGGACTATTAAACTTCTGAAAAACATAACTACTCAATGGCTATGACACTGAATCATCGGCTGTATAACGTAAGGTGACTTGCCCAGATGGCCAGTGCGTTTAACTGTAAAACACAATAAACTCAGCAGCTATTGGCGCAGTAGTCTTGATGAAGACACTTGTTTAACGTGCTGATGCTATCTGCACCATAATATTTTATTGCTAAATTCGGCATGATGCCCGAACGCAAATGACAAAAAAAGGATAATTGCTGGTCCGACTTCTACAATTACTGGCCAAAGTATGGCATTTCGTTGCGGTTCAGTGAAGGCCGTGCAGTATTGAAACGGTGGTAGTGTGGTTTTACCGCTGACCGCAATTAGCGCGAATGCAATGATGGCTGTTGTTGACGGTAGAATTGTCGCATAATGGGCACCTTACACTAGCAACGGAGCGGGTCTGCGTGAAAGTCGTTTCTTCCTCGAAAGACGATAAGAATATTGAAAAACTGAAAGTGCCGCCGCACAGCATTGAAGCGGAGCAATCAGTGCTGGGTAGTATGCTTATCGATCCCGACAGCTGGGATAAAGTGGCCGAAGTGGTCAGTGAAACCGACTTTTATAACCGCTCTCATCAGTTTATTTTTCGCGCCATTGTGCGTCTGCTTAGTGCCAGTTCTCCGGTTGATCTGATTACCGTTTCTGAAGAGCTGGAACGTCACGATGAACTGGAAGACGCCGGCGGCTTCGCCTATCTGGGCGAGCTGGCGCGCAATACGCCGAGCTCTGCTAACGTGGTGTCCTATGCAAAAATTATCAGCGAACGGGCCATTACCCGCGAACTGATTGGTGTGGCACACGAGATCGCCGAGGTTGGCTATAATCCACAGGGCCGTGAGAGCGCCGATATTCTTGATATGGCTGAGAGCAAGGTGTTTGAGATTGCTGAACGCCGTACCGGTGAGAACGAAGGCCCGCGCGACATAGACTCTGTACTTGGCAAGACGGTTGACCGGCTGGAGCTGCTGTTAAAGTCCAATAAAGAGGTGACGGGTGTTTCCACTGGCTTTACCGATCTGGATAAAAAAACCAGTGGCCTTCAGCCCTCCGATCTGGTGATTGTAGCGGCACGGCCTTCTATGGGTAAAACAACGTTTGCCATGAACCTGGTTGAGAACGCCATGATGCTGGAAGAAAAACCGGTGCTGGTGTTTAGTCTGGAAATGCCTTCTGAGCAAATCATGATGCGGATGCTGGCCTCGCTAAGCCGTGTCGATCAGACTAAAATCCGTACCGCCCAGCTGGATGATGAAGACTGGGCACGCATTTCCAACACCATGGCGATGCTGAAAGATAAAGATAACCTTTTTGTTGATGATTCGTCTGGCCTGACACCTATGGATGTGCGCTCTCGGGCCAGAAAGCTGGCGCGCGAACGGGGCGGGATCAGCATGATCATGGTCGATTATCTGCAACTGATGCGGGTGCCCAGCTTAAGTGAAAACCGCACCCTGGAAATTGCTGAAATTTCCCGCTCACTAAAAGCCCTGGCCAAAGAACTGGAAGTGCCTGTGGTCGCGCTGTCGCAGCTAAACCGGAGTCTGGAACAGCGGGCTGACAAGCGGCCGGTTAACTCAGACTTGCGTGAGTCCGGCTCCATCGAGCAGGATGCTGACCTTATTATGTTTATTTATCGTGATGAGGTGTATCACGAAAACAGTGAAGACAAAGGGATTGCAGAAATTATTATCGGTAAGCAGCGGAACGGGCCAATCGGCACCAGTCGTCTGACCTTTCAGGGGCAGTTCTCCCGGTTTGATAATTACGCGGGCCCGGCGGTCAGCGACGAGTATTAATCTGAGAGCGTTACAGGGTGGCTGGCACTGAACCAATAAAAAACCGCTGTCAGGCAACGCCTACAGCGGTTTTTTAATCACTGCGCCCGACTACGCCGGGCGGCTGTTCTTAACGTTCTTCCGGTACTTTAACCATTTCAGACACGCTCACTGAAATACGACGGTTAACCCGGTGCGCTTCTGCGTCGTTGTCAGTATCAAGTAGCTGTGTTTCACCATAGCCCACTGTGTCAAGACGGTCGGCGGCAATTCCATACTGGTCTACCATCAGGTCTTTGAACGAGGCAGCACGGCGTTTAGACAGGTCCATATTGTACGCTTCGGTACCCGGTGCTGACGTATGCCCTTCGATGGTGGCTGAGGTGCTGCCGTAACGTTTCATAAAGTCTGCAAATGCCTGAATTTCAGGATCATTAGGCTGTTCCACTACTGCGCTCTCACGGTCAAACAGAACGCGCAGCGTAATCGACACTTCTTCTTCATCAAAGATAGTACAGCCGTTTGCGTCGACCTTGTCACCCCGAGGTGTGTCAGCACACTCATCGTTACGGTCGCGAACGCCGTCCATGTCTGAATCTTTGATCTCACAGCCATTCGCATCAACCTCTGCACCGGTGCGCGTGTTAGGACACTGATCGGCACTGTTCATCACGCCATCGTTGTCATCATCCGCTTCCATGGCACACCCGTTTGCATCAACCCGGGTGCCAGCAGGGGTATTTGGGCAACGGTCATTGCTGTTAACAACGCCATCATTGTCGCTGTCAGCCGGTGCAGCTGGCATGCTACTGCTGGCGGACGACGATCCTGCACTACCAAATGGAATGGCCAGGCCCAGCTTTACACTGTAGTCGTTAAAATTCTCATCAAAGTCGTGGTACGCCGCAACCTCGGTGATGAATTTAACACGATCACCGGCATTCCAGTGCTTACCAATACCGATGTTACCCAGCGTGTAACTATCGGCCATGTTCTGATGCTTAATACCGCCGAAGAAATAGAAAACGTCATCGGGAAGGAAGTACATGGCATCTGCACCGATCATATGGCCCGAATCATTGCGCTCTGCAGCAGTGCCATCAACATAGTCCAGTTCAAGCGCGGTATATTCAATACGCGCTGCCCAGCTTTGCGTGAAGCGAAAGCCGTATTCCAGGCCCATACCTTTTCCGTCGTCTACAATACCGGGCGCATCACGATCTTCATCGGTGGAGTACTTTGTGCCGAACAGGCCTATCCAGCTGTCATAATCAGGAGCATCGTCCTGTTGCGCGAAAACGGGCGCAGAAAGCAAAGCAAGGGTTAGGCTCGCCAGTGTAAATTTCTTATTCATAGTTCACGTCCTGTCAAATAGTTGAGTATGAAATTAATGATCGGTTACGGTTTAAAAAATTTGTTATGCAGATTTTATACCACCATGTTACGACCTGACGCCCTGTAACGTTGCAATAATTGTACGCGACGATGCACGGTCTCTGTGCTCGCCGAGCACAATCCCCTGCCAGGTACCCAGCTGAAGTCTGCCAGCGGCAACCGGCAGGGTAATCTGACATCCAAGCAAGCTTGATTTGATATGCGCAGGCATATCATCAGGGCCTTCATAAGTATGTTGAAAATAAGGACTATTTTCAGGAACGGAATGATTGAAATAGGCTTCAAGATCACCGCGCACCGTGGGATCGGCGTTTTCATTGACCGTCAGGCTGGCACTGGTGTGTTGCAGCCATAAGTGTAATAACCCCGTTTGCGTACTCTTCAGTTGAGGAAGGGCACGGGTTATCTCATCCGTGATGAGATGAAAACCACGGCGGAAAGGTGAGAGTGTAATTTTTTCGCTGTGCCAGAAATTATTTGTCAAAACAGATTTCCAAATGTGCCAGTCCATCGTCACACATGAAGGGCAAAATAATCTTTGCACCATCGACCTGGTGACTAATTGTGTGTTGCTTACCGGATACAACAATGGGCGTAGCCATACCAAACTCATAGCCACGCTCACCGAGATCACGTTTTGCATTGCCGCAAATCATATTAGTGATTTCGCCAACCATATCGCCTACCTCGGCATCGAGCTTATCGGGGCGTTCACCCACCATGCGCTCCATGATAGTTAGCGCGAGGTTTTCGTCGAAGGATATCGACATGGAGCCTCGCACATCCGGGCCAACCATTCCGATAAGGCCAGACACATCTCCTTTAGAAATATCGCTCTGCTTGCGCTTGGGCTTACCCGGCGTTAGCTGGGTTTGTGCCATTGTCTCCATGACATTGAGTAAACCGGAAATAAACGGGTTTACAAAATCAGCATTCATGTACTTGCTCCTCACTCGGCACGTCTTCAGTCTGTTGGCAGTCTGCACACAACCCGTGTGCTTCGATAGTCTGCTTCGACACTTTAAAACCATGATGTGTGGCTTGCTTATCCAGTGTGTCTTTGAGCCCTTCTGACTGGATTTCAGCTACATCGCCACAACTGTCGCAAATAAGAAACTGTACCGGATGCTGACAGCCGAAATGGTAACAGGCGACAAATGCGTTTGTAGACTCAAGGCGGTGGATAAAGCCAAAGTCGAGTAAGAAATCCAGGGCCCGGTAAACGGTCGCGGGTTTGGCACTGGATTCGGTTTCTTTTAGGCTGTCGAGTAATTCGTACGCACCCATTGGCCCGTGTTTACTTAACAGAATTTGATACACTTTCTCACGCAGTGGTGTGAAACGCGCATTTCGTTGCTCACAGTAGGCGCGAGCTTTACTAATTAGCGTTGCATTATTCATCAGTCATCTACTGCTCGGTTGGTTGAGGCGTCATACGACACATCATCATTCTGTGGTTGCCTGATGCACAGCGTTGAACAACTGGTCTTCAAGTTCGAATCGTTCTGCCAGTGCTTCCCCCAGTTGTGCTAAGTCAGCATCAAAACTGGTGGCCTGCTCAGGGCGAAGCATCTCGGTATAACTGTCGTTAAACCTTAGAGCGATATCTGTAGTAACCGCAATTTTGGGGGCAAGTTGCTGTTTCAGCTCCTGGCCGTTCTCATATTGCGCACTCAGTATATCGTATATTTCAAAGTGACCTGCTGACAGATAGTCCATTAAATCTTCACAAAATCGCTCGATTTGATCGGCATCCGGCAAGGCATTGCTGGGACGCTGGACAGTGCCGTTCATCGTTTTCATCGCCGAAGGTCCCTCGACCGCGATACCGGCAAGCTCGCAAAAATTTACCATCAGTGTCTGTCTGGCCTTCAGCCAGTTATCTACCGTAGCGCTATTGCCGTTCCAGTTCTGATTTACATTTTGCAACTGATTTAACATGCGTGCGGCCCCTTAGCTCGTCATGTGAGAGCATCTGCTGTGCCATAAGTATAACACCCGACCTCACCTTAACAAACGGTCTTAATTGGCGTCGAATGTTGCCGTCCGGATGCAGCAATAATACTGCCTTTATACCTGGCTCAGCCATTATGGCGAGGTTGCACTGGCGACAACGGCGGCTGTCTGGTGACGGCAGCTTCTACCGTTTATCCCGCGGGTTACTCGCATCCTGACTCACTGTGTTATGGTAATCAATCACAAAATGCGCCTATCACGCAAGGAGACAGCCTATGTTAAAGCCAGTTTCTCAGCAGTCACTGGACACCGCCCGTGGCCAGTGGCTGATCTTTTCGCGTGACAAACTGGTGGTCAGGCAAAACCAGCGGCAGTTGCCGCAGGGCGGCTTTGACGATATTGACTGTTTACGCGCCTATCATGCAGATGTGTATGAACTGAAAGATTTACAGGGCGACAGCCTGCCTCAGTCAACATTCATCGTCGATATGGGGGCAGAAGAGCCCGAAGGGGAACACTGGGAGCTTGCTTCTTTGCGACATATGCTGATGCAGGCGCCTGATACTGCATTTGCAGTGGCTGGGCGGGCCTGGCAATACGTGCACTTCTTTCGAACACACCGCTACTGCGGGCAATGTGGTGATCGCACGCAACGAGTGGACTGGGAGATGGCCGTGCAGTGTCAGCGCTGTCAGCATCGTAGCTATCCGAGAGTCTCGCCCTGCATCATTGTGGCGGTACATGACGGTGAACGGTTGCTGCTGGCCAGGGGCGTGCGCCATCGTGAACTGAATATGTACTCCACGCTGGCCGGTTTTGTTGAAAGCGGTGAGAGTCTGGAGCAAGCGGTACACCGCGAAATTTTTGAAGAGGTCGGCGTCAGCGTGACCGACCTGGAATACTTTGGCAGTCAGCCCTGGCCGTTTCCGCATTCATTAATGGTTGGTTACATTGCCCGCTATGCGGGGGGCGACATTGTCCCTGAAGAAGGTGAAATTGATGATGCGCAGTGGTTCTGGCCTGATGCGCTGCCGAAAACACCGCCAACACTGTCTATTGCGGGTCAGCTTATTGCCGCAACGGTAAAAAAAATACAGGGAAAATAAAAAACCCTGCCGAGGGCAGGGTTTGTAGTGGTTAGCGTTCGGTCCTGTTGAACAGGCTTCTTTATATTAGCTGTGTTAAGTTGTAGCAAACACTTACTCTTCGCGCAAGTTTATTTTTAAATAATTGTTAGGAAGGTGCAATAGACTTGTGCGCATCTTCCTTAAAATCCGAAATGCTCTTAAATCCGTTGATTAGCTGATATACTCGCGCGGGTTTATCATCGCTGCCACCAGACACGTAGGCAATTCTGAACCTAACTCTATGTAAGTTAAGATGTTTACGATTGATGGTCAGCCACTCACTGAGCTTTGCAATAACAGAGGAAAGTCATGTCACACGCCGTATCTGGTTCCGCACCTGCCGCCTTAAAAAATGATCGTTATCTTCGGGCACTTTCCAAGCAGCCTGTAGACATGACACCAGTATGGATGATGCGTCAGGCGGGACGTTATCTGCCAGAATATAAAGCGACCCGTGCCGAGGCCGGTGACTTTATGAGTCTGTGTAAGAATGCCGATCTTGCCTGCGAGGTGACGCTGCAACCACTGCGCCGGTTTGCTCTGGATGCCGCTATCCTGTTTTCAGACATTCTGACCATCCCCGATGCGATGGGACTTGGTCTGTATTTTGAAGCAGGTGAAGGCCCTAAGTTTGCACGGCCACTCACTTCAAAAGCCGATGTCGAACGGCTCGGTGTGCCTGATCCGGAAGGCGAGTTACAGTACGTTATGAATGCGGTACGCACGATTCGTCGGGAGCTGAAAGGTGAAGTTCCACTGATTGGTTTTTCTGGCAGTCCCTGGACGCTGGCTACCTACATGATAGAAGGCGGCACCAGCAAAGCCTTCACCAAAATCAAAAAAATGGCATTTGCGGACCCGCAGGCCCTGCACCTGCTGCTGGACAAACTC
The DNA here is from genome assembly GCF_014651815.1 of Alteromonas halophila. Classification (GTDB taxonomy): domain Bacteria; phylum Pseudomonadota; class Gammaproteobacteria; order Enterobacterales; family Alteromonadaceae; genus Alteromonas; species Alteromonas halophila. The sequence goes on along the minus strand of NZ_BMXP01000003.1, from coordinate 262,735 downwards.
AGCGATGCGGTCGTGGCTTACCTGAATGCACAGATAAAAGCCGGCGCTCAGTCTGTCATGATTTTTGACACCTGGGGCGGTGTCCTGTCTCCCCGCGATTACAGGTTATTCTCACTGCAGTACATGGAAAAGATCGTGGATGGCCTTATTCGTGAGAACGAAGGACGGCGGGTGCCGGTTACCCTGTTTACCAAAAATGGCGGTATGTGGCTGGAATCTATCGCTGCAACAGGCTGCGATGCGGTGGGTCTGGACTGGACCATTAATATTGATGAAGCGCGCGCTCGTATCGGCGATAAAGTTGCGCTGCAGGGCAATATGGATCCCAGCATGCTTTACGCAGCGCCCGAGCGAATTCGTGAAGAGGTCGCGACAATCCTTAAGGGGTATGGTTCAGGTACCGGGCATGTATTCAACCTTGGTCATGGTATTCACCTGGATGTGCCGCCAGATAACGCCGGGGTATTCGTCGATGCGGTGCATGAGCTGAGTAAGCCGTATCATGTGGCCGACAAGTAAACGATGCTGAATCGTTGGCTGGCCGTCATTGCCCTGTTTATTGCGATTGCGGCCTATCAGTTTGGTTACTATCAAGGGCGGCTGTCTCTGAGCATGCACGAGCCAGGACGGGCAGACAAGTCGCTGGCAACTACGGTGATATCCGCAGGGCAGCAGTTGGAACTGCCGCCTGTGTCGTTGCGTTGTGCCAAAGACGCGCCAGCTTCACCGCCTCCTCATCGGGGTATATCTTCGCCAGTAACAGACAGGGCTGCGGTCGAGTAATACGGCAGACAGGTCTAAAGGAGTAGCCGGGCCGGTATCGTCCAGTTGTATACCGGTTCATCTCAGGCGTCTCTGGGCAGACCTTTTTCCACTGCGCGGGTCAGGCGCGCGGTTTTGCGATCGGCATCAATGTGCCGGGCTTGCTTTTGCTGTTGTTCGTTAAGCGCCCAGCGAATGTGTTCGGCGACCATCTCACCGGCGTCTGACAGCCGCTGCATCAGCGCGTCCACAATGTCACGGTCAAAGGGGGCATTGCCCAGCGCTATGGCGAGATTGCGGCTCCATTTCTGATAGCCGATACGGCGAATGGGCGAGCCTTCAGTGTTGCGCAGAAAGGTGGCTTCGTCCCAGCTGAATAGCTGTAGCAATGACTGTCCATGTAATGCCTGACGCGGGTGAAAGTCTGTCTCGTCGGTGACACTGGCATACCGGTTCCACGGGCATATCAGCTGGCAGTCATCACACCCGTAAATACGGTTACCCATTGCGCGGCGATATTGCTCGGGGATGACCCCGTCATATTCGATGGTCAGGTATGAAATACATTTGCGCGCATCCACCGTATAAGGGGCGACAATGGCCTGCGTGGGACAGATGGTCATGCAGGCGGTACAACTGCCACAGCCTTCTTCAACCGGCGCATCCACAGGCAGGGGCAGGTTAATAAATAACTCCCCCAGGAAGAACCAGGAGCCCGCATCGCGACTCAATGTCAGCGAGTGCTTGCCGGTCCAGCCCAGCCCGGCTTTTTCGGCAATGGCATGCTCAAGCACCGGTGCTGAGTCCACAAACGGTCGGTAGGCGGTATCGGATAGTGCATCACTGATTTTCTCGCCAAGCTGCTTAAGCCGTTTACGCAATACTTTGTGATAATCCCGACCCAAAGCGTAACGACTTACGTAGCCAATGCGGCGATCATTCAAATGGCGGGCAAACGAGGCATCTGGCGGCAGGTAGTCCATGCGCACACTGATCACCCTCAGGGTGCCAGGCACCAGCTCTGCAGGCCGGGCACGGGTCATTCCATGGCGTTGCATATAGTGCATGTCACCATGGTAATTATTGGCCAGCCAGTCAGACAGGTGGGCTTCGTGCTGGCTAAGGTCGATATCACTGATACCAACCTGCTGAAAGCCTAGCGCCTTCCCCCAAGCCTTGATATTGTTGGCCAATTGACCGAGATCGATGGAATTTAAACTGGACATGCACTCATGCTAGATACTCAACTCGCCTCGAGTTTACCATACAAACTGTACCGCGCCGACCAGGTGCGGGAGCACGAAAAAAATGCCGCACAGCAAAGTGGCAGTAACCTCAGTGAACTTATGCAACGGGCCGGTAAGGCGGTATTCCGTCAGGCACAGCTACATATTCCCAACAGTGATACGTTTCTCATTCTGGTTGGTCAGGGGAACAATGCGGGCGATGGCTACGTGGCTGCTCTGGAAGCCAGAAAGGCCGGTAAACAGGTGGTGGTCTGTGCCGTGGAGCCTGACCGCGAACTGGAAGGCGATGCGGGCGATGCCCAGCGTGCCTGGCGGGACGCTGGTGGCGATATTCACTCGTTTACGGTGGCCCACCTGGACCAGGCCGACCTGGTCATTGATGCATTACTGGGAACGGGTATCAACAGCAGCATCCGCAGTGAGTTTGCCAGTATCATCGATGCTATCAATGGCGGGCAGAAGCCGGTGGTCAGTGTCGACGTACCCTCTGGCCTTGATGCGAATTCAGGTCAGTCGCTGGGGCGCTGTGTACAGGCCGATGTGACAGTGACGTTTGTTGGGATAAAACCCGGACTGACCACGGGAGCCGGTAAACAAAGTTGCGGTAAGCTGATTTTTGAAGATCTGGGGATCGGTAAAGCATTCCAGCAACTGGCAAAATCTACAGCGACGTTTCTGGACATGCATATGTTCGGGGGGCTGGGTCCGCGTGATGTGCATAGCCACAAGGGCACCTATGGCCGTTTGTTATGTGTAGGCGGCAACCGCGGCACCGCGGGCGCGATACGGTTAAGTTCTGAAGCAGCGCTGCGCAGCGGTGCGGGCATGGTCAAGGTCTACACGCATGAGAGTTCGACCATACAGGTCAGTGCCGGCCGGCCGGAACTGATGGTCACTAACCATGATTTGGACGCATCACTGGCGTGGGCATCCTGCGTGGTAATTGGGCCGGGCCTTGGTCAGGATCCATGGGCACAGGAAGCGTTCGAAGCCACGCTAAAACACTGTCAGGCGCACGAAAAACCCGTTGTGGTTGATGCTGATGCGCTGAACCTTTTATGTCAGCAGTCTACTGCCTACACGCCAACAGCGATGGTACTCACACCGCACGCTGGCGAGGCCGGGCGGCTACTTGGAATTCCGGCGGATGATGTTGAAAATGAGCGCTTTAATTACGCACGCCAGTGTGCAGAGCGCTACCATGCCACCTGTGTACTTAAAGGTGCAGGCACGCTGATAGATGATGAGCGCAATACCTGGGTATGCCGGCATGGTAACCCCGGCATGGCAACCGCAGGCAGCGGTGATGTGCTAAGTGGTATTCTCGGAGCGTTAATGGCGCAGGGTGTGCCGCCTGTTGACGCCGCCCTGTATGGTGTGACGCTGCATGCGAAAGCGGGGGATGACATTGCTGAACTGTATGGACAGCGTGGTATGATTGCCAGCGATTTGTTCGAGGCAGTACGCGCACTGATAAATCAGCGCTAGGACGTATTATGGCATACCCACATTCAGGCTTTTACGCGGCGTCGCTTGACGACACTGCCCAGCTGGCACGTGATCTGGCACGTGCCGTACAGACATGCCTGCCACAGCCGGCAGTCATTTATCTTTCCGGTGATTTAGGGGCGGGAAAAACAACGTTCAGTCGCTATTTTATTCAGGCGCTGGGCCATCAGGGCAGCGTCAAGAGTCCGACCTACACCTTAGTGGAACCCTACGAGCTGGAAGGTGTCTCAGTGTTTCATTTCGATTTGTACCGGCTTGCCGATCCGGAAGAGCTCGAGTTTATGGGCATCCGGGATTATTTCGAAAACAACAGCATCAGCCTGGTGGAATGGGCTGAGAAAGGGGCAGAATGCTTGGCATCTGCGGATTTAGAGATTAGTATTAAATCAGCCGGTGAAGGACGTCAGTTTGATGTTAATGCGCGCAGTCAGCAGGGGACACAAATCCTGCAACACTGTCAGCGCATTTAGGCTCCGGCAGTGATACAAGCCTGCTAACTACAGCAATGATGACACTAGGGCGAAGTATGTTGCGCGTAATAGTTTCGGTACTCCTGTTATGCTGGGTTTCCCTTCCGGCTCAGGCTGCGCAAAATAAAATTGATGGGGTGCGGGTCTGGCCATCACCGGATAAGACGCGAGTGGTGCTGGATTTGCAGCAGGCGCCTGAGTTCACCTATTTCACACTGGAAAATCCTCACCGCCTGGTCGTGGATTTGGCGAATACGGACGACAGTCTTGACTTAAGCAACGTCGAGAATGACGGCGACTTGATCAGTCGGGTGCGGTACTCCTCACCGAAAAATACCCGCGCGTCCCGTGTGGTTGTCGAGTTAAACCGAAAGGCGGATCCTACATTATTCGCCATGACACCCACGGCGCCCTATGGACATCGTCTGGTGATTGACCTTAACGATATCAATGCTCCCCAGCGTAGTCAGGTGGTTATTGACGAGCGCAACAATCACCGGGACCGGGATATCATTATTGCCATCGATGCGGGGCATGGTGGCGAGGACCCCGGCTCAATAGGTCCCGCAGGAACCTACGAAAAGCACATCACTCTGAGCATCGCTAAAAAGCTTGAAGCTCGGGTAAATGCAGAGCGTGGCATGCGGGCGGTTATGACTCGTAAAGGGGATTACTACATTTCACCCAACCGGCGCCCCGAACTGGCACGCCAGAAAAAAGCCGATTTACTGGTTTCTATCCATGCCGATGCTTTCTCACAGCCTGAGCCTCGTGGTGGTTCCGTGTGGGTGCTTTCCACCGGTCGCGCTGATACAGAACTTGGACGATGGATGGAGAAAACTGAACGTCATTCTGAATTGTTGGGCGGGGCGGCTGAAGTGATCACCGACAAAGCCAGCGAACGCTATCTGGCAGAGACGATTTTAGGTCTCTCTATGGATCACAGCATGGCCACCAGCTATGACCTTGGGAACAAGGTTGTTGAAGAAATGAAGCAGGTGACTTCAATGCATAAACGGGTGCCTCAGGCAGCCAGTCTGGCGGTACTGACGTCGCCAGACATTCCTTCTATTCTGGTCGAAGTCGGGTTTATTTCTAATCCTCAGGAAGAGAAAAACCTGAACTGGGCGAAGCATCGTCAGCGCCTGGCCGACTCCATGTTCTCTGCCGTTAAACGCTACTTCAAACAAATCCCCCCTGACGGGACGTTGTGGGCATCAGAGCGTGACGAGAACCGAACACACCGGGTGCGCAGTGGTGAGTCTCTGTCGCTGCTGGCACAGCGGTATAATGTCAAAGTCAGCAGCATCAAGAAAGCCAACAATATGACCACCGATGTGGTGCAGATTGGTCAGCTGCTGAATATTCCGAGCACCTAATCCACCCTTAACCATCAGGTACGCGTTTGTCTATAAAACTGTTAGCGCCGCAACTTGCGAATCAAATTGCTGCCGGCGAGGTCGTGGAGCGACCGGCGTCGGTGGTAAAGGAACTGATTGAAAACAGTATTGATGCCGGTGCCAGCCGGATCGATGTGGATATTGAGCGCGGCGGCCATAAGCGTATTCGTTTGCGGGATAATGGTAAGGGTATTGCGAAAGACGAACTGGAGCTGGCCCTGAGTCGTCATGCCACCAGCAAAATAAGCAATCTGGATGATTTGGAAAGCATTTTGTCACTGGGCTTTCGGGGAGAAGCGCTGGCCAGTATCAGCTCGGTCAGCCGGCTGACGCTCACGTCCAGACCCCGTGAGCAGAGTGAGGCCTGGCAGGCACACTGCGAAGGACGGGAAATGCAGGTAAAGCTGAATCCTGCTGCACACCCCGATGGCACTACCATCGATGTGGCTGATTTGTTCTATAACACACCGGCACGGCGTAAGTTTCTGCGTACTGAAAAAACCGAATTTCAGCACATCGAAGACGTGTTTAAACGCATTGCCCTGAGTCATCCATCTATCACATTGAACCTGACACATAATGACAAGCCGGTTCGACGCTTCCCGGCTGTCGCGCAGGATAACCGAAGTCGTCGTATTGCAGCGGTTGTGGGTAAAAAGTTCATTGATAACGCCATCTACACGCAGGTTGATTACGAGGGGATAACGCTGGAGGCATGGCTTGGTAATGAGCAGGTACTGCGCAGCAGTAGTGATTGTCAGTTTAGTTTTGTGAATGGCCGCGGTATGCGCGACAAGCTGATCCTGCACGCTATCCGACAGGCGTATGAAAGCGCCTGGGGGGTCATCGAGCAACCCGCCTTCGTGGTATTTCTGAGTGTGTCCCCACGCGATGTTGATGTGAATGTGCACCCGGCTAAACACGAAGTGCGCTTCCAGCAAAGCCGGCTGGTCCATGACTTTATCTGCAAGTCTGTACTCGATGCGCTCATCGACACGCAGGGAGAGCTGGGCGCCGGGCCGGTGATACAGGACCAGCCAGGACACGACTATATAAGGCCATTGCAGTCACATACGCCGACATCGGCCCCGTATGTGACCGAGTCTGCGCGAGGGGGGGAGGCTTCCGTGAGTCCGTCCCGTCCTGCCACATCAGGACCGTCAGCACGTGCTGGTAACAGGGCGAATCCGCAATCTGCGGCCAATTATCAGACGCTCATGACACCCGCTACACCCGAAACGGACTTTCAGGCGTCGGCAGCAACTGACTATGTGATTATCGATGAACAGCACAGGCTGTATGTAAAAGACGACAGTCTGTATCTTGTGTCCGTTCAGGCTATGGCCAGCTATTACCTGAACAGTCTGTTTCGTCAGGCTGGTACCTCTCAGCCACTGCTGATGCCGGTAGCACTGGAAGACACCGGTGCTGACGATACGCTACTGCAAACCTTACAGAGTCAGCATTTTCAGGTGCAGCGAATGGCCGGCAAACTGCGGTTGCAGCAAGTGCCTGCGGGGACCCGGCATCTGCCCTGGTCATCCTGGTTTGCGTTGCTGCTGGAGGGCGCAGAAAGCAGCAGTGAACTGAATGTTTCAGGTCTTGCAGGGCACTTACCACAATCACTATACGAGAACGTCTGGGCGTACCTTGCCGCTCAGTCAACTGACCAGCAATGGGAATGGATTAGCGACTCTGGTAAAGTGCGGGAATTATCTGCTCTACTTGGATTGTTTAAATAGCTCATGGTTGCTGGCGTAGATCCTGCATTAACTGCAGTGGCGATTATGGGGCCGACCGCGTCAGGGAAAACTCAACTGGCGATAGCGTTGGCTCTGGCGGGTGACAGCGAAATAATCAGTGTTGATTCGGCACTGGTGTATCGCGATATGGATATTGGTACCGCCAAGCCTGACAAAAATGAACAGGCTGGGATTGCGCATCACCTTATCGATATTATCGACCCGGCGGACAGCTACTCGGTGTCGCAGTTTTGCGATGAGGCGACGCAACTGATCGGTGACATACAGGCCCGAAACAGGCGCCCGATACTGGTCGGTGGTACGATGATGTATTTCAATGCCTTGATAAACGGAATTTCGCCACTACCTAAGTCTGACGAAGTAGTAAGAGCGCAAATTGAGCACGAAGCGAAACAACATGGCTGGCAGGCTCTGCACGATGAATTGCGTCGTTGTGATGCGCAAAGCGCCGGGCGAATTCATCCGAATGATCCGCAACGGCTAACACGGGCATTAGAAGTATTTCGGTCAACAGGTAAGTCACTGACACAGTGGCAGCAGAATACGCCGAAGCGGTGTATGCACAAACTACATCAGTTTGCGATTGCGCCGAACGACCGTGCTGTGTTGCATGAACGTATTGCCAAACGCTTCGACATGATGCTGGCGGCAGGGTTTGAGGAGGAAGTTGACAGATTGTATAAGCGAGGTGATCTTCACGAATCACTGCCGTCTATACGTTCTGTGGGCTACCGGCAAATGTGGCAGTATCTGGATGGCCAGATTACATATGACGAAATGCGTGAACGCGGTATTATTGCCACCCGTCAACTGGCCAAACGGCAGCTGACCTGGCTGCGAGGCTGGCAGGACGTGACATGGCTGGATACATTTGCGAAAGATAATTTGACTAAAATTACAGCAAAAGTCACACTTGATGCAGGATAGTGTGGTATAAAATTGTGGTGCTGTGACGAGCGATAATACTCGTCGCGAAATAATAAAAACTAAGGAAATCAAATGGCTAAAGGGCAATCATTACAAGACCCATTTTTAAACGCGTTAAGAAAAGAGCGGATTCCCGTATCTATTTACCTGGTTAACGGGATAAAATTACAGGGACAGGTAGAGTCGTTTGACCAGTTCGTCATCCTGCTGAAGAACACCGTGAGTCAGATGGTATATAAACATGCGATCTCAACGGTGGTGCCAGCACGCGCATTTACTATGCCGACATCAATGACAGGAGAAGGTGAAAATACTAAAAGTGAATAAACAAAAAGGTATCGCGCTTGTTTGACCGTTATGAAGCCGGTGAACAGGCTGTACTTGTTCATGTTAATTTTGCTGACGAAAGCAGTAAAGAGGATCTGGCAGAGTTAGAGCTGCTGGTGGGCTCTGCGGGTGTTGAGGCGAAAAACGTGTTAACCACGTCGCGTAGTGCGCCTCACGCTAAATATTTCGTCGGCTCCGGGAAAGCCGAAGAAATCGCCGCGGCGGTCAAAGCCAGTGAGGCAAACGTCGTGATCTTCAACCATTCATTGTCGCCCTCTCAGGAGCGCAACCTTGAAGCCATTTGCAAATGCCGGGTACTTGACCGTACCGGGTTAATTCTGGATATCTTTGCCCAGCGTGCACGAACCCACGAAGGGAAACTGCAGGTTGAACTGGCGCAGTTACGACATATTTCCACCCGCCTGATCCGAGGCTGGACTCACCTTGAACGTCAGAAAGGCGGTATAGGCTTGCGTGGACCTGGCGAAACGCAGCTGGAAACTGACCGACGTTTGTTGCGGGGACGTATAAAATCAATCATCCGTCGTCTGGAAAAAGTGCAGAAACAGCGCGAGCAAGGGCGGCGTGCCAGGGTGCGCGCGGAGATCCCCACCGTATCCTTAGTGGGGTATACCAATGCGGGTAAATCCACGCTGTTTAATACCATTACCGAATCCCATGTGTATGCGGCCGACCAGCTGTTTGCGACACTGGATCCGACGTTACGCCGAATCGAGCTCAACGATGTGGGTGAAGCTATTCTGGCTGACACGGTAGGCTTTATACGGCATCTCCCTCATGACCTGGTTGCTGCCTTTAAAGCGACATTGCAGGAAACCCAGGAAGCAGATTTACTGCTGCATGTGGTGGATGTTGCCGAAGCGAATCATCGTGAGACTATGGACGAGGTAAATGCGGTTCTTGAAGAGATTGACGCCGATGAGATCCAACAGTTAATTATCTGTAACAAGATAGATAAACTGGATGAGATTGGGCCACGTATAGACAGAGACGAAAATGGCATGCCTGTCAGAGTGTGGTTGTCTGCGCAGTCAGGTGAAGGTGTGGAATTACTATCGCAGGCACTGACCGAATGTCTGGCCAAAAGCATGGTAAATTACACCTTGCGTATTCCACCGGCGCAAAGCCGCTTGCGTGGTGTGCTATTCGAGTTAAACTGCATTGCCAGTGAAAGCTATGACAACGACGGTGACTGGGTCGTAGATGTACGCATGCCCTCTGCAGATTGGAACCGGCTAGAAAAGCGGCTCGATAAAGGGCTGTCAGAATTTGTGGTTCGGCACTAAAAACGCGTAAGATGTGCCGTTCGCTGTAGAGAATAACGATTAATCAGTATGGAGTATCAGCATGGCTTGGAATGAGCCTGGTGGCAATAACAATGACCCCTGGAAAAATAAAGGCGGTCGTGATCAGGGACCACCAGATCTGGATGATGTTTTTAAGAACCTGTTTGGCAAATTTGGCAAAATGGGAGGCGGTAAAGGTGGCTCCGGTAAAAACCTCGGGGGTATCGGTGCAGGCATTCTTATTGGCCTGCTGGCGATTATCTGGTTTATTAGCGGCTTTTACACCATTCAGGAAGCTGAGCGTGGCGTAGTACTGCGCTTTGGCGACTATCACGAATCGGTAGAACCCGGGCTGCGTTGGGCGCCGACCTTCGTTGATACCATTGTACCGGTTGACGTGCAGTCAATTCGTGACAAGTCCTCCTCCGGCTCAATGCTGACGGAAGATGAGAACGTGGTCAGAGTTGAAATGGAAATGCAGTATCGGGTGGTTGACCCCTACCGTTACACGTTCTCGGTAGAGAATCCGGAGCGAAGCCTTTCACAATCGCTGGACAGTGCGATCCGCTATGTGGTTGGTCATTCAACTATGGATGACGTACTTACCGATGGCCGTGAGCTGACCCGTCAGCGTGTATGGGAAGAGCTGCAGTCGATTATTGAACCCTACGATATTGGGGTATCAATTATTGATATGAACTTCCGTGATGCCCGTCCACCGGAGCAGGTCAAAGATGCGTTCGATGACGCGATTGCCGCCCAGGAGGATGAGCAGCGCTTTATTCGTGAAGCAGAAGCTTACGCGCGTGAAATGGAGCCGCGTGCCCGTGGTCAGGTAAACCGTATGAACGAGGAAGCGCAGGCGTACAAAGAGCAGGTGATCTTAGAGGCGCAGGGTGAAGTGGCCCGCTTCTCAGAGTTGCTGCCACAATTTGAGCGTGCACCACAGGTTACCCGTGACCGTATCTATCTGGAGACCATGGAAACCGTCTTTGGTAATACCAGCAAAATTCTGGTCGACAGCAAAAACGGTAATAACATGATGTATTTACCACTTGATAAGATCATGGAACGTCAGAATACAAACCGCACCAGCAAGTCGCGTAATACACTGGAAGGCTTGCAGGTACCGGTACCGGATGAAGGCCGTAGCCGTTCACAAAACAACAACAGCGGCCTGCGTGGCGGCGCAACCAGAGAAGGGAGATAAGCAATGAAGAATTTGATTATTGCGATTGTAGTGCTTCTGGTAGTGCTGGCGTCGGGTTCATTGTTCGTTGTTAAAGAGGGCGAGCGCGCGATTGTCATTCAGTTTGGTAAAGTGCAGCGTGATGACCAAAGCGGCGAAACGCGGGTATTTGATCCGGGTTTGCATTTCAAGCTGCCGTTTATTGACTCGGTTAAGCACTTAGATGCACGCATCCAGACCCTGGATGACACGCCAGACCGGTTTGTAACCAGTGAGAAAAAGGACCTGATTGTCGATTCCTATGTAAAATGGAGAATTAACGACTTTGCGCGTTATTATCTGTCCACGGGCGGCAATAAACTACAGGCTGAGGCGTTGCTTAAACAGAAAGTAAACAATGGCCTGCGGTCAGAGTTTGGTACCCGAACCATCTCACAGATTGTTTCTGGCGAACGTTCCGCACTGATGAGTCAGGCGATGCAACAGGCCTCGACCTCGTCAGACGAGTTAGGGATTAAGATTGTTGATGTGCGGGTTAAGCAGATCAACCTGCCTACCGAAGTCAGTAACTCGATATTCCAGCGGATGCGTGCAGAACGTGCTGCGGTGGCCCGTGAGCACCGTTCAGAAGGTCAGGAGCAAGCGGAAGTGATTCGCGCGGACATTGATGCCAAGGTAACGGTTATGCTTGCTGATGCCGAGCGGAATGCCCGTCAGTTACGCGGTGAAGGGGACGCCATGGCGGCGCAGATTTATGCCGACGCGTACTCGCAAAACGCGGAGTTCTATTCGTTCCTGCGCAGCATGGACGCCTACAGAGCAAGCTTCGATAACAAGCAGGATATACTGGTCGTTGAACCTGACAGTGAGTTCTTTAAATATATGAACGCCAGTCAGGGCAGAAAGAACGACTAACGTCACCTGTTGTTTCTGATGAGAAAGCCAGCGCCTGTCGCTGGCTTTTTTGTGTGTGTAAACAGCAAGTAACAACGCCGCCGGCGCTGTGAAGTGCAAAAATGGGCCAAATCCGGTAGACTAGCGCGCTCGATTAAGACTGGAAGATGTCGGTAGCAAGCCGCGCTTCTGGCAGGGCGTTACGAAAAACGTACCAGCCGGCCAACAATAATGATAAATGCAGACCCTCATTCATGCCGTCTGCAGTAACACGACAGAGGGACAATTTTGAATTCTGAGAACACAAAGACGCACACGTCCGAGGAAAACGGCCCGTCTCAGAACGGACTGTTTTCACGCTTTCTGGCGACTGTAGAGTGGCTGGGGAATCTGCTGCCGCACCCAGTCACACTGTTTGCACTGCTGTCTGTAGGTATCGTGATCTTAAGTGGGATCCTGGGCTATTTCGACCTGGCGGTAGCCGACCCGCGGCCGGAAGGTGCGAAGGGCCGCGATGCTGACGGCATGATAGAAGTCATCTCACTGATGAGCGAAGAAGGCCTGCAACGCATTGTTACGGGTCTGGTGACTAACTTTACCGGGTTCGCCCCACTAGGCACGGTTCTGGTAGCCTTGCTGGGCGTTTCTGTAGCTGAGCATTCCGGATTACTGTCGGCGCTGATGCGTGGCCTGGTAATGAATGCCTCGAACCGCGTCGTCACCTTTGCCGTAGTATTTGCCGGAATTGTGTCAAACACTGCATCAGAACTGGGCTATGTGGTACTGATACCGTTAGCGGCCATGATCTTTCATTCGCTTGGCCGGCATCCACTGGCCGGGCTTGCGGCTGCATTCGCTGGGGTTTCAGCAGGCTATAGTGCGAACATTCTGCTGGGCACGGTTGATCCGCTGCTGTCAGGAATTACCGAAGCCGCGGCGCACATGATCGACCCTGATTACACAGTGGGACCTGAAGTAAACTGGTACTTCATGATCATCTCCACCTTTGTGATTGCCTGTCTTGGCGCACTGGTGACTGAAAAGGTTGTCGAGCCCCGGCTGGGCAAGTTCGATGAGTCAGACGCCTCGGTTGAACTGGAAGCTCAGTCGATGGAAGCGCCAACCGATAAAGAGCGTTCAGGTATGAAGTGGGCAGGCATTTCCTTCGCGCTGGTGTGTGGCGTGCTGGCCCTCACCGTCGTCCCGGAAAGTGGCATTCTGCGGAATCCGGAAACCGGGGAGGTGGCAGACTCACCGTTTTTGGACGGTATTGTCGCCTTTATCTTCATTACGTTTGCGATCCCGGGCTTTGTGTACGGGCGGGTGGCCGGCACCATGAAAAACGACAAGGACGTGATTGATGCCATGTCGAAAAGTATGGGCGCAATGGGTCTGTACATTACGCTGGTATTTTTTGCGGCGCAGTTTGTGGCGTTCTTTAAATGGACCAATCTGGGTACGGTGCTTGCGGTTAAAGGTGCTGCATTGCTTCAGGCAGCCGGTCTGGACGGCCCCGCCGTATTCCTGTTGTTTATCATGATGTGTGGCGTAGTAAACCTGTCACTGGGCAGCGCGTCTGCACAATGGGCAGTAACGGCGCCGATTTTTGTTCCAATGCTGATGCTGATTGGCTACGCGCCGGAAGTGATTCAGGCCGCTTACCGTATTGGTGACTCGGTAACCAATGTAATCGCACCTATGATGAGTTACTTCGGTCTTATCCTGGCGATGGCTGCCCGCTATAAGAAAGATCTTGGTATGGGCACGCTCATCGCCATGATGCTTCCTTATTCTATGGTCTTTATCGTTGGCTGGACGTTGCTGTTCTATGTATGGGTGTTTGTGCTTGGCATGCCGGTAGGGCCGGGCGCGGCGACCTATTACCAGCCATAGTTGTTAGCGTGGAATTCGTCAGTGATAGGGCGAAGCGATTAGCCCTATCGCTGATTTTCACACGAATTCGGCGACAACTTGCGATCAATTCCACGCCTGCTTTTGTATAATACCGGAATACGTTAACTCGGTCGGGTAAATAGCACAGTATGAAGTACACAGGCAGGCAGCATTTTTCTCACTCACAGTCCAAAAAGATTGGGGTGCTGATAACGAACCTCGGGACCCCGGAACAGCCGACTACGCGTGCCTTGCGGTCTTATCTGAAAGAATTCTTGTCAGACCCTCGGGTCATTGAGGTCCCGCGTTTGTTGTGGTGGCTGATACTTAACCTGGTTATCCTGCGAATCCGCCCTCGACGCTCTGCCAAGGCGTACGAGACCGTATGGACCGACGAAGGCTCACCGTTGCTTGCTATTACCAAAGCCCAGGCGGAAGCGCTATCGCATAAATGCAAAGAAGCTTACGGGGAAGATGTAATTGTCGACTACGCCATGCGTTACGGCAAACCTGCCATTCGCGATGTACTGGACAGTCTGTTTGAGCGTGGGGCGGAAAAGCTTATCGTGCTGCCTCTGTACCCGCAGTACTGCGCCTCGACCACCGGCTCGACCTTTGATGCCATCGCCAGTGACTTCACGCAGCGTCGCTGGCTGCCAGAGTTGCGCTTTGTGAACCACTACCATGATCATCCGCCCTTTATTCGCGCACTGGCAGATAAAATACGCGCCCACTGGGATACACACGGGCGGGCAGATAAGCTGTTGTTTTCTTACCATGGGATCCCCAGGCGCTACCTGACAAATGGCGACCCCTATCATTGCGAGTGTTATAAAACATCGCGACTGCTTGCCGAAGAACTGGCGCTGAAACCCGATGAGTATATGACCACCTTTCAGTCTCGCTTTGGCCGGGAAGAGTGGTTAAAGCCTTATACCGACGAAACCTTGAAAGCGTTCCCTGACCAAGGCGTACAGTCAGTGCAGGTATGCTGTCCGGGGTTCTCTGCCGACTGCCTTGAGACTATTGAGGAAATAGGTGAAGAAAACCGTGAGTATTTTATGCATGCGGGTGGCAAACGTTACGAATACATCGCAGCACTGAACAGTGATGCGTCGCACATTGATATGATGTTTGATCTGGTCCGGCAAAACATGCACGGCTGGACGCTGGATAAGAATGATGAACAACGCGCTGCGCTGGCACGTGCACTTGGCGCGAGCCAGTAACCACCTTTCTGGAGACACTTATGGACGTTAAAGCCCCGCAGGAACTGAAAAAAGCGCAGCGTCTTGCCAATGTGCTGGACAGTGCGGTCAGGCTGCCCATTGTCGGCATTAAAGTGGGGCTTGATTCGCTGGTCGGGCTGATCCCCGGCGCCGGGGATGCGCTGATGTTTCTTGCCTCGGCCCGCATTATCTGGCTGGCGAAACGGATGGGGGTGCCCTCTGCGCTGACAACCCGAATGATCCGCAATGCACTCATGGACTTTGGACTGGGCTTTATTCCGGTTATCGGTGACGTTGCAGATATTTTCTTCAAAGCCAACCAGAAAAATGTGCGTATCATGGAAAAATGGTGGGTGGCGGAAAATCAGAAACGCTTATCCCAGGCCACTGAAGAAAAACTGCAGGACTGGGAGTCCGCTCAGCAATAACGGGGCGGCTGAGCCCATATTGGCGCTGGCCTCATGCACGTACCAGCATCGCACCCTGCCCCCGTCTGCACTTATTCTTCGCTTTCTTAATCGGAATTGCGCTTCTTCGCGTACAACTTAAGCAAAACAATCCCTGAACTGAACGCGTTGTTTTGTGCAGCATGGTCATGCTGCCAGCCCACACGGACTATTCTGCAGTGCGGGCAACGCCCCAACAAGGAGTCGGCGGTAGATGAAAGCATCCGATTTATTCGTCAAAGCGCTGGAAGCCGAGGGCGTGGAGTTTGTCTTCGGCATCCCTGGTGAAGAAAATCTCGACCTTCTGGAATCCTTACGAAACTCATCCATTAAACTGGTGCTTACCCGGCATGAGCAGGGCGCAGGATTTATGGCGGCCACCTACGGGCGCCTGACCGGGAAAGTGGCAGTGTGCCTGTCTACTCTGGGCCCGGGGGCCACGAACCTGGTCACCCCGGCGGCCTATGCGCAGCTTGGTGCTATGCCAATGTTGATGATTACCGGTCAGAAGCCCATTAAAACCAGTAAGCAAGGCCGCTTTCAGGTTATTGATGCGGTGGATATGTTCAGACCCATCACCAAGTTTACGACGCAGGTGGTCAGTGGCGATCGTATCCCTTCGGCGATCCGCGAGTCGTTCCGCATTGCCCATGAAGAGCGTCCGGGTGCGGTACACATCGAATTACCGGAAGACATTGCCCGCGAAGAAACGGAAATGCCGTTACTCAAACCCAGCATGTCGCGGCGGCCTATAGCCGAATATAAAGCCATTAATGCGGCAGTAGATATGATTCAGCAGGCCCGTTCACCGGTATTGCTGATAGGCGCTGGCGCCAATCGCAAGCTGACCGCCAAAATGCTGCGCGAGTTTGTCGATAAAACCGGTATCCCCTTTATCACGACACAAATGGGCAAAGGGGTGCTGAACGAAAGCGACAAGCTGTTTGTCGGGAATACTGCGCTGTCAGATCACGACTTCGTGCACCGTGCCATTCGCCGCGCAGATCTGATCATCAATGTCGGGCACGACGTGGTAGAAAAGCCACCGTTTTTCATGCACCACGATGGTCAGCAGGTTATTCATATTAATTTTGATTCTGCAGCAGTTGACCCTGTCTATTTCCCGCAACTGGAAGTGGTTGGCGATATTGCCAACAGTATCTGGCAAATCAAAGAGCAGATTGAGCCACAGCAAAGCTGGAAGCTGGATTTCTACTGCGATATCCACGAAGCCTATGTGGCCCACCGTGAAGCGGCAGAGAGTGATGACCGCTTCCCTATTCTGCCGGAACGCTTTGTGCGCGACATCCGCAAAACCATGCCCGAAGATGGCATCGTCACGCTCGATAACGGCGTCTATAAAATCTGGTTCGCGCGCAATTATCCTGCCTGCCATCCGAACACCCTGCTGCTGGACAATGCGCTGGCGTCAATGGGTGCCGGCTTGCCCTCAGCGATTGCTGCTAAGCTGGTCAATCCCGACAAACGGGTGCTCAGCGTATGTGGCGACGGTGGCTTTATGATGAACAGTCAGGAAATTGAGACTGCGGTCAGACTTAATCTTGATCTGGTGGTCGTGATCCTGCGGGATGATGCGTACGGGATGATCAAGTGGAAACAGTCCGACATGCAGTTCGACAATTTCGGGCTGGATTATGGCAACCCGGATTTCGTGAAGTATGCGAAAAGCTATGGTGCACAGGGCTGGCGAGTCGACAGTGCCGATGTTCTGGAACCCATGATTGAGAAATGTCTCAGTACGCCGGGCGTGCACGTGGTCGATTGTCCGGTAGATTACAGTATGAACGACGAGACGTTACATCACACTATTCGCGAATTAAGCGCAAAATTTAAGGAGTAACCATGTTGAAGGACAGTTATCCCTACTATCTGGCCAATGAAGCCTGTAGTCCCAATACCGACCTGGACGTCACCAATAAGTATACCAGTGAGGTGGCAACGCGGGTTGCTATAGCTGATGCGAACGCAATTGATAAAGCCATTGCTGCGGCCCATGAGGCGCAGCCGGCGATGACTGCTATGCGTCCTTACGAGCGTCAGGCGGTGCTTGAGCACTGCGTAAAACGGTTTGAAGAGCGTTTTGACGAGCTGGCTGATGCCCTATGTATCGAAGCGGGTAAGCCCATTAAAGATGCCAAAGGTGAGGTCACACGTCTGATAGAGACATTTAAAATTGCGGCTGAAGAATCAGTACGTATCAATGGCGAAGTCGTTAATCTGGAAATATCGGCGCGCGCCAAAGGCTATCAGGGCATGACCAAAAAAGTCCCCATCGGTCCCTGCTCATTTATTTCGCCGTTTAACTTTCCGTTAAATCTGGCAGCGCACAAAGTGGCGCCTGCCATTGCGGCTGGTTGTACGTTTGTTCTTAAACCCGCTTCTAAAACCCCGATCGGCGCATTGATCATCGGTGAAGTTCTGGCCGAAACCGAACTGCCCAAAGGCGCATTTTCGATTCTGCCGTGCAGCCGCGATGGCGCGGACTTGTTTACGACAGACGAGCGCCTGAAGTTACTCAGTTTCACCGGCTCGCCGGACGTAGGCTGGGCGCTTAAGGCCAAAGCCGGGAAGAAGCCAGTAGTACTGGAGTTAGGGGGCAACGCGGCCTGTGTCGTTGATGAAGATGCAGATATCGGCGATGCCATCGACCGTATGATTGTGGGGGCTTACTACCAGTCAGGGCAAAGCTGCATCAGTGTTCAGCGTATTCTTGTTCACCAGAGCATCTACGATGAGTTTAAAACCCGGTTCGTGGATGCAGTGAAAGGCCTGATATCAGGCGATCCGTCTGACAAAGACACCTTTATTGGCCCAATGATTTCAGAATCAGAAGCTGAGCGTCTTCACAACTGGATCAAGGCGGCTGAAGATGCCGGCGCCACCACGCTGTGTGGCGGTGATCGGGACGGTGCGATGCTCTCGGCCACCGTTATGGAGAATGTACCGAAAGACTGTGACGCCAGTGCAGAGGAGGCCTTTGGCCCGCTTTCAGTGCTTGAGTCGTTTAATGACTATGACGAAGCGCTGGCTGAAATTAATAACAGCCGTTACGGTCTGCAGGCGGGTATCTTTACCCGCGATCTGTACAAAGCCAACCGCGCCTGGGACGTACTGGACGTGGGGGGCGTGATCATCGGCGATGTGCCAAGCTGGCGGGTCGACAACATGCCTTATGGCGGGGTCAAAGATTCGGGACTGGGTCGCGAAGGGATCCGCTACGCGATTGAGGACATGACCGAAACCCGTCTGATGGTGATCCGTACCCCTTAACCGGCACAACGAAGGCGCTGCTCAGGCAGCGCCTTATCTGTTATTGCGCGACCGTGTAATCTTCCAGCACGGACAAGGGAATAATGTCCAGCGCCTTCTCATGAGTAGCAGCCAGGTTAACCAACGGCGCAACGCCTGCATTATACGCCTGTAACCAGCGCGCGGCACACAGACACCAGCGGTCACCGGGCTTTAGTCCGGGAAAGGACTGTGCCGGACGTGGCGTGATGAGATCATTACCGCTGTCTAACGAAAATTTAAGAAAAGCCTCATCGACCACTGCGCACACGCTGTGATTGCCGATATCAGACGCCGGCACATAGCAGAAACCCTCGCGTGTAAAGCCTGTATTGCCACAGCACAGTTGCAAGGGGTCGCCATAAACATTCTTTTCATTTGCCATCTCGTTCTCTCCGGTCTGTGAACGTGTTAGGTGTGATGTCCGTAATGAGTCACGATAGCGACTTCACAGTAAAGGTCCAGTGGTAAATGTTAGATAAAAGTCAGCGCTCCAAACCGATGGATAGTGACAATATGTCAGCCGATGAAATCGCCCGCTTCGATGCCATGGCGCAGGAATGGTGGGACCCAGACGGTAAGTTTAAAACCGCACTGGCGTTTAATAAAGCCAGGCTGGACGTCATGCTTCGCCAGCTGTGCCTGCATTTTGACCGGGAGCAGGGCGCCGACTGTCTGCGTGGCATACGTATTCTGGATGTCGGCTGTGGCGGCGGACTGGTCAGTGAAACACTGGCGGGTTACGGGGCTGACGTGACCGGCGTTGATGCCTCGGCCGTGAGCATCGAAGTGGCCAGGCGACACGCCAGACAAAGCAATATTGATGTGCATTACCGCCACGGCCTGTCTGCCGATATCGCCCGGGAGGGCATGCAGTTCGATGGCGTCATTAACGCAGAAGTCGTCGAGCATGTACCTGATCAACCCGCCCTGATTAACGAGTGCGCCGGCATGGTAAAACCCGGTGGCATGCTGATTCTGGCAACCCTAAACCGCACCCTGAAAAGTTTTATTGTGGCGATTGTTGGCGCCGAATATGTGATGCGGTATCTGCCGGTCGGAACCCATGACTGGCGTAAGTTTGTGACGCCCGGCGAACTTCAGCAGTGGAGTGGTAAGGAATTCGTAAAACAGTTTGAAACCGGCATGCGGCTTAACCCGTTTTCCGGCAAATGGCACACTTGCCATAGCACGGCTGTTAATTATCTGCAGTGTTACGCTAAGCAGTCGTAAACAGCGGTAAGTATTCATAACTGTGATAGTCACAGCTGCGATGCGTTGATTTGCTAAGTTGCACACGCCGGATTAGTCTATTGTGGACAACCAGCGACGGACACAGCAATGAAAATATATGAAACAAAATCGGCGCCGAACCCACGGCGGGTGCGGATGTTTCTGGCCGAAAAAGGCATCGACATGGAGTATGTTCAGGTCGATATACAGAAAGGTGAAAACCTGAGTGCAGAAATGCGTGCTAAAAACCCACTGGGCAAAGTGCCTGTTCTGGAATTAGATGACGGCACCTGCATTGCGGAAACCGATGCAATTTGTACGTATTTTGAGGCCCTGCAGCCACAGCCCTCGCTTATGGGGACCAGTCCACTTGAAAAGGCCACCATTGCCATGTGGCAGCGTCAGGTTGAACTGGCGCTGATGCTGCAGGTCGGTATGTGCTTTCAGCACACCACTGGTTATTTTAAAGACCGCATGCTTCCGGTCCCGGAATATGGAAAAGAAGCCGGTGTGAATGCCTCCAAATATCTGAATATTCTCGAACGGCGACTGGAACTGAATGACTATATAGCCGGCCCGCGGTTTTCCATTGCTGATATCACAGCCCTGTGTGCTATCGATTTTGCGCGCGTGGTAGATATTCGGCTTACCGAAAAGCACAAGAATCTGAATGCCTGGTATCAAAAAGTCAGTCAGCGTGAGAGTGCAAAAGCCTGATGATTGATTTATACACGGCCGCCACGCCGAATGGCTGGAAAGCATCGGTTGCCCTGGAAGAAATGGGGCTCGACTATACGGTGCACAGCATTAACCTGATGCAGGGCGAGCAAAAAAAACCGGAGTTTCTGGCGCTCAACCCTAACGGCCGCATTCCGGTCATTGTTGACGGTGACGCCAACGGCACGATTGTGTTTGAAAGCGGCGCCATCATGATTTATCTGGCCGAGAAAACCGGGCAGTTTCTGCCCGAATCCGGTCCGGCACGCAGCCAGGTGCTACAGTGGCTGATGTTTCAGATTGGCGGCGTCGGGCCGATGATGGGGCAGGCCAATGTGTTTCACCGTTATCTGGAGGAGCGCATTCCCACTGCGATTGATCGTTATCAGAATGAGGTACGGCGCTTATTCACTGTGCTGGATAGTCACCTGACCGACTTCGAGTACCTTGCCGGTGATTACAGTATTGCGGATATGGCAAACTGGTGCTGGGTACGCACTTACGAGTGGTCTGGTGTTAGCGTGGATGGTCTTGAACATCTGCAGCGCTGGAAAAACAGCATCGAAGCCAGACCTGCGGCGCGTCGTGGTGTCGAAGTACCCAATAAAATAGACAAAGAGGCGCTGCTGAAAGGTGCGAAATCGGTGGTGACGCGGTGATTAGGCAGAAACGGTGCCCTTTTTCAAAAAGGGCACATTATGGTTACTCCATCAGATCGTCTCTTAGCGCCCAGATATTGTAGTGAATATCTTCAAAGTGGCTGGACCAGCGCTCCATTAACTCCATCGCTTTTTCTTCGCTCCCCATATGTTTGGTGAGTAACGCAGGAAATTTCTCTTCAGGCGGCGCCATGGCTCCCCAGTTTTTGTATGGCACCGCCAACGTCATTTCGCCGCGGCCTCCGACCTCATTGGAGAATGCCCAGTGATATGGCCACTTCTGTGCCTTCGCAGCATCAGCCAGCATCTTTTTATCTTTCTCGATGGCCTGACGGTGCCCCATTTTAGGTGTGTAGCTGGTAACGCCCACATACCGGTATTCCACATCCGGTTCCCAGTGGCTATTGGCGTAGTCCTCCACCGACAGATAGTGATGATAGTGATCTAAGTACTCTCCGGCTGTTTCCTGAAAGTGTTTGCTGACACCGTTTTCCATGCTCCAGTCACGATAGCTGTCCATGTCTTTCCAGGTAAAGCCTCCTGCGCGCACACCAATGCGCTCCAGTTTGCTACCCAGTACCGGTGAGTAAAAGCGCCACTCACGGGGATCCTGCTTTGAGCGACGGAATTTAAGGTGCTCTTGCATGGCCTGCTCAAGCTCACTCATTTTGCCTTTTTTGGGCACCATGACCCACATCTCTGCCAGCATTTCCTGCTGAGCACCTTTTGCTTTATGCTGGTCGGCGGCAACCGTTGCCGACCACAGGCCGAGAAACAGCAATCCTGTTGTTAAAGCAATACCTCTTGTCAGTTTGTTCATTGTTATATCCTCGTTAGTTGTTGTACAACCAGACGCATCCCAAAAACCTCACCAACCAAGTTAACTATCACTTGTTATTAAAGAACCTGCTGCGTATCTGTCGCTTAACAGCTTAGTCTTGTAATTTCACCTCTACCTATACATATATGAATTTGGTCTAAAGCTCGTAAATTAGTGTGAACATTGCATTAAGGGTATGGCGATGATCGCCGGGACCTTTTAAAGCGGTTGTATAGCGTGCTGTTTGCCTGCATAAGGGGCAATTTGTGCATTGTTGTTACAACGTCTGAAGAACATAAAATCAGGGTGACGTCAGCATATCTTAATCAATTAAGTTGACCTCGACTTGTGCTCCTACAATACTGTCAGGGTGATAAAAGCGACCTCAAAAAGGACCGTAATGAAAGTAATCAGTGTCGGTGAAGTATTGATTGATATGTTAGCGCAGCGGGACAGCATTGCAGGTACGCCGCCCATGATGTCTCCGTTTCAGCCTCATGCGGGTGGTGCGCCTGCCAATGTGGCCGTTGCGGTAGCGAAGCTGGGTGGCCAGAGCAGTATGATCTCAAGGGTCGGCAGTGATGTGTTCGGCGATTATCTGATTAGTATGCTACGTCATTATCAGGTTGGCGTGGAGGCGGTAGTGCAGCTTGAGGTGGCAAAAACAGCACTGGCGTTTGTCAGTCTGGATAAAGACGGCGAGCGGTCGTTCGACTTTTACCTGGAAAATGCCGCCCATACCTGGCTGGACAAAGCGGCTTTCGCTGATGTTGTTATTCAGGATGACGATATTGTCCATTTCTGTTCCGGTTCTCTGGCAACCCCGCGGCTACGTGAAGGTACTGCACTGTTATTAGACAAAGTAGGCAAAGCTGGTGCGCTGTCCAGCCTGGATATCAACTTTCGTCCTGCATTCTGGGCCTCACTTGATGATGCGCCGGGTATGATTGATAACGTGGCAAGCCAGGTCAGTATTATCAAGGCCAGCCAGGAAGAGCTGGATGCCCTGTATGGTCAGAACAAAACGACGCAGTGCATCAAGCACTGGCTGGACAGTGGCGTAAAGCTAATTTTACTGACTGACGGCGGTAAAGCAGTGCGCTGCTATACCGCCAACGGGCAGGTGAGCGTTACGCCGCCAGACGCAAGCGTGAAAGACACCACGGCCGCCGGCGATTCGTTCATCGGTGGCCTGTTGTACTCTGTGACCCGCCAGCTTAAGGACGCCGGCGGTTTTGATGAGTGGGTGAGTAACCCGGCAGCGCTTGAAGCTGCTGTGTCATTTGCTGCGCGTTGCGGCGCGCACACGGTCAGCCAGTATGGAGCGTTTACCGCGTTACCGTCAGCCCGCGATGTCAGCGACTGATAAGGTGAAAAAGTGAAAAGGTGCGCACCACTGAGCCCCTGCGGTTACAATGCACCGGCGGCGATGCGTGGCCACCACATCATTACGCCCGCTGCGAAAACACCCACGGCGGTCATACCCGCTGTGATCAGTAATGCGCTGTTACTGATAACGGTAATGGCGCAGCGCGGGTGACGCTGAGACCAGAAGTACACTTCGGCAATGGCCATGGGCAGCAGGTAACACGCGAACGACATAAACAAATCGGCCGGACCGTCAATTGTTGCGTTGTTGCCGTTTGGCCCCTGATTAACCATATACCAGCCCATCAGCATAAGCCGGAATGACCAGACCCCATTGATAAGGATAAACGCGTGGATGGCAAACCGGCTGTGCTGTTTAAAATCACGCTTTCGCGCATAGTACCAGGCGGCGGCCACGGCAATGGGTATCAGCAGGCCGTTCAGCGTAATTCCTATTGCGCCTATATTACTCAGCCGGGTGTCCCGGCCCCAGGTAAGCCAGAGCCCTGTCAGTGCACCGCACAGTCCCAGTGTCAGGAATAAACGGCCATTGAGACGATGAAAGCGGGGAAAGTGCTGACGCAGATAAGGGATCAGTTGTAACACCCCACTCATACTTATCAGCATGACCGGCAAAATATGCAGCAACAGAACCGCGTTGCCGATATTATCGCCCGCCACATGGCCTTTTATCATATGGGAGAAGGTGCTTTCAGACAGTGCGCCGGTTGCCCAGGGGGCGGCAAACTGCACGGTGATGTAAGCCGCGAACAGCCATTGTCCTATCAGAACGGCGGTTACCCAGCTTGTGAGCAGGCCGCGTGTCAGCGAGGCTGAGGCCAGACTTGCAGTCAGTTGTACAGGGTGTAAAAAAGAAAAAAACGTAGTCATTGTTGTGCCCGGTATGTGCAAAAGATAGCCGGATAATGGACCGTCAGCGGCGTAAATACTGCGCAAATTCAGAATGTGACTACCTTTAGTGTGCATGTGGTTCACATTCGCTAACAATTGATGCGGGCAGCGTTCAGGACAGTATCGTAAACTTGTGTAAGATCATTGACGGGATTATCTATGGAAGTCAGCGCCGCGTATATTGTGTTGCTTGTCAGCAGTATCGCTCTGATGCTTGCTCAGCTGCTGGTTAAACAGAAAACCGCTGAGAACATTGTCTTCGCAATTTTCTGTGGCTCACTGGCGATGGTATCGGTCAAAGCGCTCAGCGCAGACCTCGCTGGCCCGTACCAGTATCTTATAGGGCTTGGTACCTGTGCGACCTGCAATGTGATTTGGCTGGTGGCCCGTGCGTTGTTCAGAGAAAAGAATGCCATTCAGGCACGGCACATTGGCATTGCAGTGGTCATTGCTCTGCTGGTCATGCTCAATCAGGGCCTGCACTTTGCCTCGGCTACCGGGTTATTGCCATCGGCTGCCGTAATGCTTTTTAGCAGTGGTCTGGGCGAAATCACTCAGTTGCTGTCATCGACCATACTGTTGCTGACCTTCTGGGAAGCAATAAGACCACAAGCACGACAGTCGATATTGCTACCCTGGCAGCGCTATATGTTTGCCTCCGCGTTCATGTCAGGTGTAGTTCTGTGCAGCGTGGTGATTAGTCTGTTCAGCGATCTGACAGTTCGCGCTGCCGCCTACCCTTATTTTGTGGCCTTTTCTGCGCTACTTATCCTGTTTACCACACAGGCGTTGCTTATACTTAAGCGGCGTGCCATGTCTCAGCAAAACAAGCTTACCGAACCACAGGCTTCGTCAGGCAATAAAACAGCAGGTGAGGCTGAAGCAGCACTTGCCAGCGACATGAAAATGCTGTTTGAGGCCCGCCAGCTTTACCTGACAGCGAACCTGAAAATGATTGATATTGCCAACGCGCTGGGGGTATCTGAATATAAGGTGAGCCGCGCTATCCGCTATTCGTTTGATGCGGATAACTTTAGTCAGCTGGTGAATCAGTATCGGATCGCACATGCGAAACGTCTGTTAACCTCGACGCAGAGTGCGCACTGGTCAATCCTGGTGACTGGACTGGAAAGTGGCTTCTCCTCGTTGTCGTCTTTTAACCGCGCGTTTAAAGCCGCTGAGGGGTGTTCGCCTGGCGCCTACCGTAATGCGCACAGTGCGCAATCCACGTCACTGGCGTAAACAGGCTATTCAGCGCGTTCAATCAGTGACTTCACAATATCGAGGGTATCGGCCTCGGCCGCTGGCTTATCCCAGCGGATCCTGTGAATGCGCGGGAAGCGCAGCGCAACGCCTGATTTATGGCGCTTTGACGGGTGCACGGCATCAAAGGCGACTTCCACCACCAGCGCTTTTTCGACTTCCCGTACTGGCCCAAAGCGGCCAATAGCATGGCGCCGGACCCAGTTATCCAGCTTTTTCAGTTCTTCATCTGTAAACCCGGAGTAGGCCTTGCCAATGGGCAGCAGTGTATCGCCCTGCCAGGCACCAAAGGTAAAGTCAGAATAATAACTGGAGCGGTTGCCGTGACCACGCTGCGCATACATTACCACCGCATCCACATACAACGGGTCGCGTTTCCACTTATACCATTCGCCCTTAGGTCTGCCAGGGATGTACTGCCCGGCTTTGCGTTTTATCATCAACCCTTCTACCGCCAGATCCTGTGAGGCATGCTCATGTAACTGACGCAGCGCTGCCGTGCTGTCTGCCTGTAACGTACGGGATAAGTACAGGCGCGGAAGTGCGACGCTGGAAAACCACTTTTCGAGCCTGGTGCGCCGCTGACTTAAGGGCAGCTCAGTGAGGGACTGCCCATCCAGGCTCATGGCGTCATAGACGATCATGCCGGCCGGCAGTGACTTTATTAGCGATGGCGCCGGTTTTTTCTTATTCAGGCGCTGTTGCAATGCGTTGAAGGTATCCACCTGCGGCATACCCTGTTTGTCGCCGTGAATGACAAGCAATTCGCCGTCTACGACCATGTGACGGTCAACGCTGTCGGTTAAATCAGGAAAGGCGTGGCTGATATCATCGCCGGTGCGCGAAAACAGCGCCTTGCCTTTGGCGGTGACTACCAGTTGCACACGGATCCCGTCAAACTTGTGCTCTACCTGCCAGTCGGCCGGTTGCCAGTTATCCAGCACACGGTCGTCAATGGGATGCGCCAGCATAACCGGATGAAAGGTGACACTGTCTGAAATATCCGGCTTATCGGCCCGCCCCTCCAGGTAGGCCAGCAACGTCGTATAGGGCGGCATCATGGCGTGCCATAATGCTTCAATTTCCTGGATGTCTTTGTCCCCGTACTCGGCCAGCACCTGTTTCACCGAGCGCGCCGACATACCAATGCGAAGGCCCCGTGTGCCAAGCTTTATCAGCGCCCAGCGCTGGGCAGCCGTCATCATATCGAGGTAACGTTGTAAGTGACCGCTTACTTCGTTGCGTTTTGCACTACGAAAGGTCTCCACCACCTCGCTCAGGCTTGGCAAAGCGGCAGACTGTGCTGTTGCCGGTTCAGGCCAAAGATGGGCGACGGTCTCACTCATCTCTCCTACGTAGTCATAACTCATGGCGAACAAGGCCTCGTCGACCCGTTCCAGCATCAGCTTTTTCACAGTATTGCGCTTAAAAAAGTCGAAGCGAAGTGTGCCGGCAATCGCGGCGATGGCCCAGCCGCGGTCCGGGTCGGGCGTGGTGGCGATGTAATGCTTTAGGATGGCTGCCTTGGTATTGGTGCTGCCGGTAAAATACAGTTGTTCAAGCAGGTCACTGAATGCGTTCATTAACCGCTCTCATCTTCGTTCTCATAGCCAATCAGCGACAATGCCTGTGCTTTAAATCCCATTGTCCGTGCCTGGTAGACCAGCGCGTCTTCACGTCCGTGGGTCACCCAGACTTCCTGGGGTGACACGTCACGCAAGGTACTGATCAGTTCCGGCCAGTCGCAGTGATCAGAGATGATCAGCGGTAGCTCCGCTTTGCGCTGCCGGGCCCGGGCCCGGATCTGCATCCAGCCCGACGCCATCACCGTGCGTACCTCTGGTAGTGAGCGTGACCAGCGATCGGCCAGCGCGGAAGGTGGGGCAAGCACGATCTCCCCGGCCAGTGTCGACTTATCGTCTACATCACTGACGGCTACCAGTTCGCCAAGCTCAATGCCATACCGCTGATACAGACTGCATAACCGCAGCAGGGCGCCGTGCAGGTAGACAGGCTTGGTATAACCGGCTTCCCGTAATGCCAGGAGCACACGCTGACACTTGCCCAATGCATAGGTGCCCACCAGATGGCAGCGATGGGGGAACACGGCAAGCGAGTTAAGCAGTTTGGCAATTTCGCGCTCAATTGGCGGGTGCTTAAATACCGGCAAGCCAAAGGTGGCCTCGGTGATAAACACGTCGCAGGGCGTCACTTCAAAAGGCGGGCAGGTTGGATCGGGACGGCGTTTGTAGTCGCCCGAAATCACCAGTCGCTGATCGCGATAACTTAGCACCGCCTGACAGGAGCCTAATATATGGCCGGCAGGCACCAGACTAAGGTAAACCGGATCGCCAGCATCCCCCAGCGCCTTAACATGGCCGCTGGCCAGCGCAATCGTCTGCCTTGCCATATCATTGCCATAGCGGGTGCGCATAATATCCAGCGTTGGCGCGCTGGCGATAACCCGCTTGTGGCCCGGCCGCGCATGGTCGGCATGACCATGCGTGATGATGGCCGTATCGACCTTTTCCATGGGGTCGATGTAGCAGTCGGCAGGTGCACAATAAAGGCCTTTTTGGTGGACAGTCATCCACTGACGGGGATGCAACGTAATCTCTCCTGTCTTTGACAATGTTTATCACTAACTCTGTAACTACACCGCCACAGTGCAGCATTCGTAATGCTTCGTAGCGGGTATACGGGGTAATATCAGGAATGGTTGCCGTTACCCGGCACTTCTTTATTAACGATCTGTAATGTATGACGACGGCTTCTCACGTAAAACTGCCAGCGACGTTCGCGAACTGGTTTGAAGAAAAAGGCTGGCAGGTACGCGATTATCAGTTTGATATGCTGGCGCGAGCCGCAGAGGATAAGGATATTTTGCTGATTGCGCCGACCGGGGCCGGTAAAACCCTGTCGGGCTTCTTACCCTCGTTGCTGGATCTTCATGAGGCGCCGCAGGATGGTCTGCATACGCTGTATATTTCCCCGCTAAAAGCGTTGACCCAGGACATTCACCGCAATCTGCTTGAGCCTATTGCGCAAATGCAGCTTGATATAACGGCTGAAACCCGCACCGGTGATACGCCCTCACACAAACGTCAGCGACAGCGTAAAAAACCGCCCAACCTGCTGCTGACCACCCCGGAATCGCTGATGCTGATGCTAAGTTATGCCGATGCCCCGGCAATTTTCGGCAGGGTAAAACGGGTAATTGTGGATGAAACGCACAGCCTGATTGCCAGCAAGCGCGGGGATTTCCTGACCCTGGCAATGGCCAGACTGAAGCACTTAGCGCCGGCCCATCAGCGAATTGGTTTATCGGCGACGGTAGCCCACCCCGACAGCGTTGCTGCCTGGCTTGGCAGAAGCGGACAGCCTGCTGACATCTGCCATGTGCCGGAGGCAGTGAAACCGCAGATAACCATGCTGAAGTCTGACAATCGCATGCCGTTTGGCGGTTTTATGGCGCGTTATGCTATCGACGAGATCTATCAGGTCATCTGTCAGGCCAGAACCACGCTGGTGTTTGTTAACACCCGGGCTCAGTCTGAGCTGATGTTTCAGATGCTGTGGGAAGCAAACCGCGAAGGGCTTCCCATCGCGCTGTATCACGGCTCACTGAGTAAAGAGCAGCGCCGCAAGACTGAGGACATGATGGCCAGTGGTCTGCTGCGGGCCATTGTGTGCACGTCAGCGCTGGAACTTGGTATTGACTGGGGCAGTGTGGACAAGGTGATACAGGTAGGTGCGCCTAAAGGCGTGAGTCGGCTGTTACAGCGTATTGGCCGGGCCAATCACCGCTTTGACGAGCCCAGCGATGCGCTGCTGGTACCGGCAAACCGATTCGAAGCCTTAGAATGTCAGGCCGCTATCGATGCTATAGCGGCCGGTTCACTGGATGGTGACAAGCCAATGCCTGGCGCGCTGGATATTCTGCCTCAGTTTATTCTTAACTGTCTGTGCAGCGCCGCCGCCTCACCGGAGGCGATTTACCAGCAAGTGCTGGATGCCGCGCCGTATCAGGGCACAGACCGCGCTGATTTCAACAAGCTGTGGACGTTCACCGCAAACGGTGGTAATGCGCTGGCGGCCTATGATCGTTATCAGCGACTGAGTAAAAAACCGGACGGCACCTTTAAGCCGGCCGATCGCCGGGTCATTCAGCGTCATCGTCAGAATATCGGTACCATCGTGGAAGCCGGCAGGCTGAAGGTAAAGCGGATCCGGCGTGGCAATCAGGGCAAGATTATTGGCGAGGTCGAAGAATACTTTGCCAGTCAGCTCACCCCCGGTGACTCGTTTCTGTTTGCCGGAGAGGTACTCGTTTTCGATGCCATCCGGGATATGCAGCTACATGCCCGTCCGGGCAAAGGCAAAGAGCCTAAAATCCCCAGTTATGTGGGCGGCCAGATGCCGCTGTCTACTTTTCTGGCCGATGGGGTACGCGATATGCTGGCCGCGCCCCAGCGCTGGCAGGCCTTGCCTGCGCAGGTGCAGGAGTGGCTGGACTTGCAGGCAGCGTTTTCACGTATCCCCCAGCCCGGCGAAGTGCTGGTGGAACAGTTTCCGTACCGCAAGGCCTACCATACCCTGTATTACACGTTTGAAGGGCGAAAGGCGAATCAGACTTTGGGCATGCTGCTAACCCGGCGCATGGAAAAAATGGGGATCAAACCGCTCAGTTTCAGTGTTACCGACTACGGCTTGTCGGTTTGCGCCGTGAACAGCATTAACGATAGCCAGCTGGCTGCGCTGTTCCAGCCTGATATTCTTGGTGATGAACTGGAAGACTGGATGCTGCAGGCGCCCATGCTAAAGCGCTCCTTTCGGCAGGTCGCGGTTGTCAGCGGGCTGACCGAACAGCGCTATCACAGCAGTCAGAAAACCATGAAGCAGGTGACCTTCTCCACTGACTTAATTTACGATACGCTGCGCGAGCACGATCCGGACCATGTGCTACTGGCAGTGGCGCGTGCTGACGCCGAGCGCGAATTACTGGATTTGCGGCGGCTGGCTGATCTGCTGATTCGTTTTGTCGACAAGGCGCATCTTGTCAGCCTGAAGAAAGTCTCGCCGATGGCCATTCCCATTGTACTTGATGTGCGCAGTGAACAGGTAAAAGGGGCGGGGGCGCATGCTCTGCTTGAGCAGGCAACCCTTTATGAAGAGGCAGAATCCATGCTGGATGAGGTGAGGGCATACTTAAGTGGCGGTGACTGAACAGTGGATATCCAACGTATTACGCAACCGCCAGGGAACACTGGTGCGCTTCGCCGGCATGGCCTGGCTGCTCGATGCCCGCGGTGTTGCCTACCTGCCCGAAAAAGACGCGCTGGTGGTCTCTGATCTGCACTTTGAGAAAGGCAGCTACCTGCATAGCAAGGGAAATCCTTTGCCTGCACTGGACACCCGGGCAACACTGTCACGGTTAGATGAAGTAATTGATGCGTACCGGCCCGCGACCGTAATAAGCCTGGGTGACAGCTTTCATGACGCGCAAAGCCTGCCCCGCATGACGACCGATGATCAGCAGGCGCTGGCGACACTGGTGGCCACCGTGCGTCAGTGGTATTGGGTGGAAGGAAACCACGATCCCGATATTCCGACTGAGTTGCCAGGCGAGGCTGTGACAACCGTCACCCACAAGACCGTTACATTCACCCACGAACCCGACGACACGGCCACGTATCAGGTGATTGGCCATTACCATCCGAAATGCCGGCAGGTGGTCTCGCGGCGCCGCTACCGTGGCAAGTGTTTTGTGGTGACGCCGCATATGCTGATTATGCCCGCCTTCGGCCAGTACACCGGGGGGCTCGATGTCAATGATGAGGCGTTGCTCGCCCTTGCCCCCGAACGTCAGCGTCAGTGTTATATGCTATATGATGAGCGGGTCGTGGCGGTCACATAACGTAAGCCGTGAGAAGATAGAGGGCCTCATTGTCAGGACGACGTACTAATCGCATCAAACAGGGTTTGTGCGGTTTGTTCGGCGTTTGCTGTTAGTGTGTTACCGGTGAACGTCAGGCTGTCCTCAGCGAAGATTTGCTGGCGGGCGTTGCTAAGAAAATCCACAATTGCGTCATCCTCAACACCCTGCGCTTTTAGGGTATTGGCGTGCTCTCTGGCCTGCCCCAGCTCATGCATT
This sequence comes from Alteromonas halophila, assembly GCF_014651815.1. Taxonomy (GTDB): domain Bacteria; phylum Pseudomonadota; class Gammaproteobacteria; order Enterobacterales; family Alteromonadaceae; genus Alteromonas; species Alteromonas halophila. The sequence goes on along the minus strand of NZ_BMXP01000003.1, from coordinate 230,937 downwards.
TCTGCCAGCTGGTTAATCTGACTTAATCGTTGTGTCAGACGCGTATCTTTATCCAGATACTGCTGCATACGAGACAGAGTCTTATCCTCGCGCTGTCCTTCAGGCTGCGTGACTACCCAGCGGTCATCCTGCCTCTCAAAAGCAACCGGCGCGTTCAGGTTAGCGGCAATGTCTTGCAGGTCAGCGGAGACCTTTGACTTATAATGCTCCAGCATATTGCCGATGGTGGTCAGTGACACGCTGCTGTCTCCGGCTTCAATTTTTTCGAGCATGTCCTGGATCCCCGCCTCACTGGCAGGCTCGGTTAAAGCTTTGGTTTCCTGCGCGAGCTGCGCTTTGCCAGGCGAATTTGCCAGTTCACTGAGTGTGTTTTGCGCTGACTCAGGGTTATTCAGGTAATCCAGTAAACTCGTCTGATTGGATATGATCATGGCGTTATGAGAGCCTTTCTGAGAAACAATGAACCGGAATAAAGCATGAGATGTACCATGATGAACTATTTATCGACCCTGAATGTGGCGAGGGGGAATGAATGAAAAAATCCGATAAAAAAATGGATAATGCCATCAGCTCGGCCCTGACCGATGCCTGTGAGGCCGCGCTGGAAACTCACAACGGCTTTGTTTGGCTAACCCATGTGGTGAATTACCGGCGCTTTCCTCAGTCGCTGCTAATTATCTGTGTGTTTGATACGCAGGCAAATCTGGAGCAGGCAGACACGCAGGCTATGCGCAACAGTGTGTATGAAGCGTTACTGTCCATCAATGTCAGGCTGTCAGACCGTGACAGGCAGATCGCCTTCGATACAGAAGAAGCCTGTGAGGCAGAAAATCAGGGGAACTGGGCACGACGGCTGGCGGTAGCGTAGGGTCAGGCAACCGGGTTATGCCCATTTGCAACCGCCCGCTGCCTGACTACCTAATTAGTCCCGCCAGCGTCGGGTCAGATCATCATACGCATCGATACGGCGGTCGCGGAAATACGGCCAGATACGTTTAATCTTTTCAGTACGGGTCATGTCCAGCTCGACACACAGGTTCTGTTCCTGGTCACTGTCGGCCTGCGCCAGAATTTCGCCCTGAGGACCGGCAATAAAGCTTTGCCCCCAAAACTGAATGCCCGGGTCGTTAGGCGTGGGAGACACTTCAAAGCCGGTGCGGTTGGCAACAATTACCGGTACCGAGTTGGCAACAGCATGGCCGCGCTGAATGGTTTGCCAGGCACCGAACTGACGCGCCTGCTCCTCATCGCTGTCATTCACATCCCAGCCAATGGCAGTGGGGTAAAACAGTAAGTCTGCGCCTGCCATTGCCATCAGTCTGGCGGCTTCGGGGTACCACTGATCCCAGCACACCAGCACGCCCAGTTTGCCGATACTGGTGTCGATAGGCGTAAAGCCAGTATCGCCCGGTGTGAAGTAGAATTTTTCGTAAAATCCGGGGTCATCAGGAATGTGCATTTTGCGGTACTTACCCGCTATTTCACGGCTGCGGTCAAACACCACGGCGGTATTGTGGTACAGCCCGGAGCCGCGCTTTTCAAATAATGAGGTCACCAGCACGATGTTGTGCTTTTCAGCCAGCGCACCAAAAAACTCGGTGGCCGGACCCGGAATAGGTTCTGCCAGATCAAAGGCATCCGTATCTTCGTTCTGACAAAAGTACAGCGTGCTGTGCAGCTCCTGTAACAGGATACACTCGCACCCCTGTGAAGCCAGTTCGGCAACCCGTCTGGCACTGTTTTCCCAGTTTGTCGCTTTGTCGTTGTCTGCGACAGCCTGCTGTACGACGCCGACCTTAATCGTGCTGGATGTCATAAAATGTCACTCCTTGCTGTAATGCGCTTACGATTTCGGGTTTCAGGGTGTTGACCGGTACCTGCATTGAAATACAGTGCAGGCTGCCAAATTGCCTGACCAGTACCGAGCAGTCAATCGGCTCTACGATGTGATCAGGAAAAGCACGCTGGATCACGTCGATGGCGAGGCTGTCTTCCGGTTGCCCGTACACGGGTAACAGTACTGCGCGGTTGCAGATTAAAAAGTTTGCATACGAGGCGGGTAATCGCTCGCCCTCCTCATTGTACATCTGTGGCAGCGGTAGTCGAAACTGCTGGTGCTCCGGGAAGTGCGCTGAACACTCCTCACATAATGCCGTTAGTCCGGGGTGATGGCTGTCATCCGGCCGGTTGTCGGCGGCCTGGATGACCAGCCCCCGATTCGGTGTAAAGCGTACCAGCGTATCAATGTGGCCGTCGGTATCATCGCCCTCCAGATGTCCGTTAGTCAGCACAGTGACCTGCTTGCAGCCGAGCATTTCACGAAGCGTCGCTGCGTAGCGTTCCAGTGACATAGCGCCATTACGTTTCGGGTTTAACAGACATTGCGATGTGGTGATCAGGTGCCCATTTTCATCAATTTCCAATGCGCCGCCTTCCATTACGACGGGACTCGAGTGCATCGGCGCCTGACACAGCTGGCTGAAATACCGCTGGTTTGCCATATTGTCCTGGGTGGCATCGAACTTCTCACCCCAGCCATTAAACCTGAACTCAACCGGTACGCATTCTGTGTCATCGCTATTGGGCGCACCGCAGGTAAGAAAGCCGTAATCCCGTACCCAGGTGTCGTTGTATGAGGCCGGTACGATTAGCACCCGGGCATTGTCGGCCAGACGGCTTTTCACATCCTGAATATCCTGTGGCGCACACAACAGGATAACGCCTGCGTGATAACGGTTAATCGCAGCAATGACATTAACATAAGTGTTGCGCGCCGCCTCAAGCCAGGGCGACCAGTCGGTTTCGATATGGGGCCAGGCCAGCATAATGGCATCAAGGGATGTCCACTCAGGCAACAGGGCGCGGGTCGCGTGCATAGGTAATACTCATCCGGTAAAAACGCTGATTATAGCCATGCGGTATTCTGTGACAACTGTCAGTGACGACGGTTCAAAAGCACCGCTAACAGTTCTTCAGTGGCCGGCCACCGTTTAAGTGTATTGTCTGGCCTGTCATATAGTCACTGCCTAAGACAAAGTTGACGGCATTCACAGCTTCGTGCGCACCGGGTGCTGGCGGTAAAAGAAATTTGGCGCTGGCGCGCTCACGGTATGCTTCATCGTCACCCTCGTTAAACATCAGCAGTGATGGCGCGATACTGTTCACTTTAATTTCCGGCGCCAGTGCGCGGGAGAAGGACAAGGTCAGGTTATGCAGTGCAGCTTTGCTGGCCGCATAGGCAAGGTGTTTCTCGCTGCCGGTCTCCTGCACTAAATCGGTCATGTGAATAATATCGGCAATGCCTTCAGTCTTGCTAAGGTATGACGCAAGCGCTTTATTTATGCAGTAGGGCGCACTGGCATGTACTGCCATCATGCGGGCTATTCGCGCACCGTCTGACTCATCGGTGGTTTCCGGAGCCCAGTCAGACGCATTGTGGATGATCGCGCGCAGTCCGTCGCAAGCTGCCTTAACCTCAAGGATTGCTCGATCAATAGCCGCCTGAGTGCTAAAATCCGCCTTCACCGCAATGGCGCCTTTATGGACAAGCTCGTCTACACTGGGTTTAGGGGTGCGATAGGTGAAAATAACCGGGGTGTCCTGTGAAAGCAGGTCGCGGGCGATGGCCAGACCCAGTCGTTGCGTGGCACCGGTGATAAAAATAGGGTACGGCAAGTCAGACTCCTGATAGCTAATTGTCAGCGTTTGCGCCTTGTCGGCATGTTATCTGGCATTACTTAAATTTAATTAATGCCAGCGGGCATGACAGGATTAATCTTATACGCCGTTATTACGCGTATAAGAGCAAAAAATACGTAGAAGTTACGGGAATTACCCAATGTTAGCAAAAGAAGCAGTACTTGTACGCAATGCACTTGATCAGGCGATTTCAAATGAAGCGATGATGGTCAGAAATGCGCTGGAAGCCAGTGGCCTTGAAACGCCAATGGTGGATACCGGGCTGTCCGATGAACAAAAGCGTACCCGAATTGAAGCCTCAATGCGTGATATTATTACTACGCTAGGACTTGATCTGGCAGATGACAGCCTGATGGATACACCTGCCCGCATTGCGAAAATGTATGTGAACGAGCTGTTTTCCGGGCTTGATTACCGCAACTTTCCCAAAATTACGCAGATCGAAAATAAGATGCAGCTGTCGCAGCCTGTGCAGGTTTCTGATATCAGCCTGACCAGCACTTGTGAGCATCACTTTGTGACCATCGATGGTACGGTCAGTGTGTCATATATTCCTAAGCAAACGGTGCTCGGATTATCCAAGCTTAACCGGCTGGTCGGTTTCTTTGCACAGCGACCCCAGGTTCAGGAGCGCCTGACCCAGCAGGTCATGGTGGCAATTCAGACCTTGTCAGGTACAGACGATGTCGCAGTGACGATTAATGCAACACACTATTGTGTGAAAGCGCGAGGCATTCGGGATACCAACTCGTACACCCGCACCTCGGCGCTGGGCGGACAGTTTCTGCAGGATAAAGAGCTACGCCGGGAGTTCTTCGCTGCCCAGAAAGGGTAAAGCTTTTGCCAGTGTGTTGTTCAGCGCACTGGCGTATCTTCTGCCACCGTCACAATCAGGTTTATTATTTTATCCAGCCCATTGGCGGGGACGATTTCAAGTTTCGTCCGACAATGCTGACAAAACGCGGTTTGCTCGCGGTACATATCAATAACACCAACAAGCTGGTTCAGGCTGCCACAATGTGGGCAGAGATACTCAAGCTGATCAGAAACGTCCATCACTATCCTTCAATGCTAATAATACACCAGTCCATGGTGTTAAACGTCGATGCGCTGATTGCGCTGTCTGTAGTTCGCTATTGAGTATAGTCAAGCTGTCTGAAGATGACGCTCTGTTTACTTAATTCACCGGTAACTCAACGTAAAATAAAGCAAAAAAGTTCTTATGGCACGTCAGTATCAGCGATGTCCCGCCCAGCTACCGATCAACCCGCCACCAGCCACCAGGCCTGCTGCAAGGGGCGAAGGGTGATGAATTGCTCCTGCCCGTTCAACGTTGCGTCACTGAGTAAATCATCACAGGCGTTATGCTGCACAGCGTTTAGTACGCTGCCATCGCATTGCTGAATGGTATCGCTGAAGTTACAGGTTACCAGCAGCATCTGACCATTTTCGTGTTCACGCACAAACGCAAAACAGTGATCATTGCCGGTGTGCAGAATTCGGGTTTGGGCAATGCCAAACACAGGGTGCGCACGGCGCACGTTTAGCATCGACTGCATGGCAGTAAATACACGGCGCTGTACCTGCTGTTGCAACGTTTCATCGGGCGCCGGGGCTGAGAGCACGTGATCAATGTCCGCGTCAGTGACCGCAATGCGATGAACCCAGCGGTCATCATGACGCTTGCTTGGATCATCCTGGTAACGGTAGTCATTGAGCATGGCCAGCTCATCTCCGGAGTAGATAAGCGGTATTCCGCCAATACTGAAGGAAATGCCATACAGTAGCAGGATACGCGCAATGGCATCGTCTATCGCTGCATTATCCTGCTGGCTAAGTGCCTGCTCCAGACCACACAGCGACGCCAGCGAGCCACATACCCGGCAATCGCCGTTAGACGGGTTCTCAGCAAACGGTACGCCGTTAGCAAAGCTGCCTTCAAAGCGACCTGTAAAAAACTGATTGAGAAAGAAGCGGTGATCAAAGGGGTTAATACCCAGTTGCTCGGCCATACCATCATCGAACGTCCAGCCAATATCATCATGGCTGCGAACATAGTTTACCCAGGTTGTGTCTTTAGGGATGGCGAAGCTTTTTTGCATAGAAGCAGTCAGCAGCCGGGTCTTCCGTGTTGCCAGGCTGTTCCACAGCAGGGCCATTAACAGCGGGTTGTAAGACAGCTGACACTCATCTTTATGTACGTACTCCAGAACTTCGTCGGGATGCACAATCGCTTCTGATTTAAATACCACGGCCGGTGCAACAATCTGCAGGCAGCAATTAAACGCCTGAATTAAGGTATGCGCTTTGGGCTGGCTCTCACAACTGGTGCCGACTTCTTTCCAGATAAAGGCCAGGGCATCAAGACGCAGCCCCGCGCAGCCAATATTGGCCAGAAACAGCATTTCAGAGGTGATTGCATTAAATACGGCCGGGTTGGAATAATTCAGGTCCCACTGAAAGCTGTTAAACGTGGTCCACACCCACTTATTCAGGGTGTCGTTGAACGTAAAGCTGCCGCGCCGCACTTGCGGAAAGATTTCACGCAGCGTCTGTTCGTACTGATCAGGCTGCGTGCGGTCATCAAACATGTAGTAATAGTCCTGATAGGTTTTGTCGCCTGCCAGTGCGGCCTTTGCCCATGCGTGTTCGTCAGAGGTGTGGTTGAACACAAAGTCGAGGATCAGATTAATGCCGGCTTTCTCTAGTGCTTCGGCCAGCTTTTTCAGATCGCTCATGGTTCCCAGTGTGGGATTAACCTTGCGGTAATCAGAAACCGCGTACCCGCCGTCGCTGTCGCCCTCGGGGGAGTCATACAGTGGCATCAGGTGCAGGTAAGTAATGCCCAGCGCCTTAAAATAAGGGATTTTGTTGTGCAGGTCTTTCAGGGTGGGTCCCATCAGATCGACATAACAGGCCATACCCACATGCTCCTCGTCCCGGTACCACAGAGTATTGGCCTGCTTCTGCTTATCCTGCTTCTTGAGTGAGGCCTTACGGTTTTTTGTTCCCTCTTTAAGGGTGCGGACAAGTTCCTGTAAATGCCAGTAGCAGTCGTACTGATGCCCGTAAACCTCAACGAATCGTTTAAACAGTCCATCAAAATGCTGCCTCAGACGCGCCTCAAATAACTGAGCATCCTTCTTAGTCAGGTCGCTCAAATCCAGACTTGATAGTATGCGTGATAGGCACTGTGCACTGTCAGCGGAATAGGCCATGGTTCTCTCCGTTCCGTTTGTCGGTGGCTGCGCCGAAGGCAGCCACGTCAACATAAAAGGTTTACAGGATATTTAATTTCTGTTAATTATTTTATCTTAAACGATTAAGTGATTTCCGCCAAATAGAATTTCAATTTTTGTCGGAGTGCGGACAAACCCTGCAAAGTGGCAGGCTTGATTAACAGACGTTGCGCATTCTCGTGCAACAGGCACAGGGTCAGAACTATGACAGAAACAACAACTAACAACAGAATTATCCGGTGGCTGACCTATCTGATGTTTATGATGTTCGCGATGACGTCAGACTCGGTAGGCGAAATCATCAAGGAAGTGAAAGTCGCCTTTTCGGTAACCAATGCGCAGGCCAGTCTGATGCATTCGCTGCCCATGCTGGGTATTGCTATGTCGGGCCTGTTTCTGGGCTTTCTGGCCGATAAGATGGGCCGAAAGCCAACCATTATTCTTGGTCTGGCGGTATTCGGACTGGCTTGCTATAGCTTTCTGGTTGCCAACGACTTTGTGTTTATCGTCAGTTTAATGACCTTATCAGGCATTGCTGTTGGTATATTTAAAACCGGTGCGCTGGCGCTGATTGGCGATATATCCACCTCTACCCGTCAACACACGTCCACCATGAATGGCGCAGAGGCCTTTTTCGGGGTAGGCGCCATCATTGGCCCGCTGATTGTCGCATACCTGATCAATCAAGGGGTGGCGTGGCAGTGGCTTTATGTCATTGCCGGTGGGGTCTGCACGCTGCTTATAGTGATCGCACTGTGGGTGCGCTATCCGCGCTATATGCGGACCCACGCTGACGAAGCAGAAAGCGTTTCACTGCTACAAAGTCTGAAGCTGGTAAAAAATCCCTATGCACTGGGATTCTCAGTCGGCGCGTTTCTTTATGTTGCCGCGGAAAGTGCCATTTACGTCTGGATGCCAAGCTATCTGGTATGCGATGCAACCAGTTTGCGTGCTACCTACGACTGTTACAGCAGTGGTATGGCGCAGACGCTGGCAATTTATTCGGTCACGGCATTTTTTGTGTTGCGTGCAGCGGGTCGTTTTGTCGGTATATGGATGATGGCGCACTTCAACTGGGCTTTGGTACTGATGCTGTTTAGCGGTGCAATTGTCGTGTGCTTTTTTGCGGGTCTTGCGGGGGGCAAACATCTGGCGTTGTATCTGTTCCCGCTGTCGGGCATTTTTATGTCGGTCATCTATCCTACGTTTAACTCCAAGGGAATAAGTTGTTTTCCCAAGCATCAGCACGGCAGCATTGCCGGCGTGATCCTGTTTTTTACGGCCGCTGGCGCGGCGGCAGGCCCCCTTATTATGGGGCTGGTGAGTGACGCAATGGGCGGTGACGCAAAATATGGCTTTATAGTGGCCACCGTCTTTGCCGCATTACTGTTTGCCGGCTTGGTGTACAACTATCTGGCAGACCCCACAGCGGTACGTCTGCGGGAGATTGAAGCGCAGGAATACAAAGACGCCTGAGCATCTCGTTGCTACAACCCCACCCGGCCCCGGCGCTAAGGCTGCTCGTAAAGCTCCAGAGGCAAGCCGTCGGGGTCGGCAAAAAAGGTAAAACGCCGCTGCGTATAGGGATCAGTGCGTACCGGTTCACACGCCACGCCTTTTGCCGACAGGGCATCGATAACCGCCGTTAAATCGCTGACCCGGAATGCCAGATGACGCAGGCCCTGCGCCTCTGGCCGTGAGGGCCTGGGCGGCGCACCATCAAACGAAAATAATTCCAGCTGGCTGCCATCCGGTAAACCAATATCGCATTTATAGGAGTTACGCGCTGCCCGGTAGTTCTCATCGATAACGGGCAACGCCAGCACCTCGGTATAAAACGCTTTACTGCGCGCATAATCACTACAGATAATTGCCACATGGTGGATGCCGTCGAGTAATGCCATTTATGGTACTTCCTGACCGCGGGCACATTCCAGCAGTTCATACCAGTGTTCACGGGACAGCGAAATACCGGTTGCTTCACAACAGGCGGTAAGCCGTGATGGCGTTGTGGTGCCAACGACCGGCTGAATATTGGCAGGGTGTCTGCGCAACCAGGCAAGGACAATCGCTTCTGCGCTGACCCCATAGTCTGCGGCCAGTTGTTTAACCCGTTGCTGAGTTGCCCGGTCTGCATCAGAGGTTGGCTGCCCGCCGGTATAGCGTCCCTGGGCAAGGCTGCCCCACGCCTGTAGCTGCACATTATTCTGCATGCAGTATTCGAGGGTGCCTGACGCATACCCCATGTTGCGGTTATGCGGACTGTGGGTGGTAATACCATCTTCTATCCAGTCGCGGAATGCCAGGCTCATCTCTAACTGATTGGCAATGATTGGGGTAGCCAGCGCCGACTGTAAATAAGCAAGCTGATGGCCGTGCATGTTGGACACACCCACATGCTTAATCTTGCCTTCAGACTGCAAGTCAGCCAGGGTTCCTGCTACTTCTTCAAGTTGCATCAGCGGGTCGGGACGATGCAGAAATAAAATGTCCAGTTGTTCGATGGCCAGGCGGCGAAGACTGCCCTCAACTGAATGTTTGATCCAGCCGGCAGAGAAATCGTAACGTTTAGGTCCATGGGCATCGGCGAAGCGTATCGCGCACTTAGACTGAATGATCATAGCGTCTCTGAGCGAAGGGTCCGCTTTCAGAACCTCGCCAAAAACCGATTCTGCTTTGCCAAGCGTATAAATATCCGCATGGTCAAAAACAGTAATGCCAGCCTGAAGAGCGGTTTCGATGATTGAGCGGGCCTGACTGACATGGGACGCTGACAGCGGGCTTTCGTCCCAGCTTCCTCCTAGTCCCATACAACCATAAACAAGCGGGCTGGAAGCTGGAAAATAGTTTTGCATGTGATCCCCTTTGCCTTTATAACAACTATCGCGTAGCGCGGCAGTGTAGCATGTCGCAGGCTGGTATTCCCGGTACTCTTGTGAGAAAAATGCAAACCGGTGAGCCAGCGCTCAGCGAGTCTGTCGTGTGAAGTCACACAGCAGATCCTGCAGGCAAATAGCAATGGTGCTTTACTGCTGGTGAAACGTAGCCATTTTCCAGAGCCGGAGATTGTATGAGAGTAAAAACACCTTCCACTACGCTGACATTAGTCTGGTTGTTTGCACTGGCTATGCTGGTGGGTTGTACCAGCACGCCTGATAATATTAAACCGGTGACCAACTTCGACCTGAACCGGTATCTTGGAAAGTGGTATGAGATTGCCCGCCTTGATCATAGCTTTGAACGCGGGCTTTCGCAGATCACGGCCACTTACTCGCTGCGTGAAGGCGGCGGTATTAATGTCGTAAACCGGGGATATAACGACAGCGAAGGGGAATGGGAGACAGCAGAGGGTAAAGCATTCTTCGTAGACAGTGCGGATGTGGGGCACCTTAAAGTCTCTTTTTTTGGTCCGTTTTACGCCAGTTATGTGGTCATGGCGCTGGACAAGCAGGATTATCAGTACGCTATGGTGACCGGCCCCAATCGAGATTACCTGTGGATCCTGTCGCGAACACCCACGATGCAGGAACGGACCCTCAATGCCCTGCTTGCACAGGCAAAGAGTGCGGGATATCCGGTTGACGACCTGATTTATGTGACTCACTGATCGCAACTTAGTGGCGCTGCACGCGGCGTTGCTGTGCTATACTCGCGCTTTTTTGGCTAGGGGAATTCGTTGTGATTGAGCAAGCTGTGCGTGAGCGCGCCGAAGGGCAGTGTGAATTATGTCAGAGTCAGTTGCCACTGTCGTTGTATGCAATCCCTGATTCGCCCGTGCAGGATGCCGGCAGTACACTGGCCTTGTGTGAAACCTGCCAGATTCAGCTGAGTGGCGATCAGGCACCGGATATGAATCACTGGCGCTGTCTGAGTGATGCCATCTGGTCGACGGTGCCGGGTGTTCAGGTCGTCGCGTGGCGAATGTTACAACAGCTCAACAGTGAAGCCTGGGCTCAGGATCTCATCGACATTGCCTATCTGCAAGACGATGTCAGAGTCTGGGCAGAGGCCGGCCTTGCTGATGCTGACATGCCCTCAACCACTGACAGCAACGGTACGGTTCTTAACGCCGGTGACACGGTGCACCTGGTCAAAGACCTCCCGGTTAAAGGTGCGGGCTTTACCGCGAAGCGCGGTACCATGGTAAGAAACATCAGCCTCACCCAAAATCCGGACCATATCGAAGGCAAGGTTAACGGGACGCACATTGTGATCATTGCCGGCTATACCAAAAAAGTCTGATCAGTTTACACATGCTCATTTTCACCAGCGTAAAGTGGTATACTTCGGGTATTTTTATGACAAACGTAGTTGGATACCATTAGCTTATGCAGACACTGACCTTGCGTACCCCGGATGACTGGCACCTGCACTTTCGTGATGACGATATGCTGCCCGAAACTGTTCCTGCAACTGCACGTTGTTTTGCCCGTGCGATTGCCATGCCTAATCTGGTGCCGCCGGTAACCAATGCTGATCAGGCGATGGCATATCGCCAGCGCATTCTGGATGCCCGGCCACAGGGGAGTACCTTTGAGCCGCTGATGACCCTGTACCTGACAAATCAGACAACGCCACAGGATATCGTCGACGCTAAAGCGCGTGGTGTTGTTGCCTGTAAGCTTTATCCTGCCGGTGCGACAACGAACTCAGATGCCGCCGTGTCAGGTATTGAGGCGCTTTATCCGGTCTTTGAGACTATGCAGCGTGAAGGCGTTTTATTGCTTATTCACGGTGAGGTGACAGACAGTCATATTGATATTTTTGACCGCGAAAAAGCGTTTATTGATACCCATATGGCACCTATCGTGGCCGCTTTTCCAACCCTTAAGGTGGTGTTTGAACACATTACCACCGCCGATGCGGCAGACTTTGTTAAAGCCGGTGGAAGCAATGTCGCCGCTACTATTACGCCGCAACATTTATTGCTTAACCGCAATGATTTACTGGTGGGCGGGGTACGTCCACACAACTATTGTTTGCCAGTATTAAAGCGCAATACCCATCAGCAGGCGCTACGTGATGTAGTGGTCAGTGGCAATAAGCAATTTTTCTTAGGCACAGATTCAGCGCCCCATCCGCGTCACAAGAAGGAAAATGCCTGTGGTTGTGCAGGCTGCTACAGTGCATGGAGTGCAATTGAACTGTATGCACAGGTTTTCGATGAGCTGGGCGTGCTGGATAAGCTGGAAGCGTTTGCCAGTGAAAATGGCGCCGACTTTTACGGACTTGAACGCAATACTACCACGATTACGCTACAGAGAACGGCCTGGCAGGTACCGGAGAAAGTGACGCTGGCGGACGGTACGGATATGGTACCTTTCTTTGCAGGGAATACCCTGCAATGGAAACTGCAGAGCGCTTTCGATACCCCATGAAGTGGCTGACGGGGACACTGCTTGCAGCGTGCCTGCTAATAGCGACGAGTGCTGCGGCAACGGTGAAGGTAATGGTGTCACCGATGCCGGTCTTCAGCGAAGTGAACGCAAGTCACGTTTCTGGCTACTCGGTCAGCCTCAGCAAAGGTATTCTGGCTGAGGCTGGCATGGATGCGAGTGTTGAAGCCGTGCCCTTTGCCCGGATGCTGGCAAACCTTCGGCGAGAGGAAGAGGTGCTGGCTTCAGCCGTAGTCCGGCTACCTGAAAGAGAAGAAGATTTCTACTGGATAACCCCTGTATCTGCAAACCGGGTCACGTTTTATGTAAAGCAAAGTCACCCGCTTGCAAACACCAGTTCTCCCTCCTTTTCAAATGTCAGTAGCGCCGCAGTGCGCCGTGGTGATTACCGGACATCCCTGTTGCGCGACCATGGGGTGGAAAACCTGATGGAAGTCAATAACTGGACGCAGGCCATTGAAGCGGTGCAGAAAGGCCGTGTAGACGGCCTTTTATTTTCAGATATTGGTATGTCCATTCGGTGCAAAACCGCAAAGATGAATTGTGATGATCTTGTCCCGGTTATGAAGCTTGACATGACCTACAGTTACCTGGTACTGCCCCGCACACCAGCGTTGGCTGATCTTGCAGCGCGGCTGTCACAGGCGGCCATAACGTTCAAACAGTCTGAAAAGTTTCGCAACCTGGTGAATACGACACTGCCCAGACTATCTGCGCTGGGAGTGGAGGCGAGTGAGAGTGAAGGGATAGTGAGTTTTAGCGGGCCGTTGCGACTTAATGCTGAAGACTTATGGGTCATGGCAGACCAGGTCCCCTTTTTCAGTGAACGTAACAGCGAAGGCGACGTCACAGGGTATGCAGTTGAATTAGTCAGGGCCATACTGGATGAGGCCGGGCTGGATACGCCGGTTCTTTCTGCCCCCTGGGATCGCATTGCCAAAGAATCACTCAAGCCGAATGTCATGGCATTTTCGGTCGCAAGAACCGCAGAGCGTGAATCTCAGTATCACTGGATAACACCCATTACCCGCAATATGCATGGGCTCTACAGCCTTAGCGGGCAACGGTTTGACAGCTTTAAGGACGTGCCAGTTAAGCGAGCAGTCGCTGTACTTACCAACGACTATCGCGAACAGATAGCGCGTGAAGCAGGATTTGAGGTGCATGAGTTTGATACCTGGGAAGCGGCTACAACCGCTTTACTGGAGGGCGATGTTGATTATTTGTTTGGTTCCAGAGGGGCGGTAGATAGTGCCTGCCAGGCGCTTGTTGCTGCCTGCGAGGGGATCCGTCTAGCGGCGACTTATCGCCTGATTACTACCTATCTCGTTCTTTCGAAAGCGCAGACTGAGCCAGCGCTGGTTGAGCGCCTCAAGGCTGCTTCTGTAAAAGTAAAACAGGCTCCGGAATTTACGCGCTGGGCAGAGGCCTGGGGCAAGAAACTTAATAATGTTGTTGGCGGATCTCACCACATGAAGGACGGCGTGATCCAGCTATGGAGTGAACAGGAATAACCATGCAGTCTTTTTCTTCTTTACCACTTGATAGCGCGGTCATTGAGGCCCTGAGCCGCAATGGCATCACTGCGCCGTCACCTATTCAGCAAGCCAGTCTGGAGCACGCTCTTACCGGCAGGGATATTCAGGGTATGGCACAGACCGGCAGTGGTAAAACGCTGTGCTTTGCACTGCCCATTGTAAACAAGCTTAATCCGTCGCTACGGCGTCCGCAGGCCGTTATTCTATGCCCGACGCGCGAGCTGGCGGCACAGGTGGCCGAGCAATGCCGGATGGTGGCCAGTCATATCCCGAATATTAAGGTGCTGACTTTATGCGGAGGTCAGCCAATGGGGCCCGACATTCAGTCGCTTAAACACGGGTGTCATATTGTTGTAGGTACACCGGGCAGACTGGCTGAGCACCTTGAGAAACGACGCCTGGATCTCAGTCAGGTTACTACCCGTGTGCTTGATGAAGCCGACCGCATGCTGGATATGGGTTTTATCGACAGTGTCGACGCGATTTTTGCAGCCACGCCGAATGACGCTCAAAGTTTATTTTTTTCAGCGACCTTCCCCGAGCCACTGGCAAAACTGGCCCATCGCTATCAGCTCGACCCGGAAGTGATCAGTGTCACGGAATCATCGGCGCCGCCGGCGATCAGCGAAGTGGCCTACCATGTTCTTAGCCATACCCGCGAACAGTCGCTAAAGGCCGTACTCACCCATTATAAACCGAGCACCGCGATGGTATTTTGTAACACCCGTCAGCAGGTTGTCGAGGTGGTTGCCTCGTTAACGCAGGAGGGCTTTGTAGCGGCAGGGCTGCAGGGCGATATGGAGCAGCATGCACGCAATGCGGTACTGATGCAGTTTGAACTGGGCGCGCTACAGGTACTGGTCGCGACCGATGTCGCGGCCCGGGGACTGGATATCAGCAGTGTTGACTGCGTTATCAATTACACCTTAAGTGAAGACATGGACACCCACACGCATCGCGTCGGGCGCACCGCCCGGGCCGGTGAAACCGGACAGGCAGTCTCACTGATTGTCGATGACGATTTGTTACGCATTGAGCAACTTGCAGAGCGGCTGAAACGGGACATTCCGGTAAAAGGCGCGCAAGCATTACGCTTTCATAAAAACCGAATTGTCATGCCCGACTATACCGCGATCATGCTGGGGGCGGGTAAAAAGCAGAAGCTGCGGCCCGGCGATATATTGGGAGCGTTAACCCAGGAAGCCGGTATTCCCGGGGATGATATCGGTAAAATCGCGGTGCGCAACAGTCAGAGCTTCGTGGCGGTAAAAACCAGAAGCGTTAAACGGGCAATGGCTCAGTTTCGGGAAGGTAAAATTAAAGGCAAAAAGGTACGGGCCCGGAAGCTGGCATAGCCACGCTGGCCGTGTTTGATAGCGCAGTAAACACATAAACAACTATCTGGCTGAGAGGAAACATGCAGGGTGAAACTGATTTAACCGCCTTACTCAGGGGATTATCGCCAGTACTGGACAACCAGCAGTATACCTTTGTCTCTGTGGCTGATAAGCAGGCCTTGTTACCTGTGATTGACGACGTGCGCGGGCTGTTTGTAGAGAAAGAAGGGGTAACCCTGATTGTGCCGTTGGCGGTCGCTGCCAGAGAGGGATGGCAATCTGCGGGCGTATTTAACTGCATTACCTGTAATGTGCATTCCAGCCTGGATGCCGTGGGCATGACTGCAGCAATATCCGCTGCCCTGACTGAGGCAGGGATAAGTGCAAATGTGGTGGCCGCTTATTATCACGACCACCTGTTCGTTCCGGTGCAGCAGGCCGATGCGGCGCTCAGTGCCCTGGCGACACTCAGCGCCTCCTGATTACCAGATCTTTACACGCTCTTCGGGTGGCAGGTACAGCGCATCATCCTTACTGACGTCAAAGGCTTTATAAAACTCAGGCACGTTTCGTACTGAACCGTTGGCACGGAAGTGTGCCGGTGAGTGTGTGTCAGTCTGAATACGGCTGCGCAGTGCTTCGTTACGGTACTTCACTGCCCAAACCTGACCAAAACCAATAAACACACGCTGATCGCCGGTAAAGCCATCAAGTACTGGCGCTTCCTCGCCGTCCAGCGACATGTGATACGCTTTCAGCGCAATGCTGATGCCACCGAGGTCGCCAATGTTTTCACCCAGCGTGTATTCGCCATTGACGAATAAACCCGGCAGTGCTTCAAACTCATTGTACTGACTCACCAGTTCACCGGTACGTGCTTCAAATTCCTCGCGGTCCTGATCCGTCCACCAGTTACGCAACACGCCGTCACCGTCGAAGGTTGAGCCGGAGTCATCGAAGCCGTGACCGATTTCATGACCGATAACGGCGCCAATGCCGCCATAGTTAACTGCGTCTTCTGCGTCCATGTCGAAAAACGGCGGTTGCAGGATGGCAGCCGGGAATACGATTTCGTTCATGGTCGGGTTATAGTAAGCGTTTACGGTTTGCGGTGTCATTGACCACTCATGGGTCCAGACAGGGCCGCCCTGTTTTTCCAGCATTTCTGCGTACTGCGTATCGGCAGAGCGTTTGAGGTTGCCGTACAGGTCATCAGCCGCGACGGTCAAATCCGAATAATCTTTCCACTTATCCGGGTAACCAATTTTCACTGTGAACTTGGATAACTTATCCAGCGCCTGTGCGCGGGTATCGTCGGTCATCCAGTCCAGCTCCTGAATGCTGTCTTTATAAGCCAGCAGCAGGTTGTCGACCATTTCCATCATGCGTGCTTTCGCTTCCGGCGGGAAATGCTTTTTCACATAGACTTTGCCAATGACCTCACCGACGTGCTGGTTTACGACATCAACGGCACGGCGCCAGCGTTCGCGAGGTTCTTCCACGCCGTTCAGCGTTTTGTGGTAAAACGCGAAGTTAGCATTGTCAAAGTCTTCACTTAAGCGGGTAGCAGAGGCATTAATAAGTCCCCATTTCAAAAACGTTTTCCAGTCTTCCAGGCTGGTCTTCTGAATCAGACCATCCAGCTGCTTCATGAAATCTGTCTGCAGAATGACAAGGTTACTTACGTCCTGAAGCTCCGCCTGCGTAAGAAACGCATTCCAGTCGAAATTAGGCATCAGCGAGGAGAGCTCACTAATCGCGACTTTGTTGTAGTTAGATGCCCAGTCCCGGGTCTGCTCTTTTTTCATATGCAGTTTGGCGATTTGGGTTTCCAGTGCCATCAGCATCTGCGCTTTTTCAGCTGGCTGCTCAAGCCCTGCCAGAGACAGCATCTTTTCAATATGACTGACATAAGCGGTGCGGATCTCTTCTGAGGCATCATCGTCTTTAAAGTAGTAGTCACGCTCTGGTAAACCCAGTCCGGCCTGCCAGGTGTAGATCATATATTCTTTCGGTGATTTAAAATCGGGCACCTGACCAATTGCGATTGGCGTGCCAAAGCCGTAGCGGTTGGCATACGCAAAATAGGACGCCAGTTCACTGCGATCTTTAATGGCCTCAATCATGGCCATATCGTCGCTAAGCGGTTTGACGCCCAGCGCGTTACGGGTTTCCATATCCATATAAGACTGGTAGAAGTCACCCACTTTTTGCTCGTTCGAACCTTTCTCGAAATCGCCCTCGGCGGAATTTTTAATAATAGCCATGACATCGTCCTGCGCGTCATCTCGCAAAATCGTGAAGCTGCCATAGCGGGACTTGTCGGCTGGAATCGTCGTGTTGTCTATCCAGTTGCCATTAACGTAAGCAAAGAAGTCGTCACCGGGATCGACACTAAGATTCATGTTTTCCCGAATAATGCCGGAGTCGAGTTGTATTGTTTGAGCGGCAGATTGCTGTGCCTGTTCAGTACTGTCTGATTGTGATGTCGTTGTTGCAGACTGAGGGCTGCATGCCGTCAGTGCGAGGGTAACACTGAGCGCAAGTAGAGATTTATACATAGTATTTCCTGTAAAAAAGCGTAGCGGACGGAAGCAGGCTGGTTGCGCATCAGTCCGGATCGTTCAGGCAGTGCCCGTAACTGCCGTGCACCGATCACCTCAGACGTTAAGTGGCAGAGATTAAACCGATACGGCCTGGACACAGATTTTTCGCAGCTAATATTTGCACGCAGAACGCGTGATAGAAAGCAAAACGGCAAAAATTACACATGTTGTAACAACTTAGCGGGAACCCTGATATATTGGCTAAAACCCAAACTGGCAATGAGGTCACAAGTGAGTGCAACAAGTCTGGCACTGGTAATGTATATCGTCTGGACCGTCCTGCTGATTTTTATGCTGGTCGGTTGCCGTGCGATGCTGGTTATAGCAGAAAACCGTTCGGTGAAATTTAATGCCGATGGCAGTGATGTCGGGCAAAGAGGTCTGCGGATTACCCGTGCCCATGCCAATTGCGTGGAAAGCAGTGTCATTATAGTGGGTACGTTGTTACTCGCCATTGCGCTTCAGCAGCAAGCCGTCACCGATCCGCTTGCCTATACGCTCATCGCCTGCCGGGTTGTGCAGTCACTGGTGCATATCAGCTCTGGTGCTGTATGGGCCATTGCCATCCGGGGTGTTGCCTTTCTGGCGCAACTGGTCATTTGTCTGTACTGGCTTGCTATGATGGCGGGCGTTAGCTAACTGTGCATCGTCAAGTGCAAGGCGTGCAATGGCGCAACGTTACGCGGAGGAAAGAGAATGAATGAAGGTTACTGCGCAGTGTCGACGTGTGATTATGCCGATGCACTGCCGCGTGAGCAGTTTATGGATTACCAGATTGCCGGTCTGTGGCGAGCGATCCCCAGAATATCGGGGCCGGCGTTCACGGTAAAATGTGAAGCAGGTGATCATCTGATGCTGCATGCGGCCATTTACCGGGCGAACCCGGGCGATGTCATTGTCGTTGAAGCGGATGATCGATTTGCGCTGGCGGGCGGCAATGTCTGTGCAATAGCGCAGCAGCGCGGCATAAGGGGTTTTGTGATTGATGGCGCAATCCGGGATGTAGTGGAAGTCCGTGACATGCAGTTTCCGGTTTATGCCCGTGGTGTCATTCCCAAACCAGGCGCAAAGAAAAAAATTTCTCCACTCAATGAGCCGGTTCAGTGCGGCGGGGTGACCGTTAACCCTGGCGATATCATCGTGGCCGATGAAGAAGGTATCGCCGTGCTGCCTAAAGAAAAGGCGGATGAAGCCCTTGCCATAGCAAAAAAACGCGCCGAGCATGATGCGTCGGTGTCACTGGATGAATGGCAGGCGCAGCACCGTGAAAAAGTAGAAAGTGCGTTAAAGTCACTTGGCTGGCAGGACTGACGCTGCATAAACAATCCGTTATGATTACGCCGGTCTGACACAGCCATAGTTAACGTCGGTGTTTTTTTGCCTGCACGTAAGATTTGGCCGCTACATTATCGGGGTATTATGTTTTCTTTTTTCGAACGGCTGACGCAGCCGTTTCCCAGTGAATCGCCTTCCGAGCCACCTAAAGGGCTGGTGGCGTTTTGCCGCTACTACACCAAAGGCATGTGGCGCATCATCGCCGTGGTTTCTCTGATCAGCGCCATCGTCGCGGTGCTTGAAGTGGCGCTGTTTGGATTTTTGGGGCAACTGGTGGACTGGTTTGCCGAATCAGACCGGTCAACCTTTATCGCCCAGGAAAAATGGACACTCATCGGCATGGGTGCAGTGGTGCTGGTGTTTATTCCCGGTTTTATTTTACTGCGCTCGCTGTTCAGCCGTCAGTCGCTGATGGGCAACTATCCCATGCGTATCCGCTGGCAGGCGCACCGTTATCTGCTCAGTCAGAGCCTGACCTTCTTCCACAATGAGTTTGCAGGCAGGGTTGCTACCAAAGTCATGCAAACCGCACTGTCTGTGCGCGAAACCGTGACCAAGCTGCTGGATTTGATGGTCTACATCAGCGTGTATTTTGTGTCGATGGTGGTGCTTATCTTTGCCACAGACTGGCGTCTGGCCATGCCACTTGTTATCTGGTTTGGGGTGTATGTGTTTATCCTGCGTCAGTTGGTGCCCCGCCTTAAAAAAGTGTCACAGCGTCAGGCTGATGCGCGGTCTATGATGACTGGAAGAATTGTTGACAGCTACACCAATATCACCACAGTTAAGCTGTTCTCGCACAGCCGCCGGGAAGCTGATTACGCCCGTGAAAGTATGGATGGCTTTTTAAAAACGGTGTATCCGCAAATGCGTCTGGTCACGGTACTGGAGTTTGCGGTGGAAATGGCTAATGCCATTCTTATCTTTGCAATTGGTGCAATGTCAGTCTGGTTGTGGCTGGACAATATTGTCAGCCCCGGTGATATCGCCGTCGCAATAAGTTTATGCCTGAGGCTGAACGGCATGTCGCACTGGATCATGTGGGAAGTGACAGCGCTGTTTGAAAACTTAGGCACCGTACAGGACGGTATTAACACGCTGGCGCAGCCTGTTACGGTAAAAGATAAGTCAGATGCAACGCCGTTGTCAGTAAAAGGTGGCGGTATTGAATTTTCCGCTATTCATTTTGCCTACCGGGGCGCCCATGACAAGCCAATCAATGTGTTTGATAACCTGAATATCAACATCAAGCCTGGTGAAAAGGTCGGTCTGGTCGGGCGTTCGGGCGCCGGTAAGTCGACGCTGGTTAACCTGTTAATGCGGTTTTATGATGTTCAGCAGGGCGATATTTTCATTGACGGGCAGCGTATCGCAGACGTGCCGCAGGAAACGTTGCGCGAGAAAATCAGCATGGTCACGCAGGACACATCACTCATGCACCGTTCAGTGCGTGACAATATTCTTTATGGTCGCACCGATGCCAGCGAAGCGGACATGATCGCCGCGGCGAAACAGGCTGAAGCCCATGAGTTTATTTTGTCACTGACCGACAACGAAGGGCGCACCGGCTATGATGCCCACGTTGGTGAGCGTGGCGTTAAGCTCTCCGGTGGGCAGCGTCAGCGTATCGCGATTGCCCGAGTGCTGCTTAAAGATGCGCCCATTCTTATTCTGGACGAAGCCACATCGGCGCTGGATTCAGAAGTGGAAGCAGCCATTCAGGCCTGCCTGGAGAAAGTCATGCAGGATAAAACCGTGATGGCAATTGCTCACCGGCTGTCGACCATTGCGAAGATGGATCGGCTACTGGTGCTGGACGAGGGCAAAATTGTCGAAGCGGGCACTCATGCCGAGTTACTTGAGCGCGAGGGGATTTATGCGCGCTTGTGGGCCCACCAGACCGGCGGCTTTATCGGAGTAGACTAACGCCAGAGGCCATGGCATTGTAATGAAACGACGTAGCGGAGTAGCAGTATGTTGAAAAGGATATCAGTCTTAGTTGCGGTACTGGCGCTAGGGGGCTGTTCAGCATTATCGTCAGACACGGCGCAATTACAGTCCACGTCACCCGCCTGGTATCCGGAATATACGGTGCCAGCGCCCGATGCGGAGGCAGTGACACAGATCCAAGACATTACTGAGCTGACAGAGGTGCAAAAGCGCGCGTTTCATGACTGGTCATCGGCGGTTGAAAACAGGGCGTTGACTCCAGCCCAGCGTGTCGATGAATTTTTGCAAAGCAGTATCTGGGGCTTTGATTTCCGGGGCGAAACTTTCACGGCGTCGCATGCGATGCAGGAAAATGCCGGTAACTGTTTGTCGCTCGCGCTGCTTACCGCTGCACTGGCGCAGGAAGCGGGGGTAAATATCAGCTTTCAGGAAGACATGTCTAACCCTATTTTCAAGCAAAAAGGTTCGACTATGTTGATGGCTAAACATGTCAGAGCCATCTTGCGGGATCGTGAAGCAGACTTGGCCGACCAACCACATAAAAAGCCGAAGAAGATTTATATCGACTACTATTCGGGAAAAATACACGGTGACATGGTGAGCAAAAACGCGCTGCTGGCCATGTTTTACCGCAATAAGACAGCAGAGTCGCTGGTAAAGGAGGCAAACAGGCTGGCACTGTTTTATGCCGATAAAGCCTGGCAACTGGATAGGCGTGCCGCTGACAGTATTAACCTGATGGCGGTCGTGCTTGGCCGGGTGGGGCAACCGGATGCGGCCGGACAGTTTTACCGTTTCGCCATCGAAAACAGCTATGACAATCTGATGTTGCGCGAAAACTATATTGCCTACCTTGAGCGCCATGACCGGCATGATGAAGCCCGGCAAATTGCGGCAAGCATCGATGATGCGGTCGACAGCAACCCTTATAACTGGGTATGGCGAGCCCGGGAGGCGCTTAGAAATGACGATATCAGTCTGGCGAAAACACTTTATTTAAAGGCAAAAGATGTCGCCCCCTATCTGGTGGAGCCTTATCATGGGCTGGCCAACGTGTATGTGGAGAAAAAACAATACAACCAGGCTGTGGACGCACTGAATACCGCCTTGCAAAAAACCTGGGATGACCAGGAAAAGCAGCAATATGAGGATAAGCTGCTGGTGCTGACCACGCTGCTTAATGATAGGTAATCGATAGGCTGAGACCGTCCTTAACCGCTATTGTAGTTACGCCATGAAATTCCAGAATAATGATGGCGTAACTCCTTAGAAGTGCGGTGCCGCAGCGACGCGCACTTACCTTACTATTCCGCCATTAAGTAACAGGCACTCGCCCTTAAGTCGGCTGCAAAAGGTTACCTGCACCACGACCTCACTGCTTAACGATTCAGTGCTTTTCTGACAAGCAAGTAGGTAACGGCAATTAGTGCGCCGACAATCAAAAGTGAGACTAAAGAGGCGCCGTCAGCATTGCCTTTATTCGCCAGACAAAGTAGCAGAAGACCCGTTGTTATACTCACCGTCAGGCAGACTATTTCTTTAAGTACTGGCATGTTTAAGCTCTTCCTTCAGCACCCGATGATTCAGGCTTATTCTTCTGTCCATACCACGCCCAACAAATATGCTAATGCCGCCCCGGCCCCGCCAGCCGCTGCGCCTGCAGGCCCACCTGCACTCCCGGCGACAATCCCGCCGATGGTGACCGCTGCAAGGTCGCCGGCCTCAAAATCGCCCCAGCAATGCTCTGCACAGCCACCATTTACATTTATTAGTTCGTTAAGCTGTAAATCTCTCATAGTTAATATCCTTTTAAAAAAACGCTGATCCATTCAGCGCTACTAAGTTTCGCTGAACAGGAGAGGGAGCGCTACTGTACTGATGAATAGTTGTTGGTATGACAGAGTGGCCTGGCTGGCGCATCGGTATTGTTTGCGACAACCATACTGCTGACGCTGTTTCTGGGGACCGGCGGTTCGCTTCGGTAAATACCCGATGACTAGCGCGTTGAAAGAAGATTCAGCAAACAGGTATTTGTCTGCCTAAATCCGTTAGTCATCGTGTTTTACACACTTTGCAACATATTTGGCGCCGCGCGGGGTGGAATTTTCGTTGTCAATCTGTAAAGGTCAGCACGCCTGACAAGGAGTGTACGGTGCAAGAGTCTTCCTTGGGTCGTGTTTTTGACCGGTGTAATCCAGCCCGACGCATTGTTGCGACATTGTGTCTTCGGCAGGTGTGCCTCGGCGCTTATCCAATTTACCAAATAAGGAAATTTATAATGAAAAAACTGGTGACTATCTCGCTGCTGAGTGCATTTTTAGGATTAAGCGGCTGCGCTTCGACACAAGGCGGTGGTGACAAGTCGGTAAAAGAGTCCCGCTCTGAGGCCCCTAAGTGCAAAAAAACGGGCACACGCATTAAGCGTGATTGCTACTAAGTAGTGTTACTACACCTGACAAAACGTTTTGACGATGACACTGTCAGCGATTCAGGCGAAATGGCCTGGTTAGCGTGTATCACAATAGCAATATAAAGGGGAAGTGAGCTGTAGTCGCTTCTCCTTGTTCCTCAAAACGGCCGCCGACACTTACAGCATCACAAAGCGCTTGTAACTTAAAGGCGGATAAGTATAATACGCGTCCCTCCCTTGCGATACCGCACTTTCCTAAGAAAAACGCTACTATCACAAGGGCAGTGTAAGTTGATTTTGTGCGCTAACGCACACCACAGGGGTGTAGTTCGAATTGGTAGAACAGCGGTCTCCAAAACCGATGGTTGGGGGTTCGAGTCCCTCCACCCCTGCCAGATTATATAGTGGTCACGCAGAGACGTGAGCCTGATAAAGACGCAGTAAGTGCTAGGATCGTGACATGAGCGAAAAAACGGAAAATCCGTCCAATGCGTTGGACATGGTGAAGTGGCTGGTCGTTATTGCCCTGCTAGGTGGCCTGGTAACGGCCAACACAATGTACGGCGAGATCTCTGTGCTGTATCGCGCACTGGCCGCCGTGGCAGTTGTCGTTATTGCCGGTTTAATAGCCGCGACCACGACCAAAGGCAGTGCGTTTCTGACCTTCGCCAAAGAGTCCCGCATGGAAGTGCGTAAGGTTGTATGGCCATCGCGCCAGGAAGCGAACCAGACGACGCTGATTGTACTGGCGGCAACGCTGGTAATGGCACTTATTCTGTGGGGCATCGATGGCATCATGGTACGCCTTGTCAGTTTTATCACGGGAATAGGAGCGTAAACGATGTCTGAAGAAAAAAAGAAAAGATGGTATGTGGTTCAGGCCTATTCTCAATATGAGTCACGGGTAAAAAAGACCCTGCTTGAATACATCAAAATGCACAACATGGAAGACTACTTCGGTCAGGTACTGGTACCGACAGAAGAAGTAGTTGAAATGCGTGCTGGCCAGAAACGTAAATCTGAGCGTAAATTCTACCCAGGCTACGTGCTGGTAGAAATGGAAATGAACGAAGACTCGTGGCACCTGGTGAAAAGTGTACCGCGGGTGCTGGGTTTCATCGGCGGTTCTGCGGAACGCCCAATGCCGATTTCGCAAAAAGAGGCCGATGCCATTCTTAACCGTCTGGAAGAGTCGGTGGATAAACCGAAACCGAAAACCCTGTTTGAACCAGGCGAAGTGGTGCGTGTTATCGATGGACCATTTGCCGACTTCAACGGCGTGGTCGAAGAAGTCGACTACGAAAAAAGCCGCGTAAAAGTATCGGTTCTGATTTTTGGCCGCTCAACCCCTGTCGAACTGGAGTTCGGTCAGGTCGAGAAAGGCTGATACATTCCGCTCAACAGAGCGGGGCAGTAAAAGAGCGCAACGGCGCTCTTTTTTGTTTTCTGATACGGCGTAGACCAAGTTCAGAAAACACGCAAATTATGGGTTGCATAGGTTTTAATCACCTTATATAATGCGCGCCCTTTTAAACGGAAACGGGGAGCCGATTGAGCACGTATTCTCAATACTTGCGAGGCGTCAGACCCAACAGAGAGAGCATTAATAATGGCTAAAAAAGTAAGTGGCTTAATTAAGCTTCAGGTTGCAGCGGGTGCTGCAAACCCAAGTCCACCGGTTGGTCCTGCACTGGGTCAGCACGGTGTGAACATCATGGAATTCTGTAAAGCGTTCAACGCGAAAACAGATAGCCTGGAAAAAGGCGCTCCGGTACCAGTGGAAATCACGGTATACGAAGATCGTTCTTTCACATTCGTAACTAAAACGCCTCCAGCTTCTTACCTGCTGAAAAAAGCAGCGGGCATCAAGAGCGGTTCTGGCCGTCCTAACACTGAGAAAGTGGGCACCGTTACCCGCGCTCAGTTAGAAGAAATCGCGAAAACCAAAGAGCCGGATCTGACTGCGGCTGATATGGATGCAGCGGTTCGCACTATCGCGGGTTCTGCTCGCGCCATGGGCTTGAACGTAGAGGACTAATCGAATGGCTAAATTAACGAAACGCGCTCGTCTTATCCGCGACAAAGTAGACGCGACAAAAGAGTACGAAATTAATGAAGCGGTAGCGCTGCTCAAAGAACTGGCCACTGCCAAGTTTGCTGAAAGCATTGACGTTTCAGTTAACCTGGGTATCGATGCGAAGAAATCTGACCAGAACGTTCGCGGTGCAACAGTACTGCCAAACGGCACGGGTAAAGACGTTCGCGTAGCGGTATTCACACAAGGCGCTAACGCGGATGCCGCGAAAGAAGCCGGTGCTGACATCGTTGGCATGGACGACCTTGCTGAGCAGGTTAAGAAAGGCGAAATGAACTTTGACGTTGTTGTAGCCAGCCCGGACGCGATGCGCGTTGTTGGTCAGCTAGGTCAAATCCTGGGCCCACGTGGTCTGATGCCTAACCCTAAAACCGGTACAGTAACACCAGATGTTGCTACCGCGGTTAAAAACGCAAAAGCGGGTCAGGTTCGCTACCGTAACGACAAGAACGGCATCATCCACGCCAGCATTGGTAAAATTGCGTTTGAAGCAAACCAAATCCAGGAAAACCTGGAAGCGCTGCTGGATGCACTGAAGAAAGCCAAGCCTTCTTCAGCCAAAGGTATGTATATCAAGAAGGTAAGCTTGAGCACCACAATGGGTGCCGGTGTTGCCGTTGATAAAGGCTCTGTAGGCCTGTAAGTCCTGCCGGCAGTGCGCCGGTTTCTCTTGTAAAAAGAATATGGGTTGGAGCTGTTATCTATGATGACAGTTCCCGTCCAAGACCGCAGGTGTTGCACGCTAAAGAGGTAAGAGAACTTTAGCATTGAGCATGCAACTTAATAGTAAACCTGCGCAGACGGTGGTTTGACTCAGACTCTCTGGGGTAACAAACACCGTGGAGCGGTACCAAAGGCGAGAGTCTTAGGTATCAATCTGTGAACCCTGACAGGCGAAGTAAAGGCTTCAAATGTCAGATACAAAGAGGTGAACTCAGTGGCATTAGGCTTAGCAGCAAAAAAAGAGATCGTAGCAGAGGTTTCCGATGTTGCATCTCGCGCTCTATCCGTTGCCGTCGCTGAATACCGTGGGATGGAAGTTGCCGAACTGACTGACCTGCGCATCAAAGCTCGTGAACAAGGCGTTTACCTGAAGGTAATTCGTAACACACTGGCAAAACGTGCGTTTGAAGGCAGCAAGTTCGAAGACATGGACAGTGCATTAACTGGCCCGCTTATTTACGGTTTCTCCATTGACGCACCTGGTGGTGCGGCACGTCTTTTCAAAGACTTTGGAAAAACTAATAAGAAGCTAGAAGTTACCGCACTGTCTCTGGGCGACGGTCTGCTTGGTCCGGAAAAACTGGACGCAGTGGCAGCACTACCTACCCGCGACGAAGCACTTGCAAAAGTACTTGCAACCTTCAAAGCACCTGTTGGCAAGTTCGTTCGAACAGTCAACGAAGTGCCTTCGAAGTTTGTGCGCGTATTGGCGGCGATCAAAGACGAGAAGTAATTTTCGTTTTTGGCATATTGATTTTTTTAACATATTAAACCCAGGAGTTTAGAGAAATGGCTCTAACCAAAGAAGATATCTTGAACGCGATTGCTGAAATGCCAGTTATGGAACTGGTTGAGCTAATCGAAGCAGCTGAAGAAAAATTCGGCGTTGAAGCATCTGCAGCAGTTGCAGTTGCAGGTCCAGCAGCTGGCGGCGACGCTGCTCCAGCTGAAGAAAAGACTGAATTCGACGTTGTTATGACTTCATTCGGCGGCAACAAAGTTGCAGTCATCAAAGCAGTTCGCGGCGCGACTGGTCTTGGCCTGAAAGAAGCGAAAGAAGTAGTTGAGTCTGCTCCTAAAGCTATCAAAGAAGGCGTAAGCAAAGATGACGCTGAAGCACTGAAGAAAGAGCTTGAAGAAGCTGGTGCAGAAGTAGAAATCAAGTAATCTGTTTGTTCAGATTACCTGCCTGAAACGGCAAGGCTGGTGGTTGTATTGACCACCAGCCTTTTTGCGCTGTATGGTGTACAGTTTTTAACCCTTGATTGTATCGCACCAGGCGCACTACCGGATCACCACAAATATGCAGAAAACCAGTCAGTTAGCTAATAATTGTACCGTTTTTGTTATATGCTGGTGAAATTGCCCGGTAAAAGGGTCGTGGAAGTTTGTTGTTTGCTATGTCTAAAACACATAACAAACGGCAGGTTGGGTCATAAATCAGCAGGCTGAGGAACCCATGGTTTACTCTTATAGCGAAAAGAAACGTATCCGTAAGGATTTTGGCAAACGCCCTCAGGTATTGGAAATTCCATACCTTCTTTCAATTCAGCTTGATTCCTTCAAAAAATTCATTGAGGTAGATACCGACGCTCAGTATGGTCTGGAAGCTGCATTCCGTTCTGTATTCCCAATAAAAAGTTATTCAGGCAACTCAGAGCTGCAGTTCGTTAGCTATCGTCTGGGTGAGCCAGTTTTTGACGTTAAAGAGTGTCAGATCCGTGGCGTCACCTTCTCGGCACCGCTAAGAGTAAAACTGCGTCTGGTTCTGTTTGACAAAGAAGCCGCCCCCGGTACCGTAAAAGACATTAAAGAACAAGAAGTGTACATGGGCGAGATCCCACTGATGACAGAGAACGGTACGTTCGTCATCAATGGCACAGAGCGGGTTATTGTTTCTCAGTTGCACCGTTCACCCGGTGTATTCTTTGATCATGACAAAGGCAAGACGCACTCCTCAGGCAAAGTTCTGTATAACGCACGTGTAATTCCTTACCGTGGTTCGTGGCTGGACTTTGAGTTCGACCCGAAAGACAACCTGTTTGTCCGTATCGACCGTCGCCGCAAGTTACCCGCGTCAATTATTCTGCGCGCGCTGGAGATGTCTACAGAAGAAATTCTGGACATGTTCTTCGACAAAGTGCAGGTACGCATAGATGACGACCGTCTGATGATGGAAGTGGTCGCAGATCGCCTGCGCGGTGAAACCGCTCAGTTCGATATTCTGGATGCAGAAGGTAACGTGCTGGTAGAAACTGGCCGTCGTATTTCTGCACGCCACACACGCAGCCTGGAAAAAGCCAAGATTACCGAGCTGGAAGTGCCGGCGGACTATCTGATTGGCCGTGTATTCGCCGCAACTTACGTGAACGAAGACACCGGTGAAGTCATTGTTAATGCTAACGATGAACTAAACCTGGAAAATCTGGCAGCCTTAAGTCAGGCGGGCATTAAAGAATTCCAGACATTGTACATTAATGAGCTGGATCACGGTTCATACCTGTCTGATACACTGCGTATCGATTCAACAACGAATCGTCTGGAAGCGTTGGTAGAAATCTACCGTATGATGCGTCCAGGTGAGCCGCCGACAAAAGATGCAGCCGAAGCGTTGTTCGACAACCTGTTCTTCTCAGACGAACGTTACGACCTGTCGTCGGTGGGTCGAATGAAGTTCAACCGCCGTCTGGGCCGTGATGAGCTGACCGGCTCTGGCACGCTGGATAAAGACGACATCATCGCTGTGATGAAACAGCTTATCCAAATCCGTGACGGTAAAGACGAAGTGGATGACATCGATCACCTGGGTAACCGTCGTATCCGTTCTGTTGGCGAAATGGCTGAAAACCAGTTCCGTGTCGGTCTGGTGCGTGTTGAGCGTGCGGTTAAAGAACGTCTGAGCTTAGGCGATCTTGATAACATCATGCCGCAGGATCTGATCAACGCGAAGCCAATCTCAGCAGCCGTGAAAGAGTTCTTTGGCTCATCACAGCTGTCGCAGTTTATGGATCAGAACAACCCACTGTCAGAAGTGACGCACAAGCGTCGTATTTCTGCGCTTGGCCCAGGCGGTC
Source organism: Alteromonas halophila (assembly GCF_014651815.1). Classification (GTDB taxonomy): domain Bacteria; phylum Pseudomonadota; class Gammaproteobacteria; order Enterobacterales; family Alteromonadaceae; genus Alteromonas; species Alteromonas halophila. The sequence continues at coordinate 201,535 of NZ_BMXP01000003.1, read as the reverse complement.
TGACCCGTGAGCGTGCAGGCTTCGAAGTACGAGACGTACACCCGACTCACTATGGTCGTCTGTGCCCAATTGAAACGCCGGAAGGACCAAACATTGGTCTGATCAACTCGCTGGCGAGTTTCGCACGTACCAATGACTTTGGTTTCCTTGAAACCCCATTCCGTCGTATCAGCGATGGCATGGTGGGTGATGAAATTGATTACCTGTCGGCCATTGAAGAAGGTCAGTACCCAATTGCTCAGGCAAACGTGGCACTGACGGAAAATGGCGAACTGGTTGATGATCTGATCCCTTGTCGTCACCGTGGTGAAACCACGCTGATGCCAAAAGAAGACATTAAATATATGGACGTATCGCCACAGCAGATTGTGTCGATTGCGGCCAGCATTATCCCGTTCCTGGAACACGATGACGCCAACCGTGCACTGATGGGTGCCAACATGCAACGTCAGGCTGTACCGACGCTCCGCGCTGATAAGCCGCTGGTTGGTACCGGTATGGAGAAGACCATTGCGGTTGACTCTGGCGTAACAGTTGTGGCGAAACGCGGTGGTACCGTTGATTACGTCGACGCAAGTCGCATCGTTATCAAGGTCAATGAAGATGAAATGCTGCCTGGCGAAGCCGGTATCGACATCTATAACCTGACCAAGTACACCCGTTCTAACCAGAACACCTGCATCAATCAGCGTCCAACCTGTAGCGTTGGCGACCCGATTGTGACCGGTGACGTACTGGCCGATGGCCCGTCGACCGATTTGGGTGACCTGGCACTGGGCCAGAACATGCGTATCGCGTTCATGCCCTGGAATGGTTACAACTTTGAGGATTCAATCCTTATTTCTGAGCGCGTTGCTCAGGAAGACCGCTTCACCACCATCCACATTCAGGAACTCAGCTGTATCGCCCGTGATACTAAGCTGGGGCCAGAAGAGATTTCTTCTGATATTCCGAACGTGGGTGAGTCTGCACTAAGCAAGCTTGACGAGTCAGGCGTTGTTTACATTGGTGCAGAAGTGAAAGGCGGCGACATTCTGACTGGTAAGGTGACACCTAAGGGTGAAACGCAACTGACACCAGAAGAGAAACTGTTAAGAGCAATCTTCGGTGAGAAAGCGTCAGACGTTAAAGATACGTCGCTGCGCGTACCAAACTCGGTACACGGTACCGTAATCGACGTTCAGGTCTTTACCCGCGATGGTGTGGAAAAAGACAAGCGTGCGCTGGAAATCGAAGACATGCAGCTGCGTCAGGTCAAAAAAGACCTGTCGGATGAATTCAACATCCTGGCTGATGGTATCTTTGCCCGTGCCCGTAACGCGCTGCTGCGTAACGGTGTGGATGAAGCCAAGCTGGACGGTGTACCGCGTGAGAAGTGGTTTGATATTCCACTGAAAGACGAAGATGCACAGTTAGAGCTTGACCAGATTGCTGAGCAGCATGACGAAATCAAAGCCGACTTCGACAAGAAGTTCGAAGTAAAACGTCGCAAGATCACTCAAGGTGATGATCTGGCACCGGGTGTACTGAAGATCGTGAAGGTTTACCTTGCGGTGAAACGTCACATCCAGCCTGGTGACAAGATGGCCGGCCGTCACGGTAACAAAGGTGTTATCTCAACGGTAATCCCGGTTGAAGACATGCCTTACGATGAGCACGGTACGCCGGTTGACATCGTTCTGAACCCACTGGGTGTACCGTCACGGATGAACATCGGTCAGATCCTCGAGACGCATCTTGGGATGGCTGCGCACGGTCTTGGCGTGAAGATTGACCGCATGCTCAAAGAGCAGGCAGAGATGGCCAAGCTGCGTGACTTTATTAAAGAAGTGTACGAGTTAGGTGAAAACCATCAGCAAGTTGATCTCGACAGCTTTAGCGACGATGAAGTCAAACGTCTTGCAAATAACCTGCGTAAAGGGGTTCCGGTAGCGACACCTGTATTTGATGGTGCCCGCGAGTCGGAAATCAAAGAAATGCTGAAACTGGCCGACCTGCCAGAAAGCGGTCAGATCCCGCTGTATGACGGTCGTACCGGTCGTACCTTTGAGCGCCCTGTAACAGTAGGTTACATGTACATGCTGAAACTTAACCACCTTGTCGATGACAAGATGCACGCGCGTTCTACTGGCTCTTACAGCCTGGTAACGCAGCAGCCTCTGGGTGGTAAAGCACAGTTCGGTGGCCAGCGCTTCGGTGAAATGGAAGTGTGGGCACTGGAAGCATACGGTGCGGCGTATACGCTGCAGGAAATGCTGACTGTGAAATCGGATGATGTGAATGGCCGTACCAAGATGTACAAGAACATCGTCGATGGCGACCACAGAATGGAGCCAGGCATGCCTGAATCCTTCAACGTGTTGTTGAAAGAAATTCGCTCGCTGGGTATCAACATCGAGCTTGAAGAAAACAACTAACACGTCGGTCGTGATACTGACTTGAGATAATGACCCGGCAGTAATGCCGGGTTTGAGAAACTGACTCCGCCGGGAGAGTAATGTGAAAGACTTATTAAAGTTTCTAAAGCAACAAAACAAAACGGAAGAATTCGATAATATCCGAATCGGTCTTTCGTCACCGGACATGATCCGCTCATGGTCATTCGGTGAGGTTAAAAAGCCTGAAACGATTAACTATCGTACGTTCAAGCCTGAGCGTGACGGTCTGTTCTGTGCCCGTATCTTTGGTCCGGTAAAAGACTACGAGTGTCTGTGCGGTAAATATAAGCGCCTGAAGCACCGTGGTGTTATCTGTGAGAAGTGTGGTGTTGAAGTTACACTGACTAAAGTACGTCGTGAGCGTATGGGTCACATCGAACTGGCCAGCCCAGTTGCCCATATCTGGTTCTTAAAATCACTGCCGTCTCGCATCGGACTGATGCTGGACATGACACTGCGTGATATTGAGCGCGTACTGTACTTCGAATCGTATGTCGTGACCGAGCCGGGTCTGACTACGCTTGAACGTAGCCAGCTGCTGACGGAAGAAGAGTACCTGGATGCCCTGGAAGAGCACGGTGACGAGTTCGACGCCAAAATGGGTGCTGAAGCCGTTTTCGATTTGCTGAAAGTGCTGGACGTGGATGCCGATGTTGCGGCGATGCGTGAAGAGCTGCCAAGCATTAACTCTGAAACCAAGCGTAAGAAAATTACCAAGCGTCTGAAGCTGCTTGAGTCATTCCAACAGTCTGGCAACAAGCCAGAGTGGATGATCATGACGGTTCTGCCAGTACTGCCACCAGACTTACGTCCGCTGGTACCGCTGGACGGTGGCCGTTTCGCGACCTCCGATCTGAACGATCTGTACCGCCGTGTTATCAACCGTAACAACCGTCTGAAGCGTCTCTTAGACCTGGCGGCACCGGATATCATCGTACGTAACGAAAAACGTATGCTGCAGGAAGCAGTTGATGCGCTACTGGATAACGGTCGTCGTGGCCGCGCAATCACCGGCTCTAACAAGCGTCCTCTTAAATCTTTGGCTGATATGATCAAAGGTAAGCAGGGGCGTTTCCGTCAGAACCTGCTGGGTAAGCGTGTTGATTACTCTGGCCGTTCGGTTATCACCGTGGGCCCAACGCTGCGCCTGCATCAGTGTGGTCTGCCTAAGAAGATGGCCCTTGAGTTGTTCAAGCCATTCATCTACGGCAAGCTGGAAGGTCGTGGTCTTGCCACCACCATCAAAGCGGCTAAAAAGCTGGTAGAGCGCGAAGCACCGGAAGTCTGGGACGTACTGGATGAAGTTATCCGTGAACACCCGGTTCTGCTTAACCGTGCACCGACACTTCACCGTCTGGGTATTCAGGCGTTTGAGCCGACCCTCATTGAAGGTAAAGCAATTCAGTTGCACCCACTGGTGTGTGCGGCCTACAACGCTGACTTCGACGGTGACCAGATGGCGGTACACGTACCGCTGACAATCGAAGCGCAGCTGGAAGCGCGTGCGCTGATGATGTCAACTAACAACATCCTGTCGCCAGCGAACGGTGAGCCAATCATCGTACCTTCTCAGGACGTTGTACTGGGTCTGTATTACCTGACACGTGAAAAAGTAAACGGTCTTGGCGAAGGCATGGTCTTCACCAGCCCCAACGAAGCAGAGAAAGCCTACCGTACCGGTAACGCCGAACTGCATTCACGGGTGAAAGTGCGTATCACCGAATACGATGTGGCCGAAGACGGCAGCAAAGAAGAAAAAGTCACCCTGACCGACACCACGGTTGGCCGTGCGATTTTCTCTCTAATCCTGCCAAAAGGTCTGCCTTTTGAACTGATTAACCAGTCAATGGGCAAAAAGCAGATTTCTAAACTGCTGAACGAATGCTATCGCTCGCTGGGTCTGAAAGACACAGTAATCGCGGCTGACCAAATCATGTACTCCGGTTTCCACTACGCAATGATTGCGGGTGCATCGGTCGGTATCGATGACATGGTTATCCCTGAAGCGAAGAAGAAAATCGTTGATGATGCCGAAGAAGAAGTTATCGAGATCCAGGAACAGTTCCAGAACGGTCTGGTAACGGCGGGTGAGCGTTACAACAAAGTTATCGATATCTGGTCAAACGCCAACGAGAAAGTCGCTAAGGCGATGATGGACAACCTCAAAACCGACGTTGTGATCAACAAAGACGGTGAAGAGGAAGAACAGCAGTCCTTCAACTCGGTATACATGATGGCCGACTCCGGCGCCCGGGGTAGTGCCGCTCAGATCCGTCAGCTGGCGGGTATGCGTGGTCTGATGGCCAAGCCAGATGGCTCCATCATCGAAACGCCTATCACGGCAAACTTCCGTGAAGGTCTGAACGTACTGCAGTACTTCATCTCAACCCACGGTGCACGTAAAGGTCTGGCCGATACCGCACTGAAGACAGCGAACTCAGGGTACCTGACCCGTCGTCTGGTTGATGTTGCGCAGGATTTGGTTATCACCAACTCTGACTGCGGCACCTACGAAGGTGTGACTATGTCACCGCTGATTGAAGGTGGTGATGTTGTTGAGCCGCTACGTGAACGTGTACTGGGTCGTGTGGTTTCTGAAGACGTCCTCAAGCCTGGCACCGACGAAGTCCTGGTTACCCGCAACACACTGCTGGACGAAGCTCTGGTAGACATGCTGGAAGCCAACTCGGTTGATCAGGTCATGGTACGGTCGGTCATCACCTGTGAAAACGACTTCGGTGTGTGTGCACACTGTTATGGTCGTGACCTTGCCCGCGGTAATATGGTGGGTAAAGGCGAGTCTGTGGGTGTTATCGCTGCACAGTCAATCGGTGAACCGGGTACACAGCTTACCATGCGTACCTTCCACATTGGTGGTGCGGCATCGCGGGCCTCTGCTGAAAACAGCGTGCAGGTTAAAACTGCAGGTAGCCTGAAACTGCACAATGCGAAGTACGTACGCAACACCGACGATAAAGTGGTGATTGTGTCACGTTCTACGGAACTGACGGTTATTGATGACCAGGGTCGTGAGAAAGAGCGCTATAAAGTGCCTTACGGTGCCACCCTGACCATTGATGATGGTTCTCCGGTGCAGGCTGGTGATATTGTTGCCGGATGGGATCCGCACAGTCACCCGATCATCACCGAGAAACAGGCGAAAATCAGCTTTGCTGACGTTGACGACTCGAACACCGAGAGTCAGCAGGACGAGCTGACCGGTCTGACCCGTGTGGTTGTTAAAGACCTGGCCAAGGTTAACGCCAAAGAGCCGAAGCTGATCCTGGAAAGTGAAGAGATTGGTCTGCAGGAAATCCGTCTGCCAAGCTTTACCACCATCGAAGCGTCTGAAGGTAAGATGGCGCAGCCGGGTGATGTACTGGCGCGTATTCCGCAGGAAAGCTCGAAGACGCGGGATATCACCGGTGGTCTGCCACGGGTTGCGGATCTGTTTGAAGCACGTAAACCGAAAGAGCCAGCGATTCTTGCTGAAATCACCGGTACCATTGGCTTTGGTAAAGAAACCAAAGGCAAGCGTCGACTGGTTATTACACCAGCAGAGGGTGATGCTTACGAGGAGATGATTCCTAAGTGGCGTCAGCTGAACGTGTTTGAAGGTGAGAAAGTTGAGAAAGGTGAAGTTATCGCCGACGGACCGGAGTCGCCGCATGACATCCTGCGTCTGCGTGGTATCTCTGCCGTATCCAACTACATCGTGAACGAGGTTCAGGAAGTTTACCGTCTGCAGGGTGTTAAGATTAACGATAAGCACATCGAAGTGGTGATCCGCCAGATGCTGCGTAAGTGTATCATCACCCACCCAGGTGACAGTCAGTTCCTTGAAGGTGAGCAGGTTGAAGTGGCCATGGTGAAAGTGGCGAACCGCGAACTGGAGAAACAAGGCAAGATGCCAGCCGAAATTGATACACAACTGTTGGGTATCACCAAGGCGTCTCTGTCTACTGAGTCGTTCATCTCTGCTGCGTCGTTCCAGGAAACAACGCGCGTACTGACCGAAGCGGCTGTACAAGGCAAAGAAGATGACCTGCGTGGACTGAAAGAAAACGTGATTGTCGGACGTCTGATCCCGGCGGGTACCGGTTTTGCGTACCACGAACGCCGTGCTCAGAAACGCATTGAAGAGATTGAGGAAATGTCCGTTTCTGCTGCTGAAGCAGAACAGGCATTGACTGAAGCTCTGAACGCGGAGTCTGACAGCGCATCCTCGTCTGACGAGTAATGATGTGAATCGGGGGCATTCGTCCCCGATTGGCCGGTTAAGTTGCCGCAAAGCACCCACAACCTTGCTGGTTATGCTTTGTACACCTTGACAGGTGACAGTTTGATCATTACTATGCCGCGACCCGATTTTGATGGCCTTTAGGGGGCACAAAGTGGGCGCGGTTTTTTGTATCAGACACCCCGCCAGCGCTGACGAGCACAGTGATGGCACGAAAAGGGCGACGAACAAAAGGTCGCTTACGTTATGACCCGAATAGCGTTATTCGGGTTTTTGTACTTTTTAATTTAGTGCGTAAGCCGCGCAGAAAGCCCGTTGAGAAAAGCAACGTTGCTGCCCTGCAAGCTTGCCCACAAAGAGTGTTGTGCTATCGCGGCACACTTGACTGTGCGGGTGTAAACGATCGTAAACAAGCCCGTTCTAAGTACGGCGCGAAACGGCCCAAGTCTTAACGGTTCTCCGTTTAGTAAGGCCAAACTGTAGTTAATGAGTTTTGGGGATACCCTGAATTCCAACGGAGAATAGAGAATGCCTAGAAGAAGAGTCGTAGGTCAAAGAAAAATCCTACCTGAACCGAAATACGGTTCACAACTGCTTGCGAAATTCATGAATGTCGTAATGCTCGACGGCAAGAAATCAGTTGCAGAAAATATCGTTTACGGTGCGCTTGATATTGTTGCTGAAAAAACCGGCAAGGCACACCTGGATGTGTTCGAAGATGCACTGGACAACATCCGTCCTACTGTCGAGGTTAAGTCTCGTCGTGTAGGTGGTTCTACTTATCAGGTACCAGTAGAAGTACGTCCTGTACGTCGTAATGCACTGGGTATGCGTTGGATGGTAGAAGCGGCACGTAAACGTGGTGAGAAATCAATGTCTCAACGCCTTGCAGCTGAAATGCTTGACGCATCAGAAAACAAAGGTTCAGCGGTTAAGAAACGTGAAGACGTTCACCGTATGGCCGAAGCAAACAAAGCGTTTGCACACTACCGTTGGTAATCAACGTTATTTAACTGAGAGAGACGTATGCCTCGTAAGACCTCGATTGAGCGGTACCGTAATATCGGTATCGTTGCTCACGTGGATGCGGGTAAGACCACAACCACTGAGCGTGTTCTGTTTTATACAGGACTTTCTCATAAAATTGGTGAAGTGCACGATGGTGCCGCCACCATGGACTGGATGGAGCAAGAGCAGGAGCGTGGTATAACCATCACGTCTGCTGCCACGACCTGTTTTTGGGCAGGTATGCAACAGCAGTTCGACCAACACCGTATCAACATCATTGATACGCCGGGACACGTTGACTTCACCATTGAGGTTGAGCGTTCATTGCGTGTGCTTGATGGCGCGGTTGTTGTGTTTTGCGGGTCTTCCGGGGTAGAGCCTCAATCAGAGACAGTCTGGAGACAGGCTGATAAATATGAGGTGCCTCGTCTGGTTTTCGTCAATAAGATGGACCGGGCAGGCGCCGATTATGAGCGCGTTGTGGGCCAGATCCGCAAGCGTTTAGGTGCTAATTGCGTACCTATCCAGTTAAATATTGGAACCGAAGAAGATTTCCGTGGCGTCATCGATCTTATCAAGATGAAGGCCATTAACTGGAATAGCGAAGATAAAGGTATGACCTTTACCTACGAAGACATTCCAGCGGAATACGAAGAAAAAGCGCAGCAGTACCGGGCAGAGATGATTGAAGCTGCCGCTGAAGCCAATGAAACCCTGATGGACAAATATCTGGAAGGGGAAGAGCTGACAGAGGCTGAGCTTATTGAAGGACTGCGTACGCGTACCCTGAATAATGAAATCGTATTGGCCACCTGCGGCAGTGCCTTTAAAAATAAAGGTGTGCAGGCCGTGCTTGATGCGGTGATTCAGTACCTGCCGTCACCGACAGAAGTAAAACCAATCACAGGTATTCTGGATGATGGCAAAGAAACCGAAGCGGTACGTAAAGCCAGTGATGACGAACCGTTCTCGGCACTGGCGTTTAAAATTGCGACCGACCCATTTGTCGGCACGCTGACGTTCTTCCGCTGCTATTCAGGCGTGGTGAACACCGGCGATACGGTGTACAACCCCGTGAAAAGTAAGCGTGAACGCTTTGGCCGTATCGTTCAGATGCACTCTAAAGAACGGGCAGAATTAAAAGAAGTCCGCGCCGGCGACATTGCCGCGGCGATCGGGCTGAAGGATGTGACCACGGGAGATACCCTGTGCGATCCAAACAATGTGATTACGCTTGAGCGCATGGAATTCCCGGATCCGGTGATTTCGATTGCAGTAGAGCCAAAGTCACAGGCTGACCAGGAGAAAATGGGCATTGCCCTGTCTAAACTGGCAGCTGAAGATCCGTCGTTCCGCGTGAAGACCGATGATGAAACCGGACAAACGATCATTTCCGGTATGGGTGAACTTCACCTCGACATCATTGTCGATCGCATGAAACGGGAATTTAAAGTGGAATGTAACGTCGGTAAGCCCCAGGTGGCCTATCGTGAGACTATCCGCAAAAAAGTGGAAGCGGAAGGCAAGTTTGTCCGACAGTCAGGCGGTAAAGGCCAGTTTGGCCATGTCTGGCTGCGTATTGAACCTCAGGAAGAGGGCAAGGGCTACGAGTTTGTCAATGAAATCGTAGGTGGTGCAATTCCTAAGGAATTCATTCCCTCGGTTGACAAAGGTATTCAGGAGCAGTTGCAAAATGGTGTTGTGGCGGGCTATCCAGTACTGGATGTCAAAGTCACCCTGTTTGACGGGTCATTCCATGATGTTGACTCTTCTGAAATGGCGTTTAAGATCGCCGGCTCAATGGGATTCAAAAAAGGCGCCGCAGAAGCGAATCCGGTGTTACTTGAACCCATGATGAAAGTTGAAGTTACGACTCCAGAAGACTGGATGGGTGATGTTGTCGGTGACCTGAATCGTCGCCGTGGCATGATCGATGGCATGGAAGAGGGCGCAGCGGGGATTAAAATTATCCGCGCGAAGGTGCCGCTTTCGGAAATGTTTGGCTATGCCACAGATCTGCGTTCTCAGACGCAGGGCAGAGCATCCTATTCCATGGAGTTCTTCAATTACTCTGAGGCGCCTAACAATGTGGCGCAGGCAATTATTGAAGCACGAATCTAAATCTAAATGAAGGTTCGGTCCGGTCTATATTGGGTCGGACTTTTAACTTAGGAAACGAGAAAATGGCAAAAGAAAAGTTTGAACGTACGAAACCCCATTTGAATGTGGGTACAATCGGCCACGTTGACCACGGTAAAACTACGCTGACTGCAGCAATCACTACTGTTCTTGCAAAAGCACACGGTGGCTCTGCTCAGGCATTCGATATGATCGATAACGCGCCTGAAGAAAAAGCACGTGGTATCACCATCTCTACGTCACACGTTGAATATGACACGCCTACTCGCCACTACGCGCACGTAGACTGTCCTGGACACGCTGACTACGTTAAAAACATGATCACTGGTGCCGCACAGATGGACGGCGCGATCCTGGTAGTAGCAGCGACTGATGGTCCTATGCCTCAGACTCGTGAGCACATCCTGCTGGGTCGTCAGGTAGGTATCCCTCACATCATCGTGTTCATGAACAAATGTGACATGGTTGATGACGAAGAGCTGCTTGAGCTGGTTGAAATGGAAGTTCGCGAACTGCTGAACGAATACGAATTCCCAGGTGATGACCTGCCAGTCATTCAGGGTTCTGCTCTGAAAGCACTGGAAGGCGATGCCGAGTGGGAGAAGAAAATCGTTGAGCTGGGCGAAGCCCTGGATTCATACATCCCAGAGCCAGAGCGTGCAATCGATAAGCCGTTCATCCTGCCAATCGAAGACGTATTCTCAATCTCAGGCCGTGGTACTGTTGTAACCGGTCGTGTAGAGCAAGGTATCATCAAAGTTGGTGAAGAAATCGAAATCGTAGGTATGAAAGAAACTACGAAGACGACCTGTACCGGCGTTGAAATGTTCCGTAAGCTGCTTGACGAAGGCCGTGCTGGTGAGAACGTTGGTGTTCTGCTGCGTGGTACTAAGCGTGACGAAGTTGAACGTGGTCAGGTACTGGCGAAGCCAGGCTCAATCACGCCTCACACTAAGTTCGAAGCAGAAGTTTACGTACTGAGCAAAGACGAAGGTGGCCGTCACACGCCATTCTTCAAAGGCTACCGTCCACAGTTCTACTTCCGTACAACTGACGTAACTGGCGCGGTTGAGCTGCCAGAAGGCGTAGAAATGGTAATGCCAGGCGACAACCTGAAGTTTGTTGTTGACCTGATTGCACCCATCGCCATGGACGAAGGTCTGCGCTTCGCAATCCGCGAAGGTGGCCGTACAGTAGGTGCGGGTGTTGTATCTAAGATCATCGACTAATATCGGTGTTCGTCATCCCGGCGCAGGCCGGGATCGTTGAAAAAGGTCACTTCGGTGGCCTTTTTTTGTGCCCCAAAAAGCCGGGACACACGGCGATAGACTTATTCGCATCTTCCCTAGTAATATTCGGTGTTATGCTGGAAAAAATGCAGGGAGTGCTTCAGGTGATAAGCGTTATATTTTTTCTCGTCCTGGTATTGCTGATATGGAACATTAATCTGCATACCAAAGTAAACGCACTGCAACGACAGATGAGATTGCTTGTGCAGCGCATGGGGACAAAGTCTGCATACCGGGCACCGGTTTCGCCATCTGCTGAACAACAAAGCAGCGAAACTTCACCAGAGTCTGAGGATGCGCGTGATGCGCCTCCGGGGGACACTAACCTGGCAACGCAGGACGCATTAGCCCAAAAGACTGAGCCTGCCACGACGTCCACGACGTCAGAGGTATTCCTTGCCCAAATTACCCACTCGCTAAAACAACACGGACTGCTTTGGTTAGGGGGGCTTACCCTGGCGCTTGGCGGTATCTTCCTTTCAATGTATGCCATAGAAGCAGGATTGCTACCGCCTTATATAAGGCTGACCCTTGGTGGCCTGTTTGGCATAAGTCTCATCGTTGCGTCAGTGTACGTGCACAATCATGCGCAATCGCTAAATATACGAAGCCCATATGTGGCGGCTGCACTCGCCAGTGGCGGTGTCGTTACCTGTTATGCAATGAGTTATGTTGCGCAGGCCTTTTATGGGTATATCAGTGCGGATGTCGCGTTTATCATGCTGGCAGCCATTTCTCTGTGCGCCACCTTGCTAGCGCTGCGATTGGGGCTGTTGCTTGCGCTGATTGGACTGGCGGGCGCCTACCTGGTACCAGCGCTGCTTCAGTCAGACAGCGCAAACATGCTGGTACTGATGCTGTACCTGAATCTGATCTCTGCATCGTTGGTATATGTAGCGCGAAAACTGGCATATCCTGGATTAACCACTCTGGCTTTCGTGCTTCATATCGTCTGGTATTGTGTAGCGCTTCTGACGGTAACACCGGACAATTATATAACCTTGCTTGCCGGTATTACCGGTATCGTGTATTTATTTGCATGTACGCCTACGCTCGGCTGGCGGCTCATTCATCGTCAGTCAGAGGCAATACCGCTAAAATACGCATTGAAACCGCCGTCACGTCTGGGCCTGATACTTAGCATTACGCTTCTTACTATGCTGACCATCACACTGGCACGGTCGGACAGTCAGCATATGTTCAGTACTTTGCTGCCCTGTGTAATAGCAGGAATGGCGACAATGCGTGATGGCCGCTGGGACATCTCGCTGCTGGCAGGGATTGTTGCGACAGGTCTGTGTACCTGGTTGCTGACACCGGTAGCGGGGAGCGATGTCATGTCGCTCGCCAGTGGCAATGCGTTGTTCATACAGCTGACAACACTGGCCTGGGTGGCCTATGGGACGCTGCTGGCGCTGAAGTTTCCGGGCAGACCGGTGATTGCGGCAGTACCAGTACTTGCTGTGCCATTGATTTATGGTGTCGCGCTTGGTCGCCTGGACGACACCGGAGTAGCAGTAGCGAAAGGTGTGTATAGCGTTCAGCTTGCTCTTTACGGCGTGGCGGCCGCCGTGTTTGCACTGCGTAGCCGGCATGCTTACCAGGCGATGTGTGCCACCCTGTTGATGCACGCGTGTATTGCGCTGATTGCTGGCACGCACCTGGCCGGCAGTGTGCTGTCTCTGGTATTTGTGTTTCAGATCGCCAGTATGATGATCTTGTCCTCGCGCTACGGTTTACGTGTCCCGGACTGGATAATCAAAACCGCGGTTTCACTGGTGTTACTCAGGCTGTCGCTCGCGCCATGGACAGAGCCCGATACGCAAGTGGGGCCGTTACACTGGATCTATATTACCTATCCGCTGGTGTTAGCCGCCCTGTGGTTAAGTCACCGCTATTGTCGCCAGAACGCACTATCCCAGTGGTTTGTGGGTGCGATCATGCATGTGGTAGCGTTATTTGTCAGTACAGCAACAATGCTGACGCTATCGGGAACGGCCGGTCCTGACACGCTGAATTATCAAACTCTGACAATGTTAGCCTGCACCTGGAGTGTACTGGCAGTGATCTATGCCTGGCGGGTTGGGCACAGCCGGATTTCTGGCCGTCTGTACCGGTGTTATTCACTGCTGCTGGTAGCGGCAACCCTGGTCTCCCATATTGGCCTCACGCTTGTGGATAATCCGTTTTGGGGCAGTAGCGGCTTCATTCGCTTTGCCAGTGTTGTCTGGCTGGCGTTACTGTGGCTTATTCCGGGGGCCATGCTCTGTGCCCTGACCTTTGTCAGTAGCGTACACGACAGGCTTACTAAACCACTACGTTTGATTGGCCTTGGCATGCTGGTGCTGTTTGTAAACGGGACTATCCGGTTACTGTTTCAGGATACCGGGCTGGCACTGACCCTGCCCACCTCAGACGCCGAACTGTACAGTTATTCTGCGGTATGGCTGGTGATCTCCATCGCACTGTTACTCGTGGCCCGTCAGCAACGCTTCCCTGCACTGCAAAACACGGGGTTTGTATTATTACTGGCTGTGGTGGTAAAGGTGTTTGTGATTGACATGAGTCAGTTAGAAGGCTTGTTACGCGCCGTGTCGTTTATTTGCCTGGGAGGTGTGCTGGTCGGGCTGGGATGGCTGTTCCAGCGACTGAACACGGCGTCAGCCACTGGCACCTCCTCATAACAGCTGACCTGGCGCCTTACTGGTCTGACAGCCATGGCACGGCACAGTCAGCGAGAGTGGTTATTTACTGCCATACTGCGCTATGCTCAGGCTTATTGAGTAGTACATCAGAAAGTGCGGGGCGGGCATAGTGTTAGGCCGCCCCGTCATTCCGGGAATAGCTGGCGAAGAGGCAGGCAATTAAGGTTACGGGTTAATCCGATATAATTAGATAATACGTATAGGGAATAGCTTATTGTTTTAATAGTGATTTTGTCTGCAGGCGGCTGCACACCAGAGTGTCTGTGAGTCACTGTAAAGCGGAGCACTGGCCCAGAACCGGGGCAGGGTGATACACCGTCATGCGTCACTTGCCTGGTAACCTAACCGGTGATGCTGACACAAACGATTTCAAAGCAGGTGATGTGCTATGATCCTGCAGAACCAAAAAAGAGATTCTTATACTCCCTTTATAATAATGAAAACCAGAGAGGAATGGTTAACTTAATGAGCTTATTTTGGATCCCGGTTTTGCTGCTCTTAGGCTGTCTTGTCCCTCTGGTGGCACAGCGGCTAGGCAGAAATATTTGTACAGGGATGACTATGCTTGCGCCTGCTGTAGCGCTGGCGAAGATAGTGTCGCTCGCTCCACAGGTCTTAGCAGGAAAAACTGTTACCGAATATTTTCAATGGATGCCCAGCGCGGGATTAACACTGTCCTTACGCGTTGACGGGCTGGCGTTGTTGTTCGCTCTGCTCATACTGGGTATAGGGTTGCTCATTATCTTTTATGCACGCTATTACCTGTCCGCAAACGAGGCGGTCGGCCGTTTTTATGCCTACCTGATTTTATTTATGACGGCCATGCTCTCAATTGTGCTGGCCAACAACCTGCTACAGTTGTGGATGGCCTGGGAAATAACCAGCATCAGTTCATTTTTGCTGATAAGTTTCTGGTCGTTTAAGTCTGAGTCGAGAAAAGGCGCACGCATGGCGCTGACTATCACCGGAGCCGGTGGGCTTGCACTGCTGGCCGGGATGCTGCTCATTGGTGATATTGTTGGCAGTTATGATCTGAGTAAGGTGCTAAGTAGCGGTGATACCATCAGAGATCATGCGCTGTATCCTGTGGTGCTGACACTCGTGTTGTTAGGCGCCTTTACCAAATCAGCGCAGTTTCCGTTCCATTTCTGGCTACCGCACGCCATGGCAGCCCCTACGCCGGTCAGTGCTTACCTGCATTCTGCAACCATGGTTAAGGCGGGTATTTTCCTGCTTGCATTACTTTATCCGGTATTGGCCGGCACCGAGCTGTGGTTTTTTGTTGTGAGTATGACGGGTCTGATGACTTTCTTAATCGGGGCCTACATTGCGCTGTTTAAACACGATCTTAAAGGGCTGCTGGCGTATTCAACAATTAGTCACTTAGGCCTGATTACCCTGCTTCTTGGCATGAACACGCAATTATCTGCTATCGCCGCACTGTTTCATATAATGAATCACGCGGTGTTCAAGGCGTCACTGTTTATGGCCGCGGGGATCATTGATCATGAAGCGGGCACTCGCGATATGCGTAAACTCAGCGGACTCTGGCAATTTATGCCGCACACCGCCACACTGGCCATGGTATCGGCCGCATCTATGGCCGGGATCCCGTTATTTAACGGCTTTCTATCAAAAGAAATGTTTTTTGCCGAAACCCTGGAGCAGGTTACGCTGGGCTCGTTATCCTGGATGATTCCTGTTCTGGCCACAGTTGGCGGCGTGTTATCAGTTGCGTACTCCTTGCGCTTTATTCACGACGTATTTTTTAACAAAGAACCCGATGATTTACCGAAAACGCCTCATGAACCGCCCCGCTATATGAAGGTGCCGGTCGAGCTGCTGGTTGTACTTTGCTTAATGGTAGGAATGTTCCCTGACTTTATGGTCGGTGACATACTGGCAATATCATCGACATCGTTGCTGCCAAATCAGCCCTTGCCCGATTACAGCTTATCGATATGGCATGGTCTGAATCTGCCGCTGCTGATGAGTGTCGTGGCAATTCTGGGAGGGCTGCTGGTCTATGCATATCGTCAGCGGCTCTATCGCTTTCAGTCCCAATTCTCAGAAACCGATGCTAAGTTAGTTTTTGAACGTGGCATTCAGGGAGTGGTAGCGCAGGCCAGCCGTCTGAATAACTGGTTGAGTAATGGCTCGCTGCAGCGCTACGTGGGCGTGTTGTTGCTGCTGGTTATTGTTGTTACCGCGATACCGCTTATGCAGCTAAACAGCGCGGCGGGCCGGGTGCCCCATCAAAGCGTCAATGGCATTGAAATTACCCTGGCAGTCTTGTTGTGTATCAGTGCAGTGGTCACCGCGGTTTTACACAAACGGCGAATGGTTGCGCTTATCACAGTGTCAGTCGTTGGTCTTGTCGTGTCGGTAGCCTTTGCGCGCTTTGCGGCGCCGGATCTGGCGTTAACGCAACTGGCAGTTGAAATTGTAACGGTGATCCTGCTAATGCTGGCGCTGTTCTTTTTGCCGCAAAAAACGCCGGCAGAGTCATCACCAGTACGAATTGTCAGAGATCTGGCTATCGCTGCGCTGCTCGGCGGCATAGTTGCAACCATCAATTATGCGATGATCACCCGCCCGCTGGACAGTATTTCCGACTTCTTTTTGGCGAACAGTAAAACCGGTGGGGGCGGAACCAATGTCGTAAACGTGATCCTGGTTGATTTTCGTGGCTTCGATACGCTGGGTGAAATCACGGTATTAGGGATTGCTGCACTGGGAATATTTAAACTGCTAACCCGAATTCGACTGGCTATGCCATCGGCTAACGACAAGGGGATTGCCTGGTCGGAAGATGCCCATCCGCCCGTATTAGTGATGATTTCACAAAGTCTGTTGCCCCTTGCTCTGCTAGTGTCGGCCTTCATTTTTATTCGCGGGCACAACCTGCCAGGGGGCGGGTTTATCGCCGGCCTGGTGACGTCTGTTGCACTGATTCAGCAGTACATTGCGCACGGGGTTGACTGGATTAAGCCACGCATCAAAGTAAATTATCAGAACCTGATCGCGTGGGGTGTGCTGATGGCGGTATTGACAGGTATTGGCAGCTGGGTCTTTGACCGCCCCTTTTTGACATCGTGGTTTGATTACTTTGATATTCCGTGGATAGGCGAAATTGAGCTTGCCAGTGCCATGATTTTTGACCTTGGTGTTTATCTGACGGTGGTGGGGGCGACTTTATTAATTCTGGCGAATCTGGGCAAGCTGACGACTGAACACCGGCCAACTGTGAGGGACGAATAATGGAATTGTTGTATTCCCTGTGTGTGGGGGTGATGACCTTTAGCGGCGTCTTTTTGTGTCTTCGTGGCCGTACGTTTCCCGTTGTTGTCGGCCTAATCATGCTGGGCTATGCGGTAAATTTATTTTTGTTCTCAAGCGGACGATTGAGCCTGACCGGTGCCGCCATACTCAAAAAAGCAGAGAATTATCCGGATCCTCTTCCTCAGGCTCTGGTGCTGACGGCTATTGTGATTGGATTTGCAATGATTGCTTTTATTGTCATTTTATCGATGCGTGCGCGGGCAGATCTTGGCAATGATTATGTCGACGGCAAAGAGCCGCCGGGTACGCCTCGTGGCGGCGACGTGCACCGGAGTAAATCAAAATGATGGCACATCTTCCCGTATTGCCAATTTTAATCCCGTTGCTTGGTGGCCTGCTGCTTCTGCTACCGCCTTTTGCGGGTATAGAGCGCTATGTTAATCGTCGTATTGGCGTAACGCTGCTCATGTTATTGCACATTGGTGCTACGCTTTTACTGATGTTTCAGGTTAGCCAGCAGGGGCCAGTCATGTATGCCATTGGCGACTGGCAGGCGCCCTTTGGCATTATTATGTTTGCCGATCCACTGGCGGTAATACTGGTATTGCTTACCGGGTTTCTGGGGCTGGCCTCGACCTTGTATGCCTTTGGAGGCACTGACCGGGAAGGACGGTATTTTCATCCGCTGATGCAATTTCAGCTTATGGGGATCACCGGTGCGTTTTTGACGCACGATTTGTTTAACCTGTTTGTGTTTTTTGAAGTGCTGTTAATCGCCTCCTATGCACTGCTGATCCATGGTGGAGGGAAACAAAAAACACTGGCAAATGTGCACTACGTGATCCTGAATCTCGTAGGCTCATCGCTGTTTTTGTTTGCGCTGGGCACGCTGTACGGCACCACAGGCACGCTGAATATTGCGGACATGTCGCTTAAAATCAGCAGTCTTACACCCGGCGAGCAGGTCATTGCCGAAGCAGGCGCTATGTTATTGCTGGTCGTCTTTGGTCTCAAGGCGGCGATGTTGCCGCTGCACTTCTGGCTGCCGCGCACCTATGCTGCTGCCAGTGCGCCAGTAGCCGCGCTGTTTGCCATCATGACCAAGGTCGGCGTGTACGGCATATTTCGTGTATACACCGTGGTATTTGGTGACCAGGCGGGAAATCTGAGCGACGTGATCCAGCCATGGATCTGGCCCCTGTCCATTGCTACTGTGTTTATTGGCACCGTGGGGGCACTGGCCAGCCCACACTTAAGAGGGCTGGCAGCAAACCTGGTTATTATATCTGTGGGGACATTGCTGATGGCGTTTGCTATTCGTACGCCCGAAGCCAGCGCCGCCGGCTTTTATTACCTTATCCACAGCACACTGATATCCGCGGCCTTGTTTTTAATTGCCGATATGATTGGCCGGCAGCGGGGGAAAGCGGAAGACCGGTTTGTAATTGCCAGAAAAGTTGAACAGCCAGCGCTGCTTGGTCTTCTCTTCTTTGTCGCGGCAATGGCCATTGCCGGGCTGCCGCCCTTTTCCGGCTTTATTGGTAAGCTGGTTATCTTGCAGTCGGCCGCAACCGGCAGTGATAAATTCTGGGTGTGGCCGGTTATATTAGTGTCGAGTTTGCTTAGCATTGTCGCACTGTCACGTGCCGGCACAACGCTGTTCTGGCGCCACGCTGGCGAGCGTGACAAAGCCGATGAATCAGTGGTGTCGTACTGGCAGATCAGCGGTGTCCTGTTATTGTTGCTGGCCTCACCAGTCATTGTGGTATTCGGTGCCACTGTCACCGACTATACCGGGCAAGCTGCGCAGCAACTCCATGATTTGAGCACGGCCGTGCGTGTACTGCAATTGCCGGGGGCTCAGCCATGAGTATGCTTTCACGCATCATTCCAAAACCAGTAACCAGCTTTTTGCTGCTGGTGGTGTGGCTAATGCTTAACGTCAGCGTCAGTCCGGGTCATATTCTTCTGGGTGCCGTGTTCGCTATAATTATTCCGTTACTGTGCGCACCACTTCAAATCCCTCAGCCGAAGGTTAAACGGCCTTTCAGGGCAGTTCGGTATGTACTGATGGTCGCCGGCGATATTATTGTGGCCAATGTCCAGGTTGCTATTCTTGTCATCGGTCCCATGCGGCGTATTAAGCCCGGCTTTATTGCTGTACCGCTGGATCTGGAAGAAGACTTTCCTATTACGATACTGGCCAACACCGTCACCATGACACCCGGCACACTCAGTGCCGAATTGTCGAAAGACAAAAACTGGTTGTATGTGCATGTGCTGAGCATGCCGGACGATGAGCAGGAAATAATATCGTTAATTAAACAGCGGTATGAGTTAGCGATCAGGGAGATATTCAAATGTTAGAGCATGTCGTGATTATTGTTGGCGGTATGATAAGCGTTGCCCTGGTACTGAATCTGTGGCGGCTGCTTATCGGTCCGGATCTGGTCGACCGGATCCTGGCGCTGGACACCATGTATATAAACAGTATTGCGCTAATTATGCTGTACGGTATGTATCAGGGCACTTCGCTGTATTTCGAGGCTGCGTTGTTGATTGCCATGCTGGGGTTTGTCAGCAGCGTTGCGTTTGGCAAGTATATGCTGCGCGGCGACATAATCGAATAGGGTAAGGTATGAGTTTCTGGGTTGAAGTGACAGTGTCGGTGTTACTGCTTATAGGCGGCACCTTTGTGCTGGTAGGCTCGATAGGCTTGCTGCGTCTGAAGGATATTTATTGCCGTCTGCATGGCCCGACCAAGGCGACAACGGTAGGGCTTGGCGGTATTTTAATCGGCTCGGTTATATATATGTCGCACCTTCATGGATACCTGACGCTGCATGAATTGCTGATCACTTTGTTTTTAGTAATAACAGCGCCCGTTACAGCTATGATCCTTGCGAAAGTGGCCATGCACCACCGGGCAAAAATGATGGATAAAACCCGCAATCAGCACATGGTGATAACAGCCAGGGCGCAGCGCCCGCCAGAAACAGAGAACGAGGCTGACGACACTAAATAGCGGCACGACAGGCCGCCACTTAGGTGTCACGGGCAGGTTCGCCGGTTATCAGCTACTGGTGCGGCTCACCGTAAATGTCAGACTGGAAAAGTACGTTTCATAGTCGGCGCGGTCGTTATTTTCTACTGGAACCCCCCAGACCACGTTAAGCTTGACCGGACCGCTTTCAGTAAAGTGAAAGGTCGCATTGCCGTTTTTGTCAGTGGTCAATGTCTGTATCTGATGACTGGCCTCACCCAGTGGCATGGCATCAATCATTGCATTGTGCAGGGGCTCACCGCGAAATAATACCTGCACCGGTAACGCGCCGTCTTCCTTCAAACTGGCAGGATGCTGAAGAGGAATAATTTCAAGTGTGTGGCCGATGGGGCGGGTAACGGTGTCGGACAGCGTATTGCCTATTTGTACAATGCTTTTGGCTTTGCGGGAGTATATTTCCGTACCCGGAGTATTACTTAAGTCATTTTCACGTCTGTGGGTCTGAATTTGCTTAAGGCCTTCCTCTTCTAAATAACCATTAAATTTTTCCGCGTCAAGCGTACTTACGCTATGGTAGCTTTCAAACCCAATTACATAGGAGCCGGGCTTACGCTTCTGTAGTTTAGCAACGCCGGGCATAAATCCTGATCTTGGAATAATGCTGGCGGCCATATCGGTCACGCCTGTTGATGAATAACTGCGTAGGGCAACAACTTTATCCCAGGTAAGATTCCAGTTGTCGGCATCCTTATTGTGACCCACTTTAAACTGAATCGGCACAGACGTAGCCGACTCATAATAGAACTGACCGGGCTCCAGCCAGAAGTCATGTGCGTGTAAATGCGGGGTAAAGGCCGTTAGCAGGCAGCACAGACCGATAAATTTCAATTTCACCCTGTTCGTCATTATTGTTTCCTTCAAACATACGTATCGATGGAAAAGATACGTTTGACCGGTGAAATTGGATGCAGTTGCGCCTTCTCTGACAAAGCGCGCCGTTCAGAGGCACTGCACGGCGCGTTTAGTCGTTAATTAATCATGTTAAGGGCGCGTCGAACAACGACAGGGTTGCATGCTAAGCAAACCAGTGTCGGGTACGATTGGCAAACCACACCAACGATAACATTACCGGCACCTCTACCAGTACGCCCACTACCGTTGCCAGAGCCGCGCCGGAGTGCAACCCGAATACGGAAATGGCCACCGCGACCGCCAGCTCAAAGAAGTTCGATGTGCCAATCATGCACGCTGGCGCCGCGACGTTATGCGGCAGTTTCAGCTGTCTGGCCAGCAGGTAAGCGATAGCAAAAATACCGTATGTCTGAATGAGCAGTGGAATGGCAATGAGCACGATCGCCTGCGGCTTCTCTATAATGGTTTCTGACTGAAAGCCAAACAGCAGGAAAACAGTGGCCAGCAACCCGACAATGGACCAGGGTTTCATTGCGGCTAAAAAGTGGTTGAGTCTGGAATGATCGTCAGCCTTATCGAGCTTGTTGCGGGTAAGGGCTCCGGCAACCAGCGGGATAACCACATACAGCACCACCGACAGCAACAGCGTGTCCCATGGCACGGTAATATCTGTGACACCCAGCAGCAGTCCTGCGATAGGTGCAAACGCAAAAATCATTATGACATCATTGATGGACACCTGTACCAGCGTGTAATTCGCATCACCTTTGGTCAGCTGACTCCAGATAAATACCATTGCTGTGCAGGGCGCGACGCCAAGCAGGATCATGCCAGCAATATATTCTGATGCCGTTTGTGGATCGACCCAGTCGGCAAACAGGCCTTTAAAGAACAGCCAGCCCAGCAGCGCCATAGAAAACGGCTTGATCAGCCAGTTAATCACGAGCGTGAGGATCAGGCCTTTTGGCTTTTTGCCCACATCTTTAATGGAAGAGAAATCAACCTGTACCATGATAGGATAAATCATCAGCCAGATGAGTACTGCAATCACCAGATTCACATGTGCGTACTCAAAAGCCGCGATGGTTTCAAATACGCCAGGCACCAGCATGCCGGCGGCCATACCAGCTAAAATAGCCAGAGCCACCCAGACCGATAAATACCGTTCAAATAATCCCATGTTTAACTCCTATAAAGAACGCTGATTGACCCGGGCACTGACCTCATCTGCGCTTTCACAACGCTCAGAGTAGCGGTCGACAAAGTAATCTTTATTGCCGCGCAGCAGCAACGTGAATTTCACCAGTTCCTCCATCACATCAACAATGCGGTTGTAGTAGGATGAGGGTTTCATTCGGTTGTTATCATCAAATTCCAGAAAGGCTTTCGGCACAGATGACTGGTTGGGAATCGTGACCATACGCATCCAGCGTCCCAGCGTTCGTAGCTGATTCACCACATTAAACGACTGGGAGCCACCGCATACCTGCATGACCGCCAGTGTTTTGCCCTGCGTTGGGCGTACGCCACCCAGGTTAAGTGGTACCCAGTCTATCTGACTTTTAAAAATACTGGTCATCGACCCATGGCGTTCAGGTGAACACCATACCTGGCCTTCCGACCACATCATTAGCTCACGAAGTTCACTGACTTTGGGATGGTCGGCACTGACGGTATCCGTTTGAGGCAGGCCGTTAGGGTCAAAAATCGCCACCTCAGCACCAAAGCGCGTAAGCAGACGCGCACACTCTTCAATCACTAAGCGGCTGAAGGAGCGCTCTCGCAACGAACCGTATAGCAGAAGAATTCGGGGCGCGTGTTCCACAGCGCTACCCTGAATCTTGTTCTGATCAGGGATATCGAGCAGCGCCGACTCTATATTGGGCAGATCAGTGTCCTGAATCATAGCTTACTTATTCCTCTTTCATTGAGTGCATCGCGCAAAGGCTGTCCCCGTAGCTGTTGCTCGGCAAGGGGAATGAGCGTCTTTACCCGCTGTCTGATGGTATTGATGCACTCGCGAAATGCGTGTTCGGTTTCTTCATCGCTACCTTGTACTTTCGACGGATCGCTCAGCCCCCAGTGTACTTGCACAGCATTGCCGAACCATACCGGACAAGCTTCATTGGCCGCTGAATCACAGACCGTAATAACCAGGTCAGGAGCAAAGTCTTCAAGCTCATCCCAGGACTGACTGTGCAGCGAGTCAGTTGCAATGCCCGCTTCGTCCAGATAATGCAGCGACAGTGGATGCACGGCACCGGCAGGCTGGCTGCCCGCACTTTTGGCGACAATCAAATCTGGTGCAAGATGATTGGTTATCGCCTCAGATAAAATACTGCGGCAGCGGTTGTGGGTGCAGATATATAAAATTTTCATTTGCTCATTCTCTTTAACAGCATTGGGTTAAGTCAGCGGGTAAGCGCGCCAGTGCAGGCTTGATAAGGTCCGAACTGGCGCCGGTACTCGTTATGATGATCGATTTGGCCCAGTCAGGAAGGTCGTCGGCAAGACGATAGAATACCCATTTGCCACGACGCTCGGTGTTAACCAGCCCGCATTTACGCAAATCGGCGAGGCAGCGTGAGGTTTTGGGTTGATCGATATTAAGTGCCGCCATCAGATCACACACACATGCTTCACCGATTTCATGAATAAGCATGAGCAATTGCAGCCGGTGTTGATCTGAAAGACATTTAAACAAAGTAACAGGTGTCATAATTCATATGCTTTATTTTACATATGTATATTTTTGCATGTGAAGAGGCATAACACAAGTGCAATATCGGCAACAAACGCCCTGTTCAGGTCAGGGGGGCGCTGCCACTTTTCTCTTAGTCGTATTGTTCCGCCCGTTTACTTTCAACCAACGTGATGAACTTGTCTGCCTGAAACCGCTCACAGTGAAGTATGTTTATTGCGCCCGACATTGTTCCTATTTCGATAGCGAATTTTCCACGTTGCCTGACAAACGAAATATCAGCTAACCGAAGCCATACCGATTTTGAAAAAACAGGCGACAGGCAAACTGACTGTTCGCTTACGCACAGTTTTGCACCGTACAATAGCTTCAGAAACAGCAGTCCTATTACTACTTTACCAAGGTCAAATAATGAGAGCGGCGAGTTTACTTCTAATGTGATTATGACAATAAGTGTCAGCAGAACAATAAGTGATGAAATCGGGTATGCTCTGGCCATCAGGCTGTCCTCCATTAAAAGAGCCCGAAGGCTCTGAGTTACGAACAGATCATATCGCCGACATCCTGTCCCAGCGCTACACCCAGCGTAAATCCACCCGCCGCGCCAAAGCCGCCACTGAGATAGCCGCCGATACCACCACCTAATAATCCACCGGCTACCATAAAACCGGCTTCGCACCAGCCAGCACCGCTTACCTGACCAATGTCTGAATCGCTTAACACATCATTAATTTGCGTCATAGCAAATGCCCTCTGCCAGGATTGCGCCGAAGGAATAGCCAGCACTAAATCCCGCAACACCACCGGCGGGACCGAAAATCAGCCCCAGCGACCCACCAATTACGCCATAACTTAACTCAAACGCGTTGGTGCATGCATCACCACCGCTCACATCATCAACTTCATTTAGCTCTTTCATTTTCTGTCCTTAGAAAGTGACGCCTTCATGTAAAGGCCATCACAGAGTAAACGAAGCTAAGCTATTCGGATACTGGCCATAGGTGCAATTCTAACGGCTGTTTAAGAGTCTGCTTACTTACTCGTTTCAAGCCACAGTGCTGACCTAACTGCTGGGTGGGCGTTTATTGGAAGCTTGCTACCCCGGGTTTCTTGGATGAATTCTGGAACTTGCCCACTTAGCAAACTCTGTAAATGAGCAAGTCTGTGATTGGCCTTTGCCTTCACCTTCGATCACGCGATAGGTTAAAACGTACTGATCTGTGTCGTAGTCTTTACGCTGATCTGTTACCTGGCGTACAGACCAACGTGGGCCTGGCTTATTGTTTGTATAATAAGCGCCGAGCTCAAGCTCGGACCCGGCAATCAGTTCTTGATGTAAGATTTCGTCGGCCAAGTCAATGATATGCTTGATTTGTTCATCACTCGCGTCAATAACCAGCTCTGAGCGCGCTATAGCCGCATGAATATGCCGCATTTTTATCCGTCGGGTATCGGGGTGATATCCGGCTTCGTGGTATTGCATAAGACTCTGTGGATATCTTCTCCATACAAACAGGTTATTAAAAATAAGTGCAATGGCGAAAAGGATAAAGCAGTTAAACAGAGTGGGTGTCACGATATACCAGTAGCCAAGATCTGCGATTGCGTCTCCGCCTATCACAGCGGCCAGCGCTGTTGCGCCACCCGGAGGATGCAATGAGCGTGTTAAGTGCATAACCAGTATGGACACCGAGACGGCCAGTGGCGCAGCCAGGTAGATGCCTTCGACATAATAAGCACAGGTGACACCGATAGCGGCAGAGAACAGGTTGCCAGCAAACAGTGCCCAGGGCGTGGAGAGCTGGCCGTGTGGCACTGCGAACAGCAACACCGTAGCAGCGCCCATCGAAGGCAGAATAGCGACAGCGCCGGTTGAATCGGTAAATAAAGCGGTGATGGTGAAGCAAGAGAAAATGGCTATCATGCCACCTAGCGTCGCGACCGCCTTTTCCGATGCGACAACCTTACTCTGAATGCCAATAAAACGAAGTACAACTTGAAACATGGCGTCGACAAAGCCTGTATGCAGATCTTGAAAAAAGAAGCATATCATCCATTGCGACACACTATTATCGAAGTTGCAGAGGCTAACCTATTTTTCTGTCGACTCTCGGCGAGATTAAGACCTTCCAGTAGTTTATGATGAACAGAAGGAACGCTAATGACCATAGAGCAGCGACAAGAATTAGCGTCTGAGAACCAAAAAAGGCAGGAAAAATCGCCGTTAATACCCGCAGCAGACCGGCGATAGCAATGCACGCCAGCGACACGGTAGTAAACCGGTTTGCTAATAGGGGGCGTCCTGTATGCCCCAGGCTTACACGCGATATCATTGCCAGGATCATGGTCCCCATTGCGCCACCGGCCAGGGCATGAATGCCGGCGCTCATTGTCACCCCAAAGCCTAAGAAGTGAAGTGCCAGTAGCCCCTGGCCCACGGGAATAAATCCGTAGCCTATATGCAAAGACCAGACTAGCGGCAAAGCCCATATTTGATGTTGATACCAGTGTACAACCCGAACTGCATTAGCGCCGGCGGCAATCAGCAGGGTCAGACCAGCGACTAGTCTGAATGCTTCGTCATGGTTACCTAGCAATAGCAGTGGAATAGAAAGCCATGAGACCAGGTAGATACAAACGTTAAGCCACCTGACCGGTGAGACGCATTCAGTTTGCGTTCCGCTCGCTGTGAAAAGGGGGATAATACGCCCGCCTACAATTATTATCATTTGGCTAATAAGCAGAACTGCGCCATACATGGCACTCATTTGAATGAATAGATTTTCTACCTCCACGCCATACTGCGTTAAGCCACTCAGCGCTCCGAGAAAAAGCAGGGCCGGTATAAAAAAATAATTTCTTTTATTGCGGGCTTTTATCAGCAGCCTGGCAAAGAAAAAAGCGGCCAAACTGTAAAACCCTACGTTCATTATCATGACAGGAAAAGCAAGCGCAGGACTGCCAAACGCCATTCCGAACCTGGCTGCTAACCAAAGACACACCAGCACCTGCAGTACTTTGCCATGCATGGCCCGTAGTCCCGTCCAGTTTTGTACAGCCGTAAGCAAAAAGCCTACGACAATGGCTCCGGCGAAGCCGAACAGCATTTCATGCATATGCCAGAATAAAGCATTGTCCTGCGGCAGGACACTCACCAGTAAATAGCGCTGAAGTACCCAAATAATAATCGCGCTTGCGCTGAAAATAGCTCCAAGCAGGAACAAAGGACGAAAGGCCTGTCTCCAGATTGGTGCATGTGTTTGCAACTCAGACGGGGTGTTACTCATGTTAATTTACCTGCCGTCCCAACTGTTTCAAAGACACCAGCCTCGTCACGTAGGACACCTTAAACAGACCTGCAAGAAGGATTTGTGCGATATGCAACATCGCGATGATAAACAGGGGAAATTTAGATTCAAAGCCGTAGGCGAGCGTCGTACAGATAGCGAAAGCCAGAAGTGTCAGCAGCATAGAGAAATTTGACGCGCGAAGTAAAAAGCCGTGACTCATAACATACATCCTATTTGCATCTTTCAATAAGTGCATATTAGATGTATGTTTTAATGCAGTCAACATATGAATATGTGTCGCGCATGAACCGTCAATGCGCACAATGGACTTGAGGAGTGTTATCTTGCAACTAACCAGATATACAGATTATGGCCTTCGCGTACTCATCTATCTTGCGCTTTTACCCCACGACAAGCGAGCTAGCATTGATGAGGTATCTGACATGTACGGCTTATCAAGAAATAACGTAAACAAGCTCGTACATCATCTTGGAAGAGCGGGAGTGATTGAAACTGTGCGCGGGAAAAACGGGGGGATCCGGCTATCGCGAAAACCTGATGAACTAAACCTTGGTGACATGGTGAAGTTGCTCGAAAAAAACCTTAATATCATTGATTGTCAGTCACCCGCTTGTCTGATCTTGCCGGCATGCCGGCTCAAAGGAATTTTTGTGCAGGCCACAGAAGCTTTTTTGAATGAATTGTCGAAATATACCCTGAACGATTTGCTTGGAGAGAACGCAGCCCCTCTGAGACAAATACTGGACATTAGTTAGCGCGGTTTGTGTATCGGCAACGTTGTAACAAGCTGGCAATCGATGTTGGGATGCCTTAAAAAGCTGTATCCATGGGCAGAAAAGAGATAACTCCTCCAAAACTGACTGACACCTTTTACTTGATGATGCGTCCCTGCATTATCAGTGCGATACGTTGTACTAACGTGCCAGAAAGTAACGTTTTTCTTTTTAAGGACGATGCGAATAGGTCTATCATCACTCAGCGAGCCCAAAGTCTGCGATTTAGGGTATAATTTTTATTGGCTTGGGTAGCGCAAGCTGTGTCTGGACACTTACTGTTGGATTATTACTATGCAGTCAATTGCTATTGTGCTGATGGGCATTGTCGGAATGCTTATCGGCTGGTTTGTTTATTCAAAGTTTATTGCAAACCACATTTTTAAGCTTGATGAAAACTTCGAAACGCCTGCCCATGAACTGAACGACGGCAAAGATTTTGTACCGACTAACAAGGTAGTTTTGTGGGGACATCACTTTACTTCAGTAGCCGGCGCGGCGCCCATTGTCGGGCCAGCGATTGCTGTCTATTGGGGCTGGGTGCCAGCCGTGTTATGGGTGGTGTTTGGTACCATTCTGTTTGCCGGGGTGCACGACATGGGGGCGCTGTGGGCCAGTGCCCGGCACAAAGGGAAATCCATGGGGGCACTGTCAGAAAGCGTGATTGGTAAGCGTTCCCGTGCGCTGTTTATGATCGTGGTATTTCTGGTACTACTGATGGTTAATGCGGTGTTTGGCGTAGTCATCGCCAATTCATTTGTTTCCCAGCCAGATGCGGTATTTCCTGCCTGGACAGCCATTGCTGTCGCGCTGATTATCGGTCAGCTTATCAAGCGCAACTTTAAACTCATCCCTTTGTGTTTTATCGGTATTCTGGTGTTGTATGCCTCAGTGTTTGCGGGCAGCTATATCCCAGTTGCGCTTCCCGAGACCCTGTTTGGGCTGGCCGACACGGCCAACTGGATTATTATTCTGTTTATTTACGCAGCTATTGCGTCGCTGCTGCCGGTCTGGATGCTGCTGCAGCCCCGCGACTTCATTAATGGTATGCAACTGCTGGTGGGGCTGTTGTTGTTGTACGGCGCTGTCTTTTTCTCGTTGCCGGATATTACTGCCCCGGCGTTCAATTCACAGACCGCGACCGAAACACCCAGCATAATACCGCTTTTATTCGTTACCATTGCCTGCGGGGCGGTATCGGGCTTCCATGGCATAGTGTCCTCCGGCACCAGTTCCAAGCAACTGAACAAAGAAACCGATGCCCGGTTTGTCGGTTACCTCGGAGCGGTTGGCGAAGGCTCGCTTGCACTGATCACCATCATCGCGGTGAGCGGTGTAACCCTGGCAGCCTCACCTGAAGAGTGGCATGCAGTGTACTCTCACCTTGGCGCAGGAAGCGTAGATGCCTTTATTAAGGGCGGTGCCAACCTGATCGCGAATGGCTGGGGGCTGCCAGTGGAGTTTGCGTCGACCATTCTGGCTGTCATGGTAGTGCTGTTTGCGGGTACAACCATGGATTCGGGGGTCAGGTTACAGCGTTATATTATTCAGGAATGGGGTGATATCTATAACCTGAATGTTCTGAAAAAAGGCGCTGTCGCTACGCTGGTGGCGGTCGGTAGCTGTTTGCTGCTGGCGTTTGGTGCGGGCGGCTCATCAGGCTCCGGCGGTATGATCATCTGGCCGCTGTTCGGCTCAACCAATCAAATTCTGGCAAGCCTGACCTTGCTGGTGATTTCTGTGATGCTGATTAAACTCAAACGCCCCGCTATTTATACGCTGGTGCCCATGGTGTTTGTTCTGGTGATGGCGTTTTTTGCCGGGGTGATAAAACTCAAGGAGTATTGGCTGGCCGACAATTATCTGCTGGTATTTTTAGACGCCGTGGTGCTGATTGTGTCGGTACTGGTGATGCTGGAAGCTGCCGCAGTGATTAAGCGGTTTCGTCGCGGCGACTAGGGCCTGCGCCAGACGTTTAAACGGCCATCACTGTCTGCTGAGAAACTGAGCCACCCAGAGCGCGACAACGTAGACATCCATACTTTACGCCTGACTGCCGGTCGCGCTGTCAGTGCATCAGGCGTGGTGGCAACGAATCCGCAACATCAATGTTAAACAGGACAGGACCTATGATGCGACAGAAACTCGTTTTTTCAGCACTACTACTGGTAACTTCAACATTTACACTGGCGCAGTCTGCGCAGAACACGCAGGTAACCATGACAGGCAGCCAGGGCACCGAACTCACCGGACAGGCACTGGCTACCTTCGACCACCCCTGGGCAATGACCTTTTTACCGGACGGGCACAGTCTGGTGACAGAGAAAACCGGTGCGATGTGGCTGCTGGACAAAAATCAGCAGAAACTGGCATCGGTATCGAATATGCCCGACACAGTAGCGCGTAATCAGGGCGGACTGGGCGATGTGATCATTCATCCTGATTTTGCCGCCAATAACACCATTTATGTGTCCTATGTTGAGCGTGACCCAGACGACGACAGATACAGTGGTGCGGTGATCGAGCGGGCCACATTAACGATCACCAACGACAAGGCAAGTCTGGCAGATCGGAAAATTATCTGGCGGCAGTCACCGAAAATGACAGGCAACGGTCACTATTCCCACCGTATGGTGTTTTCACCGGACGGCTACCTGTTCGTCACGTCGGGAGAGAGACAGAAGTTTACGCCGTCGCAAAATATGGCAATGAACCTGGGAAAAATTCTACGATTAAACGAAGACGGCAGTGCACCTGAAGACAATCCTTTCTATGGCAATGGCGCTGTCACCGAGCAAATCTGGACACTGGGTCACCGTAATCCGCTGGGTATTGATTTTGATGCCCAGGGGAATCTGTGGGCGCATGAAATGGGACCGCGCCATGGCGATGAGCTAAACATCATCGAAAGGGGGCGTAACTATGGCTACCCCATGGTTTCCCAGGGTGATCATTATTCAGGTGTCAAAATTCCTAACCACGAGGATTATCCGGTATTCAAAGCACCTGAGAAAGCCTGGGTGCCTGCTATCAGTCCGGCCGGGTTCATTATTTACCACGGCAAAAAACACAGTGACTGGACCGGCGATGGCTTTATCGGCGGACTCTCTTCCCAGGCGTTGGTGCGCGTTACCTTTAACCAGGGCGACAATAATGACTGGGACGTTAAAGAAGCCGAGCGTTACGAGTGGGGTATGCGAGTCCGGGAGGTTGAGCAGGATAATCGCGGTAATATCTATGTGCTGGAAGACGGCGGCAACGGCCGTTTGTTGAAAGTGCAGCCGGCAATGTGACACAACCGCACTAATACATTGTTAACTGACACCTGCTGTCGCTCGCAGCGGGTGTCAAACAATGTGTCCAATAGGTCGGTACCCGTGTGCAGCAATGAGTATCAAAGGCGACGTAGAGTCGCTTTTTTGTTAGCATGAGAAATAAACGGAAAACAGAATGTGCTCACCGGATGTGGCTTAAACTCTTCATTGCTGTCGTGCTGACCTGGCTGAACTTCTGGTTGTTGCCGTCACCGCTTAATGCGATTTTTTTTGGAGTAGCGCTGTGGTTTGCGGCACATCTTTTTCCCATTCGCTATCCCTCGCGAGAGCGTGTCGTTAAGCAGAGCCGTAATGGGCTGGCAGTCTGGCCTACGTTGTTGATATGGCTGGGACTGGTGCTGGTAACGTGCGCGCTTCTGGTGTGGGTGACTGGCAAACCGACTAACTGATATAGTGACGATGAACGACATAGTTTTACTTCTGGAAAATTTCCTCGGCCTGTTTATTGAGTCAGCGCCGTGGCTGCTGCTCGGGCTGCTTATCGCCGGGATTATGCATGAGCTTGTGCCGGTCTCGCTGCTGCAAAGACACATGGGGAATGCCAGCCTGTCTGCCATCGTGAAATCGGCGGTTATCGGTGCACCGCTTCCGCTGTGCTCCTGCGGGGTTATTCCTGCGGCAGTAGGTCTGCGCCGTAGTGGTGCATCAAAACCGGCAACGGTCTCGTTTCTGGTGTCTACGCCAGAAACCGGTGTCGACAGCGTTTCGGTCTCGTATGCATTGCTTGGTCCTCTCTTTGCCATTGTACGTCCGATTGCGGCAATAATCAGTGCCATTTATGCCGGCATACTGGTGCGCCTGTTTGCCCGCGAGGCATCGCAGTCGCCACGGAATACAGTAGCGACCGCCTGCTGTTCTCACAAAACGGCACCCAAGCCCGAACCGGAAACAGTGAGCAGCTGTTGCGACAGCAAGGCAACGTCATCAAGCTGTGATACTCAGGCCGGTACTCAAAAGGCGGTGTCAGCACAGCGAAGTAAACTGCGTAATGTGCTGGCTTATGCCAGTGGTAACTTACTGGATGACATCATCATCTGGCTGCTGATTGGGCTGGCGCTGGCCGCCGTTATTCAAACCTGGGTGCCGACTGATTTTCTTACCCGGTGGGGCGACGGGTTGGTCGCCATGCTGGTGATGGCCGTTATCGGCATTCCCATGTATATCTGCGCAACGGCTTCTACGCCTCTGGCAGTAGGTTTTCTGGCTGCAGGCTTGTCGCCCGGCGCGGTGCTGGTATTTTTAATGGCAGGGCCTGCGACCAATATTTCCACCATGGGCATGATCATGCAGGAAATGGGGAAACGCACACTAAGTCTGTATCTGTTTGCGGTAGTCAGTGCCAGTATTGTGGCCGGCTATGGGCTGAATGCACTGGTTACAGGCTGGGATTTGTCCACTTATATCAGTGGTGCCGCACAGGCGCATCAGCATGGCGGCGGTATTATGCAGGCTATCTATAGCACATCTGCGGTAGTGCTTGGTGCGCTGATAATTCGTAATGTGTGGCGACTGATAGCGGAAAAGTTATCGCCAGTGAATACTCACTCCGACTGCTGCCACTAGGGAAGATGCGAACAAGTCTACCGTCACTCAGCGAGGCCTGAAGTGCGTAGTTGCAAGGCAGGTTTTGCAGGTAATGGCCTGCGCCCGCCACAATACTACTGAATTAACGATATTTGTTTTGTCACCGTATCGGATTGCAGGCCAAAATGGCCCAGGCTGTAGGTAAAGGAGGCGTCTTCGTTCCAGATACGACTACTGTGAATACCGCCGACAGTACAGGTCCCGGACGAACAGACAATCTGGTCGATATAACTTTTTATCGAGTACACCTTATCTCCGAGCGGTATGCCGTATAAGCCATCTAAAAAGGGGCTTTGCACAGACAGGCCGTAATACCCACAGGTACTGTTCCAGACATTGTACGGGTAAACACCGCAGCTCCACAGGCCCCGCATCGCCCCGGCTATCCCCACAAAGGTGTCAACGTAGGCAGACGCCGCCAGTTTATCAATTTGCTGCGCCGCCAGTGTGACCCCCATTGAATGACCGATGACATCAATTTTCCCAGTGCAGGACTGACTAATCGCAGTATTAATGGCAGTGCGAACCGGTGTTTCTTCGCTGCCGTTATGGTTATTGCAGGCCGGGCAGGATGACAGCCCCCAGTCAGGTGTGAAGATATCCTGCTGACCGTACCCGTCTGCAAGTAGCGCATCTACGGTATTTTCCCAGCTTGAAGGTGATGCTGCATTGCCGTGTACCAGTACCACGCTGTCGCGACAAACTGCTGCTGCACTTGCTGATACCAGCAGTAGCAGACCTAACGCGACCAGTTGCCGACTCATTATTTTCAGCTTCATATTGCACCCTTTTGTTAATAAGTTGTTATCAGCGTAGGGGCGCAGCCGCGACCCTGCCATAGTACTTTGGTGCGTAATACGGTTTTGTCCGCAAGACTTGTACATACCTGTGAGTCACGCATAATAGGGGCCTGCCAAACGAACGCCGTCTGCGGTTTCAGGGATAATGTTTTTATTAATTGTATATGTGCTTATTGCACTGGGGTTTTCTTTTCTGTGCTCTATCGCCGAAGCGGTGATCTTAAGTGTGTCATCGGCCTATATCTCGGTCATGGAAAAAGACCAGCGCCCCAGCGGCAAGGTGCTGAGAAAGCTGACAGACAATATTAACAATCCACTGTCTGCCATTCTTACGCTTAACACCATCGCTCATACCATGGGTGCTGCCGGTGCGGGTGCGCAGGCAGCGGTTGTGTTTGGTGAGGCCTATCTCGGTGTTATTTCTGCTGTGCTGACACTGCTGATCCTGATTTTCTCGGAAATCATTCCCAAAACGCTGGGCGCAACCTACTGGCGCGCACTTGCGCCGCCAACGGCGTATTTTCTGAAGTACCTGACTATGCTGCTGAAGCCCTTTGTTAAAATGTCGGCCTTGCTGACCCGTGGCTTCAAAGAAGACAGTCCCTTGCGGGGGCTGAGCCGCTCTGAGCTGCATGCGATGGCAGAGCTGTCCGGTCAGGAGGGGCAGCTGGCCAACCACGAAGCGGCATTTTTGCAAAGCCTGCTGAGTCTGCATGAGCTGAAAGTGAAAGATGCCATCACCCACCGGACAGCGCTGTTTTCGGTTGCCGAATCTATGTCGGTGGAAACCTTTTTCCATAAGTATGCCCACATTGAGTATTCGCGTATCCCGGTTTACGAAGACAAGGATTCTGAGAATGTCACCGGCTACGTCATGCGTTCCGAACTACTGGTGGCACAGGCACGGGGAAACACGGATAAACCACTGAGTGCCTATGCGAAAGATCTGGTCACGATTCTGGGGACGATGCCCTTGTCCAGTACCTTCGAGCATTTCCTGGACAAGAATGTCCATATGCTGCTGGTCGTCGATGAATACGGTGGCCTGGAAGGTATTCTGACGTTAGAAGATATGCTTGAGCGGCTGCTGGGTGTGGACATCGTTGATGAGAAAGACACTACTGTAAGCATGCGCCGTCTGGCTAAAATGATGAGCCGCCGACGCGAGCGTATGATGCTCAAGAATGTGCCGGATTCATCGCTGGGAAAAAGCGATGAACCGACAGGCTCAGATCGCTCGGGAAACGAGCAATAAAGTATCTGCGTGCTACCTGACAAGTCACCTGCTGTGTTTCAGACTGACGTCAAAAAAATCCACACACATAAAAAAAGCTGACCATGTTCATGGTCAGCTTTTGTATGATGGGTGACTACCTGCTTCGGCTTAGCTTTTCTGGCTCTCAATCCAGCGATTGATTTTTTCTTCCAGAATAGTCAGCGGCAGCGCACCAGTACCTAACACCTGTGCATGGAAGGCCTTGATATCAAAGGCATCGCCCAGTTCTGTTTCTGCCTTTTCACGCAGTTCCTGAATTTTCAGCGCGCCGACTTTATAGGCCAGGGCCTGTGAAGGAATAGCGATGTAACGCTCGACTTCCGCCACAACCTCAGTACGTGTCATGCCAGAGTTGTCCAGCATAAAATCAATGGCCTGTT
This sequence comes from Alteromonas halophila, assembly GCF_014651815.1. Classification (GTDB taxonomy): domain Bacteria; phylum Pseudomonadota; class Gammaproteobacteria; order Enterobacterales; family Alteromonadaceae; genus Alteromonas; species Alteromonas halophila. The sequence goes on along the minus strand of NZ_BMXP01000003.1, from coordinate 166,358 downwards.
CGCGGCTCCAGCCTTTGGCGTGGATGCCGGTATCCACCACCAGGCGCATGGCGCGCAGCTGTTCATCCTGCAATGTACCGTAACGGTTCCACGGGTCGTCAAAGAAGCCCATTTCATAACCCAGAGTTTCCGCATACAGCGCCCAGCCTTCGACATAGGCCGTATTACCACCAAAGCGCATAAAGGCAGGCAGCGCCTCATTTTCCTGCGCCAGACTGATTTGGAAATGGTGACCCGGGGCCCCTTCGTGTAAGTAAAGGGTAACATTGCCGGTGGTCAGGCGGCTGGGCAGGTCATAGGCGTTAAAGTAGAATGTGCCAGGACGTGAGCCGTCCGGCGTACCGCTCTGATACGAGCCGCCGGCGCTGAATTGCTCAATGGCCGGATCGTAAGGCTTTATTTCCAGCTCTGACTTGGGCAGCAGCGAAAAGTACTCGTCAATTTTCTGGTCGACTTCCTTACCGATATCGTAATAACTCTGAGTCAGTGCCTCACGACTCTCTGGTTTGAATTTCTCATCGGTGCGCACGTAATCAAAGAATTCATTTAACGTACCGTCAAACGCGACTTCCTCCATGATATCCAGCATGTCCTGTTTGATACGTTTCACTTCGCTTAAGCCCAGGTTGTGCAGGTAGTCCGGTTCAAGGGGCAGTGTGGTGGTGCGTTCTACCATCTGGCGGTAAAGCTTTTCGCCACCTTTCATATCACTTAACCCGATTGACTCACGGGCTACCGGCAGGTACTCATCGCGCAGGAAGTCACGCATACGTTCAGTAGAGTCATATAGCGCTTGTGTGGCGACTTCATACTCTTTAGTGAGGCGCTCTTTTTGTTCAGCCGTAAAGTCATCCGGGAAGTTTTTAACCGGGCCCCAGAATTGTGACTCTTTCATCGGAATCGACAATTGCTTATCAAGTTGCTGGATCACGCGGTCGATAGTCAGCCTGGTTTCCAGCACGCCGGTTTCCATGCCCTCACGAAACATATCAATAGCGCGCTCACCAATTTCTATATAGTCCTCATGACGGGACAGGTTGTTCTCGTAGTCTTCTACTGTCTTAAATGGTGCCGCGCCTTTGCCGCTGGCGAAGGTAGGATAAAATGTGTGAAAGCCACTCATATGGTTGATAGGGCGGACTTCCGTTAGTGCCTCGATTTCATCACTGCTCGCCTTTAGCGCCTGCTGCTGATTATATTCAAATACATCATAGGCAAGCTGGTCGGTTTTGCTTAGTTTGTCACGGTCGATCTGTTCCAGTCTGGCGATGTTCAGCAGGGTGTTTGTGCGTGTCGCAATGCCATGGGCTTCTGTCAGGTAGTCGCCCAACTGATCGGCCCGGCGCATGTCGCCACGAAATAGTCCGGAAATAGGGTTAAGGGCCAGTTCGCGCTCGTTAGAGTCGGCAAACAGGGCGAACAGGCGGTCATGTTCACTTTGTTGTTGCTGCGTTGCGGTCTGGCTGCCGGTCGACGATACGTCTGCCATCACCGGCAGTGCGGCTTGCGTCATTACCGCGCCGCTGATTAATAAAGTTCGAAGTAAGCTCACAGATTCTCCTACACACTCAGTTGTTTATTATCGGTTTTTACCGCCTGCGTTCTACAAGGCCTTAACAGCAGGCGCTGGCTGGTAAAATAGCATGATCGCAATCGATAGTAGCCTACGGATGACGGCCCGTCGATTTAATGGTGAGTTATCAGGGCGTTGCTTTGTAAAGAGATATTTCAACGGCACGGGGCCGGTGAATAGTTTGAGTATCTTGCACGTGCTAACGTCACTGCCAGGTCTGGGCGGGCAGTGGCAGATTTATCAGGCATCACTTAACAGGTGCTGCCACATCGCGTAGTGCATAGCGGCCTTCATTTTAAGCTCGCCGGTAATATTTTCGTCATCAGCCAGTTCAAGGGGAACCGCACTGAGCATTCTGTGCAATGTCAGCGTGCAGACAGCGGCCGCCCACACCTGCGCGAGATGCAGACGCAATCCTGACTCCGATTCCTCCAGTGCCTGGGTGCGTTTTATCATCGGTAGTGTAAAGTGATTTTCAGCCGGAAAGCTGGCTACAGTAACCTTAAAATCCCGCTGAAGCTGCTGATAGTACTCACAGGATACATCCAGATCCTGGCCGGTACGCTCGGCTTCATCAACGGCCGCCTGAGCCTGTTGTAACGTATCGAAAAGTTGCACATGCATTTGCGCAAACCATGGCTCCAGTTTTTCCAGAGCAGGGTGAGGCGGGACTGAGTCGTCGGTCATAATATTAATTGCCGCTGGGCATGGTTGAATGATCTCCGGGCCGCACTACGCGCACCATTAATCTGTTTTAACTTTTTACCGCCGAATTCACCGGCAGCATGATTTTGACACATACGCCAGTATGATCCGGTAAATTTTCGAGCACCACCCGGCCTTTATGATATTGCGCAATCATGTTGGCAATGTAAAGACCAAGTCCCAGGTGCGGTGATTCGCTGGTGGCCTGACGACTGGCTTCAGCACGCACTGACACCATCGATTGCAACAACTGGTCATGCATACCGTCTGGCAGCAGAGGGCCGGGGTTGGTGATGGTGAGCTGGAGCTGACGGTTTTCCAGCCAGGCATGCAGGGAAATCGTGTCATCGGTGTCACTGAACTCGACGGAGTTCGCAATGACCTTGTCGAGCATTTGCGCAAACAGTTCAGGCGAGCCGGTAATCACCGCCGCCTCACACGATAATTTTAGCTGAAAGCGACGGCCTGCATAAGCCTGCTGATAGCCAGCAACACAACCACTCAATACCTTGATGGCGTCAAAACTTTCCGGCTCTTCCTGAGAAATCGCGTGTTCAAGGCGGGTGGCTTCGCTCATAGAGTTCAATATCGTACTCAATCGGCGAATGCCCTCCTGTGCGCGGCCAATAAATACTTCGTGCTCTTTGTTGTTGTCGACCTGATTCAGGGTATCCAGTGACGACTTCACTACGGCAATGGGGGTACGCAATTCGTGTGACAGCCGCGACGCCATATTTTCCAGGTAACTGTTATATTGCTGCAAGCGATCCAGTACATCCTTAAACGCTCGTGACAGATCGCCAATTTCATCGCCCTGGCGGGCGAGTGGCAGGCTGCCAATAATTTTGCCGTTGTCATCGATCACCGCTTCGGTGTCATCGCGCAGTTTACGAATGCGGCTGGAAATACGATTGGCAAACAGTAACAGGCTCAGTGTACCGACCAGCATGACTGCGAGGATGACGTGAAACAACTGCTCCAGTGCCTGATTCCGCAGTGTACGAATACCGTTGGTGGTTTGTTCAACCACGACCGCGCCCATGACCGAATCACCGATGTAAATCGGGTAGGCGGCCGATAATACGACGGCTTTGTTGTCGGGCGTCAGTCGCCACAGCGAGTCAGCCTTACCTTTAAGAGCAGCGCTGATGTCCTGGCCAACCAGGGCATACGCGTCGTCCAGTTCGTCAACAAAATCGGAAGGTGGCTTGGTGAGAATGTGATAATACAGCGGCAACAGCCAGTTCTCTTCAATCCAGCGCCACCATCCGTTACCGCTTTGCTGGCGGCGGGAGACGCGAAAGCCATCCGCTGACTGAATATCACCGGCGCGGGCCAGTACACGTTTATGTTTGTCGACCACCCACACCCGTGAGTCAGCGTATTTCAGTCCGCCTAAGATACGTTCAATTTCCGGTGAAGGCGTCACGACCGTGCCCAGCGCATCGACCTGATTCGGGTTTGCCGTGCCGATGGCATATTTCTTGGTGCCGGTGCGCGAGTCGTCCACATCAACCACCGCAAACGCCAGTGAGCCAGCGGTCATCTCCAATGGGAATCGCAGTTCCACCACGTAACCGTCACTGGTTTGTCGCCAGCGCCCCTGAATTGACAGTGCATTGTCGCTGGCCCGGTAGCGGCTTAAATCCTCGTCCAGCCGGTAAGCATTCACCCACCCCTCCTGATACGGCGCTATAATATAGCGCCTGAGTGTTTCGTCTTCAGTCTTGATGCCAATTAGTAAGTGGTCACTTCTGTCAACAGATAGGCTATTCGGTTTTCTCCATACAGTCACATCGTCTTTCACATCGAACATGGCATACAGAAACTGACCATAGCGTCCCACCATATGAGTAAAAGACAGGCTGGGCTCAGGGCGCGGGTAGGTGGTATCAAACCAGTTCACTACCTGCGCATCGCCATAGTCCCGCATCAGAGGCTGTACGCCTTGCCAGTCATCAAGCTCACCATCAAGGCGAATAGGATTGGGGATAGGCGGCGCATATAAATCGGTACCCGGACGCACGTTTTGCAGGTAGGCAGACTGACTGTCGAATAATGCCGGGCGCTCATGCAGTGCAGTGGCAACGGCCCGCGCTGTGCCGATCATGGTTTGTTCCTGACCAATCCGCAGGTATTGCTCTAACTCCCACACATACTTGTAGCCCAGCCAGGGGATGGCGAATAAAAACAGTGACAGCAGCAAAAGCTGCAGACGAATGGAAAAGCGAATACGCATCAGTTTATTGTTGCCAGCGATAACCCATACCGTACACGGTATCGATATGATCAAAGGTATCGTCTAACTGGACAAACTTTTTACGCATCCGCTTAATATGGGAGGTAATGGTGGTGTCATCCACCACCATCCGTGATTCGTCCATCAACTGCTGGCGGCTTTTCACATGGCCGGGGCGTTTAATCAGGGCATGCAGCATCCAGAACTCGGTGACCGTTAGTGCTACCGGCTCGGACTTCCAGCTTACCGTCATCCGCGACACATCAACATCCAGGTGACCTAACCGGATCTGCTCACTTTGCTGTTTAGGCGTGGCCAGCAGATCGGTACGGCGAAAGAGCGCAGCAATACGCGCCAGCAGGTGGGCAAGACTGATATCTTTGGTCAGGTAATCGTCTGCACCCATGCGCAGTCCGCTAATGGTATCCACGTCATTGTCGCGGGCTGTAAAAAAGATGATGGGTAGCGACTGAGACAACTGGCGTAATTGCTGACACAGCATAAAGCCGCCTTCCATTTCTTCATTCAGGCCAATATCGATGATCGCCAGATCGGGCAAGGTGGTATCAAATGCTGCCGCTGCAGACGGCCGGTCAGAATAGGTATTTACCTGATAACCCTGGCTTTTTAAGGCCGTGGCGTAGTTATCACGGATAGCGGCATCATCTTCTACAAGCGCAATCGTTCGTGGCATAGTCCGTCTCGTCTTACTTCACTGTCACCACTATACCGTATCTGGCCATGGCTTTGCCGGACCCGGGCGAAAAATCCATAAAGGCGCCATGATTTTGCCACATTTTGGGGTGAGCGCGTTCGTTTTTACCGAAGTGATATCGAAGCATCGTCGTACCGGCGAAGGCCGGTACCGCAGTCCTGACCGACTGGTATTTCCGTCTTCCTCAAACTATCAAAGCTGCATATTCAGGATCAGAACCAGGTTACGAAAGGTTAAATATTGCACAATCCGTTTTTGTTTTCATAATAGTAAGAGGGTAAGACACATGGTTTTATCTCCTACCGGAAACCGGGTATGAATCACAATGAACGGATTGCCATTTTTGGCTCCAGGGTATTAGAGGACGGAACACCCAGCGGCAGTTTGTTGCGAAGAACGCTGGGAGGGCTTGAAGCAGCAAAAACCATGATGTCTCCGGGATTCTTTGTTACCGGCGGAACATCTGATGAACGCATCCCTACAGAAGCGGCTGTGATGAAAGATGTACTGCTTGAAAATGGTATTGATGCATCAGACATCCTCTGCGATCACGACTCAAAAGACACGCTGGCATCTGTACTGGCACTGCATGCACAGGTCAGTACATCAGAACATATCTTTGTTTGTAGCGATAATTACCACGTTCTCAGAATTGTATTTTTACTGTTTATCCTGGGCCGAAAAGCAACGCCGCTTTGGATTGTGTCAGGTCACACCAAAACGGGGGTTATTAACTGGGCCTACATGTGGGCACGCGAGGTCGTTGCGTCTGTTTATGACGGTGTGGTGCTGGCCTGGCGGCGACTCACGAAAGGAATCAGCACATGAACGATAAAGAAAACGATCCCGCTCCTGCTTTCAACGTGAAAAAGGCCACTTTTTTTGTGGTTGTCGCGCTTATCTTTTTCCTGCTTGCGGCACTGTCTGTGCAGGTCCTGGCGTTTTCCGATAAGGTCACCATTGCGCTGATTGCGCTGAGCATATCGCTCATCCTGTTTGGCTTACTCGACTCAACGTCAAAGGTGACATTAACCGAGATTAATGGCGTAAAGTTAGGCAAGGGGATCAGTCTGACAGGCGCTGCAGGCGGTTTTGTGGTTGTGTTTCTGATGATCAGCGACGATGAGCAGGTTGTGCCACCCCCGACGCCCACCATGGATGCTTTTGATATTGTATTTCATTCGCCATTGTATCTGGAAAGCCAAAACCGGCTGTTCGACAAAGAGAAACTGGTGATTACGCAGGTTGCCCCCATCAACTTTTCGTTGTCGGACTATCCTATCGTGCCGCTGGAAAATGTGGGCAGTGAGTGGGGCAAATACAAAGTTATAGAAAGAAAGCTGGATGCCATCGGCGATAAAATGCACCTTGTCGCTAAACGCAAGGTAACGACCTCGTTTCCCGGCCCGGTTAGTGCTATCCCAACTTTTAACATCTGCTTTCATCGTTCAAACGACCTTGTCATCGGTGCAGAATTTGAGTGTCAGTCAAGGACCTGCACGCTTACCGAGAATGCCAGCAACATCACGCCCTGTGAGTCTGAGTCAGCCAAAGTCAATTCGGACGGATGGGGGCTTTTTTCACGCGCCTATGCGCAATCGGAAGAACGGGGCTGGATCACCCCCTCATTGTCTACGCTGGAAGAAATGAATGAAACTGAGCATATTACCTATGTTGACTTTCATGTCAGTGCATCGGACTTAAGACTGCCGGACAGGGTAAATAATTTTTCGTATGCGTTGTCGGTCAACCACTCTCCTATTTATCTGAATGGCTGGCAGGAGAATGAAACCCGGACTGCCGTCAATCCCAGTATGCGGTTTGAGTTTCAGTTTGGTCTGCAAAATCTCGATTTTTCAGGTAAAGATTTTGGTCAAGAAAATATACACCTGACATTTAAATTTTTCAGCGACGATCAACTGGTAAAAACACACGCCATTTCAAGGAAATATATCGCATTGCGACAGGTTCAGGAAACACAGGTGCAGGCAGAAGATGGCACCGTGTACCGCTGGCGCGGCAACCAGTTCTTCGGTAAAGATGATGGCTATGAAGTGTTTATCTGGTCGTCAGAAAAGCCAGACGAACTGGTGGGGCGAAGAAAGCTGTTTTTTGATGACGAAGATATTACCTATGACACACGCGAAGTCGTCTCGGTAATAAGGCCGCCGCTAAACGAAAATGAAAACTGGGGGCTGGTGGTTGGCCTCAAAGATCAGTTTGGCCGGGTAGAATTTACCTTCAATAAAGAAAAGGCCGATGACATTCTGGCCTGGGCAAAAACGGACCTGCTGGGTAAGCGAACGCGGAAACGCCCCGAGACAGGGCATGATCATCCGCTCATCAAAGCGCCCTACCTGTATGAACTTAAAGGGCATTGATGTGTAAGGGACAATGTCGCTGGTGTCATGGGCAATGCGCCACTTCATTGCCACACCGGCTTTAACATTGAACGCAGTAAGCCATAGTCATCCATGATTGTGGTACCGTCCTGCCAATTCGTGATTTATTTCATTATAAGCCAAAACGCCGGCGCTGCTCCGCAGAGTGCGGACTGATTTGCCTGGGTATCAGGTATCGGTTCAACACTGCCCTGATTTGCCTGACTATTCCTCCACTTTGCCATAAATCAACCGCCAGCCTGCCCGAATCCGGGTGTTTAATAAACCCATCAGCAACGATGTTTGACCCATTGCGCCGGGTCTCTTACCAACCGGGCCCGGCGCTTTTTTTAAGGTGGAGAAAAAGATGAAAACCATGATCAAATCTGCAGCAACACTGGCCATTATCATTACACTGGCCGCGCCGGTTCACGCACAAGACAATGAAGATGACAAATCAGTATTTATAGGTATGGGCTCTGGCGCACTTCTTGGCACGCTTGTCGCTGGCCCGGCAGGTGGCGTCATCGCCGGTATGTTTGGTGCCATGATTGCCAACGATAAGGTGACCGATGAAAAGCTGGAGATGGCGCAGGCGGCACTTCAATCCAGTGAAGATGAGTTATTTGCCATGCGGGATGCGCTGCATCAGATGAAAGAGCAGGCGCGGGTAACACGGGTAGCTTACCAGGAAGAACCTAAAGAGCGGGTACTGGCCATAGAAAGCAGCATCCAGTTTAAGACAGCCTCCGTTAATATTGAAAGCAACTACAATCAGCAGCTTGATCTGATTGCCGACGCACTGACCCGACATAATCAGCTGCAGGTTCGGCTGACCGGGCATGCTGATAACCGGGGGGATGAGAAGTTCAATGAGGCGCTGTCGATGCAACGAGCACTGAATGTAAAACGCTATCTGGTTGAGAAAGGCGTGTCACCGAAGCAAATCCTGACGGTGGCTGTCGGTGAGCGTAACAGTGACGGGGCATCTTATGAAGAAACCTTCTTTGATCGCAAGGTAGTGCTGGAGGTCTCTGGCAGTGGCGAAGTGATGACCGCAAAACGTTAAGGCACAGTCTATAGCGACGAGCGTATCAGAGTATGTCAGGTGGGTTACACCACCTGACATTGCAACGCGCAGTGCGGTACTGACGTTTGCCAACGGCCAGACAGATTCATCAGACAGGTGTTCGATTACTCAACATGCTTGCCGCCGGTCCAGCCGCCTTTGCGCAATACCTTATCCCCCAATGCCCGCGGGCTGTCTTCCAAATCGGTAGCCATTGAATCATTCCAGCGATTTAAAAAACCATACAGGCTGACTGCGCCTAGTATTTCCACAATCTGCCCCTCGTCCCAGTATTGCTTCATACGTGCGACTAGTTGCTCGTCGACCTGATTGGGCACACTGCCGGCTGCCAGTGCATAATCCAGCGCGACACGCTCTCCCTCACTATACAATGGACTTGTCTGGTACTCCCAGACAGCTGCCACTTTTTCATCACTGACACCATGAATACCTGCTGCTATCAGAGAGTGGGCTTCGCAGTACTGACAGCCCGCGGCGCGGCTGGCAAAGTGCGCAATCAGACGTTTAAAGCCTGGGTCGACAGTACTGCCATCCCCCATCACGCCTTTGGTCAGCGCTGCAAACCCTTTCACCATTTCAGGGCGGCGCTGCATGGTAAGCAGGGAGTTTGGGACAAATCCGAGAATATCGATGAATACGGCAAAGTCGTCGGCAAGCTCGGGGCTGGTCTCTACCGGCAACGGTGAAAGGTGTGACATACTGTTCTCCTCAGAGGGTGCGAACACGTCTGTGGCCACTCAGTCGTGCCGAAGTACGTTCGCCCGCTCCTTTATTTATTTGTTATAACAACGCGAATCTTGAATTTACGGCCGTCGGCACGCATTAACACAACCACGGTCTGTTGACCTTAACAGAATAACGGCAACTCTCAACTTACAGGCACAGCATGAAAGCATTAGATATTTCTGGATTGACCAAAACCTATAAAGGTGGCGTGCAGGCATTGAAGGGCGTCGACCTCAGTGTTGAAGAAGGGGACTTTTTCGCACTGCTGGGCCCAAACGGTGCCGGCAAATCCACAACCATCGGTATTGTCAGTTCACTGGTGAATCAGACGGCCGGTAGCGTTACCGTGTGTGGCTATGATCTGAAAAACCAGAAGGAAAAAGCCAAGGCCTGTATTGGTCTGGTGCCTCAGGAATTTAACTTTAACCAGTTCGAAACGGTGATGCAGATCGTGCTGAATCAGGCAGGCTATTATGGTGTGCCCCGTCACGTGGCCAAACAACGAGCTGAAAAGTACCTGGCCCAGCTGGATTTGTGGGGCAAACGACATGCCCGTGCCCGTGAACTCTCTGGCGGCATGAAACGACGCCTGATGATCGCCCGGGCATTGATGCATGAACCCCGTTTACTGATTCTGGATGAGCCGACCGCTGGCGTGGATATAGAAATTCGCCGCTCGATGTGGAAATTTTTGAAGGAAATCAATGAGCAGGGGATCACTATTATCCTCACTACCCACTATCTGGAAGAAGCTGAAATGTTATGCCGCAATATCGCCATCATCAATAAAGGCATCATTGTGGAAAATACCAGTATGAAGTCACTGCTGACTAAACTCAGCATCGAAACCTTTATTCTGGATATTAATGAAACCGGAACGGCGCCCGTCCTCAAGGGCTTTGAATACCGCATGGCTGACTCCCACACACTGGAGGTGGATGTTGAGAAAAAGGAAGGCCTGAATCCGGTCTTCACGCAGCTGTCCGAGCAAGGCATTCAGGTGATGAGTATGCGTAATAAATCAAACCGTCTGGAGGAATTGTTTGTCAGGCTGGTGGAAGAAGACAGCCCGGCGGAGGAGGCGTAAGATGAGTCAGGAGAAAACTGCAGACATGACACACGACAGCGAGCAGCAAAGCTGGTTTAAGCAAAATTACATTGCCCTTCAGACGATCTGGATTAAGGAATGTACCCGCTTTTTGCGCATCTGGGTGCAGACACTGGTACCGCCTGCCATCACCATGAGCCTGTACTTCATTATCTTTGGGAATCTGATCGGTGAGCGTATTGGTCCGATGGACGGTGTTTCGTATATGGAGTTTATTGTTCCGGGCCTGATTATGATGTCCGTGATCACCAATGCTTACTCCAATGTGTCCTCATCATTTTTCAGCGCTAAGTTCCAGCGCAACATCGAAGAACTTCTAATTTCACCCGTGCCGACCTCCGTGATCATTCTGGGGTACGTCGGTGGCGGCGTTGCACGCTCGCTAATCATTGGCGTACTGGTGACGCTGGTTTCGATGTTCTTTGTGGATGTGAATATTCAGCATCCAGTGGTTGTAATCGTAACACTGATTTTGACAGCCACGCTGTTTGCAACGGCGGGCCTGATTAATGCTGTGTTTGCCAAAACCTTTGACGATATCAGCGTGGTGCCTACCTTTGTGCTGACACCGCTGACGTATCTTGGCGGCGTATTCTATTCGCTGAAGCTGCTACCCGATATCTGGCAGGTCGTCAGCCAGGCTAACCCGGTGGTGTATATGGTCAATGGTTTCCGCTTCGGCTTTCTGGGTAAATCAGACGTGGGCATTGATATATCAATGATCTTGCTGGTTGCCTTCAATGCGCTAATGTACGGCATTGCCTATTACCTGTTAAAAACCGGGAAAGGTATCCGAAGCTGATGAGCACCGGCAATTCACGCACCATCAGCACCAATCAGCAAGGGCCACATGACAAGCTGGATGCGCTGGCCCTGCGCTACCAGCAGACCGACAATCAGCGACCCGTAAGCGCCCATACACAGCAGGCGTTTGATGATATTGCTGCATGGGCCACCAGCGGTGATCTCCCTGTGATTCTGGACTCCTGTTGCGGGGTGGGGGAAAGTACCGCGCGGCTGGCGGCCCTGTATCCGGATTGTCGTGTCATAGGCATCGACAAATCTGAAGCGCGCCTGAATAAGCATTCGGAATACGCCGCCGAGCTCGACAACTATCGGATTATCCGCGCCGACGTCAACGATTTCTGGCGACTGGTTGTTGCCGCTGGCTGGCCGGTCAAAAAGCATTACCTGCTGTATCCAAACCCTTATCCCAAGGCGTCACAGATACAGAAGCGCTGGCACGGCTCGCCGGCGATGAAGGCGCTTATGTCGACCTGCGAAAGTATTGAAGTCAGAAGCAACTGGCTGGTGTATCTGCTGGAATTTGCCCAGGCGGCACAACACTATGGGCGGGTGAGTGATATTCAGGAAATTACCGCGTCACAGGCATTTACGCCATTTGAGCGTAAGTACCAGGCCAGTGGGCAGAGCTGCTGGCAACTGGTATGCCGCAGTGAGGAAGCGGACTAGAGACGTTGCTACTGCGCCTGTCAGGGCGCCGCTGAACGTTGCGTATCAGACAGGGTGACGGGACGGGGGCGACTGAACACAAAGCCCTGTGCATAGCGGATGGGAAGTTTCTTAACCCGCGACAGTAGTTGCGGGTTTTCGATATGTTCGGCAATGATGGAAATGCTGCGCATCGTACCCTGTTCAATCAGGTTGTCGACAAACTCTTTGACTTCCGGCTCTTTGTCGTAGTGGTGAATTAGTCCGCCTGCCAGTTTTATTCCGCGTACAGGCAGAGCCAGCAGCCGTTTTATATTGCCCGGTGGCGTCCCTACATTATCAATGAACACGCCCAGGCCGTGGGGAAGAGCCCGTTCAATGAACGTATCCACCGCGTCAGGGTGACGCAGCGCATCCTTGGCGCTGATCTCAACACTCACGCGATCAGGGGTCGGGTAGTCCGACAGAATATCAATGAACTGTTCAAGCAGCCCTGCATCCGTAAGATCGTACTCTCCCAGGTTAATATTCCAGGGCATCGTCAATGACTGAAAGTAGCGTGCCGACTGCAAAAACATACGGGCTGCCAGTTGCTGCACGTTACTTTCGCGTTCCAGCACCTGCAGAAACTGGCTGGGCAGAAACGTCCGGTCGTCACTGGTGACCAGCCTGGCCAGACACTCATACCGGCAGGCCCGTTCAGTCTCCAGATCCATGATTGGCTGAAAATAAGGAACGATATTATCCATTGTCACCTGGCTGCGCGGTGCTTGTGTTGTCATAGTCCTTACAAATCTCATCGTATTTTCCTTAAAGATAGCAGAAGATACGCAGTGGCAAGAGGTTAACGTGGAGACAAGTGGATGTTGAACCAGCACGGCCAGGTTGCAGTTATGCGCCCGCGAAATAGTAGACATTAGACGTATAAATACCCTCATCGGTTGGCGCACTCTTGGCTCAGCGCCTATTCTGGGGTAAAGTTCGCCTCCCTGAAAGCATTGTGTTAAGTTTTCAGCCGGGCTAACGTGGGCGCGATCAGACATAGTCAGCTAACGTTCGTGACGCCAGGGGGCTTTGTCAGAAAGCCGAAATGAACCGTGTGTAGAGGTGTTTAGTGGTAAAGGCTCAAGTTAGTCTGGAGCATATGTATCGGGTCTTCACCAAACCTGAACACCATGACTCCAAGCTTGCACAAATCGAACAGCATTTGTCAGACAACATCCTTGATTTTCTGTCCCAGCATGTGGTGACAAAGAAAACCTCGCTGGAGGAAATCGAACAGGATTTTTCTGATTCCCGCGTGCCAGAGTCTCCGGAGTTTGTCTCGTCGCATGCCGAATCGTTACTGGATAAGCTGGTTGCGCATTCGGTTAACACCTACTCGCCTACGTTTATCGGGCATATGACCTCGGCGTTACCGTATTTTCATTTACCGCTGGCTAAGCTGTTGGTGGGACTTAATCAGAACCTGGTCAAAATAGAAACCTCCAAAGCCTTTACGCCGCTTGAGCGTCAGGTGCTTGGAATGATGCATAATCTGGTTTATGACGAGTCCGATGCCTTTTACGAGCAGCACCTGCACAGTGCCCGGCATGCACTGGGCGCGTTTTGTTCCGGCGGTACAGTCGCCAATATCACCGCACTGTGGGTTGCCCGAAATAAAATACTGGGTCCTCAGCCAGGCTTTGCTGGCGTTGCCCGCGCAGGCTTAAATGCGGCGTACCAGCACTACGGCATCAATAACCTGGGTGTTATGTGCTCGCGTCGCGGTCACTATTCGCTGTCGAAGGCAGTCGATGTACTGGGTATTGGCCGTGAGCAGCTTATTACTCTGCCGTGTCCGGATCAGACTCTGGATCCGGCCATGGCGCTTGAAGCAGGTAAACGGTACCAGCAAGCGGGGAATAAGTTACTGGCTATCGTTGGCGTCGGTGGTACGACGGAAACCGGGCATGTCGATCCGCTGGACGAGCTGGCAGATGTCGCTAAAGAGCTGGGTTGCTGGTTCCATGTTGATGGCGCCTGGGGCGGCGCAACGCTGTTTTCTTCTACGTATCGTAAACGCCTTAAGGGCGTCGAGCGCGCAGATTCTGTCACCATTGATGCCCATAAGCAGATGTATGTGCCAATGGGGGCGGGCATGGCACTGTTTAAGAACCCGGAAGATGCGAATGCAGTGCGTCATCATGCACAGTACATTTTGCGTGAGGGCTCGAAGGATCTCGGGGCGACAACACTGGAAGGCTCTCGTAACGGTATGGCTATGATGGTGTATGCGTCGCTGCATATTTTTGGCCGCCGCGGCTACGAATTGCTTATTGATCAGAGCATCGAGAAAGCCAGTACCTTTGCAGATATGATTGATCGGCATCCGGATTTTGAGCTGGTCACCTCACCCACATTGTCGCTGTTAACCTACCGGGTCTGTCCGGCTGCCGTGCAAAACAAACTGGCGCAGGCAAGCGACGAAGAAAGACGGATCATCAACGAAAAACTTGACCGGCTGGTCGTCAAAGTACAGAAACAGCAACGGGAAGCGGGTAAATCGTTCGTTTCTCGGACACGCCTGGAAGCGCCGCGCTATCCGGATTACTCCATGACGGTCTTTCGCGTGGTACTGGCCAATCCGTTAACCACCCATAATGACCTGGCTGCAATCCTGGCTGAGCAACATCTTATTGCCACCACACAACCGCTGTGGCAGCAACTCTGTGAGCTGGTGGATTCGGATACTGAAACAGCCGCTGCGTCTGGATAAGTAAGGCGTCTCTTACTTTTTACTTTTTACTTCTTACTTCTTAATTTTCACTTCTGAAGTGGATAGCACTCGCTTGCTAAACAGACACCTCAATATTATCAATCAGTCGGGTGGTGCCTAAAAAGGCGGCTATCAGGATCACCAGAGAGGTGTCGTTGGCAGCAGGGGCGGTCAGTGTATCGGCATTGAGCACTTCAATGTAATCAGGCCGGAACCCTGCGTCTCTCAGGGTGTTAGTGTGTGATGCAATCAGTGCCGGATAGTCTCGCTCGCCTGCCTCAATATCGGCTTTCAGCGCGCACATCACCGCATACAGTGTCGGCGCCACCTGCATCTCGTTTTCACTGAGGTAGCCATTACGGGAACTCAGTGCCAGGCCTGAATCGGCGCGCTGGGTCGGTACACCATGGATCTGAATATCCATGGACAGATCCATCGCCATCATTTTGATGACTTTAAGCTGCTGATAATCCTTTTTACCAAAAAAGGCATGATCAGGCGCGACCATATTAAACAGCTTGCAGACCACCGTAGCGACGCCGCGAAAGTGCCCCGGGCGGCTCGCGCCACACACCACATCAGACAACCCCGGTACTTCTACAATAGTTTGCTGCGCCAGTCCACGCGGGTACATCGCCTTCACGCTTGGTAGAAATAACGCATCAGCGCCGTGGTCAGTCAGGTGTTGTTTGTCTTCAGGCAGTGTACGCGGGTACGTGGCCAAATCTTCATTTTCACCAAACTGCATGGGATTAACAAAGATACTGGCAATCACTACATCACAGTGGCGACGGGCTTCGTCGATCAGGGTCAGGTGCCCGTGATGCAGATTGCCCATGGTTGGCACAAAGCCGATGGTTTTACCCTGCTCACGCCAGGCCTTGGTTTGCGCGCGAAGCGCATCAATAGATTCGATAACCTGCATAGTGTTACTTGTTACTCAAAACTGTGGGCATCGGAGGGGAAGTCACCGGCGTGGACATCATCAATATAGCGTTTTACTGCGTCGCGCAGGGTGCCGCCGTCTGCCATGTAATTCTTAGAAAATTTTGGCATATAGTTCGCGCTAATGCCGAACATATCATGCATCACCAGGATCTGACCATCGGTAAAGCGTCCGGCGCCGATACCAATGACCGGAATGGACAGCGCACTGGTCACCCGGGTAGCCAGCTCGGTTGGTACGCATTCCAGCACCAGTAACTGAATGCCCGCCGCTTCCAGCGCCAGGGCTTCATCGATTAGTTGCTGGGCTTTGTCTTTCTCGCGGCCCTGTACTTTAAAGCCGCCAAACACATGCACCGATTGTGGGGTAAGCCCAAGATGACCGCAGACCGGTACGCCGCGTTGTACCAGACCTGTCACCGTATCGCACAGCCAGCGGCCGCCTTCAATTTTGACCATGCTGGCACCCGCAGCCATTAGCTGCGCGGCATTCTGGTAACTGTCCTGTGCGCTGGCGTAACTCATAAACGGCATGTCAGCGATAACAAACGCACGCTCAGTGCCGCGTCGTACGGCGCGGGTGTGATAGGCAATATCCGCCACGGTGACCTGCAAGGTATCATCCTGACCATTCAGCACCATACCCAGTGAATCACCGACCAGCAGTACATCAATGCCCTGTTCATCAAACATCATCGCAAAGCTGGCATCATAGGCCGTCAGTGCTGTAATTTTCTGATTGTTCTGCTTTTGTTTCTGCAGGGCTGAGATCGTGACCTTTTTCATGTTCCCGTCCTTTACGCACAAGTCTGATGGCGAACTATACGGATTTTTACACTAATTGGAAGGCGGCAGGCGGCGAAGACCGTCTAGATTGCACCGGGCCACCCACTGAGCAAGGGGTTTGCCGTCATGCATGATCATACTGGGCGCAATTTCGAACAGGGGCACCAGTACGAATTCCCGTTCACTCATGCCGTAATGCGGGACGGTCAGTGTGGGCGTATCGATGGTTTGACTGCCAAATAGCAGAATGTCTAAATCAAGTGTGCGTGCCCCCCAGCGTTCAGACTTACGTTTGCGACCCTGAGTGTTTTCGATCTTCTGCAGTTCACCCAGAAACGCCTCAGGTTGATAGCCTGTTTCAAGCAGACAGACTGCGTTCACAAAATCAGGCTGATCCTGCGGGCCCATAGGCTTGCTGGCATACAGCGAGGACCGGCTAAGCACGCGGGTATCATCAAGTTGATCCAGTGCTTCTAAAGCCCGGGCAATCTGCGCCTGTGGGGCATCCAGATTACTGCCAAGGCCAATGTAGACATGCTCTTTATTCATTGCCGTTGTTGCTCTTTGCGCGGCGGCGTCGCCGGCGGGGCTTCTGGCTGCCTTCTTTGCGGCGCAGCGAATTTACCATGCCCTTTTGCTTACCCGGATCGGCATGCTGAAACACACTCCACCAGTCGGCTAATTCGAGCAAGTCGCCGCCTTCGGTCTGCCCCCGCACGAGCAGAAAGTCAAAGCCAGCACGGAACTTAGGGTGAGTAAGCAACTGGTAAGCCCGGCGGCCAAAACGCTTAGGCAGGCGTTGCTGCAGGATCCAGATATCGCGGATGACGGTTGAGAACCGCTTAGGGATCATAATGCGCTGGGTCTGGCGGCTGATAACTTCGCCACAGGCAATATTAAAGGCATCATGATTATTAAGCCCGGATTCGGCCTGAAGCTTCTGGGTATGCTCCTCAAGCGGATACCAGAGCAGCGCCGCATACAGGAAGGCCGGTGTCACACGCTGATTAGTATTTATACGCTCATCGGTATTTTGCAAGACTTTGCGAATGAACTGCATTTCCCGGCTGTTATCGTCTTTTATAAATGGCACAAGCTGCGGAAACAGCAATTGCACCAGTCCGTATTCGCGCAGCAGCATAAAGGTGGCGTCACCCTGGCCGCTGAGAAACAGTTTCAGCGTTTCCTCGAACAAACGTGCGGGCGGAATATCGGCCAGGCGGCCCGCCAGTTCGTAAATGGGGGCGGCAGTATCCGGGTGGATGTCCATTGACAGCTTGACGGCAAAACGCACCGCCCGCAGCATCCGTACCGGATCTTCGCTGTAGCGGGTGGCGGGGTCGCCAATCAGTCTGACTTCGCGCTTTTCGATAGATTTGAGGCCATCGGCAAAATCGCGGATGGCAAAGTCGGCCACGCTGTAATACATGGCGTTAAAGGTGAAGTCGCGGCGCTGTGCATCTTCTTCAATCGACCCAAACACATTATCGCGAACCAGCATACCGGATTCAGACTGCTTGCCTGCCGGCTTGCTGTCATCCTCACCGCCCTCAGCGTGATGGCCACGGAAGGTGGCAACTTCAATGACCTCACGGCCGAAGACGATATGCGCGAGACGAAAGCGCCGACCAATCAACCGGCAGTTTTTAAAGGTTGCCTTGATTTGCTCTGGCGTGGCATTGGTGGCGACGTCAAAGTCTTTGGGCTTAAGGCCCATCATCAAATCGCGTACACAGCCACCCACCAGGTAAGATTCAAAGCCGGCACTATTGAGCCGGTATAATACCTTGAGCGCATTGGGACTAATGTCGTCACGGGAGATATCGTGCCCGGCACGGGGGATCACCGTCGCCGTTAACGCCTCAGATGATTTATCTTTGCTGAAGGCACCCCGGACGGTTTTTAGCACGCGATTAATGATGATGATGTCTCCCTGAGAAATTAAGGCCCGCTATAATAAGTGGATTCGTGCTGATCGACAATGATTTCAGGTTGTTTTGCGACCTTTTTCCTGTCCCAGCCATCAGCAGCATGGTGTAAAAGTGTTTCTGGTGACAGCCCCTGCCAGCCATCTTCTACCTGCTGCCCGAGGAAGCGGAGTGCCCGTATCAGGTTATCGGCAGGAACCGATGTATCCAGCGGCGCTGCGTGATTCTGCTTACTCAGCTTGCGGCCAGGCGCGACACTTGCTACCGGCACATGGGCGTATGCGGGGGGCGGCGCATCAAGCAATGCATACATATTCAGGTGGGTCAGCGTTGTGGGCAGTAAGTCGCTGCCTCTGACGATGTGGGTGACCTGTTGTGCAATATCATCCATCACCACCACCAGGTTATAGGCATAGAGGCCGTCCCGGCGATGGACAATGGTATCTTCCAGTGGTGGCAGGCTTCCAGCTGGGCTACTTAGTGACTGATGACCGAGGATTTCATCGTCAAACGCTGTAACTTGTACTGGCAACCTCACCCGCAGTGCCGCATTGCTGGGGCCTAACTGCAAATGCCGGCAGGTGCCAGGATAAACGCCGCCCGCTGCTTTAACCTGCTTGCGTGTACAGCGACAATAATAGGCACGGCCAGAGGTCAGCAAATCTTCAATGGTTTGCTGGTAACGGGCATGCTGACGAGACTGGTACATTACCTCACCGTCCCAGTGCAGTCCGTGGCATTCAAGCGCATTCAGAATAGCGGTATCCATGCCCGGCACGCAGCGCGGCGTATCAATGTCTTCCATACGCACCAGCCAGGTGCCCTGACTGGCTTTGGCATCCAGGTAGCTGGCAAGGGCGGCGATCAGTGAGCCGAAGTGTAAATGACCAGAAGGAGAGGGCGCGAAACGGCCAGTGTAACGACGTGATTCAGCCATCGTTTTGCAGGCTGCAGGTAATCATAGGTATGGTCTTCAAACCATACCCTGACAAAAGGCCAGCTTCGGGATTAACCCTGAAGCTGCTTTTCTTTGATTTCGGCCATGGTTTTGCAGTCGATGCACAAATCAGCCGTAGGACGAGCTTCCAGGCGACGAATGCCAATTTCAATGCCGCACTGATCACAAAAACCAAAGTCATCCTCTTCAATGCGCTTCAGCGTTTTTTCTATCTTTTTGATGAGCTTGCGTTCACGGTCGCGAGTACGCAATTCAAGGCTGAATTCTTCTTCCTGTGCGGCACGGTCGACCGGATCAGGAAAGTTAGCCGCTTCGTCTTTCATGTGGGTCACGGTACGGTCTACTTCTTCACGAAGCTGATTGCGCCACGCTTTAAGCAACAACCGGAAATGCTCCGTTTGTGCTTCATTCATGTACTCTTCGTCAGCGCCAGGCTGGTACGGCTGTAAGCCTGCCAGTGCTAACAGTCCAAGGGATTTAGGTTCATTTCCTGTTGGCATGTGCCACATCTCCTACACTACGACATCCACAATGTCCTGAATGAATCGATGATATATAGCAGAATCGGTCATATCAGGCAACGAAAGTGTCTTTGAGCGTTTTCTTTAGCAGTACAGCAATGCGGACACTTCACAATGAAGGCCGAATTGCCGGCTTCCCTGTCAGAGTGAAAACCTCTGACAACGCAGAACAACGCGCAAATATGACTCCCTTAATTTAAAAATCAACCTGTTTTTTAAATTTTGAGCGGGAGTGACTGATTTACTTCTATTTTTTCTTTTGTGATTTCACACCCAAGCGCAACAAGGGTCACGCCCGCGTGCAGAGCACCATTTACGGCACGGGCGTAATTCGGATCAATATCGCGAGCGACGCTGACCGACTGTACAGCAGTATGCTGCACACAGAACAGCAGCATGGTCGGCACGCCCTGCGCCGCCAGTGCGGCAAGCTCTTCACAGTGTTTTGCGCCCCGGGCAGTGACAGCGTCGGGAAAATAGCCGGCATTACCACGCGCCAGGGTCACCGACTTCACTTCTGCAAACCGTACATCGCCCTCCTGATAAAGTGCAAAGTCAAACCGGCTGTTACTACCCGGCGGGGTGACTTCGCGCTTGTAGGTATCAAAATTGCGCAGGCCGTCAGCGTCAATCATGCGATTCTTTAGCGCCTCTTCGACGAGTTTGTTAGCATTATGCGTATTGACGCCTATGTAGTGATCCTCATGAGTTTGCGCCAGCTCCCAGGTATAACGCAGTTTGCGCTTCGGATTATCTGCGGGACTGAGGTAGACCCGGTAACCGGGTTCGGCGCAGCCCGTCATGGCACCGGTGTTCGGACAATGGGCGGTAACTACGTCACCATCGTCTAGGCGCACATCGGCGAAAAAGCGTTTGTAGCGTTTGATTAACGTGCCGGGGATAAGAGGGGAACTGAACTGCATAGTGACTCATCCGTAAAATAGCTAAGTCTATCAAGTGAGGAATAAAAAGCATGAGTGATTTTACTGTCGCATTGTCCACGGCACCTGCTGCACCAGCCTGGGGAGAAAACACCCGGCTTAGTTTCAGTGAAACGGGCGCGACAATTCACCTGAGTGAAGATGCAGCGCCTGAACGAATTGTTCAGCAAGCTGCCCGTAAGTTGGATGACTTAAGCCTGCGCGCTGTCGCACTTACCGGCGAGTGGAGCAAATCATTGCAGTGGGCGTTCGCGTTAAGCTACACCCGTGCACGCAATCCCGGCAGTATTATCTGGGCCGATAACGAGGATGCTGACGATTTGGCCCGCGAGTACAGTGCACTGTTGTTTACCCGCAAACTGGTGAATGACTCGCCGGAAGACTTATCCCCTGAGACCTTATCGATGCGCGCGGCTAGCTGGCTAAAAGAACTTGGCGGCGACAACGTCTCCTATACCATTACCAGCGGCGAAGCGCTAAACGAGGCGGGCTGGATTGGTATTTACAATGTAGGACGAGGCAGTGAGCGCCCGCCAGCTATGCTTGAGCTGGACTATAACCCCACCGGTAACGCCGATGCACCGGTCGACGCGGTACTGGTGGGTAAAGGCATCACCTTTGATAGTGGTGGTTACAGCATTAAGTCCAGTGAGGGCATGCTAACCATGAAGTGTGATATGGGTGGAGCGGCCACGGTCACCGGCTCGCTGGGCCTGGCGATATCACAGAACCTGCAAAAACGGGTTAAACTGATCCTGTGCTGTGCGGAAAACCTCATTAGCGGTCACGCTTATAAGCTGGGCGATGTGCTGACCTATAAAAACGGAACCACGGTAGAAGTCGTCAATACCGATGCAGAAGGCCGGCTGGTACTGGCCGATGGACTGATGGCGGCGACGGAAACCGGCGCCCCGTTGATTATCGATGCAGCCACGTTAACCGGAGCCGCGTCGGTGGCAGTTGGGCCAGACTACCATGCGGTGTTTTCGATGGATGCGCAGGCCCGCGAGAAAATGCTTAGCTGTGCCAGCGCGGAATACGAGCGCTTCTGGCCGTTACCCCTGGAGCCTTTTCACAAAGACCGGTGTCCGTCCCCGTTTGCCGATACAGCGAACAGCCGCCCAATGAAAGGCGGTGGTGCCGGTGGCGCATCGAATGCCGCGGGCTTTCTGGCGCGGTTTGTTAACCCCCAGGGCAAAGGCTGGATCCATCTGGATCTGGCGGCAGCCTATAACGGCTCAGCCACATCTGAAATGCCGGTAGGCGCGTCCGGTATTGGCATAAAGTCGGTAGCCAGAATGTTGCACGAGTTTTAGCTAAAATAGTAAAGCCCAGTGGTTGTGCCGCTGGGCTTTTCCACTGTATTGCGGCGCTGCGGTTACAGACCGCCCAAGCGTTCCGCCAGTTTTTTATAGCGTTCTACATCATCACTATCAAACAACGGATTCCCCGCCTCGTCTTTATCTTTGGACACCAGCAAACTTTCACGCTCCAAACGCTCAATGCGAATATCCTGAACATTGAGGTACTCGGCCACCTCGCTTACCGTCATAAGACTCATTGTTATTATCCTCCTGTTAGCGATAGTAAAATCTAATGGTAAATGCGACAATTTACTAATGTTTTTTGGTTAATCTCTGTCCGGTGCGTGCTTGCATTTCGCATTTCACCCCGCAAAAGGCAAGGCAAAAGCGCATTTCTCGGCAAGGCGGGGAGTTGTAGTGCTTCGCTCCGCAGAAGGGGGCTGGTAGCCGGGGCGCAACCTTCCGTCGCATGGAAGCGGCGGCAGAGTCCCCAGAGATGGGTTTACGACGTGTTGCGCACTGGCTACAAGCCCCCTCACGAGGCTGTAACGCTACTAGCTGCAAAACTGGAATAACTAGAAGAGTAGAGAAAAATGGATACCTGGTCAGCAGCGGTGATGCTGTTTTTAATTATGGATCCGCTGGGCAACTTGCCGGTCTTTATGTCGGTGCTCAAATCCATTGAGCCTAAGCGGCGGCAAATTATTTTGCTGCGCGAGCTGTTGTTTGCGCTGGCAATTCTGTTCACCTTTTTGTTCAGCGGGCAGTCGGTACTGGATTTTCTGAATGTTGAGCAGGAAACCGTGAGTATAGCCGGCGGTATCATTCTGTTTCTGATCGCGCTGCGTATGATTTTTCCGCAGTCGGGCAGTGTCAGTGGCCTTGCGGTAGGCGAAGAGCCGTTTCTGGTGCCTCTGGCGATACCGATGATCGCGGGGCCGTCAACGCTGGCGGCGCTGATCCTGCTGGCAAACCAAAACCCTGACCGCATGACAGACTGGTCGCTGGCGCTGGGGGTGGCATGGTTAATCAGTGCCGTGATCCTGATGTTTTCAAATCTGTTTCATCGCCTGCTGGGTGAACGCGGGCTCATCGCTATGGAACGTCTGATGGGCATGATCCTGGTGATGATTTCTATTCAGATGCTGCTGGACGGCGCGACGCAATATTTTCTACACGCTGCAGAGGCTGCACAATGAGCAATAACAAACTCAATACGTTTGCCCGGGTCAGGGCACTTAAAGACTGGCGGGCCGTGACATTCAGCGCCGCATTGCTGGAGCGGATGCTGCCTAACTACCTGCTGTTTTGCGAGCTGACCGGCTTCGACGATGGCAAGGCCTGCCGAACGTGTCTGGATTTAATCTGGGAATCGGTATCCGCCCCTAAAAGTAAGATTAATTTTGCGGTACAACTGGAAAAGGTGGAAACGGCTACGCCGGATACCGCCGATTTTGACAACTATGGCGTGTATCCGGCCATTGATGCGGCAATTGCACTGGCGGCGACCATTAATCTTATCACCGGCGAGGACACGCAAGGCGCCGTGGTCACCAGTAAGCTCTCGCAGGGCAGTGTGGAAGCGTATTTGCTGGCCAATGGAGAAGCCGATGACGCCAGCGTTAAACATCATCCACTGATGGAGTTTGAAGTTGAGGTTCAGCAGGCATTGCTGGATGAGCTTGAGCGTGATGCCGCGCGGGCCAAAGTCATCGCCAATGCCAGACACATCGCCCTGGAAGCCGGTATTTCTAATATCGGGCTAGCGCTTAACGATGACTAAAGCGGCGTTGTTACAGGGCTATGACTCGCAGGCGATTAAACCATAGCGAAGCGAGCCTGTGACTTTTTGGCGCTGCCAGTGCCAGCCATCAGGAAGCCGGGGCTCGGCAGTCTGGGTTTCCTGCTCAACGTAAATCAGACTGTTCGATGAAAGGCATGATGATTCAAACAGGGCGTCGAGCGCGGGCTGCACCAGATTTTTGCCAAACGGCGGGTCAATAAACACCACATCAAAAGTGCGCGTTGTCATCGCAGAGACAAGAGCAAGGGCGTCACCCTGACGGACCTCACCTGACGCTCTGAGTGTTTTCAGATTGCTGCTTAGTTGTTGCGCATTGGCGCTATCCAGCTCCAGAAACAAACAGGATGCCGCATACCGGGATAAGGCTTCGATACCCAGTGCGCCGGAGCCGGCAAACATATCCAGGCAATGCGCGTCGGTAATGCTTTGCATTAGCCAGTTAAACAGGGTTTCTTTGTTGCGATCGGTGGTGGGGCGAAGGCCTTCGGCATCCCTCACCGGCAGACGTCTGCCACGCCACTGACCAGCGATAACCCGAACCACGCCGCCTCTGTCAGAGGTTGCGTTGCGCCGCTTTGTATTGCGCTTGTGAGATACTCGCTTCATTAAGGCTGACAATGCTACTATGGGTGCTTACAATAGCCGGCCAGTTTAGCCGAATTTGCGTAGAATTTATAAGGATTTGTCCCCTCCATGTCGAAACTTTTTGGCTGGTTCAGTAAGAACAAGCAGGCCGATAAGGCCAAAACCGAAGATAAAAAACACGCTGACAAACCTGAAGAGCAGGTCACCGATACACCTGAAAAGGAGGGTGAGCAGGAGGTTGCTGCCCGGCAATCTGACAAGGAGGCCGAAAAGCAAGACAGCCATGAGCAGGGCAATACAGACAGCCATGAGCAGGACAATTTGCAGCGTGAGGTGGTAACGCCGGAATCACCCGTACACACTGCTGCCGAAGCCGAAGCCGAAGCCGAAGCCGAAGCCGAAGCCGAAGCCGAAGCCGAAGCCGAAGCCGAAGCCGAAGCCGAAGCCGAAGCCGAAGCCGAAGCCGAAGCCGAAGCCGAAGCCGAGCCTGACGTTCAGTCTGAACAAACTGCGCCAGTAACCGATGCCCGGGAAAGCGCGTCCGCGCCAGCTCAGACACCGGAAGACATCTCCGAGCCGGATGTGTCTGATCAGTTTGCCGCCAAGCCAGCGCCAGACGAGCAGCAAGTCGCACAAACGGCGTCGCCTGAGCAGCCCAAAGAAAAGAAAAAATCGTCATTATTCAGCCGCCTGAAGGCCGGGTTATCACGCACACGTAGTAACTTAGGCAGTGGCTTTGTCAGCCTGTTTAAAGGCAAAACTATTGACGATGATCTGTACGAAGAGCTGGAAACCCAGCTGCTGGTGGCCGATGTGGGCATGGACACCACCCAGACCATCATTAACAAGCTAACCGAAAGCGCGTCACGGCGTGACCTTAAAGATGCAGAAGCGTTGCTGGGCATTCTTAAGTCACAGATGCACACTATGCTCGAAAATGTTGAGATGCCCCTGACCACCGCGATGGAGAAGCACGATCCCGCCAATGGTCCGTTTGTTATCTTAATGGTTGGGGTTAATGGGGTAGGCAAAACCACCACCATCGGCAAGCTGGCGAAACAGTTCCAGCAACAGGGTCAGAAAGTCATGCTGGCAGCCGGTGATACCTTCCGGGCCGCTGCAGTGGAGCAACTGCAGGTATGGGGGGAGCGCAATGCCATTCCGGTGATTGCCCAGCCTACCGGCTCTGACAGCGCGTCTGTGCTGTACGATGCGCTGGAAGCGGCGAAAGCACGTAAGATGGATGTACTTATTGCCGACACTGCTGGCCGGCTGCAAAACAAAAATAATCTGATGGAAGAACTGAAAAAAGTGGTGCGGGTGATGAAGAAACTTAACCCTGATGCGCCCCACGAAGTCATGCTGACACTGGATGCCGGTACCGGTCAGAATGCCGTAAGTCAGGCGAAGCTGTTCAATGAAGCGGTTGGTTTATCGGGCATTACACTGACCAAACTGGATGGCACCGCAAAAGGCGGGGTGATCTTCTCTATTGCCGATCAGTTTGGTATACCTATTCGTTACATCGGTGTGGGAGAAAGTATTGATGACCTTCGCACCTTCGACAGTAAGGAATTTATTGATGCCCTGTTCAGCGAAGTTGAGCAGGCGGCAGAGAACTCATAAGGCAGGCACGGCGAGGGTCGGGATGTGCCGGGCAGGACCAGAGCATGATAAAGTTTGAGCAGGTAAGCAAGACCTATCCGGGCGGCCAGCGGGCGCTTAGTAAAGTCGATTTTCATATCGAAAAAGGGGAAATGGCGTTTCTCACCGGTCACTCAGGTGCTGGTAAAAGTACGCTGCTAAAACTGATTAGTATAATGGAAAGGCCTACGGTAGGGCGGGTACTAATCAATGGCCATGATCTGAACACGATTCGTCGCCGTGATATCGCCTTTATTCGTCGTGATATCGGCATGATCTTCCAAAGCCATCAGCTACTGATGGACAAAAGTGTGTTTGATAACGTTGCGCTGCCGCTAATTATCGAGGGCTATACCCGTAAAGAAACCACCAAGCGCGTTGAAGCGGCACTGGAAATGGTGGGCTTAAGTGACAAAAGCCGCAGCCTGCCGATTACTCTGTCAGGCGGTGAACAGCAACGGGTAGGGATTGCCAGAGCCGTCGTCAATAAGCCGCCGTTGCTATTGGCAGATGAGCCAACCGGTAACCTCGATCCCAAGCTGTCGATGGAAATAGTACGTCTGTTTGAGGATTTTAATCAGGCGGGGGTATCCGTGTTTATTGCTACCCACGATCTGGGGCTGATTGCCCGTATGCGCTATCGTACCCTGACCCTGAAGCAGGGAAAAATGATCACCGATGGTCTGACGGACAGCGACCTGGAGGCAGACTGATGAGTATTTTGTTTAAAGGCCGCCGCAGTGGCGCCAGTGATACCAATATCAGCCTGCTACAAACCCTCGTCATGGTATTAGTCAGCCATGTACGTCAGGCGCTGCACAGCCTCGGTGAACTGTGGCGGCAGCCGGCCGCGTCAATCATGACGATTGGCGTACTGGGGTTAAGCATCACCCTGCCGAGCACCCTCTACATCATGGTGAAAAATACCGAAAAAATCAGTGCCGGGTGGGAACAGGCATCGGAAATCTCACTGTTTCTGAAAACCGATACATCGCCAGCATCTGCACAACAGCTACTGACCCGGCTTTCCACCTGGTCGGAGATTGACAGCCTGACCTATGTGCCCGCTGATGATGCCCTCAAAGAATTTCAGCACCTGTCGGGACTGGGCGACGCAATTGCGTACCTCGAGTCGAATCCGTTGCCAGATGTGATCCTGGTGAGACCCACTGAAAAGTTTGCCGGACCGAAAGCGGCTGAATCGTTACTGCAAAAGCTCAAGCAACAGCGCGAAGTAGATATTGGCAAGCTGGATATTGAATGGCTGGAGCGGCTGTATGCGGTACTGGATATTGTTCGCGACCTGGTGACACTGATCGGCGGTTTATTGTTTATTGCTGTGGTACTGATTATTGGTAACACCATTCGCCTGAACATCCTCAATAAGCGGGACGAGATAATTATTATGAAACTGGTCGGCGCGACGGATGCGTTTATTCACCGGCCGTTTCTGTACACGGGCTTCTGGTACGGATTACTGGGTGGTGTGATCGCCTGGATGGCAGTGATCCTGATTCTTTGGTGGATGGACAGCAGCATTCAGGCATTTGCCGCTTTATATCAAAAAGACTTTGCCATCACCGGGCTAAGCGGCAGTGCACTGCTGACGATGCTGGCACTGTCTGTAGGCTTAGGCCTGGCCGGCTCGATGATTTCGGTGCAGCGACATGTAAAGGAAATAGAGCCTAAATAAGCACCTACCCTGGATCAGGCTCTTGCCACTGCCCGTGGGAAGTACGATGAAATCGCACTTCTGACGCCATTGCCCCAGGTGATGGCCTGATTGTACATGCCATGCAACTGCTTCTGATCTATATTCAGGTTCTTCGACTGCTTGATGACATTCATCCATAGCGCCCCTTCAAAGGAGCGAACCAGTGACACGTAACAGTTAAACTCGTCAGTTTTACCGAGCAGAGCATCACTGACATTGTCGCTTAGCGGCAGTTGCTTCAGAACGTCCGGCATGGTCTGGTCAAGCAAGGCATCAAGCAGTGAAAACAGTCCCACCAAAAAGCCGATTGGCGGATTGGTGCTGACGTTTCTTGCCTGTGACAGCAAATCGAAAAATTTTGCCCGCACCAGCGACATGTGGATCAGTTCCAGTGGTTTATCATCACCCAGATTAGCCAGTGACAACAGCGCAATAAACTTTTTAATCTCTACCTCGCCCATGTAGGTCAGTGCGTGGCGCAACGAGTTTATTTTGTGCCGTTTATTTATGGTCGGATTGTTGATGAATTTCAGGAGCAGGTAACTGAGCGCCGCATCCCGCTCGATAATGCTGTTAATGCGGTCCAGGTCGAAGTTGCTGCTTGCGCTTTCGCCCATCAGATCAACCAGGTTTAATTTAGATGCAGGAAGCTGGCGCATGATGCGCGCTTCGGGCTGGGCAAAAAAGTACCCCTGAAACAGGTCAAAGCCCAGTGTATTGCAGGTATTAAAATCGTCGTAGGTGTTCACCTGCTCTGCAACAAGCCGGACTTCGGAGTCCAGAAAGCGTGGAATATTTTTTTCAATTTGCTCAAACCGGGCTTTTGATACATCGACTTTCAGTACATCTATAAGCGGAAATATTTCATGCTTGCTGCTGAGCATCATGGGATCATCAATGGCCAGCTTAAACCCCAATTGCTTAATATGCTGGCATGCTTCGAGCAGACCCGCCTGGTTAAAGGGGTTATCTGCCAGTTCGACAACCACTGTGTCCGGGTTGAGTGTCGTTGGGAAACGTGAGATAAGCGTATCGCTGGAAAAATTAATAAACGATGTTTTTTCACCGCTGATGTCGTCCAGCCCAAGCGGGTGGAAGTGCTCGGCGATATACTGTGCTTTCTGGCTGCCTAACTCTTCTGGGAACGTGCCGCCTTTACCGTCTCGAAAGATAAGTTCATATGCGAAGACATTTTTTTGCTGATCAAGTATTGGCTCACGAGCAATAAACGCAAACATAGGCAGTAAAGTTCCCTGTTAGTACCGGCGGCAGTGTCTGCCGCAAAAAATTAAATACAGACGTGCGGCGTAACCGGCTTTTACGCTCCCGCTGCGTCCAGTTCCGCGACCCTGTTCCTTTCCTGGAGAGTGCGCGATTTGCCGATACTGGCCACGTAACCTGCCAGGCGACTGACCTCGGCAGTGTTATCTGTAAAATCTCACTTTAACCTATGGTTAACGTTTATGCCATCTCACATATGCCGTCCGGGCAGATTTAATTTTTTGCCGCTTTTCGCTGCTATTAGCTGCTAGCTGCGTCTGGCTGCAGTACTGCTATTCATCTGGCGGCCCCATTTGATTGCCTCGTTGTAAAAGCTGTGTAGCTGGGTTTGTTTTATCTGATACTTAACCGCAAACCGCTTTATGCCCTTCCAGTTTGCCGATTCAAAGTGCTGCACAGCTTCCAGGCAGTCCCGTAACAGATTTGGTTCGCCACGAAGCGCCTGCTTGACGGGTTCGCTAATGGGAACTTTCTGCATAAGCTCGTCCATGCTTTGCTGCATCATGGCATCCATAAGAGACAACAGGCCAGTGAGAAACCCTGTCGGCGGATTTTCCAGTTCCTTAAGTAAAACAGAGACCAGTTCACAGAACTTAGCCCGTACCAGTGCCATCTGTAATAACTCGTTGGGCTGGCCGTCACTGAGGTTGGCCAGCGCCAGCAAGGCGATGAATTTTTTTACTTCAACTTCGCCCATGTAGGTCAGGGCATGCTTGAGCGACGTGATTTGATGACGCTTGTTATACAAGGGGTTATTGATGAACCGCAGCAGCAGGTAAGATAACGCAGGATCGCGCTCAATCACTGCATTAACTTTGTCAAAGTCGAGTTTGGGCGTCGCGCTGGCAGCGATTAATTCGAGCATCGTGAGACCCGAAGGGCCAAGTTTACGATGCCGGACAATTTCCGGTTTCGCCAGAAAGTAGCCCTGAAAATAATCTGCGCCCATGGCTTTAAACTTAGCGAACTCATCGTAGGTCTCTATTTTTTCGACAACTACCTTTACCTTATTTTTCTTCAGAACGGGGATTATATCGGCAATTTTTGCATGATCGACTTCAGTAATATCCAGCTTTATGACACTGGTAAACGGCAAAAAGGGCTCCCAGCGGCCGGTTAAATCATAATCGTCAAGCGCAATAGGGTAGCCAAGGCCCCGGATATGCTTGCAGGCGCCGACCAGCTCATCATCAATATCGACAGTTTCAACGATTTCAATGACGACGTTTGAGGCATCCAGAGACGTTGGAAAACGGTACATCAGGGTGTCGCGGTGAAAGTTGATAAACGCCGGCTTATCACCGGTAATTTCTTCTATTCCCAGGCTCAGGTGCGTTGATGTCAAAATTTTTGATGTGGCTTCATCGGGGGGGATATCAGGGAAGCAATTGTTGTCGCCATTGCGAAACAACAGTTCGTAGGCATAGACTTCCCGTTCTGCATTAAATATTGGCTGCCGGGCTACATAGGCAAACATAACTTTCTCACACAATCAGTTTTAGCAACACTAATCTGCACGGGGCAGTCGCGCGTAACTACATCACAGGTAGCCTGCCCGGTAGCGTCGCCATACGACGAACTGTCTGGCTGCATCCAGCAGTTTTAATATAATAGGCTTTTAGCCGCATCTTTCCTTGCACTTTGCATTACGGATAGTGACACGGATCGCCGTTAAATTGAAATGAACTTTTTTATGCTAAGCAGGTCTTGATAATTGCTGGGAAGACACTATATTCCCAGTTTGGCGTAGGTGGGTTCGCTATTGCGAAACTCGCGTAAAGCTCACAATTTTGATACCATGCGTACCCATGAATAATGAGGTGAATATGAGCGAAAAAATGCAATCAATGGCCCTTTCAGTGCCTCACAGCGGTAGCCTTGAAGGTTACATGCAGGCTGTGAGTAGTATTGACATGCTAAGCGCAGAGGAAGAGCGCAGCCTGGCACAGCGGCTTCGTGACGAAGAGGACCTGGGTGCCGCGCGCAAACTGGTTATGTCACATCTGCGTTTTGTTGTTCACATTGCTAAATCCTACTCGGGCTACGGTCTGCCACAGGCTGACTTGATTCAGGAAGGTAATATTGGCCTGATGAAAGCCGTTAAGCGGTTTGACCCGACGGTTGGCGTACGCCTGGTATCGTTCGCTGTGCATTGGATTAAAGCCGAGATCCACGAATTCGTACTGAAAAACTGGCGGATCGTGAAAGTTGCAACGACCAAAGCGCAACGCAAATTATTTTTTAACCTGCGTAAGGCGAAGAAACGCCTTGGCTGGTTTACTCACGCCGAAGTGCAAACAGTTGCTGATGAGCTGGGTGTCAGTACCAAAGAGGTGCTGCAGATGGAAGCGCGCATGAGTAGTCAGGATCAGGCGTTTGATTTAAGCGCAGATGATGACGAAAACGGTAATTTTGCGCCGGTTCAGTTTTTAGAAGATAAAAGCACTGATGTCGAAACCGATGTGATTAATGCTGACTGGGACAGCAACGCCAGTAAGCGCTTGTATTCGGCGATTAAGACATTGGATGCGCGTTCACAGGATATTATTGAAACGCGCTGGCTGGCAGACAATAAGATCACGCTGCAGGATCTGGCTGATAAGTATGAGGTGTCTGCTGAGCGGGTTCGTCAGATTGAAAAGAACGCGATGAAAAAACTGCAGGCAGCGATGGTTGCCTGATGGGCATCACAAAAAGAATAAAAGCGCCTGTATGGCGCTTTTTTTGTCTGAAATGAATAAACCAAGTTGCCAACAAGTCTATCGCTTTAGGCAACGCGTCACCTCTGCTGATTAGTCTGCCTTCGGCTCTGGCAACACCCAGTAAATGCCTTTAAACTCTGCCACTGGCGTATCACCGTCAAGAATTTCCACTTCAAGCTCTATCCGGCATTTTTTACGTTTTTCGAGTACCGCGAACTTGCCGCTCATTGTTTCTATATTGCTGATAGCGCGGGGTTTCATAGTGATTGGTTTATGATAGTGTATATCGCCATCACCTAAAACAATGTCGCCTCTTAACTGCCGCTCCTTTAACTGCAGAAAAATCATTCCCCATCCCGTCAGGGTCGCCAGCGAAAAAATACTGCCTGCGAACATGGTACCGTGAATATTAATATTTTTATTTAATGAGGCCCGGGTTTCCAGCGTGCGGCCCGTGTACTGATGCAGGCGGATCCCCATGTGTTCAGTAATGGGAATCGTGTCGGTCCAGGTGCGCTGTAATTCGCCACACCACTTTGGATGCAAAACCAGCGCGTCGGTTGCAGACAGTTTCTTTACCATCTGCTGACGCTTAAGCAGTCCTAATTCGTTGGGGGCCTCGCGTTCAATTGCAAAGCCACAGGAGCTGAAAAAATCGATGGAGGTTTCGCGGCTGTTTGTCACTGCGCGGGTCGCCCCCAGTTCACGGGCAACATTTTCAAGCGCGCCCAGCATCATCTGACCAATGCCCTTTCGCTGATGATCCGGGTGCACAGCGATATGCCGGATCTGTGCTTCTTCAGCCGTATTTAAATGTACCCGTCCAGAGGCGACAATGTTGCCTTTGCCATCGACAATCATGCGATGCTCAGACACCTGCTCATACTCGTCTTTCTCTGAGCCCGGCGGAAAATTCCAGGGCTGACGCAGGTGTTGCCAGCGGAACTGGAAATACGCGTCAAAGGCTTCATCAGACTCAGGGGCAACCACTTTATACACGACAACATGCTCTTAGATTAGTGAATCGGCAACCATTTAACCCTATGCTCGGGCAGGTCACAAGGGAAAGACTACGAATGACGTTCAGACCTGGAACTGAAAAGTGACGGGCCCGTCGTTGACAAGGGCTACCTGCATATCGGCACCAAACTGTCCCGTCTGAACCGGAATGCCGGTTTGGCGTAATTCGCGCACAAATTGCGCATACATATGTTCACCATGCTCAGGTGTCGCACCACGGGAAAAGCCGGGGCGGTTTCCTTTTTGCGTATCGGCGACCAGTGTAAACTGAGAAACAACAAGCACTTCGCCGCCAACTTGTTGCACGTTGAGATTCATTTTTCCTTCGTCGTCCGCAAACAACCGGTAGTTGCTTATTTTGCGCGCGAGCTTTTCGACCTGAACGTCGGTATCGTCACGTTCAACACCCAGCAACAGCAGTAAGCCATGCCCGATTTTGCTGATAGTCTCATCATTGACACTGACACTGGCTTCAGATACGCGTTGCAGCAAACCTATCATGATTCCTTCTCCCTCAAAAATCGCGCCATATCCCGGGTAGCCCGGCATAGCGCATAGCCGATACCGGGCTCAGACGTACTGTGTCCGGCGTCAGGCACGATTAGCATTTCGCTGTTATCCCACGCCTGACTGAGCGTATAGGCGGCTTCCATTTTACAGATTACGTCGTAGCGCCCTTGTACTATGGTTCCGGGGATATGATTAATTTTATCAATGTTATCAAGGATGTAGTTTTCTTCAATAAAACACTTGTTGGTTAAATAGTGACATTCAAGCAATGCCAGGCTGGTCATCAGTTGTACCGGATAGTGCGCAGTAACATCACCTGTGCCGGGTGGCAGCGTAAGCCTTGAAAGCCGCTCTTCCCACAGATACCAGCGTTTCAGGGCGGCCAGTCGTTTAACATCGTTATCACTGTCTTCAAATGCACGTTGATACCACTGGCAGATACGCTCACTGGTCAATGGCGATGCAACGGCACTGGTAAACGCAGCGTAATGCTCAGGAAACAGCTGTGCGGCGCCGCCCGACGGTGATAAAAACCAGTCACGATCGGTCTGGCGGCCTAAAAACACGCCACGTAGTATCAGCCCTTTAACCCGTTCTGGTGCATCAATGGCTGTGAGTAGCGCAAGGGTTGACCCCCAGGAGCCACCAAACACCAGCC
The DNA here is from genome assembly GCF_014651815.1 of Alteromonas halophila. Classification (GTDB taxonomy): domain Bacteria; phylum Pseudomonadota; class Gammaproteobacteria; order Enterobacterales; family Alteromonadaceae; genus Alteromonas; species Alteromonas halophila. The sequence goes on along the minus strand of NZ_BMXP01000003.1, from coordinate 132,310 downwards.
AGCTATCGATGCCAAGATGACTGCGCAGTCGCTGAATATCGTCAAGTAAATGTGCCGTGGTATTATTTTTCAGGCTGCCAAACGGTCTGGAGCGGCCACAACCGCGCTGCTCAAAGCCAATGATATGATATCGGTTTGCATCAAAGAAACGGGTATAGTTAGACGACAGCCCTGCTCCAGGACCGCCATGAATAAACAACACCGGAATACCATCGGGGTTGCCACTTTGTTCAAAGTACAGTGAGTGCCCGTCCAGTGTATCGAGCCGGTCACTGTTAAAACTTCCCGTGTCAGGATAAAGACGTTTCATTTTGTTTCAATGCGTTGTGCAGATGCACTATTTGTTTTAATTTATTATCAGACACTACTCAATCATATTCTGTGAATAATTGCGAGGATGAAGGTATGGCAGGACAAGGTTCAGGCGGAAATGTACTCGCCGCAATTTGTAATTTTTTTATTCCCGGTCTCGGCCATCTGGTTCAGGGGCGGATTTTGGGCGCATTGTTTTATTTCATTGCGGTGGGTGTGAGCTATGCGCTGGCGGCTACCGTGGTGCTGGCAATCCTTTTCTGGCCGCTTGGCGTAATACTTCATATTATTAGCATCATCAGTGCTGCGCGATACCGCAGCGTTCAGGGGGTATAATGCGTTTAGTGGAGCTTGGAATAATTGGCGTATTAAGTCTGGCCTGCTTAAGCGGGTGTCAGTCGGCCTACTATTCCGCGTGGGAAAAGCTGGGGGTAGAGAAACGAGATATTCTGGTTGACCGGGTGGAAGATGCCCGGGACTCTCAGGAAGACGCGCAAAAGCAATTTAGCTCGGCGCTGGAAGAGTTCAGTGCACTGATTGAATTCGATGGCGGTGAACTTGAGGACGTATACGACGCGCTGAATGCCGAGTATAAAGACAGCAAAGCGGCCGCCGACGATGTCAGTAATCGCATCGACAAAATTGAAAGTGTTGCGGGCGCATTGTTCGATGAATGGGAAACCGAAATTGAGCAGTACCAGAGCGCGTCATTCAAGCGTGAAAGTGCGGCAAAACTGCGCGAAACCCGGCGTCGTTATCAGACAATGCTGGACGCTATGCGTCGTGCAGAAAGCCGTATGGAGCCGGTACTTACCGCGCTAAATGACAATGTTCTTTTCCTTAAACACAACCTTAACGCCAGTGCCATCGGTTCGCTACAGGGAGAGCTTAATACTATTGAAGGGGATGTGGCACGACTCATCGATGAAATGAAGCAAGCCATTGCGGAGTCTGATGCCTTTATTGAAACGCTGCAAAAGTAAGCGTTACTCTTCAGGTACTTTTCTTGGCTGGTCCTCGGTTCGTTCATGATCGAGGGCTTCGCCCAGGCTGCAGGTAAATTCAGCCCCTAGCAGCACAACCACCCAAGACAGGTAGACCCATAAAAATAAAATGGGGACCACGGCCAGCGCGCCGTAGATAACCTGATAAGATGGGAAGTTGGTGACGTAGAGGGCGAATCCCGCTTTGGTTGCCTCAAACGCTACGGTAGCGAGCAAACCGCCGCCAATGGCGTGCCGCGCCTTCACTTGCCGGTTAGGCACCACCATATACAGAATGATAAACGCGAGCAACGCAGCAAAGCTGGGAATAAGCTTGAGGATGAACGTGCCCAGGCCCGGTGTGTATTCCTGTGCAAATGTGGCCAGACCGGTAAGATAAGAGGATATCACCACGCTCGAACCAATAAGCAGAGGCCCAAGGGTAATCACCATCCAATAGATAGCCAGTGTATAAATGAGCGGACGATCGCTTTCGGTCCGCCAGATGCGGTTTAGCGTTTTATCAACATTGGAAATCAGCATCAGCGCGACCAGCAGCAGCGACAAGATACCAATTGCCCCCATTTCAGACGCGTTGCCGACAAAGCTCACCATGTGTTCGCGTACAACATCTCCCGCCGTGGGCACAAAGTTGCTGAAAATAAAGTTTTCCAGTTTTCCCCTTACCGATGAAAAAGCCGGAAATGCCGACATAATGGTGAATGTCACCATGATAAACGGTACCAGCGAGAGCAGTGTGACGTAGGCTAAGTGGCCTGAAGATACAGTAATATTATCTTCACGACAGCGCTTCAGGAACAGGCTGCCAAACACCCGCAAACGTGGCGTTAGCCTTTGCCAGTAGTGTTCAAAGCGCTCAAAATTCACAGGACTGCTCCCTCTTTTCACCTGTTTAACTAGGGTAGATGGTATACCGGCAGGCTAACAGGGGGCAAAATTTTTCTCTCCCAGGACCCCGCACGGGGTAAATGCGGACATCCGCAATCACCCGCGGACACCTAGCATATGACAGATGGCGTAACTTAATTCACTGCGGTTGAGGGTGTAGAAGTGAAAATGCTTTACACCCTCTTTGGCCAGTACTTTCACCATATCCATGGCAATGTTGGCGCCAATCAGATTCCGGGTTGCCTGATCATCATCATCCAGACCCTCAAAAAGCCGGTGCAAGTAAGCGGGGACATGTACATTGGTAAACCCGGCAAACTTCACCAGCGTCTGATAATTGGTCACCGGCAGGATCCCAGGCACAATATCAAGATCGATACCTGCCGCCGCAGCACGATCCCGAAACCGCAGGAACATACTGGTATCAAAGAAAAACTGGGTTATCGCTTCACTGGCACCCGCTTCTGCTTTGCGCTTCAGATTAAGCAGGTCAAACTGTGCATTCGGCGCTTCAGGGTGTTTTTCGGGGTAGGCGGCCACAGATATATCGAAGTCTGCTACATCTTTAAGCAGCGACACCAGGTCAGCAGCATACATGTCAGTTTTCTCTGTGCCTGGGGGTAAGTCGCCACGCAGAGCAACAATCCGGCGTATTCCAGAGTTCCAGTAATCCTGAGCGATTTGTCTCAGTTCGTCTGGCGTAGCATCTACGCAGGTAAGGTGTGGCACAGCATCGACCCCGGTTTGCTGGTGAATGCGTTTAACCACATCGTGGGTACGATCACGCTCGCCACTATTAGCCCCATAGGTTACAGACATATAACTGGGCTTCAACGGTGCCAGGCGTTCCACAGACTTCCACAGAGTTTGCTCCATCTTTTCAGATTTTGGCGGGAAAAACTCAAAGGACACATTTATGTCACGCAATTCGGACAAAGACTGGTTCAGGGCATCAATCCCCTGTGCATACGACACCATAGCGTGCTCCCATATAGACGTTTAGACGTCTAAATTATGTTATGTGTGTCTAGACGTCAAGCGGTTTACACTGCTGAATTGACCTTTTCTGTGCATTGTTTAGAATTTCGGTTTATATCATAAAAACAATATTGGACACCCACATGGCAAAATGGAACGGAAAATACGTTCATCCCTACGCTGAGCACGGCAAAAAAAGTGAGCAGGTGAAAAAAGTGACTGTCTCTATCCCAATTAATGTGCTGAAAGAGTTAACGGATGAGCGGACCCGTCGTCAAATCAATAATCTGCGCCACGCTACCAACTCAGAGTTGCTGTGCGAAGCCTTTCTTCACGCATTCACCGGACAGCCACTGCCGAGCGATGATGATCTTCGCAAGGACAACCCAAACCGGGTGCCCGCTGAAGCAAGACGGATAATGGAAGAAATGGGAATCGATCCCACGCCGGATAACGAGGCGGGAGAGTAATTTTCACCTGTATGACAGTATAACGGTGCCAGATATACCGCTCTGTTGACAGGTGACTCACATGAGCCGAGTTTTACCAGAGGCCCTAAGCCATGCCACCCGGTTAAGGGTGGCATTGTGGTTTAACGGTAACTGGAAGGTAGCTCTTCAACTCTGGCAACCCCAGAGTCAATGGCGGCTTTTGCCACTGCAGTGGCAATGCGGTTACACAGGCGGGGATCCATGGGTTTTGGAATAATGTAGTCTTTGCCAAAAGAGAGTGCGTCAGAATTGCTGGCGCTAAGTACTTCATCAGGTACGGGCTCTTTTGATATATCGCGTAACGCTTCTACTGCAGCCACCTTCATTTCATCATTAATAGCGGACGCTCTTACATCCAGCGCACCACGGAAAATGAAAGGGAAGCACAGCACGTTATTCACCTGATTAGGGTAGTCTGAGCGGCCGGTCGCCATAATTAAGTCGTCGCGAACTTCGTGTGCCAGTTCAGGCTTAATTTCAGGGTCGGGATTCGAGCAGGCAAAAACAATAGGGTTTTCTGCCATAAGCGCGAGTGTTTCTGGTGGCAGTAAATCGGGACCAGAGACACCAACGAAAATGTCTGCCCCGTCCATGACGTCATCAAGGGTTCGCTTGTCGGTATTGTTAGCGAAAAGCTTTTTATGTTCCGTTAAGTCATCGCGACGTGTGTGGATGACGCCTTTGCGGTCAAGCATATAAATACGTTCACGCTGTGCACCACATTTTATCAGCAGTTCCATACAGGCAACCGCGGCTGCGCCGGCGCCCATGCATACTATTTTTGCCTTTTCGATAGACTTGCCCTGAATTTCCAGCGCGTTGAGCATACCTGCAGCCGTCACAATGGCTGTCCCGTGCTGGTCATCATGAAATACCGGAATTTTGCACCGTTTTATCAGCTCCTGCTCAATCTCGAAGCATTCCGGTGCTTTAATATCTTCCAGATTAATCCCACCAAATGTATCGGCAATATTCGCAACCGTATTGATAAATTCTTCTGTGGTCCGGTGTTTCACTTCGATGTCGATGGCGTCAAGATTGGCAAAGCGCTTAAACAGTAATGCCTTTCCTTCCATGACTGGCTTTGAAGCTAATGGTCCCAGGTTACCCAGTCCCAGTATGGCGGTGCCATTGCTGATCACTGCCACCATATTGCCTTTAGCCGTATACTGATAGGCGGCATTCGGGTCTTCGGCAATTTCACGGACGGGCTCGGCTACGCCTGGGCTGTAGGCCAGCGCAAGATCGTTAACACTGTCTGCGGGTTTAGAGAGTTCTACGCGAATTTTTCCGGGCGTCGGCTTAGCGTGATAATCAAGAGCGCGTTGTCTGAAATCTGACATCGTAACAGTATCCTTAAATAGGGTTGAGGTTGATGCTGTGATGCACGAAATTATGATGTATGGCGGACAATTTGTTATTAGCTTTTTTTATCGCCTGGATTCATGAGGAGCCTTGCTCGGCTCGCTGCTACAGCGGTGCGAACTCTATCATGATGCTAATTACCAGACATATCTGATCAGACGCTTTACCTGAAATTCAGATAGACATTGTTTGCATTTGTGATGAGACACACACTGAATCTACGATGCTAATCTATTGGAATGACAGACGAATTGCTAATCTATCTGCAAGATAGTTGTCATTTATTATATTTATCAAGGTGAGAATAAATATAGAGGGCTGATATGGTGGGGCGCTGGCAATGGATACAAAAAAGGCGCCTGACGGCGCCTTTTCAGGGTATTCAATGGACTTACTTTTTGCCCAGACCACCAAAACGCTTTTTGAAGCGATCAACACGACCACCGGTGTCAACGTTACGTTGCTTACCAGTATAGAAAGGGTGGCATGAAGAACACACGTCCAGGTTGATGTTTTTGCCCAGAGTAGAACGGATCTTCATTTCGTTACCGCAAGAACAGGTTGCAGTAATTTCGTTGTAGTCAGGATGGATACCTTGTTTCATGGATTACCTCATCATATAAGGCCGTATCGCTATCCAGCCCGAAGCTGAACACCATACGCAACTATATTCAATGCAACGCCCATCGCAGATTGCGGGCAATCAAAGACAGGCCTTGCCGTAAAGAGCGGCGCATATTAATGTATGGAGGCATAAGAATCAAGTGAATTGTCCAGTAAACAGGCAATCAATCCGTTTTCTTCCGTCGTTGATCCACGCCAGCCGGCACCTGAAGGAGCCATCATTGCATTTTATAGATGTTGCCGTGCCCGTCCCTCTGCGCCGTACGTTCACATACCGGGCTGAGACTGAGTTACAAACCGGTGTGCGTGTGCGGGTGCCCTTCGGAAACCGTCAACTCACAGGCATTGTTATCGGGGCGGCGGCGACGCCCAGGGATACGTCGGTTAACATTAAAGACATCGAAGAAATACTGGATACATCGCCTGTCTTAGCACCGGTGATGGTCCGGCTGGCCCAGTGGCTTTGGCAATATTATCACCACAGCCCCGGTGAGGTCCTGCACACCATGTTGCCGGTCAAAATCAGAAAAGGTGAGAAAACCGGGCCTGATGAAGAAACCTATCTCGTTCCATCAGCTATGCAGGCGGAAAAGGGCAGTCTGGAGAGAGCGCCGAAGCAACAGTCTTGTCTTCACGATATTCAGACCCGGGCAGAAACAAAACGCGTGTTAACACAGCGCTATTCAGCAGCTGTTATCAGTGCGCTGAAAGAAAAGGGGCTGATCACAGAATCACGTCATACCCCTGGCCCTCAGCCGCAACGCTGGCTGGACACGCTCGCAATCGCTGAAAAGCCTGTGCCGGACAAAGAACAGGCCGTTGCCGTGGCAGCGCTGACAAATACATCAGGCTTTTCGGTAAGCCTGCTGGAAGGTGTCACGGGCAGTGGCAAAACCGAAGTGTATTTACAGACGATCGAATCGATACTGAAAAATGGCAGGCAGGTGCTGATATTAGTTCCGGAGATTGGCCTGACCCCGCAGACAGTGGCGCGATTTCAGGAACGTTTTAGTATTGATGTTGGTGTGCTGCACTCGCAGCTTAACGACCGTCAGCGGCTGCGAGTCTGGCAGCAGGCCAAAGACGGTGAGCTGGGGTTGATCATTGGCACCCGGTCAGCGATTTTCACGCCGCTTAAATTTCCCGGCATGCTGATTGTTGATGAAGAACATGATGAATCGTACAAGCAGCAGGACGGGGTGCGCTACCATGCACGCGATTTGGCCGTCATGCGCGCAAAAGAAGAAAATATTCCGCTGGTCCTGGGTACTGCTACCCCGTCTCTGGAGTCGTTAAATAATGCATTGGCGGGTCGTTATGCCCATCTAACGCTCAGTCAGCGTGCGGGCGGGGCCAGTGCTACCAATATGCATTTGCTGGATATCCGCGACCAGGTAGTTAACGCCGGCCTGGCCGATGGCATTTTGCCCGTTATGCGGCGCCATCTGGAACAGGGCAATCAGGTGCTGGTGTTTATTAACCGGCGGGGCTTTGCGCCAGCACTGCTGTGTCATCACTGTGGATATACCATGCACTGTTCACGTTGCGACAGACCTTACACTGTACATCGCGCGCAGAATGTTCTGCAGTGCCACCATTGCGCGGGCACGCGCGCCATTCCCAAACAGTGTGAGCAGTGCCACAGCCAGGACATGGTTACTGCGGGAGTGGGCACCGAACAGGTAGAAGGTGCGCTGGCTCATCTGTTTCCGGATGCACCACAGGTGCGTATTGACAGTGACGCTGTGCGCGGTAAAGACAAGCTGCAGCATACCCTGAACGCCATCAATCGTCGGGATTATCAGTTGCTGATCGGTACCCAAATTCTGTCGAAAGGTCACCATTTCCCTCATGTAACGCTGGTCGTTGTTTTAGACTGTGACGGGGCGCTGTTTAGTGGTGACTTTCGCGCATCGGAGAAACTTGGTCAACTAGTGACACAGTTGGCCGGGCGGGCAGGCCGCGCCTCGAAGCCAGGAGAAATGTGGCTGCAAACGCACAACCCCGATCATCCGTTGTTACTGGATCTGATTCATAACGGGTATGCACACTTTGCCCGTCACGAGCTGACCGAACGAAAGGCCGCACTGCTACCACCTCACGCCAGCCAGATTGTGATTCGGGCTGAAGCGGGTGAGGCAGGTCAGGCCTTCGGGTTCTTAAACCAGTGTAAGGCTGAAATCCACCGCGTTGCGACCCACAATCCGCCCGCGCAGGCAGGCCCGTTACCAGGACTGATTGAAAAACGTCAGGGGCGCTACCGTTTTATGCTGGTACTCACGCACGCGAAGCGAGCGCCACTGCATGAGGCGCTAAGACTGGCACTTCCCGGCATTAGTGCGCTACCCGAAGCGGGCAGAGTGCGCTGGTCAGTCGACGTTGATCCCACCGATTTCAGTTAAGCTCTGCCGGACCAGTAACATGCATCACATCCAGTCCACACCCCAGGGCAGCCTCAACCGGTAACCGCAGGCGTGTTTTTTGTGGACTCCCGCAAACAGAAGTAAAGCACACAGATACCTTTGGTTAAGAATTTATAAAAAATGGGGAGATTGTGGGCAGCATTCCGTCGCAATAGTGGGTACACTTGGGCCGGAAATACTCACATGTATTGTCATCGGTATGGCAGGAATTCGTATTTGTAAGGGTAAGTTGCTGCTTATGGCTCAGCGAGATTATGTATCCCGTGGTCGTGCGCCACAGAAAAAACAGAATAAAAAAACAACCGGTAAAAGCCGCAAGGCATCCCCAGCGTCATCGCCTGTGGCGTCCTTCCCGAAAGCGAGGCTGGTGGTGGTTATCATGCTGTTAATTGGCTTTGGTTATTTCCTGTGGTCAATTAAAGATGCGTCTGACACCACACCGGATGCGCCTGCAGAGCGCGCTGGAAGGACATCGCCAGACGCATTGCCAGAATTGCCCGAAGAAGAATGGGAGTACATTAAAACGCTGCCGGGCTATGAAGTAGAAGTGGAAGTAAAAGAACAGGAAGCGTCAGATAAACGTTATCTGATGCAGTGTGCGTCATTTCGGACACGCGCACAGGCTGAAGAAATGAAAGCAAAAATTGCGTTTCAGGGGCTGGAAGCGCAAATCCGCCCCAGTAGCGGTGACAACGGCGAATGGTTTCGTGTGATCCTGGGGCCATTTGACGCCAAGCGAGACGCTGAACGCGCTAAACACAGCCTGCGCAAGGTGAATATCTCTACCTGCCAGATTTGGTACTGGAATCTGTAGCTTTAACATTCGGGGCGGTTGTACCGCCCCGGTGCCTCTTGAATTTACGTTAACGCCCCCCACTTCCCTATCATCAAGTTAACCTGCGTGGCATTGCTGCGTACCCACAACAACGGGGAATCAACGTGACAACGATAGTATCAGTCAGGCGCGACAATCAGGTCGTGATTGCGGGTGACGGCCAGGTATCACTTGGCAACACAGTAATGAAAGGCAACGCGCGCAAAGTGCGCCGTTTGTACAATGACAAAGTGCTGGCCGGGTTCGCTGGCGGCACGGCAGATGCCTTCACCCTGTTTGAACGCTTCGAAGCAAAACTGGAAACCCATCAGGGTCATTTAACCCGCGCTGCGGTCGAACTGGCAAAAGACTGGCGAACGGACCGTCATTTACGGCGGCTGGAAGCGCTGCTTGCGGTCGCAGATGAAACCGCGTCGTTTATCATTACCGGAAACGGTGACGTGGTGCAGCCTGAGCAGGATTTGATTGCCATTGGCTCAGGGGGGCCTTATGCCCAGTCAGCAGCCACAGCGTTACTGGCCAACACCGAGCTGTCAGCCAAAGAAATCGCTGAGAAAAGTCTGAGCATTGCGGGTGATATTTGCGTATACACCAATCAGAATCAAACAATTGAAGTACTGGATTACTAGCGACAACACAGGTCGCTGCGTGGCCGCTGGCCGCGAGAAAAAATAAGGGTTTTGCATGTCTGAGATGACACCAAGAGAAATAGTTCATGAACTTGACCGCCATATTATCGGTCAGCAAGGGGCGAAACGTGCGGTTTCTATTGCATTGAGAAACCGCTGGCGCCGCATGCAGCTTGAACCAGAGCTGCGCCAGGAAGTGACGCCTAAAAATATTCTGATGATAGGCCCGACCGGCGTCGGAAAAACGGAAATTGCCCGCCGGCTGGCGAAACTGGCAAATGCGCCGTTTTTAAAAATCGAAGCGACCAAGTTCACAGAAGTTGGCTATGTAGGTAAGGAAGTGGAGTCGATTATCCGCGATCTTACTGATATAGCCGTCAAGCTAACCAAGGAACAGGAAATGAAGAAGGTTCGCTACCGGGCTGAAGAAGCAGCGGAAGAGCGAATTTTAGACGTATTGTTGCCGCCACCGGAAGACGCCTGGGGCAAAAAAGAAGACGTCGAAGACCGGGGCACGCGCCAGAATTTCCGTAAGAAGTTGCGCGAAGGCCAGCTGGACGATAAAGAAATTGAGATTGATATCGCACAGCCGCAAATGGGTGTGGAGATCATGGCACCGCCTGGTATGGAAGAGATGACAAACCAGCTGCAGGGCATGTTCCAGAACTTATCTGGCTCACAGTCATCGAAAAAGAAAAAGCTGAAAATCAAAGAAGCTTACAAGCTGCTGATTGAAGAAGAGGCGGCGCGTCTGGTGAATCAGGACGATTTGAAAGAAAAGGCCATCGAAGCTGTAGAGCAGCACGGCATTGTGTTTGTCGATGAAATTGACAAAATCTGTAAGCGCGAAGGCAATACCTCCGGCGACGTGTCCCGCGAAGGGGTGCAGCGCGACCTGCTGCCGCTGGTTGAAGGCTCTACCGTGTCAACCAAGCACGGCATGGTGAAAACCGACCACATTCTGTTTATCGCCTCCGGTGCGTTCCAGATGAGTAAGCCGTCGGATCTGATCCCTGAGCTTCAGGGCCGTCTGCCAATTCGGGTAGAGCTACAGGCGCTGAAGGTTGAAGACTTCAAGCGGATCCTGACCGAGCCCAATGCGTCACTCACGGCGCAGTACATTGCGTTAATGAAAACAGAAGGCGTGGATGTGAAATTCGAGGAGTCGGGTATTCAGCGGATTGCCGAAGCCGCCTGGCAGGTTAACGAGCGAACCGAAAATATCGGTGCGCGGCGCCTGCATACCGTGCTGGAGCGTCTGATGGAGGATATTTCTTACGACGCCTCTGAGAAAACCGGCGAATCGCTGGTGGTTGATGCAGACTATGTTAACGCGCATCTTGACTCACTGATAGAAGACGACGATCTGTCACGCTTCATTCTTTAAAAACAGCGCGAATGTCTGTCAAAGCCCCTGGTATTTATCAGGGGCTTTTTTGTTTATCGCGACTTATCAGCAAGGTCATCAATGCGCCGCTCAAATCCACACCCGTAGTGTTTTCTACATACAGAAAGTAAGGGCAGGGGTTAGCTTCCAGAAAGTAGTAAGTATTATCGCCTGTTCGCCGCCAGTCGATGGCACACCAGTGCATGCCGAATGCACGACATATTGCCTTTGCTTGCTGGGTTACAGCGTCAGGCGCGCTAGCCACTTCCGGTACAACCGTGGTATCGGTGCGAAAATCAGTGTGCGTGGTATCCAGGGCAAAGTGAAAAACCTTTTCGCCAATCACATAGGTTCGAATATTGGTGCCGGGTATGCAGGCCTGCACGGTGGCGGGTGACAGGGCAAGCCGCGCGCAAAGCCGCTCAGTATCCTGGCTGTTTAAACGGGTGGCGGTCTCACCGCCATGCACCGGTTTTACTATCAGTGTCTGATGGTCACGGGCAAACGCCAGGGCGCTCTCACTGTTATTGCCTATCCAGGTAGCCGGAATCTGGACACCCAGTTGTCTGGCGTGCTGAAGTTGTATGGGCTTACACTGATGATAACGGATCGCATCAATGCCATTCACCCAGTGTATTGCCGGGCAACGAAACCAGCTTTGCAGTGTGCTTACATGGTCCATCATATGGCTGCGGGCACTATCCTGTGTTCCCGCGGGTGGCCTGTACTGGTGCCAGTACACTGCTGTGATGTGGGTCCAGGGAACGCGCTGATTTGTGCATTCAATGGCCCCGACAGCGCTATCCGGAAGAAAGGATAAAGTCCACTGACAGCCAAACTGTTGCGTATCGAGTGCCCAGGGCGTTTGCCCGCGTTCGAGCAGACGATTGTACAGGTGGCGGATTTGTGGGTCGGTCTCTGAGCCAAGTAAAATGATCATCTGTATACGGCCACACCTTGAACGGTGTGGCCAACCACTGTTAGTACAGGACTTCAGGTGGGTATTCGCCACCGTCTTCACCTATTGCCTGGGTGGTGTAGACCGGTGGTCTAACCGTAACATCAGGCAGGGGAAAGGGAATAAACGCGGCACCGCTGACGTGCTCAATGTCGTCGTGGGTCAGGTCTTGCTGGGGAGTAGTAATAGCTGACATAAGTATCTCCTTATTTATGTCGTTACGGCATCATTGCCGGTTAAGGGCGGGCTACACCATGCAGCCCTGCATATCATCACCCGTAAACAGGTGTGTATGGTTCTGTCAGGCTGCGCTTGATGGGATGTACAGCGACCGAAAGTAAGCGGCCATCAATGCAGCGCGATTAGGTATCGCCAGTTTGCGATAGATATTGGCGCAGTGAAACTTCACCGTGCGCTCGCTAATGAACAAGTCTGCGGCAATTGCCTTGTTGGGCAGACCTTCCATGATTTTTCGTGCCACCTGCAGTTCACGTCTGGACAGTTGTGACAGGGGCAACTCCTTCTCATTTAACGGATACATACGTATCTCCTTATGCTGGGTTAAGTGTCTGCAATACCGGGTATGGCAGAACGGTCAAGTCGCGTCAGCCCCTCACTGGAAAGTGAGTAAATCTGGTCGGCCATTGCGATGGTTTGCGGGCGGTGTGCCACGACAATCCGGGTGATCGCCATTGACTTCAAATGGCGGTTAATTTGTGCTTCGTTGTCGATATCCAGTTGACTGCTGGCCTCATCAAGAAACAGGACGGCAGGCTCACGATATAATGCGCGGGCCAGCAGCAGGCGTTGACGCTGACCACCTGAAAGTGCGCTCCCCATATCGCCTATCAGTGTCTGATACTGCATGGGCATGCGCATAATCTCATCATGCAGACAGGCAAGCTGCGCGGCCTGAGCGACTTTTTCTAATTGCGGTGGCTCATCAAAGCAGGCAATGTTCTGAATCAGCGTGCCATTCATACAGGTGTCGTCCTGCATCACTGAAGCGAACAGATGGCGGAATGCACATCTCGGTGATATTTGCTGCTGACCAAACTGGATCTTTCCCTCAGAGGGTGTCAGCAATCCCATCAGACATTTGAGTAACGTCGTTTTGCCACTCCCACTGTTGCCGACAATGGCGACGGTGGTACCAGGGGCAACATGCAGAGAAATATTACTGAATACATCTGGCTCCAGTTCGCCATACCGGTATGCCAGTCGTTCTGCCTTCAGTGCGGCTGACTGCGGTTCGGGCAACGCAGAAATACCGGGGGAGACAGGTGGTGGAAGGGCGGGAGTAAGGACAATATCGGCCAGTCGATCAAGGTGCACACCCAGCATACGAAACTCAATCAGTTTGGTGATAAGACTGTCAAACGATGAAGCAAAGCGGGTTTTGTAGGCGGTAAACGCGTAAAGCATTCCGATGGTAAACTGGCTGTCCATAACCAGGGTCGCTGCAAGATAAATAACCACAATGTGCTCAAGCCCAAACAGCAACTGGTTGGCGGCACTGGCACCGATATCCAGTTTTCCCAGGCGCAGATCACGGTTGAGGGTTTCTACCAGGTGATTTTGCCACTGACTCTGCCGCCGTCCATCCTGCTGGTAAAGGCGAATGGGCTGAATGGCACGCAGGGTTTCAATAAAATGACTCTGTTCACTGGCCGCCATGGCAATGCGCTCAGTCGTTTCCCGTTTTACCCAGGGCAAAAGCGCAAGTCTTACCGCAAGATACAGTAGCAGCGCTGCCAGCGTGATGACGGCCAGCAACGGCGAGTAGAGATACATGACAACGAGCGTCAGACTGGCGGTCAGGCCATCAAGAAAGGCGGTAACCAGTCCCACCGTGATAAACTCACGAATATGGTTAAGGGCACCAAAACGCGAGACCAGGTCGCCGGTGTGGCGTTTGGCAAAATAATCCATAGGCAGTTGCGTTAAGTGCCGGAACACATTGGCAGACAGCTGTAGTTGTAGCCGTGTGGACATAGACAGGATCAGGCTTCGGCGCAGCACGCTTAGCAGCAGTTCCATCATCAGCAGTAAACCAAAGCCAATCGCCAGTGTCAGCAACAAATCACGGTTGCTGTTTAGTAACACATCATCAATGATGGTCTGTAAATAATAGGGTGAGGCTATCGCAGCAAGTTGTAACAGCAGTGACAGAACAAACAGAATAAGCAGGCTACGTTTAAGGCCGCGAGCCTGATCCCACAGTCGAAAAAGCGACAGCGGGGAAGGCTGACGTACGGGCGTGAACGACTGGGTTGGCTGTAATTCCATCGCAACACCGGTAAAGTGCCGGGATACATCTTCATAAGAAAGAGTACGGCGGCCAATCGCAGGATCATGAATGATGACGCGGTTGCGCTCTGCGGCTTTAAGAACGACGAAGTGTTGCATGTCCCAGTGCAAAATAGCGGGGCAGCGAAGCTTGTCTAATTCCTGCATTTCCAGCTTCAGTGCTCGCGGGCTCAGTTGCATTGACGCGGCCATGTCCATTAACGACTTGAGGGATGCACCGCGCATTGATACGGCGAAGCGTTCGCGCAACTGGGTCAGGCTGGTGTTGTCACCAAAATAAGCGGCCACCATACTCAGGCAAACCAGACCGCATTCTGCTGACTCAGCCTGAAACCGCAGTGGCAACCGGCGCCCGGTAGTCAGTCTGTTCAGCAGTCCCTGCGACACGTTTTCGTTCCCTGCCATGTTCATACCCTTCCTTTAATACTCAGCAGTGGCTCAAGCAACCATTCGAGCAACGAACGCTGGCCAAGGTGGATGTCGGCAGAAAACGTCATGCCGGATTTAAGGCCAATGGTACTGCCATGTGCAGTAAGCTGGGCTTTATCCAGCGTTACCCGCACCAGATACCCCGGTTCGCTGAAAACAACCGGCGCGTCAGGCCAGTCGCCGGGCAGCATGAGCGTGTCGGAGATACGGGTAATCTGGCCGCTGTGAAGTCCGTATTTCTGAAACGGAAAGGCGTCATAGCGAAGCTGTACCGATTGGCCCTGTGCCAGAAAACCCGCTGCGGTAACAGGCACCACCATTCGTGCCTCAATGTTGCTATTGTCCGGTGCAAGGGTCATAACCAGCTGACCTGCGCGAAGCTGCTGTCCCTGATAGGCGTCAAGCTGGCTGACAATGCCAGCCCGCGAGGCGAGCACAACCGTATTTTGCTGGCTCTGAAGCTGCACAATTCGCTGTTGCAAATCGCTTATCTGGTTGTTGAGCGTAAGCGTCTGGCGGGCAAACTCATCGGGCAGGCTCTGCAGCGTCGACGCCGTCTCATCATATTGCCGGGTCAGGGCGGTTTGTTCCCGTTTGAGTTGCTGAAATTCCTGGCGCACCTGTAAGGTCTCGGCAGTAGAAAGCGACAGTTCCCGGGCTGAAATATACCCGTCGTCAGACAACAGGCGCATACTTCTATGGCGGGTTTCAGCAAGCTCGAGGCGCTGACTGGCCAGGGTCATCATGGTTGAGAGGGTTTCTAAGTCCTGGGTGAGTAAAGTCAGCTTGCGCTGAGCGGCATTGCGCTGCTGTTTAAACAGGCTGGTGCCATGCGTTTGCTGTGTTTCAAGACGTGCCACCTGCTCCTGAAGCTGTTCAATTTGCTCGCCCTGCGTACTGGCACCACTTAATAATGGCGCGGTCACGTCCAGCTCAAGGATAGGCGTTCCCGCCTCCACACGCTCCCCCTGTGTAACAAGCAGACGGGTTACAGTCCCCTGACGTTGTGCAAACGTGCGTATTTCGCCACGCTCGGGTTCCAGCCACCCGGTGACGGTGGCGTGCCGGCTGTAGTTGTGTGTACACAGAAAGTAGACCAGTGCACCCAGCCAGGTCAGTATGATCCCGGTGACAACGGCATAAGATAAGCGGGGAATTAACAGCACATCGCCCGGCAGACGCTGTTGCTGATGATCGATTGCCTGTTGTCTGAAAAGTGATTTTCGTCTCATTCCTGTTTGCCTGTATTGTGAGCATGCCGCACCCGGCTTCCCGCTTCCATGCGGGGCTGGCAATCCCTGGCGTCTTTCCCTGACACCTCCGTTTGCAACTTGCCGGGTACGTTTGCGCATCGTCAGTCATCCGTGCTGACGCTATTAACTTTATGCAGGCGGTGTTTTTTGCTCTTTCTGGCCGGAGACCGGCCAAAACGGGGGGCTAGAGAGGTGGGTAATGTCGCGATTTTATAAGCCGATGGCCCAATTTTGTATTCAGAATGCCACTGAAAGCGGCAAAGGACAGGCAAAATTACTGCTGTTTTTATGGACAAAGGCTATGCTATAAACCATAAATCGTGAAAAGTTTTTACAAAAAAATAACAGTACCCAGGCAGTGTAAGGAACCCGCATGTTTGTACCCAGTATATTACTTAAGCAGCTCTATACGCACGGCAGTCTGACCAAAACCGAGGATGGCCTGTCATTCATGCTGAAAAACCGGCTGAAGGACGCGTCGCTAAAAGAGCTGAAATGGATCGCTCTGGACGGTGAAAAAATCAGTGATGACAAAATTACGCTTCAGGTCGGCAGCGATACTCTGTTATCGGTAGACGAGCTGAACCGTGCGGGTGAGACACCCTTTGATCTTAAGCAGATTATTACGGTACACCTGAAGCTTGACGAACAAGCCAGTCCGGAGAAGCGTAAAATAGGTATTTCCTTCGTTGCCTCGCCCTTTGGAAAACTGAAATTTGAAGTGGAAGATAACATCACCACACCCAAATCACGCGGCGGCCATATTCCACGGGATAATTTTGATGATTATGGCGAGAAGATCATCAAAACCCGCCAGCAATATTTTGAGCAGCAAAGTGGCGGCAAGGTCGACCATGTGGGCAAGTACTCCATCGATCCGCAGGCGCTGAAAGGCAATATCGAGCATTTTATCGGGGTTGCGCAGGTCCCCATGGGGATTGCCGGTCCGATTAACATTGACGGCGAATATGCAAAAGGCGAATTTACCGTGCCGCTGGCGACCACAGAAGGCACGCTGGTCGCGTCGTACAATCGCGGCATGAAACTGCTGAATATGAGTGGTGGTGTAAAGGCGACAGTCGTCGATGATGCCATGCAGCGGGCACCTGTGTTTGTGTTCCCGGATGCCCGCGGCGCGCGCGATTTTGCAAAATGGGTACAGGAAAATATTGAGACTATCCGCGGTGAAGCAGAAGCCACCTCCAGTGTGGCAAAACTCACCTATGTCGATACGTATCTGTCGAACAAATTTGCCTTTTTACGCTTCAACTACCGCACCGGCGATGCCGCCGGGCAGAACATGGTCGGCCGGGCAACATTCGCTGCCTGTGGCTGGATCCTCGATCATTACGAGGGCATTGAAAACTTTTATCTTGAGTCAAACTTTGCGACTGATAAAAAAGCGTCACAAATTAATATTATGCGGACCCGTGGTAAACGCGTAACCGCAGAAGCCACCATCAAGCGTGAGCACTTGTTGTCAGTGATGCGGGTGGATCCGAAGCAGATTGATTATCATGGCCGTGTTGCGGGTGTGGGGTCGTTCCTGTCCGGGGTAAATAATACTGGGCTGCACTCGCCAAACGGCATCACCGCCATGTTTATTGCTACCGGTCAGGATGTCGCAAATGTGTCAGAGTCGTCGGCGGCTATGATGTATTCTGAGCTCACCGAGGAAGGTGACCTGTACCTGTCGATCACCATTCCGTCGCTGATTGTCGCAACCTACGGCGGCGGCACCGGCATTGGCACGCAGCGAGAGTGTCTGGAACTGCTTGGCTGTTACGGGCGGGACAAGGTCTACAAGTTTGCTGAAATTGTGGCCTCGGTGGTACTGGCGGGCGAGATTTCACTGGCTTCGGCGATTTCCTCATCCGACTGGGTGTCGTCGCACGAAGAATACGGGCGCAACCGCTAACGCGAAAACGAATAAGGGACGAATAAAGAAAAGGGGGCGAATGCCCCCTTTGTTATTTGTGTGTCAGCAGATTAATGCTCCCAGTGGTAGGTATGGGCTTTCGCCTCCACCTCGGTGGCCGTGGCATCCGGCATAAAGGTCGCATTGTCCTGCTCAAAGAAGAACGGCGCGCGCTGTTCATCCGAGCCAACTTCGTTCATGGTTTCGGCTTCATACACGCGGCCATTCAGCACCGTGTACGCAACGTATTCGCTGCGGCGCAGGTCATTGAGCACATCGCCGTCGATGACCACCAGGTCGGCCAGTTTGCCTTTTTCAATACTGCCGATATCCTTATCCATGCCAAGGTGACGGGCACCATCAATGGTACCGCCGCGCAGCGCTTCCCATGGCGTAAAGCCGCCTTGTTCCATCATCCACAACTCCCAGTGTGCGCCTAATCCTTCACGCTGACCGTGGGCACCTATGTGCACACCGACACCCTCGTCGCGCAGCGTTTTGGCATATTCAGCCACATTGAAGTGGTTGTACTGCTCATCCGGTGCAGTGGGGCGTCGTACTGAACGCGCGTCCAGAATAAAGGAGGGGGTATAGCGCAGCAGGCGCGGGTTTTTCCACACTTCGGTACGATCGTACCAGTATTCCTCGCCCATCAGGCCGCCGTAGGACACCACAAACGTTGGTGTGTAGCCAAAGTCGGTGGCCGCCCACAACTGCGTCAGATCATCATAGCCGCGTGGGATCGGAATGCTGTGTTCAAGACCGGTATGGCCGTCTACCAGCATGCTGATGTTTTGCTGATACTTACCGCCGCCTTCTGGGACCACCATCATCTGCTGATCACGGGCCGCCCACAGCACCTGCTGACGCTGGTCGCGGCGCGGCTGATTATAGCTTTTCACCGAAATCGCGCCGCTGTCTTTAAGCCGCTGCACATGGAAGTATGCATCGTCGTAATTGTCGATGATCGCTTTGTAGCCCAGTGCTTCGGCACCGTACAGTATTTTACCGGTGGAGTAGATGCGCGGCGCCACAATATCGCCTTTACGCTGCAATTCGGCCGCCGCGAAAATCTCAGTAGTATCATTTGACGGGTCGTGGATGGTGGTAACACCAAACGCCAGGTTAGAATACTGACTCCAGTTTTGCTGAGGGATGATCTCATTGCGCCCCTGCGCCCCGTGGGCGTGCGCGTCGATTAACCCAGGAATAACCGTTTTACCGCTGGTGTCAATCTGCATCGCCTGTTCAGGAATAGTGATTTCGCCACGCTTTCCTACCGCCTCGATACGGTTATCCTTGATAAGCACAACCCCATCTTCAATGACTTCCTGGGTAGTATTGGCATCACGCATGGTCACAACTTTACCACCGACCAGCGCTTTGTAGCCGGCGGGCTTGTCCGCTTCGGCTTTAAATGAGAGGTCCAGCCCCTTGGCTTCCGGTTCGGGTAACTCATCCGCTGCGCCCTCAACAAACGCGAAGGCTTCCTGCAGGCTGCGCTGGAAGTATTTCGGCCCGTGGAACCAGCCTACCGTGTTGCTGTCCGGTGACCAGGACAGGTACTCGCCTGCTTTGGCTGACAGTTGTGTTACCGGCAATGCGGTCATGTTCGGTCCAATTGTCACTTTCTGACCATTTTCAACAAACGGTGCGACGTAGGTCTTAAACTGGTGTACAAACGCCACCCACTGCTTGTCTGGTGACAGGCGGTACTCGCTGACTTTGTCAGCACCGTAGAGGTGGGTGCGTTTGTCATTCCCCTGTAAATCGACACTGGAAAGCTGAGTCTCCGGGTAAGGCGTACCGCCAACTGACTCGGTAAAGTAAACGCGGTTGTTGTCGTCCGCAAAATGCGCGTTGAAGCCACTGTCAGAGACTTTGGTATTGTTTTCTTCGGCCAGGTCGGCAACATACAAACCTGGGTCCACGGAATATTTAGGATCGAGCAGGTAGCCGCCGGTAAACTTGCGGTACACCACTTTACTGTCATCGACCGAGAGTGCTGGCTCTATGTAGTGTCCTGGTGTTGAGGTAATAATCTTACTGTCACCGCCTGATGCCGGAATCACTCTTACCGTGCCCAGATCCTTATCATCCCAGGTGGTATACACAATCTGCTTACCATCATGGGAGTAACGCGGGTAATACTCATCATGCGTATTCTGGCTGGTAAGACGCGTCACATTCCCTGACTTCAGATCGCGGACATACAGTTTGCCCAGCGCCTGAAATAAGATGCTGTTGCCATCCGGTGAGGCCTGTGACCAGCGGATCATTCTGACATTAAATTCATCCGGCGCCACGTCGACGTCAAAGCGCAGTGCGTCAGCAAATTTCTTGGTGGTGGAGACGCTGACATCCATGGTCTGGGTGGTCTTGTCGCTCACATTGATTTTGTGAAATTTGCCGCCGGTCCAGTACACAATAGCACTTGAGTCTGGCATCCAGTCAAAGTAGGCGAAGTAGCCTTCAGAGCCAAAGCCTTCCTGCATGTCACGCTCAAGTTCAAGGGTTAGTGGTGTTTCTTCACCGGTCTTTATGTCTTTTATAAACAGCCCGGTTTTGTTTTTCACACGCCTTACAAAGGCGACATAGTTGCCGTCGGGCGAAGGCGTAGGCACTACAGCACCACCGGTACCACTGATATAACGCTCTTCTTCGCCGGTTTCCCGATCATACCGGGTGATGGCAAAAATCCCTTCCAGCGGATCGCGGTTATAATCGAAACCACTGCCCGGAACGGTATTCTGGGTAAAGTAGATGTACTGGCCGTCCGGCGAGAAGGCCGGGTCGGCAATATTCTGCTGGTCGGCTTTGCCATTCACCCGTGCTTTGATCTGCAGGCCGTCACCGCCAGTGTGGTGGTACATCCAGATTTCACCGGCGGGGATACTGCGGCTGGACATGATCCCCTTGCTGACCACCAGATATTCGCCATCCGGGCTCCACTTGGGCGAATGGATAAGGTTATTTTTTTCTTTGGTCACCTGATGCAGGTTCTCGCCATTACTGTCCATTACCCAGACATTTGAAAGTCCGCCCCGATCCGAGATAAAGGCGATTTTAGACCCGTCCGGGGAAATCGCCGGGTGAATATTCCAGGCGAAGTCTTTAATTAGTGGTGTGGCTTTGCCGCCATCGATGCTGACCTTGTACAGGTCGCCAAGCATATCGAACACCATGTAACTGCCGTCAGGCGCTACGTCGAGGCTGGACCAGGTGGTTTCATCGGTGTTGATGGTGACTTCATTTAGTGCAAACGGCGGGTTTGTGACATCCCAGCTTTTTGTATCATAGCCATCAACCGCGGTGGATTCGCTGGCCGACGCAGAGCCAAAGGTCAGGCTCATCATTGCCGCCGCCAGCAGTGTTTTGTGTGTTTTAATCATGGTTTCCTTCGTTAGGGCTTAACGTTTTACTTTTTACTTTACATGCACGCTACATCATCGCTGTATAAACTCTGGGAGAGGTTGGTGCACGCGCTATTATTATGGGGCCAGAGTATCAGTCTTTCTTAATCGTCAACAATGCTTCGATAGCATAAAGTAAACGCAGCCTCATCGCGCGGCTGGCTCGACCAACTTGCCAGAATGCATGACCAGTGTCATTTTCAAAGAAGGCGCGACAAGCCACTTCGCCAGTCATTGCCGGCGCAGCCAGTTGCGGAGATCAGCAGTGCTGTGAGTAAAAAAATCCTGTATATCATTGCTTACCTGCTTGGTGACGGTGAAGGCTCATCTGCGTTTTGCATGGGCTGCGTGTCCGCCGCCTGGTGTAAATCGCGTTGCTCAGGCGCAAGCATCGCGTCTGCCAGTAACGATATATACGCATAACGCTGTTTTGGATTGGACAATATCCCGTCAATGGCGTTTATCACGTTATTACCCAGTGTACTGTGGTTGCAGGCTGCTCTGGCCTGGCCTACGACGGGCGTCGGGCTTACGGTAAAACTATGTAAGGCAGGCAGGTCGTGCAGATGCTGCCTGGCCTCAGCAAGGTGAGAAGGGAAGTCAACAAAGCCATCCAGCCGGCCTTTTTGCACCAGTGCCAGCATACGTTCTCGCTCCAGCACGTCAATTTGCAAAAAACGCTGGGGCCGGGACTTCAGGTAATCGGCTACGGGCGAAAGTAATGTCAGTAGCTCGGGCGAATAGCCAACCGACAGCGCCGAGTAACTACTGAGAAAAGCGGTGGCATCCAGCACGCCGGCACTGGTAGTAAACGCTGCGAAATCTTTGTCATCAATCGCATCACTGCGGAAGTACAGGCGCGGTGACAGAAAGTACGAGGTGGGCATGCTAAAGCGTGCAAAGCGCTGTCGTTCTTCCGACGGGTATATACCCATCACACAGATATCATCGTTTTCCTGCAGTTGCCGGATGGCATCAGAACCATTTGTTTGTCTGATAGTAAAGGTATACTGCTCAAGTTGTGCGTCCAGCCACTGAATACTCTTACGCTCAGAGTGAAGTGCAACCAGCGCGTTCTGCGTCATCGAGAAGTACTTGTTTAACACCAGCCAGGTTACGGGCGTGGCAGACGGTGTGTTCGGTGTTGTATTAAGGGGCGTCTCTTCACGCGTAAAGTGTGGCGCTGCGACCGTATCAAACGTATCGCGATGTGAGGCGACTTCGAACAGCAGAGACACAGGGGTCGTGGCATGGCGACGTGCTACGGTAACCGATGGCAGGGCCTGCTCGTAAATTGGAATGTTTACCGCATAGTCAATAACTTCGCTTATTTTGCCGCTTTGTAACAGCGTTATGGCTGTTTCATCGCTGTTGACCAAATACGTGGCAAACGGCACCTTCAGCATATAAGGGCGTGCGCGTTGGCCGACAATGGTATTTTCAGGGGTAATGCCAGACAGTGAGAATGTTGCAAAAGCGGGCGTGTCTGTGAGGGTAAAGCGGCTAGGGTATTTATCGGCAAACTGTGCCGGGATGTTGCTGAGAGTGATACGCGTATAGTCGTGGCATAATTCTGTAGTGGCATCGCTGCCCGTAATACTATCCAGGCTCTGATACACCTGCTCACGAAGGCGTTGCTGCTCATTGTTACTAGGTGTGATGTCGGAGAAAGAAAAAACCACAAGCGGGCGACACGACTGCGCCGCATTACCAGGCGCAGACATCGTTAGCAGAGCAAGTACAATAACCAGGCAGACACTTCGATACATCTCAGGCCTCACTTATTCGCATCATTGTTAATCTCACCCGTCTGTTTGCGAGAATACGCCGCAGCCTGAATAAATACAATCAATGTCGGCAAAGCACCCAGGAAGCGCGATAACCAGCCTTCCACCGCCTGCCACTACCTGAGGAGATGATCGTTACCTACTCACTGAGTGCATCATCGCAGTTATCAACGGTTTCGCCACAAACCGTCGTTGCCCTGCGTCCAGACAGGACAATAAGCCGGCGACAGAGAGCGGTGTCGTGAATTGCAGGTAAACTCCCTGAAGTCTGTTAATGTATTAAAATCACTACAGTAGATGGATGTACGCGATCGGTGGGAATGATGCCTACCAGGGAGTTAAAAATTAGCGGCGTGGAGATGGCTGCCGATAACGTAACCTGAACCAGTAATAATGCGCGATGCTCCGACGCTAGTCGGGTACTCCCCCGGTTATAAGCGTCGACGTGAAAATGCGTACAATACAGCGAGAATGCTATGCCTAATATACTTCGGTCATTTCACGATATCGTGTCAGATCAGTTTAGTGACCTTGATCACAAAACCCGGCAGTTATTAACGCTGGGACTTGAGGCGTTCGGGCTGTCTGTGGGAATTGTCAGTAAAATTGAAGGCGATCAGTATGAGGTCCTGTACGCAGAGAGTGACATCGTTGATATTGCACCTGGTACCCGCTTTAACGTAAACGACACCTATTGTATTCATACGCTCAAAAGCAGACAGGCAACGGGGTTTCATCATGTTGCTCAGTCTGATATTGCCTCACACCCCTGTTACCAGGCACAGCAGCTTGAGTCCTACCTGGGTGCATGTATTCAGGTGAATGGTGAATTATATGGCACGGTTAACTTCTCTTCACCTGAGCCTACTACGCCCTTTACCTCAGCCGACTACGACTATGTGGAGCTATTTGCACAGTGGCTGGGGGCGGAGATTGCCAGAAAAGCAGCGCTGGACGCACTGACTAAGCAGGCATCGACACTGCAGAAGCTTGAAAGTGTGGGAAAAATAGGGACGTGGTCAGTCGACATGCGCAGCGGCCAGATTGACTGGAGTGATCAGACCCGCCGTATCCATGAGACCAGCAAAGACTTTATCCCTGACATTGAATCTGGCATTGCGTTTTATAAACCGGGCAAAAGCCGTGATGCTATCAGCGCCGCGGTTAAAGACACCGTCGATACAGGGGCTCCCTGGAGCCTCAAAGCACAGATTGTTACCGCGCGGGGTAATGAAAAATGGGTGCTCACAAAAGGGGAGGCCGAATTTGAAAATGGCGAATGTGTTCGGCTGTTTGGCACGTTTCAGGACATCAGTAAAGCGGAAGCACTGAATCGTGAATTGCGTGAGCAAAAAGAGCAGGCTGAAAACGTATTAAAAGAGCGCAGCGCGCTTATGGCTAAAATCAGTCATGAACTGCGTACACCGCTGAACGGTATACTTGGCCTGCTGGATAACTTGCCTCAGGAAAAAGACGAAGCTGAGCAGCAACAAAAATACCGGCTGATTAAACGCAGTGCACGGATCCTCCACCACCTTATCGATGAGGTGCTTGATTTTTCAAAGATCAATGCGGGCGAGTTACGCCTGCAAAAAAAGCCCACGAATATTCTCGCGATGCTGGTGGATACAGCCTCCATTTACCAGCCACTGTGTGACGATAAAGGGCTGATCCTTAATACCGACTTCCGTGTTGCAGAAGACCAGTGGGCAGACGCCGATCGCACACGGGTGATACAAATCCTGACCAATCTGATGAGCAATGCGCTGAAGTTTACAAAACAGGGAACCATTTCGTTCTCCGCGCATTCTGACGTTCATCAAAACGACTGTTATCTGACGATTCGCATTGCCGATACCGGCAAAGGCATGACTAACGAGGAAGTACAGCGCTTGTTTCGCCCGTTTTATCAGGCAAAGAGTGCTGAGGGTTCAGGCGGCACCGGGCTGGGTCTTTCCATTGTCAAAGAGCTGTGCCAGATGATGCAGGGCGACGTTATCGTGGACAGTGAAGAGGGTAAAGGCAGTGTTTTCACCGTTAATTTGCCGCTGCCAAAATGTCAGGCGCCGTCACACACAGACGCCGAAGAAGACGTGTTTGATGCCAGTGGGCTGACCGTGCTGGTAGTCGATGATAATGAAATTAACCGTATAGTAATGGACTCGTATCTTCAGCGATTTAATATTCAGTGCCATATGGCAACCGATGGTTGCGAAGCAATTACGCGCTGTGAGCAAAACCAGTACGATGTAATCTTTATGGACTGCGTGATGCCGAAACTGGATGGCATCTCTGCAACGCGTCAACTGTATGCGCAGGGCTTGTTAAAAGCAGGCGCCAGTGTGGTGGCATTAACTGCCAACACCGCTGATGACGATAAAAAGGCCTGCCGGGATGCTGGTATGACCTTTTTTATGGCCAAGCCGGTCGAAATGGGGCCCATTATTAACGTGCTGCGGCAGCACTGTTGAGCCTCGTGTGCCGACAGGGAATAGCGCTGGGACGTCGTTGCCGTCTATTGTGTAACTCGCATCCGATAGCCGCTGCCCCTTAACGTCTCTATTTCTACTCCTGCCTCCGCGCTCAGCTTTTGTCGCAGGCGACTGATATATACATCAACTATGTTGGTGAGCGGATCACTGTGACTACGCCATACCCGTGCCAGGATCCGCTCCCGGGTTAGTACTTTATTAGAATTTTCAAATAAATAAAGTAGCAGGTCATACTCCAGCTTGGTCAGCGCGATCTCCTCCCCCCGCAGGCACACCTGTCGCGCCTCGTTATTCAGCGTCAGGTCGCCGGCCTGCAATAATGCCGTCTCTGACTGGCGCTGGGATGGACGCCGGCTTAGCGCAATAATCCGGGCCAGTAGCTCATCAAAGTCAAATGGCTTGCACAGGTAATCGTCTGCTCCTTCCTTAAGACCAGCCACACGTTCACGCACATCGTCCATAGCGGTGAGCAGCAATACCATCGGCGGTTGGGGCAACTGCTTGATAAGCGTTAGCACGGTTACCGAGTCTTCGTCGCCAAACATACGGTCTAACACAACAACCGCGGGCTGCTCGTTACGTATTTTCGGAAGCAACGCGTGCAGTTCATGTTCGGTCACGCACTCATAGCCTTCAGCACTTAACCCGCGCTCGAGAAAATTTAGCAACGGGCGTTCATCGTCAGCCAGCAGTACTTTCATGCACGCGATCCTGTGGTAGTCTTAATGTAAACGCCGAACCAACCCCTGGCGTTGAGCTAACAAGCAGTTCTCCCTGATGTGCTTCGGCAATGGTTTTAGCTATGGCAAGTCCCAGCCCCATGCCATTTCCCTGACGTTTCAGGCGAACAAAACGCTCAAAAATATGCTCTATGTCACTGGCAGAGATACCCTCGCCCTCATCGTGTACAACGATATCGACATGCGCGTCTGTCAGCGTTGCAGTGACCGTAATCTGACTATCTGAAGGTGAGTACTTATTGGCATTATCCAGAAGTATTGTCAGTACCTGACGAATACGCTGAGGATCCACATAGAGCGTGAGCGACTGAACGTCCGGCGTGATATCAGTGACCAGATGTCTGCTTTCATGCGCGCGCTGCCAGGCGTGCAACTGCTGTGCTATCAGTGGGCCGATGGTCTGTTGCTGCAAATCCAGTTTTAACTGGCTCATCTCAGCTCTGGCCAGAAGCAGCAAATCATCAACCAGGCCACTTAAATGCACGGCCTGTTCAAGAATAGCCTCTAATGTTTGGCGATACACGTTATTTGGCTGGCTGTCCTGGCGCAGAGTAACCTGCGCTTCGCCGCGAATAATGGTAAGCGGTGTGCGCAGTTCATGCGACACATCTGCAATAAACTGACGCCGGCGGGCGTCGATTTGTGTCAACCGGCTATTGGCCTCTGTCAGCGCACGGGTGCGCTGTTCTACTTCCACCTCCAGCTGACGGCGATAGGCAGAAGCCTGGTTCTCATGCTCTGCAAGCCGGGTTGCCAGCTGATTAAGTGACTCTGTCAGACTGTTGAACTCGTCGTCGAAGCCCGCAGGGATACGGTAGTCATAATTCCCTTCAGCGATAGCCTGAGTCCCCGACTTGATCACCGTTAACGGCTGATACAGCGCGTTAAACAGCCAGAAGCAGCCAAGGATGATAAACGGAAAGGAGACAACGCCCAGCCCTAATGTAAACCAGACAATGGTGGTATTCAGGGTGTCGATGCTGGCGTTAATGGCCGTCACCACATTATTCTGACGGACGACCGCTGCATTAATCGCTTCGCGGAACTGGTTATCAATGGTGTCTTCCAGCAACAATTGCAGCTGCGCCCGCTGGTTAAGCGGCGACGCCGTATCACTGGCAGCAACAGTACGAAACTCAGCAATGATATTATTGATAAGCGATGCCAGCTCGTCGGTGTCCTCAACACTGCCGGCCGTTACGACTTTACCCAGCGCCTGACGCTGACGTAGTTCAAGAGAACGTATTTTCTCCAGCGACTGATCAATCTGCTTCTTCTTATTGCGCACCTTAGCCTGATTGGCATCTTTGCCAAAAATGAGTTCGTCGGTCAGTTGCTTAAACAGGCGGTAGGAAATACTGGAGAGTTGCTGATGCTCGGTCAGCAGTGTTTGCGCCACAATACTCTGCTTAAGATTGGTGCGGGTTAACTGTGCGGTAACTGCCGCACAGGCCAGCGCGACCAATAGTATAAACGAGGCCAGAAAACCAAATATAAAAAGCTTCTTTTTGTACATGGAGTTAAGGCTGAGAAGCCCGCCTGGTCGCTAAAGTCTGATGCTATAGTAGGCGTATCTGACCGACATATGCAATAAACTATGCGGCATTTCAGACAGTTATAATGTGCTTTTAATGTTCTGTTAATGTTGCCGCAAAGCCGTTTTCATCAGCGCCCGATACACTTCAATTATGTTCACTGCCCAGCCGCCATACCGTGGCAATATCCAGGGCAAACACATAACTGGAGGCGTTATGCAATTCAAACTAACCAATACACTGGGTCCATACCTGGCTTTGATTGTAACAGGGGGGCTATTAAGTGGCTGTGCCAATGCACAGTCAAATAGTGACGATGTCATCGCCAAACAGCGAGCCAGCCTGGAAGCGAATACGGCTGGCAAAGGCTTTGGCCCGCAGTCGCCGCGGGATATTAGTCAGGTATACGGCACTAATCAGCGCATTTTCGGTAAGGCGCCGCATCGCTCGCAGATGGAATTATGCAACATACATTTTCATAAATTTGCCGAGCACAAGGGCGGAGAATTTACCACGTACGCAGGCAAAGGTAATGGTGAGGGTATTAACACCGGTTATCAGTGGAACGGTCGCCTTAGCGATGCACAGATGAAACCTGTGGACAGGCAGGTTTGTGCAGCAAAAGGTCCGGGACAGGCGCTGAATGTCGGCGACACAGTAGAAGTGCACTGGGTCCATTCGTCATCAGAAATTGAGCCGGGAGCAACGCTGTCAGCGTGTCTGGATGAAGACAATATGAACCCGGCACTGCGCGTTGAAGCCCAGGTGATTGTGCTGGCTAACGATGAAAATGCACTGGGTTTCAGCGAACTGGCCGAGGTGGAAGAAATTAACGGGTATGATCAGGCCCCTAATATTCCTATGAACACCGGGCAGCCTGTTGAGTATTTAGGCTCTACAACCGGCCCAAAATACAATGAACAGGGCTCTGCCATAAAGGTGACCTGGAGTGTCAGACCGCAAGTTGCGGTGGTGGATATCAACTCGGTCGCCAACTGGTGTGATGACAATATCTTTAATGAAAATTACGGTCATAAGGTACGCAACTTGGTGACCAACCATAAATTGCTGTCACCCATTCGCTAGCCCCGCTGCGACGTCCCGGCTAAGATGAAGTTAACCGGGCCGTCGCAATCCTTTCTCTAAAAAATACTGCATCCAAAACTGTGAGTCCTGCGTTAGGCTAAGAAACGACACATTACAATGGAGTTGCCTGTGGCCTTATTTCGCGTTTCCCAGCTGTGTATTTTAACAACGACTATGTTGCCTTTCACCAGCGCCCTGGCGGATGATCCCATCACGGATATCGAGCGCATCCGCATCAGTGGTAATAATAATTTTAATGATGGTGCCTTTGTCTCGTCGTCGCAGGGATGGGTGTCTGGCGATACGCTGGTGGAGCGACCGATGCTGCGCACCGGCGAAATGCTGGAGTTTATCCCCGGCATGATGGTGACTCAGCACAGCGGCTCAGGGAAGGCCAACCAGTACTTTCTGCGTGGCTTTAACCTGGATCATGGGACCGATTTTGCGGTCAGTGTAGACGGTATGCCTGTGAATATGCGTAGCCATGGCCACGGGCAGGGCTACTCCGATCTTAACTATGTGATCCCGGAAGCAGTAGAGAGTCTCAGCTATTTTAAAGGAACCTACTATGCCAGTATCGGCGACTTTTCCGGGGCTGGTGGTGCGCGGTTTGCACTAAAGAATTCGCTTAACGGCAATGCGGTGCACCTCACACTGGGCGAGAACAACTACCGTCGCGGTGTGCTGCTTAATCAGGTGGCGATTGGCGAGGGCAGAGCGCTCTCTGCGATCGAATATCAAAGCTACGATGGCCCCTGGACAGATGTCAGCGAAGATATTGATAAAAAGAACGCCATGCTTCGCTATGTGACACCACTGCTTGACGGTGAATTGTCTATAACCGGCATGGCATACGACAACAGCTGGAATGGTGCTGACCAAATTCCCGCACGGGCTGTGCAAAGTGGCAGGATTGACCGGCTTGGCTCTATTGATCCGCTTGCCGGCGGAGAAACCTCGCGCTACAGCCTCTCTGCAAACTACCGGTCATCGCAGGTCACGGCATCAGTTTATGCCATCGACAGCGACCTCACGTTATATTCAAACTTTACCTACTTTCTGGATAACCCCGACCGGGGTGATCAGTTTGAGCAGGCCGATGACCGGCAAATTTTTGGTGGTGACATCGCAACAACCCGCACGCTTCCTGACATGCAGGACACGCAGCTAACGGTGGGTGTGCAGTGGCGGTATGATGATATTGATAATGTGGGGCTGTACAACACTGTCGCCCGGGAGCGGGTGAGTACACGCCGTCAGGACAGTATTGAAAGTTTGTCATACGCGCTGTATGGGCAAACCCATACCCACTTAACGGATGCCCTGTCGCTGACTCTGGGGGCGCGTGTCGATACTCTGGATGTGGACGTATCAAGCCTGCTGCCTGATAACAGCGGCAGTCAGAACGACACGCTACTGAGCCTGAAAACGTCACTTAAATATGCCGTAACTGAGCAGGCTACCGCCTTTGTGAACTGGGGGCAGGGCTTTCACTCCAATGATGCCCGTGGTGCCGTGATTAGTGTCGATCCGGTCTCTGGTGAGCCCGCGCAGCCTGCGCCGTTGCTGGTACGCTCGAATGGCTACGAAACCGGGATCACCGTCACGGATGAGCGAAACTACAACCTGTCTGCCTCGCTGTGGCTGCTGGAGCTTGATTCTGAACTGGTGTACGTCGGTGACGCCGGGTTCACAGAGCCCAGCCGGCCGTCACGCCGTTATGGCGTAGAGGTGAGTGCCTACTACTGGCTCAGTCAGCATATCAATGCAGATATTGAAGCCGCCTGGACCCGAGCTCGCTTTTCTGATGAGGTGGCCGGTGAGGGCGATCATATCCCGGGTACGGTGCCTGGCGTTGTCAGTGCCGGTTTGAGCTGGTATGCCTCTTCGAATCGTCAGGGCCTGAGTGCAACTCTGCGCGGTCGCTATCTGAGTTCTCGCACAGTCACTGGCGATGACAGTGTGTCTCCCCCGTCTACGTTTATCGTCAACGGGCAGCTTGCGTACGACTGGGAATCATGGACCGTTACCCTTGAAGTGCTCAATATGCTCGACAGTGATGATCATGATATTGATTATTACTATGCTTCCCGGCTTCCGGGGGAACCAGATGAGGGCATTGAAGACCTGCATTATCATCCGGTAGAGCCACGGACCGCCCGGCTGACGGTGTCGCTTCGCTACTGACACCAAATTTTAGACATTGGTCTAATGGCTGCCCTGCCTGCAAACTGGCAGACTGCGCCGCGTCGCAAAGCCGTTTAAACGTAGTTATGAGTTATGAAATTGTAAAACACCAGCGCTGTGTTGTCGTCAGGCTGGCAGGTCATGTCAAAGTGACAGACTTACTGGTGTGTCAGGAAGATACAGCCTTCCTGAACGCGCTGGATGAGACGTCCGCTGTAGTGTATGACTACAGCGATGCCACCCAGGTCGATATTACGCAAAATGACACCGTACACTTAGCCCGTCTTGCCGAGCATATGGCGCAGTTTATGTCACCGTTAACGATCATCATCATCCCACATAACCCTGCAGAACCCCAGCAGGCCAGGCTTTATTGTGAAACGATTAAATCGGATGAACTGGACGCCCGGGTGGCGCTGAGTCTTGATGAGGCACTAGGGAAGATGCTTTAGTCTAATTCGCATCTTCCCTGGCCGAGTTATCACCCACAGGCACCAAACCTATCAATACAATCTGGCACATGTACATTACGCTCTGCAGAGTGGTTATTGCTCATGTTAAATAATTAAATAAAAGCAGAACAATCAGGCAGTCGCTACTGCCTCGTTACAGGCATCGGTAATCTTTTGCCACTGGGCGTTTTCGACCCATTCTTTTTTGGCCACCCAGGTACCACCGACGGCAAACACATTGTTAAGAGACAGGTAATCACGTTGATTATCCTGAGTAACGCCGCCTGTTGGACAAAATCTGATGTCCTTAAACACTGAGGATACGGCTGACAAAAACGGTGCGCCACCCGACAGCGAAGCAGGAAACAGCTTTTGTTCGTGATAGCCATGCTCACGGGCTAACAGTATTTCACCTGTTGTCGATGCACCGGGTAATACCGGGCAGTCACACTGCGTCAACGCGCCAAGCAGTTTTTCTGATACTGCAGGGGTAACAATAAAGTCGGCGCCAGCAGTGACGGCCTGTTCCAGGATGGAGGCACTGATAACCGTACCCGCTCCCACCTTAAGTGATGGTACTTCCTGTTTGATCGCCTTCAGGGCATCTAGAGACGCGTCGGTACGTAACACGACTTCAACCAGCTTTAGGTTGGCTGCAGCCATTGCCTTGGCAATCGCTACGCCGTCTTCCACAGTTGAGGCCTGGATAATCGGTAGTAAGGTCTGATCGCCCATAAGCGAAGAAAAATGAGTCATGGGGAATTGCTCTGTTTAATTAGAATGTGATTGTCGAAGTGTGCGCATAAATGCGTCTTTAGGGGCAATGGCGCCGGGAAACTGAATCACCGTGGCGGCAGCGTCGGCGGCAAAATTAACGGCGTCCCTGACACTATAATCTGAAAGACGGGCCCCCAGAAAAGCGCCGTTAAACGCATCGCCGGCAGACGTGGTATCAACCACGTTTGTAACCGGTGTAATCGGGTGTGTTATTACTACATCGTCAATGCTGGTTACGACCGATGCCGGACCGTTTTTGACGATAACGTCTTTCACGCCCTTGCTCTTACAGAATGTCACTACATCGTCTGATGAGCGAAAATCATACAGGGTTTCAAAATCTTCAATGCCCGGCAAGGCAATATCAGCCACCGACAACGCCTGCTCAAATTCAGCAATGGCATGGGCCTTATTTTCCCATAACGCACTGCGGTAGTTAGGATCGAAGACGATGGTCAGTCCGCGCTGCTTTATTTTCTCCAGAAAAGCCCAGAATGCGGCGCGATGCGCGTCGCTCATAATGGCCAGCGGAATACCGGAGAAGAAGAACATATCGTTAGTCTGCAACGCATCAATGACTTCGTCACTGATAAACTGCATGGTCTGTCTTGCTGCCGAGTCTGAGCGCCAGTAAACGAAACTGCGCTCACCCTGGTCATCCGTTTCTATCAGATAAACACCTAAAGTTTTGCTCGGGTGCCGGAATACGAACTGAGTGTTGATGTGCTCTTCATCACAACGTGCCAGCATGTCATTACTTATGGAGTCCTGCCCCACCGTGGTGACTACTGACGTGTCAATGTCCGCAAAGCAGCGCTTAAGATAGACCGCAGAGTTGTAAACGTCCCCCGCGAACGATTTTGACATCGTATCGCGGGACGTTGCTTTTAACTCCATCATGCACTCACCGAAAAAGTGGATCGTTTTCATAACCTTAATCCGTCTTTTTTAAGGGTTCGATGGAAGGGATCAGCAACCAGACGGCAGCGATGGCAGTAATGGCAAGAGACGCGCCTATAACAAACGCTGGCGTATAATTGCCATCTGCAGTGAGCATAGGTACCAGTGCGGTTAATCCCATGGCGCCAAGCTTCGCAGCCATACCGGAAAAGCCGGATAACGTTCCTACGGCCTTTTTGCTCAGCAAATCGCTCGGTAATGTCTGCACATTACCTATCGCAGTCTGAAAGCCGAACAGAATGACGGCCATGATGAGAACGGCATACGTAGGCTCACCCGGGTCTGACATCATCAGCAGGGCAGGCAGCATGATCACACACCCCAGTGTAATTACCAGTTTTCTGGTCTTATTTGCAGACCAGCCGGCATTCAATCGGTTTTGTGCAAGCAACCCGCCAAACCACGCGCCAAACATGGCGCCAACGTAGGGAACCCACCCATAGATCCCGATGGCCTGTACATCCATGCCATAGACTTCATTAAGGTAAATAGGGATCCAGAACACGAACAGCCACCAGATAGGATCAATGGCCGCAGACGCAATGATGACACCCCAGCTTTCCTTACGCGATAACAGTTCCTTCGTGGTAGGCGTAAACTCCTCTTCTGGCTCATTGTCTGGGCTGTTCTCCACTACACGTTTCTGACCAGTAAGAATATACTCACGTTCTTCGGGGGTTAACCAGGGGTGTGAGCTGGGAGGCGCTTTGACCAGAATAAGCCAGGGCACCAGCCACAGAAAACCGACCAGGCCGACAATGACAAACACCATTTGCCACTCGAAGTAGACAGTTAAAAACGCGATAAGGGGGATTGCGATAATACCGCCAATGGCTGCGCCAGAGTTAAAAATACCCTGGGCGAGCGCACGTTCTTTGATTGGAAACCATTCGGCGCTGCCCTTCGTTGCTCCAGGCCAGTTACCTGCTTCGGCCACACCAAGTACGGCACGAAAGATACTGAAAGTAAGCATGCCGCGAGCAAACGCATGCGCAACCGTGGCCAGTGACCAGACGCCGATAGAAAGGATAAAGCCAACACGAGTGCCTACCCAGTCAAAGATCTTGCCAAAGATGGCCTGCCCGAACGCATACGCCAACACGAAGATAATCGAAATGTTGGCATATATTTGCTTGCGCTCGAACGTGGTTTTATCCGGAAAAACTTCCTCGACGATATCAGGCCAAAGTACGCTGAGCGCCTGACGGTCGATATAATTGATGATTGTTGCCAGTGCGATAAGTGAAATCACCCACCACCGGAGGCCTTTAATTTGCATTATCGTCACTCTCTATAAAGTCTTCACGAGCTGGGCTGAAGGTGTCAATTAAGATACCGCCGGTCGGGCATACAGCACCATGCTCTACGTGGGGGGGAATAAGGCAACTGTCACCCGCTTTGAGTACCTTTGTCTCGTCGCCAATTCTGAAGTGGAATTCGCCCTGTTCAACATAGGTTACCTGTGTGTGGCGATGTTTATGGACATACCCTTCGGCACCTTCAGCAAACCAGACCTTTACGGCCATCAATTCATGATTGTAGCCAAGCATCTGGCGCTTCAGGCCGCCACCAAGATCTTCAATGTCCGTTTCGTTTCCAAACGAAAAAAGTGCGCTTTGTTTTTGCATAACAATTACTCCTGGTGGTTATTTAGAGGATACACAGCGAACCGGCTCTGCAATTCAAAGTCGTGGCTGTGGTACCGAAATGAGTGAGGAAATGACAGTGACTCAGTCGCGATAGCGATAAGGTAATCATGACCCGCAATGCCTACCTGTACCAGCGTCAGAGCGCCGTCAACTGAGTAGTCCAGTGTGGTCAGGTCACTGTCTGCATTTATCGTGTATTCGTCCCCCGGGTTATATTCACCGTGAGGTTCTAAGACAGATACAAAGGTATGTTGCTGGCTGTTTTCCCGGCGGCGAATAAGGCTCTTTTCATTGCGTAAGTTAAACTGAGGATCATTGGCCCCTGTTTGCGCAAATAATAGCGTTTCCTGTTCATCAATTAGATTGCTCAGTGTGTAGAAACGGCCATTTTCATTTAGCCAGGTGACTTTCGCGATGCCAGGCTCCGGTGTGGCTGATGCGGTCAGCCACAGATGCTGGTAACCAGCACGCTTGCCAAGCGGTGCCAGAGAGGCGGTATTCGGTTCATAGGTAAAATCTGCACTGATAAACTGGCCCTGATAGTGTAGCGGAAGGTCAATCTGATGCTTTTTCGCGGCATCAACAAAAAAGACATCTACTGCAATTGTGCGGGATAGGCCGGGCAGGTTTACCAGCGCCAGAGTCCGGGTGAGTGTCACGTCAGGGTAAGCGGTATCAATGGTTCCTCTTGAAACGGTACCAAACTGATTTTTTTCAAACAGCGTGAGTGTAGGCCACTGTTTATTTCCTGTATCTACATCGCCGTTAAAGTGACTGGTCTGGTCAATAACAACGGTATTATGAGAGACAGTCTGTTTGGCGTACGATTCATTTTCCGGTAGATAGCGGCCACCGAACTTGGCTTCCACGTTAAGAAAACGCGCGGCACCATAATCGGACACAATTTCCTGGCCTTTATCGTAAAACTGCCAGGTCAGCTTATCAAAATGGCCGTGGCCCAGACCTTGTGACGCGGCTTTAAAAAGCAGCGCCTGCTCGGCGTCCTGTTTTTCCCGCATGATAACCAGCGCGCCCTGGTCACCGTCGCGTCCGTCACCAAAGGCCACGGACTTAAACGGATAAGGGGTTACCAGCCCTTTTTCTATTGCATTGGAAACACGGACACCGTCGCCGGTCAGTACAATTCGATTCTGGCGTTTAGCAATATCAAGATAGGCCGGATCATTTGTCTGAGCGTAGGCCGCGGCGACGCCATGCACCAGTTCAATGGTATCAATACCTTTGCTTTTAATGGCATCGTTAATAGGATAAAAAAGTCCGTTGTAGCTTAGCTGAATCGTGGTGTCGATGGCTTTCAGCAGCACGCTGTCACGGTGCTCAAACAGTTCGCGTCCCGGTTCATTGTGGTCCACCGCACGGGCGAAGGTAACAAACGGAAGCAGGGCAAAGCGCTGATAATACGGACCTTCTGTGTAATAACCCTGCGGCGAGAAAAGCTCATCAAGCTGCCTGATAAAACCGCCCTTGCCAGATTTGTCCAGTCCATACAGGGCCTTTTCCACCCATTCTGGCTCGTCAAGCACATAGCCGGTCATACCGACACCCGCGGTCGCCCAGGTACCATGATTGTGTACTTTATTAAACGTGGACGGTTGCCCCTCCGACAAGAAGATAGCAACAGGACGAAGCAACTGTTGTTCTATCTTTTGTCTTTGTTCAGCGTCAAGAGCGTCGTGAATCAGATCGTAGGCCTGGATGGTATAGACCAGCCACATTGCTTCGTTCAGACTTTGCCAGAATAACTTACCTGGATTCTGCGAGTTTTCTTTGCGCTTGGGATGCACGTCGAGAGTAGGGTACAGCTCGGCGTAGTCAAGCAGCATATTGCGTACAAAATCAGCATATTTTTGTTGTTGATTTAGCTGATACATAATTGCAGCGGTATACATTGCCTGATAATTCTTTTTATGTTGCTCGTGGGTGTAGCCACCCCCGCCGTCTTTTGGCACCGGGACGGCCGGGTCAGTTGCTATGACTGCATCAATAGTGTGCTGGCGCTGTTTGTATGCATCATAAAAACGGCCTTCGTCCTTAATTGCACTGCGCATGACCTCGATATCATTGGCTGTGATGACCAGGTTTGGGTGTGCTGCACTGACCATGACCGGCCATAATGCCACAGCGAGTATGAGCAGCTTTTTTAATGTCGGGTGACTGAGGCGCATGGCTATATTCCTTTATTATCACGGAGCGTTGCCGTATGAGGCGGCGCTGCATTTAATTCGGTAATTTGCGGCGAAGGTGTGTCTGTAAACTGGTTGGCAATGATGCGGGTCTGAGGTTCGCCAACCGTGTGATTCACAATTACAGGCGCACAGTTCTCAAATGTATTGTTGGCCAGCGATGCAACCTGAACCCCATGCAGTAACACTGACGCTGAAGGTGTTGTGCGCTTACCCTGTCCAACATCACGCAACGTATTGTTTTTCAGTATGAAATGGGGGCCAAAGGTGCTCTCATCAGTACCACCCCGGTACAGCCGTGTGATCGCGCCGGTGATATTAGTAAACTGGTTGCTGGTCAGCGTGACATATTCGGCGTTGTAAATGCCTAAGTCTTCATGCTCTTTATCCAGCTTAAGGATATCGCCGCTGACATCTGAGAACGCGATATTATCAATGATAATGCGGTCAGCAAATGCACCTTTGCCGCTGGTGAAAAACTGGAATGAATGATTCACATTCAGGTCGGTGATAAGCGAATTATAGACCTCAAACCGGTAATTGCTGCTCATACCCCACTTTTGGGTTCTGACGACACTGTTGCTGTGCGTATCCGGGCTTTTAGCCCCGGAAATATGCAGGCCTTCCAGTTTAAGACTTCCGCCGTCTTTTATTTCAAACAGTGTTGAGCGCTCAAAGGCCAGAGACACGGTTGCGCCCTTAACCGACCGGATGGTGAGCGGTTTGTCGATATACAGTACGGAAGGAATGGTCAGATCGCCCGCCTGTATTTCAATAATATCGCCCGCCGACGCAGCTTCAATCGCACGCTCAATGGCACTATAACTTGCGTTGACACGCACGGTGTCTGCTGAGTCAAATGCCACAACCGGAAATGTTTTGGGATACCAGGGCACGCCGGTATCACGTTTATCAAGCACGGTCAGCTCGCGGGACACACCCGTACTTGTTTCCGTCTTGGGATAAAGCAATCCATTGCTGTGCTGCTCCAGGGACACTGACTGGATATTAACGCCGTCTTTAAGCGGTGCCGGTACGTCCACGTTGGCTGTGTTGCCGTCAAAGGTAATACCGCTGACGTCATCGAACAGTGTGAACGGGCCCACTGACGTATCATTAACGATGAGGTTGTTGGCGAAGGTACTGGAAGCAGGTGGCGCGCTGCGTTCCTGATCGCTGCCTACCGCCAGCTGAATATGCTCAACATTGATAAAGCTATTGTTAGTGACAGTCGCATTTTCGACCTGATGGTAGCGGTTAATGGGCGAATCTGGCACGCCGTTCATGATGGCAAAGCCACTCCCGAACCGATAACCGGTTAATCCCTGCAAATAGTTGTTACGAACGGTCTGACCTTTATTAATGACCCTGATGCCGCCGGTATGGTCCTGCTTATTGCCAATAAAAATGTTGTTTTCTATAAGGTTATTATTGCCATGGCGAAGCGTTAGTGTTCCTCGTGCTTCGTGAAACACATTACCGCGTAATGTATTTTTACCTGACTTAACCGAAATAATTTCGACTTCACCATTAGTACGGTCGAAGTAGTTGTTCTCAACGACGGTCAGCGAATCGGTGAGAGAATGATGACTGGTTCCTATGCGTAGTGTTTCACCGCCATTAGAGCCAAAAATGGGCCGGTAACCAAAATAGTTGTGGTCAATTTTGTGCTGGTTTTGCTGACTGTCAGCCGACGTCAGGCGCACAGCTACAGTCACGCCCTTGTTGGTTTTACCGGCAAAGTGACTGTGGTCAAGACGGTTGTGCTGACCATACATGGCCACCCAGTAGTCCGACTCCTGTTTGTCCGGATTACTATAGTTATCAATAACGATATTGGTCACCCGTGAATGAAACGCCAGGTTATCGTCGTTTTCACGAAATTCGACAACGGCACTTCTGGGACTATAACCATCTTTAAACACCAGGTCGCGAACGACCAGGTGCTGACCGGCGAGCCGAAGGCTCGACTCACCGGAAAAAATTACCTCGCCCGCGGTCTGCGCTTTTAACGTAATCGGGGCGCCGGACTCTCCCTGTCCTTTAAACAGCATGTCCACATCTTCCCAGACGCCATTTTGCAACACAACTGCATCGCCAGGCGATAATGTAGATAGTGCATTGCGGTATTGCTCAATATTGCCAACAACATAGTCCTTAGCTGATGCACAGGAGACAGACAAACTTAGCAAGGTAAAGCTGCAGGCAAATAGTCGTGTAGAAAGACGGGTCATCATTTATTTATACTCCGTTTATCCGGCGATTACTGTTGCTTGGTAAGCGAGCGAAAATAATCGTAAATTTCAGGCACATTTCCATTGCCCATGCCGGCATCAAAGGCTGCCTGTAAATTTGAGGAAGAACCTTCTGCAATAGGGCTGGCGGTATCAAGATCATTGACCATTGCCAGGAAGTAACCTAAGTCTTTGTTTGCATTAGCAATAGAAAAACCAAGATCGCTGACGTTGTCGACAGCGTAGTTTTTGCAGAATTGCATGAACGGTGAACTGGATGGGCCACTGAACATGATGTCGAACAGTTGCTGTTTATCGACACCTGCCATATCGGCAACCGCAAAAGCCTGTGACATGGTGCAGACTGTTGTCATACCCATAAAGTTATTGATCAGCTTCGTAGTGTGGCCTGCGCCCAGCTGGCCCAGATAGAAAATGTTCTCGCCCTGATCATCCAGTACAGGTTTTACTTTATCGAAGGTGTTTTCATCACCGGCTGCCATAATGTTGAGCTTGCCTTCTTTGGCGTGCGCTGGTGTGCGACCCAGAGGAGCGTCAATCATACCGGCACCTTTCTTCGCCAGGTCCTCTCCAATTTTACGGGTGGATGACGGAATTGACGTGCCGAAATCAACAAGCACACTGCCTGATTTAATACCGGCCAATATGCCATCGTCCGCATAGATAATGCTTTCGACAATTTTCGATGTTGTAAGACAAAGCATGATGATGTCCACAGATGCGGCTAGCTCTGCAGCGCTGGCTGCACTTTTGGCGCCGCGCTGCACGCACGTATCTACCGCGTCCTGGTTCAAATCCATAACAACAAGGTCGTAACCTTTATTCTGAAGGTTTTCGACCATGTTTCCGCCCATTAGGCCCAGGCCGATAAAGCCAATGACTGGTTTAGACATAATAATTCCCACTTTGAAAGTTAATGCGTCAATACTTCAGACGACTATCTGTTGTTTTCTCCACCCACGACATGGTGTGTGAAGACCAATGTGTTTACAAAGCTATATTTGGTAATGTTAATTGTCAACCAATTTGGAATAAAAGGTTAACTTTTTTATTTTGGTTTTTAGTATAAACCCGGCAAGTACCTGACCAATATAGCCTCATGGTAGTTGCGATAATACCTGTGGAAATTAGGCTCTTAATCTTGTAAGTGTTTGTAAACAAATATAAATATATCTGTATTTTATTTTGCCCTTCCTTTTTGTATTACCATTAGCGTGTAACATTTTGTTTTGGCATGTCCAAAAATTATTACCAAAAGGTTGACCTTTGGATTTTTTGTTGTAAGTATTAAGTAAACCAGATGTAAATTCCGCCGTTGCCCCAGAGGCTAGGTTGTTAGCGGAAATGTAAATTTAACCAGTGAGAATTTATTCATGACACACAAACTATCTAAAATCACACTCGGCCTTTTATCCGCAACCACTATTGGCTTTTCAACGTATACGCTGGCTCAGGAGACAGAGTCTGCAGAAGCTTCAGAACCCGATGTAGAGGTTATCGAAGTCAGTGGTATCCGCAGTTCTCTTACCGGCGCGCTGTCAGAAAAGCGTTCGTCTGATAACCTTGTTGAGGTAATAAAAGCTGTCGATATTGGTAAGTTACCTGACCAGAACCTGGCCGAAGTGCTTGAAAATGTCACAGGTATTCAGATTACCCGTGAAGCAGGGGTTGGTACCGGTGTTCAAATCCGGGGTACGAATGCAAACAGAACAGAAATCAACGGCGTCTCGACAGTCAGTTCTGGCGCTGGCCGTGGTGGTATCGATTTTGAAGATGTGTCAGCGGCCATTATTTCTGCAGTTGAAGTTATTAAGGCGCCTGAAGCAAAAACCGTCGAAGGTTCTGTGGGAGCGACAATCAACCTGCGTACAATCCGCCCTTTGCAACTTAGCCAAACGCTGGGTTCGCTCCAGGTTCAGGGCGAAGACAGCAGTCTTTCTACCGATGGTATCCAGCCAAGAGTGTCCGGTGCATTCGGCGATGTGTGGTTTACCGACATTGGTGAAGTTGGTGTGGTATTTAGCGGAAGCTACAGCGAACAGGATGTAACCGCGTTTCGACCCCGGGCAGACCGCGATAATCTGATAGCGTCTGACAGCGGTGCCGCCAGCGCACAGTCTTTCGACTTCCTGCCAATTCAGTTTTTAAACCAGGATTATGATAATTTCGAATATGAAACGATGAACATTGCCGGTAGCCTTGAGTGGGCGCCAAACGATAATACCCGGCTGTTTTTTGATGTTGTAATTAATGATCAGGAGCGACGTCAGGAAAGTTCCCGTGTACAAGCCTCCGGCGTCAGCGCGCTGAACAATATTGCGGTACCGGATGAGTTCGAAGATGTCGATTTCGGTTCGCTGGGCGGAACAGACCTGGGAAGTATTCAGGCTGCACTCTCTGGGGTCATACCGGTAGACCTGAACGATGATGATGACGATCCAAACTTACGTTTCTCAAGCGACACCAACTCCCGTATCACCAAAAGCGAAGTCTTTCGGTTAGGTGGTGACTGGCAGGGTGACAACATGTCAGTCTTTGCTGAGGTGTCCAGGTCCACATCCGACTCAACTACTCCGAGCTTTAACACAACGCTGAACTTCATTAACCCGAATGCGCCAGTGGACGCGGGGGGCGGTAATGATAACAGCGTACCGCTGATTTATGACCTGTCAGGCGGCTCGCTGTCCTACGGCGTAGCGTTCGGTGAAGCGTTCGCGCCGACCCAGGCAGATTTACTGAACCCGAATAACGTGGTGCTGCGTGATGTCAATATTGGCCAGGATGTGGCGGAAAATCAGGAAGATGCCTTCCGCGTTGATATAAGCTATGACGTCGACTGGGGACCGATGACGGTTGTTGATTTTGGCTATCGTTATAGCAAAACCACCAGTCTGCGGGACCAGATCCGCACCAATGTTGGACTTCGAAGCATGGATGACAGTCCGCGCGGTAGTCTGTTTGCTGATATCCTGACAGCAGGCCCTGATAACTTTAATGATGCAGATGGCCGCGCGCTGTATGTCCGGGACTTCCTGTTGATTAACCCGGAGCTTGCCGCGTCTGATCCGCAGGGGGTACTAAGTACCCTGAATGGAGCAATCACTGAACATGGTGGTTCACGCGCTATTGATGATCCGTCATCCAGCGTCAGTGGGTTCTTTGATATTGAAGAACAAACGGATGCACTTTACGCGCAGGCTAACTTTGAATGGGGAATGTTCCGCGGTAATGCCGGCTTCCGCTATGTCGATACTGAAGTGACGTCGGTAGGGAATTCCACCACAGAAGATGCCAATGGTAACGAGATCGTTGAACGGGTTGTCAGTAAAGGCGACTATGACTTCTTTTTGCCGCGCCTGAACATAGTGGCGGAAGTTGCTGAAGATGTCATCGTGCGCTCTGGCTGGTCTAAAGATATCAGGCGCCCCAACTTCTCTGACCTGTCCACATCGGTGACGTTCAGTACCAGTCCCAATCCGCCGGTAGCAATCGGTAACCCAGGCCTTGAACCAGAAGAAGTGACCTCGTTCGATCTGTCGGTTGAGTGGTACTTTGCCCCGGCAAGTCTTCTTAGTGCCGGTATCTTCCATAAGAAACGCGACAACTTATTTGTAGCGCAGGAAACGTCGCCATATGAAGATCCACAAACCGGTTTCCGGGACACGACGGCCCCGTGTGAACAGGGGGGGATATTCAATCCAATTGCTGATGTTAACGTATTTGGCCCCAGCGGTGGTGTAGGGGTTTGTGTTCCGACACAAACGGTTATTAATGACTCTGCCGAAACGACCCAAAAGGGTCTGGAGCTGGCATTCCAGTATGACCTGTCAGTATTCGAAGAGTCACTGGGCTGGGCATCAGGCTTTGGTATCATCGCGAACTACACGAAACAGGAGTTTTCTGGCGGTGAGGCAACGAATACAGCAACCAGCCGCGCAGCCAACGTCTTCGCCGCGACAACGGGTAACAGTGACATAGAAGTGGAGGCAGTGCAGGGCTTGCTTGACCTGTCTGAGAATGCCTACAACTTTACCCTTTATTATGAAAAGTACGGTTTGTCTGCCCGCGCGCGTTATACATGGCGTGAGGCATACCGGTCAGAGGACTTCGGTAGCACCAGTAGCTATCCATGGGGATTCCCGGTTGTTCAGGATGATCGTGGGCAGTTGAA
Organism: Alteromonas halophila; assembly: GCF_014651815.1. GTDB lineage: Bacteria > Pseudomonadota > Gammaproteobacteria > Enterobacterales > Alteromonadaceae > Alteromonas > Alteromonas halophila. Next base: position 88,798 of record NZ_BMXP01000003.1, on the reverse strand, counting down.
CGCCAGTATCAGCTACGACGTCAATGAAAACCTGAGTGTAGGCGTGGAAGGCGTGAATATAACCAAGTCGGATGTCAATCAATACTGTGTTAACGAAGGCGCACTGCTATGTTTTCAGGGCCTGACGGATCGCAGAATTACGTTTGGCGTGACTTACCAGTATTAACACACGTCAGGCACGTAGCGCGTCAACCCGCGCTACGTGCTGCATTGACTCGGTTTTAAATAGTGCTATATAACCAATTTTGGATTGCATTATTACCAATTTAAGGTATGTTGGACCGTCTTATCGAATCTGAGATAAGCGTTTGTTATTATCAGATTCTGAACCGGGCGCAACCTTCCTTAAATTGAAGGACAATAATATGAAAAGCCGACGTATGTTTTGGCAAATCGCAGAAAAAATTGAGGCATTGATCAAGTCAGGTACCTATCCTCCTGGTAGTCGGTTGCCGCCTGAACGTGAACTTGCCGAGACCTTTGATGTTAGTCGCCCCACCATCCGTGAATCGATCATAGCGCTGGAAGTCAAACACCTTGTTGAAGCCAGGACAAGTTCAGGTGTGTATGTTCTTGAACCACCAAAGAATGACAGTGAAAGCGAAGGATCGGACATCAGTGCGTTTGAGCTTACCCAGGCGCGCGCGCTCGTCGAAGGCGAGGCTGCCGCACTTGCAGCCCTTTCTATTTCCGAAGGTGAACTTGCGACCTTAAAAACTACACTGGAGGTCATGGAGTCCGGTGTGGGGGCAGAAAAAGCCGACAGAGAATTTCACCTGGTTATTTCGAGAGCGACCAGAAACAATGCGATCGTGCTTGCGGTGCAGAAGTTCTGGACGTTACGCGACACCCTTCCTCAAATACAGTCTGCCTATGCCAACGTGTGCACGCAGTCGGATAAAGACCGGCTTAATGAGCATAAAGCGATATATACGGCATTGAAAAATAATGATGCTCAGGCTGCAAGAACCGCTATGCATGCGCATTTTAACCGGTTGATCAATGCGTTGTTTGAACTGAGTGAGAAGCAGGCGTTAGAAGAAGTAAGAAAGAAAACCAGCCAGACGCGTGATCTTTACTCTCTGCGGCACCTGGTGGGTTAAACGCCACCGTACAGGTGCCAAAAAAGGTTGTAATAGCAGGGTGTAACGCAGGCGGTTGTCACGTGCCTGATAATTACGCGAGCGCTGTTGCGTGCATTCAGTGCTTATTGCCATGTTTTACGTTCGCTCATAGCGAGAAAAGCAGAAATTAGCGGCAAAAAGAGGTGGCTGAATGCGTGAGCTTTGACTATTTGTTAATAGTCACTAATAAGAAAAAGTCGTATACCATTGAGTTTGATTGCAGTCGCCTACTCGAAATTTAAAAGCAGTCCCCTGCCAACGCGAATTTTAATGGGGCTGAGTGGGTTACTATTTGTTTTTGTTGCTCCCCTGACCCTTTATCGCCTGTTCATACTCGACTGGCAGGTGTTTGCCCTCGACGTATATCTGATAGGCAGTGCTGCACTTATATTTACCTGTGCATATCGACAACAGTATATCGTTTTTTCCAAACTTTATATGTGTTTGCTGGTGTCACTAGGATCGGCCATGACAGTGCTCCTCGGTGGCGCGCACCAGGTCTACTGGATATACCCTGCATCTCTGACCATGTTTTTTTTAACCTCGACACGGGTTGCCTATCTATACGTTCTATTGATGTGCGCGCTGATTATACCGACCTTACAGGCGTCACTGACCACGCTGGAGTTTATTAATATTTTTGTTGCCCTGTTTGGTACCACATTCTTTATTAATGTATTTGCCAATGAAATCAAATCAGAAAATCGCAACCTGGACCTGTTAGCAACGCAGGACTTTTTAACCAAAAGTGGTAACAGAAGAGCCTTTGACCATGCGCTGGAAATGACACTGAAAGAATCGGTGATACTCAATACGCCCAGTTGCCTGATCGTCATTGATATTGATAATTTTAAATTACTGAACGACAACCATGGCCACAGTGTCGGGGATGCGGTACTAAAACACCTCGTTAAATCGGCGCAGACAGTGCTGCGTAAAACCGATACCGTGTACCGCATCGGTGGTGAGGAATTTGCCATTCTGATGGAAGACGCCTCGCTTGATGATGCGAGAGGCCTGGCAGAGAAAATCCGCCAGACAATAGAAGCGGATAGCGCAAAAGCAACACCTTATTACACGATCTCGCTGGGTATTGCTGCTTTGGTATCCGGTGAAAATGGTTGTGACTGGCTGAATCGCGCAGACAAGGCCATGTATGAAGCCAAGCGAAGTGGTAAAAACCGGGTGGTGGCAAATACATGATCTGGCAGACTTGTAGGCCAGGAGCTGCCATCAACGCACTGGCGGCAGGTAGCACTGGGGAGGCCTGCAGTCAGGCATAACGCTGATTAATGAAACCTGTCTTTAATCAGCGTAAGAAGTAACGCATCCCGGTAAGCGTTGCGCATCATCGCACTTATAACGTTTCTCCTACCGGGTTTTCTGCGTTACCCTGTCATCGTCACAAACTCTTCGGCGCTGGTCGGGTGAATGGCGACGCAGGCATCGAGATCGGCTTTGGTAGCGCCCATCTTTATTGCTACCGCAAAGCCCTGCAGCATTTCGTCCATACCATGACCAATACCGTGCAGGCCGATTACTTTTTCATCTGGTCCCTGGCAGATTAGCTTCATTTTGGTCGCCTGACGGTGGCGGGTGACGGCCGTATACATGGAGGCAAACGAGGAAGAGTAGACCTTGATGTTATCCTGGCCATACTGCTCAATGGCCTCTGGTTCAGTCAGGCCAATAACCCCAATGGGAGGGTGACTGAATACAACAGTTGGGATCAGCGTATAATCCAGATGCGCGTCATCCTGACCATTAAATAAGCGCTCGCACAACAGGCGGCCGGCTTTGATCGCGACCGGCGTCAGTTCAGCCTTGCCGGTGATATCACCTACTGCATAAATCTTATCTGCACTGGTGTTCTGATACTTATCAACCTGGATGGTGCCATCCTCATTGACCGTCACATCCGTGTTCTCAAGCCCAATATTGTTGGTGGACGGCGCACGGCCAATTGCCCAGATCAGACAGTCGGTAGACAGGGTTTCTCCATTACTCAGGTGCACTGTAAGCTCGCCATCATCATTCTTCTCGACCTGGGTAACTTCGGCGTGATTGTGCAATGTGGCCCCTTCAGCATGCATGATATCCACCAGCGTCTCATGAATGATGGGATCAAAATTGCGTAACGGCGCGTGTTTACGCACGACCAAATCGGTGTGGGTACCCAGGCTGTGCAATACGCCAGCCAGCTCTACACCGATATAGCCGGCGCCCACAACAACGGCACGCTTGGGCTGGCTTTTAAGGGCAAAGAAACCATCCGAATCAATGCCATGCTCTGCGCCCGGAATATCTGGCTTAACAGGATGCCCGCCGGTAGCAATGGTAATGTGTTCGCCGTAATAGCGCTCACCATTAACCTCGATGGTGTGGTTATCGATAAAGCGTGCAAAGCCTTTGATTAACGTCACGTCGTTTTTCGTCAGTACCCTGTCATAGGAGCTATGAATGCGCTCGATGTACGCCTGGCGGCTGGCAATCAGGCTGTCCCAGCTAAAATGCCGGACATCTATATCGAAACCATACTCGGGTGAGTAACGGTGGATGGCCTCGGCCACCTGGGCACCGTACCACATGGCTTTTTTTGGAACACAGCCAACATTAACGCAGGTGCCGCCAATGTCTTTGGCTTCGATGATGGCTGCGCGCTTCCCGTGTTTGGCGGCGCGGTTGGCAGAAGCAATACCGCCACTGCCACCACCAATACTTATATAGTCAAATTCCTTCATTGCAGTCTCTTTACCATTGTTATCTGAATACCCGCCCTGGTATGTTTATTTCCAGGGTAATAATACCTGCACGGGGCCCGCCCGGTTTACAGCTATGCATGTTATTCGTCAGGTCTCGCACAAAGTGGTGAGGTCAGGCTCTTGTTTTTCTACACTGTCAGCCTTACATACTCAACAACACTGATTAAAAATGAGAGACGAATGACCACATCTGCTATTGAGAATGTTGACGGGTTACCGGCGTTTTCCGACATCACGCCTGACCAGATTAAACCCGCCGTAGAACGTGCTATCGCCCATTGTAAACAGGAAATCGAGGCCGTCGTCGACTCCCAAGACTACACGTACCGTAACGTAGTGACCAGAATAGAAGATGCGGATGACCGGTTAAGTAAAATTTTTTCTCCGGTATCGCACATGAACTCGGTGGTTAGCACTGATGCGCTGCGTGAAGCCCACGACGCCTGTCTGCCGCTGTTATCAGCGTATGGCACCTGGGTTGGACAGCATGACGGTCTGTACCAGGCCTACAAGGCGCTGCGCGAAAGCGAAGAGTACAAAGGCCTCGATGAGCAGCGCCAGAAACATATCGACAATACCCTGCGCGATTTCACCTTATCGGGTGTCGCACTGCCAGAGGATAAGAAAGCCCGCTTTGCTGAAATTTCGTCCCAGCTCAGCGAACTGTCCTCGACGTTCAGTAATAATGTGATGGATGCCACAATGGGCTGGACCAAACATGTTACTGATAAGGATGCGCTGAACGGGTTACCCGACTCGGCGCTGGATGCCGCCGCGCAGGCTGCACAGGAAAAAGAGCTGGATGGCTGGCTGTTCACGCTGGATATTCCCTCCTATCTGCCGGTGATGCTGTACGCAGATAACCGCAAGTTGCGCGAAGAAATGTACCGGGCGTTTTCTACCCGTGCGTCCGACCAGGGACCGCAGGCCGGCAAATGGGATAACACCAAGATCATTCAGCAAACCCTGACGTTGCGCACCGAAATGGCGCGATTGCTTGACTTTGATAGTTATGCTGAACTGTCACTGGCTACGAAAATGGCCGAATCGCCGGAGCAGGTCATGGCATTTTTACGCGACCTTGCTGATAAATCCAGGCCTCAGGCCCAGCGCGATCTGGATGAGGTGCTGGACTATGCCAGCAAAAGCCATGGCATGAGCGATCTCAAGGCCTGGGATATTCCTTACTACAGCGAAAAGCTTAAACAGGAAAAATACACCATCAGTGATGAAATGCTGCGCCCTTATTTCCCGGAAGACAAGGTGCTGCATGGCTTGTTTATGGTGGTGGAGCGTCTGTACGGCCTGACGATCATTGAAAAGCACGATGTGGATACCTACCACAAAGATGTACGCTTTTTCACTATTACTGATGAAGCGGGTATTGAGCGCGGCAGCTTCTTTCTGGACCTGTACGCACGTCCGAAAAAGCGTGGCGGGGCCTGGATGGATGAATGTCGCGTGCGCCGTGAAAACGCCGCCGGCGAACTTCAGCTACCGGTTGCCTATCTGACCTGTAACTTCAATGCCCCGGTGGGGGATAAACCCGCGTTGTTTACGCATGATGAAGTGCTTACCCTGTTCCATGAGTTCGGTCACGGCATACATCACATGCTGACCAAAATGTCGGTTGCCAGTGTGTCTGGTGTTAACGGGGTGCCCTGGGATGCAGTTGAACTGCCCAGCCAGTTTTTAGAAAACTGGTGCTGGGAAAAAGACGCGCTGAATGAAATTTCCGGTCATTATGAAACCGGTGAGCCGCTGCCGGAAGATTTACTTGAGCGTATGCTGGCCGCCCGTGACTATCAGTCAGCCATGCAAATGGTAAGGCAACTGGAATTCAGCCTGTTCGACTTCCAGCTGCATATGCAGGATGGCAAAGACGTGGATGTGCAGGGCACACTGGATGCGGTTCGTCAGGAAGTGGCGGTACTTATTCCACCGTCCTTCAACCGTTTCCAGCACGGTTTTGGTCACATTTTTGCCGGTGGTTATGCGGCCGGTTATTACAGCTATAAATGGGCCGAAGTGCTGTCGGCCGATGCCTACAGCAAGTTTGAAGAAGACGGCATATTCAACCGCGAAACGGGCCGCGCATTTCTGCACAATATTCTGGAAATGGGCGGTAGCCGTGAGCCGATGGAATTATTCGTGGCGTTTCGTGGTCGCGAGCCAGAAGTGGATGCATTGCTCAGGCACAGCGGGATTGGTCAGTGAAGGCGGAGCACTATAGCGCCATTTACCAGCGCGCCTGCGAGCGTAAAGGTGGTGAAAGGGCACTGGAGGCCATGCTGGCCTCGCCGCTGTCTGATGACGAGGTCGCCGCTATCAGCGATGATCGTTTCTTAGCGGCGATGACCAAAAAGGTCTTCCAGTCTGGCTTTGTGTGGCGCGTCATTGAGCAGAAGTGGCCGGCATTTGAAGAGGTGTTTTTCGACTTTAATGTCGAAAAAGTGCTGCTGATGCCTGATGAAATGCTGGAACAGAAGGCCAGTGATAAGCGCATTGTCAGAAACTACAAAAAAGTCATGACCGTGCGTGACAACGCCATGATGATTAACGATGTTGCCCGAGAGCACGGCAGCTTCGGAAAATTTGTCGCCGGATATAGCAGTGAAAGCATCACTGACTTATGGTTGTTCTTAAAAAAACGTGGCGCGCGACTGGGCGGAAATACAGGGCCGTATATGCTGCGGGCACTGGGTATTGATACCTTTTTGCTGTCACGCGACGCTGAAGACTACCTGCGCAGGCACGAGGTGATAGATGGCGGTGCGGCTAGCCTTAAAAGCCTGCGCGCCATGAACAAACAGTTTGTTGAATGGCAGCAGCAAAGCGGTCGTTCGCTGACAGCGCTCAGCCAGATCCTGGCACTTAGCTGGGGCAGCAATCGCCGCTTAGACTGATTTGCGCGCTAACGCTGTTGCCACGACACATTATTCTGTACACTCTTGGCATGACTGGGGGCTCCCCATACAATATACGACGGGCAGTGAGTGGTTGACCGCACCTGCTGTACTGTCTGTCATGCGGTGAATGGAAGGTAACAAAACGTCATGAGCGACAACCAGCATCAGGCGCAAGCCGACGAGGCCGGCCAGGGCACGACTCAAACCGATTTCGGATTCAAGCAGGTCGACAAGCAGCAAAAAGCATCACTGGTAGCGAATGTATTTGATTCGGTCGCGGCCAAATACGATGTTATGAACGACCTGATGTCGATGGGTATCCACCGCTTGTGGAAGCGCTATACCATCGACTGCGCCAATGCCAGACCCGGCAACAAGGTGCTGGATATTGCCGGCGGCACCGGTGATTTAACGGCAAAGTTTTCCAGGCTGGTAGGTCCTTCAGGGCAGGTCACGCTGGCCGATATCAACCATTCGATGCTGGCGGTGGGGCGTGATAAGTTGCGTGATCAGGGCCTTATCAGCAACATCGACTATGTTCAGGCTGATGCTGAAGCCCTGCCATTTCCCGATAATCATTTTGATATTGTGACCATGGCGTTTGGGCTGCGTAATGTGACAGAAAAGCAAAATGCTCTGAACTCCATCTACCGTGTCCTTAAACCCGGCGGACGGCTACTGGTGCTGGAGTTTTCCAAGCCAACGTCCGAGCAGCTAAGCAAGGTCTACGACGCTTACTCATTCCATATTCTTCCAAAAATGGGGCAACTGGTGGCGGGCGACAGTGAAAGTTATCAGTATCTGGCTGAAAGTATTCGCATGCATCCTGACCAGGATACGCTCAAAGATATGTTTGAGCAGGCTGGTTTTGAGCAGTGTGATTATCACAACCTGACCGGCGGTATCGTCGCACTGCATCGTGGTTATAAATTCTGATGCCAGCGGCGGCATTGGTGACGGCGGCGATTGAAACCGCCATCAATAAGCTAATCAATCTGGATCCGGATACACCGGCGCGGCTCAGGCCGCTGGCCGGTAACCGGCTCTATCTGTTTATCTCACCCCTTCCACAGGGCCTGTGCCTGGTGTTTTCCGACCGTATCGATGTGCTGGCTGTCGACGAGTCAGTCACAGAAGTTGTTGCCGAATTGCCGGGCAATGCCTGTTGCATCGAGACAGAACTGGCAACACTGCCCAGCCTGACCAACACCAATGAACTGACCCGGCTTATTCAGCAAAAAAAGCTCAATGTCGAAGGGGAGCTGAGTGTTGCTCAAAAGGTCAGTGCACTGTTTCGGTCACTGGACATTGACCTGGAAGAACAGCTGGCGCGCTATACCAATGATGTCGTCGCGCATGAGGCTGGCACGCTGGTGCGGCAATTTACAGATGCATTTCGTCGTCAGGCCAGGCATACCGAAGCAGCGTTGGGGAACGCGCTGGTAGAAGAAAAGCGCATCGCAGCACACCGTTTGGCGGTAGTGCATTTTTCTGATGAAGTGGCAGCGCTGCGGGATGATGTGGCGCGTGCGAATGCCAGGCTCGAACGTCTGGAAACCAGGGTGAAAAAGAAGTAAGCATGCGTGCGTTACGGTTGTACCAAATAAATAAAGTCATGCTGGAGCATGGTCTTGATGAGCTTATCCCGCGGCGGTGGATGCCCTGGTATGTGCGCGTATTGCGTATGCTGGTGTTTTGGATCCCCAATCGTCATAAAGGTAAAAAGCCAGGCATGCGCATTGCGCTTGCCTTGCAATCCCTGGGCCCGGTGTTTATTAAATTCGGGCAAATGCTGTCTACCCGCCGGGATCTGCTGCCCCCGGAAATTGCCGATGAACTGGCAGTGTTACAGGATAAAGTGGCGCCGTTTTCCAGTGACAGCGCACAGAACATTATTAGACAGGCGCTGGGACTCAGACAGCTAAGCGAACTGTTTGTCGACTTTCAGGCCCAGCCACTGGCATCAGCATCCATCGCGCAGGTGCATGCGGCAACCCTTAAACACAACGATAAACCCGTGGTTGTGAAGGTACTGCGGCCTGGCATCCGCAAAACCATAGATGCAGACATGAAACTGTTGTTCACTCTTGCTCAGGTATTGCAGCGCTGGTTGCCTGACGGCAAGCGTTTGCGGCCGGTGGAAGTGGTGCATGAATATGAAAAGACCATTGTTGATGAGCTGGATTTGCTGCGTGAATCGGCTAATGGGATCCAGCTTCGCCGCAATTTCGAGACGTCAGACGCGCTTTATGTGCCGGAAATCTACAGCGACTATTGCCGTCAGAATGTGATGGTGATGGAGCGCATTTATGGTGTGCCGATTTCCAACATCGACGCCTTGCTGGCGCAGAATACCAACATGAAAGTGCTGGCCGAGCGCGGCGTGGAAGTGTTTTTTACCCAGGTGTTCCGTGACAGTTTTTTCCATGCTGACATGCATCCGGGTAACATTTTTGTTGCCACAGAAAACCCGCACGATCCTAAGTATATCGCCATTGATTTCGGTATTGTCGGCACGCTGAACAAAGATGACAAACGCTATCTGGCGGAAAACTTTATTGCCTTCTTTAACCGCGATTACCGTAAGGTGGCGCAGTTGCATGCTGACTCCGGCTGGGTACCCGGGGACACCAATATTGACGAGTTTGAAGTGGCTATCCGCACTGTGTGCGAGCCTATTTTCCAAAAGCCGCTGGCGGAAATTTCGTTTGGTAATGTGTTGCTGCAACTGTTTAACACCGCCCGGCGTTTCAATATGGAAGTCCAGCCGCAACTGGTGCTGTTGCAGAAAACCCTGCTGTATATTGAAGGTCTCGGTCGCCAGCTGTATCCGCAACTGGATCTGTGGAAAACCGCCAAACCGTTTTTAGAAAACTGGATGAAAGAGCAGATTGGTGTGCGGGCGATAGCCGCAAAAATACGACAGAACTTACCGTACTGGTCCGAAAAACTGCCGGAAATGCCAGACCTGCTCTACGATGGCATGCAGCAGGTAAAGCGGCTGCCGTTGCAACAGCAGCGCCAGCATCAGCAAACAACCGAGCTGCAACTTAAGGCCATCCAGTCTACGCATTTCAGTATTGTTGGCGCCACGCTGATTATAGTCAGTGCACTGTTGCCCGTGTACGAGCTTCACTGGGGCTGGTCCCTTGTCTCGGCGACCTGCGGACTGACAAGCTGGATACTCGCATGGCGCAAGGGTCAGTAAGTACCCATTAACCTGTCCTGATCCCCGGGCGCATGCATGACAATTGGGTGAATCTTTTGTGATAAATGTAGCTAAGCGGCTAATTTTTGTATCATTTATAATATTCGGTGGTATAGTGGACGAGGCTGAATAAGCCCACTGGCTTGTAATGCTCGTGATGATTGATTATTTGCTCCAGGTAAAACCGCTCAAGTTACTTTGTGATTTGTTGTAAGACGTTTGTCCAAGTTAAGTAAGACCTACTCACCGATGTCATTCCAAGCAGTGTTGATACATGCGCTTCGGCGCTTTTTGATTTGCAAGTTTGAGGTCTATACGACATGTCTAAAGTAACAGGCAGCGTTAAATGGTTTAACGCAGATAAAGGTTATGGTTTTCTGACTCAGGATGACGGCGGCAAAGACGTTTTTGTTCACTTCCGTGCTATCCAGTCTGATGGTTACAAAACTCTGCTGGAAGGTCAGCGCGTAGAGTTTGATATTGAAGAAGGTCAAAAAGGTCTTCAGGCTGCTAACGTGCAGGCGCTTTAATATCGCATCCGGGGTGGCGCTTGCTGCCCCTGCTTCCCTCCCCCCAAGGCTATTCCTGCCATTCTTCTTTAATTACAAATTGATACACAACGGCGAGCCGAATTAACTATACGTTGTCGGTAGTGGTTATGGTAGGCTGATATTGCCTTAAGTCAGAATGTATTACTCGTTCCTGCGCCAGTAGCATAACTCAGCGCTGCGAGTCAGTTGGGCAGTGCAGGTTACGGTGTATGCTGGTATGCAGATTGGTATCAATATCATGGAGAAAAAAATGCGTGTTGTTCTGGCATTGTTAATGGGGTTAATGACCTGGACGGCGAGTGCACAACAACAGGTTGTGGCAACGCTATTTGGCGATCCTGTATATGTGGAAGATATCAGCCCCTCAGAGAAACAACTCAGTCAGCTTGCGAGGCTGAATTCTGCGAGTAAAAACATGGCGCTGGCGCAGTTTCGTCACCGCGCTCTTGCCGATAAAGTCATACAGCGGGTACTCGATGACTATGCCGACAAGCGCGGTATAAAGGTTGATCAGGCGCTGGTAGCAAAGTTTAAGGCCCGGTTTGCCGCATCACTGAACTCTCCTTCTATGACCGAGTCTGAGCAGCGCACAGCGGATGAAATTGCGACTAAACAGGTACTTCACTGGCAAATTGATAAAGCCCTCTATCAGGAGTTTGGTGGCACGGTGGTGTTCCAGCAAAGCAACCCTCAGATGCCAGCCGGTGCGTATGAAATATTGCTGAAGCAGTATCAGCAGCAGGGCGCATTTATGATAACCGACCCACGTTATCAGGCAGTATTCTGGGAAGCCATTGAGCCGCCTTATCCATTTGAACTGGCACCGGACAAAATTGATTTTAGCCAGCCTTGGTGGCTTAACTAAATAAACCACAAACCCATGCATTTTCCCGCTATGCTAAAAGTAAATCGCAAAGATCTTGTGGCGGAGCAGCACCAATGAAACTAATGGCACTTTTGCTGATGTGCCTGGTATGCAGTGCAGTCATGGCGGGACAGCGTTGCGGCCCCTATTCCTGTCTGGAGTTGACTAAAATGCCAGACGGAACACAGGTTAGGGTCGTGCCTATCGAACTTGGCGAGTATGCCTGTTATGTACGATATGAAAACACCTGGCTGGTTGATGAATATGTCACGCTGGCGATGGGGCCTGTGCGCTTGCGTGAGCACTACCCGCCGCGCTCCCTGCTGTTTCGGTGTGATCCCCTGCCGGGCTGTGCAGCCTGGATGCGAGCAAGAAAAATGTGTGAGCAGCCATTAACGCAGTAACATTGCCAGAACTTGGGCCTGATCAACCTTTTTACCCACAATTTCAGTTACACTGGAGCCATTGAAAATTAACAGGCGTAGATCAATGGCAACGACAGCAGGCAACTGGGACGATATCCTTCTTCTTGATAAGCAACTGAGCGACGATGAGCGTATGATTCGCGACAGCGCCCGTGACTTTTGTCAGCAGTCGCTGATGCCGGGGATCCTCAAAGCGAATCGTGAGAGTCATTTTGATACCGGTATTATGCGTCAGTTTGGTGAGCTGGGGCTGTTAGGTGTAACCGTACAGGGCTACGGCTGTGCTGGGGTAAATTATACGTCATACGGACTGATTGCCCGGGAAGTCGAACGTGTTGACAGTGGTTACCGCAGTGCTATGAGTGTGCAGTCCTCGCTGGTCATGCATCCCATCAACGCCTTTGGCAGCGACGCCCAAAAAGACACCTATTTGCCGAAACTGGCAACGGGCGAATGGATTGGCTGTTTTGGCCTGACCGAGCCTGATGCAGGCTCAGATCCGGCGGCAATGAAGACCCGTGCAAAGAAGGTCGACGGTGGCTATCGCTTAACCGGCAGTAAAATGTGGATCACCAACTCTCCTGTCGCCGACGTGTTTGTGGTGTGGGCGAAAAACCAGCATGAAGACAACGCCATCTGTGGGTTTATTCTCGAAAAAGGCATGAAGGGCCTGAGTGCACCTGAGGTAGAAGGAAAATTGTCGCTAAAAGCGTCGATTACCGGTGAAATTGTCATGGACGATGTGTTTGTACCAGAAGATAATATGTTTCCCGCGGTGCGTGGCCTCAAAGGGCCATTTAGCTGCCTGAATCTTGCCCGGTACGGTATTTCATGGGGGGCCATGGGCGCCGCTGAGTTTTGCTGGCATGCGGCCAGACAATACGGCCTGGAACGTAAGCAGTTTAACCGGCCACTGGCCCAGACACAGCTTTTTCAGACCAAGCTGGCCAATATGCAAACGGATATATCACTGGGCTTGCAGGGCGCGTTACGGGTCGGGCGTTTGATTGATGAAGGTCACCTTGATCCCACGGCCATTTCCATGATGAAGCGAAATAACTGTGGCAAAGCGCTGGATATTGCCCGTATGGCCAGAGACATGCACGGTGGCAACGGTATCGCCGATGAGTACCATGTAATGCGTCACGTAATGAACCTGGAAACCGTGAACACGTACGAGGGCACCTACGACATCCATGGCCTGATTATGGGCCGTGCGCAAACCGGTTTACAGGCATTCTTTTAGCCCCCGACGAGTCCGGGTAATGCCAGACATACCCCGCATACAGGCAGTGCCAGATTACCTGAGCTTTCGCTACGACTGACGTAACACTCGCAGCGGCTGAGCTGGCAGTACGAAGGGAGCGGCAGGGGAAGACGTATCGGACTGGGCATGGATCAGCATAATTATAGCGTCATGGCATATTAAAGTCTGATCCCGCCTTGTCAGGTGGTGGCCCGGCGCGGGCAAAAGCTGCGACAATACAGTCTGATTTCTGAAAATGGACTGACATGGCACTGGTTAACAACAACGCGCTTTTTTCTTCAAAACGGCTCTCGGTAAATCTGGTTACCTATCACGAGGGGCACCGGGTACTGGAGCACAATGATCCTATGGGCAGCGGGCGATACTTTAAATTCAATGTGGTGCTGAAAAAGCCGCAGAAGGGTGGGGTGTTCTACGCTGAGCGTGTTATCTTTCGGTTATTTGACCGCATTTATTTATTTCGGCCTGACAAATACCTGCACCGTGTCAGCCGGATAGAAAAAGGAAAGCGCACACTGCTGTCTATAGCGCTATGGCTGTAAAGTCATCGTAGCGGGCAGTGGGAGCGCATATTGTCGCTGCCTGTCAGGTGCGGATTGCTGAAAACATAGGACGAAGAGCGCGGCGACAGAGGCCAGGGACTGAACGCCGCGATCTCATCAGTAATAGCTTAGCTTTTCTGCTTTTCCGGCAAAAATGCGATACACCATGAAGGTGTAAGCCAGAATACAGGGCACCACAACCACGGTACCAACCAGCAGAAAACGCAGAGACCCGGCATCTGATAAAGCATCCATAATCGTCAGTTTGCCCGGGATAACGTAGGGGTAGTAGCTGATACCAAAGGCAGCGAAACTAAGAACAAACACCATCAGTGCGATGAAAAAGGGCAGCCATTCGCCTTTTCCGTTGGCCTCAGGCAGTTTTTTCAGCAATACACCGCACATTAGCAGCAGGGCAAAGCAGGTCAGGGGGATGGCCATTAGCATAATCCCCCAGGGGGCAGACAGCCACAGGTCTCTGACATCGTCATGTAGCGTCAGGTTAGCCAGGCTCACCGCAATAATACCGGCGGCCAGCATTACCAGCCCGCGCCTTGCCCACTTATAGGCCTTTTCCTGTAATTTACCCTCACCTTTCAATATCAGCCAGCAGGCACCAATAAACGCGTAGGCAGCGGTTACACCAAAGGCTGCCAGCAGGGCAAACCCCTGTGCCCACAGATCAGTGCGCAGTCCGGTAACAAAAATACCCAGCATATAGCCCTGTGCAAGCGTGGTGAGCAACGAGCCATACTTAAAGGCGAAATCCCAGCGCCGTTTATGGCCCTGCACCACTTTGGCGCGGAAATCGAACGACACCCCACGCAGGATCAGACCAAGCAGCATCAGCGTGGCTGGGATGTACAGAGTTTGCAAAAACTGACTGTGCGCTTCCGGGAAGGCGAACAACAGTAAACCTACCGCTAGCACCAGCCAGGTTTCATTGGCGTCCCAGTAGGGACCAATTGAGGCAATCATGGCATCACGGCATTTTTCATCGCGTGGTGGCAGTAATACGCCAATGCCTAAATCATACCCATCCAGAATACCGTACAGGAGTACGGCCAGACCCAGCAGTCCGACATAGATATTGCCCAAGGTTTCAGCAGATAAACTTTCAAATGGCATAACCCCTCCCTATGCCTTGGCCGCGCCAAGCGCCGGATCTTTTATATCGGAACGCTCTTTGTCTGTAATTTCTTCAATGGCTACCGAACGGCGGCACATCAGACCCAGCGTTGCGATATAGGCCACCAGTAATATGCCGTAAAACACGACATACAGCGTTAATGAAAACGCGACATTGCCGGCTGGTAACGCCGTTACTGCATCCTCGGTGCGCAACACGCCGCTGACAATATAGGGCTGACGGCCAATTTCGGTGACATACCAGCCCGCCAGCGTTGCCACCCAGCCACTGAATGTCATGCCGATGGTGGTGTACTGCAGCCAGCGCGGCAGCGCGCCTCTGCGCCACAGATAAACACTACCAGCCCATGACACTGCCAGCATCAGCAGGCCCATACCAACCATCACCCTGAAGCCGTAAAAGACCGGTGCAACCGGCGGGTGTTCATCAGGGAATTCATTAAGCCCTTTAATTTCACCGTCAGTCTGGTGTGTCAGAATGAAACTGGCACCATTTGGTATACCAATTTCAAAGCGGTTATCCCGCGCTTCCTCATCGGGCAAGGCGAACAGCAACAGTGGGGCGCCGCGCTCGGTCTCCCACACGCCCTCCATGGCGGCGACTTTCTGCGGCTGATGTTTCAGTGTATTTAAACCGTGCATATCACCGGCAAAAATCTGTAGCGGGATAAGGATTGCGGCAGTATACAGGCCGGTTTTAAGGGTCAGCCTGGGCGCAATTTTCTCGTCACCCATAAGCATGCGGTAGGCGGACAGGCCAGCAAGGACAAAGCTTGCGGTCAGCCCTGATGCCAGCATCATATGGGCGAAGCGGTAGGGGAACGAGGGATTAAAGATTATTTCTGACCAGTCTTTGGCATACACCACGCCGTTAATAATTTCGTAGCCCTGTGGGGTGTGCATCCAGCTGTTTAGAGACAGGATCCAGAACGCTGAGGTGGTGGTGCCGAACGCGACAATAAAGGTAGACAGGGTATGTAACCAGTTTGGCACCTTACGGCTGCCAAATAACATAATGCCTAAGAAGGTGGCTTCTAAGAAAAATGCGGTAAGAACCTCGTAGCCAAGCAGTGGCCCGGCCACATTTCCTACTTTCTCCATAAAGCCTGGCCAGTTAGTACCAAACTGAAAGGACATGGTGACGCCACTGACGACACCCAGTGCGAAGGTCAGGGCAAAGACACGTACCCAAAACCGGTAGATACGCATCCACACCGGATGGCCACTAAAGTCTGAACGAAGTTTAAAATAGAAAAGAAACCAGGCCAGCGCCATCGTGATGGTCGGAAAAAGAATATGAAAACTGATATTTAATGCAAACTGCAAGCGGGAAAGCACCAACACATCCACAACAACGCTCCTCAGTTAACGGTGTTTTTACCGGTGATTAGTTTGTCTTTGAACTCAAGCATACGGCCAACCCCGGCCCCAAGTTTCATTAACTTATTAAGCTTTTCCGGACCGAGCCCCTGGAGTTCCTGCGACCATTCGGTCACCGACTCAAGCAAATCGTGAATTTCAGTCAGTTTAGACTGGGCATTGGCGTCGGACTGGTTAGCCGGATTGTCCAGAATGAGATCGCGAAGCAGACTCATAGTGGGGTCTATTTCGCGTTTGCGGCGCTCCTCAAATACCCGGTTTGCCAGCACCCAGATATCCCCGGCGGGGATAAAAAACTCCTTACGCTCGCCCGGTACCAGATGCTGCTTTATCAGGCGCCAGGACTGTAATTCCTTGAGCCCCATACTGGTATTGCCCCGCGAAATATTCAGCGCATCGGCAATTTCCTGTGCCGAAATCGGCTCGTCGTGCAATACGATTAGCGCCAGAATTTGCCCCACCGTGCGGTTAAATCCCCAGCGGCTGCCCATTTCGCCAAAATGCATTACAGCAGAAGTGAGAAGCGGTGACATGGTCATGTGCATTATCTCTATAAACTTTCAGAAATTACTGAAAGTTTATAAGGGTTCTTGATGCAGATCAATAGCCAGACAAAATTTATGTGAAATCTTATGCTGTCAAAGTGATTGTCTTTTCTGGCTGAGGCGTGCTCTTGTGTGTCTGTCAGGAGGGCCGGGTTGTGATGCACGGTAAAACAATGCGCATAACCGGTAAATGCGGTGAGTTACGGGTAAGTATTGAGCGTACGTAACGCCCGGTATGCTCGCATACGGCCACGTTATAACTCAAAAAAATGCGGGCTTAGTTAAGTAAGTACTCGGATAACTTTGCATACAGCATGTCTTTGCTCATGGGTTTAGCCAGGTAATCATTAAAACCGCTATTTTCGTAGCGATGTTTGTCCTCACTCAGCACATTCGCAGTAACCGCGATGACAGGGACTTTGTCGTTGTGCTGTTTAATAATTTTACACGCTTCTAAACCGTCCATTTCCGGCATTTGGATATCCAGCAAAACAATATCAAACGGTTTCGCCTTAAACTCTTCAACCGCAAGCAATCCGTTTTCAGCCAGCGCTAAATCCGCCCCCGTTTTTCTCAGCATTTCCTGAATGATCATGCGGTTAATTTCATTATCTTCAGCAGCCAGAATGCGCTTACCGGAAAGGTTAATATCTACATCGTCGGTATGCGTTCTGGGTTGTATTGTCAGCTGCGATCTTTTTAGCGGCAGCGTGACGTTAAACGAGCTTCCTTTTCCTGCCTGGCTTACTACGTCTATCCTGCCGTGCATCAGGTCAACCAGGAGCTTTGTGATAGACATGCCTAATCCAGTGCCACCGTATTTTCGCGTCGTCGACCTGTCAGCTTGTTCAAATCGTTCGAATAGTCGACTTAGCTGCTCGTCGGTCATGCCTATTCCCGGGTCAACAACTGTAAACTCAATCTCGTCAGATCCGGCTACGTGATCAATCGTAAATTCAATTATTCCATGGTGCGTAAATTTCACTGCGTTGGAGATGATATTGATCAGTATTTGTCTGATCCGAACCGGATCTCCAATCCAGTAATCATGTTCTGTCTTATTTCTGAAGTTTATACGTAACCCTTTTTTATGCGCTAGCATACCCATGTCGGACATGACGTGCTCGGCTAGCTCAGACAACCTGAAATCCGTTTCTTCTACGCGGAGTTTACCCGCTTCAAACTTTGACAGGTCTAAAATGTCATTCACGATGGTGATTAAGGAAAATGCGGAGTATTTAGCTTTGTGAAGTAAATCTTTGCCCTTGTCAGTCGATACTTCATCAGCTAACAACTGCAGGGTCCCATTAATGCCGTTTAAGGGCGTACGTATTTCATGGCTCATATTTGCCAGAAAATCAGCTTTAACCTTAGCGCGCGCTTCCGCCGTGATTTTGTCTTCATTAAGGTTGCTGATCACCTTATACAGGTTATCACTCATCAATTGCAGCGTATTTGCTAACACCTGAATTTCAGTCGCAGCATTTTGAGCTGAAAATTCATTTTTTACCCTGGGAAGGTAATTGGTTGACTGGTCGGTCAGTGAAATAATAGGGTTAATAACTCTGCGCTTCACAGCATGCGTTGCAAATGCCATCAGAGAAATTAATGATAATATTGCCAGCAATATAGTGATTAGCTCAGTATATTGCATAGCGTCGTACTTTTCCCGTCGTTGAGCAAGTAACTGGTTTTCCTCTCTGTCAAATGCGTCGAGCAACGCGCTTATTTCGTCCATGAGTTCCCTGCCGATATCGGTATTTACAATACGCATGGCTTCTGCTTTTTGTCCGTTTTTGGCAAGGTTTACCGTTTGCTCAAGCTTCTGCAATTTTTGATCAATTAAATCAGACAACTCGCTCAGGCGTTGTTGCTGACGAGGATTATCTGACGTTTTATTAAATAGTTTCTGAAGTGTATCCCGTGATGACTTAACCCCTGCATGGTAGGGCTCCAGATAGCGCTCTTTCGACGTTAGAAGATAGCCTCGCTGGCCTGTCTCGGCATCTTTAAGACTGGTCAGCAAATGGCTGCTCATAGTCAGCACTTCGTAAGTATGTGTTAACCATTTCTCGCTTTGTTTAGAGTTTTGATTGCCAACAATGACAACACTGATGCTTAACAGGCCAGCAACAATGGCCAGTGTAATAAACACACTGAATGACTGTCTGAGGCTGAATTGCATGGTTACCAACTAGCTCCTTGTTTCTAAACACCTTTTCGTAAAAAGATTAGCCACAAATGAAACCGGGACTAAACAGTGCACGAGCACCGTGGCAACCGTGCGTGCTACCAGCGCTGGATCATGCGTGCGTACACTTCCGGGTCAAGCAGGCTGGGGCGGATGCTGCCACTGTCAGCAATCAGTGGTGCCACGTCCTGCCAGTCATCATACTTTTTACCGTCTACATAAAACGACGATGCATCGCCAGTCTGAGTGGCGTCCAGCGGGTAGGTATAATTGAGGGCGTCAGCGTCTTTTACTTCATGTGCAACGTCGCTGCTCGAGATATAGTCAGCGACACCGTCGCCGTCAACATCGCGGGTCAGCCAGGCAATACCGAGCAGCCGGTTAAAGCTGCCGTCACGCTGCATCGTTGCAATGGTTTCGTCAAAGCGGGTGATAACAGTCTGCGCGTCGGCGTGTTTTTTATTTAACGACAAATGCAGTCCGGTTGAAACCAGTGGCGCGGCTGAGAGCAGGAGTAACTCCTCACCATCACGGCTCAGCAGCCGGTTAAACTCATCAATCAGCAGTCGCGTGGTGATAAGGTAGGGCGCGCGATCATCGGCAATCTGACGAAATACGTCAAAAGAAGAAGGATTACGCGACCACTTAATGTCTTTTATCAGCCGGAAGCGGGGCGTGTTGGCGAAGCGGTTTTCTATGGCAACCCGGTAATCGTGCAGGTGCGGGATCAGTTTCACCCGCTGCACGCTCTGTGCTTTGCTGGCGGCGTAAAGGTAAGCTGGCAGGTAAGGTTTAGAGTAAACAAAGTTGGATTTTCTGTCACCCAGATCAAGATAAGCGAACTCGCCGTCGGCTCGGCCTGATAGCAGTGAACTCCCTAAAAACGCCTGGCGCATGACATTGAGTTGCAGGTCCTGGTCCATACGGGAAAACGCTTCGCGAATGATTTGACTGAGCCTGGCCGGCTCACCCTCATCATCCACATAGGTGGTGAACGGCGACGCCGCCAGCGTGAGTGATTCTGCCTGTACACTACTTACCTGAGCAATAAGCAGAAAACCTAGCAACCAACTTTTTCGCATGACGACGACCTGCTCTGTTGATGGGATAACCTGATGATTTAACGAGTATAACAGCTATTGATCATTTTTGTTGATGACCGCCGGACGAGTCACTCCGTCCGGCTTTCTGTGTTTCGCAGCCTGGTTTAGTTATCACCAAAACTGCCGGCCGCGCCGGGAAATACAACCGGTGACTCGGTACCGTCTTCACTGACACTGGCTACGCCAAAGAAGTAGTTATCGATTACCACATTCTCCAGCGTCGCTTCGGTTACCTTGCCGACAAACCGGCTGTATTCCCACTGAGGGGAAGCGGTACGACGCCAGTAAACCCGATACCCCGCCAGTTGAGGGTTGGCTTGCGGGTCAAGTCCTTGCCAGGACAGGGTGGTCGAGGGTTGTACTGCACCTTCAATTTCCACCTGTGATGGTGGGGCAGGTGCCCATGACATGGCCGCCAGAGCGACGGCGTTCAGGCCAGTGAGTTTGGCCGCATAGTCGAAATCCACACCGTCCAGGGTATCGCCATATTCGATTCCGTTCTCGGTGCGCAAATCCTGATGCTGGCGCTGATAGTTCTCATTGGTTTCCATGATGCGGATTGCAGGAAAGCCTTCAGCGTTGAATGGCCGGTGGTGTCCGCCACGGCCAAAGCGATCAAGGCGGTAAATCAGCATTGTATCGAGGTTCTCAATATAGCTGTCGGCAAGGATATCGATATAGCGGGCCAGGTTGCGGCTGGGAGAGTCTACTTCGCCGCCGGTAAAGCGGCGGGTGCGGGCTTCTTTATCAGTTTCGGTCACCCGGGTGCCTTCTGCAAACAGGCGGGCCGTGGTGTTATTGATAACGCCATTCACCCCTTCAATATTGCCGATCATATCGTTGTTAAGCACGGCCTTGATACGCCAGCCGTCTTTTTTCGCCTGTTTCGCCATAATTTTACCGCCAAACAGGCCCTGTTCCTCGCCGGACAGTGCGGCATACACAATACTGCCATTAAACGTATACTGACTAAGGACGCGTGCAGCTTCCAGCGCACCCGCAACCCCAGAGGCATTGTCGTTTGCACCCGGAGCATCGGAGGTCGCGTCCATGACATCGGATACACGCGAATCAATGTCACCGGACATCACCACATAGCGATCGGGATCAGATGTACCTTGCTGTACAGCAATAACGTTCACCACCTCGGTTGGCTCGGGAATGCGTTTCTCGCCTTCAATCACTTCTGACTGCATGTAGACCTTCAGACAACCGCCACAGGCTTCAGAAATTTTATCAAACTCCGCTTTTATCCAGCGCCGGGCTGCGCCAATGCCGCGCGTGTCACTTTCGGTTTCTGACAGGGTATGACGGGTACCAAAGCTTACCAGTTTTTCAATATCCTGCTGAATGCGCTGCGCAGACACTGCATCGGCAATGTCATGGAGCTTTTTGTAGTCCTGTGTAGGGTTTGTGCTGGCCGTACTTAGTGCGCTACAGAGCGCCAGGCTGCCAGCAAAGAGGCTGGTGGTTAGTCGTTTCATATACATGCCTTTATTATAGTTAGTCAGGTCTGACTACGACGGTACGGTGCGCCTGGCTCAACCTCAAGTGTGTCTGTCTGAAGGCACTGGCATTTTATCGCCTGCCGCGGCAGCGGATGTGTACCAACATATTTTGCAAAAGCGTGTACTTTCAACACCTCTGGTTAAGGGGAGTCTTAATAATGCGTGACGTACTGCAAGAATGGGGTGTGGCATTTGCGATGCACAACGAAGAAATGAACGACTACATCAGAGGACGCTTTCTGTGTAGCCGTAGAACAAAAACGTCCGTGTTAGTGTGATACAGCGCCCTTTTTTCAGATTTTGCCATTGCCCGCGAAACCTGCCTTGCGACTACGCACTTCAGGACTCGCTGAGTGATGACAGACTTGTTCGCATCTTCCTTAAATAAAGGCGAACGCATCGCCGAACAGGTTCTTTTTGTTGAGACCCCGAACGGTAAAGTCTTCCCGCACAGTCCTGGCCATTTCAAAGCGCCCGGCAACATATACCTGCAAGTGACTGAAATCGGCATGGTCGGCCATTACCGCATGATGGACCCAGCCGGTGCGGCCCTGCCAGTCGTCGTGTGCAAATTCCACTACCGGAATAAACGAAAAGTTATCGTGCTTTTCAGCCAGCGCCCGTAACTCATCGGCCAGGTACAAGTCTTCTGCATGGCGACCGCCCCAGTACAGGGTAAGCGGTATCGAGCTGTCACCGGCCAGATGTTGCTGCAGGATAGAATAGGTGTAGGAAAAACCGGTACCACCGGCAATCAGCACCATCGGCATGCCGTTGGGCTGTAAATATGCTTCGCCGTGGCCGCCACTTAACGCAATTTCGCCGTCTTCCTGCATACGGGCAAGCACCTCGCCAGCGTACGTATTTTCCGGGTCGGCGCCAATATGCAGTTCAATCCGGTTATTGTCGGTTGCGGGGTTGGCAATGGAAAATGGCCGCTGATCTTTTTCACCCATATGCACCAGCACATACTGACCGGCTTTAAACTCAACCGGCGAAGGCGGGATCAATGCTACCTTATACACCTCGCTGGTTAGTGGGCTTATACTGTCAACCTTACAAACAATCTCTGACATAGTTTCTCTTCTTAATTTGCGTTACCGGGGGCGCGACGCCGGGCCCATGATATCAAGCTCTTCCCAGATGTCATCCACCCGCTGTTTTACCTCGCTGTCCATTACAATGGGCTCGCCCCATTCGCGGTCCGTTTCACCGGGTAATTTGTTGGTGGCATCCAGGCCCATCTTAGAGCCAAGCCCTGATACCGGAGAGGCAAAATCCAGGTAATCAATCGGTGTATTCTCCACCATCACAGTGTCGCGGGCGGGGTCCATACGGGTGGTAATGGCCCAGATCACATCATTCCAGTCACGCGCGTTAACATCATCGTCACACACAATCACAAACTTGGTGTACATAAACTGGCGCAGAAACGACCACACACCCATCATGACCCGCTTGGCATGGCCGGGGTACTGCTTTTTCATGGTCACTACGGCCATGCGGTATGAGCAGCCTTCGGGCGGAAGATAGAAATCGATAATTTCCGGGAATTGCTTTTGCAGAATCGGTACAAAAACTTCGTTCAGGGCCACCCCGAGTATTGCCGGTTCATCCGGTGGCCTGCCGGTATGCGTAGAATGATAAATCGGGTTTTTACGGTGAGTCACATGCGTTACCGTTAATACCGGAAACTCATCAACCTCATTGTAGTAGCCGGTGTGATCGCCATAGGGACCTTCCGGCGCGGTTTCATCCTGTGCAATATACCCTTCCAGTACAATCTCTGCGCTGGCGGGAACCTGCAAATCATTGCTGACAGACTTCACGACTTCGGTTTTATCGCCGCGCAGCAGTCCGGCAAAGGCATACTCTGACAGCGTATCCGGTACCGGTGTCACGGCACCCAGAATGGTGGCCGGGTCAGCGCCCAGAGCAACGGATACAGGGTAGGGCTCGCCGGGGTGCGTCTCGCACCACTCTTTAAAGTCCAGCGCACCGCCGCGGTGCGACAGCCAGCGCATGATAAGCTTATTTTTTCCCAGCAGCTGCTGGCGATAAATGCCCAGGTTTTGCCGCTTCTTGTGTGGGCCACGGGTAATGGTCAGTCCCCAGGTAATAAGGGGAGCGGCATCACCGGGCCAGCAGCGCTGGATAGGCAGGCGGGTTAGATCTACATCGTCCCCGGTTAATACCACCTCCTGACAAGGGGCTTTTTTCAGTACCTTAGCGGGCATGTTTAGTACCTGCTTAAATACTGGCAGCTTATCCCACAGATCTTTAATGCCTTTGGGCGGCTCCGGCTCTTTTAAATAAGCCAGCAGTTTACCTACCTCACGCAGCGCTGAGACCGAGTCCTGGCCCATTCCCATGGCTACCCGCTCAGGGGTACCAAACAGGTTGGCCAGTACCGGCATGTCATATCCCTTAGGATTCTCAAATAACAATGCCGGCCCCCCGGCACGTAAGGTACGGTCGGCTATTTCGGTGATTTCAAGGTCCGTGCTGATTGGCTGCGAGATGCGCTTTAATTCACCCCGCGCTTCCAGCTTGTCGATAAAGTCTCGTAAATCGTTATATTTCATTTGAACAGGTGTGGCCCACAGACTACGCTTTGAAAATCAGTATACCATTTATGACCTTTGTCCGATCAGTCACTTATGAAATTCCTGTGCTGCCTGTTTTTGATCATCGTTAGTCTCTTTCACTCATCCGTAGTCAGTGCCGCGCAAGCCTGCGTTGGGCCTTCCTATCAGGCGTTTGATTTCTGGCTGGGTCACTGGACAGTGACCACGCCGGATGGAAAAAAAGCCGGGACAAACCGCATTAAAAAGGTCTACGATGGGTGTGTGATCACCGAGCATTACAGCAATACCAGTGGGCCCTACGGCAGCAGTATCAATATGTACGACAGCACGACCGGCAAATGGTATCAGACCTGGGGAGACAAGACCGGATTGCGACTGCAGCTTGAAGGGCAGCTTACCAATGGCAGCATGATAATGAGTGGTGCGACACTAAATGACGATGGACAAACGGTATTACACCAGATTGCCTGGACCCCCAATGATGACGGCACTGTGACCCAGCATTGGCAGGTAAAATCGCCGAGTACGTCCGGTTGGCAAACCCTGTTTAAGGGTACCTACACGAAGGAAGAGTAAGAGTATGAAGGTATTTGACGCCGATTTAACCGAAGAACTAAACCTGATTTTACGTTTTCCACGCGACAGCCTGATGCAGGGGCTAAAAATCCATCATGATGCCAGCCAGACCATTGTTGATGCCGCTGCCAGGCTTCATGCAAAGGGGGTTATTACGCAGCCGGATGGTGGCTATCTTACTGACTTAGGACACGATATTGCAGACCACGCCCGTCGTATTCAGGATGCGTTGCTGATGAAGCTCAACTGACTACCTGGGAAAGGTTTGGTCAAGCCTGTAGGCACTCAGGCGGACAGC
The DNA here is from genome assembly GCF_014651815.1 of Alteromonas halophila. GTDB lineage: Bacteria > Pseudomonadota > Gammaproteobacteria > Enterobacterales > Alteromonadaceae > Alteromonas > Alteromonas halophila. Next base: position 63,807 of record NZ_BMXP01000003.1, on the reverse strand, counting down.
GAAGTAGATGAGCAGGTCAGTCTTTTACTGGCCTGGCGGCTTATAGGCAAACTCAACGAGGCCTGGTGTGCAGACCGGCGACACCGTGAATGTGTATGCATATCTGATTCAAGGTTTATGCACGCGGGTCGATACATTTCTACAGGTTAAAAACGTAGTAGCATCATGAATATGGGCGCAGGAAAATTCTTTGTTTGTTTGATGACGGTAATGGCTGTGTGGCAGTTACCTTTGAATGCGCATGCCCAGCAGGATGAGGAATCATCGCAGCTCCGTGCGGTGCAGCTGTACACCCAGGATGAGTTGATACGACTCATTAATGCCAATGAACATCTCGACCGGGTCGTCATGGATCGCTGTCAGCTGGTGCAGGATATTGAAGCGCGGGCTGAAGTGCTGCGCGTACCTGCTTATCAGTTTTTGTGGGGCGATATGCTTGCCTGGGGTGTGTGTGTTGATGCTGCGCCGGCACGGGGTATTGGCTTTATGGAAGATGCCGCAAAACAGGGGCTACCTGCCGCACTGGAACAACTGGGGCGTTATTATTCAAAAGGGACACTGGTGCAGGAGGACAAGTCGCGCGCGGTCATTTATCTGCGCGAGGCGGCGGCGCTGGGTAATCTTAAAGCGCAGCTCCAGCTGGCAGAGCTGTTTATCGATGGTCATGGCAGCCCGTATGATTACGAAGACGCCTATCACTGGCTGTATAACGCCGTGACTGACGACAAACAAACACACGCAAAAATTGCGGCATGTCTGGAACAGCTGGAATCACTGATGCACCCCAAAGCCGTGCGAGCGGCCCGGCGTCCTGCAGACAGCTGAGAGGTTGTGCGCTACGTCTTGTTTAGCGCTTACCGGTAATCATGGGGCTGATCAGAGCAATGCGCCCCCGCCATTGGGTAAAAAGTACCGCCGCAATATGAATACACGCCAGTACCATCAGCGTATCACCTGCCAGCGAATGAATGAGCTCTACAGTGGGGTTGCCGAACAGCGCATCAATTTCTTCCAGTAAGAAGCCGGTAATACCAAGCACGAGGAACAAGGCAAGCGTAGCAAACACAAACAACCAGCCAATCGGGTTGTGGCCGCTGTCACGGGGAATACTTCGTTTGCGCAGGTGGTGCAGATGTTCCCGCACGGCCCGGTAGTTCAGGTGAAACTGTCCGAAATGCGCATGGCCAGGCTTCACCACCCCCCAGACGATGCGAAACAGCACCAGCGCAACCAGTACATAACCGACAATTTCGTGGGCGGTACGTCCCGCTTCCAGAATGAAGTAATTAAGCGTAAAACCAATTACAAACAACCAGTGGCAAAGACGTACCGGTAATGCCCAGATCTGTAGCTGGCCACGGTTGGCCATTAGTGAGACTCTTGTTTTACAATGCTGCCATCTACCGGGTTGAAGTAAATTTCAACTTTGTTGTCCTTGGCATCAAACCCGTAAATTTCGTAGCAATTACCGTCGGTTACCTTAAATTCGTTAATTTTGTAGCCCTGATTTAACAACGTTGACTGAAATGCATCCTGATCCTGCCACTCACTTTGAGGGGCGTCGGTGCACATGGTTGTGGAATGTGTGTTACAGGCACTCAGGCCAGCTACAGAAAGCAGTGAAAGTGCGAGTAAACGATAGTTCATAGTCATGGTCCTTATTCGACAACTGAAAAATATAACAACAGTCAGGAAGATGCTTACAGTCATCTTCGCATCTTCCTTAGCTTAGCGAAATCTTAACACTACGGAATTGTGAGTGTGCTTTACTGTCGTAAGTTCAGTATTTTATAACGCAGGCACGCCCTGCACGGATTAATTACTGTTATACTTGCCGCAGTTTTGCCCCGTACGCAACCCGGCAAGCCATTTACCAATACAGGAAAATCAATAACGGCATGAGTGACGACCCCCATTTCGAGCGAGAAAAGGAAAAATACGAGAATCCCGTAGCCAGCCGGGAGTACCTGCTCAGTGTGCTTAAATCGGGTAAGCTGCCAATGACATTTCTTGAGATTTGCACGGCGGTAAATGCTCCTGATGAGGAAAGCCGCATTGGTATACAGCGACGCCTGCGAGCTATGGAGCGTGAAGGGCAAATTCAGTTTACCCGCCAGAAAAAATACCAGATCCAGAATCAGGATGAACTAATCCGTGGGCGCATTATTGGCCACCGCGATGGCTTCGGGTTTCTCCGGCCCGAGGACAGAAGCGGTGATTTATATATCAGTGCCGGGCAGATGCAGTTTTTCCTGCATGACGATGTAGTTGAAGCGCGCGATAGCGGAACCGATCGTCGCGGCCGCCGCGAAGCCTTTATAAACAGAGTAATCGAGCCCCGCAGTGAGCCCATTGTCGGACGGTACTTTGTCGAGCACGGGTTTGGCGTTGTGATACCTGATGACAGTCGCCTGCAGCACGAAATTGTCATCCCGCCAGAGCATACCCAGGGTGCCCGTATGGGCCAGGTAGTAGTGGTTGAAATGACGCAGCGACCACGCAAACGGGTAAACCCGGTCGGCAAAATCATTGAAATCCTGGGTGAACACATGGCGCCAGGTATGGAAATTGAAATGGCGCTGCGTACCTTTGATATTCCCCATCAGTGGCCGGATGGTGTCACCCGTCAGGTGCAAAAGCTGGATGACGCGGTCCCCGAAGAAGCCAAAGCAGGGCGTATTGATTTACGTCAGTTACCGCTGGTAACGATTGACGGCGAGGACGCACGCGACTTCGATGATGCCGTATTTTGTGAGCCACTCGATGAAGGGGGCTGGCAGCTATGGGTGGCTATTGCCGATGTCAGTCACTATGTAAGAACCGGCACCGCACTGGATGATGAAGCGCAAAACCGGGGGAACTCGGTCTATTTTCCGTCCCAGGTGATCCCAATGTTGCCGGAAGTCTTGTCAAATGGATTGTGCTCGCTCAACCCGGAAGTGGACCGGCTGTGCATGGTGTGTGAAATGACGATATCGCCACAGGGCAAGCTGCAGGATTATCAGTTCTACGAAGCTGTGATGAATTCACATGCACGCCTTACTTATACCAAGGTGTGGCAAATTCTGCAGGGAGATAAAGAGTTATACGAACGCTACGAAGAACACGTCCCGCACCTTCGCAATCTGCATGATCTATATCGGGCACTTAAAAAAGCCCGCCAGCAGCGTGGCGCTATTGAGTTTGAAACTCAGGAAAGTAAGTTTGTCTTCAATGCCCAGCGCAAGATAGAAAATATTGTGCCAGTAGAGCGCAACGATGCGCATAAGCTCATTGAAGAGTGCATGATCATGGCTAATGTCAGTGCCGCGCTGTACCTGGAGAAAAACCAGGCACCCGCCCTGTACCGCGTGCACGACAAACCGGATGCCGACAGGCTGACGACGTTCACCAGTTACTTAGGTGAAATTGGCATACCGCACCGCATTACCGACGACGCAACCCCGGCTGACTTTACGGATGTAGTGAATAAAACCCGCCAGCGTCCGGACGAAGAGCTTATCCAGACCATGTTGTTACGCTCAATGAAACAGGCAGTGTATGACGGGGATAATATTGGTCACTTTGGCCTGGCGCTGGATGCTTATGCGCACTTTACCTCACCAATTCGCCGCTACCCGGATCTGGTAGTGCACCGTGCGCTGAAAAGCATTATTGCCAAACAGCAGGGCAAAAAGGCTGTCAGCGGCGCCAAAGCGTACACCGAGGAAGAAATTGAGACGTTAGGTGAGCAGTGTTCTACTACCGAGCGCCGCGCCGATGACGCTACCCGTGACGTGGCTGACTGGCTGAAATGCGAGTTCATGCTCGATCATGTTGGTGACACGTTTGAAGGGGTTGTCAGTTCGGTTACCGGGTTTGGTCTGTTCGTTCGCCTGACGGAATACCATATTGACGGTCTGGTGCACATTACGTCGCTGGATGATGACTTCTATCACTATGATGAAGTGAAACAAATTCTGGCCGGCGAGTCCGGGCACCGTCAATTCCGTCTGGGTGATACGGTTGAAGTCAAAGTTGCGGCAGTGAATCTGGATGAGCGCAAAATTGATCTGGTGTTCGATCAGCAGACACTGAAAGGCAAAGGGGGCAAAAAAGTCCCTGTGAAGAAGGCCACGAAACCCGCGCGAGGCGGCAAAAAGGGCGATGACGGTAAAGCCGGCGGGAAAAAAAGTGGCAAACCAGCGAAGAAGCGTGGCAAAGCCAACGCGTCTAACAGCAAACGGGGTAAATAATGGCACAGCAGGAGTGGCTGTACGGGCTTCATGCAATGCAGTCTGTGTTACAAAAAGAGCCGGAACGGATCATCGAAATACTGGTGCTGAAAGGCCGTAATGACGACCGGCTGGGTGACATTGTTAATCAGGCCCGGCGTTTTGGTATCAGTCTTCAGTTTTGTCAGCGTAAGACGCTGGACGACAAAGTAGGCGGCCAGCAACATCAGGGCGTTGTGGCCAGAGCTAAGCCCGCCCGGGTACTGGATGAAAGCGATCTGGATACCATTGTGGAGAACGCTAGACAGCCGTTTTTTCTGGTACTTGACGGCGTCACCGATCCACACAATCTGGGCGCCTGTCTGCGCACTGCCGATGGGGCCGGCGTGGATGCGGTGATCGTGCCCAAGGATAAGTCAGCCAGTCTCACGCCAACGGTACGCAAGGTAGCCTGTGGCGCGGCAGAAGTCATGCCGCTTATACAGGTTACCAATCTTGCGCGCACACTTAAGCACCTTAAAGATAACGGTGTGTGGGTAGTTGGCACGGCCGGTGAAACCGACCAGACACTGTATGACATTGATGTATCCGGCCCCACCGCCCTGGTGATGGGCGCAGAAGGCAAAGGCATGCGCCGCCTGACCCGCGAGCATTGCGATCACCTGGTTAAGCTTCCCATGGCTGGCAGTGTGACCAGCCTGAATGTGTCTGTGGCGACCGGTGTTTGTCTTTACGAAATCGTCCGTCAGCGCGCAGGCTAAGCCAGTACACGCATATGTCAGCTTGATATTTCTGCCTCCGTATAACGGTCCCAGGCGTTGTTTCGCACGCCAGCTGCGTAACTGCCTCCCTTCACAAATGAGTAAACGTTTGCGGCCAGTTGCATGCAAGCGCGCTCATATTCCTTTAATTTTAAAAAGAAAATGAATAATATTTTCAGTATGTTGCTCGTTTATACTTAAGCATATTCCCTATACTCCTCGTCATATCTGCTCTATAGGTTGGTGTCAGTAATTCTTTCCTTTCTGCATACGTATGCATTTATATATATGCGTATTCTTACTTATACACATGCTGGTTGTTGTGTACGTAGTATCAAAGTTGCTGGCGAAATAAACGTCAGTGATGGGATGTCATCAGGTAAACCATGGTTGCTGAAGAATGCAGGTACCCGGGTGACATCACGTACACCCTACTTCTCGTTAAAAAAACTAAAAATTTGAGAAGAGGAAAAAAAACAACAAGTAGAGGAAATTTGTTTTGACAAAACACCATAAACTCGCAAGTAAAGCGGTTCTCGCCGCATCGGTATCACTGCTTAGTGCAAGTGTTATTGCCGCGACTAACGGTCCGGTACGTGTTGAAAGCCAGAATTCTGGTTTCGAGACATTGCTGGAAAACCGCTTACAAGCCATGCCAGTAGTGCAGAGTAATCAGCGCTATATCGTCAAGTTCAAAAAAGGCGCAATCGGCCCTGGTGGCGAACGGTTGATGAAAAATGGCGACGCACTCTCAGCACAGCGCGATGCAAACACCGGTGATCTGGGTAACGACGTAGCCCTTAACGCAGTACAGGCTCGCAACACAATCTCGAATGCCGGTGGTGAAACGGTGAGCGTGATTGCAAGGCAGCACCTGGTGGCTGCAAAACTGAGCAAAAAAGCCCTGAACGCCCTGCGTAATGACCCTACAATCGAATCTGTTTCGGTGGATGCTAAGCGCAAGCTTATGGCGCAATCCACGCCTTACGGTATTCCTATGGTAGAAGCGGATCAGTTTGCGCAGTCTAATACCAGTGCCCGTAAAGTTTGTATTATTGATACGGGTTATAACCTTGGGCATCCTGATCTACCTGACACCAATAACGGTGTTACCGGTGAGGGTAATAACAGCCAGGTCGGTAACTGGTACAACGACGGTAACGGTCACGGTACTCATGTTGCAGGAACTATCTCTGCCTATGACAACAGCGAAGGTGTCATTGGTGTGTATCCCGGCGTGGACATGCACATTGTGAAAATTTTCGATGACAATGGTCAGTGGACGTACTCATCAGACATTATTCAGGCAGTGCAACAGTGCCAGGACGCTGGCTCTAATGTGGTTAATATGAGTCTGGGTGGCGGGTCGTCATCTTCAGCTGAAGAATCCGCGATGCAAGGCTTTGCTGACGATGGCGTACTGCTGGTCGCGGCTGCCGGTAATGATGGCAACAGTGTTAAGTCTTATCCGGCCTCCTATGACGCAGTAATGTCAGTTGGTGCGGTTGGATCTAACGAAAGCTGGGCAAACTATTCGCAGTACAACAACCAGGTTGAGATAGCAGCGCCAGGTACGTCTGTAAACTCGACGTATCCTGATGACACCTATGCAGCCCTGACTGGTACGTCAATGGCAACGCCGCACGTAGCGGGCGGTGCAGCACTGGTCTGGAGTTACTTCACTCAGTGTTCTGCGGATGACATCCGTTCCGCGCTAACTGCTACTGCAGAAGACAAAGGCGCTGCAGGCCGTGACAATTACTATGGCTATGGCCTGATGAAACTGGAAGCGGCGTACGACTACCTGAACACCAACGGCTGTGACGGTTCGTCCGGCGGCGGTGACAACGGTGGCGGCGATGGTGGCGTTGAGCCAGTATCAGGTCAGCTGACTAACCTGTCAGGCTCGCGTAATGCATGGGACCGTTACACCTGGGATGTGCCGGAAGGCGTAACGACTATGACGGTAGAAATCTCAGGTGGCAGCGGTGATGCCGACCTGTACATGCGTCTTGGCTCAGAGCCGACGCTAAGCACCTTCGAGTGCCGCCCGTACAATGCCGGTAATGACGAAATCTGCACCATCAGTGCACCGCAGTCAGGTACCTGGCATATCGGTATCCACGGCTACAGCAGCTACAATGGCGTAACCATGGACTACTCTTACGAGTAAACCCACTGTCAAAAGCAGATGAACATAAGGCCGGTCTCTGACCGGCCTTTTTTATGAATTTTTCCAGAATCTGCTAACGGCGTATCAGAAATAAGAGTGTAAGCAAAACAATTACTTCTGCTGACCCGCTTCACATTGGGTATAAGCACAAATACACCCCATGCTAAATAAGCCTTTCCTAACGCTAATCCTTTTGCGTATTCTGACGATATTAGTTTTACGTATTTTTTCTCACTGCGAACTTGCTGGATGCTTTTTTTCGTAGTCGTGTTGCTGTTAACACCTCGCTAAGCCAACTTCCAATACCTATCAAGGCTGGCACCAACAGGGCTTTATCATGAATTTGAAAAGTAGCGTTTTATCTTTTTTTCCGGTAGTCACCGCAGCTTGCCTTGGCCTTCATGCCACAGCCAGTGCTCAGGATGCGCCGACGTCATCATTAAAAAACTCACTGGCAGATCAGCTTCAGTATGTGCTTGAAGCGCAGGATCGTTACATCATCGAGTTTGAAAAAAATGCAGCCAACACTGGCCTCTACAAGGCTCGTCTTGCGGAAGAGCAAGACATGAACATCGTACCGGAGCGGGGATTTGATGTGGCCATCGCAAAGAAGGCAGTGAGTCTGGCTTCAGGTAGAGTACATAAGGTAATTGAAGATCGTGCTGTGATTGTCGCTTCACTCGATAGCCATGGACTTGAACAACTCCGGCAGCGTGATGACATAAAAAGAATTTCCCCTGACCCGGTCAGAGAGTTATTTGCTCAGACCCAACCGTATAGCCATGCCATGATTGAAGCCACTGAGCTGGTTCAGTCAGAAACAGACTCTGTTAAAGTATGCGTGATTGATACCGGTATTGATGAAGGACACGAGGATCTGCCTGATCGCGCCGATGGCCTGACCGGCACCACAACTGGCAACGCAGTTGGTGAATGGTTCAATGATGGTTTCGGACATGGCACGCATGTGGCAGGGATTATAGCAGCGTACGACAATACGTTCGGTAGTGTGGGTATTTATCCTGGTGTGAGAATGCACGTAGTTAAAATTTTCAATGACGACGGCAATTGGACTTACGCTTCGAATGTTATAGAGGCGGTGCAGCAATGTGCAGACGCTGGTGCTAACGTAATTAATATGAGTTTTGGTGGACCCGGAAAGTCTAGCTACGAAGAACAGAATTTAATAGAGTTTGAGAGTCAGGGGCTGATTATGGTTGGCGCTGCTGGCAATGATGGAAGCAGCAGTAAAGCTTATCCTGCATCATACGATGCCGTCATGTCCGTAGCAGCGCTAAAGTCAGATGGCTACAGAGCTGGCTACTCCCAACATAATGATGCAGTAGAAATTGCCGCTCCCGGCAGCGGCATATACTCGACCTATCCCGGCTATGGCTATCGAAACCTCAGTGGTACATCCATGGCTGCACCGCACGTAACGGCTGGTGCGGCCTTGTTATGGAGTTTTTTCCCGGAATGCTCGGGAAGCCAGATAAGGAAAGCGCTAACACGGACAGCGCTGGATAAAGGCGCTACCGGACGTGACACCTACTATGGTCATGGCATGCTACGTGTCCAGGCCTCTTATGAAGATATCGCAGCTTATGGGTGCGATGGAGATGATGGATCAGCACAAGATGGCGGTAGTGAACCTCAACGTATTGAGGTAGTGAAAGATAATCTTTCAGTATCAGCGGGTAAATGGCTACGTTACTGGGCAGATATTCCTGCAAACGTAAGACAGTTGAAGGTGACACTATCTGGTGGTGAGGGTAACGCAGATCTTTTTGTCAACAGGGGCAGAGAAGTTACCCCCTGGCATTGGGATTGTTATTCTGCTAGCACCAATAATGAAGAGCTCTGCTTATTTGAAACACCGGCAGCTGATAAGTGGAGCATTGGAATTCGTGCAAATTCCGATGTGAGTGGTTCAACACTGACTTATTCCTATTTGCCCGAAGATAGCACAGACGCAGGTGACGACGGAGATAATGGCGACAATGGCAATGATCCTGATGAGGATGTTGTGGTTGAGAAAACCAACTTGTCAGTTTTAGCCGGAAGATGGTCTCGCAATTGGTGGGTTAGCATACCTGACAATGTAAAATCGCTGACAGTTAAACTAACAGGTGGCAGTGGCAATGCCGAGCTGTATGTGAATAAAGGCCGTGAAGTAACATCGTGGCACTGGAAATGCCGGTCTAATGGACCTGACAACGAAGAGTTATGTACTATCGATAATCCAAAAATGGATAAATGGAATATCGGAATCTGGGCGAAAACGGATGTGTCAGGACTGACTTTACAATACGCATATTCCTTTAATGACGATGGTGAGGACGACGGCAGTGATGAAGGCGATGGCGTGACTATCGTTAAAGACGGCCTTACGTTATCTGGAGGGAACTGGTTGCGTTACAAAGTTACGTTGCCGTCTGGCACATTGGAACTGGATGTTAGTCTGTCAGGTGTTGAGGGCAATGCGGCGCTCTACGTCCATAAAGGGCGGGATGTAACCCCATGGCACTGGACGTGTAAGTCGGACAGTGGAGATGCTGTAGAAACCTGTCATTTTGATAATCCCGCAACGAATACTTACTGGAGCCTGGGAATAAGGGCCAGTGCTGACATCGAGGACGCCACACTTTCTTACTCCTACAAATAATATCATGAGAGTCAAAGTGTCAGTGTTGCTTGAAAGTATGCTTCTGCATCGACTCTCCCATCGCGCCAGGTGTGGGAGAGCGTTCTATACACGTTAAGTTTAATAAGGGCGGCGCATTGTGGTTATGTTTTTATAACTTTATGTAGCGCTGACAATCACAACTATTAAGCTATTTCACACCTCGCGCAACAGCAAGCTGGTCTCTGAATTTCCGCCAGCGGTAAATATTTCAGGTCATCCTCACATCGTCTAAATATAAATCACTTTTCGGGTATTAACGCCCAGTAACTTTGCTTTTTTATGTTTTTTGTAACCGCTTTTGCAAAGAAATGTAATCAACGCAAAGGTTGTGTAAAGGCCGGAACTGATTAGCACAAATGGTGCTCCCACCGTGGAAATAACTGTGCTCGCCATTTAAACGGCGACCACGCATCATCATTTATGTAAAGGATTTCCCCTTCTATGCAAGCAACCTTCTTACATCTCCCTGTTCGGTTTTACGTTATCGCTTTTTTAGCACTGGCGCTAACCGCCTGTGGCGATTCAGACAGTGAAGACACCGAATACTCATACGCTTATCTGCAGTTTTACAATGCCTCGGCCAACGGTGCGAATATTGAAATGCGCGAAGTGGACGGCAGCAGTTTTGGTAGCGCTCAGTTTGGTGACGCGACCACGCTTTTTTCTCTGGAAGAAGGCGATATTGAGCTGGAATTTGTACGCACCGACGCAGACGATCAGGAAGTATTGATAGACACGCTCACTGTGACAATAAATGAAGGCGAGAAAACCCTGATGGTATTGAGTGGTGACTTCGATGCGCCTTCCATTACCCGCTACAGCTTTAAACGGGAGGAGCTGGACGAGCACTTTCGTTTGTTCACGGTAGGACTAATGACGCAGGAAACCTATTTTGATGTCTATATGAGTGAGTCAGGCGACCCGTTCGAAGCAGCAGAATTTGTAGGCACCGCGGATAACGCCTCTTTGACAGAAATGGTGTTCTGGGACGGTGACAGCGACAGTGATGATTTTGATTCAGACGAGTACACATTGTACCTGACCGAACCCGGCGCAACAGATGTGGTGTTTGAGTCACAAACGATAGACTTCTTGTACGATACCGAATACGTACTGGCGGTCAGAGATATCAGCGGGGCGATAAAAAATGGTATGACGGTGGACATGGTGCTCAACTCTACCAGTGTAACCGCCATTACCGATGTAGACGCGGCATCACAGTACCGGGTTTACAATGCCACCAGTGCGCCGCTGACTATTACCCTGGGAGGAAACACGGATGAAGAAGACCAGCAGTTTACACTTGCGCCGGATTCCCTGTCTGAATTTACTGCTATCCGATACGGTGACTACCGAATATCTGCTGAGTCAGAAGATGCCTCTATTGGTGCGCTAAACAACAAACTCGTAACGCTCAATCAGAGTGAGAGTAAGGCTATCCTGTTATATCAGACTTCAGACGCGCTGAATGCAGCGACATTTATAGAGAGCAGCTTGCCGCAGACATACGACAAAACGGTAAACTTCATTAATCTGAGTCCTGATATTGACGATCTTGACGTGTATATGGTGCGCAACGATGAAACCATCGATACTGCCCAGTACAGCGTTCAGAACCTGTCTCCAGCAGAAAGCACAAGCGACATTTTGCCACCCGACTACTATGAGGTCATCGCAGTGTATGAAGATGACAATGGGGAGCAAACCTTGCTTGACCGTACCCCATTGATTGGCTTCAATGAAGAGCAGAATTATATTGTAACGCTTGAGCCCGCTAACACACCTACCGGCTACGAAATAGCAATTCTGCATTAATTGCCCGGCACCGCTCTGCGGTGCCAGTCTCCCTGGAAAAAGCATTACCAGGCATTCTCTAGACCAATGAATAATAGTAATGTACAGATATGCACGCCATACTCTGTTTATTGCAAACGGACGGTCGTCAATCAGGGACTACATGCGGGTCATTGAACAGCTGCACCATATTTCGTCGGATCACAGAATGACGTTTGAGGGGAGACTCAAACGTCTTCTCGATCTTGGTTGTGAACTGCTCGGTATGGAAGTGGGCGTCGTGGGCTATGTTGTGTCGGAGCGCTTTTGGGTATTAAAAGCGGTCGGTGCTGACAACCTGTTAAAAGATGGCGATGATTTTCCGATGGAAGGCAACTATTGCTCTGAAGCGTATTATGCTGATGGAATTCTGGCGTACGATAATATATTGGAAGATGTCAGTAAGATTGATCCCAGCTTCAAGAGTTTTCCAATGCGTTCGTATATCGCCATGCCTTATTTTGTTGACGGACATCGTTATGGCACCCTGAATTTCGCATCGGTATATCCAAGAGAACAACCCTTTTCATCACTCGCTTACGATTATATAGCTTTGTTGTCAGCCTGGGTAAGCACAGAACTCTCACGAAAGCTGGCGATATCTGCCCTTATCAGCAACCAGCAAGAGCTAAAAAACCAGAATGCGCTGTTTAAGCAGGTAAACGATTTAACCGGCGTGGGAACCTGGAAACTTGACGTTGAAAGCCTTGCTGTAGAGTGGTCATCCTCATTGCGAAAGATTTTTGGCATGGGCCCACACGATCCAATAGGTGTTGAAGATGTGCTGGCATTTATCGCCAATGACGATGTACGTGAATATTATAAAAAAGAGTTCTGGCGAGCGGCGCTGGCTGGACAAGACTGGACGCTGGAGTTCGAGGTTCTTACCTTGCACGGGCACCGTCGTTGGGTGGAGTCACGTAGTCATCCTGTCATGGAAAAAGGCAAGTGCGTGAAGATTATTGGTGCCACGCTGGATATTACTGAGCGGGTTATGACCAAACTGCGTTTGGAGGAAGAAAAACGGGTAGCCTCTGAAGCACTGGAGGCGCGCAGTATGTTTTTTGCAAATATGAGCCACGAGATACGTACGCCAATTCACGGCGTACTGGGGATGTTGGAGGCGCTTGATAATACCCAAATGGACCGCCAGCAGCGGCGTTTTTGCGAAGTGGCATCTCAGTCTGCAAAAGCATTGCTGGATATTGTCAACGATGTGCTGGACTTTTCGAAGATTGATGCCGGAGAAATGCGGTTCGAAGAAATAAGCTTTAGCATTTCTGAAATGGTGGAGAAGGTGGTCAGTATGTTTTTGGGCCCGCTCAAGAAAAAGCAACTGACGTTGACACTCAACACCCATGACCTCGAAGGCGAATGGTTAGTCGGTGATCCGGTCAGACTGACGCAGATCCTGATTAACCTGGTTAATAATGCGATTAAATTCACTGAGTCCGGCGGTATTACCATTGCGGTGAACTGTGAGACACAGGCCACTGGCGGTGTGGTGTTAAAACTGGCGGTCAGTGACACTGGGGTGGGCATTGACAAAGAAAAGCAGGCCAGCATATTCAACCCTTTCCATCAGGTTGAGAAAAGCACCCAGCGCAAATACGGTGGAACGGGTCTGGGACTTGCCATCGTTGCGCAAATTGTTTCCCATTATAAGGGGGAGTTAAGCGTCGAAAGCGAGCCGGGTGAAGGCGCCACGTTTACGGTTGCATTACCATTAAAAACCGGTGAAGCACCACCGCCGTCGCCGGACGCCGACCAACCGAGGCAACTCGCCGGCAATGGCTTATCCATTGTCGCGCTGGTGGTAGAAGACAACCAGATAAACCAACTCGTCATAGGCGAGCAACTGGCTCAATTGGGAGTGCAGTATGAACTTGCCGAAAATGGCGCTGAAGGCGTGCAAAAAATGGAGCACGCATTAACCACAGACCGTTGTTATGATATCGTCCTTATGGATTGTCAGATGCCAGTTATGGATGGCTATCAGGCGTGTCGCACTATTCGAAAGATGGGGGCAGAGGCGGCAAGAATACCCATAATTGCACTGACTGCGAATGCGTTGGCAGATGAACGCGGAAATAGCATTGCCGCCGGAATGAACGACTTTCTGACCAAACCCTTATCCATTGACCGGTTGGCTGCATGTATGCGAATGCACTTAATTCAGGCGCTTAGCAAAAACGCCACTTAACCCGGATGCTTAGCAAAAGCACATAGCAAGGCGGCGATGTTGACTGAGTTTGCCGCTGAATATCGCCTTCTTCTCATCGTTTAAAAATAATTCACTTTCCGGGTATCGTCGCCCAATCATTTCTGTTATCATTTCGCGCCCTTTTTATGGGGGTATGTATATAAAAGCATCAATTTGATGCTTTTAGCAGCTGAAACGACTCGGGAGAGTCTTAATTAATAGCGGAGCACTAACATGATCCAAATGCAAACTAACCTGGACGTTGCAGATAACAGCGGCGCTCGCAGGGTTCAGTGTATTAAGGTTCTTGGTGGCTCGCATCGCCGTTATGCAGGTATCGGTGACATCATCAAAATTACCGTTAAGGAAGCAATTCCGCGCGGTAAGGTTAAAAAAGGTGACGTACTGAACGCAGTGGTGGTGCGTACTAGAAAAGGCGTTCGTCGTGCAGATGGTTCAACTATCCGCTTCGATAAAAACGCAGCTGTATTGTTAAATGCTAACAATCAGCCAATTGGTACGCGTATCTTTGGACCGGTAACCCGTGAGCTGAGAAGTGAAAACTTCATGAAAATCATCTCACTGGCCCCAGAGGTACTATAAGGAGTCACGATAATGGCTAATAAAATTCGTCGTGATGATGAAGTAGTCGTATTAGCGGGTAAAGACAAAGGCAAACAAGGCAAAGTCCTGAAAGTGCTGACCTCTGAAGACCGCGTAGTTGTAGAAGGCGTAAATCTCGTCAAGAAACACCAGAAGCCTAACCCTCAGCTGGGTGAAGCGGGCGGTATCATTGAAAGAGAAGCTTCTATTCACGTTTCTAATGTCGCGATTGTTAACCCGGCAACGGGCAAAGCGGATCGCGTTGGTTTCCGTGTTGAAGACGAGAAGAAAGTTCGTTTCTTCAAGTCTAACGGTGAACTTGTTTAATTAATTGGAGAGTACGATGGCGAAACTGCATGATTTCTATAAAGAAACAGTAGTAGCTGAACTTGCGAAGCAGTTCGGGTACAAAAGCGTCATGCAAGTCCCTCGGATTGAAAAAATCACCCTGAACATGGGTCTGGGTGAAGCAGTTGCTGACAAGAAGATCCTTGAGAATGCTCAAGCTGACATGGCGGCTATCGCCGGTCAGAAACCTGTTGTCACAGTTGCACGAAAATCAGTAGCGGGTTTCAAAATCCGTGAAGGTTATCCGATTGGCTGTAAAGTAACCCTGCGCGGCGAGCGTATGTGGGAATTCTTCGAGCGTTTGGTTTCAATCGCTATCCCGCGTGTTCGCGACTTCCGTGGTTTGAATCCTAAGTCATTCGACGGTCGTGGTAACTACAGCATGGGCGTGCGTGAGCAAATCATCTTCCCTGAAATCGATTTCGATAAAGTGGATAAAGTTCGTGGTATGGATATTACTATCACTACCAGCGCGGACTCTGATGATGAAGCACGTGCTCTGCTGACCGCGTTTAACTTCCCATTCAGAAAATAAGGGGTGTAGGGTTATGGCAAAAGAATCAATGAAGGCTCGTGAAGTCAAGCGTCAGAAGCTAGCTGCAAAGTATGCTGAAAAACGCGCTTCACTAAAGGCAACTATCAGCGATGTTAACGCTTCTGATGAAGAGCGTTGGGACGCTGTCATGAAGCTACAACAACTGCCACGTGACTCGAGCAAATCTCGTCAGCAAAACCGCTGCCGGATTACTGGTCGTCCACATGGTTACCTACGCAAATTTGGTCTTAGCCGCATTAAACTGCGTGAAGCAGCAATGCGCGGTGAAGTCCCTGGCCTGAAAAAAGCCAGCTGGTAAGGAGTAGCTGATATGAGCATGCAAGATCCTATCGCGGATATGTTTACCCGCATCCGTAACGGCCAGATGGCACAGAAAGTGTCTGTAACCATGCCGTCTTCTAAACTGCGTCAGTCTATCTGTGCAGTACTGAAGGCTGAAGGTTACATCACAGATTTCGCTGTTTCTGGTGACGTTAAGCCTGTTTTGGAAGTAGAACTTAAGTACTTCGAAGGCAAGCAAGTAATTGACACAATCGAACGTGTTAGCCGCCCTGGTCTGCGCATCTATAAGAAAAAAGATGAGCTGCCAAAAGTTATGGGTGGTCTGGGCGTAGCAATCGTGTCGACTTCTAAAGGTGTGATGACTGACCGTGCAGCGCGTAACGCTGGCATGGGCGGTGAGATCATCGGTTATGTAGCGTAATCGGAGGAGTTGAAATGTCACGAGTAGCAAAAGCCCCGGTAGACATCGCATCAGGTGTAGAAATTACTATCTCTGGTCAGGATGTTACCGTTAAAGGTAAAAATGGCACTTTGGCACGCACATTCAACGAAGCCGTTGAAGTGGTTCAGGAAGACAATCAGGTTAAAGCACTGCCTCGCGAAGGTTTTGCGGAAGCCTGGGCACAAGCAGGTACTGTACGTGCGCTTCTGAACAGCATGATTCAAGGTGTGACAGAAGGTTTCGAGAAAAAGCTTCAGTTAAACGGTGTTGGTTACCGTGCGCAAGCACAGGGTAACAAACTGAACCTGACGCTGGGTTTCTCACACCCTGTAGTTTACGAGATGCCTGAGGGCGTCACAGTTGAAACTCCTAGCCAAACTGAAATCGTCGTCAAAGGCGCCGATAAGCAGGTGGTAGGACAGGTTGCGGCGAATATCCGTGGCTACCGTCCACCAGAGCCTTACAAAGGTAAAGGTGTACGTTATGCTGACGAATACGTTCGTCGTAAAGAAGCTAAGAAAAAGTAGGTGGGTGATACGATGGATAAAAACACAGCTCGCTTGCGCCGCGCGACACGTGCGCGCGCAAAAATTCGTGAACTGGCCGCGCATCGCTTGGTTGTAAACCGTACACCTCGCCACATCTATGCTCAGCTTATCGCGCCTAGCGGTGCTGAAGTATTGGCAGCGGCTTCTACTGTTGAGAAAGATCTTGCAAAAGATCTGAAATCTACAGGTAACACTGAAGCAGCGGCGACAATCGGTAAAGCAATCGCAGAGCGTGCAATCGAGAAAGGCATCAAAACTGTCGCTTTCGATCGCAGCGGTTTCAAATACCACGGTCGTGTGAAAGCATTAGCTGATGCAGCTCGCGAAGCTGGTCTTCAGTTCTAGGAGTTTATAATGGCTAAACAAGAAGTTCAGAACGGTGAACTGTTAGAGAAATTGATTGCTGTTAACCGCGTAGCAAAAGTGGTTAAAGGTGGTCGTATCTTCAGTTTCACTGCATTGACAGTAGTGGGTGATGGCAACGGCCGCGTTGGTTTCGGTTACGGTAAAGCACGTGAAGTGCCTGCCGCTATCCAGAAAGCAATGGAAAAGGCACGTCGCAACATGGTGAATGTTGACCTTAACGGTCACACACTGCAGCACCCAATTAAAGGTCGTCACTCTGGCTCTAAGGTTTACATGCAGCCTGCATCAGAAGGTACCGGTATCATCGCCGGCGGTGCAATGCGTGCAGTCCTGGAAGTAGCCGGTGTGCAGAACGTACTTTCAAAATGTTACGGCTCTACAAACCCAATCAACGTTGTTCGCGCAACCATTAAC
Source organism: Alteromonas halophila (assembly GCF_014651815.1). Taxonomy (GTDB): domain Bacteria; phylum Pseudomonadota; class Gammaproteobacteria; order Enterobacterales; family Alteromonadaceae; genus Alteromonas; species Alteromonas halophila. The sequence goes on along the minus strand of NZ_BMXP01000003.1, from coordinate 46,378 downwards.
GCGCTGACTGAAATGAACAGCCCAGCGAAAGTTGCAGCGAAGCGTGGATTGTCTGTAGATGAGATTTTGGGGTAATCAGACATGGCAACGATTAAAGTAAAGCAAACGAAAAGTGCAATTGGCCGTCTGCCAAAGCACAAAGCGACGCTGAAAGGCCTAGGCCTTCGTAAAATCAACCATGTCCGTGAACTGGAAGACACCCCAGCTGTACGTGGCATGATCAACCGTGTTTATTACATGGTTGAGGTTGTGGAGGAATAAAAAATGCGTTTAAACGATATTTCTCCTGCACCAGGAGCAAAACACTCAGGTAAGCGTACCGGTCGTGGTATCGGCTCGGGTCTTGGTAAAACAGGTGGCGTAGGTCACAAAGGTCAGAAAAGCCGTGCAGGTGGCCGTGTTAAGCCAGGATTCGAAGGTGGTCAGATGCCTATCCAGCGCCGTCTGCCTAAGTTTGGTTTCACGTCTCGCAAAGCTATGGTTACTGACCAGGTGACGCTGACTGAAATCGCGAAGGTAGAAGGTGATACCGCATCACTTGAAACACTCAAAGCAGCAGGCATCGTTAAGAAAGAGATGCAGTTTGTGAAAGTCGTTAAAAGTGGTGAAGTATCACGCGCGGTAACGGTAAGTGGGTTGAAGGTTACTAAAGGCGCTCGCGAAGCGATTGAAGCTGCTGGCGGTAAAGTAGAGGAATAAGCTAGATGGCTAAACCAGGATTGGATTCAGGCGCTAAAAGCGGCTTGAGTGAGCTGAAATCACGGTTGTTGTTCGTACTCGGTGCGATCGTAGTGTTCAGGTTAGGGTCGTATGTCCCTATCCCTGGTATCGATCCTCAGGTACTGGCACAGCTGTTTGAGCAACAAAAAGGTACCATCGTAGAAATGTTTAACATGTTCTCCGGTGGTGCGCTTGAGCGTGCATCCGTTCTGGCTTTGGGCATTATGCCATACATTACTGCATCCATTATTATGCAGTTGCTCTCGGTGGTTCACCCACCGATGGTAGAGCTTAAAAAAGAAGGTGAGGCAGGACGTAAGAAAATTAGTCAGTACACGCGTTATTTAACGCTGGTGCTGGCGACGTTCCAGTCCATTGGTATTGCCACTGGACTGCCGAACCTGATTAATGGATTGGTGATAAGTCCGGGCTTCGGATTCTACTTTACGGCAGTAGTGAGCCTTGTCACGGGAACTATGTTCCTGATGTGGTTGGGCGAGCAAATTACCGAACGGGGTATTGGTAACGGTATCTCGATATTGATTTTTGCTGGTATTGTTGCCGGTCTGCCAACAGCGATAGGTCAGACCGCGGAACAAGCACGGCAGGGCGACATTAACATGCTGTTCCTGCTGTTGATTGGTGTGATTGTTATTGGTCTCACGTACCTGGTGGTGTTCGTTGAACGTGCACAACGCCGGATTGTGGTGAATTATGCGAAGCGTCAGCAAGGCCGTAAGGTTTATGCCGCGCAAAGCACGCATTTGCCACTGAAAGTGAACATGGCCGGTGTTATACCGCCAATCTTCGCGTCCAGCATCATTCTGTTCCCAGGAACTATCGCAGGATGGTTCGGTCAGAATGAATCAACAGCCTGGTTGCAGGATGTAGCTTTAATGCTGTCTCCTGGTCAGCCGCTGTACGTGATGTTGTACGCCGCTGCGATTATCTTCTTCTGCTTCTTCTACACGGCGTTGGTTTTCAACCCGCGTGATACGGCAGATAACCTGAAGAAATCTGGCGCGTTTATCCCTGGCATCCGCCCGGGTGAGCAAACGTCGCGTTACATCGATAAGGTAATGACTCGTCTTACACTGGCTGGCGCACTGTACATAACCTTTATTTGTTTGGTGCCTGAATTCATGCTGATTGCCTGGAATGTGCCGTTCTACTTCGGTGGTACGTCGCTTCTGATTATTGTGGTGGTCATCATGGACTTTATGGCACAAGTGCAGACGCATTTGATGTCGAGTCAATATGAGTCTGTTCTGAAGAAAGCTAACCTTAAAGGCTACGGCCGCTAAGTTAGCCTACTACGGAGTGATGTAATGAAAGTTCGTGCATCAGTTAAAAAGATTTGCCGTAACTGCAAAGTCATCAAGCGCAACGGTGTTGTGCGTGTGATTTGCACAGAGCCAAAGCATAAGCAACGGCAAGGTTAATCTACGCGGTAAAAAATACGAGCTAAGCTGGCAGAACCTAAAGCACTGCGCTTAAGGTTCTGCTTCCTTACATCAGTATTTTGAACCTTTGTTTGCAATTTAGGCGACGGGTAAGTATCCTAACGGGCTTTTTAGGCCGTCGACCAATAATTAAGAGGAGTGCTGTTAATGGCCCGTATCGCTGGCATTAACATTCCTGAGCACAAGCACGCTGTGATCGCGATTCAGTCGATCTTCGGTGTTGGTGCAACTCGCGCGAAAGCGATTTGTGCTGCTGCTGGTGTTGCAGAAGATACAAAAATTAAAGACTTAGACGAAGCAGCTATTGATAAGCTTCGTGACGAAGTCGGTAAGTTCACTGTTGAAGGTGACTTACGTCGTGAAAATTCCATGAGCATTAAACGTCTGATGGACCTGGGTTGCTTCCGTGGCATTCGCCACCGTCGTAGCTTGCCTCTACGTGGTCAGCGCACTAAAACCAATGCGCGTACCCGTAAAGGTCCTCGTAAACCAATTAAGAAGTAAGCGGGGGTATAAGTTATGGCAAAAGCACCAGCTCGTACAACGCGTAAGCGCGCTAAACGTCAGGTTGCAGACGGAATGGCTCATATCCATGCGTCTTTCAACAATACAATTGTGACTATCACAGATCGTCAGGGCAATGCACTGTCTTGGGCAACGTCTGGTGGGTCAGGTTTCCGTGGTTCACGTAAATCTACGCCTTTCGCTGCACAGGTAGCTGCAGAGCGTGCAGGACTTGCTGCACAAGAATACGGTCTGAAGAACCTTGAAGTGTTCGTTAAAGGTCCAGGTCCAGGCCGTGAGTCTGCGATCCGTGCGCTTAACGCCACTGGTTATAAGATCACAAACATTACCGATGTGACCCCAATTCCTCACAACGGTTGTCGTCCACCGAAAAAACGTCGCGTTTAATCGACGGACAGTTGGAGAAAGATCATGGCAAGATATTTGGGTCCTAAACTCAAACTAAGCCGTCGCGAAGGAACAGACCTGTTCCTAAAAAGCGGCGTTCGCGCAATCGATTCTAAGTGTAAAATCGATACAGCGCCTGGTCAGCACGGTGCCCGTCGTGGCCGTCTGTCTGACTACGGTGTTCAGCTGCGTGAAAAGCAAAAAGTACGTCGTATGTATGGCGTATTGGAAAAGCAATTCCGTAACTACTACAAAGAAGCCGCTCGTATTAAGGGCAACACCGGTGAAAACCTGTTGCAACTTCTTGAGCAGCGTCTTGATAACGTAGTTTATCGGATGGGATTCGCCAGCACCCGTGCAGAAGCACGTCAGCTGGTTAGCCACAAAGCAATCATGGTAAATGGTCAAGTGGTAAACATTCCATCATTTAACGTTACCGCCGAAGACGTGGTTTCTGTTCGTGAAAAAGCGAAAAAGCAGTCGCGTATCGTTGCTGCTTTGGAACTGGCTGACCAACGTGAGAAGCCAACCTGGATTGAAGTCGACAGCTCTAAAATGGAAGGTACGTTCAAGCGTATTCCTGAAAGAGAAGACCTGTCTGCGGATATTAACGAACAGTTGATCGTCGAACTTTACTCTAAGTAAAGCTTAACTAAAGAGGAAGCATTGTGGGTTCTGTGACTGAATTCCTAAAACCGAGATTAGTTGAGATCGAAAACGTCTCTTCTACTCGTGCCAAAGTAACTTTGGAACCACTGGAGCGTGGCTTCGGACACACTCTGGGTAACGCCCTGCGTCGGATCTTACTGTCATCCATGCCAGGATGTGCGGTTACCGAAGCGGAAATCGAAGGCGTACTACACGAGTACAGCACCAAAGAAGGTGTGCAGGAAGACGTCATCGAGATTCTGCTTAATCTGAAAGGTTTAGCGGTTCGCCTTGAAGGCAAGAATGAGGCGACCCTAACTCTAGCGAAATCTGGCGCTGGCCCTGTTGTTGCTGGTGACATTCAGCATGATGGCGATGTGGAAATCGTTAACCCTGATCATGTGATTTGTACCCTGACAGGCGACGCTGAAATCAGCATGCGTATCAAGGTAGAAATGGGTCGCGGTTACGTTCCGGCTTCCGCGCGTCGCTCCTCTGAAGAAGATGATCGTCCCATTGGTCGTTTGTTAGTTGATGCGTCTTACAGCCCGGTAGAGCGTATTGCCTACACTGTTGAAGCTGCGCGTGTTGAACAGCGCACAGACTTGGACAAACTGATTATCGATATGGAAACTAACGGAACGCTGGACCCTGAAGAGGCCATCCGTCGTTCTGCTACCATTCTTGCTGAACAGCTTGATGCGTTCGTTGATTTACGCGACGTGTCTGAGCCCGAAGCGAAAGAAGAGAAGCCAGAATTCGATCCGATTCTGCTTCGCCCAGTTGATGATCTGGAACTGACAGTACGTTCTGCAAACTGTTTGAAAGCAGAAGCTATCCAGTATATTGGTGACCTGGTACAGCGCACCGAGGTTGAGCTACTGAAAACGCCAAACCTTGGTAAGAAATCGCTGACTGAAATCAAAGATGTTCTGGCATCTCGTGGTCTGTCTCTGGGCATGCGCCTGGAAAACTGGCCGCCAGAGAGCATTGCTGAAAAAGAGTAATCAGGTTTATAGCAAACTGATTTGTAGAGAAGGATAAAACTATGCGCCATCGTAAGAGTGGTCGTCAGTTGAATCGCAACAGCAGCCATCGTCAAGCCATGTTCCGTAACATGGCCGGCTCATTGGTCAAGCACGAAGTGATCAAAACGACGTTACCCAAAGCGAAAGAATTACGTCGCGTAATCGAGCCTCTTATCACGCTGGCTAAAGAAGACAGCGTAGCAAACCGTCGCGTAGCTTTTGCTCGCACTGGTGATAAAGAGGTAGTAGGTAAACTGTTCAACGAGCTTGGTCCTCGTTACGAAGCACGCCCAGGCGGTTACACGCGCATTCTGAAATGCGGTTTCCGTGCCGGCGACAATGCCCCTATGGCATACGTTGAACTGGTAGACCGTCCAGAAGTGGAAGCTGTTGAAGAAGCAGAAGACGCTACTGAAGAGTAAGACTCGAGGGTGTGAGTTTCACACCGTCATCCTGAATCAGATTCAGGAACTTGATTAAAAAACCCCGCGCAAGCGGGGTTTTTTGTTATGGGAGTTAAAATCATCTCGTAACATCACTCTGCCATAAATACTGAATTCCAAACGAATCCATCATTCAAAAAATATAGCGGCAACGCTATAATCTCACAGCTAAATTAAAAGGCTAACTCAGAAGAAGGAAACACGAATGAAGCCAGTTGTTCTAGCAGGCGGAAGCGGAAGCCGCTTGTGGCCGAAATCGCGGGCAGCGCTACCAAAACAATTTCTGTCACTTACCTCAGACAGCTCGATGTTGCAAAATACCATAACGCGGCTGCCAAATGCAGAGACAAGCAATCCGATCGTTATTTGTAATGACGCGCACCGGTTTATCGTAGCAGAACAACTGCGTCAGAAAGAGATTGATCATGGTGGCATTCTTCTGGAGCCGGTTGGGCGTAATACCGCCCCGGCAATCGCCCTTGCGGCTTTGCATGCCACCATGTCCGGTGAAGATCCTATCCTTCTTGTGTTGGCTGCCGATCACCTCATTAAAGATGACACTGCATTTCATAATGCAATTGAAAAAGCGCAAACTCTTGCCGAGCAGGGCAAACTGGTAACCTTTGGCATAGTGCCAGACTCCCCACATACCGGTTACGGCTATATCAAATCGGGTGACGAATTGGGACCAGGGTTTGTTGTCTCAGAGTTTGTAGAAAAGCCTGGCCTGGAAACCGCGCAGCAATACGTTTCGAGCGGTAAGTACTTCTGGAACAGCGGCATGTTTATGTTTAAGGCCAGCCGTTACCTGGAGGAGTTGAAAAAGCATCATCCTGAAATGCTGGACGTGTGTAAGCGTGCGATTGATACTGAAACGCCCGATTTAGATTTCATTCGGGTAGATCACGATATTTTTGCGACCTGCCCGGACGACTCTATCGATTACGCAGTAATGGAGAAAACGGACAGTGCGGCCATGGTAACGCTGGATGCAGGCTGGTCCGATGTTGGCAGTTGGTCATCACTGTGGGAAAACAGTGAGAAAGATAAACAGGGCAATGCCACGGTGGGCGACGTATTGCTTGAAAATGTCAGCAACAGCTATGTAAATGCCGAAGAACGTCTGGTCTCGGTTATCGGGCTTGATGACGTGGTGGTGGTTGAAACCAAAGATGCCGTTATGGTGGCTAACCGCAAGGACGACCAGCATATCAAAACGGTGGTAAATAAGCTGAAAGCGGAAAAACGCCCTGAGTTCCAGTTCCACCGCGAGGTTTACCGCCCGTGGGGCAGTTACGATTCTATTGATAACGGCAAGCGTTTTCAGGTAAAGCGCATTTCCGTAAAGCCCGGCGAAAAATTATCGGTGCAGATGCATCATCACCGCGCAGAGCACTGGATAGTGGTGTCAGGCACCGCCAATGTCACCATTGATGAAGAAACCCAGTTAGTGACAGAGAACGAATCGGTTTATATTCCTATCGGGTCTGTGCATGCACTGGAAAACCCCGGCAAAATACCGCTGGAATTAATCGAAGTACAGTCAGGCGCTTATTTAGGCGAAGACGACATTGTGCGCTTTTCTGATCGTTACGGCCGGGTGGAAAAGAAATAATATGGCGACACTAACTTGTTTTAAAGCCTACGATATTCGCGGCGAGCTAAATACACAACTGGACGAAACAGTTGCCTATCGCATTGGTTTTGCGTTTGCGAAAGAAATGCAGGCTAAAAGCGTGGTGGTGGGCTCAGATGTCAGGTTAACCTCAAAGCCGCTTAAGCTCGCGCTTAGCGCCGGCCTGATAGACGGCGGGGCAAGCGTCATAGACTTGGGTGATACCGGCACCGAAGAAATTTACTTTGCGACGAAGCACCTTAAAGCTGACGGTGGTATTGAAGTGACTGCCAGTCATAACCCCATCAACTATAACGGGTTAAAACTGGTGAAAGCAGGCTCTGTCCCCATCAGTGGCGACTCGGGGTTGAATGCCATAAAAGACGCAGCAGAAGCACTGCCAGAAGATACAGTGAACGCTCGGGTTAGCTTTTTTACCGACAGGCAGAACATTGATGCAAAGGACTTCTATAATGGAACTGCGCATATCAAGGTCGACAAGCTAAATGCAACCGGGCAATTCGCAGAAAAAGACGTCACGCACACCTACGCTGAACACATTGTTAGCTATGTGGATGCCACAAATTTCACACCACTAAAAATTGTGGCGAATGTCGGTAATGGCGCGGCTGGAAAAGCGCTGGATGCCATTGAGCAGCAGCTTAACAATAAAAACGTACCGGTAACCTTCACTAAAGTACACCATAAGCCAGATGGCACTTTCCCGAATGGTATACCCAACCCATTATTGCCGGAAAACCGCGCCGATACTGCCAATGCAGTAAGGGAACACAACGCAGATTTTGGTATTGCCTGGGACGGCGACTTCGATCGTTGCTTCTTATTTGATGCCAACGGCGAATTTATCGAGGGCTATTATATTGTTGGCCTGCTTGCCGAAGCCTTTTTAGAAAAAGAGCCGAATGCCCGCATCATCTACGATCCGCGCGTGTACTGGAACACTGAAGATATCATCAATAAACATGATGGCGTGCCAGTGAAATGCAAAACGGGTCATGCCTTTATCAAAGAGCGCATGCGCAAGGAAGATGCGATATACGGCGGCGAAATGAGTGCACACCACTACTTCCGCGATTTTGCCTACTGCGATTCAGGCATGATCCCGTGGCTGTTGATTGCCGAGCTTATTTGCAAGAAGAAGCAATCATTAGCCAGTATGGTTAAAGCGCGTATTGCTGCTTTTCCTTCATCGGGTGAAATAAATAGCAAGGTAGACAACGCAGACGACGCACTCGAGCGCGTGCTTGCACACTACGAGAACAAAGCCATTGCCGTGGACACTACAGATGGTATTGGTCTGGCGTTCGAAAGCTGGCGGTTTAATTTGCGCAAATCTAATACGGAGCCTGTGATTCGATTAAATGTTGAGTCAATCGAGAATATTCCGTTGATGCAGGAAAAAACGGACGCGCTGCTCAAGCTCATTCGTCAATAAACATTACCGCCTTTTAGGGCCTGAAACCTTACCGTCGTTTTGGGGTGAAAAATTACGAACGTTCCGGGCGTGAAAAGTTGTCGTCGTTCCGGGCGTAAAAAATATCGTCGTTCCGGGCTTGGCCCGGAACCTCTAAAAAAAGTCGTTATGAACTTGATTCAAAACCTATCCCAAAACTACCACCCACCCCTATAGAAAGGTATTTTTTTAAGATAAAAAACGTTAAAATATTCGCGATCTTCCCCTTGCAACATGGATTTGTGCAGTATCTCCCACAATGGTAGTTCAAGACTATGCAGTATTCAGTTAGTAGCCGTCGGTTCTGGCAGCTCGTGCTTGTAAAAGCCAAAATGAACCTCAAAGCCGAAGCTGCTCAAAGCCAGCTAAATTACCTCTGGTGGTTGTTAGAGCCCGCTTTGTTTATTGGCGTTTACTACGTGGTATTCGGTATTTTTCTCAACTCCCGGACAGATGACTTTATTGCATTTTTAATATGCGGAAAAATTCCCTTTTTGTGGTTTTCCAGGTCGGTAAGCAATGCTTCAAACTCGCTGGTTGCCGGAGGGGGATTAATGAATCAGATCAATATACCCAAGCTGTTTTTTCCGGTAGTGGTGATTGCACAGGATCTGGTAAAAACCTTTGTGGTGTTTTTACTGATGCTATCGATAATGTGGCTAATGGGCTATATGCCAAATCCGGCATGGTGGGCCATAATCCCAGTTGCTTTAACACAACTCTTGTTTGTTAGTAGCCTTGCAATTCTTTTCTCCGCGCTTGTGCCTTTCCTGCCCGATCTGAAATTCATAGTAGGAACATTTATCATCCTTATGATGTTCGCATCAGGGATCTTTTATGACCCTGCCCAGTTCTTACGGCCAGAGCACCGCGAACTTTTCATGCTAAACCCCTTGGCATATGTTATTAGCGAGTATCGGGCAATCATTATGGAGGGAGAGTTGCCGCAGTGGGCAATGCTGGCACGAACGGCAGTGGTTTCACTCATTGGCTTGGGTATTGCCATTACCATCATTAAAGCGTTCGATTCACGTTATCCAAGACAGGTGTTGCAGTAATGTCAGAGTCTGTATGTTTAGAAGCAAAAAATATCAGCCTAACATTTCGAGCTCGCAGAGGCTTTTTTCGCTATTCCTATCATACTGCGCTTGATAATGTGTCATTTGATATCCGAAAGGGTGAAACAGTAGGCATTGTAGGTAGAAATGGCTGCGGTAAATCTACGTTATTAAAAGTACTGGCTGACATATTAAAGCCCGATGCCGGTGAGCTTGTCAGTCATGTCAACTATGTCAGTTTACAGTCGCTTGCTACTGGTTTTGAGAAGAACTTATCAGGCAGAGATAATGCAATATTGTCAGCTATGTTACTGGGTCATACACTCGAACAGGCTACCGCTGCGTTACCTGATATTTGTGACTTCGCTGAATTGGGTGATAGTTTTGATGAGCCCGTAAAAACTTACAGCTCAGGCATGCGTGCACGATTAGGTTTCTCCACGGCAATGTTAATGCACGCAGATGTACTGCTGGTAGACGAAACCCTTGGTGTGGGAGATTCGCGATTTAAGAAAAAAGCAGAAGCCGCCATCTTGGATAAAATCAACTCTGATCAGACGGTGGTATTTGTCTCTCATCAGAGTAGCCAGGTGGAAAGGCTGTGTAATCGGGCCGTGTGGCTGGAAAAGGGACAAGTGATGGAAGTCGGTGATACAAAAACAGTGTTAAATAATTATCAGGCATTCCTCGCAACCTTGCCAAACCCTCAAAAACGGAAATAACGAAAGATTATGCATAGCACGAAAAAAGCAACCGTACTGGGTTATGTAAACATTCCTCAAAGGGTAACCAGCACGCAACTGGTACAATTAAACCTGCCAGATACATGGCGACAAACGGGCGATGGCAACGTATTCTCAACGATTAAACCGCTGCAAGACCGTAAGTCTAATGTACCTGCTTTGTATAAGTGGTCATCCCACGAGGAAAACGAACAGCAGGTCGAGGTGCCATTATATATTGTCGCCATCCCACCGACCGAGTTTCTGATGTCAGCGCTGCAAACAATTAGCGATGCTCAGGAAATTTCGGAACGATATATAGCCCAATTATTGCGACAATGGGTTGACCTGACCCGGCTGGTTTGTCGCGCTGCATTGCTGTATCAGAAAAATGTTTATTTAATGCTTGATCATGGGGTAACCCCTTCAAAAGCGTTCGTGTCAAAATTGGCGGATAACGATGTAACGTTGCCTGATACCGATACAGACATGGTAGCTGAGCGCGCCATCGTATCAGGAGAAGCTAATGCCCTGGCAAGTTTCCTTCGCGAAAGCATACTTAAAAATGATGAAGTGCATGAATTATGGGAAGAGTTGGTAGCACTAAGCAGATGGCGGCATCCTGATACCGTAATTGCTCCTGAGCCTGTTGAAAAAAGTAAGGTTTCAACGCTGGCACTACTTAATCAGTATCATTACCAACAACTTAAGCTAGTTGCCGCAGAACAACAAATAGCATCCCTTAAGTCAGAGCTTCTCAATAAAGATGAAAAGCTTAGCGAAGCCGACTTGTTATCATTACAGATTGGACAGCTACAGGAAGAATTAGAACAAACCGCCGTTGATGCAAAAGAGAAAGAAGCAACTTATCAACGCAATATTGACAAGCTAACTCAATCTCTTGAAGAGCAAAAAAGTGCTATTAAAACCGCAGAAAAATTAAATAAAGGTAAGCGTAACTCGGCAACAGAAGAAACAGACTTATTGCAGCTGCAAGTGGCACAGTTAAAAGAAGAAGAGTTGGAACACACGTTTCAGGTTGCAAAAACGGACAAAAGTAGAGCTGAAAACCTGGAAGCGCAACTAGCAGGAACTAAAGCGGAGCTTGCTAAAAAACACGAGCAACTAGAGCATGAGCGGAAAAAACAACAAAAGTCCGCTGAACAACTAGCTGCAACAAAAATGAAGCATGATACGACTGACAGTTCTATCGATGAGAACATCATTTCACTGAACGAAGAAAAAGAACTTATGCAACTACAAATTGCTCAGTTGCAGGAAGAGTTGGAATACTATTATCTTGCCTATCAGGCGGAACAGAGAAAACCAGTGCCAAAGAGTGATATTGCAGTACTTGATACTGAAGCGCCCGCGCTTAAGCTAATAAGTCGCATCATTTAACCGCAAATAGAGCAAATATTCACAATGTCTTTTTTACACCAAACGCTAGATCTGCTCCTGAATAAGTTCGATCATGTGGTTTATATAGGCCCGGGTAACGGCGCTGCACTTTCGGCGCTGGAAAACTGCGCTGACAGGCTAACCTTGGTCGAGCCGAACCCGAAAAACGCTGCTGCGTTAAAACGAAAGCAAGCGCAGTTTGCCAATAGCGATATTCAGCAAAAAGCAATCACATTGAACGATGGACAAGCTGAGTTAAACCTGACTATACCCTCAGGTTTTTCAAGCGTTGTTAAGCCTACGGGTCTGAAGCAGTATTATCCTGGTCTGAATATTCAAGAAACGATAACGGTAGATACTGTTACATTACCCACACTAGTGGGCCAACTGCAGCTTGAATCGCATAGTCACAATGCACTTATTCTGGATGTGCGTGGCTTGGAGTCGGGCATAGTAAAAGCGCTACAACATAACGACTTGAAATCATTTAGTACTGTTGTATTGCGCAGTTCCAATGAGCCTCTGTATGACGCTGAATATTTAGATTGTGACAGCATCAATAAGGAACTTTCACGATTAGGGTTTTCGCCATTGTTCCTTAATGATAATCAGCCCCCATTTTGTACGCTAATTGGTGTTAGGCCTTTGTCTCTGGCCAACAAAACAGAGCAGCTATCAGACAAAGTAGGCAAGCTGGAACAACAGCTATCGGTAACAGAGCAAGAAAAGCAGGATGCGGCCAATAGTGTTGAGCACCTAAAAAGTCGGCTATTTGACGAAGCACAAAGTTCAGAAAAACTGAACAACGAAAATAAAGTTCTTGAAGAAAAACTAGAAACCGAGAAAAACGAAAAAACGGTCATCCAGGAAAAACTAAAAGAACTGGATGTTTTGAGAAACCTGCTTGCTGAGCGCGATGAGAAAATCGGTACTCTATCATCGGAACTGAATGAAAGAGAAAACGAAAAACAAAAGTTAGTTGAAGAATCAGATCAGCTGAAGCGGGATATTGAATCTCTAAGGAAGGAGCGAGACGGGCTAGAGTATTCAAGTGACGTGCTTACCGAGCGGGATAAGCAAATAGATTCTTTGTCATCGCAACTCGATGGAAAAGAAAAAGAAAAGCAGCAGCTAGCAGAACAAGCGGATGAGCTGAGGCGAAATATTGATTCGTTACAAAAAGAGCGGGATGAGCAAGCAGCTAGTCACCATAAATACAATGAGCGGATGGAGGAACTGCGCAATCAATTAAATCAAGCTCAAAGGGAACTAAAAGAGCAGCAGCGATCTGCGCAACTCAGTACAAAGCTATTAACAAAAGTAGAAGCAGACTGCTCTGATTTACGCGAACGTTATGCTGAAAAGATGAATAGCGAGCAGGAGCTAAAAGATCTGATTAAAGAACTTCACGCTAAGCTGCAGGCTGCATCACACTTCTATCACAAATTAGAGCAAGAACACCCCGAGCTGCTGGAAAAGTTGTAATGCAGGTTGTTAGATAATATGAGTAAATCCACCGATTTAAAAACCTTACAGCAGGAATTACAGCAAGCGCTGAATCTCATTGATGATTACAGCACGGCAAAAAATGTACGCAGTAACCTTGCGGTTGATGGGGAAGGGCTTACAAATACACAGAGCCTGTTAAAGCGCTGCGCTAATGTTGTGAGTGAAGATCAATCAAATAAAAAGCCAACGTTAAGGATTATTCACCACTTTGCATGTAGTGGTGGGACGTTAATTTCTAAGTGTATAGCTGCTCAGCCGAATGTGTTTTTATTAAGTGAGTTACATCCAACGACTCGACACGGTCTTGACTGGTCCAAGGCGACCTATACGCCAAGAGATATTGTAACGCAGGCATATTATGCTAAAGTTCCCGACGTAGAAGAGTTGGCAGAGAAAATATTCGTTGAAAATATTCAAAACTCCTGCAGACATATTACCGCTAAAGGTGGTTATTTAGTTATAAGAGCACATAGCCATGCAGATTATTGTATGGACATGCCAACACCCGAGGTTGATACAGTAACCCGGTTATTGTCGCCGCATTTTGAAATCAAACAACTCGTATCAATACGTAATCCGATAGATTCTTTTTTATCGCTTCGCAACAATAATTGGGTACATTTCAGCCCAAATTCATTTGATGAGTATTGCTTGAGGTTAATTTCCTTTCTCAAGGGATTTAACAAAGATAATATAATCAGGTACGAAGACTTTGTTGATACCCCTGAGGAAGTTATTAGTCAATGTTCCGCACTGCTAGATATACCTATTAATGAAGACTTTTTTTATTACAAAGATGTTTTTAAAGTAAGTGGGGATAGTGGTCGCTCAGGAGTCGAGATTAAAAGACGCGAACGAAAAGAGATTAGCAAGCAATATAAAAAAGAAATAGCTGAATCTGAAAACTTTAAAGAAATATGTAAGTACTTCGGCTATAGCGGATGCGAAGGTTTATGAAATTATGAGTTCGCTTAGTAATTTAACATTGGATATTGAGAGTTTGACAAGGAATTTATGAATAGTCCAACATTGGTAATTACAACGGTAAACCCGTTCGGCGATATTGAGCATCAGGCAGAGTGCTTTAATTCTTGGAAGTCGGCGGGTTATAATGTTGTATCCTATAACTCACAAAGTGAGGCTGAAAGACTGCTTGAATATGGTTTCACTGAGGGTGATGTAAAAATCATCGATGATTCTGAGACTACGTTTAAACAAAATAACAAGTACCTGCCCAAAATTCATCCAATAATCCAAAGCTTAATGGGAACGGATAACAATGTAATCATCACCAATTCGGATATCTATGCGCTACATTGCATTCCTATGGGCGGCATATTGAGTTCGTTAGCGCCAAGTTTAGCCATGACGCGCCGGGAACTGTTGTCACTCAACATGCTGGATATGCGCGACAATATATTTTATCGGGGGGGACTTGATCTCTTTTACTTCTCATCCGGTGAGCTAAAAAAACTGAATTCTGCACTTAAGCAGTGTGAGGCAAAAGATGACATGGCATTTGGTGTTCCAGGCTGGGATTACTTGGTGGGCGCAATTTTATTGAGTAAGCTTCAAGGAAAAATCGTTGACGGTGCTGTTATAGGCCACCAATACCATAAAAATACCTATTCGGGTTTGAGCGATTTTACCCCTTATGGCAGAGATATTAAAAGGCTACTTAATTTAGCCTCTGCTGATCCCTATTGGGTAGCTGAGGCCTTTTCCAAAATAATCGCTGAATCAAGCACTGTAAATGCAAAAGAAAGATGTAGTCTACAACGTTTCTTTCATTACAATGGCGTAAATAGAGAACAGCGAAAAAAGTATGCTTATGAAAAAGAATTACAAGATATTGATGGTATTATAAATAATGTTGAGAGTGTGAAGCTTTATTCAATATTTGAGAAAGTGGAGTCTGAAAAAGACTGGGGTGTAGCGAATCAGTTCATAAACGCTTGCTTTATTAAAACCTCATTATTTAAGGCGAAAATTTTTGCGTTATGGAATTATATTGAGTGTGTGCACGGTGGAGAAATAAAGCCGACAACAGAGTACCCTGAAGGAAACCTGCATGCAGTTATGATAGAAAACTGTTTGTCTGTGCCTGAGATAAAAAGAGCTATTGCTGTGTTTGACGTTTTTTCATCGGAACTAATTAATCACAATATCTTCAATCGAAGACTTTTCGATTATCTGGTGCTATCAAGTAACGATAAAACCAACCTTAAGATATTGAAAAAATTAAAATCATGTATAAATGGAGTATAACATGTTCCTAGATATTAAGCCTCTAGTCAAAGACTCAGTTCTGCCGTGGGAGCATACAAAAGTAGTTAAGAGTAAAAGTACACTTCCTACTTTGTCAGTTGTTATTCCTGTATACAATAGTGGTCACTTTCTTGAAAAGACATTGAGAAGTCTATTGTTCAACGATCTTACAGGCGTCGAGATCATCATTCAGGATGGGGGAAGTAACGATAATACGCATGGCATTATTCATCACTATAAATCAATGTTCTCACAGATCTACTCAGAAAAAGATGATGGTCAATCAGATGCCATAAATAAGGGCTACGATAAAGCCAATGGGGATATATTATACTGGTTGAATGGTGATGATATCATTCTGCCTAACACAATAAAAAAAGTGCGGGAATACTTTGCAAAGCATGAAGAATGTGAAGTGTTAGTCGGCGACGCTTATATGACCGAGATTGACTTTAAACCAATAAATCACTTCAAATTTAATAAAGAAAAATTACAGTTCGATTATCTTATCGACTATGCAAAACATCACCTCATCCAACCAAGTGTGTTTTTTTCACGCTCGGCGTGGGAGCAGTGTGGCCCCTTAGATATTAATGATCATTACGCGATGGATGCCGATTTATTTATTGGCATGGCAAGGCAATACGATTTTCATCATATTCCTTTAGATATTGCTTACAGCGTTTATCATGAGGCGTGTAAAACTCGCGGTGCAAGAGCGGAATCTATAAGTGCATTGGCATTAGTGCAGGCCAAACATGGTGGAAATGAGCAAGCGAAGGCTACCCTTGGTATTCTCACCGAGATGTTCAATGAACTGCAAAATAAGCTTAAAAAACTGGGCTCTCACGAGTCCTTGCTTTTAAAACACGATGCAATCAAGCTCGAGTTGGAAGATCTGAAGTCACAACAGGCCTTGAAAAAAGAATTATTGCTTGAAACTGATATAGAGTTAACGCAATGAAAATCGCTGTTTTATCAAGCGCCTCAGGCGGTGGTGCAGGCATAGCCGCCTATCGTATTTATCAGGCATTAAAAACCTACCAGGCTGATAACTGTATTGTCGACTTCATTGACATGACTGTGATCGGTCGCGTTGATGATTGTGTATCACCGCCTCAAAGCGCAACTAATGAAACCATCAGCAATACACATTACACCGCAGATTTTGCTACTGACATACGTCATCATGTAATTAAGTTATTGCTGAATTACGATGCTATCAATATACATTGGTCCAGTTATCTACTGACAACCGCAGAGCTGCTTGAACTGGCAAAAAGCGGAATACGCATTGTGTTCACGCTTCATGACTTTTATTACATGACAGGCGGCTGCCATTACCCTTCATCATGTCGTCAATACCTAAAGGCATGTAAACTCTGTCCACAGGTCAACACGGCAGTAATGAGTCAAAAAGAGGTAGAGGTGGCTCACGAGATTAAGCGTGAGATTTTTGCTTTCGAAAACGTAATATTAACGGCGCCAAGTGAGTATATCGTTAATAAAGCGCTTGCCGCCAATATCGTTCCCAGAGACAGGGCGAAAACGATCCGAAATGCTTATGAGCCGTTAGCAAATAAAAAGCCTGTAAAAAGAAATGACGGTAAAACTCATATCCTTGTGATTGCCGATTCGTTTTATGAAATTCGAAAGCAACTACAGCTCGCTATCGATGGCTTTAAAGAAGCGGCTAAAAGCAACCCTGCAATAGTAAAACGTTTAGCGGTACATTTAGTAGGTCGCCTCGATAGCGAAGTTGTTGCGCAACTCGCACCATTAGGCTATGAGATCCGCATTCATGGGCACATCAGCGACCATGAAGCCATTGTTGATGTATATTGTGGATGTGATTATCTGCTGACGCCGTCCATCGATGATAACTGGCCAAATATATTGGTGGAGAGTGCATCATACGGTGTTGTTCCCATCGTCGGTCCCGGTCATGGGTGCGAAGAGTTTGTTAAGGCTTTCAAACATGGCGAGGTATTCTCGGGGTACACAAAAGAAGCAGTGTCTAAATCCTTGCAAAATGCAATCGCAACGAAAACAAAGGAAGTTGACACGATCTTTGTAGAACAGTCCAGTGACACACACAAACCTCTAAAGGTGTCGCATGAATATATGTCGGTTTTAAGCTAAGAGATTTTAATGAAAAAGTATTATTTAGATTTAGAGCAAATAGACTCTATCCCTAATCCTTATTATTCTTCTTCGGAAGACATAATGCGTATTACAGGGTTAAATACTGGTAACTTTGCATTTAGAAAAGCGCTGAGAGAACTGGTTGCTGATATAGAAGATTATACCGTAGTTAACTGGCCAATGATGAGAGAAGTGTTAAAGGCTGATAAAAAAGTCGATCACGTAATTCTTTCTTGCGCAAACTGGCTTGGGTTTAGAGAACAAGATGAGGCGTCAAATGGCGTTCGTGCATCGATAATAGAGAAAATTGACGCGCCGGTCACAGCTTATGGATTGGGTGCTCAGGCCAGTCATGTAGACCCTGATCTAAAATTGGGGCCAAATGGTGCAAAACTAGCTAGAGTTATTTCCGAACGCAGTAAATATATTAGCGTTCGTGATAGTTTCACAAAAAGCTTACTTGAAAAAGAGGGGATAACGAACGCACTAGTCACCGGTTGCCCTTCAAACTTTATTAATCATTCTGATAATTTCGGTGATTTGTTGCGAGACCGCGTAAATAGATCAAAAGAGTCAATACGCCGGTTTCATTCTCTCAAAACATGTATTGGTGAATTTAGTGGCGGTCATGCGCATTCCGGCAGCGCATTAACCTCTTTTCTCACGATATTAAGAGAGCTTCCTTCGCATTACATTATTCAGTCGCCTACTCTCTACCCATTCTTTCTAGGTGAGTCGGACGATATTCCAGGCGCTTATAAGTCGAATATGCCCGAAGGGATGACACAGCCACAATTAAGACACCTTTTAAAACAAAAAATGATTGGTTTTACCTCTGTTGACTCGTGGATGGATATCGCGCGTACATGTGATTTGAGCCTGGGTATGCGTATTCATGGAAATATGCTACCGCTTCAGGCTGGAGTGCCGTCCATGCTAATTGCACACGACTCCAGAACGCAAGGCTTGGCCGACGTAATGAAGTTCCCTGTGTACACGATGGATAGATTGGTTGGGTATAAAGGCACGGTTCAGGACCTTATGTTGGATATGTTGATTGAGTTTGAGTTTCAATTAGATGCCTATCTCGATAAACGCGAAGAGCTCCGCAATTTGTTTGAGATACTCTAATAAGTAAAGAAATATCGTCATGAAAAAATGAAATTAAAGCGACTAGAGATGGTCTGGAAATGTTATTTAAGTCTAGCCTTATCGCTAATGAGGATACAGACATTATTGTTGACGGGGATCCAAGGTCGGGAAATAGTTACGCAGTAGACTTGATTAATTGGTGTTTTAAAGATTTAAAAATTGCTCAATCTACTCACTCAATAGACAATGTTAGACTTGGTAACCTCATGGGTAAGCCTACTATTGTTCTAATCAGAGAGCCAGTTAACGCTAAGTGCTCGTTGTATATAGGGACGGGGCAACCAATATCAAAACTGGTTGAAAATTTTATTAATTTTCATAAAGAACTGTCGCATTATGAGAGCATTAAATTTTTTTGTTTTAAATCTAATTCTCTAATTCATAATGAGATTAAATTTCCCAAGCTTATTGCCGAATGTTGTAAATATGTGCGGGGTGGAAATGCCCTCAGAAGAAAGAAAAAAGAAAGAGATGAATTTATAGGTTGAAAGAGTAATCAATAAAATGCCTGAGTCGAAATATTTATACAATAAGATGTTGGGTTTTTAAAAGCATTGTTAAAGTTCTATGATGGTAAAAAATTAAGTGAGAAAATTTTTTGATTAAAAGAGATTTTGAAAAGCCCATTGTGTTTATGCATATACCTAAAACCGCAGGTTCTACTTTGCATCAACTTTTCCAGGCTAATTATAAAGCAGACGAAATATATAAGTTAGGGGTTACAGGTGCGCCAGAGACTGGTAGCTTTGGTGAGCGACATAAAATATCGGTAAAAAAATTTTACGCACTGAATAAAGCTGAGCAAATTAAAATCAAGGCTGTTGTAGGCCACATGCCATATGGACTACACGAGGTCTTTGATAATGATGCTCAATACATCACAGTAATCCGTCACCCTTTAGGTAGAATTTTATCTCATTATAACTTTGTTAAAGAAAGTCCAAGCCACTATTTGCATGAGCGAATGGAAAACGAAGCCTCAACAATAGTCGACTATGTACAAAAACTAGAGTCTAAGGAACTCAATAACGGCATGTTAAGATTTTTCCTTGGTCCAGATCACGTTAAGATTCCTTTCGGTGGTTGTACACGCGATATGGTTGATATTGCCATGGAACGTGTCGAAGAAAAGTTTGTCGCCGTTGGGGTCCAAGAGTATTTTGCAGAAAGCGTCGACCTTTTTTGTAAAGTGAATAATTGGATTAAACCAAACATTAAATCGAGAAATATGACCCAATCTAAGTATTCTTCTGCTCTTGAAGTTTCAGAGTTAGATGGAATTCTTCGATACAATTCACTGGACCTTGTACTTTATGAGGAGTTGCGTAACTCTTTCCTGAAGATTAAAAAGAAACTATAATTGAGTTGTTGAGAAAATTATGAAAAAAGCACTTATTACCGGTGTAACCGGCCAAGACGGCTCCTATTTGGCCGAATTTTTATTAGAAAAAGGGTATGAGGTACACGGTATTAAGCGTCGTGCTTCGTTGTTCAATACCGAAAGGGTCGATCATATCTATGAAGATCCGCACAACGACAACCCCAAGTTCCATTTACATTATGGCGACTTAACCGACAGTTCGAATTTAACGCGCATTTTGTCGGAAGTACAGCCTGACGAGGTGTATAACCTGGGCGCTCAGTCGCATGTAGCAGTGTCGTTTGAAGCGCCAGAGTATACGGCAGATGCCGATGCGATGGGGACATTGCGGTTGTTGGAAGCCATTCGCTTTTTGGGCCTGGAGAAGAAGACAAAGTTCTATCAGGCATCGACTTCTGAACTTTACGGTCTTGTTCAGGAAATACCGCAAAAAGAAACCACACCGTTTCATCCCCGCTCACCGTATGCGGTAGCTAAAATGTATGCGTACTGGATTACGGTTAACTATCGCGAATCTTATGGTATGTATGCCTGTAATGGCATTTTATTCAACCATGAGTCGCCGCGTCGCGGAGAAACCTTTGTAACTCGTAAAATTACACGCGGAGTAGCCAACATTGCGCTTGGTATGGAGTCTTGCCTGTATTTGGGTAATATGGATGCACTACGAGACTGGGGCCATGCCAATGATTATGTACGCATGCAATGGATGATGCTACAGCAAGATACGGCAGAAGACTTTGTGATCGCCACAGGCAAGCAAATATCGGTTCGTGACTTTGTTCGCTTAAGCTGTAGTGAAGCAGGTATCAGTGTCGAATTTTCTGGTGAAGGTGTTAATGAAATCGCAACCGTAACCTCTGTTGATAGTGATAAGGCACCGGGAGTAAAGACCGGTGATGTGATCATAAAAGTCGATCCTCGTTATTTCCGCCCTGCTGAAGTAGAAACGTTATTGGGCGACCCTTCAAAAGCCAAAGAGAAACTCG
The DNA here is from genome assembly GCF_014651815.1 of Alteromonas halophila. Lineage (GTDB taxonomy): Bacteria > Pseudomonadota > Gammaproteobacteria > Enterobacterales > Alteromonadaceae > Alteromonas > Alteromonas halophila. The sequence continues at coordinate 25,450 of NZ_BMXP01000003.1, read as the reverse complement.
GCTGGGTGCCGGAAATTACTGTTGAAGAAATGTGTGCCGAGATGGTTGCCAGTGATTTAGAGAAAGCTAAACAACATGCTCTACTAAAAAAGCATGGCTTTTCGGTAGCAGTGGCCAAAGAGTAAGTAGTTAAGTGTTTATGCGCAGAGTTTATTTTTAAATTCTGGCGACGATTGTATACCATGAAAGTCACTCTACATTTTTAGGGTGGCTTTTTTCTTGAAAGCGTACTGTAATAACAGAGTATTCACTTCCCCTAAACTGAGACGGGTTTATTTGTCCATTTGAGCCAAATGCGCCAGATATTGTGAATCGTTTAGTTAAAATCTATATGTTTCAATTGGTCAATTTGTAGTGAAAATGTAAAACGTTAAAGAGAATTGTAGAAAAGTTTAAAGGAAAATTTTTGTATGTTTGGCAGCTGTTCCTTCAAAAAGCATTCTCAATCAAGAGGATTTTCCAAAGGGTCTTGATAAGCCCGAGGAGTTTCTTCCTTGGATCTACGAAATACAAAAAGACTACATGAATGAAAATTTCGTTAATAACCGCAGCGTGCAATGGTTATTTGATGACTACCTATTTTCGCCACAATGGCAATTCACAGATCAAAAGTATGCTACCCACGCAGATGCATGGCATATGAATGAATATTATGGCGTTGAAATATTAAATAAGATAAACAGTAAAATTCAAAATCTTGAAGGATAACTGAGTGAAAACAGTATACGTAGCTGGCCACCGCGGAATGGTGGGCTCGGCCATAGTTAAAAATTTAGAAAAACGCGATAACGTTTCGATCATTACCAAAACTCGTGATGAGTTAAACTTGTTAAGTCAGGCAGATGTTTTGCAGTTTTTTGCTGAAAACAACGTTGATGAAGTCTATTTAGCAGCCGCCAAAGTAGGCGGTATTCACGCCAACAACACCTACCCTGCAGAGTTTATCTATGAAAATTTAATGATAGAGGCCAACATTATCAACGCTGCTCATCAAAGTGGCGTTGATAAGTTGCTGTTCTTAGGCTCTAGTTGTATTTATCCCAAGCTTGCCGAGCAGCCTATGCGCGAAGACGCGTTGCTCACTGGCACACTGGAAGAAACCAATGAGCCCTATGCCATTGCGAAAATAGCAGGGATTAAACTGTGTGAAAGTTATAACCGTCAGTACGGGCGTGACTATCGTTCGGTGATGCCGACTAATCTCTACGGCCCTAACGATAACTTTCACCCTGAAAATTCACATGTGATACCCGCGTTGCTGCGTCGTTTTCATGAAGCGGCGCAGCGTGGTGACGATGAGGTTGTTGCCTGGGGCTCGGGTAAACCTATGCGCGAGTTTTTGCATGTGGATGATATGGCTGCCGCCAGTGTGCATGTGATGGAGCTGGATAAGGGCACCTATGATGCAAATACGTCACCCATGCTTAGCCATATCAACGTCGGTACGGGTGAGGATTGCACCATTCTTGAGTTGGTTGAAACGGTCGCGCAGGTAACCGGGTTTAAAGGGAATATTATCTGGGATACCAGTAAGCCTGACGGTACACCGCGTAAATTAATGGATGTTTCACGGCTGCATGCGCTTGGCTGGAAGCATACCTATAGCCTGAAGGACGGGCTTGAGCACGCTTATCAATGGTTTTTAGATAACCAGGATAGTTTTCGGGGGTAGGTCCTGAAACAAGTTCAGGACGACGTGTTGTGTCAGGATAACGTGGTGTGTTCAGTTGGCAGTAAATAATGTTTTTAGATAAACAAACATTCACAGCGGTGATTGATAGTACTCCGCTTGTCTCTATTGATCTGGTGGTCGAGGACGAGCGGGGCGATGTCTTACTGGGCGAGCGTGCTAATCGCCCTGCAAAGGGCTTTTGGTTTGTTCCTGGCGGGCGGATAATGAAAAACGAGCGACTTACCGATGCGTTTGAACGTTTAACCCGTGATGAGCTCGGGCTGTCGGTTAGCTTAGCGCAGGCTGAGCTGATTGGGCCTTTCGAGCACTTTTACAGTGATTATGTGTTTGGCGAAGACGTCACAACCCACTATGTGGTACTGGGGTATCGGATCAAAGTAAAGCGGGCGAACCTGGCTCTTCCTACTGAGCAACACGCGCGTTATCACTGGTTTACCGTTAGCGAATTGATGCAAAGCAAGGATGTGCACCTGCACAGTAAGTGGTATTTTGATTCGGCCCGTACTGAGTAGATTTTCAGGTGTGCAACACCGGTAGTCATGGTATCCTTTGCGCGCTTAACCCACGCACATTAATTTATTTTTTCAGGTAATTGTTCGTTATGTCTTTAAGTAAGGAAGCACAGTTTCTGTCTGCCCTGGAGCAGCAACTTACGCAGCAGTATTCTAAGCAGCTTTTAGATGCAGAAAACCCGCAACAGGAAATGGCAAGTAGCTTAGGTGCCCTTGCAGCGCGCGTGCGAATTATTGAAGAAGTGCTTGCCAAAGAAGAGCGTGGCATCACCGAAGAGTTACCACCGCTACTGCCCGCTGAAGTAACGCTTACCGCGTCTCACTTTGCCAGCCAGGAAAACCTGCATGAGCTGGAAACGCATAACGGCAGAGAGTTTCGCTGGAGTGGCGCAGACCCGCGCGTTGACTTTGCCTTGCTGGTTAATCGTGATGGCAAAAAGGAAGTGGTGATTGATGTGGTGGCTGTGGCGAAGTCAGACCTTATGAAACGGCTTAGCCTGTATGCCGACGGTATCGTGCTCAAGTTTAGTACGCGGCAGAACGGCGATATTCTTCAGCTTGTGGCGAAACTACCCAAGGAACCGGGCAAAAAAGATGCTACGTTAATTAGCATTCTGTTACCTGAAACGGTACGCCCCATCGAAGAGGGCAGCAGCTCAGACACGCGTCAGCTAGGTATTGCCATTAGCCAGCTACATGTGGGAGAGCCCAAAAGGCGCTTGGCACGTCTGGCTAAATAAAGGGATGTTGGCATGGCGTCATCAACAACGTCATTGCGTGTAGGCCTGGTGCATAACTGGCCAGGCGCAAAAAACTCCGAGCTGGATATTATTCTTCGTATTCTGCCAGTGCTGACATCGCTGGGGCACCAGGGCATTATAATCGATCCACTTGGGCAGGAGCTGTCAGAAAAGGGCGATCGGTTATCACCCGTTTTTCGCCACAACGATTTTGATATTGTGTTAAATCTGCACTATTTAAATCCAAAATTGCTGGCGGGGCTTTCCTATGCCGTAAACTGGAACCCCCTTGCGTATATTGTTGATGATCCCATCACCCAGCAGCCGCTGCCTATTAAACAGTTTGGTTACATTGCTGACTGTTTTCGCAGCCACGATCGTATTTTGTCCGCAGGCTCTCCACTGGTGGATAATTTTGTAGCCTCACTGCGCGAAGAAAAAGGTAAAGGCTGGCTGCCAGAGGCATCACTGTCGCTGCACACTTCAATTGTCACACCTGAAAACCTGGCAACTGAAGACGTAACCGCTGAAGACGCACGGGTCTTTTATATAGGCGTAAACTGGGAAAAGCTGTCAAAAAGTGAAAACCGGGCAGTGCGCCACGAAGGGCTGTTTGAAACGCTGGATAAATCCGGCGAATTTGTGTTTTACGGGTTACGCGAACAGTACGGTGTACCGCTATGGGAAGGCATACAGCATTACAACGGTGAATTACCCTTTGATGGTGGCAAGAGCATCATCGACAAATCCCGTGAGTATGGCATGACGCTGGTGCTTTCCTCGCAGCAGCACCGCGACAGTGCGCTGGTTTCAACCCGCATATTTCAGGCGTGCGCGGCAGGCACGGTTATTATTACCGACAAAAACCCCTTTATCGAACGCCACTTCGGTAGCAAGGTGTATTATTTTGAGTATGGAGAAACGCCTAAACAAACGGCGGAGAACTTACTTGCCGTTGTTGCCTCTGTAAAAGCGAACTGGCAGCAAGCGAAGGACAATGCCAGAGCTTGCCAGGCCATTTTTCTTGAGCAGTTTGCGCTTGAAAAAGAAATTGCAGCGCTATGCGACCAGGCACAAAAAGATATGCGCGCACGACAAGCGTTTATCGAAAGCGCATCACCTAATATTCATGTGGTGGTTGACTGCAGACATTATGGCACAGAGGCAGTAAACCAGGCGCTGGTACAATGTGAAGCGCAGTTGCTCAAACCTGGCTGCCTGCATGTGCTTTGTACCCGTAAGCAGCAACAAGCATTGGCTTCTGTGTCATCAATGCATTTTGACGTTGTTGTGCATGAGCACCAAGGGCCATTGGGTGGTTTTTTGGTGGCCAATGTCGATACGCTGGGGGAGGCGTTTATGTGCTTTACCCCAGAGCATACCTGGAGTCGCGATCATCTGTTTGAGCTGACTGTGGCCAGTAATAACACCGCCAGCAGTGCCTATTCTCCAGCATTCGTTGATTACCAGTCGTTGCACGGGGTTCACGAAACACTGGAATACGGCATAAAAGGGCTGGATGGCGACGTAACCCGGCTTAGCCAGCGTATGCTGTCGCGGTTCTCGGCCCACAGACTTGCCAATGCCAATATTCTTGTGCCCACCACCGTGCTTAGTGCCGTATCGTTTGCCCATGCGCGCATTGCGCAGTTTGGTATAGGTGCGATTTTTGTCTTGCTGTATGAGGCTGAGCAGCTAAACGGCAGGCTTCCTGTACTTTCTGCCGCAGTGACTTCCGTCTGGCGTACCGATGCTGATTACGGTGACGTCACCTTTAATCAGTATCAGGTAAGCAATGAAGCAACAGGGTTGTTCAGAGACCGCAATATGTTCAGTGCATTTTTTGCTGCCACTAACAGTGAGGTCGCTGCGTTGCAGCAAAGCTGGGAGCTTCAGCAAGAGCAAGGGTTCGTTGGCAGCGACGAGTCAGCAGACTACCAGGTGTCGCTGCTCGTCAGGCAGGTGAATGCACTTAAATCTAAACTAAACAGCAGTGCATTCAGTAAAGAGTTTTCATTGTTCTTTTATCTTCAGCATGTGTTCCGAAGCCGGCCACTTCTGCTGCGTGCGTTAAATAGTACGCACCGTTTTTTCGCAAAATTATTAAAAGTGTAGTTATGCAACAATTTTCATTTACCACGGATAAGGGTAAACCTTATTCGGTCACCGTACCGACCCCCAAACCAAACTTCGAACGTAAGTTTGTGTTTGCGTTTGCAAAAAGTGGTAGCACGTTACTCGATAACTTGCTCTCGGTGTATTGCCAGGTCGAGGGCACACCGACGTTTTCACTGTATAACCAGGCATTTGATCAGGGCTTATCCACAGCAGAATTAGGCAGCGAGGCACTGCCTTGCCTGGACTTTGACGGTATTCTTTATACCGGGTTCAGGCACTATCCAAGATTTGAGCTGGATATCGGCAGTAGCAAAGCCATTTGGTTAGTTCGCGACCCAAGGGATATGGCTGTATCCATGTACTATTCTATTGCGAAAAGCCATGTGATCCCCAAAGGCCATGAAGCCATGACACGTTCACGTCAACAAACATCTGAACTGGATATAGATGAGTTTGTTGTAAAGCGCATGAAGTCATACATGGGACAGTTTAAGCAATATCAAAAGAACCTGGCGAATAAAAACGTCAAAATATACCGTTATGAAGACGTCATTTATGAAAAGCTGAGCTGGTTCAAAGGTGTATTAACCTACCTGGATATCCCGGTAAAAGATAAATTAGCAGAAAATGTCGTTAAGCAGTTTGATGTGATCCCCAGCGAAGAAAAAGACGATCAGCACATTCGTCAGGTTCACCCTGGTAATTACAAGAAAAAGCTAGCGGCTGAGACGGTTGAAACGCTAAACGAACAAGCCATGGATTTTCTGAGGTACTTTAATTATGAGTAAACTTGCGATGCCACAGGGAAAGGTAGTGGTGAATGCATGTTTCCCACGCTCTGGACACCGTTTTTTGCGCCAATTACTAAACAAGGTGTATGGGCAGTCATTCAATTCTGATACATACCACCCCCGAAAAGGCAAGGAAGGGGTAGGTGAAGAGCATTTGCAGCGTGCAAATTATATTAAGTCGCACGACTTTGAGCTTGCAGGTACTGCAATGCTAGAGCAGCTACACGGCGGAAAGCGGGAGTTCTTGGTGCAGTTGCGACATCCGCTTATGGCAATATCGTCTTACTATGAGTTTGCGCTTAAACACAACCATGTAGCAAGGAACAGCCAGCGAAGCTGGGATGACTTTTTGGTATCCCGCTTGGAATACTGGAAACAATTTGCCAGTACATGGTGGCTAAATAAAGCGCTTCCTGAGAGCCAATACTGCCTGGTGAATTATGAGTCGCTGACACACAATACAACCTCCGAACTGGAGAGAGTTGTTTCGTTTATCAGCGGCGAAGAAAGTGTTGCTGAAATCAATTTAGCGAAAGTGACGGACTCCGCTCCTTTTCTTCAATACAACAATGATACGCAAAGCAAGAAGGCGTCTGTTAGAACCCCTGAACAGTTTCAGTATTTTGATCATGCCACCTTTGCCGAAATTGAAAACAAATTGGCGCGCGATTATTTAGTACCACTTGGGATTCCATTGTTGTTTGAAGAATGATTAAAAAGTTTGTCTTCCCCAGCTGCATGCGGCTTGAGCAGCAATATACACCCAGGCCGCTGTCGCAGCTTAGGCAGCCATCTGTTAGCTTGCCTGCTATGCAACCAAAACTAAGCGTGGTCATCCCGTCGTATAATCAGGCGGCGTATCTGGAAGATACACTCAAGTCGGTTTTTGCGCAGGGGTATCCTAATCTTGAGGTTATTGTTGTCGATGGCGGCTCCGATGATGGCTCGGTCGAGATTATTAAGCGCTACGCCAGCAAACTCGCCTGGTGGGTAAGCGAGCCGGATAACGGGCAGACGCATGCTATCAATAAAGGTTTTGCGCGCGCCACGGGTGAAATTCTGGCCTGGCTAAACTCTGATGATTTGTTTTTACCAGGTGCAATAAGCACTGCAGTGAATAGGTTGGTTGCCAGTGAAAACGCGGATGTGGTTTACGGCCAAAGAATGCTTATTAATGAAAAAGGTGAAGACATTGGACAATGGGTAGTGTCTGAGGCACATAGCTATGTGCTTGCGTATGCTGACTTTATTCCCCAGGAAACACTGTTTTGGAAAAGATCGCTGTGGGAAAAAGTCGGCAGCGCGCTCAATGAAGACTATAAATTTGCCATGGACTGGGAGCTGCTGTTGCGATTTAAAGCCTGTGGTGCCCGCTTTCAGAAAATAGACCGCTTTATGGGAGCATTTCGCTTTCACCCGGCGCAGAAAACGGTAGCGCAAATCGGCGAGTCAGGCTTTAAGGAAATGGAAAAGCTCAGAGTGGCCTACGCGAAAACGCCAGGTAAATCACGTTACAATGCCAGAGCTATGACCCTAACGCTTATTCGCTTTATGCTGACGAGTCGGCTTAAAGAACTGTTTTTTCGCCACTAGGTAGCGTTATGGCCGAAGTCACCGTTGTTATTCCATCATATAATCAGGGGCGCTTTTTGCATCAGGCGCTGGAATCGGTTTTTGCGCAAAATGTGGATATGGAAGTCTATGTTATTGATGGTGGCTCAACGGATAACAGTGTAGACGTCATCAAGCGCTGGCAGCATAAACTTGCGGGGTGGCAAAGCAGGCCCGACAAGGGGCAGGCGGATGCAATTAACCAGGGCGTTGCAAAGGGAGCCGCGCCGTTTGTGTGCTGGCTTAACTCCGATGATTTATTTATGCCTGAAGGCCTGACTACACTGCTTGGTAAGCTTAAGCATTCCCCGAGTGCACCGGCCGTATACGGCGACTGCTGGCATATTACTGAAGCGGGGCAGCGACATTCCCGTTACCTCACGCTGCCTTTTTCGCCTCATCTTCTGGCCAATTATTGTTTCATTGGGCAACCCGCCACATTAATCCGGCGGGATGCCTGGCAAGCAGTTGGCGGGCTGGATGAGTCGTTGCAAATGGCGATGGATTTCGATTTGTGGTGGAAGCTATACCGGCATGGCGGGTGCTTTGTGAGAACGCGGGAGACCTGTGCGGCGAACCGTATGCACGCCGACACCAAAACCCATAATCGACTTGATGAACACTACCAGGAATCGATGCAAGTAGTGAAAAACCATTATGGTCGTGTGCCGCTTAAGTGGTATGTACTTAAACCCGTTATGAAACTAGTCCGCGCGATAGCGCGCTACCAATACCGCAGAAAAAAATGAACGTGCTTCACATCGGTAAATACTTTTCTCCCTTCAAAGGCGGCATAGAAAACATGATGCTGGCGCTGATGCGTGCGCAACAGCAGAGCGGGCTGAATGTATCTGCCGCCGTGCATCAGCATGAGGCCAGCACCGGTTATGCTGAGCAGGAGGTTGCGCAGTGTCGTATCTACCGCATACCTATTCAGATGGTGTTGCTGTTTGTGCCTGTTGCGCTTACCGCTTATTTTTACCTTAGACGTATTATAAGACATGAGGCCCCCGACATACTGCACTGTCATATGCCTAACGTTACCTGCTTTTGGCTATTGTTTATGCCAGCTGCACGCAAGCTTCCGTGGGTGGTGCACTGGCACAGTGATGTGATGGGTGAAAGGCCGCATGGTGGAATAAAGCTTTTGTACCCTGTGTATCGATTGTTTGAGCGCGCCTTGCTTAAGCGTGCTCAATCAATAGTGGTAACATCACAAAATTACCTAGCATCAAGTGAGCCACTGCAAGCTTTTAGAAATAAATGCACCGTTGTACCGCTTGGCCTGGACGATAAAGCATTGGCGGCTCGCATGTCTCATAAGAATAATTTGCAGTTATTGTGTGTAGGAAGGCTTACCTACTATAAAGGGCACCGCTATCTGATTGAGGCAATACAGAAATGTGATAATCACGTGATGCTAACCATTGTTGGTAGTGGTGAAGAAAACGCGCGTCTTGAAAACCAGGTACAGCAGCATGCGCTTGACGCGCAGGTTCGTTTTTTAAGTGGTCTCAGCGATGAAGCACTGGAGCAGGAACTCATCGACTGTGATGCACTTGTCCTTCCCTCGATTGAACGTACCGAGGCATTTGGCCTTGTGCTGCTTGAAGCAATGCGGGCCGGAAAGGCGTGTATCTGCACCGATGTACCCGGCTCAGGTATGAGTGAGGTTGTTGTTCATAATCACACTGGTCTGGTGGTGAAGCGAAGTGATGCGAGCAGTCTGACCCTGGCCATTAACCAGTTACAGAATAATCGTGATTTGTGTCAGCGCTTAGGCAGTGAGGGACGGGCAAGGTTTGTAGAGCGGTTTGAGATCACGCAGGTAGAGCAGCAAATGCGTGAAGTCTACAAGGCTATTCTGTAATTATTTTTTTGCGCTAAACATTTGTGTTGAAAACACGGGCGAGCAGACATCAATCACACGCATATCCGTTTCATCCATATGCGAAATGTTCATCACCACGTTTGCATACGCCGCTTTTCTTACACTGTTAACAGGATGAGTGGCTGCATCTTTATTAATGGTGGCTGAGGGAATGAGCAGACCGTCGTAGTTTACGTCGCTAAGTACCCTGTCGCCAATGGTGCTGCATGCTCCGCCGTGTGGTTTGCGGTCCCAGTTGCTAGGGAGCTGCGTAACATCTACCTCAAACAGGCGTAATTCTTTAACTTCGAATATCAGCAGTTTATAAAGTGTGTTCGCCATCTTAGGTGACGAGCAGTAATTACCTAACTCAAGCATGGCGTTCTGCGGATTCGTCGATGTGTACATGGCAGCTATACCTGCACTGTTCCAGCGGCCGCCTGATTTAAAGGTTGCGGTTTTACTGTAGTCATACCAGGTGTCAACGTACGGCGTTTTGATGGTTTTAAACAGGATCATTGTTTATGCAAAATCCCCGTAGCGCATATCATCCAGTACATGCCTTAACACTTTGCGACCATGCTGACTAACAATCAGTTCTTCCGGGCTACTCCCCCCCAGTGCCGCCACAGACGATGATAACCATTCCTGAAGTAGCGCAGTGTCTTTCTCGAAAAATGCTAATAATTCGCGCCAAACCGATATCAGATCATCAATATCTTCTGTCTGGCCCCAGGTCAGCTTCTGTCGCCTTACCAGCTTACTGATGTTTGACTCATCGGTACCCAACGTTCGGCATATTATTCGCTTGGGTATATGAGTCATAAGGAAGCGTAAAAACGATCCTGATACCCCTTGTTTAAGCGTGCTTACGTACAAGGCTGGGTTAACCGCCTCCAGATCATCACTGTCAGGATCACTGTTAAGCCTCCTCTCAAATACCTTGGCAAGCACTGAAGGGGCGGGCTGTTGAGATGATATCGTAACGCTTTCAAACAGTTCAGCCACACTACTGTTACTCATAGAGTACCATAAAGTAATAATTACTTTAAAAAATAGTATATTTTACGATTTAGCGGTGAGCAAGATTATATTTAGTCTTCACGCACTCGTAAGACTCTATGGAAAAGTATCGTAAGTGCTTACTTACTGATTGCCTCTTTGAAAATAGCGTGCTTTCAGGCATAAAAAATAAAACGTCATTTTCATTCGCGGGTCATCGTTATAAGCTAGTTGCATGAAAATGAAAAAAGCCTTTTTCCTTGACCGCGACGGCGTCATTAACGCCGATCATGGTTATGTTAGTCAGCCTGAGGACTTTGAATTTCTACCGGGCGTCTTTGAAGCTTGCTGTGCAATAAAGGCAGCGGGGTACCTGCTGGTTATTGTGACCAATCAGGCCGGTATTGCCCGCGGTTACTACACCGAAGACGATTTTCACGCACTAACGTCGTGGATGCGCGATCAGTTCAGGCGCGAGGGCATAGACATTGATGCCATACACTATTGTCCGCACCACCCAACTGAAGGCCTGGCTCACTACAAACAGCAGTGTGACTGCAGAAAGCCGGCGCCGGGCATGCTGCTTGAGGCCGCACAGCGTCTTAATATTGACCTTGCAGCCTCGGTAATGGTGGGCGATAAACCCTCTGACATGGAAGCCGGTCGCCGCGCGGGTGTGCCACAATTGTATGCTATTGAAGGTGGTTACGCCCTGAATAAGGATGACGGCGTAGCACGGTTCCCGAGTCTGCTGGCGATCACGCAACATTTGTTCGGTGCCGGGCCCCGTCAGGACTAGCGATTTTAGCCGGTTGCCGGTACACTTGCGCACATGAAAACATTCCGTAACCAACGCCTTGCCATCGTGATCCCGGCAATGAATGAGTCCAGGACCATTGGCACGGTGATCCGTGGCCTTCGCGAGCATTTTAGCTGCCCAATCATTGTGGTGGATGATGCCAGTACCGATAACACCGCCGACATTGCGCGCGGTGAAGGGGCGATAGTATTACCGCACGTGACTAACTTAGGTGCCTGGCGCTCAACGCAGACCGGCATTCGCTATGCGCTGAAGCGGGGCATAGAGTGCGTCGTTACCTGCGATGCGGATGGGCAGCACCCTAAACAGGCGTTGCTGACACTGCTGGAAAAGGCCGAAGAAGACACTGACTGTACCATTGGCTCGTGTACCAGTCGCGGGAGTACTGGCCGGCATATCGCCTGGCGGGTATTTAAGCGGTTGTCCGGGCTGGATGTCAGCGACTTAACCTCAGGCCTGCGCCTGTATTCGCGTCCCGCCATGCGGGTGCTGGCCTCAAAGCAGGCCACCATGTTTGAATACCAGGACGTCGGTGTGTTACTCATGCTGCGCAAACTAAAAATGCGCTGCACGGAAGTGGATGTCGCCATGCAGGAGCGCAAAGACGGGATCTCGCGGATTTTTCATTCCTGGGTGGCCGTGTTTAAATACCTGCTTTACACCTTTATTTTAAGCATCACGAAACTGGGGCCGCAGGAAGTGGCTCGCTATCACAAAAAACTCACCGCAGGAGCAGAGCTTGAGTAACGCCCATCTTATTGCCGCCTTTATTGGTGCGGTGCTTAGTTTAACCATTGTTTTTCTTACCCGGCGCGATCACATTTCGCCGCTGGTGGCTGCGCGCTGGTTTGCGCTGGCTATTCTGGTGCTGTTTGTGAGTTTCTTTCCCTCCATCATCGACGCCATTGGCGTACAGCTGGGGATAGGCTATCCGCCTATTATTCCGGTGCTGGTGGCACTGGGAGCCGCAATGGTAAAAATTCTGCTGATGGACATCGAACGTCAGCGCATGCAAACCAAGCTGGACAGATTAGTGCAGCGTATGGCTATTCTGGAACAGGCGGTGGAAGAGAAGCGCGTTGTGCGTGCTAATTTTGGTGAAAAACAGGCAGACAGAAGTAGTCAGTAACCACTTACCAACAGGGAAGAGGAGATAAACAAGTAACCATGCCATTACATAGATTGTCAGTGCAGGTAGTGGTAGCGCTACTGCTTATCGCCGCCGCGTGTTGGGGCGTGTATTACTCCAGCCTGAGCGTGCCGTTTTATCTTGATGACGTTAGTTCAATTACTGCTAACGCAGCATTTCGTAATGCCACCCTGGCCAGCTTATATGACACCTATGGCCTTCGGGTTGTTGGCTATATCAGCCTGTGGTGGGACTACAAACAGCATGCCCTGGATGTCACGCCCTATCATATTACCAATGTCTTTATTCACCTTATTAATGGCTGGCTAGCTTTTTCTCTCGCTTACCTGCTGGGCCGTCAGGTCAGACCCGATGCACCACAGCTAAAACTCATTGCTATTGCTACTTTGTGTGGCTTGTTGTTTGTTTTGCATCCCCTGCAAAGTCAGGCCGTAACCTATATCGTGCAACGTCTGGCCGCATTGGTAACCCTGTTTTATCTGGCCAGCCTGACGGCCTACGTTGGCTTCAGAATGAGCCGGGCGGTAAGCGTCAAGGCATTGTTACTGGTTATTGCGGTGGTAATGGCAGCGCTGGCGTTGTTCACTAAACAAAATGCCTTCACATTGCCTATAGTTATTGTCGCGCTGGAAGTGGTGATATTTCGCAGTTTGTCGGTGCGCTACATCGTATTTGCCGGGCTTGCGGCGCTGGCAGTGGTGGTCGCAGGATACCTAATTGTGCCTGACACGGTGGGGCCGTTTCTTACCAAAGTAGATATGCTAACCCGTGAAAACAAAGACATGTCTCGCTTTGAGTATTTTACGGTGCAGTTACCGGTGCTGTGGATGTACTTAAGTAAGATAGTATGGCCCTGGCCGCTGCAACTGGAATTTGATTTGCGACAAAGCAGCTTTGCCGTGTGGCAAATCATTTCTGCGGCGATTGGCCACGTGGTTATTTTAGGCTTTGCCTGGCTGGCAAAACGCCGGCTACCGCTGGTGGCCTTTGGAATCTTCTTTTTCTATATTGCCCATCTGGTCGAGTCGGCGCTTATCCCCATTACCGACCTGGCCTTCGAGCACCGCAATTACCTGCCTGACTTTGGTATGTTCCTGGCTATTGCTACGTTATGTGTCTCAACCACTACGCTGTTACCGTCCAGCTGGAAAATGCAGTATAAAGCGGCGGTGCCCGTGGTGATTCTTCTTCTGCTTGGCTATACCACTTACATTCGCAATCTGCAGTGGCAGGATCCGGATGTGTTTTACAAGAACGAAATGGCACTGGCCCCAACCGATGTGCGTACTATACACAACTACGCCGAATATAAATTAAAACAGGGGGATACGCAGACCGCGCTGAAGCTGCTGGATAAAATGTACGGAGCGGCTGGGGGCGAGATTGACGGGGTTATGGTGAATACCCATCTGGCGGTGCTCATTAACACGCAGCAGTATGACAAAGCACTGAGCTTAGGGCAGAAGTTGCTGGAATCCTGGGAGCTGGCCATGCCAGCACGGGCTGTCATCAACTCCAATATGGGCGTAATTTATACCAATCTGCAGCAATACGCTAAGGCCAAACCCTATTATGATAAGGCGATAAAGCAGGGCGTGCTGCCGGTAAACAGCCTTATCGCGTACGCCTACACGTTATTTGTGTTGAACGATTTGGATAATTCCGAAAAGATATGCAAAGAAATCCTGCGGGTTGAACCCGGGCACCAAAAAGCGAAACAGCTGCTCGGAATGATCCAGGCCAAGCGGCAGGGGTAACAAGGAACGCCTTAATACATTTAAGAGGACGACATGGCACGAAAAGGTATTATTCTCGCGGGAGGCTCCGGCACCCGCCTACACCCGTTAACCCGGGTGGTTAGCAAGCAACTGATGCCGGTGTACGACAAGCCCATGATTTTTTATCCGCTGGCAACCTTAATGATGTCCGGCATTCGCGACATTCTCATCATTACCACCCCTGAGGAGCAGTCGCGCTTTATTGATCTGCTGGGCGATGGTTCGCAACTGGGGATTAATATTGAGTATGCCGCGCAGCCGTCGCCAGATGGCCTGGCACAGGCGTTTCTGATTGGCGAGTCGTTTATTGGTAACGACCCCTGCACGCTGGTATTGGGCGATAATATCTTTTACGGCCACGATCTGACCTCGTCACTGAAAAATGCGTCTGCGCAACAGCAGGGGGCAACGGTATTTGGTTACCACGTGAATGATCCCGAGCGATACGGCGTAGTGGATTTTGATGATGACTGGCAGGCGCTCAGTATTGAAGAGAAACCGGCCAAGCCTAAGTCCAGCTATGCTGTCACAGGCCTGTATTATTACGATAATCGTGTGGTCGATTTTGCCAAAGAGGTGAAACCATCAGCCCGCGGCGAGCTGGAAATTACCGATCTGAACAACCTGTATTTACAGGACGGCAGTTTAAAAGTAGAGCTGATGGGCCGCGGCTCGGCCTGGCTGGATACCGGTACACTGGACAGCCTGCTGGATGCCTCCACCTTTGTTGCCGCCATTGAAAAGCGCCAGGGCCTGAAAATATGTTGTCCGGAAGAGGTGGCTTACCGTATGGGATATATCAGCGGCGAACAATTAGAAAAGCTGGCAGCCCCATTGGTGAAAAGCGGTTATGGCGACTACCTGCTTAAGGTCGTCAATGACCGGGTAAAAGTATAAATTCGACGGCGGCGGCGTGTCGCATCTTCCCAAAATAAACGAGTACCTATGCAAGTAATTAACACTGACATCGATGATGTCAAAATTATCGAACCGCGCGTGTTTGGTGACGAGCGTGGTTTTTTCATGGAAACCTTTCGCGATGACTGGTTTCGGGAGCAGTGTGCGGATGTCACGTTTGTGCAGGACAATCACTCCAAATCCCGTCAGGGTATTTTACGCGGCCTGCATTATCAGCTTGAAAAAACGCAGGGTAAGCTGGTTCGCGTCACCGAAGGTGAAGTATTCGATGTCGCTGTGGATATGCGTAAAGGCTCCGCCACGTTTGGCAAGTGGGTTGGGGTAACGCTGTCAGCAGAAAATAAGCGCCAGTTGTGGGTACCGGCCGGTTTTGCACATGGCTTTTATGTGACCTCCGCATCGGCGGAATTCGTTTACAAGTGTACCGATTATTACCACCCGGAGTCAGAAGTCTCGGTGCGTTATGACGACCCGGATATTGGTATCAAGTGGCCGCTGGTGGATGGCCAGCCGCCATCTCTTTCTGGTAAAGACGAAGACGGCCTGGCGTTTGCCGACGCCCCCACATTTTAGGATAAACGCATGCGAACAGTTGTAATTGGTAAATCTGGTCAGCTAGCGTACGAGCTGCAGCGGTTGACGGATGCTGACACCGTGTTTCTGGGGCGTGACGATACCGATATTACCGACGAAGCGAAGGTGGCAGAAACCTTAAACGCGTTATCGCCGTCGGTCGTGATCAATGCGGCGGCCTACACCGCAGTAGATAAAGCCGAAGAAGACCCGGCGCAGTGTCACAAGCTCAATGCTTTGGCGGTTGAGAACATCGCCAAATACTGTAAAGCGCACGATGTATTTATGGTGCACGTGTCCACCGATTATGTGTTTAATGGTGAGAAGGGCTCACCCTACAAGGTTGATGACCCTATAGAACCTCAGGGCGTGTATGGCAAAACAAAAGCCGACGGCGAACAGGCGTTGTTGTCGCTATTGCCTGACGCCAGCTGCCTAATCCGAACTGCCTGGGTGTATTCGGCGCACGGTAACAACTTTGTCAAAACCATGCTGAAGCTAATGAAAGACAAGCCACAGCTCACCGTGATTGACGATCAGATTGGGTCGCCAACCTGGGCGCAGGGGCTGGCCGAAGTGTGTGTCGACGCGGCCATTAACCGCACTGCCGGTGTTTATCACTGGACCGACGAGGGCGTCGCCAGCTGGTATGACTTTGCGCTGGCTATTCAGCAACTGGGGCTGGAAAAAGGCCTGCTTGAGTCAGCCATTCCGGTGCTGCCTATCCCGACCAGTGCGTATCCCACACCAGCGGCGCGCCCTCATTACAGTGTTCTGGACAAAACCCTGACCCGCGAAACCTTTACCACCGTGGCCATGTCACACTGGCGCAGTCAGTTAGATAAAATGCTGGACGAGCTGGTCCAGTCAGGCGAAGAGTAAACCATGACAGCAAAAACGATTCTTGTGACAGGCGGTGCCGGCTTTATTGGCTCTGCCGTTATCCGGCATATTATCAACGACACACCCCATACGGCCATTAACTTAGATAAGCTGACTTACGCGGGCAATCTGGAATCGCTGGCGCCGGTCAGCGACAGCGAGCGCTACCATTTTGAACAGGTGGATATCTGTGATGGCGAAAATGTGAAGCGGGTACTTAATCAGTACCAGCCCGACATTATTATGCACCTGGCCGCCGAGTCGCATGTAGACCGGTCTATAGACGGGCCGGGTGAGTTTATTCAGACCAATGTGGTGGGCACCTACACCTTGCTGGAGCAGGCTCGTGCGTACTATGCCACATTATCTGATGAGAAAAAGGCAGGCTTTAAGTTCCACCATATCTCTACTGATGAAGTGTATGGCGATCTGCCACACCCGGATGACGCCGAGCCCGGTGCAGAACTACCGCTGTTTACTGAAACAACGCCTTACGCCCCCAGCTCTCCGTACTCAGCGAGCAAGGCATCGTCTGATCAGCTGGTACGGTCATGGCTTCGGACCTACAACCTGCCGACGCTGGTCACCAACTGCTCTAACAACTACGGTCCGTATCATTTTCCGGAAAAGCTTATCCCACTGGTGATATTAAACGCGCTGGCGGGTAAGCCACTGCCTGTATACGGTAAGGGCAACCAAATTCGTGACTGGCTGTATGTTGAGGATCATGCCCGGGCCCTGGTGCTGGTGGCACTGAAAGGCGAAATAGGTGAAACCTACAATATCGGTGGTCACAACGAAAAACAGAATATCGAAGTGGTCACTACTATCTGCCGTATTCTTGATGACATCAAACCGAAAGGTGAAGCGTATGAGACGCAGATCACGTATGTGCAGGACAGGCCCGGTCACGATATGCGCTACGCCATCGACGCCAGTAAAATTGCCCGCGAACTGGGCTGGAAACCAGAGGAAACCTTTGAGAGCGGGATCCGCAAAACCGTATTATGGTATCTGGACAACGAACGCTGGTGGAAAGCGGTCCAGGAAGGCAGTTATCAGGGCGAGCGTCTAGGTACCGGAGGCGCCTGAATATAGCGCGCCTCAGATATTGCCAGTAAAAAAAGCGGGTAGCCAGTTGCACCCGCTTTTTTATGCTTTTTGTATCTCAAGATACAAATTCTTGAAAAATGACTCTTCAGATACTATGTTTATTCTTTAGGCAGTATTTATCAACTGGAGTCAATCATGCTGGCCGCCGCAGAATTTGCACAATCTGATGCAGCGTCACAATCGTTGCATGTAGCCGTAAATGTGCTTGGTAAATGGAAGGCCACCCGAGAGCAGATGGCTACGATTCTTGGTATCTCCCCGGCGAGCATTGCCCGGGCCAAAAAGAAAGAACTGGTCAGCCTGAGCCGGGATCAACTTGAGCGGGTCAGCTACGTGTTAAACATTCATGCGGCGCTGCGCACGGTGTTTGATAATCCTGAAAACGTGTATGGGTTTGTTCATAAAAAAAATCATAATCCCTTTTTCAATGGTGCGACCCCTTTTGAACTGATGCTGAAAGGATCCGTCGCTAACCTTTATGAAGTGTTCAAGCGGGTTGACGCATTACGAGGGGCGCAGTGGTAAGGGTAGATGAACTTACCGACCTGCCGGAACAGAAGACAACCGGTTATCGGCTGGTCAACTCGAAGTTTCCTCCCATTGGCCTGTTTGATGATGTGGCAGATGCTGAAGAACTGAACGCTGTATATGCATGTCAGGCACTGACCAACCCACGGCTCCAGAATGAGGTAGGAAATCTAAACCTGCTTGCGTCACAAGATATTCCGTTTGGTATTACGGGCGTCTCTTATGCCGTCGCCCCATTTACGCATGTAAACCCAGATGGCTCGCGGTTTTCATCCGGTGATGCTGGGGTACTGTACATTGCAGACAACACGGTTACCGCGCTGGCCGAAGTGCAGTACCATCAGCAACAGTACTGGTCGAAGATTGACGGTCTGGCTTATGACCGCTTTGTGTTTCGGGAACTGTGCTGTGAATTCACTACGCTGGGCTACAAAACCCTCGAACGAAACGCACACTCGGCCGACTTGCTCGATCCCGATGACTATACCCATGCGCAATCATTTGGCGGCGCGCTCAGACAGGCTGGCGTGGCCGGGTTACGCTACCCGTCCGTCAGAAAGCACGGGCAGTATTGCTACGCGCTGTTTTCCCCTAAAACGGTCACGCGTGTCGTACAGGCGGGCCACTACGAGATGGTACTGCGCGATGGTCGCCTGTGGACTAACCGGCTCATGACACCTGGCCAGGAGTAGAGAAAGTATTGCTGACAGAGCATGACGACACCACGCCTACTGGAGCAATGCTTTGGCCTGACTGACAATGCGCTGAAGTAGCGGGGTATTTTGCATACTTCTGCCGCACAGGGCGAAATACCGCTCGGTGACTTCTCGGGCCTCGCCAATACAGGCCACCCCATATTGCGACTCGACATGCGCGGAAATACTGGAAGGCGCACAAAACACACCAAAGCCTTCTCTGCCAAAGAGCTTAAGCAAAGCACTGTCATCAAACTCGGCAACAATATGCGGGTAGATCCCATGGCTGTCCAGCCAGGCTTTAAGCGCCTGCACAATCCCTGATTTGCTGCCCGGTAAAAGCAGCGGTGCATTATGCAGACAGGCAGGAAATGGCACCGTGTCATCCAGTGGCGTACGTTTAGCGGCAAAAAAGCTTAACTCTGACTCGCCTAAAAACAGGCTGGTGGCGTTCACATTCGAACCTGGTGGCAAACCGTGATCGGCCAGCACTAAATCTACCCGGTTGATAGCAATGTCGCTCACCAGACTGTCAAAAGACCCTTCCCGAAAAATAAACCGGGTATCGGGCGAGCTACGTATAACGTTGTCGAGAAAGTCAAAGGCCAGCACTTTAGGAATTGCATCTGTCACACCAATAACAAATTCACTGGCAGGTACATCATCGTTGTCCCGAAGCACTTTTGCCAGCTCCCGTCCTTTCTCAAAAATAACTTCGGCATGCTGATACACCCTTTTGCCACGGCTGTTGAGGTGAAGTCGTTTGCCTACCCGGTCAAATAACGGATAACCGATGTTGCTTTCAAAGGTCGCCAGTTGCCCGCTGATAGTTTGAGCTGTCACATGGATCACACTGGCCGCGCTGGCAATACTGCCTTCACGGGCAACAACGTAAAAATAATAGAGATGGTGGTAATTAACCGGTGACATATAATCAGGTATTTTCGATGTTTAATGAAGATATTATCAGTTTTACCCGTAATGAATGGTTTCGTAAAGTAGCCAGGCAGCTAACAGGAGCGAAATTAGTCCATGGGTAAGTCAATCGATCTGGCAAGAACGCGGAAACTGTTGTTTGGCCTTCTTAAACCTGAGCGGGGCTTTTTTGGGGTGGCCATAGCCTACGGCCTGGCCGTCGGGCTAATGACACTGGCCGTGCCTATTGCCGTGCAAACACTGATCAACACCATCGCTAATATTGCGTCGGTTCGGGCTGTCACCATTCTGGCCGTGGTATTGTTTTTTGTGCTGGCCGTTTCTGGTGTGTTCAGTGCGCTGCGTATGCGGGTGATGGAGCTGTACGAGCGCAGAGTGTATGCGCGACTGACCGCTGATCTCAGCCTTAAGACCATTATGGCGCCGCACAGCTTTTTTGAAGGCCGACAAAATACCAGTATTACGCAGCGCTACTTCGATATTATGACCCTGCAAAAAAATGTACCGGCTCTGATGGTGGATGGTTTTGCCCTGGTGCTGCAAATGCTGGTGGGCTTTACCCTGGTATCGTTTTATCACCCGGCACTGTTTGTGTTTAATGTACTTATATTGGTGGTGATGTACCTGATATGGGAAATCTGGGGCACGGGTGCGAAACGTACTGCGGTGCAGCTGTCACATGCCAAATATGAAACCGCTAAGTGGCTGGGCGATATTGCCTCGGCCCATGAGTTTTTCAAGTCGTCACGGCACCTTGACTATGCGGGTAAGCAAACCGAACGTTGTATCAGTGATTATGTTCATGCCCACGAACGGCATTTTGTTTTTACTTTTTCCCAGGCGGTAATGTTCCTGTTGCTTTACGCAGGCGCCAGTGCGGCGTTGCTCGGCGTCGGCGGCTGGCTGGTGGTTGAAGGTCAGTTGTCGATTGGGCAACTGGTAGCCGCAGAGTTGATCATGTCGGCGGTATTTTTAGGACTGTCTCGGTTTTCGCTGTACCTGAAGTTGTACTATGAACTGTATGGTGCGGCGGAAAAAATTGGCAGTGCACTAATTATCCCGCAGGAAGAGCAACAGGCCATGTCGACCCGTCGTCCCGATGCGTCCTCGCTGGTCTTTGACAGGCTGGTACTCAAACATCTGGACGATCACTGCACGCTGGACTGTCAGTTTGCCGCAGGCACAAAGCTTTATGTGACCACCGACAAAGCCTGGGTGCAAAAGCAGCTTACCGCCATATTAAAGCGTTACGAAAAGCCACATCAGGGCTGGCTGCTGCTGGGTGACATGAGCCTGTACGACTACGATACCTACGAGCTGAGGCAGGCAATCACCACGATAGATCGCTCGCTGATCATGGAGTGCACTATTGCAGACTATCTGCGCCTGTCCGCTCCTGATGCCTCAGCCGCCGATATTCGCCGGGCACTGGAGGCCGTCGAGCTGTTGACGACCGCTGAACAGTTGCCGGATGGCCTGAATACCCGGCTCTCAGCGCTTGGCACACCTTTGCAGCCGCTTGAGTTATTGCTGCTGAAACTGGCGGGGGCCATACTGTCGCAACCCAAGCTATTGTTAATTAACCAGCACTTTGATGCCATCCCGCCTGCGCTTAAACTGCGTTTGCTTACACGAATCGAGCAGCAGCCCTTTACGGTGTTGTACTTCAGTAACCGCGTGGACGAAAGCGTGTTCGACGGCACGCTGTCACTGCATGACGAGGCAGTGCTGAAACAACATTCGCAGACTAGCAGGGAGGCTGACAGTGAGTAATTCATCGCGTTACCTGGGCAACATTACAACGTTGGATCGCCTGCGTATTCCAAAGCTGCATCGTGTTGTGTGCAGCATCATCGCCATTTTGCTTGTTGCCACTGCGGCGGTGTTGTGGTTCACACCCTGGACGCAAACCGCCTTTGGGACAGGCACGGTAGATTCGCTAAATCCGTTTGAACGGACCCAGGCGATTTCAGCCCTGACCTCCGGGCAAATAAAGCAATGGCATGTGCGTGAAGGCATGCAGGTGAAAAAGGGCGAGCCGATAGTGACGCTCATTGATATTGATGCCGAGCGGCTGGATAAACTGCAGGCCCAGCTTGCAGCTACCAGCGCCCGTTATGAAGCCGACAGTGCGGCGGTCGCTAATGCCAGAAGTAACCTGGAGCGTCAGCAAAGTTTGCTGGAGCAGGGGCTGGTGTCACCGAAAGCAGTGGAAACGGCGGAAATAAAGATGCAGGAGCTTAAGGCAAAGGCGGCAAAGTCAGAGGCAGATATCAACAGTGTGAGTATGACATTATCCCGTCAGGCGACCCAGACCAAAGTCGCACCGTCTGACGGCACCATTGTGTCTCTACTCTCCGGTGGAGGTTCTACCTTTGTAAAAGAAGGCGATATTCTGGCCCGCTTTATTCCTTCCGGGGTTACCCGCACCGTGCGCATCAGTGTCAGTGGCCTTGATGCGCCGCTGGTGCAGCCGGGGTCAAAGGTTCGCCTGCAGTTTGAAGGCTGGCCGGTGATCCAGTTTAGCGGCTGGCCGGGCACAGCCGTGGGGACATTTGGTGGTGTTGTGGTATACGTCGAGCCCGTCGCCGACGCAACCGGCCGCTTTCAGGTGTGGGTAAGCCGTGACGAAAGTGACATTCCCTGGCCTGACGAAAATTCTGTTCGTCTGGGCAGCCGGGTGCAGGCGTGGGTGTTACTCGAAGAGGTCCGTCTGGGCTATGAGTTATGGCGCCAGCTTAATAACTTCCCACCTAAACCCACTGCACCGGTCAAAGCGCAAAATGGGGCATTGTCGAAATGAATCGCGTAATGCTGATGTTATTGTGTCTGTTAAGTGGCGCAACACTGGCGAAGCCGGTAACCCTGAGCGTACCGGAACTGGTTAATAATATTAAACATGCGCATCCTTACATTGCGGCTATGCATGAACAGGGCGTGCAGAAGCAACTGATGCTTACACAAAGTGAAAGCGTGTTTGACCCGCGTATTACGCAGCAAACCAGCAGCCGGGTGAGTGGTTACTATGACGGGGCGTACGCCGCCCAACAGTTTGTGCAACCGCTGCAATCGATGAATGCCAGGCTCTATTCTGAATACCGCATCTCAGACGGCGATTTTCCCGTCTATGAGGGCCAGTATGAAACGCTGTCGGGCGGAGAGGCCAGTGTCGGCGTAGCGCTCTCATTGCTTCGCGATCGTGAAATTGATAAAGACAGAGTGTCAGTTAGTAATGCACGCCTTGCGATCTCCCAGTGGCAGGCAGAGTTCGCGGGTAATTTGAATGAGACCTTATATAAAGGGATAAGCCATTACCTTTACTGGCTGGGAACAGCCTTACAGGTAGAGAGTGTTACTGCACTTTTGGATACTGCGACGTCCCGCAAGAAAGGGTTCGAAGAGCGGGTAAAGCAGGGCGATCTGGCCCAGGCTGACCTGATTGAGTTTGAAGCCAACCTGTTGCAACAGGAATTGTTGTTAACTGAACTAAAGCGCGAATTAATGGCGCGCCAAGTGGAACTGGCGTTTTATGTTCGCGACCAACAGGGAGAAATGGTATCAGCGGAGACGTTTACCGCAGCACTGTCTGATATCCAGTGGCCGTATGACGTAACCACTTCCACCATTATGGCGCTAAAAAACAAGTTATCTGCACACCCTGCTGTCCTCGCGCTTCGAGAGGAAGCCAGAATGCTGGAGAATAAACAGCGCCTTGCCGACAATGCATTATTGCCAAAACTCGATATCAAAGCATCCGTTGCGCGAGATGTGGGCAGTGGCCCTGCGTCCCTTGATGGAACCGAGGGAAAACTCGGCCTTTCCTTCTCCTACCCCTTGGGTAACCGCAGTGCGAAGGCGCAAGCCTCTGCGATAAAATCAAAACGCAATGAATTTGCTTACAAGCAGCAACTGATGCAGGACAAGGTGACACAGGCATTTAATAAGGCATACAGGAACTGGCAACAGGCGACGCAGGCCGCATCGCTCAATCAGAAGAATGCAACACTGGCGGACCGGCTTTATGACATGGAGCTAAAACGATATAACGTCGGCGACAGTGATATGTTTGTGCTAAATGCAAGGGAGTCGGCGCGCATCAAGGCGCAGATGAAAAAAATAAAAGCAGATATTGATGTGTACATGGCGGAACTAGCATTACACTATGCGGCGGCGGACCTGCTGTTGTAGGCTGACGCGCTCTGCAATAAAAAGGAAGCTTCCTTGCTCCAATGCAGGATTACTGGTTTCCGGCGAGAGCCGCATCAAACTCATCATTGCTGAGTCCGGCCTCGTTAGCGATTTGCTTTAAGCGGGCATTGTCCAGGCCGGCATACTGCGCTGAATAAAGAATGCGCTTGATCTGTTCCCGCTGTGAAGACGACTGACGAATGGCAGTCTCAACGACCTGGTCAGCCTGATTGGGGAATACGGCAAGTAGCGCATCAACGACGTACTCACCTACAAATGGCACAGCATTCAATGCCGTTGTCATTATATCGATAACTTTATTGGGGTGCTCCTGAGACAGGGTCTGCACAATACTGTCCGCCGAATCAGGCTCTGTCAGAACGGCAACGCGCACAATTTCATCCAGCTCTTCCGGTGTGCTGTCTGCTGCAGCCTGTACCACAAAGTCAACATAGGTTGGCTCTGCTTTAATAGCCAGCTTTACAATATTAGGACAACTGCTTACGTCCTTTTCAATTGCCAGTTGCACAATTTCACCGGTTGATGCGGGCTGTGCCGAAATAGCTGCGAAGATAATTTCTCGATATTGATCCGGATAGGTATCCAGCGCGGTATCGACAATCTCAACAACCTCCTGTGGATAGTGACTGGCAATGGAGCGGATTGCACGACCCACCGACATATTGCGCTCTACCTGACGTTTCAGGAATGACGTCTGTAATTCGTCACCTTTTCGTGCGTTTTGTTTATCTGTCGGTGTTATGGGTGAAGCCGACAGAGCGCCACTTATCATTATCGAGGCCAGAACGATAAACAGGCCTGATGTAAACTTCATATTCTCCACCTTTGTAATGTATTTATTGTGGAACGTTCCCTACGCTACTTCTTTAACAGGCATAACGCAATTAACCTTAAGACTATTGTTTTACAGATGAAACGCCCACTTTTTACACTGTTTGATTGAAAAGTAGTCACTTGGTTCAATAAAAACAATTTTTTAAGGTATGGCAGTTGACCTTTACTTATTTATCTCTACAATGCGCATCCGCTTCGGCAGGAAAGCAAAAAAGACTATCCGACGAAGCAAGTCACCACTAACTTGCAAAGTTATGTGTGGCAAGGGTTTTGAAAGTCATCTTCGAAAATAAACGGTCGAAAATGCTTGACTCAGAATTCGAACCGCGTAAAATGCGCGCCTCGCTTCAACGTGCTGATAATCAGAAGTTCGAAGCCGCTTTTACCAACACTTTTTAGAGAAATAAATTTTCAAAAAAAAGTGTTGACAGAAAAAGCAGGCGCTGTAAAATGCGCGCCTCGTTGTTCAGAGTTAACCTTCTGAAGCGCAACGAAAAGATTAAAAGCTTTTCATGCAAAACGCAAGAAAAGACGCAGTTTCAAAACTGCACATGTTCTTTAAAAATTTAGACAAGACAATCTGTGTGGGCACTCGTTAAGAGTGTCAACCGACGATTCATAAAAGTTTTTCGATATATTTAATTGAAGAGTTTGATCATGGCTCAGATTGAACGCTG
>NZ_BMXP01000002.1:572688-689624 GCF_014651815.1 Alteromonas halophila | reverse complement strand
TAAAATGT
Organism: Alteromonas halophila; assembly: GCF_014651815.1. GTDB lineage: Bacteria > Pseudomonadota > Gammaproteobacteria > Enterobacterales > Alteromonadaceae > Alteromonas > Alteromonas halophila. The sequence continues at coordinate 689,616 of NZ_BMXP01000002.1, read as the reverse complement.
CTTCTGGTGAATCACAGCCGTCAAGCAGTTGGTCGATGAGTTTGTCTGATAATGGCATTCTGATATCCTTCTAAGGAGTTGATAAGAATGCCATTTACACAGATATTTTTACACTCTCAAATAACCGGCATTACGTTGCCGGTTATTTTCCTTGATTTTTCATGAATGCAGTACACGCCGTTTAGACCGTTACTAAACCCGCATTGACGGTTGTATCTTCCATTGGTTGTGGGTCATAAAAACCCAATAACTCACATCAGTTATAATTTTTGTCATCTTCTTCATACGCATGTAGTTCTAGAAACCATTTCTCAGCGGCGAATACAATAAGAAGTCCGACCACAGAAACCCACACAATGAAGATATCTGACTTTGCTTTTACCCACAAAAACGCCAGAAGTACAATGATATCGAGAATAATCGCGCTTACTAGTATCCAGGCTTTAGCTCGTACACCATCTCGTAAATGCTTAAACACCCCCCAATGAATGAAAATATCCATTACGATGTAAAAGACTACGCCAATTGAGGCTATACGGCTTAAATCAAAGAATATGGTCAGAACTATCGCGATTACCAAAGTATAAATTAAAGAATGCCTTCTTAAATCTCCTGGTAACGAAAAGTGACGATGAGGCACAAGTTGCATTGATGTAAGCATTGAAAGCATGCGAGAAACTGCAAATATGCTCGCGACGACGCCAGAAGAGGTGGCAATAATCGCAAAGGCTATCGTAAACCATGCGCCATACTGGCCGAAGGCAGGTCGTGATGCCTCAGCTAAAGAATAGTCTTTAGCCTTTATTATTTCGTCAATTGACAGGTTTGCACCTACTGCGAACGCGACAAAAACATAAAGGACCACACAGATCGAAATAGAAATGATGATGGCCCTGCCTACATTTTTTTCCGGTTGTTTTAGCTCGCCGCCACTGTTTGTGATTGTCGTGAAGCCTTTGTAGCCCAAAATACCCAGTGCTACTGCTCCCAGAAATCCGGTTGCGCTGGTTTCCTGGGGTTGCGCTGAAACACTTTCAAACGACAAACCGGTTGCCCACAGCCCGCCTACTGCCAAAATTGCTAACCCGGCGATTTTGATAAAAGCCATGATAAATGAGAGCGTCTGAATGAATTGGTTGCTGAGAATATTGACAATGAATGCAACAATAAGAAGACTTACCCCAAGTGCGGGGATGAGCCACTCAGTGCCCTGGGAGTCGAACAATTGCAGGACATAGGTGCCAAATGTACGGGCGACCAGGCTTTCATTGATAACCATGGAAAAAAACATCAGCAATGCACAGGCCCCGGTCATCAGGCCTCTGCCATACGCTTTTTTTAAGAACATGGCGATACCACCTGCAGAGGGGTATTTCTGTGCCATTTTGACGTAACTGTATGAGCTAAAGCCTGCAATTATTGCCGCTACCAGAAATGCAAAAGGAAACCATGTGCCAGCCAGCTCAGCAATTTGGCCGGTTAAGGCAAATATACCTGCGCCAATCATCACACCGGTTCCCATTGACACCGCGCCCCAAAGACTTAACGAGTCTTTATTGTTTGAATGCTCGTGATCACTCATATTATTTAACCCTTTTTGTCATCTGAGCCAAAACGGTCGCAGTAGTCGCTTGCTGCGAACATGAAAATATTGGCCAGTAAAATAGATTTTCGAAGGTGTTACTTTTAGAAAAAAACGGCACGCCAGTGCCGGTATCTCTCTTCTGGAGCAGAATTCTTAAAACCAGATCCTGGCACCTAACACGACGCCAGTTTCACTGGTTGACTCGCCGTTTGCTTTCAGTGCGTCAGCTGTATTGCCTAAGGCTTTGCTGTAATAAACGCCGACATAGGGAGCTATCTCCCTCACTATTTCATGGCGATAGCGCAAGCCAAGGCGAATGTTACTCAGCCCGCTGTGACGGTTGTATTTTTCCGAGTCGGTGAGGTTCGCAACAACTTCCAGGCGCGGTTGCAGATAGGAAACCTGGCTTAATTGCCAGTCATACTCGGTTTCGTTAATGAACTGCATGTCACCGTCTTCGTTAATACGCAGTGAGTTTTCCATTTCAAACCAATAGGGGGCGAGTCCCTGGTAACTGATCACCGCATAATTTTCCATGTCTGCATCTGAAGAAAGTTCACCTTTGGTACCCACTCCCACCTGCACAGACCAAAAGGCAGAGACCAGATAACCATAGAGGATCTCGGCGCGTTCCAGATCCGTGGGCATGCCATCGTTTTGGGTATTTTCACCTTCGCTTTTAAACACGAAGCGATGATAATCGCCGCCGTACCAGGCCTGCATATCCCATACAGCTCTGTTTTGTTGCTCATCAGTACGGGTATATTCCAGCCGGTCAAATAGTACCCGGCCATAATTTTCATCCGGAATGGGAGACGGCCAGTTATCTTTTGATTGGGCCAGGGCGGTATTGCCGGAGCCTAAACTGAGAGTTATGAATCCTGCTGCTAATAACTGTTTCATTTTAACCTCCTAGGCGACCTGAACGACACGAAACATTCCCGCTTCCATGTGGTAAAGCAGGTGACAATGAAAAGCCCATTCCCCGGGGGCATCTGCGCTGATTTGCAGCGATACTTTTTCGGCAGGCTTGAGACTGATAGTATGTTTTCTGGGTCTGGGATAATTGCCGTTTTCCAATTCCATCCACATACCATGTAAATGAATGGGATGGTCCATCATGGTATCGTTCACCAGAATCAGACGAAGCCGTTCTCCGTAATTAAAACGGACATACCCGTCTACCTCACTGAACTTTTTACCATCGAACGACCACATGTACCTTTCCATGTTCCCGGTTAAATGAAGCTCGATTTGGCGCTCAGGCTCCCGCTCATCAGGCCATGAATGCTCTCCTACCAGATCAGCGTAAACCAACACGCGATGCGGACTATCTTCTAATCCAATCCCCGGTTCATCTAAACGCGGTTGCGGATTTTGCGCGATCATAGCGGCCCCTGGTCCGTGGCCATCGTCATCATGGACAATGTCTATTTTCTCTATGGGCAGCACGCGTTTGGACTTCATATCCCCCTGCATCATGTTGCTATGCATCGTGTGCTCGCCATGCTGGGCCATTTTCTTCATTTCCATTTCTGAAGAAGCCTTTCCTTTTTTCATGCCTCCTGATTTTTGCATGTTCATACCGTCCATGCCTGACATGTCCATGCCCATTGCTGCCATGCCGCGCTCCGTGATAGTTCGTTGCGGAGGAATAGCAGCAGTCATGCCTATTGATGGAGTGAGCGTGCCACGGGCATAGCCGCTTCTGTCAAAACTCTCAGCAAAGAAGGTATAAGCCTTTCGTTCTTTTGGCTGGACAATGACATCGTACGTTTCAGCTACTGCAATGCGGAATTCATCCACGTTGACCGGCTTAACCGGCTGACCGTCAGCAGCAACAACCGTCATTTCTAATCCTGGGATGCGGAAATCAAAGTAGGTCATTGCAGATCCGTTGATAATCCGCAAGCGCACCTTCTCACCCACATTGAATAATGCCTGCCAGTTGTCCTCCGGAGTGCGGCCATTCATTAGGTAGGTATAAGTGCTGCCTGTCACATCTGCTATGTCTCGAGGGCTCATGCGCATTGCACCCCACATGGCGCGCTCCTTCCATGTCTTAGCAAGCCCTTTTTTCTCGACATCGTCTAATGTGTCAAAGATGGTCCGCTTTTGGTAGTTGTAATACCCCTCAGCCACTTTCAGTTTTCTCATCACATCGTGTGGATCAGAAAAGGTCCAGTCATTAAGAATGATGGTATGTTCCCGGTCAGCGCCGATGTCTCCGTCGGCAGGCTCAACGATGAGCGGTCCAAGATGCCCTCGTTGCTCCTGAAGACCGGAATGACTGTGATACCAATATGTTCCGTTTTGCTCTACATCAAACGCATAATTGAATGTCTGACCTGGCTTTATCCCGGCGAACGAAACGCCTGGGACACCATCCATACCCGCGGGCAAAATAATGCCGTGCCAGTGGATCGACGTATCCTGCTCAAGTCGGTTGGTAACATTAAGTTGAGCACGCTGCCCTTCTTTTAGCCTTATTAGCGGGCCTGGCATCTGTCCGTTAATAGTAATGGGTAAACCCGTTTGTGATCCTATTGCTAAATTGGCCTCAGAAATTGTCAGATTTTTAATATCATCTGTCAGTACCTGATCTTTGAAATGACGCCCTGCAGGCGCTGCCCAAAGCGGGCTGACCTTAGTCAGGGCCGCCGCGGCACTCGCAGTCATGGCGCCCAGAACGAATCTGCGACGACCGTCGTTAAATGAATTACTCATAAAGTTAGCCTTTAAAAATGAATGTGTTCAGGCTGAATAACGTCAACCTGGGAAAAACATCTTGATTCGAAACTCGAAAGTCAGGCTATTGGCGGTCGATACGGGGGGCTATAAATACTTACCGGGACAGCTAGAGCAATAAAAGCATATTGCTCAACATAGTTAAGTGCCATTTCGCTTTGTGAAAAGCAAACCGACATTGACCCATGATGACAATTTGCCATAAAGCACTGGCAACCGTCCTCACAGCAATCCGAATTACTCTTGAGCAACGAGTGCAAATGTGCTGTTTTCTTTGATTGCGGATTGTTTACTAACTCGATGGAATGATTATCAACAGAACTTGCGTTTTTTATTAACGTTTCCACCGTTGCTACTGTCTGTTGACCTGATTCTGCATCACACGCACTTACCGGCAGCACTAGTGCGGCCAGAGATATAACAATGCACGTGATAAGAACCTTAATACTCATGGGTAGTGAACCTTTTCCCTTGATTTTTAACGCGTAACTTAACGCTGCAGCGTAAAGTATAGGCGCAGGTTTTTGAGCCTTCAACGCTTACATGAATTTTAGTTAATATACGTGCGACCCAAAAAATAGATCGATCCTAATCGACAGCGAATTTCAACACTTACGGAAATAGCCATTCAACTACGTAATCGACGCCTTTAATATCAGCGATAAAAAATCCCACACATCTACATTATAAATGTAAATGTTAGCCAATTAAGGCGACGGACAGCCTCCATTATAAAAGCAAGAAATAACCATCAAATTTGCGTATCATTGACGCGGTTTGAGTTACAGGCTCTTGGTAACGTGTGGATACTCGTGCTCCCCACGTACTTTCAGGCCACACCACAGTGGCGTAGAGCCCAATAGTTACAAAAGAGGTAAAAATGCGAAACATCATTAATCTTGGGTTCGCCGTACTATTCATGTTCAGTGCAGGCGCGATTGCACACGGTGACGTTAAGCTGGAAAGCAGTTCTCCATCAGACAATGCAATGTTGATGAACTCCCCTGAACAACTGACGTTAACCTATTCCAAACCATTGCGGCTAATGAAAGTCAGCATTACGGGGAATGAAACCGGTGAGGTCGATTTTGATTTTAGGCCAACCGCTAAGAAGCAGGCTGCTTACACCTGGCAATTGAAAGACTTAAAGCCCGATACCTATACGGTTGAGTGGATAGCGATGGGCGGAGATGGCCATAAAATGAAAGCGTCGTTCTCTTTTATGGTGCACTAAGCTAACCCCATGGAGTTGATTCTTTGGAACGCATCTATCGTTGTTTCCAAAGCCATTTTCTATTTTGGCTTTGCGAGCATTGTTGGTTTTGCTTTTTTAATGCACAAGCCCGCTGAGAATCGGGATTTTCGCAAACATGTCGTTTACCATCTGGCTCCTGTGCTGGTGCTCTCACTTTTTGCCTCTGCGGCATGGTTTTTTGCCAAGACCGGCGCGTTTTCTGAAAGCGGATTGCAAGGGGTGTTTGATCCCATCATGCTTGAAGTGATGTGGGACTCGCCGGTGGGTGACGTCGCGCTGACCAGAATGCTGATGTCTGCCCTAGCGATAGCGACATTGCTTCTGGTTTTAATGAAGCAGGTCCCACTGCTTGCAATAAGAGCGATAATGACTGTCATTATAGTTTATGGCCTTTATAGCTTCACGCTCGTGGGACACATTGCAGAAAAAGGACTCGCCGATAAACTGATACTGGCGACGCATGTCGCCATTATGGGTTGGTGGTTTGGCGCGCTGTTACCGCTGAAGATGGTATGTCTGCACTTCAGCGCAGAAGACACAAAAACAATAATGACTGACTTTGGCAGGACGGCAGGTTACCTGGTATCCACATTAGTCCTGCTCGGTATCTATATGGCGTACACCCTCTTCACCTCACCAGAAGACCTGATTCAGTCGCAATATGGCCTCACCTTTCTGAGTAAAATGCTGATTGTCGGCCTATTACTATTACTGGCTGCACGACACCGCTTTGTTCTGGTTCCGACTATGCAGAATGCTGACGACAAAGCGCAACTGAAACGCTCTATTAATATTGAAATACTTTTAGCCTTTACGCTGCTGTTAATCACCTCGGTATTAACCAGTGTGGTGGGCCCCCAGTTTAATTAGGAGAATAATAATGCGGGAACTCTTAGTGGCATTGATATTGACTGCCGTCTCACCCACCCTTTTGGCTCATGGCAACGAAACCAGGGCACACGAGTCAAAACTGTCTGGCAGCGAGACAGCACCGGGGCAGGCTGTACTGGCATTCCATAAGGCCTTAAAAGACCAGGACAACGTCGTTGCAAAATCATTGCTGGCAGAAAATGTCATGATTGTTGAGGGTGGTGGTATTGAACGAAGCGCACAGGAATACGCATCTCACCATATGTTGTCAGATATGAAATATGTCAGCAGCTTGTCTTCAAAACTCCTTGAGCACACAGTAACCGAGTATGGCGATTCCGCTACGTCACTCTCGGTGTCTGAAAATACCACTGAATCAGGCAAAACATATCGCTCGTACGAAACGGCGGTTCTGACAAAACATGAAGGCAAGTGGAAAATCGCACACTTGCACTGGTCAACAGCAAAGTAAGTAAATGACTGCCTGAAGCCTGTGGCTATTCCCGCTCCCCTCTGTACGCCAGTCCAGAGGCGACCGGGAAAGTCTGCACGACTTACATCAGCAACATGATCAACGCACCTGCAATCATAAACAGGTTTTCAGACAGCGACACAAACCCCAACGGCACATTGCTGTCACCACCTACACAGGCACATTTAAGCTCACGCTTATCAATGTAAACCGCCTTGAAAACGGATATCGCACCAACCGTACCGATGAACAAAGAGAATGGTGCTACGGCGAGAGCTGGCAGTTGCGCAATCATGCCAATACCTGCGTAAGCCTCAATAAACGGGTAAATATAGCCATAACGTAACCATTTCATCGCCAAGAGGTCATAGGTGATAAAAGAGTTGGTAAAGCTGTATAAGTCTTTGAGCTTTTGAACCGCAAGAAGTGTCATCGAAAAGGCAATAAACAACATCAGGGTTCTTATCGATACGAACTCACCTGAGACAACAAACTGAAACGCCAGGGACAACAGTGCCGCTACAGAAAAAATGGTGATGACAGGCGTATAGGTGGTCCCCGTTTGGCCAGCTTCGCCCTTACCGAAGTAGTCCCTGAGGTCATCATACCCGCCAATCCGCTCATCATTGATGAACGTTTGAGGTGTCGTTTCGACGTCATGTTTCTGTTTAAACTTATCCGTCTCCTTACGCGAGGTGAGGTGATGATCTTCTACGGAGAACCCCTCACGCTCCAGCAAATCTTTCGATCTTAATCCATAAGGACAAATATGTTCGTCAGTCACCATTCGATACAGGATAGCTGTCTTACTCATTCTACTCACCTTTATTCAGTTTGCCCTCAAATTCTGGAAGCGGCCGTTGCTCTGCCTGGGCCTGAGACGTTACCTTTCCGTTTTCAGAAATATCGTTAATCAGCCACTCCATCTCTTTAATTTCTTTTCGCTGCGCTTTGATAATTCCGTCTGCCAGTTCACGCACGCGCACGTCCTCAATGTTCGAGCGCTCGCTGGTAAGAATGGCAATGGAATGGTGTGGGATCATCGCTTTCATATAAGCTGAGTCAGACACCGTGCTTTGGGAACGAACGAGGTAGAGACAAACCGCGAAGAGAACTGCAGCCAGAATGAAAATGGCCACATTTAGTTTTTTGTTATTGTACATACCCAGCATGAAAGCCAGCATGATGATTGCCATACCCGCCCCCATATACAGCGCCATATAGGTTCGCGTTTCACTGAACCATACATGCGAAACTGCGTAAGTGTTCAAATACATCATAATGAACATCGCAATGGTTGATGTGATGATCATTGCAGCAAATTTTGTGTATTTCATTTGTAATCCTTACTTAAGAAAAAACTAATTTGTGTAATATCCTCCCATCAGAACGGGATAAGGAACTAATAATATGACTAGTCAAGATCCATACCAGTGAAGGAACCACAATGCTTTTCGCGATAATTATCAGCGCTGCTGTACTTTTAATGAGCGTAACAATTCATCTATTTAATATCTCGGTAATAGCCGACTACGTTTGCGGGAAACTGGAAAAAACCCGGGCAAAAACTCAGGCGGTGGTGTTTATTGCCATTTCAAGCCAGCTCTTACTCGCTATCATTTTTACACTCGCGTATGAGGTAGGGATTTACCTTGAACTTGGAGGCTTTAAACAACCTGCTATGATCATCGATATTTTTTATTTTTCGCTCACGACGATTACTACACTAGGTCTTGGAAGTATCGAGCCGACCGGACATTTACGAATGCTGGCAGGTGTCGAGTCGGCTACAGGGTTTCTCTTAATCAGCTGTTCTGCATCGAAAGTGTTCAGAACCATGTAGAAACTGTAGTTTGAGCACTTTCAATAATTTCAATCCGAGCATTCTTTACCGGGTTTCAGTGTTTCTATTATTGCTTTCGCTATGTAACCGGAAGTTCAAATATATAGGAAACTTACCCGATCAACACAGACATAAGCTCGACTCGCTGCTCCTTGGTCAAACTTTTTAGCTGCTTTGTTAGTTTCACCATTGATTTATCAGGGATATCCAATTCAAAACCAGCGTATTCAGAAATCCTCTGACAAATTTTTTCTGCTGGTTCTCTTAACTCTTCTGCTGTAAGCACTGTATATCCAGCAGTAACATCACTACGACTGGTTTTGTGATTAAGCAGCCGTTTTAATGTGTAAGTACCTACGCCAATTGTTTCAGCAACCGAACAGAATGTGCGGCGAAGATCATGAAGTGTAAAAGAAACATCCGCCCGTTCGTTCATTTGTTTAATAATTTTCTTAGGCTCCACCACCCTGCCATGATGGTTGTCAGCACCAAACACAAAGCCGGAAACGCGGTACTCAGCCCTTCTTTTAAGGATTTCCTCAAGCGGTTTAGTGATTGGCAGTTCCAGCCCCTGACCATTCTTTGTATCGTCTAAGCAGAATAACTGGTCGTATAAAAATACGTTTTTCCATTCCAGCTCAAGCAACTCCGTTTTGCGCAGCCCTGTAAACGCCATGAACTCGACAAAATCACACACTGTTGCAGTAAAGTCTTGGCGGAGAACCATGGCTTCATCACGCATCTCATTAACTACCTTAAGGAATGGCTGTAACTGTGAGGGTCGAAGTCTTGTCTGCTTGCGGGCTACGTTGTTCCAGCAACGTTTTTCCGACAAAATAGTGACAGGGTTGTGAGGAAACAACGTTCTCCCGTCTGAGGATTTATACTCAGCTCTAGCGAAATTAAAAAGCGCCCTAAGCGTTCTCATGGCCAAGTCTGCCTGTGCAGGGCTGCGCTTAGTCAATTCGCAGTGCCTTCGATAGATGCGGGTTTCTGTGAGGTCAGCCAAACGCTTCTTTGCCCAATCATCAAAATAACAGTCCATCACCTGCTCGTAGCCACGTAACGTAGTTTCTTTAAGCTTTCTGGAGAGTTTGTAGCTCTCGTAAACTGTTTCTAACGTGACTGAGGCGGCCCTGAAGTGACGTTTGCTATCATTTGGGTTCATTCCATCAGCGATGTCCGCCATGGCCTTCCTGGCTTGTTTACGAGCGTGTTCTAAGGAAATAGATGGAAATGTGCCGATAGTGACCGACAATGGTTTCTGTGTGCCAGGAAGCTTCTTGTATACCCGAAAGGTTTTTTTATTTGAGGGAAGAACGTCAATGATGAGACCTGGCATCTGAGCATCGTAATATCGAACCCGTTTTTCTGAGCCTGACAGTTTTTCAATGGCCTGCTCTGTAAATCTGAATTTTGTTGCTGACATGCTGTGCTACCTCTGTGCTACTTTGAGCGCAAAATCTAATGCGCTGAATTGCTTAAAAAATTAAGCAACAGAGATAACAAAACCTCAATAACCCACTGATTTATATGGAACAATAAGTAATTAACAGGTAAACAAAGTAACTATCGGTAAACGCTCGGTTTGAGTCTCATAATCGGCAGGTCCCCTGTTCAAGTCAGGGTGGGGCCACCATTTTTCTGCTTTCAGATGATAGTTACGCTCTACGGTACTCACGAATTAACGGCGTTGACGCCCGGCGCACAAATAGCCACGCGTAGTGGTAAGCCGCTACATTTAGCTGAGAATCGAAATCAAAAGTGAACAGGTCACCCTCCAAATTTAATTCTTACTCCTGCATTGGCAATAAACCCATCATTTCTTGACCAAATGTCTGTTGTCCATTGCCCACTAGGTGCTCTTGCGGGTAATAACAGGGGGTGTTCGTCACTTTGCTTTACGTCCAGCAGATTTTCCATGTTGATAAACCAGCTCACACGCCCCATTGTGATTTCTCCCATCAGGCCTAAATGCCAGTAGGGTTTAGATTCATTCATGTACGGGTTGTTATTTAATTGCTGAGAGCCAGTATAGTAAGCCTCAAAGCCTGCCCGGAAATTTCCATGTTGTTCCCACATAGCAACAAAACCTGCTGAATGTCGGGGAGTGAGCGCCATTTCCTGTCTATCTTTCGCTTGTGTCACTTCCTCGGTCGCATCCAGATACAGATAGCTTGCGGTCAGTTTAATATCCTGCCACTTGTACCGAAGCAACACCTCAGAACCTCGAATCTGACTTTCTCCGTCAGCATTGACCAGTCTCCCCCTATCCATTATTGCGGTATCAGTAGAGGAAAATGCTTCCAGCTCTGTCGCGTTTTCAACATTTGAGCCGAACAGCGTTAGACTGGTTTCGATGTTTTCAAAGGTATAGGTAAAATCCAGAGAGGCGGTCTCAGCCTGTTCTTCTGATAAATTTTGAATAGGCTCAAGTCGCGACAGCCCAGCCGCTTCAATTGCTTCAACAAAGGGGGTAGGCGCATAAAACCCCTGTCCGTATGATCCCCGGATAGTCAGATCGCCGGGGCGGTATAACACAGAGATTCTGGGGCTTATCTGGGTACCAAATTCATTGTGTTCATCAACGCGAAAGCTGTAAGAAGTGGTAACTTCAGAAGTCAGTTCGTAGTCTAATTGCGCAAAAAGCCCGGGCACCTCATATGAATAATCAAACTCAGTAAAAGTTTTTGATGCGTATATGTCTGAGTGATAGGCCAGACCCACAACCCAGTCACTCTTATCACTGTAGCCGGATACACTGCTCTCAATCAAATAGCTTTCGTGCTTATCATCTTCTATAACAACACCATACAGATGATCATGTTGTTGCACCATTGCGGACGCTCTGGTGGAAAACGTATAGCTGTCACCTATTGGCATGGAGAAAACAAGCCCTCCATCCGTTCGCTGTGAGTCCTGAGCTTGTGGGAACGGGTTGCCATCGGCAACCTGCCCTCCTGTCAGAGTACCGCCGTTTCGATTTTCTGTCATATAACCCGCGGTGAAATAAAGGCTCTCACCGTCATCTCCCTGCCAGAAAAGTCGAGGGCGAACCGAATATCGCTCATAACCCGCTAAATCGATCCACTCGTCGCCGTCGGTATCCACACTCTGTTGATGATGTGCGCCCGCGGTAACCGAACCTTTTAATGAGTCAGACAGCGGCGATTCTGCGTATGCGGTCATATCCTGTCCATCACGCGTGGTCAGGTTAATTAATGTCTCACCACTGAATACATCGCCGGGTCGTCGTGAGACCAGATTGATTACCCCACCTAATGCCGAACCACCGTATAGTGAGGAAGCGGAACCTTTGATGATTTCTACACGCCCCAAATCAGTTGGGGGAATTTGCAACAGGCCAATTGATGCCGCCTGATTTCCGTAAAGAGGCAAGCCATCAGCCAATAGTTGCGTATACCTGCCATACATCCCCTGTAAGCGGATATTTGCACTACCTAGTGCAGGTGATGTGGTCTGAACGCGAACCCCGCCCGTTTCTGCCACAAGCATGGAAATATTGCCCGGACGCATTGTGGCTTTTTCAGTTATTTCTTCGCGATTGATGATCTCGACACGCATAGGCTGGTCATCAGCAATGCGCCCAGTACGCGTCGCCTGAACAACAATTTTCTCGACATCACCTGAATGCTTGTGCTCTTCATGAGGATGCTCACTTTCATCATGAAGTTCTTGTGCCCGGTTTTGTTCATTGTCATTTGATTGTGATGACGAAAACTCTTGATTGGCAAAACTCTGCGTAGCAGAGCTAACAGAGATGAGGCATAAAGCCAGACGAGATAAAGAAGACATAAGTGCGTTCTGTGAGGGTAACTTTTGATGTATATTGATTGTAAAGGTTACTGCTACTGGAAGGTCAATATCAAAATAAGCGCCGTCGCTACCGCAGCAAACGTGTCTGCTAAAACGATTCGTTATTACGAAGAAGTTGGACTAATCGCTCCTGCACGCAGGAATAAGAACGGCTACAGACAATATGAAGACGGTGATATAGAAACACTTGTCTTTATCAGGCGTTGCCGGGAATTAAATATTTCAATTGATGACATCAGGCAATTACTGGACGGGCAACAAAATCCTAAAGCTTCTTGCTCTGTGGTAGATGAGATGATCGATAAACAGCTTAGTCGCATTAGGCAAACCCAAAAAGAGCTTGCCATGCTAGAAAGCTCGTTGTCTTCATTAGCCACGTCTTGTAATAGTCAAAGGATTGAAAATTGCTCAATATTGCAAAAGCTAAAATCAAGTTGATTTCGCTTTTGCACTTCTAAGCGCTGTCGCATTCATTCGGCACCGAAGCCAGGTAACAAAAACTCCATCGAGACAGCTATTAAGACTTTCCATGTTTTCATTCAGACGCGGTATTTATTGTTTAGGCAGATATGAAGAGAGCCTGTCATCAGGCTCATGTATACTGACCGCAATACCCCATATACAGGACCAACCACCATGAGATTCGTCGCGCTATTTCTCGTCTTCATCAATGCGTCGTTGCAGGCTGCCCAAACGTCTCCTTCGCTAAGTTCTCATCCTAACCAGCAGGCCTTTTTTCAGGCCCTGACAGAATTATGTGGAAAGGCGTTTTCAGGCAAAGTGACAGTCGACACAACTGGCTCAGAATCATTTGCTGGTAAAGCGCTTGTCATGCATGTCAGAAAATGCAGCGACACACAAATACATATTCCGTTTCATGTCGGTGATGACCGTTCTCGTACCTGGATCATCACCCGGACCGGAAGCGGCCTGAGTCTTAAGCACGATCACCGGCACAAAGACGGCAGCGAAGACGACGTGACCATGTATGGTGGCCTGAATCACGAAGCGGGTTATGCGCAAGTGCAATCGTTTCCCGCAGACAGTTATACGCAATGGATGTTTGCTGAAAAAGATCTGCCGCAATCCATCAATAACATATGGAAAATTTTCATCTATCCAGAGCGCTTCAGCTACCAGCTGGTTCGGGAAGGCAGAGAGTTTCGGGTAGATTTTGACTTACGTCAGTCTGTTGAGCCACCTCCCGCTCCCTGGGGGGCCATGTGACCGTGTTGCTATTTTGAAAAAATACATCTGCCAACACTAAAAAATTTCGAGAACGCAGTTAGCGCAAGTCATAAAAATGAAGCCTCTGATAGCAAGTACTATCTGACTGGAAATGTACGCTTTCCATCTTCGTTTAAAACGGCCTCTAATAAATTGGGCGGTAGGGGCCACAGCGGTTAGCAGCAGCCTCAGTCTGCGGCTTCAAACTCTCTCGTCTGAACTTCAGATTCAGTGGGTAATGCGGTCATTGCTCCCATTTTCTCGCATACCGTCGCACTTACCTTTTGTGCAAAAATAACTGCCGTCTGAAGCTCGTTAAAAGTCAAATCATCCACGGAGTCAAACGATGAAAGTTTATATAACATGGCCCCTATAAACGCATCTCCAGCTCCGGTAGTGTCAATTGCATTAATTTTGAAAGCAGCAACGGTGCGAGCTTCTTCATGCGTTGACAAGTGACAGCCTTTATTTCCCATGGTCACGAATATTATATCAACACCAAACTCGTGGATAACGTTGCACCCCATTTGTAAATCAGGCTCGCCGGTAAGAAGTTGTAACTCCTCTTCGCTGACCTTTACCATGTCGGCCAGTTTAAAAAAGGCATTACACTTTGCTTTAAAAATCTCCAGTCTGTTTTTCCAAAGATCTACCCGGTAGTTGGGGTCGAAGCACACTAGGTTGTTGTCTCTGCAGCGCTCAGCCATTGCAAAATAAGCGTTTTGCAGGCTGCCTTCTAAAAAGGCGGTCGCTGAGCCAAAATGAAAAATAGCATTTGAGAATTTATCCCAGTCACTTTGCTTTTCAACAGTAAATTCAGCATCCGCCCCCCGGTTAAATATAAACTCCCTTTCACCATCGTCCTGCAAGGTAACGAACGCGAGCGTAGTAGGAACACTTACTTTTTGAACTCCGCTAACTCCGACATAATATTTTTTAAGCGTATCTATCAGATAATCACCAAAAGCATCCTTGCCGACTGCACCTAGAAACTCTGCCTGCCCACCCAATCTTCCTATACATGCTGAAACGTTTGCGGGGGCTCCTCCAGGTTTTCTTAAATACACCTCCTTATCAGTCTTGTTTTCTCCCACATCAGTACAAACGAAGTCGATTAGCGCCTCACCAATACAAATAACTTTTTTGCTCATCATTTCTCGCTTATATAAATAAAAAAGCAGACCACACTAAGTTGGCCTGCTTCTGGTTCACGTTCACTGATTTTCGATAAATCTTTGTAGATCAGATACTGAAACGGCCTGACCTCGCGTATAAACACCTACAGGACGCTCATCAAGATCATAAAGCCGGAAACTTAGCGCTCTGAAATCATTAATATATGCTGTGCCTAGACCCGACTGCGGATCCAGCCACACGTCAAGCTTCACGCCGGAGGTAAGATCCATTGGTACCGCTACTTGTGCATCCAGACTCCCGGAACTCACTTCTTCACCGTCACTCACTGCGGGTAAATCCGCTGCTCTGAACTGATCTGCTATCAAATATGGCAAGGCGGTATCTGTACCATCATCTGAATGATGATCTATCAGTCTGATAACCGCGGTCTGTCCGATAAACTCGCTGACATCCCAGGTAGCCCACTCCAGTAAGAACTTATCATCCGACGTTTTTTCAGCGTCTACTCCTGACTGGCTGCGCACAACCTCGCCGTTTACAAGTAACACGATGGCCGTCGCATTTGCACTGTCAAATGGGTTGGAACCACCGCCAATTAAAAAGTTGATATAGGGCTTGGTAATCTCAAAAGCAGGTGTATCTGCGCTTCCGGTTGCGCCGAAGCCTATCCAGCCAAGAGCGGTTCCATCTTCTTCAAAACCATCACCAAAGCTTGAGAACACCCTTTCACCGACGTTATTGGCGACATCGCCACCCCACCAGCCTCCATCTAGCTTCACAAAATCGCCTGTGACGTTAGTGAACTCATGTACAGACAATGTGTTGTGCTGTCCGCAGCAAAATTCAAATCCAGCAATATTCTGTTCAGGCGCTTCCGTTCTGGAAAAAAGAGGCTCGCCTTCTAGTGCGGGAGTGGGAGTAACGCTCGCACCACCTGTTGGAGGGGTGTCTCCAAAGTAAAACGATGCCTGATTGCTGTTGGTGTCAAACTCTAGTCTGGCAACCTGCTCACCTTCTGCATCAGTTGGAAAGTAAAGTCCAAATCTTCCGCCTGATGTTTCACTTTCTACAGTCATAGACAAGCGGTTCTTTTCGCTCACCGCATTCAATGTAAAAGAAGACGATGACATCAATGAAATTGGAGTATCATTTGATACCGCCCCCTCCTGACTCTGTATATCGGTAGCGATAGCCTCGGAAAACTCTGTTTTATAAGTGTCCGGGATTTTTACAGCCAACTCACCAGAGTCCGTTTGCTGTAGCTGATGAATTGCCAAATCTCCGCCAAAAGTACCAACCCCGGCATTGGTTCGGGTAACCTTGTGCGGGATCCAACCAAACATGAGCGTCATGTCTTCTGAGGAAGCAGTTCGCCCGGCGTAATAGAACTTACCATCAAGAGAAGTGTAATCAGCCAGTTCCCACCCAGCACTCGTCTGATGCAGATACTTAATATCTCTTTCGCCGTCATTCTGATCTGAGAACACCATGAACTGGTTGTCACCAAAGTCGATCCAGTCGGGCACTTCAAGATTCAGAGGTGAATTCATCGTGAACAGGGGCTCCTGTGGAGCCCAGGTAACAAGATTATCAGAGGTATACAAACCAATTGCTGCTTGTTCATTGTAACGGGTGGTAATAAGCATCCAGTAATTACCGGTATCTTCATTCCAGAATACTTTCGGATCCCGGAAGTCAAAATCGCTGTAACCGTTACTCCCCGTAAAGGTATCTTCAGGAACTTTAGTAAAGTCTGTCAGCGTGTTGTCTGTTGCCACGGCATGCATAACCGCTTCTACTGGATTGAAGTCAGCATTATGACCGGTAAAGAAAATATGAGTTTGCCCCTGTGCATCCTCTACGACGCTACCAGATCCTGTCCACTGGTCTTGTGTGTTGGTATCTCCTGTAGCCTCAAGTACTCTTTGTGGAAAACTACCATGCTGAAGATCGCTCGATTTCGTGAGGTACCAATCATGGAATGCCGTGTCGATTAAATAGTAAATGTAGAATTCACCATCACGGAAAAACGGGTTTGGATCAGCCATTACCAGAGGCAGGGAAACATTGTGGCCGTCGGGCATAGTGACAAAGTCATCTTTACTGGGCTCTACAGCTGCATAATCAGCAAGACGAATTTCATCCAGCATGATGAAAGGCAGACTTCCATCGTCTTCTCCCTTGTGCTGATCAATAATTTCCAGCACTGCAGTCTCACCTTGTAATGCGCTAACATCCCAGGAATACCAGTCAACCTGCGACTCCAGACCATTTCCAACAGCCTGGCGCACAATCTTGCCATTTACTCTAAGTACTGCCGCGGTTGCATTGTCACTGGTGAAGTCGTTGGTACCGCCGCCCACAAGAAAATTTAAAAATTTATGCGTAATTTCAAATGGAGGAGAACTCAATGTGCCAGTAGCCTCGTCGCCAATCCATCCCAGTCCGGTGCCGTCGGCCGAAAAACCATCCCCTCGGCTGGTAAAGATCCGTTCTCCCTGATGGTTGATAATATCTGCTGCCCACCAGCCACCATCAAGTTTGTCCATGTCGCCTGTAGCACGAAAGTCGTGATTAGCGTAAGTATTAAACTGTCCACAGCAAAACTCAAATCCAGCGATGTTCTGCTCAGGATCTGACACGCGACTAAACGCGGGTACACCCTCCACCTCGGGCTCAACGGAAATAGTAGCCGACACCAACATCTTACTGCTTGCTTCTGGAACAGCGGCCGCTTCATCAGAGATTCTGAACTCATCTGCCAAAAGATAAGGCAAAGAAGTATCAGATTTATCATCAGAGTGGTGGTCGATAAAGCGAATTTTCGCAGTCATTCCAGCATAGTCTGCAACATCCCAGCTTACCCACCGCATACTCATGGCAGTATCGTCGCCACTGGCCTGAAGCACTATTTCATCCTCAATAATCAGCGCCAGCGCGGTGGTATTTGATTCTGATACGCCATTGCTACCACCACCTACCAGAAAGTTTATGAATCGCTCGGATATTTCAAAGGATGGGCTATCCATGGTACCGACTGCACCAAAGCCTATCCAGCCCAGCGCTTCGTCATCACTGTTGAATCCATCGCCGAAGCTTGAGAAAACACGTTCCCCAATAACGCCGGCTACGTCGGCTCCCCACCAGCCTCCATCTAACTTATTAAAGTCACCGGTTACTGCCCCAAAACCATGTTCGGCATAAGTGTTGTACTGACCGCAGCAAAACTCAAAGCCCGAAAGTACCTGTTCACTATCTTCAGGGTTGCTAAACAGGGGGTGACCAGAATTTTCCGGATTATCTGTGATGACAATATCTTGATCAGGCTCTTGCTCGTCAGGAGCATTTCCACCGCCAATGACATCAGAAGCGTTTTGTCCCTCCTGTAAGATAATTAGCTCAGCATCGACCTTATTTTTATCTGTATCATCATCGGAGCATGCTGAAAGAGAAGCACTCACCAACAACATTAGTCCTGATAGTTTCCACCCTTTCATATTGGGTTTTGATGTTTTCATGGTTTTCCTCCATAGCCTCCAGAAGGGCTATGTCCGTTTGCTTTTAGTTGGGTATGTCAAAAACCTACCGGCCTTTCGACATTCATTTCTCGGATGTCCCGCTCAAATAAACAACGTTGTCTTTTTATAATGCTAGTGTCAGCCGAACAGAAATTCAACAACTTTTTTACATTTTTGTTTTCGTCCTGCAAAACATCAGAGTTGTTATCAACTTATAGAAAAATATGACAAAAGTGTGTAGCGTTAGAGTATTGAAATTGAGGCCAAAATTCGGAAATCATCTGACATGGTGACAATTAAGGACGTGGCTGCACACGCTGGTGTCGCATTTAAAACGGTTTCCCGGGTAATAAATAACGACCCTACCGTGAAGCCTAAGAACAGAGAGAAGGTACTTAAGGCGATAGAAGAGCTTGGGTATCGTCCGAATCGTGCTGCCCAAATGACTCGTCGCAAAAAGTCAGGTGTTGTTGGCTTTATTGCAGATGAGTTACTCAGAGTGCCTTACACCTTTGATCTTATAAAAGGGGCACAAGACCTGGCTTGGAAGCATAATAAGGAGTTGATGGTTCTCAACGTTAATGTGGATAAATACAGCGTTGAAGGGGCCGTGAATCATCTTTTTGAGCACCGAGCAGAGGGCATTATCTATGCCGCTATGTACCACCGGGAAGTGCAACTGCCTTCTCATTTCTCAGAAGTTCCCACTGTGTTAGCTAACTGCTACGACAGCGATGGCCACTACCCCTCTATTGTCCCGGATGAACAGGAAGCTGCACGCCAGATTACAGCCAGTATGTTAAGCAAAGGCTATAATCGCATTGCTTTTTTGAACCTGAATGAAAATATCATTGCAGCGAGGCTTCGAAAGAAAGGCGCTGAACAAGCATTTGCTGACGCTAAACAATCTCCGGACAACCTAATTATAGAATCAGTCATCATTAATGATGAGGATGGGGAGCATTCAGTTACCCGGAACCGGGCCGCAGAATTGATTAACAGTTTCAAACCTGATGCTATCCTTTGTGGTCAGGATCCAATAGCGGTTGAAGTGTACTTTGTTGTTCAGGCGTTGGGGCTTCAGGTAGGAAAAGATATTGGCATAGGCAGCTTCGATGATTGGGATATAATTCCATCACTCGTACAGCCAGGCTTGACTACCATGGCCCTTCCCCACTATGAAATGGGACAGTGGGCATTTAATTACCTGCTTGAGGAGCGCACAGACAAGGCAAAAGAAACGGCTCAATTTACGCTTGTCAGCCGCCAGTCATTTTAGCCGGTTCCGGGTTTGTAGCTTGTTCTCGGTTTTCCAGCAACCAAAATGAGAAGATGAGGTTTACGGTTACTATACTTCCCAGCAGTAAGTAGGAATCTGCAAAACCAAGCTCATCGTACAGTTCTCCTACCGGGGATGAGAGAAGTGTTGTCACTACCTGCGTAAATACATGAAAACCTATCAGGTAAATCGTTGCTGATAACCTTGCGTCAAAGTTCACAACAATATATTTAAAAATCGCTACCAGTAAGATAGGAAGCTCCAGTGCATGTAGCAATTTCACCAGTGAAATTGACACAGGGTCTGCTACCAGGCCGGAGGCCAGCATACGAATAGCCATGATGGCCCCACTTAAAAGTAACCCCTGCTTTGGCCCGATACGGTTAACAATATAGGGGGCTACGAACATCATTCCCGCTTCAACAAATACCTGTAGCGAGTTCAGATAACCGTAAAACCTGTTACCTTCCTGTGGCGATGAAAACAACGATGAGAAATAGATAGGAAATTGCTGGTCGTATATCTGATAAAGGCAGGATACTCCCATCACATATACACTTAACCGCCAGAATTTACCTTGCCGAAAAAGCGACCAAACTTCACTCAGACCAACTTTGCTCTTTCTGGATGAAGCTTGACTCGTCGATTTAGGTAACCAGAATAAGCAAAGAATAAACGCCAGCCCGGTGATTGTCGCAAGTGCAAAGTTCAATCTGGGATCAATGTTAAAAAGGCCACCTGCTATGAATGTAGCGCTGGCCCAGCCTAGCGACCCCCACAACCTGGCTTTACCGAACTCTACATCATGCTGGCGACCAAGCCTTTCAATAAACGCTTCAAGCGTTCCTACTGCGGCACCGAAAGTTAACGCACTATACACCGCTCCAACTACGGCACCGAGAAGGAAGAAAGATTCCAGTAATGGCTGATAAATAAAGATAAAGAATGGGCCCACACCAGCCATAAGGATACCCAACACAAACAGAAGCTGCTTGCCGGTTCCCAACCGGTCCTGAAGGACACCATATACTGGCATTATGAATAGGGCAGCCATGGCATTGGTCGCAAAAACTACCCCCGTTTCCTTACCGGTTAGTCCAAGGGTTTGGTTTAACCATAAAGGAAAAAGGGAATAGCAAAACGACCAGGTCAGGAAAAACGCAAAGAACGTTAATGCGGATGACCAGTATGCAGAGTTTGACTGCCACTTCATAATAACATCCCAGGCTTTGTTACTTAATCAGAAGACCACACGGACGCCAAACGTTCAACGGATATCTGATGCACTGCTTGGCTGTTTGCCTCCACACGCATCGTATCGTAGACAGACTCAGGAAAAACCAGTGATGTCATTACTGTTGTACCATTATCAATAAACAGCTCCAGTGATGAACGGTCAACCACTACGGTTACGTTATACGCATCACTCGTTGTAGTTAGAACTCCCTGCTGCACCTTCCCGAACTTATCATTGAATGACGTTTCTCCAGACTTACTTCGATCCAGCAAGACTTCCGATTTTTGTTGGTCGATTTTAATATCAACAAACTCACCGTTTTCGTTTTCAAAGCGAATCGAGACGGCTGAAGTCGCATCGCCGGGAACCTCAAAAGAATAGCGAAGCGCTGACTCTCTTCCTGTGCTATCGATGGCTGAAAGGCTAATTGTTTCTCCTGAAGCCAGTTTTGAAGATTCAGCAGAAGCTTCAACTAAATTATCCACCTCATCAACTAGCTTACTGCGGACTCGAAGTCCCTCACCGGTATTGACGAGGTTCAGCGAACGGGGGAGTGTCATAGCGCTACGCCATTTTTCTGTTGGTACCTCATTGGCATAGAGCCAGTTGCTCATCCATCCCATAAAAACGTGGCGCTTTTCTTTGCTATCCGGCGAATTGAAGAAAGTCACACCAGCGTAGTTATCAGTGCCGTGATCCAGCCAAATAGCGGGCTCAATACGATTCGATGCAGGTGATTTTGCAAAAACAATGTCATCGATATAAGTATGTCCCCAGCTTCCGGATTCTTTATCGATAATTCTCAGCAAGGCAGACTTACCCTGCCACTGGCTAACGTCCCAGCTTGCGTAATGGAGTGTTTCACGGTTAACCCCTGTTTCAGATCTAACTACTTCACCATCAACTACAAGTTGTATACCTACTCTGTCAGGATGATGCCCTCCTCCAATTCTGAAGTTGATGAATGGCTTGGAGATGGTAAACGGGTCAGAGGTAAGTGTACCTGTAGCACGATCTTCATCAGCGAAACTGTTTGCAAGAAACTCATCGGAATAACCAGTGGGGGGAGGTTGCGTAGCATGCCCACCATCAGTTGGAGCATCTGCAAAAGCATTGCCCTCTGACGTCCACTTACCAACACCGCCTTCAAAGTCTTCGAAAACCGTGCCTTGCGGGAACGTCGCTACCGTTGGTGCAAGTTCACGCTGCCAGGCAGAGTCCAAAACAAACTCTTTACCATCAAAATCGCCTACAAAGTATTGCGTTGCCGAGCCGCCATTGGGGCCGCCAGGGGAGATGCTTACTAATAACACATATCGAGATTCATTGGTCCCCTCAACAGGCATTAGCAGTAGTTCCGGGCACTCCCAGACGCCGCCATGATTTCCTATTTCTTTGCCAAAAGTACTTTCTAAAGACCAGTCAATCAGGTTGTCTGAGCTGTAAAAGCCTATATGATCTTTTTGGGCCAGCACCATCACCCACTTTTCTGAAGGTTCGTGCCACATTACTTTTGGATCGCGAAAGTCTTTTATGCCTGGGTTTTCAATAACCGGGTTACCTGAGTACTTTTCCCAGGTTCTTCCCTTATCCAGACTAAAAGCAAGTGCCTGAGTCTGATGATCAATTGCCCCCTGCTTCTCCATTTCGGCATTATGATACGTGTACAGTGCAACAATTGGAGGGTTGTCTTTGGTCCCTAAGCCACTTGTGTTATTCCAGTCAACCACCGCGCTGCCTGAGAAAATGGTACCGAGTTCATCCGGGTAAAGCGCTATCGGCAGCTCCTCCCAATGCATCAAATCTTTGCTTACGGCGTGCCCCCAGTGCATAGGGCCCCATACTGACTCATCTGGGTTATGCTGAAAGAATAAGTGGTACTCACCGTCCAGATAAAACATGCCATTCGGGTCATTCATCCATTTTTCACTGGGAGAGAAATGGACCTGAGGACGAAAAGCTTCGTTGCGTTCAGCCTCGACATGATGTGCCGGGCTCTCGGGTAGTGGACTGGTTTGATTCATGGAACATCCAACAAGAGCTGTAGAAATAATAAGACCTAACATTGTTTTCATAACTAAAATGCCTCTATTTTGATAACGCTGCTGAGACGTCTTCGAGCGTTTTTCCTTTCGTTTCCGGCATCATGAATCGAACGAAAAGAAGCTGTAAAAACATTGCAAACGTGAAGAATCCAAACACCTGGGTGGCTGTAAAAGTGGCTAATACCTGAGGCATTACGAGCGTAATAAGTGCGGCGAAGACCCAGTGGGTGCCGCTTCCCAAAGACTGCCCCTTAGACCGTACAGAGTTCGGGAAAATCTCCGCGATGAAAACCCAAATGACAGCGCCCTGCCCCACCGCATGCGATGCAATGAAGATAAACACAGCACTAACGACAATGGCACCACTTACCTGGCTACTAAAAGCCCAGGCTACGGTTGCTAGAGACAGGATGTAACCTACTGACCCTATATACATCAATGATTTACGCCCAACCCGGTCTATCAAACTTAATCCAATCATGGTGAAAACCAGATTAGCCAACCCTACCCCGGCAGTTGACAACAAGGCTGCGCTGCCGTCTAAACCTGCCATATCAAATACTCGTGGTGCGTAATAGATTATGAAATTAATACCTGACAACTGATTAAAAGCTGCGAGTAAAAACGCCAGTAGCACTGGAAGTCGGTATTCAGCTTTAAACAAAGATTCTTTGTCTCCCCCCGTTTTATCATTCTTTACAGCGCTAATGGTTTGCTCAATATCCTCACTCTGTAATTCCAGAAAAATCCGCCTGGCCTCAGCTTCATCATTGCGGTGCAGCAACAGCCAGCGGGGGCTTTCAGGCGCTTTAAGTACCATCAAAAAGTAAATTAACGCAGGAACGGCTTCAACGCCCAGCATTACACGCCAGTCTTCAACAATAACGCCGGAGAGCAAGTAGTTTGAAAGAAACGCCACCAGGATCCCAAATACAATTTGAAACTGATAGGTCGCAACCAGCCGTCCTCTTACGTTCGCTGGCGCAATTTCAGATATATATGCTGGCACTGCAATAGAAGATACGCCAACGCCTAACCCCCCAATAAACCGAAGAATGGCAAAGGTATACGGATCCTGAGCGAGCGCCGAACCTACTGCAGAAAGTAAATAAAGCACACCAATGAGAACCAGCGTCTTTTTGCGCCCAAGACGGTCGCAAGGCCAGTTACCCATCAATGCACCGATCACCGTTCCCCATAGCGCCGATGACATGACAAACAACCCGTGGAAAAGCGGAGTAGTTTCCCATAGTACCTGTATGGATTGGTCCGCACCGGATATCACTGCTGTATCGAAGCCAAATAAAAATCCAGCTATTGCAACTGTGAGTGACCAGTAAACTATTTTATTCATAGTGTGTATCGTACCTCTTAAACACTTGAGAAACGCCGGGCTTAATAGCCCGGGTTCTGTACATAAATTCCACCACTCAGATTAATCTGCTGATTAGGGATTGGGAGGTATTCATGTTTGTTTTTAGTAAATGCAGCATCTTCCAGATAGGGCTTTCTGCCACGCTCTGTGGTGAGGTACTCATCAATAGTTTCTTTGGCTATACCCCAGCGGACCAGATCAAAGAAACGATGCCCTTCCAGACCTAACTCTACTCGTCTTTCCCATCTCAAGGCCTGACGTGCTTCCGCTTTGCTGGCGAACGTGTCGTAGGTTCCAATGCGGTATAGGCTCGCATCATTTAACCTGTCTGTGCTGTTTGCAGCACGTTCTCTAAGACGGTTAATAATTGGCGTTGCTTCTTCCCAGCGGTCCAGCTCAATGAGCGCCTCTGCTTTCCACAGCAATACATCTGCATACCGGACTAATACGGTATTTAAAGAGAATATTGGAAACGGACCATTCTCACCGCGGCAGTCACACTCAGGATGCTCAAGGTCCTTCATACCGGTATAGTTACCGTAAATCCCAGGAGCGCGTGCCCAGGTATCGCCACCATGGATAATTTCAGGGTCGTACTTAAATGGTTTGCCTTCCATCGCCACGGTGTGATCCAGACGGGGATCAACATAGTCATTATTCACGTTGTACACGCTGTCATTAAACGTGATGAAGCGGGGAAGTCCTGAATTGTCAGTCTTGAACGCGTTGACGAAGTTTTCTGTTGGAACATGGAAACCACAGCAACCGAAACCACCTGACATGGGTGCATTCAGGGCACTTGACCATGAACCTCTGCCATCAGGACTGCCATCGTTCAGTGAGCGCTGAATGGCAAATACGGATTCTTTGCCATTTTCAAATTCAAACAGAAAGTTTTCTGCATAATCGTCGTATAAACCGTATTGTCCACTAGCCTCAATGTCATTAACCAGGCTGACTACTTCTTCAAGTTTCTGCTGATTAATATTCACTACATTGTGCAGCTCGTCCTGTTCATACGCCTGGTACAATAACGTTTTGGCTAAATAGGCTTTTGCAGACAGCGCCGATGCCCGGCCGACATCCTGCTGAACTTCTGGCAGGTTATTCGCAGCAAAGCGAAAGTCCGCAGCAATTTTGTCCCATAACTGCTGGTCAGTGAGGTCTCTGTTTGTAGTGGCTAATACTTCTTCCTGCGTCATTGTTTCATCAATCCAGGGGATATGTTTGTGATGAATTTTCAGGTCAAAGTAAAAAATAGCTCTAAGGAAGCGTAACTCAGCAGCTTTCTCATCTGCAGTTGGCAGCTCACCAGATGGCGTTTCTGCAATAACCTGAAGCGCCGAGTTAGCCCGAGATATACCAGTGTAATTACGCGTCCATTTCTTATTGTTAAGATCAATTAAGTCAGGTGGAAAAGACTCCATATCAGGCACTAACGGCTCGTACATTGAAAGTGCATGATAGGCAAATATATCAGAGGGACCGTTTCCTCCTTTATGCGCATCACCAGCCCGAAGATTCCCTGTCGGCCAGAGAAAATTTGGCGCTGTGTAATGGTCATTTCCAAGGTAGGAATAGGTAGCAATAACCAAAGCATCTATGTTGTCGGTTGTCGCTACCTGATCTTCTGTGAGTACCGCTTGGGGTTCACTGTCTAATTCATCACTTCCGCCGCAAGAAACGACCGATAGCGCAATCAGACTTGTTGTCAAAAATTTGCTTATACAATTCATAATTCTTAATCCATCATCCTGTTCGCTTAAAAAGAAACTTCCAGCCCGAGAGTAATTCGGCGAGGTACAGGAAAGACTTCGTTGGGGGTTTCCGGATCTTCGCTTAGTGTGCCGTCTGGCGTGATAGTCAGTAGATTCTGCGCTTGCAGGTAGACACGAGCGTCAGAGAGTCCAAAGCGTTCAATGAAGTCCAGCGTTGGGGTGTAGCCAACACTTATATTGCGTAATTTAAGATACGTGCCCTCTTCCCAGAAGAAGCTTGACTGGCGGCCTTCACCATTGTTATCGATCAGAGTGAGTGCAGGCACATCGCTATCTGTATTCTGAGGTGTCCATGCATCAAGTGTTCGGGCACCATAGTTTGAGCCGATGTTTAAAGAAGTGAAATCAGTGAACAAACGCCAGTTATTCCGGATTTGTCCACCTTTCACGCCCTGCCAGAACATGTTGAAGTCCCAGTTTTTGTATTTGAACGTGAAGTTCATACCGTAGATAAAGTCAGGATCTGTGTCGGCAAAGAAGTCTTGATCTCTTTCATCAATAACACCATTTCCATCCAGGTCCTGCCAACGGATCCGTCCTGGTGCGGCGCCCGATTGTGTGGCATGTGCGTCAACTTCCTCCTGACTTCGGAAAATACCATCAGCCACATATCCATAGACCGAGTTTATTGAGCGGCCCAGAATCGTTTTGTCCTGACCATTACCGCCAAAGGAATTCACTACATCTTCGGGCAGCGCGGTGACGGTATTTTCGGCAGAAGACACGTTGAAGTTAATATCTACAAGCAGCTCATCTTCCAGTAATCCTGTATCAACCCACTTCTCGTATCCAAGAACCAGCTCTACACCGGCATTTTCAATGGTGCCGCCATTGACCCATTTCTGCGCCCCTTCACCAAGCGTCGCAATAGGTTGAGTGAGTGTAAGAATGTCGCGTGTTTCCTTTTCAAACCAGTCAAAACTTCCGTAAATCGTTCTATCAAACAGTTCAAAGTCAACGCCCACGTTTACCTGTGTCGATGTTTCCCACTTTAGATCAGGATTACCGCTTTGCGATCTTACAAAGCCCGACGGCAATGTGCCGCCGTTAGAACCACTTATGTCGTATGCTGTGCCTTCATCTTGCTGATTTGTAAAAAGTGACTGTGTCGCATAGCGCGGAATGTAGGTGGTGACTGTCGCGTTGGTTGGTATCTCCTGATTACCGGTTTCACCCCAGCTCCCTCTCAGCTTTAACGTATTTATGAAGTCAATATCAAAAAAGTCTTCATTACTAACTACCCACCCAAGGGAAGCAGCAGGAAAGTTACCGTACTCATTTGCGTCACCGAACCGCGAAGAGCCATCACGGCGAATTGTAAATGATGCGAGGTAACGATTATCGTAATTGTAATCTACGCGAGCAAATTGTGAGTCTAGAGACCAGGTTTCACCTTCACCTTCAACTCGTACATCTGACGTCGCCTGAGAAAGATAGGCAAATGAACGATCATCAGATGCGAAGCCAGAACCTATACCTCGCGATAATTCACGCTCATAGTTAATTTGCTCGACACCAGCGAGAAAGTTGAACTTGTGCAGGTCATCTAATACCAGTTTGTAAGTGGCTGTCGCGCCAGTAATGATGCTTTGATTCCAGTTATCTTCTACCGTTAAACGATCTCCGCCACTTAATGAGCCCGCAGTAAATGCGCGAGTAAAGTTACGGAAATAAAACTGACTGTAGTCAACGCCTACATTTCCTCTAAGCGTTAAGTTTTCGATTGGCGAGTACTCGACAAAAAAATTCGCCATTACTTTGTTGTAGGTATGGCCGTTATCACGATTCTGCTCGATGATTCGAACCGGGTTGTCTCTGTCAGTAATTCCCGGGACTGGCCCACCCCAACCGCCCACATCATTGTAAACGGGAACAATGGACTGCTGCTCAATTGATAATCCCAGGATCTGCCCGGCCAAATCATTGATAAGGTTAGCTTTCTGATCGGTAATCAGAAATGTCTGACCGACTTTGATTTTATCTTCCACAACCTCATGTTCGGAATTGAACCTGAAAGCCAGTCGCTCAAACCTGGAGCCATCAACAATCCCTTCGGCTTCAAAATAGCCCAACGAGGTGTAGAAATTGGAAACGTCATTGCCACCTGCCACGGAAAAATTCATGTCCGATACTTTTGACGTTCTTGTAACTTCATCAAACCATCTTGTATCAGCCGGACGCTGAACGCCTTCAGGATCAGTATAAGTAGGCAACACGACCGAATTTAATTCCGGGTTTTCATAATCCTGATTCCAGTCGAAGGTATAAAGCGGGCTTGCAGAGTTTGGATTTGAGCCATCATTGACAGCCGCTCGCCATACTACTGCACCACGTTCCAGGGTGTTCAGAGGCTGCAGGTCGTAGTCGTACTCTTCGATGCTCTGATTAAAACGGAAGTTGAAGTCCAGTCCGTCGTGGCCTTTCTTTGTAGTGACAACAATTACACCATTTCCCGAGCGGGCACCGTAAATACTTGCCGCTGCCGCGTCACGCAATACCTGTACATCTGCAATGTCGTTACTGTTAATTTCGTGTAAACCAGACTTTGTAGGAATGCCGTCGATGATGTACAGCGGATCATTATTTCCGAGAGGACCCAGTCCCTGTCCCCGAATTCTTACCGTCGCCGTCGAGCTAGGATTACCTGTGGTGGTAATCTGAAGACCAGGCACCCTTCCCTGCAAATTTTGCATTATGTTGCCAGCAGGAAGATCTATAACATCTTCAATGTCGACTGTGGCTATTGCGCCTGTCAGATCTGTTTTCTCGACTGCGCTATAACCGTAGGAAATTTCTATTACTTCTACTTCTTTCGGCGTTTCCGCCTGTTCTGCGTCAGACTCAGTCTCCTGCGCCTGTAACGACGTTGCCATCAGCATCAGTGCCAGAGGAGCTGGTTTTATAACCGCTCTTAACTGACTTGCTAATGGATGCAATTTGTAGTCTTTCATATCGCGTCCCGATAGTTGAAGTGGTGTAATCTTTTCAAATAAACAACGTTGTCTTTTTACGTTATACTAGTTCCGAAAAGATTGATCAACAAAAAATTAACAACAAATTTCATGTGTCAGCTTTAAGTCGTTTGTTTCAGCGAGGTGACCATGTATGGCGGCCTGAATCACGAAGCGGGTTATGCGCAAGTGCAATCGTTTCCCGCAGACAGTTATACGCAATGGATGTTTGCTGTAAAAGGTTTGCCGCAATCCATCAATAACATATGGAAAATTTTCATCTATCCAGAGCACTTCAGCTACCAGCTGGTTCGGGAAGGCAGAGAGTTTCGGGTAGATTTTGACTTACGTCAGTCAGTTGAGCCCCCTCCCGCTCCCTGGGGGGGCAATGTGACCGTGTTGCTATTTTGAAAAAATACTTCTGCCAACACTAAAAAATTTCGAGAACACAGTGAGCGCAAGCCATAAAAATGAAGCCGCTGATAGCAAGTACTAACTGACAGGAAATATACGCGTTCTTTATTTGTTTAAAAGCGATCTCGGGTTCCTCCCAGGCACATTAAAAACCGTGCTACTGATCAGTTACAAACGCGCAAGTTATGTCCTTTAATTGAATTGGCATTATTGCCATAAACACACAGGGAATTAATCACATGGAAAATTTATCAGTTAAAGAGGCCGACTGGGTGAGCGGCGGCGACATTTCTTTTGGCGAAGCCATCGCAATGGGATCGTTTGCCGGTGGCACAGGCGCGGCAGTGAGTGGAGCCAGTATGCTAACGATCGGCAACGCCACCGTAGCAGGTGGATTGATAATAGGCGCTGGCTATGCGGGCTATAGCCTTGGCACTGCCTTCAATCTGGGCTCCGTTGGCTCAAAACTTGGGGTCTGGATTTATGACTTGTTCAACAAGTAGTGATTTTTTACGTGGGGAGCAGGTATGAACATTCGCTTATCGTTCTCTGATATCACCCGACTTATCGTTCTGATAGCATTTTCATTGGTGTTTTTACAGTTTGTCGGGCTGACACCGGCAAGCCCTGAGCGATATCTGACTGCGCTTTTGGTGTTATTAAGTCTGGGGCTGGGTGTCTTGATTGGGCAAAAAGATAAGTCAGACAGCTAAGTTTTACCGCACCTTCAAAAAGACCGAAAAGTCCTGGCGTCACTCCAGGACTTTTACCTGTACTACACCAAAACCAGCCATATCTACATACGATGCTCCAGTAAAGCGGTGAATGTCGCCTTCTGACTTCCCCCGAAACCTACTTTCAATTCTTTGCACATATCCCGCATGAGTAACGTACAATACTCAAAAGTGAAGTTGTTGAGGAAAACCAACGTGGCATTACAGTGGTTTCCGGGGCATATGCATAAGGCCCTGAAAGAAATAAAAGAGTCCTTAAACCAGGTAGACATTCTGATTGAAGTGCTGGATGCGCGCATCCCCTACTCCAGTGAGAACCCTGAGATTGCAAAGATCCGTGGTGATAAGCCCTGCCTGAAAATTCTCAACAAGTTTGACCTGGCTGATCCCGACATTACCCGGCAATGGCAGGAGGAACTGGAAAGCCAGCGCGGCGTGTTTACCATTACCAACACCAGCGACAAACCCGCTGAAAGTAAACAAATCCTAAGTCTGCTCCGTGAGCACTGCGCCGATAAAAATGCTTCGGTGAAGTCGGTCAATGCCATGATCACCGGCATTCCCAATGTTGGCAAGTCTACCCTCATTAATATTCTGGCCGACAGGATCATTGCCAAAACCGGCAACGAGCCTGCCGTCACTAAAGGCCAGCAGCGTATTAACCTTGGCAGTGGCATTGTTCTGTACGACACGCCTGGCGTACTCTGGCCAAAAATTGAAAACCCAAACTCGATTTATCGTCTGGCTGCGTCGGGCGCGGTGAAAAATACCGCCATGGAGTTTGATGATGTGGGCTTCTTTGCCGCGGATTATCTGATTAAGGCCTACCCGGAGGCGATGAAGGCGCGCTTTAAACTAGACGACTTACCCGACACCGAGCTGGAATTTCTGGAAGCCGCTGCCAAACGTCGCGGCGCCATTATGAGCGGCGGTCGGGTTAATCTGCATAAAATCTGCGAAGTACTGCTAAGTGAACTGCAGTCCGGCAAACTTGGCCGGGTAAGCCTTGAAACACCGGCTATGATTGCAAGTGAAAAAGCAGAAATGGCCGCCGAGGCAGAGAGAAAAGCGGCAGCAAAAGCCAAGCGCAAACAGCGCTTTAAAGAAGGCTCGTTAACGCCCGACAAAGCCGCCCGCAAAGAAAAGCGCACCGAAAAACGTCAGGCACAAAGCAAACGGATGAAACAGGGCCGCAGATAAACGTCATTGGTGTGTTGCCGGGCCTGACCGCATATCAGCAAATGATCAGCAGCGGCGTTGGACATGGAAATATGTTGCGGGGGAGCAAAGCCGGTGCATCGCCGGGATCATTGCGCCCCGCCGGTTTTTAGCCTTTAAACCCTTTTCCTACCAGATAGACCTCGCGGGAGCGTGGTCTGGAGGCGGCGGGTTTACGCACAATCACTTTGTTGAACGAGCGGCGAACATCTTTCACGTATTCTTCGTACCCCACGCCCTGAAACACCTTTGCACAAAAGCTGCCGCCGGGCTTTAACACGTTGCGCGCCATATCCAGGGCCAGCTCGACCAGATACATGGCGGCATACTGGTCGGTATTTTTCACGCCACTTAAATTAGGGGCCATGTCCGAGACAACCGTATCGGCCTGTCCGCCGTCCAGCGCCTGCAAAATGTCTTCATACACCGATTCTTCGGTAAAGTCGCCCTGTATAAAGGTTACGCCGTTTATAGCATCCATAGGCAGGATGTCTGAGGCGATCACGCGCCCGGCATCGCCCACCACGGGAGCCACAATCTGTGACCAGCCACCGGGCGCAGAGCCCAGATCCACCACCACACTGCCGGGGCGGAAAAGCCCGTCTTTTTCGTTAATTTCAATCAGCTTATAACTGGCGCGGGAGCGATATCCATCCATCTGCGCTTTTTTAACATAGGGATCGTTGACGTGCTCGTCCATCCACTTTTTACTGGTTTTTGATCGCGCCATGAAGTTCGCCTGCTCCGGTATCGCAAAAGGGGCGGATATTGTAAACTTGCCGGCTTAAATTGCAAAACTCCTCTCCCATAGCAGGCTCGCAATCATGAAGCTAGATGATGTTAAAAAGCTGCATCAGAAGAAATACCGCGTGGAATTTGGCCACTATCTGGTGGAAGGTGAGCACCTCATCATTGAGCTGCATAAAGCCCTGACGCATTCAGCCGATGCACAGCGTATCACTCTGTATATCACCGAGGCACGACAGGACTGGGCGCGCGAATTTGCGTCTGACTTTGATGTAAAAATGGTCAGCGATAAGCAAATGGCCAGGCTAAGTGATACCAAAACACCGCAAGGTGTCGTCGCCTGTGTGCCCTTACCCACACACAGCACGCGCCAAACTGGTGTAGCGCACAACGCGCGCTGTATCTATCTGCATGAAGTACAGGACCCCGGTAATTTAGGCACCATCATCCGCACACTGGCCTGGTTTGGAGGGTTTCAGTTGCTGCTAAGCCCTAACAGCGTTGATCCGTTTAACTCAAAGGTAGTGCGCGCCAGCATGGGGGCCATATTTCACCTGCCCATCGAGACCGAC
Source organism: Alteromonas halophila (assembly GCF_014651815.1). Lineage (GTDB taxonomy): Bacteria > Pseudomonadota > Gammaproteobacteria > Enterobacterales > Alteromonadaceae > Alteromonas > Alteromonas halophila. The sequence continues at coordinate 656,774 of NZ_BMXP01000002.1, read as the reverse complement.
TGCGCACTTAAAACCCTGCCGCAGCGCTTTGATAAATTTGCTTACCTGGATTTGCAGGGCGAAGCCATTACCACACCAGCTTTTGCCAACTACGACTGCTACCTGTTTGGCAATGAAGCGCGTGGCGTGCCGCTGGATAAAGTGTCAGCGTCTAACGCGCAGGCGTTTACCATTGCCGGCAGTGGCACCATCGATTCGCTCAACCTGGCCAGTTCGGTTGGAATTTGTGCCTACCAGCTGTCTGTTCGTTAAGCCGTTTTTTTTGAGTGTTTAACGGCGTTATTTAACTGCGTCAGTTCCTGTTTAGTCAGGTTACGCCATTCCCCTGGCCGCAGTTTACCAAGCTGAATATGCATAATGCGGGTACGCTTCAATTTGGTCACTTCATACCCTAAGAATTCACACATACGGCGGATCTGGCGGTTCAGTCCCTGGGTAAGAATAATACTGAACTGAAAGCGGCCACGTGCGCTGACCTGACACGGCTTGGTCACGGTACCCAGAATGGGCACTCCGCGGGCCATTTTCTTCAAAAAACGCTCACTCACCGGCTGATTTACGGTAACAATGTACTCTTTATCGTGGGCATTTTCGGCACGCAGTACTTTGTTCACGATATCGCCGTCACTGGTCAGTAAAATCAGGCCCTCTGACGGCTTATCCAGCCTGCCGATTGGAAAAATACGCTGCTTGTGACCCACGGCATCAATGATATTGCCCTTCACATGCCGCTCGGTCGTACAGGTAATGCCAACCGGTTTATGATAGACAATGTAAATACGATCAGACTTATCTTTGGCAACACTGCCAACGGTTTTGCCGTCCAGCTTTACGGTGTCACCCGGTTGCACTTTGGTGCCAAGCTCAGGCAGCTTACCGTTAATGGTAACGCGCTGCTGCTCAATAAGTTTATCCGCCTCACGGCGGGAGCAAGCGCCGGTATCGCTTAGGTATTTGTTTAATCGCTTGGGTGCGTCGGTAGTCATATCAACCCGTCAGTTTCACAGCGTTAAAAAAGCCCGTTGGCAGGCTGGTAAAGGTGCATCAAGTATACAGGATTACCGCCTTGCCAGACAGACCTTAGCCATACGCAGCCTTAACCAAACGGCGCGTCCAGTGAATGACTCGGCTCAGTAAACCATTTTGCGCCGTCTGCGGTGACGTAGAAATGATCTTCAAGGCGTATACCAAACTCGTCCGGCACCACGATCATCGGCTCATTACTGAAGCACATACCCTCTGCCAGCGCTTTGGGATTATCTTTGACCAGGTAGGGCCATTCGTGAATATCCATCCCAATACCGTGGCCTGTGCGGTGTGGCAGCCCCGGCAGCCGGTAGTCTGGCCCCAGTCCGTCCGCTTCAAGGCGTTCTCGCGCGGCGGCATCAACGTCACCACAAGTCACGCCAGGTCTGGCTGCATTAAATGCGGCCAGCTGCGCCTGTTTTTCACTTTCCCACATGGCCTGCTGCTTTGGGCTTGCCTCGCCAAAACAGTAGGTTCGGGTTATATCCGACAGGTACCCATGCAAACGACAGCCGGTATCAATCAGCACCATATCGTTTTGTTTCAGGCGCTGCGGATCTTTTACCCCGTGCGGATACGACGTTGCCTTGCCGAACAGCACGATGCAGAAAAAGCTGCCGGTCGCCCCTACCTTTTTATGCGCAGCATCAATAAACGCTTCCACCTCAGTGGTGGTAATGCCTTCATGTAACATGCTTGCCGTTGCCTTATGCACGGCCAGTGTCATGTCCATGGCCTGCTGAATAAGGGCAATTTCAGCCGCTGATTTGTGCATCCGGCACTCTGCGGTCAGCGGGCCGCCATTGATGATCGCAAAATCTGCAAGCGCCTGCTGTATACCATCCACCACAAAAAACGGAGTAGCTTCGTCAATGGCTAACGTGTCGCCACCGGCGGTATCGACATCCGCCACTATGGCGGCGACCCGCGCATACGGACTTTCATGTTCCTGCCAGCCGGCCATGTTGCCAGGCATGACTTTGCGTTCATTCAGCGAGTCAATCTCAAACGTAGGGGCGATATACACCACCTCCCCTTTCGCCGGTAAAATTGCGCCAACCATGCGCTCACTGGGGTACCACGCCATACCGGTAAAATACTGCAGGTTAGTTCCCGCATTCAGGTATAGTGCGGCAATCCCCTGCGCTTGCATTAACCGCTGGGCCTTTTCCATTCGCGCCTGAAACTCCGCCGGCTGAATCGGCTCTGCCGTTGCCGTCATATCAGACAGACTGGCCAGCGCCTGTTCTGCTGATTTGCCCCCAATACCTGTTGTCATGAAGTCTCCGCCGCTAAAAATTGCATAAATTAAAAAGTAAAAAGGCGGTAGCTTAACGTTGATAGCACTTAGATAACAGGCCAGCCTGACTCGCGGCATTGCCGATAGCTGATTCTCAGGTCGTATTGGGTGTTGGTGCTGGCACCAGACTTTTCAGGGAAGACTTGCTCATTTCACCGTACCTCATGATGCTTTCGAAGCTGATAAATTGAGCTGCAGAATAGATATTGTTTATTTCAAATGGCCCGCCTAGCGGGCCATTTTCCTCTCTTTTACTCCACGGTATACACAGCGTTTCCGTTGCCATCATCTGCCACGGTTATCGTGAACATTATCTCAGGGCTGTCATTGCCACTACTGCCACGACTGTTTTCGAGTAACGTTTCTCGCGGACCATAAACCTGGCCATTTCCTAAAAACAGCGAAACAGAAGCGGTTTCAGGCGCATTACCTGCGTAGTAATTTACGCCAATGGTATATTCGCCAGGGTTTATCGACTCGCAAGGTACAACATAGTTTTCCGGCCCAAAACTAGTAACATCGTCTACGTCCAGCGACCCGTCGCTTCCCTGCTTGTTCCGGTAATACACATGTGTTCCGTCAGGCTCAAACGCATGCAGATCGACATCGCGTTGCTCTCCCCACGTCAGGGAGGCGCGAAGTGCACCAACACCTGCCGTGGTTGCAGGATAGGTCAGATTTGCCGCCATCGCTCCAACGCCTGTATCAATCCGGGCCCGGGAATCAAGCTCTGAATCAAAATAACTTTGCAGAAACCCGTGATTCATCCAATCCCGCCCTTCGAATATACCGGGGTCGTTATCAATATTGGCAGGCAGTACCGTGAATGAGTCTCGTAATGGGTTAATCACCCGGTCATCTTCTGCGGTCACGTAGGCAGTATCCTGCACCGTCACGTATGCCGAGTAGTTATTGACTGATCCGGCAGGTGATGCCACACCGAAATAGCCAATACTGTTGCTTCGCTCCGGCTGACGTTCCTTAACGGCACTAACAATAGAGTTGGAATACAGGTTACCCTGACTATGTGCCACCACCATCACTCTGCGTCCTGAAAGCAGATCACTTTCATAAATATTGGTTTGCAGATTCTGGTCGGCGACCAGATCGCGCATTGCATCGACCATGGTTTCTCGAATCGCATCGCGCATTGCCTGAATTTCACTGTCGCTTAACAACACATCAAAGAAATGCTCAATTGTCGATTCGTCAAAATCTTCCAGGATGAGTGTATACATCAGGTAGGGATCACCATCGATACCATACTCGGTCATTTTCTGTACCATGACCTGCATCAAGTCCGTTTGCAGTCCCTGGGTATTATTGTAGGCCACCCCAAACGTGTACGTTTCTTCTTCAGCTGGTAAAGTGTATTTATACGCCGATTCCAGCGCTGTCATGGAATCAACCGCATCCGCAAAGCTGTTCCCTACACCGTTGGCATAATAAAACATAGTCCGTTTTTCCGTTTGCTCTTCGGCCACACAACCATTTAGCGAGGCATAGGCGTTCAGTGGCGCTGCCAGGGACAGAGCCAAAGGTAGAATTATCCGTTTCATGGTCTGCTCCTTAATTTTGCTCTAAACGACAGTAGTTCGATGTTACAGGCAGCGATCGCTGCACCCGGCCAGACATTTTTTGATCGAATGCCTGTGCCGCGGCACGACGCTCTTCAGTATTTAGCATTAACGCTCGCAGAAGCTTGCGTTCCTTGCGCGCATCCTCGGCTGAGAACGCATTTTCCAGGTTGTAGCATCTGACCATTTTGACCACATCTTCGGCGACGTCTGTGACTTCGATGTCGCTGCCGTTTAACCCCACTTCAAGCATTTGTTGATAGACGCTCGCAGCTCTGCGGCTGACCTCCCGTTTATGGGTATCAAGCGGAAAACGTTCGTAAATCGCAATCTCGATATCGTCGCGGACACCATCATCATCGGCATCTTCGCCGTTGACAGTATTGTCCGGTGTTGCAGGCATCGCAGGCAGGCGTGCTGCATCAATTTCGTCAATGGTCACAGTGACCGATGACTCCGTCGTTTCGCCATCATCATCGGTTACGCTTAGCGTAATTGTCACTGTTACAGATTCGGCTATTTCTCCGGCAAATAACTCGGCGGTTGCACCGTCGCGGGTCATAGTAATTGCGCCGCCAGCATAGTCACCGACATCAAGACTCCAGTCATAGCTGTCGATACTGCCATCTGTGTCGCTAGAAGATGAGCCATCAAACACCGCTGAGTCACGTTCTGATAATGTGGCCGGAGCAACAATTTCAGCGACAGGGGCTTCATTTGAGGGTTGCGGCTCAGGTTGTGGCGTTGTGGTCACGTCGTTGTCGTCACTACCACCACAGGCTGTCAGTACTGACGCCAGTGCAAGCGCTATCAGCGAGCGTCTGGCGCTCAAAACAGCATGCTTCTTCATGTGTTAATTCCTTTTTCAATACAATGGATGTTTCTTCATTCAACAACTGGGAATGTAATTCAGAGCGTTACCGGTGGCCCGGTAAGGTTGGAAGGTTGTGCTTTGGGGTCAATTAACCCGACAGTCGCTGGCACGACCAATGAGTTAACGAAGACAAAACTATCCATGTCTCTGATGAAAGCGTAACTGGATGTACGCTGTGTTTCCTTCAGTCGCGAATACTATAGATAAAAGAAACAAAAATACAAGAACTTACGTGACCTTATCCGGGCGTTCCAGGTTATTTAACATAACTTAAGCAATCTATTTCCTTTTGTCGCGCGAGATGGGATTATTGAGGGAATTGCCTGTGAATCGGTGTGAAACGAAAATATATGCATATATGCAAAGGCACCACACAGACTGTCCTATACCGCCCTAAGATTGCGGCGGCATGAGTGGACTGGCTCGGGCGTAGCAGGCTCTGTATAGGCAAAGCCTGCTGTGATCTTATTCGTCAGTAGACCGAAATTTCCATGCTGTGTACCCGGTAACTGTCCTCATGCGGCTCTAAGTAAATTTTAGCCGTATAATTGTCCCGTTCGTATTCCAGCATGTTATCGAAGTAAAACGCAGTGTCGCCAGCTACGGCAAGCGCGTCTTCTTCTGACTGGCCGAAGTAGAAATCGCCGAACTGCCAGTCTGCTTCATCTGGTTCAACGGCTGCCAGATATCCGGGATTAACATGTACCTTGCTGATGTTTTTACCGACGGTTTCAATCAATGTCGTTGCGCTGAACAGGTGATACTGTCCTCGGCGTACCGGCTGTGAGCGCCCGAAGCTACTGAAAGGCACATCATCCAGCGCAATACTTTGGACATTACCGTTATTGAGTGTGTCTGCCAGAAAGCTGAGAGCCTTGTTATTCATCAACGCAGCAGGGACCGACATGGTTACTGGTTCGCTGTCATCCTCTAAGGTAAATCCGGTTACCTTTACCACTTCATTTTTCTGATTGTTGGCAAGATACCTATCAGTATGAACGTGAACTGTCTCGCCTTGTTTTGTAAGCGTGACAGGAGACTCATCCAGCTTCTCAGCTGCTACTTTCGCTCCTTTGCTGAGTTGAGGCGTTATCTGCCACTGGCGGTCATCGAAACGCTCGTCAAACGGAAGGTAATTAATAAACGTACGACTAAATAGTGACTTACCGTACGTAACCCTGGCAAGTTTTCCACTTTTAATAACCAGCCAGTGGTCGCGACCATAGCTGATCAGCTGTGCATCTTCAGACAACGCAAACTCCAGCGTGGGCGTACCAAACTTGTCCAGCATCTGCTGTTTGCTCGCCCCCAGCTTCAGGCCGTACAAACCGATTTCAGGCCCCACTTTGACATTGTCCCCTAAGTCAGTCTCTACGATTTGCGCTTTACCCTGATTGAGATCCAGCGTGATGGAATAATCAAACGAGTAACTGCCCATCGAGAATGAGTGCTGTCGTTTACCACGGGCGTTGTAGGGGGTGATCTCGCCTGTGCCATCAGCAGGCGCATCACAAGCGCCTATAAACTCCACCTCAACCCTGATAGTGGCGTTATCGGGGCCGGTGGGTTCTACTTCTTTATCCGTAATCGCGATGCCTTGCGCATTGGCTGCGATTGCCTCTTTTTTTATCCGCCCCATCAGTTCCTGAAACTCTTTATCCACCTGGGCCTGACGTGAGTCGGAGCCTTGGTATTTAAGCCGCTGGCTCGCCTTTGTGGTATTCAGTACTTCATAATCACAGGCCGGGTAATGATTTAATACCTCGGGGCTGGAGTAAGCGTTAAACGCGACGGTAGAGAGCAGTGTCGGGATGAGCAGGGTAGCAAGCTTAGTGTGTGTCATGTACGTCCTTGTCATTATTGTTATGTTAATCAGTAGTATCAGAACCGCGCAGCCAGGTCAAAATTCTGAAGGCTGACCCTTGAACTAAGCTATTGAAATCAATGACGCAAAAGCCGCAGGCATGGCCGTTTACACACGCTGAGAGTGTCGTTAACGTAACCTAAGCACATCAACTGAGTTGTTGAAACCCAGCCCCCGTGTCACTGCCTGTCATCAATAAAAATTCTCGACAGATACAAAAATGCCAACTATTTTAAAATTGCTCAAAATTCAAACAACATACAGGGAGGCGAAGATGAGCAATCTATCTGATGCACTGGCAGAGTTAAAAAACGCGATAGTGGATTTTTCATCGCTGACCGTGACTACCTACTCGGGCGATTTGAAAATCATTTTCGATAACGCGCAAAAAGACGGTCAGGCTAACCCTTCGCTCAATACGCTGGATATGAACACGCTGTTTCAGGCGGCGCTGACCAATGCTGAGCTGGCTCCCGCTCAGCAGGCCAACTTTAAGCTGGAAGCCATGAATATTCATAAAATTGACGGCGACGCCATTATTTACCGGGATCAGGCATTCAATCAGGGGCTGGAGGAAGCCCACACCGCTGCTATTCAGGCTGGACGTGAGACCCGCGAAGGCTTTCTAACACTGGTAAAGGGGATGTGGTCGTAGGGACTAGCCGTGACTTGACGACCTATATCCAGGCACCATTCACTGGCGGCAGACGCAGTGTTTCCCGTTCTGTTGCAATGGCAGCGTTGTCTGCTCTTCTCATCCTACGGCGACAGACACCATGGACGTTGACAGCATTTTTAAAAAATATCAGGCAAATGATCACGCCGTCGACAAGGCCATAGATCATGGCGTGGTTGGTACATTCAATCAGGTGGATGATGCTAACGCTACACTGGTAACCGGTCCGCTCGGGCCGGTGATCTGTCGTCGCCTTTATTTATTGCAGTACCTTTCATCCCATGACTTTACGACATACCAGTCATTATCCCGCGCTGGTTTCAGCAACCCCAGGGCGCTAAGCGACTGGCTTGTGCAGTTTAATCATTCGGTAAAATTACTACAGCAGGAAGCCGGCCTGCAAACCGATCAGTGGATTGGGTCAAAAACCTTCAAAGCGATGCAGCAACTGTTTTCCTTTGAGGAGCCGACCAACCTGTCACTGTGGTATAAACACGGCCGCTCCAGCACATTTCTGAAACGGGCAATCTATGTTCGTATGCAGTTCACGGGCCTTATTCCCGGCAACCATGTGCGCTTTTTCGAACAGGGGAGAACCTATCAGCAGGGTAAATATGAGCTGGGCGATACACTGCAGGATGGATTCATTCTGTGGCGAAAAGTGTTGCAAACATGGGGGATGCCCCCTGCTGCAGGCACAACCAATCAGTACCTTACCGCAACACTGTTCGACATAGATGGCCTTACCCGCACCCTAAATGCACGACGCAGTCAGATCGCCAGCACGTTGCAGCATACCCGGCTTGACCCGCGCTGGGAGTCGTACACCGCATTGCCTACAGGCGCGCTTACACGTCAGCAAATTAAGCAGCTGGCACTGCGTGTGCTTGTCGCTCACAGCCGCATTGAAGTGTGGCTTCAGGGCTATGCGTCGGCGCTGGATAACGACCCTTCAGACGGCATGTATGATCCCGGCGACTCCATCGATGCGCACGATTTTAGCCTGGCGTTTAATGAGCCACTGCGGCGACGTCGCAATCATAACTCCAGGCACATTATTGGCCCTGAGTTGAGCCTGTATCGTCAGTTCTGGCAGGATACGAAAAAGCTTTCAACCACACTGAAAGAGCAAAATGTGAAGACGGGCTTCAAAGTCACCATTACCAACCCGCTTCTTACCAGTATCAAACACAATATCCGAATGGGACGCCTCACCATGGCGTCTATGGCATTGCAGAATATTCACTGCGCGGCGATCATCGATCAGGTCCCGATGCCGGATAAGACGACCCATATAAGGCGAATTAACGAAGAGTATACAAGGCTAAGTACTCGCGACCGAAATGTCGGCGCCTGGCAAAAAGGACGTGGCCTTGTCGAGATGGTGCTTGATGGCGTTAAGCGACTGGCTAAGTGGTTCTGGCAGTCAGTAAAAAACGTATTCAGAAAAGTTTCACACTTTGTGCAGCGCATAATTCGTGCTGTACAGCAACTGGCGGTTAAAGGACTGACTTACTATTTTCGCATTACAGAACTGTTTTCCACCTCTGTGCACTGGGTAATGCAGCCAGTCATGTATCAGTCAGATGCGATCACCGTTTTTCGTGATCGTGACTATGATGTGTCAGTGTTCATTGACGACGGGCCTCACACACTATCTGCCATAAATGGAATGCAAAAAGATTTGTATTTGTCAGTGGCACGCTTTCGCACTGCCTGCAACTTGCTGACAGTATTGCTGGACGTGTTTGTCGGCGTGGCAGCGCTGGTAGGTGGTGTCAGAAAGTGGAAAATCGTCGACGCGGCACTGGCACTGGCCAACTTTTATGAACGGCTGCCCGGCGAGGATAAACGCTATCTGGATTTGGCCTTTCGCGACCCTGACGCAGACTTAGCCTAGGAAAGATGCGAACTAAGCTGTTGCCAGCGGCGGTGGCGGACAGATGATCCTGGACTACACTTTTTAAAGGTACAGATACACCCGTGGCCGATGCCATGGGGGACCGTTGCAATGTACAAAGAACAATTCAATGTGTGCCCGTCAGACCAGCCGTACAGACTGAAAGCACCGATAACAGAGGGCTAAACATGGCTTGTTGTCATTCATCCCGTCAGTTTTTTTTCAGGACACTATGTTTTATCAGTGCTCTGCTCCTGAGCCCGGCAACGTATGCACTCAGCGACGTTGTCGCTCAACAAAACCCACATAATGTTGCTGCACTAATTTACGGCTTGCTGGGATTGTTAGCCCTGTTCCTTATTACCCCGGTTGTGCAGTTTTACGTCGGCGCTGTGAGGGCGTCAAACCACAGGCAGGCACTCAGCCAACACGCCCGGGCGCTGGCGGAAGAGCAGTCTGAGCAGACCGCTGTAACACCCGGTGACCAGACAGAAAAACCTGAGCGTACAATGCCCTCACCTCCCCTTCAAAACGTTGTGGACGACTCGCCGGTGGGTGTCTGTCGTCTCAATGGCCAGTATGAAATAATCAGTGCCAACCACAGCCTTGTTACGCGTCTGAACTATCAGGAAAGCGACCTTAGAAAAGGCGATATTTTTAAATTATTTGCGGATGCGGATACCGCAGAGCGTTGTGCCCGCCTGTTGCAATCACAACAACGGCTCGCGGGTGAGCATGTCGAGTTTATTACCCGTGACGGTGACAGCCTGCCGGTTGAACTGACCGTTGAGCGACTGGCTGACGGGCACGAAGAGTATATTTGCTGGATCGTTAACTATTCAGATGAGCAGTTTCAGTATGACAAATTCAATAGTTTGTTAGAAAACAGTGGCCTGCCTGTCGGCATTCTGACTAAGCAAGGTTTTGTCAAACTCAATAAGAACGCATACAAATTCCTGCAAGTGGAAAGTGAAGTGCGCTTACAAGGCCTGTCGCTTCAGTCGCTGTCAATCAATCACAGCAAGGAAAAGGCCGATGAACTGGCTTCGCTCGTCGATACTGTCATGCAAAAAGGGGGGGTGAGCAGCCTGCCGTGGTCACATAAGATCAATGGCGAAACGGTACCTTGTGAGATCACACTTGTGCCCCTGTACAAGGCTCATCAACTGGACTCTCTGATGTGTGTCTGGACTGATCTTCGCGAATTGCATCAAGCCAGTGAATTGCTTAAAACCACCTCCAGCGAGTTGCAAGCCCTTCGGCTGGAAAAGGCTCAGAGCCAAACGCAGACCTTACAGCAACTACGCAAAACCGAAACTGAACTTGAACAAACGCAGGCACTGCTGACACAGCTTCAGCAGGACCATGGCATAGCCACTGACCGGGTAAAAGCACTGGAACTCAAGCTGTCTGAGAGAAACAGACAAGCAGACGCTTCCTCCGATACTCCCGCTACCGACGCAAAGCAGACGTTGCGCAGCGCAGACACGACAATAACGTCACAGGAAACCGCACTGCGCGAACGTGATAAAAAAATCGCCGCCATGACGCTTAGTCTTGAGGCTGAACAGCGGCAGATTTCTGCACTACAGTCTCAGATTACCGGGCTGAAATCGGCTCTGCACAAAAAACAACAGGAGAACGAGCTGCTGGACTATCAGCTTGATCGCCTCGAGGCGGAACAGGAAAATGCCACTGACTTTATTCGCAGGCTTACGCAGCAGCTAAACGTGCAGCGAAAGTCAGCGCAGCAACTTAATACCGCGCAGACCAAAGACAGTGCCACAACGACCATTCAGACCCTGCGGGGTCAGCTTGACGCCGTAATGGCCGACAGCCTTAAGGAAAAGCAGCAGTTGCTGGAAGCAAAAGCGAAAGTCGATGCCGACCTCGCCTCCACCAAAGCCGCGCTCAATAAAACCCAGAAGCATGCCCGTGAATTAATGGCATCGTGTGAGCAGCACCAGGCCGACAATAAACAGCACACCGACCTTATTGACACACTGATGTCGCAGCTGACCGCGCTTAAAGACGACGTCAGACAGCAGGCTCAGACGGCCAGTGAGCACGGACAAAACGCTGAACTGCAAGCCCTGCAGCGCGCACTTAACGAACGTCAGGCAGAGCTGGACAGAACGAAAACTGAGCTGACACAACTAAAACAAACATTAACCCTGAAGCTGAAGCAACAACGCCACACCGATGCGCAGCTAGCGGCGCTGCAGCAAAAAGAGCAGGACTACCAGGCTCGTCTTAAGGAAGCGCACCACGCCCACACCCAGCTTACGGACAAACTCGCGGCTTTGCAGAAACAGACCCGAGCCGCTGGCTCGCAGGCACCGACGCCGCCGCAAAGCCTCTCTGCCATCCTGCAAAACCGGCCCGATATTGAAAGCATCGTGCTGCCCACAAAGCCAGTATCCTGGTTCGATCTTAATTACTTCTGGGCCAGTCAACCGTCCGATTTCAGGTTATCGCTGTCGTTAAGTGCCCTGCTGGATGAAATCGATACACTGCTGCGTCGCGGCGACAGTGCAGTGCGATCAGCCCAGATGACGGAAATATCCCAGATTGCCGAGCAATTGCAGCGGGTATCTAAAACGGTCAATGCCGATCAACTCATCGACCTGGCACAAAGCTTTACCCGCGACTGCCGACTTGGTATGAAAGATAACGCGCTGGTCAGGTGGCAACCGACTAAACAGGCCTTGCAGAAAAGTCAGCGTGTGATATACGAACAACTGCGGCATGTGTAGGCAGAAAAAATGTCTCGTCATTACATAAAAAGGATAAGAATATGCAGAGCCCCTCAAAATGGTATTACGTTATCGCCACCCTGGCGCTGATATGGAATTTGTTAGGGTGCATGGCCTTTGTCGCAGACTTGATGGTCAGTGAAGAAGACATTGCCAGATTAAGCGAGGCCGAACAGGCCATGTATGCGGCCCGGCCTGTCTGGGCGGTTATTGGAACAGGAATGGCTGTTATTCTTGGCGCGCTGGGCTGCATTGCCATGCTACTGAGGCAGCGCTGGGCGGTAGCGGCTTTTTATCTGTCACTGATTGGCCTGATTGCGCAGGATATACATTTATTTTTGCTCAGTGACGCAGTCGCCATTTACGGCGCCACGGTGCCGGTCATGCAAACCCTGGTGCTACTTATTGCGATCGCGCTCATCCTATGGAGCAGAAAAGCGAGCAGCAGAGGGATTTTACGCTAACTGGCCTGCCCTGGCGTACGTGTAAAAGCGTCTATCGATACTTCGCGAGTCCTGATGTGCAATGTTGCAAGACAGGTTTGCTTTTCTGCCTAACACGTTTATTAAGCGTGGAAGGGATAAACCCAGGTATGCGTGTAAATGCCTTCCTGCGTCGCGGTGAACTCAGCGGCTCACCATAAAGCGCTGAGTTTGCCGAAAACGGTTAAACACGTCATTTATTCTAAATTCAACGGCATATTCACCGGCCAGCATCGATGTTGCCTCATCCACTTCAAAGGCAATCTGATTGACTGCACGGCCAGCAATGGATTCTCTGCCAATCACATCGCCATTGGGGTCAACAACGGTCATGGCAACAAAGCCATTCGGGCTGAAGTTAAAGGTTGCTGTAATATCAATCGAAGTTAAGCAGACACGGCCTGCGGGCACCTCGGCGTCACATAATCTGGGCGTCGCCTGAAACTCAATAAGTGCCAGACTGCCGGAGGTCTGTGTTGCCGCATTAAGTTCATCATTATCAGCCTGTAGCTGCGTTACTCTGGCCTTAAGGCGTGTTACTTCCTGCGTGGCTTCACGTAACTGTGCAGTGAGTTGCGCTGAGGAGGCTGTGTCAGTGGGGGCCGCGGTATCAGACTGAGCGCGACGGGCCTGCAGCAAACGGGCGTTTTGTTGCTTCACCTGCGCTAATTCCTGTCGCAGGTCGGAAAGGTCCTGTGTTGCCGTTTGCAGCGCCGCGTCGGTTTCTTTCAGACGCCTGATTTCACGGGCCAGGCGCTCAGTTTCTTCCTCGGTCTTACTCAGCGCGGTGCTGCAGCGCTGACTCTCTGCCCGCGTACTGTCAAGTTGCTGCTGCAAGCCGTCATCAGCCGCCTGGTTGGGTGAGACGTCGCAGGTAGTGTCTTGTCCGGCGCTTTCGCTTTGACCTTGCAGGTCGGCCAGTATGGACTGGCGACGGGCGATCGCCCCCTCCAGTTCAGATACGCGTTGTTCAAACTGACTGACATTTCGCTTTAAACGGTCAGACTGCGCTACGAGCGCCGTACGTTTCTGCTCAAGCTCGCTGACGTACTGCTGACCGGCGTCCAGTGAGGCATCCATTTTCATAAAAAAATAGCCTGCCACCACCAGCAGTACGGCAACCATCACTACAACATACACCAAAGACCGCTTCAGTGGTTTGTCCATGCCAGCGACTCACTAGAACACGTAGTTGATAGCGAAGCGGGCCAGCGTGGCATCCTGTGCGTCATTCAAATCGTCGTCATAACGGCTTATATCAACCTTAAAGGCAATATTAGCATCATAGTCATAGCGCAGTGTGGCGGTGGCTACTGTGTAGTTTTGCGCAAACGCTGCGTTAAGGCCCTGTAAGGCGCCCAGCAGCGCAGGTTGCAAGGCTTCGGGCTGCGCACTTAATTCGTCAAGGCCTTTTTGCTCGTCACCTTCAAAATCCTCATAGGTGACAGACGGCGTCCATTTACCCAGGCGCAAACCGGCCGAGACATACCAGGCATTGTCGGTTGGCGTGTAAGATCGCTCAATTTCCACTTCGGTATACTCCGCCTTAATAAACCAGGTGAAGTGGTCAATATCCAGTCCTATACCAATGAACTTGCCGCTGTCCTCATTGATAGCAAGAAAATCGGCAAACTCCGGCGCGACCATGGCAACCTGACTAATGGTGGCATCTACCAGTTGCTGGTTAAACGTCGCTTTGGTCGCACCATATACGCCACGCAGGTTCAGCCATTCATAGCCGACTTCGGCGCTCAGCATATAGGTATTGTCCCCTTCCACATTGCCGTTGAATACTTCATTGTCAAAGGTTCCCAGTGCAGCTCCCAGTTTTATCTCCCAGTCACCGACAAAGTCAGAATAGTCCAGACGAAAGCCGTCCATGTTGTTGAATGGAATGTCATAGACATTGCGAGGTGCAGCAATCCAGTGGTAGGAATAGCCAACATCGAGCGAGTCTGAATAACGGAAAAGCGGTAAGCGAAATCTGCCTGCGGTTGCGGTCACGTTGTTACTGACCCGGTAACTCAGGTAGGCCCATTCAAATTCTACCTCATAATCGTCCTCCCCCCGGGCCAGGATCTGAACCGTGGCCGACATTTGATCATTAATGTCACCACTGGCCTGCAACGCAAACAGGCTTTCTTCGCTAAAGCTAATCGAGTCGTCATACCCATAAACCGTCTCATCGCTGCTTGTCATCCCACCGATGAAGTTTGCAAACCCGTTTATTCTTATATCTGCATACACCGGACTGGTGCAGCACAATGTCAACGCCGAGGCAATAAGTGCTTGTTTCATGACAAATTCCTTAGTCTATGTTCACGACTTTGACGTCATTAGTTAGTGAAGAGGCATCAATGTAGCCAATGGCTTGCTGGTCCTGCTTAATCAGGTCGATAACCTCACTGTCGGACTCAACTTCTGTTGGCATTACGCCGCGTCCGGTAAATACCAGTTTCGCCAGACTGGCTGTGACCTGTGCAGTGCTACGACCGAGTATATTCTGATCAAACTCAGTGCGCTGGGCCGTCCCCGGCGCCTGGTTAATCACCAACGGTTCTTCACCCGTAGAATACTCAGTGACCTTACCCAGAAAGATGCGCTGAACAGATTTTGCCGACAGCGTGGCTGAATTCTGCGGGTTCACGACCACGACCACCTCAGCAAAACTTTGCGAACTGAAAAAGACACCAAGCAGTGCCGCGCTTATCATGCGGTTCATTGTTTCGCTTCCTTAATTTAATTCCAGGTCAGCAGCACTGGGGGGCATGTCCCCATGCTCGGTGATAGGTTAGAGAGTGACTGTCTGTATGTGCCCGTTTTCATTCCATAGCCCTGTTGTTGTGTTTTCATACCGTCATTGGTCAGAATCATATGGCGACATCTTTATGATCTGTTTACTTTTTCACCAACCATATTCCTAAGAATGACCCACCGCGGTCAAAAGTCAAGCGCAGCAATCCGTTCAAAAATTCCTCGACACCAGCGCTATGAATATTTATAGTGCGCGCCCCTGCACGCCTTCGTATTTTCAGGTATCCGATTTGATTACAACAGCCAATATCACTATGCAGTTTGGCGCACAGCCGCTTTTCGAAAACATTTCTGCCAAATTCGGCAACGGCAACCGTTACGGCCTTATCGGCGCGAATGGCTGCGGTAAATCGACACTGATGAAAATTTTAAGTGGCAAACTTGCACCATCGTCCGGGAATGTCTCTGTGACGCCGGGCACCAAACTGGGCGTACTCAGTCAGGACCAGTTTGCATTCGAAGACATGACCGTCGTCGATGCCGTGATCAAAGGTGATGAAGAACTGTGGGAGATAAAGCAGGAGCGTGACGCCATTTACAGCAAGAGCGAGATGAGCGAAGAAGAAGGCATGCGTGTGGCCGATCTGGAAACCCGCTTTGCCGAAATGGACGGGTATACCGCCGAGGCCCGGGCCGGTGATATTCTGTTTGCAGCGGGGATTGAGGAAGACTATCACTTTGGTCTGATGCGGGAAGTGGCGCCCGGCAAGAAAGTCCGGGTACTGCTGGCCCAGGCTCTTTTTGCCGACCCGGACATTCTGCTGCTTGATGAGCCGACCAACAACCTGGACATTTATACCATTGACTGGCTGGCTCAGGAGCTCAGTCAACGTAAATCGACCATGATCATTATTTCTCACGACCGCCATTTTTTAAATTCCGTGTGTACCCACATGGCTGACATAGATTATGGTGAGCTGCGTATTTATCCCGGCAATTACGATGCCTTTGTAGAAGCATCGACACTGGCGCAGGAACAGCTTCACCAGGAGAATGCCAAAAAGAGTGCGGAAATTGAGGAATTGCAGAGCTTCGTTGCGCGCTTCTCCGCCAACGCGTCCAAAGCCAAGCAGGCGACCTCGCGCGCCAGACGTCTGGAAAAAATTGAGCTGGCCGACATCAAGGCTTCCAGCCGTCGCAAGCCTTTTATTCAGTTTAAACAACATAAAAAACTGCACCGCCTGGCAATTACACTGGAAGATTTGGGGCATGGCTACCCGGACCTGCCGCTGTTTAGTAACGGCAACTTGCTGCTGGAAGCCGGTTCCCGTCTGGCAATTATCGGTGAGAACGGGGCAGGTAAAACCACCTTGCTGAAGTGTCTCATTAATGAACTGGATGCCAGTGAAGGTACCGTAAAATGGGCCGAAAATGCGGCTATTGGTTACATTCCGCAGGACAGTACCCGTGATTTTGACTGTGATCTGACATTGTTCGAATGGATGTCACAGTGGCGACTTCCCCGTCATGATGATCTTCAGGTAAAAGGCATGCTGGGTCGTTTACTGTTTAACTCTGATGACTTTAATAAGAAGGTCAGGGTGTGCTCTGGTGGTGAGAAAAACCGCCTGCTATTTGGCAAACTGATGCTGCAGGATATTAATGTGCTGGTCATGGACGAGCCGACCAACCACCTGGACATGGAATCCATCGAAGCGCTGAATAATGCGCTGCTTAATTTTGATGGCACTGTGATCTTCGTCAGCCACGACCGCGAGTTTGTATCATCGCTGGCGACCCAGGTCATCGAGATAAAAGATCGGCAACTGAACAAGTTTGACGGTAGCTACGAAGAATTTGTCGCCCACCTGGCGGCCTGAAACGCCGATGAGAGGGCGACGGCAGGTCGCCCGGCTTTCACCTGTCACCCCTGAGGTTTCAGCACTAGTTTTCCTGACTCAACGTCCAGTTGCAACGGTACCTTAGTTAGCAAATTAATGGCCGTGTTGCTGGTATCGAGCCGGTACACCGGGTTTGTTTCAAGGTAACGGTTCAGTACCCCCTTAAACTCCCGGGTCAGCGGTGTCAGGTTGCCTCGATAACCACCAGCATCAACAGTACTGTCCAGTAGTGTCAGCGAGCGCAGAAATATTGCTTTTTTGTCATTATCATAAAATGGCTGCCCTTCTACTTTCAGCCGCACTCTGGCGTCGTACGTGAGCCCAAACACATCTACCGTTGTCGTGGCAACCGAGCCCAGTTGTACCACATTACGGTCGTCCGGTCCGATCTTTGTCGCCACTTCATCAATAGTGAGTTGTAAGGGTATACCAAGCACCCTCACACGGCGTTCCTGCGCAACTAACTGCTTTTCAAGCAGTGTCGCCAGCTCAGCCTGGGTTACTGAATAGGCTGAGAGTTGTGCCAGCCCCGCGCACCCGGCCAGCAAAAGTGTCAGGCCTCCCAGAAGCAGTTTTTTCATCATCTTTCCCCGTTCATACAGCAGGTGTCAGGATACGTACTTGTCGCCAGACTTACGAGTACTGTGTGCGACCTGCGAGTCACCCTGAATACTGCTGGCAAACAAAAACCAATAAACTTGTTGCATTATTCATCATTTCTCACGTTTAATGGAAGTTATGCGGCTGTAAAAAGGAAAGTGACATGCCACAAGAAAAAGCACATCAAAGCAAGCCCTCGCTTGCAACTGCCCTTGGTAACGGCAATGCCAGTGAACCCTCTGATCCGGCAACCAGCCCCGATCCCAGCCTCGAGCTGACAACGCTCAGGGATATTCTTTTCGGTCAGGCCCAGCAACAGATGCAGCAACGTCTCGCTGAAATCGAAAAGACGATGCTTGAAAAGTTTGACGCTGTTCAACGCGCTATCGATAAACAATTTTCCGACCTTCAGAAAAAAATTGAGCAAACCAGTCAGCACCATGAATCACAACTTGCCGCAAGCAATAGCAGCCATGAAGACGCTGAGGCCAGCCTGAGGGAATACGCCGATAAACTGGCCTCTGATATAGAGATGACGGATACCAACAGCCGCCAGGAAGCGGATGAAATTCATAAGCGCATAGAGCAGGAATTGCAGTCGTTAACCGACACCTACGATAAAAAGTTTGTTGAAACACTGGCCAAGCTGGATAGCGTAACCAAAGAATTAAGCTCCTCAAAAACCGATCGCAAAACGCTGGCGAACCTACTCGCGACCATGGCGGTTAATCTGGAAACCGATCAATAGCGAGTGCGCCGATGAAGTCTGCCCGTGATTTGGACGACGAAGAGCAGCTACGTGCTGTTCGCAATATTGTACTGGGGCAGGAGCGTGAACACGTTCTCAGTGCTATTGAGTCGCATGCGCGCGACATCGTCGGTGCCGTGGTTGTCGAAGCCCTTCATGACCGGCAAAAACAGAATGATGACTTATCCACGGTTTTCGTACCGCTGGTTGAAAAATCCGTAGAAAAATCTGTTACCCGGCATAGCGACCAGTTTATCGGTTATTTTTATCCGGTGGTCGGCAAGCTGGTCCGTAAATCTGTCGCTGCTTTTTTATCCGACGTTTTAGAAAAAACCAACACGCTGCTTGAAAACAGCCTCAGCGTTAAAGGTCTTGTCTGGCGGATTAAGGCCAGACAGGCCGGTGTTTCCTTTTCACAATATGTGGCAGCGCAGACCTTTGCCTATCAGGTTGAACAGGTATTTCTTATCGACGCCAACACCGGCATTCTTCTCAATTCCGTGGCCAGAGAAAACCATAGTCACGCCGATGCCGATATGGTATCAGGCATGCTGACAGCAATTAACGACTTTGTCGGTGACTCCTTTGCCCACACAAACAACCAGGAGGAACAACAGCTGGCGTCTGTTAAAACGGACGATTTCACTCTGCTTTTGCAGCGGGGACCGTCCCTGGTACTGGTAGCAGCGGTGACTGGCCAGGCGCCGGCTCAGGTTTCACAACACCTGCAGATAACGACAGAAAACATCCATCGCCTTTACGCCAGGGAAATCGAGCACTTTAATGGTGACACGTCCCCCTTTGAACGCACCACCAGCGAGCTCCGGGAATGCCTGGTTGAGCAACTAAACACGCCCGACAAAAAACGCCGCCCCTGGTTTGCAATTATCGTACTGGGAGCAATCGTACTGGCCTTCATTTTCTGGCTCTACCACACCTTCGAGCAATCACAGCTGAAACAACAACTGGCGATGCTGGATAGCAGCCCTGGGATCCTGGTGCGCTCAGTCACAGCCGAAGGACTGACAGATGTCAGCCTGCAGGTGCTCAGGGATCCAGACAGCCAGCCTGTTAGCGATTGGCTGGCACAACAGGGCATACGCGACGATCGGGTGCTCGTAGAGGAAAAACCGTATCTGTCGCTTGAAAGACCTCTTGTTGAACGTCGCATCGCGCGTGTCGTCGCCCGCTATCCAGCGATTTCCCTGACGCCAGGCCCGGCAGGATTTAACCTTGAGGGACAGCTAAACCGCACACAATTGCAACGCCTTACCAATGAGCTTGCTGCCATACCAGGCGTTTCGGATGCGGCAGCACTTACGGCTCGGTTAGACCTGATACAGGCACCGACTCCTGATCGGCAGCAGTCGTTGAAAGCCATGTTTGATTTCCACGCGGCTAAGATTGACGCTACGCAGATTGAGTTTGACGCAGGGAACAGCGACTTATCAGAACGGGCTGTTTCCAGGCTCACAACCCTTAATCAGCAGCTCGATACGGCAGTCAGGCTCGCCAGACAACTACAGCTAAGTGTTGGTCTGATGATTATGGGCGCCAGTGATGCATCGGGCTCAACGTCGTTTAATCAGCAGCTAAGCCAGGCACGTGCGCAGGCTGTCCGGGATTTTTTAGTGAGTCAGGGGGCCGACCCTGACTACCTCAATGCAGTGGGGCTAGGCGTGGTTGAAATTGACGCAATTGATGGAGTGGGCGCCAGAAAAGTCATGTTCAACCTGATGGATTTCACGCCAGAAGCCCGCAAGGAAGAACGTCCATGATTCAAAAGAAAATATGTCTGCTCGGCGCTTCAGCAGTGGGTAAAACAAGCCTGATAAAGCAATATATTGAGGGCGTGTTCAGTGACAAATACCTCACAACACTTGGCGTGAAGGTCGATAAGAAACAAGTACAACTCGGTCCCCGTGAAATCCAGCTAATGGTATGGGACATAGAGGGAATTGACAGGTACTGCGGCTTTCAGCCGAAATACCTGCGCGGTGCTTCAGCCTTCATTATTGTCGTTGATCACACCCGCTCACAGTCTTTGCAGGAAGGAATGGAGATCTTCCAGCTTGCTCAGGAGACCACCAACATTCCGGCAGTACTGGTAATTAACAAAACCGACCTGCCAGAGCAATGGCACTGGACAGAGCACGAAGTGGAGACACGCAGTCACATGTTCGCAGATTGCTTCAGAACCAGCGCTAAAACCGGGGAGCAGGTTGACGCGATGTTTCAGGCCGTGGCCAGACTCTGTATGGCAGACTAACTATGTATACTTCTTTAATTCAGGCACTTGGCATTATTAACTGCACCATTGTGAAACGCCATGGTAACAACAACTTTGAGCTTTTATACGGCACAAACGACTGGGCTTATGCGTTGCTGCCCCATGCCCGGGACGACACGCATTTTACAATTGATGATCACAGTCCCTATCTTCAGGACTTTCTTATCGACGCCGAGCATTTCTGGCAAATAGGTAACGACGGTCAGATCCAGTCCGGCATCTGGAGTGAAAAAACCGCGTCTTCACTACTGCGCTTAGAAGCCATTGCCGCCGTGACTAAAGGCGAATGCTTTTTGGTTATAAATAACCTTGAGCAGCAGTATGCGCGACAGCAAAAAACGCTGCAGTCCGCCAGAGAGCTACTGATTACTAATGACAAGATGCTGGCCGAGCAGGAATATCTTCAGGAGCGGCTGGAAACTATCTTACGTCAGGCAGACAATTTGACGGCATTGCAGGCGCCACTCAATAAGGTGATTGAACACGCAGAATTTGGCATCATAATCGCTGATGCAGATATGCAAATTGTGCAACAGAATCCCCGCGCCCTTGCGCTGTTTGAACTTTCAGAACAACAGGCTCCCCCATCTCCGCTATCAATCACCATGCGACTGTTCAACGAGCAATGCCCCAGCGTTGAGCGAATACTGAGTACGCACAGCGAATGGCGCGGTGAGCTGTTCTGGCATATGTCAGAGTATGTGAACAAATGGCTGGATTTATCACTACAAGCAGTTGTCGATGCGCAGGGCGCGCTGGTTAACTGGATCTTTATCCTGAATGACGTGACACGGCTTAAGTATCTGCAGCAGCGTAATGAGCAACTGGGGATGTATGACATTGTCACTGACCTGCCCAACCGTCATTTGTTACTGCAAAACACAGAAAGCGCGGTCAGTGACCAGCATCCATTCTACTTTTTGTATCTGGACATAAAATGGTTTAAACGCGTCAATGATCGCTACGGGCACGCCGTGGGAGACACATTGCTTATTGAACTGGTCGAGCGCATACAACCGCTGCTAGGTGATGAAAACCTGCTGGCGCGAATGGGCGGTGACGAGTTCGCCATTTTGCTGCACGACACCACCAGTGCGAAAGAATGTGATGCGTTCTGTCAGCGTTTAATACAGACAGTCGAACAACCCTTTTATACGCCGGACAAGCAACAACTGCGAGTTGGATTAAATATCGGGGTTGCGCATTATCCTTCGGATGCAACTGATTGCGAACAACTGGTACGCTTTGCCGATATGGCGGTTTACAGCGCGAAAAGGCAATTGGACAGCCATGCCGCATTCTACTCCAAGTCGCTCAAAGACATTACAATGAAGCGTATTGCCATGGAGGAGGCCCTGCGTAAAGCCATCAAGGCGCGCGAATTTGAATTGTTTCTTCAGCCTATTATTGACATGCGCAGCGGCGGCATCGTCAAAGCTGAAGCGCTGATACGGTGGCGTGATAAGTCAAACAAGCTTATCAGCCCTGATGAATTTATTCCGATTGCTGAACTTTGCGGATTGATTATCCCGATAGGTCACTGGGTTATTGAGCAAGCCGGTAATATGCTCAAGCTGTTACACTCTTACAACGATCAGCTGACTTTATCGGTCAATTTATCGCCTAAACAACTCAATGATGAACATTTGCTGGACGCCTTTACGGCAACCATTAATAAAACTGGCATTGATGCCAGTAAAGTCGAGCTTGAAATTACCGAAGGTGTGTTAATTGACAACTTCGAGCGGGTCGAGCGACATATCAGACAACTGCGCAAGCTGGGGATCCGTATCTCAATTGATGATTTCGGTACGGGCTACAGTTCACTTCGTTACCTGCAGCGTTTGTCTGTTGATACCGTCAAAATTGACCGATCGTTTGTGCATGATTTATCTGATAATGAAAACGACAAGGCGATTGTGCTGGCGGTAATCGCGATCGCCAAAAGCCTGGGTCTTGAAGTGATCGCCGAAGGCGTAGAGACCAAGGCGCAACGCCATTTTCTGATGGACAATGCCTGCTTTATTGCGCAGGGTTATTTGTTCGGCCGCCCGGTGCCGGTGGATGATTTTTGCCAGTTGTTGTCCTGTGAGTGATGACACGTCGTGATCTGTGGCCCACGCTTGTCTCTGCGGTCAGCACTCTGCATCGCACACAAGGCTAACGACGCAGAGTAATTTCTGCACAGCAGGCCCGTGCCTGTTCAATTTTGAATACATCTTACGCGAGCCTCCTTCAGCAATATCTCCGGGCGAACGTTCAAAACACCTGGGAGCATTAGCGACTGGAAGTTGATACGTACTCTAACGTTTGATCAAGCGACACGCGCATTTTTTCAACAATTTCGTCGATTTGCGCTTCAGTCACAATCAAAGGCGGACACAATGCCAGAGAGGATCCCGCCACCGCCCGGCAAATCAAACCGTTGTTCTGACAGGCCTGCATAGCATAACTACCCACCGCACCGTCGTTGAAAGGTTCCCCGGTTTTTTTGTTCGCCACCAGCTCGATGGCGGCAATCATTCCCTTACCTCTAACCTCACCAACCAGTGGATGCTGTTCAAACGCTTTCAGTTTGGATTGCATGTAATTACCTGTTTTTTCAGCATGCTCAAACACACCATCTCTCAGGTAAATCTCAAGTGTTTTCAGGGCGACGGCACAAGCAACAGGATGACCACTATAGGTATAACCATGGCCAAAGACACCAACATCTCGGCTTTGCTGCTTAATGGCCTCGAACATTTCACCTTTAATAACCGAGGCACTGATAGGCATGTATGCAGAAGAAAGCTGCTTCGCCAGGCTCATCATATCGGGCTTTTTAATTCCCATGGTATTGCAGCCAAAATCACTGCCAGTGCGGCCAAAGGCCGTGATCACTTCATCAGCCCAAAATAATATATCGTATTTATTAAGTACCGCTTGAACCTTCTGGTAATAACCTGCCGGTGGAACAATAACGCCGCTTGCACCTGTAATCGGCTCAGCGATAAAAGCAGCGATGGTCTCTGGCCCTTCAGACAAGATGAGGCGCTCTAAATTGTTGACGATACGATCTACAAATTCTGCCTCAGACTCGTTAGGAAAAGCATTTCGATAGTAATGAGGCGCATCAGTCCGTAACACACCTAAGGATTCAAACGGTAACCCAAAGTGCGTGTGGTTTGGTGGCAGTCCAGTGAGTGACGCTGACGCGACAGTGACACCATGATACGAACGCTCTCTGGCGATAACTTTGTATTTCCCGGGCTTTCCAATGGCATTAAAGTAATAGCGCAGCATTTTAATGTGCGTGTCGTTGGCATCACTGCCAGAGTTACCGAAAAACACTTTAGCGTCATCCATCGGCACCATTTGCGCCAGTTTTTCTGACAGGTCCATGCCGACCTGGTGAGTTTTTCCACCAAACATGTGAGAATACGATAAACGGCTCATCTGCTCTGTGGCAGTTTCTATCAGCTCTTTATTGTTGTATCCCAAGGAGGTACACCACAGGCCCGCCAACCCTTCAATGTACTTGTTGCCCTGATTATCAAAAACGTATGCGCCTTCGCCACGTTCAATAGTCAATGTTTCTGTCGCATACAGATTAGTTGTCGGGTAAATAATTTGGCTCATTATCGCTTTCTATGTGCTCTCTGTATTAGTCGTTGTAGCGTCTTTGGGGTATATAAATTATTCAGGCAGCCATTATATTAACTGAGCTTAAACCAGTACCAAATAGTTCCGTATTTTAATTGTAACCCAATACAAAACACGCATTATCTTCATAACTATCTTCATTCCATTGAGGGGCGTTAGCAAGGTCGTTGTTGCGGTGTAACGCTTCTTCCTGTTGCTGGTTTTGTCTGGTTTCGTTTTTTTGTTCAGTGTTTGAATCTGACGTGATCATGCTCTTATCCTCAGCGTTAGTAGTGTACGATCGTCAGAGAAGGTGCGAGCAGGTCTATCGCCCTTCAGGACTCGCTGAGTGATGATAGACGTAATCGCATCTTCCCAGAAAGAGCGGGTATTTGAGGTATAGCCCTTCCATGTTTTAACTATGGAACATTTCAGACATTTAGAGTAATTCCCTTTGTTAGGTACCATATAGCGAAAGGTTAACGTCTCCTTTCTGACCGTTTGGGTGAAAGGCATTCGGGCCTTAATAAATGAAAAAGGGGCGAAAGCACTCACTGTCTCCTTGGCCCCTATGCAGTTAAATGGTCACTTTTAATCGGGTTCTTTGGCGACAAACTTGCCTGCTAACTTTTCATTGTACTTGCCATGTTCTATGACCCGCTGCCCATTCACCCAAACCTCGCTAAGACCTGTGGACAGACGATTCCAGTTGGAAAAGTCCGCATTTGCCTGATACGCATTTTCATCCCAGATTATGATATCAGCCGCGTAGCCTTCCCTGATAAACCCTCGCTGCTCAATGCCTAACACGTTGGCCGTTTGACCTGAGCTACGGGTAATAAACTCGTCAACGCTCAAATACTTTTTGTCTTTGACGTAGGTTTCAAACTTTTTGGGAAAGCTGGCATATTTCCTTGGATGACCATTGGTGCCGTCAGAGGACGTGACCACCCAGCTTTTCTTCATAAAGTTGGCTAAATCTGACTCTGACATGTTGAAGGACGCAACGCGTATTGGGCCTCTTTGAACGAGATTCATCGCCGCTTCGGCAGGGGGCAAACCCAATTCCTGTGACAATTGTTTTAAGGTTTTACCAACCAGATTAGTATCGTCAAACGCAGTGACTAATAACGCCTCTGGACCGCCTCTACGGCGGATATTCTCCCCAATTTCCGCTACCAGCTTTGCCTTCAGCTCCGGATTATTTAGTCTGTCATAGAAGGCCTGTTTCGAGTCGGCCATGACCCATTTTGGTATAATAGCGTTATGTAATTTTGTACCCGATGCTAACCAGGGGTATTGATCGGCACTGATACTGGCCCCGGCCTCCTGCGCGGATTCGATGATATTAATCGCGTCCTCACTCAGGCCCCAGGCATCAACGCCAAGGGCTTTAATATGGGCAAGGTGGAGGTGTATACCAGCCTCGCCTGTAATATGAATCGCCTCTTCCAATGCGGCAATAAAACCAATATTAAACGTGGCCTCGTCTCTGAGATGGGTGTCATAAATACCCTGGTATTTAGCGGCTGTTTCCGCTAAGGCGACAACCTCCTCAGTAGAGGCGTAGCTACCGGGCACATAATAAAGCCCTGTAGACAAGCCTAGTGCGCCTTCTTTCATCGCATTATCAACCAACGTCTGCATTTGTTTTATTTCTGCATGGCTGGCGGTGCGGTTTTCCGTTCCCATCACCGCGGATCTCACCCGATTGTGACCAACCAGCAGCGCAACGTTGGTACCGATTCCATTATCTTCCAGCTGCTGTGCCAGCTTAGCAATCTGATAATCGCCGCCGCCATCATTGCCGTTAACAACCGTAGTCACGCCTTGAGTTAAATAATTTAAATTATGGTTTTTATCATTGCTTAGCAGCTCATCCATACTGTGTGTGTGGGGATCAATAAACCCTGGGCTGACAATCTGGCCATGAGCATCAATGATGGTCTTCGCCGACACCGACTGACTATCGGCTTCAAACACACCACAAATGAGTTCGCCGCAAATTGCCACATCGACGTTTTGTTCACCACTCGAATCACCCAGATATACCTTGCCATTCTGAATCAGTGTGTCGGCTTTAAGGACGGACGTTGTTTCCGAGCTACACCCCTGAACGCCAAGTGTTGACGCAAGGATTAAAGGGAGCAATAGGATTACTTTATTCATGGCTGCAGCTCCTGATTATCCATCATCATGGTCTTCATTAACTGATTTGCCGCATCAATAGCGAAATCGTTAATAAACGCTCTGTCAGTGTTATCGCCCATTTCATAAGTAATGGCGTGAACATTATAGTGATCGGCGAAATACTGCTTAAAAACGCCCCGACCAGGATTATTTCCTGGCTTTTGAATCACACTGAAGTTTTTGTATTGTTTATCAACTGCCTTCAGCCAATTGTTAACCAGGTATCTTTGCTCCATACCGTAGTCGTTGGGCATAGTATAAAAAATGTCTCTGCGGGTAGAGTGAAAGTCCACCGCCATGACCATTTTGCCACCGGCCTGGATCAACTTATTAATGTGTTCATGCACCGCCCGTACCTCGGGCTGCGCAAATTTGTTCCAGTCGCGGTTAAGATCGACGCCGTTAACGTTATGACGCCAATGCCCCATCTGCACGCCATCGGGATTTAAATTAGGCACGATGAGAATGTTAAACCTGTCCCGAAACGATTTCGCGACAGAGCTATCTGACAAAAGATTCTCAGTAAAAGGAAATAACGCCAGCGCGCCAGTAATTTCGGGCGGGTGTTGCCTGCCCAGTATTACTAACCACTCATTTGCCTGCCGATTGCCTCTTACTTCCAGTGCGTTTATGGGCCGGCCCTGAACAGACTCACCAATGACGCTTTGCGAAGTGACAGGACTCTTGGCAAGCCGGTTAACCCACTCACTATAGTCCTGGTTCGTGATGATTTCTTGCGCTGCAATAACAATGGGTTGTTTGGAGAGCGCGACCGTGAAGACCAGCTTTTCGTTATCTTTTACATACTCAACACCTTCCCAGTGCTGCCCGTCTTTACTCACCTTGGGGGGATAACGGTTGTCGCCGTCGGTGACCCTAATCGTGACTTCAACCTGCTTTTTCTCCTCGCTGGAAAGTTTAAACGCATACCAGGGGCTGTTATTTATCGGTGTGTTTTCGGGTTTTAAAACGATTTCAATTTTATTCTGTGAGTTGCTCTGGCAAGACGCAATCATTTTATCAGAGCTGGCACCGGCAAAGTCATTGTCAAAAGTGACCTGGTCAAACTCACAGGAATAAGCTACAGCAGGCGCCAATGCTATAGCCGCTAGCACTATTGTGCAGGTGTATTTCATGTATTTTTTTAGTGGGCTTAGGTAACAAAACAAACTTTGCCTACTCCTGTAATTCTTTTATCAGACCCTTACCTTGGCAATTTAAATCGCAACAATCCATTACCGGATTGTTTACAACTCATAACCTTAGGCTATAGGCTTTTCCAATATAGTTAAAATACACGACTTTCATAAGCTGCTAGTTTGTTCTGATAACACCAATAATAGGGGAACCACAGCAATGCAAAATTCAGGAAAACTCGCATTTGCTATCTTTTTGCTGGCGCTAATCGCGGCGCAATTTATCAACAGCAAGGTACAAAAAGTCTGGGTTGAACAATCCTACGTTTATGACTTGTACGACAATGAACAGGGCCGACTGTCCTACATGTTCAAAGGCCAGGAGATCACCATTGAGCAGATAGTGCCCTATGCATCTTCACCGTTAAATCAGGCTAATTTAAGTAATGGCCAGCCGCCCGAACTGGGTCAGCAATGGGTCGACCAGGACGGGCAGGTTAAATTACTCAAACCAGCTTTTCATTTTGGTCTGTGGTCGCTGCTGCCCGCTTTTCTCACGGTAGCACTTTGTTTGTTAACAAGAGAGCCCCTGACCGCTCTATTTGCCGGGATTGTCTCGGGCGCCATTATGCTTGGTAATTACGACCTCACCGACAAAGTACTGATCCCAAACTTATCTACCGAAGGGGCCGCCGCATTACTTTTGCTCTACCTTTGGCTGCTTGGCGGATTATTGGGGATCTGGTCAAAAACGGGGGCGGCCCAAGCCTTTGCAGAGTTTATGACGGAAAAGTTCGTTACCGGTCCACGCTCAGCAAAATGCATTTCCTGGATGTTAGGTGTGCTGTTTTTCCAGGGGGGGACCATGAGTACAGTTTTGGTAGGTACTACGGTCAGGCCATTAGCGGACAAAGCCAAAGTAAGCCATGAAGAAATGAGTTACATTGTCGATTCAACGGCCTCACCGATTGCTTCGGTACTCGCATTTAACGCCTGGCCGGCATATATTCAAGCGCTTATTTTTGTTCCGGGCGTGTCCTTCCTTGCCACCGAAGCAGACAGAATCAGTTTTTTCTTTTCAAGTATCCCCTTTAGTTTTTATGGTATTTTCGCTGTTATCGGCACGTTGCTATTGAGTCTGAATATCACTACCTTTGCCGGTGCGCGTATTCGTGCAGCTAAAGCAAGAGCTGATCGAACAGGCCAGTTAGATGGCCCCGATGCAACACCACTAACAGCCAAAGAGCTGCAACACCCCGAAGTGCCGAGCCACTACAAACCTCACTACCTAGAATTTCTGATACCACTTGTCTCTCTGATTTCCTGCGCGGTTCTGACATTTGTTTTTTTAGGCAGCCCTAAAGTTAACTGGGCGTTTGGCGTGGCTCTCTTGCTGGCCTTTTTCATCTCCCTGGCAAAAGGCATGTCGCTGATAGACGTTATGGACGGATTTGGTAGTGGTCTGAAAAGCGTTGTATACGCGTCCGTTATTTTGCTGCTCGCCGTAATTGTTGGTGCTATCAGCAAAGAGATTGGCGCAGGCCTGTATTTAGTGTCACAAATTGGCGAAACCCTGCCGTTTTGGTTGTTACCCATCACACTGCAACTCATGACAATGCTCATCGCCTTTTCAACTGGCACAAGCTGGGGAACTTATGCCATTGCGTTTCCGTTAGCGATGCCATTAAGCTGGGGTATTGCCGTTAATTCTGGCATGGACAATCCCGAGATATTCATGATGATTTGTTTCGCCACCGTATTGAACGGTAGCGTATATGGCGACCAGTGTTCACCAATTTCTGACACGACTATACTCAGTTCCATGACCACAGGCTGTGACCTTATGGATCACGTTAAATCGCAAATTGTGCCTGCGTCCTTTGCTGCAGCTATCGCCGGTTTATTGTGGACACTTTGTGCGGTGTTATTCACCTAAGGGTAAATCGACCATGCGACTTCGACATATCGAAATTTTTCACGCAATTTACACCACTGGCAGTATCACCAATGCTGCGGAACTGCTTCGTGTCTCGCAGCCTTCGGTGAGTAAAGTTTTATCGCATGCGGAAATGCAACTGGGGTTTCAACTCTTTGATCGGGTTAAAGGCCGGCTCATCCCTACCAGTGAAGCGGAAATGCTGTTTGACGAAGTCGATAAAATTTACCAGCAGATCCGCTCCATAAATAACACCGCTCGTAATATAAAACGCTCTAGCAAAGGTACCATCAGAATGGGAGTAACACCTGCTTTGGGTTTTGAGGCTGTCCCTGAGGCCATTGCCGATTTTCACCGGGATTATCCCAACGTCAGCTTTGAAGTGAAAACGATGCACAACGACGAGGTGATGCAATCATTAATTGAACACAAATGTGACTTTGCCATGTTGTACTCGCCCAAGGAAATGCCTGGTGTGGAGTCCAGTAAATGCGCCGACTCTGAACTGGTCTTCATGTATAACAAACACTGGTTTGATGAAGCCAGGACATCGTTGCAGATGTCTGATCTGGAGGACAAAGAATTCATTGATATCGCTGACAGTGGTCCACTGGCGGATATGCTGTGGACCAGAATGATGAAAGAAGGTGTGCGCTTTTCTTCAGAGGTAAAAGTTCAAACCTATTTCATCGCCGCGAGAATGGTTGCAAAAGGTATAGGGTTTTGTGTTGTTGACAGACATACGGCGGAGAGCAACCTGTGCGGAGATGTTGCCATCGCTTCATTTGAACCCAAACTGACTTTCGACGTCTGTTTATTGCATTTGGCAAACAAAGGCATACCCAAGGTCGCCGAAGCGTTTATTCCGTATTTGAAAGACACCATTGCTTCTGACTTTTAAAAAAGCAATGGTGATACGGCAATAAGAAACACCAATAACGGCTTTGTATCGTAATCTTAGCTTGCTTTCAGCGCCTGCTAAAAATGAACAAACATTAACCGCTTTTTTTAAAATCCATCAGTGAGAGCGTTAGGTCGTCTTGGGTCTGAAGCGCCGAAGATGAAGCCATCTTTTACCATAATCGACTGAGTACTGCCCATCGTGTAGGTTTCTTTGACGTTTTGCCCCTTTTGCTTCAGCAGTTCAATGGTATCTCTGTTAAAGCCGGGCTCGACCTCTAACACGTCTGGTATCCACTGATGATGAATACGCCGTTGATTGGTCGCCTCTGTGACATTCATGCCATGATCAATAGAATTAACTATCATTTGCGCGACGGCATTGATGATTCGGCTACCGCCGGGGCTGCCCGTAACCATAAACGGTTTACCCTCTTTCAAAACAATAACAGGCGACTGTGAACTGACTGGTCGTTTTCCCGCTTCCAGTTTATTAACTTTACTGGCAATGAAGCCTTTTGCGCCTTTTATGCCGGCCCGGACAGAGAAGGTATGAATTTGATTGTTAAGTAAAAAACCAGCGCCTTTAACTACTTTGCCGTTGCCAAAGGAATAGCCCAGGGTATACGTATTGGACACAGCGTTTCCGTCACCATCCACGATAGAAAAATGAGTCGTTGAAGGACCTTCATCGCCTAAGCGATCGCCTTTAAGTGTTAAGGCATCAATCGATTCGTTGAGCTTGATTTTGTTCGCTAATTTATTTGCCCTTTTTTTATCAATTAGCCATTTAACCGGAACGGCATAAAAATCCGGATCTGCCATGTAGGTGCCGCGGTCTGCAAAAGATAGCTTCATGGCTTCTGCCATCACGTGGTATGACTGACTACCGATCCCCCATTCGCCGAGTGGATAATTCTCCAGAATGTTAAGCATTTGCATAATAGTAACCCCGCCAGAACTCGGAGGCGGCATGCCAAGCACCTGATATCCTCGATAGTCGCTCGACAGCGGTTTCTTGATTTTTACCTGATAACTGGCCAAATCCTGGTGGTCAATGTGCCCACCGTTTTTCTTCATATCCGCAACGATTTTGTCTGCGATCTCACCTTTATAAAAGGCATCGGGCCCGTGTTTGGAAATCTGTTTTAAAGACCAGGCTAAATCGGACTGAATCAGTTTATCGCCCTCCTGGTAGCTCGTCCCATCGGGTTTGTAGAATGAGGCCCGTGTGCTGTCATTTTCAGTTAGCCATCTTTTTTTTGCGTCTACTATTTGAGCCAAATCATAATTGACTACAAAGCCTTGCTCAGCCAGCTCAATGGCGGGTTGTAAAAGTGCTGGCCAACTAAGTTTGCCGCTGCCAAACTTGCGCCAAACCTCATGCATCCCGGCGACCGTACCAGGTACACCTGCAGCATGCCAGGAGGTGGCCGATTGTCTGTTTTTCTCGCCCGCTTCGGTAAGAAAGTGCTGTGCTGTAACGCCAGTAGGGGCGGTTTCTCTGTAGTCAATAGCATAGGATTGCTGCTTTTGATTCGAATGGAATACCATAAAGCCGCCACCACCAAGATTACCGGCTCTGGGCAGTGTCACCGCAAGCGTGAACCCGACTGCGACGGCCGCATCAATCGCGTTTCCGCCTTGTTTCAGAATGTCTATTCCTACTTCAGTAGCCAGGGTATTCTGAGTCGAGACCATGCCATTTTCCGCTACCACGGGGGAGAAGACATCCTGATATCGCACGATACCGGATTTTGACAGGTTGTAGGGATGTTTAACGGGTTGTGCTACAGCTGGCAACATCAATGACAAACACATGGACAGAAATGCCGAAAGAACTTTCATATTCACTCCCAATGAAAAAGGCCGATGTGGTTAACATCAGGCCTTTAGTGTTGTTACCCGCTAAATTGCGGGTAACGACTAATTATCCAGGCTGACTATCAGAAGCTGTAGTTAACCGATGTGTAGAAGTACCGACCGCGGCTGGAGTGAAGTTGTCCATCGTAGCCGAATGTGGTGTCTGCCAATGGCGGTTCTTCATCCGTTACATTGTTCACACCGAAGGTCAGGTTCAGGTTTTCATAATCCATGAAATTACGTTTCGTTAAGTGAACATTTGCTCGCGTTTGCGACGGCACCTCGTAAAAGCGGGTTTCGCTGCCTTCAGTGATACTCACGCTGGTTTCCTGTACATCGCCCACATATCTGAGGAATAAGCCAGAGCGCCATAAGCCGTCGTTTGATTCCCACGAAAGCATTGCTGTAGCTTGCAGCTCTGGAATACTTGCTGTTCCCACAATGTCGCCGACATCTGAACCTAGTACGTCCTCTGGTGCACCGGCATTTACTATCGTCAACGCATCACCGCCAGCAACCTGATTAAATTTTAGCGTTCTGGCGCCATTAAGCCGGATATCAAACTGACCAATGCCAGTGTCAAACCCATAGTTCACGCTAACGTCATAACCAGAGATCGTTCTGGTGTTTAAGTTCTCATACCGACGATTAATAAGCACAATTTCGCCCAGCGGGTTGTCCTGATCAATTTCGCCACGGATCACATCTGGATTGGATGAGCCATTGGCACGCGCGATCAAGTCCAGTCGTGATATGTTTTCATCAGACAAAACACCAACAGAATCAATTGTTTCAACCTCCCACCAATCGTAAGTCACGGTTAAGCCGTCGAGTGGCTGTACTGTAAAACCTATGCTTATATTGTCACTTTTCTCAGGACGTAAGTCTTTGTTACCAGAGGTCGACAAGTTGTAGTTGCCGTTACCCGGACCGCCATCTGACAACGTGGTTGAGTTCACTACAACATTGCCGTTCTCATCTAAAGCGTTCTCAGCAAAGTCATCTACGCTGGTCGTTAATGTAGCGCCAGGTGAGTTGAGTTGAATTAAGTTTGGTGCCCGGAAGCCTTTTGAAGCCGCCGCTCTGAATTGAAGCGCTTCAATGGGGAACCAGGAAACGGCCATTTTAGGGCGGGTAATGTCGCCAATATCACTGAAGTTTTCGTAGCGAACGGCTAACTGAACATCCAGACTATGTGCGCCTGGTAAATCCGCCAAAACCGGAATAGCAAGCTCACCGTACGCAGAAAACACGTCGCGATCGCCATCTACATCCAAACGAACACTACTCCCTTGCAGGCTACTCAGATTAACAGGGTCAGCATTACCTTCTACAAAGGGGTCGGTGCCATCAAAAATATCGCTGTTATCTTCTTCTAACTCTTCTCGGCGCCACTCGACACCGAATGCAAAGCCAACGTCACCAGCTGGCAGCGTGTAGACGAACGGATTAGAGGCTTTAAAATCGACTAACGTTAAACTGGTTTTTGCACTTCTTTGCGCGGTTGTCAAAAACGGGGTAATGCTGGACTGTGGGTTTGGTGTTAAATCATTGATGCTCGATGGATTCGCTGGATCAACACCCGTAAACGGATTGTAAGCATCTGGCGTGTCTAAGCTTAGCTGCGCTAATAATAGCGGTGAACTAATGCGGTTGCTCATGTTGTCGTCAGTTTGCGCCTCGCTGTATAAAATTGCAGAGTCCCAATCCCAGTCGTTGTAGTAGCCACGGAAACCATTTAAAAAGCGGAAGCTGGTGCTTTCTACTTCAACCTGACGTGGACCAACATCGGTGGGGCGAATACGCAGGTTGTATGCTAACCCCTCTACCGGAACCACATCAGGGTCTAAACCGGGAAGACGGTTTGGGTTAGTACGTCCGTCGGCAAAAGTAACTGGACCAAACGGGTTCCAGTAGCTATGTGCCGGTACATCGAACGTACCGTTACTCAGAATTGCCGACTGTTCCCACTGACGATTGGCTTTAGCCTGGTAATAGGTCGACTCGTTATAAAACTCTATGTCGTCGTTAA
Organism: Alteromonas halophila; assembly: GCF_014651815.1. Taxonomy (GTDB): domain Bacteria; phylum Pseudomonadota; class Gammaproteobacteria; order Enterobacterales; family Alteromonadaceae; genus Alteromonas; species Alteromonas halophila. The sequence continues at coordinate 622,345 of NZ_BMXP01000002.1, read as the reverse complement.
TTTCGTGAGTGAAATTAGTGTAAATGTTGACGCGATCAACATCGGGAATCAGTGTCCTTTCTTCGTTGCGATTTGGACGAAGTGCACGATCATGGCTGCCCGCGGCATCGATACAAATATCATCCATAATACCGGCACCGTCGGCAATGGCACCACCGCCACAACTACTACCGTCGACCTGTTCTCCCGCGTTATTGATATAGTTAGTCGGACGAATAATGTAATCATCGATTGAGCTGGACAAACCAATAAAGTGAACATCGGCCCAGGGCTCTAAACTGGAGCGGTTGTCAAACCCGGTATTGTCGGCAAATTCTTCCGGTGCCCGTGAACGCAAGTCCTGGTTACTGGAAAAATCGTATTCAGACGCCATCACACCTTGTCTTTTTGTGTAGTTTGCGCTGACCATGAAGAAGCTCGCACCATCGTTAAATTCGAAACCGTAGTTACTCGATAAGGTGAAGTCGCTACGATCTGTGCCTTGTTCAGCGCCGTATCTGATATTGAAATCCCCCCCCTCGTAATCGTCTTTGGTCACATAGTTAACGACACCGGCAACCGCATCTGCGCCATAGAGTGCGCCCGCGCCATCACGAAGTACTTCAACCCGCCTTAAACCAGAAACCGGCAGCGTATTTGAGTTGACGGAAGTGACCGGTACGCCAAATTTCGTTTGGGTAATCGGATGGTTGACCATACGGCGACCATTCAACAAAACAAGCGTGTTACCCTCACCGATGCTTCTTAAGTTGACTGAACCAACGTCGCCACGAGCCGCGTTCGTTCCGGTGTTACCACCACGGGTATTGGTAAACCCTACCGCACCGATTTGTGGGATAGAGCGCAACAACTCGTCACCATCTAAGGCGCCTGTTGTTTCAATGTCTTCAGCATTAAGACTGGTTACAGGCAGCGTGGAGGTCATTTCGCTGCCTCTGATGTTTGAACCGACAACCGCAATGCGTTCAATGTCTTTTTCTTTTGGTTGTTCCTGGGCACTGGCATTAGAACTCATTGCAACGCAGCCTGTTGCGGCCATCATTATCGATGCTGATACTTTCTTAAGCTTAAACATGTTGCTCTCCGGACTATTTTTACTCGTTGTTACGGCCAAATCGTTCTTGTTATTCTGTTCCAATCTAAACTAGAACGTTGAATTTAGAGTTACCAATAAGTTTGCTTTCCAAAGGTATAACCTGTGGCTATACACCCAATAACCGCGTCGCTTGTAGTCCAGCAAGAAAATGGCAAATAAAGAATATATCAGAGTTGAGGGCCAATATTTTCCACTAAAAAAGTCTCATCGAAGCTTGTCGACAACGTGCTAAATTGCACAAGCGCAGAATCAAAAATTGGACAGCACAAACAGACCGTTTCAAAAGGAGGTAACTGAGGAGCACTGATTAGGGCCTGGTGATTTGAATGTTAGCAGCAGTGAATTCCCTTTCACGCTGGCTTAATGACGCGACATCTTTAAACAAAATATGAAATGGGTTCAGCTTGACGTGCGGCCCTTTATCTTTGCTGTGTTGTTATTGTGCAGCAACGGTACCGGCATCCGGACGACGCGGATCCGAGGCGCCAAAAAAGTAGCCGTCCTTATACATAACCGACTGCACACTGCCCATGCTTTTAGCTTGCTCCACGTTCTGACCAAGCAGCGTTAGAATTTCAATCGTATCAGGGCTGAATCCCGGCTCTAACTCTAACCTGTCCGGTAACCATTGGTGGTGAACACGCGGTGCGTGGATAGCATCGGCGATATTCATCTTATGGTCCATTACATTAATGAGTACTTGCAGAACAGTTGTAATGATTCGACTGCCCCCCGGGCTGCCTACGACCACGAAAGGTTTACCGTCTTTGAAGATCATCGTCGGGGTCATTGAACTTAGTGGCCGTTTTGTCGGTTGAATCGAGTTAGCTTCGCCGCCGATTAATCCAAATCCATTCGGTACACCGGGCTTTGAAGAAAAGTCATCCATTTCGTTATTCATCAACATCCCCGTACCCGGGATAACGATACCTGAACCATAAGAGAAATTGAGCGTGTAAGTATTTGAGACCGCGTTACCGAATTTATCCATCACGGAAAAATGGGTTGTGTCCGGGCTCTCAAAGCGTGGAGGGCTGCCAGGCTTGATAGTTTTTGATGCGCGTGCGCGTTTCATAGAAATGTTCGACGCAAGCTCTCTTGCGTAGGACTTACTGGTTAAGCCTTTAATTGGAACGTCAAAATGATCGGAATCGCCTAAGTACTCGCTTCTATCCGCATACGCCAGTTTCATCACTTCACTTAGTAAATGAACGTTTTTAGCGCTGCCCGCCCCCATTTCGGCAACGGGATATTGCTCGAGAATATTCAGCATTTGCACTACGTGAATACCACCGGAACTGGACGGAGGCATGGAGGCAACGTCAAAGCCACGGTAGTTGGTACGCACGACTTCTCTCTGAGCAACTTTGTAACTGGCCATATCCTCTAAGGTGATCAGGCCTCCGTTCTTTTTCATCTCTTTTGCTATTTTGCGAGCAATAGCACCTTGGTAAAAGGCCTTGGGTCCCTCTTTCGCTAATAGTTTTAACGTATTCGCCAGATCAGGCTGAACCAGTATTTCACCTGCTTCATAAGGGACTTTATTCGCTTTGTAATACGCCTTTGCGGTTGCGTCATTGGCTGTTAGCCATTTGTGACGGCTCTTGAGGTTTTCCGCCAGGTCGTATGACACAACAATGCCGTCCTGTGCTAAACGAATCGAAGGTTCGACTATACTTGCCCAACTCATGGTGCCGTATTTCTCAAGTGCATGGGATAAGCCAGCAACCGTGCCCGGTACACCAGAAGATTGATGACTAAATCGGGCGAGTTTGTTGTCGACGTTGCCTTGTTCATCCAGAAACATATCCCGGTGGGCGGCTTTAGGGGCCATCTCGCGGTAATCAATCGCAACTGTTTTGTTTTGCTCGGCGATATGAACCAGCATAAAACCGCCGCCACCAAGGTTACCCGCTCGGGGCAGTATAACGGCCAAAGCGATACCTGTTGCCACCGCTGCATCGACAGCATTACCACCACGAGAGAGGATTTCAGCACCTATCTGGCTTGCCAGTTTACGCTGGCTCGACACCATGCCTTTCGTACCAATAACAGGGTGGTGAATTGAGTCGTAACGAATGATGGCTTCACTTTCGTCAACGTGATTTTGCGCATTTACCGTCAGCGCTAACGCCATTAGACCAAGACTGACAGACGCCTTTCTCAGTATTTTGGCAGCGGTTTTTACTATTAGTTTTTTCACTTTATTGTACTACTTTTGAGTTTTTTACATACGGGACAAAACATCTTCGAGTGAATCAGCTTTGCGGATAAGATCAATGCTCATGCCATGACTATTGCCGCTGACAGCGTAAACAGGGACTCGTGGTAAGCTGTTATAATCAAAATGATTACTGAAATAGTAGCCACCTGTATCGTGTACCAGAACATAATCGTTTGCTTCGAGTTTTGGCAAGGCTTTGTTTTTACAAATTAAGTCACCCGAAAAACAGCAAGGGCCGGCAACATCAGTATCGACTACCTCGGAGTTAGTCTCAGTTCTCATATTCCCCTGTGCGTCAAATCCCGTCACTCTTAGTGGCCATGAGTCCGGTAAAAATACGGTACGGGTCATGATTTGGGCACCAGCATGTGTGGTCGCAATATGCCTGCCACCCATGGACTTAGTGTACTCAACTCTGGTTAGAATAAAGCCGTTTTTAGCGACGATGGCACGGCCAAATTCGGTTTTAACCTGGTACTTACCCGAAAACAGGGCAGGCACGGCCTCTTTAAGGGCATCTGCGTACTGCTGGAAGCTTGGGGTAACCTCTTCGCTCGCAAAATTAACGGGTAGACCGCCACCAATATCAATCTGTCTGATTTGCTGAAAGCCCACTCTATCGTTGATCATCTCTGCCAGATTGACTATCTCAGCAATCCCTTTTGCCATCAGCTCTAATTCACACCCTTGAGAGCCCGAATGCGTGTGCAGGCTCGTTAACCAGGGGCGCTCAGCGTAGATCTCCAGCAATTGCTGGCGATTGCCGCTATCAGCCAGGGCATAACCAAATTTGGACGTCGACGTGGCGGTGCTGGTTGAAGAAATTGCGCCACTGCCAATTTGTGGATTGATTCGAAAGCCAATCGACGATTGCGTATGCGGATACGATTTCAGCAATACGTCTACTCTTTCCAGTTCCTGTAAATTATCAATGTTGAGTGCGATGTCATTTTTAATGCAGGTTGTCAAATCCGCCATCGTTTTAGCGGGTGAGTCAAAAATGATGCTGTGGTTTTCAAAACCAGCCCTTTTGGCGATAAGCAACTCGCCCGGACTCGAGACTTCGGCTCCAATACCTGTCTGGTTCAGTTTTTTCATGACTGCGGTCAGCGCATTGGCCTTTGCCGCAAAGGTATGCACAAAGTGCTCTGGGAACGCCTTATTGAGTTCAATAATCGTATTTTCTAGCGCATCAAAATCCATTATGCCAATCGCGCTGGTCTCGCCATTCAGAATATCTTTTTGTACCGCTTGTTGAACAATATCCTGCTTTCGGATCATGTTTTGATTCCCTAGGGGTATTAGGATTTCCCCAAAATTTCGGTTTAGATTGGTTCGGTTTACAGACTCAATCAGAAAAATTTAAAGGTAAGCCAGATACTCACCAAGCGGTAATAGCGATCTTTTGCAGCGGTATAACCTTAGGTTATCGGTTTAACAAAATGGAGGGCATGTAAGAAAGGTTAATTCCATGAACTGTACGTGCAAAAGCAGCCGCAGGGGCATTTTCATAGCTGATGCCAGAACTGCCTGATGCCCAGCGAATGCCATACAGACGACTGTTTATTTCGTCACCGGCAGCGTTTGTCTGTTGATACTGTCAAAATCGACCGGTCGTTTGTGGATGGTTTATGTTCGGTTGTTGTCGGGTGAATGATGATTAGAAAACCAGGCCAACAAACGCGCCGCGGTTGCGCTTTGCCACGGCCTGCATAAACGCAGCAAAGCGCTCCGCATCGCCATTACTGCGGCTAAAGCCAATACCATGAATGCGGATCACCGGCTTCCCGTCCGCGCCGCGGTTTTTATCGGTAATGGCTTTGACAATATTGTCCAGATTGGCAGGCCGGTAATCATCACCAAACACATACAAACTTACCGTTCCGGGTGTATTTTTATAGGTATCCACGGCCCGAATGATCCCCTTTTCCGGCTCGCTGGCGCCGCCTTTAAAACCGGACATCGCGCTCATAGCTGTCTGGCGCATTGATGCGCGATCGCTTAGCCATTGTCCGGCCTTGCTCGAAAACATATAGCCGCCGTCGGCTGCCATTATCTGGAAGCCTTTCATTTTAGGGTGATTTTTAAGTATGTCATTCACCACACTGATCACATTACCCCAGCCACGACCCGACATTGAGCCAGAATTATCAATCACGAACACCACGTACTCGGCATCAGTGGGAATACCGCCAACATCATCATCGGGGGTATCTGTGCTGCTGGGGGTATTAAGCATGGCTGTGGCACTGCGTATTTGCTGACGCAGCGACGCGGCTTTATCGGTTAACTGCTGCAGGGTTTGCTGCGCACGCGGGATAGAGGACTCCAGGTTCTGTTGCTGCGCTGTCACCGATGCCGTTTCGCGCTTTGCTGCGGCCAGTTCGTTTTGCTTATCGAACAGTGCACCTTTCAGGGTTTCGACATGCTGTTGTGCCTTAAGTACCTGCTCAATCAGTGTACTTAAGTTGCCTGGGCCGCGCTGCATCTCCTCATCGCCGTTTTTAGCCAGCAACACCAGCATCACCACAGCCCCGAAGGCGCAGGAGATGATATCCAGAAACGCGATATTAAAAATTTCAACCGGGGCGCGTTGACGTCTTTTCATCAGGGCCACTCCGGTGCGGGGGATAAGAATACGCCACCAGTGGCACGTGACCAGTCCCAGTACATTGAAGGGGCGTAAGGATCGCCATCGATGGGCAGTAAAATAATATGATAACGGACATTTTTCGGTGCGCGTCTGACCGTTTCAATAAACAGCGCCTGCCGGCAGTCAGACGAGATAGACTTGCTGGTCGCAACCGCATTTTTGCACTGACGGGACAAGCCTTCACCCAGCGTCGGCAAGCCATCGGTGACAATATATACATCGGTGATAGACGCGTTGGCCTGAAACAGCGTGCTGATACCCAGTTGCAGATTGGTACCACCATCGGGCACTACGTTGCCTAAATCCCGCACAATCGCCTGCATAGAGCCACTCACCGAGGCGGTACTGACCGCGTGCTGCCCCAGGCGCTTTGCCGTATCCGAAAAGGCCACCATGGTCACCTTTGAGGTTTGCGGCAGACGCGCGATTAACCACTGCGCCACCCGTCGGGTACGCACCCACTTTGGGGTGGCGACCTTATCGGCATCACTTAACGACAGCTTACCCAGCACATCAATCAGACTTGTGCCCATCATTGAGGCACTTTTATCAATCAGCAGACCAATCTGAGCACCTTCCACTTTCATGCCGGCAATAAAGTTTTGCTCGCCTTTCCCCTGCATACTCACATTGGCTGATTTTTCCACCCGTTTAGACAGGGCTACAAGCTGATCTTCCAGATCGGCGACCACCGCGAGCTGCGTCGCGACGTCCTTAAGCAGCTTCGACTGTGTATCTGTGGTGTCGTCCTGTGCTTCCTCGGCGGCTTCCTGACGGGCCGACTCCTGCGCAATCCTGTCATTGATTTCATCCAGTGACCGCTGCAGTTGCTGCTGTTGCTGTTCAGACGCGGCCAGCTCCTGCTCCAGCTTTTGCTTCTCTTCGGCAGGGTCAGGCGTGAACGCCTTAAAATCGACCAGAATAAAAATCAGGATGACGGCCCCCAGGCCACACGCCATGACGTCCAGAAACGAGAGATTAAAGCCATCCTGTGGCTGTCGCCTGATGCGCATGCCTGTGCCTGACTAGTTATGCAGGTGAGACAGCAGGTGACGCTCACAGGATTCCTGTGTGCGGATCACCATTTTGTCCTGACGGCTGTTCAGCAGGTGCATAAACAGCATCAGAATCAGAGAGATAAACAGCGCCACCAGCGTTGAGTTAAAGGCAACGCCAAGCGATGCCGTCATTCCGGCGATATCACCGTCTAAAGCGGCGTCGGCCTGCGCCAGCGCCGCGCCAATACCGCGCACCGTCCCCACAAAGCCAATGGAGGGAATGGCCCAGATGATATAGCGGATCATGTTATTGCCACTTTCAAGCTGTGTGGCGATAGTCTCGACCGACGATTCAATCGCATCGGCGGCATGCTGCACATTGCTGGTATTGCGATAGCGGCGGATACAGTTCAGCCACGTCATATAGGCCGGGGTTTCTTTATAGGGAGAGGCCTCCAGCTCACCTATGGCCGCGTCAACGTCCAGCGCCGACGCTTTATCATGCTCGGGTAACAAATCGCGGGTATAGATTTCCTCTTCATCGATAAGCTTCCACAGCTTATAGGCCATCAGAAACAAACAAAAAAACATCAGGGACATACACATCTGTTGTTCGACATCTTTTAGGATCACCCATAGTGAAGACAGTGCCGCTGTGCCCTGGGTTGCCATGACACTTTCAGCGGCCGGCCGGATAACGCCTGCGTACAGAAAGTGCACCACGATAAAGATGGCCAGTAAGACACTGCCGCTGACCAGCAGGCTGGGATTCATGGATAACGTTGAGTTCTTCTGCATTGTCTTTTGCATTGCCTGTTCCAGCGTTTAAATATTGGTCGGGAAGTCCTGCGGCGCATCCAGCGAGGTAAAATACGCCGCCGCACTGCCTGCCAGTATCAGTAAAACTGCACCAAGAAGTAGTTTTCGTTTCATCTTAAGCTCCGTTTATCTGTCATAGCGGGCAATGCGAAAGCCGATGTCCTCGGCCGGCGTACTTTCGCCGTTCCGCACACTGGCCCGGATATTTTTCAGCCGCCCGGTTTTATACGAGGCCCCTTTCACCACATGGCTGTCACCACGCTGTGCCCCCAGGTAATCACTGTAGCGGCGTTCACTGTCCGGCGGCGTAATGGTGTAGCGATCATGCACCCACTCACGGGCATTACCATCAAGATCATAGAAGCCCCCGCGCTCGGCCTTAAAACTGCCGACCGGTGCCAGCGCAGCAAAGCCATCATTGTAGCCCCGCAGGTAAAACGTTTGTGTACCCTTCACTGATTCATCAGCAAAGTTGCCCTGCTTATCGCGAAGGGTTTCCTGCGTGCCCCACACATACCGCGTTGGCGCTGCGCGCCGGTTGAGCCGGGCGATAAACTCCCACTCAGCTTCAGTTGGCAGCCGGTAGCCGCGCGCCGAAGGTTTTACCCCTGCCACACGCCCCTGTCTGATAACGTAAAACGGCAACAAGCCTTCTTTTTCACTCAGCCAGTTAGCGAAGACTGCCGCCTGCTCCCAGGAAACACCGGTAACCGGCAGTGTGCTGCCGCCGGCTTTACCCAGTGAAGCATTGTACTGCGCTTCGGTGATCTCATGGGCTGAGACCCAGAACGGGCGGCTGAAATCAACATCGACCTGGTGCTCGTTACTTTTCCGGTCAGAGTCATTGTCCGGCGAGCCCATGGTAAACGCTTTGGGTTTGACCCGAATCATCTGAATACCCAGCCCGCTCACAAACAGCGGTTTGCCTTCCCGGCGCCTGGCGTCAAACTCGCGCAGCAGCTCGACACGCACAATTTTTGTGCTGTCCTGACTGGGTGTTACCGACTGCTGCACTTGCCGGTAACCCGGCTTTCTGACCACAATATCGGTTGGCAGCGCCTGCAGTGACAGAGTCAGCGGGGTGTTGCCCTGTGGCTGACCATTGACCTCAACGCTGGCCTGTTCACTGGCCTCAATCCTCACGCTCCCCATTTCTTTTTTCAGCGCAAAAGAGAGGGTCTGTGTTTCACCCGGCCCAAGGTTTAATGTCCTGGACTCACTAAGATAACCGGGCTTGGCATAACGAAACTGCGCGGCCGTATCCGCATCAATGCTTACCGGGCTGGTGACCGGTGTGCCATTAACAAGCAGAGCGCCGCCCGCGGGGGTTGCGTTCACTGTGACGGTGGCCTGCAGGGGCTGAAGATGATAGTTACGTTGCGGGTCGCGTTGCGACGCTGTCAGGGCAATGGTGTCACTCACCACCTGATAGCCTGTTTTTTCGACTGTCACTGTGTACTCGCCGCCCTCACGGTCCAGGCTCAGCGGTGTCTGCCCTGCTGCCTTCCCGTTGACGGTGACGCTGGCTCCCTGCGGCGAAGAGTCAATCTGTATCTCACCGCGCACCGGCGTAAGGGTCAGGGTTTGCTCGATTTGCGCGGCAATGTCTGCGTCAATACGTACAGAGGCGGTTTCATAGGCTGGGTGACGGGCCGTGATCGTATAGTTGCCGGGCTCAAGTGTTGTCTGTAAGCGCTCAGCGCGGGCGACAGTTTCTCCGTTAACCGACCAGACAATATCGCGGGCAACAGGCGCAGTGGTGATGTTTAACGTCGCGGGTAACGGCTGCAGTTCTACCTCGATATTAGACGGGCTCGCGTCATTCACAGTGAGGCTGGCCGCGCGAAATTTTTGCGCGCTGACGGTGATCGCAGCATTGCTGCCAATCACATACAGCTTATTGTCGATAAATAACGCATTGCCGCTTTGTACAGCGAACTGCTGCGTACGGGCAGCCTCGGCAGGCAGCACGGTCAGACTGTAACCTTTAGTAAAAAACATCCACAGCGCGTACACCACTGCCAGCGTGACAGCACCGAGCGTCATGACGATTGCCAGCAGTTTCCGGCGCCGTTTGCCTTTGGCGATTTGCGTCTCAATCGACCCCACAAAGCCCTCCTGTTGCTATTCGTTGGTGTCTAAATCTTTTCGGTACATACCAGGTGCACGTCAATTGGCATGGCAGACTTCTGTACAATCAGGTCCCGGATCACTGTCCGGTAGCCGTTGCGGCTGGCTTCCAGCTTGTAACGGCCGGGTTTGAGCTGAATGACTTTTTCCGTCGTCTTACCAATATGTCCGACTCCCAGTACTTTGAGGTACGACTCCCCGTCAGAAGTCACGGTGACATCCAGCGGCGTATTTTCCCGCTCAATCAACTGCTCCACAGTGTCAATTTTCGCCCCCAGTTTAGCACTGACCTGACGCAGGCTGCTGACCTCGGCCACCGTGTTATAGGCGTGCTCGCGGATGGTGTTATCAGCCAGTCTGGCAGGCTTGTCAATGTAGGCATCAAGTCGCGCATGCGCCTTTGAAATAGCGGTGGCGGTGTCCAGCGCATTTCGAATAGCCGGCGAGTCCGGGTACGACGCGATAGCCTTTTCTGCCAGCATTGTTACCGTCTCCCACTCATCCAGCCTGGCGAACATTTGAATTTGTTCTGTCGCTGCCGTCACGCCCTGCGTATCAAGCGCCTTGTCAATCCGGGACTGCAACGCGTTAATATCCGCACTGTCGGGTCTTATCGAGCGCGCCTCATCTACTAACCGCTGCGCCACTGCCAGTTCCTGGGCATCGACGGCCGCCACTGCTTTTTTAATCAATTGTCCGAAACGCCGCGCGTTCAGCGTTTTATCAATTCGCGCGAGTGCCTCCCGGGCGTCATTTCGCGCCGGATCCATAGCAACAATGCGGGCATAAGCATCACGCTGCTTTTGCAGGTTGTTTTCAACCTTACCGACACGCGCCTGTTCATACAGGGCCTGCACGTCTTCAAACGCATCAAGACGCGCCTTAAGTGCCAGTGCGTCTTCATAGTCCGGCTTTACCTTAAGTGCCTGCCGGTTTTGCTGACGGGCACGATGTATATCGTTATCATCGAACGCGGCAGTGGCGTTTTCATAGGGCGCCTGATAGGCCTGCTGAAAGTCGCCGCGAAGCGTATCAAGCACCTGCCGTATTTCCTCAAGTGCCAGCTTTGCCTTGCTGTATTCACCCGTACCATAATCCTGGTATGCCTGCTCCAGACTCTGGCGTAGCTGGCGCGATCTGTCAGGTGCCCAGTTGACGACATGTTCAGTGAGCGCCCCGGTTAATGCCTGTCTGACCTTATCAAGCGCCTGCTGCAAAGCGCGGCGATCGATGCGCGCATCCGCCGCAGAGTCGGTCGCGGCGGTATCAGGCTGTGAGACCGGGGCAGCAGCCTTACCTGTGGGAAACATCTGATACGTGACAGCGCCCACCGCGCCGAGCATGAGCACACCCAGCACGCCGAGCGCAGTGCTTTTTATCGCGGTTTTTTTTCTGGCCCGACTGGCCGCTATTTCACTGTCGACACCTGCCATTCGTTGCTGCTCCCTGCCCCGTCGTTAAAGCTGTGTATCGGGGGTGGCTTCCATCTCGTAGATCTCGTAGAGGCGCTGGCGAAGCTGCGCGTATTGTTCGGCGGCCGTGCCCTGCAGCTCTATGGTCTGATCATTAAACTCCACAACCTGGTCGGTGGCCTGAATATCCAGGTTCTGGCCCATTTCGTCGAGCAGCTTACGCTGCGCCCCCAGCTCGCGGTTTGACTGAATCGCTTCACTCAGGCTGTACGCGGCTCCAACGCCCGCAGCGGCTGCTGCCACCTGGCCGGCCGTAGAGCCGGAATTTTTCCCCAGCATAATGGCGGCAATGCCCAGCGCGGCGGTCGCCACCTGCGCTTTGGTACGTTTTTCTTTTTCTTTACGAATTCTGGCGGCGACAGGCAGGGTTTCACGCTGATACTTACGATAAGCATCATGGGTCGTGGCGCCAAAGGTCTCATAACTGTCCTGCAGCTCATCAATAAACTGCATATCCCTGGCTTTGATCGCCTGAATGCGCTGATACATGGGGTCGTCTTCTGATGGTGCGCCATTCAGCCCGATAGCCGCATCCTTTGAAAAGAAGCCTGACTTTTCCTCGGTCAGGTAGTGCGCGTATTTTTCCGGGCTGTACATGGCTGCGTAGCGGACATCCGATACCCGCTCAATGTTCTGCTTGTCCTGCTCTGAGCGCAGTTTCAGCAAATCATAAACATACCCGGCAATTTGCTTAAACACCGGCTCATACGGGTTGTTTCCTTTACGCATCGCGTCACGGTAAAAGCCCTGACTGACGCGGTATTCAAATTCTTCTTCACCCCACATGGTGTTGGTGGCATCCATCACACGGATGCCAATTTTGACGGTTTCCGTGTCGGAATAGTTTATTTTGCCAAGCACATACACATCGGCACTGACATTCGCATTGGGGGTCACATTAATTTTACCGAAGGACTGCGTATCCCCGAGCGCTTCTTTGGTTGCCAGCGCGAACCGGTTAGCTTCCAGACGACGGACCTGCGGCCAGATATCTTGTTCCACCACAGCTTCATCATCGATGTTGCCGTATTCGTCCTGCGGAATCCCCGGATCAAACACCGGCACCGCCACATCCAGGTAAATGTCAGAGGTATAGTTATAACTGCGATTGGCATTGCCCAGGGCCTTGGACGATGCCGGCCCGGTCATAGAGGGGCCAACACGGGTCACATTGGTCTGGTTCGACGTCGATTTACAGCCGCTTATCAGCAGTGAAAACGACACAAACAGCAATGCGACGAGTCGCCTCCATTTGCCCGCACTTGTCATGACCTCATTCATACAGCTTCTCCTTCTCTCTGCCTATGACTGGCATCCGTATTCGGCCGCAAGGCCCTGCCAATGTTCTTTTTCTGCCTGTGTGGTGGCAGACGCCAGCCCCTCTTTTACTGCATCGCATACGGCTGAGCTGCCGCCCGACGATGTGCCGCGCTGCGTATCAATCCCTTTGGTTGTGTCCGTGGTTTGCTGTGGATTTTGCTGTTGCTCTGCTATCGGCACCGGTGACCCGGAACCACTGGCCTGGCCACTGCTGCCCGCATTACCTGACTGTCCACCGGCAGCCCCCTGGCCGCCACCAGCATTGCCCGCGGCATCACCAATTTTACCGGCACCGGTGGCGGCTGCACTGTTCATGCACTCGGCGGAGCGATCCAGCGCAGCAAAGAAATTCTCATCAATGAGGGCTATTTCCTCATTTCGGGTGAGTGCATCGTTATCAATATCGTCAAACTCAATGTAAGCACAGTCCTGATAGTAAACCGGCTCAGGATCGGTGGCCTGTACTGATACTGGCAGCAGTGTGCTGAGTAACGCAATTAAGTATGGCATCACCAGCCGGATGCCAGGAACGCTATATTGAGAGTTGCTATTCATACCGATCACTTATTCTGTTGCCATTCTCGCTGCACACAGTAAACCAGCCGGGCTTAACCAAGTCTGAACGACCTCTTCAAACGTATTAAGCCCGTTATGAGGAACTGACAAGGTCAGTACAGCTATTTTGCTCAGTGCATGTGCGCCACGCCGGGCTTTTGTATCACGCTTAATGATAGCCTGAATTCACACAGCTAAGTCAATCGCAACTGACAGGGAAAAGTGTAACAAGGTAAGGCGGGAAGTGATCGGGCGCGATGCGCCCTCACCAGTGACGCTTGGTATGACCCAGTGCGCCGTAGTACAGGATAAAGCCATAACATGGCAGCATCACCAGATACGCAGACTGGTTGCTGATCCATTCACTCATGCCGCCATAGATAAGTGGTAATATCGCACCGCCAGCAATTCCCATAATCAGAATGGCCGAGCCCCGGGCAGTGAATTTCCCCAGTCCATCCAGCGCCAGCGGCCAGATGGCCGGCCATACCATAGCATTCGCCAGGCCCAGCAGCGCAATCAGTGCCACACTGTCTGGTACTGTTCGAATACCCATCCAGCCCCACAACAGCGTTGCAATCACATCGCTGCTGTTAGAGGCCAGACTAATCGCTACGGTCAGTGCCAGTCCGAACAACGCAGATGCAGTCAATGCTGTACGCTGCGAAATAAAACGAGGGATCAGTATCAGGCCTAATACATACCCGATAACCATGGCTGTCATGGTAAAGGAAGTCAGTGCCGTCGCACCGCTCAGCCCCAGCCGGCTGCCATAGAGGCCAATGGTATCGCCTGCAATGACTTCTACGCCCACGTAACAGAATAGCGCCACCGCCCCTAATACCAGTTGCGGGAACTGCGTCACCGAGGTCGCCGATGACGAAGTATCAGGCGCATCACTGACCTGTTCTTCGCGAATATCAGGTAAATTAATTTTATTAAAAATGAGTGCCAGTACACCCAGTGCCAGCGCCATCCCAATATAAGGCTGGATAAGCTTCACCGACATACTGTCAATTTGCGCGGTCCGCGCCTCGCTGCTCATCTGTGTAAGTTCAAGCCGGGTAATATCCGCGAACTCGCCGAGAACCAGCGCCGTAAAGATAACCGGTGCCAGCGCCCCTGCACCTTTATTCAGCAGCCCCATAAAGGCAATGCGGGCAGCCGCCCCCTCTTTGCTGCCCAGCCGCACAATAAACGGGTTTGAGGCGGTCTGTAATATGGTCAGGCCCGAGCCCACCACAAATTGTGCCAACAGAAAGATGCTAAAATAGGTCGACAGCGCAGCCGGAATGAACAGCAGGCAGCCGATAGCAATAATCAGTAAGCCCAGCGCCATGCCTTTCTGATAGCCAGTATATTCAAGTATTCTGGCCATCGGCAGAGCCATCACTACGTAGGCAAAATAGAAACAAAAGGCAATGAACAGGGCTTCAATTTCAGACAACTGGCAGACCATCTGCAAAAACGGAATAAGCGCGCCATTGAGCCAGGTAATGAAGCCAAAAATAAAAAACAGCAAGCCGATAGCCAGAATAGGAAACAGGCTGCTTTTGTACGTATCAGGGTAGGCGGCCGCTGCGGTCTTCATGACTCACTCCTGCGTGGTAGATTAACGGCCTTACCGGCCAGCCAGGTTTGACGGATCTGTAGTGATGCGCTGTCAAGCAACAGCATACTGGCCTGTTGCCCAGGTGCCAGACTGCCCTGCTGCTGCGCCAGCCCCATAAAAGCGGCCGGTGTGGCAGCGGCCATCATGACCGCCTGTTCAAGGGTAAAGCCCAGATCCCGGTGGGTATTGATGACCGCACCCAGCATATCCAGACAGGAACCCGCCAGCGTACCATCGGCCGTTGTCAGCTTATCGCCGCTGCGCATTATTTCCCGGTCAAAAAACGGCATACGGGTCAGGCTACTGCCGACATGGGCCATCGCGTCGGTGACCAGCATCATACGGCCGGCACTTTTGGCGCGAATCGCAGCTCTGGCGCTGGCCGGGTGCACATGGTGATGATCGACAATCAGGCCACAGAAGCTGTCTTCATCCGAGAGTGCTGCACCGACCACACCGGGCGCGCGGGAGGTCATGGCTGACATTGCGTTGTACAAATGGGTAAAGCCTGATGCGCCTGCATCCAGCGCGGCGCGGGCCTGCTCATAACTGGCGTTGGTATGGCCAAGGGCCACCACCACATTCTCACTGACCAGCTCGCGAATAAGCCCTGCATCGGTGTGTTCAGGCGCGAGTGTAGTCAGTACCCGGCCAATGTCTTTGCGGCACAGTATGGCCAGCTCACGGTCGGATGGCGGGCGAATCAGCTCAGCGCTGTGCACCCCTTTTTTAGCCACACTTAAAAATGGCCCCTCAAAATGAACCCCGGCGATTTGCGGATGCTGCTGTGCGATACACGCACTGATCGCGTCGGCAGCCTTCGCCATCACGTCGGCATTATCGGTGATAATCGTTGGCAGCATGCTGGTGGTGCCATACTGAAGGTGTGCATCCGCCATCTGACAGATCCCCTCGTAGCTGGTCGTGGCATTAAACAATATGCCACCACCGCCGTTCACCTGGGTATCAAAAAAGCCGGGGATCAGATAGCCGTCAAGGCATTGGTTAAGCTCATCATCATTCGCCTGGCGGATACTGACAATGTGCTGCTTATTCACCTCTACCGTCTGCTTCTCTGCCCAGCCGGCAGATGTCAGTACCTTTTTCGCGGTAATCTTCATATCACACCGTTTTGGTTACTTTGTTGAGACCCGGCGGCGTATCGGGATCCAGTCTCATCGCCACAGCAATCGCTTCAATATCCAGATAAAAGCGCTGAAGCAGTAACAGCGGCTGAAGGCGAGGGTGCACATCGCCCCCATTGCAGGACAGCGACTGGACTTTGGCGCCGCGACGAACAATATCCTGCATGATCTCATCATGAACCGGCTTTGATGCATCGTTTACGTTCAGTTCGATGATGCTCAGCTGTTTTTCTACCAGGGTCACCGGCCCGTGAATAAACTCGGCACTGCTGAAGGCCTCGGCGTGCAGTCCCAGCACTTCTTTTAGCTTTAAGGCGACTTCCCGGCCAACCGCGTAGCCCAGCCCCCGGCCAAGCACTACAGCACTGCTGATATTCTCGAGTTTTTCCCGGGACAGTTGCTGCGCCTGCGTAAGCGTTGCAGATAATTGTGAAGACAGGCCCGCCAGAGATTGTGACAGTGCGTTATTCTGGCTCCAGAACGTGCACAGCTGCAGCAATGCTGACAACGTTGCCAGGTAGCTCTTAGTGGCAGCGACCGCTTTTTCCTGACCGGCTTTCAGCGGGATCACAGCATCTACCATCTCAGCCAGAGGCGAAGTTTCGTCATTGACCAGCGCAATGGTGTAGGCGCCGCCACGTTTGGCCGCTTCGGTCTGATTCAGAATATCGGGGCTGCGCCCAGACTGAGAAATCACAATCGTAACCGTTCCTTCCAGCTGTAAGTCCCGGCCGTAAACGCCGGATACCGACGGGGCTGCGGCGCAGACCGGTATGCCCATCTCAATCTCAAACAGGTATTTGGCATACACACCGGCATGATCGGAAGAGCCACGCCCGATAATCATAATCATATGGGGGGCAATAGCGCGCAGTCGCTCTGCGATGTGTTCACAAATCACGGCATTGTCGGCCAGTTGCCGGGCAATCACCTGCGGCGCCTGCCGGGCTTCAGTCGCCATCATTGACATTCTCATAATTGCTGTGCTCCCTGTTTGATTGATTGTTTGGCAAAGGCAATCGCACCCTGCTCCGGGCTTGACTTACATGGCTGTATACGCGCGCGAACCGATTCGTCATACCAGGGCTTGTACGTATCCGATAATCCGCCAATCAGGCACAGCGGGAGGTTGCTGTTGTCCAGTAAGTGATGCGCGATGCGACGAAGATAGGCACTGCCTTCGTCAAACAGGCTGCGTGCCACCGCATCACCGTCGGTGTTCAGGGTTACCATGGCCGGGGCAAGCACGGCATAGTCTTTTGCTTCAAAGGCGCTGACTTTCTGAATCAGCGCGCTGTCGTCCTGCACGTCAAAGGTTGCGCATACCGCTTCACACAGCGGATCTCGTGGAATCAGTCCGTCCAGTGCCAGTAACGTATGCTGTACCGCCTTCAGGCCCAGCCAGGCGCCACTGGCAATATCACCGACCAGAAAGCCGTGTCCGCCAATATCAATAAATTCGCCATTCACACACCGTGTGGCCGACGAGCCGGTGCCACACACAATGACGGCGCCGTCCTGACCGTCATGCGCGCCCAGGCAGGCCGCGTGCAAGTCACTTAACACTGACAGGCTGTCAAAGGGATGCTGCCAGTTGCTGAATGCGTGACAGGCACTGGGGATATTGGCGCCTGCCAGTCCGGCTCCCACCGTAATCTCTTTTAACTGTACCGGCAGCGTTGACGCCGCGACTGCCCGGGTGCACGCATCGACGATTGATGTCGTCGCCTGAGCCGGGTTGCGCATAATGTTGGCCGCCCCTCCTTCACCCTGACCTAGCAGCTTGCCATGCGCATCCTCAAGTCTTGCGCGACAGCGGGTTCCGCCTCCGTCAATGCCAATAAAATATTTCGTCATCATTACACTCTGTTTTTGTCCCTCTTCAGGCAGAGGGAAGTATTTCAGGCTTCCTGAACATTGTCACCATAACGCAAGATGACAACGCTGTCATTTATTGTGAAATAAAATGACAAGTCGTTGCACTTATTCGCCAAGAATAATGACAACGCTGTCATTGATTGTTAGCATTACATCAGAAGTAGTACTCTTGCAAACTCAAATTTAAACAAATGTTAAAACCTGTGTATTTTTTACGCCAAATTACATTTTAACTTACTGAAATAAGGTAATTTTTTGGAGATCGTCAGTGCCAGCAACCATTAAAAGTGTGGCAGAGCAAGCCGGGGTGTCGATAAAAACTGTGTCACGGGTAATCAATAACGAAGGCACCGTAAAGCCGGACACGCTGAAGAAAGTGCAGGATGCAATTGCTGCGCTGGATTACAGGCCCAATAAAGCAGCGCGGGATCTCGCAGGCCGTGAAAACTTCGTTTTAAGTTATGTGTACGATAACCCAAATGCCTACTATGTGATTGATATGCAGCAGGGTATTTTGCAGGAATGCCGTCACAACGGGTATGAACTGTTAATCCACCCCTGTAATGCTGCAAGTCCCGGCATTATTCCGGAAATCATGACCATGGTGGAAAGCGCACGCGTAGCGGGCCTGATCCTCTCTCCGCCCCTCTCAGAAATGCCCGACGTGCTGCAGGCACTGGATGACAAAGGGATCTGTTATGTCAGAGTCCTGTCTGGAGAGAAAGCACCAGATACATCTCTGCCCTGTGTGCTGATAAACGACTATGAGGCCGCGTTTGCGATCACTGAACACCTGATAACAGAAGGTCACCGGCGTATCGCCTTTATTGCCGGAGAACGGGAGCACCACTCGACCATCGAGCGGCAAAACGGCTATCTGGCGGCACTGAACAAACATGGTATTACGCAGGATCCTTCCTTGCTGATCGACGGTACCTACTCATTCGGTACCGGGGTACACAGTGCAGAATCGTTGCTTTCGCTGGATCTCCCTCCTTCCGCGGTATTTGCCTGTAACGACGAAATTGCCGCCGGTATGCTGTATGGCGCACGTATGAAGGGCTTTGATGTGCCGGGCGATCTCGCCATTGCCGGGTTTGAAAACAGCCCCTTCTCGCGCCAGACTTTTCCGCCACTGACCACGGCGACGCAGCCAACGGCGGATATTGCCCGCTCGGCTACCTCGTCACTGATCAGTAGCCTGAAAGTGCGTAAGCGCACTGGCAAATTAAGTCCAGCAGAGCCAGTCTATTTTGTTCCGGAGCTATTGGTTCGCGCGTCCACCCGGAGGGACGCATGACACCGCCGGCCAGGGTTGTCATCGTAGGGGGCGGCACGGCGGGCTGGATGTCGGCCTGCCTGCTGTCGAAACACTGGCCTGCATCACATATCACGCTTATATAGTCTGCCGACATCGGCACCGTAGGTGTGGGAGAGGGCTCTACGCCTTTTTTAAAACACTGGGAATCAGCGAGGCGACCTGGATGAGCGCCTGTGATGCCACCTATAAAGTAGGGATCAGCTTTTCAAACTGGTGCGGCGACTTTGACGGTGCGCTCAATGAGGTGCGCGAGCAACTGGTGTACCTGAAGCCTTCCTGGTACTGCCTGTTTGCCGGTATGGGACGGCTTCCCCGAACAAAAGACAAACCCAGACGCATCGAAGGAAAGGTCACACCATTGGTAAACCGGTATTTCCCCACTGCCTGACACACCAGTTTGCACCTTACTTGATTCAGATCACAGGGGCTGGTCGACAGGCCAGCCGGTTTCCGCTATCTTTTCTGCGACCTGCAGCAACCGCCATACTATTATGTTCCGGAACCTTTACAGCACCATTGAGAAAACCTTTTTCTTCACCTTAAACCGCAAGATTATTGGCAATGTGTTATTTCTGTTTTTATTCCAGCTGGCCAGTTTTTTCCTGCTGTACCAGTATGCCAGCGGCGCACAAGACAGTCGCGAAAGCCTGAAGTTCTGGAGCCTTGTACTGTTTATTGGCAGCGTGCTGTGTGTCGCGTTTACCATTTTTTATCTTCACTACCTGATTGTCCGCCCCGTGAAGGCACTGCTTGCATCGCTGAATAATATTAATCATACCCGCGGTAACCTCAGTGGTCAGTTGCCGGCATTTACCCGCGATGAATTTCGCGAATTATCCGACGCCTACAACCTGTTTGTTGAGAATCTGGCCGCCCTGATGCTGCAGATCCATACGCAGGCACAGCAGGGCAGCCTGGCTAATGAGGAGGTTGCACTGACTGTGCAGGACACCTATGGCAACGCCGACCGCCAAAAACAACTGAGTCACGATGTGGCAGCGGCCAGCGAAGACATCAGCAACAGCATTCAGGACATTGTTGGTGCATCGGAAACGGTTTCCGATCGTAATCAGCACAATATGACCAGTGCCAATCAGGCCAGCGATCAGTTGCAGCATTGCCAGCGCCAGATCACCCGTATCAACGCGCTGCTTTCGCAGTTTTCACAAACCGTTGACGGCTTACAGGAAAACGCCGGGAATGTCAGAAACATTCTGAAAATGGTGGAAGAGTTTGCCGATCAGACTAATCTGCTGGCACTGAATGCAGCCATTGAGGCGGCCCGTGCCGGCGAGTCAGGACGCGGCTTTGCGGTGGTTGCCGATGAGGTCAGAACGCTGTCAGCGAAAGTAGCCGATGCGACGGGCCAGATAAGCCGTTTTCTCACCGATATGGAGTCGCTGGTCGAAAACACCCAGAAAGAGTCGACCAAAGTGATGGGCGAGTCCGAAGACATGCGTGAACAACTCGACAACACAGCCACGACCTTTACCACCATGGTTGAGGATTTTGAGCGCAATACCCGCGAGATTGACAATATTCTTAGTGCGGTGGGCTCCCTGAAAGACAAATATACACATACCGAACACTCCGTCTCAGATATTCGAAAGCTCAGTGACCAGGTCCAGCATCAGATGCAGGAGGTTGATCGTCAGGCGAAGCAGGCGCAGGCGCTGTCCGGCAATACCAGCGAGCAGCTGGCACGGTTTATTGAATAAAAAAGGCGGCCGGGATGCCCCGGACGCCAAACAGCCCTGAACGGGCCAAGTAGAGCCGGTTACAGTGGATAAACAGATGCGCTGTTATCCTGCGCCTTCAGATGACGAACCAGAAGTTGGTCAGCCTGGCGCGGGCTGGCAGTGAGGATTGTCACGGCGCGTTCAGACGCAGCCGGTTCACTGGCCTTAGTTACAGTGTTATCGCGCTGCCCGGTGACGAGCGCCGTTAAGCCAATACATACTGCCAGCAGATAAGTCAGTAAATCTTTGTCAGGTCGCATTTTTGTGAGTCCCTTAACGCTTATCGTTTAGCTAACAGGCTACCCAATCACTTTTAGAAAAAACGATCGAATATGCACATATTTGTGATTAATTGTAACTGGCCCGTGTCTGGTTCCCCGGCTTCTGGTAATTTATCACCACCTTCTCCTGATGTTCCTCGGTGTGCGTGTCCAGCGCGGTGATAAGTCTGCAACCCGGACGTATTTGTGCACAATGTACCGAAAGTTTGCTGCTTATGGGCCATCATGAGGTGTATTACACTCGCGCAGCGTAGCGAGCGACAGAAAATAGGTGTGGTCAGCAATGAAACGTGGATTTGTAAGCCTGTTGGCGTGGTGCGCCTGCATTTACAGTTTGTCAGCATACAGTGCCGGTTCGCAGTGCAGCGACGGGCAGTCCTGTATCACTGCCAACAGCTGGCAACTGGGAGTGGCAGTGGGAATTGGCGGTCGTAGCAACCCGCTGGTCGACGGCGACACCATCCCTTATGTTCTGCTGCCCGATATTGCCTACTACGGCGAAACGTTCTATTTTGATAATTTAGAAACCGGCGTTCAGTTTTTTCCATCCTCAAATACCAGTATTGATGTGTTTGTGGTCCCCAACGCTGAGAAGGCAAACTTCAGTTTCTGGCACTCCGCCAATATTCTTATACCTGCCGCTACACTGAGTAGCAATGGCCTGGTCGATAAGGCGCAGCAGGAGCCTCAGCGGATATCTGTCGATGACGTGTCTTCACGGCGCTGGGCACTGGATGCCGGCGTACGCTGGCAATGGCACAATCGTAACCATCATGTGCGGCTGATGCTGGCCAGCGACATCAGCAGTGTGTATAACGGACAGCATGGCGCACTGGAATACCGATATACCACATCGCCCACCCAGCACCTGCGGATCGCAGTTGGCACGAAACTTTTGTATAAAGGAAAGGGTCTGAGTGACTATTATTATGGAATCCATGCTGATGATAAGCCAGCATCGGCTACCGTGTATACCGCTGCCGGAGGCATGCAGATAGGCGTTGATATCAGTGCCCTGTACCGTATTAACAACCACTGGCGCTGGCTCGCCCGGGTGGGCGCGCGTCGCCTGCATAGTGGTATGACAGACAGCCCGCTGGTCGAAGACAACACGGTTTATACGATGTTTGCTGGTGTAGCCTATCGATTCTAGGGAAGGATGATAAGACATGCTTCGCATACTGCTTTGTGCAGGCCTTTTAATTACCGCCTCAGCGACGGATGCAGTGGAGTGGGAGGTTCAGCCAGGCGCATGTCTGGTGTCGTCAGATGACGAATTTTGTCAGGCTGACGTTGAGGTTCAGATTGAAGGGATTACGCCGCTCCCCTGCCTGCGTGTAAACGAGAAACCGGCAGGCTGCTTTACCAGTAACCGTATGATCCTTCCGTTAAAAATTACCCGCGATACCCGTTTCACGTTGCTCTCTGCTGAGGGTGAAAAGCTCGACAGCTTTCTGCTGCCGTATCAGATCATTGAGCAACGTCCCCGACGCCGGCGGGTACGATTACCATGGAGTGTGTTTGAATGAGTCAGTCTGCTACGCTTATTCTGGTTGAGGACGACACCCGGCTGCGACACCTGGTCACCGAGTACCTTGAACAATCAGGGTTCACTGTTATTGCCCTGGCCGACGGTAAGACACTGCAACAGACCGTCAGTGCAAGTCCGCCCGATGTCATCGTGCTGGATATCATGCTGCCAGGTGAGGACGGCCTGTCGCTATGCCAGCAATTACGCAAACACTATCAGGGGCCGTTACTGTTTATGACCGCGAAAAACGATGCGGTCGATGAAATTCTGGGCCTGGAACTGGGTGCGGATGACTACGTCAGCAAGCCAGTGGAACCACGCCTGCTGCTGGCTCGCATTCAGGCGCTGCTGCGCCGCACCCGACAACGCCAGAGCGCATTAAACGCGTCTTTGCGCTTTGGCAACCTGTATATCGACAAAGAAGCACGATCTGTCACCCTTGGTGATGAAAACATCAGCCTGACCAGCCACGAATTTGATTTACTGTATATGCTGGCCGAAAACGCTGGCTGTGTTGTCCACCGTGAACATATTTACCGCGACATCATTGGTCGCGAATACGATGGGCTTGACCGTTCTGCGGATGTACGTATCTCGCGATTGCGAAAAAAGCTTAACGACAATACCCAGCAGCCCTACCGGATCAAAACTATCTGGGGTAAGGGGTTCTTTTTCGTCGCTGACGCCTGGCAATAAACAGTATGACGCGCCTTTTTTTCAGCCTTTACGTCTTCATAACGCTTAGCCTTATCACGCTGACACTTGGACTGGATCAGCTGTTTCAGCCAGCGCAGCCCAGATTAACGCCTTACCAGCAGGCCTGGTTGTCGCTGTTTGAAGCCAATCAGGATAACCGTGTCCTGCTTGACCGCCAGCTTCGCGACGCCGGTTTATCTTACTCGGTGCTCGCCGGACGTGAACTCACCACCAGCACAACCCTGTCATCCCAGCTCGAACGCGGTCAGCTTGTCCATGGTTTCTTTGATGACAACTGGCAGGTTTATGTGCCGGTTGCCGGTCAGGATGTGTTTGTCGTCCGTTTCGCTACGCCAGCCGACAAAGCCGGTAACTGGTGGCTGGTAAGTAGTCTGTTTTTTATTCTACTGGGCGTGGGAATCGCCCTGTGGTTATACCCGCTATGGCGGGATTTACGTAAACTGGTTGCGGCAACCGAGCAACTCAATGATGATGGCAGCCTTGCCGTGCCGGCTCTCTCTTCACGTTCGCCGCTGCGTGCGATCGTCCGGGCACTGGAAAAGTTAAGCACCAGGGTGACGCATCTGCTGCGCCAGCAACAGGAGCTGGCAGGCGCGGTAACGCACGAGTTTAAAACGCCACTGGCACGACTGAAATTTGCCATGGCGGACGACGAAGGTATGAGTGCCGCGCAAACTCAGGAGGCACGGCGCGATATTGATGAACTCGACACACTGGTTCAGGAGATGCTGGATTTTACACGCATGAACGCCCGCCAGCCGGACCTGCATATTGAGTGTATTCCGCTGTATGATTTTTGCTGCGACCGGGTTCAGAGATGTCTGCATCCCGTGTCGCTTAAGATAGACGTGCAAGGCGACAACCCAGAGCTTAATGCGGATGCGCACTTTCTGGCGCAGGCGCTCGATAACCTCTTAAATAATGCAGTACGACATGCCAGACGGCAGGTCGTAGTGGTGGTGGAGCATACCTGCGAGGCTGTGACTGTTCATGTTGATGACGATGGCGAGGGCGTCAGCGAATCGCAAAGGGAATCGGTGTTCAAACCCTTCTACCGTCAGGATACTGCCCGCAGCCGTTCAGATGGCGGCGCAGGGCTGGGACTGGCGATTGTCAGCCGTATTGCCAACTGGCTTAACGCCTCATGCAAAGTAACAAAGAGTCCGCTAGGGGGCGCGCGCTTTTCGCTGCGCTTTAGGTTATCCCGGGCCCAGACGTGACCGATGTCAGTGCCGTCTTTCACGATGTCGGCGCTCTGCGAACTGCAGTACCATTGCTGGCCAACGGGCACAGGCTCACTTTTATGCACTCGCCAGATAACCGCTGAGAACCAAAACTGAGATTAAGCACGCTACAGCCACCGCCAAAACTGCGTTACACTGTCCCCATGAATTATCCGATCCCTGCAAAAACAGCTATCTCAGAGCTGGAAGTGAAAAAAAGCCGGTTTATTGGTATTGCCAGCCATGCCGACAGCCGCGACGCGGCGCTGACGATACTCGAGAAGATCCGCGCCGACTACCCAGATGCCAGGCATCATTGCTGGGCGTATCAGCTGGGTCACCCCGACACGCCCACCAGCGCGGCGATGGGGGATGATGGCGAGCCCTCGGGGACCGCCGGGAAGCCCATTTTGAATGTCATTCAGCACAAAGATGTCAGTGATGTGATGGTGGTCGTAGTGCGCTATTTTGGCGGCATCAAACTTGGCGCTGGCGGATTAGTACGTGCTTACTCAGGGGCTGCGCAGGCAGCAATGGCCGATCTTGCCATTAAACACCATGTCTCGCTGACAGCACTTTCCATTGTCAGTGACTTTCGTCATGAGCAGTTCATCAGACATTTCGCCGACACGCATCAGGGCCAGATCAGTGATGTCGTCTATACCGACAACGTCGCGCTGACACTGCATCTTCCCGATGAGGCAACGGATCCGTTCGAGACGAGCATTGGCGCGCTGAATATTCAGGTTCGACGAGCCACCGAATAAAACTAAAATGGTGAGAGCACCGTAAAAGTCAAAAATAAAAAGTAACCCCAACCATCCCCGGGAAGCATCCCTTCTCCGGAAACATCAGGAGTTTATATTCAATGCGCACGCTTTCGCTTGTGATGTGCCTGTTTTTCATTGCTGGCTGTGATAACCCGCCGCAGCACAGAGATCTGTTGCGCACGGTGGTAGCGACGCCGGTGACCCCCTTTGATGGACAACAGCAGCATATTTTGTCGGGCGTTGCCCAGTCTGCTGAAACCAGTCAGTTAAGTTTCGAGGTTGCCGGCATTGTTGAAACAGTCAACGTTAACCTTGGTGACATGATCCGCAAAGGCGATGTGCTGGCGACCATCGATAGTAAAGTGTTTGAGCTTAATCAGAAGCAACGCCAGGGAGCGCTCTCCGAAATTGAGGCGCGGCTCAGAGAAGCGCGGCGTGACGTTGAACGGAAACGTCAGTTGCAGGCCTCCGGTGCCGTTTCAGAAGCTGAGCTGGATGTCGCCGTGACTCAGCTCGCCGCGCTGCGGGATCAGCTGGACGTGGCCCGCGCGCAACTGGGTATTGCCGAAGAGGAGCTCAGTGATACACGGCTTATCGCGCCCTACCCGGGGCGCATTGCCGAGCGCCTGATTGAACCGTCACAACGTATCACACCAGCCCAGCCCGCATTTAGTATAGAAGGACAGGCGGGCATTGAGATCTCGGTTGCCGTTCCGGAAAACATGGTCAATAAAATCCACTCTGGTGATAATGTGGATGTGGAAATTTTTGCCCTGGACAACCAGCACGCTAGCGGCCGGATATTTGAAATTGGCAGCCGCGCTCAGAGCGCCAATGCGTTTCCGGTAACCGTGCGGTTAACCGATGAGGTGCCAGGATTGCAACCTGGAATGAGTGCCGAGGTCACCTTCACATTTTCACAACCGGGCAACGAGTCCACCTTTGAAATTCCCTTAAGCGCGCTGGTCTCATCAGACCGCAATCAGCATTACGTGTGGCAGCTGATGCGCGCGGATGCGTCACGCTCAGACAAGGATATTCCTGTTTACACCACTATGCGTCAGCCGGTTGAGGTCGTCTCACTGGAAACTGATGTCGCCCGGGTGCGAGGTAACCTCGAAGCAGACATGCAGGTCGTGCGATCCGGGGCCAGTCTGCTGAGCGACGGTCAGCGCGTCCATCTGGCCAATGGCGATACCCGCCTGTTTAATCAGTAGGAGTGGGTCATGTCACTTTCTCAGCTGAGTCTTAAGCAAAACAGGCTGATGCTGGCGATTGTCAGCCTGCTGATGGCGTTTGGCCTGTACAGCTATATCACATTGCCGGCACAGGAAGATCCGTCAATTACCATCCGCGAAGCCGTTGTCACCACCACGTTCCCCGGCCTGCCGGCTGATAAGGTGGAACTGCTGATCACCAAAACACTGGAAGAAGCAGCCCGCAAGCTACCGGAAGTCGATGAAATTCGTTCGGTGTCGATGACCGGTCAGTCGATTATGCATGTCAAAATTCAGGACCGGTATTTTGCACTTGAGCAAATCTGGGACGATCTCAGAGACGAGCTGGAACAGGTTCAGGGTGACCTGCCCAGTGGCACCTCCGCCCCGCTGGTGAACGATAACTTTGGTGATGTGGCGGTTCTGACGGTGGCGTTGTTAATGGATAGCAGTTACACCGAGGGTGAACGCACTGATTATGCCCAGCACATCCGGGACAACCTGTTCAAAATCGACGGCGTCAAACGCATTGATCTGCTTGGGGTGTTGCCAGAGCAAATCACCATCAAGGTGAATAACAGCAAACTTGCACAAACCAACCTGTCGCCCAATCAGCTTATCAGCATTCTGCAGCAGCAGAATATTATACAGCCTGGTGGAACTGTAGATGCCAATGGCCAGAACTTTGCCATTCAGCCCTCAGGGTACTTTGAAACTGTCGATGATGTGCGCAACGCCCTGATTACCGTACCCGGAGAGCAGGAATCATTTCTGCTGCGTGATATTGCTGATGTTCAGCGCGAAGTGGTTGATCCGCCCAGCCGCACCGCGTATTTCAATGGTGAAAAAGCCATTGTATTTGCCATCGCCAAAAATGCCCATGTGGATGTCCTGAAATTTACCCCGGACATGGAACGGGAAATCGCCGCGCTTAACGCGACGCTGCCAGCCGGTATGCAACTGGACATCATTACCCGGCAGGCGGAAGTGGTTGAGAATGCGGTAAACGGAGTTAGTATCAATGTACTGCAAACCCTGGCGATCGTCTGTAGTGTGGTCGTGCTGTTTCTGGGCTTACGCGCCGGACTCATTGTAGGGGCAATTGTGCCCGGCGTTATCCTCATCACCATTGCCGTTATGGCCTTTTCTGGCATGGTGCTGGAGCGTATGTCACTGGCCACGCTGATTATTTCACTGGGGGTGCTGGTCGACAACGGTATTGTGGTTGCAGAGGACTTTAAGCGCCGCCTGGAAGATGGTGAAGCGCGCGAACAGGCGCTCGCCAACAGCAGCCGTTCGCTGTCGTTTCCCTTGCTGACTTCCTCGCTGACCACCATTTTAGTGTTTCTGCCGCTGATGCTGGCTGACAGTGTTGCGGGCGAGTACACCCGCTCAATTTCACTGGTGATCCTGATCTCCTTGCTGGTGTCCTGGCTATTATCGCAGACCATCACACCGTATCTTTGCTATCACTTTATCCCGCCTCCCAAAGGCAAAGATGAAGAAAAAGCAGGCGTGAGTCATTATTTCACTAAACTAAATCCGCTGTACGAATCCGGTGTACGGCGGCTACTTAATTACCGCGCCTTATTCTTGCTGGTCATGGTCGGCCTGTTCTTTGTTGGCGGCTACGGATTATCAAAAGTGCCGGCCAAGTTCTTTCCTGACTCCGACCGGGCCCAGGTGCTGGTTTACCTGGATCTGCCCGCAGGCAGTTCTATTCGCGAAACCAACCGTACGCTGGAATCGGTTTTTGCCCGGCTCGATAATCGAGAACATTTTCCACATATAATGAAGCATGTGGGCTACGGAGGCTTCGGCGGCCCCCGCTTTGTGCTATCGCTTACCCCGATTGATCCCGAACCCTCCAAAGGCTTTGTGATGATCGATGTCGGTGAGCGCAAGCATGTGGCTGCTACGATAGATTCGCTGCGCGCCATGTTCGCCAGAGACTTTCCGTCTGTATCGGCGCGCGTCACCAAAATGTTTCTGGGCCCGTCCGACTCCAGCAAAATCGATATCCAGGTCAAAGGGCCGGATAAAGATAAGTTGTACCGCACCGCCGGCGATATTGAGGCAATACTCAATCAATTACCCGGCACCTACGACATTAAAAATAACTGGGAAAACCGCGTTACCCAGATCAAGCTGGACATCAATCAGCAAAAGGCCCGGCGCGCCGGGATCAGCTCGGCCGATATTTCACAGACGCTAAACACCTATTTCAGTGGCCGCGGCATTTCAGAGTTTCTGGAAGGTGACGATATTCTGCCTATTGTGGTGCGTGGTCGCGACAGCGAGCGCTTCGACTTATCACGCATAAAAAGTGTGAATATTTTCTCACAGTCGCGTAATACCAGCGTACCGCTCACCCAGGTGGCCGAGATCCGCTATGAGACCGGCTTTTCCCGTATTGCCCGGGAAAACCTGTTCAGAACCATTACCGTGGAAGCCAAAAATGCGCTGCACAACGCCGAGGAAATGGTGCCCATGATCGATGCCGATATTCAGGCATTGCGCGACACCCTCCCCTATGGCTACGAGATTGAATATGACGGCGTGATTGAAGAGTCAGCAAAATCTCAGCGCTCGCTGAATGAATACCTGCCACTGTGTATCAGTATTATCGTGCTGCTGCTTGTCGCTCAGTTCCGCTCGTACCGTCGCGCCGCCATTATTATGCTGACCGTGCCTTTGATTATTATTGGCGCGGCGATGGGTCTGATTGTGATGCAGGGTAACTTTGGGTTTATGGTGATCCTGGGACTTTATGCGCTGGCCGGTATTATTGTAAACAACGCCATTGTGCTGATTGAGCGTATTGATGCCGAGCGCGAGGAGCTGGGTGAGGATGGCGATCATGCCGAGGCAGTAGTCACCGCCAGTGTCAGGCGGTTGCGACCCATTCTGATGTCAGCGTTTACCACTATTTTAGGGCTTGTGCCGTTGCTGGTCAGTGGCGATGTGCTGTTTTATGCCATGGCCAGTGCCATTGCATATGGGCTTGCTGTAGGCACGATACTAAGCCTGGGTGTGGTGCCGGTGCTGTATTCTCTGTTCTTTCGTTTACAACCCGCTAAACACCGCAGCAAGGCGTGACGCAAGCCGCGTCACGCCAGCATGGTTAGTCGTTCACAAACCCTTCATTGGCTTTTATGGTCAGCGGGTGATAGCCCGGCTTCGCCTGCTCAAAGGCCTTTTTGGCAAACGCTTTGCCGTCTTTGGTTTTCGCCAGCTCACGGTAAAGCGGCTTCACCAGCTTATTGCGGCCAATATTAACCAGGTAATTATGCAGACGCGGATAGGCGGCTTTATAGGTGTTTTTCACCGCAATCATAAGCCAGCTGTGCGCTATCTCATTATTCTGGGTACTGGTCAGCGCAAAGGCATCATCGAGGGCCTTTAGCTGCGTATCAGACAGGGTGTCAGGCATGTTGTTCAGAAAGTACAGCCACTCATGCACGGTCCAGTCGCCGGTCATGATGTCTGCGGCACTGATTTCGCCATCCAGCCAGGCACTGCGCGTCTTGTCGATATTTACGAACGCATCAGACTCTGGTTTTGGTGCGCCTTTTGGGATCCCGGGTTCAAATATCCAGGTCCGGATCCGCGCTTCACTCAATTTTTCAGGGTAGTCAGCCAGCAACGTCTTATCGAGGTAGTCGATAAAGGTATCGGTGGTAATGCTTTGAAACGCAAAGTCTTCGAAATACTGGGTCAGAAAGGCGTCAAAGTTGTCGCGGCCGATTTTCTGCTCAATTTCACGTAAAAACAGTGCGCCTTTTTCATACGGGATGTTAGAAAAGACATCATCCGCATTGCGGCCCCGCAGATCGATAGCCAGTATCTGATCCTTTGCCGGTAGCGCGTCGATGTCCGCCATTAAATCCTGATAGCCCAGCACCGCTTCTTTTTTATAGCGATCGTGGCCATAAATCATTTCCATGATACGGTAGGTAAGATACGTAGTGAACCCTTCGTTCAACCAGAGATCACGCCAGGTGGCATTGGTCACCGTATTGCCTGACCAGCTATGCGCCAGTTCGTGAGCAATCAGCGATACCAGGCTCTTATCGCCGGCAATCACCGTCGGGGTAATGAATGACAGGCGCGGGTTTTCCATGCCGCCGAATGGAAATGAGGGGGGCAGGATCAGCAGATCATACCGATCCCAGCTATACGGACCGTATTTTTCTTCAGTGGCCTCCAGCATGTCTTCGGTATCTTCAAACTCGCTGGCGGCCGCATCCAGCATTGAGGGCTCGGCGTACACACCGGTGCGCTCGCCCATTGCTTTAAATTTAAGATCGCCAATGGCCAGCGCTATCAGATATGACGGAATAGGCTGTGGCATAGAAAACGAATAGTCACCATCGCGCGGCGTGTTGGGGGTATTGGCGGCGCTCATCACCGCCAGCAGCGATTCCGGCGTTTGAATGTTTGCCTCGTAGGTGACCCGTACTTTGGGAGAATCCTGCAGGGGAATGAAGCTTCGGGCATGCGTCGCCTGAGCCTGTGTAAATAAAAACGGATGCTTTTTCCCGGCGGTCTGCACCGGGCTAAGCCACTGAACCCCGGAGGCTTTGGGTGACGTTTCATACTGAATACTAACCGTGTCTGCGCCCGCTGGCAGCGATATCTTCAGCGGCGTGCCCAGTTCGGCATCGGTCTTGCCCAGTGTATAATCCACCGGCTGTCCTTCTGCGCTTACATTGAGAATATCCAGTGCCCGGGTATCCAGTACCAGTGCGGTCGCATCTTTATCCTCCCGCTTCACCGACAGGGTCACACTGCCTTTTAGCTGCCGGGCGTCAAAATCTGCGGTTAAATCCAGATCGAGATGCGTGACCCTGATTTCATCAGGATTCGCAAAAGAATGGTAATCTTTGCCAGCCTGAATGGGCGATGAGGTTTCCGGGCTCTTTTCAGAAGGGCCCTGCTGCGCCGCCAGCGGCTCTGCAAGCAACAGAGAGGCTGTTAACAACCAAAGCGCTTTGTTCATAGTAGGTGGTACTCCTGTATCTAGGGAAGATGCCATCCTAACAGAGTTCATCATCGACATCTGCCAGGCGAAGAAATCTGCGATTTTTGTCATCCAAATGTCGTAAATCTTCCGTATTGTTTTAGTGTACACATGTACGCTGAAAATTTATAATGGCGATATGAAGATGAATAAATCCCTGGACAACATGACCCGGCAGGCCTATTCCGTAGTAGAAGAATGGCTTAACAGTGTCAGCCATGGCATTGGGCTGATTGCTGCCATCGTCGGGTTAGTATTTATGCTCTTAAGAGCAGACGATCCGGTCGCAATCAGTGCGGCGGCAATTTACGGCGCCACGCTGATCATGATGTTTCTTAGCTCAACGCTTTATCACGGCATCTCAAATCAAAGGGCGAAAGGGATCCTCAAACTGTTCGATCACAGCGCTATCTATTTACTTATCGCCGGGACCTACACGCCATTATTGCTGGTGGCCGTGGGCGGCTGGCTGGGGATCACCATGACGGCTATCATCTGGAGCCTGGCACTTGGTGGGGTCGCCTTTAAGCTGGTTGCACAGCATCGCTTCCCCAAGGTATCTGTGATGACCTACCTGCTGATGGGCTGGATTGCCCTGGGGATTATTTATCCATTGTATCTGGCGATGCCGGGCGGCGGTTTATGGTTGCTGGTTGCCGGCGGCCTTTGCTTTAGCGTTGGGGTGTTTTTTTACGTGGCAAAAAAGGTAAAATATACGCATGCAATCTGGCATTTGTTTGTGCTGGGTGGCTGTAGCTGTCACTATTTTTCCATTTATTATTTTGTTGTATGACCCAATCACACGCCGACAATATCAGTCTCTGGCAAGGCCAGTTAAGCCTAGGTGCCGTTCCTGATAACGAAAAGCTCAGAACGCTCGCTGACCAGGGATACACGCACGTGGGCTGTTGCCTGACCGACAGCGAAATTGAAGAGACGTTGCCGTCACGTGCCCGCGAGGCGGGGCTTCAATGGACCTGGCTGCCTTACACCCTATCTGCACTTGATGAAGCCAGTGACACCCACTATTTGCGACGTTACCTGAGTAGTCTGCGTTCGATGCTCATGCAGCCAGCCAAAATTCATGTATTTTGTGACGATAGTGCTACCCGCTGCATACTGCTTAGTTATGCGTTATGTCTTAACGCGGGCATGTCGACGAGTTCAGCCTATTTCGCAGTTTGGTCGCTGACCGGGGATCAGACTCATCAGGTCAAACGCGCTCAGCTGAGTGCCGTTGCTAATATGAACCTGTACGGATAAGCCGGCGAGGTGCGCCCGCGCCGGTTGCTCAGGCTGAGAGTGATAAAAAGTTATCGTCGCTGCGGTCAAAAGGCGTAACTGGTCGCCGACGACAGTAGCGCTGCAACATCCATTTTTTCCTGCACACAGGCTTTAATATTACGTTTAGCAAATACATAGATTTTATCCTGGGGGGTTCCATCCTCGCCAAGCACAAAATCTTTGATGACAAAGCTGACATTCTCATCGTCGCTGAGGCCGCGCAGACCTGAGCCAAACCGGCACAAGGTTTTCCCAATACTGCTTTCAAACCGTGTCAGAAACTGTTTATACGCTTTATCCCGCGCCTGCTTTTGTTTTTCCAGCCGCTTTTTCTGCTCTTTTTCGATGTCCGTGGCGTACTGCTGCAACTCTTTTTCACGCTCTGCAAAACTCGTAAGTTCCTGCTCGATTCCCTCTATTTCACGCTGTATTTCTTCGCGGCGTTCGCCCTCGGCCTGACGCAACTCAAAATTCAAATCGCGGTTACGCCGCTCCAGTTCCCGACGCTCCCAGGCCAGTTCCCGCTCACGATCCCGCAAATCACGTAACTGTGAGTTAGACTCTCGGAATAACTGCGACACCTGACGACTGGCTTCTTCAGCAAAGGCTTCCCATTCCCGGTCCAGCTCGATATGAATATCCCGGTCTCCGCCCTCAACCACGATGGGCGCAACAGCGGGGATTGGCGGGATAGGCGGGATCCGCATACTGGTACCATCAAAGGAAAAACCGTGCAGTGCGCCCTGATTTACCGACACCGTGAATACCACGCCCTGGCTGGCCAGGTAGGTAGTTTGCAGCTGACGATACCGCCATCCCTCACGTTCATTATTTTGCTTAAGCGCGGTGTCGATAACCCCCGACATAATTTCCAGCTCATCATTTAACGCATTAATTTGTTTGCTGCTTATTGCGGCACTGCACATTAGTGGGCTGGCCAGTAGGGCACATAACAGTAAAGGCTTCATAGTCACTACTCCTGATCGTTATTCGTCGGCAAGTGGGTCGCCGCCAGATATTAACGGATTCATTGATTGATGTTTTTCCAGTGCCGACACATCCTGTTGCAGGTTGTGCAGCTGTCTGGCATAAAATTGCTGATCGTCACTGCGCTGCTGATTAATAAACTTCACCAGCTCAGCAAAATCCTCGCGACGTTCCTTTCGGCTTGACGCCAGCAGGTATTCAGTCAGCTCTGCGCTGCTTTGACGCTGCTGGCTGGCCAGCGCATCCGCATAGTCGCGGAAAACAGCCTGATTAGCCTGCTTGTAAGCATCGACTCTGTCCTCGACCAGCGCAGCAACCTCCTGTGCATCCAGACGCTCGCTAAAGCCCAGTGACAAACGGCTGTCGCTAACTTCAACCCGGAAACCGGTAATTACCATCACCAGAGCCAGTACCGACATTGCCATAGAAGCCACTGGTAACCCCTGCCATTGATACCAGCGTGGAGATGCATTATCGGTAAACGTGGCTGACTTATTCCAGGCAGGTGGTGCGGGCGCTGTGAAGCTTTCAGTGGCGCTAAAGCAGCGCCCCGCCATTTCGACCCGGAGAGCAAAGTCTGCATCCTCTGTACATAACTGCTCGAACGCTTTGCGCTGCGCCTGAGTAAGGCTGTCTTCCAACCATGCAGCCAACAGTGTGTGTTTGTCGTTTTCTGTCATGGGTTACTCCAACTCCAGTTTAAGTCTGGCAAGCGCGCTGTACAGGCGCGACTTTGCCGTATTGGGGGATATGCCTAGCTGCAGAGCAATGTCCTCAAACGTAAATTGGCCAAAGAATTTCAACTCTACAACGGCCTTCTGTGCCAGCGGCAGCGCCTGCATGGCAGTGACAACCGCACTACTTTGTTGCGAGCCATGAAGGTGCATCTCAGGACAGGGTTTGTCACAGGGTTGCTCGGGGGTATCATCCAGCCCCTGCTCTGGCCGCTTACGCCGATAAAATTCCATGCAGCGAAAGTGAGCAATACGAAATAACCAGGCTTTAAATGCTCCGTCACCGCGAAAATTATCCAGGCTGCGGAACACCGACAAAAAAATATCCTGCATTAGATCCGCGGCATCATGCGTGTTACCGGTCATTCGTATCGCATAATGAAAAATCTGCTTTTCATACCGGTCAATAAGCGTAAGCCAGGCCTTTTTATCGCCTTTCAATGCTTTTTTGACCAGTCGCTCGTCCCGTACTTCAAACACAGTGTGCCCTCAGATTAAAGGAGTCTGGGTGCCGCAATGTCCCTCTCCTGCGTTGTTATTGTAGTAAGGAAGAGCCAAAGCATTACTATTCGTCCTTACAGGCAGAGTATTACTACCTGACATGGCCTGCCGCACTTCCCATACAACTATAGTCGGGACACCCAACGAAAAAGTTTGAATTTTTTTACGCTGAAAACAGAAAAGTGCCAGGCCGCGATTATTTGAGGGTCGGAATGGGGAGTAGCGGCGAGACAATCTCTGCGATGCGACGGAACAGCTGCATGCGGGTTGTACCGCTACGCCAGACCAGGCCAATCTCACGAAACGCCTTATCTTCCGCGGCGAATGCTCGCAGTTCAGTGTGCTCCAGGATGTTCTGATTGAGTGCCAGCTCGGGTAAAAAGGTGTAGCCCAGTTTGCTGTTCGCCAGTTGCACCAGGGTATACAGGCTGCTGGCCGCGACACTGCTAACCTGTTCACTGTGCTTAATGTTACAGGCACTCACAGCATGATCAGTCATGCAGTGCTCCTGCTGAAGCAAAAAGATGCTTTTTTTGGGCAGTTGCGAGATATCTACCGGCTCAGGCAGTGACGCGGCCGTATCGTTGTGGGCGATAAGGTGAAAGGGATCGTGACCCACCACCATTTGTTTGCAGCCAGGAGTTTGCATGGGCAGTGCCAGGATCAGCAGATCCATGCGTCCATCATGCAGCTGCTGCAACAAATTTTCCGTGGTGTCTTCCTGTAGTTCCAGCTGGATCTCAGGTAAAAACGTATTGAATGCCCCGATCATGCCTTCAAACAAAAAGGGCGCAATGGTAGGAATAACCCCCATACGTAACTTGCCGCGCTGCCACTGGCCAGCGTTCTGTGCATACTCTACCAGTTCTGCCGCATCCTGCAGTAAGGCTTTACTGCGCTCTACCACGTCCAGCCCTAGTGAGGTGAACACAAACGTTTTGTGTTCACGTTCCAGCAACTGACTACCGAAGTGCTCTTCAAGGTTCTGGATCGCTGTACTTAAGGTCGACTGACTGACATTACAGCGCTGTGCAGCACGATGGAAATGCTGCTCCTGATGCAAGGTCACCAGATAATGCAGATGCTTAAGATTGGGCCACTTCATAAATCCCCTTTTATGATTAAAAACAACAAAAACAATCTACCATGAAGATTAACACGGTGGCAATCCTGTTCTCCTTCTGCACCGTAGCTGATCCCGTGGATACAAAAAGCTGCGTAAATTTTTCATCTGACGCGTGCGCTAAGAAACAGCAAATTCAGACAATTACACGTATACTGAGTTAATAACCCCACACAACTGTCATAGTGTTGAACTACGATGACAAGCAGAACATCTGATTCAGAAAGATGCGGAATAATGGAGAAGCAATGAAAGGTCATTTTTCAAATATTTTGTGCGTACTCAACGACACCCATGAGCAAGACGAAATTATTGAACAGGCCATACATATCGCCAAAAGTCACCAGGCCAAACTGACCCTGGCCCTTGCACTTGAAGCGCTGCCACCAAATGCCAACATTGTTATGGAGTCGTTTTCATATATTGACTCCGAACAGTCGATGCAGTCTTCTGCCAGGCAATGGCTTGAAGATAAGCAGCAGCAGTGGTCGGCCGACTACCCGATTAAAACAGAGCTCTGCATAGGGCAACCACTGCTGGACGTTGTCTCGCTGGTTGGTGAACGCGACATTGACTTGCTGGTGAAGCTGTCTGATGATGATTTTATGGACCGGCTGTTTGGTAGTGATGATATTCGCTTGCTACGCAAATGTCCGTGTCCAGTGTGGATACTACACCGCGGAAATAGCAGAAAATATAAAAAAGTCGTCGCAGCGCTGGACTTGAATTATCACTACCCTGAACATGAAATTTCCGTGCGTAAGGCGCTGAACATGGATCTCTTGCGCACCGCATCTCAGATAGCGCTGCTTGAATTTGCTGAACTGCATATTGTGCACGTATTTGATGCTGTGCCAGATACGATTGTTCGCAGTGGCTTTATCAGTGTGGACAATGATCGTATGGAGCATGACCTGTCGAAGATTCATGATGAGCGACAGCAGGAGCTGGACAGATTGCTCGCCCAGTTAGAATCAGAATTAGACACAGGCGTGATGGATTATCTGCAGCCGCAGCGGCATATCGTACACGGTTACCCACGACGGGAAATTGCAGCGACAACGCGATCGCTGGGGGCCGATGTTCTGGTTATGGGCACAGTCGCCCGCCTGGGAGTGCCCGGCTTTGTTATGGGCGGCACCGCGGAAGACACCATTCAGCAAATTGACTGTGCGCTGGTCGGCATTAAGCCTCGGGGATTCGTATCGCCATTACTGCCTAAACCCGGTAGCTAACGCTATAAATTCAAAAGAAGGGGGCGCGAGGCCCCCTTTGTAGTTAACTACCTACGTTGTCTGAGCTTACGCCACACCAAAGCTGGCTTTAAGAATATAGAAGAAAATAATCGATAGAATGGCGCCGGCGGGCAGAGTGACCACCCACGACACGATAATATTGCGCACGATACCTAGATTCAACGCAGACACGCCGCGGGCCAGGCCTACACCTAATACCGCTCCGACCAGCGTCTGTGTGGTGGAAATGGGTAACCCGGTCCCCGATGCAATAACCACGGTGCAGGCTGCAGCGAGTTCAGCAGCAAAGCCGCGGCTTGGTGTCAGATGTGTAATGCCCTGACCTATGGTTTTTATGACCCGATGACCAAACAGTGCCAGACCGGCAACAATACCAATACCGCCGAGTGGCAGGATCCAAGGCGCCAGTTGTGCGCTGGCATTAATCTCGCCACCGTTGGTCACGACACTGACCACAGCAGCCAGCGGACCGATGGCATTGGCCACATCATTTGAGCCGTGCGCGAAGGCCATACAACATGCCGTTACCACCATCAGCAAAGCAAAAACTTTTTCAATGTTTGCGGCCTGAATATCTTTGCTTTCATTTTCATTAAAGCGCATACGGCCAATGAAATATTTACCTAGTATGCCCAGGCCAACAGCTATCCCAATCGCCACCAGATAACCGTTCATTTCGCTTAACTCAAGCCCGACATGCTTCAGACCTTTTTTAATGGTGACCAGCGACATTACAAAGCCTGCCAGCGCCATATAGATGGGCACATAACGTTTGGCGTTAACCAGCGGTGTTGCGGTACTGAAGATAAGACGTTGTGCGCTCATAAAGATAAGAAAGGCGATGATACC
Organism: Alteromonas halophila; assembly: GCF_014651815.1. GTDB lineage: Bacteria > Pseudomonadota > Gammaproteobacteria > Enterobacterales > Alteromonadaceae > Alteromonas > Alteromonas halophila. The sequence goes on along the minus strand of NZ_BMXP01000002.1, from coordinate 583,887 downwards.
GGACAGAGCGGGCGTCACTATCCAGCTTCCAACGATACCGCCCACCTTTCCCCAAGAGACAGCATCCATACTGACACCGACGGCCGTAAAACCAACGATGGCACCAATAATGGAATGTGTGGTTGATACGGGCCAGCCCAGCCAGGATGCGACGGCCAGCCAGATACCGGCTGCCAGCAACGACGAAATCATACCCAGAACCAGATACTCGGGTATATCTGCAAAGTAGCTCGCGTCAATAATGCCTTTGCGTATTGTGGAGGTGACTTCGCCCCCCGCGAGATAGGCACCGGCAAATTCAAAAATCATCGCGATGAATATTGCCTGTTTAATGGTCAGTGCTTTAGACCCAACAGAGGTTCCCATCGCATTGGCTACGTCGTTCGCGCCAATTCCCCATGCCATCACAAACCCAACTGTAGCAGCAAGGATTATCAGGATGAGACCATAGCTTTCAAAAAATTCCACGAAAATCGCTCCTGTCTTAACCGCAATCTGAACCGGCGCCGACGTTTTTCACGCCTGTACGTTGGCTCAGATACAAAGTCGGGTGTGAAGTTTCAACGTTACACATTACACACATAGAGTATTTTTCAAACAAGTCCGGATTCGGCTGGCGCGAATGATAACGTAATCGTGCAGCCAGCAATAGGGTTTCATTTGCGAAAAAGGTCAAATTCGAAGGCCTTTTATATAACTTGCTGGTATTTGAAACAAATGTTTCATTTTTATGACACGTTCCCAGCGATTCACGACAATTCATCCAGCTTCTGCTGCATCGATTCAATGGCCGCATGGCGCAAATCTTTGCCTTCACTCAAAGATACGACGTACTCACAAACATTTTTACAGCGATCGCCAATCCTTTCCAGTGATCGCAATGACCACAACACATCAAGCCAGTCCTGCATGTCATCTTTGCTTTTTTCCATTTCTGAGGTGGTGTAAGACAGCAGTTTTTTATACTCGCTGTCAATACGGTTATCCTGGTCGTAAACGCGCAGCGCCGCATCGCCGTCCTGTCTGGCAAAAGCATCAAAGGTGCCGCGCATCATTGCGGCCACGCGATCACCAATCAGAATCATGCTGCTTTTAATCGTTTCTGATACGGGCAGTTTATTTTTGGTAATAAGCCTGGCAATCCGTTCAATCTCGTCGCCCATGCGCTCTATATCGGTGACCGCTTTCGAAATCGTCATGATTAGCCTGAGATCACTGGCAGTAGGGTGGCGTTTGGCGATAATTCTCAGACACTCCTGATCAATCTGAATTTCCATGGAGTTTATTTTCAGATCGTTCAGTACCACACGCTCAGCGAGGCCGCCGTTGTTTTCCCTGATTGCCTCAAGGGTTTGGTTTAGCTGTAGCTCCACTTCACCGCCCATGGTCAGCACCGAATTTCGCAAGTTTTCCAGTTCCGTATTAAAGGTGCCGGAAATGTGGGTATTCAATGCAACTTGTCTCATCGCTACCTCCAGAACCTAGCCGTAGCGGCCGGTTATATAATCTTCGGTCTGCTTTTTATCCGGCATCGTAAACAGGGTATCGCTGTCTGAATATTCGATAAGCTGCCCCTGATGCAAGAACGCCGTGTAATCTGAAACCCGCGCGGCCTGCTGCATATTGTGGGTGACAATAACAATCGTACAGCGGGATTTGAGCTGCGCCATTAGCTCTTCAATAAACAACGTAGTGAGCGGATCCAGCGCCGATGTAGGCTCATCCAGCAGCAGTATTTCAGGTTTGAGTGCCAGTGCACGGGCAAAGACCAGACGCTGCTGCTGTCCGCCGGACAGAATGTGTGCCGACTCAAATAGGCGGTCTTTAACCTCATCCCATAGCGCGGCATCTTTCAGCGCCTGCTCGACAGCATCATCGAGGGCGCGACGGGTACGCACCCCCTGCAGGCGCAGTCCGTAACACACGTTTTCATAGATACTTAATGGAAATGGATTGGGGCGCTGGAATACCATTCCTACCCGTGTGCGAAGCTGCGACACATTTTGCTTCTTACTGTTAATATCGTGTCCATCAATATTGACTTCGCCCGTGTACCTGCACCCCTGATGCAAATCATTAAGCCGGTTGAAACTGCTGATCAACGTAGACTTTCCGCAGCCGCTCTGGCCTATTAATGACGTGATACAGTGCTTGGGAATGCGCATAGAAATATCATGCAGTACATGCTTGGTGTCGAACCACAGGTTCAGATCCCGCACATCAATCGCGGTCTGCGCGTCGCTTAATTCATGGACATTGAGTTTGTCGTGTTCGAACAGCTTCAGCATGAGACTTCAACCTACCAGATAACGTTTTCTGAGGCGGGTACGCAGTATTACCGCCACGATATTTAATACAAAGACGACCGCCAGTAGCAGCAGGCAGGCAGCAAACATCATCGGCGCCCCTTTTGCGTCAGTCTGACTGTGAAAGGCACCATCATAAATTAACACGCCCAGATGCATAAACTGGCGCTCGAGGTGCAGATACGGAAACTCGCCATCAACCGGCAGGTTTGGCGCAAACTTCACCGCCCCGACCAGCATTAGCGGCGCCACCTCGCCGGCTGCCCTGGCGATAGCCAGAATGACGCCCGTCATAATACCCGGCGATGCAATGGGCAAAATTGTACGCATGATAGTTTCAGCTTTGGTCGCGCCCAGCGCATAACTGCCCGCTTTCAGGCCGTCTGGCACGCGCTGCAGTCCCTCCTCTGTGGCCACAATGACCACCGGCAGTGTCAGGATCGCCATCGTCAGTGCCGCCCAGAATACCCCCGGCGTACCAAAGGTTGGCGCGGGTAATTGCTCAGTAAAAAACAACGCATCCAGGTTGCCGCCCAACGTATAAACGAAGAAACCAAGTCCAAACACGCCATAAACAATTGATGGAACTCCGGCCATATTACTCACGCTGATACGAATGGCCGCCGTAAACCCGTTATCCGGCGCGTATTCGCTTAAATAAACTGCGGCAAGAACGCCAAATGGCGTAACAATAATGGTCATCAGAAAGACCATCAGCACCGTGCCGAACAGCGCTGGAAATACGCCTCCGGCAGTATTCGCCTGTTTTGGGGACTCCGTCAGAAAAACCGCAATATTGTCAAACGCAACACCCCACTTTTCCATCCAGCTCAGGCGACTGACAAACTCAAGGCTGGCAATGTCTGCAAGGGGCAACGTATAGCGCTGCTGATTGGCGAAAGCGACCTGCAAAGTATACGCATTACGTTCTTCTTCCAGTGCCAGAATTTTTTTGTGCCAGTGCGCAAACTGTGCTCTGAGCTTTTCCCGGGCCGGCGCTTCCTTTTCAACATTTCGCCGGTCATATTCTGCAAGCTTAATGTGTATTGCGGCCAGCTCCTGCACCCGGATCTGCTCAATTTGCTGTGATAACGCCAGTTCATGCTGCTGCGCCTTGGCAAAACGCTCGGCCGAAAAAGGGTGTGACTGTGGCATGGTCACGGTAAGTGGCCGGGCGAATAGCTGACGGCCATCATGTAAACGTACCGAGGCGGCATCAGCGGCATTGCGACGACTCTTCAGGACGTCGGCATTGACCAGCGCTTTGTTGCCGAATGGGAAGCGGGCGTCACTGTATTGCAGCTGCCAGACCTTGTGAGGGGCTGTCTGATGCAGCGATGTCTGCGCATAAACCTGCTTTTGTTCGCCAGACTCTGCTGATGTATAGACCAGTTGTTCGATTGGCTCGGGCCAGAAGTAAGCGGCGCCACGCACAACGATCAACATTAAAATACTGATCATCACCAGCAACAACATACTGCATAAAAACGCAGACAGACTGATAGCATACGACTGCCGCTGGGCCGCAGTGGTCATATTGCGCAAAAACTCAACCACGGTACGCCCTGCTCCTTAGCCGTCGGCGTAAAAACTCCGCCAGCGTGTTCACCACGAATGTAAAGCCGAATAAAATACAGGCAGTAAAAAACAGGATGTGATAATGCGCACTGTCGACGTCAGCCTCGGGAAGCTCGATGGCAAGGTTGGCCGTCAGCGCCCGCAATCCTTCAAACAGGCTCCAGCTTGAGACCGGCGTATTGCCGGTTGCCATCAGTACAATCATGGTCTCGCCAAAGGCCCGTCCGAAGCCCAGCATTACAGCCGCCAGGATCCCCGGCGTCGCTACCTGAATGACCACATGCATCAGTGTTTGCAGGCGGGTGGCTCCCAGTGCATAGGAGGCATGCTTAAGTGACTCAGGGACACCACTGATAGCATCTTCTGTCAGCGAATAGATACTTGGCGAGATGGCAATACCCAGCGCAATGGCCACGACCAGCGTACTTTTGCCAATCGGACTCTGGGTGTTGTCTGAGAGCTGCTCGAGACTGCCGATCCCAAACAATCCTTCAAGCAGCCATGGAGCCCACTCAACACTGATATAGCCCAGTAATACAATGCCCAGCAAACTTATCACCAGTTCACTGCTGTGACGCATAAACACAGGAAGTTTGAGTGACAGCCGGTGCTGAAACAAGGCCAGGATCAACAATATAACCGGCACGGTAATCAGAAAAAACACAAAGGAAAAAAGAAACTGCCCCGCCACCGGAGACAGCCATATCGCGGCAATAAAACCAATCAGTACACTGGGTACGGCCTCAAGCATTTCGATGGCCGGTTTCAGCACATGGCGTAAGCGGCTGCGAGCAAAAAACGCCGTGTAGACGGCCGCACAGAGTGAGATAGGAATGGCTACCAGCAAGGCAAGCAGTGACGCTTTCAGACTGCCGATAAGTAAAGGAGTAATACTGTATTTGGCTTCAAGATAGTCTGACGCATTGGTGGTTTGCCAGACAGTCGATGCCGTTGGGTAGCCTTCATACTGCTGTGGCTCAAACAGCGATGACCAGGTCGTCACGCCGCTGAGCTGATCGATATCCCAGACAGCCACCTTGTTTTTGCCATTGGCATAAAGCCGGTTGCCGTACCATTGAATATCCTCAAACCCTTGTCCAATTTGCTGCAGCGCGACTGTTTCTCCGGTAATACGATTTAATAATGCGACCTCACCCTGCCTGGTCAGAAGTGCCAGCATGTTCGTACTGGCATGATCCCGTATAGCCTGAGGTGTAGCTAGCGATGCATCAGTAATCGTATAGGTAGGTGCAAAGCGCATTTGCCCTCCCTTACTACGCAGTGTCCAGCGCGTCAGCTGGCCCTGTGTATCGGCAATAAACAGCGTGCGGTCTTTTTCCAGTGACTGCCACCATGTCATTGGTGCATCCAGCCGGACAGCCACTGTCGTATCCCGCTCTTCCAATTGGACACCCACCTTATGTGCATCACGTATGGCATGAAAGCGGAGCGTGCTTTCATCATATACCGCTGTCTGGCGACTGCCGGGTAATGGCAGGACACGCATAGAAACAGGAAACGTCTGCGTAACAATTTCTGTGGGTGTCTTGCGGTTTACCCACCACAAATAGACTTGCTCTGATGTGTTTATCACCGTCACAACCCATTGTTCAGATAGCCTCACGTGCCAGCTCTGACGGTCTTGCCAGGTATCGGCAGGAATAGCAAACGACAGGCTGTCCCCTCCTGGGGCCGGCGCACTTAGGGTGGCACTGTAAGCGCCGGTTGCGACTTCTGCACTGTCACTGGCGGTCAACCCTCGCACGGTTTGTATACGCACCTGGCCGGCCGGTGAAATGTCAACAATGTATTGTTGCCCGAGACTGCTAACTACATCCAGCGCATGCGTACAGGGTCGGCTGACCTGTCCTGCCTGTTGATAAACGCCGGAATTAAGCGATTTAGCTGAGAGTGCACAGGCGGGAGAACGCACCACCAATGGCTGACCTTCCAGCAAATCACCGGTTGCGACAATCGGCCCGCCCTTTTGACTCGAATAATCTGGCAGAGCCTGTTGCTCGAACGACGGCGAGAGTACCAGTGGAAAAGCCTGCATGAGTAAGTGAGTGATCAGGACCACCAGCGTAAGGAGTACCAGGCCACCGAACCCGGTCACTATAATTTTTACCAGATTGTCTTTGCGAGTTCGCCTCGCTGTAGTTTGCTTGTTATCGGAATTCATTGTTGCATAAGACAATTTGGCACTATTATGAATTAACAGACTGGCATTTCATGCTATTTTGAGAAACACCCGTCAGCGATACTTACCTGCTGCAGGATTGTACGCTGACCACGCGCCGAATACCAACAACGGCAAGTACTTAGTCTCGTTTACAAGGAGCCACATATGCAACCACTCATTATTTCAGTATTGGGCAAAGACAAGCCCGGTCTGGTGGACGCACTCGCCAAGAAAGTATACCAGCATGGTGGCAACTGGCAGGGCTCCAGCTTTGCGCATATGGCGGGTATGTTTACCGGATTCGTAGAGGTTCATGCACCCGCGGACAGCCACCAGGCGTTGATTGCCGCTTTGGATCAAATGCCGGATCTAACCGTACAATCAGTTTCTGCTGCTGATTCTGCGTCATCGCATACGACGCGACTTCAGGTGGAAATAATGGGCAACGACAAGTCAGGTATCGTGCAGGAACTGACATCCGTGCTGAACGAATTTAACTTAAATATCGTAAATTTTGATTCGCATTGCGAAAGTGCTCCAAACTGGGGAAGCCTGATGTTTAAGGCCACGGCAGTTATTGCCGTACCAGAAAGCTTTGACCAGGATCGGCTGCAACAGGCTCTGGAAAACCTGGCCAATGATCTGGTCGTGGACATCCACACAACGTACTAGGTACACAGTACCAAGCCGACAAGTGTGATAAATGGACACCCACAGATCAGCTCTGTGCCTTTGAGAAGACACCCACACAACATGGCAGTTTTTGACATATGGGCGTCCACCCTATTGATAAATGTGGACACCCATAGCGTCGCAACTTTATCTTCAGCAAAATGGTAAAATACCATTCGTTGCATGAGTTTTCGCAGCTGTCACCATTTTGTCACTGACACCTGTCAGTCTTTGAACATTTTAAAAGAATTACATGGGTATCATGGATAACTCTGAACTTTACTACCCCAAAGAAATTAGCTGGCTTGCATTTAATGAACGTGTGCTTCAGGAAGCGGCTGACGTGAATACGCCCGCTGTTGAGCGCATTCGTTTTCTTGGCATTTATTCAAATAACCTGGATGAGTTTTTTCGGGTACGAGCCGCCGATGTTAAACGTCAGATAACTATCGCTCAAAACGATGGCAATGATGAAGAAGCAGAGCGACAAATTGCGCTCATGGAGAAAATTCAGGCGAAGGTTGTGCAGCTTTCCGATAAATTCGACACCATCCATAAAGATGTTGTCAAAACCCTTGCTCGCTACAACATCCACATTTTACGCCGCAATGACCTCAATGAATATCAGCGAACCTGGGTTCGAAACTTCTTTGTGAACAAAGTGTTACGCCATATTGCTCCCATTTTAATTGATAAGAAAACCGACCTGCTCAGTCGACTGAACGGAACATCGGTATACCTTTATGTGGCGCTGCGTCGCAAAGATCGTTCCCCCAAATTTGCGGTCGTTCAGGTGCCGACCACGGAAATGTCACGCTTCATGCTTATCCCACCTGAAAAAAGCCGCAAGAAGAAGCACCTGGTTATGCTTGATGACATGATCCAGTTATGTCTGGAACAGATTTTCCGCGGATTTGCGAAGTTCGACAGTATTGAAGCGTACTCCTTTAAAATGACCCGCGACTCCGAATACTCCATCAATGATGAAATTGATGAGAGCTACGTAGAAAAAATGTCGGAAAGTATGAAACAGCGCCTTATCGCCGAGCCAGTGCGCGTAATCTATGACACTGATATGCCTCAGGATATGGTGAAGGATCTGCGTAAGCGTTTAAAGATCACGTCGCTGGACACGATGCACGCAGCGGGTCACTATCGTAACTTTAAAGACTTTATCGGATTTCCTAACGTTGGTAGAGATTACCTTGAGCATTCAGCACTACCGGCGATTGATTCAAAACAGTTTTCTGCCTACAACACGGTGTTTGACGCGATTACCGCCCATGACATTTTGTTGTATTACCCGTATCACCGCTTTCTCCACTTTACTGAGTTTGTGCGTCAGGCCGCGTTTGACCCCAATGTGAAAGCTATTCGCATCAACATTTATCGCGTGGCCAGTAAATCGCGTATTGTCAATTCACTGATTGATGCCGTTGATAATGGCAAAAAAGTGACCGTCGTCGTGGAACTGCGCGCGCGTTTTGACGAAGAGGCCAACATTGAATGGTCAAAGCGCATGACCGATGCAGGGATCAGAGTAGTACTGGGAATACCTACATTAAAAATCCACAGTAAGTTATGCCTGGTTACCCGTGAGGAGCGTGGATCGCTGGTTAATTATGCGCACTTTGGCACTGGCAACTTTAACGAGAAAACGGCAAAAATTTATACTGATTTCAGTCTGTTCACACGCAATCAGGAACTGGCTGAAGAAGCCGCGTCGGTATTTGATCTCATACAGTACCCGTATCGTCGCTACAAGTTTCAGCATCTTCAAATATCTCCGCTTAATTCACGTACCAAGATACAGTCACTGATCCGTCAGGAAATCCAGTTTTTAAAGGAAGGTCGCGAGGCCGGTATTACCTTTAAGCTCAACAACCTGGTTGATAAAGAGCTGATTGATGATTTATACCGGGCCAGCCAGGCTGGTGTGAAGATTCGTGGTATTGTGCGTGGCATGTGTTCGCTGGTACCCGGTCTGAAAGGGGTGAGTGACAACATTGAAATCACCTCCGTAGTAGACCGTTTTCTCGAACACCCCCGCGTGATGGTATTTGAGAGTGGCGGTGACAAAAAAGTCTTTATTTCTTCGGCAGACTGGATGACACGGAACATGGATAACCGCATAGAAGTAGGCTGTCCGATATACGACCCGCGCCTGAAGAAGCAAATTATCGATATTCTTGAACTACAATTTCGTGACACCCTCAAAGCGCGCGTTATTGACAAGGATCAGACGAACCGGTACGTTCGCAGAGGTAATCGTAAGAAGTTGCGCTCGCAAATCGAAATTTACGACTACCTGAAGCAACAGGAAAACGGCTAACCGGAACGCAATCTTTTACCCATGGTACAACACGAATCCGCGCTAGACAGTGTCGCGTCCAGAGAGAGCAGCAAAGTGGCGGCGCTGGATATCGGCTCTAACAGCTTTCATCTGGTGGTAGCGCGGATTGTCGCTGACTCCGTACAAATCCTCCATCGCGTTAAGCAAAAAGTTCGCCTTGCGGATGGCCTGAATGAGCAGAACATGCTTTCGCAGGAAGCAATGGACCGTGGTTTGCATATGTTGGGCGTTGTGGCCGAAAGTATACGGGGGTTTGAACCGGACTCTGTGCGTATTGTAGCCACACACACGCTTCGCAAAGCAAAAAATGCCGCAGACTTTATTCGGGCAGCAAAGGACATCCTGCCTTACCCCATTGAAGTGATTTCAGGAACCGAAGAAGCACGTCTCATTTACAGTGGTGTCGCGCACACCAATCACGCCGATGGCCAGCAACTGGTCATTGATATTGGAGGAGGCTCGACCGAGTTTGTCGTGGGTAAAGGCTTTGATCCCCTGCTGTGCAGAAGCTTGCAGATGGGATGTGTGAGCTACACAAAGCGTTTTTTCCCCGACGGCGCACTCACCCCAGAGGCATTTGAAACAGCCATTACTTCTGCACAGCAAGAACTCGAACTGGTTGAAACCAAATTCAGAAATCTGGGATGGACGCAGTGCATAGGTACGTCGGGAACAATCCGAACCTTGTTCACACTGGCCCAGAACGATGAAGATAGCGCGCACGATGTGCCAGTGACACTGGGACGACTCAAAGGACTGATGAAGCAATTCATCAACGCCGGTCACACTGACAAGCTGACAATGGCAGGACTGTCAGATGATCGTCGAGTAGTGATCGCCGGTGGGCTGGCAATTCTTATCGGCGCATTCAGAGCGCTTAGTATTGAGGGGCTCGTTTACTCGTCAGCCGCGCTTCGGGAAGGTGTGCTGTACGAGATGGAAGAACAGCTCCATCATGCGGATATACGCGGACGAACAGCCAGTAGCCTTGCTACACGTTATGACGTAGATACTAAACAAGCATCTATGGTGTTAACCACCTCACTGTTTTTGCTCGATCAGGTACAAAAGCCGTGGAAGCTGAAAAAGCAGGACTTTCGCAGTATGCTCGGGTGGGCTGCGCTGCTACATGAAGTCGGTATTCAAATTAACTCGCGAGGCGTTCAGCGACATAGTGGCTATATTCTGGCAAATGTCGATATGCCCGGCTTTACGCAGGAGCAGCAAAGCTTACTAGCGACACTAGTCCGCTTTCATCGTAAAAAAATTCGTAAAGATGATGCGCCATATTTTTCTCAGTATGACAGCCAGTCAGTTTTCAAACTAGTGGCACTCTTACGGCTGGGCGTATTGCTTAATATTAAACGTCAGCAAGGCTTCGTGCCGGATTTTATTGTTAGTGCTGACAAGTCATCACTCACGTTAACGTTTCCTGAGGGCTGGCTGTCTCAACGTCCTATCATTCATGCCGATCTCAAGCGTGAAAAGAGCTACCTCAAGACCATAGGCATTGCGTTAACGTTCGCCTGATAGCAACCATCCACATTCGTGGACACCCACAGTTAGTCAATAGACACCCACCATTCTGGCCTAAGGTCCCGGTGATTTTTCCCGCCGCATCATCCATGCTACGGGTATAACCTGTTTAACTGTGACGCTTTATCATGGCCCGGCCCCGCTCTGAGCTTATCTGTCTGGATGATACACCCTACTATCACTGTGTATCACGCTGTGTGCGCCGGGCTTATCTGTGTGGCCATGATCCGCTATCGGGTCAGTCTTATGAGCATCGACGTCAGTGGGTAGAAGACCGTCTGATAGTCCTTGTCCAGGCCTTCTCGGTGCTTATGTGTGCCTACTCAGTAATGAGTAACCACACCCATGTCGTACTCAAAGCAGATAAGGCTGCCACACAAACCTGGAGTCACTTCGAAATACTCAGTCGCTGGCATAGGGTGTTTCGCGGCACACACCTGACGCAGCGATACTGTTGTCCGAAACAGGCCGCTTTACTCTCCCCGGCTGAGCTGGAGTCGGTTCGCCAGACCGCCGAGGTATACCGGGCCAGGCTGTACGACATCAGCTGGTTTATGCGTGCGCTGAATGAA
>NZ_BMXP01000002.1:0-572518 GCF_014651815.1 Alteromonas halophila | reverse complement strand
TGTATGGCCTATGTCGATTTAAATCCTATACGCGCCGGTATCGCTGATACGCCGGAGGCCTCTGCCCACACCAGTATCTGCCGGCGCATCCGTGCAGCACGCCACGGTCGCCAGCCTGCCAGTCTGTTGCCTTTCAGCGGCCTGGCCGAAGAGCAGACACACGCCCTGCCCTTTCATTTTGAGGATTACCTGACACTACTCGACATGACCGGCCGCATCCCCCACACTGACAAGCCCGGGGTTATCAGACCGGATATTGCGCCTGTGCTGGCCCGCACCGGACTTGATACCGTTTGCTGGCCAGCGCTAGCAAGCAGTATAGAAACACACTTCTCTACTTCGGTGAGTCTGACACTGGCACACCGGCGGTTTGGACGCGAGAACAGGCAGAGTTCTGCGTAAGAATTCCCCCTTTCTTCAACAAACAGCATACAAGCTGTTCATCACACTCAATGGTGCTGATATGCATCGCAAACACCGCCGCCGCTACACTGCTCTCATTCGTTCTGAATAGGGTTTTAAATCCATTTGGCGTATCTTTACGCACACTTAAGCCTGGATCACGCAAGCGTCTGTAATGTGGGTATCTTTTGACCAGCTAAAGGCTGGCTCTTTCTTGATTTTTGGGTGTGGGTGTCTTGAAGGGGGCGGTAACAGTCTTAGTGGTGGGTGTCTTAGTGGTGGGTGTCTTAGTGGTGGGTGTCTTAGTGGTCGTTTGCTTAGGCTGGCTTATTTTCAATGGCTATCACCTGGTTTCTGCCAGTTGCCTTTGCCTTATAAAGCGCTTGATCAGCAAGGTTAAGGCTTTTAAAAATGTCTGCACCGGGAACAATCTCAACAACCCCGAACGATGCGGTTACCGAAACCGATTTACCCTGATGAATCAGTGAATTATCGGTAACGCTTGCCCTTAAGCGCTCAGCCAGCTGAGTTGCACGGTGGATGTCACAATTGCGTAGAACCACCAAAAACTCCTCGCCGCCCATACGCACCAGCATATCGCTTTTTCGCAGCTCGGCTTGTAACACCTGCGTAAAGTGTTGCAATGCTTTATCACCCACTACATGTCCGTGGGTGTCATTAATTGCCTTGAAATGGTCAATGTCACACAGAATGGCTGCCAGCGACTGACGCGAGGCGGCTGCGTTTTCGCTTATTTTAGGGGCCATATTGTAGAAGTAATGACGGTTTCTGGCTTTGGTCAATGCATCGGTATACACCTTTTTATTGAGTCGGTTAACCAAAGACTGCACAACACTGACGGCAAAGCCGACAATAAAAAACAACTGCAATAAGACAACCATTAGCAAACCCATCACGGTTTGCTCGAATTCACTACCTGCAATGAGTGTCAGGTAAACCGGGGCAACCACGGCAATTGTAAACAAAGTGAATGCCAGTACCAGCAGCAATACTTTGTCGCCGACGCTGTCTCGTGACAGCACCAATCGAACACGGTTCATAGCCAGGACGATAGGTACTACACAACTTACCAGCATCAGCATATCCCGAACTGGCTCGCTATCGTAGTAAAACGCAAATACCAGCGTGAGCACTTCCAGCACTACAATGTGCATACTAATCAACCACATTTGCTGGTATCGAAGTGCGTGTCCGTATCTCTTAACAACCGTCACAAAGAGCAGGTAAGCGCTTACTAACAAGAATAGGTTGTAACCCAGCAGATAAATAATCGCATAGTCTGTATGACGCATAGACAGGCATAGCTGTGCTAAACACATGCTCAGCATAAAGCCTCTTGCATAGTGCGCAGCCATTGCTTTGTGTTTTTGTGAGGGGGTGGGCAGCGCACAGGTAAAGATGACGCCAACCAGCGCAATCAGTACCAACAATGCAGCCTGAAATAAAATAAACGCAGAAATACTCACAACGCACTACCTTATATCTGCACATCCTAGCTATAAGAACACTACTTACCTTGTGTAAAAAGCGTTGCAGTGTTGCAGTACATCCCTGTCGATTCTGGGAGGTGTATTGTTGTACAGTATAACCGAAACTGGCTGGCCACGCGCCGCTTATTCAAATGCTGGGCCTGGAAGGAATGAGCAGGCAGCCAAGCCTGCTCAATAAAATCAGGTCAGAGAAGCCTGATAGATACTTTCAATAGCGTGATCCAGGGCATCTTCAAAGTCCTCGTCACTCTGGTCAACAGAAATTCCTTCTGTGAGTGCCCGCGAGAAACTCGCAATCATATCCTGATTTTCACTTAACTTATCGTTGGCGTCTTCACGCGAATAGCCGCCAGACAATGCTACCACTTTCAATACCCGAGGATGATCAATCAGCTCTTTGTAGAAGTTAGCCTGGTTAGGCAATGTCAGTTTCAACATCACTTCCTGACCTTCTTCCAACATATTCAGCTGCGCCAGGATCTCCAGTTTAAGCATCGCCTCTGCTTCTTCCTTCTGCGGACTGTGGATGTCCACTTCAGGTTCAATGATAGGAACCAGACCGGCAGCAATGATTTGCTTGCCAATTTCGAACTGCTGTTCGACAACGGCTTTAATACCCTGCTGGTTGGCCAGTTTTACGACCGAGCGCATTTTGGTACCAAACACATCCTGAGCAACGGCTTTGGCCAGCAATGCTGGTAACTCTGGCATTGGCTTCATAACCTGCACGCCGTCATTTTCATCTGCCAGGCCTTTGTCCACTTTCAGAAACGGCACAACCCGTTTTTTCTGCCACAGGTAATGGGAGGTGGACATACCTTCAACCTCGCGATCAAGGGTATTTTCAAACAGGATAGCGCCTAAGATCCGCTCTCCACTGAACGCATTGCTGGTGATAATGCGCGTACGCATCTGATGAACCAGCTCAAACATTTCTTCATCCGAACTGTAGGCAGACTGATCAATTCCATATAATTTCAATGCTTTAGGCGTACTGCCACCGCTTTGATCCAATGCTGCAATAAAGCCCTTCTGTGTTTTTACTTTATCCAGCATGGCCTGTTGTGCTTGTGATGCCATTTGCAACACTCCTTAAGTGTGCTGCCCGCAGTGGGCAGGTGTAGGGTTTAGAAGTAAGTGCCGGCGCTAGAATTCACTAAGTGCCGGCTAATCCAGATATTGCTGTTTACATTCCGGTTTTTATTTATTTTTATGCTCCAGAATGGCCACCGCGGGCAGCGTTTTACCTTCAAGAAACTCAAGGAACGCGCCACCACCTGTTGAGATATAGGATATCTTATCAGCGATTTGATATTTATCTACTGCTGCAAGCGTATCGCCGCCGCCCGCAATGGAGAACGCATCGCTCTCAGCAATGGCTTCGGACAACGCTTTGGTGCCTGCACTGAACTGCTCAAATTCAAATACCCCAACCGGGCCGTTCCATACAATGGTTCCGGCGCTTTTGAGAATTTCCGCAAGACGGTCAGAGGTGTCCGGTCCGATATCGAAAATCATGTCTTCATCGGCAACATCCTCAACCAGTTTGGTTGTCGCGGGAGTTGCTTCATCAAACGCTTCGCCTACGACCACATCGGTGGGTACTGGTATAAATCCACCGTTTGATTTTGCCTCAGCGATTAACGACTTGGCTTCGTCAATAAGGTCAGCTTCTACCAGTGATTTGCCAACATTGTAGCCCTCTGCGGCTATAAACGTATTTGCAATGCCTCCCCCCACAATCAGTTGATCCACCTTGCCTGCCAGGGTTTTCAGTACGGTTAGCTTGGTAGACACTTTTGAGCCGCCAACAATAGCGACCATGGGGCGCTTGGGATTATCCAGCGCCTTGCCCAGCGCATCAAGTTCAGCCGCAAGCAGCGGACCGGCGCACGCTTCAGGGGCAAACTTTGCCACGCCATGCGTTGAGGCCTGCGCACGGTGAGCCGTACCAAACGCATCCATGACAAAGAGATCACACAGGGCTGCGTACTGTTTTGCCAGCGCTTCGTCGTCATCTTTTTCGCCCTTGTTGAAGCGCACGTTTTCCAGAATAACCAGCTCTCCGGCACTGGCATCGAGCCCGTCAAGATAATCCTTTGCCAGTCGTACCGGCACATCCATGGCATCATTCAGGTAATCCACAACAGGTTGCAAAGACAACGCGTCCTCAGGCTGTCCTTCGGTTGGGCGCCCTAAGTGCGACATCACCATTACCGTTGCGCCCTCATCCAGCGCCGCTTTCAGCGTCGGAATAGATGCCTTGATACGCGCGTCGGAGGTGACCTTACCGTCTTTTACCGGCACGTTCAGATCCTGTCTGATCAACACCCGTTTTCCGTTAAGGGGCAGTTCAGTCATACTTGGAATTGCCATAATGTATCCTTGTCTGTTAAGAATGAAAAATTACGCTTGCGCCTCGTGCATCGCCCACGCTGTATCCAGCATGCGGTTGGCAAAGCCCCATTCGTTGTCACACCACACCAGCGTCTTAACCAGCTGACCATGACTGACCCGTGTTTGCGTACCATCCACAATGGCGGAATGCGAGTCATGATTAAAGTCCACCGACACCAGGGGTTCTTCAGTATAATCAAGAATGCCGCTAAGCCTGCCTAAGCGCGCCTGTTTAAGCGCCTGGTTAACCTCGGCAATGCTTACCCGTGAGTTCAGTGTGACACTGAGATCCATGGCTGTCACATTAATGGTCGGGACTCGCACGGCGATGGCTTCAAACTTCCCGGCGAACTTTGGCAGAATTCGTTCGATACCGGCTGCCAGTCGTGTGTCCACCGGAATGATAGACTGACTGGCGGCACGAGTACGGCGCAAGTCATCGTGATACGCATCGATCACCTGCTGATCATGCATCGATGAATGAATAGTGGTAATGGTACCGCTGTCTACCCCAAACGCCTCATCAAGCACCTGAATGACCGGGACAATACAGTTGGTCGTGCAGGAGCCATTTGAAACCAGGCGATCGGCCTGAGTCAGGGTGTCCTCATTACTGCCGAAAATGATGGTACTGTCCAAATCAGGCGAACCCGGCGCGCTGTATAATACTTTGCCTGCACCGGCATCAAGGTGCGCCTGTCCTGACGCGCGGTCTGTGAAGACGCCAGTGCACTCCAGCACAATATCCACTCCCAGCGTGCCCCAGGGCAGTTGGTGAATATCAGGTTGCGCCAACAGCCGGATAGGTTTACCCGCGACAATCAGTTCGTTGCCGTTTAAAGCAACATCAAACGCAAACCGCCCATGGGCAGTGTCATATTTTAGCAGATGGGCAATCCCTTCCGGTTTGGCGATATCGTTTATCGCCACGACCTCAATATGCCTGTCGCGCGCTGTTTCAAACAGCGCGCGGAGCACATTGCGACCAATCCGGCCAAACCCGTTTATGGCCACTCTCAGCATAGAAGCGCAGTACGTCTTACAGCGACAATGCCGCGTCGACAACGGCCTCTGCGGTAATATTGAAATGCTTAAACAAGTCTGCAGCCGGGGCTGACTCACCGAAGCTGTCCATACCAATGATCGCACCCTGCGTCCCGACATACTTATACCAGCAGTCTTTGGCCAGCGCTTCTACCGCCACGCGCTTAGTAACTGAGGCAGGTAGTACCGCTTCCCGATACGCAGCGTCCTGACGATCAAACACATCGGTAGAGGGCATAGAAACAACCCGCACGGCCTGACCTTTGTCGGTCAGTGTTTGCGCCGCTGATACCGCTAACTGCACTTCAGACCCCGTCGCGATCAGGATAATTTCGGGTGTACCTTCACAGTCTTTGAGGATATAACCACCTTTTTCGACGTTCTTCAGCATCTTATCATCACGTTCCTGCTGCGGCAGGCCCTGACGGGTAAAGATTAGCGTTGAAGGCCCGTCGGTGCGTTGTAAGGACGCTTTCCAGGCCACTGCCGACTCGACCTGGTCACAGGGACGCCAGTTATCCAGATTTGGCGTCGCCCGCAGCGCAACGACCTGTTCCACCGCCTGGTGCGTGGGTCCGTCTTCACCCAGACCGATGGAGTCATGGGTATAAACAAAAATAGCAGGCTGTTTCATCAGCGCCGCCATCCGCACGGCATTGCGCGCATATTCCATAAAGATGAGGAATGTCGCGCCGTAAGCGCGGAAGCCGCCGTGCAATGAAATACCGTTCATCATTGCCGACATTCCGAATTCGCGTACTCCGTAGTACAGGTAGTTACCGCTGGCATCGCCAGGTTCAACCCCTTTACTGCCATCCCAGATAGTCAGATTTGATCCGGCCAAATCTGCAGAGCCGCCCAGCAGTTCAGGCAACATCGGCCCAAACGCATTCAGGGTATTCTGCGAGGCCTTACGGGTCGCAATCGATTCAGGATTCGCCTGCAGTTTTGCGATGATGTCACTGGCCTGCGCGTCAAAATCTGCTGGCAGCTCACCGGCTACACGACGTTTAAACTCTTTGGCGAGCTCCGGGTATGCCTGCTCATAGGCGGCAAACGCTTCATTCCACTGGGCTTCAGATTGCTGGCCTTTTGCTTTCGCATCCCAGCCGGCATACACATCATCCGGCACTTCAAAGGCGCCATGTTCCCAGTTAAGTGCTTTGCGTGTCTCAACAATTTCATCATCACCCAGCGGCGCGCCATGACAGGACTCCTTGCCCTGCTTGTTGGGAGCACCAAAACCAATTACGGTTTTGCAGCAAATTAATGTGGGTGTCTCGGTATTGGCCTGGGCTTTTTCGATGGCCGTGCGTACCTGTTCGGCGTCGTGACCATCCACGCCCTCAATGACCTGCCAGCCATACGCCCGGAACCGCGCTGGCGTGTCATCGGTGAACCAGCCTTCGACTTCACCGTCAATGGAAATGCCATTGTCGTCCCAGAACGCAATCAGCTTGCCCAGCCCCAGAGTGCCGGCCAGAGAACAGGATTCGTGGCTGATCCCTTCCATTAGACAGCCGTCACCTAAAAACGCATAGGTGTGATGATCGACAATTGTGTGACTGTCCCGGTTGAACTGTGCAGCCAGCACTTTTTCGGCAATGGCCATACCTACCGCGTTACTCAGGCCCTGACCTAAAGGCCCTGTGGTGGTTTCCACACCCGGCGTATAGCCATACTCGGGGTGGCCGGGTGTGCGCGAGTGCAGCTGCCGGAACTGTTTAAGCTCATCAACAGGCAAGTCGTACCCGGTCAGGTGCAGCAGCGAATACAGCAGCATTGAGCCATGCCCGTTCGATAAGACAAAACGGTCACGGTTAGCCCAGTTAGGGTTTGCAGGGTTGTGCTGCATAAAGTCACACCACAGTACCTGCGCAATATCAGCCATTCCCATGGGGGCGCCCGGATGCCCGGATTTTGCTTTTTGCACCGCGTCCATACTTAATGCGCGAATGGCGTTGGCGAGTTCACGTCGAGAGGGCATGTTATCTCCTGATAGTTAGTTGTTGCGAAGCAAGGTTTAGCTGCACGTTATCGCACTCAGATTTAGGCAGCCCTTCGCTATAATGGCCGTTATTCTTACCCATGCACTGACTCAGTTCAATGAGTTTTACGGGATTGAGCCGACAGTCGTTGGTTTCAGGCAAGGACCCTGTTATTTTTTCAAATTAATTGTCACAAACTGTCAAGTAAACGTAACAAATAGACTTTTAGACGTCCAGAAGTAAAGACTGGCATTTGCGACTTAAATCCGTACAATAGCGCCCATGACTGGTGCCAATTCGATGGAGACATTATGGCCACGCAACTTTTTACTTCCGAGTCAGTGTCGGAAGGTCATCCGGATAAAATTGCCGACCAAATCTCAGATGCTGTGCTGGATGCAATTTTGCAGCAGGATCCCAAAGCTCGTGTAGCCTGCGAAACCTACGTTAAAACCGGTATGGTGTTAGTGGGCGGAGAGATCACCACATCAGCCTGGGTCGACATTGAAGAACTCACCCGTCAGACCGTCAAAGATATCGGCTACACCCATTCTGACATGGGCTTTGATGCAGATTCCTGCGCCGTGCTTAATGCGATCGGCAAGCAGTCCGCTGACATCAATCAGGGCGTTGACCGTCAACGACCTGAAGAACAAGGTGCCGGTGATCAGGGGCTGATGTTTGGCTATGCCAGCGATGAAACCGATGTACTCATGCCCGCGCCTGTTACTTATGCCCATCGTCTGGTTCAGCAACAGGCCTCGGCACGTAAAACCGGCAAAGTCCCGTTTTTACGCCCTGACGCGAAAAGCCAGGTGACCTTCCGGTACGAAAATGACAAGCCCGTCGGCATCGATGCGGTGGTACTGTCAACGCAACATTGCGACTCCGTCAGTACCGGCGAGGTACGCGACGCGGTCATGGAAGAAATTATTAAACCGGTATTGCCGTCGCACTGGCTTACCAGCAATACCCAGTTTCATATCAACCCTACTGGGCGCTTTGTGATTGGCGGGCCGGTGGGTGACTGCGGTCTGACCGGGCGCAAAATTATTGTCGACACCTATGGCGGTATGGCCCGACATGGTGGTGGTGCGTTTTCCGGCAAAGACCCATCAAAAGTTGATCGTTCAGCGGCTTACGCAGGTCGCTATGTCGCAAAAAACATTGTCGCGGCAGGCCTGGCCAGACGCTGTGAGATCCAGATTTCCTATGCAATTGGCGTGGCAGAGCCCACCTCTATCAGCATTGAGACGTTTGGCACCGGTGAGGTTGACGAGTCTACACTTGTAGCGCTGGTCCGCGAACATTTTGACCTGCGCCCCTTTGGCCTGATTAAAATGCTGGATCTGGAACGTCCAATTTATCGCCCTACCGCTGCCTATGGTCATTTCGGCCGAGACAGCTTTCCATGGGAACAAACGGACAAAGCCGACGCACTGCGCGCATCCGTGCGCTAAACCAATCAGATAACGGTTTTAAGTAGCACAGGGCCGGTAATGACCGGCCCTGTATTTCCCACTGACAGGCAGAACATCAGACACACTTTGCACTTCTTGCAGGTGGTCAAGCCCCCTTACAGTAAATTGCTAAAACGCCTTCAATAAAAGTCGCGATTCGACACGCTTCACCTACACTCTACTATGAAGCACACTCAAAAAAGCACGTAATAATGAATAACCGGCGCTCGCCACTGGCAGGAGTTCTATGGGTCACAATTACACTGTGGTGCCCGGTGTCGCTTGCCAGTCAGAAAAACATTGCTGCCAGTAATACCTATCCCGAAGTGATTTACCAGAGTGCGCCTGAAAGCGTCAGCTTTAAAAGTAAAAAGGTTCCGGCATGGACAGTCTATGTCGAGCAAACCCCATCATCCATCGTACCGCTGCCCACACGTCTGCTACCGGACAACCAGTATCAGGTACAAAGCCTGCGGGTGTCTGCGAGTCGCGCATTACCGTCTACTTTTCCTCAGCATCTGTTTGCCAGTTTTCGTGCAAGCCCGTACAACAGCAATGACTATCTCGACTGGTTACTGATTCCGTCTGAGGCGGGTATGGCCGCCACCATCGGCTGGCGAATTGGTGACCCGAGACGGCTTAACTTTGCCGTTGAAGTCGAACACCGTGAATTAGGCCAGGACACAAACATTACTTCCCTGTTGCTGGGCGTCCACTACTTTTTCTAAGTCATCGAGCGGCGGAATGCACAAAGGTTTGCTGTATGATTTCGGCATCTACACTGGCGCGATGCCGCTCTTCCTGATAACCCTGTTGAATACGCTGCCTGGTCGCACGCCAGTTTTCCATCTGTATTGCAGACAAAACATATTCAAGCGCACTTAATCGGAATGACATCGCGACACCCGCGCAGCTATAAAGTTTAATCAGCCAGGGATGATCCACTACCCAGCCATCCGAATAGGCTTGCTGTGAACCGAGAAAATCGTTCAGCGCCAGACATACGTCTCTTGCATCATTGCCGTTTTCCTGTAAATGGCACCGGCTAATGCCATGCAATGCCTGCGCGCTGTCGTCCCAATGCTGCCAGTGAGGAAACGGCCTGATGAGGCGGCAAAACCGCTCACCATCAGCATTTACTGCACCCACTTCAATGGGATAACTCTGTGCACCAAAGCCACTTGCCTCAATATCAATAATAGGAGGGGGAGACACCAATGGTTGTCACCGTTTGAATAAAGGTTAGGGGAATAGCTTTACGTTACGTGGGCCGCTCACAATGTGCAAGCCCTTAGTCCAGAGGCCGATGCGATGAACAATGGGGTCAGTTCGCCAGGATATCGGCGCAGTTAAGGCTGAAGCCGTGCGCCTGTAAGGCGCTGAGCAGCGGACTGGGCTGCACATGCAACGAAATCACCTGCCTGCCGGAAAGTAGTGCGCAGGCAGACTGAAACAGGCCATGCTCTTTTTGTAAGGCTATCAGTTCACCAGAGTCCTGCAGAATTTGAAGTCCGCGATAGAGCCGTTCATGCAGTTGTTTGTTTTTCTTACTGACGAAGAATACCAGATTATTCGGGTAATAAAGCGCAGGTCCCTCTGCCACTTTCAGATCTTCATGCAATGCCAGCTCGCTCCCCGCCTCCACCGCAGCTCTCGGGAAATAATCCACATACCCTGTGCGAAGCAGAGTGAACGCTAACTGGTATTCGGCTCCTTTGACTTTGTAGCCGTTGGCTTCCATGATGGCTTTGTCAGGCCAGTCATAGCCCTGAATAGCCGTTAATTTTTTAAGCGTCGTCACCGACGTGTCAGGGCCAATCTCATGGTTAGATTCATTCACCACCAGAACACGGTAACTAAACAGTCCACCGAGTAAGGGAAAAGGGATAGGCAGGTAGCGTTCTTCCCGCTTTTGTGTCAGCACACTCCAGGTGACATTGATCGCGTCACGATCAAGCTCACGCAGCTGACGCTCCTGAGTAGCGGGTGTGTCGCGTTTAATGATGAACGTCTCGTTCTGCGTTTCTGCAGAACGTATGAGAGACAGTCGCAATACCTGCTCAATATAGGAATGCAGCGGTGCCTTGCCTTCGACGACGGCAGGCACCGTAATGATCAGTGGTTCATCTTCGTCACCACTGGCTGCGACAGAGCCGCACAGCAACAGCATTACACTCCCTGTTAATGCAGCGCAAAAATACTTCAGGTAGAAACGCATTGCTTACCAAAAGGCTACACCGTGCTCTTATCCTAAAACGCAACGCAGGATTGTCAATCGGTATATTTTTGGCTGGGGCTGGAAAAGTGGAGCTGGCCATAAGCCGGGTTCTGTCGTGGGCAACCATTCCTCTAGGTCAGCAATCACTCACTGACTCAAGCAACCTACCCGATCCCCATGCGGGCCGCACGTACTGGGATCCTATTTGGTCTTGCTCCGGGTGGAGTTTACCGTGCCACACCCTGTTACCAGGGGCGCGGTGCGCTCTTACCGCACCCTTTCACCCTTACCGGCGCTTGCGCGCTTAGGCGGTTTACTCTCTGCTGCACTGGTCGTCGGCTCGCGCCGCCCAGACGTTATCTGGCACCCTGCCCTGTGGAGCCCGGACTTTCCTCCCCTTAAAAAAAGCGGCGGTTGCCTGGCCAACTCCGGGGCGCATTCTACCTGATGTCAGCATAGTGTGCGACGGCAATCTGCGCTTTGGGTTTTAAAAAGGAGGCAAACCTGTCACCATGCGGCGCACAACCGTCGGGAATATATGCATGAAAACAGGCTGATGCACAGTGTGATCGACTGTTTTAAAAAAGTGCGAACTTTTTAAACACACTGTTGCCCGACGTAGTTCAGGTTTACAAATCGGTAGTGTGCGCTGTGGATATTTTTTCATGCTCGCCCTGACCGACGACATTTCTACAACGCTGAGGAGTTCCTTATGAAGCTTGTAAAAACATCACTACTAAGTGCAATCCTTGCCACCGGTCTGGTCTCAGGCGCAGCAATTGCGCAGGAGAAAAGCACCAACAAATCACAGGCTCCTGCTATGAAACAGCAGCAGGCCCCGCAGATTGAGGTAAGCGAAAAACAGGTAGACGACTTTGTCGATGCCTATGTTGCTGTGCAGACCATCGGTCAGCAGTACAAAGCCAAGATCCAGGGCGCGGGTGACAAAGCCAAGGCCCAAGAGTTACAGCAACAAGCCCGTGGTGAAATGAAAAGTGCCATCACCGACACAGGCCTTGACCTTGACGAATACAAGCAAATTGCAATGGCGGCAAATCAGGACGAGTCATTGCGCAACCGCATTTCTACAGCTATCAACGAAGTCGTGCAGGCGAAGCGCGCCGAGCAAACCGGTAGCTAATTAGTTATGTTGCTGCGGGCGCGGCCCGCAGCACACCCTGACAACCTGGTGTGTGAAAGTAATGACTTTGATTTAGTCACGTTAAGCTGTCGGGTATGACCAGCAACGACTCTTTTGCAACAAACGTAGTAAGAAGTGAGAGTAATCTTTATTCTTGCACAGATATTTCCCCTTAAATAGCCTCATTCTCACGCAGATCCGGTCTGCTCTAGTCAAGCTCGTTCGTAACCCGATGAGGAAAGTAACGCTTTCAGTAATGTGCGCTAATTAACGCGTAAAAACATCTCAGATCAATGGGTTAAGCAAAGCAATGGAAATTTCGCTGGCTTATTATCCGACGACTGTTCACCCCGCCCCCTTGCGTAAGTAACATTATTTTGTTTGACTAAATAAAGAATCTTGTCGGAGTGCCTCGCTTCTTATCGAAGCAGGCTGAGACCGCATTTGCGGGATCCGTTGAACCTGATCAGGCTAATACCTGCGAAGGGAACAAGAGAGTCCACGTGCATATCCTGTCCCGGATAGCGCGAGAGCTCTGTTCAACACTCCTGACAAGCAACTCTAACTTTTCAATGAGAGTATGCTATGTCAATCACGCAACGTCAGAGCCGCCAGCAGGCTGAATCATTTTTAAATACGCTGTCAGGCAGTTATTTCCCACAATCGACACGGGAATTTATTCGTGGCTCAGAGGAAGATATCCGCGTGCCATTCCGGCGCATTCATTTAAGCGACACGCTCCATCAGCCCACGCCCGGCAGTATCATGCCATCAAACCCGCCGCTGGATGTATACGATACGTCCAGTGTGTATGGCGAGCCAGGCGTCAGAGTTGACGTCCGTAATGGTCTTGAGAAACGGCGCGCAAAGTGGGTAGAGAAGCGCAAGCAAAATCAGGAGTATGGACCGACACAGTTAGCCAGTGCGCGCCGCGGCATCATCACCCCTGAAATGGAATTTGTGGCGCTGCGTGAAAATCTTGGCCGCGAAGATCTGCCCAACCCTGTGACGCCCGAGTTTGTACGTAACGAAATTGCTGCAGGCCGCGCGATTATTCCGGTAAACCATAACCACCCCGAATCTGAACCCATGATAATCGGGCGCAACTTCCTGGTAAAAGTCAACGCGAATATCGGCAACTCGTCAGTTACATCGTCCATTAAGGAAGAAGTCGAAAAGCTGGTTTGGGCAACACGCTGGGGCGCGGACACCATCATGGACTTGTCTACGGGCAGAAACATTCATCAGACCCGCGAATGGATTTTACGAAACAGCCCGGTTCCGGTAGGGACAGTGCCTATCTACCAGGCCCTGGAGCGGGTAGGTGGTATTGCCGAGGATCTTGACTGGCCCACTTTCCGTCAGGTGCTGGAGGAACAGGCGGAACAGGGCGTCGATTATTTTACTATTCATGCGGGCGTACTGCATGACTTTATTTCACTTACCGCCAACCGGGTAACCGGCATAGTGTCGCGTGGTGGCTCAATTATGGCGAAGTGGTGCATGGCGCACCAGGCTGAGAGCTTTTTGTATCTGCATTTTCGGGATATTTGTGCGCTTTGTGCCAAATACGATATTTCCCTCTCGCTGGGAGACGGGCTTCGCCCTGGCTCCATTGCTGATGCCAATGATGAGGCCCAGTTCGCCGAACTTCGGGTGTTAGGCGAGTTAACACAGATTGCCTGGGAGTACGATGTACAGGTGATGATTGAAGGCCCGGGTCATGTACCCATGCACAAAATCAAAGAGAATATGGATGAGCAGTTAAAACACTGCCATGAAGCGCCATTCTACACCCTTGGGCCACTGACGACGGATATAGCGCCAGGTTACGATCATATTACGTCAGGCATCGGTGCGGCAATGATAGGCGCCTTTGGATGTGCCATGCTCTGTTACGTCACCCCCAAAGAACACCTGGGCTTGCCAAACAAAGACGATGTAAAAGAAGGGCTAATCGCCTATAAAATTGCCGCTCATGCGGCGGATCTGGCCAAGGGCCATCCGGGAGCACAGGCGCGGGATGATGCTATGTCGAAAGCGCGCTTTGAATTCCGCTGGGAAGATCAGTTTAATCTTGCACTGGATCCGGTGACTGCCAGGGCTTATCACGATGAAACGCTGCCTCAGGCGTCAAACAAAACGGCACAATTTTGCTCCATGTGCGGACCTAAATTTTGTTCAATGAAAATCTCCCATGAAGTTCGTCAGTATTCCGGTAACCGGATCGATATTAAGGTACTGAATGCTGCTACGAAGGAGTCAGACACGTGAGCCGCCCTGTCGTCTGGAGTATTGCCGGGTCAGATAGCGGCGGCGGAGCGGGGATCCAGGCAGACCTGCACACCCTGCAGGCGCTTGGAGTTCACGGCTGTACAGTGGTCACCACGGTAACTGCGCAAAATTCTATAGCAACCAGAAGCCTTCATCCATTGACCGGCGAGCAGCTTCACAGTCAGCTTTGTTGTTTACTGGATGACCTTCCCCCTGCGGCGATTAAAATTGGCTTAATCAGTAACCGCGACCAGTTAAGCACGGTCGCGAGTTTTATGGAAAACTGGCCAGCGCAGATTCCACGCCCCTTTGTGGTATGGGATCCGGTGTTAGTGTCAACACAGAAAGACGTACTGTCAGAACTTCAACCTGAAGATATCACTGCTTTGCTCAGACAGGTCAACCTGATTACACCGAACCTGTCAGAGCTTACCCGCTTATCTGAACGCAAAGTAGCGTCTGATGATGCGCTTATTGAGGCGGCGCTTTCGCTTTGTCGGCAAGGCGCAACTGCGATACTGGTGACCGGGATCGCATCAAATGAGGACAAACGGAACAGTGTCAGCGCGAGCGACAATCCGTGCAGACGCGACTACTTGGTTTCTGACAACGACCAGTTTGTTTTAGAAAAACGTGCCATAGATACTGCTCACGATCACGGCACCGGCTGTACGCTGTCTTCCGCCATTGCCGCATTTGCAGCACATCATTACCCACTGGACGACTGCCTGGTACTGGCCAGTGCCTATGTGACTCAGGGGTTACAGCAAGCAACCGGCCAGGGACAGGGGCCGGGGCCGGTTGCGCATACCGGGTGGCCAGACACCCTTACTGCATTTCCGGCAATCCGGCGAAGCGAACTGCCTGCCGTGTCTCCACGCTTTGCGTCATTAACTGCCCCACCAGGGCTTTATCCGGTCGTCGATTCCGTACCCTGGTTAGTGCGGCTTCTGGATATGGGGGTGACCACGCTCCAACTGCGGATTAAAGCGCCACCGACCGCACAAGTGGAGGTCGCTATTCGCGAGGCGATTGCGCTGGGCAAGCAGTATAACGCGCAGGTGTTTATCAATGATCACTGGACGCTTGCAATTAAGCACGGTGCCTTCGGTGTGCATCTGGGACAGGAAGATTTGGCTCTCGCAGACCTTACTGCGATCGAAAAGGCAGGCCTGCGCCTGGGTATTTCTACTCACAGTTACACGGAAATTCTGATTGCCTTGCGCTACTCCCCTTCCTACATCGCACTCGGGCATATTTTTCCAACACAGACCAAATCCATGCCCTCTTTGCCTCAGGGCGTCGAGCGTCTGGCTCGCTATGTGAAACTCTTAACGCGTACGGGTATACCTGCCGTCGCGATAGGGGGAATAGGACTAAGTAATATTGATGAGGTCGTTCAGGCTAATCCGGATGGTGTTGCCGTTGTGACGGCCATCACCCAATCTGAGAACGTTCGTGAGGCTGTAGCGGCGTTAAAAGAAAAATTAGATCAAAAGCCGACTGGATGTGCCAGCCGGGAGGTGTCTGATGCTCACTGATCAGGAGTACTTACGCTACGGCGCGTCAACCTGCCTGGGGACCTTCGGTGAAGCAGAACAACTGAAGCTAAAACATGCGCGGGTCGTAGTGATTGGCTTAGGGGGCCTGGGTTGCGCTGCCAGTCAGTACCTCGCTGCTGCGGGAGCAGGTACACTGATGCTGGTTGACGATGATACCGTCCAGTTAAGTAACCTTCAGCGTCAGGTACTTTACACCACCTATCAGGTCGGAACAGCAAAAGCGCGCAATGCCGCACGTTCATTAGCGCAGTTAAACAACACCATCGATATCCAGGCAAAAACATTGCGGGTTGATGAAGACAATGTGCACGAATTGATTGGCGACAGCAATGTAGTGCTCGATTGTACTGATAACCTGGCGAGCCGGTGGGTAATTAATAAAGCCTGCTACCAGGCGAAGATTCCCTTAGTAACTGGCGCCGCTGAGGGCATGCAAGGCCAGCTGCTTAGTCTGGAACCATCCCACAGCCATGGCTGTTACGCCTGCCTGTATCCGCCGGTCACCGAGGAGCGCCCCTCCTGTGAACGTGTCGGTGTGCTCGGCCCGCTGGTCGGTATTATCGGTGCGTATCAGGCATTTCAGGCCATTCGCGCACTAACCGGACAAACCACAGACTGGGGCGTGTTGCACACCTTTGACGGGACGCGCATGACGTGGTCACGCTTTTTCCTTCCTGCTTCCGTTGACTGCTCACACTGTCAGGAGAGTTTATGCAAATTTCAGTAAATAATCAGACGATAGAAATTAACGAAGAGATGACGGTTACAGCGCTGGTTAAGGCGCAAAATCTTAATACGCAGGCCATTGCCGTTGCGGTGAACCAGCACATCATTCACCGGGAAAACTGGCCGGAATATCACTTTAGCAGCGGTGACAAGGTCGATATTGTTACTGTGGTAGCCGGAGGATAATTATGCTGACAATTGCCGATCATACGTTTCACTCCCGTTTGCTTGCAGGCAGTGGCAAGTTTTCCAGCGCTGAGACCATGGAAACCGCCCTGGCTGCCTCTGGCAGTGAGCTGGTTACGCTAGCGCTAAAACGCATAAACTCTGACAGCGCGCATGATGACATTCTCGCTCCGGTGAAAAGTCTGGGCCTGAAACTGCTGCCCAATACCTCAGGCGCTAGAAACGCCGAAGAAGCTATTTTTGCGGCACGGCTCGCCAAAGAAGCACTAGGTACACGCTGGCTGAAACTTGAAATTCATCCAGATCCTAATTACCTGTTGCCCGATCCCATTGAAACGCTGGTTGCTGCTGAACAACTGGTAAAAGAAGGGTTTACGGTATTGCCATACTGTGGAGCGGATCCAGTGTTGTGTCAGCGGCTGACAGATGCAGGCTGCGCGGCAGTTATGCCACTTGGTGCGCCGATTGGCTCAAACATGGGCCTTAAAACCCGGGATTTTCTGCGTATTATCATTGAGCAGGCCAGAGTGCCTGTCATCATAGATGCCGGAATAGGCGCCCCGAGTCATGCCGCTGAAGCCATGGAAATGGGCGCAGATGCCGTGCTGGTTAACACCGCGATTGCGACAGCCCGCGATCCTGCAAAAATGGCTCAGGCGTTTCGTGAGGCCATCATTTGCGGGCGACGAGCCTACAGCGCCGGACTTGGCTCTGCGTTCACAGGCCAGGCCCGTGCAACCAGTCCTATGACATCGTTTCTGGACACGTTATGAGCTTTTTCGACAAATGGAAGCAAACTAGCTGGGACGATACCCGACTGGCCTTATACAGTAAAACGGCAGCAGATGTAGAAAAGGCCCTGCACGCCAGTGTCATCGATCATGATGAATTTCTGGCACTCATATCGCCGGCCGCCGCGCCTTACCTGGAAACCATGGCGGTGAAGTCACACCAGCTTACCCGACAGCGGTTTGGCAATACACTCAGCTTGTTTATTCCGCTTTATCTTTCGAACCTGTGTGCGAACGAGTGTGATTATTGTGGCTTTTCAATGAGCAACCGCATTCGACGCAAAATTCTCAGTGAAACAGAAATCCAGGCTGAGTGTGAAGCGATTAAAGCTAAAGGGTACGACACCATTCTGGTTGTCACTGGCGAGCATGAAACCAAAGTCGGGATGGCGTATTTCCGCAGGGCGCTGTCAATTATTAAACAGTATTTCAGTTACGTGATGTTTGAAGTACAGCCATTGTTAGAGCATCAATACGCAACGCTCAATAAGGCCGGTCTTAATGGTGTGATGGTGTATCAGGAAACCTACAATGCACTTGTTTACGCCAGACATCACCTTCGTGGACAGAAAACGGACATTCGCTGGCGACTGGAAACCCCGGACAGACTGGGCGCGGCAGGCATTGATAAAATTGGGCTTGGCAGTCTAATCGGTCTTGCAGACTGGCGGGTTGACAGTGCGTTCACCGCATTACATCTTGAATATCTGCGCAGTCGCTACTGGCGCAGCCGTTATTCCCTGTCCTTTCCCCGTCTGCGTCCCTGTGCAGGTGGGGTGAACCCTGTTATGCCAATCAGCGATAAAGAACTGGTACAGCTGATTTGTGCCTATCGGCTGCGCTTTCATGAAGTGGAAATGAGTCTGTCTACCCGTGAACAGGCAGCGATGCGGGATGGTTTATTTTCGCTTGGCGTGACGGCTGTCAGTGCTGAATCAAGTACCCAGCCTGGTGGCTACTCGCAGCCCGCTGATGAGCTCGAGCAGTTTGCCATTGACGACACACGGGCAACGACGGAGGTTGCCACCGCAATTCGCCGAGCCGGTTTACAGCCAGTTTGGCGCGACTGGTTACCCGTCTGGTAGTCAGGTTTCCTGATACGGTCATGGTCATGTTGACCTGGCTTCTGGTCTGTAAGTTATCGGCGGTCTTGTAATTGGTTCTATCCGCTAGCGGATAAGCCGGTTAACTCAGAAATGCGCAGCAGATTTTGCTGCGCGCTTATGCCAAAGGCAGAAACATCAGCCGTAACCAAGACTGAAATGTTGATAAAAATACAAAGCGATTAACAGTAATGAGAGAGCAGAGAAGCCCAGCAATCTGGGCTTCTGACACATTTAAATAACGTATCTTTAATTAAAAACTTAATTAAAGCCTCAATGACTATGAACAGTTAATCAGGCGTCACGGCGTTGTGATACACGTCCTGCACGTCATCACAGTCATTCAGCATATCCATGAACTTTTCAAACATAGGCAAATCCTCTTCACTGATTTCCGTTTCTGTTTGTGGTATCCAGCTGATTTCCTCGGCTTCAAACTCCAGTTCCGGGTACGCATCGCTCAACGCGGTTTTTACCTGATAAAACTCAGTATGCGGGGCATAAACTGTGACCTTACCGTCTTCACATTCGACGTCGGTCACATCCACATCGGCTTCCATTAACACTTCCAGTACCGCGTCTTCATCGTCACCGGCAAACTGAAAAATGGCCTGATGATCGAACATATGACTGACCGCACCTTGTGCGCCCAGCTTGGCATTGGTTTTGGTAAAGCAATTTCTGACATCGGTGATGGTACGGTTGGCATTGTCTGACAGGCAGTCGACAATGACCATACAATTGCCCGGCCCAAACCCTTCATAGCGCATCGGCTGAAAATCTTCACCTGCGCCACCGGCGGCCTTATCGATAGCCTTGTCGATGACATGGCTGGGTACCTGGTCTTTTTTTGCTTTGTCCATCAGGCGGCGCAGAGACAGATTGGTTTCCGGATCGGTGCCCCCGTTTTTAGCGCACACGTAAATCTCTTTACCGTATTTTGAGTAAACTTTCGTTTTCGCCCCGGCTGTCTTGGCCATGGCCGCTTTTCTTACTTCAAACGCTCTTCCCATCGTATTTTTCTCTTAACTCTTTCCTAATCAACGCCCGTTGCCTGCTTTCTTCATGGTAACCGGCAAAAAGTGGGCAGAATTCTACCCCACAATAACAATCTTGATAAGCGCCGTCAGGGCAAATGCTCGGTTGCCAGGTACTCATGCGACTGCATCTCTTTCAGGCGGCTTAGGCAACGCCTGAACTCAAAGCTTAGCTGGCCGCCGGTATATAACTCTTCCATTGCCACTTCTGCAGACATGATGAGCTTCACGTGACGCTCGTAAAATTCATCGACCATCGCAATGAAACGGCGTGCCACATCGTCGTTGTTACGGCCCATGGTAGTTACATTGGCCACCAGCACACTGTGGTAACAGCGACTTAATTCAATGTAGTCACTTTGGCTTCGCGGCCCGTTACACAAATCGTTAAACTCAATCATCATCACGCCGTCAGCGTCGCGACAGGTTTGTAACTTGCGGTGGTTAACCTCAATCACAGCGTTTTTGGTTCCGGCTTCCGGGGCCAGCTGGGTGAAGTAATCATGCAGATTCTGCGTTGCCTTTTCATCCAGCGGATAGTGATAAATCTCAGCCTGCTCCAGTGTCCGTAACCGGTAGTCTACGCCACTGTCGACATTCACGACCCGGGTATTCTGATTAATCAGGTCGATGGCCGGCAGAAAGCGCTGACGCTGCAGGCCATTTTTATACAGCTCATCGGGCACAATATTCGACGTTGCGACCAGCACAATGCCATGACCAAACAGAGCTTCCATTAACGTGCCCAGGATCATGGCATCGGTGATGTCTGAGACGAAAAACTCATCAAAACAAATAACCCGGGTCTCTTCGGCCAGTTTGGCGGCAATCAGCTTTAACGGATCCTGCTTATTCTGCAAGTCTTTCAGCTCGTCATGCACCCGGTGCATAAACCGGTGAAAATGCACGCGCATTTTTTTATCGAAAGGCAGGCACTCGTAAAAGGTATCCACCAGATAGGTTTTGCCTCGCCCTACACCGCCGTAAAAATAAATCCCCTGGATCCCCGGCCGCGTTTGCCCTTTGCCAAACGCAGCTTTTATTTTAACCCGCCAGGTGGTTTTACGGGACGGTTCGGTCAGTTCATCGTACAGTCGCTGCAATTCGCGCACTGCATTTTCCTGTGACGGATCATGATGAAACTCAGGATCCGACAAATCCTGCTGATATTTCTGCCATGGCGTCATCGCCAGTGTTGCTCCTTATACGAAAATGAAGGCCAGCTGCGCTGACCTGCTTGAAAATTGCAATTATGACCTTAATTTACGAGTAAATCACGGTAGAATCAGTATAACCTCTATGTAGAGCGGCTACATCGTTATAAATTCGCGTGGTTTTATAACATCAGACGCGAAAAGTAAGCTCTATTGCTATAGTCAACGTATAGACGCAGCAATAAGTGGTATAGCGGCGTCCGCTAACTTTCTAACGTTAAAAGAATGTCTAACCGGAGATCTGAATGGACGTAATAATTCCTCTGGCACTGTTAGTAGTCGGTCTGATAATCGGCTTTTTCGTTGCACGATATATATACACCAAATCCAGTTCACAACAGGCAGTGGAAATTGCTGAGAAAAACGTCAAAGAGCTGATGGCACAGCAGGCTGATCATCATATTCATCAAACCCGGCAGTCGTTGTCAGCCATTGAAAGCCAGTGTCAGACGTTGCGCCAGCAGGTAGAAGAATATGAAGCCTTACTGGGGCCAAATGCCGATGAGGATACGCCCGGCGTTCCTTTTTACGGGGAGCAGGCCTCCAGTTATCTGCGCAATAACCTGCAGGGTAAGGAAAAAGCCAAACCCGCGCATGTCGCTGACACTCAACCCAGAGATTTTGCCAAAGAAGGGTCGGGTTTGTTCGTCGGAGGAAATAGTCAGCCTGCCGCAGATAAAAAAGGCTAGCCGGAACTTTACCCGGCTTCCTGAGTCTTTTTTTAAGGAATATGCGAATAAATCTTCCTTATTAACAACATATCGCAATCATCATGAGGAGTGTAAGCGGATATGAAAAAGACGTTTCGCCAATGGGCGGTAGTTACTTCCGTCGTCGTTAGTTCACTGGGTCTGACCGTATCAGCCAGTGCCGCCCTGCCATTTTTCGGTGATAAAAAGCAGGAGGTTCCCTCGCTGGCACCAATGCTGGAAGAAGCGACGCCAGCGGTGGTGAGTATTGCTGTTGAGGGTACACAGACTGCACGTCAGCGGGTGCCGGAAATGTTTCGCTATTTCTTCGGCGGCCCACAGGAGCAGATGCAGGAGCGGCCCTTCCGCGGATTAGGCTCGGGTGTCATCATTGATGCCGACAAGGGCTACATTGTGACCAACAATCATGTTGTTGATAATGCCGACGAAATTACGGTCAAACTGACCGATGGCCGGGAGCTTCAGGCGAAAAAGCTGGGGGCCGACGAGCAAAGCGATATTGCACTGTTAAAAGTGTCGCCTGATAACCTCACCGCATTACCCCTTGCCGATTCAGACAAAACCCGGGTCGGCGATTTTGTGGTAGCCATTGGCAATCCTTTCGGTTTGTCGCAAACGGTTACGTCTGGCATTGTGAGTGCTCTTGGCCGTTCCGGGCTGAACATTGGCGGCTATGAAGATTTTATTCAGACCGACGCGGCCATCAACCGCGGCAATTCTGGCGGCGCACTGGTTAACTTAAATGGTGAACTGGTAGGCATTAATACCGCTATCTTTGGGCCGAATGGTGGCAACGTGGGTATCGGTTTTGCCATTCCCGCCAACATGATGAAGAGCTTAGTTGATCAAATTGCCGAGTTTGGCGAAGTCCGCCGTGGCTTGCTGGGGATCCTGGGCAACGACGTAGACGCTGGTCTGGCCGAGGCAATGAATGCCGAGGTGAATCTGGGTGCGTTTGTCAGCGAGGTACAACCTGAGTCGGCAGCCGAAGAAGCTGGCTTGCAGGCCGGGGATATTATCACTGCCGTCAACGGGCGTGAGCTGAACAGCTTCCAGGAACTGCGTGCCCGTATCGCCAGCATGGGGGCAGGTGCCGAAGTCACGCTGACCATCATGCGCAAAGGAGAAACACAGGATGTGAACGTAGTACTCGATGACGCCACACAATCGACGGTGACGGCAGCTCAAATACATCCTGCACTGGAAGGCGCGACCTTAAGCAATGGCAGCGATGACGCGGGCAATACCGGCGTTGTGGTGTCTGAACTTGAGCGGGGGACGCCCGCTGCACGCATTGGCCTGCAGCCAGAAGATGTGATTGTTGGCGTAAACCGTCAGCGGGTAAACACTGTGGCTGAATTCCGAAACGTACTGGATGAGTCATCGGGCGTGATAGCCCTGAACGTGAAGCGCGGGAAATCCACGCTTTATCTGGTGATTCGTTAAGTCACATAAGCTAGCTGAGTAAAGTAAAAGCCGTTCACATAGTGAACGGCTTTTTTATTGGCCGGGCGTTGCTATGCGGTCTTGCCGTGACAGGCTTCTGTACTGTAAGAGCTAAGGTAGCTTTCAAGCGCTGCCTTCTGTGTTGGCGATAGGCGAAGGCCCAGCTTGGTCCGACGCCATAAAATATCCTCGGCCGTGACCGCCCATTCATGAGCACGCAGATAATCTACTTCAGCCTGATAAAGTGCACCGCCAAAGTGCTCACCCATATCGCTAAGCG
The DNA here is from genome assembly GCF_014651815.1 of Alteromonas halophila. Taxonomy (GTDB): domain Bacteria; phylum Pseudomonadota; class Gammaproteobacteria; order Enterobacterales; family Alteromonadaceae; genus Alteromonas; species Alteromonas halophila. The sequence goes on along the minus strand of NZ_BMXP01000002.1, from coordinate 549,028 downwards.
AATGCTTACCGGCTAAGAAGTGCTTGCACAGCGTGCCATATTGCCGCACATACCTACGAGCCAGCGCGGCGGGTAACCAGGGAAAGTTATCATTCAATGACATACCAAGCTGCTGCTGACTGCTAAAACTGCCCCCGGGCAGCGGCATGCTCTTTGTCCACGGCTGGCCGGTTTTTTTGAACTGCTCCGACAGCGTATTCACCGCGTGCTCGGCTAGTTTTCTGTAAGTCGTAATTTTGCCGCCGAAAACATTCAGAAGCAGCGGCGAGTCAGCGTCGCCGCTTAGTACCACTTTATAATCACGGGTGAGCTCCTGCGCTGTCGCATTCGCCTCTTCCAGCAAAGGTCTCACGCCACTGTAGGTGTGCACAATATCCTGCTTTGCCACTGAATGTGTAAAGTAGTGGTTTACGATATCCAACAGATAGTCTGTCTCTGTGTCAGAAATACCCACGCTTCCGGGATCCCCCTGAAAATCCTCATCGGTAGTACCAATCAGGGTAAAGTCATCTTCATAAGGAATAACAAAAACAATACGTTTATCTTTGTTTTGAAGAATGTAAGCTTCGCTCGAGTCATACATTTTCGGTACGACAATATGGCTGCCCTTAACCAAACGCATGGCACCGGGTGGAGTGATTCCCGCCATCCGGTCAAGAAAGGAAATGGCCCAGGGGCCAGCAGCATTGACGATACACCGTGCAGACACCTGCTGCTTTGTGCCGTCCTTAGACTGCAATGTTGCCAGCCAGCGCTTGCCCTGCTTAATGGCACTCACACACTCTGTGCGAGGCAGAATTACCGCCCCCTGGTCGCGCGCGGCCATCGCATTAAGAACCACCAGCCGGGCATCATCAACCCAGCCGTCAGAGTACTCAAAGGTGGTCTTGATGTCGGCGTTAAGCGGGTCTCCGGCTTCGGGCTTTACCCGGCGTGAGCGCGGCAAAACCTTTCGCCTGGCAAGGGAATCGTAAAGAAATAACCCAGCCCGTATCATCCACGCCGGACGCAGATGAGACTGGTGCGGTAATCTGAAACGCAACGGCCAGATAATATGGGGCGCTTTCGCAAGTAAGACCTCGCGTTCTGCCAGTGCCTCTCTTACCAGACGGAACTCATAATGTTCCAGGTACCTCAGGCCCCCGTGAATCAGTTTACTGGATGCCGACGACGTCGCCCCACCCAGATCATTTTGCTCGCAAAGCATAACCTTAAGGCCACGCCCGGCGGCATCTGCGGCAATGCCGGCACCATTAATTCCGCCCCCAACTACGAGGACATCACATTGTTCAGAAGACGTCGCATTGGTAGACATCGCTGCATTCTTTGTGAAAAAAGTGTTGACGGTAATTTATACATCAATATGGGTTAGTGTCAACAAAAACGAAAACAAACGAACATTATGCTTTCACAAAGCGAATACTATTTTCATCCATAATTTTCATTAGGGCCGGTGGCGGTGTGACATCACATACCATACAGTCAACCTGTGACAGATGACCCTGCTCAACCATGGCCTGGCGATCGAACTTACTGTGATCGGCGGCCAGAATGGTTTGTCGGGTATGCTTCAGAATCGCTTGAGAAACCTTGACCTCCCGGTAATCAAAGTCAAGCAGCGCACCGTCTGCACTGATCCCACTGATTCCGATAATGCCATAATCCATTCTGAACTGACTGATAAAATCACAGGTTGCCTCACCGACAATACCACCGTCCCGATACCGCACTTCACCGGCAGCAATGATCACGGTGAAGTCTTCTTTGACTGACAGCGTGCTGGCGACATGGATATTGTTTGTCACAATGTGAAGATTTTTATGGTTAAGCAACTTAGCCGCAATCATCTCCGTTGTGGTGCCTATATTAATGAACAGTGAGGCACCGTCCGGGATCATGGCAGCCACGGCATCCGCAATCTTTTCTTTTATATGACGGTTATGGTTTTTACGTTCCTGGTAGGGTGTGTTTTCCCAGCTTTTATTGATCCCAGCCCCGCCATGATAGCGGCTCACGGCACCACTTTCTGCCATTTGATTGAGATCCCGCCGGATTGTCTGGGGCGTCACGGCACATTGCTCGACTAGCTCATCAATGGTCATAAAGCCGCGCTGCGTGATAAGACTGAGAATTTTCTGATGACGTTGAGGTTGGTTCATAGTTCCCGGTTTATCCCATAATTTGCTGGGTCGCACAGCCAGTCTCTGGGAGCAGAGGTTAATCAGCGTCCCGGCTGTGCAAACGAATAATCTGATTATACGGCAGCATCTGAACAAAATCAGGTATAAAACGAACACCGAATTTTCGTTTTCGAAAATTTAAGATTGTTAACCCTGTGTAAATCAGGCAGACTGCGAACAAAAACAAATCAGGAGAATCGCCGTGCCGCAGTATATTCTTGCCATAGACCAGGGAACAACCAGTTCACGCAGCATCATTTGTTCTTCCCATGGTGAAATGATTGCCATGGACCAGCACCCCGTCACACCGTCCTGTCCTGAAAACGGCTGGGTTGAACAAGATCCCGAAGCTATCTGGCAAAGCGTGCTGTCCTCACTGAAAGGTGTGTTAGCACAAGCGACACTTTCTGCGGCTCAGATACATGCAATAGGCATTACAAACCAGCGTGAAACAACCCTGGTATGGAACCGGGATACCGGCTCACCCGTGTATCCCGCAATTGTATGGCAGGATCGTCGCACAGCGGACACCTGTAATGCCATTGCAGACGATCCGGCAGCAGCAGACTATATACGCGCCACAACCGGCTTACTGCCCGACCCTTACTTTTCTGCAACCAAGGTTGCCTGGATCCTTGATAATGTGCCTGGTGCAAGAGCCCAGGCAGAGGCCGGGGAATTGCTGTTCGGTACTGTTGACAGTTTTTTAATCTGGCGACTGAGCGGTGGTACATCGCATGTTACCGATGCCACCAATGCATCACGCACCTTGCTGTTTGATATTCACAAACAGTGCTGGGATCAAAAACTACTGGATTTGTTCAACATACCGCCAGCCATGCTGCCCACGGTGCTGGATTGTGCCGATCAGTTTGCTGAGCTTGACGTATCGCTGTTAGGCGCTGCAATTCCTGTCACCGGCGTTGCGGGTGACCAGCAGGCAGCACTGATCGGCCAGGCCTGCTTTGAACCGGGTATGACCAAAAGTACCTTCGGTACCGGAGGTTTTATGATGCTGAATACCGGTACTACGCCCGTGTCATCACAACATCGCCTGCTTACAACTGTCGGCTACCGTCTTAACGGAGAGGTCACCTATGCACTGGAAGGCAGCATTTTTATGGCTGGTGCCACGATGCAGTGGCTGCGTGACGGACTTAAACTGCTGGATAATGTTGCCGATTCTGCACAGCTGGCTCTGGACGCGCCCGCTGACAGCAGTGTTTACCTGATCCCTGCATTCACCGGCCTTGGCGCGCCTTACTGGGATCCACAGGCACGGGGAGCAATTCTGGGTCTGACCCGCGATACCGGGATAAAAGAAATTATTGCCGCAGGACTTTTGTCAGTCTGCTATCAGACCCGGGATTTACAGTGCGCGCTGCAAAGTGACGGTGTCTCGCCTCTGTGCCTGCGTGTCGACGGAGGCATGGCAAGCAACGATTACCTGATGAAGTCACTGGCTGACATACTTGGTGTGACAGTTACCCGACCTGAGGTTACAGAAACAACCGCACTGGGAGCGGCCTTTCTGGCTGGCCTGCAAACCGGCGCATTCACTTCAATGAATACGCTTACCCAGCTTTGGCAATGTGGACAAACATTTGAACCGACAATGCCGCCATCACGACGCGATCACCTCTATGCAGGCTGGAAAAGCGCAGTAGAACGTATTCGCTGCTGTTAACAGCGCTCACCCGACATTATTGCCTTGTTATATTTTTGTACAAAAAAAGTTTAATTTAACATTGTAATTACATAAATTTTGTGTGTTAATGCACGTGAAAGGTAAACGTTTCACCTTTACGGTTTACAACGGTTTAGCCCTTAGATTCATATGCGAACAATAATAACCGAATCTATACAGGCCAAACCGTGTGAACTTATTGTTAAACAAGCTTACCTGGTAGCTTGAAACATTTCGTTGCCTGGCGTAACGGCTACAAGTTGCCTACACACACGGAGAAACCACAGTGAAACATAAAACCACTACAAATCATGCTATTCCGTTTACAAAACGCACGTTGTTAGGTGCTGCTGTCGCCTGTGCATTGCATGCGCCTGCGGCCCTCGCTCAAACACCGGCTGATAATACCCCCGATGATGACGTCGAGGTCATCGAAGTTCGCGGTTTCACCAGTTCACTTAAAGCCTCAATGCTGGATAAAAAAGCAGCCAGCGTTGTGTCAGACGGCATTACCGCTGAAGATATTGGTAAATTCCCTGACCAGAACGTAGCAGAGTCATTGCAACGTATTACCGGTGTGGCGATTGACCGCAGCGGTGGTGAAGGACAGTTCATTACCGTACGTGGCTTTGGCCCTGAATTTAACACGGTGCTGGTAAACGGACGCCAGATTGCAACTGAAAACCAGGGGCGTGAGTTCTCGTTCGATACCTTGCCCGCAGAACTCATCAGCGGCGCAACCGTTTATAAAAGCCCGATGGCATCCATGCAGGAGGGCGGAATCGGCGCAACCGTTGAAGTCTCCACCGCCCGTCCGTTTAACTACGATGGCTTTACTGCGGCTGCCAGTGTAAAAGGCATGTACGAAGAGATTTCAGAAGAAACCACACCGCAAATGTCGGGTCTGATTTCTAACACGTTTGCCGATGGCACCATGGGCCTTTTGGCTGCTGCGTCTTTTCAGCAACGTAAAGCGCAAACTAATATGCTGGAGACCCGTTACTGGCGTCCCGGCGTAAACATTACCAACCGGTCTGAACTGGATAATCCGGCCTACGCCGATTCCGCTCAGTTCAATAACGTGTTTGTCCCTCAAAACTTTGACCAGATTGTCGATTTAGTTGACCGCGAACGTACCAGCGCCAACCTGGTATTCCAGTACGCGCCCAGCGACCGGATGACACTGACCCTGGACGGTCTCTACTCTAAGTTTGAAGTAGACTCTGATGCCCACAGCGTCGGCCACTGGTTTACCGACAGCAACCTGGATAACCTGAGCTTCACAGACCTCGGCAGCGTGCAAACGCTGGACAGTACCCTGGTTGATGGCGTGGGCGGAGCCACAGACTTTATTCGTCGCCGTTATGGGCGTGATGTCGAAATCATGGCCTTCGGTGCGAACTTCGAATGGCTGGTGAATGACTCTTTGACGGCCGTTTTTGACCTGTCAACGTCCACCGCAGAAGACAATTCTGGTGGTAACAACTTCTTTACCGTGGTGGGTTACAATAATGCTTACAGCGTCGACTACTCTGGCAGCACCCCCTCGCTACAGGTACAGGGCGGGAATGAAGCGTTGCTCGACCCCTCACTGGGGCGAATGCACTACAACGAACGAAACGGCTTTGACACCGAAGATACCATCAGCGAATACCGGGTCGACTTCGAATGGCTACCGGATGCCATCACCGCGTTCACCAAAATGGAATTCGGCCTGTACTTCCAGGATCGCGAAAAGGACAACAGCCGCCTGGCCGCCGACTCCTGCGGCATCTACTGTGGCTATCAGCATGACCTCCCGGATGAGCTGTTGAGTGTGTTCAACGCCGACAATTTCTTTGGCGGCGTGCCAGATCAGTGGCTGACCTATGATCCGCAGGATTTCTTTGACTACGCATTGTCAGATGAAGCTGCACAACAGGTGGCTGACGCGACGGGGCAATCGTTTGCCGAAGTGCGCGCCGCACTGGATGCCACAAACCTGGCAAATCCAACGCGTGCCAGTGACTCCTTTGTCGTAGAAGAAGAGGTCATGAGTGCCTACATGCAGTTTTTCTTTGAAACGGAAATCTCTGACATGTTGCTGGATGTAAACCTGGGCGTGCGTTATAGCGAAACCGATACCAGCGTCGATGGTATTGGTCGGGTACTGCAGGATCTGCAGCCGGTACCTAACGATCCATCGGATTTGAATGCCATTTACGCCACTGAAGGTGGGACACCGGTCAGCGAAACAAACAGCTACTCCAACCTGCTGCCAAACTTGAACGCGAAACTCAGCCTGACCGATGATCTGCTGCTGCGCTACGCCTATTCTCAGACACTGACCCGTCCGACTATGGGTGACCTGGTACCGGTATTCAATGTGACCACCGCTCGCCCGGGTAATCTCCAGGCGCAGGCCGGTAATACTGAGCTGAAGCCATTTTTGTCAACCAACTGGGACTTGTCGCTGGAGTGGTATTATGACGACACCAGCTACATCGCTGCTGCGGTATTCCAGAAAGAAGTGGAGGACTTCATAGTAGCGACCGTAGAGCCTGAAACCCAGAGTCTGGATTCCGGTGCCTACGAGTTCAATGTACGCCGTCCGCGTAACGGCGAGACCGCCAATGTGGACGGTATTGAACTGGCCTGGCTGCATACCTTCGAAAACGGCTTTGGTATTCAGGCCAATGCTACCGTTGTAAACAGTGATGCCGAACTGGACAAAGACGATACCTCACAGGTATTCGCACTGGAAGGGCTTGGTGACTCGCAAAACCTGACCGTGTTTTACGAACAGGACGGCTTCCAGGCGCGTGTTGCCTACAACAACCGTGAAGGCTTTATGCAAAATGTGGTCAGTCCGCTTGGTGGTGTAGAGCCTCGTTATACCGAGACGTACGGCCAGGTTGATGTCAGCGCCAGCTACGACATTGACGAAACATTCACAGTATTCTTCGAAGGGATTAACGTGACGGGCGAAGAGCTGCGTCGCCATGGTCGCTACGAAGAACAATTCGTGCAACTGGTGGATGACGGTGCAAGGTACGCGCTGGGCGTACGTGCCACCTTTTAAGTGTTAGGCATAAATTAGGGGGCACCATGCCCCCTTTTTGTGTATGTTATTGATAAGCGTGGCAAAGGTAAAAAGCTAGAGGTCATAAACAGTCTGACGCGTCATCACGTACGTACGCATACCTCAGTGCTCAGCCCCTACTCTTTCCCATTGCCATCAAGCCAGGCACCTGATTTTGTGGTGTCATCGGGTAAGGAGATATGCGTGTCAGGTAGTAATATCCAGATTTTTGTTTTCGTTGTCGTTACCGCATTCATAGGGCTGTTAACTTACCTAAAATGCCGCGGTCACGGACACAGCAAGGCCAGTGAAAATAAAGAGTACTTTCTTGCAGGGGGCGGCCTGACGTGGATTTTCGTTGCCGGCTCCATCACGTTAACCAATTTAAGTACCGACCAGCTCGTGGGCATGAATGGAAACCAGATGGCGCTGTTGGCATGGTGGGAATTTGCCGCTGTCGCCGGCCTGCTCATTCTTGCCAAAATATTCATTCCCGTGTACTACCATTACGGTTGTACTACTACCACCGAGTTGCTGGAAAAAAGATATAAAAACAAGCATATACGCGCAATTATCGGATTACTTTTTTTCCTTGGCAGCAGCCTTATCTTTATGCCGGCGGTGATCTACTCAGGCTCTCTGTTTATGATCAACATGTTCGACCTGGACTTGCCGCTGATGGCGGTGGCGACCACCTTTGCACTGATCGGTGCGCTCTACGCGATATTCGGTGGTCTGCGTGCGGTTGCCGTATCAGACACCTACTCCGGCGTATTACTGCTGGTGATGGCGATTGTGGTCGTGATACTGGCACTTGTCGCTATCGACTTTGATTTTAGCGGCATCCCTGCAGACCGGCTTACTCTGATCGGAGACAGTGATTCGCCGCTGCCCTGGCACACACTGCTCACGGGAATGATCTTCATTCAGACCTTTTACTGGAGCACCAATCAGACGATCACCCAGCGCGCCATGGCGGCTCCAAATGTAAAGGAAGCACAAAAGGGCGTCTATGCGGCTGCGCTGATTCGCTTTATCATCGTTCCCTCGATTATTGTCGTTCCCGGCATTATCTCGTATAAACTTTACGGCGATATCAATGATGCCGCGTACGGCACACTGGTGGGCGATGTGCTGCCAAACTGGCTGTCCGGCGTATTTGCTGCTGCACTGGCCGCCGCTGTGCTGACCACTTATAACAGTAATCTGAATTCGGCCACGGCGCTGTATGTGTGCGATATTCACGAAGCCTATATTGATAAATCGCCGAAAGTGGCGCGCCTGGGCGGCATCGTGACGGCCATCCTGACGGTGGTGTCGCTGCTTATGGTACCTTTGTATGCGCAGGCCGAGAGTATTATCAATCTGCTACAGGAACTGTATGGCCTGCTGAGTATGCCTATTCTCTCAATTTTTATCGTCGGACTGCTGTTTAACAATGTAAACCCGTATGCCGGGATCATTGCGGTGGCGTTTGGCGTGTTGTTATATGCATTTTTCAGTTTTGTTCACGCCCCGTTTGCGCTGCATTATATTCATCTGATGCTGGTCACTCTGCTTGCCTGTATCACTGTTGCGCTTTGCACCAACCGGCTGGTGTTTGGACAACGCGCGCAATGGCGGGGACGACTGGTTGACTGACAGTAAGGTAGGGAAAAAGCCATGTCGGCCCCCATTCAACATGTACTGATCGTCGGTGGCGGCACCGCGGGCTGGTTAACCGCCTCGCTGCTTGCCGCCAGTCAGCAGCACATCCCGGGTGCAGCGCTTCGCATTACGCTGGTAGAGTCCGACACGGTCGGCCCAATAGGCGTGGGTGAAGGCACCTGGCCCACCATGCGGGAAACGCTACGTAAAATAGGCATCAGCGAGGACACGCTTATCCGCCGTGCGTCAGCCACGTTCAAGCAGGCCAGTCGCTTTACCGACTGGCATCGCCGTGACACCGGCAATAGCTATTATCATCCATTTTCAGCGCCGCAAGGCTCGGCCACCGCGGATATCACGCCACACTGGCTGGCAAGCCATACACACACGCCCTATGCTGACGCGGTGTGTTTTCAGCCGGCACTGTGCGAGGCTGGGGTCGCCCCGAAGTCTGACGACCCGACCTGGCGCGGGCCCGCCATCAATTATGGATACCATCTGGATGCCACGCAATTTATCGCCCTGTTGCGGGAACACGCAACCCGAGCGCTGGGTGTGCGCCACATCGTTGATGACGTGGTTAGTGTCAACTGTGCTGACCACGGCATTGCCAGCGTGGTCACAGCCCGTCAGGGGGCGTTAACTGCCGACCTGTTTGCAGACTGCTCGGGCTTTCGATCTTTGCTGCTTGATGAGGCCTTAGGAACGTGTAAAAAAGACGCTTCGGATGTGCTTTTCGCAGACACAGCGCTGGTTTGTCAGCAACCCTATGCGTCCCCCTCACAACCGGTAGCCTGCTATACCGGTTCAACCGCGCAGCAAGCCGGCTGGATATGGGATATCGGTTTGCAGCACCGGCGCGGCGTCGGCCATGTTTATTGCTCAGACTTTGTCAGTGATGACGAGGCATACCATCAGTTAGGTCGTTATCTTGGGGTTGATGACACGGCCATGCCACCGACCCGGAAGATTCGGTTTCATACCGCCTACAATGAAACGCCCTGGGTGAAAAACTGCGTTGGCATTGGCTTGTCAGCGGGCTTTCTGGAGCCACTTGAAGCCTCGGCACTGATGTTGATTGAGCAGGGAGCTACACTACTGGCGACGCAGTTGCCAGCGCATTCAACCACCCTGCCGCAGGTTGCAAAACGCTACAACGAGACACTGTCTCACCAATGGCAAAGTGCCATCAGGTTTCTGAAGCTGCATTATGCGCTGAGTAACCGTCCTGAGGCGTTCTGGGTTGAGAACCGACGCGCCTCGACGTTGCCTGATACGCTTCAGGAACTGCTTGAAGAGTGGCAGTACCGCCCGCCGATGGATGACGATTTTGCGCACCGGGCAGACGTATTTTCAGCACAGAGTTACCGCTATGTGTTCTATGGCATGCAGGGACGGACTTGCCCGGATAACCTGCGCACGTTCGCCGATAGCGATTTTGCCAGTCAACAATTTTCTTTCAATGCCCTTTTAACTGAGAAGCTGCTCGCAGCGCTGCCGTCACACCGCGCGCTGCTCGATAGCCTCACACGATAGCGGAGCACAACGGTGACCTCACCTAACTATGTAGTACTCAACGCGCAACGGCATCATGCGCTTTCATTAATCAGTGATCCCGGTTTCAGACATGCCGAAAAATCACAGATTGCCGCGCTGGTGTTTCAGGAAATTGTCGCGGTTGCCAGTTGTATGCCGGTCGTCGTGCTGGCGCCAGATAGTGATAAGCCGGCGCTAAGCGCCCTTTTTGGGTTAACGGCAAATACTAACCTGTTCGCCGGCGAAAGCTGGCAGGGGCATGTGGTTCCAATGAGTGTGCAGGTCGCGCCCTTTAATTATGCCGTGGAAGACCAGCGCCTGCTCACGCTGATCGATGAGAAAAGCCCGCTATGGCAGGCCTCGGGGCAACGCCTGTTCAGCGCGGATCATGCGCCAACGCCACTGCTAAAACAACGACAGACATTGCTCAAAGAACTGGCCAGTGGCGCACCGCGCGCCGAGCAGTTTATTAAGACCCTGAGTGACCAGCAGTTATTGAAGCCCCTGACTGTCAGGATCACAGACATTGATGGGCAGAGCAACGAACTTACCGGCATGTTCACCGTTGATGAGACATGTCTGGGAAACCTTTCCGCCGAAACTTTAAAGCAGTTGCATGACAATGGAATGCTGACCGCGATCCATGCCATGCTGTTATCACTGAGGCAGTTTAATCGGTTAGTTCAGCTTGCCAGGCAAAAAGGCCAGCCGGTTCAGTCTGTACAGCTGAGTTAAACTGCCGCTTATCACCGTACGACATTTTATTGATAAATCTGTATGGGCCGGTATCATTCAAGAAAACGTTTACCCTTTCTGCTTTTAACATACTGATCACAGCACGTTAATAACAACAAGGGATGCTTACTACTTTACTCTTCCGAATAACGGGGTCAGCCATGTCTCAGCTTCCTTCTTTCGCGTGTTTGCATAACCGCACAACCAGCCTAATCGTAGATTGCCAGGGCCGGGCACCTGCGATCCTATATTACGGTCACCGGCTGCATAGCGACGAGAGTCCGGCGATGCTGTCACAGCTTTTTACCCGGCAGGAAGCAAAATGTGCCCCCGCTGTTGAGCCGCCGCTGTCAATTACCCCCAGCCATGGCGAAGGGTTCACCGGCGCGCCCGGCATTGAACTGCATGGTCCGGCGGACCAGTGGGCTGCAGCCTTCACCCTGAAGCGCGTAGAACAGTCCCAGGACCGGCTTGAACTGCACAGCGAAGATGACAGTCGCGGGCTTACGCTTATTCATACCATAACACTGGACGAATACGCGCAACTGGCAACTTTTCAAAGCCATATCAAAAACGCGGGAGATGCCGACATAACCCTGGCATGGCTGTCCGCGGCTACCGTGCCCATTGCGGATGGAATGACCCGGCTTAAGGCGTTTGAAGGGCGCTGGTCAGCAGAATTTCAAACCCAGGACCATGATCTTTTCATGGGCAGTTATGTGCGGGAAAACCGCCGCGGCAAAACCTCCCACGATACCTTTCCTGGTTTTATAACCTGTGCCCCGTTTACCAGTGAGCTGCAAGGTGAATGCTATGGGTTTCATTTAGGTTCCAGCGGCAACCACCGCACGCGCGTCGAGCTTATGGCAGACGGGCGTGCCTATGCACAGCTCGGTGAGCTGCTGCTACCTGGCGAAGTGACACTGACAAGCGGTGACAGCTATACATCTCCGGTGCTGTATGTGGGCTACAGTCACGCCGGCTTTGGTCATCTTTCACGCCAGTTTCATCACTATATTCGCGCCAATGTGCTGTCTCACACACCCGACGTTAAGCCACGCCCGGTACATTACAACACCTGGGAAGGGATTTATTTTGATCATGACCCGGCCACCCTAAAAGCGCTGGCCGATAGTGTTGCCCCTCTTGGTGTGGAGCGCTTTGTACTGGATGACGGCTGGTTTAAAGGACGCCGTGCAGATAACGCCGGGCTGGGTGACTGGCAGGTTGATAAAGCCATATACCCTGAGGGGCTCGGACCGCTTATTGAGCATGTGACGTCGCTGGGCATGGAGTTTGGTATTTGGTTTGAACCGGAGATGGTTAACCCCGACAGCGATCTGTACCGGGCTCACCCCGAATGGGTCCTGTCTGTAGATTCACACCCGCAGGTGCCGTTTCGCAACCAGTACGTGCTTGATCTGACCAATAGCGACGTGGTCGATTACCTGTTCGCACAAATCGACGATGTCATGAACACGTACCCGGCGATCAGCTACATTAAATGGGACATGAACCGGGATATAAACCACCCCGGCAATCTGGCCGGAAAACCGGCGGTGCATGCCCAGACTCGCGCCCTGTACCGCTTGCTTGCCCGAGTGCGCGACGCGCATCCTCAGCTTGAAATTGAGAGCTGTTGTTCGGGTGGCGGACGCATAGATTTAGGCATTCTGGCCCATACCGACCGCTTCTGGACGTCTGATTCCAACGACGCCCTGGATCGGCTGGAAATACAGCGTGGTTTCAGCTTCTTCTTCCCGCCTGAAATTATGGGCGCACATGTCGGACCGCGTGACTGTCATATTACCGGCCGGCATATTCCTATTGAAACCCGGGCAGCGGTGGCGTTATTTGGTCATATGGGCATGGAAATGGATCCGCGTGAGCTGACCGGGCATGAACGTAACGTGCTAGCCCGCGCATTCGCGCTTTACAAGCAACACCGTAGTCTTATTCACAGTGGCGACATGTATCGCTTCGATGAAGATGGCCTGAATGTCTGTTTCGGCATTGTTTCACAAAACAAGTCTGACGCTCTGTACGCCTATAACAGTATCAAAGAAACCACGCGCACTACGCCGGGAAAATTTCGTTTTCACGGGCTTGCCGCCGACAAAAGCTATCGGCTCAGCCTGATTTGGCCAGAGCAGCCCGCCGAATACTCCCCGTCGGTGTTAAGTGTGATTGAAGGCCAGGTGTTCAGCGGTGAGGTCCTACTGCATGGCGGCCTGCAGCTGCCAGTACTGTTCCCGCAAACCTCGCTGATATTTCATCTCAGCGAGGTATAAAACCGCTGTGCTGCGTGCGCAGCCTTATACACTGCGCACATTCTGCCACCGTACGCTATTGCGCGTCAGCGGAGTCGTTTGCCTCCATGCTCAGCCCCAGTGCAAAGCGGTTGTCGAAGCCTTTCCAGGGAGGCGGCGTTTCGCCATTCGCCGGGACCTGGGCGCTGCTGCCACGGACTTTCAGGTAGTCACAGTCAGCATTGATATTTTTGACATAACAATTCATCAGTGCCAGCGCGAAATGCTCATTAATGGCATTGAGTGACTGCGTTCGCCAGGCTGGTTCAAGATAATGGCCCAAATCCAGTTCAGTCCCCATCGCCTCGGCCGGCGCTGGATGCGCGGCAATATTGTGACGTGCGTTATGGATGGTAAGCAGGTAGCCCGGTGCACCCGTGGTATTCTCAAACAGCCAGCGCACACCATCATACCCCGAGATATCATCAAATTCGCCTGCCACATAAAGCGTCGGTACTGCTATCGCTGCCAGTTCAGCCGGATCAAAAACACGTAGCTGCCCACCCCAGGGTGCCAGTGCCATCATGGCTTTCCAGCGGGGATCAACGTCTGACTGACCACCGGCACAGGTATTGAGCTGCGACTGTAGCGCGCCAATCGCGTCAGCGTTATCGGCGCCGGTGAGCCGCTTCACCGCGCCCTCGCCAAAGTCGTAACAGCCCCCCACCGTATTCACTGCGCCATAGCCCCCCATGGAGTAGCCAATGAGTCCCGCTGCAGACGCATCAATAGCCTTGCCAAACGTCTCGTCAGCATTCAGTGCCTGCAACGTATGCAACTGGTCACGGGAGCGGTTCAGCAGTGTGTTGGGAAAGCCGGCATACGGGGCGTTTTTCATATCAACATCTGCATTGGTTGAACCACTGTGATCAATACCCGCCACAACATAGCCATGTGACGCCAGATGCTCACCCAGATAATACATAATGGTCCGGTAGCCGGTATAACCGTGCGACAGTACGACCAACGGATATGGGGTATCTGAGGCGGCAACAGGCGCATCGCGGGTCGCGTCAGCCTGAATAACAAAGGTTTTTCCGGAACGCGTTTGATCTTCATAGGTGGTGGCAGCGCCACGCTCGGTGGCCGGATACCAGACTTCCAGCGTAAGCCCACGCGGACCACGCTCGCCCGACAGATCCTGCGGCTGGTCGGGTATCGTAACCGTCATGGTTTTCACACCCACCGCGTATTCACCCGGTGCGCTCAGTTCAGGCGTCACGTCCTCTGGGAACGGCTTATACAACGCCTGTCCCTGCTGTTGTCCTGCCGCCGATGTGCCTGCAATTACCCATGCAGACAATGCCAGAAATTTTGCTACTTTCATCCAACCATCCTCTCTATCTGTGTAGTGTTTTTGTTAGGTTCTTGAACCGACTATCATCAGGGATCCCGCTTTATATGGCAGCCTCAGCCAGACTTTTCTGATGCCTGAGGCCGGACCATTATTTCATTTTGTAAACGTTTTACCTATGTTAACATCCTGTAACTATGCAGTCACATCAATCAGGAGCTCACGATGAAATACAACCGGATGGGCGCACTGCTGTTACTCATCATTCTTTCTGGATTTATCACAGCCGCGCAGGCTAAGGAGACGACCATGCAACGATTTTCCTGGAACGACCCCAGTGTAGTGTCAGACAACAGATTACCGGCCCGCGCACACTTTTATGCTTTTTCCAGCGACCCCGGCGCTTTTCAGTACTTGCCCTGGCAAAGCGATGATTATCTGTCGCTGAACGGTCAGTGGCAGTTTGATCTGGCCCGCCACCCGTCGGCCGGCCCCGGCGATTTTATGGAGCCGGATTTCGATGCCTCCGGCTGGTCGCAGATTGCCGTGCCGGGAAACTGGGAGCTGGAAGGATTTGCCAGTCCCAACTACGTTAATATGGCTGCTGACTGGGCCATAGAGGAGCCCGAAGTAGGCAAACTGCCGCCGGATAAGAATATGACCGGACGCTACCGTAAAGTCGTTTCACTGCCCGGCGACTGGCAGGATGAACGGGTCGTGTTGTATATCGGCGCCGTCAAGTCTGCGGTGAAAGTATGGGTCAACGGTGAGTATGTGGGGTATTCTCAGGACAGTAAGACCGCCGCTGAGTTTGATGTGACCCCCTTCCTCGCTGCCGGTGACAATGTCATCGCGATGGAAGTCTATCAGTGGTCTGACGGCTCTTTTTTAGAACTTCAGGATATGTGGCGGCTCAATGGTATTGAACGGGATGTGTATCTGTACAAAACGCCTGCCACCTATATTCAGGATGTTCATACCGATGCCACGCTGGACGACAGTTATACCCATGGCGAGCTGAGTATTAATGTAACCGGTGCAGGCAATGCTGTTGCCGATGCCCGCATCGAAGCCACACTCTATAGCCCGGATGGCAGTCAGCTATGGCAGCAGGCAAGTGCCTTATCAGCAGCAGACTCGCTCTCACACACAGTGACCAATGTCGACGCCTGGTCAGAAGAGTCGCCGACCCTGTATCCGTTGCGGCTGCAACTGCTAAACGCCGCGGGTAAGGCCACACAAACCGTCTGGCTGCGTGCAGGCTTCCGCCGCAGCGAGCTGAAAAACGGCAACGTGCTGATTAACGGGCAGCCAGTTCTGTTTAAAGGCGTAAATCGCCATGAACATGATCCGGATACCGGGCATGTCATTACGCCTGAGTCGATGCGTCAGGATATGGCGCTGATGAAAAGCCTGAATATTAATGCCGTGCGCAACTCACATTATCCCAATAACCCTTACTGGTATGCCCTGGCGGATGAAGTGGGCATGTACATGGTCGACGAAGCCAATATTGAATCTCATGGCATAGGCGTTGCCAATCAGGGGCATTTTTACGAGCAGGCGACCCATATGGTGTCGTTGCCCGAGTGGCGCGACGCGTATATCGACCGTGTTCGTAATATGTACGAAGCCAGCAAAAATCATGCGTCGGTCGTGATCCTGTCGATTGGCAATGAAACCGGCGATGGCCCCAACACCGAAGCGCTATACCACTGGCTGAAGCAGCGCAGCACATTACCGGTTATGTCTGAGCAGGCACAAATGCGCCCGCATACCGACATGTACGCACAGATGTACGCCACCATTGGATTGATGGAGCACTTTGTCGAGCTTGGCAGCGATCGTCCCATGATTTTATGTGAGTACGAACATGCGATGGGCAACTCGGTCGGTAACCTTGGTGAGTACTGGGATCTTATCCGGACGCATGATTCGCTGCAGGGTGGATTTATCTGGGACTGGGTGGATCAGACTATCACCGCACGCACTGAACAGGGCAAGACGTATCAGGGCTATGGCGGCGATTTTGAAGCCGAGGGGGTTTATCATGACGGTAATTTCTCGGCCAATGGTGTACTGACCGCAAACCGCGAACTACATCCACACGCATTCGAAGTAAAGCATGTGTATCAGGATGTTGACGTAACCGCTGCGGATCCATCAACCGGCACTATCGAGATTTTTAACCGCCGTTTCTTCACTGACTTGTCTGACCGCGTGCTGAGCTGGACACTACTGGAAAATGGCCGCCCGGTTCAACAAGGCGAGCCCATTGCTCTGACAGCCGGCCCGCGTGACGCGCAATCATTGACGCTGCCGCTCGACACGACACTGGCAAAGGGCAAGCGATATCATCTGAACGTGGAAATACAGGCGGCGCAGGAAAGTGTGGGCGTTGCTAAAGGTCAGACGATGGCCTCGGCACAGTTTGACCTGCCCTACACCGAGCTCAGAAAGACGCCAGGGTTGGTAGGCCCTGACGCCATAAAACAGGAAAAACATGCCCTGATTGTCCGCGCGGGCAATAACCAATACCGCTTCAATACGCAAAGCGGCTGGTTAACCGACATCCGTACCGCCGGCGCCTCATTACTTGCTGAGCCTATGGTGCCCTGGTTCTGGCGCGCACCGACAGATAATGACTTTGGCGAAGGCTTTCCGGAAAAAGCCCGGGTCTGGCAACAACTGCATCGCCACGCGTCGCTGACCACGTTTGAAATACGCGAAAAAGATGACGGCATAGAACTGTTCACTGAGCATTTCTTATCACCGGTAGAAAGTCGTTACCAGAGTACCTATCACTTCACTGACGATGGCAGTATGACGGTGGATGTTGCGTTTCTTGCCGCACCAAACCATTTTTATCCTGAACTACCCCGGCTGGGCCAGCGCCTGGTGTTAGCGGGCGATTATGATCAGGTCAGCTGGTTTGGTCGGGGACCGCATGAAAGTTACTGGGATCGCAAACGGTCTGCCCATTTTGGCCGCTACCAGCTGCCGATTGAGGCGCTGTCTCATGACTACGTGCGCCCCCAGGAAAATGGGCACCGCTCGGACGTGTATAACGTGACATTTGCTGGCCAGGACAGTGCGTCTTTGACGTTCGCCGGTGAGCCCTTAATTGGCTTCAATGCAGAATATCACGATATGCTGGACTATGATCAGTTCGAAAAGCCGGGCACCCATCCCCATCAAATCCCGTCAACCAATAACCTTTATGTGAATATCGACTATAAGCAACGCGGTGTGGCAGGTACCGACTCGTGGATGACACCGCCCCTGTTCAAATATACGCTTCCCTGGCGCGACTACTTCTATCAGTTCACCGTGTCACCGGGTGAATAAAACAAGCAAAAGGCAGCGCTTGGCGCTGCCTTTTTTATAGGTGTCAGTCGGATACAGGGATAACAGTACGTATTAGGGAAGATGCCGCGGGCGTGCCAGACGCAGACAAAAAGAAGGCGCTGACTACCGAAGTAAGTGCAGCGCCCAAGGGACACACCATAAAATAAGGGAATCAGACCGTAAACGCGCCCTTGGTTGCCGTACAGTCATAGAGATCAGCGGTCAGACCGCTGTGAGAAAAGTAATGTTGTGATACCAGTGACTTCACATCTGCTACCAGGTCCACCGGGACCAGCGCGACGACACAGCCGCCAAAGCCGCCGCCAGTCATCCTGACACCGCCCCGTTCACCTAAGAATTCTGAAATCAGGCTCACCAGATAATCAATCGGTTCCACGGTAATTTCAAAGTCATCACGCATAGAGGCATGCGAGGCGGCCATGGCATCGCTGACCGTGGCAATGTCACCACGTTTTAGCGCACTGAACATGGTGTGCGTGCGCTGGTTCTCGGCCACGATATGGCGGGCACGGCGGTACACCACATCTGGCAAGGTATCGCGTGCGGCCTCAAGCATGCTCTGACTGACCTCCCGCAACGAAGCCACACCCAGCAGTGCAGCGGCCTCTTCACACTGTTGCCGACGCAGATTGTATTCACTGTCCACTAACCCGCGTTTCACATTCGAGTTGATGATGACAATATGTAACGCGTCTGGCAGGGTCGAATGATCAAAGGTGAGTGACTGACAATCAAGCAGCATCGCGTGATCTTTTCGTCCCATTGCAGAAATCAGCTGATCCATGATCCCGCAGGAGCAGCCCACAAACTCGTTTTCGGCACGCTGACCGATTAACGCGGCATTCACGCCATCAAGGTCCAGGTCCAGTAATTCACTGACGGCTTTGAGCACCGCCATCTCAAACGAGGCTGACGAACTGAGTCCGGCGCCCTGCGGGACGTTTCCTGTCACAGCCAGGTTAATCCCACAGGGCACATCAAAGGTTTCCTGCAGTATCTTCATGACACCGCGCACGTAGTTAGCCCAGCCCTGCTGTTTGTCCAGCGTAATGCTATCCAGTGCGAACCGGTTACGCTGATGGTCCAGATCCAGCGCTACTACCTCACAATTTCGATCATTGCGCTTCGACGCCCCAACCCAGGTACCAAAATTAATGGCGGCCGGAAACACGAAACCCTGATTGTAGTCCGTATGCTCACCAATCAGGTTAACCCTTCCTGGCGCATGACTGACCACCGTGGGTTGCTGGTCAAACGCCGTAGCAAAGCCCTGTGTGAGAATCGCGTCACTCATGCGCTCCCTCCACTTACCTTATAGTGGACATCAGACAGCTGCTGTAACCGCGTGGCGGCCTGTTCAGGGGTAAGATCGCGCTGCGCCTCTGCCATCATTTCATAGCCAACCATAAACTTTTTGACACTGGCTGACCGCAGCAATGGCGGATAAAAGTGTGCGTGCAGCCCCCACTCCGGGTGCGCCTGTCCATCAGATGGTGCACTGTGCCAGCCCATAGAATAAGGGAAAGAGGTTTCAAACAAATTGTCATAGCGGGTGGTAATCTGTCCGACAATATCAGCCAGTGACGCTGCCTGGGTATCTTCCAGCTCCGCCAGCGAGGAGATGTTGAATGTTGGCAGCAGCAGCGTTTCAAACGGCCAGGCTGCCCAGTAAGGAACTACCACGACCCAGTCGCCGTTATCACACACAATGCGCTCTTTTTTCTCACGCTCCTTGGCAACATAATCACTTAATAAAGTTCGGCCATGTGTGTCATAGTAATTAGAAAACTGCGCCAGCTTTTTTGCCGGTTCGGTAGGCAAATGTTGCTGCGCCCAGACCTGACCATGCGGGTGAGGGTTAGAACACCCCATCACCGCCCCTTTGTTCTCAAATACCTGAACCCAGGTAAAGCGTTCTCCAAGCTCCTGTGTCTGGGCTTTCCAGCAGACTACCACGGCTTCGCGCTCAGCAGCGGTTAACTCTGGCAGGCTTTTGCTGTGATCGGGTGAAAAACAAATCACCCGGCTGCACCCCTGCTCTGTTTCAAAACGGAATAATGGATCGTCCTGTGCTGCCTCGGGGGTGTCAGGCTTTAGTGCTGCAAAATCATTCTCGAACACATAGGTGCCGGTATAATCGGGATTTTTTTCACCATTTACCCGCGTATTTCCGGCACAAAGATAACAATCAGGATCGTAGGCCGGCTTTTGTTCCTGCGCAGAAGGCTCAGACTGTCCCTGCCAGGGACGCTTGGCCCGGTGCGGTGAAACCAGCACCCAGTCGCCCGTCAGGGGATTATAGCGACGGTGCGGTTCGTTAGTCAGATCAACAGCCTGTGACATAATCGTGTTACCACCCTCTTTTGAGATCTGCCGGGCTGATGCCTCGGCAGCATAAGGTTAAACGTTTTACCCTTCGATACTATAGCAAGTCGGGATGCTGATCAATTTATTAACAAGATTTTTTTCGCGGTTGTTACTAACGCCTTCTGAACAGACCTACCTGACGGAAAACTGGTAGCTGATAGTGGCCTGATAAGGCGTTTGCGGGCGCACGATGCAGTCTGGAAATGTAGGCTGGTTGGGTGTGTCAGGAAAAAACTGAGGCTCCAGGCATATTGTGGAGCCCTGAGTGTCTTTCAGCGAGCCTGTGTAAACCTGCATGCCTGGCATACTGGTTGACAGCATCATACATATGCCCGTGTCGGGCGCATATAAGGTAGCACTGGGCTCGCCGCTGCCCACATTAAGAACGAAGTTGTGATCATAACCGCCCACCTGATCAAATAATGGGTGGCCAGCTCTGACGTTATCGCCTATACGGGTCAGGCGCCTGAAATCAAAGGGCGACGCTGCAACAGGAATAATTTCGCCCGTGGGAAGCAGTGATGCATCCACTGCGGTCATTGCATTGGCGTTAAGCTGCAGAAAACTCTCTGTCACAACCTCATTGCTGAGGCTAAAGTAGGCATGCTGAGTCATGCTTACCGGCGTCGGCGCAGAGGTATCGGCATGCAGCGTCAGTGTCAGGCGACAATCCTCATACAAACGATATTCTGCTGTAATATTCAGTGTGCCGGGAAACCCTGCTTCGCCGTCTTTACTGGTCAGGGAAAGCCGTACACCCGACGCATCAGCTTCCGAGATGAGCTCCGATTGCCAGCGCCGTTGATGAAAGCCACTGAATCCGCCGTGCAGGTGATGCTCGCCGCCATTAATATCCAGTTGATAGGTTTTACCATCAAGACTAAAGGTGCCGTGACCAATTCGGTTGGCATACCGTCCGACAATCGCCCCCTGATAACCAGTATCTTCCAGGTACGCCGCCACTGAATCAAAACCCTGTACACAGCGATGCGGGTTTTGGTAGCGATCTGGTACCCATAGCCCCTGAATGATGCCGCCCAGGTCAAGTATACTGACCCGCATTCCCGCTGCGTTTTGTAAGGTAAAACAGGACACGGACTCCCCGTCCAGCGTGCCGAAGGTTGACTGTGTGGCTTGCATCGCTTGAGGCTCCTTTGTATAAAGGTAAGTTAGGAACAGCAAAATCAGGGTATACGTTTTCAGTCGCATTGAACATACGTTTTTTAAGTTCAGGTCTTACCAAACTGACCCAGACTGAGTTACTCTACCACAATGCAGTAACAATTCTGTTTGAGCGCTCGCCCGCCCCACAATCTGACAGCGAAGTGTATGGCAACAATAAAAGACATAGCGCAGGCCGCCGGTGTTTCACTGGCAACAGTCTCACGTGTTATCAATGATGGCCCGAAAGTCGGCGCTAAAACCCGTGAACGGGTTAAAACGATCATGAAGGAATTAGGCTACCGGCCGAATGCGAACGCGCGGGCACTGGTTACTCAGCGCAGCGCTTCGCTGGGGGTCGTGATTGCCGAGCTGCATGATCCATTTTTCGCCACGCTGGCGCACGGTGTAGAAACCGTTACCCGTAAACAGAATGTGCAAATTCTGCTCAGCGCCGGCTCCATTGCCAGAGAAACCGAGCTCAAAGCGATTGAAACATTGCTTGAGCACCGTGTCGAAGCCATGGTCGTTCACAGCAAAACGCTAGACGACGACACGCTCATTGCCTTTGCTAATCAAATTCCCGGTTTCGTTCTTATTAACCGCTATATTCCGGCCATCGCTAATCGTTGCGTGTGGCTGGACAATGTCACCGGCGGGCGTCTGATGGCAGAGTATGCCATTCGGCAGGGCCACGAGCATTTAGCCCTCATCAGTTCGCACTACCAGATTGATGACCCTGCTCAGCGGCTTGAAGGGATCCGGCTGGCTACCAGTAACGCCGGTCTGACGCTGCCAGACAGTATGATCGAATATGCCACACCTGATCAGGAAGGGGGTGAACTGGCCATGCAGAACCTGCTCGCCACCGGCACCCATTTTACAGCGCTGCTGGCTTACAATGATGCCATGGCTGCCGGCGCCATGGCAGTGATGCAGGACCACGGAATCGATGTGCCAGAACAGGTGTCGATTATTGGCTATGACGATGTCCTGTTAGCCAAATATTGCCGCCCTAAACTTACTACTTTGCGCTACCCGATTGAGATGATGGCGGCCAAAGCCGCTGAACTTGCGCTAAAATATGCATCAGGCACTGCCCCTGAAGAAGGACTGACCTTCAAATATACGCCGACCATTGTGAAACGGGACTCGGTCGCCCGCCTCTGAGGTCCAGCAGACTGCTTACTTTTTATTCCAGCAGCAGTTAAAACTTAATCGATTAAGATTATTTTGGAATTTAGGTTAATCGTTTACCCTTCTTCATCCAGGTACGTGTTAATGTAGTGTAAAATCTCATTACATTTACAGGTGGTTTCATGAATAAGAACTTCTACTCAGCTTGTCTGGTAGCACTGCTAATGCTACTTGGCACCCCCACAGGCAATGCCAAAACGCTGCAGGTTGTTTCTCCTGACAGCCACATCAAAGTGAGCATTACCGTGAATGACGATGTCACCTATGCGGTCGATTACCATGGCAAACCTTTGCTAGCCCCCTCCCGCATTGATTTGTTAACCCGGCAGACGCCGTCGTTTACACAGTCAGCGGTGGTAAAAAATATTGCCCGCCGCGAAATTGACCGCGTGCTCAGCCCGGAAGTCAAAGTTAAAAGCCAGTCAATCAGAGACCACTTTAATGAACTTTCTGTCAGCTTCGAAAGTGGTAAACATATCACATTTCGGGTGTTCAATGATGGCCTGGCCTATCGTTTCAGTACCGACGTGGATGAGCGACTGGTGGTCACCGGCGAACTTGCTGAGTTTAATTTTGCCGGCCAGGCGCAGGTCTACTTTGCTGAGGAAGAGAGCTTTTATTCACACAACGAGCGAAGCTATACAGTTACCCCAGCCAGTGAAATAAGTGATTCACAGCTAGGTAGTCTGCCTGGTCTGGTCAAGACGGATGCAGGCAATGTACTGCTCACCGAAACGGCACTGCGAGACTACGCAGGAATGTGGCTGTCAGGCACTGGCAATAACGCTCTCAAAGGTACGTTCCCCCGTCTGCCAACAAAAACCGAAATGGGTGCTCCCCCCTGGGAGGACCGCAACCAACCAGTAACCGAACGCGCTGATTATATAGCAGAAACGACTGGTTCCCGCGATTTTCCCTGGCGTATTCTGGCTGTTGCCAGCTCTGATTCAGACTTACTCACCAATCAGCTGTCTTATCAACTGGCCGAGCCATCAAAAATAGCAGATACCAGCTGGATAAAACCCGGAAAGGTTGCCTGGGACTGGTATAACGCCAATAACATACACGGCGTCGACTTTAAGGCGGGGCTCAATACCGAGACCTATAAATACTACATCGATTTTGCCGCCGACTACGGCATTGAGTACGTGATCCTGGACGAGGGCTGGTATCCACTGGGTGATTTAATGGGCTCTGTAGACGGCTTCGATGTCCCGGAAATCATCGCTTATGCTAAGCAAAAAGGTGTAGGAATCATTCTGTGGGCGACCTGGCTTACGTTGTATGAGCAGTTTGAAGAGGCCATGGATCGTTTTGCCAGCCTTGGCGCTGTAGGCATCAAGCCGGACTTTTTTCAGCGCGATGATCAGGAAATGGTCAATTTTTACTGGAAAATTGCCGAAGCGGCGGCAGAACGTAACCTGCTGGTAGATTTTCACGGCGCATACAAGCCAGCGGGTCTTCGTCGAACCTACCCCAATGTCATCACCCGCGAAGGTGTTAAAGGTCTTGAGTGGAATAAATGGAGTGACGAAAGTACCCCTGAGCATAATACTACCCTGCCATTTATCCGAATGGTGGCCGGGCCAATGGATTATACACCAGGAGCAATGTCTAATGCGGTCGGGCCGGCAGCGTTCGAGGCCGTTACCTATAATGGTAAAGATGAGAACCACAAGGACTTTGCCATTCGCTTTAACCGCCCCATGAGTCAGACAACGCGGGTACATCAAATGGCCATGTTCACCGTATTTGAAAGCCCTTTGCAAATGATGGCGGATTCGCCCACGCGCTACCGTGAAGAGTCAGAAAGCGCCGGTTTTATTGCTAAAGTCCCTACCGTTTGGGATGAGACCATTCCACTGCATGGAAAGATTGGGGATTATGTGGCAGTCGCCCGGCGTGCTGGTGACAACTGGTTCGTTGGCGCAATGAACGACGAGCACCCCAGAACATTGCCATTGTCACTGGACTTTCTGCCAGAGGGGCGCTTTGACATAGTGATTTTTCAGGATGGTATAAACGCTGATCGATGGGCAGAAGACTATAAAGTCATAGAAAAAAACGTTGATCGCAGCACAGTGCTTGATATGACGCTGGCACCTGGCGGCGGCTATACCGCCAGAATCGTTCCCCATAACGATTAGCCCTTTCAGCCCTTACCCGCCACGAGCTCCTGGGTAAGGGCTGCTATCTTGTCTTAATCTTACCGCTCCGTACCGTGTTCATAATGGTTGGCCCCCCCGGTTAAGTGACCATATTTGGCGACAAGCCGTCATTGGTGTCGTAAGCGTTCAGTGTTATGCTTCCCGTTGATAATCAAATCCGCCTCTTTATCATCACGTTGTGCAAAGGGGCAACGATAAAGAAGTGTAGATTGTGTCATCAAGACAGTTTTTCTGGTTTTTAACCAAATCTGTAATTTTGGGCCTCATTGTTGCTGGCCTGATTCTTGTCGTTGTGCCGGAGCTTCGCAGCGGTCCGGGTCTGACCAAAGGCTGGTTTTCCGAACCACCGGTCAGTGCCACCCGCGACAGTCATTTTGACGCATTGAGCCGCAGTGCTCCCGCCGTCGTCAATATCTACAGTGTCAGTATTGAGAATGATACCGGGCTATTTCGCAATCAGCCCCGTGAGCGCGCCAGCCTGGGCTCAGGTGTGATCATGACTGACAATGGCTATATTCTTACCTGTCATCATGTCGTGAAAGACGCCGACAGTATTTTTGTAGCAGTGCAGGACGGGCGGGTGTTAGAAGCACAGATTACCGGCAGTGATCAGCTCACCGACCTTGCCGTTTTAAAAGTATCGGCGGACAACCTGCATGTAATTCCTCAGGTGGATGAGCCTGACACCCATGTGGGTGACACGGTAATGGCCATCGGCAACCCTTTTGATCTCGGCCAGACAATCACACATGGTATTGTTAGCCGTGCTGGCAGAAACGGTTTATCCAATTATGTCGACTTTATTCAGACTGACGCCGTCCTCAATCAGGGGAACTCAGGCGGAGCTCTGGTTGACAGTAACGGCATCTTACTTGGCATCACCAATGCCAATTTCCAGATCAGAGACTCCCGTAACCGTGTTCGCAATGTCGATGGAATTAATTTCGCCGTCCCCTATGAACTGGCTAAACGGGTCATGGAAGAGATTATTACCAACGGTAAAGTCACCCGCGGCCAGCTGGGCTTCATTGGTAGCGAATACCGGGGCCGTCCGGGTATTGAGGTAACGGCAGTGGCACAAAACAGTCCTGCCGACAAAGCCGGGCTGACGCAAGGCGACATTCTTCTGGCCATTGATGGTATTCGTCTTGAGAGTGCCTCTAAAACGCTGGATATGATAGCTGAAACGGATCCCGGCACCGAACTGGAGCTGGAAGTCAGCCGCGACGGTGACCTGCTGACCATGAACGTGGTTGTCGCCGAACTGGGCGCCCAGGAATTCAGTCGTCCTTCAGCCAGACCCTGAGCCTGCTGGCAGGGCTGGTTCGTCCTTTTCGACCTGGTCTGCAACAGCCAGGTTTAATAATTGGGATTCTTTGCGTTACGTTCTCTTGCCATTCGATTGAACAACACTCTTCTGATTAAATCAGAAAAGTGTCAACGCTATTTAGGGCGGGTCAGTCATGCAAAAAAAAGCGCCGACCGGCGCTTTTTTTATTCTTTATCACGCCGGATATTGGCACCTAGCGCTGATAATTTATCTTCGATAGACTCATATCCGCGATCCAGATGATAGATGCGGTTAACGTCGGTTTCTCCCTCAGCAATTAAGCCGGCTATTACCAGGCTGGCAGAGGCGCGTAAATCCGTAGCCATCACCGGCGCCCCTTTTAATTCGGAGCCGCCTTTCGACATTGCACTGTTCCCCTCAAGCGCAATATCAGCCCCCATTCGCTGCAGCTCGGGCACATGCATAAAACGATTTTCAAAAATCGTTTCGGTGACCACACCAGAGCCGGTTGCAATACAGTTCAGAGTGACAAACTGAGCCTGCATATCGGTGGGAAAGCCAGGATGCGGGGCGGTTTTGACCTTCACAGCCCGTGGCTTTTTACCCTGCATATCCAGCTCAATCCAGTCGTCTCCGATGGTGATATGGGCACCCGCCTGTTCCAATTTGTCCAGCACCGCATCCAGCGTGTCCGGTGCTGCTGCTTCACAGCGGACCTTGCCACCGCTTGCCGCCGCAGCCACCAGAAAGGTACCAGTCTCAATGCGGTCGGGCAGTACCCGGTAATCACAGCCATTGAGCGATGCCACCCCTTCAATATGGATATTGTCGGTTCCCGCACCTGTCACCTTCGCGCCCATCTGGTTCAGACAATTCGCCAGATCCACAATCTCGGGCTCTCTGGCCGCATTTTCCAGTATGGTTTTGCCCTCTGCCAGACTGGCCGCCATCATCAGGTTTTCCGTCGCGCCAACACTGACCATGTCCATGAAAATACGTGCGCCTTTCAGTCGCCCGTCAACGGTTGCTCGAATATAGCCTTCATCGACTTCTATCTCGGCCCCCATTTTCTCCAGACCGCTGAGGTGGAGGTTTACAGGTCGCGCGCCAATTGCACAGCCGCCGGGCAGCGAGACGTTCGCTTTGCCCTGACTGGCCAGTAACGGCCCCAGCACCAGAATTGACGCCCGCATGGTCCGAACCAGCTCGTAAGAAGCGGTAACACTGTTAAGCGAGGCCGCGTTTAGCATCACCTCGTTATTGTCCGGGCGTGACACCTCAACGCCCAGCTCTTTTAACAGCGCGACGGTGGTATTGATGTCACGAAGTTGTGGCACATTGGTGTAACGACAGGCTTTGTTGGTAAGCAGGCTGGTCATAAGCAATGGCAGCGCCGCATTTTTTGCCCCGGATATACGCACACGCCCATCCAGCGGCGGGCTTTTTTTGATGACTAACTTATCCACAATCAGGACTTCCGATGATTATTGAGGCACGTGAAACTGACGCTCGCGTTCCCAGTCTTTGACTGAGAAGGTTTTAATCGAAATGGCATGCATTGAACCATCCGCGATTTTCTCTGACAGAGGGCCGTATATGGCCTGCTGACGTTTCACCCGGCTCATCTCACTAAAGCTGTCGCTCACTGCAATAATCGTATAGTGAGAGCCATCACCGGTTACATGGACCTCGTCCAGATCCAGCGCGTCTTTAAGCAGGGTTTCGATATCAGAAAAATCCATAAACTACCAATAAGATGAAAAGTGAATGATGCCGCTAGTTTAGCGGTAAAAGCGTGTCGACGTCGCTTATTTTTGCCAGCTTGAGCAGCTTTGCCGGAGGCTCACTGATTCGTATTTCGAGACTGCGCTGTCTGGCATCGCGCACCGCGTTGATAAGCCAGGCAAGACCTGCACTGTCAACGCGTTCGACATCACTTAAGTCGAAGGTACAACGCCCCTGGTCATTCAGCATACTTTGCTGTGCCGGGCTAAGCTGTTGCCACCAGTTGCCGGTAAGTGTATCACGATCCAGGTTGCCGTGAACGCTTACCGTGCCCTGTTGGTTAAGATCGAAGAGGCTCACGCCGCATCTTCCTCGGAGCCTAAATCTTTCAGTTCGACAGGCTGAGAAATCTTGTCCTGCATAATTGCTATGACTTCATCAATGCCATCCTGACGCAGAATAGA
This sequence comes from Alteromonas halophila, assembly GCF_014651815.1. Classification (GTDB taxonomy): domain Bacteria; phylum Pseudomonadota; class Gammaproteobacteria; order Enterobacterales; family Alteromonadaceae; genus Alteromonas; species Alteromonas halophila. Next base: position 520,837 of record NZ_BMXP01000002.1, on the reverse strand, counting down.
CTCAAACTCGCTACGTTTGCTGTTCAGCATACTAATGCCTTCCGCAACCATGTCATACGCCTTCCATTGATTAGTGCGGCCATCTTTACGCACTTTGAAGGCAATTTTGATATCAGGCCGCGAGGGATCTTTGATCACCGCCCGCACTGTCACAGACTTCTTATCTTCAAACTCGGTCTCAGGCTCAAACAGCACTTTTTGATTGTCATAATACCCCATGGCACTGGCATAGGTAGTGACCAGATACTTACGAAACGTACTGACATAATCACCCAGCTTGTCCTTAGGTACAGATTTAAAGTGCTTGCCCAGCACCATAAATGCCGCAAATTGATAATCGATATGCGGAACCAGCTCTTCTTCCATAATGGTACGCAGCATTTCCGGATCCGCTTTTATCGCATCGCGATTGTCTTTAATGCGATCAAAGGTTTGCGTCGCCACATCTTTAACCAGTTCGTACGGGTTTTGTTCATTTACTTCCTGTGCCTGAACCCCGGAGGTCAGAGCGAACATCATCAGGCCCGCGGCAAGTATCAGTTTTTTCAACGTCAATCTCCTATAAATAATCATTAGTAACGAAGTCGTTACGTCTCTCATGGATCAGACCGTACTCATTACAATTAGTTTTCGTCACCGCCACGATTAAACAAAAATTGTCCGATCAGGTCCTCAAGGACCAGCGCTGATTTGGTATCCTGCAGATAGTCACCGTCTTTCAGCTCTGCCACACCATCGAAGCTAAAGCCAGGCTGAAACCCGACATATTGCTCGCCTAACAGCCCGGAGGTAAGAATCGACACCGAGCTGGTTTCAGGGAAACCGGTGTACTTTTCCAAAATGCTCAGCTCGACAACAGGCGTAAAATCGTCTTTATCGAGATTGATGGACTCCACACGGCCTATTGTCACGCCGCCCAGCTTGACAGCGGAGCGGGTTTTCAGGCTCCCGATATTGTCGAATTTGGCATATAACGTATAGCTTTCACCTTCATTCGACATAGTCTGGTTTGCCACTTTCAGCGCCAGTAATAACAGCGCCGCCACAGTGAGCACAACAAATATACCCACCATCAATTCCGTTTTATATTTATTCATCCAATCCCCCTACTCGATCCCAAACATCAGCGCCGTTAAAACAAAGTCCAGCCCCAGTACCGCCAGCGATGAAAAAACAACGGTTTGCGTGGTTGCTTTGCTGATCCCTTCCGAAGTGGGCACTGAATCGTACCCCTTAAATATGGCAATCCAGGTCACAACCAGGGCAAAAACAAGGCTTTTTATGATGCCGTTGACCACATCTTTGTCCCATTCTACGGTCGACTGCATAACTGACCAGTAACTGCCCGCATCAACGCCGAGCCAGTCGACGCCGACCATATGACCACCAAGAATGCCAATGGCACTGAAAATAAGTGCCAGCATAGGCATCGCAATCATGCCGGCCCAAAAACGTGGCGCGACGATACGGCGAAGCGGATCGACGGCCATCATTTCAAGGCTGCTTAATTGTTCGGTCGCTTTCATCAGCCCGATTTCAGCGGTCAGTGCCGACCCTGCTCTGCCGGCGAACAACAAGGCCGTAACGACAGGTCCCAGTTCACGTAGCAGCGACAATGCCACCATTGGTCCCAGACTGGCCTCTGCGCCGTAATCGATCAAAATTGTATAGCCCTGCAGGGCCATCACCATGCCGATAAATAATCCGGAGACCATAATAATCAGCAGCGACTGCACACCTACCACGTACAACTGTTTAACGGTCAGTGGAACATTCTTGAGTCGTGGCACCGCCAGCAACGCACCAAAAAGCATCAGGCCGGCGCGACCTACAGCCGCCAGTCGGGATAAGGTACTCGCTCCTATTGCTGCAATACTGTTCATGACTGACCTCCAAACAGACTCTCTTCCAGAGGCGGGGCAGTATAGTGAAACGGAACCGGGCCATCAGCCTGGCCTTTGAGAAATTGCTGTACCAGCTCAGAATCACTGTTGCGGATTTGCTCACTGGTGCCCTCGCCGATGACCCGCTTGTCAGCCAGAATGTAGATATAGTCGGCAATGGTCAGTACTTCTGAGACGTCGTGGGTAACAACAATGCTGGTTAAGTTAAGGGCATCATTTAAAGCCCGGATCAATTTAACCAGCACGCCCATAGAGATGGGATCCTGTCCGGCGAAGGGTTCATCATACATAATAAGATCAGGGTCTAAGGCAATAGACCGGGCCAGCGCCGCGCGCCGGGCCATACCTCCAGACAGTTCACTGGGCGTCATTTTTGCCGCGCCACGCAGACCTACTGCCTGTAATTTTAGCGCCACAATGGTGGCAATAATATCTTCGCTCAGGCGGGTATGCTCCCGCAGAGGGAAGGCCACATTGTCAAACACGGTCATATCCGTAAACAGCGCCCCGCTTTGAAACAGCATACTCATGCGCCGCCTAATCGCATAAAGTCGCCGCCGGCTCATATTGACCAGAGATTCACCGTCAAAGCGAATATCTCCTTGCTGAGGAGTTAGCTGGCCTCCGATCAGTTTCAACAGAGTTGTTTTGCCAATACCACTTGGGCCCATGACCGCCGTAATTTTTCCCTTTGGCACCTTCAGCGACACATTCTCATAGATGAGCCGGTCGCCACGGCTGAACGTCATATTGTCTACTTCGACTAAATTATCCATAGTGTTGATACTGGGTCCGGCAAAGTGGTGAGTCGTGCTGCTGGTTCGCTGACCAGCACTTGGTTCCTGTCGGCAGCTGGTGCAACGTTAACAGGCAGGTAATCTAAGCGCATTTTACGCAAATTCAAGGGCTGGGCCAAAATCAAATCGTTACAAGTTATGTTCGATAAAAACGAATTGATCGCATTTCTTTCCCGCTGGCTTCACCACACCTTACCAAGTTGATGCCCCGTTTTCGTGACTGAATGCTTACGCGCAAAATAGCATAAACACTAAGTTTAACGCGGATAAACGTAGGCAAACGGTGCGCTTTTTGCGACAATCCTCTGAAATTCATTATTTTAATTGACGCAGTGCTAATACAGATAGCAATTTTCCTCATCGGCCTGATGGTGTTGAGCTGGAGTGCAGACCGGTTTGTCTATGGCGCCTCTGCCCTCGCAAAAAACATCGGCGTCTCTCCCATGATGATAGGCCTGACCATTGTTGCGATGGGATCTTCCGCCCCTGAAATTGTGGTCTCTGCGATGGCCTCTCTGAATGGCAATATGAACACGGCGGTCGGCAACGCGCTGGGCTCAAATATTACCAATATCGCGCTGGTGTTAGGTATCACCGCGCTGTTCAAACCGCTGTGGGTATCCTCAACCACACTGAAACGCGAATTGCCGGCGCTGATGGTAATAAGCCTAATCGCGGTCGCCTTTATGTGGGATGGCACGCTGGCAAACTATGAAGGGATGATCCTGTTTGCGCTGTTCATCTTCGTGCTGGCAATGATGGCGTGGCTGTCCCTGCAGGTTGAAAAAGGCGACCCGCTGGTCAGGGAAACGTCAGATGAAATTCCCAAAGATGTGTCAAACAGCGCGGCCGTTATGTGGGTTGCCGTCGGGCTGGTGCTGTTACCGTTGAGTGCCCACTACATGGTTGACTCTGCTGTTTATATTGCCCGCTATTTTGGTGTATCCGACCTGGTCATCGGACTGACTATCATTGCGCTGGGCACCAGTCTGCCTGAACTTGCAGCCAGTATTGCCGGCGTCAGAAAAGGCGAAGATGACCTGGTACTGGGCAATATTATTGGCTCGAACATTTTCAACCTGCTCGCCGTACTGGGCATGCCTGGCTTGCTGGCACCGGGCGAGCTTGATCCCGATGCCTACGGCCGGGATATGTATGTCATGCTGGGACTGACCGCCCTGCTGTTTATCTTCAGCTTCAACCTTACCGGTAAACGCCAGATCTCGCGCTTCGAAGGCGCGCTTCTGTTTATTGCGTTTATTGGTTATCAATATTGGTTATTCGGATAATGACAGAACACGCTTCACCTTTTATCACGTCCGCCAGACGCGTTATTGATATTGAGTCCCGCGCGGTCAGCGATTTGGCCGCCAGGCTGGACAAGGGCTTTGTTAATGCCTGCGAACTGCTGTTTCAGTGTCAGGGCAAGGTGGTGGTCTGCGGCATGGGCAAGTCCGGTCATGTCGGCAATAAAATTGCGGCAACCCTGGCCAGCACCGGCACTCCGGCCTTTTTTATGCATCCAGGCGAGGCCAATCACGGCGATTTGGGCATGCTGGCAAGAAATGACGTTCTGCTGGCCATTTCCAACTCTGGGGAAACGGCTGAATTACTGAACCTGATGCCGGTCGTAAAACGACTCGGTGTCCCTGTTATCGCAATGACCAACAGCCGCGACAGTACGCTCGGGCGTCATGCCGACGTGGTGATTGACATCAGCGTTGAACAGGAGGCCTGTTCGCTGGGCTTAGCTCCCACATCCAGCACAACCGCAACCCTGGTCATGGGCGATGCGCTTGCCGTTGCGCTGCTTGATCATAAAGGGTTTACTTCGGATGACTTTGCGTTGTCTCACCCTGGCGGTAGTCTTGGCCGTAAGTTATTACTTACTGTCAGTGATATTATGCTGACCGGCAATGCTGTGCCTGTGACGGCGCACGACGCCCTGATTGCAGACGCGTTGCTTGAAATCAGCCGAAAGGGATTGGGCATGACGGCAATTGTTGATGCCGACACCCAACTGATGGGTGTATTTACCGACGGTGATTTACGCCGCATACTGGATGCGAAAGTGGATATTCATACCACACCGGTTGTCGACGTGATGACCCGTGGCGGTAAAACCATCCGCGCCGGTGAACTGGCCGTTGAAGCCCTGAATATAATGGAAACCTTCAAAATCAGTGCACTGATGGTGACCGATGATGCAGGTCGCCCGGTTGGCGCCTTCAATATGCATATGCTGTTAAAAGCAGGAGTGTTGTAATGCTGACTGTGTCGACCCTGTATACGCAAATGGACGAAACACTGTTTAAGAAACTGGCCGATGTCAGACTGCTGGTGTGCGACGTTGATGGTGTATTTTCTGACGGGCGCATTTATCTTGGCAATGACGGGGAGGAACTGAAAGCATTTCATACCCGCGATGGCTACGGTGTAAAAGCGCTGGCAAAGCAGGGTATTTCGGTGGCGGTGATCACAGGCCGGCGGTCACATATTGTACACGACCGCATGCAGGCACTGAACGTGGCACACATTATTCAGGGTGAAGAAAACAAATCACAGGCACTCGCCGCTTTGTGCAATACGTTCTCACTTTCACCAGAGCAGATAGCGGCCATGGGCGATGATATGCCCGATACCGGTATGTTTCAGCACGCCGGAGTAAAAATTGCCGTCAGAGATGCGCACCCACAGGTTCGTCAGCAGGCAAACTGGATCACTTCATTAGCCGGTGGTATGGGTGCGGTCCGTGAGGTCTGCGATACATTACTGCAAGCGCAGGGTAAACTGGATGGCATTTTAGGGGCCAGTGTATGAGCCTGTTAGGTACCAGTCGTCTGCAGATCAGTATTCTGATCCTGTTCATTCTGGCGTTGCTGCTCTATATCCCAACCTGGATGAGTGAAGCGCCAGTGGAGCGCCAGGCAGACCAGATTGATGCATTGCGTCCTGCGTACCGGGCAAAGAACCTGACCACCACGCTGTATAATCAGGAAGGACAACTTAATCATCGAGTGTTTGCACGAAATATGGAACACTATGATCAGCTCGGTTTTGTGTTGTTTACTCAGCCGGAGTACACACTTTACACCGACGATGCCAGCGCTCCCTGGCTGGTTACAGCACAGGAAGGCACATTGTATAACAATGACACCATCCAGCTGGATTCGGACGTTGAAATTGTGAATCAGACACAGAATGACTTTGTCGAGACCATAGAGACCGAGTTTATCGAAATAAATCTCGATACCAAAACCATGGTCTCCGACCAGCCGGTGACAATTCGGGGCGTGCAGTATGTTATATCAAGCAACGGCTTTAATGCCGATCTCCAAACCCAACAGTATGAGCTTATTGACCATGTACAAACGGTTTACTCTCCTGGCAATCAGCCTTTGGATTAGTACGGTACCACTCGCCGTTGCGACAGACAGTGACTTTTCGAAGCCGATTAAAGTAGATTCCAAGTCACAATTCGTAGACGGCAAAAACAAGACGTCACTGTTTAAAGAGGATGTGCGCATTACACAGGGCACACTGGTGATTGATGCTGAGGAAGTTGAAGTTATTGCCTCTCAGGGTGAAGGACGCGAAATCTTTGTAGCGCGCGGTAACCCGGCCAGCTATTCTCAGAAAATGGAGGACGGCGCTACGGTGAATGCCCGTGCCAATGAGATCCGCTATGAAGTCGACAAGCGCACTATTTCCCTAAATGGCAGTGCTGAACTCAGGCAAAATACCAGCATGGTGCGTGGCGATAAAATTACCTACGACATGGCTACCGAACAACTACTGGCTACCGGTGAAGATGGTGAGGGACGCGTGACGACGGTATTTCAGCCCGAGGCAGTCAAGAAGCTCACTCAGGATAGCGAGAAAGACAGTGACGACAACAATGTCGATAAAGGGGAGGACAAGCAGTAGTTATGGCCACGCTGAGCGCTCTGAACCTTGCTAAATCCTATAAAACACGTCAGGTAGTTAAAGATGTCAGCCTGGAAGTGTCGACCGGTCAGATTGTGGGTTTGCTGGGCCCGAACGGTGCAGGTAAGACCACCACGTTTTACATGATTGTCGGTCTGGTGTCGCTGGACAAAGGAAAAATCCATATCGACAGTGACGAGCTGACCCACATGCCTATGCATGAACGGGCACGCCGGGGTATTGGTTATCTGCCGCAGGAAGCCTCTATTTTTCGTAAGCTGACTGTGTATGACAACCTGATGGCGATTTTGCAGACCCGCAAAGATCTTGATACAGCGAGCCAGGAAACAGAAGCCGATGCGCTACTTGATGAATTTAATATCAACCATATACGTAATAGTACGGGGATGAGTCTTTCAGGCGGTGAACGCCGGCGTGTGGAAATTGCCCGCGCACTGGCAGCGAACCCCCAGTTTATATTATTGGATGAACCCTTTGCCGGCGTTGATCCTATTTCGGTAAATGATATAAAGAAAATAATTCAGCATCTTTGTGACCGCGGGATCGGTATATTAATAACAGACCACAATGTACGTGAAACGCTGGATGTCTGTGAAAAAGCGTACATTGTCAGTCATGGGGAATTGATTGCTCAGGGAACATCTGAGCAAGTACTAAGCAATCAACAGGTAAGGGATGTATACCTGGGTGAACAATTCAGGCTATAGTTAGGGTATTGAATTGTCACGCTTCTCCTCTTTTCAGGACGCTATCAACAGCATTAACTTTTAAGACGTAGATGAAACCATCGTTACAGCTAAAATTTAGTCAACAGCTCACTATGACGCCTCAACTGCAACAGGCCATTCGCCTATTGCAGCTGTCGACGCTTGACTTACAACAAGAAATTCAGGAAGCGCTGGACGCCAATCCGTTGCTGGAGGTGGATGAAGGGCAGGACAATGAGCCGCCGGAGAAAAGTAACCTCGACAACGATGACGGCGCCACCGAAACCGCCTCTGCCAGCAGCGACAGCCTGGAGAGCGGTGATGCGCTGGAAAAAAATGACCTCCCGGATGAGTTACCGATAGACAGTACCTGGGACGAGTATTACTCAGCCTCTTCGGCCCCTGCTCCCGCCTCGTCAGGCGATGATGATCAGGTGTTTCAGGGCGAGACCACCGAAAATATTCAGGACCATCTGCTCTGGCAAATGCGTCTTACGCATTTTTCAGATACTGACAGGGCGATTGCCACGGCCATTATCGACTCCATTGACGAATCAGGTTACCTGACGGTGACACTTGACGATATTCTCGTCAGTGTCAATTCAGAGGACATGGAAGAGCCTGTTGAAATGGACGAAGTAGAGTGCGTATTGAAGCGCATCCAGTTTTTCGATCCGATTGGTTCCGGTTCCCGCACTCCTCAGGAATGTCTGTTGGTGCAATTGCGCCAGTTTTCAGATGATACGCCCTGGCTTGCAGAAGCGCGCATGCTGATTGAAGAATACAGCGATCTGCTAAGCTCAAAAGACTACCGTACCCTGATGCGTAAATCGCGCCTCAAGGAAGATCAGTTGCGCGAAGCGATGCGTCTGTTGCAAACACTCAACCCGCGGCCTGGCAGTGCACTGATTGCTAACGACTCTGAGTATGTGATTCCCGACGTTTCTGTGGCCAAGAAAAATGGTCGCTGGACAGTCGAACTGAATCCCGACAGCCTGCCAAAACTGAGTGTCAATCAGCAGTACGCTGCCATGAGTCGTAAGGCCAGAAACAGCAGCGATTCACAGTTTATTCGTTCACACATGCAGGAAGCCAAATGGTTTATTAAAAGCCTGGAATCCCGTAACGAAACACTGCTGAAAGTGGCTAACTGCATCGTGCAGCAACAGATGGGCTTTTTCGAGCATGGCCCGGAAATGATGAAACCAATGGTGCTTAACGATGTCGCAGAAATGGTGGATATGCATGAGTCGACCATTTCGCGGGTAACGACGCAGAAGTACATGCATACCCCCCGTGGCATCTACGAACTGAAGTACTTTTTCTCCAGCCACGTTGCAACCGAATCAGGCGGAGAATGTTCCTCCACGGCGATACGTGCACTGATTAAAAAGCTGGTGGCAGCGGAAACGCCAAGCAAGCCACTCAGTGATAGTAAGATTGCTCAATTGTTGGCCGAACAAGGCATTAAGGTGGCCCGGCGAACAATAGCAAAATACCGGGAATCGCTTGCGATCCCGCCGTCTAACCAACGTAAGAGCCTTATCTGACTGGCTCATCAAAATAAGGAAGACGAAATATGCAAATCAACCTTACTGGTCATCATGTCGAAATCACCGACTCTTTGCGTAATTATGTCGATACCAAGTTCAGCAAATTAGAGCGTCACTTTGACCACATTTCTAATGTGCATGTGATCCTCAATGTTGAAAAGCTTAATCAGAAAGCAGAAGCGACGGTACATCTTAGCGGGGCAGAAGTCTTTGCGTCTTCCGAAAATACGGACATGTACGCAGCTATCGACAGCATGGTTGATAAACTTGACAGGCAGGTCATTAAGCACAAGGAAAAAATGAAAAAACATTAATCCTATCAGCATTATGGATATACAAGCCTTAGTCAGCCTGGACCGCACCGAGTGTGCGGTTCAGTGCGCCAGTAAAAAGCGCATTCTCGAAATTATTGCCGGCATCGCTGCGAAAAATAACCCGACTATTGATCAGACTACAGTCCTCAATAGCCTGGTCGCGCGGGAGCGCATGGGCAGTACAGGTATAGGCAATGGTATTGCTCTGCCGCATGGCAGACTAGCGGGTCTGGAAAATGTCATCGCTATTGTAGTGACCAGTACGCCTGCCATCGATTTTGATGCCATTGATAACCAGCCGGTCGACATTTTTTTTACCCTGCTGGTGCCAGAGGAACAAACCGAAGGCCACCTGCAGACACTGGCTACCGTCGCCAGTAAGTTAAGTGATAAAGACACCGTCAAAGCTATTCGTCGCGCGCATGACAGCGATGAGATCATTACCGCGCTGCAGTGACAGCGCCAGTTATCAGGGAGAGGATCCGTGAAGCTCATTATAATCAGTGGACGTTCGGGTTCTGGTAAATCGGTGGCGCTGCGTGCGCTGGAAGACCTGGGCTATTATTGCGTCGACAATATTCCTGTTAACCTGTTGCCCACCCTGACCCACACGGTTGCCGATGACTATGATCAGGTTGCTATCAGCATTGATGTGCGCAACCTGCCAAAAGATCCCAGTGAGCTGGTCGAAATTCTCGATTACCTGCCCTCGTCCTGGTCGATGACCATTGTTTATATTGACGCGAGTGACGATGTGCTGGTGAAGCGGTTCAGCGAAACCCGGCGATTGCACCCTCTGGCCAAAAAGAATCGATCGCTGTCCGAGGCCATACGCGCAGAGTCGACCTTGCTGGCACCGATTACAGAGCGGGCCGATTTATACATTGATACCGATAAACTTTCAGTACATCAGCTAGCAGAGCTCATTCGGGAACGCATACTTGGCAAAAAAAGTTCACGGCTGGTGCTGGTGTTTGAGTCATTCGGGTTTAAATATGGCATTCCCAAAGATGCCGATTATGTTTTTGATGCCCGTTTCTTACCAAACCCACACTGGGAGCCCGACTTAAAGCATCTGACCGGACTGGATGCGGCAGTAGAAAACTTTCTGGGCTCGCAGCCTATCGTGACCAAGTTTATCTGGCAGATTCAAAATCTCATCAGCACCTGGCTGCCACACCTTGAACGTAATAACCGCAGTTATGTGACGGTGGCGATCGGCTGTACCGGTGGCCAGCACCGCTCGGTATATATTGCCGAGTCACTGGCGAAAAGCTTTCGCAACACCCACCCGGATGTGCAGATCCGACATCGGGAGCAGGACAAATAATGCGGTGTGAGAAAACCCTGACTATTGTTAACAAGCTTGGTCTGCATGCACGCGCAGCCACACAGCTTGTACAACTGGCCAATCAGTTTGATGCCCAGGTAACGCTTATCAAAGGTGACAAAGAGGCTGATGCCAGCAGTGTTCTTGGTCTGATGATGATGGAAAGCCACCAGGGCGAACAGGTCACAGTAATTTCTGAAGGCGAGGACGCTGAACAGGCGATGGACGCCATTGAGTCGTTGTTCGTCGGTAAGTTTAACGAAGAAGAGTAATCTGCAACGACGTGCTTCGCGTGTAGCAGACCAGCCGGGATATATACCGGCTTGAGCGATCACAGGCATTACGCCTTCTTTCCAAAGATTGCCGCCTTCTGGCCCGGATTTGTCATGACACAGTCACTGCATTTGCGCTATCCTAACGAGTATTAAATTCAACAAGTTAGGGACACGCCCGTGGCCGAAGCCATTGCTTCCAAACAAGCTCAGGGTCAGTTAAAGCAGCTTAATGCCGCATTATCTGGTGGCCAGTTTGTGTCCGTTCGAAAGCTGCTGCTTGAACTTCCCCCGTCCGATGTCGCGCTGATCCTCGAATCCAGCCCCTCACGTACCCGTGAGGAGCTGTGGAACCTGATCGACGGGGATTTCCACGGCGATATCCTCGAAGAACTCTCAGAAGACGTAAGAAACGGCATTATCAGCCGCATGATGCCTGCCAATGTGGTCGACGCACTGGAGGAAATGGATACCGACGACCTGGCAGAAACACTCAGCAGCCTGCCGGACGAAGTACTTCAGGATATTCTCGCCTCCATGGACGCGCAGGACCGACTGCGCGCCGAGCAGGCGCTGTCGTACGGTGAGGAAACCGCCGGCTTTATCATGAACACCGACACCATCACGCTGCGTCCGGATGTGTCGATTGATGTGGTGCTTCGCTATATCCGCTTAAAAGGTGACTTGCCGGAAAATACGGACACCCTGTATGTAGTAAACCGCAACGATATTCTGATCGGCATTGTCCCGGTTACCCGGCTGCTGACCGCTGATACACAGTCCAAAGTCAGTGAAGTAATGGATGAAGAGCCTGAAGCGATCCCGGACAACATGGCTGACGATGAAGTGGCCGGGATGTTCGAACGCTATAACTGGTTGTCCGCGCCGGTCGTAGATGCCAAACACCACCTTGTGGGCCGCATTACCATTGATGACGTGGTCGATATTATCCGCGAGGATGCGGAGCACTCAATGATGAGTATGGCCGGTCTCGACGATGAAGAAGATACCTTCGCACCGATCCTGCAAAGTACCCGGCGACGCTCGGTGTGGCTGGCCTTAAACCTGGTCACCGCCTTGCTGGCAGCCATGGTCAGCGACTTATTTGAGGCGGCGTTAAGCCAGTTAGCCGTGCTGGCAATATTGAATACAATTGTGCCAAGTATGGGCGGTGTCGCCGGCAATCAGACTCTCACCCTGGTTATCAGGGGCATGGCGCTGGGTCATGTGAATACCGGCAACTCGCGCTGGATTATTGGAAAAGAGCTGGCCATTGGCTTTTTAAATGGCGTTATCTGGGCGGTGCTGATCGCCAGTGTGATTGCGCTATGGAAACAGGACTATGTACTGGGCATGATCATCGCGTTCGCGATGATGGTTAATATGATTGCCGCTGCATTTTCCGGTGCATTTTTGCCCATCATTATGAAAAAGCTGAAGATTGATCCGGCGCTTGCCGGCAGCGTTATCCTTACTACCATTACCGATGTTGTGGGTATTTTTGCCTTTCTGGGCACTGCAACTCTGTTTCTTATATAGACTGACGCAGCGGCACGACCGCGGCCGGTTTATGCCGCTGTCTGTCCAGGGTGTTGCCATCACAACATTTGTAGCCTACGCCCCATACTGTCTCTATCATCGCGGCGGCGCCCGGCCCCAGTTTGCTGCGCAGGCGATTAATGTGTGAATTTACCGTATGCTCATAACCACTATGGTGATAGTCCCACACTGCCGCCAGTAATTGTGCGCGCGAAAATACCTGATTGGCATGCGAGGCCAGATACTGCAATAAGGTAAACTCGGTTGCCGTCAAATTCACAGGCTGTTCGTTGACCCATACCTGGTGCCGCTTTTCATCAATAGTAATACAGCCGCAGCGCAGACTGTCCGGCTGCATGCCTGATTGCGTTGTGCAACGGGGATGCTGGCGTCTTAGCGCAGCGTGGACTCTGGCCTGCAGCTCCCTCGCCTGACACGGGTAACGGATAAAGTCATCTGCACCTAATTCCAGTGCCAGTACGCGATCAGACGTGGTGCTTGTTGCGCCGACGAAAACGATAACTGACGCCAGATCCTCATGTCGAATAATCTGGCAAAGTGTAAAACCACTGTCGCTTCCAATATCACAGTCCAGTATGACCATCGTATACCGGGTTTGTCGCAGCATGCCTAGTGCGTCGTCAAAGCAACTGACGCACTCAACAGCGAGGCCGGTTTCTTTCAGACTTTCACTGATATGCTGCTGGTACATCGCAACGGATTGTACGACGAGGATCATGAGGGCCTCCGGCCTGCTTCATCTAACGCTTTTGAAACAGACCGGGGAGCGGGTCTTTTTATTCCACGCGGGTAACAGAAAGTTTAACGGCCGGGTTATCGAACCGATGAGACTGATCCAGCACTGAGCTGGCAAGGCCGTCTTCCTGACTCACCACACCGCCGTGCACGAATACGCTATCAGCTTCCTCACGTCCGGCGCTGACACCTTCACCGCCATCTGCCGGTCCGGGTATGGTGCCTGCTGCCTCAGTGTTCGCTTCAGTACCAGCGTCATACACCATAACCGACATCGACACACTGTCACCAATGGTAAGGGTATTTAAGTCGTAGCCGGTAATACCAGTAAACCCGTCGTTGGTATTCACCAGCATGGTGGCAACCGTCAGCCACACACCCTCAGCATCGTCCACCGAAACGGTCACTGACGCACTGTCTCCCGGTCCCACTGGCATCCCGGAGTCTGACGCTGCTAATACGCCACCGGCATTCACCAGTTCACTGTTATCGCCACCTTCTGCCAGCAGTGCCAACGCATCGCTGGCTGGCATCCCCACCTGCCAGTACTGCTGTTCGGCCGTCAGCATCACAGCAACTGGCGACAGCGGCTGCGCTGCTGTCAGGTTAGTGATGGTAACCTCATACGTCATGACAACCGGCTCCGGAACTGGGGGATCTGGCATCATTACCTCATCATCGTCATCACTGCCACAACCTGCCAGTATTAGCACTGATGTCACGCTAAGCAGCGTAAATCGAAGAGTCGTTTTCATAAGTGCCCCCTACTCTGCCACTGTCACAGTGACTTTTGCCACCGGATTAAGCCAGCGCTGTACGGTATTACTGATATCACTGTTACCGCCATCTGGCATAGCATCACCCAGATTACCGGGATGGATATGAATCATTGCGTTGGTGGTCGTTGCGGTTACACCGCTCCCGCCGGTCCCCACCAGGTCTTCTAATGGCGGCGGAACGGGCATACCTGCCTGCCCCGGCATACCGCTGCCACGAATTTCATCATTCGCTTCTGTTCCGGCATCATAGGCGTTGAGGTACGCAGTATAGATACCGGGCTCTGACGGGATCTTCCAGCCGTTAAGCGCCACAAAGCCATCGTTGGTTGGCAGTAGCATAGCAACCAGGCTGAGGCGAACGTTGTCATCGGCAGTAGACAGCATCGCACTGGTCGTCGCGGTGGGCCCGAGCAAGCCGCCAGCGGGGTTCGTTACTGAGTCTGCATTGAGACTGTCAGCCAAAGCTGCCAGCGGGGCGATATCGCCGCCTTCTGCCATACTCTGCAGCTCCGCCGACGCCATTTCACCCACTTCAAATAGCTGGGAGCCGTCAGGGTGAGCAGTAATCAACAGCGGCGTAAAGTGAATGCCGCCCGTCAGGTTCTGCACCTCAACGGTAAGTTCCGCTGCGTGCAGGTGAGATGCAGCAAGCGTGGCTGCGCCTAATAGGTATGCGTAGTGTTTCATAACAATCCTCTGTGTTTGTGTTGTCAGCACAGAAGAGTGTGGCTGTGAGTTATCCTGAAATGGTCACGAAAAGGTCACAGTTTTATCACAATTTTTATCGCTTACTGCACACAAAAAAGCCGCGCTCACAGAGCACGGCTTTTCTCATTCATCACTGATATTGCTATTTGATGACTTTCAGATTCGGCTTGCCTTTTTTCGGCGGCACCGGTGCATCGCCATCATCTGAGGTATGCTCGTCTACCGCTGAAGGCGCGCTGCCAGCGCCTGTATCGTCATCCGAAGTCTGTGGGTCGGCCTGCATGTCTTCTTCTGTGGCAAACACGGTTCCCGCGCCATTTTCACGGGCGTAGACCGCCATCACAGCATGACAGGGCATGCTAATGCGCCGAGGCTGGCCACCAAAGCGAGCCTGAAACGACAGACCATCGACATCCAGCATGAAGTTAACACAGGCTGATGGCGAGATATTCAGTACAATCTGTCCGTCTTTGACAAATTCCTGAGGCACCTCAACCATAGGTTTGGTTGCATCAACCACAATGTAAGGCGTAAGTTCATTGTCTACAATCCACTCAAAAAACGCTCTGAGCAGATAAGGCTGATTCGACGTCATAGATGTCATAACGGTGTGTGGATCTCTCGTTCCTGATCAGTCAGTGACGCTTTAAACGCGCTACGCGAGAAAATACGCTTCATATACGCATTGACCTCTTTACTGCCTGCACCGGTCAGTTCGATGCCTAGCGCAGGCAAACGCCATAACAGCGGTGCCAGATAGCAATCAACCAGGCTGAACTCCTCGTTCATAAAATACGGCTCTTCCGCGAATACCGGTGCCAGAGACAATAACGACTCACGCAGTTCATTACGTGCTGCGTCAACATTACCTTCGCCACGGAAGATTTGTGCAGCCAGTGCATACCAGTCTTTTTCAATCCGGTGCATCATCAGGCGGCTCTGGCCACGCGAAACCGGATATACAGGCATCAGCGGAGGATGAGGGAAACGCTCGTCCAGGTACTCCATAATGATGTGCGAGTGATACAGCACAAGCTCACGATCAACCAGTGTGGGGACCGTGCCATACGGATTCAGATCGATAAGATCTTCCGGCAGATTAGACGGGTCTGTGTAGCTAATTTCCACGCCTACGCCTTTTTCTGCCAGTACGATGCGTACCTGATGGCTGTAGATGTCGATGGTGTCTGAGAACAACGTCATGATAGAACGTTTATTCGCGGCAACGGCCATTCAATTTCCTCCGTTGAGAAACTTAATTTAGGGCATAGGGGCCGCTTGAGCCCATATGCGAAAAAAGGGGCATACGCCCCTTCGCATAGTATACCTTAACTCGGGGGGCTAATGCACTTCCCGCCAGTATTCTTTCTTCAGCAAGAACACAAAGACAAACAACACGGCGATAAATACCAGCACCCATTTACCTATCTGCTCAGACTCAAGACGCGATGGCTCACCGGAATACTCCAGAAAGTTAACCAGATCGCCTACGGCCTGATCGTACTCGCCTGGCGACAATGCACCGTCACCATCGCTCTTAATACCAACGTAACGCTCGACCATTTCACCGTCGACCAGCATTTCTTCGTTAGTTTCGCGTGGCGTACCCTGCAACGGCTGCAGTACGTGCGGCATACCTACATCAGGGAAGACTTTGTTATTCACGCCAAAGGGACGGCTTTCGTCCACATAGAAGGTGCGAAGATAGGTGTAAATCCAGTCCGGACCGCGCACCCGGGCAACCAGTGTCAGGTCAGGTGGCGGGTTACCGAACCAGTTCGCCGCGCCTGTCTCCGGCATGGTGTTGGTAATGTAGTCCGTCACCTTTTCGCCGGTAAACTGCAGATACTTTTCACCCAAATCTTCCGGGATCCCAAGATCCTCGAACGTACGGCTGTAGCGCTGGTACTTTTGTGAGTGACAGCCCAGACAATAGTTCATGAACAGTTTCGCACCGCGTTGCAGTGACGCCTTGTCCGTCAAATCTATAGGGGCCTTATCCAAAGGCACATTACCGCCCGCAGCCATCGCGACCCCAGGAAGGAAAAATACAAGAAAATACATCAGTTTTTTCATTTAGGGATCCTCTCTGGTACAGGTTTGGTTTTCTCGTTTTTGCTGTACAGGAACAGTGCAATGAAGAACCCGAAGTACATGATTGTCGCGATTTGCGACGCAATCAGTTTCCACGCTTCCTGCGGCGTTCCACCTAAGTAACCCAGGAAAATAAATACGATTGCGAATACGATCAGGTTAACTTTATGCAGACCACTGCGATAGCGCCATGAACGTACATTGCTGCGGTCCCACCACGGCAGGGCAAACAAAAAGCCTATCGCGGCAAACATAGCCAGTACACCGAACAGTTTGTCAGGTACGGCTTTGAGGATTGCGTAAAACGGCGTGAAGTACCAAACCGGGAAGATGTGCTCCGGCGTCTTCAGCGGGTCCGCAATTTCAAAGTTCGGATGTTCAAGGAATTTACCGCCCATTTCCGGCGCGAAGAACATGACGTACGTAAACGCAGCCAGGAACACACAGAAGGCCACCAGGTCTTTGAGCACGATGTGCGGAAAGAACGGCACCACGTCATCAGCAATGTCGTACTTATCGGTGTAGTACTCGTGGATCTTGTACGGCGTTTTTTCTGACTCTGGCAATGAGCCTTTTTTATGCTTAATGGCCACACCATCCGGGTTATTTGAGCCCACTTCATGCAGCGCAATGATATGCAGGAATACCAGAATCACAATGACCAGCGGTAAGGCAATAACATGCAGCGCAAAGAAGCGGTTCAGTGTCGCGCCACTGATAACATAGTCACCCTGGATCCAAATGACCAGGTCCGGACCAATCACCGGAATGGCACCGAACAATGACACAATTACCTGCGCGCCCCAGTAGGACATCTGACCCCATGGCAACACATAGCCCATAAAGGCTTCGGCCATCAGCGCCAGGTAGATAAACATACCGAATATCCACAGCAACTCGCGGGGCTTCTGGTAGGAACCATAGATCATACCGCGGAACATGTGCAGATAGACCACAATAAAGAACGCCGAGGCGCCGGTACTGTGCATGTAACGCAGAAGCCAGCCATAGTCGACTTCGCGCATGATAAATTCAACCGAGCGGAACGCGCCATCGGCTGACGGCTCGTAACTCATGGTGAGCCAGACACCAGTAATAATTTGGTTAACCAGTACGATGGTGGCCAGAAAGCCAAACACATACCAGAAGTTCATGTTGCGTGGCGCCGGATACTGAAGGGCGTGCATATTCGCCACACGCATCATAGGAATGCGCTGTTCTATCCAGTTCAAAAATCCGTTCATGTTACGCTTCCTCCGCTGTTGAACCAATAATCATGGTTGTATCATCAACGTATTGATAAGGCGGAACTACCAGGTTCAGCGGTGCAGGAACGTTTTGGAATACACGGCCGGCCATATCAAATTTTGACCCGTGACACGGACAGAAGAAGCCATCCGGTACGCCTTCAACGATTTCTTCAAATGCACCATTTTTGAGGTGTGTGGGCGAGCAACCCAGATGTGTACAGATGCCAACCAGCACCAGGTACTCTTCCTTTTCAGAGCGATAGTAGTTCTTGGCAAAGGCTGGCTGTTGCTCCGCTTCGGAATTCGGATCTTTGAGGTTATCTTCGTGCTGCTTAAGCTCTTCCAGAATTTCGGGTGTACGGCGTACAATCCATACCGGCTTACTCCGCCACATCACACGAATCAGTTGCCCGGGCTCAATGCCACTGATATCAACCTCAACGTCCGCACCGGCTGCTTTCGCCTTTGCGCTGGGATTCCAGGACGCAATAAACGGTACCGCTGCACCAACGACACCCACACCACCAACAACAGACGTTGCAACCGTTAAAAAGCGACGGCGATTATTGTTTTTAGGCTGGTTGTCATTATGTGCAGGCTCATTTGCATCTACGGATACATTGCTCATCCACATTTCTCCAGGTTCGGATAGTCACGGCGCCATTCTCAGGCAATGAGTCTGAGGCCATGTCAGCTAGTCGTGAAGCGTGTCAGGCGGTATTCACACACCAGTCTGAGGAATCACGAATCTTGTCATATTTTTCGACCTCGAATGATAAGGGAAAAGCCCTTATAAACACAAGGTTTTGCTGGAATTAAACCGATATTTTCTAACGCAAAAACGCACGCTTAGTACAACAGTCTGCCTGTCATCAGAGGGTTACACGGGGATTTGAGCGGGGTTAAATTACTGTCATTTTTTGCAGCGGCCCGGCAGGGCTGCCGGCTGACAATAAAAAACCCGGCAAAGGCCGGGTTTTTTCGTAAAACGTAAATGTAAAATTAACGTTTTGAGAACTGAGGACGCTTACGTGCTTTATGCAGACCCACTTTCTTACGTTCAACGCGACGGTCGTCACGTGTAACAAAGCCAGCCTTACGCAGATCGCCGCGTAGCGCTTCATCATAGTCCATCAGTGCACGGGTCAGACCGTGACGGATAGCACCTGCCTGACCGTTTGAACCACCGCCGGAAACGGTGACATAAACGTCAAACTTCTCAGTCATTTCTACAAGTTCCAGTGGTTGACGAACCACCATGCACTCGGTTTCACGACCAAAGTACTCGTTAAGAGCACGTTTGTTTACTGTGATGTTACCTGTACCTGGACGCAGGAACACACGAGCAGTAGAACTTTTGCGGCGGCCAGTGCCGTAGTATTGAGTATCTGCCATGTCAGTTGCTCCTTAAATGTCCAAAACTTGTGGTTGCTGTGCAGTATGCTTGTGCTCGCTACCTGCATAAACTTTCATTTTACGGAACATTGCGCGGCCCAGAGGACCTTTTGGCAGCATTCCTTTCACTGCTTTCTCAAGCACCATTTCTGGTTTTTCAGCAATCAGTTTTTCAAAGTTTGTCTCTTTCAGACCACCTGGGTAGCCCGTGTGCGCATAGTACATTTTGTCCTGCGCTTTACGGCCTGTTACCGCAACTTTCTCAGCATTGATTACGACAATGTAGTCGCCAGTGTCAACGTGAGGCGTATACTCTGGCTTGTGTTTGCCACGCAGACGCATCGCGATTTCAGAAGCCAGACGGCCAAGAGTTTTGTCTGTGGCATCTACCACATACCAGTCGCGTTTTACCGTTTCTGGTTTAGCAACAAAAGTTTTCATTTATCATTCACCCGAATAAAATCGTCGTTACTGATTTTCTACCTTAGAAAAATCACCTTAAAATCAATACCGAAGCCCCTTCGAGCCGATTGATTCTTCCGCCTTCCCAAAGGCGGGCGTAACTGGGCAGGGCGCGAATTATACAGCAATTGGATAAAAAGCGAACCCCTGTAAGGCAAAAAAATTACGCTCTTTGCAAAGGTGACAGGTACAGTGGTTTCGGCTAGGGTTAATTACATACTAATTTTAATAAAGATGCGTACTGACGTGTTTATGTCCCCCGCCCCAGGCTTAAACAGACTGCTCTTTTTTTTACTTGCTATCACGGGTTATGTGCAGGCAGACGAGATTGTCTATACCCGCGCCTTCGACGGCAGCGAATACGGGTATTATCACCGCGATCTACTACGTCACGCACTGGCCGTCACCCCGGAATTCGGTGACACCGACGTCGTCGCCCATTCGCATCCCATGCCGCAGGGCCGTCAGATTGTGACGCTGAAGCGCAATCAGGCCGATGTCATGTGGAGTATGACCAGTGATGAACGCGAAGCACAGTTGATCCCCGTGCGGCTCCCCTTGCTCAAAGGGTTAGCCGGTTACCGGCTATTGATTATAAGAAAAGACCGGCAAACTGATTTTCCTGCTTCTCTGGCACTACCCGGCTTAAAACAGAAAACCGCCATTCAGGGTAATGACTGGCCGGACTTAATAATCCTGAAACGTCAGGGGTTCAGTGTCGAGGGTATTGACTGGAGTGAGTGGTACGGCGCGATGTTTAACATGGTAGAGCGTGGTGTAGTGGACAGCTTTCCACGCAATATCATCGAAGTTAGCCGGGATTTAGCCCGCTATGAAAGTCAGGTGCTGACGCTTGAGCGTTACCACATTATTCGTTACCCGACTTACGAGTACCTGTTTGTACGCCCCAGCGCGCCGCAACTGGCCAGACGTATTGCGGTAGGCTTAAGCCGCATGATCAAATCTGGCGAAATGGAGGCGCTGTTTATGCGGCATGAAAATCATCGTCAGGCAATGACAATACTGAATGACGATGCGCGCACCATTCACGATATTGCCAATCCCACTCTGTCTTACTCGCTGGACTACGCGCGCTGGGATTTACAACCTCATAAGGCGGCTACGGCATTACTTACTAAAAGTAAGTAGGTGTTCACTTAAGCCTGCTTTTCGCGTACCTTTACCTGTTGCCAAAACGCTTCCATTTCAGACAGCGTCAGTGAATTTAGTGTAGAGCCTGACTGCTGCGCCGCCGCTTCAACCTCATTAAACCGCCTGGCGAATTTCTGCGCCGCCTTGCGCAGCGCTGTATCTGCATCTACCTGACAATGGCGTGCGAGGTTGACCATGGCGAACAGGGCATCACCAATTTCTTCTTCTACAGCGTCGGGGTTTGGTTGTCTGGCAGCAAGCTCCTGCTCAATCTCGCCTACCTCTTCTTTAACCTTAGCCGTAACATCGCTGACCTTATCCCAGTCAAAGCCCACTGTGGCACAGCGTTTTTGCAGTTTTTGTGCGTACATCAGGGCTGGCAGCCCGCTCGGTACGGTATCGAGCAGCTTCTGTGGCGTCCTGCCCTTCGCTTCACGTTCCCCGGCTTTAATCGCCTCCCATTGAGCAGACAAATCTGCCTGCCTGTCGCCATCCGCAAACACATGAGGATGACGGCGCACTAACTTGTCACTGATGCGTCGGCACACATCGTCAAAGCAGAACTCGCCAGCCTCCTTCGCGATCTGCGCATAAAACACTACCTGAAACACCAGGTCGCCAAGCTCATCCTGAATATCGTCCATGTCGTCCCGTGCTACTGCCTCGGCCACCTCGTACGCTTCCTCGATGGTATAACGCGTGAGTGAGGACATGGACTGCTTTACATCCCACGGACAGCCATGCTCGGGATCACGCAGTTGCGCCATGATCTGACAGAGTCTGTCGATGTGTGAGCCCGCCTCACTGCGCTTTTCGTCTGGCATCAACGACTCCTTTAAGTTGTTTTAAACGATCCAGTACCCGGGTCAGCTTATTGAGATCCTGCACTTCTACCGATATCGCAATCACCGCCGTCTGTCGGGACGTATCACTCTGACTGTGTACACCGAGTAATGCCACTCCCTCGTTGGCCAGTACCGTGGTGATATCCCGTAAAATACCGGTACGATCGCTGCAATAGATATCAATAGCGGCCTCAAAGCCGACGTCCAATGCCTGTGACCAGTTAACCTCTATCTGACGTTCGGGGTGCTCGCGCAGCAGGTTTTTTAGCTGATCACAATGCGCCTTGTGCACACTGACGCCGCGCCCTTGCGTGATATAGCCCATGATTGGCTCGCCGGGCACCGGCTTACAGCAATTGGCCATCTGGCTCATCAGGTGACCTACCCCCTGAATCACCACCGCGTCCTGCTTACCGGTCGCACTGGCTTTCCTGCGGGTTTTCACCTTGGGACTGATTTCCGGCTCAGGCTCAGGAATGAGCAGATGGTGCAGAAAGTTCACCACCTGCATGATGCGAATATCCCCGGCACCAATGGCAGCAAACAATTCATCCGTCGAGTTTACGTTAAACTTGTCGCAGGCTTTACCGGCATGGCGCAGTTCAATCTGCAGGCGGCCAAGCTCACGCTCCAGTAACTCCTTACCGGCATTCAGGTTCTTCTCACGATCCTGCTTTTTGAAATAGGAATGAATGGTGGCCCGTGCCCGGGAAGAATGAACATAGCCAAGTCCCGGATGCATCCAGTCGCGACTGGGGTTGAGCTCTTTGCCCGTCAGAATGTCAACCTGATCGCCACTTTGCAGTTGATAGGTAAAGGGCACAATTCGGCCGTTGACTTTGGCACCGATACAGCGGTGCCCAACGTTACTGTGAATATAATAGGCAAAGTCCAGGGGGGTGGCGCCGAAGGGTAAGTCGATCACATCACCGCGCGGGGTAAAGACATAAACTCTGTCATCAAACACCTGACTACGTAATTCTTCGACAAGATCACCAGACTCAGCAACTTCTTCCTGCCATTGCAGAATGCGGCGCAGCCAGTTGATACGCTCGTCATAACCTGACTGCTTTCCGGCTGAGCCTTCCTTATATTTCCAGTGCGCTGCGACGCCCAGCTCGGCATCCTGATGCATTTTGCTGGTCCGGATCTGGATCTCAACCGGTTTGCCTTCCGGCCCCAGAATAACAGTATGAATAGACTGATAGCCGTTAGGTTTCGGCGTCGCAATATAGTCATCAAACTCATTCGGGATATGCTTGAAGTTTGCGTGCACTGTGCCCAGTGCGGCGTAACAGTCCTGCAGACGATCGGCAATAATCCGTACCGCACGGATATCAAAGAGCTGTTCGAAGGTCAGGCGTTTTTTCTGCATCTTCTTCCAGATGCTGTAAATGTGTTTTGGCCGCCCGTACACGTCAGCGCGGATCTCTTCAGAATTCAGCAACGACTGCAGCTCACCAACGATGTTATCGATATACAGGGCGCGCTCTTTTCGTTTGCCATCCAGCTGACGGGCGATTTGTTTGTAGGTGGTCGGATGAAGGTAGCGAAAGGCCAGATCTTCAAGCTCCCACTTAAGCTGTCCGATGCCCAGCCGGTTAGCCAGCGGCGCGTAAATCGCCGCACATTCCCGGGCAACCATTACCCGGGTTTCCTCTTCGGCTTTTTTCACTTTTTGCAGGGCACAGATGCGCTCTGCCATCTTAACCACTACGGCACGCACATCTTCTACCATGGCCAGCAACATACGGCGAATGCTGTCGATGTGCTGTTCACCTGACTTGTCGTTGGTCTTGTCCGGATCCAGTTGCCGGGCGTGCAACGACTTAATCGCGTCCATGCGCCGCACGCCTACAATAAGCTGACAAATCTCGTTGCCAAACTCCGCCTGAATTTGCTCTTCATCAAGGCTGTGTTCCTGACAATAGGGAAACACCAGCGCGGCCTGTAACGTCGCATCATCCATATTAAGCTGATGCAGGATCTCAACCATTTCCTGGCCAACCAGCAAGCGTTCGGGCTGGTCGGAGATAGCACGCAGCTTGTCTTTAGTGGTCTCACTAAGCTGCAGGCTGTCCAGCCAGCGCTCAAAGGAAGGACGGGTAGATTCATGTACTTTTCTTGTAGACACCATAAGCAGAGTTACTCGCGCTTCATCATTGCCGGATGGGTAAACAACGCCATCATTTCAAGATGCTGGGTATAAGGAAACATTTCAATCAGTGACGCCTTCTCAAGCTGATAGCCACCAGCGGTTAATGTTCCGGCATCCCGGGAAAAGGTACTGGGGTTGCAAGATATATACAAAATTCGTTCAACAGGATGTGTCACCAGCGCCTGACATACTACTGATGCCCCTTCTCTGGACGGATCAAGCAGGACTTTCTGAATGTCACGGGCAAGCGCTTCGCACACCACTTCATAATCAGCCAGGTCGAGATGCTGCCAGTCGATGCCGCTAATGCCCTGTCCCTGTGCAGTGTGTTTTGCTTTTCGCACCATATCGGCGACGCCTTCAATAGCCTGAACCCGGACACCAAGATCGGCCAGCGGCAACCAAAAATTTCCCAGTCCACAAAACCAGTCGGCAATCACGTCGCCGTTCTTTACTTCAAGCCAGTCGATAGCCTGAGCAATCATCGCGCGATTAACCTCATGATTAACCTGAATAAAATCATTAGGTCCGGGGCTGATGTAACGATTATCTGAGACATAACAATGCAGCGGGGCCTGCTGATGCAGGGTATGTATAACGCCATCATGACCGTCAACCAACAGGTTAATCTGCCAGTCTTTTGCAAAGACTGACAAGGCCGTTGTAAATGCCGCTGACAGCGGGCGCGTTGCCTTAATGGTAACCTGACTGACCGACTCGCCGGCCAGCAGTCCAATATGCCCCACATGACGCACCCCACTGTGTGACCGCAACAGCTTTTTCAGTGGTGCAATTAATACGCTGAGCTGCTCCACCAGCACCGGGCATGCCTCTATATCAATAACCCGGTTGTCTTGCCTTGCCCGGTAGCCAATGGCCAGCTTGTCTGGGTTACGCGCATCCACCGCCAGACGCGCTTTACGTCGGTAAGCTGGCTTATTGCCGGTGAGTGGCGCCTTCCAGTGCATGTGCTGAGTTACTGCTTGTCCGGTGGCGTTTCGGATTAGTCTGTCGATTGCCTGCTGACGCCAGGTCAGGGCGGCCTCGCTGTCAACATGCTGCAACTGACAGCCCCCACAGGTCCCGGCGACCGGACAAAAAGGCAGCTGGCGGGCCGGATTTTGTTGCTCGACATTAATGACACGGCCATTGGCTACCTGCTTTTTTCGGTGTGTGACCGACACTTCGCAGCGTTCCCCCGGTAACGCACCGCTGACAAATGTCACTGGTTTACCACGCACCACACCCTGTCCCTGCCAGTCCCAGTCATCAATGGTCAGGTGCGTCCGGGTGGGCCTGGCAGATTGCGCTGATTTTCCTTTGCCGGGCTTGTAAAAGCTTACCACGGTGTCTACCCCTGTTAATTATCAGTCTCTAAAATCACGGTGGCCACCGCGTAGTGTTTTTCATCGGATACCGATACGAAATGCCGGATGATGCCGCGCTGCTCGCACAGTGTTTTAAACCGGTCGTGAAAGATTAGCTGCGGCGCGCCCATGTCATCGTTGATGGTTTCGATGTGCTGCCAGCCGATGCCATTGCCAATGCCTGTACCCAGCGCTTTCACTGCCGCTTCTTTCATCGCAAATCGCTTCGCCAGGTAGCGCACTGGCTGCGTCTGCGCGGCATATAGGTGCTGCTCATTATCAGTTAAAATACGCGACACCAAACGTGAAGAGCGGCGCAGGCTTTCCTCCAGACGGGCAATCTCAACAATATCGGTACCTAATCCAGCAACAGCCACAGCTAAGCCCGCTGTGCCGACAGTCTGGCTTCCTGCATCAGCGCGCGCATATCTGCTACCGCGCGATCCAATCCGTCAAAGGCCGCGCGGGCAATGATGGCATGACCAATATTCAGTTCCACCAGCTCCGGGATGGCCGCGACAGGTTTAACATTGTGATAGTGCAGGCCATGGCCAGCATTGACCTTCAGCCCAGCCTGATGCGCATAGCGGATCCCATCGATGAGACGCTCAAGCTCCTGATGACTGGCAGCTTCAGTGGTGGCCTCAGCATACTGACCGGTATGGATTTCGATGTACGGTGCATTACAGGCAAGCGCTGCGTCAATCTGTCGCTGCTCAGCATCAATAAACAGTGACACGGCAATACCGGCATCGGCCAGTCGGGTGCAGGCATCACTGATAAGCGCCTGATTACCGGCCACATCCAGCCCGCCTTCTGTCGTCAGTTCTTCGCGCTTTTCAGGCACCAGACAGCAAAATGCCGGGGATACCTGCTCAGCAATCGCCAGCATTTCGTCGGTCACCGCCATTTCCAGATTCAGGCGCGTGGATATTGTCTCGGCCAGCAGGCGGACATCACGATCGCGGATATGACGACGATCTTCACGCAAATGCACGGTGATCCCATCTGCGCCAGCGCGCTCTGCTATATCAGCAGCGTGCACAGGATCAGGGTAAGTGGTGCCTCTGGCATTACGCAGGGTTGCGATATGATCGATATTCACACCCAGTAAGATGTCTTTCATAGCTAGCTTATTCCTCGTGCAAGATTGCGCCTAAGTGTAACAGATAAACGTCTGAGAAGGGGCTACAGCGCGACGTTTGAAACGGTAAATTGTCTCAGCTCCCTGTCTTTGGTATGCATGCGGGTACGGCACTGACTACGGCTTTCTGCGGGTCGCAACAAACAGCTCGCGGCTTTTTAATGGTCGCGCGCCCAGTAACGGCAGCAGGATCTGACGACTGAGTTTTTTCGCAGCGCGCTGACTGTCGCCATGCCACTCGCCCTGTGCCAGCGCCAGTAAGATATCGCCGCGAATACTACCGGGCTCGCTCTCAATCGCAGCTACCATACCTTCATCACTGGCGTAGCGGTACCACTGGTTAGCAATAACCGGGGTTTGGGTGCGCGCTTCAATCCCCCATTCAGGCATCAGCCCCATTTCCTCAAGCAACGCAAATTCAAAGGTTCGCAGGGCCAGTTCTTTATCATTCTGGTATGCCAGATTCTGCAGTGCCTTGGTATAGGCGGTAAACATCACCTCGCTCTCAAGACCTGCTGGCATAATTCGGTTTGTCAGCTCGTTCACATACATGCCACAAAACAGCGCATTGCCAGTCAGCGCAATGGCAGGTGTCAGGCTCTCGACCTGCGTCAGGTTTTTCAGGTCTGTTTTGCCCCTGAGCTGAATGCGCAGCGACTGAAACGGCTGCAACAGGCTTTTGCGATCAGACTTCACGCTTCTTACCCCTTTGGCTACTGCAGACACTTTGCCCGCCTCAAGGGTGAAAAAATCAATCAGATAGCTGGTCTCGCGGTAGGCACGCCGATGCAGGACAAAGGCCTGAAGCCAGGAGGGATGCGTCATATAACTTCCTAGCTGCGTTTAATCCGAACCACTTTCATGGCTTCGAAGGGAATACCGGCTACCTCCTGTTCCACCGGGTAGTACGTCAGATTAACACGGGCACCTTTAAGACTCTGATACTGTTGCTTGCGGCGAAATATAAAAGGCACGTCAATACCTTCCAGCATAAGCGTGTGTCGTACCCAGTCGTCTTCATCCCGTTGAACATGCGAAATGACCCGGGCATTGTCTGTCTGCGTTAACTGCCGGTGTTTGTCAGTTAACTGTCTGGCATCATCAGGCATAGGGTTCTATTTGCTCCACCAGCAACTGCACGGTTTCATTCCCACGAAACAGGTTCACATCCAGCCGGTATGCCACACGCACCTGCGCCACCTGTTTGTCCGGCCACCGCGCTGTATCCACATTAAAGGCGATGCCATCGACTTCTTCACCATCTGCATGCCTTAGCACCAGTTTAAGGTGATGCTGCCCCACAATACGTTGTGATACGAGCGCGAACACACCATCAAACAATGGCGCTTCGAAGCCCTGCCCGAACGGCCCTTCGCCGCGTAACTGACGGGCAAACGGCAGTGTCAGTTCAGCACTGCTCAATTCGCCATCTGAAAGCAGCACGGATTCGTCATCGAGTCGCGCCAGATAGCGCGCGGCAACCTCTTCAAAGGCCTGCTGAAACGCGTTCAGCTTTTCAGCCGGAATACTCAGGCCGGCGGCCATTGCATGGCCGCCAAACTTTTCAATTACGCCCGGATAACGGGTATTAATTTCATCGAGCAGATCGCGAATATGGACCCCGTCAATTGAGCGCGCAGACCCCTTGAGCGTGGTCTCATCGGCATTCGCAAAGGCGATAGCGGGACGCAGATACTTTTCCTTAATACGTCCGGCCACAATACCAATTACACCCTGATGAAAGTCAGGCTTATACACCACCAGCGCCGGTGGCAGCTCGCCAGAATCAAGGGTAAGCGAATCCACCACCTGCATGGCTTCTTCCTTCATCCCCTTTTCAATATCCCGGCGCGCTTTATTGAGACTGTCCAGCTCGGCCGCCATCATTCGCGCCTGCATGGCGTCGTCTTCTGTCAGGCAGGCTATGCCCAGCGCCATATCGTCAAGCCGGCCCGCTGCATTTAAACGTGGCCCAATCACAAAGCCAAGATCTGTGGAGGTCAGGTTTGCCGGAACCCGACCTGCCACTTCAATCAGTGCCTTGATACCTGGGCGACACTTTCCGCTGCGGATCCGCTGTAGCCCCTGATGAACCAGAATACGGTTATTTTTATCCAGACGCACCACATCGGCCAC
Source organism: Alteromonas halophila (assembly GCF_014651815.1). Lineage (GTDB taxonomy): Bacteria > Pseudomonadota > Gammaproteobacteria > Enterobacterales > Alteromonadaceae > Alteromonas > Alteromonas halophila. Next base: position 492,227 of record NZ_BMXP01000002.1, on the reverse strand, counting down.
AGTCCCCACTGCAACAATGTCTAAAAGCTCTGCCAGATTCGGCGCAGTGATACCCTGTGACGCAAACCAGCCTGCCTGCTGTAAGTGTGCGCGAGTTGCCAGCATTAAATAAAAGGCAACGCCAACCCCGGCAATACTGGGCGATGCGAAATGACAGTCTGTCTGATTGGGATTCACGATGGCATTGGCATCAGGCAGGGTTTCAGCGGGCAAATGGTGATCGGTGACAATCACCTGCATCCCCAGGGCGCGGGCACGTGCCACGCCATCCAGACAGGCAATGCCGTTGTCTACGGTGATAAGCAGTTCTGCGCCCTGCCCGGCAGCTACATCCACCAGTGGCTCACTCAGTCCGTAACCAAAATCAAACCGGTTTGGCACCAGGTAATCGAGGTTACTCAGGCCCATCTGGCGCAGTGCCAGCATACAAACCGCAGTACTGGTAGCACCATCAGCATCAAAGTCACCGACAATAACCACCTTTCGCTGTGACTGCACCGCGTCACTCAGCAGAGCGCTGGCACGGTCCATGTCTTTAAGGTCGTTATAATGAAGAAGTGCACGTAAGCCTGTTTCCAGATCGTCCATGGACTGGACATGACGCCCCCGGTAAATACGCTCAATAACCGGGTGCAGAGAATCGGTAAGCTGTGCCTGACACAACTGACGCCTGACAATAGGCAGGATCATGACTGACAATTACCTCCTCAGGTACAGTAAAGGTAATCACGCAGGGCGATGCCGCTGCGTGTTTGTTGCATTACTCAGCGTTTTTTAGCGTTCTGGCCACCACGTCGGCAGGTTGATAACCCCGAATCAGATCGCCATTGGGCAAGACGATATTCGGTGTCCCGTTTACGCCTATTTTTTGTGCAAAAGTAAACTGCTCTGCCACGCTGTTCTCACAGGAGGCGGTGGCAACGCTCTGCCCTGCTTTCGCCTCGGTCATGGCCTGCTGAGGGTTCTCTGCGCACCACACCGATACCATATCGTTGTATGCCTGACTGTTCAGGCCTGCGCGGGGAAAGGCCAGATAGCGCACCGTAATGCCTTCGTCATTAAACGCATCCATCTCATTGTGCAGTTTGCGGCAATAGCCGCAGGTGGTGTCGGTAAACACCGAAATGACGTACTTTTCGTCTTCTGCCTTAAACTCAATGCCAGCATTGGCAAACTGCTCAACGCCATCGCTGCGCATTTTGCTCATTGCCGCTTCCGTTTCATTGCGCATCCCTTCATTCACATTGAAAATACGGGCCTGAAGCAGATAACCACCATCTTCGCTGACATAAAATAAGCCACGGTTGGTAGTTATTTCATATAAGCCGTTTACCGGTGAGGTCCGCACCGATTCAATGGTAAGACCAACTTTATCTTCAAGTTTGGCTTTCAGCGCGGCTTCGTCCATCGCCGCAGCACTTGAAAATGACATCATTCCAATTACAGCAAAGGCTGCCAAATATACAGATTTAATCACATTGACTCCTGACATCGATGGACCGGTGACAAAATACCGGATTTGTGCGCCGTTGCACGACGCTCACATTTGTATTCATGCAGTCTACCACAGCCACAAAGACAGGACAGAGGTTGTTGAACCCGCCATACCTGCAAAAGACCGCCTGGACCGGGTGCCTTGCTGCGAACCTGAGCGGCGATAAACTTATTCGCATCTTATTCCCACGGGCTGCGGTGGTAAACAGGCTACCCTCTTGGATGGTGGTGGGCAATCAGTGACTGCAGCCTTTCTGTTGCAACATGGGTATAGATTTGGGTGGTGGATAAGTCACTGTGACCCAACAGCATCTGCACAACGCGCAAATCGGCGCCATGATTGAGCAGGTGTGTAGCAAACGCATGACGCAGCGTATGCGGCGACAGCGACTGTTTTATGCCGGCCACCTGCGCATAATACTTAATGCGATGCCAGAACGTCTGACGGGTCATTTGCTGGCCACGCCGACTGACAAATACAACCTCACTGTGACGTTTAAGCAGCATTGGACGCGCCTGTTTAAGATAGTGTTCCATCCATTCCAGCGCCTCTTCGCCAAATGGTACCAGCCGCTCCTTGTCGCCTTTGCCGGTAACCCTGACAACGCCTTGCTGCAGACTGACCTGATCCAGACGCAAACTCACCAGTTCGCTGACCCGCAACCCGGTGGCATACAACACTTCCAGCATACACTTGTCCCGGCATTCGATAGGGTCGTCTGTCTGAGGCGCGGCTAACAAACTGTCTACATCAGCTTCGCTCAAACTGGAGGGCAGCGCCCTTGGTGTTTTTGGGTTGGTCAGTACAGAGACTGGATTGTCAATCCGGACCCGCTGGTCAATCAGGTAGATATAAAACGCACGCATGGCACTTAGACAGCGCTGGGTACTGCGTGGCGACAAGCCCCTGGCGTGTCGGTACTGCAAATAGCCCTGCAGCATCTCGGTGGTGGCCAGGGCAATATCGTTAAGCTCGGCATTATTGCAATAGATCGCCAGTTTACTGAGATCGCTGCGATAGCTTTTCTGTGTATGCTCGGCTAGCCCGCGTTCCAGCCACAGCATATCGATAAACGCATCAATATGAGACTGGCTGGCGGCAGGCACGTAGGTTAGCGCTCTGGCCATGATCAGAATCCGCGGCGCTCTTTGATCATCTCATAGGCTGACTGAATATCCTGTGCTTTGCCTTTTGCAATTTCCATGGCTTCTTTCGGCAGTCCTTTGGACACCAGTTTGTCCGGATGATGCTCGGCCATGCGTTTCCGGTAAGCCCGTTTGATGGTTTTCTCATCATCTGAAGCAGAGACACCAAGAATATGGTAGGCATCATCAAGCGATTGCTTTTCCGTGTATGTGGCACTCTGACGCTGCTTTTGAGAAGACTGGCCGCGCTGCCGAAAGCGGATCTCAGCTTCATACATTGAGATAAGGTAGTCGAGATCGCGGCGGCGGAATCCAAGCGGACGGGCGACCTTCTCAAGTACATTGTATTCCTGTTGCGATAACTCGCCATCAGCAAAAGCGGCCTGGATCAGGATCTCCAGAAACACCTGCAAAATATCACGCCGCCCGTGGCAGGCCTCGTGCAGACTTTTTAAGGTATCGATCAACGGAAAGTCGCGGTCTTTGCCCTCGCGAAACGCATTTTGCGCTTCTTTACGGGCCTGCGCCGACAACTGCATATCATCCATCAGGGCCGTGGCTATTTGTATTTCGCGACTGGTTACCTGCCCATCGGATTTCGCCAGGTGCCCGAGGGAAGAAAACAAACTATGAAAAAACACAGCCTGCTGTTTCAGCTTATCCTGGTCGGCAAAAAAGCGCCCAAAACCACCCAGTTGACTAAAATCCTGACTGTAGGCCCGATCAAAAAAATGGCCGACGATCAGCCCCAGAATGGCACCCGGAATTTTCAGAAACATAAAACCAAATACTAATCCGAGGATTTTGCCCCAAAACGGCATGCCTGAATCTCCTTTGCCTGCAATTACTCTGTCAGTTTTACGCAAAAACAGTGGGTCAGGTGCATGGCTTTTTGCCACGTAACGCCCTTTGCTTCACTGCGCTGGCTCAAAATGGTGAATTTACCGGTAGAACTGATAACACAGCCCAGTAGCCTTTATCCACGACGCTATGCTGACTATATCGGAAGCCTGTGGCAATGAGAAGCAGGCCCGAACACTGTGAATTCGTTAAAAATTACGTTCAATGGTTGGTAAATAGTACATAAGTGCTTAGAATTGGCGCTTTGTGTGTGGACGGACCGTTTCTGGCATGGCTCGATGCGGGTTTTGTCACCGTGTCACCGTTTATTGAGGCTGTGATTTCGCCATGAAGCGACGTGATTGCTTCAGGCATAATGCCGCACACGTGTCGCCACTGCCATTGCGCAACAATATGTAGATAACAACAGGCCATTCTCCAACGCATGAAAAAAACCTGCGCCCTTCTTATTTCGGCAACCATCGGCATGCAAACAGCCGGTGCTCAGCAATTTGCCCCGGCCGATCCGGTGCCAACGATGGGGATGTGCTCCGTTGCACCGATTCAGTTTTCCAGCAGTCAGCTGATGCCGCCCGGTCACGTAAAAGTAGAGTCCCGGCGCACCGAAATAGTTGAAAACAAAGTTGCTTTATTTAGTGGTGATGTCGGTATCACCTCTGATCGTGCGACCATCCGTGCCGATCAGGCGCAAGTCAGTGATAATGGCCGCAACCTGATTGCAAAGGGCGATGTAACCTACCAGGACGCGCAACTGAAAGTAGACAGCGACTCGGTCGCGATTAATTCCAACGACCAGCGCCTGAGAATGAAAAATACCCGCTATCAGCTGACCGGATTTTCCGGCCAGGGCGCCGCCAATGAGATCCTGCTTGCCAGCGATGAGGGTGTGCGCCTTAGCGACGTAAGCTTCACCACTTGTCCGCAGGGCGATGAAGACTGGATTATCCGGGCCAGCGAAATCAGTATTGAAAAGGGGACCGTCTGGGGACAGGCCAAACATACGCGCTTTTACGTCGGCGATGTGCCGGTATTCTATTTACCGTATTTTGCATTCCCGGTCAGTGACCAGCGACAGACTGGCTTTCTGACGCCGGTTATTACCAGCTCCAGTTATACCGGCATTGATGTTGAGCAGCCTTTCTACTGGAATATTGCACCGAACTATGACATGACCATCGCTCCCAGAGTGATGACCAACCGGGGCGTGCAGCTCAAAACTGAGTTCCGTTATCTGACCCGTAACAACCGTGGCCAGCTTAATCTGGAATATTTGCCCAGTGACAGCGATATTGCCAGTTCGCCCGATCGCTACTTCTACCATTTTGAACATGAAGGCGTATTGTCAGAGAACTGGTTACTGGGGGTCGACTTTAATGGCATTAGCGACGACAACTATATCGTTGATTTAGGTTCAGACTTTTATAACCGGGCTGACACCCACCTGTATCGCAGCGTCAATCTGAATTATTATGAAGAAAATCTGCTGCTTTCAATGCGCATCCGTGATTTTGAAGTGATTGGCGATCACCCCAACACCTACCGGGCGCTGCCTGAACTTCAGCTCAATTATACCCAGCCGCTGGGCTCACTGTTTGAGTTCAGGTTTGACTCGGAACTGGCTTATTTCGACAACACCCAGGAATCGGCACCTACGGCGACCCGCTTCCATGTTGCCCCAACACTGGCAATACCGTATCAGCGGCAGTGGGGCGAGCTGACTGCAGAAGCCACGTTACTGAATACCTATTATCACCAGCAAAATACAGAAAACACGCCACTGGAAGAAGAAGTTAACCGGACGCTGGGACAGGCCAGACTGTTTGGTGCACTGTATTTTGAACGAGACACCACCTGGATCAGTGACGCCATGACCATGACGCTGGAGCCAAAATTTCAGTATCTGTATACCTCGTATGAGGATCAGACCAATATCGGCATGTACGACTCAACCCCCCTGTTAACCGACACTGAAGGACTATTTCGCGGGCAGGAGTTTACGGGTCTGGATCGTATCAGCGATAATAATGAAGTGACCATCGGTGTTACTACCCGCATACTGGATGAAACTAACCGGGAACAATTTGTTCTTAGTCTTGGTCAGATATTCTACCTTGATGACAGCCAGCTGTCTGAAGCGTCGCGTAGTAACGACCGTTCGGCGCTGGCAGGAGAAGTAGACTGGCGTCTGGAACAGCGCTGGTATCTGCACTCAGAGGCTTTGGTCAGCACCGATACTGATAAGGTAGAGCGCAGCAGTATTTCGCTGGAGTACCGCCACGATGCGCAGCGCTTTATTCAGCTTACACACCGGTATGTCCGGGAGCTGTCTGGCGAAACCATTGATCAGATTGGGGTTTCGGCGAGCTGGCCGATTGCTAAAAACTGGCAGTGGGTAGGCCGTACATACCGCGATCTTGAGCGTGAGCGAAGTATTGAAAGCTACGTCGGTATTGAATACGAATCTTGCTGCTGGGCGATACGGGTGGTGGCCCAGCGTCATCTGAACAACCGTTTTAACGCGCTTGGCGAGCAATCGGTGGATGATTATGATTCCGGTATTGCGCTGCAGTTTTTATTTAAGGGCTTTGGTAACAGCGGTAATAGCCGTACCATGCTGCGAGATGGCATGTTTGGTTATCGCCAGCCCTACACGTTAAACTAAAACGCTACCCTAAACAGGTAGACTTATTCGCATCTTCCTTAACCAACAAAAAGAGTGATTATGAAGTTCATTATACGGGCAATGTTGTTGGGGGCGCTGGTAGCGTTCTCCGGTGTCGCACAGGAAACCCGCCTTGACCGCGTCGCTGTGATCGTTGATCAGGGTGTAATACTCGAGAGTGAGATTCAGGCATTGATCGAAGAGGTCAGACAGAACGCAAAAGAAAACGATCAGTCACTGCCCTCTGACCGCGCCCTGCGCACCCAGGCCATCGAACGCCTGATTGCCAAGAGTCTGCAGATGCAAATGGCAGAGCGTATGGGGATCCAAATCAGCGATCCACAGCTTGAGCAAACCATCACTAACATTGCCGCCAACCAGGGCGCAACCTTAGATGATCTGCGCCGTCAGTTGCGTCAGGATGGGGTTGCCTATGAAGATTACCGGGAAGATGTTCGTGAAGAAATGATTATCGGTGAGGTTCGCCGCGCCAATGTTCGCCGCCGCGTTTACATCACCGAACAGGAAGTGAATAACCTGGTTAAAATTATTGAAGAACAGGGTGCGGAACAGGCCGAGTACCGTCTGGGGCATATTCTTATTGGTTTCCCGCCAGATCCCACGGATGAAGATATTGCCAGTGCCCGTGACCGTGCGGATAAAGTCATTGAACTGTTAAACAACGGCTCTGAGTTTGCCAAAATAGCGATTGCCTCATCCTCGGGCTCAGAGGCACTGGAAGGTGGTGATATGGGCTGGCTGAACATCAACTCTATGCCAACCCTGTTCGCTGAAGCAGTACAAAATTACAGCGAGGGTGAGCTAATCGGCCCAATCCGCAGTGGCGCCGGTTTTCATATTCTAAAAGTTAAAGACACGCGCGGTATTGAGAAAGTCACCGTCGAAGAAGTCAATGCGCGCCACATTCTGATCAAGCCGTCCATCATTCTTAGTGAAGAGAAAGCCAAATCAATGCTGTCCGATTTCCGCGAGCAGGTCAAAGCTGAAGAGGCTGAGTTTGGCGAGCTGGCAAGAGAGCACTCGGAAGATCCGGGGTCAGCATTACGCGGCGGCGACCTTGGATGGGCCGATCCCAGTAACTACGTACCGGCATTTCGTGATGCGCTGGCTAACCTTGAGCCGGGTGAGTACAGTGATCCCGTTCGCTCGAGCCACGGCTGGCATCTTATTCAGTTACTGGACAGACGCATTGATGATGCCACAGACAAACGCAAAGAAGACCGTGCCTATCAGCTAATCTTTAACCGTAAATTCTCGGAAGAGTCTGAAGCCTGGATGCGTGAAATGCGAGATTCAGCTTATATTGAAGTTCTGGATAGTTAAGCGGACTCAGTATGACAGCACCTCTCAAAATAGCCGTAACGCCAGGCGAGCCGGCTGGTATCGGGCCTGACCTGATTATTCAGCTGGCGCAGGGCGCATGGACTGCGCAACCGGTGGTTTTTGCCGACGGCTCCATGCTGCAGGCCCGTGCAGCTGAGCTCGGCTTGCCGCTAACCCTGACACCGTTTGACACAGCGATGACCCGCTTACCGGAGCCCGGCGAGTTATTTGTGAGCCAGGTAGACGTAGCAGAGCCGGTGGTTGCCGGCGAACTGAATAGTGCCAATGGTCTTTACGTGGTCGAAACGTTACGCCAGGCTTGTCAGGCCAATATCAACGGAGACTTCGACGCAGTAGTCACAGGTCCGGTGCATAAAGGCATTATTAATCAGGCAGGGGTGTCATTTAGTGGCCACACCGAATTTTTTGCGCATCAGTCCAACACCATGGATGTGGTGATGCTGCTGGCAACCGAAGGCCTGAATGTCGCCCTGGCAACCACCCATATTCCGCTTGAGTATGTAGCCCGCGCAATAACCCGCGACCGGCTCTACAAAGTGATCCACATCATTAATACCGACCTCAAGCTAAAGTTTGGGATCCGTCAGCCCCATATTTTTGTCTGCGGACTGAATCCGCATGCCGGCGAAGACGGCCATATTGGTAAAGAAGAAATTACGGTCATTAATCCGGCGCTCGACGAACTGCGCGCAGAAGGACTGAACATCACCGGCCCGCTCCCTGCGGACACAATCTTCCAGCCTAAATATCTGGAACAGGCCGATGTGGTACTGGCGATGTACCATGACCAGGGCCTGCCCGTATTAAAATACAAAGGGTTTGGCGCTTCGGTGAATATCACGCTTGGCCTGCCGTTTATACGAACGTCCGTGGATCATGGCACAGCGCTCGATCTGGCTGGCAGTGGCAAGGCCGATTCAGGCAGCTTCAGCAAAGCCTTACAAAAAGCAATTGAACTGGCACAGCATCAACAATGAGCAAAACTCATCTGGGGCACACGGCCCGAAAACGTTTTGGCCAGAACTTTTTACACGATGACTATGTTATCGACAAAATTGTCTCTGCAATACAACCTGACAACGGTGACAACCTGGTAGAAATAGGCCCTGGACTGGGGGCGCTGACCGACCCTGTCTGTGAACAGGTCGACAGACTCACCGTTATCGAATTAGACCGCGATTTGGCAAAACGCCTGCGTCACCATCCGTTTCATGCTGACAAACTGAACATTATTGAACAGGACGCCCTGACACTGGACTTTTCATCGCTGCTTGCGGCAATGCCAGATAAGGAAAAGAAACTCAGAGTGTTCGGTAACTTGCCGTACAATATTTCCACACCACTGATGTTTCATTTGTTTGACTATGCTGAACACATCAGTGATATGCATTTCATGCTGCAAAAAGAAGTGGTGAACCGTCTGGCAGCCGGTCCTGGCTCTAAAAACTATGGCCGGCTTTCTGTCATGGCACAATATTACTGCCGCGTGATCCCGGTGCTTACCGTACCGCCTGGGGCATTTAAGCCGCCACCGAAAGTCGACTCTGCTGTAGTGCGCCTTGTGCCCCACCCGACCTCACCGGTGAATGTACATTCTGTTGACACCCTGGAACGTGTGTGTGCGCTGGCCTTTAACAAGCGCAGGAAAACTATCCGAAATGCGCTAAAAGACTGTATTAGTGAGCAGGACATTGCTAATCTGGAAATTGACCCGGGTGTACGCGCGGAAGTGCTGACGCTGCATGACTTCGCCTCACTGGCCAATTTTGTTTATGAGCAGGGCGGAGATTGTCTATGATCACAACCGATCCACAGATCCTCATCCATGTGGCAACCCGGCACTTACCTGATCACGTAACAGAAAAGCCGGACCAGTATGCCTTTGCTTATCAGGTAACGATTAGCAACCGCAGTCAGCAACCCGTGCAGTTATTGTCCCGTTACTGGCTTATTACCGATGCCAACGGCAAAACCACTGAAGTCTCTGGCGATGGTGTTGTAGGCAAACAACCGGTAATCGACGCAGGCGATGAATACCAGTACACCAGTGGTGCGATTCTGGATACCCCGGTAGGCAGTATGCAGGGCTACTACGAAATGGAACGCGCTGATGGCTCCCCTTTTCGTGCCAATATTGATGTGTTCCGCCTCGCGGTACCTAATCTAATCAACTAACTTCTGAGGTGTGTATGGGTTCGCAGACGCTTGTAGTCGGCGACATACAGGGCTGCTATAGCGGCTTGAAAAAACTGTTGGAAAAAGCCCGCTTTAAGCCTGGCAGGGATAAACTCTATGCCGTAGGCGATCTGGTCGCACGTGGCGATGACTCGTTGTCAACGCTGGAGTATCTGCGCGACCTGGGCGATGCTTTTCATGCCGTTCTGGGTAACCATGATCTGCACTTGCTGGCGGTCAGTCAGGGGATCCGTCAGGCGAAAAGCAACGACAACCTTTCCCAGCTTCTCAATTCACCACAGTTCGATTCGCTGATTGACTGGCTACGCCAGTTCCCGCTTGCCTGCCGGCTCAATGATACGCATACCATGGTTCATGCAGGGCTGTACCCGGGGTGGTCTATATCGCAGTTACTGGCGATGAGCGACGAACTTAGTGCGCGGCTGCGTGCCGATGATTTTAACGCCATGCTGGAAACGATGTATGGCAATACACCGAGCCACTGGGATGAACAGTTAGACACTGTTTCTCGTCAGCGGTTTATTGTAAATGCCTGCACCCGCATGCGCTTCATCGGGCCGGATAAAAGCCTGGAGTTCGCCACGAAGAGTAACCCCGCTCAGGCACCGGCGGACCTTGCCCCCTGGTTTGCTGTTTCCAACCCTTCCCTGAAAAAAGAAGAAAAAATCGTGTTCGGTCACTGGGCTGCCCTTGAGGGAAACACCCAGGATAATCAGTTTATTGCGCTGGATACTGGTTATGTTTGGGGGCAGACAATGACCGCGCTGCGACTGGAAGACAATCGTCTGATACAGGTTGCCGCCTGAACCCGATGTCACTTTTATCGCCAGTCAGCCTGCGCACTGTATAAAAACTTTTTACTTCAACACTGTCCGTATGCAACGCAATGTGAATAAGTTTGGTATCTGCGGCTTAAGAACGACGCAGGGCTGACGATATAATAATGACGGTGGTAACCATTCACATGCTCTGGCCACCCCCTAAAGCCGCAGGATATTGGCAGGAAGCCTGACGCAGTAAACCGGCGGTCTGTTCGGGAAGCACGACTAAGCAGTATATTTTGTCTTTCCCGGCAGGTAGAATATCTCCATAAAAAGAAAACGTTGAGCATCAGGAGTTCCGATGAAAGTTACAATAGCGATGCGGGTAATAGGTGGGTTTGTTGCAATCAGCCTGTTACTTATAGTCATCAGTGCGGTCTCTCTGGTTAATCTCAATAATGTGGGTAATGCCACTGAAGAGGTTAATACAGTCGCACTGCCGACTTTATCAGAGAGTAATGGGATGAAAGCCAGTTTCCTTAATATGGGCAGGCTTACCTTCGAAGCCTACATAGAAGAGGATTTAGCCGGGCTCGAGGAAAAATATACCAGCTACTCGCAGAGTCGGGAAAACTTCGACGAGCAATACGGGCGGCTTGCCAGCGCAGTGGCCAATGATGCGGATATGAAAAAATCACTGGCTAACGTGAAAACCTCCTACGACGACTACATCAGCAACGTGGAGCAGATGTATGACCATCACCGCTCGTACATGAATCTGCGCAACTCGATTACTGATAAGCTGGACGAAGCTGAATTCAGCGCCGATGATGCGTCTACCTACCTGCTGGACTTTTCATTCCTTGAAGAAGTAGAAAACAACCCTAACCTTCAGGAGGCCGCCGAGATTGGCAGCCAGCTTGAAACATCATTGTTGTCACTGCTCACCGTTTCGTATGAATACATTAAAACCGATACGCTGGTACGTGCCGATACCATTGGCAATGAAGTGAACCTGGTTGTCGATAAAGTGGCCGAGCAACTCTCTGAGATGATGGACGCCGCCGATGGCGACGATGCGTCAGGCTCACTGGCAGAAATCAATGACCTGGTGAATAACGCCATTAATGCCATTACCGCCTCTGACGGTGTGGTTCAGCTACACGTTGACCGTCTGGAGCACCGTAACGCTGCCGAGCAGTCACTGAATGCATCAGACAAGAACATCACTGAAGCAACCAAGGACATTGAGAAACTGCTGGCCCTGGCCAACACCAAGGCCAAAAGTATCGACAGCGAAGTGCGTTCATCAGTGTCAAACGGCAATATTTTCGTGATTGTCGTGGTGCTGGTCTCAGTGGCCATTGCGACCCTGATTGGTTATATCACAGTGCGCGCGATTACCCGCCCGCTTAACCGGGTCAATGAGTTACTCAATATCGCGTCCTCCGGGGATTTGACCCACACCATGGACGATTCTGCGCAGGATGAATTTGGTCAGCTGGCACGTAACTGTAATAAGCTGATTGGTAACCTTAAAGAATTGATTGCAGGCATCAATGCGCGGGCCGATCAACTGGCTGCGGCATCGGAAGAAACCTCGACGGTGACCACGCAGGCAACTCACTCGATTCAGAATCAGAAATCACAGATTGCCCAGGTAGCAACGGCGACCACGCAAATGCACTCCACGTCGCAGCTGGTTATGCAAAATGCCGAAGACACCCTGAGCCAGATTCGCCATGCCGATACTGAAGCCGAGAATGTGCGTAAGATTTCGCTTGAGAATAAGCACACCATTGAAACGCTGTCCCGCGATGTAGAGGATGCGGCTGATGTTATTAATAAACTGCATCAGGACAGTGCCAGCATTGGCGGCATTCTGGATGTTATTCGCGGCGTTGCCGATCAGACCAACCTGCTGGCACTGAATGCTGCCATTGAGGCTGCCCGCGCGGGTGAGCAGGGTCGCGGTTTTGCCGTCGTGGCTGATGAGGTACGAACGCTTGCCAGCCGGACACAGGAATCGACGCAGGAAATCAACGATATGATTGAAGTTCTGCAGGCCGGTGCAGAGCGAGCTGTATCTGTAATGGATCAGGGTAAAGAGCAGACTGCACTGTGTGTTGAGCAGACAGATAAGGCTACCAGAGCACTGGATATTATTTCCGATGCAGTGCATAAGGCCCATGATGTCAGCTCGCAGATTGAACAATCGGCCCGTGAGCAAAATACCGTATCACAGGAAATCAGCGAGAAGCTGGAAACCATTGTCGGTATTGCCGAGGAAACTACGTCCAGTGCGCAACAAACGTCTGACTCCAGTAACGAGGTTGCGCGTCTGGCTGACGAGTTGCAGCAATCTATCCGCCAGTTCAAAGTGTAACAGTCACGCAGGTATTGACTGCGGGATTGACTTAACTGCTTCAAAACAGGGCACCAGAGGGTGCCCTGTTTTATTTTTTCAACTCCGAAACAGCGCCGTAACCCATTCAGGTTTCAGCCATGCTATATCGCGTTTTCTCCGGCAGTAGCGGCGCACCAGGAACTTGCCAGCGCGCTTGATGATGGCGTCCGGCAACTGCGCCTTAGCGGTGAACTGGCACAAATTGCCGAACGTTATAAGGTTCCGCCAGCATTCTTCGACGCCCCCACAGTGCCTGAGTAGCTGCAGAGCCAGGCAATCATCACACCACGTGTGACGTCATGACTACCAGATTAATTGTTCAGAACCGCTTTTCAATGCCAACTTCTATTCGCCGCTGTGCGCCATACCAGCAGTTAGCGGTATCGAAGCAAGCTCCGACATATGTTTTGTCTGTCAGATTGCTTATGCTACCTGTCACTTTGGTGTCGTACTGGGGTAAGGTGTACGTGATTACGGCATCAACGAGTGTATATGAAGGGACTGTGTCACTGTTATATTTATCCGCCTGCGTCTCACCCACATAGCGTATCCCCGTACCGACCATAAGCCCGCTTGCCGCGCCATCAAAGAAGTAGTTAGCCCACAGTGACGCCGTTTCCTCAGCAACCCAGACCGGTGTCTTTCCCACCAGCGCCGTATCCAGCGGGTTATCAGTAACCTCCATGGCCAGCAATGTCGCATTGGCCTGGACAGTGAGGTTGTCACCTAACTGCGTATCCACTGCCAATTCCACACCTTTTGACTCAACCTCACCATTTTGCGTCCGGCGGGCAAAATCAGGCGTATTCACGACCACGTTTTGCTTAGAAAGAATAAAGTATGCGCCGGTAAATGTCGTCTGACCGCCGCGACTGCGGAATTTAGTACCGACTTCAAACTGGCTGGCCGTGGTCGGCTCAAAAGCCGTTTGCGTTTCTGCATCCATGCCGGCTACAGGCTCGAACGACTCGGCATAATTCGCGTAAACCCGCCAGCCAGAGTCAAAGCTGTACATCGCCGCTGCCCGGCCTGAAAACTCCGACTGTTCGATGTCCGCCTGACTTCCGTAGGCACTGCCAGCATAGACATTGGCGACAACATCACTGCTGTCATACTGATCGTACCGGCCGTTTAACAGCAGTGTCAGGTTGCCCAGCGACATTTCATCCTGCACATAAATACCGAGCTGGCGAATATCAATCTGATGATCTTCCTGATAAAAGGAAAGCGGCAGTGCATCTTTATCAAACAGGTTATTGTTCACGTCAGCCAGGTTCAGAGTTGGCGTTGACGTTCCCAGTGTGTCGCGGTACGCAACCTGTGAATCAGACTTCTGATAGTCGACCCCCACCAGCACCTGATGAAACACCCCTGCGGTGTCCAGAGCGCCGGCCAGCTGTGTATCGACGGTTACCCCATCAATATGCTCGTCGGTCGAGTAGGCAGCACGCTGCAGCGTGACATTGTCCTCAGCAAGTGCGTTGTGGTATGTGTTTCGCTGCAATGCGTCGGCATCGGTGTAGCGAAGTTTTTGTAACAATGACCAGTCGTCATTGATCTGATGATTAAGTTTGTAGCCCAGCATCAGCACTTCACGTGAAAATTCGTTCCAGTTTTCATCACCGGCATAAGTGTCAGGGGCCAGCTTTCCATAAGGCGCGTCATAGAGCGTGCCGATGCCTGGCAGCGGCGTGGACGGTACCATTTGAGGGTCGTCCTGATAGTACGCAGAAAGTGTCAGCTCTGTCGCCTTTGAAATATCCATAGTTACGGATGGTGCCAGCGTATAACGTTCTGTTTCTGTCGTGTCCTGATAGCCATCACGTGCTCGCGCAAGAGCAACCAGACGGTAGCGACTGACGTCATTTAACGCGCCGCTGCTATCCACACCGAGCTCGGTAAGGCTGTCGGAACCGACAACCGCACGTACGAGGGTTTGGGACGTATCCTGCGGATATTTCGCTACCTGATTGACAAGCCCACCCGGCGGTACCAGGCCATACAGGGAAGACGCGGGTCCTTTGAGAATTTCAAGGGAGGCTGTGGCAAAGGCATCCACCTGTGGGTACAGGTTCCAGCTGTTATTTGTAAGCAGCGGTAAGCCGTCATAGAACGTCTGGTAGGTAGTAAAGCCGCGGATAGTAAACTGGTCAAAAATAGTGATAGTTGGCCGGCTCTCAGTTGTCACACCCGACACATAGCGCAACGCTTTATTCACACTATCTGCCTGACGAAGCTGCAGCAGTTCCTGGTCAATAACATCAATACTTACCGGCGCATCAATCGGTCTGAGTGACGATTTGGTCGCGGTGCTTCTGTACGACTGCAAAGGGTTGACTTCAATATGTTCCAGCTCGCTTTCATTGTTATCGGATGATTGTGTTTGTGCCGTGGCTGATGCAGCGAATAATAAAAGCGTCGCTTTGCTAAGTGCGGATCTGATGTGAGGCATAGTGTTTCCTTTTGCGTGTTTTCCCCAGAATGCGGCAAGCCTACCACAAACAACACAAATGATAACCATTTCTATTTCCATTTCCTATTTATAATGCTTCGACGCCTGGCAGACCGAATGAAACAAGATTAACTTGCCAGACCGGACGCTTCTTACCTACTGTTATAGGTATGCAAATGAAGAATGGTGATAAGAAAAGAATGAAAACAAAGAAAAATACCGTATTACTCGCGATTGTCGCATTTATTGTTGTTTTAATTGCTGTCTGGTTTAGCTTTTTCGCCAAAGAATCAGCGCCGGACTTCTCTCAGTACCCGGCAGGACCAGAACGTAAAGCCGCGTTTTTTAGCTACTTTGCGCCCATCGTCAGCGAACTCAACACGGAGATCATGGAAAAGCGGCAGCAAATACAAACAGCATGTTCGAAGGACAGCCCTGACACCGCATCACTGAAAAAGCTGGCAACCGCGTACCGGGTTGATGGTGAGAGCTTGTCGCCAGCGGCCACGTGTGACGCCCTCCTGGACCGCGTTGATATTGTTCCTGTTTCGCTCGCCCTCGCGCAGGCAGCCAACGAAAGTGCGTGGGGCACATCCCGCTTTGCCCGGCAGGGCAATAACTTTTTCGGGCAATGGTGCTTTAAAAAGGGCTGTGGCATTGTTCCCAGCAGCCGGGACACGGGTAAAACCCATGAAGTGGCTGATTTTCGTGCACCCAGCGACTCTGTTGAAAGCTACATGCTGAATATCAATCGCCACGATGCCTATGCGCCGCTTCGGGATATTAGGTCCTCGCTTCGTGATGAAGATAAACCGGTTTCCGGCCTGGCCCTGACCTGGGGGCTGAATAAATACTCAGAGCGTGGGGAGGAGTATGGTGAAGAGCTGCGTTCAATGATCAACTACAATGAGCTGTCGCAATACGACGAGACCACACCCTGATTAAGCAAACGGGCAGTGCAAAACGTAACACGTGCCGCCCGTCGCCTTCGACGATTTTCTACTGCGCGCTGGGCGATTCTGGTGCGCCTTCATCACTCTTTCTAATCTGTCTGACAATGTTCAGATAGGTATTAACGTGGTAGCGATGCCGGTTAGCGTCTAAATAGGTGAGTAACGCCTGATGTGCCTGACTGCTAACGGACAAATAATCTCCCCCAATGCCATGAAAGATGATATTGATGATCCGGACGGAGTCTGGCTGCGCCTTAAGTAACGCGATAAGTTCAGCGCCCGTTTCACCGGCTGGCGCAATGATGATTTCATTTTGCGATGCAAGGGTATGGCCCTTGATAGCATACACGTAAGGCGAAATCGCACTCAGGTAATTATGACCCGCGGCGCGCGTATCCCCACAGGGCAAGGTATAGGTTCTTGTCTGCGTGTTATCCAGTGCCCGCAAAGCATGGTTGGCGCTTATCACCTGCTGTTGCATTTCCTTAACCGAAAGTGCGTCCAGGTCATTATCCGGCGCGACCCACTCTCTGCCGTTAAGACTTCCGCGACACGGGTGGGTAAAGCTGTGATTTCCTAACTCTTGCCCAAGCTCAGGCAAAGACGCCCACTGGTCTCTGAACTGACTGAACCCGGGGTAAGACGGCACCAGATAAAAAGAAGCGTTGAAGTCAACGCGCTCCAGAGCAGGCACAGCATTAACCAACTGACTTTCAAGAGCGTCATCGTAAGACAGGCTGACAAACGTGACCGGCTCTGCCGCCCTTATCGCCGGACAATATGCAGATACCGCCAACAGTCCAAGCATACTGGCCGAAGCCAGTCCTTTTCGGAGGCTCATCGCGCGACCTGTAAGTCCCGTTGCCCGACGCAGACTGAGCATCCCCCCTCCCTCAATAAACACTGACCGGTTGCTCCAGCCACCAGCCAGCTAACCTATGGACCCTGAACTGTCGCTAGCCTGCACCGGTACACCAATGCTAATCAGCCTTACACTTCGGCTAACGCGCGACCAGACCATTTAATCCAGCATGCCCGCGTTAAATCTATGCGGGCATGCCATCGTACCTACGTATTGCGTCTGACATAAGCTGGCCAGACAGCCAGCTAGTTACTGAAATAGTGCCGTATGCAGATCCTTCACGACATCACTGCTGACCGCTTCGCTAACCAGAAATGACATATTATGGGGGTTAGCGCCAAAGCAAATCATACGCAGGTTGTAACTGGTCACCGCCGCAAAAATATTGCTGGTTATGCCTGGGGCTGACTGCATGTTGTTACCCACCACCGTGACCAGATCAAAACCACTTTCTACTTTGACATCACAGATTGTCTCAAGCTCGGCGATGGTTTCCTTATTAAGACGCTGCGCCACTGAATTCGCCGGATTATCCAGGGTGAAAGATACTGAGATTTCTGAGGTCGTGACCAAATCCACACTCAAGCGGTGCTTGGCGATAATTGCAAATACCTGCTCCAGAAAGCCCTGTGCGTACATCATTTTCGGCGTTTTCACTGTCACCATGACCTGCTCTTTACGGCGGGTAATCGCGCGATAGGGCGGTTCTTCACTGCAGTCACGCATGATCCAGGTGCCGCCTTTTTCAGGCTCCCTGCTGGAGCCCACAAATACCTTTATGTTTTTACGCAGTGCTGGCTCCATCGTAGCCGGATGCAATACTTTAGCGCCAAAGGTGGCCATTTCAGCGGCTTCTTCAAAGCTCAGTTCCGGCAAAGGCCGCGCCGCATCCGTGATGCGTGGATCGGTGGAATACACACCGGTTACATCGGTCCAGATTTCACAGGCTTCTGCCCCCAGGGCTTCGGCCAGCAGTGCCGCGGTAAAGTCCGACCCTCCCCGGCCAAGTGTGGTGGTACGCCCCTGCTGATCGGCACCGACGAACCCCTGAGTGACCACCACAGCACTGTCCATTTCAGGCTTCAGCAACTGACCAGCCAGTGTCTGAATGGTGGCAATATCCGGTGAGGCCGCACCAAATTCACTGTCGGTGCGCAGTACTTTGCGCACATCAAAATTCATACTGCTGGCGCCCTGCTCAGCAAGCACTTCAGCAAACAGCAGTGAGGACATCCGTTCGCCCATGGATAACAGCTGATCTTTTAGATCGTGGCGATGCAGGATTTCCTCGTGCAGTGCCAGTGCGCGCATTTCTTCCAGCAAATCGTTCAGCTTGTCCTCAACGGCCGATTTATCTTTCAGCGCATTCAGAATAGCAAATTCAATATCACGCACCGCATCACAGGTTTCGTCAATCTGTTCCTGGGTTAGCGCGGTGTGGGCCAGTGTCACCAGGTGATTGGTCACGCCTGCAGCGGCACTGACGACCACGATGCGGGTGTTCTCATTGCCAGCAACGATACGGGCACAATTTTGCATCGCCGGGTAACTGGCAACACTGGTTCCGCCAAATTTGGCGATGGTTAAGGCATTGGTCACAATAAACTCCGATAGCAACGAAAAGCAGTGCGGCACTGCTTATTCGTGATTGATAATGATCTGGTCACCTTCTTGTATATTATGCGTAGCAAACCAGCCCTGATTCATTTCTAATGCGTAGGATACAGTCTGAGAGGCGCTGACCGAGGTCAGATCATGCGGTTGGAGCGGCTTAATATCAGTGATTACCCCTTGCTCATCAATAAATGCCACATCCAGCGGGATGAGCGTATTCTTCATCCACATACCGGCGCGCTTGGGCGGCGTAAAATGAAACAGCATGCCACAGTCGCTACACAGCGTTTCACGAAACATCAGCCCACGGGCACGTTGCTCAAAAGATTTGGCAAACTCTACCTGGTAAGTATTCCCCGCCATTGTCACCGTGGCCGATTCGAACGACACGTCCTGCTGCGCATGACCGCTACAGGCAAACAGTAACAGTGCAATACATAACCCCAGACTCTGATGAACCACTCGTTTCATAACCCTTCCTTCAGACATAAAAAAAGCCGGGCCCTTACGGTGCCCGGCTTGTCAGTGTATACGCCAAATCAGGCAACATTCAATGTTGGAATGATCTTGGCCTTGGCATCGTCTTCTGCTTTCTTGAAGCTCTCGATTTGATCGAAATTCAGATAGCGATAAACATCGGCTGCCATTGAGTCAATCTTACCGGCGAATTCCATGTACTCATCAGCGGTAGGAATTTTACCTACGATGGCACCCACCGCCGCCAGTTCGGCAGAGGTCAGGTACACGTTAGCACCATCACCAAGACGGTTAGGGAAGTTACGGGTAGAGGTAGACAGTACCGTCGCACCCGGCTCAACCCGTGCCTGGTTACCCATACACAGTGAACAGCCCGGCATTTCAGTACGCACACCTACACGGCCATAAATGTTGTAATACCCCTCTTCCATCAGCTGGGCTTTATCCATTTTGGTCGGAGGCGACATCCACAGACGGGTCGGCAGCGTCTTGTTGTACTTCTCAAGTAACTTACCGGCGGCGCGGAAGTGACCAATGTTGGTCATGCACGACCCAATGAAGACTTCGTCCACATTGTCACCGGCAACGTCAGACAGGGTCTTGGCATCATCCGGATCGTTCGGGCAGCAGACAATTGGCTCTTTGATTTCATCAAGGTCAATCTCAATCACTTCTGCGTATTCTGCATCTTTATCAGCACGCATCAGTTCAGGGCTGGCCAGCCATTCTTCCATCTTCTGTGCACGACGCTCAAGGGTACGCGGATCGCCGTAGCCTTCGTTGATCATCCAGCGCAGCATAGTGATGTTAGAGCGCAGGTATTCGGCAATCGACTCTTCTGACAGGTTGATAGTACAACCGGCTGCAGAACGTTCAGCAGAGGCGTCAGACAATTCAAACGCCTGCTCAACCGTTAAGTCCTCCAGACCTTCAATTTCAAGCACGCGGCCTGAGAAGGCATTGATCTTACCTTTCTTCTCAACCGTCAGCAGGCCTTCTTTAATGCCGTACAGCGGGATCGCGTGCACCAGGTCACGCAGGGTAATGCCAGGCTGACGCTTACCTTTAAAGCGCACCAGAATGGATTCTGGCATATCCAGTGGCATCACGCCGGTTGCCGCTGCGAACGCGACCAGCCCCGAGCCTGCCGGGAAGGAAATACCCAGCGGGAAGCGGGTGTGCGAATCACCACCGGTACCAACGGTATCGGGCAGCAGCATACGGTTCAGCCAGCTGTGGATAATACCGTCGCCCGGACGCAGAGACACACCGCCGCGGTTCATGATGAAATCTGGCAGTGTATGCTGGGTTTCAATGTCTACCGGCTTAGGGTATGCCGCAGTGTGACAGAAAGACTGCATGGTTAAATCGGCAGTAAAGCCAAGGCACGCCAGATCTTTAAGTTCGTCACGGGTCATCGGACCGGTGGTGTCCTGCGAGCCGACGGTGGTCATTTTGGGTTCCACGTAGGTGCCAGGGCGTACGCCTTCCATGCCGCAGGCTTTACCTACCATTTTCTGCGCCAGGGTATACCCCTTGCCGCTGTCTTTTGGCTGTTCCGGCTTACGGAACAGATCCGTTGGGCCAAGGCCCAGCGCTTCACGGGCTTTATCGGTCAGGCCACGGCCAATGATAAGATTAATACGGCCACCAGCGCGTACTTCGTCCAGAATGACCTTTGATTTGTAGCTGTACTCAGCCAGTACTTCACCGGTTTCATGGTTGGTGATTTTGCCTTCGAACGGATAGATGTCGATCACATCGCCCATGTGCATTTTTTCAACATCGGCTTCAAACACCAGCGCACCGGCATCTTCCATGGTGTTAAAGAAGATAGGGGCAACCTTACTGCCAATACAGACACCGCCACCGCGTTTATTCGGCACACCAGGCATGTCTTCACCAAAGAACCACAGCACAGAGTTGGTCGCCGACTTACGTGACGAGCCAGTACCGACGACGTCGCCTACAAAGGCAACCGGGTGGCCCTTACTTTTCACGTCTTCAATTTGTGACATTGGGCCGACTTCACCGTCGACTTCCGGGTTTAAGCCGTCACGCTTCATTTTGTACATGGCACGGGCGTGCAGCGGAATATCAGGGCGTGACCAGGCATCCGGCGCAGGCGACAAATCGTCGGTATTGGTTTCACCGGTCACCTTAAACACGGTGTAGGTCATTTTCTCGTCCATTTTCTTACGAGACGTAAACCATTCGCCTTCAGCCCAGGACTTGATGACATCCGTCGCGTAGCTATTACCGGCCTTGTGCTTTTCTTCTACATCGTGGAATGCATCGAACATCAGCAGGGTGTGCTTAAGTTCCTTCGCTACCAGTGGCGCCAGCGCCTCATCATCAAGCAGATCAATCATGGTGGCGATGTTATAACCACCGTGCATGTTACCCAGCAGTTCCACGGCTTTTTCGCGGGAAATCAGGTCGCTCTTCTCTTCGCCCTTCGCCACTGCACTCAGGTAGCCTGCTTTAACGTACGCGGCTTCATCTACACCAGGAGGAACGCGCTCAGAAATCAGCTCCAGCAGGTAGTCTTCTTCGCCAGCAGGCGGATTCTTCAGTAACTCAACCAGACTGGCTACCTGTTCTGGGTTCAGCGCTTTCGGCGGAATACCTTCGGCTGCACGTTCTTCTACGTGTTTGCGATAGTCTTGTAACACGATCTCTTCCTCTTGGTTAATCCTGTCTTATTGGTATAAAACGGTCTTGGGACAGGTCATGACTGATAAATCGGCGGAATTATAACGGTTGTGCGCATAAATTTAAATTTTATTGCTGTTTTCGCCATTTATAGCGGTTATTCAGCCGCGCTATTGTGTTAGCAAACGGGAAACTATTTTGGCATTGCGTGCGGTGCGATCAGTGCCAGCCCTTGCTGACTTATGGTCTGACAAAATGCTCAGCGCATTCGAGCACTAATTCGTTTGATAATAAAAACGCGTCTCAGACAATTCCCGCACCACATCATAACTTAAGCCAATATGATTGTTTGCCCCGTGTTCCGGAGTCGCGCCGTTATAATTAATAACCACGCCCCAGTGATTATCGCTGATACCGCCAAAAATAACATTGATACTTTTATCATGTACTTTGGTGATGGCGGCAACACTGTACGTTGCCATACGCTGCCTTAACGCTGCGCTGTCAGAAGCGAGTCTCATCAGCCCCGGACTTTGCTGCGGTTCGCTGAGCGTGTAAGTCGCCGATGGCACGAATCCGGCGTGGTGCGACGGCGAGTAGGTAATAAGCTGGGTTGGCGAGTAAAATGTATTGTTCACCCGGTATACCTGCGCTGACGTTTGCTGAACAATAAATAAGGCACTGTTGTCTGCAAATGCGTCAAGTTCAGCCGAAGCGGCGTCCAGAAACTGCCTAATCGCATTAATACGTTTATCCGTACACGCCTTATTTTTACAAATGAACAGATTTGGCAGGCGTGAATGCGTTTTCTTATCAATGTTCAGGAACTGACGGCCCAATACCCCCAGATTAAAGTTAGTAAAGGCTTCCCGGTCCTTCGCGCTGCTCAGCTTTGTCGCGTGAATGTCCAGAAGACTAAACGGCGTAAAGGAGGATAAATAGACCAGCGGCTGGTCGGTGGCCGGTAAGGTGTCAGCCATATGTTGCAGCAGCGCCCGGTATTCCTTATCAATCGCGTCGGTAAAATACGCGGGGGTGTTCGCTGACACAGAGCCGGAAATCAGCATCAGTAAACACACTGTCAGCGCAGTCTGTTTCATTATTCGTGCGGCTTGTCTAAGCATACTTTGCTCCTTTTGTAGCGATGAACTAAGCCTCAAATAGACTGACCTTTACCTCAGCGCTCTCCTTTTCCGTAGTCTATTACCGTCTCATGGCGTCTGCTAAGCGTGTTATCGGCTTGCAGACTGTTACACTGAAAAAACACGCTCAGTACAGAAGTGTCGAGCCATCAGCGATGCCTGAACCACCTTTTCAGCGGGCCGGTGTCACTCTGAGCAGTGTTGCCTCTTTTCCGTCGGTTAACACCAGAATGTCGCCGTTGTTGTCCACCGCAACGTCCCGGATCCGTTGATGAATATCCTCAAAAAGATACATTTGTTTAGGAGGAGATGTCATCAGGTCGACCGCCAGCAGTCGTTGTTTTTTGAGTGTACTGACCAGCAACTTGCCCGTGAGTTCGGGAAACCGCTCCGCCTGATACAGTGCCATTCCCGATGGCGCAATGGACGGCGTCCAGTTTACGGCTGGCGGCGTCATTCCCGCATACTCAGAAAACGGCGAAATTTTCGCGCCGCTGTAATCCAGCCCGTCTGTGACCACCGGCCAGCCATAGTTATTGCCGGCGCGGATAAGATTGATTTCATCGCCCCCATCCGGCCCATGCTCATGACTGATGATTTCCCCTCGCTGGGTGCTCACCAGTAGCGCCTGAGGATTACGGTGACCCAGTGAGTACACGTAGGGCGCCTCACTAAATGGGTTATCTGCCGGCGCTTCGCCGTCTTCACGGAACCTGAGAATTTTGCCCATCTGCGACGACAATTCCTGAGCCTGTTCGCGATAATCAAACCCATCACCGGAAGTGACCAGCCAGGTACCGTCATTCAGCACCGCCAGGCGCCCACCGTAATGCACCGGGGTCGCGCGGGCCGGCGTCACTTCAAACACGGTCTCTGGTGTGGTCAGTTCACCATTCTCCTGCAGGGTCGCACTGGCAACGACCAGCGTATTGGCGTCGGCCGACCCGCTGACATAAGTAAGCAGCAGCTTGTTGGAGAGCCGGAAATCCTGAGTCAGCGCAATATCCAGCAAGCCGCCCTGCCCGGCAACATACAGCTGTGGCAGGTTCAGCTGTTGTCGATGAACTGACCCGTCGGCATGCAGCGTCACCAGGCTACCTGTTCGTTCGGTAATGAGATACCGGCCATCTGGCAAGGTTACCACCGTCCAGGGCGAGGACAGTCCGCTGGCAAGGGTATCGATGTTTACCGGCTGCGGGACTGCACTAAGCCTGAGAGACAGCAGCACACCGACCAAAAAAAGCACCACACGCATTGTTCAACCCTATCCCTAACAACTTGATTATTATCACCATAGCATGAAAAACTGCATACAGGTCATTCAGGAGAACTACTGTGACATCCACCTTTGCTTTTTTTAAACGCTTTATACCCTGCTGGGTCGTCACGTACTGCCTGGCCAGTATTCTGCATACTCAGATGGTGCTGACGGGACTCGTGCAGGTCGATGTCGCTATTCCCGTTGCTGACTGGGTGTCGATGACTGCCTATGACTTGTGGGGCCTGTTACCTGCTTATGGTAGCGCAACACTGGGCGCCATGCTGATTGCCATGCTCATCGTCTCCTGGCTGGTGCAACATCAGTCCCGCATGCTGACACTCGTGCTGTGTATGTGTGCCGGAGCGCTGGCCATGCTGGTGATGTTACTGGCTATGCAGCCCATCATGCAGGTAACACTGATCGCCGGGGCCCGTTCGTCGGTTGGAATGGCTCTTCAGTGTCTGGCCGGACTACTGGGTGGCCTGGTATACGCGATGTTATGGCATCATCAACGACATGAATAAATGAAGATTCATGTAAACAAAGTGTGAAATAGTGCAGGGCTTTGCTAATGTAGAAAGTCCACATTGTCTGAATAGAAAACCGCTATGAGTACGCTGCACTACCCGGAACATGTTCATTCACTTGCCGACTACATTGAAGAGGTGTTCGCCGCCCACGGCGATAAAGCGACTTACACCGCGCTCGGCCAGACCCTGACATACGCTGAGATAGAACGTCATTCCCGCGCAGTTGCTGCGTACTTTCTTGAAAAAGCCGGCCTGAGACCCGGGGACAGGGTTGCCATCCAGTTGCCTAATCTTATTCAAAATCCGATTGCCGTATACGGCGCGCTGCGTGCCGGGCTGGTCGTGGTGAATACTAACCCGCTGTACACCGAGCGTGAAATGCGCCATCAGTTTACCGACAGCGGCGCGAAGGCACTGGTGATCCTGGACGACCTGATGCCTAAGTTCGAGGCAATCCAGGTCGATACAGCCATAGAAACCGTGATCACCACGTCGGCCACCGAACTGTTGGATAATAGTACGGCCCCAGCCCGACAAGACGCAATCGCGCTGAGTCAGGTGCTGGCAGAGGGTGCAGACACCACACTGCCTAAGCGCCCCGACAGCGATCTCGATGAATTATGTATGCTTCAGTATACCGGCGGTACGACCGGCGTCTCCAAAGGGGCGGCACTGAGCCACCGCAACGTACTGGCCAACAGCCTGCAAACCTTAGGGAGGCTAGGCGGCAATTTTCGTGACGGCAAAGAGGTAGTCATCTGCCCATTGCCGCTGTATCACATTTATGCCTTTACTGTCTGTATGGTGGCCTTTTTCGCCAAAGGCAGCCATATTGTGCTGATCCCTAATCCCCGGGACATTGATGGTTTTATTGCCACGCTAAAAAATCATACTTTTACCACGTTCGCCGGCATCAACACGCTGTTTGTCGGCCTTGGCCGTCATCCTGATTTTGCCAGGCTCGACTTCTCCAAGCTGCATCTGACGCTGTCTGGTGGCACGGCGCTCACTCAGGCCGCCGTCAATATCTGGAAAGAGGTAACCGGCTGTATGATCACCGAAGGTTACGGGCTGTCTGAAACCGCGCCGGTGCTGTGTTTCAATCATCCGGGTAAAGAAGAAATTGGTACGGTAGGGCCGCCGCTGGAAGAAACAGAGATTAGGTTACTGGACAGCCACGACAAACCGGTTGAGGGTGACGAGCCTGGGCAAATTGCGGCCCGGGGCCCACAGGTAATGCTGGGCTACTGGCAACGTGACGACGAAACCGCCAACGTCATGACCGCCGACGGTTTTTTCAAAACCGGTGATATCGGCGTTCGCACCGCGTCTGGCGCCATTCAGATTGTCGATCGCTTAAAAGACATGATTTTGGTGTCTGGTTTCAATGTGTACCCCAACGAGGTAGAAGAAGTGCTGACCTCCCACCCCAGTGTGATGGAAGCCGCCGTGGTTGGGAAACCGGATGAGCGCACCGGCGAACAGGTATGTGCGTTTATCACAGTCAGTGAAGACGTCAGTGAAGAGGACATCATGACCCACTGCCGCGAATCGCTGACCAGTTATAAGTTACCGCGTAGCATTACTGTAATGGATGAATTGCCCAAATCGACGGTTGGCAAAATACTGCGGCGATCGCTTCGTGATTAAAGGCCTGTGACCATGGTATTATTTATTGCTTGCTGACGATACGCTGCGCGTAATTAGTCGCCCCCCAATAAACCACCGGGCAGGGACGCAGTGGCGAATACTCAGGAATACTGGCCTGGGGATTTACGATGCTTTATACTTTTTTATTCTATTCCCTTCTCGGTGTAAGTGCGCTTTTGACATTTCACCATGTCGGAAATTAGAAAAGGATGTCAATGTCTGGCCACCTGTCGATTGCATTTAAAGGTCAGATACAGAAACAACAGGCTTAATAAGGACGTTTAAGCATGGAATTCAGAAGTGATATCAATGCACTTCGCGCCATTTCGGTTATAGCGGTTATCATTTTCCATTTTTATCCAGCGCTGCTGCCGGGCGGATTTGCTGGCGTAGATATCTTTTTTGTCATTTCAGGCTTTTTAATGACAAAAATTATTGCGTCATCACTCGCTACTAACAGCTTTTCATTTTCCAGCTTTTATCTGTCTCGAATTAAACGCATTCTGCCAGCATTGAGTGTCCTGTGTCTGAGCATGTTGGCAATTGGGTGGTTTCAGTTAGGCCCGGATGCGCTAACTACCCTTGCAAAGCATGCCGTCGGGGCAGTGACCTTCGTATCAAATGTTATGTTCTGGCATGAATCAGGGTATTTTGATCAGGCGTCCAGTGAAAAGTGGCTGCTGCACACCTGGTCACTTTCTGTTGAATGGCAGTTTTATTTACTCTTTCCTGTTTTCCTGGCTCTTGTTTGCAAATTTGTTTCGTTAAACAAGCTCAAATATGTATTGTTATTCTTCGCCGCGGCCAGTTTTTGGCTAAGCCTTAAACTGGGCCAGCAGTCCCCTGAACTAAACTTTTACCTGCTTCCCAGCCGTTTGTGGGAATTTATGCTGGGAGGATGCGTCTGGCTTTACACGCGAGAGCGCAATCCGGCAGCTGGCAGTAAATGGCTACAATGGACAGGAATACTACTCATGCTTGGTGCCTTTATGTTACCTGGGACGAGTATTCACTGGCCAGGCATAGTTACATTGCTGCCGGTGAGTGGGGCACTACTATTTATCCTGGCCAACCACTCTGAAAACATACTGATGGAACAACCATTACTCCAGAAAGTAGGACGATGGTCATACTCTATCTATTTATGGCACTGGCCAGTGGCAATCTGGTTCGACAGTGCATCTACGGGCAGCTATTCGGGCATCATAGGCATTCTCCTGTCAGTGTTTCTTGGGTGTATTAGTTACCAGCTTTTCGAAAAGCGCAGAAAAAAGAAAAAAGACGCTGTGGTCGCGAAAGACTTCATAACGTCGAAATCACTGCAATTTCCAGTAATTATGGCGCTTTTAGGCAGTATTATTTATGTCAACCAGGGCTTCCCCAGTCGGTTTAAACTGGCTGAAGACTTAAAAGTGTTAGTCAAAAACAGGCAGGACGCCGAGCAGATTTACCGGCAGTCATGGAAAGAAAACCAAAATAATCGCGCTATCTCATTGTGCGTACTGGACAATAAAAAGAAATCGCTTGAAGACGTTTTAGACTGCCTGGCACAGGGTTTTGAACATGAAGGCTTTCTGATAATTGGCGACAGCCATGGCAGAGACTTTTTAAACGCTTTAAACATTGCCTACCCTGAGACTAAATTCAGCATGTTGTATCAAAGTAGTTGTGCGCCGGCCGCCTACAATCTTGGCGCCTCGTCGACACGCGACTGCTTCAATATGCTCGACGACATCAACCGGCTATTTATCCAGAATAACGAAAAAATAAAGGGGATTATCTTTGCTTCTGCGTTTTTAGATGAAACGGGGTTGGATGCCTTCATCCGCGACCTCGAAGAAGAGGTGTATGCTGATGTACCGATTTATGTATCCACGATCGGCCCTATGTTAAACGTGCCTGTCGTCGAACTGGTTACGCAAGTCGGCAGTTTACAGACAACCTATACGCTGGGTTCCAGTAATGACAAAGTAATGTCAAAGAATGAAAAACTTCACCAACTGAGCGACAAAGTAAAGGTGTTTGATAAACACGCCGTTTTCTGTGAAAAAGACGAATGTGAACTGCTCCGCAACAAATACCCTTATTTCTGGGATACCAGTCACTTGTCTCAGCGGGGCATTGAGAAGCTCGCAGAGTCTTTAAAACAACAGGTATTTTTAGCCAGTTAGCGGTCAGCACCAGGGAAGGTGCGAAAACGTAGTGAAACCGCACCACCTTGCCTTAGATATTACTGCAACTGGTAGTCAATCCTGACCTTATTCCCTTTGGCCAGTACCGGCTCGCCGTCTTCAAACTTCGGGGCATAACGCTATTTAGCCAGGGCCTTTTTGGCGGAATAACCAAACCGGTTGCCGCCTTCCACATCGACCACTTCAATGTTGGTGACAAAGCCCTGAGGATCGATGTCAAACGACAGTTCGGCAGATCCTTCACGTAGCTGGTTACGCACGCCAGCAGGGAATTTGGGATCCTGGCGGTACAGTGGCTGCGCCTCCTGATCAGGATCCCAGGGCTGCATGCTGCCAATCGCAATACAGTGCTCGGTTGCCCGATCTGACTCGCCCTGCTGTTCATACAGCTCTACCAGTTTAGCGTGTGACGACAGCACATAAGGATGAGAGAAGTCAGTTTGTTCGTCAATCCAGGCAATGACCTGCTCGTAAGACGCGATGGCCTTGTCACGCCTGTTGGCTGAGTGGTATGCCATGGCCGCCACATACCGGGTTTCAGTGGTCCGTAGATCATCCTCACCGTAGGCAGCAACCACGGCGGTAAGCGCATTATCGACAAACTGTCGTAAGGTGCCGCGCATAACAGGGATCTGCCCTTTTGCTACCGCTACCAGCGCAGCGCGGTGATAAAGTCCGGCAAAATCTTTGCTTGCTTTATCGTCATCGGACAATTCCATCAGCAGTTCCTTTAGTAAGGCCGTCTGATGCACTTTTTGCGATGTCGACAAATCCAGCTGATAATTTTGCAGATTTTCCAGTATGGTGACCAGCATACCCGCGTATTCGACCGAGTCATCATCGAATCGCGCCTCATACAGCGCCTCGGTCTGCTCATAATACTCAAACGCCGCATCAAAACGCTCGTTCATCAATAACATATTGCCATGGGACAGGGTCAGCATCGCAAACTCGCTGCTTTGCTCACC
Source organism: Alteromonas halophila (assembly GCF_014651815.1). Lineage (GTDB taxonomy): Bacteria > Pseudomonadota > Gammaproteobacteria > Enterobacterales > Alteromonadaceae > Alteromonas > Alteromonas halophila. The sequence continues at coordinate 462,579 of NZ_BMXP01000002.1, read as the reverse complement.
GAATTTGTCTTTACCAAGCGTGAGTACCTGCTCTGACAGGTTAACCGCTTTTTCGGGCTGATTACTGCTTACCGCTGACTTAAAGTCACGGTAAACGTCAGAAAAGGTAGGGGCTGACAGGGCCGAAAATGCCGGAAGGCTGGCGACGACAAAAAGAAGACTGTAACGCTTCATGGGATTTCCGTATCTGATGAAATGAGGGGCCAGTATACGTAACCCGGCAGCATGAAACAATCGAGCCTGACGGGGGCTGTGTTATTGCCGTACCTCACTTAGCAAAAGTATACGAACGCCGTAACGGCTGGGTAAAAAAACGCCCCCATAACCGGAGGCGTTGTATGTTAATCCTGATAGACCGTGCGCAGCGGTAATGATACCTAGCCCGCGTTTAACGACGCGTCCAGTTGCTCGGCAGAGTTCTTTTCGTTCTGCACAAACTGTTTCCACTGCTGCGCCATGGCGCGACTGCGCTGATGCTTTTCGGCTTCGGCAAGCTGATTTAGTGCCACCGCATACTGCCCGGTATTGTATAGCGCCATGCCTTTGATCAAGTGGGCCATACCTGGGCTGCGTAGCCCGCCTTTTTCAATGGCACGGTCAGCAGCCGCAATGGCCTCGTCCCAGCGCTGCTCGTTTAACAGAATTTGCGCCACCTGTGCATCCAGCTGTCCGTCATCCGACAGCTCTGCGGCCTGCATCATCACCGGGATGGCTTTGTCCTGCTCCTTGGCCAGCGACCAGCTTTGCCCTAAAAACTTCAGGTTACGCAGGTTCTCCTCCAGAACCCCCTCTTCCATGGCTTGCTGCATCAGCAGCGCACCTTTGTAAGGGGCACGGTGATAATAGTAAAGCTGCGCCAGGTTGAAGATATCGCCAGCGCTGTCAATAAAGCCACGCTGATAAGCGGTTTCCATCATAGCCAGTTGCTTGCGCTCTTCACCCAGTTCACCGTACATGCCAGCCAGCTGGATCCAGTACTTAGGCTCGTCGAACAGCTTAACCATCTTAATCAGCACATCCTTGACCTTTTCAGGCTGTTTCAGCTCGTAATACACCGCGCGCTGTAATATTAGCCAGCCTTCGTTAGGCAGCATGCCCTCGGCTTCGTGATCCTCAATGGCAGAAGTGATCTGCACCTGCGCTTCGTCATACTGCTTATTCTGGTAATACGCCTGCGCCTTTAAGACCTTGGCTTTTACCGGCGTTTCGCCTGAATTCAGCTCTTCCCAGCGCTTGATGAAGGCGATGGTGTCGGCATAGTTGCCCTGTTGAAGATGAATTTGCGCCAGTGAGAACAGCGTGGTCATTTCAAACTTCACCGGAATAGGCTGTTGCTCGACCACCGATTCAAACGCGGCGATGGCATTTTCGTACTGCTCGTCATTGTAATAAATGAAGCCGTAGAAATTGTACATCATGGCCCGTTCATAACTGTTCATTGAGTCCTTTTTACTTTCCACTTCTTTAAGGATTTCAATGGCTTTAGCAGTATCGCCCTGTTCATCGGCAGCATTTTGTGCGCGCGACAACTGCTCGTACACTTTCGAGCGCAGCGTGGGAACCTTGCGGGTTTTCTTGTCGCTGGCACTACTTTCCTGCGCCGCTACCTGGCCTGACATGAACAGCGCAGGCAGCGCCACAACTGTCAGAGACAGCCACAGCGTCAGTGCGGTGAGTAATGAGTTGGCGTTTTTCAGTCTCATATCAGTTACCCGTCAATCTCGAAGGAAATGCGGTTTTGCACGCCCGATACTTCGGTGGGCTCACCATTTACCACACGCGCCTTGTATTTAAACTTCAGCACTGCATCAATGGCCGCCTGTTCAAAAATACCCTGCGGATTGGCTTCTACCACCACCGGGTCACGCACGGTGCCCTGCTTGGTCACGGTGAATTCCACAATCACGAAGCCTTCAATGCCGCGCTGCTGGGCACGACGGGGATAAGCCGGTGCAACGCGCACAATGGGCAGGTACTCACCGTCGCCGGAATCCAGCGCCATACCGCCTTCCAGTGATACATCACCGGCTGCATCGGCGCTGAAATCCATGCTCGAGCCTTCGGCATTGGGATTGTCAGACTCCATCTGCGGCTGCGACATCTGCGGGGGCGGCTCTTTCGGCTTGGGCGGCTTCTTAGGCTTACGATCTTTTTTCTCGACCTGCTCCTCCTGCTTAACCCGCACAAAATCCAGCACACTGCCCTGCGGCGGCTCAGTCAGAGCGCTACCGCCCATCTTGATCAGCGACTGCATCAGAAAGAACAACCCCAGCGTGATCGCCAGGGAGACGACAAAAGCGATGATAAATCGTGGCATAACCTATTGCTCTTGTGCTGCTATCGACACATCGTACACACCGGCGGCACGGGATGCGTCCATGACTTTAATAAGCGTGTCGGTTTTCGACTCTTTGTCGGCTTGGATCACCACCGTACCCTGCGGGTTCTCCGCATGTAACCGTTCGATGTTAGCCTGCACAGCGCGCACATCCACACGACGCTTATTGATCCAGATTTCACCATCATCAGAGATTGCGACCAGAATATTGGCGCGGTCCTTCTTGGTCGCCGTCGAGGCCTCCGGACGGTTTACATCAATGCCGGCCTCTTTCACAAACGAGGCGGTCACAATGAAGAAGATCAACATGATAAATACCACGTCCAGCATGGGGGTCATGTCGATGTTCGCTTCTTCTTCATCGACCAGGTTTTGAAAGTGCTGCTTCATAATCTTTACCTTACCTTAATGCACACGCATTAACGTTTAACAATTAATGCATCCTCAAGATGCGTGCGTTCAGATTTCACCATACGGGTCAGCCAGGTCGCGGCAAATACGCCGGACAGCGCCCCCACCATGCCCGCCATTGTCGGAATCGTGGCTTTCGAGACACCGCCCGCCATAGAGCGTGCGTTGCCCGAACCGGAGATGGCCATAACATCGAAAACCTCAATCATGCCGGTTACGGTCCCCATCAGTCCGAGTAGCGGACACAGCGCTACCAGCGCCTGAATGATAGGGATACTGCCGTTAAGCTTAATGGTGAGTTGTGAAATCATTTTCTGCCGAATTTGCGCGGCATGCCAGGAAGAACGGTCATCGCGCGCTTTCCAGCGCTTGATGGCGTCTTTCTTGGCTTGCTTGTGCCAAACCAGCAGATACATTGCACGCTCGAGGATCAAAAGCCACATAACGAAGATCAGCAGGCCGATGACCAGGAGAACCTGGCCACCTGCTTCTGTGAAATCGCGAATTGCTTCCAGAAACTCGATCATAATCAGCCCCGCTCAGCGCGCTCTGCAATAACGCCGGACGCCTGTTCCTGCAGGATGTAAACAATGTTCTTGCTGCGCGTGTTCAGCATCGCGTACAGCAAGGTCATCGGAATGGCGACCACCAGACCCAGTACCGTGGTGACCAGCGCGGTTGAAATGCCGCCGGCCATCAGTTTCGGGTCACCGGTACCAAACAGGGTAATCGCCTGGAAGGTATTGATCATACCGGTTACGGTACCTAACAGACCCATCAGCGGTGCAACCACCGAGATGATTTTAATGATGGTCAGGTTACGGCTAAGCTTAGGTACTTCACCCAGAATCGCTTCGGTCAGGTGCAGCTCCAGCGCTTCGGTATCCGCATTCGGATGATCGTCACGCACCTTCAGCACCCGGCCCAGCGGATTATTGGTTTTAATCTCTTTGCGTTTCAGCTGTTTGTTGACCTTAGTCTTAATAATGGTCAGTGAAATCAGACGTTCCAGTGCCAGCAACAAGCCGAACGCGCCGACCACCAGAATGATGTAACCCACAGGGCCACCCTGCTCAACACGTTCCTGCAATGTAGGCGCTTGTACCAGCAGACCCAGAATAGAACCGCCGGTAGGGTCAATACCGAATTCCACCAGTTCGCCGCTTGACTGCTGCAGGTTTTCTGCCGAATCCATATAACGGTCCGCAGGCTGACGCACCAGTTCCGATACCGTCTCGGTCACGCCGTTGTACTCCAGGTACTTGCCGTCAGAGACCAGCGCGAAGGGGCCGACACGCACGACTTCTTTGTTCACCTTCTCACCGCCGGCTTCGACCACGTCAGTGTTAAACTTGGTCACTTTGCCTGACTCGGTCATTTCGCGCTGCATTTCATACCAGACCCGCTCGATTTCTTCGATAGAGGCCAGTTTTGAGCTTGAGCCCATTTCCTGCGCCATGCCATCTAAGAATTCCGAACGACCCGTGTACTGCGCCGAAATCATTGAGTTATAGAATTTGTTTTTGGTGTCGCCTGCTACCTGTTGCAGCACACCAAACAGTTCTTTGAGCGAGCCTAAGCGCTCATCCAGGGCACCCTGCAAATCGGCCAGTTTAAAGTCGTTTTCTTCAAACTGAGTTTCAAGGCGTTCAGAGGCTTGCAGCAGCGCGTCACGGCGCTCACGGGTTTCCTCAAGCATGCGATCCTGCTCGGCACGCTTTTGCATAAACTCACGCTCACGCGCTTTGTTTTGTTCAGTTTGCTTAAACTGCCCTTCTTCAAGCTGTTTCAGCAACGCGTCCAGATCCATGGCGCGGTCATTTTGTGCTGCAGCGCCGGCGCTGATGCTAAGAGCGGCCAGACCGACTGCGATGCGATTCATCAAGTTCAACATTCTACTCAACCTCTTAGTCTGTAATTGCCACTGGCAGCATTAGCATGTCAGGTGCTTTCTGCTTTTTGGCCATGCGCAGGCCTTTGGTAATTTCTGTACGGTAGCTACTGTCCAGCTCTTCCCACTGACGGGTTTGCTTGTTCCATACGCCCTGTTCACTGGCATCACGGGTCTGATAAATCAGCGCGGTACGACCTAAACGCAAAAACTCCACTTCACGCTCCTGGCCATCAACCTCATGCAGGCCGCTGTAAGCTTCCATGGTACGGCCATAGTCCATCTCTACCTGATAGGCCTCCATCACGCGGCGGAACTTCTCAGATGCTGCTACGTCAGCGCGGTCCATCATGCTGCGCAAGTCAGCGATACGGTTAGCACGCTCTTCTGGCAAAAACGGCACATCCAGTTCGACAAACTGTTCCAGCCCGTCAATCATGCGGATCATCAGCGGCGTGATCTGACGCTCGACGACCGACACTTCGTCAATAGAGGCATTCAGGTCTGCCATTTCCTGTTTTTGGTTGTTGATCTGCTTGCGCAGCTGCGCGTTATAAACTTCCAGACCATCAATTTCTTTCATCAACGTTTTGAACTGCTGAAGTTTATTATCAATCTGGTCATTGATGTCGTTGATTTTTTCCTGAGACTCGGCCGCAGATTCATTGATCTTAGCCGCCTCGTCGACAACAGGCTTCAGGTCGTCATCTTGTGCCAATACCGGTGTGGCAAACAGCGCCCCGGCAATTAGCAGCGAATTAAAAAGCTTCATACATTCAAACCTTTTTGGTGAAAAGAAATCGGGTGTCCCGACGTTTAAATTCTGCGCGTAGGATAGGGTTTTTCTGTGACAGTTTTATTACGTGACTGTCATAGAATGCCCCTGAGTGTCACATTTCATCTGTCCGGTTTACTAAAGTGATATCTTTAAACAACAAAGCCCGGCAATTGCCGGGCTTTGTAATGACTCACAGGGTTTAGCCTAGAACGTATACGTATATGACACGCTGAGGCTGGTGCCCACGGTCTCTTTGCGTAACAGCAGTCCTTCCTGCTCAATTTCCTTGTCTTCCCCTAAGAGGTTCTGCGCCTTGAATTTGATGGTGGTATTGAAGTCCGGGTAGTAGGTATACACCGCATCGATGGAATGGAACGGGTTTTCGATACCGTCCTCAAAACCACGTACGCCAGGTGCAATGATCCGTTCGCCGAAGGCGTTATATACCAGCGAGGCAGAATGCTCACCGTTCGCCGAATCCCAGCCCAGCTGGATATTCGCAACCCACTCAGAGTGACCGACCAGGCGGCGCTCATCGTTGGTAATGGTGGCGGTTACCGTACCGCCATACGCTGCACGGGCCTGCTGGGAGAACAGTGACTGCTGATCATCGCTGCCAATTTTCACATTGGAGTCTGACAGCGTGAGGTTACCGGAGACAAAGAAGTTACTGAAATTGTCACCGACAAACGCCAGATCATGCAGAAACTCCATCTCAACCCCATACAGCTCACCGGTCTCAGCGTTGGCGGTAAGTAGCTGAGGCACACCTTCACCACCGTCGAACTGCACCATCTCAATGGGGTTTTCCATGTCTTTGTAGAATACCGCCACAGACAGGTTGTTGCCCTGAGACATGTACCATTCCCAGCGGAAATCCACATTGGTCAGCTCAGATTCCACCAGCGTTGGTGAACCACGTACCAGAAACTCAGTCAGCGGATCGATAAAGAAGGTGGTACTGATGTCACGCAGGTCCGGACGGATAAGCGTCTGACTGATATTCAGACGATACTGCATTTCGTCACTCTGAATATAAGTCAGTGCCAGTGACGGCAGAATGTCATCTTTATTATAGATTGCGGAGGTCAGCTCGTCGGTGTCCAGCGCAAACTTATTCGAGTGCTCGATAAACGGAATGGAAACCTGCTGGAACTCTTCCCAGCGCAGACCGCCTGACACCCGCCAGGTATTATCAAAAAACGCATCGGCCATCAGATAGGCCGCCGTCAGCTTGCTGACCGCCGAGTACTTGTCCCCTTCACCGGTATTATCCTGAAACAGGTTGCGACCGGTTGTACTGGTATAAAAGTCAGGGTTATTGATGTTATCTGCAGTAAAAATGCTGTCCAGACGTGAGCCTGCCTTGAACTCATCGCTGATGCCAAAGTTGCGGATCATCAGATCAATATTTTCGCCATCACGGGTTTTCTCGTAATAGTCAGTCCCGGCTTTCACTTCAATATCGTAGCCGTCGCCGTAGAACGGGAAAATAACGTTAAACCCGTAGGTATCCGAGTTATCTTCCAGGCTCTGGAACTGGCGGTTAAGGTTAGTGCCCGGCGTGCTGTCCAGTCGCTCCACGGTGAGGTTGCCGTCAGCGTCGTACAGCTGCTGGAAGGTAGCCTCGAGAATATCCGGTGCATCACGCGAGGCACGTGCGGTTCCCACATACCAGTCCAGGTACATGCCATTCATAAAGTTAAGGAAGTTGTGCGTGCCTTTTAACTGGCTCGACACCATTTCCCGCTCTTCAAAAATAATGTCCATGCGGCGGAATTCTTCGCGCCCCGTCACCGTTTCGCTATCATCAAAATAGTAACCGTCACGCAGGCGATCGCGCATGTCATGCAGCATCATGTTAACCAGTTCAACTTTGTGGTTACTGTTGTACTCGTATCCGACGTTGAACATGCCGCTCCAGGTGACATTCTGCTCCGTCGACACCATGTCACGGTACTTGGTAAAGCGCGGATTTTCCTGACCGCCACCAATATCGTTACCCAGTTGCTCGTCAGTCACGCGCCACTGATTGCTGTAGGCCACGGTGGCCAAAAAGCCCAGTACGCTGTCGTTATCGAATTCGAAATTGTTACCCAGCGTCGCACCCAGGCTGAAGTCGGGGTCGACTGACTTTTCGTCAGGGCCAATATTCCAGTTGAAAGCCGAGAGCTTTTGCTGGGTATCCGCCAGGGTGCTCGAACGGTCCCCTTCAAACCCGGCAGAGCCCTGTTCGGTCAGGCCTGATGCAATCAGCCCTGGCAGCGCCCGGGTACCGTCATCACGTCCGGTCCAGTCATCATCACCACCCGAGTAAAACATGCCGTCGTTACTGTTTTCGGTGTTCCAGCCAAGCCCGCCGCGAATGTCGAACACAAACTCAGAAGGGATAGACTTAGTGCGAATGTTGACGTTACCTCCACCAAAATGCCCCGGCATATTAGGCGAGTACGACTTCTGCACATTCAGGCTTTCAATGATACTTGACGGGAATAAATCCAACGGTACCACCGAGCGGGTGGGATCGGGACTGGGTACATTCATGCCATTTAACTGAGTACTGGAGTAACGCTCACCTAAACCACGCACATAGATAAACTTGCCGTCTACCAGCGTCAGCCCCGTCACTCGACGCAACGCGGAGGCCGCATCACTATCACCGGTACGCGCAATTTGCTCGGCGCCGAGAATATCGGCAACAAAAGCCTGATTCTGCCGCTCTTGCATGACTGCGGTTGCAGTGCCTTTAAGACGGGTAGCCGTGGCAACGACTTCGTCAATTACTTCTTCTTCGTCCCCGCTCTGCTGTGAGAACGCAGGGCTACTGATAAAGCCGGTGCCAAGTACTGTTGCAATGGCCAGTGACAGGCGACCAAATTTCAGCACAGACTTTTCTTTGATGTTCATTTCACAAACTCCTATGCAACTGTCATCGTCGGTTCATTCACAAGAAAAAGCCAAGACGCCCGGCGCCTTAGCTTTTTGTTTCGTGAAGCGCGATTAGTCGTTCAGACCGACAGTTACCCAACCTAATGTCCAGTCAGTTTCTGCACTAAATGCACCTTTGTAATCCGTGCTGTCAAAGAACGGCGACAGAGAGGATGCGTCAAAGCCTGAGCCCAGCAGTGCAGAGCCGGTTGCCGGCATATAGCCGTTCAGGCCGACATTGGATGCCGCGCTGACAGTATTGCCGTCCTGTGCGGTGAACCAGGCTTCGGTAGTGCCACCATCAATGGTGTCTGTGCCAAAGTTGTTATCCGTCGCGCAGGCAACCGTTGAGTGGGTGACACTCAGTTCGCCCGACTCGGCATTGGCAATAGACTCAGCCCCGTTTACCCGTAGGCAGTTGGCGTAGTCAGCAGGCCCGGTCACCACCAGGTTTTTAATGATACCGGCCGTGCCGTTGCGAAGACGTACACCGTTGGTACCATCCGCACCGATAATAGTCACGTTCGACACGGTGGGCTTGGTCAGTGGTGTCCAGGCCGGGTTGTCTTCGTTGTTGTCCGCCTCGATGGCGTTGTCACCACCGGCGCTACCCTGCCGGATAACTACGTACTGTGCATTGCCGGTCCAGCCAAATGACCAGTCCAGTGAATCATCACCGATGTCGGTAAGTACAATGTGGCTGACGCTCACTGTGCCACCAAAGAACTCGACACCATCATCCAGGTTTTCGTGCACCTGAATGTAATCGACCTCAGTACCGCTGCCGACACCGGCGAACGAAATACCGTTCAGCTCATCACCGGCAGCCAGTGCGCGGCCTGCGTGTTTAACGATAACGTAGCGCAGCGTACCAGAGCTGTCATCTGGCTGATTGCCGCCATACAGACCCGCATCCCCTTCTGCTGACACACCGCAGTTAGCCAACTCAGACTCAGATGTCGAGCCGTCATCACCGGTGTTACACAGGTTGGTTGGCGCGTTACCCAGCAGTACCAGACCACCCCACTGACCAATCGAGGTTTCCTGACCGGTTACGTCCTGCACGGAGGTGAAGGTAATTGGCAGCGTTGCCGTGCCGCTGGCTTCAATTTGAGAGCCACGACGCACCACCAGGAAGTCATCGCCTTCTTCGCCGAATACCGTGGTGCCACGCTGAACATACAGAGTCGCGCTGTTGGTATTGTCTTCACCGACCGCGGTGCGGCCTTTAATCAGCCAGTGCGCGTCGTTGGTGAAAGCCACATCGTCAGTAAAGACGATATCCGCATCAACCTGATAAACCGGCTTGTCGGTAATATCCGGGAAGCTGCCGGATACGTCTGTCGCCAGGTTCTGCTCGAAGGCATTGGTTACATCAGCCGGGATTGGATCGCTTACTGCAACAGTCCAGCCTTCCATCCAGTTAGTATCACCGTCAAACGCGCCGATATAATCGGTTGGTGTGAAGAAGCGGTTATCTTCTGACATATCTACGCCGTTACCCAGCAATGGTGAACCAGAGCGCGGTGTATACCCATCGGTCGACAGCGCCAGTTCACTTTGCGTAAGCACACTGTTGTCTGTCTGCGCGGTAAACCAGGCTTCAGTTGAGCCGCCGCCAATGGTGTCGCTGCCAAAGTTATTGTCTGGTTCACAGGCTACCACTGAGTTTTCAACGCTCAGTTCACCGGATTCGGCGTTAGCAATAGACTCGTTACCGTTCACCCGCAGGCAGTTTGAATAGCCTTCGCCACCCGTTGCTACCAGGTTACGGACCAGACCGGCAGTACCATTACGCAGACGCACACCGTTAGTGCCTTCGGCCCCCACAATGGTCACGTTTGAGATGGTGGGTTTGGTCAGTGGCGTCCAGGCTGGATTGTCTTCGTTGTTATCCGCTTCAATGGCGTTGTCACCACCGGCCGCACTTTGCTGGATGTAGACATTCTGAGCGTTACCCGTCCAGCCAAATGACCAGTCCAGTGAGTCATCTCCAATGTCGGTAAGAACCACGTTACGGACGCTTACCGTACCGCCAAAGAACTCAATACCGTCATCAAGGTTCTGGTGCACCTGAATATATTCTACTTTGGTGCGCGAGCCGATACCGGCAAAAGAAATACCGTTTAGCTCGTCGCCTGCTGTCAGTGCGCGCCCGGCGTGCTTAACAACCACGTAGCGCAGTGTTCCTGAGTAGTCTTCAGGATCATTACCACCATACAGGCCTGCATCGCCTTCTGCAGAAACACCGCAGTTAAGCAGTTCGTCTTCGGAAGTTTCGCCATCATCACCAGTATTACACAGGTTAGTCGGTGCGTTACCCATCAGTACCAGACCGCCCCACTGACCAATCGAGGTCTCCTGGCCGGTCACATCCTGTACCGAGGTAAAGGTAATTGGCGCGCCGGCTGTACCCACGGCTTCAATTTGTGAACCACGGCGCACAACCAGGAAGTCATCGCCTTGTTCACCAAAGACGGTAGTGCCCTGTTCAATAAACAGTGATGCACTGTTCTCATTATCGTTACCAACTGCAGTGCGGCCTTTAATCAGCCAGTGCGCGTCATTAGTCAGCGTCACATCACTGGTGAAGGTGGTGTCTTGTGCAATTTCATAAACCGGCTTGTCAGTCAGCTCAGGGAAGTCGGCGGAGACATCCGTAGCCAGCCCTTGCTGGAAGGCATTCTGAATATCATTCGGGAAGCCACCGTTGACAGCCACTGTCCAGCCGTCCGTCCAGTTTGGCTGGTTAGGGTTAAAGGCACCGATGTAATCGCCGCCGCCCAGTACCAGTGGCGAATCCGCCATTGGGAAGTAGCCATTGTCTTCCAGCATCAGATCAGACGGTGTCAGTACGCTGTTGCCAGTCTGGCCTTCAAACCAGGCGCGGGTGCTCTCGCCACCAATCATATCATCGCCAAAGTTGTTTGCGGGCGTGGCGCACGCAACGACAGAGTCGGTAATAGTCAGCTCGCCAGATTCTGCATTGGCAATAGCTTCGTCGCCATTAACCCGCAGGCAGTTCTGCGCAGTTGCAGAACCCGTCACCAGCACATTCGACAGGTTACCGGCAGTGCCGTTACGCAGACGCACACCATTGGTGCCATCGGCACTGACAATCGTTACGTTAGAAATCGTTGGCTTGGTCAGCGGGGTCCAGGCTGGGTTATCTTCATTGTTATCCGCTTCAATCGCATTGTCGCCACCGGCGCTGCTTTGCTGGATATACACATTGGTGGCGCTGCCGGTCCAGCCAAATGACCAGTCCAGAGAGTCATCACCAATATCGGTCAGCACGACATGGCTAACATCCACGGTGCCACCGAAAAACTCAATACCGTCGTCCAGGTTCTGGTGAACCTGAATGTGATTCACTGTGGTACCTGAACCAATACCGGCGAAAGAAATACCGTTAAGTTCATCCCCTGAAGCCAGTGCACGACCAGCGTGTTTTACCACCACGTATTCCAGGGTACCTGAATTATCTTCTGGGTTGTTGCCGCCATACAGACCGGCATCGCCCTCGGCTGACACTCCGCAGTTGGTCAGCTCTTCTTCTGAGGTTGCCGCATCGTCACCGGTGTTACACAGGTTGGTGGGTGCGTTACCTAGCAGCACCAGGCCACCCCACTGACCGATAGAGGTTTCTTCACCGGTTACATCCTGAATCGAGGTCAGGGTAATCGGTGCAGACGCGCTGCCTGAGGCATCAATTTGTGAGCCACGGCGTACTACCAGAAAATCATCGCCTTCTTCACCAATAATGGTAGTGCCGGCTTCAATGGTCAGTGTTGCTGCGTCCTCGTTGTCATTACCAACCGCTGTCCGCCCTTTAACAATCCAGTGCGCATTGCTGGTCAGGGTCATATCCTGGGTAATGGTAAGATCCGCATCCAACCGGTAAACAGGTTTATCCGTGATTGCTGGAAATTCGCTGGACACGTCCGTTGCCAGACCCAGAGATGCCGGTGTATCAACGTCCGGTGTAGTGGGTGTCGTCGGCGTCGTTGGTGTGGTGGGCGTTGTTGGCGGCTGTACAACCTCATCACCTTCATTAATATTAATATCACCGCCGCAGCCGGCAAGGATAAGTGCAGTCGTGATAGCACTTACCTTGAAAACGTTACGAAATTCCATCAATTTCTCCAGTCTGTTTTCAATTGCTTTTATATGAACGCTGAGAAGGGTAAAGGACTAGAGTGACACTATTGTTACAGGGCGGCGGGGTTTCAAAAAAAATTCATAAAGCGCGGTTTGACAGGCTCAGCCGACATCTCTGAACCATTTGGTAACCACCATTTTTTCTCCATTTTCAACAGGTTGCGCATAGTGGATACTACTGACATTGGGCTCGCCGGTAGACGTAAGGTTATTCCAGAGCAGCGCCATTCCCTGTTTTGGCTGCACCGACATACCCAGTTTTGTGAACGTTGTGTGACCGCCGGAGAAGTTATCATTCAGGTAGATCATGCAGGTCCAAGTTCGCTGCCCGCGGTTACGACAGTGCTCTCTGAACTGTGCTGAGCCGGGCGGAAAAAAATCATAGTGAGGTTTGTAGTACTCCCCCGGCGCATAGTGTTGCGCCTGGATCACCTCGCTTTCTCCGACCCCAAGTTTCAGTGTCGCCACAATACGGTCATTGAGTGCGGCAACACTGGGATCATCAAGAAATGCCAGATCACAGGTGGTTGAGGTGCGGATCCCCGTTGCTGAGGCAGCCCCTGCAATTTCGGAAGGCTTAAGCTTGTCTCTGGCCAGCGCCACAATTTCCTGACACTGGGACGGACTCATAAAATCATCGATAGCATACAGTTGTAAGTCATTGCTGTCGCACAGTGCGCGTACCTGGTAGTCACAGCCGTCGCGCAAAAAAGCAGGGTTCATTAGCTGCTGATAGCGCGCTGACGGACAGCGGTAGCTGACAGGTTGCTTCAGGTTTGCGCCCAGCAGACGTGTAATTACTGCCGGGCTGAAGCCGTTGTCGTTAAGCGTAGCGGCAATCGTGTTGGCAGGCTGACCGGCCAGCAGGCTTTGCAATACCCAGTTTTTCCACTTCGTGTTGAGGGCGTCCATCACTGTGCCTTCTAATTGTCTAACAACCTGCGCTGACGCAACAGCACATCCTCGCGAACCGGAAAATACCCGTCCCGGCGCACCTGTTGCTGACCTTGTTTTGACAACACGAAACGCAAAAACTCGCGCTCAAGCGTGGGCAAAGGCTCGCCTGGCTTTTTATTGATGACCAGATACAAAAACCGTGAAAACGGATAGGATTCATCACGCACAGTGTCCATGGTCAGCGGAATCAATGTATCGCGGGTTTCACCGAGTGGCAGCGCCCGCACCCCGGCGGTTTTATAGCCATATGCCGCATAACCCATCGCGCCTTTACTGGAGGCCACCGACAATACCACCGACGCAGAGCCAGGTTGTTCATTCACCGCGTTACGAAAGTCCCCTTCACACAGGGCCATAATTTTAAACAGTCCATAGGTACCCGACACAGAGTTACGGCCAAACAGGCGAATGGGCGACGGATAATCGGGGTCGGCAATACCCAGTTGCTGCCACTGTGTCACCGGCTCGCCCCCGCCGCAGTAGCGGGTCGTCGAAAACGTCGCATCGACTTCCTGCAATGTCATGCCCGGCAGCGGGTTTTGCCGTTCTACAAAGATGGCAATCGCATCCATAGCAACCCGCAGGACCAGCGGTGGATAGCCATGCTTTTTGACAAAATCACGAATTTCACTGGGTTTAAGCTCACGGCTCATGGGGCCGAGTGTCGCTGTCCCTTCGACCAATGCCGGGGGCGCCGTGGATGAACCTGAGGCCTGGATCTGAAATTTTACCTGTGGGTAGAGTTGCTTAAACTCCTGCGACCAGAACGTCATCAGGTTGGCCATTGTATCAGAGCCAACCGAGGTGATTTTACCGGCAACGCCCGGTTGACGCTTGTAATCCGGTACTTCTGCGGCAAGCAGCTGGCTGGCAGTGGCTGTCAGCATCGCTCCACAGGATACTAGCAGGACCAGTCTGATACATCGCGCTATGCGGCAGCGCCACGGCGCACGCCTGTCGCTGTTGATCATCGTTTCTGCTCCGCTATCAGTTCGTTGTCCAGTACAAAGAAAAACTCACTGCCTTCGCCGACAGTACTGGTAATTTCCAGCTGTGAATTATGATGGCTCAGTACATGTTTCACAATGGATAAGCCAAGGCCGGATCCGCCGGTTTTTCGGGAGCGGGCTTTGTCGACCCGGTAAAACCGCTCGGTTAGCCGGCTTAAGTGGTTTTGCGGGATACCGTCGCCATTATCAGTCACCGAGAAACGCGCGCCTTGTTCAGTTCGCTGCCAGCGCACCACGATCTCGCCATTTGCAGGCGTGTAATGCACCGCATTGAACACCAGGTTTGAGCAGGCGCTGCGTATTTCTGTTTCCACACCGAACACCTTCAGTGAAGTATCCACCTCAAGACGGATCTGGTGCTGCTTCTCTTTATTCAGCGCCTGCGCTTCACGCTCAATTTGCTCCAGCACGGCGGGCATATTCAGCACATATTCGTAAATCCGTTCTGAGCTGGCCTCGATACGCGACAGAACCAGCAAATCTTCAATCAGGTTCTGCATGCGCTGCGTCTGCGCGGTCATTTCGGTCATGGCTTTTTGCACAAAGGGATTGTCGGCATCGCCGGGCGGCATGATTTCCAGGTACCCGTTAATAACGGTCAGCGGCGTGCGCAGTTCATGCGACACATTGGCAACAAAGTCTTTTCGCATTTCCTCGAGCTGCGATACACGGGTAACGTCGCGGGCTATGAGCAGAAGATGCTCTTCGCCATAGGGCATGATCCGGTATTCAAAGGTTTTATTGCGATTATTCGGCGATGGCACTTCAATGGGATAGTGGAAGTCACCGGCATGAAAATAGTCAATAAAGTCGGGATGACGCAGCAAGTTGTCGATGCGCCGTCCAGCGTCCTGTGGCCATTTAAGGCCCAGGTCCAGTCTGGCCAGGCGGTTACACCAGATAATACATGCCTTGGCATCGACCACCACCGCAGCGTCAGGGAGCGCCTCCGAGCCTTCACGAAAGCGTTTGACCAGCGCGCCCAGTTCTTTGCGTTTGTTGCGGTTACGCCGCTGCAGGTAGTACACCCCTTCGTAGATATGCTCCCAGACACCGCGTACTGACGGTGGCGACATTTTACGGCTGTGCCACAGCCAGCGGTTTAGCTTATACAATTGCCAGTAATTGAACAGCAACAGCACAGTGGCACCGATGGCGACGGTCATCAGCAGGTCATTAAGGTACCATCCGATGAGCGCGAAGATGAGCAAATAGATTGCTAATCGGATCGAGCTTCTCAACCATGAGAACGGATAGTACATACAAATTAGACCTGTGCTTGTGGGAAATCTCCCTGACAGTAAGGCAGCAACAAGAGCGTTACTGCGGCGTCAGATGACCTAGATTTTGGTGGAAAAACGGTAGCCTGCTCCACGGACAGTCTGGATCATAGCATCATGTCCGTGTTTTGACACCGCTTTGCGCAGCCGTCGTATATGCACATCGACGGTGCGGTCCTCAACGTAGACATTGGTTCCCCACACGTTATCGAGTAACAGCTCGCGGCTGTATACCCGCTCAGGGTGAGTCATGAAGAAATGCAGTAATTTAAATTCTGTCGGCCCCATATCCAGCGGCTCATCATTGGCAATGACGCGGTGAGAAATAGGCTCAAGTTTAAGGCCATTGAACTCAATGGGCACTTCATTAGAGGTCGGCGTGACCCGCCGCATCACGGCTTTAATGCGGGCAATCAGTTCCTTGGGCGAGAACGGCTTGGTGACATAGTCATCTGCCCCGGCATCCAGGCCGCGGATTTTGTCTTCTTCCTCACCGCGGGCGGTCAGCATGATGACCGGAATGTCACGGGTAAACTCATGTTGCTTGAGCGTCTTCGCCAGTTGCACACCACTGCCTCCCGGCAGCATCCAGTCCAGAAGAATCAGGTCGGGGTAAGGTTCACAAATTTTATCCTGTGCAATATCGAAATCTTCCGCTTCCACCGTATTAAAACCGGACTGCTCAAGCACAAACTTCAGCATTTCACGAATAGGCGCTTCATCCTCAACAACCAATACTGTTCGAGACATTCCAATTTTCCTGCTCATCACAAAAACGCCGTTATTATTAAATGGGTCTGTGACAGTTTTATTAAATGCATGACATTAATATGTCAAGAGAGGTGAGTATATCTGTAAACGAAACTTTCAGCACGGATGCTTGTTTCTTCAACACTTTACGCATATTCTGAGGCTAGCGGGGTGTAATCAGACTCTGTGCCGGGCCTGTATACCTGCACAACTATTTTGGCGATGCACTCTGAATAATTCGAATATTAGTGACGTGTTACAGGTGATTGGGTAGATGACGGCCGTAAAAACTGGATTGTCGAGAAAGCTGCTGACGCGTGTTTTGTCGGTCTACTTTGTCCTGACGCTGATTGTGACTGTCGGCCAGATATTCACGGAATACTTAAGCACCAAAGATCATGTCGAAGATGAGCTAAAAACCCTCAACAATACGTTTTCCACCAGCCTGACCCGCGCGATCTGGGAACTCAACCACCCTCAGGCACGTTCCATTGCCGAAGGCCTGATGGAATTGCCTATTGTTGAGGGCGTTCAGGTTCGTGATGAAAATGGCGATTATATTGCCGAATACGGGTTAACCATTGCCTTGTCCCGTGAGCCGATTGAAGAAGATGTCTTGCGCGATCATGCCGGCGGCGTGTTCAGCTTCAGCTTTCCACTGGTGTTTGAGTTCTCCGGACGTGAGTCAACCGTGGGTGATGTCACCCTTTATTCCAGTTTTGATACTATTTTCAGCCGCATTGAAGTTGGCATATTCTTTCTGGTAGGCAACGCCATCGTCAAAACTGCGTTTCTGGTTTTTTTGTTTATGACGGCGTTTCGCAATATGTTGTCAGTGCCGCTGGCGGAAATCACCGATCAGATGAGCATGTTTAATCCTGAGCATCCCCAAGAAGGGCGAGTTCGGGTACAACTGGAAGATGACAATGAATTACAGCAGCTTAAGGAGTCCTATAACCAGGTTATTGATGATTTAATTGCCTCTCAGAAGAAGCTGCACGGCACCCAGGAAGAACTGAAGTTTGCCAACAAAAAGCTGGACGACCAGAACCTCATCCTTGAGCAGGAGGTGGCAAAGAAAACCGCGTCCCTCTCGCAAATTATGCTCGACCTGGAACAGCAGAAAGATGAACTGATTGCTAATCAGCGCGAGCTGCGTCAGGAGAACGAGAATCGCCAGTACATTGAAAACGAGCTGAGAAAGCGCAACGCCGAACTCGCCAGTTCGATGGAAACGCTGCAACTGGCCAAAGACCAGTTGCTCGACTCAGAGCGCATGGCATCTTTAGGTGGCCTGGTGGCCGGTATTGCCCACGATGTAAATACACCGCTAGGTGTAGGCGTGACCGCAGCGAGCTTTCTGCAGGAACGTCTTCAGAACCTGCACACAGATTATGAGAACAAAGCCCTCACCAATAAATCTATGGCAACCTTTTTTGAAGAGGCCGAGCAGACCGCGCTCTTGCTGATGACCAACCTCAACCGGGCCTCAGAACTCATTGCCAGCTTTAAACAGGTCGCTGTGGACCAGACCAGCGAAGCTGAACGGGTTTTTAATCTCAATGATTACCTCCATGAAGTGCTGCAATCGTTGCAGCCAAGCTTCAAACACTGTCAGCACGAAATCGTCATCGATTGCCCGGCCACGCTTGAAATACGTTGCGCGCCGGGTGTCATCGCGCAAATTGTCACTAACATGATCATGAATTCGGTGGTCCATGCCTTTGATGACGATGATGAAGGGCATATCTCACTGACAGTAACAGAAGAGGCGGACGATATTCAGATTGTCTACCAAGATGACGGAAAAGGCATGAGTGAAGACCATCTTTCCCGGGTTTTTGATGCCTTCTTTACTACCCGTCGCGGTCAGGGCGGCAGCGGCCTGGGCACACACATCATGTATAACCTGGTGACCCAGACACTGGCCGGACGTATTGAAGCCGCCAGCCAGCCGGGTCAGGGACTCACCTATACCATTCGCTTTCCCAAACGGGATACGAGTGCGTAACGCCGCGTCCGGGGCGTACAACCGGAGACCAGATTAGCATTGCGCGGGCGCTACGCGATTGGTACGCTTGCCGCCCCTTTTTTCACGTAAGATGCGTTTCACATGTGGTTTAAAAACGTAAAACCTTATCAATTAACCCAACCCCTGTCGCTGGATGACGAGGATCTGACCCGGTTACTGAACGAGCATGCTTTTCGTCCCTGTGGCAGTCAGGATCTGGCCACCATGGGCTTTGCCTCGCCGTTCTCTCAGGCGCGGGGTGGCAATGCTATGTTCCACAAGGTCCAGCAACGGTATTGGTTTACGGTTAAAAAGCAGGAAAAAATTCTCCCTGCGGCCGTGGTAAATGCCGAGCTGGATGAAAAAGTGGCACAGATCGAAATGGAAACTGGCTCGCCGGTTGGCAAAAAGGCGCGCAGTGACCTTAAGCAGGAAATCCAGACCCGGTTGCTGCCCCAGGCGTTTACCAAAAACTCCTTTACCCATGGCTTTATCTCGCTGGGTGATAACCTGGTGGTCATTGACGCCAGCGCCGATGGCACGGCAGAGGCGTTTTTAGCGCTGCTACGAAAAGCACTTGGCTCGCTGCCAGTGGTACCTCTGAGTCGCAGCAGTCTGCAAAGTGAGCTGACGCACTGGCTGACCGATGCGCCACCAGAGCAAATCACGTTGCTGGAAGAGGCCGAACTTAAGTCTACGGACGATACACAAAGTGTGATCCGTTGTAAGAACGTACCGCTCGACAGCGATGAAATACGCATTCACTTAGACAGTGGCAAACTTATCCAAAAGGTCGCATTTGAGTACGCGGAGTCACTCAATGCGGTAATGACAGAAGACGGCGCGGTGAAGCGGCTTAAGTTCAGCGACCGCATCAAGGAAGAAACCGACGATATTCCCAAAGATCAGGTCGAAGCCCGTCTGGATGCGGAGTTTGCGCTAATGTCTGCGGAAATCTGTGAATTGCTCAACTACCTTAAACAGGCGCTTAACCTGGACTCCGACGGGATCTAAGGCCGTTTGATGCAGCAGCCTGGCAGTCGGCTGCTGCAGCTTTTAAGGAAAATCCGGCAATGGATAGTGGATAACACTGATAAACCGGGTCAGTCCGCTGTCATCCCGGTAACCGTGCTCGCTGTCAGCCGCAAGTAAATATGACGCGCCCTGCGAAACGGCTTGCCACTGTCCGTCTGACAACACACTCAGCTGTCCTTGCAGCACATAAAGATGTTCGGTCACGCCAGTCTGGTGTGGGGGTGAGCGTTGCTCGTGGTGTTCGCTTAAGGTAATTTCAAACATTTCAAACTGCGTGGTCGCCGAGAAGCCAAACAGCGTTTTAATCTGCATATTCGGATCATGCTCGAAGGCTTCGTTATCGGGTCGTTCCTGCGTGGGCGGCACCGCCAGAAACGAGGAAAATGAGCATTCCAGCCCTGCCGCTATTTTCCATAACGTGGCAATGGTCGGGCTCGATTCCTGACGCTCGATCTGTCCTAACATGGCTTTTGAGACACCACTTTGTCTGGCCATTGTGTCCAGCGACCAGCCTCTGGCCTGACGCTGTGCGCGCAAATGTGCCGCAATATGCTCAGTTATCTGTGGAACTGCCATCACTCTCCTCTTGTGCGTTATAACGCACAATGCTACTGTTCAACGTTCACGCTGTGCGTTATAGCGCACATTGGTGAATTTGCCTGCCCAGTGTACCTGATTTTTTAATAAGGAGCCTGCATGAAAGTCGTCAGCGTGTCACACCTTGCCGCCGGTTTTACCGCCGTCATCGTCGGCTACAGTTCGGCCGTAGTACTGGTCATCGAAGCCGCCCGGGCAGCAGGAGCCAACGACAGTCAGGTGATCAGCTGGCTGATGGCGCTGGGCATTGGTATGGGGGTAACCTGCATTGCCTACTCCTGGTTCAGTAAAATGCCAATTGTCACAGCCTGGTCTACCCCAGGTGCGGCGTTCCTCATCGGTAGCGTTCAGGGCTTTAGTCTGAGTGAGGTGATCGGAGCCTGTCTGGTCAGCACCGCCCTGACACTGCTTTGTGTTAGCTTCCGTCAGTTATTTGTTCTGATAGAGCGGATCCCTGCCAACCTCTGTGCGGCGCTGCTGGCCGGGATCCTTGTGCCTATTTGCCTCAATATGTTTGAGGACCTGACCCAGTCACCGTGGCTGGTTGCCGCGTTTGTACTGCTGTATGTCGCTGGCAGACGGCTTTTTGCCCGCTATCTGATGCTGGTGATGCTGCTGGTCTCAGTCATCACCGGCTACCTGATGGCCCCGCTTGAGTCTGTCACCGTGCAGTGGCCCGAACTGGTCTGGCAGTCACCGACATTTTCTGTCGCTGCAGCAATATCACTGGGCGTGC
This sequence comes from Alteromonas halophila, assembly GCF_014651815.1. Lineage (GTDB taxonomy): Bacteria > Pseudomonadota > Gammaproteobacteria > Enterobacterales > Alteromonadaceae > Alteromonas > Alteromonas halophila. The sequence goes on along the minus strand of NZ_BMXP01000002.1, from coordinate 441,696 downwards.
CTTTGTTTCTGGTGACGATGTTGTCGCAAAACCTGCCTGGTATTGCCATACATCTTATGCATCATTATAAGCCCGACCACCGTTCTGTATTGCGCAGTATGTCGGTCATCCAGGCGCTGCTGGTGCCCTTTGGCGGCTTTACCTTTAACCTTGCGGCAATTACCGCTGCCCTGTGCATGGGCGAAGACGCCGATCCCGATCCCCAACAACGCTATAAAGCAGCCATTGTGGCAGGTGTCGGCTATTTGCTGATGGCCCTGTTGTCGTCACTGGTGGTCATCGTATTCATGGCGTTACCGGCGGTTATCGTGCACCTGCTGGCAGGTCTGGCACTGTTACCGACACTCTACGGCGCACTGGCAAAAGCGATGGAGGACGAGTCAGCCCGCACAGCGGCTGTGATTACGTTACTGTGCAGTGCTTCAGGTGTTACGGTGGCAGGCCTGTCAGGCCCGGTATGGGGGCTGATACTCGGCGTTATTGCCTACGCCATTGAAAAAAAGTCAGTCAGGTATAAAAACAGGGCGGGCGCCTAAGGCGCAGCCGCCCTGCACTACTCTGTTACCAGAAATATGCCGGAAGCACAGCCACCGACTCTGGCGCGGTGTAGCTTACCGAGTAGCCTGGCGCAATATCACCGCCAGCGCTGTTCAGTATATTGTCAAAGCGCATGACCATGTTATTGGACTTCTCTGCGACATAAGCGTGGCCATTGCTTAGCATTACATCGACCGGATTACCCAGCATCGACGCAGGGCCTGACACCGAGACTGTCATATCGGTCAGCCCCTGCGCCATACTGGCGCCCGGTATGACGTACAACTTGCCATCGTCAGCAACACTGGCGCTGCCAACATCGGTGATCACCAGCGCATCGCTTTGCGCATCATAATCAATACCGTGAATATTGGTGGGCGCAGCAATCGCTGTGCCTGCCATTGCCGGTGTAATCAGCCGGTCTTCACCCGTGATGCTACTTTCACCACCTTGCATGCGACGGGTCACTTCATCAAACACCGCCACCGTACCATTAGTGAGCGCTACATAGGCGCGATCTGTACTGGCGTCGTAGTCTACATCCCAGGGCCGGGCACCGCCCGACATGGTCATCGTCAGCACAGGCATGACGTTGCCGCTGGCACAGCGCGAAAAGACCTGAATGGCTGCGGCATCAGCACTGAATTCTGCGACAAAAACCAGGCCTTTGTCCGAGGCCACATCCAGCCCCTTAGGTGTCACCAGTCCGGTATTACTGCCCATGATCATCCGATCCTGTGAAGACGAGTACATGCCGCCGGTACGGTTTGACGCCGCGCGGTTCAGGACAAGTATGCCACCGCTGCCGCTATCAGCGTCAGCGAATGTTGTGTAGCCATTCCCTGCCGTGTCATAAGTCGTGCTTTCTATACTCATTGATGCATCGAAGCTGTGCAACTGACTGTTAAGTACAGAGCTAAACTGAGCAATCTGGCCGGTTGTGGCGCCGTCGGATGACGGATTACTGCTGACACTGACGCCCTGCACTACCATGCTGGTGAGTGCCGTATCAGAGATATCATTGCGCGGCTCATGCTCCATGACCTCTGCCAGCGATTCTGGCTTGGACTGGGCAACCGACAGAGCGGGTGCCATATCGCCGCTTTCGCCACTAAAGATGTTGGTGAACGTGAGGATGGCATCGTTCGACTTTTCTGCCACACGCAGCGTCGTGCCGCTAAGGATAATATCGACCGGGTTCCCTAACATACTATCAGGCCCGCCTATCGTTCGGTGCGGCTCGACATTGCCATCCGCCATTGAGGCGTTGTTAATCACAAACAACTGCCCGTCATCGGCCACGGCTGCATCGCCAACATCAGAGAGCACCAGACGATCGCTGTCCTCGTCATACACAATACCGTGCATATTCACCGAGAGCTGGTTACCGTCACTGTCAGCAGGCACAATCTGGCGCATAACGCTGGGTGCATAGTCAGACATCATAACATCGTCGTACACCGCAACTGAGCCATCTGTCAGGGCCACAAACAGGCGGTCGGCATTTTCATCGTACGCCACATCCCAGGGTTTAACCGGGGTCATAATCTCAGCCACTGGCGCTACATTACCTGCTGCCTGACTCCCAAATACGCTGATCCGCATGCCATTAAAATCCGCCGCGAAGATCATCCCGGATTGTTGCGCTACTGCGATACCCTTGGGGTTAGTTAACCCGGTCTGCGACCCAGCAATCATCCTGTCCCGGCTGTCACTGAACATGCCACCGGTGCGATCGGTAAAGCTGCACATCGTACGCAGCATGCCCTGCTGCGCGTCCCCGGCCTGCCATAAGTCACCAGCATTGTTTAGTGCAATACCTTCATTAGCACCCGTGGTGGCACGATTCAGCGGTGCGATATTCTGATCAACCAGATCGACGGTGCCGCGATTGTCATCGCCATTGTTCGCAATCAGAAACCGCCCGGCAGCAAAGCCAGGTGTACCTTCATCGCCGGGGGCGCCGTCAGCGCCGTCGGCTCCTGCCGGACCGGCAGGGCCGGTATCGCCATCGTCACCACTGCAACCGCTAAGTATTAATACCAGTGACGCGGCAATTGCACTCATCATCACAGGCTTACGTTGGCTGGAAAGTATCTTCATTTTCTATCTCCATTTAGCTAAAAGTGAAGAGGACGACTTTTACTGCCCGCGTCAGCTCTTATCAGCCAAACGACTGACGAAATACATTGGATGCAAGAAAAGTGATACAACAGTGGATGTGCCGGAAATGAAAGACTTGTACAGGCAGGCCTTCTTATGGGGTGACGGCAATGTTCCCGCCAGCCCCATAGTGGTTACTACTTCACTTCAGTATACGTTGAAGGGCGCGTAGCCCGACCATGTTGTATTTAACTGAAGATTTGTTTCGCTGAGTCAGACAGCGCTTTAAATTCATCAGAACTTAGTGTGCTGACCTCTTCAATTACGCCTCGCTGAACAGCCAGATTCATTACGGCATCTTTTTGTTTTTCCAGCTGGCCAGCCTGAGCGGCGCCAACCCTGACAAAATCAATGTAGGACAGCTTATCCGGGATCACGGCTAAGTCACGCCAGTTTTCGGCAATGTCGGCGAACTGTGTGCCGAAGCCCCACTCGCGCATAATACTGGCACCAATTTGCCCCGCCAGCTTCTCTATCGCCACTTCCAGGAAGGTTGGATTAGCGAAGACTTCTTCATGGCGTTCCGCTTCTGTCAGAATAGGCAACACACCTATGTTGTGAATAAGTGCAGCCAGCGTCATGGTGTCCATACTCAGCTCACGATTACGGGTGCGCTGCGTGAAAAGCTGCAGCGCTGACATCGCGTTCCCAACCACTGCCACGGTATTGGTCCATTCACGCTCCATGTACTGCCGCACCACCTCGTTTTTCGAGACAAACAGTTGCTCCATCGCCAGAGCAGTTGCGATACTCTTGATTTGTCGCAAGCCGATACGGGTTACCGCCTGACTAACCGAGTTCACCTTGACAGAACGGCCCATGTAAGCGCTGTTCGCAATTTTAATCATCCGCGCGCTAAGGGAAGGATCCTTTTCTATTACTGACCCCATCTGATTGAGGTTAATGTCCGGATCATCGGCCGCCTTGCGTACTTCAAGTGCGATAGCCGGAAGTGTTGGCAACACCAGCGTATCGTTATTAATTTTTTCGACCAGAATCGTCAATAGCGCATTTTGTGTAGACATAGTCTTACCTTATTGTTGAACCCCGCCGTAAATAGTCGCGCCTTAATACGATATCAGGCGGGCGGTCAGGATCATCCCTGTTGCTGATTAATCAGTGTTGAATAAGCGTAGCAAGGCCTGCCGACTAATGATAGCCGCTACACCAGAGAAGATGCACAAGTCTGTCGTCACTGTGCACATCCTGACATGCGTCGTTACAAGGCAGGGGTAGCAGAAATGACGACAAATTTATCCACTTTTTCCATACTTAACAATTTCCCTGATAAATTGCTATTATCCAAAAGCCTAAGTTTTGAGTATGGCTACCTTTTATGTACCCATGCGCAAGTGTATCACTTACACAAAAGATGCGAAGAAACCCTGGCTAGACGTGCGCCGTGCGGTAAAGCGTCGTCAATCGCTTGCGCGATAAAACGCCCGCGCCGCGCCCTGATTCGCACTGTACTTATAATAATTAACAGACAGAGAACGCTATGAAATCACGATCTTTTCCATTATCTGCGCTGACTGCTGCAATGTCAGCACTCCTGCTGAGTGCCTGCAGCCCGGCACCGGAATCATCAACAGACAAAGGCGCACAGCCGGCACCATCGGCGCAGACGTCTGAACAGACAGGCCATGAACTACTCATTGATGAGAGCCGCCTGTCAATTTACGAACCCGTCACATTACAAAGTGATCTTTCACACTTAAGCAGTGACCAGCATGAAATGCTGAGTATTTTAATTGATGCCGCGAAGATAATGGATGATTTATTCTGGCAACAGGCCTTTTACAAAGACAAGTCAGAATTTCTGGCTGGCCTGAAAAACGACGACGTTAACCACTTTGCCATGATCAATTATGGCCCCTGGGATCGCTTAAACGGTGAGGCACCGTTTTTGTCCGGCTTTGAAGAAAAGCCGCTGGGTGCAGAGTTCTATCCCCACGATATGACCAAAGAAGAGTTCGAAGCCTGGGACTCTGAGTCAAAGCAAGGCCTTTATTCGCTAGTCCGGCGTAACAAGCAGGGCGAGCTTACCACCGTGCCTTATTCTGAGGCGTATGCTGGCAAACTGAAAAAAGCCGCCGACTTGCTGCGTCAGGCCGCTGAACTGGCCGAGGATGAAGACTTTGCCAATTACCTGACCCTGCGGGCAGAGGCGCTGACAACCGATGACTATCTGGCGTCCGATATGGCATGGATGGATATGAAGTCAAACCCTGTGGAGCTGGTTATCGGCCCCATCGAAACCTACGAAGATCAGCTGTACGGTTACCGGGCTGCATTTGAAGCGTATGTATTGATTAAAGATGTCGCGTGGAGTGACAAGCTGGCTAAATACGCACAGTTTTTACCGGAACTGCAGCGTGGCTTGCCCGTAGCAGAGGACTACAAGGCAGAAATGCCTGGCTCAGATGCCGACCTTAACGCCTACGATGTCATTTACTACGCCGGACACTCCAATGCCGGCAGCAAAACCATTGCGATCAATCTGCCGAATGACGAGCGAGTCCAGCTGGAAAAAGGCACCCGCCGCCTGCAACTTAAAAACGCCATGCGTGCCAAGTTTGATAACATCCTGCTGCCCATTGCGGACGAACTGATTGTGCCCGAACAGCGCAAGCATATTACCTTTGATGCGTTTTTTGCTAACACCATGTTCCATGAAGTTGCGCATGGCCTGGGTATCAAGAATACCTTAAACGGCAAAGGTACCGTGCGCGAGGCGCTGAAAGAACATGCCTCGGCACTGGAAGAAGGCAAGGCAGATATCCTCGGGCTGTATATGGTGGAAAGCCTGCTCGAAAAAGGCGAAATCGATAAAGGGACGCTGGAAGACTACTATGTGACGTTTATGGCCGGTATTTTCCGCTCAGTGCGTTTCGGCGCATCCAGTGCCCACGGCAAGGCCAATATGATCCGGTTTAACTTTTTTGCCAATCAGGGCGCGTTTGAAAAAACCGAAGACGGGCTGTACCGCGTCAATATGGACAAAATGGGCGATGCGATTGAGGCACTGTCTGAGCGTATTCTTACTCTACAGGGCGATGGCGACTACGACGGTGTGGCAAAGCTGGTCAGTGAGTTAGGCGTTATTAAGCCTGTACTGGCTTCTGATCTGGCCCGCCTTGAAAAAGCCAATATACCGGTTGATATCCATTTCGATCAGGGTAAGGCAGTGCTCGGCCTTGAGTAATCGTTCCGATAATGGGTAAGAAAACCCGCACCTGAGCGCAAGCCGGTCCGCATTCGTGGACCGGCTTTCTTATTTCTGGTTGAGGAGCAGGAACAAGCTTTGGATACCATTTCGGGCTTCGGTAAATGCGACAATTCTCATTTTGCACCTCACTTATACAGGATGTTGTGCATTACTTTGCCGTGGCAGCGAGCGATGTGAGCGTCAATCGCGTATTGCTAGGTTTGCTGTTCATTAGATTCTTTGAATTTTCGCTTTAAGTACTTGAGGCTAGCATTGAGCTCTTTTATTTCCAGGCGAGATTCTCTTGCCATATCCCGCATCTCTTTAACTCGTTTTGATATGAGAAACACAAATACCGGGACCAAAACCCATAACATGATGAGGGCGAGGTAAAATAGAGCACCTACTGCGCCAACACCTTCGAAAACACCTTCCATATTTTATTCTCCTTTGAAAACCTCACTTTTAACTAACGGGCGCAGGCATGTGAGCTGCCCACATGTTTGCGTCCCAGCCCGCGAAGCAGGCGAACTTAATTTTTTTATGTGCCAGCGCGCTTTTTACTGCCGCCATAACTTTACTGTGCCCAATAAATAAAACGTTCCATAAATACAGCATACAATTGAGCTTACTAACCAAAAGGTTATTGAGTTTTGATGTACCACAGGGTCTGAAGTGAGAAATGGACCAACTAAGCCTGCGATGCCTCGTAACAAATAGATGGCAGTGATTAAAACCAGACACGTTTTTAGTAATGGTAATTTAACGATGATGCCTGCACCAGAAAAAGCATATAAGCCCCAGCCGGTAAGAATTGAAGCAATAACCAAAGTTGCAATTGTGGGGTACGGATCTCCCTGAGCAGCGAGTTGAGCCATTCGTTGACCAGCACCAAAAAAGAGATACCAGTCAGGGCCGCCGAAAATACAACTAATATGAAGTAATGCAGCCAAGATGCTTAAACTGCCAGCGATTAATAGTTGATTATTCTTGCGCATTCAAATTCCTATTGGCACCTAACATTTCAATAATGCGGCCCCCAAGAGGCGCATATAAATAATTCACTGTTGGCATAGTACAGCTTTACGCATTCAAATCATAAACTTAGGCAGTTCGCAAAAACTGATAAGTGAAATAAAAAGTAAACAGATAGAACAGCTGTCTGAGGGGGCGCTTTACGTACGAAGAAGACCCTCGGCTGCGCGAGGTTGACGGGCTGGTTACGGCGTCAGGCCGGCTGTTGAACGACAACAAGGAGAGCACAACGCCTCCCCTTGTTGCTTTTATTTATAATGAAAATGTCGTGACCAACGAGCTCCACGAATACATACCGGTTCGGCCTGAATTTTTTATTCCAGAGTTTTTGGTTTGTCGGTAAACGGGGGCCAGCCCAGTAACTTTCCGCCCATGACATGCAGATGAATATGGTAAACCGACTGGCCGCCGAACTCGTTACAGTTCATGACTGTGCGATACCCTTCTTCTGCTATGCCCAGCTCATCGGCAACTTTGGCAGCAACGTAAGACAAATGCCCCACCAGTTCACGGTCGTCCTCTCCAATGTCATTGATGGTAGCAATGGCCTTTTTGGGGATCACCAGAAAATGCACCGGTGCCTGCGGATTGATATCTTTAAATGCCAGCGATAACTCATCTTCATAGAGAATATCAGCCGGTATGTCTTTATTGATAATTTTGGTAAAAATTGTGTCAGCCATTCAAGCTCTCCTTAAAGTCTGTCCCTGCTCAGATGATAAACCATAGCAGACCTACGCCCAGGATCAGCCGGTAGATTACAAACGGCAGCATGCCAATGCGAGAGATCCAGCTTAAAAACAGATAGATACAGGCGTAAGCACTGATAAATGAAAAGCCCGCGCCGTACAGCAGCACCATCCAGTCAACAGGCGCACTCTGACCGATTAAATCGGCCACTGCCAGCGTACCTGCGCCCAGAATCACCGGTATAGACAGTAAAAACGAAAAGCGTGCAGCACTTTCCCTGTCAAGGCCCAGCATTAACCCGGCCGTCATGGTGATCCCAGAGCGTGACGTGCCCGGAATAAGCGCAAGCACCTGAGCAATACCAATGACCATAGCCTGACGCAGAGTCAGTGTCTCTAACTGCTGGGCCCGGCGCGCAAACGCATCGGCGTACCAAAGCAGCAGCCCAAACCCAATGGTGGTGATGGCAATAACCAGCGGGGTGCGGGCATAAAGTTCGATCAGATCTTTTAGCGCAAAGCCGACAATGATCGCCGGTAGGGTGGCCAGAATCACAAACCAGGCCAGCTTACTGTCTGACGATTGCTGACGTCTAAACCCCTGCGTCAGCCAGGCCCCGCTCATGCTGATGATGTCGTTGCGAAAATACAGGATGACTGCCAGTAGACTGCCCACATGCACAGCGACATCGAAAGCCAGCCCCTGTTCCCGCCATCCCAGTAACGCAGAAGGCAGCAGCAGGTGTGCCGAACTGCTGATTGGCAAAAATTCCGTAATTCCCTGAATAATTGCCAGTATAATGATTTCAAATAACGTCAAGGTGCCGCTCTCCATGAAAATTCAACAGGACGCAGATGTTGCCGGGACTTGTCAAACTCATCCCACAGCTGTTGGTAGGTTGTTTGTTTTGCCGGATGGCGATGCGTTGGGACCAGCTCAGCCAGCGGCAGTAACACAAACGCATTGTAAAGAATTTCCTCACGTGGCAGTACTACCGGTGTAGAGGTAACGACATCATCGTAGGTCAGCAGGTCAAGATCCAGCGTGCGGGAGCAAAACTTTTTATCGCCATGCACGCGACCATTATCCGCCTCGATGCGTTTAAGCACATCACAGACCGCTTTCAGCGGCAGTGACGTCTGGGCTTTGATCACCAGGTTATAAAACGCGTCGCCGTCAAAGCCAACCGCTTCGCTTTCGTACACCGACGAACAGCGAATATCTGAAAACGCGCTTTCGAGGGCCTCTCTGGCTTGCCGGGTATGATAGCTGCGCTGGATATTGGAGCCAACGCTTATCAGAATTTCGTGCGTACTCATCTAGTTTGCAGCTCTTGCCATCGACACAGCGACCATCTCGGCATCGGGCAGAATGCCGGGCTTTTCAACTGTCAGTGCCACTTCTGCCACAGAAAACGTATCCAGCAATGAGGTCATCAGTGCCGAACCAAACGCCTCAAGTAACTCAAACCGGCTATCTCCGGCGAAGCTCTGGCAGTGGGCTGCAACAGCCGCATAGTCAATGGTGTCGTTGACCTTATCGCTTGCCATCGCATCACTGAGATCAACCGACAGGACAAGATTAAGTTTGAGGCGGGTCTGGCGCTTACGTTCCCAGTCGTAAACACCAATCAGTGTATCTACCCCCAGCCCTGTTATATGTATTTGTTCCATGACGCTCCCGTTCGCGGGCCCGGCACCTGGTCGAACCAACCAGGAAAAATCAGCACAGTTCTGGTGCAATCTGCCGGTTTTTAGTACTGTGAGACGCAGTTTACCCTGAACCTTCGCAGTAATACATGATTGCAACCATAATTCTGATGATAGGTGTAGCCTACCTGTTTGGCTCACTTTCCAGTGCGGTAGTGATATGCCGGATGTTTGCACTGCCCGATCCGCGTACCGCGGGGTCCGGTAATCCCGGCGCTACCAACGTGCTGCGTCTCGGTGGCCGTTTCCCGGCACTGCTGGTACTGGTGATGGATATATTAAAAGGTACGCTGCCGGTGTACGGCAGTTACTTTTTGGGTATTGAGCCCCTCTACCTTGGCGTTATCGCGATTGCCGCCTGCCTCGGGCACATTTTTCCGCTGTACTTCGGCTTTAAAGGTGGCAAAGCCGTTGCCACGGCGTTTGGTGCGATGCTGCCAATCGGCCTGGATCTGGCGGGATTACTCGTTTTGAGCTGGGCGGTCGTGGTGTTTATCAGTGGCTATTCTTCACTGGGGGCCTTGGTTGCGGTATCACTGGCCCCGCTTTTTACCTTCTTTATTAAGCCGCTGTATACACTGCCCGTGGCCATGCTGTCGATTCTTATTATCGCGCGGCATCGAGGCAATATTGTGCGCCTGCTAAATCGCACAGAAAGCCGGATCTGGGATAAAGGCCGTATAAAAGAATAAGCCGCCCTGCCCTTTTACTGCTCTGCCGTAAGCCCCTCACGAAGCACGGACACCTCACCGTCTATCTCACTTAACAGAGGCAGACCCAGTATTTCTGCCATTGCCGGATACACCTCCAGATTGCTCACCGGCGGCAGCGTTGCCCCCTGCTTAAACGCCGGCCCGGTCGCCACGAACAACCCGCCCATATCCGGGTGCTGGGGGGGATAACCATGGCCGCCCAGACTAGTGTAGGTATTATCAGCGTCGGTAAAGCGTGCCGGCGGTATGGCCTCCAGTATAATATCGCCGGTTCTTGGCCCCTGACTGAAGTGGCGTTGCTCGCGCTGCGACGGACTTAACACACGATACGCCCCCTGACTGGTTTCCTTCAGTACATCGGCCTGCCAGGCAATCGTTTTTGCATCGGTACCGGGTTTCGCATAGAGCATCATCTGGGCATCGTTATTTTCTGCAATAAACGCGCTGTTGTTAATCGCCAGACTGTCACGACCTATCACCGCATCCGGGTTGAGCTCAGTCATACCGTGATCAGAGACAATGATCAGGTTCACGGCAACAGGTAGTGCGGCCAGGCGCCGCTGAAGCTGGCCAATCAGTGCGTCGACCTGCCTGACCGCGTCGCGGGTCTCCTGCGCGTCGGGGCCTGCGTCATGACCGACCGAATCGACCAGAGAAAAATACCCGGCCACGAAGCGCGGGCGCTGTGCGTCCGGCAACGACAACCAGCTGACAATTTGATCGACCCGCTGTTGATAATCGGCATACTTGGAATAGGCATAATGATAGGTTGGCAGTGCGCCGTTAATCCGCGCATCCGATTCCGGCCAGAAAAAAGTGGCGGCTTTTTTACCGTGAAACTCAACTAAGTTCCAGAACGGCAATGCATGTATCCAGGTACTGTCCTGCCGGCCTTTACCCATGCTGTAGTGGGCATACCCGTCACCATCCGGGCGGCGTTTATCATAAAAGTCATTATTCACAATGCCATGATTAACCGGTCTGAGGCCTGTGACAATCGACAGGTGATTGGGAAAGGTATTGGCCGGGTACACCGGTGTCAGACGTTCGGCGCGCACGCCGTTTTTCGCCATGGCAGCCAGCGACGACGCGTCGTGCTTTTCAATATAGTCATGCCTGAAGCCGTCCAGCGACATAAGCACCACATGTTGCTCATTAACGTCAGTGCCGGCCGCCGTGGCGTTTGCACAGGTCAGCCCTGACCAGAGCAGCAATAAAGGCAGTAATGCCAGTGCTGACTTTCGGATGTGAGTGATAGCGCTGCGTGCACGCACGATCACAATGCCGTCTCCGACTGCGCGGTTGCTACCGGCGCCAGACTGTCCAGCGGCCACCGGGGTGTTGCTTTGGCAGACAGGTCACTGGTCTGGCCGGCTTTAAGTCGCTGCATGCCGGCATAGGCAATCATGGCGCCGTTATCGGTACAAAACTCAAGTTTCGGATAGAACACCTCGCCCCTCAAGTCATCCATCATCGCCTGCATTTGTTGGCGCAGTGCACGGTTGGCACTGACGCCGCCTGCAATGACCAGTCGTTTAAGTCCGGTTTGTTTAAGCGCCCTGCGACACTTTATGCGCAGCGTATCGACCACCGCCTCCTGAAACGCATAGGCGATATTAGCGCGGGTTTGCTCGCTGTCATCAGCATCACGGATAGTATTGGCAGCAAAGGTTTTTAGTCCACTGAAGCTAAAGTCCAGACCGGGACGGTCTGTCATCGGACGCGGAAACTGATAATGGCCGCCCTCGCCCTGATCAGCAAGCTTTGCCAGCAGCGGGCCACCGGGGTAATCCAACCCTAACAGCTTGGCTGTTTTGTCAAAGGCTTCGCCGGCAGCATCGTCGATTGACTCGCCCAGCACCTCGTACTCGCCGATACCTGCCACCTTGACCAGCATGGAGTGGCCGCCAGAGACCAGTAGCGCCACAAAAGGAAATGCCGGGACATTGTCTTCCAGCATAGGCGCCAGCAGATGCCCCTCCATATGATGCACGCCCACCGTAGGCAGTCCCCAGGCATAGGCCAGTGAACGCGCCACGGACGAGCCGACCAGTAACGCGCCGACCAGACCGGGCCCCTGCGTATAGGCAATACCATCCAGCTCGCTGTGATGGGTATCTGCATCGGTAAGCGCTTTGGTAATAAGTGGCAACAGCTTTCTGACATGATCCCGCGACGCCAGTTCAGGCACTACGCCACCATAGTCAGCATGCAGCTTCACCTGACTGTATAGCTCGTGTGACAATAAGCCATGTTTATCATCATAAACCGCCACGCCGGTTTCATCACAGGACGTTTCAATACCTAATATTCGCATACCACTGCCTTTTGCTGGGCTTTTTCTCAAACCCGCTGAGTGTATCGTTTTCTACGCGTATCGTGAATGGCAGACGCAGGATTAAGGGCAATTATTGTTTATTTTTTGGCAAATCAGACTTTACATCGGATCCAGATATGATTAGAATTTCGCACCATTTTTAGCCCGGGTGCCACTTTTCGTGCATAAATTAACCCGGAACAACTGTTAAGTTTTGAGGTGATTTTTTAATGCCTATCGTTAAAGTAAGAGAAAACGAGCCGTTTGATGTTGCGCTTCGTCGTTTTAAGCGTTCTTGTGAAAAAGCAGGCGTTCTGTCTGAAGTACGTCGTCGCGAATTTTTCGAGAAGCCTACGTGGGAACGCAAGCGTAAAAAAGCTGCCGCTAAAAAGCGTCATCTTAAAAAGCTGGCTCGCGAAAACGCTCGCCGCGTGAAACTCTACTAAGACAGGGTTCATTATTATCCCGAAAGGTGTTGCTTGTGCAGCACCTTTCGTGTTTCTGCGCCCTGAAAAAAGTGAAAGTTGTCTCTTCTTGGTGAAATCACCATGGTATCCTAGTTATTCATTCCCCTAAATCAAATAATCACATGGGTTAGCATAGTCATGGCATTAAAAGATGAATTAAGCGCTGCACAGAAAGAAGCAATGCGCGCAAAGGATAAAACCCGCTTAGGTACAATCAGAATGGCGCTGGCTGCCATCCGGCAGCGCGAAATTGATGAACAAATTACGCTGAGCGATACTGACGTACTGGCGATCCTGACTAAAATGGTCAAGCAGCGCCAGGATGCCGCTGCTCAGTATGATGACGCTGGCCGTGATGATCTGGCCAGTAAAGAGCGTGAAGAAATCACCGTTCTTGAAGACTTTATGCCGGCGCCGCTAAGTGATGCAGAGCTTGATACGCTGATTGATGATGCAGTCACAGCCACAGGCGCCAGCGGCATGCAGGATATGGGTAAGGTCATGGGCACACTCAAGCCACAGGTACAGGGCCGCGCCGATATGGGTGCTGTCAGTCAGAAAATTAAAGCCCGGCTTAACCAGTAACGACGGCGACCGGATGCAGCGCATCCGGTACGCTGCAAATAGTGATAACCCAGATGGCAGGAAAGATCCCCCGCGACTTTATTGACGATCTACTCGCGCGCACCGATGTCGTGGATATCGTCGACAGCCGTGTAAAACTTAAGAAAGCCGGTAAAAACTACCAGGCCTGCTGCCCGTTTCACAATGAAAAAACGCCGTCCTTTACCGTAAGTCAGGATAAACAGTTCTACCACTGTTTTGGCTGTGGCGCACATGGCAATGCTATTTCTTTCATGATGGAATTTGACCGCCTCGACTTTGTCGAAGCCATCGAAGAGCTGGCCCGCTACCACAGCCTTGAGGTGCCCCGCGAAAAAGGACACCTGCCGCAACGCACTGAACAGGAGCGCCAGCAGCAGCAGGATGATTATGCCCTCATGGAGCAGGTCGCCCGCTTTTATCAGCAACAGCTGCGCTCGCACGACAACCGGCAGCAAGCGATTGATTACCTGAAGTCGCGGGGGCTGTCCGGCGAAGTGGTCAAACACTGGGAAATAGGCTTCGCGCCAGAGAGCTGGGATGCCGTGCTGAGTACGTTTGGTACATCGGAACAACGCATACAGCAACTTATCGATCTGAAGCTGATAAACCGCAATGACAGCGGTAAGCAGTATGACTTTTTCCGCAACCGCATTATGTTCCCCATCCGTGATCGGCGGGGTCGCGTGGTTGGCTTTGGTGGCCGGGTACTGGAAGACGGCGGACCGAAATACCTGAACTCGCCGGAAACCCGCATCTTTCATAAAGGCCGGGAATTGTACGGGTATTATCAGGCGCGTCAGCAAAACCGGCAGCTCAATACCGTAATGGTGGTTGAAGGCTATATGGATGTGGTGGCCTTAAGTCAGTTCGGCATCAATAATGCTACTGCCGCCCTTGGTACCGCTACTACGCCCGAGCATATTCAGATGTTGCTGCGCAGTTCCTCACAGGTCGTTTGTTGCTACGATGGCGATCGCGCCGGTCGCGATGCGGCCTGGCGAGCACTTGAGAATGCGCTGCCAGCGCTGAAAGACGGTGTCCAGTTGTCGTTTCTCTTTCTGCCTGACGGCGAAGACCCTGATACCATGGTGAGAAAAGTCGGTCAGGATGGTTTTACAGAACTACTCAGCAAGGCCATGCCGTTGTCGCAGTTTTTCTTCGACTCGCTGTTAAAAAATCACAATGTCGGTACGCCCGAAGGAAAACTGGCACTGAAATCCGCGGCGCAGCCACTAATAGACCAGATAGACGGTGACGATCAACGCCTGTTGCTCGAAGAAGAACTGGCCAAACATACGAAAGAGTATGACCGCTTTCGTTTACAGCACGACATTAAGCAGGCCAACACCCGCAGTTCCCGTGCAGCGCCCTCTCCATCTGCTATGTACACCAATAAATCACGGGTCTCGCCACTGCGTATGATGGTACGCCTGCTGGTAGAACATCCGCCACTGGCAAGCGAGTGCCCAGATGTCGACCCCGCTATTCTGGCGGATTCTGGTTTACCCGGTATGCCGGTGTTGATCGCTGTACATCAATATTGCCAGCAGCACCCAGCCTCCTCCACCGCCCAGTTGATTGAAAACTTTCGCGCTGATCCCCATTCACAGGCTATCGGTAAGTTATTAGGACAGGAACATTTAGTTAGCGACGACGACGCACAACAGGTTTACGTGGACAGTTTTGCCCGTTTACTGGACTGGCATTTTGACAGCCGAATCGACACCTTGCTGTCACGGGCCAGGGTGCAATCGTTAACACAGGTTGAAAAACAGGAACTCAACCTGCTGATGAAAGAGCGTCAGCGCAGCTAAGAGAGATCCGTATATATCATACATTGCACTTGGCGACGCTTTTTTAGTCAGCAATGTGAGGCGGCCTCTGGTCAAAATAGCTTTAAATCTGCTATACTGGCTAATTCGCTTATGACCGCGTGTTGGTTTAGACAACCATTGCAATCATCGCGGCAAAGTAAATCAATAAGCCGGATAGCGGGCAGCAAGACCCGTGCAGGTGTCAGCAAATATGACACCAGGCGGAAGCGGCATCGATACGATAGCGAAAGTGTTGAAGTAAGCATCCACTATTCGTGCAACTTAATTGAATGTTAGAAGTGTAGGGTATATGGCGCAAAGCAAGCAGTCTCAGATTAAGCTCCTGATTGCAAAAGGTAAAGAGCAAGGGTATCTGACCTTTGCGGAAGTAAATGACCACCTGCCGCAAGACATCATCGATTCTGATCAAATCGAAGATATTATCCGCATGATCAATGACATGGGCATACAGGTGTCAGAAGCCGCTCCGGATTCTGATGAACTGCTCATGCAGGAAGCCACCGCCGATGAGGATGCAGCGGAAGCTGCCGCACAGGCGCTGGCCACCGTCGAAAGCGAAATTGGCAGAACCACCGACCCTGTCCGCATGTACATGCGGGAAATGGGAACCGTAGAACTGCTGACCCGCGAAGGCGAAATTGAAATCGCAAAACGCATTGAAGATGGTATTAACCAGGTTCAGTGCTCCGTGGCCGAGTATCCGGAGGCCATTACCTACCTGTTGGATCAGTGGGATTTGTATGAAGCCGAAGAGATTCGTCTAAGCGACATTATCTCTGGGTTTGTTGATCCTGATGACGAGCAGGATATGGCACCAACGGCAACGCATGTCGGCTCTGAGTTGTCAGAAGAAGAGCTTGAAGACGAAGATGACGACGAAGACGAGGACGACGAAGAAGAAGATACCGGCGTAGATCCTGAGCATGCGCGCGCCAAGTTCCAGGAGCTGCGTGACCAGTATGCCGTAACCCGTGGCGTTATCGAGAAGAAAGGCCGTTCGCACAAAGAAGCGCGTGAGCAAATCGAAGCGCTGAGCAATATTTTCAAAGAGTTCCGCCTGGTACCGAAGCAATTTGACCGCATGGTTAAAAACATGCGTGCCATGATGGACAAGGTCCGTATTCAGGAACGTCTGGTGATGAAATATTGCGTTGTGAACGCAAAGATGCCGAAGAAAGAATTCATTCGCGCATTTGCTGGCAACGAAACTTCAACAGACTGGCTGAGCGAAGCCATTGATACCGGCGACGCTTATACCGACGTGTTAAAAGCGCACCGCGAAGAAATTGAGCGCTGTATTGCCAAAATGAACCAGGTTGAGCAGGAAACCGGGTTGGTGATCGCCGATATTAAAGACATTAACCGTCGCATGTCGATTGGTGAAGCCAAAGCACGCCGGGCCAAGAAAGAAATGGTCGAGGCCAACCTGCGTCTGGTAATTTCAATCGCCAAAAAGTACACCAACCGTGGCTTGCAGTTCCTTGACCTCATTCAGGAAGGCAACATCGGCCTGATGAAAGCGGTAGATAAATTTGAATACCGCCGTGGTTATAAGTTCTCAACCTATGCCACCTGGTGGATCCGTCAGGCAATCACGCGGTCTATTGCAGATCAGGCCCGTACGATCCGTATTCCTGTGCACATGATCGAGACAATCAACAAGCTGAACCGGATTTCCCGTCAGATGCTTCAGGAAATGGGGCGCGAGCCAACGCCGGAAGAGCTGTCCGAACGCATGCTAATGCCTGAAGACAAAATCCGTAAAGTGCTGAAAATTGCCAAAGAGCCCATTTCAATGGAAACCCCCATTGGCGATGACGAAGATTCGCATCTGGGTGACTTCATTGAAGACAGTACCATTATTCAGCCACTGGACTCTGCTACCGGAGGCAGCCTGAAAAATGCTACACAAGAAGTACTGGCCGGTCTTACCGCCCGTGAAGCTAAGGTACTGCGTATGCGTTTTGGTATCGATATGAACACGGACCACACGCTGGAAGAAGTGGGCAAGCAGTTTGACGTTACCCGTGAGCGTATCCGGCAGATTGAAGCGAAAGCGTTACGTAAGCTTCGCCACCCAAGCCGTTCAGAACAGTTGCGCAGCTTCCTCGACGAGTAGCGCGAATTGCATTGGGTAATACGCAAAAAGCCGGCATATGCCGGCTTTTTTGTTTTTGACGCTATGTCTGTTTTACTTTACACCCTAAACTGCTTGGCAATAGCTTCCAGGTTCTGCGCCAGATCGGCCAGCTCGTTACACATACTTCCCAACTGATCAGAGCGTTCAGCGGTTTCCTCGGTACGCACATGAATGACATCAACATGCTTAACAATGTCAGATGCCACATTGCGCTGGTCCTCGGTATTACGCGCAATTTGCTCGTTCATGCTATTGATACGGCCAATGGTACTGGTGATGGTTTCCAGGCTGGCACCTGCCCGGTTGGCAGTATCGACGCTGGCGCCGGCCTGCTCGGTCCCCCGCGCCATCACATCCACGGCAGATTTTGCAGCGCTCTGTAACTGCTCAATGGTGTTCTGAATCTCTTCTGTTGACTGTTGCGTGCGCGAGGCCAGCGTTCTGACTTCATCGGCAACCACGGCAAAGCCTCTGCCCTGCTCGCCGGCCCTAGCGGCTTCAATTGCGGCGTTTAATGCCAGCAGATTGGTTTGCTCGGCAATCCCCTTGATGACATCAAGAACAGAGCCGACTTTATTACTGTCTTGTTCAAGCCGGCCAATCACCCCCGCGGTTTCCCGCACATTCTCTGCCAGTTGCTGAATACTTGCTACCGTTTGCTCAACAATCTGTTTGCCTTCCGTTGCCGCGTCGGTTGCTTCACCGGCATCGTTAGCAGCCTGTGCGGCACTTTGTGCGACATCGTCTACCGAGTGACTCATGGTGTCAACGGCGTGCTTGGCATCCCCCGCCGCAGCCTGCTGGACATCAATCGTCCGTCCGGTTTCTTCGGTCAGGCCACGCAGGTCCTGCGCCAGGTTGGACAACGGTAAGCTGGCCTCAACCACATCTTTTACCACGCCCTGGAGTTTATCCATAAACTGATTGAACCAGTAGACCAAATCGCCGATTTCATCTTTGCTGTTAGTTGAAATACGTACGGTCAGATCCCCGTTTTCCTGTGCAATATCTTTTAGCGAGCGAACCACATCAACAATGCTTTGGGTAATGCCGCGCACGATCGGAATGGCTGTCGCAAACAGTATCAGCGTCATCACGATGCTAATCACTATCCCAGTGCTGATCAGCGAGGTATTGGCACTCTCGGTATCACTGAAGGCCTGTTCAAACTCTGCCTGCTGCTTATCTCTGAACACGCTCATCGCGCTAACTGCGTCGTCAAAGGAGGCATTCATCTGTTCTGACAACTGACCAATACGGCTAAAATCTGCGGTTCCGTCAATCATGGATCGGGAAACATCGTGCGCAACAGAGAAGTAGTCGTTAAAGCCCTCTCGAATGCGGCTTATTTCGCCGCTGAAACCGCCGCTGATAGCGACAATCTGATCAAGCCCGGTATCAACATTTTCTGCCAGCTGCTCGGCCTGCAAGAGCGTGTCTTCATCCCCTGTCGTCACAGCACTGGACAGCGTATCACGCACCTCCCGCATATCCACCAGCGTCGACGCCGACAGCTGCAGTGCGGGAAACTGAACCTTCTGCGCACGATCAAGCAGCTCACCATTATCAAGTGCGGTGTAAATGGTTATCAGCAGATAAACCACAAAGCTGAGGACAGCAATGCCGGGAATTAAAAATATCTTTGTTGCTATCGGCATTCTCGTTAAAAAACTCATCCGCACCTGCTCCTTTTGTAATGGGATATACCAGTATGTGCGCAACCTGGCACCTTGGGATGATTTTGTCATCGCTACACCGCTCATGACAGTTAAACGACGACAGTTCTGTTCACCCTTTCCTAGTTATATCCCCACATTTTGCTAAACCTTTAGTAAGTAGTAAGGCGACACTCACCCTGTGCCGCCTTACTCGTTTAAAAGGTATAATTTACTCCGACTCTCAGTAGTGTGGCATCATTTAATGCATTTCGCTTATCCTCATACCAGGTCATACCAGCTTTGAGTGCAAGTCCCGGCTGGACATCGTAGCGCACGCCAGCGGTCACGGCCGCAGTTTCTGCAGCCTGGGTGGCCACGATACCCTGTGCGGTCTGATAGAGCTGAGCCCAGCCGGCATCCAGTGCGGTATCTCCGGTGGAAATCGTGCCTGGCAACCCAGCCAGATAACCAAACTGATCGCTGTTGTCTGCCTCTTCCCGCTCATAGGTAATATGCGGCGTGAACTTGCCTATACGCATACCGGCCGTTACATACCAGGCATCGTTAACTGCAATCACAGACTCATCCACGTCTACTCGGGTGTATTCGGCTCCCAAAAACCAGTCATACTTATCAATGTCGACTGCAAGTTCAAAGAAGGTGCCTGAGTCATCGTCGATATTCAGGTTGTCTGCAACGCCTGGCGCAGTGCTGACGACCTGCCCAAACTGACGAAGTCCGGCAATAAAGCCCTCGTAATCATCGTTTTGTGCGCTGACACTACCGACACCATAAAGGGCTCTGGCGCTAAACCAGTCACGGGTAACGTCCATAGAGACACTCACCACATTCGTCAGAGTCAGGTTTGCCGGCGTACCGGCAATCAGTGTGTCAGTTTCAATGCGCCCGGCCGTAAGCTGACCGCTGTACTCCCAGTTGCCAACGTAGTTCTGATAATCTACCCGGACCCCGTCAATATTGTTGTAATCAATGTTGTAGACCGATTGAGGCGGGGTTATCCAGTGATAGGCATAGCCAACATCCAGTGAGGATGAATATTTAAATAGCGGAACCCGTAAACGGCCAGCACTGATGCTGGTATTGGGCGTGACTGAATACGTCATATATGCCCACTCAAAGTCAGCGTCGTAGTCTTCACTTCCGCGCCCTACCAGCTGCGCAGTGGCTGATAGCTTGTCGCTGATTTCGCCGCGCACCTGCAGGCCAAAAACGGACGCTGGCTTAAAGCCAAAGTCGCTGTCGTAACCATACACTGCCTCATCATCGTCCAGTGTCATGCCGCCGATAAAATTAGCGAAACCGTTAATTTGAGTGTCTGCAATGCCAGGAAAGTAACAGCGGAAAAGCCCGCGCATCAGCACGGGCAAGGGCTGCTTAGTCGTCCGCTTTATTGTAGGGAATGGAAGCGTTAAGCGCTTCCAGGCGCTTGGTGCGTTTAAGCGGCGAATTGGTATGTTTGGCCATCCATAGGTATGCCGTTGGAACCACATACAACGTCATGAACGCCGATACCAGTACCCCTGAAAATATCACCATACCTATGGCCATCCGGCTTTCTGCGCCGGGACCACTTGCCAGCACCAGCGGCAGTGAGCTGAAGATAGTGGTAAAACCGGTCATAACGATAGGTCGCAAGCGTTGTGTGGCTGCTTTTTTCAGTGCGGCTTCGAAGGCCATACCGGCATCCCGCAACTGATTGGCGAACTCAACAATGAGAATGCCGTTTTTCGCCGCCAGACCGATCAGCATGACCAGGCCTATCTGGCTGTAAATATTCACCGACATATCCGCCAGGTAGAGTCCGATGTACGCGCCGACCAGTGCCAGCGGCACCGACAGCATAATCACCAGCGGATGGATCCAGCTTTCAAACTGCGCGGCCAGTATCAGGTAAGTCACTGCCAGCGCCAGTATAAACACATAAATAAAGGAGTTACCGGCCTCCTGGTAAAGCTGGGACTCTCCCTTATAGTCTATCGACACTGCCTCGGGCAGCTCTTCTGCGACAATATTCTCCAGGTAAGTGAGTGCTTCGCCTACGGTATATCCTTCAGCAAGATTTGCGGATATTGTGATTGCGCGCATGCGGTTATAACGGTTCAGTTGTGCTGACGTCGCCTGCTCAGTGAATGACACCAGATTATCCATGGGGATCAGTTCACCGGTGCGATTTGAGCGAACATAAAGATTATCAATGCTGCTCGGGCTGCGGTAATCGGCTTCAATGCCTTCCATGATCACGTCATACTCTTCGCCCCGGTCCAGATACGTCGAGACGCGGCGCTGGCCCAGCATGACCTCGAGCGTGCGGCCAATATCAGAGATAGATACACCCAGGTCAGCGGCACGGTCTCGGTCGATATTTACCAACAGCTGCGGTGAGGTTTCTTTGTAGTCTGAGTCCAGTCTCACCAAATTGGGGTTTTCTGCGGCCTTTTGCATGACCGTATCGCGCCAGGCCACCAGATTCTCATAAGTATCGCCCTGCAAAACAAACTGCACTGGACGACCAAAGCCACCGGCAATGCCGCTTCGCATAATGGCGAAAGCGCGCACATCGGGCACGGTATTGAGCTTTTCACTGATCTCGTCCATCAGTTCAAAGGTGCTGTATTCGCGCTCGTCCCAGGCTGCCGCTCCCACAATGGCAATCCCCGCATTGCCGCCAAAGCCCGGTGTTCTGACCAGCAGCCGGCTGATTGTGCCGTCGTCACGGTAAGGCATCAGAATCGCCTCAATTTTGCGCAGATTATCGGCATTACTCTCAAAGCTGGCCCCTTCCTGCGCCTGCATCAGAATAAAAAAGTTCCCCCTGTCCTCGCGCGGCACAAATTCACTGGGTACCCGATTAGACAACTGAATAATTGCGGCAATAGCAATGAGGAGCAGTAAGACCATCGCCACAGGCTGATGCAGCGTTTTTGCCAGACTATTAAAATAGCCAGTTTCCAGCGCCGTAAACCTGGCGTCCATCCAGCTGCCGAAGCCCGAGGTCCGCTCCCTTTTTTTCAGCAGCAACGACGACATCATGGGAGAAAGGGTGAGTGCCGTGAAACTGGAAAACGCGACGGCTGCGGCAATCGCCAGCGCAAACTCAGTAAACAGCCGACCGATGTTACCTTCCAGAAATACCAGTGGCACAAATACAGAAATCAGCACCAGGGTGGTCGCAATAACAGCAAAGCCTACTTCTTTAGCGCCACGATACGCCGCCAGTAGCGAGGGCTCGCCCATCTCGATTCGCCGATAGATATTCTCCAGCACTACTATTGCATCATCCACAACCAGACCAATCGCCAGCACCATGGCCAGCAACGTCAGCAGGTTGATCGAAAAGCCCAACGCATACATCACAATGAATGCGCCAATCAGCGACACAGGGACTGTCACGGCTGGAATAAGCGTGGCGCGGATGTTCCCCAGGAATAGGTAAATCACGATCACTACCATCAGCATGGCAATACCCAGCGTGTTGTATACCTCACTGATGGATTCTTCAATGAATACCGAGGAGTCATAACTCGGCACAATAAAGATGTTATCGGGCAGGGTCTGGCTGATTTCATTGATGCGCGCTTTCGCCGCTCGCGCCACTTCCAGTGTGTTGGCTTTTGACTGTTTCACCACGCCCAGCCCAATCATATTGACGCCGTCACCCCGAAATTCGGTTTCATCGTCAACGGCAGCCAGCTTGACATTGGCAATCTCGCCAAGCCGCACCAGATAACCATCGTCGCCAACGGCCACCGTCAGACTGGCGAAATCATCGGGTGTCAGGAAACTGCGCGCCACTCTGACTTCAAAGTTGCGGTCAGTGGATTCAACTTCACCGGCGGGCAGCTCAACATTTTCTGAACGGATCACAGACTCTACGTCGGCCACAGTGATGCCACGGGCGGCCATGGCGTTACGGTCCAGGAAGACCTTCATGGCATAGGTACGTCCGCCGCCGACCCTGACCCGGGCGACCCCATCAACAATCGACAGCCTGTCTACCAGATATCGCTCGGCGTAATCCGTCAGCTCCATGGTATTAAGATTGGTGCTTCGTAAGTTGTACCAGACCACCACACTTTCATCAGAGTTCGCTTTGGCAACTTCCGGCGGATCGGCCTGATCAGGCAAATTATTCAGAGCCCGGCTGACCCGTTCGCGAACGTCATTGGCTGCGGCGTCAATATCCCGGCTTAGCTTAAACTCAATAGTGATGTCTGAGCGCCCGTTGCGACTGCTGGAGGTAATATTTTTAATGCCTTCAATGCCGGATATCCTGTCTTCCAGCAACTGAGTAATGCGGGTTTCAATAATATTGGCCGAGGCACCGGGGTAGTTGGTGTTTATCGACACAATAGGCGGATCGATGTCAGGGTATTCACGCAGCGACAGCATGCTGAATGCAACAACACCAAAGATAATCAGCAGCAGATTCACTACCGTGGCAAAAACCGGCCGCTTAACAGAGACGTCAGATAACAACATGGTTATGCGTCCTCACCGGCATTAAGCACACTGACCCTGGAGCCATCACGCACCCGCAGTGTGCCTTCAGTCACAATCTGACTTCCTTCATCAAGCCCCTCTGTGACCTGCACCTGGCCGGGCTTTCTGATGCCTATAGTCACTGCCTGCTGTGTTACCGTGTCTCCCTCCAGCACAAACACAAACTGCTTATCCTGCACCGGCACCAGGGCTTTTTCCGGGATAACCAGCGTATCCAGCACGCGCTTTTCAACTACAATCGTAAGCAGCATACCCGGTCGCAGGCGACTGTCAGCATTATCAATAAGGGCCCGCACCATGACCGAGCGCGTTACCGGATCGACCCGGGAGCCGATGGTACTCACCTTGCCTTCAAAACTCGCCTGCGGGTAAGCCGCAGAGGTTGCCGAAATACGCTGGCCTGCAGAAAGGCTGGCAAGGTGCCGCTCGGCAACACTGAAGTCGACCTTGATCACGCTGATATCATCCAGCGTGGTAATAATATCCGCTGGGCGCACCAGCGAGCCTTTACTTATCTCTCTGATGCCAAGCAGCCCGGCAAACGGGGCCGCAATTTGCAAATCCTGAAGCTGCGCGCGCGCCACATCCAGTTGCGCAGTCAGTGCTTCTACTCGGGCTTGCTGTTCATCCAGCAACTGCTCTGAGGCGGCGCTGGACTGACGCAGGTTTTGGATACGGTCACGCTGACGTTGTGCCTCAGCAATATTGGCCTTCAATTCATCGATGCGCGCTTTTTCTTCATCATTATTAAGTTGTACTAACAGCGCGCCAGCGGCTACCGTGTCGCCATCGTCGAAATGAATACTGTGCACGGTGTCGGTTACCTGAGCGGTGATGGACACTGACTCGTTAGCTGTCGCAGTACCCAGCGCTTCTATGGTTACTGGAAAACTTTGCCGTGTAACGGTTGCCACGCGCACCGGTGTGGCCTGTGCCTGTTGCTGATTGCCCTGCTCTGATTGTGGCAGATTGATGTAAGCCAGCACCGCTCCCAGTGCGATAACGGCGAGGATCAGTGGCGATAGTTTACCCGCGAGACGCATACGCTTTATTTCCTTTTTAGCAAAGCCGGCGTGTACCGACCGTAGCTCACCCGATTGAGCATTGTTATTATATAGGGATCCGTCGTATTGTGGGGCCTGGTTGGAATAACCGTCACCATCACACAACAACGTGGGTTGTTATACTTTGAGTGTACGCAGTTCTGGCTCATATAACGGGAGACTTATCAGGGATTTTAGGGGATTTACCGCTTTTTGGATGGCAAGTCGCCAGCAAAACGCAGTGACTGAGCACCCGCCGTGTGCAACAGCCCGTCATGACGTCTCTGGCCAAAGCGCGGCAAAGTACGCAATAATCTTAAACAAACGAGAAGTTTGCTTACCCGTCTGTTTTTACTCGTAAAGAGAGGTTTGTATTGTTTGAATTACCATCATTACACATAAAAGACACCGTATCTGAACAGGAGTGGCGTATCAGAGTCGATCTTGCCGCCTGTTACCGGCTGGTTGCCGATATGGGCTGGGGCGATCTGATTTACACGCATATATCTGCCAAAGTACCGGGTACCGAGCACTACCTGGTCAACGCGTTTGGCCTGGCGTTTGAAGAGGTCACAGCCTCTAACCTGGTAAAAGTCGATCTCAGTGGCAATATCATTGGTGATTCTCCGTATTCCATTAACCCCGCGGGATTTACCATTCACAGCGCCATTCACGAAGCACGTAAGGACGCACACTGCATTTTGCACTTACACACCAAAGCCACCATTGCGGTTGCGTCCTGTGAGGGGGGCTTGCAGCCATGGAGTCAGTATTCTCTGTTTTCCCTGCCCTCTCTGAGCTACCACGGATACGAAGGCCTGGCGGTTGAAGATGGCGAACGTGCCCGTCTGCAGTCTGATCTGGGCGAGACTAATCATATGCTGTTGCATAATCATGGTGGTCTGACACTCGGCGAAACTGTCGGGGATGCGTTTATGCGCTTTTATGACTTACAGCGTGCCTGTGAAATCCAGATAGAGCTGATGCAAATGAATGCGCCCGTCATCGAAATTCCAGAGACCATCGTGGATAACATTTATGCCCAGGCAAGCAAAGTACACAGTGGTGAAACCGGCGGACAAAAAGCCTGGCCTGCCATGCTGCGCAAAGCATATCGTCTTGATCCCGGTTTTTGCGAGTAACCACTTACTTTTCTTAAAGGACGCAGAATATGAAGATAACCAAAGTAGAAATATTTGATATTGAATGCCCGAAACGGCCAGTCTGGAATCCGGTATTTGTGCGCATCTATACCGATGAAGGGATCCATGGCACCGGCGAAGCGGGGCTGGCGTATGATCTTGGTCACAGCGCCGCGGCGCATATGATCAAAGAGATTGCTGAAGCCATGCTGATTGGCTTCGACCCGTTCATTACAGAAGCCCTGTGGGCCAAGATGCTGCGGGAAAGTTTCTGGGGATTAGGCGGTGGTCCGGTGATATATGCGGCCATGAGTGCCATCGATACCGCACTGTGGGATATTCGCGGCAAGGCCTTAAACCAGCCGGTATATAACCTGCTGGGTGGCAAGACCAACGGTAAGCTGCGCTGTTACGCCAGTCAGTTGCAATTCGACTGGGATGATGAGATCACCAAACTGAATGCGCCGGCTGACTATGCCCGCGCTACCGAGAAAGCCATGCAGGACGGATACGATGCGGTCAAGGTCGACCCTATTGTTTACGACAAAGACGGCGTCACGCACTATGATCGCACCCGCTTGTTTACCCGTCAGGAAATGAACCTGTTCCGCGCACGGCTAAAAGCCATGCGCGATGTGATGGGCGATGACGGTGACATTATTTTTGAATGTCACAGCCTGTTAGGTGCAACGACCGCCGTACAGTTAGGCGATATTGTTGAGGAAATGGACTGTTTGTATTACGAAGAGCCGGTCAATTACCTGAATGCACGCCTGCATGACAAAGTTGCCCGTAAGGTCAATGTGCCTATTGCCGGTGGGGAACGCCTGTACAACCGCTGGGATATCCGTCCTTATCTGGAAGAGCAGTCGATTGATGTATTGCAGCCTGATGTTGGCCTGTGTGGCGGCTTTACCGAGACCAAGAAGGTCTGTGATTATGCCGATATTTATGATGTGCGTATTCAGGCCCACGTGTGCGGTGGCCCGGTGGCCACGGCAGCCAGTCTGCACCTGGAAACGGCTATCCCTAACTTTTTGATCCACGAGCATCACACCTATGCCACCAAGGACTGGAACCGGGAGCTGTGTATTCAGGATCCACAGCCCGTCAACGGCTATATTGAAGCGCCAGACACGCCGGGCATCGGCATTGAACTGAATGATGAGGTTGTCTACCGCTCACCCCATATGACCGTTACCGAGCTTAAAGGTTAAGCTGGTACCAGTGACAGGCATTCGCCGCCAGCAGGGGTTGCTGCAGCGCTGGCGGCAGCAGCCGCCGGTAACCCTGCCACAATGACGCGTAGGGCATACGCCAGCGGCACAGCGGGTAATTGGAAGCCAGCATCACTCGCGAGGTGTCAACATGTGTCAGTACTGTCTCAAGCACATGCTGTACATGTTGCCACTGCCAGTCACGCTGCTGCATTTCCCAGCCAGATAACTTAATAGCCACCTGCGGATACTGAGCCAGGGTTTTAAGCCCTGCACGCCAGTCTCGCTGTGCCCCGCCCTTTGGTACGGGCACGCCCCCGTGATTGATAATAACGCGTAACGCCGGCGTTTTTTCAAGGACATGACACAGTGCCTTTACAGCGTGCCTATCACTGAGTGCAAACTGGGCATCAAAGGAGAGCCCGGCTGCAGCAATCGCCTGCAGGCGATGGATAGTCTGGGGAGCAGAGAGTATCTGCGCCGCGTTGTCGTCCAGAATATAGCGCACTCCCACCACAGAATTCATCTGGCACAGGGCCGCCAGCTGCGCGTTAAATGCCGAGCCCGTGAGATCAATGCCCGCCACGGCTTTAAATGGCAACCGGCATACCCGGTTAAGCCAGTGGATTTCACGCCACGGTCGCTGATTGTCAAAGCCGGCTTCAATATGGACAAAGCCCGCTACTGCCGGTTCACCAGCAACAGGCAATAAGTGCGGCAGCGCCGGTTCCCACAGCCGGTGCTTGTCCGGCCAGAATGGCGGGTTTTGTGGCGCTAGCCAGTGATAGTCCCCCTCGTCGGGATTAAAGAAATGCAGGTGCGGATCGACAATTTTCATACTTACTGCGCGGTATAACCGCCATCAACCGCATGTAAGCTGCCGGTAATAAAACTGGCCTTGTCGCTGGCCAGAAAGTAAACCAGTTCTGCCACATCTTCAGGCTGTCCCAGACGTCCTATTGGCTGCGCAGCGGCTTCCTCTTTAACGATAGCCTGTTTATCTACACCCGCACGCGCCACATAGTTGTCGATAGCATTATGAAACAGCGGCGTTTCGATAGTGCCCGGACACACCGCATTTACACGGATGTTGTCAGAGGCGTAATCCAGCGCGGTAGTGCGGGCGATCGACGCCAGGGCCGATTTGCTCATACCATACGCAAACGAGCTTTGTTTCCCCACAAACGACTGATCCGATCCCATCACCACAATGGCGCCGCGTTGCTGGGCACGCATGCGCGGTAACACGGCACGAATCGCGCTGTACGCGCCTTTAATATTCACATTAAATACCCGGTCGAGCAGCGCTTCATCGGTTTCTTCAATGGTGGCAGAGACATGAAAACCGGCATTACACACCAGCACATCAATGCGCCCGCTTTGCTGCCCGGCCTCGGTTATGCAGCGCTCGACCGCAGACACATCACTGACATCACATTGCAGCCAGGTGGCGTTTGCCACCTTTTCAGAAAAGTCTTCCAGATCCAGGTTTACAACCTGGTATCCCTGTGCGGAAAAAAGCTGGCACACGGCCAGACCAATCCCTTTGCTGCCGCCGGTTACAATACACAGTGGCTGACTGGTGTCTGTCATTTCTTACTCCAACGTTTTCATGCGCTTTCATTTCATAGCGCAAAGCATGCCAGTAAATCAGACTGGATGCGACACCTCTGCAGCTTACCCGGTTTTGTGTGGTTCGCCGTATTGGTTAAATTGCATTAAGTTTTCACCGTTGCGCGTTACATCGTGCTTCGTTTCGGCGTATACTGGAAAAATTAAAACACTTGTTTGAAAAGAGGAGACGCGCATGCCTCAGTATCAGGCGCCATTGGCCGACTTTCAGTTTCTGATGAAAGACTGGCTGTCGATGGATGAACACTATCAACACCTGGGCATCGGTGAGTTCGATATGGAACTGGCCAGTGAAGTACTGGCACAGGGTGCTAAATTTGCTACCGACGTGGTAGCGCCCCTTAACCGTGAAGGTGATGAGCAGGGCTGTCGTCTGGAAAACGGTGAAGTCACGACCCCCGACGGATTTGCCAAAGCCTATCAGGAGTATGTTGAGAATGGCTGGAATGCCATGCTTGGCACGGCTGAGTATGAGGGGCAGGATCTGCCCTATACTATGGCGGTGCCGGTGCATGAAATGCTCAACTCGGCTAACTTAAGCTGGCGGCTAACTACCATGCTGACCGAAAGTGCTGTTCTGGCCGTCACAAAGCATGCAACGGATGAGTTAAAACAGACGTATCTGGCGAAACTTATCAGCGGTGAATGGACAGGCACGATGAACCTAACCGAGCCCCATGCCGGTACTGACCTGTCTTTGCTGAACACCAAAGCGGAACCGCAAGGTGATGGCAGCTATAAAATTACCGGCAATAAAATCTTTATTACCGGCGGTGATCAGGACTGGAGCAGCAATGTCATTCATATGGTGCTGGCGCGCTTACCTGACGCCCCCAAAGGCGTTAAAGGGATCAGCCTGTTCCTGGTGCCTAAATTTCTGCCGGATGCTAATGGCGATGCCGGTGAACGCAATGCCGTGTCCGTTGGCAGTATCGAACACAAAATGGGCATTAAAGCCAGCCCCACCTGTGTCATGAACTACGACGGTGCCACTGGCTATCTGGTGGGTGGCGAGCACCAGGGTCTTGCGTGCATGTTTACCATGATGAATGATGCACGTTTCCAGGTTGGCTTGCAGGGTCTGGGCGCATCAGAAGCGTCTTATCAGGGCGCACTGGAATACGCCCGCGAGCGCCTGCAGTCACGTGCCCCGCAAGGCGTTCAGCAACCGGATGAAAAGGCGGATGCCATCGTCTTTCAGCCGGATGTCGCCCGTATGCTGCTGATCCAGAAGTCTCTGACGGAAGGCTGCCGGGCGCTGTCACTTGTCTATGCCAAATACATGGACATTGAAAAACTCGGCAGTGATGATGAAAAAGTACATGCTGATAAGGTCCTGCAGTTCTTAACCCCGGTCTGCAAGGCCTTTATGACCGATATGGCACTGGAAACCACCAGCTTAGGTATCCAGATTTATGGCGGTCATGGCTATATTCGGGAATGGGGTATGGAACAGCTGATGCGTGATACCCGTATCGCGCAGTTATACGAAGGCACCAATGGTATTCAGGCGCTGGATCTGATTGGCCGTAAACTGACCCGCGATGGCGGCAAGATGCTCGATGCGACCTATGAGGCTTTCGCTGCGCTTATTGACACGATGACCGATGAGGCCCTGACAGACAAAGCCCGCATCCTTCTGGATGACTGGCATCAAAGCTCAAAAGACTGCCTGTCGATGGATGCAGCGGATGCTGCCGCCGCTGCCTGCGATTACCTGGCCTACTGCGCATACTCGTTGATTGGCGTGATGTGGTACAGCATGGCGGATGCGGCATCGCGCGGTGACAATGCCACCATTGCCTCATCAAAAATGAAAACCTGTCAGTTTTATGAAAGCCGGGTACTGCCCCGCCGTGATGCACACAAAGCTGCCTTTCAGGCTGGCTGCGAGGATGTGCTTGCAATAGCTGGCAGTGAGTTCGATTACCTGTAATCCCCTCACCACAACAAAACACCCCGGACAGGGGTGTTTTGCTTTCGTCAATCAGCATGTCCGCGCGTTATATTCTCAATGATTACTGTAAGATAGATATCTGGCAACGGCCAGTAACACTGCGCAGGACGTCAGCCTTCTTAGCGCTGGCGGAGCCAGCCGCTCTCCACAGTTACGCGCTCTGAACTGACGACTTCAGTGTAGTGCGCCAGCCTGATGAAGACTGGCGCATCTGACATTAGAAACGTGAGTTGAATAACTCGACTTCAAATGGGGTGTGAAACTGGTAAGCCATGTAACGCTGCCAGTTGGCCACCGGGACCGTGGAGCAGCTAAAGACATCTTCGCAGTCCCTGCCTCTGATACGGGTACCAGTGGTCTTTTTGTGGATATCACTGGGCGCGGCCTTAAACAGTTTCAGACCATAATCCAGTACTTCTGCCAGATTTGGCCCGTTAACCGTGATCACCTCATAACGCTCATCGGGAGGTGGCAGACGATACGTTTCCAGTGTTTCAGGACTTTGGCCAGGGATCATCGAGTCTGGAGCGCGTTTTATGGCGGCAATGGTGGCAGGCAAATTTGCTTCGGTCAGTTCGCCCTCGTCACTTAGCCGGCCCAGCGTATAAATCACATTATGATTCTGCTCTTTGATTGAACGTGCGATCCATTCATCCGCACGCTCCAAATCTTTTAGTCCGTATTTATCGGTACTCAGCACTTCGCCCATAAAGTAAATCGCGGTGGGATGGTCGCGCTTGGCTGCATCGGACAGGTGCACCAGGCCTTCTTCCCGTTCTTCCTGCTCACCGTGCTGGAGCATCAGCAGGCCCATTTTGTAGCGCCCCAATACCGAGCCCCAGCGCGCCGCTTTTTTGTAGTAGTCCAGCGCCTTTTCTTTGTCTACATCAGTACCATAGCCATTCAGATACATATCGCCGACCATTGACGAGGCATCAATGTGCGATTTCGCATAGCGCTTATAATCCTTGAAGTATTCGCGGCATTCTGACGTATCACATTCGCCCATTTTCACAGGCTCGGCCGTCGTGTAGAAAGCCGCAGTCAGTAAAGGAAGGAGTAGCATTTTTTTGATCATGATATACATCCCTGAATGAAATTTTTTTAATCTTCCTGTCGTAACATAAATCAAAAATTTACATATTTCCAACTTTTATGTTGCAAACTATTTTCATCGGCAGTCTAAATTTTTATAATTATATCAATGTGCTGGCGCACACTTAGTGAAAAAAGCCCCCTGACCTGGCGGTCAGAGGGCGACGGGATCGTACTGCTGGCGAAGGCCAGCGGAAAGGGTTTAACGTCTGAAACGACGCAGCATCAGGCCAAGCGCGAGTACAAATAGTCCCAGCGTGTGTGGTACCGGCACAGACTGCGCCACCGTGACCTGCTGACTGGCCGTGTTTTGCGCCAGTACCACTGGCATTGCTGGCGTCATAAAGCCACCGCTGTACAGCTCACTTAGCATTAGCGATAAACTGGTGGTACCTGCCGAAAGCGCCTGCAGCTGGAGTGAGAACAGGGTTGTATCTGCCGACACCATTACATCACCTAAATTGAAATAGGTGACCCCCACCCCCGCCGGGTTTTGCGCAGCAATAACGCCCATAGGCAGTGAAGACGACGCGCTGTCAGTCACATAGTCAAACAGTGTGTTGTCAAACAATACGTTAAGATTAAAGCTGCTGAATGCCACCATTTCACCGCTGCCTTCGTCTACATCAAGGATAGCCGAAAGCGTCAGTGGTGTTGTCAGGGCGTCATCAGCGCCACTGATATCTAGCGTTATCATCGCAGCCGAGGTATTCGCGCTGGCAAGCAGCAACAATAGTGCGGTTAAGATTTTCATAGGTAATACTCCGTTTTCTTAGTTATTCAGCAACGCACATCTGGCGGGTGCAAAGGCTGTACAGGGTGTAAATGTCCAGCATGTTGACCACACCGTCACTATTGAGATCAAAGGCCATATCAATGGCTTGCCTGGCCGCTATTGCGGTCATCAGACCACGTATATCGTTGATATCGACATCGCCATCGCTATCCCAGTCACCCCGCACCTGCGCGGCTGGCAGTGAAAATGAAGCAATGACCGGATCGTGATCAGAGGCACGGTAAACCAGTGTGTTAAGCAGGGATGA
This sequence comes from Alteromonas halophila, assembly GCF_014651815.1. Classification (GTDB taxonomy): domain Bacteria; phylum Pseudomonadota; class Gammaproteobacteria; order Enterobacterales; family Alteromonadaceae; genus Alteromonas; species Alteromonas halophila. The sequence continues at coordinate 408,968 of NZ_BMXP01000002.1, read as the reverse complement.
CGCCTTGTCTTCTTCGTTGTAATCAAGCAGTGACAATTCATCGGCATTGATGTGCCACTCGGTGACATCGGTAAGCCAGGCATGGGCCGCCTTGTTCACCAGCAGGTAATCCAGCGTGCCGAGCTGACCATCAAAGGTGTAGCTGTAAGCCGACTCCCCTAACACGGTGGCTGCGCTGTCGATCCAGCCGGCATCCAGCAGTGCCTGAATGGGATCCTCTTTGGCGTAGGCGTTCAAATCGCCCAGCATAATCGCCGGCATAGCGTCAAACTCACTGCCAAGCCAGGCGTCAAGCGCCTGGGCAGCGCGGGTCCGGGTCAGGTTACAGTTGCCCTGGCCGAACTCGGTATCGTCATCGCCTGCACCACAGCCTGAGCCTTTCGATTTAAGATGGTTCACATCAACCACAAAGGTCTTGCCTGAGCTGCTGTGGGTAAAGGCCTGAGCCAGCGACGGACGGTTTTTACCATCATCGAACAGTACACCACGCTCATCGCTAATGCTGTTGCTGCTATCCAGTAGCTTAGGCGCATTCAAAGGCGTGACACGCTCTACCTGATAGATAATACCCACCGCAATGGCATCGGTTCCCAGCGTGCCCTGATCATTGGTCAGCGCCGACGCATTCACGTAGGCGTAGCTGTCGCTGCCGACTTCGCTATTCAGAGCATTTACCAGCTGTGCAATCGCACTTTGTGTACCATACCCATCGTTTTCTATTTCCATCAATCCGATGACATCTGCATCAATAGCAACAATGGCATTTACAATCTTAGTAAGCTGGCGCTGGTATTCGCTGTAGGTGTCTGCTCCACGTGCCGTTGGAAACCCGCTTTCATCGCCATTACCGTTAAACAGGTTAAGCACGTTAAAACTGGCAATGCGCATATCCGCGTCTGTCAGCACTGGCGCTTCATTGCGCAGATTAAGGTTAACCACATCCGGCAAACCGGTCAGCTGTACCCGGTAACGGTCAAAGCCATAGCCCATGACACCCTGAATATTGCTAAGTGCATCGCCTGCACGCAGCGTATTAAACGGTGACAGGTTTGGAGGCAGGTACGGCGTGGGATTGCGCGCCGTGTCGCTGTCATCCACCAGCAGACTGTTGAGCGCATTGCTTTGTCGCAGAGCCTGCGCTTCGTCGCTGCGCGGTGCATAGAGCTGATTGGGGTTATACAATCGTTCAGACGCCACACCCAGCTCCCCAAACCGCTGATAGTTGTAGGTTTCAGTAATAGTAAGCGCCTGCTCACTAGCTACCAGCATGCCCTCCAGCGCTTCAAAGTCAGCCTCTGAGGTCACCGGCAGACTCAATGCCGTCGGTTCGATGGTATCTGCGGACGCTGAACACTCGCTCACTCCTGCAATATCAGATAACTGGGTCTGGGAGAAGTACTCGCCCGCTGTCGCCAGTACGCGGAGTTGCGCACCCTGTGAAACGGACTCACCGGGCGCATACACAAACACTCCCTCAGACGTGGCCGGATCGTTATCAGTGTCAGTGGCTTCCTCCTGCAGATAAAAGCCGTCCAGCCCTGGGGCGACATGCGTCACGATCCCCTCGACAACAACCTGCTGCCCTTCCAGTGGCGTGACAAAGCCATTGCCTTGCACGGCGCTGATCAGAGTTGCGTTTTCACCGCACTGGCCTAACTGGGCGTTATTGTCACCATTATCCCCGTCGTCGCCAGGCCCCTGGTCACAGTCACTGACATCGGTATCGGTGAAGGTTTGTCCCGCATTGATACTTCCGGCGCTCTGTGCCACCGGTCCGTCCCAGGTGAAGGTACAGCGCTTGTAGCCCGTGCCGGTGCGCTGCAACGAGAAGCCTTCCGCCTCGCCATTCTCCTGAACGCCGATATCTGTGCTGGTCATGCCATCCGCCGGACCACCACTGGCCGTCATGACCCCCTCATAACTGATAAATTCAAGCACCTGCCCGTCTGCCACCAGTGCAATACCATCAGGTCCGCCATTCTGAATGCCATTCGTGGGTAACGACAGTACCGTCACACCAAAGCCGTTGCCGTCTGGCGCTTCACTTATCACGCCGGACAGCTGCTCAGTGCGATACACGCTATTATTTGAGCCATTATAAAAAACCAGAGAGACAGTACTCAGATCGGTACCGGCAGGTCCTGCGAGTTCAACAAACTCGTCATTGTCTGTGCTCACATCGTCATAATGGAACTCATTGATAAACAACAACGATGTGTCACCTGTACCACTGTCACTACCGTCATCGCCACCGTCTTCATCAGATGTGTTACTGAATACCTGAGTAAGATTTTTCTCGCCGGGTGTCTGTGCTGCCGCGTCACGCCAGGAAAAGTCTTCATACCGGTTGCCTTCACCACCTAGCTGCAGTGATTCGCCAACGGCAACAGCGCTTTCACTGACACCGATGTCGGTGCTGAGCATGCCTGCGGCTGTCCCTTCTGATGCGGTAAACGTACCTTCATAGCTAATGAACTGCACCACCTCCTGAGCAGGGTTAATCAGAGCAACACCATCCGGTGCACCGTTCTGAATACCGGGCTGAAAGAAAGCCAGGGTTCCCATACCCGCCTGCTCATTCGGCACGACGCCGCTTAATACGAGGGTCTCGTAGCGTGTGCCATTGCTGCCGTTATACAGCTCCAGGGTATAGCCGCCCAGGTCCGTGCCGGCCTGCGCCGCAACCTCAATAAACTCGCCAACATCACCGCCGGTATTGTCATAGTGCAGCTCATTGATAAACGGTTCGCGGCTAAAATCGAAAGTTTGCTGTTCATTCGTATCGCCCTGCGTGGCCATGCCGGTTGTCCAGGTAAAGTCTGTATAGTCTGCACCGTCACCACGTAGCTGTACCGACATGCTGTCTGAGGTACTACCGTCTTCACTGACGCCTACATCCACACTGGTTTCTCCGGCCGCCGGCCCAGCGCTGGCAGTCAGCGTTCCTTCGTAACTGATGAACTGAATCACCTCGCCTGCGCTGTTAACCAGCGCCAGGCCGTCGGGTGCACCATTTTGAATTCCATTTGAAGGGTATGTCAGCAGGTAGGTGCCTACGCCTGTGCCAAGCGAGGTTACCAGGCCGGACAGGGAATCGGTGCCATAAGGCTCGCCGTTGGCACCATTGTACCGGATGAGCTGATAGCCACTCAGATCCGTGCCTTGTGGGGCAATAATTTCAACAAATTCATTACGGTCGCTGCCAGCGTTATCGTAGTGAAACTCATTAATAAATACAGGCGTCGACATGCCAGTGCTGCTGACAAGTGCAGTTAGCAGTGCGGGATAGGCCAGTTTCATGGGCATTCCTTTTTTGATTTATTTTCGGCGCGCATTCGGGGCGCTAAAGGAACTGAAACGTAACAGGGATAAATGACAGATTCTTGACACTGACCAGATGTTCAGGAATACATTAAATATTCATTAAAAACAGACACTTGAGGATTTGAACAAAATCGAGCGCCATTTTCTTGTAAATTTTTCTGACGCCTGCAGGGCTGGCAGAAAGCGAAAAAAAACCCACTTTGGCTTATTCCTTCTGCCTTAGTGGGTTTTGCTTCCATTGTGGTAGGATGTAAAAAGACCTGACAGTTTTAAATAAACTGTCATAAAAAATTCATTGTCTGGACAGTTGTTTCTGGCTTAATTCTTCATTAAACCAGTCTTTCAGCATCCGCTTTTCATAACGCAGGTTGTCCCAGTGATTACGTTGCGTGAGTCCATCCATGAACCCCATATCCTTTATCGACACATCGGCGCTTTTCATTACTTCACCACTGCCGCTGGTCAGTGTATAGCTAAAAGCTATACGTGGAATATCAACGCTTTTAATCAGCCTGACTTCGCCGCCTGTAGAGCCGAAGCCCACGAATGACGCGGGCCAGACCTGCCCGGCCAAATCAACATTGGTAACGGTTATATCCCAGACCGCATCGTCAGGTAAGTCCTGCGCAAGCTCGTTGAAGTATTCCTCAAGGTTAGTAAATACCTGTTTTCGGAACGCCCCCCGGGACTGATTAGCAGGATCAATATCCCGGTATTCATCAGGCTCCTGCCAGGTCACTTTCACCTCTGCGGCATGGAGTGTCGTGCCAAGCGAACACAGCAGCGCTGCTGTGGCCAGTTTGCTGTAGACAGGTTTCATGTTCACCTCCACATTCAGTATCAGTTACAAAGCACAGACAGCAGCCGTCAGCTTTATCTGCACTTTTACGTTACCTTAATGTATTTTTACTGAACTAAACCTGAACAGTTCATTATTCAGGCAGAGCAGGCCGGTTAATCAGATATTCTCTGGCCTTCATTATCAGGGTAGGTCAAATCGTGAGTAATTCAGAGGCTTCGATCTGTGAACAGAAGTAGTGCAGCGAGGCACCATTGACGAAGGGGTTTTTGTCATCACCCTTGCAGTAATACTTGTGAAAATGGCGAACACTGCCTTTGTTCTTCAACACGTCGTTCAGGTATTCACGCTGATAAGGACGCATGCTTTCCATTGGCCCCGCCATCGCTTCGTGAACCTGTCTGAGTTCCACCTTTTCAGGAATAGTCGCAACATGTTCAATCCAGCCGGACACTTTTCCCTGCACATCAGACAACAAATACTGCGCAAAGGTAGACTGCAGCGCCATTATCAGTATTACGACTTCTGATAGGATGATTAACCAGCGAAACATGACTGCCTGACCTCTACTTGCTGAACTGACCTGCACGAATTTGCCTGTTGTCTGATACCGTGCGTATGTGATCTCATAAACGTAATCGTTACTATACCTGCGGTATTGGCCCAAACCTACCAATAATGCTTATGCGCCACACGTCATAGGTATAAAATTCATACTATTTCAAAACTTTCAGTATTGACTGAAAGTTCATAAACAGCGATCATACCCCGAACATTGATCTAAATTAAACAACGAAGTGCATCGCTTGTTATACTTGCCCGCGCTGTCTTGCCAGAAACGGATTGGTCACTCATGAACGAAAAGATCCCGGTTAAAAATGTCGCACCGGTTAAAGTCCACAAACCTTCCTCAGCGGATGCTGCCAAATCAGCTAACCGAAACCGTATTTATGTTCGCGCGGTACAGGGGCCTCTGGAAACGTTCCGCCGTTTTTTCGGTTTTTTCTTTCTGGCGTTGTTTGCACTTATTCCCTGGATTCGGTTTAACGACCATCAGGCAGTGTTACTTGATATTGCCGAGCAGCGATTCACCATCTTTTCACTGACCCTGTGGCCGCAGGATCTGACCTTACTGGCCTACATTTTCATCGTGTCGGCGTTTGCCCTGTTTTTTGTGACCACGTTTGCAGGCCGTGTCTGGTGCGGTTTTATGTGCCCGCAGACTACCTGGACCTATATTTTCACCTGGTTTGAAAAAAAATGTGAAGGCCCGCGTAACAAACGTATTAAGCTCGATGAACGCAAAATGGACTGGGATAAATTCTGGCGTAAAACCGCCAAGCAAACTGCCTGGGTGCTGGTCTCATTGCTGACATCACTCACCTTTGTCGGTTACTTCACGCCCATTGATGCGTTGTTTATAGACTTTTTTACGTTTAACACCGGCTTCTGGGCCGCATTTTCAGTGCTGTTTTTCGCAGTATGTACCTACGGCAACGCGGGCTATATGCGCGAAATCATGTGCACCCATATCTGTCCGTATGCCCGTTTTCAGTCGGTGATGTTCGATAAAGATACACTCACCGTAGCCTATGACGCCAAGCGGGGCGAGCAACGCGGACCGCGACCACGTAAACTCACGCATAATCAGGTTAAGGAGAAGGGCCTGGGTGATTGTATTGACTGTGCCCTGTGTGTGCAGGTCTGCCCGACCGGCATAGACATTCGCAACGGTCTGCAGTACGAGTGTATTAACTGTGGTGCCTGTGTGGATGCCTGTAATGGGGTCATGGATAAAATGGGGTATCCCAAGGGGCTCATCAGCTTTACCTCTGAAGAAGCGCTGTCAGGCGGTAAAACCCACATATTACGGCCAAAACTGCTTGGGTATCTGATTGTCCTTGTGATCATGATAGGTCTGTTACTGGCCAATATCATGCTGCGGGTACCACTGGAAGTCGATATAATTCGCGACCGTAATACCCTTTACCGTGAGACCGGTGATGGCCTCATCGAAAATGTGTATACGCTGAAAATTCTGAACAAATCGCAACAGACCCATACCTATACGGTGGCCGTAAAAGGGCTGCCTGACTATCGCTACACCGGAGAGCAAACGGTGACCGTTGATGGCGGGGAGGTGTTTAGCATGCCGGTTTCCGTTGCGACGGACGCCTACAACCTGGAGCAGGCAGTGACTGAAATTTATTTCCATGTTCGTACCAAAAGCACCGACAGCGGTGTGGTAGAGGTCGATGAACCCAGCAAGTTCCTGTATCGCTGAGTATGTCTGATTTTGCTTTTTCCGGCCTTGGGCCGGGCATGATACTGGATGCACTGGAACACTGCGGCATCTTTCCGGAGTCCGGCCTGCTGCCACTGAATAGCTATGAAAACCGGGTGTATCAGTTTGTCGCTGACGACGGCCGGCGCCTGGTCGTTAAGTTTTACCGGCCATTACGCTGGAGCGATGCGCAAATTAATGAAGAGCATCAGTTTGCGCGCGAGCTGGCAGATGCGGATATCCCGGTTGTGGCACCACTGGAGATTGATGGCGCCATGCTTCACCACTGGCAGGGGTACCGGTTTGCAGTCTTTGTGTCTGTGGGTGGTCGTCAGTTTGAAAATGACAACCTCGACCAGCTGGAATGGATGGGCCGCTTTATTGGGCGTATTCACCGCGTTGCCCAGAGCCGTCCGTTCAGTGAACGCCCCAGTATTACCACGGCGGATTTTCTGGATGCGTCACGAGGTACACTGGAAGACAGCCAGCTGATTCCTGATCAGCTTAAGACAGCCTTTTTTGCTATTCTTGATCCGGTCATTGACTGTGCCCGTGCACAGTATACCGACTACCGTCCTATTCGCCTGCATGGCGACTGCCACCCCGGTAATATATTGTGGCGCGACGGCCCGACCTTCGTTGATCTCGACGACTGCCGGATGGGTCCGGCTATTCAGGATCTGTGGATGATGATCAGCGGAGACCGGCAACAGCAACTACTGCAACTCGACACGTTGCTTGAGGCCTATGAAGAATTTCAGCCCTTCGACAGTCGGGAACTGGCGCTTATCGAACCGCTGCGCGCAATGCGTATGGTGCATTATATGGCCTGGTTGTCGAGACGCTGGGAAGATCCCGCCTTTCCCCGGGCATTTCCCTGGTTTGCAGAAGACAAATACTGGGAGAACCAGATACTGGCCTTAAAAGAGCAGCGCTCGGCACTGGATGAACCGCCGCTGAGCCTGTCGCCGCAGGGCGGGAATTGGTGATCCGCCTCTACGCAACCTTTTTTATCAATACCTTATAACTACCTGACAATTTCATAATGCCGTTACTGCAGGTATACTCAGCCGCGGTTGTGGTGCTCATTTTATGAGTTAAACGGGAAGTCAGTGAAAAACTGACGCTGCCCCCGCAACGGTAAGCGAAGAGTCACCTCTTTATTTCCAGTCGCCAGACAGTCACTGGGCCGATAAACCGCACAGGTAACCCTGTGCCAGATATCAGCCTGGGAAGGCGGAAATAGCGCACCTGCGTTCGCGAGCCCGGATACCGGCCACCCATCAGGTGTCATTCGACACATTTTTTTACGTCACGCACTCGGGTGGAGTGCCAAACGGGAACACACAATGACAAATACGACCTTTTACAAGGCAGCGGGTATTGCTGCCCTGGCGGGCTGCGCGTTTTTGCAACCTGCTATCGCTGCCCCAACCGAATCACACTTCGAGCACATTACCGTAAACGGTTCGCGCCTGGCCCTGCCGGGGGCACAACTGGCGGCAGCGCGCACGCTACTGACACGTGAGGACATCACAGCCAGTGGCGCAATACAGGTTACTGATTTACTGCGCGGTTTACCCGGCGTGAGTATTGCGCAGTCCGGCAGCCCTGGCGCACTGACCGAAATCCGTCTGCGCGGCAGTGAGTCTAACCATCTGCTGGTACTGATAGATGGCGTCGTCGCCAACGATATTGGCCAGGGTAGTCTGCTTGATCTGGCCCATTTAACCACCGCTAATATTGCCAGCATAGAATTGCTACGAGGCCCGCAGAGTGCACTGTGGGGCAGTGGCGCAATTGGCGGTGTGCTAAGTATTACCACCCTGTCAGCCTCAACCGAGGACGGGCAAACACACGTAAGTGGCCGGGTCGGCGCAGGTTCCCGGAATACAACGCAGGCCGCGCTCAATGTCGCAACCGGCAATGATGAACTGGCCTTCCGTGGCTACCTCAACCGGTTTGAAACCGACGGTGACAATGTTGCGCGCACCGGCACGGAAGACGATGGCTATGAAAACCTGACCGCTGGCGCAGCGTTTTCCTACGCCTTGTCGCCGGAGCATGCCTTCGACTGGCGCCTGCGCTATACCGACTACCAGAATGACTATGACAGCATTGACTCGGTTAATACCGGCCTGCCTGCCGACTCCGACAATGTGACTGATGGTACGCAACTCACCAGTAACGTGCGCTGGCGCTACACGCCGGTCAACAGCGATTATTCAGGTGAGCTGAGCTGGCAGTACCATCAGGACAAAAACGATAACCGTGTCGCGCAGGCTGACGCGGGTGGCACCACAGGCCGGCGCCAGCAACTGACCTGGCTCAATCGTTACGATGTGTCTGATACCTGGCAGGTCGCCGCCGGCCTCGACTATCAGCGCCGCGAGTTTGAACAGCGCGGCCCGGTTAATTTTGGCGATCCCAACCAGACCCGTCACGATACCACACGTGCGCTGTTTGCCGAGGTGGCCGGCTCGCCGGTTACCGACTGGCATACCTCTCTGAGCGCCCGCTATGACGATAACAGCGAGTACGACGATGCAGTAAGTTACCGGGCAGGCCTCACCTGGGATGTCAGTCGGGCCACGGCACTGTTTGTCAGTGTCGGGCAGGCGGTGAAAACGCCAACCTTCACAGAGCGATTTGGCTATTTTCCCGGCAGCTTCGTGGGCAACCCTGATCTTAACGTCGAAACCAGCCGCGAATGGGAAGTAGGGGTGCGAACGCAGGTCAGCGATACCGATATCAGTATCAGCGCCTTTGATACAACACTTACCGATGAGATCCTGGGATACGTATTTGTGCCCGCACTAGGTAGTGCAACCGCACAGAATGCGCGTTTCGACAGTCACCGGCGTGGGCTTGAAGGCAGCCTGGATTATGCCACCAGCCTGGCGACATTGCGTGTGAGTTATACCTACCTGGATGCAGATGAGCAAAGCGGCAACAGCACGCTGGCCGAGCTGCGCCGGGCCAGGCACCAGGGCGCACTGAGTCTGCGCTCTGACCTGGGTGTTGAAAAGCTGAGCACCTACCTCAAACTCAGCTATACCGGCAGCCGTCAGGATATGTTTTATCCCCCTTATCCTCAGTCTGCCCGTCGCATCGCACTCAGGCCTTACACGCTGGCATCGGTCAACATTCGTTATACGCTAAGCCCTGCCTGGCAGCTGGCCTTGCGCATTGATAATGCACTGGATACCGATTATGAGGATATTGTGGGCTATGCTGGTGAACGGCGGCGCGCACGTCTGACCTTATCCTATACCCTCTAAACCTGTTGCGGCCGCTGCTGCGGTCGCTGTGTCACCGATGTCGCTCGCCGTGGTGTACCCGTTGCTCTCTGCGGCAAACGCCCCGACTGCGTAGATATAGACGCTAGGCGCGCCCTTTTCTCTGTGGTAGGCTCAAATCGTTTTAATTCAGATTGACTGAGGAAAGTTCGTCACATGAAAAAGTTTGCCGTATTGCTCATCATGGCGCTGTTATTACCATTACAGGCCTGTGCCCAGGAACAGGGTGCGAAATGGGAAAAAGGAACACACTATAAAGTATTGGATGAAGACGCGACCGACAAGCCAACCATCACCGAGTACTTTTCGTTCTGGTGCCCGCACTGCTACAACTTTGAACCCATTGTCGCCCAGATAAAAAACAACATGGGTGACAATACCCGGTTCAATAAAGTCCATGTGAATTTTATGCGGGTAGGCGGTGGCCAGGCCGTTCAGGATGATGCCACCAAAGCGATGATGATTGGTCGTGCACTTAAGCAGAGTGAAAAGCTTAATGCAGCGATTTTCAATTACATCCACGAGCAGCGCGCGTCGGTTACCGGCATGAAAGATTTGCGCAGTATTTTTGCTGTCAACGGTGTCGACACGGCTGAATTCGACAAGCTGGCATCCAGCTTCGGCGTGAACAGCATGGTGAAGAAAAACCAGAAAATGATCGACGACTACCGTTCGCACTTAAACGGCGTGCCGACGTTTATTATCAATGGCAAATATATGCCGGTGTTTACCCGCGAAATGACCCAGGATGATATGGTTAACCTGATTGTCTGGTTGTCAAACCAGTAACCGCTACAGGCAGTTGTGAGGTGACTCACAGTCATGCATAAGAAAGGGGCCGTTCTGGCCCCTTTCTTGTTTCCACTTTTACCTTATGCGGTTTGTACCACAGTGTGCTTATTATCCAAGCTCATCGGTGGCAACCCGGTAGCGCGGATCTTCGTTAACGTTGATTTCCACAAACTTATCCGCTTTGCGCAACAGCGACCGGCACTCTTTGCTGATATGACGAATATGTAGCTTCTTGCCGTTCTGCTCATATTTATCGGCCAGCGAGTCCAGCGCATCAACGCCCGACGAGTCCCATATCCGCGACTCTTCAAAATCGATAACCACATCCGTCGGATCATTAGCAACATCGAACAGATCTCTGAAATGCGACACAGAGCCAAAGAACAGCGGTCCTTCCAGGTGATAAACCTTCCAGCCGTCATCATCAATCCGTGACTTCGCCGCAATGTGCGTCGCATGCTTCCAGGCAAATACCAGCGCTGACACGATTACACCCACTACCACCGCAATGGCCAGGTCGGCTGCAACGGTGACCGCAGTAACCAGAAACAACACAAACGCATCTTCTTTGTTCACACCACGGATAATTCTGAACGACGCCCATTCGAAGGTTGCAATCACAACCACAAACATTACACCGACCAGGGCGGCCAGCGGGATCATTTCAATCAGCGGTGCAGCAAACAGAATAAAGCCCAGTAAAACCAGCGCCGCCGTGATCCCGGATAAGCGTCCGCGACCGCCGGAATTAATATTGATCATACTCTGACCAATCATGGCACAACCGCCCATTCCACCGAAGAAACCGTTAACGGTATTGGCAACACCCTGACCTACACACTCTTTGTTACCGCGGCCACGGGTATCGGTCATTTCATCAATCAGCGACAGCGTCAGCAGTGATTCAATCAGGCCCACCAGACACAGGATCACCGAGGTTGGCAGCACAATCATCAGCGTTTCCCAGGTGAAGGGCACCATGGGTACAGAGAACGACGGCAGTTCCCCGGCCAGGGTGGCATTCTCTTTTTGTCCGGCTGGCAGCAGATCGCGCACAAAATCCAGTACCGTACGCGCTTCCAGATCGAGGCCATGAACCAGCAACGTAACCGTTACAATAGCAACCAGCGACGCCGGTACGGCGGTAGTCAGCTTAGGCAGCAGGTAAATGATAGCCATGGTCAGCGCCACCAGCCCTAACATCCAGTAAAGCATGGTGCCCTGCATCCAGGTCAGTTCACCGGCCGCATCAATAACTTTGAACTGCCCCAGTTGCGCCAGGAAAATCACAATCGCCAGACCGTTTACGAAGCCCAGCATGACTGGGTAGGGCACCAGACGGATAAATTTCCCCAGCCTGAACACACCACACAATATCTGTAATAACCCGGCTACGAGTACGGCGGCGAATAAATACTGTACGCCGTGCTGAGCAACCAGCGCGACCATGACCACGGCCATGGCACCGGTCGCCCCGGAGATCATACCCGGCCGGCCACCGATTGCCGAGGTGATCAGGCCCATGAAAAAGGCCGCATAGAGACCGACCATCGGCTCTACACCGGCAACAAAGGCAAAGGCGACCGCTTCGGGGACCAGTGCCAGCGCAACCGTTATTCCGGACAGCACATCATTTTTGACGTTGCTGTCTTTATTGGTGATGATGTCAAACATGCTTTTCCAAGTGTTTGTTGGTTAAAAATCGGGCGGCGATTCTATCACCAAACGAAATTTAAGTCTTTTAACAGATTGTAAAAAGGCACAATGCAGATATATCAGTGAGGCACTGATGAGCCAGCCTGGGGGATTGGTAACGCGTATGATGGTTTTAATTCCCTGCCGACTCAGCAATAATACGCGCCTGTAGACACCCAGTTGCACTTTCACAGGAGTATGCGTGGTCCCTTATTTACTCACCGGCCTGGCCGTCGTTGTTGCCTTTATCATTCATTGGTTTGCCCCGAAATCTTTCTGGGGTGCAACGCTTATGTCAAGCGCGGTAATTTTACTGCTCAGTATTGCTGCGCTATACATTTTTCAGGCCTCAGGCGTACTCATCAGTGAACGCACCGGCGAAAACGTCGATTTTTCTGGTCACCTGCTTTTTATTACTGTCAGTATTGGTTTTTTTGGGTTACTGGTGTCTGTGTTTGTTGGCTGGTTTTTACGTGTCATGCGCGCCCCCTGAAACCGGCCTACCTGTTGCCATATCGCCGCAGGCGCGTAGCTACGGCTGAGCGGCGTTTTCATGGGCACGGCGAAGGGCGGCGAAATCGCCGTTGGCAACACCCTGCTCAATAATCCGGTTGAGCTTTTGTCGGTCCGGGTAGAAGTCTGACTGTTTACTCAGGCCAACATAATAGCTGCGTATTTTTCCTGGCTGATAGTCTGCAACAATAATTTCGTCATCCAGCCCCAGCTCCCTAAGTTCAAGACGGGTGCTACTTTCAAAGTGTGTAAACGCATCGATTCGGCCTAAATGCAGCAACTGAATTTTTTGCCGCAGACTGGATACCCGGACCACCGCCCGGTACATGCCTTTCAGGTCCAGCATCGATGCCGGATTATCAATCGTCACCCCGACAACCAGTGAAGACAGATCCTTCGCCGATTGCAGGGTTTCGCCATGATCTGCACGAATAAAGTAGGTATTTCTAAGGTCTTCATAGGCTGGCTTTAAATACACAAAGCCGTCCTCTTCGTAGGCGTTTTTAAGCCCTACCATGATATCGATTTCCCCCTGCTTCAGTGCATCAATACGACGGGCAAACGGCATGGGGTAGATAGCCAGGTCACTGTCCATTTTTTGCGCTATATAACGAAGGTATTTTGCGTGCAGGCCATCAGGAAACTCCGGCGACACCGAGCTTTGCAGCACCGGTTGTGCAGCCTGAGCAGTCAGAGGAAAGCTGATGCACAGCGTTACTAGTATACGTAGCATTTTTCTGATGACGCCGCTCCGGCGGGAAGGCGCAAGCCACATGTGTTTTTCCCCTGTCCTTGTGTATATCTGCGCATTGAAAAGCATACTACTGGCTTTTCAATCCTTTAGTTACATTATGATAACAGCCCGTCATTGATGACTGGCCCATACTACGATTAATACCGCAACGGCTGCGATAATCGGCGCCTCGGATGGTCAGGCTTGTGCTGAGACGATGTGCAGTTGCGGCCAGTTTGCCTGCCAGTTTTTCTGCTTTACACGCTGCCGAAAAACGGCCGGTTGCGGATAACGTGGATTGATCGCCACCTGCAGTGAAAAAACAGCACTTAGTCCGAATGGTGCGCACACCAGTAACCCATCATCTGGCTGTAATCGCACGCCAACGCAGGTGGGCAGCTCTATCCAGTGAGCAATCGCATCGCTGCAGTCGGTATAAGGGGCTCGTCCGTATTTTGTATGCATTCGCGCCTGATTCTTCACCTGCCAGACTGCGTCAGGGCACAGGGATGTCAGCCTTTCCTGTAAACGCATTTCACTGTCTCTGCTGACATTGTCTTTATCATAATAAACCAGATCGACATCATTTAAAGGCGTGGAAGACTGCTCATGCAGCGCATCCCATATGGCATTGCGCACAAAGCCCGCAGCAATAAACCAGTCCGGCAGCGAAAGCTCCCGGACTGCACGCAGGCAACGCATGCGAAAGGGGTCCTGTCGAATGATCGCGCAGGTACGGTGCAGTTGCGAGGTCGAGGCCCCCTGGATCTGGTCAGGCACCGACGCTACCGGTTGTCGAGGCGACTGCCACCCAGACAGGCCGGAGACGCTGTGGCCTGCCCGCCGCGCTTCTCCCACTCCTGTGGTGTAAAGGTATGCAGCGCCAGTGCATGTACCGGTCCTTCAAGTGCCTCACTGAGCAGGCCGTTTACCTGACGGTGCCGGGCAATCAGCCGACTGCCAGTAAAATGTTCGCTGACAACCGTTACCTTAAAATGCGACTGCGCGCCTTCCGGTACATTGTGCATATAGCTTTCGTCTGTCACCTCAAGCAATACCGGTGACAGTTCACTTGTCAGGGTGTCCTGAATAAACTGTTTTACATTTTCCACTTTTTGCTCCTCAGCGAAGGTATCGGAAAGTCAGATTAATTCTGCTGCTCAGTAACTTTCGGCTTTTATTTATCCCATGCAGGTAATGTGCTTGTGTCCCGTGCCCCATGACAAGCAGACTGCCGTGCTCAAGTACCTGAGTAATGCGCTCTTTGCTGTGCTTGTGCTTGAATATAAAGGGCCGGGCTTCCCCCAGAGAGACAGAGGCGATCACAGGATCAGGCCCCAGCTCCGGTTCATCGTCGGCATGCAGACTCATACTGTCGGCGCCATCCCGATACCAGTTTGCCAGCACGCTGTTAAACGGGCAGCCGGTAGTACGCTGGCAGCGTTCACGCAGCGTCGTAAGGGCCTCTGTCCAAGCACTCGGTGACAGGCGCATGCCCGAATAGCCATATTCACAGCCAGGATCGCCGTGCCATGACTGCAATCGCGGAATCGGCATGGTTTTACCAAACAGATGCACCGTATCCTGACGCCAGGGCAGCGTTGTTTCAAGCTCATGCTGTAATGCGGTGGCTTGCGCTTGGGTCAGCCAGCGCGGATAATACTGCACGTCTGCATCAGGCAATGGCAGTCTGACAGACGACTGCGAAGCTGGTGCCGGATCTGAAAACAGCGACATCTGCATGCTGTTCACTCCACATTGTAATTGGTGACCATGAATACACAATTCTCTTTAAACAACCGCCACCTTACCCTGGTTCGCTATCCGCAGGAAAAGCAGCATAAAAGCCTGCAGGCGTGGGACGGTGCCGATGAGTTACTGATCGACTATGTTGAGCAGAATATTGCCCCACAGCTACACAGCAAGTGTATCATTTTCAATGACGATTTTGGTGCGCTGGGGTGCTGGTTTGCCGACCGTTCGCCAGTGTGGCTCTCCGATTCTCATATTTCGCACCGCTCACTGGCGGTGAACCTGGCACAAAACGGCCACGACGTGCAGGTCAGTGACCAGCGTGTAACCGCGCCGGTCAGTGCACATTCGGTGATGACGCCGCTGCCAGCCTCACCACAACTGGTGCTTATCCGTGTTCCGCGTACACTGGCGCTGCTTGAACATCAGCTTATTCAGCTTGCTGGCGTAATGACACCTGACACTGTCATTGTCGCTACCGGCAAAGTGAGAAGCGTTACGTCGTCAGTACTGGCGTTGTTCGAAAAGTACATTGGCACGACGCGCACTTCACTGGCGAAAAAGAAATCACGACTAATTTTCGCCACGCCGGGCAAGGCCCAGACTCTCTCTTCTCCCTACCCGACCACCTGGCAGTGTTCGCTTACATCAGGGCGCACTGTGACCATGCACAATCACGCGAATGTGTTTTCACGTACATCGCTGGATATCGGCGCCCGTTTTATGCTGGAGCATATGCAGATTAGGCCGTCAGACACCCTGATTGATTTGGGCTGTGGAAATGGCGTGCTGGGACTCAGTGCACTGGACATGGCACCCGGTACAGAGGTGCATTTTGTGGACGAATCCTACATGGCGCTTGCCAGTGCCAGAGAAAGCGTAAGCCGCAATCTGCCTGAGCAGTTAGACGACTGTACCTTTCATATCAGCAACTGCCTTGAAAGTCTGCTGAAGACGCATGCAAACAGCGTAAACAAAGTAATTTGCAACCCACCCTTTCATCAGCACAATACCATTACTGATCATATCGCCTGGCAAATGTTCAGTGAGTCACGACAACTGCTGACCAGGGGTGGCCAGCTGATCGTTGTCGGTAACCGTCACCTTGATTACCACACCAAGCTTAAGCGCCTGTTTGGCGGGGTAAAAGTGCTTGCAAGCCACAACAAGTTCGTTATCTTGGGAGCAGCTAAACGTTAATTTGTGTGGCAGGCACATCACAACAGTGATCCGGCCTTGCCAGCACCTTTCACGAGGAAAGCCTATGCTTCGCATTATGCTACTGACACTGTTACTGACGCTCACGGCCTCAGTGTCAGCAAAAAACAAAAAAGACGGCGCGGATATCCAGCCCGATAATTACTACCCTAGGGTTAAGCTGACCACCACCATGGGCGAGATTGTGGTTGAACTGTACCGTCGTCGCGCGCCTATCACCGTGAACAATTTTTTGACCTATGTCGATACCGGCAGCTATAACAACACGATTTTCCACCGTGTCGTCCCCGGCTTTGTAGTTCAGGGCGGCGGGTACAATACTGACCTTGAGGAAAAAGTATCGTTTGGCGAAATTTTTAACGAGTCCGGTAACGGCCTGAAGAACACCTTGTATTCTATTGCCATGGCGCGTCAGAACGATCCCCATACCGCTACCCGGCAGTTCTTTTTTAATCTCAACGATAATACCAGCCTCGATCCGGGTAAAGACTGGGGCTATACGGTATTTGGTACGATCCTGGAAGGCGAAGACGTGATTGAGGCCATCTCCGAGGTCGAAACCGAGTATGAGATTACCCTGAATGCCCCGCATGCGCCAAAAGAATCGGTCATTCTGAAAAAGGCTGAGATACTGCCGCCATTATGAAAAAATATTCATAGAACTGAATATTTTAGCGTGCCGTACCCGTATTACTTTTTAATATGTGTATGAGAGTAGTATGTGGTGTGAGGACTGTGAGTCTATTGACGAATATTTTTTTGAAACGACCTGGTTTTGGTTTTTTCTGCCGACAACAGAAGCGTTCGGTAAACTGGCAGTCTTGTGCGGTGAGAAGAATCTGGAGGCTTATCAGGCTGGCGAACAGCCTGGATGATGAGATTGCCCGAGGTCTCAGACCACTCACCGAGGCAGCACGAAAAATGGGCGTGGCTTAGTCTGAAAGCGCGTACAGAAGCTGACCGGATAACTGGGGCGCAAACAGCTGTCCCAGCCGGATAAACCCGGTATTCTCTAACAGCTTAATAGAAGACGCGTTGGCCGGATTGACCGACGCCAGGACCTGGTGAAAGCCAAGCGTATATTTTGCGTAGTTCACCACGTAACGGGCAGCTTCCTGCCCTATTCCTTTCCCCCGACCTTCAGGCAAGAGTGCAAACCCCAGTTCCGGCACTTCAAAATAAGGCCGCCTGAGCAAGCCACACATCCCCACCGGACGTTCACTCTGTCTGTCAATAATCGCCAGTATACTGAACCCCCACTCGTGCATTTGCTGCTGGCTACGCGCGATATAATCATGCGCGTCACCCAGCGACGCCACACCACGGTCGCCAATATACCGTAGCCACAGAGGGTCGTGATTGAGGGTATGTACCCAGTCTGCATCATCTTCAACCAGCCCCCGCAAGATTAACCGGGGCGTATCAATAACAGGCGATTTCATTTATGCGCCTCCGGCACCTGAGAGCAAGGCATCGATTTGCTGAAGAACCGCTGGCGCGACGTGGGCAGCCCGTGGATAGTACGGCCTGTCGCGGTCCTGTCGGCGTGGATGCTGCCAGCCCCGTGTGGTCTGAATAAATCGTCTGGCCTCGCCTGTGCCACCATGCTCAAGGCAGCCTGCCAGACAGGTATCAATATAGGTCTGACTGACCGGAAACGATGTATCTGCCGGCTGGCTATCAAGGGTTTCGCAGATAAACAGTGTTTTTTCTGACAGCCAGTCGCCTAATGCCCGCGCCTGCTCTGCAGGTAAGGAAAAATCAACCGACGCCAGACTGACAGGCACAAACCGGTAGTCTTTTTCCCGGTCTTCCAGAGCAGGATCTATCGAAGCAGGGATCAACTGGGCATTCAGCGAGGCACCGCGTTCTGCGATGGCGCCGACGTACGTCTGCTGTTCGGTTTCGCTGCGGGTTACCCAGGCCCGGTAAAAGCCCTCGACCATCACCGGTAAGCCTGGCACCTGTATTTCAGAAAAGCGCTGACGGCTGTCGGCACTCATCAGGCTGCCGTAACCCAGCACCAGGTAAGGCTGCGAAACCTGTTCAAACCACGTGTCCAGAATTGCCTGCTGCATGCCACCTCCAGAGACTAATAACAGTCTATGCTACGCGTTTTTCCTGGGGTGGTGCAAGTCATCCCCCCCATTCGGGGGAATTATTCAGATAGGACAGTCAGGCGCGGCTCAGCGGAAAATTCAGCACATCATGAATGTGGCTGGCACCTAGCTGAATCATCAGCAGCCGGTCGAGACCCAGTGCCACGCCCGCGCAGGATGGCAGCCCGCTTTTTAATGCATCAAGCAAGTGATGATCGACTGGCCTCTCTGGCAGGTTAAGTGTGTTGCGCTGCGCGTTGTCCTGCCTGAAGCGCTGTTGTTGCTCGCTGGCATCGCTTAATTCAAAAAAACCATTGGCAAGCTCTGCGCCCTGATAATACAGCTCGAACCGGTCTGCGGTGCGCGGATCATCGCTGTTTAGCCGTGCCAGTGCCGCCTGCGAAGCGGGAAAGCCGTACACAAAAGCGGGGGCGTTGTGGCCAATCTGTGGCTCAATCACAGCGCCAAACAGCAGTTGCAGAAGGCTGTCGGTACTCAGTGATTGCGGGCTATCGATATCGATACTGTGGCGATCAAGCGCGTCAATTAGCACAGACTTATCTGCCGTCAGAGGATCGATATTCAGATAGTGTAAAAAAAGTGCCTGATAGGCGTGCCTGGTGGCCCCTGGCGTATCCAGGCAGACCTGCAGCAATGCGTCCACCTCGTCCATCAGCGCCTGATGGTCAAAGCCCGGGCGGTACCACTCCAGCATCGTGAACTCCGGGTTATGCCAGCGTCCTTCGCCTTCATGACGAAAGGCTTTGCAAATCTGATAGATTGGACCGCTTTGCGCGCACAGCAAGCGCTTCATGGCATATTCAGGTGAAGTTTGCAGGAACAGCGGGGTCGCTGGCTGCCCGCCGCCGCCATCGAACTGGGTGGCAAAGGCATCCAGATAAACGTCGGTAACCGTACCATGAGACAACAGCGGTGTTTCAACCTCAAGCACGTCGCGCTCATCAAAAAACTGCCGGACACGGCGCAACAGTGTCGCCCGTGCCAGGCGCGCCTGATGGGAGCTGGTGGGTTGCCAGGTAGAGTCTGTCATAACGTCACCGAAACACTATGCTGCCCGAGCGGCAGCATAGTATGGACAGAAAAGTGTGATTGCAGCGTTATTTTTGTGCCCGTGATGCGTACTCGCCACTGCGGGTATCAACCTTGATCACTTCACCGGTTTGCACAAACAATGGCACACGTACCACGGCACCGGTGCTCAACGTCGCCGGTTTGCCGCCGGTACCGGCAGTATCGCCTTTCAGGCCCGGATCAGTTTCAGTGATCTCCAGTTCAACGAAGTTCGGGGGGGTTACAGTGATTGGCGAGCCGTTCCACAACGTAATGGTGCACACGTCATTTTCCACCAGCCATTTCACATTATCACCCACCGCTTTTTCATCTGCTGCGATTTGTTCGAATGTTTCGTTATTCATAAAGTGATAGAATTCGCCATCGGTGTACAGGTAAGCCAGCTCAGTATCCACCACGTCTGCGCTTTCTACCGTTTCACCGGAGCGGAAGGTTTTTTCCAGCACTTTGCCTGAAATCAGCTTACGGATTTTAACCCGGTTGAACGCCTGTCCCTTGCCTGGTTTAACGTATTCGTTTTCCATAATGGTACAGGGTTCGCCGTCCAGCATGATTTTCAGGCCGCCTTTGAACTCGTTGGTGCTTATATTCGCCATAGTTCCTCTGTTAACGCATTAGAGTAAAAATCTGTGGGGCAAATGATACCTAAAAAAACGATTTCTGTAGAGCATAACTGGCTAAAAGAACTGGCAATGAGTTTTACCGACCCGGCCAGCCTGCTTCGCTACCTGTCATTAAACCCGGAAGACTTTCTAAAAGACAGCCAGGCCCGCCAGCTTTTTCCGATGCGTGTGCCCCGCCACTTTGCCTCACTGATGCGCAAAGGCGACCCACATGATCCGTTGCTGCGTCAGGTGCTGCCACTGCGTGATGAATTCACCCAGGCACCGGGATTTACCAGCGATCCGCTGGATGAGCACGACACCGAGTTGCCCGGTTTACTGCATAAATACCAGAGCCGGGTGCTGCTGATTGTGCGCGGCGGTTGCGCCGTAAACTGCCGGTATTGCTTTCGCCGCCACTTCCCTTATGCAGATAATGCCGCCAGTCGTAAGCAGTTCGTGCAGTCTCTGGACTACCTGCGTACCACACCAGAGGTCAATGAGGTGATCCTCTCCGGTGGCGACCCGCTGATGGCCAAGGACAGCCACCTGGCCTGGCTGGCAGACGAAATTGCCGGCATCAGCCATATCCGGCGTTTGCGGATCCATACCCGCCTGCCAGTCGTGCTGCCTGCGCGTCTGGACACCGAATTTTTCGACTGGTTTGCATCAAGTCCACTGCAGCGCATTCTGGTATTACATATTAATCATGCCAGTGAGGTCAGTGATGAGCTGAAAGCACGGCTTGTCAGGTTGCGTGAGGCTGGAGTGACACTGTTAAATCAGGCGGTGCTGCTTAAAGGGGTCAATGATTCAGGACAGGCGCAGGTGGCGCTGAGTGAAGCGCTGTTTGAGGCTGGAATTCTGCCGTACTACCTGCATATGCTGGATAAAGTCGGCGGGGCGTCGCACTTTTATCTGGATGATGAGACCGCCCGGGCGATCATGGCAGAAGTTATAAAGCGCCTGCCAGGTTTTCTGGTACCAAAACTCGTCAGGGAGATTGGCGGCCAGCCTGGCAAAACGCCTGTCGATTTACAGCTGCATCCTTAGGCGAAGGTATTAATGTTGGCACCTATGGCCGGGTTTGCAGATGTCGATTTTGGTACGTCAGCAGATGAAGCGGTTGACTCCAATAGCTGAAGCGTTGCTTGTCCCTCTTGTTTTTGCTGGTCTTTTGCCATTTTAAGAGAGGCCAACTCAAGCGACGCACCGGACGTTCCAGAGGCGTTAGCACCTTGTAGATCCATACCAGTTTCCTTAGTTGCTTGTAGCTACAATCAAAAGCGGGCAAAATTACCCGCTTAAGGAAGATGCGACAGACTTAACCGCATCTCCCCTTGTATCGACATGGTTTAGTAAATCTTTAGTCTTTTTTATCCGGAGAAACATGCAGGCAATTCATCAACAGTTACAGGACACCCTTTCTGTACTTCACCGTAAATCGATTGATGCGGATCGCGCACTTGATCAGTTACAACAGTCGCAGCAGGGCAAGTTTGCGGCCATTTTTGCAAGTGACAGCCCCTTTACTACCAACGCCAAGCGGTTCGGCCCGTATGTAGAGGAAATTGCCAGTGACTGGCAGGCCCTCAAAGACATGGATGAAGACACGGCTAAACAGGCACTGCCGTTACTGGTGACAAAAATAGAACTTGCACTTAGAACCTTAAGTCAATTTCAGGAAACACTGAAAAAGGGCTGATCAGGCCTGAAGCGTGGCCGGTGGCTGGGGTAACCGTACAGTGCCCTTTGCAGGAAAAGCGGCAAATTTAGTTACCCAGCACCGGCCTGTAGATGTCAATGCGGCGCAAGCGTGCATTGATGCGCGCCACCTGCTGCCGATACGCCGGGCTGTCAACCTGTCCGTACTGCGCTTCAAACTGCTGCTTGCTGAATCCTTCCGGTAAGCCGTCAATTTCCGGCATGATGACCGACTCATCACTGGCATTGATGATTACGGACTGCACATGTGCGGCGTAGGCCGGATCCGTAGCAACATTGGCAAAGGCCACCCCCGCCATATCCGCCGACAAATCGACAAAGCTGTAGCCGCTACCGCCCATCGCCCGGTCCATCAGTTCCTTGAACTCGCCAATCGCCAGTGAAATGTCATCCTGAGACAGTAGTTTCAGCGCCCCCGAGATAATGAAATGTCGAGCAAGATCAGGCCTGTCGCGTAAAATCGCCGGTGTTTTGGGTTTTAGTGCGCGCAGCGGATCTGAATGAATATCACCAATAAAGTTCGCGATTCGGTGGTGCCCGACAAACACGGACAGCGCCAGGATCACCGCTTTATTATGCAGTGCCGCATTCTGCGAATTACTGCGTTCCCGGGCACGCGCCATGCCCTCTTTCATATAGGCCAGCAGTGATTGCGGCGTGTCACGCAACGCCAGTTCGCGACCGGCAATGTATCGAAAATAATAGGCCGTCAGTTCTTTTAGCTCATCGTCCTGGTCGACCGATAAGCCATTTTTCACCTCATTCAGTTGCTTCAGCAGACTATCAAGTGGCGCGAGGTGGACTTTAATCGTATCCGGTAACAACATGACACGCCGGATACGGGAACGCGCTTGAGTAGCAATGTCACTGCGTGTCCAGGTATTGAGGACAAACTCCATCACTGACAGACTCAGATTGCCCGGCATCACAAGATCGCCAATGCGCAGATAGTCCAGCGCTAGCTCATCGCCCGGTAAAACCCGGGTTTCAATATTGATATACCAGTCCGATTCGGCCAGTGCGATACTGAATGTCAGCTCGCCTGCCTCGGGTGTCGTTTTCATTGCACCACGAAATGCAGGAATGCCGCGCTGGACCACCCCAACCAGACTCTCAAACTGCTGTTGAGATACGGTAATAACATGTCGCTCATGGCGGTCGCGTAACGCAAGCTCTACCTGCCTTAGCAGCGGGTTTACGGTGTCCGCCTGGCTGACCTGAGTCGATGCACTCACCGTCACAAGCGGGCTGCGCTCTACCATCAGCACACCAAGCGCAAACATGGCTACCGCAAACAGTATTACGATGATCAGTAAACCGCGGACAACTTTCACGTCGAGACTCTCTTTAGCATAGGTTTGTGGTTCCGGGCGGTATAATGCGGTGTCAGACGCCTTATTCAGTCATTAAGTTCCGCCGCACACCAGTCTTGCAGTGACGCATAAGTCACGGTTGCGGCCGAAAAGTCCTGACCGTCAGAATAATCGCCCGGGATCGCCACACAGCGCAGCTTCGCCGCCAGCGCTGCCTGCATGCCATGTACTGTATCTTCAACCGCAATAGCCTGCTCACTGCTAAACTTCAGTTGCTTCAGTGCCAGGTTATAACAGTCCGGGGCTGGTTTGGAGCGGACCACGTCTTCCGCTGCAACGACCGTGCTAAACAGCCCGTCCAGTCCGTGTTTTTCTATCGTGCGGCGCACCGATAAGCCGCTGCCGCCGGTTACAATAGCAAGCGTATAACCTGCTTCGACACTGGCCTGAATGACGGCCTTTGCGCCCGGCATCAGTGGGAACGCCTGGGTAGCCAGAAAGTCACGCATGGCTGCATATTTCTTCTCAGCCAGTACATCGGCACCCACCGACAAAGAGAAATGCGACACCAGGTCCTGTGCATTCTGTTTCACCGGGATCCCTGCCATTACCCGGCAGTAAAAGTCATGATCAATCGTTACCCCCTGTTCTCTGGCAATGGCCTGCCAGAGTTCGAAGTGGGTACGCTCTGAATCAATCAGGGTGCCATCATGATCAAACAGGATGGCGCGGGTCTGTGATGTTATTGCGGTCATTCGCTCTTCTCTTCAGACTGTGACTGGCAGGCCCCTGGAGGGCCTTAAGACCAGTTACCATGCGATTGGTTGATGAGGTTAAGCATGGACACCCGGACCTTTTTGGCAAACAGAATGTCGCCGGTACTCCAGGGCATGCTTGACTCCCCTTTGACTTGTGTCCACTTTTCAAATGAGGTGCGCGGCGACAGCACATTGCTGCCTGACTGCGCCTGTTTATTTTTATCCGGATTCCCCGCCCAGTTCGTGATCTGGGCTTCAGGCGGCCTGAACAGATACAACCGCGGCGCATTGCGCTCAAAACTAACCCGAATCGTCATCAGGCCACGCAACTGCGAAGCGGTGATGTCACCGAGCCCGTCGATGTCCCGTACTGACTGGGTATGCAGTATATAGTCGGAGATATCCTGGCGGTATTTACGATCAATTTTATCTAAATCCTGACTGAACGCATCTTCTTGGTCACTGTGATACCAGCCGTCCTTCACCCGCAGCGCAACATGGCTGGCCTCATAGCGCGCTTTTAGCGCGTCGACGAAAAACTGGTTGGCTTCGTCTGCATCGTCCGTTAGCGTCATCTGTGCCAACAGGCTGCTTAGCACATCATCGTAGTCACGCAGCATCGCCAGTTTACGCCGCGATAAATAGGTGGCATAGGTCGAACAGAAACGACGTACAGACTGCTCGGCTTCATAGCGAAACTGGGCATCTAAGGGCAAAGCAGTTGGATGATGACAGGACACGATGCCCCACAACCGGTTTGAGATCATCAGCGGAATGGAGTAGGACGTACAGACCCCCATATTCTTCAGATACTGATTGTGTACAGGCGACACACTACGAAGCTCAGACCAGGTAAGATTGACCGTCTCTTCATCCTTGCCAATGAGGTCTGTCGCAGACGCATTCACATCGGCAATCAGCCGCGATGGGTTTTCATAGTACATCTGACGGGCAATCGCAGGGATGTCTGATGCCGGAAATTTCAGGCCCAGATACTGGGTATCGCCGCCTTCTGCCCGTTCAGCGACGACCTCGCCACTAAAATCATCACTGAAACGATACAGGACAAAACGGTGAAACGGCAAAATCGCCATGAGTTCGTCCAGCAGATGGTTCCAGTAGTCAGTTTCATCCCAGTCTGTGTCCCGGGACGAGCCAGGAAATTTGCCATTATTTCCCGCATAGGAAAAGCTGTGTTCGCTGCGGGCCGGCTCTACTTCGATAATGATACGTGACTCTGCACGAAAACTGCGCAGATGCATGCGTTCTTTATGAATGTAGTGATTAAAGGCGTAGGCTCTGCTGCCTGGTGAGCTGTTCAGTTCAATTAACAGCGATTCTGGCAGCCAGTCCATGGCAGACAGACTAAGCGATAACATCTGCTGTGGGTCAGCACCGGTAAGCCCGCTGATATTGTCACTGGCGGCAACAATATCCAGCGTGTCGGCATCGGCTACGATCATATAGCCAATGTTCTGAATTTGTCCGCTCAGATGTAACTGTTCTTTTTCACAGTTGGCCGTAAGCGCTTCCTGATTTTGGATTTCACTTGTCATAACACCTAGCCTTGCCGTTTTAACTTCTCTGCAACCTGGACCCTGTCCATACCATCAGCAAAATAGGTGCCTTCGGCAAGTTCACAGCCCATTTGCTTTAACGCATCAAGCTGCTCTTCGCTTGTGACGCCCGGAGCAACCACTTTTAATGCCATTGCCTTGGCAAAGCTTATAATTGCCGTGATAAAGCGCGCTTCGTCACTGCTTTGCTGTGTTAGTTTTTGTACTAACTGAGCCGGCAGTTTGATCTCAGTAATCCCGGAATGAATCATGTTTTGTAGCGCAAAGGACGCACCACCAAACTCACTGACACTGACCCCGACGCCCATTTTATGCAGTTGCATTACTTCCTGCTGCACCGTTTCGTCTACTTCTGCCAGACAGGTTTCACTGATTTCAAACACCAGTTTCTCTGCCGGCACTTTATGTGCATCAATCAGGTTTGCCACGCTGCTGGCAAAGTCCGTTTTATGCCATTGCCGGTCCGACACCACCACGGTGATTAGCGGTAATGCTACGCCCTGCTTTTGCCAGTCAAGCATCGCACGAATGACCAGTTCAACGGTGTGTAAGTCCAGTGAAGCGATCACATCGCTGCGCTCTGCGGCGTCCAGCAAACGCCTGACTTCTTCACCCCGAATACAGGCTCCGTCATACTTTAAGTGCGCAACGGCACCGACAATTGCGTTGCTCGGAATATCAACTTTCGCCTCAAACTCCAGCTCAAAACTATCGTTGTCCAGCGCCTTTTTAAGCATTTGCTGGGTAGCGTGTTTCGCCCGGGCCTGTTCACGCATATCGTCGGTAAAGTACTGGTACTGACTCTTGCCGGCATCTTTGGCGGTGTACATGGCATCATCGGCGTGCTTAAGCAGTGTCTGACTATCATCGCCATCCTGCGGGTAGACGCTGATACCGATACTGGCCGAGACCTGCAGCGCGTGTTCATTCACCTCAAAGGCAGTACTGACTGCGCTTGATATACGGCTGGCAACATCATCAATTTCAGCAATGGCCGTGGCACTTACCAGCGCAACAAATTCATCGCCGCCCAAGCGGGCGAGTAAGTCGACGTCACGTAAATTATCGCGGATACGGCGGGCTACCTGCTTAAGCAACTGATCACCGATAGTGTGGCCGAAGGTATCATTGATATCTTTAAAGTTGTCCAGATCGATAAACAACACCGCACACAGCGTATCGGCACGGCGTGCGTTGCTGACCATCAGTTCCAGACGCTCCAGCAGCGCCGTGCGGTTGGGCAGGCGGGTGAGTTCGTCATGGGTAGCCAGAAACTCAATTTTACGCTGCACACTTTTTATTTCGTCTACATCGCTATAGGTAGCAATGTAATTCACTGGCTTATCATCGCCATGGCGAACGGCGCTCATGGTCAGCCATAACCGTTTTTTCTCGCCGTTCTTACACAGATTAATGACCTCGCCCTGCCAGAAACCCGATGCCTGCAGGTTGTCATTCATTTCATCGAAAAATGCTTTGGAGTGGTCATCAGACTTCAGCGAGGAAGGCGGCTTACCAATCAACTCACTGACTTCGTAGCCTGTAAGCTCGGTAAATGCATCGTTACCGGTAAGTATATTACAGTCACTGTCGGTCACCAGAATGGCGTCGCTGGCTTTATCAAACAGTTTACCTGCCAGACGCAACTGTTCATTAGCATGGCGGGATTTGGTGACATCCGTGGCCTGGGTACAGATGGATTTGATCGTACCTTCAGCATCGAAAATAGGAAAACGCACACTTTCCAGCGTAACCTTTCCACTGTCTATTTCCAGTTCATCGACGGTTTCCAGCGGTGCCAGCGAGCGCATTGTATCTAAGTCGCGCTCACGAAACAGCGAGGCTATATGTTTGTCGAACACCTGGGCGTCAGTGCGGCCAATAACATCCTGTGCATTCACACCAAAACGCTCTTCAAACCGGGTGTTTACAAATTCGTAGCGACCCGCGTTATCCTTAAGCGCAATCAGTGCCAGCGAGTTGTTCATAATCGACAACAGTTGTTCCTGGCTCTTTTCAATCCGTTCGTGTGCCAGCACCAGCTCCGAGTTATCAATAATCACCAGAATAGCGCCGGTGATCCGCTCGCGGTTATTAAAAATTGGCGTAACAAAGATATTGTAGGTTTCTTTAACCGAGGGCTTTATGATGATGTTGGCTTTGTTCCCGGTCCGCAGCGTACCGGTAATACGCTGCTCAATATCTTCAAAATATTCCGGCAGGTTTAGCTCGTGCATTGCCTGACCAAAAGAGCCGGTATTTAAGTGATAACGCCGGTTTGCCGCTTCGTTGGTGCGATTGAGCCTGCGATCGGTGTCGAACACCAGGATCGGAAAGTCGAGTGTGTTATAGACGCTTTCCAGTTCGGAATTGATCGCGGCCAGCTCAGAGGATTTACGCATACTCTCTTCGTTAACGCTGATAAGCTCTTCGTTGGTGGCCTGTAACTCTTCGTTGGTCGCCTCGAGTTCCTCGTTATTGGCCTGCAGTTCCTCATTAGCAGCCTGCACTTCCTCATTCAGCGCCTGCATTTCTTCCGCAGAAGCCGCCATTTCCTCGGTCAGTGTCTGAAGCTGCTCCCGTGCCGCAATAAGCTCTGCGACATCGGCCTCTTCCGTTTCTTTGGTTGTAACTTCCTTTTCCTCAACCGGCCGGTCATCAGTGGCCGGTCTGAAGTTGATGAGAAAGTGCTCAGGATCTTTCTCTTCAATCGGAACAATTATCAGCACCCAGCGCTTGCTTTTGTCACTTTCAAGACGACGCACACGCCCCTTCGTGATCTGTGCACTTCGCTTCGCCTTATTCATAGACGAAATCAGTTCTGCGGAAAACTCAGGTGTAATCAGCTTGGACAAATTAAAGTCCGGCACACCCGACGGGAAGTTAATAAACGGATGCAGGGTGCCGTGCGAATGCAGGATGGTAAAACTTTTGTTGATCAGTAATGCCGGCCCGTACTGATCGAGCACGGCGCGTGTGAAAATGCGTTCATAACTGTTGCTGACAACGTCTTTTGAACGTGGCGCTGAAATATTGTTTTTCAGCATTTTAGGGATCGCCGGGCGCTTGGAGTTTTCGCTGACCTTGAAAATACGCGAGCGGCGATCCATGGCGACAAACAGATCTTCTTTGAGACCAATGGACTCTGATTTACCGAGAAAGAGGATCCCGTCGTTAAGCAGCGAATAGCGGAACAATGACAGTACACGTTGCTGCAGGTCGGAATTGAAGTAAATCAGTACATTTCTGAACGACACCATGTCCAGATGCAAAAAGGGCGGGTCGCGGGTAATATCCTGTCGCGAAAAGGTGATGACATCACGTAATCGTTTTTTCGGCACGTAGGCATCGTTAACAAACTGAAAGTACTTTTCAATATAGCGTGAATCCAGTGAATTAACGGCGTGCGGGCTGTACGCGCCCTTTCGCGCAACGGCCAGTGCCTGATCATCAATATCAGTAGCAAACACCTGTAATGACAAATCTTTTTGCTGATTTTCAATCTCTTCCAAAAACAGCAGTGCCAGTGAATATGCCTCTTCACCGGTCGCACAGCCAGCCACCCACAGCCGTACCGACTCCCCCGTGTTCTTCTTTTCAACGATCTCAGAAACGTACAGTTTGATGGCTTTAAATGCATGACTGTCACGGAAGAAGTCCGTGACCGAAATCAGTAGCTCCTTAGACAAAGCCAGAACTTCATCCTGATTATTTTCCAGATGGCTGAGATAATCTGACAGGCTGGTCTTCTGCGTGGCTATCAGGCGACGATTGACACGTCTTAACAGTGTTGATTGTTTATAAAAGCTAAAATCAATTTTCGTGGCTTCGCGAATTTTGCTGTACAGCGCCTGCATAAGCTCATTGCGCGCCTCATCCGATGGCGGAAACAGGCTGCGGGCGATATTCTGAGTAATATTCGCCACTTCCTGGCCTACGTCCTCAGCGTCGAGGATCCGATCAACTTCTACCGTTTCCAGTGCCGAACGTGGCATGCCATCGTACTTACACGAGCCGGGATCCTGGACCAGTGCGAAACCGCCGACACTTTTAATTGCTTTGAGGCCACGCGAGCCGTCATTACCGGTGCCTGAGAGAACAACGCCAATCGCATGATCACCCAGCTCATCCGCCATCGACTCAAACAGAATATTGACAGACGGTTTTGGTGCGACCTCTTCGGGATGCTTGTCTAAAAGCAGCTTTCCCTCTTTATACACAATATGATAGCCCGGGGGCCCGACGTAAATGGTACTCTTTCTGACCCGGATATTATTGCTGATTTCTTCGACGTTATAGTCGGTTTCACGCGACAGA
The DNA here is from genome assembly GCF_014651815.1 of Alteromonas halophila. Taxonomy (GTDB): domain Bacteria; phylum Pseudomonadota; class Gammaproteobacteria; order Enterobacterales; family Alteromonadaceae; genus Alteromonas; species Alteromonas halophila. Next base: position 379,076 of record NZ_BMXP01000002.1, on the reverse strand, counting down.
ATATCTGTCATCTGACTTTTATGGGTAGGTGACAGATGCTGCGCCACGACAATGGACGCATTGAGATCGTCTGGCAATGCGGAAACCAGATTGATTAAAGCTTCAATACCACCAGCCGATGAACCCAGCCCTACGACAAAAGGCGAGTCATTTTTCACCGGCTCATTGCTTTTCTGATCTGTATCCATACGCGATTTCATCTCCGCTGTTTCACAGGCTAAACCGCGGCGACTCTACCATATCGATTGATGTAATGATGGTGGTCACCGAAGATTTAATAATTGAAGGTAAAACAGCCTGTCCGTGTGCTGTCATCTTGTTGGGCGCTGGCAGTGCGTTTACTGAACAACTTCTGCCAGATTCCCCTTGCTTTCAAGCCAGGTCTTTCGATCACCGGCCCGTTTCTTAGCGAGCAGCATATCCATGATTTCCAGCATATCCTGCGCATCATCAATGGTTAGCCTGACCAGTCGACGGGTGTTAGGGTCCATCGTGGTTTCACGCAGTTGCATGGGGTTCATCTCTCCCAGACCTTTAAAACGCTGGACGTTGACTTTGCCGCGTTTTTTCTCGGCTTCGATACGATCCAGGATCCCCTGCTTTTCACCCTCGTCAAGGGCGTAAAACACTTCTTTACCTACATCGATTCTGAATAAAGGTGGCATGGCCACATACACATGGCCATTTGCAACCAGCGCACGAAAATGCCGGACAAACAGCGCGCACAGTAACGTCGCGATATGCAAACCGTCAGAGTCCGCATCGGCAAGAATACAAATTTTGCCATAGCGAAGTCCGCCTAAGTCGTCAGAGTCGGGATCAATGCCCAGTGCCACAGAAATATCATGGATTTCCTGTGAGCCAAGTACCTGCGAACTGTCGACCTCCCAGCTATTCAGGATTTTTCCGCGCAGTGGCATGATGGCCTGATATTCACGATCCCGGGCCTGTTTGGCTGAGCCGCCGGCCGAATCACCTTCAACCAGAAACAGTTCAGACATGGCGGTGTCCTGCGAGGCGCAATCGGTAAGCTTGCCGGGCAGGGCCGGCCCCTGAGTGACTTTTTTACGCGCTACCTTTTTATTTTGTCTGAGCCGGCGCTGTGCATTGCTGATACACATCTCAGCCAGCGCTTCTGCGATATCGGTATGCTGATTCAGCCACAGACTGAAGGCGTCTTTGACCACACCTGAGACAAAGGCGGATGCCTGCCGCGAGGACAGTCGCTCTTTGGTCTGACCGGCAAACTGGGGATCCTGCATTTTGGTAGACAGGATGTACGCGCAGCGATCCCAGATATCATCCGGGGTCAGTTTTACGCCACGTGGTAACAGGTTTCTGAACTCACAAAATTCACGCATCGACTCCAGCAGCCCCTGTCGCAGGCCATTCACATGGGTCCCGCCAAGTGCCGTGGGAATCAGATTCACGTAGCTTTCAGTGATCATCTCACCGCCTTCCGGCAACCACATTACCGCCCAGTCAGCGGCTTCGGTATTACCACTGAAGTTGCCCACAAACGGCACATCCTGCGGCAACGTCTCGTAGTCTTTAACCGCCTGATGCAGATAGTCCTGCAACCCGTCTTCGTAGTGCCATTGTTCAGTTTCACCGGAAATTTTATCATCGAAGCGAATTTTAAGCCCCGGGCACAATACCGCTTTGGCGCGTAAGTTGTGCTTCAGACGGCTTACCGAGAACTTCGCCGAATCAAAGTATTGCGGATCCGGCCAGAAGTGAACACGCGTGCCGGTGTTTCGCTGACCACAGGTATCAATGACCTGCAACTCTTCAATTTTATCGCCATTGGCAAAGACGATCTGGTACACATTGCCACCGCGGCGGATGGTCACTTCCACCCGCGTAGACAGCGCGTTGACTACCGAAATACCGACCCCGTGCAAACCGCCGGAAAACGCATAGTTTTTGTTTGAGAACTTGCCGCCCGCATGCAGCTTGCTCATAATCAGTTCGACGCCGGACATATTCTCTTCCGGGTGAATATCAACGGGCATCCCCCGTCCGTCGTCCGTTACTTCCAGCGACTGGTCCTGGTGCAGCACCACTTTGATGGTTGAAGCATGGCCAGCAAGCGCCTCATCCACACTGTTATCAATGACTTCCTGCCCGAGGTGATTAGGTCTGACCGTATCGGTATACATGCCGGGACGGCGCTGAACAGGCTCCAGTCCGTTGAGAACTTCAATTGCATCGGAATTATATTGTGTCGACATAAGCGTTATTTGTGTACTCGATGACATCGCCCGATGCAGGAATGCATAAGGCTCTACAGAAAGTAAGGAAACCGGTATAACACAGGTGTTGTGAAGCCCGCACCTTTCCTATTCTACAGATGATGGTATCAGGGGTTCTCAGGCGCGGCAATCACTGCGTCTCGGGCTAGCAAAAAGTCAGCAATTTCAGGCAGGTGCGAGGTATAGGAGGTAAAACTATGATCGCCGCCCTGTTCGATAACCAAACTGCTGCCAGCATACTTATTCTGTGCTTCCCGGTAATCGAGTGTTTCATCACCGGTTTGCAACAAAACGCGGTAATGACTGGGCTGCCTGACCGCCGGAGTATCCAGCGCAACCAGCGCCTCGATGTCTGATGCGACCAGCTCAAAGTCCTGCCTGGTGTAGGGATTCTGGTGCTGGCCTAAATAATCCTGCAACAGCGCGTAAGGGCGTACGGCCGGATTAATCAGCACGGCCCGGCCACCGTACTTTTCGACAAGATACGTTGCCAGGAACCCACCCATGGAGCTGCCAATAACGCGCAACCCGCCATCTGTCAGTGCGGGTCTGGCCGCGATCAGCGTTTCCAGCTGATCCTGCACCTGAGACGGGTAATTGGTCAGGCGCGGCACCTGCAGATTGACGTGTGGATAATGCGACGCGAAAAACTGCTGCGTGGCAACGGCTTTTACAGACAACTCAGAACTCAGAAAACCATGCAGGTACAGTATCTCCGTCACGAAATCCGCCTCACAGACGTTGTAAAGGTGCCGTCATCCAGAAGTTCAATAATACGGTAACCTGGCGCTTCATCCGCCAGCGCAAATTCCTCTGACAACGCGTATTGCCAGCATGTGGCCGGTGCTGCGTAAATCTTATTACCCTGATAGTCAGACTCTACAGGCGAATGAATATGGCCGTGAATCACATGTTCGAGTTGCGGCTGGTCCGTTATCCAGTCCAGAACGTCCTCGGCGTTGGTCATATTGTGCTTTTCCATCCAGCTATTGGTATCAATAAGATGGTGGTGCAGGCACAGCAAATGGTATTTTGACGTGTACTGCGCCAGTGCCGACTCTGTCGCCGCCAGTTGCTTCTGGTCAACATTGCCTTGCGATGTGGATGTCCGCGAATCCAGGCCGTGCAGGCACCACTTCTCCAGGTCCCAGGGATCGCCAGCAACCAGGTGCCGTTGAGACAGTTCCTCAAAATGGTCGTTGTTATCATGGTTGCCTGGGATCATTTTCCACGGCAGTTCACCAAGCTTTTCTTCCATCATCAGCATAAAGTGACTATAGCTGGCATGACTATCGTCCTCACTGATGTCACCGGTGACAATCACCGCATCACAGCCCTGCTGCATCACATCGTCCAGTACACGTGACAAGGTATGGTAGGGATTAATATCACCGTTACCGGTTTTTTCGGTGTCATCAAACAGATGACAATCGCTAATCTGAATTAATTTCATTGCACCTCGGACACTGCTTTGGGTTGTTGTTTAAGACAAAAGTCCAGCCATTCAGCCAGAAACAGGTTGACCAGGAACTTTTCATTACGCTGTCGCATCCGCTGATTCGGGTACGGATACGAGGCATTGAGTGCCCCGGTATTCTGACTGCTCAGGACTTCTGCCATCCTTGCATCATGATACAGTCGAACCGTCATTTTTGGTTTAAGAAAAGTGGGCGTATCGGGCGCCTGCTGCTCAATTGAAACCGTCGTTGTATAGGGCGCTGCCTCAGTGATTTGAACCACATAGCGTAAGTGAGCACTCACTGAAAAGGCGTAAGATAAATGCTCAGCGTCGCAGTCAGGAAGGATCTGAAGAAACTGCGTGTAATTGAGTTCGCACAGCGCCTGCAGCTTGGGCAAGTCAGGCACGTATTTTCGTTTTGAGTACGTCACGGTGTCCGCCATTTCTCCAGTAAGGATGTTTTGTGCAAGAAAAACCATTGTAGCGCAATTACGCTTGCTGCGTTGTCAATATGACCGCTTTCGAGCCATTCAAGCGCCTGGTGTTCGGCAACGCGGTGCACCAGAATATCTTCGGACTCATTATCCAGCCCGTGAATACCGCCGGCAGCACTGGCATCGGTTTGCGCAACAAAGATATGCAGTCGTTCGCTGGTGCCGCCGGGACTCGACAGATAACTTAAGGCCTTGGTCAGATTTTCAAGGGTTATTCCTGCTTCTTCCATGGCTTCACGATGACAGACCGAGGCAGCCGTTTCACCCTCATCGATAATACCCGCAACAATTTCTATCAGCCAGGGGGTTGAAGCGGTAGCAAGTGCCCCTATTCTTATCTGTTCAATAAGCACAAACTCTTCGGTAACCGGATCGTAGGGCAATACGGCCACCGCATGGCCGCGTTCGAAAATCTCCCGGGTCACGGTGTCACTCCACCCACCATCGAACAGTTTGTGCCTGAACTGATAGCGCTGCATGGTAAAGAATCCGTCATATACCGGCTCGATATTCAGAATTTCTACGTCATTTGAGGTAAAAGCAGGTTTTTTCTTGCTCATTAACAGCCACATTGAGGTTAATTACGATTATCATCCATGGTATAAGCTGCGTCAGTATGTGTACACGATTTGGTTGCCTGGTTGCAATGTGTTCATACTCGACGAGATACAGCGTACTGAGATACAGAAAACCCGCAGCAGAAACATATTCTGTTACAGTTAAACACGGACTGTTACCAGAGTGTGCTACCGGTTGACTAATTATTTTTCATACACTTAACGTCATGACAGTCCTCAGGACGAACACCTTATAAAGTAAAAGGCGCAAGCATGAAACGAACACTACTGTCGCTGATCATTGGAATTAGCGTGTCCACATCAGCTTTTGCAGACGACCTGATGCAGGTTTATCAGCGGGCGCTGGCGAATGATCCTCAGGTCAATCAGGCCAAAGCACAGCGCGACGCTGCTTATGAAGGCATCGGTGTCAGCCGGGCAAACCTGCTACCTCAGATATCGGGCAGCGTCAGCTACGAAGAATCCACCTCCGAACGTCAGCAAACCTTTGGTAGCTCTCAGGAAATTGAAATTATTCAGTTTGAGTCAGATACCACAACCAGCCGCTACGGGATCTCGCTGGATATGTCGCTGTTTGACTATGCCAACTGGGTCGGACTGGATCGCGCAGAAAAAGTGGCTGAGCAAAGCGATGCCCAGTATGCCGCCAGCATGCAGGAACTTATAGTACGCACCGTAACCGCTTATTTTGATGTGTTACGGGCACGTGACAGCCTGGAGTTTGTCCGTTCTGAAAAACGGGCCATTGAACGTCAGTTAGAACAAACCCGTCAGCGTTTTGAAGTGGGCCTGACGGCGATTACTGATGTGCATGAAGCCCAGGCGAATTTCGACCGCACCGTTGCTCAGGAAATTCAGTCAGAAAATGATCTTGAGTTTGCTCTGGAAACGCTGCGGGTAATCACCGGCAAATACCATGACCAGCTATATTCTCTGGACACTGACAAATTCTCTGCCACTCAGCCGGCACCAGAGCGTGTCGAGTCATGGCTTGAAATGGCGCAGGATCAAAACCTGGCGTTGCTGGTAGATCGCCTGGCTATGGACATTGCCAAAGAAGACATTTCTGCTGCGCGTTCAGGTCACTACCCTACGCTGAACCTGAGTGCCTCTAAAGGCCGCACAAAAACAGATACATCGTCAATTCTGTTTAACAACGAAACGCCCTATCTGGATAATGAATCTATCGGTGTCACCCTGAATGTTCCTATCTTTCAGGGGCTGCGCGTATCCTCACAAACCGATCAGGCCCAGTATCAGTATGTCGCTGCAAGTCAGCAGGCTGAGCAGACCTATCGCCAGACCGTACAGTCCGTTCGCAGCTCTTACAATGACGTGAAAGCCTCAATTTCCAGTATTCGCGCACTAGAGCAGGCCGTGGTCTCAGCGCAAAGTGCACTGAAGGCGACCGAAGCGGGATTTGACGTTGGTACCCGAACCATTGTGGATGTGCTGGACAGTACCCGCAACCTGTTCGACGCGCGTCGCAATCTGGCAGGCGCACGCTATGACTTTATTCAGGCAGTTGTTGCGCTTAAACAGGCGGCCGGTACGCTTAGCGGCGAAGATGTTGCCATGGTTAACCGGGGCCTTACTGCTGCCCGGGATAACGCCGGTACGACACAGGACAATACTGATAACTAAATCAGTACCCTGTGTCGTAAATAATGAAATCAGCCTGGTCTCGCCAGGCTGTTTTTATTTTTTGTACTGAAGGCGAACAGAACGCGGAAAGTCCGCTATGACTACTGTCGTTTCCTGGCTTCTAACATAGACAGCAACTCACGCATGTCGTTACGAAGTTGCCGCGCATGTGCACTTGACGGGACAAAATGGTGAAGCGCGTTCGCGACCCGCGCCAGTTTTCCTTGCAATTTGCCAAGTTCGTCTTCCATGATAAACCTCTTTTTTATTAGTAAGGCCAGTGTAGTCTGATTTTTGCCCGAACTACAACCGTCCTTTATCTGAGACTTAGTGAAATAATCGTAATGCAAGCCACAGAGCTCCAAACCAAGTTTGAAAAAATTCGTGCCAATAAATGGTTCGAAATATTTGTTGTCAGCGTAATTGTTGCCTCCGCCTTGCTGGTTGGCGCCAAAACCTATGAGCTACCCGCCGGATTTGGCTCTGTCACCTTGCTGATGGACTGGTTTATCAGTGCATTCTTTCTCACTGAAATCACCATTCGCTTTTTAGGGGAAAAACGCAAACGACACTTTTTTAAAAGTTTCTGGAATGTATTTGACACCCTGATTGTCGTTGTCAGCCTGATCCCAGCTGAAAATACCGATCTTGCACTGATTGCGCGACTGGTGCGGGTATTCAGGGTCCTGCGTATGATCTCCATTATTCCCGAATTGCGGATTTTACTGGTATCGCTGGTCAAGGCGCTTCCTCAGCTAGGCTATGTCATGCTGCTGATGTTCATCATTTTTTATATTTACGCGGCAATTGGCAGTACCCTGTTTGAGGCCATTAACCCGGAGCTATGGGGTGATATCACCATCTCGCTACTGACCCTGTTCCGGGTGATGACCTTCGAAGACTGGACAGATGTTATGTACGAAACCATGGCGGTCTACCCGCTTAGCTGGATGTACTATCTGACATTTATCTTTTTTACCGCGTTTGCGTTTTTGAATATGGTGATCGGCATTGTTGTGAATGTGATGGAGCAGGAAAATGAGAAAGCGCGGCGGGAAGCCGATGATACCAGTCAGGAGCCGTCTTTGGGTGATATTATGGCCAAGCTTAATGAGCTTGAGTCGCGTCTTAAGACGCCGCCTTCTGACAGGCAAAACGGGGCATGATGCCCCGTTTTAGTGCTGAGCCCCTGCTTACAGCGAATAGCGCTCTGACAGTGCTCTGGCCCGCTGCTGTGATGCCGGCAAGGTAAACTTGCGCTCCTCCAGCCGACGTTTAGCCAGCGCCGTATTACCGGTCTTCAGCAACAACTCAACATGGTTTAAGTACACTTCTTCGTTGGCAATGTCTTTACCTGAAATGGTTTTGTATAACGCCAGTGCATCTTTATCACGTCCCTGAGCAAGGCGAATCTGAGCCAGCGTGTCCACCGCATCGGCGTTCTCAGGACGAAGCTCAACCGCACGCTGGGCCAGTGTTGCTGCGCGATCAGTCTCGCCTTTCTCAAAATACAGATACGCCAGATTATTCAGCACTACGAAATTCTCCGGCGTCTTTTGCAGGATGGTTTCATAGGTGCTCATGGCTTCGTCCTTATCCCGCGCGATCATGCGCTCTGCCAGCAGCATGGCGGCGCGGGTATCGTCAGGATGCCCGTCTACATGTTGCTCAAGAAAAGCGAAGGCGTCCTGAGGGCGCTCAGAGAGTTCGTAAGCTGCGGTGACAAGTACCGCATTCATTGGGTTACTGCGGCTTTCATAGGCGGCAAGCGCATGGGGAATAGCCGCTTTTGGCTGGCCGTCCTTAACCAGCAGCCGGGCGCGAATGCCACGCACAAATGGCAGCGACTGCGCCTCTTGTGACAGTGGCTTGATAATATCCCAGGCCGCCTGCGTTTCATTGAGCATGGTATGAAAATAGGCTTTAAGGATAAGCAATTGCGGATTTGGCTGCTTGGCCAGGGCTTTTTCAACAAACATCAGCGCATCCTGGTAACGACGCTGCGCATCCAGGATAAGCACCATACCGCTGACGGCATTTTCATTTTGTGGATAATAATCCAGCCACTGGCGATAGTGGGCACTTGCCGCGTCCACGTCGTTCAGTGCAATGAGCAACTGGCCTTTCAGTTGCCAGAACAACAGCGGTTTGTCTTTGCTAGCCTCAATATCTTTTAGCAGTGTCAGCGCCTGCTTCGGTTTCTGCTCGGCCATCTGCATACGGGCCAGCAATAAACGCAAACGTAAATCATCTGACTGGGCCAGTTGTTGTTGTGCGCGGCTAATCACCGATGCCGTGTTTCCGTCTTCACGCTTCAGCGCATACAGCATGGCCAGCGCCGTCACATCGTCTGGTGCCGCATCAAGTCGTTGCGTCAGTAAGGTCGCTGCTTCTTTTCGGCTGTCAGTAGCAATCGCCAGTCGCACCTGGGTATATGTCAGTTGCGGTGCATCCTGTTCTGACTGAATGGCTTCACTGATATAGCTTTCAGCCTGCTCTGTCTGGCCAGCGTCAATAGCAATATTAGCCAGCGCCAGTAACGGCTCGATACTGTCCGGCGCTTTCGTACGCCAGGTTTGGGCCGCATCACGCGCTTTGGCGGTATCGCCTGCCATCAGATAGGCGCGAATCAGTGCGCTTTGTGCTGCTACCGAGTCCGGTGCGCCCTCTACTGCCGCTTCCAGATTAACCAGTCCACTGACATCGTTTAAAGACAACTGCAAAACGCCAAGTTTCGCCAGCTCCTGTGGCGAGTCAGACAGAGGCGCAGTTTTATCTACCAGTGCTCTGGCATCTACCACGTTGCCCTCACGCAATAATTGCAGACTGGCACTGGAAAACAGCGCAACATCATTCTCCAGATTACCTTCAAAGCGCGACATCACTTCGTAGGCATCTTCACTGTCACCCTGCTGCAATAAACTGTGTGCGAGCATGCGTAGTCCAGGATGATTGTCGGGCAGGTTACTGGCGATCATCGACAAGTGCTTTTTCGCCCCTGCAAAGTTTTGCAACTGGTATGCCGCATAGCCGGCAACCAACCGTACCACCGGATCCGCATTGCCATTCTGAACTGCCGTCTCAAACCGTGACAGCGCAAGTTCATAGTTGCCCTGCGAGGCTGCTATGAGGCCTTTGTACTGATTCAGAATTGGGTGATTTTCACTGGCCGCTAAGAGATCATCGACATATGGTTCAGCATCATCCAGCTTCCGCTGCTCTATCAGCAATGCCACCAGAGTAAACTGGCGGGGGAGATCGTCCGGAAACGCCTGTACATATTCCTTGTAAGTTGCCGTTGCCTTGTCCATATCGTCATTGGCAAGGTGCAGACGGGCAAGCTGAACGAGTACATCCTTATTGAGGGGAGCCTGCTCATAAAGTGCCAGTGCACGATCCCGCGCGGCCTCCATATTCTCGTTTACCGCATCTTCAAAAACACTAAGCAACCCTTTATATACGGATGTCGTATCCAGCGCTTTTAACTCTTCGATCAGTGCCAGGGCTTCTTCTTCTTTTTCCAGCTCCAGTAATGCCTGGACTTTATAAAATCCGACCTCAGCACGCTCGGCACTGCTCATTCCCTGCGTGGTATGATCCACATCGGCCAACGCGTTTTCTGCACCAGTCTGCTGGTAAGACTGGGCCAGTAATGGCAGTACCTGAGATGCCGAATACCCCAGCTCACGGGCTTTTGATAATTCTTTCTCGGCACTCGCAAAATCTTTATTTTCAAGGTACAGCTTACCCAGTTCAAAGCGTGGCAACGGAGCCTCAGGGTCGCGCTTGATGGCATTCTTATATTCGATCACGGCCGCTTTAACATCGCCCTGCTGGGCTTTTGCCCGGGCTTCCTCCAGATACGTATCCACCGATTTTTCGCTGCAGCCTGTGGTAGCAGCAAGCACGATGACACACATAAGGCTGGTTATTTTTTTCAACATTCTGGGGTGTAACATGTCCGTATAATCTCCCGGTTTCTTGTTGTTGTCGTTGAACGCAGGATCGTTAACGCAGGCCCATAATTATCATGGCAACCAGCGATGAAATCCCGTATAATACGGGTTTTGCAATTCAGCCGGCACAATGTAAGTGCTCACAACCCGTGACTATGTAGTACTAAGCATGGTTGCACTAAGTATGCCGCGCCCGCCCACGCATCAGGACCCTGAATGACCACCACTGTCGATTTGACATTTAACGATCTCAACCTTCCACAACCTATACTACAGGCGTTGGAAAAGGTTGGCTACGAGAAACCTTCGCCAATTCAGGCTGAAAGTATCCCACTGCTATTGGCCGGGCACGACCTGCTGGGCACCGCACAAACCGGGACCGGTAAAACAGCAGCTTTCGCACTGCCTATGCTGGCCAACATCGATGCTGAGGCAAAGCTGCCCCAGCTGCTGGTCCTCGCACCAACCCGTGAGCTGGCCATTCAGGTTGCAGAAGCCTTTCAGGTATATGCAAGTTTTAGCAAGAAAATCAAAGTACTGCCAATTTATGGCGGGCAGGCTTATGACAATCAGATACGGCAGCTCAAACGGGGCGTTCAGGTTGTGGTAGGTACCCCGGGACGGGTAATTGACCATATTAAACGCAAAACGCTGGATTTAAGCGCACTGAAGTTTCTGGTGTTAGATGAAGCTGACGAAATGCTGCGTATGGGGTTTATTGACGATGTCGAAACCATTTTAAGTCATGCTCCGACAGAGCGTCAGACTGCACTTTTCTCGGCGACCATGCCAGGCCCGATCAAGAAAATTACTGAGCGCTACCTGAAGTCACCCAAGCAGGTGAAAATTGCGTCAAAAGTCAGCACCGCCAGTACTATCCGTCAGCGCTACTGCCAGGTTGCGCCGCATCACAAGCTTGAGGCACTGACTCGCATAATGGAAGTTGAAGCCTTTGATGGCATGATCATCTTCGTGCGTACTAAGACGGCCACCGTAGAGCTGTCGGATAAACTCGCCGCGCGGGGCTTTGATGTTGAGCCGTTGAACGGTGACATTCCGCAACAGGGCCGAGAGCGCACGGTTGATAAACTCAAGCAGGGTAAGATCGACATTCTGGTAGCGACAGATGTGGTTGCCCGTGGTCTTGATGTTGAGCGCGTCAGTCACGTGATCAACTTTGATATTCCGTATGACAGTGAATCGTACGTGCACCGGATTGGTCGTACCGGGCGTGCCGGGCGCAGTGGTGAAGCTATTCTGCTGATTTCACACCGTGAAAAACGGCTGCTGTTCTCAATTGAGAAAACCACTAAGCAACCGATCGAAGCTATGCCGATCCCGTCGATCACGCAGCTCAACGAAACCCGTCTGAACCGCTTTAAACAGGCCGTCTCTGAGGCTGTCAGTGATGCGTCACTGGAGTCGCTGATGCCGGTCGTTGAGCAGCTCAAAGAAGAAAACGAGGTCGCACCGGAAACACTGATGGCAGCGCTGCTTAAACTGGCACAGGGTGATGAGCCCCTACTGCTTAAAGAGAGCGACCGGCCTGATTTGCACAGCAAACCGCCACGGGACAGCCGCGATAAGCCGCGCCGCGATGGTAAGGAACGTCGCCCGAAAGCTGCTAAAGGCAAAAGTAAACCTGAGGCCGGTATGCAGCGTTACCGCATCGATGTTGGTCATGCCCATGGTGCCAAACCCGGTAATATTGTTGGCGCTATCGCCAATGAAGCAAATATCAGCTCCAAACACATCGGGGCCATTGAAATTTATGATAATTTCAGCACCGTGGATTTGCCTGAAGGTATGCCACCGGAAACCCGTGATGTGCTGACTAAAGCCCGGGTTGCCGGTCAGCGTCTGGGGATCCGCGAGTGGTCAGACACACCGCCGAAGCGTCGCGATTCGAAAAAGCGCAAGCCAAATTAATGCCACGGCTTTAAATAACAAATAGGAATAACAATTCTAAAATTGTTTTTTCTAATTCATAAGAAATGGCGCACAATGGCGCCATTCTTTTTATCTGCGCCCGGAGTGAATGGTGAAATACTTTCCGCTTTTTATCGACAGTCAGGACATGCATTGTCTGGTGGTTGGGGCCGGAGAAGTTGCCGCACGCAAGCTGGAACTTTTGCTTAAAACGCAGGCGCATATCACCGTCGTCGCGCCCTGGGTGTGTGACACCATTAAACGCCTGGCGGCAAGTCCCAACATCACCTTGCTCGAACGTGAATTTGAAGATGAGGATCTGACCGGTCACACGCTGGTATTTGTAGCTACCGATAAGCCGGCGGTTAATCAGCATGTGCACGATCTTGCCCGGCAGCACAAAGTACTGGTTAACGTGGTCGACAATACGCCATTGTGCCAGTTTATTACGCCGTCTATTGTTGACCGCTCCCCGCTGGTAATTGCTATGAGCAGCGGCGGGGTTGCGCCTGTTCTGTTGCGTTATATGCGACAAAAACTGGAATCCCTGCTGCCTGCTAATTTAAGCCGCCTGGGGGCATTTTCCGAACGTTTTCGGGAGCGGGTAAAAGCGACATTGTCTGGCGTAACGGCACGGCGAAACTTCTGGGAAGATGTGCTTGACGGCGATATCGCTGAAATGGTGGAGAAAGGCCAGGATGATAAAGCTGTCAGCGCCTTCGATGCCGCCCTTGCACAGGCTGCTGACCAGGACAAAACACGCAGCCCCGGCCAGGTTTATCTGGTCGGCGCCGGGCCTGGCGATCCTGACCTGTTAACGTTTCGGGCGCTGCGTCTGATGCAAAAAGCCGATGTAGTCATTTACGACCGTCTGGTGTCGCCGCAAATTCTTGAGCTGGTGCGCCGCGATGCAGAAAAAATTTATGTCGGCAAAGCGCGCAGTAATCACACCTTACCGCAGCAGGATATTAATTCATTGCTGGTAGAGCACGCTAAAAATGGTCAGCGTGTGGTCCGCCTCAAAGGAGGAGACCCATTTATATTCGGCCGCGGCGGTGAGGAAATTCAGACACTGCTTGGCGAAGGTATCGACTTTCAGGTAGTGCCTGGTATTACGGCCGCCAGCGGTGCCTCCAGTTATGCGGGGATCCCGCTTACCCATCGCGATCATGCTCAGTCAGTGATTTTCGCTACCGGTCATCTTAAAGATGATACGGTCGATCTTGACTGGCCCGCACTTGCTCAGCGTAATCAGACGCTGGTCATTTATATGGGGCTTACTGGGCTGGCTCAGATCTGCGAGCAACTGATTACCCATGGTCTGGACGCAACGACCCCGATTGCGCTGGTGCAGTCAGCCACCACTGAGCAACAGCAGGTGCTGACCGCCACGCTGTCGACTATGCCGACGCATCCGGACCTGCCCACGGTGACACCGCCAGCCCTTATTATTGTCGGCTCCGTGGTTTCACTGCACCGCCAGCTAAACTGGTTTAACGGCTCATAACACAATGCGTGTGCGCAGCACACGCTTCGCCGCTTCCCAGAACGTGGCGCTGAACGGATAATCCGCCCTGCGCCAATCGCTGTTGCCTTTTTGCCGCATTGGCACATACTGTAGAGAGGGAATCTATGGATATGTAATGCGCCAATTCTTTTGTTGTTTATTCACTGCCATATTGCTGAGTGCACCGGCCTGGTCGCAGCAACAGCAGTTCTCTTACAGCCGTGACGGGAACAGCCACCTGTTTCGCTACCAGTGGCATGATTTCAGTAATAATGCGGAGAACGTGCGTTTTGCCCTGCCTGTTGAGCGTCTGCAACAGTTACCTACCATTCAGCCCAATTACCGTAAAGCCATCGCGCAGCGCTACGTATGGGTGAAAATGATGGAGGCAGCTCAGCGTATTGACCCGCGTACGGCTCGCATTAAAATCACACCGCGCGGTGAGGATATCCTGCTCAATATCCGGGCCCGCAACGCGTCGCTGCAACAGGACGTACAAACACAGTTGCGACAGGCACAGGAAGACGCCTTCACTGCCTACCTGCATGAACACTACTTTGCCCGATTCACCACGCCATACCGGCAACAGGCTGTAAAACCCGACCACCTGCGTTATATACAGGAAAGTATTGAGCCACTCATCCCCCTGGCACAGGCCTTTTACGAAAAAGTCGATGCGCAGTCAGATGCGCGCCAGTACCTGAATCTGTTGCTAAGCTGGGTACAGTCTATACCTTATGATGAACTGGAAAACCGGGCACAAAGCAACGGTGCCGGTTTTTCTCCGCCGCTGACGCTGCTGACCCAAAATAAAGGCGACTGTGACAGTAAAGCCGTACTGACCGCGGCCGCTACGCGTGCCTTTCTGCCCGATACGCCAATGCTGCTGGTGCTGCTGCGCGAGCATGCCGTGCTCGGCATTGCGCTGACCCCACTAAGTGGTGAAACCCTCATCACACAGGGCAATACCCGCTATGTGGTGTTCGACCCCACCGGCCCGGCATTGATGCCGTTTGGCCAGGTTTCCTCAGCCACCAAACGGGAGCTGGCGTCGGGGTTATATACCACCGAAGTGATTAACTAGTTGCGGGCCCCAAAGTTAATGAAGAAATTCCAGGCAGGGCGCCGAAAATGGCTCTCCTACTTTGATACCTGCCGGCCCGCGGGCCGGCAGCAATGCTTACAGGTGACGCTCTGCGAAATCAGCCAGACGCGAACGCACTACCCCATCAAGGTTAATCGTTGCGCTGCCTGAAAAGTCTTTAAACTTCTCAACCAGGTACGTCAGGCCGGAGGTGACTGCGCTCAGGTAGTTGCTGTCTATCTGCGCCAGGTTTCCGCCCACAATCAGCTTGGTGCCTTCACCGCAGCGGGTGATAATGGTTTTTAGCTGTGACGCGGTAAGGTTTTGCGACTCATCCAGAATGACAATGGAGTTCTGTATACTGCGACCGCGCATAAAATTCACTGACTTATACTGAATGTTGGCTTTTTCCATGATGTAACTCATTGAACCTTTCACATTCTCGTCATGCTTATGCAGCACTTCCAGAGAGTCGGTAATCGCCGCCAGCCAGGGCAACATTTTTTCTTCTTCGGTGCCAGGCAAAAAGCCAATCGACTCAGCGATTTCCGGCGTAGAGCGGGTGACCAGGATCTTGTCATACATATTGCGCTCTACCACCATCTCAAGAGCGGCGGCCAGCGCCAGCAGGGTTTTACCGCTGCCCGCCGGACCGGTCAGTATCACCAGATCGATATGCGGGTCGAGCAACGCGTGCAGTGCCATCGCCTGTCCGATATTTTTCGGTGTGATCCCCCAGGCATGCCGGCCCATTAGCCGTTCGTATCCTAAGTCGAGTACCTCCATGGAATCGTCCGTCATCGACTCCACCAGCCCGGCAAAATGATTGGTCTCGTCCAGCAAAAACTCATTTATGTAAGCTTCTGACAGCATACTGCGGGGAATTGTGTGCACTGTGTCGCGCCCTTCGGTACGACTGTCGACATCCTTAACCTGCTCCCAGAAATTGCCTTCAAAGCGGTGATAGCCTTTTGACAGATATTTAATATCACTGATGAGCTGGTCGGTGCGGTAATCCTCGACATGCGCCAGACCCGCTCCCTTCGCTTTGAGGCGCATATTCAGGTCTTTGGTGACCAGTACGACCTGCTGTGGCATATAGGTTTTTTGCAGATGCAGTGCCACATTGATAATGCGATTATCATTTTCGTCACTGGTAAACACCTGCTGCGCGTCCATCATGGTCAGATCAGAAAAAATTGACAGGGAGCCGGTGGGCGCTGTGTCTCCGGCGCCAATTCCGGAAAGTGACACGCCCGCAAGCATATCTTCCGGTGTGGCATTGTGCAGCAGGTCTTCCATCGCCCGAATCGATACCCGTGCATCACGCGCCACATCTTTCTTACTGTCTTTGATGTAATCCAGCTCTTCTAACACCGTCATAGGAATAACAACGTCGTGTTCTTTGAATGAAAGGAAAGCGTGGGGTTCGTGTAGCAGGATGTTGGTGTCCAGGACGTAGATCTTGGTTTCGGTGGATTTTTTTCGTGGCATCCTTCGCTCCAGTAAACAAAACCAGGGCCCGTCAGTTCAGCTGACGCGCAGTCAGGCGTCTCGCGAAGGTGTAGGAATCAGCCGAACCGACCACTACACGGTATCGCATCGACATGACGAACTGTTTTTTGCAGCTCGTAACTTCACCTTAATTCAGTTTATGAGGTTTAGCACTGTTTTTCTGTTAAAAATTTTTCGTATCGCCAGGCTGAGTCAGATGCGCAGACCCCAGGGTTCTCTGCTGTGCTACACTCAACAAGGCGCTGCCGGAGACGTTGTGCCTGGTATTAAGCACGGTGCCTCAGGCAGCAACAACCGAATACCAGTTAATACGATCATCAGGGAATTTGAGCAGCCAGACTTTCCTCACCCTAAGCCTGTGCGTACAATACCCTCCTGATTTAATGATGGGTAAATTATGAGTGCAGATACGCCGTTTGCTGTCGGGCAACGTTGGTTAAGTAACACTGAATCTGAACTGGGCCTTGGGGCCGTGGTAAATGTAGACTTTCGCTCAGTCGAGGTCATGTTCCCGGCAGTGGGTGAAAGCCGGATATATACCAAACAGGAAGCGCCTCTGACCAGGCTGACCTTTGAAACCGGCGAGACCGTGAAAAGCGAAGACGGCTGGGAATGCAACATTGACCGTGTAGAAGAAAGCAGCGGTACACTCATCTATCACGGCCTGCGTGAAGATACCAAAGCGCAGGTGCGACTCCCTGAGCCGCTAATCGATCACCATATTCGTCTTAATCAACCCGAAAAGCGGCTGTTTGCCAATCAGCTTGATCACCCTAAATGGTTCGACTTACGTCTGTCGTCCGTCGAGCATCAGTACAATTACTACCGCTCTGAGACTATCGGCCTGGGTGGCGCGCGTATCGCGCTGGTTCCGCACCAGTTGCATATCGCCTCAGAAGTCGGCGACCGCCATGCCCCCCGGGTACTGCTGGCCGATGAAGTAGGGCTGGGTAAAACCATTGAAGCGGCACTGATAATTCACCGCCAGATTCAAACCGGGCGTGCCAGCCGGGTACTCATTCTGGTTCCCGATTCGCTGGTTCATCAGTGGCTGGTTGAAATGCTCCGGCGCGTGAACCTGGCCTTTTCTATTTACGATGAAAGCCGCTGCGAAGCGCTGGAAGACACCGACGGCAACCCGTTTGAAAACGACCAGCTGGTATTGTGCAGTCTCGACTTTCTGAACAATAATCCGATGCGCCACCAACAGGCATTAGACGCTGGCTGGGACATGCTGGTTGTGGATGAAGCCCATCATCTGGCCTGGTCTGCCGATGCCCCGTCGTCTCAGTATCAGTGTGTGGAAGCACTGGCCAATGCTATCGACAGTGTGCTGTTGCTCACTGCCACACCGGATCAGCTTGGCCATGAAAGTCACTTTGCGCGGTTGCGATTGCTGGATCCAGCGCGTTTTCACGACTATCAGGCATTTTTGCAGGAAGAATCCCGCTACAGTGATCTGGCCGATGCCGTCGCACCGCTGTTATCCGATACGGTGCCCGATAACAGTCAGCGCGAGCAGCTCCGTCAGCTGGCACCGGAGGTGATGGCGCATACCGGCGATCTGGATGATGCCAACGCACGGGATGCGCTGTTACATCAACTGATTGATTGCCATGGCACCGGCCGACTGCTGTTCCGTAATCGTCGGGCCGGCATTGAAGGCTTTCCGGGCCGTGTAATGCATGAGTATCCGCTGCCACTTCCTGATGAATACGAACATGCTGTGGCTGGCGATGATTTAACTCTGGCATTGTACCCGGAGCGTCAGCCGAAGCTTGTTTCAGACTGGACCAGCATTGATCCGCGGGTTGACTGGTTATTGTCGTTCTTAGGCTCCATCAAGCCTGAAAAAGTTTTGCTTATCTGCGCCAGTGCAACCACAGCGCAACAGTTAGGGGAAGTGATCCGGCAGCAGACCGGCATTCGCCACAGTGTCTTTCATGAAGGCATGACAATTGTTGAACGTGATAAAGCCGCCCACTATTTCTCACAACAGGAAGAGGGCGCACAAATACTGTTGTGCAGCGAAATTGGCAGTGAAGGACGAAATTTTCAGTTTGCTCATCATCTGGTGTTATTCGATTTACCACTGACACCGGATTTGCTTGAGCAACGTATTGGGCGCCTGGATCGTATTGGCCAGACGAACGAGGTACAGATTCACGTGCCTTATCTTGAAGACAGTGCTCAGGATGTTCTGAAAGAATGGTACGACGAAGGGCTTGATGCGTTCTGTCATACCTGCCCTACCGGTCAGGGCGTGTTTGACGATGTCAAAACCCTGCTGTTATCGGCCTGTCTGCAACCGGACGATCCGGTGACCCGGGCAGAGCTTGTCGATCGCAGCGAGCATGTGAATCGCGAACTCACTGCGCAGCTTGAAGCCGGACGCGATCGTCTGCTGGAACTTAATGCATCTGGTGACGGTAAAGTGGGAGGGCTGCTGGAGTCAATAATCGAGCTAGACTCAGACCTTGGTCTGTCCCGGTTTATGGGCCGTTTGCTGGATGCCATAGGTGTTGTCCAGGAGGAAAAAGGCCACGACTGTTTCATTCTTAAGCCCGGTGAATCCATGGTCAATCAGTTACCCGGACTGCCCGCAGAAGGGATGACGGTAACCTACAAGCGCCGTGTCGCCACGGCCCTTGAACACGTTCACTTTTTAAGCTGGGACCACCCGCTGGTGCACCATGCGATTGATATGGTAGTGACCGATATTCACGGTAAAAGCAGCATCGGTTTTGTGGTTGATCCTTCATTACCGAAAGGCGCCTACTGGCTGGAGGCGCTGTTTGTGCTTGATGCCAACGCACCAAAAACACTGCAATTGAAGCGTTTTTTGCCGACCACGCCAATTCGTCTGTGTATAGATGCGCAAGGCAACAACGTAGATCTTAACTTCGATGTACGCCGTCCGGCAGGCAGAAAAATAGCCAAACAACTACTCGGTGCATTGCAGCAGCCGGTCAGTACGCACCTTGAAAAGGCACGTAAGCTGGCGCATCAGAAAGCCAACCAGCTTCAGCATGATGCGCTGGAAGAAGCGCATCAGGTGCTGGGAGCAGAAGCTCAGCGTTTACGTGATTTGCAACAGCGCAATCCGGCGATTCGCGACAGTGAGATCGATTTTGTTGAGCATCAGCTGTCAGCGCTGGATAAAGCCATCCAGCGTGCCGACGTACACCTGGATGCGCTGCGGATTGTGGTGAACAACCCCTGATGGTAAACCCTGAGTTTGTCTACAATCCGCCCCCGTCGCCACTGCTGCCAATTATCTATCAGGATGACGACATTCTGGTAGTGGATAAGCCAAGCGGCCTGCTGAGTGTGCCAGGACGACGTGCTGCCCACTACGATTCAATGGCCACCCGCGCGCAGCGGGTGTTCCCCACTGCCAGTATCGTCCATCGCCTGGACATGGCTACCTCCGGCTTGCTGATCCTGGCCATGAATAAAGCCGCCAACAGTGAGTTGTCGCGGCAATTCCGCGAACGCATTCCAAAGAAGCGCTACTACGCCAGAGTCGATGGTCAGATCCGTGACGACGAAGGTGAAGTTACTGAGCCGCTGATTGTTGACTGGCCAAACCGGCCTAAACAAAAAATTTGCTATGAAAGTGGCAAAGCGGCGCTCACGCAATATCGGGTCATTCAGCGTGACACAGCAGAAACCCTGGTTGAATTGCATCCGGTGACGGGTCGCTCGCACCAACTGCGGGTCCATATGCTGGCCCTTGGTCACCCAATCCTGGGGGACAGACTGTACGCGTCATCGGAGGCAAAAGCCCGTGCACCGCGTCTGCAACTGCATGCCCAAACCCTCATTGTGCAGCACCCGGTTGCAGGCAACTGGATGCACTTTTGCAGTACCCTGCCGTTCAGTGATTATCAGCCTGCACAATTAACAACAGACGAACAGTGAAGTTATGCCTGCCCCTGCCGATATCTGTTAATACCGAATGTAAACGTACTAAAGGCCATGAAAAGCAACGCAGTATCAGCCATCATTGCGTATGTCACAGCGCTCTTTTTCAGCGTGGGGAACACGACAGCAGCGCCGGCTGACAATGACACAGCGCGGCAGTTTTTTGCTGACGAAACCCAGTCATTAATGGTGGGTGAACAGTCTGTTGCGGTTTTTCCTTCTCCCTCTGCGATCCCGTTAAAGCGCGGCGTTGCCGTACTGTTATACGAATCCGGAAGTATGGGGCTGACCTTTGATGTGGCTGCACAAATCAGTGAGCGCCTCAACGATCAGGGCTGGGATACATTGCTCGTACCCGCCATGTTTACGCCCGTTACGGCAACCCCTGCGCTTCCCTCTGAAGACACGCTTATTCACCCCCGCGCTGACAGTCAGACGCCGGTCATTGGTTATTCGGATTCGCGTAACACCTTTACCCTGCTGCTCAACGCCGTGTTTCAGCATACGGCTGACAAAGACGGATTTCGTATGGTGATTGCTCAGGGAATGGGCGCGGCACTGTTACTGGACATTACCAACAGTGAAAACGTATCGCCGCCTGATACTGCCATCGTGCTCTCGCCCTTCTGGCCTGAGCGGGTACATAACCAGGCCGTCGTTGACAACATTGCACAATCGGCGTATCCGGTGCTGGATGTGGGAATGGACGACTATAATAACTGGGCGCTGTCTACCCGTCACCGCCGTAGTCAGAAAGCCCGAACCGAACTCAAAATGCTCTATCGGCAGCAGGTTATGCTGGCACTGGGCTCATCGTCTATTGCCGGCTCGACCAGCTTTGGCGGCCGTCAGATTGGCACAACTGTGCCAGCAACCGCATCCCCGTCAACCGCTTCTGCGGTGTCGCCCTTTGCCACGCGCCTTGCAGGGCGCATTTACGGCTGGACAACACACCTTGGCTGGTGACGGTTATTCAGCCTGAAACAGATTTGTAGCAGATATCACCTGGCGATAGGTGCATGTATACCGCCCATACCTGTCCTGATGATATTAATTTGGCAGTCACGGCGCGCGTCAGGACACCTGTGCATTCTCTTCCCACGCATGCACACCGGCTACTTTATAAACAAAAAATATTTTTTAACCGAAATTTCAATCGCCTCACCCCAAAATCCGGGGACGGGCAGGAAATGTTGCTGCAGCTAGCTATAATAGGGATATGTCTTTATGCAAGGTGGCTGGCGACGCGTGAAAGTTAAAGCATTTGTAAACCTAAAAGCCCGGCAGTTGTGTTTTTACCTTCGAGCGTTCTGGCAGGGTGATCTGCCCTTCCGGGAGCTGGAGCTGTTCTTCTGGGATACGCTGGAAGAATGGGGTCAGGTTAGCTATCAGCTCGACCAGCCTTACAGCCAGAAGGAGCGTGTTTTCTGGCACCTGCTGCATCAAATGCATTTTTGGCACGAAGACAAGCTTATGTACGATAATTACCTCATTGAAGAACTGGCCAATTGTATTCACTACCTGGAAGGCAAAGGCTACTGTCCGTTCGACTGTGTTGGTATTCGTCCCTGAATCAGGCAAGCGCTTTCTTACCTTAGGCGACGGCCATTACTTACAAAGCCTGCCTTGCGACTACGCACTTTTGGACTCGTCGAGTGATGACAGACTTATTCGCATCTTCCTAACGTTGCACTCAGCCTGAATTCATGGCCCAATACGGTTTTGCCTGTCGGTAAGTCGTTGCTGTGATAAGCGCCTTTAATGCATTTCTTGACCGTCGTCTGGTCAGTATATTTTTGTTTGGCATCTCCAGTGGTTTTCCCTGGGTCATGATCGGCTCGGTGCTGTCGGCCTGGCTGAAAGATGAGGGGCTGTCTCGCTCTGCCATTGGGCTGTTTGGTGCCATTTTCGCTGTCTACTCCGTCAACTTTTTGTGGTCACCTCTGATTGACAGAGTCCGACCAAAATGGCTGGGGCAGCGGCGTGGCTGGATCCTTGCAATGCAACTTGTTATTGCAACGTGCTGCCTGTTCATGTCTTCACTTAATGCCAGCGCGGATCTGTATGCGATTGCCATCACCGGCCTGCTGATTGCGATTGCGTCCTCCACACAGGATATCGCCATTGACGGCTACCGTATTGATATCATCGATGAGGATGAAAAAGAGAAGCTCTCATCAGGTTCGTCAATGGCCACTGCTGGCTGGTGGACGGGCTATGGCGGCTTAGGCGCTGTACCTTTTTTCATCGCCGATTCGGCAAGCTGGTACTGGCCGCAAATATACCTTTTATTAGGTATAGGCATGGTAATACTGGCGCTGGCTACACTGTTTGCCAACGAGCCTCAGATCGATCGCGACGCTATTCATGCTGCGGCGGCGAAGGCTTATCAGTCACGGCTTACCGATATAACCGGCCACCCACTGCTACGCGCCACAACAACCTGGATAATGGTAACCCTGGTTGAGCCTTTTCGTGACTTCTTTGTACGCAACGGTGTACGCCTGGCACTGTCCATTTTGTTATTCGTGTTTTTGTTCAAAATTGGCGAAGCCTTTTTAGGCCGGATGAGTATCGTGTTCTACAAGGAGATTGGTTTTTCTAACAGCGATATTGGCAGCTACTCCAAGTTACTCAACTGGTGGGTAACCATTGTTTTTTCAATTATCGGTGGTGCAGTCAATATTCGCTACGGCATTTATCGTGGCCTGATGATTGCCGGCATTGCAATGGCTTCCTCTAATTTGATGTTTGCATGGCTGGCCACCACAGGGCCGAGTACTTCACTACTGGCCGCCGCGGTAATCATTGACGGTTTTACCGCATCCTGGAGTACGGTTGCCATGGTCGCGTTTATATCATTGCTGTGTAACCGCGCCTTCAGCGCAACACAATATGCTTTGATGGCATCGTTGAGTGTAGCGGGGCGTACCTTACTGGCTTCTTCCAGCGGCTTTATTGTGGATGGTCTGGACGGCGACTGGCGTCTGTTTTTTATTATCACCGCCATCATGGTTATTCCCAGCCTGATTTTTTTGTATCGTATCCGTCACCATATTGTGCGTCTCGAGCAGAGGGCTGGATAAATCTGACTGGCTGTTCATCGCAAATGCCCGCCTCTACTTTGCAATTATCAACAAGAGCCTCTATGTTTGACAGGTGACTGGATGTCCCTTCAGACACCGAACTGGATAAATCAGGGCAGACACAATTAGCAGGGAACCGCTGATAATGAAGTTAGACGCCGCGCGCCGTCACCTCAAACGAGCACATATCAATACCCTGGTCTGTATCGGACTGGCAACCGCATTGCTGTTGGCCGGTGTAGCGTGGCAAGCCCGGGATGACGCGTATTTACCACAACTGGTCAATATGGCGGGCAAGCAGCGCGCACTTGCACGCCAGATAGCATTCGTGACGTATCAGTTAAAGTCTGCGCCCCGGACCAATACTGCGGCCTTACAGGAAGAACTGCGTCAACTCGCCACGACATTTCAACACAATCATGCAGTACTCACCGGCAAGCAGCCCAGTGATGAGCGCGCGACACCGCTGAGCAATGCTATTGATGACTACTATTCCAGCCATCTTTTGTCACTGGATGAGCGCAGTCAACGCTTTGCCCTTCGAGCCCAACAGATGGGCAAGCTTCCGGTCAATGCCCTGCCTGATTACCCAACGCCCAGCGCAGCAGAAGTCGAAGCGCTGTACGACCGTCTGGATAGAGCCGTCGTATTGTTTGAGCAGCTCATTGCAGATAAAGCGAGAGACAAAAACCAATGGCTGTTAACCGGTGCCATTTTGCTTATTTTGGTATATATACTCTGCTGGAGCTTCCTCTTACGCCCGGCCAGGCGTCACGTTGGTGCCGCAATTGATGCGCTATGCCGAGAGAATCTGGCGTTACATCAGCAGGAGCTGCAAAACAATTCATCCGCCGAGACCAGAGCGCACTTTCTGACTACCATCAGCCATGAGTTTCGTGGCCCCATCAGCGCTATTGTCGGCGCACTGGAGCTCATTCCCAATATGCGTGCCAGGCAGGATGAGCTGATCCAACAGGCGGAACAGGCCTGTTACCGCTTACTTAATCTGACCAACAACCTGCTGGATATTATGGGTAATACAGCAGCGCCCTCTCCCACCAGGGAGAGCTTTGATCTGATTGCCCTTCTGGATGAGTGTATTGCACCTTGGTCTGCGCCCAGCCGCGCCAAACAACTTGAGTTTAGTATGCAGTGTGAGACCACCATGCCCACCTTTGTTACCGGCTATCCTGATGCCATTACCAGGGTGATAAAAAATGTCATGGACAATGCAATTAAGTTTACGTCAGATGGATTTATCAACGTACTGGTAAGTTGTCACGTGGTGAACAAGCGCTACCAGCTGACGGTTAAGATCACCGACAGTGGCATTGGTATTAAAGACGAAGACCAGAAGAAGATATTTGATCGTTTTTACCGCGTCGATGCACCCGGCTACCAGCAATATGCCGGCGCTGGCGTTGGCCTGACGGTCGCCAAAAAGTACGCTGAAGCCTGTGGCGGAGAAATCCACCTGGCAAGCCAGCAAAGTATTGGCAGCGAGTTTACCCTGACCTTTCCGCTGAATCGCAGTACACATCGCGCGTCAGCGCCGCAAGTCAAACCGGGCGTGTGCTTTGCAGTGGTTGACGATCTGGAGATCAGCCGGCTGCATGTGAGTAACATTATTCAGCAACAGGGATTTACTGCGGACTGTTTTTCCTCCGGCTCTGAATTTTTGGCTAACAACGACCGTATTCCAGGCTATGCTGCAATTATTGCCGACTTTTACATGCCCGGGATTAATGGCCTGGAGCTCGCGTCGACCGTCTCAGCCATGTTTGGCAAGCGCACACCGCCGGTGATCATGATGTCCGCCACGCCTGATATAGCCAACATTATGGCCAACAGTGAGATTGGCGCGTGGCAGGCCTTTGTCAAACCGTTAGACCAGCACCGCCTGTCCGACACCTTACAGCAGCTTGCCAATCGTGCATTCCGTCCCCTGACGCCCATCCCTGACGCCCGTATTCTGATCGTCGAAGATGAGCCCATCAATGCTGATATTATTCGGCATATGGTGCACTGCATGGGTCACAACAGTGTCGTTGTACATAACGGCGAGGATGCGCTGCAGCGACTTAACACCGAAGTGTTTGATGCCGTGTTACTGGACATCAATTTACCTGACGTGAATGGTGTAGAGTTAGCGTTAATCGCCCGAGAAAAAGGCGTGAGAATTCCCATCATTGCGGTCACCGCGAATGCCTTTGCCAGTGAAAAGGAACAAACCCGGCAGGCGGGGATCCGCTATCACCTGGTGAAACCCGTAACCTATCAGGAATTAAAAAACACATTGCGTCTGACGTTATCAGACTAAGCTACGTATTTAGCGCTGGCCGCCCTGACTGGCATCATAGGTGCGAATGCAAAACTGGTTGCGGCCGTTTTGCTTGGCGTCATAGAGCGCCTGATCGGCAAGCTCGAGCCACTGCATGGACGAGTGACAGTCCGGGCAGTACTCTGCCAGCCCCAGGCTGACCGTGAAGCGAATGGTGTCATCCTCATGCGTCACCACTTCTGCTTCAGACAGCGCGCGGATCCGCTCTGCAACCTTCGTGGCATTGGTGCTGTCTGAGTCGGTAAGTATGATGGCAAATTCTTCACCGCCATACCGGCCCGCCAGGTCGGTTTCCCGCACACTCTTTTTAATCACCTGTGCCAGTGCCTGAATAACTTTATCCCCCGCCTGGTGGCCGTAGGTATCGTTGACCTTTTTAAAGTGATCAATGTCGAGCATTAGGGCAGTAATAGGCTTGTTGCGACGCTGCGCCAGCTTGAAGGTGTAGTCGAACCGCTCCTGCCAGTAACGACGGTTATACAAGCCTGTCAAACCATCAATCCGGCTCATTACCTTTAGTTCTTCGTTCAGCTGCTCTACCCGGGTTTTGCCCAGGGCCTGATCGGTTACGTCGTACACCAGCATACAAAGCCGATCTACGCCTTTGTCAGCATTTAACAGCGGAAACATGGTGACATTCTGGTACATGTATTCTGTGCTTGTCGTTACCGGGCGGGTGCTGCCAAATTTAAACAGGTACTGGCGCTGCTCCCAAATCAGAAACACCGGTGTATTTAAATCGAACACCGGCCCTGCCTTGGCGCGCAGCCACTTTTCATCAATCTCAGGAAAGTGCGTAAACAACGAGTCGCCGCATACCGCCTCGGATGTCAGAGCGGAGTGGTTTTCCATAAACTGATTCCAGACTTCGACGGTAAACGCCCGGTCAAGCACTACGATGCCAACTTCAATGGAGCTGAACAGCTCCTGCATCCAGTCAGTGGCTGGCGTTTCGCTCATGCCCCCTCCTTATCAACAAACCGGGTATAAATACGCTCCATGGCATCATCCGGGAACAGCAATAACAGATCAAAGCTAATGTCGCGACTTTTAATGGCATAGCCAATTTCTACTGCCATAATCTTATCCAGATGACGAATATTATCTTTCAACAATACATCCAGTCCCTGATGGCGACCCAGCAAAATCGGGTGACTATGACTAAAGCGCAGAGAAAGTTGTTCTGAGAGTGCATTTAAGCAGGCGCCAATAAGAATATTTGAGACATCCATCAGCGCCTCTAACTCCTGACGATGGCCGCCCACGGTCGATTCATACCGCAGCAGTTCCACAATATTCTGCGTATTGGTATCACTGAAAATAACCAGCGCCTCGCCCTTTATCCCGGCGCTGACAAACCCTTTAGAAACCGCAGAAACGCTCTCGTTGTGGTTAATTTCAGCCACCGCCATGAGCAGCTCATTGCTTTCCAGCAAATTGACATTGGGGATCGGCAGATGGATGAATTCACCCATTAACTTCGCCAGATTTTCGCCTGCCCGGCCCATGGCGACGTTGACCAGTTCCCGGTACGCATCGAGCTTTTCCTCATCGCTGGCCTTCCCGGGCGTCAGGGCCGCATCTTGCGTTTGCGAAACGGCGCTGTCGCCACTGTAAATACCATACTGACGCAACAAACTGGTGAGTTTATCGTTATCGATGGGTTTGCGGATAAAGTCCAGCGCCCCCATTGCGACCATACGGGTACGTGCTTCAGGCTGCACGTCGCCCGACACCACGATCACCAGACAGGGTAAGTCTTCGTTGCGGATAACCTGCATGGTCTGATAGCCATCCATGACCGGCATATTCAGATCCAAAAACATGATGTCACCCTTTCCCTCGCGGATCATGGTCAGTGCCTCTTCACCGTTTTCGGCAAAATTAAGTGACACGTCCCAGTTGTCAGGGATACTGCGCGCCATTTGCTTGCGGGCAAACGATGAATCATCACAGATCAGAACATGGGTACTCATCCAGCCTTCCTCTACACAGCCACTGGCGCTTTGATATGCGGGTGCGCCTGATATCCTTCCAGAGTGAAATCGTCATAACTGAAGCTGAAAATATCCCGCACCTCGGGATTGATACGCATATGCGGCCTTGGATAAGGCACGCGCGACAACTGTGTTTCTACCTGCTCCATGTGATTGCTATACAGGTGCGCGTCGCCCAGAGTATGAATGAAGTCGCCCGCTTCAAGTCCGCATACCTGCGCTATCATCATGGTCAGCAGTGCATAGCTGGCAATATTAAAAGGCACACCAAGAAAGATGTCTGCGCTGCGCTGATACAACTGACAACTCAGTTTGCCGTCATGCACATAAAACTGAAACATGGTGTGACAGGGTGGTAATGCCTGTTTGCCCTGCGCTGCATTCTCTTTAGGTGAGAGACGGGTATCCGGCAAAACCGATGGGTTCCAGGCACTAACGATAAGGCGTCGGGAGTCCGGGTTGGTTTTAATCTGTTCGATGACCTCCGTAATCTGGTCTATACTGGTGCCGTCGCCGCGATCCCAGGAGCGCCACTGATGGCCATAGACAGGTCCCAGCTCGCCTTCGTCGCTTGCCCATTCATCCCAGATGGATACGCCATTATCTTTTAAGTAGGCAATATTGGTATCGCCTTTCAAAAACCACAACAATTCATGAATGATTGAACGCAGATGACATTTTTTTGTGGTCACCAGCGGGAAGCCTTGCTGTAAATCAAAGCGCATCTGATAACCAAACACACTGCGGGTGCCGGTACCGGTACGATCCGTTTTTTCGACGCCATGGTCGCGTACATGGCGCATAAGCGTTAAATATTCTTTCATGATGATGCCGAATTCTTGGTCTTAGCGTTTGTTCTGCTGTTCTTGGTGTATGCACGAATAATAAGCCATACGCCCAGTAAAATCATAGGTATACAAAGTAACTGACCCTGACTCAAGCCGAGCTGATACAGGCCAATATGCGCATCGGGTTCGCGGAAGTATTCAACGATAAAGCGGAAGCTGCCATATCCCGCTAAAAACAGACCGCTGACTGCCCCAGTAGGACGGGGCCTGGCTGAGTAAAGCCACAGGATAATAAACAGCAGTACACCTTCCAGCGCAAACTCATATAACTGTGAAGGATGACGAGGGAGATTACCGGCGTCAGGGAAAATTACCGCCCAGGGCACATCGGTCGGACGCCCCCACAATTCCGCATTGAGAAAATTGCCGATTCTTCCCGCACCCAGACCAATGGGCACAAGCGGGGCAACAAAGTCACCCAGAGCCAGAAACGTGGTTTTCATACGCCGCGACTGCCAGTACAAGGCCACCAGCACGCCCAGCAGACCACCGTGAAATGACATACCGCCGGCCCAGATTTTGAACAGATACAGCGGATTATCTATAAATAATCCAAACTGATAAAACAGCACATAACCCAGACGCCCGCCGATGATGACACCCACGAAGCCCCAAAACAGCAGATCACTGAGTTGATCGCGACTCCACGAGGTATTTTCAAGACGCTTCTGAGCAAGCAGATAAGCCGCAATAAAGCCGACTAAATACATCATACCGTACCAGCGGACACTCAACGGGCCGATACTGAAAATTATCGGATCGATACTGGGAAAAACAAAATAACTACTTTCAACCATCCGTTACTCTATTCCTGCGATCATGCGAATGCTGACAACCACCAGCAATGTAGCCAGCAGACGCTTTAAAAATTTAGTGTTTACTTTCTGGCCAAGCCGGGCACCGATACTGGCCGTAAAGATTGACGTTGCCACAATTCCGGCTGTAGCTGGCAAATAGACAAAGCCCAGGCCACCTGCAGGCAGATTTACCTTGCCCAGGCCCGCGATAATGAAGCTAAGTGTACCAAATACGGCAATCACCATCCCGCCTAACGCAGCGCAACCTATGGCATGGCGCATATTGACCTTAAACCAGACCAGCGCCGGTACCAGCACTGCGCCGCCACCAATCCCCATCAGCGCACTGATAATGCCTGTTCCGCCGCCTGCCGTGATCAGTATTGACGGTGTTGCGGGCGTCGCAGACTCGCGGGTTTTACCAAAAATCATTTGCAGCGCAATAAGAATGACCAGCCCGGCAAAGATATGACGTAACAGATCGCCGTCAATATGACTGGCCACCTGCGCGCCTATAATCGCGCCAACAGCAATGCCAATGCCCGTATACAGTACAATATGTTTGCGCAAATTGCCCAGTTTGTAGTGTGCAAAGGCAGACGATGCCCCGGTGAAAATAATGGTGGATAGCGACGTTGCAACCGCCACCGGCATAACGATGCTGGCATCCATATCATGCAGGTGAACAAGCAGGTATGAGAGCGCGGGAACAATAATGACACCACCGCCGATACCCAGCATACCGGCAAGTAGTCCAACGACCACGCCCAGCACTGCGCAACACACGAGAGTTATTATTATTGGATCCACGCGACGTCCTTCTGAAAAACACCGGTAGCCTACCACAGATTGTTGAAAAAGGGTGCGAATAAGTCGGTGGCCTCCCCGTCATACAATCGGGCAACTCATCAAGTCAGCCCCCCGTGCGTATTCAGGCGTTAAGCGAAGACAGACACGCACCAACGCCTGAAAAACTACTTAATCAGACTCTGAATTTCAGAGACCAGACGTTCCATTCCCTGGCGCGCGTCCTGGATACTTTGAGAAACAGACCCCATGGCTTTCTCACTTTCCTGGGTACCCGAATAAATTTGCCGAATCTGACTGTCAATTTCGTTAATGAGGGTACCGTTGGTGAGCACCACGTCTTCAATCTCTTCTGTTGCTGTCGCCGCCCGGGCAGCCAGAGTCCGCACCTCATCGGCAACCACTGCAAAGCCCCGGCCGGCTTCCCCGGCACGTGCCGCTTCAATGGCAGCATTCAGGGCAAGCAGATTGGTCTGCTCTGCAATACTGCGAATGGTTGAAACGATATTACGAATATCAGTAGATTGTCTGGCAAGATGCTCACTGCTGCCCGTGGTCTTATCGACCTGCGTGCGAATATGCTCAGAAATATCAATGGCCCGGTGTAACGCACTTACGGCGTCACTGGTCTGTTGGGAGGTGATTGCCGATGTCTGGCTGGCAAGCTCAATGGCGTCTCTCGCCGAGGCAACGCGTTGCGTAATATCGGACGCAAACTTGATCACACGCTCAACCTGTCCGTCCTCGCCAGTCACTGGGTTGTAGGTTGCTTCCAGCCATATCGTCTGACCATGTCCGTCCCGGCGTTCAAAGCGCCCCGAATAAAACTCACCTTGTGCCAGCTTATGCCAGAAGTCGGGATGCTCCGTGTAAAAGCGATCATCACAAAAAATACGATGATGTTTGCCTTTAATGTCTTCCATGGATACGTGCATCACGTCCAAAAAATTGTCATTAGCAGTCAGAATTTTACCGTCGGGGGTAAACTCTATCACAGCCATGCTTCTGTCAAGCGCATCGAGGCGGGCCTGGCTGCGTAGCATAGTGTAGTGATTGTCAGTGATATCGCTGGCCAGTTTCACGATCTTTGTCACCGCCCCGGTATTATCAGTAACCGGGCAGTAGGTTGCCTCCAGCCAGACAGACTGCTGTTGCTTATCAACACGCCGGAACGTGCCACGTTGCTGACGCCCTGCTGCCAGTGCCTGCCAGAATTCACGGTAAGCCGGTGACTGCGCATACTCTGGTGGACACAACACCCTGTGGTGCTGACCAATCAGCTCCTCGCGCTGGTAGCCCACGACATCAAGAAACAACGCATTCGCATCTTCGATGTGGCCATCCGGCGTAAATACAATCATACCGGTATTTTCCCGGATCGCCTGTAAGGCTGCACTGTCGTTATCCTGGGTGTCAGTGATGGTGGTGTCAGTTTTTGAGGGTGATAGACGGAATAATTTCAAAACAGTCCTTTGTGTTAAGAAAGATGCGAACAGGCCAGAAGTAACACTGCGGCCTCAGATGCATTCGCATTCTCCCTGAATACCGAAACGCAGGCCGTTACCTGTCTCAGTCTGTCGCATAAGACAGAACAAACGACGGGATAACCCGCTCACGTTCCTTACGAATGTACAATCAAGTGTAGCTTAAACTGTTACAAAAGCAGTGCCCAAGACATACAGAGAATGCGTGCTCCCCGTTGTCAGGCACCGGCCCGAATCAGCCCGCCCAGACCTTTGCTTTCCAAGTATTGATTAAGATGCAGAAACACTTCCTGGTGCGACGAGGATGTCAGCGCCCTTGATAGCAGGTGCTTACTTTCGCTTAGATTAACGTTACGTATCAGCCAGTTTACTTTGCGCAGGTTAAACGCATTCATACTTAAGCGCCGGTAGCCCATTCCCATCAGAAGAATGGCACCGCCTGGTTCGCCGGCAATTTCGCCGCAGACAGTTACCGGAACCTGGCTGACATTCGCCTGTTTCACAATGTCATATAACGCCCCTAACACGGCAGGGTGGTAGCTGTTGTATAGCCCGGCCACCCGCGTATTATTGCGGTCCACCGCCAGCAGATACTGGGTGAGATCGTTACTGCCAACCGAAAAAAAGTCTACCTGTTTAGCCAGTTGCGGTAACTGATACAGCACCGAGGGCACTTCCAGCATAATACCAATACGTGGCTTGTTAAGGCGCTCGCCCGAGTCTTTTATCTCATCGCGGATCTCAAAAAACGCCTGGTCAATCAGCCGCCTGGCTTCTTCAACTTCGCCTACCGAGGAAATCATTGGTAACATGATTTGCAGATTATCAAAGCCAATGCTGGCACGAAGCATGGCGCGGATCTGTACAAGAAATATTTCAGGATGATCCAGAGTCAGCCTTACTCCGCGCCAGCCCAGGAACGGATTTTCCTCATTAATGGGGAAGTAAGGTAATGGTTTATCACCGCCGACATCCAGGGTACGCATGGTGATGGGCAAATCCGGGGCGGCACTGAGTATCTGACGGTAGAGCTCAACCTGTTCTTTTTCGGACGGGAAGCGCTCCCGCATCATAAACGGAATTTCTGTGCGGAACAGACCAATACCCGCGCCCATATTGGCACTACCAAGCTCTGCTTCGGCTGATAGCCCGGCGTTGATAAACAGCGACATCCGGCAGCCGTCCTGACTTTGGCAGGGCTGATCCGACTCCGCATTAATGCGCTCAGATATGGCCTCTTCTTCCTCAATGAGGTGAATAAACTCACTGCGAATAGTACGTTCAGGCGATACAATCACTTCACCGGAATAGCCATCCAGTAATATATCTTTCTCTTCCAACAGCGCTGGCGACAATGACTGACAGCCCATCACAGCCGGCACGCCCATGGCCCGGGCCAGGATGGCAGCGTGGGAATTGGCCGAGCCTTTAATTGAAATAATGCCTTTTAGTTTATCCCGCGGAAATTCGGCCAGCATGGTCGCTGAGACTTCTTCGGCCACCAGAATGCTGTCTTCAAGAGGCTGCTTTTCGACAATCTTCTTGCCTTTGGCCTCGATCAGGATATTGGTCAGAATGCGGTTAGACAGATCGACAATATCAATCGCCCGTTCCTGCATATAAGGGTCATCCATTTCCTGAAATCGCGTGGCGTAGGCGTCGACTACCATTTTCAGTGACGAACCGGCGTCCCAGCCCTGGCGGACTTTCTCTTCCACTTCCCGCCCCAGGCTATTGGCATCCAGCAGATGGTGATACAACTGAAAAATGGACTTAACATCGTCCGGAATACCGTCATCCAGGCTCTTGGAAAGCGAATCGACCTGTTCACGGGTAATTTCAACCGCTTTGCGGTATACCTGAATTTCATCCTGCGGCGAATTGGTACGGCGTACCACCCAGGTGCGTAGAGAAAAGCTGCGATCCGGCGGGAAGCCTTTGCCTACCGCCAGTCCTGGTGAGCCGGGTATACCCACCACGTTTTTCTGGCGCAGGGCTGTTCCAAACGAGGTATTGGTACCCAGCGCGCCGCGAATATCTGCATTGGTGATTTCCAGCGCCAGTTGCGTGGCCAGCGTTACCAGAAAGGCTTCTTCATTTTCGCTGAAGCGGCGCATTTGTTGCTGCTGCAGCGTTATTACGCCCAGCACTTTGCGCTGATGAATAATGGGGGTGCCAAGAAAGGCGTTCAGGTTTTCTTCCTGCACCTCGTCATAGTGTTTGAAGCGCGGGTGCTGGTGCGCATTTTCAATATTGAGCGGCTCTTCACGCTGCCCCACCAGACCAATCAGTCCTTCTGAAAAGCCAATCCTGACCTGCTCAACCGCATCGGGATGTAACCCATCAGTCGCTTTAAGAATAAATTCCTGATGCTCATAGTCGGCCAGATAGATAGAGCACGAGTCAACATTAACCGTGTGTTTAACCCGAGTTGCCAGACGAAACAACGCCTTATCGAGCTCGGGGATTTGATTCATCTCCTGCACGATACTTTTTAGCGTTGTCAGCGTTGTGCCTTTGCTGCCGGTCTGACCCACTGTTGACTCCTATCCTCGCCGCCGCCTTCGCGATCGTCGCGGAGCATGTTGTCGCTGGTTCTGATTCATCACCACACCGGCAAACTCTTTCATCACCCGGCGATACACATCACGCTTAAACGACACCACGTTGCGTATCGGGTACCAGTAACTTACCCACCGCCAGTCATCAAATTCCGGATGACCAGTTTTCAGTACATCAACATCTTTGTCGTCACAGTCAAGCTGCAACAAAAACCATTTTTGCTTTTGGCCTATACAGACCGGATTGCTTCCCTGGCGTATTAGTCGCTTGGGAAGCTTATAACGGTGCCAGTTTCGCGACACACTTAAAATAGTGACATCTTTTGGCGTCAGTCCTACTTCTTCGTGCAGCTCCCTGAACATGGTTTGTTCCGCAGTTTCCCCTTCATCAATTCCGCCTTGTGGAAACTGCCATGAATGTTGACCATAACGTCTTGCCCAAAATACCTGACCCATTTTGTTGCAAATCACTATGCCCACATTCGCACGGAATCCATCGGCATCTATCACATAGACTCCCGGGCATGCTAGACTTATCTATTATTGCATTCTTCCATAAACTATAGCCCTTTCAAAGCATTAATCGCTGTAAGAGCAATCCACCATGCAACCACCAGCTACGCCTCCTGCCACAACCGACGAACTGCTTGATCGCTGCCAGGCTATAGCCGGTCTGTCTTTGGGCGAATTGGCAAAACTCGCAGAGGTGCAGATCCCCGCAGATTTGTCGCGTCACAAAGGCTGGCCGGGTATGCTTATTGAATTGTGGCTGGGTGCCAGCGCGGGTTCAAAACCACAACAGGATTTTCCGGCGTTGGGCGTGGAGCTTAAAACCCTTCCTATTGACGCCAGCGCAAAGGTCCTTGAAACCACTTATGTGTGCTACGCTCCACTGATCGCGCAACCGGGGCTCACCTGGGAAAGCAGTAACGTGCGCAACAAACTGCAGCAGGTATTGTGGTTACCGCTGGAGGGGGACAGACAGATCCCGCTCGCACAGCGGCGCATTGCCAGTGGCTTTCTATGGTCGCCGTCAGAGCAGGAAGACGCGCTACTGCGACAAGACTGGGAAGAGCTTAGTGAACGTATCCTGCTGGGAGAAGTGGCATCCATCACCGCACGCCAGGGCAATGCGTTACACCTGCGCCCCAAGGCGGCGAATGGTAGCGTGCTGACTGACGCGCTCAATGAGGAAGGTGAGCGTATTAAAACCCGTCCACGCGGCTTTTATCTGCGTAAAACCTTTACACAGGCACTGCTTAACCGCGCGTTTGTCTGAACATCTGCTTGTGTTGAGACCGTTAGCGCCCGGATAGCAGTATATTCACCCTGGCAGCTGGGCTGGCGTCATCAAAGAAACCCTTT
Organism: Alteromonas halophila; assembly: GCF_014651815.1. Lineage (GTDB taxonomy): Bacteria > Pseudomonadota > Gammaproteobacteria > Enterobacterales > Alteromonadaceae > Alteromonas > Alteromonas halophila. Next base: position 343,442 of record NZ_BMXP01000002.1, on the reverse strand, counting down.
TCTTTGCCGTGTTTAACAAAAAGTGTGTAATCACCCTGAGGAAATCTCCCGGATTTAGAATCACGATATATATCGGTGGACAGGAACCACACATTCACTGGCAGCCCAGCCGCAGCAGCTGGCGCATCTTTTTTCGACGATATAAACATTTTGACTGGCATGTTCTGAGACTCGACTGTTAATTCAAGTGTCGCCTCTCTATTGAGTCTAAAGCTGTGACTAAAATAGTCTCCCTGCTCAATAGCAACGGATTTATTCACAATATGCTGCGGTGCGCGATTGCCACATCCTGTCAAAACCAACGTGACAAGAAAAAGAATAAAAACACTTTGGCAGGCTGAGCGGCTTCGGAAAGTAAAGACTTCACACGCGTTCACGTTTATTCCTTTTTACATTAAAGTAGTTAAGTCAATTTATTATTGTTAGGCAGACCACATACACTGCTAAACACCGACCTACTGCAAGTAGCAGACAAATAGCTCACTCAGGCATGGTTACTTTTTATACACTGCCGCATTTTTAATACTCTCGCAAGCGTTTAATAGGCACATGACGATGTGTCTAACAGACTCTCCGCCTGCTCTGCTTCTTTGTAAACATGAGAGGGCTGGAGAATTGCTGATCGTAAATTCCATCTTGTCCCCTCATCTCGCATTTGCTTGATTTACGTCAAGCCATAGTTACCGACAAACGGCTACAGTTTGGGAACAGACCAAACAGGTAGAATCAGGAACGACGCACATGGCACTTACCATAACCGACGACTGCATCAACTGCGATTTGTGCGAAGACGAATGCCCGAATCAGGCCATACAAATGGGCGAGGCGTATTACCAGATTAATGCTGCGCGCTGTACCGAGTGTGTGGGGCATTATGATAACCCGAGCTGCGTAGCAGTATGCCCGGTTGACTGCATTATCCCGGATCCCTCGCACCGTGAATCACTGGCGCAACTGGCCGATAAGTACGTTGCCCTGCAGGGATAAGTGGCGCGGTATCAGCGATTTTTTATCGCCACATGCCTTCTCAGCCGAGGCTCACGGCTCAGTCCATTTTGCGTAAATAGCTCACCAGCGCACCACTTAAGAATTTTTCGGAGTTTATGCCCAGACGCCTGGCGACACGGTTAATTTTGGCATCACTTCTTAACAGCACTTTTTTGGCGTACTCCAGACGATAGTGGTACACAAAACCACGAAAGTTTTTTCGCGGGCTCATGCGCAGGGCAATGGCCAGCAGTGTGGGGTCGATATCCGCATCCTGACTGAATGCCTTAATCGTCAGCCCCAGTTGTTTGTAGCCTTTGGTATGGATAATCGTTTGCTCGGCGCGCGCCAACGTATCACGCATCACGGCCTGTGACTCATCACAGGCATCCAGCCGTTGCATATCAAGTGGGCAGGGTGAGGTGGTGCGGGGTGAGACCAGCGCACCAATCACAAATAAGCAGGTCACGGCCATCACCAGATGAAACAAACTCAGCCAGAACGGAATAGTGAAAAAGCCAAACGCGGCGGCGCTTACCAGCAAAATACAGCTAAACGCAATGCCGACGGTAGCCCCCATGACGCCCGCCATACGTCTGATTTTATACTGATTCACATCGACCACCTGCGCCGGTAACAGCTGATGATAATGCTGCACATCCTCGGCAATCAGAATGCCAAACAGCAGCACACCAAAACCAGTAAGCAACGGCACGAGGTAAAATGGCCAGTAGATCAGAGGCTCACCGACAGGCGCAGCCATAAACCACTGCATTTTGATGTCCGGTGATGTCAGCCAGAGCGGTATCTGTGCAAGCATCACCGCAGCGACCACAACCCACATGCGTGAATATTTTTTTACCCGGTCGAGCATCAGCGGCCTTGCCGCTTTGTAGCAGGCCGCGAGTAACAGCACGGGGACAAACTCAAACAGCCAGGTAAACGGAGACAAGGCTGAGAGTTCAAACAGTTTAAGCCACTCATCAATAACCAGTAGCGGCCAGCAGCCCACCGCTACCGTTAGCCAGTGGCGCCCGGGCAGCCGTTGATAACACTGAATGTAACGCCACAGCACGACCAGATAAACCAGGCTTGTGGCGTACAGGGTGTACTGATAAAAAAGCCCTGAAACTGTCATGGTAATCTATGCATTACGATTTTCCTGTTGTGTCGCTGGATGATTGCTACCAGTAAATTTCGCGCTGCATCGCGACCTGTCGTGTTCGTTCCATTACTTTCAGCAGTGTGGCGGCTTTTTCATCCGACCATTGTTTCAGTTCAGCATAGCCGTCCAGCTCGGCATCGGTAAGCGCTTTTTTCAGGGTCAGCAATGCATTCAGTTCGTCGATACCGGTCAGCAAATCCAGCCAGGGCGCACGAAAATCTCCCCGTTCTTCACGAAACAAGTCACCAACCAGAAAACCATTCCATAACGACTGACGCAACAGAACCTCCACCGCAGAGTAATTGGCCGCGCCCATCGCGCGATTGGCCGGCATACTTTGCTGTACAGTTTGCCAGCCCTGCGACAGCCACCCTTTGGCGTGTTCCATCACCGGCATGCCCTCCCCCTGCGCCTGAGAGCGCCACGGCCGCATTTGCAGTAAATAGGAGGCCTTCAGTTTTATCGCTGTGGCATCACTCTGGTAAAAAAGGGTATCCGGCTCATGCGTTTTCAGCAGGCCAGCCCGTCTGCCCTGCAGATAGCTCAGCATATCGCCATGACGGCCCAGCATTTTTGCGAACAGGCTTTTTTTGGATAACAGGTAGCGCAAACTTTGCAGTTCATCCTGCCACAGCCAGGCCTGAGCATGGGTAATAAGCTGTTTGTGCAGGGTCAGCATGTCCGGGCACTGTAGCACCGGTAAATAGAGCGAAACGCTTTGCATTAACAGGCGGATTGCCGTCACCACTTCGCCCAGTGCCTTCACCGATCCCCCCTGCAGATAGAGATGTTCATGGTATTGCCAGTGCCGCATCGCCATACTCACAGCGGCGGCGAACGCATCTTCCGTGGTGCAGTCACGCTTTAACGGCAAAAATTCGGGTAAGGGCTCAATGCGCGACGGCAGTCCGTGCAGCAATTCATAACCCTGCGCAGCTTTTGAGGTATCACTGAGCCGCACATCAAGCTTTGCATTGATAATATCTGCCAGTGTATACAGGGCACTGACCTCTCCCTCCAGCAGTTCCAGCTCAATCTCATGAATCGGCGATGAGGCTTTATCCGTAGATGCAATTCCCTCATCCAGAACAATTTCGACACGGCTGCCATTTAAGGATGCATCGAAGGCAGTACGCGTAAAGTGCGTACTGAACTGCTGCTCGAGCTGACCACTAAGCTGTGACGGATTCAGCTCCTCCGGCCACACGTCACTGTCAAACAGCGACAAGTCAGGACTAGGCTCCGTCAGCGGCACATTAAATTCAGCGCGGTGATGCAGACCACCACTGACTTTGCCGTTGGTTTTCAGTGTCTGCTCAAACTGACCGTTATTGCCGCGCACACGAAAACCAATTTTATGCTTCTGAAAATCATGGTCGGGCGTATCGTAGTAATCATTGCGCAATTGCATTTCCCGCCCGGCATCCACTTCAATCCCCTGCTCACGCAGTGCAGGTAATACCTTGTCATTAAACGCCTGGCGAACATTCTGGCCGGTGACGAACTTTAATTCTATTTCTGCCATGATCTCATTGAGGCCCGTTTCACATGGGCGTTACCTTATAATTCCCGCTGACTTTTAGCAACGCGATCCGTAGCGCTGTTTATACCTGATTTGATTTTTAAAGCGCATCAGAGGCTTGCCATTAAAGGGCGCAAGCCCTACCATCGGAATGATTTTTTCAATGAAGTGGGTTTCTTATGATTCGATCCTGGCTCGCCCTGACACTCTTTGCTTTCAGCCTTCCTCTTTTCGCTCAGCTGGACAGCGGTGACGACGCAGTAACAGCCGATCACTACATTCGCGACGATTTGTTTGTGTTTATGCATACCGGCCCAAGCAGGGAGTACCGGATCCTGGGCTCTATTAACGCGGGTACTGCCATTGAAGTGTTAGAGCGTGACGGTGAGTTTACGCAAATTACTGACGAAGACGAGCGTACTGGCTGGGTCGAATCACGCTATGTTAGTGACACCCTGCCCGTCGCAAAGCAATTGCCGCGACTGAGTCAGCAACTGGCTGACAGTCAGTCAGCGCTGGCTGAGGCCGAAAGCGAAAGTGCCCGGTTGCGACAGCAACTGAATGACAGCCGTCAGCAAATTGCAGAGCTTTCAACAGCCGTAGAAGAAAAAGATCGCAAGGTCAGCAAACTTACGACACAAGTGGAACGGGCCGATCAGGATGAACTGGTCACCTGGTTTACACGTGGTGGCATGGTCGCGGGTGCCGGCATTTTGCTCGGTATTATCATTGCCTATCTGCCCAAAAAACGTAAACGCGATAATCAGTGGATGTAATCCGCAGGCGTACACTCGCAGGCACCACTAACTCATAAACAAAAAAAAGGCGTGACACCGGTCACGCCTTTTTTGTATCAAACCCGACGCCGTTAGTCGTCGTCTTCTACCAGCGTCATTAGCGAGGTATTCCCGCCTGTCGCCGTTGTATCGATACTAATGGTCTTCTCCGTGATCATTCGCTGAATGAGTTTATCGGTGTATTCTGTGGTAATAACCGGCAGAATACCCCCTGCTTCACGTTCTGACAGCATCGCGGCAATACGTGCGGTCCGCGTGGTGCTGGAGTCAACAACCACACCCGCCAGACGCTCATCCATCAGCAGGGTATCGAAGTGCTTCAGTTTCGCAACCTGGAACACACCTTCCGGTGCTGTCGCGTCAAACTGTGACTTAAACTCCTTCGCCTCTTCGTAAAACTCTTCAGAGACCACCGACACGACAACGTTACCGGTTGCCAGTGCAGTGACAATCGACATGGTCCAGTATTCGAAGCTCACGTGTTTATCGGCGAAACACACCAGAACGCCACGCGGCTCAAGATACAGCGTATTTGACTCACCGGTCGGTCCGGGTAGTTGCTTCGGCTTGGCCAGCCTGGTTTCAATGTTAGTCAGCTGTTGTCTGGCAGTAGCCAGAGTGCGGTTCAAATCGTCCGCCAGCTCTTCAACAATATCCACCTTAGCCAGTTTTGCCAGCAACTGACGTACCGCTGATAACCGGTCGTTCAGTGCTGTATGGCGCCACTTGGCTTCAACACTGGTGGCCGTTTCCATCATTGTGGTCGCTTCTTCGGTGGCTTTATCATCACCCACCAACGCCTTATCGGTAGCATCCACGTCATCAATGATGGTGGGCTTGGGCGTAGCACGCTCCACCATCAGCCGCGGCAGATAGTTTGGCCCACCGGCTTTTGGTCCCGTTCCTGACAGACCACGTCCGCCGAAGGGCTGCACACCGACGATCGCGCCAATCATATTGCGGTTGATATACACGTTCCCTGACCGGCTCTTCGCTGCCAGCTCATGGGTGCGCTCTTCAATGCGCGAGTGCACACCCATGGTCAGGCCGTAGCCCGTGCCATTGATTTGCTCAATCACGTTGTCCAGCTCACCGCCTTTGTATCTCACCACGTGAATGACCGGGCCGAAGGTTTCCTGCTCCAGTACGTCGATATTTTCAATCTCGTACAGTGTCGGTGGATAGAACGTCCCGTTGTCAGCACCATCGGGGAGCTCGTTCTGATACAGCAATTTGCCATGGTCTTCCATGTACTTTTCGTGATCTTTGAGGCTCTTCAGCGCTTTTTCATCAATGACCGGGCCAATATCAGTATTCAGAAACGCAGGATCGCCCACTTTCAGCTCTTTCATTGCCCCAATCAGCATCTTCGTCAGCTTATCGGCAATGTTGTCCTGTACGAACAGTACCCGCAACGCCGAGCAACGCTGACCGGTACTCTGGAAGCCTGAATGCACAATATCATCCACCACCTGCTCAGGCAGCGCGGTAGAGTCGACGATCATACAGTTCTGCCCGCCGGTTTCAGCAATCAGCGGTACCTGTTCGCCACCACGGTTGGCAAGTGTTTGTGAAATCAGCGTGCCAGTCTGCGTAGAGCCGGTAAACATGACCGCCTTGACGCGCTCGTCCGGCAGCAGGGTTTCTCCAACCCCTTTGCCCGGGCAAATCAGCAGTTGCAGCGCATCTTCTGGCAGGCCAACCGAATGCATAATTTCAATGCAACGTTTAGCAATGATGCTGGTTTGCTCTGCAGGCTTGGCAATCACTGTGTTACCGGTGACCAGCGCGGCCGCCACCTGGCCGGTGAAAATTGCCAGCGGGAAGTTCCAGGGACTGATACACAGTACCACCCCACGCGGTAACAGACGCTCGTCCTCGGCCAGTTCTTTACCCCGTGCGGCGTAGTAGCGACAAAAATCAACCGCTTCTCGCACCTCATCAATACTGTCCTGCGCCACTTTGCCCGCCTCGCGGACGCAGATGGCAATCAGTTCAGACATATGGCGCTCAAGGGCATCTGCCGTGCGTTCCAGGATCAGAGCACGATCTTCTACCGGTTTCTTCGACCAGGCGTCAAAGCCACTGTCGGCTTTATCCAGCGCCTTTCTCATATCGTCCTGGTCGGCGTACATGTGGTAGCCCACAATATCGTCATGATTTTCAGGGCTGAGCACCGGCGTCGCCCCTTCCGGCAGGTCTTCCTTATCTACCCGGTAATGCGTTTTCCAGCGTGCCAGCTCGTGCTGAAGCGCATTCACGGCGTTGACATCGGTCAAATCCAGGCCCTTGGAGTTATCACGCTCTGGCGCATAAAGCTCTCTGGGGCGCTTGATCAGTTTGTTATAGCGGGTACTTAAGCGTTGCGTCTTCTCTACCGGATCTTCCAGCAGAGATTCAACCGGCTTACTGTCGTCAACAATGGCGTTAACGAACGACGAGTTCGCCCCGTTCTCCAGCAGACGGCGAACCAGATAGGCCAGCAAATCTTCGTGCTCGCCTACCGGTGCATACACCCGGCACTGAATTTTATCTTCGCTAACCACCTGATCGTAGAGGGTATCCCCCATGCCATGCAGACACTGGAATTCGAAGCCGTCTTTATCATCGCCAGCCAGTTCAATAATGACTGACGCGGTATAGGCATTGTGCGTGGCAAACTGTGGGTAGATGGTATCGCGGTAATCCAGCAGACGGTTAGCGCAGGCATGGAACGACACATCTGTTGACGACTTGCGTGTGAACACCGGGAATTCTTCAACACCCAGTTGTTGTGTAGCCTTAATTTCTGTATCCCAGTAAGCGCCTTTAACCAGCCGCACCATCATGGTACGCCCGACCCGTACGGTTAATTCACGCAGGTATTCAATTACATGGATGGCACGTTTCTGGTACGCCTGTACGGCCACACCAAAGCCTTCCCAGTCACCCAGATCGTCATCACTGAAGACCTGTTCAATAATGTCCAGTGACAGTTCCAGACGGTCTGCCTCTTCAGCATCCACGGTCAGTTTGATGTTGTATTCTTTGGCCATCATGCACAGCTCTTTGAGCCGTGGCGGGATCTCTTCCATTGCGCGTTCACGCTTAAGGAATTCAAAACGCGGGTGAATCGCAGACAGTTTCACCGAAATACCCGGCGACTTTTTAGGTCCGCGTCCGGCCGCTTTTTTACCGATGACCTTCAGTGCTTTTACATAGGAATCGTAGTAACGGTCGGCATCGTCCATCGTACGTGCGGCTTCACCAAGCATATCGTAAGAATAGACATACCCTTTCTTTTCTTTGTCTTTGGCCCGGTCAACGGCCGCTTCGATGGTCTCGCCCATCACAAACTGGCGACCCATAACCCGCATGGCGATGTTCATGGAGCGGCGAATAACCGGTTCACCCAGCCGTCCTAAAGTTTTCTTCAACAGGCCGAACTGTTCTGATTTTCGTTTATCCGCATAATTAACCATATTCCCGGTTAGCAGAAGCCCCCAGGCTGATGCGTTCACAAACAATGACTCTGAGTTACCCAGGTGAGGCGTCCACTGACCTTTGGACAGTTTATCGCGGATCAGCTCATCCTGCGTTTCTTCATCCGGCACCCTGAGCAGGGCTTCGGCCAGACACATCAGTACCACCCCTTCGGCGGTCGACAATGAATATTCATGAAGCAGCGCGTCGACACCACCATGACCTTCCTGGTCGCGCCGAATTTTAAGCACCATCTTCCGTGCCCGCTCCCATGCACGACTGCGTGCCCGAGGATTAACTTCCGCTATCGGCAGAATCTGATCCACCGCTACCGATTCATCAATGCGGTAATGATCCCGAATACGTTGTCGCAGGGGCGTCGTTGTATACAAATCTTCGTTAGTGAGCATTGCAACCCTTACTATTTAGAAAACCGAGAAAAATGTCGAACCGTTGTCGACAACAGCGTCTTACGTGGTGGGTTCGTCTTTAGCCTTACTTCACGCGCTGCTAACCACAACTTCTGCTACTAGTACCCGGTCAGGGTGGCGTACAGATCACGAATTCACCACAATTCACCGGATACTAGCACAGCTTCATCGCAGGCCAATTCCACTGCGGGGCTTTTTTTCGTCTAAAATCAGTATTTCACGGCCATTTGTGGCACTTGCCATCGTCCACTTCAGTATGGCAGCAAACCAATACCAAATTGCATTGATCGCAAAGGCCGCTTGTCAGATAGTAGTAAGTAGTACTATTACCGCTGGGTGCATCGCCTCACAAGGAGTCAGTTATGAGTCGTTCGGGAATTCGTCGTCGTTATTATGTACTGGGCATACTTGCCCTTTTAATCATTGGTTACTTCCTGTTTGCCAATATGATCATCAAACAGATTGCTGAAGCAAAACTTGGCGAGGCCTACGGCGCCGAGGTCAGTATAGACAGTCTGGATCACAGCCTGTATCCGACATCGGTGACGATGCAGGGTATTGGCCTGACCAACCCGACCCGGCCTACTCATAACCAGGTATTCGTTGGTAGGGCCTCTGCCGACGTTGCACTGATGCCACTGCTCTCAGACCGGGTTGTGGTTGACCAACTATCGCTGCTTGACGTGCAGTTTGATACTCAGCGCGCAAGCCCTGGCGAGGTATACCGCACGCCTACGAAATCGCTGACCTTTGACGAACTTAAGCAAAAGGCAAAAGACGATATTCCCAGCGTAGATGAACTGCTTGAGCGCAATCCGCTGAAAACCACGGCCGCGGTTGAAAATGCCCGTCAAACCTACGACAACTATGCCGGTGCACTGAAAGAAGACTACCAGCAGTTGCCGGATGAGGAGCGTCTTGACTACTACAAGGCTGAGATTGAGCAGCTAAAAGCGACCGACTACAAAAATCCGCAGGCACTGCTGAAAGCGAAGGAATCTCTGAGTGCGCTTAAACAGGAGATAAGTCGTGACCGCGAAAAAATTTCGCAATTTACGGAAAAGGCAACGTCGGCAAAAAAAGCACTGGCTGACAGCGTAGACGCCCTTAAAAAGGCGCCGCAAGAGGACTATGCGCTGTTTAAAGGTATTATTGCCGGCGATGAGGCCGCAATGGCGCAGGTGACACAGTTTGTGTTTGGCGACAAAGCCGCAGAATATACGCAATACCTGACCTCTGCACTGCAGGTTGTATTGCCTCTGGTACAAGGCGAGGAAAAACCACAGGAGCCTGCCACAGAGCTGCCGTCGATTTTAGTGAAAAAAGCGGATATTTCGGTTCGCTGGCAGCAAGAAACCATTACCAGCGCGTTTGAAAACATCACCAACACCCATCCGCTGATCGGTAAGCCCACAACATTTTCTATCAGCGCGGCCGGCAATGTTCTTAAAGACTTCACCTCCAGCGGCCAGTTTTTTATTGGTGAGCAGGGTGTCGACGCCAGCCAGACCTGGCAATTAGCGGGCGTCAACCTGGCCAACATCGCGCTGAGCAACTCTGACAAACTTAATGCCATGCTGGAACAGGCGCTGATGAATACCACCGGCGAGCTGGCGGTGGATAAAAACAAGTTAAGTGGGACGGGTAATATCGATTTGCGTTCGCTGGTGATGCAGGCGTCCGGTGACGGCGGCGTGGCTGCGTCAATCGCACAGGCACTTAAGTCTCTCGACAGCCTGTCTATGTCGATGTTATTTGACGGCACCCTGGACGACCCTGATTTTTCAGTTAAGTCGGATCTCGATAATCAGCTGGCCCGCGCTGCGGTTTCTCAACTGACCGCCTCGCAGCAGGATAAGCTGGATGCGATAAATCAGCGTCTGAATGCCATGGTGGACGAACAACAGTCTGCATCACAGGAACAACTGGTGTCTGTAAATACCATGTTATCTGCAGCGCAGGGCGACAGTGACACGTTAAGCAGCCTGCTGGAAACGAAATTATCCAGTCTCGTTGATGACAAGAAAGAGGAATTGCTGGACAAACTGAAAGGAAAGTTTGGTCAGGAGGAATGAAATGTTGCCATCGCCAGGCGGTGGCAGACGTATTCGTTATCGCCAACCTTTGCAAGCGCCCACTATCACGGCATAATGAGGACACATGTGTAATGTCCGGTGACCATTAACGGTACGCCGGGCATTTGCTTTTACCGGTAAAACAGGATCAGGTGACGCCGTGTGGCAGACAGTACAGCAATCCAATTGGCGCTCGCTATGGCAGGATAAATGGCTGCCCCTGCTACTTGTGCTGTTACTGGCGCTGCTTCAGTATCGTTTGTGGCTTGGTAAGAACAGCATTCCCGATTACTTCAGCCGGGTACAGGAAGTGCACAAACAGTCGATGCAGAATGCCAACCTTCAGCAACGCAATGCACTTATAAAAGCCGATATCAGTGATCTAACCATTGGCCTGGACGCTATCGAAGAGCGTGCCCGTAATGAATTAGGTTTAATCAAAGAAGGCGAGACGTTTTATCGCATCCTCCCCGCAGAATCGAATTAATCATGAGTGACTCACCAACGATTGTGGCCGTGGTGCCGGCTGCTGGTATTGGCAGCAGAATGCAGGCTGATCGCCCTAAGCAATATCTGAAACTTGGCAACAAAACTGTGCTTGAACACACGCTTAGCGCACTGGCAACGCACCCGCGTATTGCCCGGGTGATCGTTGCAGTAAGTCGTAATGATCCTTACTTTGATACCTTGCCGCTGGCACACAGTGACTGGCTTATCCGGGTGGAGGGCGGCACAGAACGTGCCGACAGTGTGTTCAACGCTCTTCAGTACGTAGACGATGATGAATGGGCACTGGTGCACGATGCAGCCCGCCCCTGTGTCACCCATATGGATATTGACAGCCTGCTTGAGGTTGTCCAGTGGCCAGATGTGAAAGGCGGAATACTGGCAACCCCGGTACGCGATACTATGAAACGGGCGCAGGCAGGCTCGCTGCCATTGCACGTTGCCCACACAGAATGTCGGGAAGACTTATGGCATGCCTTAACCCCGCAGCTTTTTCCGGCCTCACTGCTAAAAAACAGCCTCAGAGAAGCGCTGAATGCCAACATCCGAATTACTGACGAGGCTTCTGCCATAGAATGGGCAGGGTATCGGGTCGCCCTCATCGACAGTAATCCGGCCAACATAAAAATTACACGTCCGGCCGACATGCCGCTGGCCGCGTTTTATCTTAATCAACAGGACACAGTATGCGAATAGGACAGGGTTTTGACGTACACGCGTTTGGTGGTAATGGCCCCATTACCGTTGGCGGTGTAAAGATAGACTACGAGCAGGGCCTGGTTGCCCACTCAGACGGCGACGTACTTTTACATGCCCTGTGCGATGCCATTTTGGGCGCACTTGCACTAGGTGATATCGGCCAGCATTTTCCCGATACGGACAATACCTATGCCGGAAAAAACAGTCGCGAGCTACTGCGCCATGTCATGGCTCTGGCGACGGATCACGGTTACCGGGTAGTGAATGCCGATATGACCGTTATCGCTCAGGCCCCAAAAATGGCACCGCACATAAAAACCATGCGTGAACGCATTGCCCAGGATTGCCAGTGCGCCGCCGATGCCATTAATGTAAAAGCCACCACCAGTGAAAAACTGGGCTTTACCGGGCGCAAAGAAGGCATTGCTGCACAGGCCGTGGTGCTAATGGATAATTTATGAGTGTAGCGCTTGAAACCGAACACTGGGCGTATCAGTACGGCCGCCCGGTCTCCACTGGCCTGTTTAAATTCCAGGCCGATGATTTCCAGGTTACTGAAGAACTTGGCTACAGCCCAACCGGCGACGGTGAGCACCAGTTCATCTACATTGAAAAAACCAACATCAACACTGCGTTTGTGGCCGAGCAGCTGGCTAAATTCTGCAAGCTGCCACTGCGACAGATCAGTTACGCCGGACGTAAAGACAAATATGCCGTAACCCGGCAGTGGTTTGGAATTCATACCCCGGGGGCGCCTGATATCGACTTTTCAGACTTTGCGCTTGAGGGCGTAAAGGTGCTGTCACAAACCCGCCACAATAAAAAGCTGCGTACCGGCCAGTTACAAGGTAATCATTTCACTATCACCTTGCGTCAGGTCAGCAATCCGGAAGCGATTGAAGCCCGCCTTGCCACCATTGCCAGTGAGGGCGTGCCCAACTACTACGGCGAGCAACGCTTTGGCGTAATGCGGATTAATGAACAGGGCGAAGTAAAGCGCGGCGGTAATCTGGCGCTTGCTCAGCGAATGATTGACGGGGAAACCATTCGCCATCGCAATAAGCGTTCGATGGCACTGTCAGCACTGCGCAGCTGGCTGTTCAACGAGGTCATTTCACACCGGCTCGAAGCCGGCGCTTACCATCAGGTTATGAATGGCGATGCGCTTACCCTGTCCGGGTCAAAATCTTACTTTGTGCATCAGGGCGACACCACAGAGGTGCAGGCGCGTTACAAAGAAAAAGATGTATGCCCAAGTGCACCACTGTGGGGTAAGGGTGGTAACATTGTTGAAGCAGAAGCACAGATGCTTGAGCAGACGGTACTTGGCCAGAGTGAGGCCGTCACGACGTTTCTCGAGCAAAGTGGCTTTGAGCATGAACGGCGGCCGATAAAAATCTGGCCTCAGCAACTTGAATGGCTTTTGAAGGGTGATACATTAACCGTATCGTTTTTTCTGCCCAGTGGCTGCTTCGCAACGTCGGTATTACGCGAGTGCATAGAAACTATCGCACCCACCAACAGCATTTAACGGAGATGGCATGAAAATACTTATGAGTAATGACGATGGCGTGTTTGCCAAAGGTCTGGGTATTCTCCATCAGACAGTGGCGCAGAATAATGATGTCACGGTTATCGCTCCGGACAGAAACTGCAGCGGTGCCAGTAATGCGCTGTCATTGCATCAGCCACTGCGTATTCAGGCCATGGACAATGGCTTTTATTCGGTTAACGGCACCCCTTCAGACTGCGTGCACCTGGGGGTGAACAAGTTTTTAGAGGACGACCCACAGCTGGTCGTATCGGGCATCAATCATGGCGCCAATCTGGGTGATGACGTGATTTACTCCGGTACGGTGGCGGCCGCTACTGAGGGCCGGTATATGGGGCTTCCCGCCATTGCGGTATCGCTGGTAAGCCGGGATGGTCAGCATTTTGAGACCGCGGCCAAAGTGGTGGATGAAATTGTTCGAAAACTGGAAACCCATCCGTTACCGCCGAACCAAATCCTGAACGTTAATGTGCCGGATGTGCCCTATGCGGCGTTAAAAGGCATTAAAATTACCCGGCAGGGGCGCCGTCACCGGGCGGAAGGCATGGTGCGCGCTGAAGATGCCTTTGGCCGGACCATTTACTGGTACGGACCGGCCGGTGCAGAACAGGATGCCGGTGAGGGCACTGACTTTCACGCCATTGCTCAGGGCTACTGTTCAGTGACACCTCTGAGTGTGGACATGACCGCCTATCAAAGTCTGGACGACATGAAAGACTGGCTGAGCAAATAATTAACCCATTATTGTTGCCAACAAGGAACTATAACAAAAACAATGAGAACAATAAGAAGAGGGGACGCGCTGGCGGAGTTGTTGTATCAGGAAGGGATCCGCGATCAACGGGTACTTAACGCCATTGCGGCAACGCCTCGTGAAACATTTCTTCCCGATACGCTAAAACACAAAGCGTACCAGAATACGGCCCTGCCTATCGGACAGGGCCAGACCATTTCCCAGCCGTACATTGTGGCAAAGATGACCGAGCTGTTGCTGGGCGCAGGTAATGCCCCCAAAACCGTGTTGGAAATCGGCACCGGCTCGGGCTACCAAACCGCCATTCTGGCGCAGTTGTTTGATCAGGTTTTTTCTGTGGAGCGGATCAAGTCTTTGCAATTTCAGGCCAAACGCCGCATGAACCGCCTGGATCTGCACAATATTGCCATGAAGCATGGTGATGGCTGGAAGGGCTGGCCGTCGAAAGGGCCGTATGACGCAATTATTGTGACGGCAGCAGCCAGTTCACTGCCCGAGGATCTGTGCGCACAGTTAAAAGACGGCGGGCGACTGATTATCCCGGTTGGGAATGAGCAGCAGTCGCTGTTGTGCGTTGATCACGAAGACGGTGAACTGAAAACTCAGACTGTTGAGTCGGTACGCTTTGTGCCACTGGTCGCCGGAGAGTTGCAGTGAAAATATTTGGTCCGTGCTACGACATGGCTTTGCGCTGGTCGCGGCATCCGCATGCCAGCCGCTATCTGGGCGGGCTGAGTTTTGCCGAGTCAGTGTTTTTTCCTATTCCGCCGGATGTGATGCTGGCCCCCATGTCGTTATCGCGTCCGGAGCGGGCCTGGTATTTCGCGTTACTGACCACGCTGGCGTCGGTCATAGGCGGCGTTGCAGGCTATCTGCTGGGCTATTTCGCCTTTGATGCGTGGCTGGCCCCTGTCATTGAGTCTGCCGGTTACAGCGGAAAACTCGATCAGGCCATGTACTGGTTTAACGAATATGGTGTGTGGGTGGTGTTTTTAGCTGGCTTTTCCCCTATTCCGTATAAGGTATTTACCATCAGTGCGGGTTTCTTACAGATGGCATTTCTGCCCTTCCTGCTGGCATCTGCGGTCGGACGCGGCGCGCGCTTTTTTCTGGTGGCCGGCCTCATGCGTTTGGGTGGCAGTGCTATGGAAGCCAGGCTCCGTCAGTATGTTGAATGGCTTGGCTGGGCAGTGGTACTGCTTGCCATAATCGCTTATGTATTGCTCAGGTAACAGGCCTTGCGATATTCGCTGAGCGACCTTACCTGTTGTCTGGTTTTTGTCACCATACTCTTGTCAGTGAACGGTTGCAGTTCGCGCTCAACCCCTGCGCCGCTGGTTCTGCTGGACAGTCAGCCAGATGAAGATACGGGATACACCAAAGATACGTATCAGGTACAAAAAGGCGACACATTGTTTGGCATCGCCTGGTACACCGGCAATGACTACCGGGATCTGGCCCGTTACAATCAGCTTTCTCCCCCTTACAACATCTATCCTGGGCAGACATTAAGAGTGTCGGCACCCAGGGCTGTACAAAATTCGAGCATAAGTCAGGCCAAACCTTCACCAAAAAGAAGTGGTACGACCACGAAAACAAAGCAAAAGAATTCCGTTGACCCTTCATCAGACCAGGCGTATGGTGAAAGTGAAAAAGATGTTAACAACCAGTCGGTTAAACGTTCGTCCAGGGCATCAGCCGGAACGTCGAACAACAATAATAAAGGTTTTCCTGCACGTGTTACACAGTGGGTATGGCCAGCAAAAGGGAAACTGGTTGGAACATTTAGCCAGGCGGATTCAGGCAATAAAGGCATTGATATCCGCGCCGCCAGAGGCAGTGACGTGTCGGCGGCTGCAGACGGCAAGGTCGTCTACGCTGGTGATGCGCTCAGAGGGTACGGTAACTTAATTATAATCAAACATACCGACACCTTTTTAAGTGCTTACGCCCACAACGACACGATTAATGTCAAAGAACAACAATGGGTGTCAGCAGGCGAACGGATTGCCACCATGGGGAATAGCGGTACAGATTCGGTAAAGCTTCATTTTGAAGTGAGATACCGTGGTAAGTCATTAGACCCGCTTCGGTATCTGCCAGGCTCAAAACCATAACAATAAACAATAAGAAAAAACAAAGGAGACTTCGAATCAGGTAACCATTAATTAGGAGATACCGTTGTGGGTCAAACTAAAAACGCTGTGATCGAACCAAAAGCTCAGAATAGCGGCGATGTCGCTGTTGAAATTTCTGAAGATGTAAAGGAAGGCGCAATAAACGATCTGGAACACGATAGTGATGATATCGTACTCAGTCAGGAAGAGCTCCCCAAAAATCTCGACGCCACTCAGCTGTACCTAGGCGAAATTGGCTATTCCCCCCTGTTAACCGCAGAAGAAGAAGTATACTTTGCACGACGCGCATTAAAAGGCTGCGACGCATCCCGCAAACGTATGATTGTCAGTAACCTCAGACTGGTAGTGAAAATTGCCCGGCGGTATAACAACCGTGGACTGGCCCTGTTGGATCTGATTGAAGAAGGTAATCTTGGTCTTATTCGGGCGGTAGAGAAATTTGACCCCGAGCGTGGCTTCCGTTTTTCAACCTATGCCACCTGGTGGATCCGTCAGACAATTGAGCGGGCAATCATGAATCAGACCCGCACCATCCGCCTCCCGATTCATGTAGTGAAAGAGCTGAATGTTTATTTGCGCGCAGCCAGAGAGCTTTCGCAAAAGCTCGATCATGAACCCACCGCGGAAGAAATCGCATCAGCACTGGACCGGCCGGTGGAAGAAGTCACAAAAATGCTGCGTTTAAACGAACGGATTAGCTCTGTTGATACACCTATTGGTGGTGACAATGACAAAGCCCTGCTTGATATTCTTGCCGACGAAAAAGAGTTCGGCCCGGAAGAGAACCTGCAGGACTCCGACATAAAAACCAATATTATAAAGTGGCTGCAGGAGCTTAATGCAAAGCAGCGGGAAGTACTGGCAAGACGTTTCGGTCTGATGGGCTATGAGCCATCGACACTGGAAGATGTGGGCGCAGAGATTGGCCTGACCCGCGAGCGGGTGCGTCAGATCCAGGTAGAAGCGCTACGCCGTCTGCGGGATATGCTGGGTCATCAGGGACTCACACTGGAAAACCTGTTTAACCAGATTGCTGAATAAACACGGCTGACAGGATGTCAGTCTGGTTCAGGTTCGGGCCAAGGTAACAAAGCGGTAACTGTAAGTATTGCTTTCATCAGGTGGGTGGGTCTCACTGCTGGATTCAACCCAGTCTGCTACGCGGGTGTAGTCAGGAAAGCGGGTATCGCCCTGTATATCCGCGTCGATAAAGGTCAGGTATAACGTTGCTGCATGCGGCAGAAATGCCTCGTAAATGGCACCGCCGCCAATTACCATGATTTCGCTGTCTTCTTCGCTATGTTCTTTTGCCACTTCAAGCGCGGCGTCAGGCGAGGCAACCACCAAGGCGTCACCCAATGTATAATTCTCACGACCTGAAATAACGATGTTTGTACGACCAGGCAGGGCCTTACCAATGGACTCGTAAGTCTTGCGACCCATGATCACCGGCTTACCCAGTGTTACGCTCTTGAAATGCCGCAAATCTGCGGGCAGATGCCAGGGCATCTGATTATCTTTACCAATCACCCGGTTGTCTGCCATGGCGGCAATCATCGCAATTCGCATCGCGCTATCCTTATACCTGTTATTTGTTCTTTCCAACATCACGCCAACAGACATCAGGGATTCACTACTGACGAGATCCCGTTTGTCATCGCCCGGCACCCGGTGACTGTGCTGCTCCGGCCCAAAATTATATGTAAAAAGTCGTCTGTTTTACAGGTCAGTAAGAAAACACTTTATGCCGGAGTTACCTGATCATCTGGCAGCGGCATACGTACAGATTTTGCGACAAAGCAGCCAGACCTTTATTGTCTTTCGATACCGCTGTCTGTTGTAATAGCTGCGTTTTATTCAGCATCGATATGCGATGACGTCTATCCCAATACTGCGTACAGGATACCCATGAAACTACTATTGCTTTTCTTTACCCTCTTTTTTGTTTCACTCTCGACTATGGCTCAAACCGACCAGGAGGCCGATAAACCCAAGGTCATTTTTTTTGATGTTAATGAGACCTTGCTCGATCTGACTACCATGCGTGATTCCGTCGGTGAGGCACTGGACGGACGAACCGAGCTTCTGCCTTTGTGGTTTTCTAAAATGCTGCATCACTCCCTTGTCGACTCAACGACGCAGCGTTTCCATACGTTTGGGGAAATTGGGGTCGCATCACTTATGATGGTCGCCGAAGTAGAAGGTATTCCGTTAACTCGGGAGCAGGCAAAACAGGCAATCGTCACCCCGCTTCGCAGCCTTCCTCCGCACCCTGATGTCCGTGAAGGTTTGAAACTATTGAAAGACAAAGGCTATACCTTAGTCAGTCTGACAAACTCGTCCAATAAAGGTGTCTATACGCAATTCGAGAATGCCGGGCTGCTGTCGTTTTTTGATGAGCGACTAAGTGTTGAGGATATCAATCTGTACAAACCCGATTTGCGCACTATGCCTGGGCGGCAGAAAAAATGGGGGTTGAGCCGCAGGAGGCGCTGTTAGTCGCGGCACACGGCTGGGACATCGCCGGCGCCAAGCAGGCCGGATGGCAAGCTGCCTTTATATCACGACCGGGCAAAGTGCTGTATCCGCTGGCGCTTAAGCCTGACTATAACATCAGTGATCTGCCGGCGTTGGCGAAACAGTTGCCATGATCGGTCGGTAGTAGCCCGGCTAACGCACACATTCATAATCACATATAAAAAAGGCCGCAATGCGGCCTTTTTATGTTGTGCAGCAAGCACTGCTTCACCTGTTAGTCATTACTCTTTGGTGTACACCACATTGGGGTGATCATCTTCGTCATCCCAGTCATCGTCGTCATCATCGTCCATTTCATTCACGACATTCTGATGGTGGGTGTCCCACTTAAATTCCACTTCTGTCTCTTCGATTTCCTGCTCACTAGGCGCAGGCAACGTTTCAATAAAGTCCATGATGTCATGGCACAGTGGATCCAGATTGGTTTTCTGGAAAGCAGAGATCTTATAGATTGGCCCTTGCCACTCAAGTGCGTCGATGACGCGCTGACAGGCTTCCTCAACCTCTTCTTCCA
The DNA here is from genome assembly GCF_014651815.1 of Alteromonas halophila. GTDB lineage: Bacteria > Pseudomonadota > Gammaproteobacteria > Enterobacterales > Alteromonadaceae > Alteromonas > Alteromonas halophila. Next base: position 324,301 of record NZ_BMXP01000002.1, on the reverse strand, counting down.
GCATCAAATCAACTTTGTTGAAAATCAGCCAGCGTGGTTTCTGTGCCAGCACCGGACTGTATTTTTCCAGTTCCTCGACAATGGTTTTGGCATTGCTCGCCGGATCGCTCTGATCCATTGGCATCAGATCGATCACATGCAGCAGCACACGACAGCGCTCAAGGTGTTTTAAGAACTGGATCCCAAGACCGGCGCCTTCAGCGGCACCTTCGATCAGGCCTGGAATGTCGGCCACCACAAAACTGCGCTGTGAATCCTGACGTACTACGCCCAGATTCGGTACCAGTGTAGTGAACGGGTAGTCCGCCACTTTCGGCTTCGCCGCTGACACGGACCGGATAAAGGTCGATTTTCCGGCATTCGGCATACCCAGCAGACCTACGTCGGCCAGCAGCATCAACTCAAGCTGCAGGTTGCGAATTTCACCCGGTGTACCATTAGATTTCTGGCGGGGTGTGCGGTTGGTGGAGCTTTTAAATCGGGCATTGCCCAGGCCATGAAAGCCACCCTGCGCTACCTTTAGTTTCTGACCATGTTTAGTCAGATCGCCCAGCACTTCCAGTGTCTCGGTATCGGTTGCGCGCGTCCCCACCGGTACGTGTAGCGTTAAATCATTGCCGCCACGCCCGGCACAGTTCTTACCCTGCCCGTTTTTACCGCGCTCGGCCCGGTGAAAGCGTTCAAAGCGATAGTCGATCAGCGTATTAAGGTTTTCATCTGCGACCAGATATACGCAGCCTCCATCGCCACCGTCACCGCCGTCCGGTCCGCCTTTTGGGATATATTTTTCACGTCTAAAGCTAACCACGCCGTTGCCGCCGTCACCAGCTTCAACCCGAATCTCAGCTTCATCTACAAATTTCATTACTCTCTCCGGTCTTTGTGACCTGTCTGCAAGCTACCAGTATAACAACTCACAGCTTATAAAGCGTTATGCCAATGGCCAATGGCGCCGCTGTCGGTACGGACAGGGGAAGCAAATGCTGAACACGCCGTAAACCCATCCATGGGGGCTCCGCTGCGGCATCCATGCCGCAGAGGGTTCAGCATTCACTCCCCCTGTCCATACCGCGCGTCGACCATAAGCGGGGTTTTTGCCGAATAGCAAACCAACCAGCCTCTCTCTTTCGCGGGTTCCTGGCAGCAGCGTCGACTACTGTGGCCGCCCAGGCATTGGCATAACGCCTCAAATTTTCTGGTACATACAAAAAACCCCGCTTGCGCGGGGTTTTTTCAAGCCGTACGGCCTGCGCCAAAACGCGCTTATTCTACGATGCTTACGAACTTACGGTTTTTAGGTCCTTTCACGTCGAACTGAACCTTACCGTCTTTCAAAGCAAACAGTGTGTGGTCTTTACCAATACCAATGTTGTCACCAGCGTGGAAACGTGTACCACGTTGTCTGACAATGATGTTACCGGCCAGAACAGATTCACCGCCAAAGCGCTTAACACCTAGGCGTTTACTCTCTGAATCGCGACCGTTCTTAGTACTACCACCAGCCTTTTTGTGTGCCATGTGTAATCGCTCCTCTTATGCGCTGATACCAGTGATCTTCACTTCAGTGAACCACTGACGATGACCCATTTGTTTACGTGAATGCTTACGACGACGGAACTTAACGATATTTACTTTATCGCCACGACCGTGTGTAACAACTTCAGCAGTCACTTTACCACCAGCAACAACTGGCGTACCGATTTTTACATCATCGCCGTTGCTTACCATTAAAACTTTGTCAAATTCAACCGACTCGCCTGGTGCGACTTCGATTTTTTCAAGACGAACGGTTTGGCCTTCGGCCACACGGTGTTGTTTACCGCCACTTTGGAAAACCGCGTACATAGTTAACTCCGCTCTGCGTGTCATTACGCTTTAATTCAAAAAACAGGGCGCGAATTGTACGTGAACCGTTTGAAAATCACAAGAGCGATTCCGATAAAAATTGACTATTTTTCCAACACGGACCAATTTTGCGTTCAGATCGTTATTTCCGATGGCTAATCTGTTTGCGGGCGGCCTGCCAACTTGCTGTTGAAAAACGTTTTTTTACTCGGCGCATCTTTTGGCGGATGCTGACAATTGCTGCCTCTTCAGGCCCGCGATCACGGCTGCGATCGCCGCACGATCCCACGGGAACCGGAGCCATATATCGCATCCGTATCACGCACTATCTGTGCCCTTTGCTGCAGGAAAACGGTCAAACACGGTGAGGTGAAGCTTTTTGCCGACAAGCAGGTGGATAGTACCGCGCATTCAGGTACAATCGGCCCCAGTACCGTGTCGGACACAGAGAGTAAAGAGTCACACATGCCAATGGATCTTGACGAAATCCGGGCCCTTACCCGCGATGATATGCAAGCTGTTAATACACTGATCCAGGATCAGGTCGATTCAGACGTAGCCCTGATCAATCAGCTTGGCTTTTATATCGTTAACAGTGGCGGCAAGCGTTTACGCCCGCTTCTGACGGTTCTGGCCGCCCGCGCCATGGACATTGACAATGATGACCACCATACTCTGGCCGCCATTATCGAATTTATTCACACAGCCACACTGTTACATGATGATGTAGTGGATGAGTCCACGTTGCGTCGAGGCCGTGAAACGGCCAATGCTATTTTTGGCAACCAGGCCTCCGTACTGGTCGGCGACTTTCTGTATACCCGCTCTTTTCAGATGATGGTAAGCCTGAAACGCATGCGTGTGATGGAAATTCTGTCTGAAGCCACTAATCAGATTGCAGAAGGGGAAGTGTTACAGCTGATGAACTGTAACGACCCGGATACCAACGAACAGCGCTATTTCGATGTGATTTATGGCAAGACCGCGCGTCTCTTTGAAGCGGCCACGCAACTCTCTGCAGTACTCACCGATCAACCCGAACCCATAGAACGTGCGATGCAGGACTATGGCAAGCACTTAGGGACGGCGTTCCAACTGGCCGATGACATTATCGACTATGTGTCGGACAGCGATGAAATGGGCAAGAATGCCGGTGATGATCTGGCCGAAGGCAAGCCCACGCTGCCACTGCTGTACGCCATGTGGAACGCACAGCAACGTGAAGACACTGTATTGATACGCGATGCCATAGAAAATGCAAACGGCCTGCAACACCTGACCAGAATTCAGACTATCATGCATGACACCGGGGCACTGGATTACACCCGCGCACGGGCTGAAGAAGAAGTGACCATGGCCATTAACAGCCTTGATCCTATCCCGGATTCGCCTTTCAAACAGGCACTTATTGCGCTGGCACACCTCTCAGTTGAGCGCACCAGCTAGCGCACACACACTGCGTTAGCCCCTGCCCTGTCCCGTCACTCTCAGGGCAGCGACGCTATTCACACCGCTAACCTGCGCCATCAACCGGGCGCGCAGACCTGCGCATACGCCATTGTGGGCGCAGTGAAAATAAAATTGCAAAGACTGTGCATGTGCTATATTTATTTTGCAGCAAATTCAGGGACAAAGAGTTCTGCTCATGTCGTATTGGACCCTGCCTGACCGGAATATATAAAGGGAACAATATGAATTACCTACGTACTGCGATTGTCGCATTAGCTATGGCCGGTGCACTCGCCGGTTGTACTACAAATACCGCCCCCGGCCCCACCGCTGAAACGGTTTCTCCCCCACCGCTGATCCCCAGAGATGTGCTGTTTGGCAATCCGCGGCGCTACCAGGGCCGGCTGAGCCCGGATGCCACAAAAATGAGTTTTCGGGCGCCGGTGGACGGCGTCATGAACCTGTGGGTCGGTGAGCGTGGCGACTTTAACAGCGCCAGCCCTATCACCAATGATACCGGCCGCGGTATTCCAAGCCACTTCTGGGCACTGGACAGCCAGCATGTCCTGTATACGCAGGATCAAAACGGTGATGAAAACTGGCACCTTTACAGTGTCGATCTGCAAAGCGGTGAGACCCTTGACCTGTCACCTTTCGAAGGCGTGCAAGCCAACATGATTGGCCAGAGTGAGCAGCATCCCGGTGTGGTGGTGGTGGGCATGAATGACCGTGATCCGCGCTGGCACGACGTGTACAAAGTAAGCCTGTCAGACGGTGAACGCACCCTGCTGGCAGAAAACCCTGGCTATGGTCAGTTCTTTATCGATAACGACTTAAACGTACGCCTGGCCATGAAAACACAGCCTGACGGCTCTGGTGACATTCTGCAAAAAACAGCCGATGGCTGGCAAACGTGGTTCAATATTCCCGCACAGGACATGCTGACCACCAATATTGTCGGTTTCGATGAAGCTAACGAAGGCGTGTACATGCTGGACAGCCGCAACCGTGACAAAGCTGCGCTGGTGCATCTGATGCTGGGTGAAGACACGCCAACGGTCATTGCCAGCAGCGAAAAGGTCGACATTTCAAATGTACTGGTCAACCCTCTGACCCACGAACCGTTTGCGTACGCGCTCGATCATATCCGGCCGGTCTGGTACGCCACTGATGATGACTACGCACCAGTGATAAAAGAATTTAACGCGCAGTTATCGGGTGGCTCGCAGGTGCTGGCACAATCGCTGGACAATCAGTTCTGGACGGTCTACACCGATGACAGCGACAGTTCACCGGTGTACAAAGTGTTTAATACTGACACCGGCGAACTGGATAAACTGTTCGTCACCCAGCCAGAAATCAATAACCTTAAAATGACCAAAATGCAGGGCGTTGTGATCCCTTCCAGGGATGGACTGGAACTGGTCAGCTATTTGTCTATCCCGCTGGAGGCTGATCCGGATCAGGACGGCGACCCAAGTACCACGTCACCACTGGTAATGCTGGTACATGGCGGGCCGTGGGCGCGCGACAGCTATGGCTTTAACTCTACTGCCCAGTGGCTGACGAACCGTGGGTATTCGGTATTGCAGGTGAATTACCGCTCTTCCACTGGCTTTGGTAAAGATTTCGTCAATGCCGGTAACAAAGAATGGGCACGGGCGATACATAACGACATTATCGATGCCAAAAACTGGGCGGTGGAGCAAGGCATTACCACGGCCGATGAGGTCGCCATTATGGGTGGCAGTTATGGCGGCTACGCAACGCTGGTCGGGCTGACGTTTACGCCGAAAGCATTCAGTTGCGGGGTGGATATTGTCGGGCCATCCAACCTGGTTACGCTGCTGGAGTCGATTCCGCCGTACTGGGAGAGCTTCCGTCAGGTATTTTATAACGCCATCGGCAATCCGGAAACCGAGGAAGGTCTGGCGCTGATGAAGGAGCGCTCACCCATTACCCACGTCGATAAAATACAAAGGCCGCTGCTTATCGCTCAGGGCGCCAATGACCCCAGGGTCAAGCAGGCCGAGTCTGATCAGATTGTTGAGGCCATGAAAGCGCGGGACATCCCGGTGTCGTATGTGCTGTATCCGGATGAAGGCCATGGCTTTCAGAAACCGGAAAATAACCTGTCATTTTTTGCCGTTGCCGAATCGTTCCTGGGCAACTGTCTGGGCGGACGGGTGCAGCCGGTCGGTGATGACTTTGAAGGGTCGAGCATCGACATTGTGCACGGGCTGGATTACCTGCCTGAAATCAGCGAAAAAATACAGGCCTCGATGTAGTACAGAGGAGGTGGGCGACTGCCCGCCTCCTTGCTTTACTTTCCTGATACCGCACTTTTCGCGGTAGAAGACACCAGATCTTTACTCCCATGGCTCTCTCCTTCCTGATCGATAATGCGCTCAGGCAGGTCAATTGCCGGTGTCCAGTTCTTCCACTCTTCGTCGGGATCCTGCGCAAGGCTAAAGCGCGCTCCAGGTGATGCGCGCTTACCAAATTCTGCGGGGGTGGCAAAACTAAGGCCGCCGTTCAACAGACTCACAATTGGGTTTGAAGACACCGAAACGCCCGTCAGGCCTACGTCCATCTCTACACCGCTTTGCTCCCAGAACACGCTGTTGGTGCGCAGCAGCTTGTCGTATGGCGCATGGATTTGTCCATACAGGATGACCTTTTCGCTTTGTAACTGATAGGCATACACTTTGCCCACCGGCACTTCTTTGTAGTAAATACTGTCACCGGGCGCAATATTGTGGAGCTGGCCACTGACGATCTCAACCCGTGTACCGTCGCGTTTGAGAATGGGCGGTCTGTCGAGTGCCTGAAACTTTCGCTGCGCATCGCCCTCACCGGGTTTAAAGGTGATATAGGGGCCGGAAACAATGGTGGCGATACCACTGACACCGCTGGTGCTGAATTCCGGCCGTACCACCCAGAACTGCGTATTGTCTCGCATCAGCGGCATCATTTCTTTGTTTACGTGCAGGGTCACATCAACCTGACTGAGCTCACTGTTAAACGTCATCGACTCGACATCCCCCACGTCCATACCTTTGTACCGCAGCCGGGTCTGGCCTTTCTTAATACCGTCGGCATCAGTGATGGAGATAATAATTTGCTCACCTTCCGGCGGCAGGTTACGCCACACAATAAAGCTGGTCAGCGCGATGGCAAAAACCGGAATGAGCCAGACCCAGTGACGTCCGGCACCCTCAGAGACCTTCGCCTTGCGTTTGTAACGCCGGCGTTTCTGCGTCCCGCTGTTATCTGAATCGTGGCCGTACTCATTCATAGTCAGTTCCCCGTATTACTACATTCTGCTGGGCCATTCGGCTGGGCATTACTTGTTTTGCTTCCACAGCAAGCGGCTGTCGAAGATTTGCGATGCAATTAAGGTGGTGATCACCACGCCGGCGAAGGCAACAATGCCGGGCCCCGGCTCTACCCGTGCCAGGTCCTGCAGCTTGACCAGAGCGACCAGGATGGCCACAAGAAAGACATCAAGCATCGACCAGGGGCCAAGTTTATCGACATAGTGCAACAGGGCAACCTGATGCTTTTTGCTCAATAACTTCACATGTTGTGCGATCAGCAGCAGGTACAGTAGCGCAACAATTTTTACCAGCGGCACCACAATACTGACAAAAAACACCAGCAGTGCCAGCCCCCACATTCCGTCGCTGTACAAGGTCATCACACCGCTGAGTATGGTGTTCTCAGTACTGCGGCCTAAATAAGTCATGGTCAGAATAGGATAGAAGTTGGCCGGGAAATACAGGATCATCGCAGCCAGAGTAAGCATTAGTGCGGGCCGGTTGTTGCGCTGTGTGGCTTTGACAATAGGGTGCTCGCAGCGAGCACACAGCAAAGACTGCCCCTCTTGCGGAGCCTCGTACGTTTGCTGAGCGCCACAGCGCGTGCAAATAACGTCCATACGCCTTTTCCTTTTGCTGTTTGCGCACACAAGGATACGTTTCGCCAGTCTGTTACCAGGGAAGATGCGGCCGCTCTGCCCGCTTGGCAGACCTATCCCTAACAAGCTGAATTAATTCATAGTTCTTGCTACGCATCAGTTTGGAAAATGGAGCAGTGGTGTTGATTGTTGCCGCGAATGGCAGGCCGGGACAGGCGCAGCGTCAGCCGCGTTCCAGCATGTACCCCAGTAAGCCGACCAAAAAGCCAAGAATACCGCCGAGCGGCGGTAACCAGTGATTTTCCATGCGAATTTGCGGTGCCACATCCTGCAATACTGAATACAGAATGCCGCCGGCGGCAAACAGCATGATCCCCCCTATCAAGTGGGGATAATCCGACAGGTAAAAGTAGCCCACCAGACTGGCCAGCGGACCCAGCAGCGCCATTAGAATAAACAGCAACAAAATACGGTTACGGCGCTGCTTGTTGGTGCGGGTCATTTCGCGGTAAGCGTTAAAGCCTTCGGGCAGATTCTGAATGCTGATCAATACGCCCAGTAGCAGCGTGCCACCGCCCAGCGCTGCGGTGGTGCCCAGCGCCAGCGATTCAGGCACAAAGTCAGTAAGCATGGCCGCCAGCTGGCTGCCGGAGGTCTTTTTACGTGCCAGATAAATGTCTAGGCCCATAAACGCCAGCGCACCGCCTACGAAACACAGACACGCGGCCAGCACTGAGACTTCTTTTACCCCTTCGGGCACCAGCACCAGAGCCACCGCAGAGATAAGTGCGCCCGCACCCAGCGCCATAATGCCGTGTCGCAGTTCCTGCTCTCGCCATTGCGTCTGAAAGCCCCGGATGCGCGACAATAACGCACCAGCCGGCATCGCCAGACCGGCTGCCGTAGCAACAATCAGCAGAATGGTAAGCTCATTGCCGGCCACGGCAGTCGTCATTGGTTAGTCCAGATCCAGCTCGCGGGTCATGTTTTCGTTGCGTTCACGGTGCACAATGATGTCATCTTCAATGCGTATGCCACCAAACGGACGGAACTGATCAACCTTGTCCCAGTTAATATATTTCGACGCCGGTGTGGCTTTTAAGTCAGCCAGCAGGCTGTCAATAAAGTACAGGCCGGGTTCAATGGTGAATACCTGATTCGGCTCGACCACACGCGTACAGCGCAAAAACGGATGGTCCTCTGGTGACGGTTTCGGCGTACCCCGGTCGTCGTTCATCTGCCCACCAACATCGTGAACCTGAAGCCCAAGGAAATGACCGATACCGTGCGGGAAGAAGGTGCGGGTGATACCCTGTTCAACAATCTCCGGCGCGCTTAAATTAACAATACCAACATCACTCAGAATTTGCGCAATCCCGTCATGGGCCAGCAGGTGAATGTCGGTATAGGCGACATTGGGCTTCAGTGAATCAACCAGCGTCAGCGTGACCTTGTCGACGGCCTGGATCAAATCACGAAACGCATTGTCCTCACGGCTGTAGGTACGGGTAATATCGGCGGCATAGCCATGGTAGGTAGCGCCGGCATCAATCAGAAATGACCGTGACGTTTTCGGCGCCTGAGTATCGCAGTGCATATAGTGCAAAATGGAGGCATGTTCATTGAGCGCGACGATGCCGGTATAGGGCACGTCGTTATCGCCGTGGCGGGTCGCCTGCGCATAGGCCAGATTAATATCAAACTCACTCTTGCCGTCTAAAAATGCCTGATGGGCTGCTTTGTGCCCGGAAACCGCGATTTTATTCGCGCCGCGCATACAGTCCAGCTCATAATCGGTTTTATAGGCGCGGTGAAAATGCAGATAGTGCAGCACGCGATCAGGGTTTACATTCTCAAACCCCAGGGCCCTGGCCACTTCAATGTATTCACCAATATAGGCAAAACCCTTTTTGTCGTACGGCAGGTGCTTTTCCACCGCATCCGGCTGCTTCAGCAGCACGATGTCAAAGCTGTCGGTCCAGAAATCGTTTGGCTCTGGCGGCACCTTGTGCCAGAAGTCGACCGGACGGTAGAAAATAAGTTTGGGCTTGTCTTCGCCGTTTACCACCAGCCAGCAGTTAGGGTTATCAACCACCGGCAACCATGCTTTGAACTGGGGGTTTACCTTAAATGGATAATGATTGTCATCCAGAAAAAGCCGCTTTCCCTGACCGGAATGGATGACCAGTCCGTCGAGTCCTTCACGTTGCAACGCTTCTTTAGTGCGTTTCTGCAGCACCTCGATATGCGCCTGATAAGTTTCCTGATGGTGTGACATAAAACCTCTTCACATTGGTTAGGGCCATGCGGCCAGCTCACGATGGCGCCAGTCTAGCATATTCGCGGCTGAAAAGGGGGGGGGCACACTCTGCCAGACTACTGTGGGGTCAGGTTCACCGCGCTCACACTGCCCTGACGTTCAAGCTGTTCGGCGGCCGGGATCATGGCATCGGTGAGTGACTCAAATATTCTGCTCGATTCCCCCAGCTGGCTTTCGTAAATGTACCGGTACGCCAGCACCGCTTTTACGTAATCGCGGGTTTCATGGTAGGGAATGGTCTCGATCCAGATATCCGTTGGAATGGCCGCGTCCTGTGGCAGCCACTCCAGCACCCGTTGCCAGCCCGCATTATAAGACGCCATCACCAGCACCGGGTTATTCTTCATTTTATCCATCAGATACCGCAGGTACTGCACCCCGTACAGCAAGTTCTGGTTTGGCTGAAACAGTGTTTCACGACTGACGTTTGTGTTGGCCACATAACGGGCGGTATTCGGCATAAGCTGCATCAGCCCCGTGGCCCCGGCAGGCGAAACGGCATCCTGCATAAACGAGCTTTCACGCCGGGCGATAGCCATGGCCAGCGCCTGGGGAACAGCAAACTGCTGCGCGGCGTCGGCAAACTCAGGCTGGTAAGCCAGCGGAAAACGGCGCTCGACATCGTTCCAGTAACCGCTTCTTGCGAAGCTGACGATGGCCTGATCGTGCCAGCCCCATTCACTGGCCAGTACTGCCAGGTATTTAATTTGTTCATCACTGACCTGACGCATCAGAAAACGCCATTCCCGGCGTGCTTCCAGATAGCGCTGCATCTTAAAAAATTCATAGGCCCGCTGAGCCGCAGGATGATGGCGTAATCGCTCAACGGCCGTGTCATCCACCGGTACCGGCGCATGATCCAGCGTTGGCGGCCGGGACAGCCGGGCACTGGCCATAAAGCCATAATAGTGCCGTTCTTTGGCTAAGCGGTCGTACAGAATACCGGCCTGTTGTGGCATGCCCAGTTTGTCGAATGCGCGCGCCTGCCAGTAAATAAAGGCATCGTCATTGCGCCGTTCGGTGCTTGCCCGGCCTATCACTGTCAGCACGTCTTTCCAGCGTTGCTGACGCAGCAGGTAAGCTAGATGCCAGCGTTTAACGTCTTCATCGGCACCGTCCACATCCGCCCGTCTTAGCCATTCACTGGCCTGCGGCGAATCATCAATGGCCAGACTCAGTGCAATCGCCCGATGCATCATTAGCAGTTGAGGCTGGCTGAACAGCGACTCACGCTGCCAGCGGTAATAGGCTTTAATCGCGGCGTCAGGATCGCGCCAGGCCAGTCGTTCGATGCCCCAGCTCAGAATATCCGCTTCATGGTCAGGATGGTTAAGCGGGAACAGGGAAGCACGGTTGACCACCGCTGGATTACGCCTGACGTTGTGCCAGCGCTCAGCCAGGTACTGCCAGTCGTCCGGTAGTTTGCGCTGCAGATAGGGAATTAGCCTGATGCTGCCACCTTTGGCGGCTTTCTCAATACGCATCAACACCTTTTGCGGCGTCATCAGCCCTTGCTTTTGCCAGGTACTGAACAGTGGGTCGCAGGCTTTCGGCTGCGACTTACCACTTAGCCAAAGACTGTCAACGCGGTGAAGCAATGTCTCCGGCGTCGGCGTATCCTCCAGTTGATAACGCAGGTAGTGACAGGTGATTTCTGCCCCCATCCCGGCCTCATAGCTGGCCAGAAACGCCTGCTTATGGCCGTATTTTGCCAGGTATTTCAACCAGCGACTGCGCAAGCCGTAGGTCACCGGCTGGCCGTCGTAACGCGCCAGAAAGGTTTCGACAATGTCACGGTTCTGAATAGTAAGGTGACGGTTTATTCGCAGCCGTTCAAGGTAGGGGTACAGCGGATAATCGGTAAGCCCGCTGGCCCTGGAAAGCGCAGCACCTAACCGGTTTCGGGCGGCCAGCTGCAGGGCATCCTCGGCGTCACGAAACGCCTCCCGTTGACTTTCGCGGGCACTTTCAGGCGCACTTTCTGCACTGGCTGCGGTAGTCACCAGTGCCAGCACCACCACGCGCAATGCTATTGAAAACGTCTTTAACCCTGAAACGGCTCGCTTCATTCTGCCATCCTTAAAAACCATCTGTCGCATTGCGCGACGCACTTCCAGGCTCTGCTGCTGGTCGTTATTTTCGTAATCAACTATTTCCGGCGTTTTTACGGACTATTATTTTTTTGGATTGGCTTTCGACACCATTCGCACCCATTATACAAGTTCAAAAGGGGAATTCGAACTTGAAAATCGCTGCTTACGATGCCACATTCCCTAAAATTGAAACGGGTGTTTGAACTTTTCATTGAAATTTTCGGTGACTTTGACAAGAATCGAGCCACCTGACATCGCACGTGAAACACTTTCTGTAAGATCACAGGTGATCATACAGCGGTGTTTTGCACAATTAAGAACAACATTCGTTACGTTGTTTTTCTGACATCCTGGCCAATGCCAAAGGAGACCAAAATGATATACACAGGCAAGAGTCTGACCGTCAGCCTGCTTGATGACGGCTTTGCTGAGCTGGTGTTTGATGCCGAAGGTTCAGTCAATAAATTTGACCGGCAAACCGTTGGCGAACTGGACGAAGCAACCCAGGTCCTCAAGTCACGTGATGACATTAAGGGTGTGCTGGTTCGCAGTAACAAATCCACCTTTATCGTTGGCGCGGACATTACCGAGTTTACCGAGCTGTTCGCCAAAGACGACGAAGAAGTGTTGTCGTGGGTAGCTAAAACTGCGCAGGTATTTGACCGTTTTGAAGATTTGCCTTTCCCTACTGTGGCAGCCATTAATGGCTTTGCCTTAGGTGGCGGCTGTGAAATGACCCTGGCCTGCGACATGCGTGTGGCCGACACCACCGCTTCCATAGGCTTGCCAGAAGTAAAACTGGGCCTGATGCCAGGCTTTGGCGGGACTGTGCGTCTGCCGCGTGTGATTGGTTCTGACAACGCGCTTGAGTGGATGACCACCGGTAAAGATCGTAAAGGTCAGCAGGCCTTAAATGAAGGCGCTGTTGATGCCGTGGTTGCGCCCGAGGCGCTGAAAGAGGCTGCGCTGTCGATGCTTAAAGACGCCGCCAGTGGTTCACTTAACTGGGAAAAGCGCCGCGATCAGAAAAAAGCGCCGCTGCAACTGAATAAAAATGAAGCCGCCATGAGCTTTTCTACCGCTGCCGCCATGGTAGCAGCCAAAGCCGGTAAGCATTACCCCGCCCCGCACATGATGGTGGAAACGGTGAAAAATGCCTCTGGCATGGATCGCGACGGTGCGCTGAAGCTGGAAAACGAAGGTTTTGTGAAGCTGGCTAAAACCGATGCAGCCAAAGCGCAGATTGGTATTTTCCTGTCTGACCAGCTGGTGAAAAGCAAAGGTAAAAAACAGGCTAAGGCCGCAACCAAAGAAAACAAACTAAACGCTGTACTGGGAGCGGGTATTATGGGCGGTGGCATTGCCTATCAGGCGGCCGTGAAAGGCCAGCCGGTAGTGATGAAAGACATCAGTACCGACGCGCTGGACTTAGGCTTGAAAGAAGCCTCAAAAATCCTAAGCAAAGGCATGGAGCGAGGCAAGGTTGATGCGAAGAAAATGGCGTCGACGCTGAATAACATCACACCCACCCTTGATTACAACGCCATGAAAGATGCCGATTTGGTGATTGAGGCGGTGGTAGAAAATGCCAAAGTGAAAGCCAGTGTGCTTCAGGAAACCGAGAAAACGGTGGCTGATGACGCCATCATTTGCTCGAACACCTCGACCATTTCAATTAATCAGCTGGCAAAGAACCTGGATAAGCCAGAGCGCTTTGTGGGCATGCACTTCTTTAACCCCGTGCATAAGATGCCACTGGTCGAAATTATCCGAGGTGAAAAAACCTCTGACGACACCGTAAATGCAGTGGTTGCCGCCGCGCTTAAGATGGGTAAAACGCCGATTGTGGTAAATGACTGCCCCGGTTTTCTGGTTAACCGCGTACTGTTCCCCTACTTTGCTGGCTTCAGCAAGTTAGTGCTGGACGGCGCTGATTTTGTGGCCGTGGACAAGGTAATGGAAAAAACCTTTGGCTGGCCGATGGGTCCGGCTTACCTGTTGGATGTGGTAGGAATGGACACCGCCGATCACGCCGCTGGTGTGATGGCCGAAGGCATTCCCGAGCGCATGCAGAAAATTGGAAACGATCCGGTCAGCCTGCAGTATCGTGCCGAGCGCTTAGGCCAGAAAAACGGCAAAGGCTTTTATGAGTATGGCACCGACAAACGTGGCCGTCCTACCAAGAATGCCTCGGACGACACCTATGCGCTACTCAAAGAGCACGTCAGCGACAGCAAGGATTTCGACAAGGACGAAATTATCGCGCGTCTGATGGTGCCTATGGCCAACGAAGCCATTCGTTGCCTGGAAGAAGGCATTGTCGGCAGTGCTTCAGAAGCCGACATGGCGTTGTTATACGGCCTGGGCTTCCCACCGTTCCGTGGCGGCGTTTTCCGTTGGATTGAAACCATTGGGTTAGCGAACTTCGTCGAAATGGCGGACAAATACGCCCACTTAGGCCCGATTTACCAGGTAACCGATGGCGTTCGCCAGATGGCCGCCGACGGTAAATCTTACTTCGCATAACCCTTAAGGAGACGCATCATGAAAGAAGTCGTAGTAATCGATTGTGTACGTACACCCATGGGCCGCTCCAAGGGTGGCGTATTTCGCAACGTGCGCGCAGAAACCCTGTCAGCGCAGCTGATGAGCGCACTACTGGAACGTAACCCCAATCTGGACCCGTCTGAAATTGAAGACATCATCTGGGGCTGCGTACAGCAAACCAAAGAGCAGGGCTTTAATGTTGCCCGTAACGCCCAGCTGCTCACCGATATTCCGCGCTCAACCAGTGCGGTAACCGTGAACCGCTTGTGTGGCTCGTCGATGCAGGCGCTGCACGATGCCGCCAAAGGCATTATGACCGGCAACGGTGACGTATTTATGATTGGTGGTGTTGAGCACATGGGCCACGTGCCGATGACCTTTAACCTGGACTTCCACCCAGGTCTGGCTAAATACACGGCCAAAGCCTCGGGCAATATGGGCATGACCGCAGAGCTGCTGGGCCGCCAGAATGGCATCAGCCGTGAAATGCAGGATGAGTTTGGTGCCCGTTCGCACCAGCGCGCCCACAAAGCCATGCAGGAAGGCCGCTGGGACAACGAGATCGTGCCTATTGAAGGTCACGACGCCAATGGCGTGCTGAAAATGATTAAAGACGATGAAGTGATCCGCCCCGACAGCACCAAAGAGTCGATGGCGGCGCTGCGTCCGGTCTTTGATCCGGTCAACGGTACCGTTACCGCAGGCACATCATCAGCCATCTCCGACGGTGCATCAGCCATGCTGGTAATGTCCGCCGATAAAGCCAAAGCACTGGGCCTGAAGCCGCGTGCGAAAATTCGCGCCATGGGTGTGTCAGGCTGCGATGCCGCCATCATGGGTTACGGCCCGGTACCGGCTACACAAAAAGCCCTGAAACGTGCTGGCATGAGCATGGACGACATCGAGCTGGCCGAGTTTAACGAAGCCTTTGCCGCTCAAGCCCTGTCGTGCATTAAGCAACTGGGCTGGCTGGAGCAGTACGACGAGAAGGTGAACCTGAATGGCGGCGCCATTGCACTGGGTCACCCACTGGGCTGCTCAGGTGCACGTATCAGTACCACGCTGCTGAACCTGATGGAGTCGAACGACAAGTCAGTGGGCCTTGCCACCATGTGTATTGGTCTGGGCCAAGGTATTGCGACTATCTTTGAACGTGTGTAACGCACACCGCTTCAAACAGCTACAATGAAAAGGGCCTGCGGGCCCTTTTTTATATTAGTAAGCTGGAAAGCGGACTCACTACACCATGCGCCCCCTGCTGGAGAAGGTAATGCTGCTGACTGACGCGTGCAAGCAGGGCCTTTACTTCCTGTTGGGTAAGCACTACAGGCAATTTTCGTTCGCGCCCGCTGTTGAGAAAGTTCATATCTTCCGGCAATGGTTTTTCCAGGTACTTTCCGTACAGAAACACCAACGCATTTAACGCCGTCGCCTGGGTCGACGCCGCCGTTTTACGTTTTACGGCCAGATGAGTAAGATACGCTTCAACATGCGTGACATTCAGCTTGTCGGGGTGAGAATATTGATGAAAGCGGATGAAATCCGCAATCCACGACAGATAAGTTTGGATAGTACGTTTAGCGTAGCGCTTTTGCAGCATAAATTCGTATAGCGACAAGAGAAAGGCAGATTTCATTGGTTTTTCGAAAATGAAACCAGTGTACGTTTACAGACGCAGAATAAAACTGACATTCAGACGGGTTTTGTCACTTTTTCTTCGCGAAAAACACCACGTCGATAAAACAGGCGTTTTGGGGTATTGAATTCATGAGCAAAATACACCACAGCGCACTATCCCTTTAGTTTAAGGCGCTTATCGCGTAATCTGACTACATCATCAACACTAAATACACCAAATCGGGTCGGGAAAACATACCGTTTTGGGGTCTATTAAATTGTTAGGTGCCATCGTTATTCCTAAGGAACAATTGATATGGAAAGCTCAGATATAAAGGACTATCTTAAAGCAAAAAAAGGGATGGCTATGGCTAAAGTCGCTTCCACTTTTTTATTGCTCTTCGTTTTTGCATTCCCTTTTTACGACAAGTTAGGTATTACGAACTACCTACCATTCATGGCACCGATGTTTGCCATGTTGTTAGTAGGGTACATTTGGTTTGGAGTGACGGGCGTATCCGAACAAACGTTGTTAAACATAATAGAGCGCCAGATCTCAAAAGACCCAGAAGCGATTCAAAGGTTGTCGAAACATGACACCTAACAAACGCATAAACACTCGCTTCGCTCGCGGGGGACAAATACACGTAGGCTCCCCTCGCTTTGCTCGGTAATATAGCCTACGTATATTTGCCCGTTATGCGGGAAGTTATATTTCAGAGAAAAGAAATGAGTTCATTTGACGAATTAAAAAATAGAGATATTGAGTCTTTAAAAAGAAGCTATGATCAGATCGCTAAATCGACAAGTCTTGGACTAAGCTTCTATAGGGAAGAAATTGCTCGCCGCGAAAATGAAGAGTTCAACTCAAAAATCAAATCAATGACTTCTCAAATGCGCAATATGACAATTTTCATTATGATCTTGACGGTCATTAACGTTGGAGTTGTTATTTATGATGTTTTCAAGGATGTTTAAACAATGAAATATAACAAACCACTCAAGGCTCTCGCTTCGCTCGCTGGGACGCTAACACATAGGCTGCGTCACTTCGTTCCTAATTTTAGCCCATGTGTTATCGCCCCTTAGTGGGAAGTTATACGTTTTGGAGACATATATGGCCACGGAATGGATCGATATAGTTGATACAACTATTAAAATTGGGCTAGGCGCAATAATCACTGCACTAGCTTCATTTTCTACTACTAAATTTCAAAACTCGAAAGCGGTTGAAAAAGAGTCAAAACAAATAAAAAGAGAAATGCTTCTAGTCGCAGTTGAAAAATCTGATGAATATATTCAGTTTTTGTCAGAGTATTTTTCAAGGCTCGCAGGTTTGGTTGATTCTTTACCAAAAGCAAACTCAGAACCAGACTTTTGGCAAGAAGCCGAAGATTGGGTGAAAGAAATCGAAGAAAAAGTCCTGAATGCTAGGGAAAATGTCTATATCGCCCAGAGTCGCCTCCAATTACTTGGTTTCACAGAGGTAACAACTATCCTCTACAGTATTCGCCAGCTAGAAGTTTCTATTCGCCAGTTTTATCCAAACATCAAAGAACAGAAAAAGCTACCGACAAGTGAATTTCTAGACAATTGGGCAAATCAGTTTTCTAATAGGAAGAATGCTTTTCAACAACAAGTTAGTAACGAGTTTCATACCCACTGCGTGTGAAACGTATAACAATCACATTAAGCCGCTCGCAGGCTCGCTGGGACAGCAACACGTGGGCTCTGTCGCTTCGCTCGGATTTTAGCCCACGTGTTACTGCCCCTTATGTGGGTGTTAGCTGCCTTTGGAAAGCGTCATGGATGTAATAGATATAAAAACATTTGTTCCAAGTAAGGATTACGAAATATCAAAGTCTTTCTACTCGGAAATTGGCTTCAAATCAGAATACGTAACCGACGATCTCACACTTTTTGAAAACGGAGATTGTCTTTTCTTTTTGCAGCGCTTCTACAATGAAGGTTTAGCCAAAAACTTCATGTTGCAAATTTGCGTTTCAGAGATCTACGGTGCGCATGAGCTATGTTCTAAGTCGGAACACAAAACCAAGATTACACCAATACAACAAGAATCTTGGGGTAAGGTATTTTATTTATGGGGGCCAGTGGGTGAACTGTTGCATATCACACAGTTGCGCAGCTAACAAAACGCTATTGTCACTCACTTCGTTCGCTGGGTCGCATACACGGGGCCGCTTCGCGATTATAGCCCCGTGCCTGCGCCCCAAAGCTTAGCGTTATGTTTTAGGAACAAGGATGTTTGAAAATAAGATAGTCACTGATTTAACAGCTTTGTTTGGAGCGATAACTGGAACATTAGCGCTGGTGTTTCAGTATTATATTTACACTAAAGATCGCTCTAGACTAAGGCTTATTCCTTCAATGGCGATTGTTTCATCATTGACTGATAATCCAATTGATAGACAAAAGTTAATCGACTTTAAATTAGATGTTGTAAATACTGGTCGCAGAGTAGCCTTCGTCGAGAGTGTCCATATAGAGGTAAGGCAAAATTGGTGGCGTAGGTTCTTTTCTCCAAAGGTTAAAATAGGAGTATTTGATGGGGCTGAGTCTAAACGCTTCGTGCAAATTAACGAGGGTGAAAAAGAGCATTTTTCTCTAAATCGATGGACCGGTTCATTTAATGTAATTGCTTCCAAAATGGCAAAAAACGAAAAGGTTGTCGTTACATTAACAACCGGAGAAGAAGTATCTAAGTGGTTTGAAACTGTAAAGCCAAAAACATAACAAACACATTAAGGCGCTTCGCTGGGACAGTAACACGTGGGCTCTGTCGCTTCGCTCGGATTTTAGCCCTCGCGTTACTGCCCCTTATGTGTGTGTTAGCTGTACCCGGAAAATTCACAACAGGAGGTTGTATGAAAAAACAAAATTCTAAACCGCAGCTGAAGGAATCCTCTTCCATCTCAGACCTTTTTAGGATGCAAACCGAAGTTGGTTTACTTGAATCGATGTCAAGATCAAAGGCACTTACCATTATGGTAATAGCTGGCATTCTATTATTTTCTGGATTCTTTTTTTTCTTGTTCAAAATGGCAGGAGGCTAATTTTGGCAACATGTACAGCTAACAAAACGCTGTTGTCACTCACTTCGTTTGCTGGGACGCAAACATGGGGCCGCTTCGCGATTATAGCCCCGCGTCTGCGCCCCAAAGCTTAAAGTTATACCCTAAGAGGAAAAATATGGATGTTTTGTCTTTTTTACACATTTTATTCGCTGTAGTTGGTTTAATTTCAGGCGCAATTGCTATAGCCAAGCGAAAGGGAGATGTCTTCCATACTTGGATAGGAAGAACCTTTGTAGCCAGCATGGTTTTTGTAAACGTCTCAGCTTTTGCAATG
Organism: Alteromonas halophila; assembly: GCF_014651815.1. Taxonomy (GTDB): domain Bacteria; phylum Pseudomonadota; class Gammaproteobacteria; order Enterobacterales; family Alteromonadaceae; genus Alteromonas; species Alteromonas halophila. Next base: position 305,142 of record NZ_BMXP01000002.1, on the reverse strand, counting down.
TGGCCTAAATATGGTTTCTCTTTTTTCCAACCCCTAGCTCTGTGGAACCTTATTTGGCTATTGCTGGGATATTATTACGCAGCCAAAAAGCCCAATAAGAAATGGCTAGTTAATCACTTTTACTTCATTGCATATGCTTATGTTGGGGTACTAGCTGCTGCGATCGCGCGTATACCTGCATCATTGGGTTTTGCGCCCGCAGAAGCGGCTTTTATATCTATTGGTGTAGTATTCTGTATTGCCGCTGCGTTTATTGAAAAGTATGGTAAAAGGATTAAACAGAAAAGTGTATAACAAACCGCTGTAGTTGATCGCAAGCTCCCTGGGACAACAACACGTGGGCTCAGTCGCTTCGCTCCAATTTTAGCCCAAGTGTTATTGCCCCTAAGCGGGGTGTTAGGCGTCAAGTTGCACCGCGTTGCGCAATGCGCTACACTCTTTTCATGATTAAGTCATTTAAACACAAGGGTCTTAAGCTGTTTTTCGAAAAAGGGAAAACTTCAGGCATTCAGACCAAGCACGCGAAAAAACTTCGCATGCAATTAGCTGCTATCCATACCGCGCAAAATACTGATGACATCAATTTACCCGGCTTCTCTTTACACCAACTGAAAGGAGAAAGGTCAAATATTTGGTCGATATCTGTCAACGGTAACTGGAGAGTAACCTTCGAGTTCACGGATGGTAATGCTTACATCTTAAATTACGAGGATTATCACTAATGAATATGCATAACCCACCACATCCCGGTGAATTTATTGAGTCCATTTATATGGAGCCACACGGCATAAGTTGCAGAACACTTGCTACCCATCTTGGTGTTGCCGCTTCTACACTAAATCGTGTCGTTAAGGGAAAAAGTGCAGTAACGCCAGAAATGGCATTAAGGTTATCAAAGGTATTAGGGCGCAGCCCTGAGAGTTGGCTTAGTATGCAAGACAACTATGAACTTTGGCAGGCAAAGCAAAACATCAACTTGGATAACGTGCAGCCAATAGATCTGCATGCCGCCTAACAAGCCAAGTAAGCGGGACAATTACACGTGGGCTCCCGTCACTTCGTTCCGTATCATAGCCCACGTGTAATTGCCCCTTTTTGGGGTGTTAGTTGCCTACAGGAAATTTTTGCTTTTGGTGTAAAACTCGAAGAATGTGAATAATGTCGTCATTTATGAAATATGAAACGATCATTGAAACCTCTGGAATTATTAACAGTCTTCCCGGTATACCCTCTCTCTCCACTCCCATAAGAGGTTGCTGATTCAAGTTTTCAACTTTCTTCTCAATTATTGCATCAGTTTTTTCTGCTGCTAATGGGTTAAATTCGTATAAAAACTCAAAAATAGCCTCACGATCGTCCAACGAACTTTTTTCCCATAAGATCATTTTTTGGCTTTATTCCTAATTTTCATTTTTCGAGCTTCCATGTCCAAGTTCGCTTCTTCATGACTGACGAACTTACTTTGTCCACTCTCTAATTTACTGAACGCAGCATTAACCTCTTCAGTAAGCCACTGATCATGAGTAATTATTTTTCGTTGCTGTTCAGCGAGTTCTTCCGTAAGCTCTCTACAAGCGTCACTTAAAGTGCGTCCTTGGCTTTCGGCCATTATCTGAGCTAGCCGTTTAGTTTCTTCATCTACTCTAAACTGAATACGGGTATCCACGGTAAACTCCTTATGAAATGTACGCACAAATGTTAGCACACCTGTTGAATTTACGGCAACTAACAAACAAATTATATCGTGCGCCAAGGCGCACTGGGACGCAAACACGCAGGCGGCTTCGCCATTATCGCCTGCGCGTCCGCGCCCCATATTTAGAAGTTAAACCCTTATTCAGCATCAAGTCTCTTTAATGCTTTTTTGTAAGCCTCATTTCTCTCGCGTTTTCCAACTGCAAGCACTGTAACTACAACTACGTCATCAAGTACCTGATATACCAGCCTATATTCCGATTGACGTAATTTTATTCTGTAAACATTATCAGCACCTAACACTTTATCAGGGGCTACGTGTGGTATTTTTAATCTCTCTGCTATTTTCTTTTTCAGTTGCTGCTGCAGAGTGCTACCTAGTTTATTCCATTCCTTTAAGGCGCTTCTCTTAAACTCTAATTTATAGGTCATCCAAATTCACCGAAACGCTTTCTTCGTCTTGCCTTTCTTTAACAAGCTGTAGTAGTTCCAGATCCTCTAAACGATCCATCATTTTTTCGTAAATCTCAGCTGGGACACAATAGAACGCAGGTTCATTCCGATTCAAAATAGCAACAGGATCGCCATATGCACTGCTTGCAACTTTCATAGGGTTCGCTTTTAGTTCAGTAATACTTGCAGCAACTTCTGCCAAAACTCTCGCCGCCATAACGGTCTCCTAAAAGGTCTTTAATTAGGTCATTTTAGGCTGTCATTGTTGATTCACCAAGCGCATAAACTCGCTCACTACGCTCGCTGGGACAAAAATACGCTGGCTCGCAGCGCTTCGCTTGGTATATTGTAGCCTAAGTATATTTGCCCGTTATGAGGGCCGTTATAGGCAATTGGTCAGAATCTACACCAACTTAAAGGGGAAAGGTCAAATATTTGGTCGATATCTGTCAACGGTAACTGGAGAGTAACTTTCGAGTTCACGGATGGTAATGCTTACATCTTAAATTACGAGGATTATCACTAATGAATATGCATAACCCACCACACCCCGGTGAATTTATTGAGTTCATTTACATGGAGCCAAATGGCATAAGTTGCAGGACACTTGCGACCCATCTTGGTGTGGCCGCTTCGCGATTATAGCCCCGTGCCTGCGCCCGTTACCTTTCAGTTATGTGTTTTTCGCTACATTCAACTTCATGCCATGTAAGGGATTCTGATGACTGCACATTTCGGTTCTTGCCTGTGTGGCACCGTAAGCTTTGAAGTAACAGGTGACTTCGATGGTCTTTACTTATGCCATTGTCAGTTTTGTCAAAAAGATACAGGCTCGGCTCATGCGGCAAACCTTTTCTCACAGTCAGCGAAACTGGCCTGGCTGTCGGGTGAAGATGCAGTGACGTCCTTTACGCTTCCAGGAACTCGTCATAACAAAAGCTTTTGTAAATTGTGTGGCTCAGCATTGCCAAGCACTCAAATCCCGGGTTTGCTCAACGTTCCCGCAGGGAGCTTGGACAGTGAAATCTCTATGGTGCCAACAGCGCACATTTTTTCATCCAGCAAAGCTGTGTGGGATGAAGGGTTAGGGGACCTTCCAAAATTTGAGGGACTGCCAGATTGAGCTACCATCACATCATAACCAGTGGCTGTTGGCGGACGCACCTGCGCTGCGCTTCGGCACGTCTCAAAGCCGAGCGTTGAACGCAATTGGTCAGAATTACTTTTTAACATTGCGATAATAATTCTTACGAGAGCCAAGCGCTATCAATTCGAGAATTACAGAACCATCTTCGTAGCTGTAACCAGGTAAAGTTAACTGCTTGCCCATCTCGAACTTATACACGCGAAGTAATGCCCAACAAATATGGCAAAATGCGTATAACAAACACATTAAATCGCTCGTATTTTAATCCGCATATTGCTGCCTCTAATTTGGGTATTAGGCTTTCAAGGGAAGCCAATGCTCTACTAGGCATTGATCATTAATCGCTGTGGTCATTGGAGTGTCACTGCGTGGTATACTAAGGAAGTACCATGGCGGCGCCCGGCAGGTTTTCATTATGTTTAAGTTTGAATCATTAATAATCATTGCCCTTCTTTTTATATCGAACGTGGCCATGGCGAACGAGGAAAAATACACTGGACTTCATACCGATATTCCAATCGGTCAGATTGCGGGTACTCAATTATCAATTAATATTGCATTTCCCACGAAAACCAGCAAAAAGGCGTCACCGGTTATTCTCTTTATTCACGGTGGCGGATTTGTTTCCGGAAGCAAAGACACAAAAAACCAACAGCTTAGAAATTTTTCTAAGCGCGGTTATGTTGCGGCTAGTGCAATGTACCGACTGGCCCCAAAACATAAATTCCCATCGCAAATTGAAGACATTCAGCTCGCAATTCGCTTTTTAAAGGCCAATGCCGTGCGCTACCATTTAGATCCGGATAAAATAATAGTGGCTGGCTCATCCGCCGGCGGTTATCTGGCAGTAATGGCTGGCGTGACCGGGAACTCAGATGCTTTTTCAGATCACGGCCTCTTTTCCTCACAAAATTCCGTGGTACGCGCCGTTATTGCTCAGTCACCGCCTATAGCAGACTTTACTCTTCCGACGTATCAAAATTCACTGGCCGTTCAACGATTAGCCGACCCAGCAACAACAGATATTCAAAAGACATTAGTGAACATGACGCCGGCGACATATCTGGACCCCAACGACCCACCGTTTTTCCTCTCACATGGCAGCAAAGACCCATTGGTACCTGTGCAAATGAGCCGTGAATTTGTAGAAGAGTTAAACAGTATTAAACATGATTACGTTTATTATGAGGTTGAGGGAGGAACCCATAGTTTAACGAAATCTGCCCCGCAAAAAGCGAAAATGGTATTTTCAGAACTTGTGAAGTTTATAGAAAAATGGTCAGGCGACATCTAACATCAGACAGGGCCGCGTTGTTGTAACAGCTCTGTATCTGCGCAACAAGGCTAGAGCTGAGCATTTTTAAGGAGACTTGATATGGACATTACTCAACATTACAAACCAAACAGAGAGAGTTTGCTTTCAATATCATCAGGCATACTCTTTGTTTATGTGGCGATATTTGTCATTAGCCACGGCGCAGCGGTTGCAGTGCCAGAATCAATGCTTTTACCAATGGCTGAGCTGTCGCCGGCTTTTGCATTTGCCAGCGTAGACCTTGTAACAGTTGGAATTCCAGTAGCTGTCAGTTTTGTAATGTTTGCATGGCTTCTGAAGCGCCTCATTAAAAACGTAAATTATTACTTGCTAGCAGCGCCCTTTGTTATGCTCATGCTCTACGGGTTAATTCAGGTTTCGGTAAACAGCGATTACTTTTTTTACGATGCATCAAAATTAATGATGAAAACGCTGCCCCTGCTGGGATGTGTTAAATTTTTAGCGAATAAAGCGTAATAAAAACTATGGCGTACGTCAGGGCACACTGAAGAGGAAATGGGTGCCTGACGCTGGCGTAATGTGCGTTACATAAAAAGGATAAACTATGTGGGAATATAAAATTATAGACTCTGCAGAAGCGAAGAAAAGTGGATTTTTTAAAGGTATTACTACTGAAAATGCGGAGGACTATTTAAACAGGCTGGGGGCAGATGGCTGGGAAGTCATTGACCTGGACTTTCAGATGGATCCCACCATCCCGGGTGGTCCGGCCCATTTTCATGGGGTGGCCAAAAGACAAAAAAGGTAGTTCGTTTTTTCATTTTTGTGCAGTTAAAACGTTTAACAGTTTCACTTTGTTGGTTGAGTCCAGTCATTTCATCATTCGATACTGACTGTTAGGGAAGATGCGGCAACAGCAACGGGCAGAGGCGCCCCATCACAGATGAGTAAGTAACAACGCGGCACCGCCTAAATAAAGCAGCATTAGCAGCAGGCTTTCTACACCTATGCGACCAGGGCCGGTGCGCTCTCGCCTTATCAGGCCCATCATCAGTATGCCAGACATCAGCAGCGTTAATGATACCCAGAACAGGGTATCGTCCGTCATAGTGTGATAAATCGACCCTTCCCTATAGGCCATATCCGAGGCCGCCATAAACAGGGTATCGTACGCATTGCCACCAATAATGCCGCCCACCGCGAGGGTTAGTGCGCCACGACGCACTGCGGCAATGGAGGTGACCAGTTCTGGAATGGAGGTACTGATAGCAGTGAGCATTATGCCCACGACGGTCTGTGTCAGCCCCGAACGCTCTGCGATCACGGTGGCCGAGGGTTCCAGTGTCCAGCCTGCCGCGCCAAGTAATACAAACAGCAGCGCAAACTCGCTCCATAAACGCAGCATAGACGGCATTTTACTGGTGTCGTCCGGTTCATCCTCACGGGTCTCGCGGGTACGTGTGGGGATCCACATGGGCGAGTTGTGTGCGCCCTGCGACAATCGGATACCGTATATATAGCCGATCAACAGCAAAGGCGTAATGGGGTGGATATGCCACAGCGTGGTGTTGGGCACCATTGGCGCCAGCATAATCAGCGCCAGTAAAGTGATCAGTAGCGCGTTCTGGATCATATTGGGTACAGACGCAGCGGCATGTTCCAGGTTGGCGCGCCGGTACACCATGTCAGCCAGCGCCAGAAAAAAGGTTTGCACGGCAATACCACCCAGTGCATTACTGACCGCCAGTTCCGCATTCCCATTCCAGGCTGCCGTCACCGACAGCACGGAGCCGCCAATCGACGTGGTTCCGCCTAGCAGCACTGCGCCGGCTGTTGCCTCGCCAATCCCGGTGCGATCTGCCAGTTGGTCAACAATGCCGGTAATGCGGGTCCCCGCAACGCCGATGGTGATGGCACAGGCAGCAAAGACCAGGATCCCATGCATGAGTGTCCAGTTTTCAGGGTTGAACAAGGCGGCTTCCTTTGTATTTTGGGCGCAACCGCGCGCGTGATGATTTTGGTTGTTATCCGCTGGTACGCGTTTTATGCCCGTACAGATTGTTCCGGCATGGCATTTCCCCGCCAGGCGCACCTCAAAACATGGCATTGGATGCGGCACTGACTGACACGTTATGTAACAGCTTACGATGGCACTTCATCGTTTATTGCTATAGGATTGAACCTTAACTCACTGGAATTGCGTGCACATTCGCTGCCCTTGTCATTACTGGATCCAGAGGCTGCAGCCTGGCGTGTTTCCGATAGAAAAAAGGACACTCTGTGAAATGAACCTGGCAAACGCTGCGCAGTCTGTTTTGTTTGTTATGCTGGGCCCTACGGGTCGTGATGAGACACAGCCGTGAGCAAACCAGACGCAGACAAGCTGGAATTTCGTCCGACCCGGGATCTTAAGGGAGCGGCGGCACTGACACTGACCAATATGCGAACGTATTATGATGCCTACCAGGTCAGCTGGGATGAAGCGCAGATAGCGGCTATGACCGCGGCGCTGTATAACCTGGATATCCTGTTAGATAACCGGCCCGTCGGTGTACTAAGGTTATCACTGGACGACGGTACCTGCTGGATCCGTGATTTACAGGTCATTGCCAAATGGCAAAACCACGGGATAGGCGCAAGGGCGCTGAAGGAAGCACAACGCTACGCGCAGGCAGCGAACGTCCATATACTGAGCCTGAAAGTGTTTAAGATCAGCCCGGCCGTGTCACTGTATCTGCGACACGGTTTTCGTGTGGTTGAGGAAGATGACCGGTTTTATTATATGCAGCGGGATCTACGCGCATAGCGCGGCGTGATCCGGCTTGTTAACAGTATAAAAGGGGGAACTTGTGGTCAACGAAGTGCTGGATTTCTGGTTCAGTGAGTTAAGCCCCAAACAGTGGTGGCAAAAAGACACCAAACTGGATGCGACTATCGCACAGCGGTTTGGTGATGTGCACCGTCAGGCAGTGGCGTGCGAGCTGGACACATGGCGTAGCAGCGCCACAGGGAGTCTGGCCGAAATCATTGTGCTTGATCAGTTCTCCCGCAATATCTTCCGTGATACGCCGGCGGCCTTTGCAGCCGACTCCCTTGCGCTGGCCCTGGCACAGGCTGCCATTGAAAAGGATTTTGATACGGCGCTGCCTGACAACCAGCGGGCCTTTCTTTACATGCCTTTTATGCACAGTGAGTCACGTCTCATCCACCAGCGTGCCGTAACGCTGTTTACGTCCCTGGGCAACAGCAATAACCTCGACTTTGAATACAGGCACAAGGCGATTATTGACCAGTTTGGCCGCTACCCGCATCGCAACGCGATTCTTGGCCGGGCATCAACGCCTGACGAACTGACGTTTCTGCAGCAGCCAGGTTCTGGGTTTTAGGGTGGTCAGACACAGGAGTGCTGTATAGTCTGACACGGGCATTGTCGTTATTTATTTGTGGGCAGAATTCGCCGTTGGTATATTGACCTGAACAAAACAGGTTAAAAGGAGGTTTTATGCTCTCAAAGGATGTCATCACGCATAGCGTAAACACACACCTGAAAACCAGTGTGCTGCTGGCTATGACCCCCATAAGCTTTTTTCTGATCATTGCATTGTGGTCGGGTGAGACGCAGATGTTGTGGGTACTGGCACTTAGCAGCCCAATTATCGCCCTTGGTGCCTGCGCGCACCTGCTGCGACGGGTGCTTACCGATATTCACGCCAGCCCGGCACCGGAAAGCGAACGACCCGCGGGCCCGCTATGAAAGATGAATCGCTACCGCTTAATATTCGCATTGTTCTTGGTCTGGCCGGGCTGCCTTCGCTGCTGCTGGGTGTCATGCTGGTCATTACTGTTGTGCAAAGCGGACTCAGTGATATAGGCGCGTTTGAAGTACTTTACGCGGTCGCCGGCGTTGTGGCCATGTACATCGCTATTACCGGCAGGCGGCTATTTTGATTTTGTCAGTCTGGCGGTGAGGACAATGTCACCGCTGTCGCTGAAAACCCTCAACCATAAAGGTCACGGCACGGTGACCGGGAGCCAACCATGATCGATTTCGACAACAAAAGTGTGTTTAAGCTAAAACAAAATGCTGACTACGCTGAAAAAGTCACCGCGCTGCTGATTGAAGGTGAAGAAATTATCGATGCCTTTAAGTCGATGCGCGATGGCGTAGTATTTACCAATAAGCGGATCATTGCGGTGAATGTGCAGGGCCTGACCGGCAGTAAAAAAGATTTCACGTCGCTGCCATATAAAAACGTGGATGTGTTCTCGGTTGAAACGTCCGGCACTTTCGACCTGGACTCCGAACTTGAGATTTACTTTTCATCGCTGGGGCGTGTGCGTTTTGAGTTTTCCGGTAAGAACGCGCTGACAGAGATAGCCCAGATGATTGCGAAACATTCGCTTGCCTGATTACCGTCTTTGAGTGAAGCGTTTAATGTGAAGGCGCTGGATGTCAATGGCTGTTAAGCGGCAGGTATGGCCGTTTAAGATCGCAATGCCAGAGCAAAAAAAGGGGCACAACAGTGCCCCAAAAGGTGGTCCAGGGTATAGACCGGGTTAAAAGGTCAGCTGTATGCCCGCTTTATAGAACCGCCCAAGCGGATCATAGTTGCTGGGAAAGGTGTTACCTGAATTGGAGCTGGTGTCACCTATATCGTTACCCAATACCGGCGGCTCCTTATCAAACAGGTTGTCCACGCCCAGTGTGAAACGCAGGTTGTCGTTCATCTGGTAGGCGGCATACAGGTCGAAGTAATCGTAACTGTCGATGGTTCGGAATTCCTCGAACCGGCGACTGGCTTCTACAGGCTCAACGTCCACTGAGTTTATGTGGCGCCACAGTAGCGACACCGTAAACGCGTCATAAGTCCAGGTGGTACGCTGGATCCAGCGCAGGTCGGAAATGGGATCGCAGGTTGTACCGTAAAAGCCCCGGCAGTCAGTGACAGGCACAATATCCGAGCTCTGCGACTCCTGCGTGAGGTATTTGTTGATGGTGGCATTGAACTCAAAATTGCCCAGGCCGTCCGTATCGAAGTTAAAGTTCACTCCCACCTCAATCCCCTCTGCCTGCAGATACTTAAGGTTAGTGGTAAAGAGCCTTACTCCCGCTGCGTCACCGGTCAGGTCGCCCCCGACCCGGACGATTTTGGCACACTCCGCCGTATTCCCGTTCTGATAGCAGGCATCCAGAATTTCCTGAGCCGAGAACTGCCCGATAATGTCTTCAATTTCGATGTTGTAATAATCGACTGACAGCAAGAAGTTATTGGCCCAGTCAAAAGTGGGTGTCCACACAATGCCGGCGGTGGTGGTATCGGCCTGTTCCGGGCCCGGTGGTGTGGTGGGCGAGCTACCGGCGAACGTATTAATCTGTCCGGAAATGATATCAGGCACCACGCCGACCTGTTCGGCACGCATGCCCGTGGACACACACAACGCGCGCAGACTGTCACTGATGTTACCGGCATTCGCTACTGAGCAGGGATCAACCGTGGCATTATCCAGTCCCGAGGTCACCGGCGAGAACAACTCGCCAACATTCGGCGCCCGGTTGGCGCGCTGCTGCATGACGCGGATCAGGACAGGCTCGACCGGACGCCAGTTAAAACCCAGCTTCCAGGAATCGGTCGTCCCTACAGTGTCATAGTCCGACGAGCGGAAACCAAACTCCACATCCATGGTTTCGGCAAAATCATAACCGTCGAATATGGGCAGTACCCCTTCAAAGAAGAACTCATCCACTTTATAGCCACCGTCGATAGGCAGAATGTTACCACCCGCGCCACCAAGACAACTGGTAGGCGCCAGCTTCAGGCACTCATCCGGTGACAGCGAGCCATTTTCTGTACGGTGCTCATAGCCCACACTTAACGATAAAGGCCAGGTGGCAGTAGGCAAACTGATCATCTCAATTGGTCCGTCCAAAATCACCTGCATGATTTCCTGATTGTATTTTTGTTGCTGCAAGGCAACGGCACTTGAGTAAGCCGCGGCAGCATCGGTGATGGTGCCAAAGCCGCCAAACAGATCGATGGGCACACACGCCCCACCCACCGCACAGTTAATGCCATCGCGGGTATCCAGCGCGTTTTGCAGATTTTCAACATTGGTGTACCCGGCGCGTTCGGTGGTGCGATTCGCTTCACCGTACTGGTAGGAAATGTCGTAATTCCAGTCGCCGATTAACTGACCACGGAAACCTGCCAGCATCTGCCAGATTTGCGAATCATAGCGTTCCGACCGGGTTCCCAGCTCCAGCGTGCGACGACGCAATCTCACCTCAAGGGTATCTTCGGTATCGACCACGCCGTTGCCATTGACATCGTTCCAGCTTTCACCATTTAGCAGCACACCGGAGGCGACGGCAGCGTTGGCACCGTCTAAGATAAAATTAAGCGCCTGGTCGCCAATCAGCGGATTGTAGAGCGGCAATGTAAACTGGGTGCCAAACGTGCCCGACGGTGCCACCTGCTGCTCTACACTGGTATTGGTAAAATTAAAGCTGGTGTAGGCCTCGGCATGATCGTTAATGGTGTAGTGCGCCATAACAGTGGCGGTATACCGCTCGGCCGGAGTCTGGTAGTAGTTAAACGGGTTAAAGTTAAACAGGCTACAGTTTGGGCCCAGCGTACCGTCTTCGCGGAACTGCCCTTCCACGCCAGCACCGATTAACTCGAATCGGGTGGGCATGGCGGTGGTTGAACCGGAACCATTAATATCGACAACATTAGGACCGCCACAGCCCGCCTCCGGGAGCTGGGCGTCTTCACCGGCGCGGTATTCCGCCAGACCGGCCCCGGTGTTCGAGTTAATACCAAACTGTCCCAGCGGCCGGTCGCCCAGCAGCACGGGCTTACGCTCCATCCAGGACACCGACGCAACCGCATTGCCGCGACCATCTTCAAAGTTGCCGCCCACGGTAAAAGCAATATTACTCTGGTCACCGTCGCTTTCACCGCTTTGCTGGTGGTTCAGATCCAGTTGTGCCCCGTTGAAGTCGTCTTTCAGAATGACATTCACCGCACCCGAAATGGCATCGGAACCATACACCGCTGAGGCACCGCCGGTGATGACGTCGATACGCTCAATCAGTGAGGTTGGAATGGTTGAGGTATCGACCTGACCGTTAAAGTTAAACGGCACCATGCGCCTGCCGTTTAGCAGCACCAGGTTGCGCTGTGCGCCAAGGCCGCGCAAATCGATAGTAGCAGCCCCTGCGGTACCGTTATTTACATTCCCGCCGTCAGCCGGGATGGTGGATGGCAGTGAACGAATAACGCGTTCAAACTCAGGTTGCTGTAAATAGCCGATATCTTCTTCACCGATGGAGAAAATAGGGCTGGTAGATTCAACACCGGGTGAACGAACACGGCTACCGGTAATGGCAATGATCTCGACCGAGGCTTCGCTGTCTTCATTGTCAGTGTTTTGCTGGGCAAGGACTGCAGAGCTGATGATGGAAGAAGCTGTTGCAGCGCTACAGAGAATAGCAAACCGAATTGACCGGGCCAGTCTGGAACGAGTGTACATAGTAGTCTCCCCTTTCGTCACAGACTGCTTAACCGGACGAATGTTATTATGGTTGTAAGTAATGGCGCGGCGTTGCCACGCCTCTCTTAAGCTAGAATCGGGTGTGGTCCTGTACTAGCGGTTTTACATCAACGGGGAGAACGGGGTGATAAGTAGGGTGAATGTGAGGGTAAAAGGTCTGGCGCACTTGCCGTGCTTGCAGAACCTGCATAGGCTTAAGGAAGATGCCAATACATAAACGGCGAAATGGGTGGGGTAAACGGAGGTTATGACGTGACGACTGGGGTATTTGAAGGGGTGACACTGCTTCAGAATGCTGCAATACGGATGTTCGGAGCCGGACATAATTTGCGCTCTGGCTATATTTACCGCCATAATTTGCGCCTTGTTTTAAGGTAGCTGTACTCATGCTGACGTCACTTCGCCGACATTTTCCTTCCCGCTTATTTGTGCTGTCTTCTGCACTCTTCTGGCTACTGATGAATACGCTGGCCGCCGATAACAGTTTCCGGGTTGGTACCGAGTATGGCCGGGATTTGATCTGGCATGAGGTCTGGCTGCGTTACCTGCCCTGGTGGGGCAACTGGATCATCCTGACCCCGCTCACCATTGCGGCAATTCGTGCGATTGATCTTGATCCCAGACAGCCCTGGCAATTTGCCGGTAAGAATCTGTTATTGATGGCGGCACTAATGTCACTGTACTGGGGGCTGACAGTTATCGAGGTCCTGTTGCTGTACAGTGAAACCGGAGTGACGCTGGCGGCGATCAAGGAGTTCGTGGCTGAATTGCAGCGCAGCCCCATGCACCTTGATTTACTGATTTACCTGGCAGTAGCCAGTATTGGCTTTAGCGTCACTTACTACACCCGCAGTAAACAGGAAACTGTGCGTAACGCCAGGCTTAGCAGTCAGTTGCTGGAGGTAGAGCTGCAGTCGCTGAAGTCACAGCTAAGCCCGCACTTTCTGTTTAACACCCTTAACACCATCTCAGGCCTTGTGCGTCTGGAGCACAAAGCCGATGCGGTAAACGCGCTTAGCGAGCTTTCAAAAATGTTTCGTACGGTGCTGGAAAACCAGAAAAATCAGCTCACCAGTCTGCGCGAGGAAATGGCCTTTATTCACAGCTACCTGGCGATCCAGAAAATTCGCTTTGAAGACAAGCTGGATATCGACATCCACACCGATGAGGCCGCGCTGGATAGTGACGTCCCCTTCATGCTGTTACATACTCTGGTGGAGAATGCTGTGCAACACGGCTCGCAGCTTGAAAGCAATCATAACTTACTGAAATTGCGCATTGCTGCTCACCCTGAGCAGCTGGAGATTGAGCTGACCAATCAGGCCTGTCAGCGTGCGGGCCACAAGGGCTTTGGCATCGGTCTGGACGTCAGTCGCAAGCGTCTGCGCCATTTGTACCATCGTGACGACTTACTGACCTGTAAGGAAACCCCTGACGGGCTGTATGTCACGCACCTTACTATTCCTACGGGAGACGGCCATGCATAACGTACTGGTTGCAGATGATGAGCGCATTGCCCGCAAAATTGTCACCAACTTACTGGCGTCGCAGTCAGATATCGGCCCCATTTTAGAAGCTAAAGATGGCAACGAAGCCCTGGCGCTGGCGCAGCAACACCAGCCTGATATCGTCTTTCTCGATATACAGATGCCCGGGCAGACCGGCGTACAACTGGCAGATAAACTCCCTTATCACTGTGCGCTGGTCTTTGTGACCGCGTATGATGAGTATGCGGTGGAGGCCTTTGAATTGTGCGCGGTGGACTACCTGCTCAAACCCTTTGATGATGCACGCTTTTTTGCCGCGCTGGATAAAGCCCGCCATCATCTGGATAACAGTGCTGGTTTTGACCGGGATAAGATGGCGCAGTTTTTTGCGTATATTCAAACTGAGCAGCAAAGCCAGCACAGAAGCCGCCTGGTGATCAAAGAGCCGGGGCGCATCCGGTTGCTCAATGTTGAGGATATCAATTACATTGCCGGGGCGGGAAACTATGTGGAGCTGCATCTGCTCGATGGCACACAGGTGCTGCATCGAGAAACCCTGACGCGTCTTGAAAGCCAGCTTGATCCCTCTGAATTTGTGCGCATCCACCGCTCTACCATTGTCCGCCAAAGCAGCATAAAAGAGCTGAGGCCCGGTAGCAAAGGCGACTACGAAATCACGCTGTCAGGTGGCGATAAGGTAACGCTGTCACGACGCAACAGAAACCGTTTGTCTGCTTATTTGGACTAACCGGCCTGTTCCAGGTCGGTGAGCGTTGGCATTATGCGCTGACGGCCCCATCAATTTGCGACGACAGGATGTTCACCACCGTTCGGTCTGCGCAGATGTGGGCCCGGAGCTGTTGCCACAGCGCTTTTGATGGTATCTGTCTGCATGCCGGGCTGTTTGCTGTATAGTATCGGGCTTATCTGTTTAGCAGTGGGAGCTGCACACCATGAATATTTGGGTTGATGCCGATGCCTGTCCGGTGGCAATAAAACAAACGCTGTTTCGTGCCGCCGATCGCACCGCAACCAGGGTGACTCTGGTAGCCAATCAGTACCTGCAAATCCCTCCTTCAAAATATATTTCACGGCTACAGGTGCCAAAAGGCTTTGATGTGGCTGACAACGAAATTGTCCGCCGCTGCGAACCAGGCGATCTGGTCATCACCGGTGATATTCCGCTGGCAGACGAGGTTATCACTAAAGGCTGCACCGCGCTGAATCCACGTGGCGAAGTGCTGACCAAAGAAAATATAAAGTCACGGCTTAACATGCGCGACTTTATGGACACGCTGCGCAGCAGCGGGATCCAGACCGGCGGACCGGCTGCACTGAGCAGCAGCGAAAAACAAGCCTTTGGCAATGCACTGGATTCCTGGCTGGCGGCGAATCGCAACGCATAGCAGGCAAACGTTGCGATCCTGCGCTACTTTTAGAGGGTCACTACCGGTGTCATCCGTTTAAAGGAGTCACATTATGCAACGTCACGGCCTTACGATTGGAATTGAGCGCACAGACGAGCAGTTCTTTTTGACCATGAAGGCCACAGGGAAACTGACTCATGAGGACTATGCCGCTATCACTCCGCTGATTGACGGTGCACTGGCCGAAGTGAAAGGGCCAAAAGTGCGTATCTTCATTGATGCCACAGAATTTGAGGGATGGGAGCCACGGGCCGCCTGGGACGACTTTAAGCTGGGCCTCAAACATGGGCGGGAATTCGAAAAGGTTGCCATATACGGCACCAGGTACTGGCAGGAATTGGTGGCCAGGATAGGCAACTGGTTTATTTCTGGTGAAGCCCGTTACTTTGAAGATATTAAAACCGCAATGAGCTGGCTCAATGATTAGGAGCAATCACAGATGATGGAAAATCCACGAATGAAAAAATGGCGTTTTGTGTTATTGACCGGGGTGCTTGGCTGGGGGCTGCCGACCGCGATACTGTTTAAGCTGATTATAACACTGACCGGGAATGAAGCGTTTACCGACGGTCTTGGCCTGGCGCTGGTTATATTCCCTGCTATGGGCGTGTTTTTTGGCCTTATTATGTGGCGGGCCAGACTTCGGCACAGCCAGTAAGGTCTCGCCAGTGCTTACGCTTTCGCAACTGCAGACTCTGCTTGGCTGGTGCCTGGTAATTCACCTGGTAATGCTTACCGTGACAGCGGTTCTGGTTGTCGCCGTAAGGCCGCTACTTCTGCGTATCCATGCCTCACTGACCGGCCTGACAGAGACCCAGATCCTGCCGATGTATTTTCGTTTTATTGCGTATTACAAAATGCTGGTAGTGGTTTTCTTTCTGGTCCCGTATATTGGATTACTCATGATGACCTGATAGCAGGTTCTACACTATAGTGACAAGTGACAGGGAAAGTACCATGCAGATTACTAACAGCTTTGATGTAAAACTAAATCCCACAGATACATACGCAACAGGCCTTGAGGGTAACCAGCTTGGCCGTATGACACTGGATAAAACCTTTCACGGCGCGCTGGATGCGAGCAGTCAGGGTGAAATGTTAAGCGTGATGACCGGCGTGCAGGGCGCTGCAGGGTATGTGGCTATTGAACAGGTAAACGGGTCGCTTGCAGGTAAAAAGGGCACGTTTGTGCTGCAACATTTTGGCATTATGCAGGATGGCGAAGACTACCTGAAGCTGGAGGTGGTGCCCGGTTCAGGTACCGGTGAACTGACAGGGTTAACCGGTACCATGAATATCGAAATAAAAGGGGGTCAGCACTATTATACCTTCGACTACGAGCTGGCGGACCACTGAGTTTTACACCGCTCTTCTGACTATGCCTCGACAGTAAATGTTAAGCCAGCCTTGTGTTTAAGACGTTCGATGAGCGCCTCGCCAAACGCGGCGGCTGGCGTGTAGAACCCGCCTTCAATGCTCACATCCTGGCACAGGCACAATGCGCATTCAGACAGCATTTTACTGGTAGACCCATAACCAGGATCCTTGTCGCCTCTGACTGACAGCGACAGCATATTGCCGTTTTCGGCCTTGCCGGTGAACAGCAGATCGTACATGCCATTTTCACGCTCTTCGCGGCTGGGGCCTTCGCCGGGCTTAGGCGCATCGTCGCCTTCCATCGACTTGTCTTCAGCCACATGCCGGGCCATGGCTTCGCCTTTTTCGCCCGGCCCGGTCATCATCATTTCATCGTATTCAAAGGTATCGCCATAGCGATAATGCATCAGATAATTGCTGCGGTGAATATTCTTGGTATTTATGGTTGCCATGATAAACGGCGCCACCCAGGTGCCCAGCTCATCATCGTGGTAAGGTTTGCTGCCATCAGGCTGCGGGTGGGCATGGTCAGTGTCAGCCAGTGAGAAAGGATTGCCCAGAATTTTCATCACTGACTTGTCTTTTTTCGCCGCTTCCATGGTTGCCTGCAGGCTGGCAGCCGTGCCGCCCGAGAACCGGCCTTTCATCTGACGTACACGCCCTTTTACGTGAGGTATCACGGCGCCGGTTTGATTCACCGCGTGCTGTTGCAGCGCGAAGACGCCTAAATCAAAGGGCACTGAGTCGAAGCCACAGGAAAACACAATGGCGGCACCGGACGCTTTGGCTTTGTCCTCATACTTTTCAATCATATCGTGCATCCAGGCTGGCTCACCACAGAGATCCACATAGCCGGTTCCATTTTCTGCACATGCCGCCAGTAACTTTTCGCCATAGTTCTGGTAGGGCCCAACCGTGGTAATGATAACGCTGGCTTTTCTGGCAAGTGTGGTCAGTGCCTGCTCATCGTCACTGTCAGCAACCAGTAACGGCACCGATGCGCCCAGTTCATCCCGCACATTTTCGAGCTTTTGCCTGTTGCGTCCGGCCAGCGCGAAGGCGACATCCGGGTTACTTGCGTATGCCTGCTGAAAATATTCGGCGACTAACTGGCCGGTAAAGCCGGTTGCACCAAAAATTACGACGTCAAATTCTCTGTCTTGTGTCATGCATGTCTCCTGTCTGAGTCTGACTAAAGCCTACACCCGGGCGCGTAGTAACAACTATTTATTTGTCGAATAAACGGGTATTGACGGGGATTAAGATCACACTGCTTCCCTGTAAAATGGTGAAAGTCGCGTTTTACTGACAAACCTGCTAGCGTAATTGAAAAGAATAAAAATCACTTATCCGCCAGGATAGGGAAGAATAAGGACAATTATGCGCTACGTGGCTTTTGCATTTTTTTGCGTGTGCCTGACCGGCTTTTATTATCTGCTGACGATGGCACCGATGGAATACACAACCGTTGATGAGCTTGCCGGTTTACTGAATGTCAGCGTAGATGATGACAGTACCAAACTGGCCCGGGATGTGCTGATGATAGCGCTTGCCGGTCTGATCCCCGCTTTCCTTGCACAAAGCTATGAACCCCGCGGCAAATGGTTTTGTCTGGCCGTGACTATCGCCGGCACGGTTTTTCTTCACGGCAATACCGGTATTGCGTTCTGGGATCCGGTGGGATTTGAACGCTTTATCAATACCTACCTGTACGGCGATAACCCCTCTGGTGTTACCCTGGCTGTCGCGCTGGTCTTGTCGCCGGTTATCTGGCTAAGTATTTTTACCTTCGCCAAACCGTCCCGCCGTGAACGCATGTGGATGCACCCTGACTAACCTCATACGCGCAACCGTACAGTGAACAACGTGCAGTGCCCATGATGGATGCTCCTGAACGTGTGCGTGTCCTGATTTGAGGCTGAAGATGTGGGTGTCCTGGTTTGAGGATGTTGATGAGGTAATGCATAGACAACCGAAGCCCGCACAGATACACTTTGCAGCATGATGATTACCCGCTCGCTATTAACTGTCTTTGCCGGTGTGCTGCTTGTTGGCGCGCTGATTGCCGTTACGGTAATGTGGATCGAAGCCAAAAAAGAAGTGATGTATTTATGCGGAAATTTCAGTCCGGGAGTGACTAAGAAAAGCGTTTTCAGGCAGCTCGATACCGCAAACCTGCTTACCTACGACACCCGCTTTACCGCCAATGGCAGTACCACTATTGCGCGCAGCCCGCTGCACTTAGATGGTCTTCACTGCCGTATCTACTTCACAAAAGATGAACGGGTTGCCCACGCGCAGATGATGCTGAAATAAGCTGCGCCATGCTGGTGCAGGTTTTACATTGCATCAACACAGCATTCACTGTCCGGCAAAAACTCGTAAAGCGATGCGTACCTTTGACTGCTTTTTACGCTGCATCAAATGGCCTGCCGGCCTGTCAACATTTTCTGACAAACGTATAATTATCCTGTTTTCCTTCAACAGGTTATTTCCCTTATGCCCATTGCAAAACACAGTGTGTTTGAAGACATGTTTGCCCTGGTTTGCGCCGGTTTGTTTGTCGCATTCGGCGTACACCTGTTTCAGTCTCAGGATCTGATGGTCGGTGGTGCGGCAGGTCTGGCGCTGCTTGGTACCCATGCGCTGCCCGTTAGCTTTGGCACTATTTTCTTTCTTATCAATATTCCGTTCTACGCGCTGGCGTGGACCCAAATCAGCAAGCGCTTCACATTTAATACCTTTATCTCGGTTACCACGGTATCGGTTCTCACAGAGCAGGTGCACCGTGTTGTGGATATCAGTCATATCAATCCGTTTTTTGCGGCCGTATTTGGCGGCATTCTTATTGGTATGGGGATGCTGATTATGTTCCGCCACTCCTCGAGTCTGGGTGGACTGGGGATCCTGGCTTTCTTCCTTCAGGGCCGCTACAACATTCGTGCTGGCTATTTTCAGCTTGGCGTCGACTGTATTATTTTGCTTAGCTCACTGTATTTCATTGCCTGGCCGCTGGTTGCTATTTCAATTCTGGCAGCGTTCTGCCTGAACATGGTGATCACCTTAAACCACCGTCCGGAGCGCTACGCCCCGCCGAAAAAAACCGCGCCACGTCAGCAAAGTGAATTACAGGCTAACGCCACAATGCACCCGCAAAATAGCTGACGTGGTGATGCTAACCCAGCACCACGTCCAGCCCCATCATTAGTACAAAGCCGCCGAGCAGTGTGAAGGTTGCCAGGTTCTGGTGACCGCCCTGATGGGTTTCAGGAATGATTTCATCACTAATAATAAACAGCATAGCTCCCGCGGCGAACGCCAGAGCCCAGGGCATTAAGGTTGCAGCGGTCGACACCGCAATAGCGCCCACCAGACCACCAACCGGCTCTACCATACCGGATAACACACCAATGCCCGCACTTTTTGCCGCCGAATAGCCTACGGATAGCAATGCCACCGCGACCGCCAGACCTTCGGGGATATTCTGAAGCCCAATCCCCAGGGCCAGGGTCACGCCATTTTTTACCTCGCCACCGGCAAAGCCGACGCCGACAGCCAGTCCCTCAGGAAAGTTGTGAAGGGTTATCGCAATAACAAACAGCCAGATCCGGCCCAGCTTAATGTCTGTGGCGCCATCCCGGCCACTTTGGAAATGTTCATGCGGTGCATGCTGGTGAATGAAAAACAGCGTCCCGGCGCCCAGCAGCACCCCAAGACCGACCACCAGCGCACTGGTGAGCGCGTCCCCCTGAGCGCCGCCGGCATGCTCCAGCGCGGGTAACAGCAGCGAAAAGAAGGTTGCGGCCAGCATTATGCCTGCAGCCAGACTCAAGAGGCCATCTTCCAGACGGCGTGAAAGTGTACGTATGGCAAATACGCCACAGCTGCCCAATGCCGTTCCCATACTGGCACAGAAGCTGGCAACGACGCCCATGGAAATGATATCTGATGGATTCATACAGCCTGATCAATAATGTGTTGTAGGCCTTTATACCACGCTTTTGCCGCAAACGGTCACGTGCTAGTCATGCCGCACGATACGCGGCACCCGCGCTGATACCCGGGTCATCAGCTCATAGCCAATACTACCCGCCCAGGCTGCTACTTCATCGATAGGAATATGCGCGCCCCACAATTCAACCCGGTCGCCCATTTTTACACCGGCAATGTCGGTCACATCAATGGTGATCATGTCCATGGAAACCCGACCGACCAGCGCTGCACGCTGACCCTTAATCATAACGGGGGTGCCATTCGGACAATGGCGCGGGTACCCGTCGGCATAGCCAATACCGACCGTTGCAATAATGCTGTCACGGGTGGCTGTCCACATTTGTCCGTATCCCACCGCCTCGCCCTGTGGGACTGCATGCAGCGCCATCACACTGGACCGCAGTGTCATGGCAGGGCGCAGCGCGCCCGCGCCTTCAGGCAGGGGCGGACCGCTGCCAAACAGCGCCACGCCCAGCCGGTTCCAGTCACCGCGACTTTGTGGCCAGGCGATGGTTGCCGGTGAGTTGGCAATGCTTACCGGTAACCCGGCGTCCTCACTGACTTTTCTGAAAGCCTGCAGCTGGCGCTGCGTAAAGTCTGACTGCAAATCATCGGCACTGGCAAGGTGCGTCACCAGCACCGACTCATCGCTTATAATATGCCGGTAGCGGTTGAGTACCCGGGGGGTATCCTCTAATGAAAAGCCAAGGCGGTGCATGCCACTGTCTACTTTGATCCAGATAGCCGGGCGGTCTGCGTCGGTACAATCGCTGGCCCATTGCAGTTGCTGTTCGCTGTGCATAACCATTACGCAGTCATTTTGCCTGGCCAGATAACATTCTTTAGGCTGATGGGGCCCTTCAAGCACCACTATTGGCGCGGTAATACCCGCCTCGCGTAGCGCAATCGCCTCTTCAATAATGGCCACGGCAAAGCGTACGGCCTGGTCACGCAGCAATCGCGCTACGGTGACTGCACCATGTCCGTAGGCATCTGCTTTGATCACGGCCATGGGCTTACTTTGCGGCGCGAGCGCCTGCAAAACCGAAAAATTTTCAGTAATTGCATTGGCATGAATAATGGCTTGTGTCTGTCTGCTCACGGCGCTGACAATTCCTCAGTCTGGGGCTAACGCATGGTTTTTGCGCCTGCGTTACCAATGGCATGACGCACAGGTGTAAATCGCATTAAGACAGCAGTTTAGCATGACCCGTGCGGCTTCGAATTACCCTATACAAAAATCCTGCAATCCTCTAAGGTGAAAGCCATTCTGTCAATAGTTGTTACTGTTTCAAAAAGCATTATGAGCACACAATCAGACGCCGCACTACTGGCCTCACTGGCCAGCCTGATATCCGAAGGGCGCAATCCCGACACCATGGATATCGACACCCTGCCAACCGAAGCCATTCTCGCCCGCATTAATCATGAGGATGCGAAAGTGGCGCCGGCTGTAGCGTCGCTGGTGCCTGCCATAGCGGATGTGGTTGATGCTACCGTGCCGCGTATTCAGCGAGGTGGGCGGCTAATCTATGTCGGCGCCGGTACCAGTGGCCGGCTGGGCATACTGGATGCCGTGGAGTGCCGCCCTACATTTAGTGTGCCGGATACACTGGTGGTGGGGGTGATTGCCGGCGGTGAGCAAGCACTCACTCATGCTGTCGAAGGTGCCGAAGATGACAGTGATCAGGGCGAGCAGGATATGCTGTCACTGAATATTCAGTCTGACGATGTCATCATCGGACTGTCTGCCAGCGGCCGTACTCCCTATGTCAGTGGCGCACTGGCCTGTGCCCGGCGCAATAACTGCTTTACGGCTGCCATTGCGTGCAGCCCCGATGCTGCTATTTTTGCCCATGCAGATGTGCCTCTGTGTGCAGTGGTGGGCCCGGAATGTCTGACGGGCTCGACCCGTATGAAGTCAGGCACGGCACAGAAGCTGATATTAAATATGCTCAGTACCGCTTTGATGATCCGGCTGGGTAAGACCTACCAGAACCTGATGGTGGACGTGAATGCCAGTAACGCCAAACTCAAGGCGCGGGCCGTACGCATTGTGATGCAGGCAACAGACTGTGATGCTGAAGCCGCCAGAGAAGTGCTGGCGGCGGCCGGGAATGAGACAAAAGTGGCCATACTCATGCAGCTGACCGGCTGTGATGCCGCCGCTGCCCGCACGCGCCTGACCAGGCACCAGGGCTTTTTACGTAAGGCGGCGCAATGATGCGGTACCTTATAGTAATTCTGCTTAGCCTGATATGCCTGCCAGCTGCTGCTATCAGTGTGGGCGCTGCTAAGACCGACCAGTATCTCCCGCTGCTGAAAGGTAAGCGGGTGTCGCTGGTCGTCAACCATACGGCCCGCGTAAACGACAAACACCTGCTGGACGTATTGCGTGAGCACGAGGTGAATGTGGTCAGCGTGATGTCGCCTGAGCACGGTTTTCGCGGTCAGGCAGCGGCGGGCGAAAAGGTAGCGGATGGCACTGACAGCAAGACTGGTCTACCCGTGCATTCCTTGTACGGCAGCACCAAAAAGCCGACCAAAGCCATGCTTGAAAATGTCGATGTGCTGGTCTTTGATATGCAGGATGTCGGTACCCGTTTCTACACCTACCTGAGCACCCTGCACTATGTGCTGGAGGCCGCAGCCGAGCAAAATATCAGCGTGGTAGTACTGGACAGGCCTAATCCGCATATAGGGATCGTCGATGGCCCGGTGCTGGCTCCCGCATTTCAGTCTTTTGTGGGGATGCACCCTATTCCCGTGATGCATGGCATGACCCTGGGCGAGCTGGCACGGATGATAAAGGGCGAAAGCTGGATCAATGCGTCACAGGCCTTGCGCTTACATGTGATCCCTGTCGACGGTTACAGCCGCAGTACGCCCTATACACTGCCAATACCACCAAGCCCTAATCTGCCCAATATGCTGGCCATCTCACTGTATCCAACGCTGTGCTTTTTTGAAGGCACGGCGGTCAGTGTGGGGCGCGGCACCGCAACGCCTTTTCAGCTTATTGGTCATGATCAGGTGATGCTGGGCGATACGCCTGTCACTATCGCCGGCAACGAGGCGGCGCCCTCGCCAAAACTTAACGGTAAAACGTTACAGGCACAGCGCTTTACCGCGCCGCGCAGTAACAGGATTGACCTGGCGCTGCTGATTGCCGCTTACCAGCGTTTCAACGACACTGACGTACCGTTTTTCACCCGCCCGGCGTTCTTCGACAAGTTAGCCGGTACATCGGCGTTGCGCGAAGCCATTGAGGCGGGAGCAACGCCGAGTGAAATTCGTCAGCAATGGCAGCAACCGCTGGCCGCATTTCGTGCCAGACGCGCGCCTTACCTGCTGTATCCGAAAGGTCAGGCTCATGACGAACACTGAGCAGGCGTTTAAGGCTTTTCATCGTGCGCTTTGCCAGTGTTTACCCGCCGGGCAGATTATCGATGATTTGCCACGGCGCACCGCGCTGGCCTGCGATGCAAGTTTTTATGCGCTGACACCGCGCCTGGTTGTGTATATACACAGCCCGCAGGCCATGCAGTCGCTGCTTCGTCTGGCCACCGAACACGGTATCGCTGTGACGTTTCGTGCCGCTGGCACCAGCCTTTCCGGTCAGGCCGTCAGCGATTCGGTGCTGGTTATGCTGACGCGCGACTGGCAAGACGCCCATATTCTCGATCAGGGCAAAAAAATTCGCCTGGCGCCCGGTGTTATTGGCGCCAAAGCCAACACCCTGCTGGCGCCCTATGGGCGGAAAATTGGTCCGGATCCCGCCTCGATTAATGCCTGCAAAATCGGGGGCATCGCGGCGAACAATGCATCCGGCATGTGCTGCGGTGTGAAAAACAACAGTTATCATACGCTGGCAGGTATGACGCTGATGCTTAGCGATGGCACCGTACTCGACACGCTGAACCCCCACAGCGTGGCCGCTTTCAGGCAAAGCCATGCGACGTTGCTGGCAACACTGACCGAACTGGCCACAACTATCGCAACGACGCCGGGACTCAGTGACGCCATTGCCCATCAGTTTCGTTTAAAAAACACAATGGGTTACGGACTGAATGCGCTGGTTGATTTCAGCGACCCAATAGACATGTTGAGCCACCTGATGATCGGCTCAGAAGGCACCTTAGGGTTTATTGTCGATATCACCTACCACACCATTGAAATCCCTGTGCTGCGCGCTACGGGTTTGTATCTGTTCCCGGACATTGACGCGGCCTGTGCGCTGATACCGGTGTTGCGCGACTATCAGGCCGATGCGGTAGAATTGATGGATACCCGAGCGCTGCGCGCAGTACAACCGCTTCTCCGTGATTTTTACACGCAGCAGATTAACGAGGGAGAGGTTGCCTTGCTCATCGATCTTGGTGGTGATGATTCGGCGCAGCTTACCCACAGGCTAACGCAGATAGATGCAGCATTTGCTGACTGCCCGGTCTCACAGCAGCCGGTCGCCATGTGTGCATTTACCGACGATGCGGCTAGGATCAATGCGCTCTGGGATATCCGCAAAGGCTTGTTTCCGGCCGTTGGTGCGGTGCGCGACACTGGCACCACGGTGATCATTGAAGATGTTGCGTTTGACTTGTCTGTGCTGGCTGACGGTTTACGCGCACTGACCGATTTGTTTTCTCGCTTTGGCTACGACGACGCCATCATCTTTGGGCACGCGCTGGATGGAAACGTGCATTTTGTGTTTAGTCAGGGTGTCAGCGACAGTGAGCTTAAGCGTTACGATGCCTTTATGCAGGCCGTGGTCGAAACGGTGGCCGGTCAGTTTAGCGGCAGCCTGAAGGCAGAACACGGGACCGGGCGAAATATGGCGCCGTTTCTTGCTCAGCAGTGGGGAGCAGATGGCGTGGCTGTGATGCAGTCGCTGAAAACCTTACTTGACCCGACTGGGATCCTGAACCCCGGCGTGATCCTTAATCACGATCCACAGGCACATGTAAGGCATGTAAAACACCTGCCAGCCATAGATGACATTGTGGATACCTGCATTGAGTGCGGATTCTGTGAACCCGCCTGCCCGTCGTTGCACCACACGCTTTCGCCGCGTCAGCGTATTGCACTGGCACGTCGGGCCGCGTCATTATCAGAGGCCGCACAGCAGCAAATCAGCCAGGCCACTGGGGCGTTGTCAGTCGATTCCTGTGCCGCGACCGGCATGTGCGCAACCCGCTGCCCGGTAGGCATTAACACCGGTGAGTGGATCCTGCAGTTACGTGAGCGGGAGTCGTCTTCTGCGCTTTCATGGCAGGCCAGGCACTTTTCCCGGTCAACCGGGATACAGCGACTGGGGCTTCGGGCCACGCATCAGGTGTCGCGGCTGGTGGGTAAACAGGCTGTGGCCTCACTCAGCGGTTCTGTGAACCGCCTGACGAAAGGTCGGTTTCCGTATATCATTCCCACTTTACCGGCGCCGGCACCGTTACCGGCAGCGATATCGTCATCGCAGCCCGATGTACTTTACATTCCTGCCTGCCCTAACCGATTATTCGGCAGTGAGGTAAGTAAGCCTTCACTTTCAGAAATATTTTTAAAGTTGTGTAAAAAAGCCGGGCTCCACGTCCGCATCCCAGATGGGTATGACAATACCTGCTGTGGGCAGCCGTTTAGCAGCAATGGGCGGCAACATGCAGCGCATCATGTTCAGCAAGCGCTGAAATCTGCACTGACAGACAGTAGCCCATCCCCTGACTTCCCCGTGGTATTTGACGCCAGCACCTGTGCGCTCACTGCGAAGCAGATCCCAGAAATCAATGCCACTGAAATGAGTGAATACTTACTTCGATACGTTGTTCCTAAGCTTAGAATTACGCCTGTGCAGGAAACCGTTATGTTGCATGTCAGTTGTTCCAGCACGCATCTGGATCATGGCGCCGCGCTGCGTACTCTCACCGCGTTGTGTGCAGCGAAGGTCTGTGAACCTGACGATATTGCCTGTTGCGGATTTGCCGGTGATAAAGGGTTGTTCAGGCCGGCACTGAATGCCAGTGCGCTGGCAACGTTGCGGGGTCAGATCCCTGACACCTGCCGTCGTGGCGTCTCCAATTCCCGAACCTGTGAACTGGGACTATCTCACCACGGCGGCATTCCCTATGCGCATGTAGCGTATTTACTCGATGAAGTCAGCGCGCCGGGGCAAGCGGTACCGTAACCGGTAATGTCCCCTGTGCAGCCTGATTACCAAGCAGCACCTCAGTCAGGCTGTCGAACATCACACTGCGCGCGCGCTGCCCTGTTACGCCAACATTGTAGAAATAACTGGCCAGTGTCTGACTGGCAAAGGGGGCCATCTCTGTCACTATGTAAGGCGCACGCATAGCGACAAACACTACATTTTTATGGTTGCTCTGTGCGGTCTTCATTACCGCTTTAAGCCATGCGTGCTGACTTGAAAGCGTGGCACGGGGAACCTGCGGATCCAGCCCTCCGGTTTCGTAGATGGCATGCTGAGGGGTAATATCGCCGACGATTATCGCGTCGGCAGCCGCGACGGCCTTTTGTGTTACTTCTGATGGTGGCAGCGAGAAGTAAGACAAACACCTGGACGTTATATTTTTGGCAGTCGCTGCCGCCCGGGCAGCCACACAATGAGCCTGGTCTGGCATAACAAACAACCACTGGGCTTGCTGGCTCAGCGTGACAGCAGAAGAAGGCGTAATACGAGTGATAGCCTGGCGCGAAAGGTCACGGTCAAGCGCCAGATTCGACGGCTGAGGCAGCGTGTTTTTGGCACTTGCAAGCCGCGCAGTCAGCGACGTGTTGATGAATGCACCGACACTAAAAGCCGTTTTGGTTTCCCGAATTCGTGCCAGCGATGCCTCAAGCCTTGCTTTGCCGTTTTGCTGTTGTTGTGTCAGCTTTTCAACACTGGCAAGAAGCTCACCAAACCCTGTAATGTCATCCGGCACGCGCAGCGGCAGCGGCATCAGTGCCACATCAACACCTGCAGCAAATGCCGTCGCGAGCGCCTGCTGAGGCGAAAAGAACGTCGTGATCCCTGCCATGTCCATGGCGTCTGACACAATCAGGCCTTTAAACTTTAGCTGGTCGCGCAACAGGTCGGTGAGTATGCGTGAGGACATGGTGGCCGGCACAATCGTTTCTTTGCCCGACTGGCTGACGACGGTATCACTGTCCAGTGCCGGGTACTGTATGTGCGCGGTCATCACCATGGCCGGTGCGGCATCCCGGATCACACGCTTAAATGGCAGCAGATCCTGTTTATCAATGGTAGCACGGTCATGCGTGACCCGTGGTAAGTGACTGTGGCTGTCTGTATGGGTGTCACCATGACCGGGAAAATGCTTCACTGCGCTTATTACACCCTGTTGTTGCATGGCCCTGACTGCCGCCTCTCCCAGCGCCGCCACCATTGCCGGTTGCTCGCCATAGCTGCGCACATTGATAACCGGGTTATCAGAATTGCTGTTTACATCCAGTGACGGCGCAAAGTTAACATTAATCCCAAGCCGCTTAAGGGTTGATGCCATCCCTTTCGCCACGTCTTTGGCAAAGCGGGTGCCAGATTTTGCATACGTTGCGCCGATAGCCATATTCCCGGAAAACCGCACCGCCATGTCTTCTGGCAGCCGTGCCACTCTGCCGCCTTCCTGGTCGATGGCAATAAACAGAGGCGGCAGGCCGGCTTTTCGCATGATCGACTGCAGCTCATAGTTCAGCGTGATGAGCTGGGTGCTGCTCTCAATATTTTCGGCAAACAAAATCACCCCGCCTACCGCATACTCTGTCAGCAGGTCGGTGATCACCTGGCGGTTTTGTGCGGTAATGTGAGTAAACGGTGTTCGACAGGCGTCAGCCGGTGTGCCATCGACGCAGAAATAGCGTAAATCGATGATGGTTTTCTGCCCCAGTTTCTGCACCGGAGACAGCGTGGTGGCCTCGGTGAATAATGAAAAAACGCACACTGCCAGCAAACAAAAATAACGCATGAGGGGCCACTTAATAACGTAATAGGAAATGCATGCAGGTAAGTCTATCGCCACAACCGAACTCAGCCAAGCAGCATATCGACAGGGTTGCATGACGCTGCGACAATGACAGGCGTACTGGCTTTTACCACTGTACCGCGCCATGGCAGTCACGCCGCACCAGTCGACAGTGCGCGTTAATACTGAAAAACAATGACATAGAACGAATGATAACTGGCGCAACAGCAGGCAGTTGCGTAGGATCCGTCGGTTACCAACTATTTTGTGCCACCCTTGCCGTGGCAGAACCTTTAGATACAAGGCGCGTTTGATATGGATTGGGTGTCAGTCATCCCCCCACTGGTGGCGATAATCGTCGTTTTCTGGAAAAAAGAAGTCATTCTGGCGCTACTGCTGGCCGTGCTGTGCGCCGAGGCATTGCTACTTACTGTGAATAACAGCGGTAGTCTGCTGCTGGCCCCCATCAACGCCATCGAACAAGCCATTAATACCGCAGCGAGCCCCGGTAATACGCGGGTTTTGATTTTCTCAGTGCTGGTCGGTGCATTACTGGCCTATATCCGGGACTCTGGGGGCGTCACTGCCACCGTGAACTACCTGGTGGGAAAAGGCGTTGCACGGGGACGTCGTCAGGTTGGCGGGATCACGATGTTCACCGGCATTGCGGTGTTTATTGAATCAAATTTAAGTGTGCTTACGTCGGGCATTTTTGCACGGGGTCTGTTTGATAAGTTTAAAATGAGCCGTGCGCGCCTGGCCTACATCATCGACAGTACCAGCGCACCGGTCTGCATTCTGATTTTGCTCAATGGCTGGGGCGCCTTTGTGCTATCCATGCTTGAAGGTTACGAATTAAGTGGCTCCGCCGCCAGCATTTTATGGGGCAGTGTACCGCTTAACTTTTATGCGCTTTTTACACTTGGCATTGTCGCCTATACCATCGCCCGCGATAAAGTACACGGGCCGATGAAAGCCGAGGAAGCACTCAAACACAAAACTGACAGCGCGCCGGAAATTCAGCCTGCGACTAAGGCCCGCTACATGCTGGTACCGCTCATTGTCATGGTGCTGAGTATGGTTGGCTTTATGCTGTGGACCGGCAATGGCAGCATTGCCGACGGCAGTGGCAGTAAATCAGTACTTTACGCCACCGCGCTGGCGACCGCAGTGGCTTATCTGTTGCTGCTTGGGTATGGGCGTTTCACGCATCAGCAGGCCGTCAAAGTAGGCTTCAAGGGCATGGGTGAACTGCTGCCCCTGGTCACTATTGTGCTGTTGTCACTCACGTTAGGCAATAGCCTCAAAGCGTTAGGTACTGGCATTTTTGTAGCCGGTATTGTGGGCGAATATCTGCCACTGGTCCTGATTGTACCCATGTTGTTTCTGGCAGGGGCCGTGATGTCGTTTACCACAGGCACATCCTGGGGCACGTTTGCCATTCTTATACCCATTGGCGTGCCCCTGATCCAGACGCTTGGGCTGCCCCCCTCTCTGGTGGTTGCCGCAATACTGGGAGGGGGCATATTTGGTGATCACTGCTCGCCCATTTCTGACACGACGGCCGTGTCATCGCTGGCTGCAGGCTGCGATGTCCTCACCCACGTGAAAACCCAGTTGCCCTACGCGCTTGTCGCCGGTGGCATGACACTGGTAGCCTACTTCATTACCAGCCTGATAATGATTGGATAAACCCATGGTTCGTTTCTTATACCTCTTCATCTGTTTGCTCGGAGTGGCTGGCTGTGCCAGTGACCCGCAACCGTCACAGCAGGCTGTTGCTATGCCAGACACCTTTAGTGCTCAGGCTGCCATGGCGGTGCTGGATGACGGTGGTAACGCCGTTGACGCCGCAATTACCGCTCAGTTTGTGCTGGCGGTGACCCTGCCCGAAGCCGGTAATATTGGCGGCGGTGGCTTTATGACCATCGTCAAAGACGGCGAACAGCGCTTTCTGGATTACCGTGAAGAAGCGCCGGGTGCCGCGCACCGTGATATGTACCTGGATGACGAGGGTAAGGTAAAAACCAGAGAGCCCTTATTCGGCGCGAAAGCCTCCGGTGTGCCTGGCACGGTCGCTGGCATGTGGAAAGCCCATCAGGCGTACGGCACGCTGCCCTGGGCGCGGTTGCTGGCACCGGCAATTGCCCTGGCCGAAGATGGCTTTGTCGTCCCTGCCCATCTTGCTGATCGCGTCGCAAAGTACATAAAGCGTACTTCACAACGCGGTATAGAGACTAATTTTGCCGACCACTTTGGTGATATAGAGAGCAACCAGCGCTTTGTTCAGCCTGAACTGGCGGCAACCCTGCGCCATATACAGCAGCACGGCCATGACGGCTTTTATGCGGGAAAGGTGGCGTCGCAGATTGAAGATTTTATGGAAGATAATGGCGGCCTGATCACGACAGATGATCTGGCAGCGTACCAGGCAAAGTGGCGTCAGCCGTTAAGTCTTTCCTGGCGCGATTTTACGCTGGTTACCGCGCCGCCACCAAGCTCAGGCGGCGTGGCCGTCGCGCAGTGGCTGAATATGCTGGAAGCTTATGCCACTACCCATACTATGCCAGCGCACAACTCACCCGATTATCTGCACGTAATGTCCGAAATTGGTAAACGGGTATTTGCTGACCGCGCCGAATACCTTGGCGACCCGGACTTTGTTGATGTGCCCGTGGCGGCACTCACCGATCCCGCCTACTTTGCGCGGCGAGCCAGTGACATTAACCCCACCGCAATATCGCCGTCAAAACCGGTAGAGCCCGGTTTGATTGAAAGTGAGGACACCACGCATTTTTCTATCGTCGATAAACACGGTAACGCGGTCTCGAATACCACTACGCTAAACCTGTCATTTGGCAGTGGCATGGTTGTAGCCGGTGCGGGCTTTTTGCTGAATGACGAAATGGATGACTTTAGTGCCAAGCCGGGCGTACCCAACTTTTTCGGCGCAATTGGTGGGGAAGCCAACGCCATCGCCCCCGGTAAACGGATGCTGTCTTCCATGACGCCTACCATCGTGCTGCGCGATAACGAGGTAGCACTGGTCACCGGCTCGCCTGGCGGAACCACGATTATCTCATCGGTGACCCAGACCATTCTTAATGCACTGGCTTTCGAACAAAACGCAACAATGAGCGCCAATGCGCCCCGTTTTCACCATCAGCTATGGCCCAAAGACACTATCCGTGTTCACCCAGGTTTTGACACCGGCACCCTCAAACACCTGGAGCAAATGGGCTATACCCTGGATAGACGCCGGTTTGGCGACGTGCAGCTGATCAAGCAGGACAGCACCGGGCTCAGCGCAGCGTCTGAACAAAGCGGGCGCGGTGAGGCCATGGTGCGGGACGCGCACACCGACTAGTTCTGTTTATTACGGATACTCGGGTCGCTCAGATAGGTAATACCATTCACCGAAAATCGTAAAATATAATCGTGCAGCACGCCTTCGGGCGTGCCATCCACATTTTTATTGCGCACCACCAGCGTCGACCGACCCTGCTGGTGTACCTGAAACTCACGGGCATTTTGCGTACTGGAGGCATGTCCTCGCCACAAGGTGTTGAATTGGCTGACACCTTGTTCACGACTCGCGGCATAGGCAGCCATTATGGTTTCTTTTTCAGCGACTTCATTCATTTCAAAAACTTTCAGGTCAAATTTTCGATAGCCGTCAGGAAAGGTAAAACGAATAAATTTCTTGTTTTTCGGAAAATCGATAATGTCTATTTGCTGGCCGTCCCGGAATAACAGCAATTCATCAACCGCATTGGCCACCTTCAGCTCAACGTCAATGGTATGTGGATTAGCCGCGGCGACGGCGCTTAACGCTGCCATCAGGCAGATCACGTAACGTAGGTATGTCTTTTTGTTCATTGTTGTTTCCTTTGTTGGGGATCACGGAGGCAGGCTTAAGCGTTAATGCTCTGGCCAAGCCGAATGGCTCGCCTGCCTCCGCGCGGGTGGCAGCGAGGTAAGCCGTGTATCGATGCCTGGCTTTAGCTTTACTAACTCAGGGTAATTCCACAGTGAAGGTGGAACGCGCGCCACCATCGACATGAGCACATCTGTGCGTTGTGTGAGCAGCGCCTGCTCAAGCAATGCAACAAGATGGTATGGACTCGCGGCAGTGTCGGGCAGTGCGTCTACCGATTGTCGACGGTAGCTGGCAATACGCATCTGCCACAACTGCGCCGTGGGATCATCGGTGGCAAACAGGTCGCGCTCATAGGACTTGGCCTGCTGATACTTAGTCTGCGCAATAAGCAACCGCCAGTACCAGTAGTGGCGCTGATAAAAAGCTGACCGCCAGTAGCGGTTGCTTTGCTGCGGTATCTCAGGGTCGATGGCGAAACTTTTATCCAGGTGATATTGGGCAGCAGCTAGATCCTGAGCAAGAATATGCGCCTCGCCAAGTCCTGCGTGAGTGGCGGATAATATTTCCTGCCAGTTTCGATTATTACGGTCGTAGTCAACGATCTGCTGCATGCTGGCAAGCTGGTCCTGGTACGTCGCGATAGCGTTGTCGACATTGCCGCTAAATAGCTCTATTTTTGCCAGGCGATTGTTGGCAAGAACAATATTTACACGAGACTGATAGCTTGGCTCGAGCTGCTGAATGCGGCTGAATAGCTTCTGCTCACTGCGATAAAAACTTAATGCTTGGGTGAGTTTTAGCTGCTTTTCGTGGGCCGAGCCCAGCCACGAATAAATATCTGCCAGCGT
The DNA here is from genome assembly GCF_014651815.1 of Alteromonas halophila. Taxonomy (GTDB): domain Bacteria; phylum Pseudomonadota; class Gammaproteobacteria; order Enterobacterales; family Alteromonadaceae; genus Alteromonas; species Alteromonas halophila. The sequence continues at coordinate 272,038 of NZ_BMXP01000002.1, read as the reverse complement.
TGCTATGGCGTCCATGTCGGAAGGTGTAAGCGCCACCACCTTGACCGTCGTGGCCGCCGCCTGCAAAAAATTCTGAATAGCCTCGTCGATTTCGCCCCGGGTATCCGCCAGCGTGCCAAGGTTTGAGTAGGCATATGCCACCTCCATCATCGCTGAGGGGCTGTCAGGACGCAGCGCTACCAGTCGGGTAGCAGTATCCCGGTAGCTAATAAACTGTGCTTCTGCGCGGTCCAGCTCATTCGACGACCAGTAAGCATAGCCTAGCCAGAATTCTGCCTGCGCTTGTTCAAACACAAAGGTATACTTGTCGGGCGTCTGCCGGGTAAGTGCCCTGGCTTGTTCCAGGCTTTGCTGAAAGGCCCTGACAGCCTGTTTTGCCGCATCCAGTTCCATGTAGACACTGCCAATTTGATATAGTGCTTTGGTTCGGTTGCGCAGACTGTCTGCCGTTGTTTCGGTCGGTGCCATGGATGCAAAATAATCCATAACTTTTTCACCGATAGATTGCATCACATCCAGTCGACCTACCTTTTCGAGCTGGCTGTGCAAATCGTCAATTAGATACTCAATCAGATCCTGACTTTTCGCTAAGTTACGCTCTGCCGCTAACTGATTTTGCCTGGCAAAATAAGACGCCCCGAGAGCAATCAGTGTGATAGCAAACAAGGCGACGATAGCGGCATACTGCAGCCGCCGAGCCCGAGCGACCCGCTTGAGTGATGCATTAACGTAGCGTTTAAGATCTTCATCCAGAGTCAGGTCACTGTTGAGTAATGCCTTACCGTCTTCTAGTGGTTTACCGCGATTGAGCAACAAGGCCGGATCCTTACCGGCAGCAAGCCAGCGCTGTCCCTGTCCGGACATGCGATTGCGAATATTCAGCAGACTGCGGTTTACTTTCAGCCATTCGACAAGCCGTGGCCAGTGGATAAACAGCGACTCATGCGCAAGCGCGACGACATCAACATTATCGGGGTTGCGTTCGCTGACCAGCAAGCGCGCCGCCAAAAATGCTGCCACCAGCTGCCCTGCATGGACATCCACATTTAACTTTTTGTGGCTCACCCATTTGCGCAGGTATCGCTGATTGGTATCGCCATTAATTAGTTGATTAAATACACTCGCGAAACAGCGTTGCACCTTGTCACTGAGGCGGCTGAAGACCGCCTCCGCGTGACTGGCTATCGCGCCTTCAATGCCGCCCAGCGCGTTGTATTGTTTGAAGGTCAACATGCCGCTGGGGGTGCGGCTTTCATACAGTTGCGACAGAGTAAACTCAAGTAGCGGCAGGCTTTCCGGTGAGCAGGCTGCACTCTCGGCAATCACTTCATCTAACGGTGGCTGTCCATGTTCGCCAGCTTCAAAGTGCAACCGCGCGGCGTGCGCGGGAATCGTGATCATCTGGCGCAGATTGAATAGCGTGGGTGGCGTGAGATCGAGCTGGCCGCCTTGCTGCTTCATTGCCATAAAAGCTGGAGAGCCACCTAAAAGGTGATAGCAGTCACTCCGTAATGTCGCCACAACGATGATATGCAGCGATTCCACCAGGCGCTTGATCAGGGTTGAGAAGCGCTTTTGTGTCGGACCATCGATAGCGGCAGAAATATATAACTCTTCAAGCTGATCAATCAGCAGTACCAGATGAAACGGTGGTGGCTTGTTGGCCATTGCCTGGTCTACCAGCGAGATAAAGTCATCAGGCGCCTGTGCTGCCAACTTCGCCAGGCGTGGTATGTCATGACTAGAGACCAATGAGCCGGCGCTTTGCGCTGACAACGCAGCTACCAGCCCCTTGAACGGATCGCCTTCGACATCAGCAGGGCACATTACACCTCTGCCAAGCATCCCATCGCGGGGCAGAAATGGCGCGTTATATAGCGCCGGCAGGACCCCTGCACGGGCGACACTCGATTTACCCGAACCACTCATGCCGACAATCAGCAAGAAGGGCTGATGAGCCTGCATTTTCACTTTCAATTTTTCCAAAGCTTCCGCTATTGCATCATTTCGCCCGCAAAACACACTGGCGTGTTCAAAACGAAACGCTTTCAGTCCCTGAAACGGGTTGCCGCTGTACCACTGCCGCTCCTGGATCATCTCCTTTTCGCTGAGGTGCGGAAGGTGGCTGTCCAGCCAGCGGTACAGATGGTTTTCAGCCAGGCTCTCAAATTCAGCAATAGTGGCGTAGGTATGAAAGGCCTTACGTACACACTGGCTGTCATCGACAAAGTGCGTGGCAAAAAACGCATTCACTTCATCAGCATACTTACCAGCATTGTCCATGCGCCGGTACACCATGATCGATGGCTGTCCAGATTGTTGCTGAGCCTTCAGAGCCGAAAAAAACTCAAACTCTGTACCGGTCATTGGCCCCTTAAAGGTGGGCGGGATAGCCTCTTGTGGCAGTGGCGTCCCCATACGCTGCCACAGGATCAGTATGAAGATATCCATGGTAGCCGGATCGGGAAGTTGCGGCTGAAAGGACGTATTTGCTTCAAGTGGCAATTCTTCCCACAGGGTAAGCGTCAGCTTGCTGCGGTGCCCAAACACGCGACGCAATCGCTCTACAACACCTGCGATAAGTGTTCGCTCCAGGGCCACATCTCCGGGTGATGACACAAACAGATTGCAGGTATGCATGACGAACGGTCCGCGCTACGCGAGTTAGTTAGCGTAGTACAAAAACTGTACTTCAGCATAGTTGCCGCCTGCGATTACCGCGAAGAATATTTGTCGTATCACTCTGACAAATTCACGTTTTAGGTCTTAAATAATAACTGCGCCCGATCATCAGTCAGTGAATGGATGACACTATGAATAAAAATAACGTACAGGATCAGTATGCCCGATTCGCCGAGAACCCACTGGTACCCATGACCCTGCGTGTGGCGGTAGCCGGACATCGGGAAAATGCCAATATACGGGCTGACAATGCGGAGCTGGTTGCCCGCATCTCGCACCTGTATGACCAGCTTCACGTTCAGCTTTCCCGCTGTCATCAGCATCCTAATGCCGCTTCGCTTTATGCAGACGCACCACCACTATTACGTTTAATTTCTTCGATGGCTGACGGCGCTGACAGACTGCTCATCGAGCCGGCACTGGTCGCAGAGGCCTATGAGCTAGCCTGTATTCTTCCGTTCAGTGCCGACGAATATGCCCGCGACTTTGATGCCACCAGCCAGCAATCCTATTACGCTCTACTTGAAAAAGCCGGTTTTAATACGCCTCAATCGCGTGTGCTGGAGCTGGACGGTGATCGTCGGCTAAGTGACTTTGCTTATCGTGACTGTGCAGAGAACCTGGTGAGAAACTGCGACCTGCTCGTTGCCCTGTATGATGGCAAAGAGCGGCCAGGTTACGGCACTGCATGGACCGTGAATCTGGCGTTAGCTCAGAAAATACCGGTTATCTGGATTGATAGCGAAAATCCTGATGCGATGTATTTTATACACCATCATCAGGGCAAGGTTAGGCAGCAAACTTTTTCGGAAGATGCGCTTTATGACTGGCTCGGGCATGTGTTGTTATTCGATACGCTGTTAACCTGCGCCGAAAACGGGCAACAGGATCCGCTTACGCAACAGGTGCTGGCGCGTTTTTCAGCATTTGCCAGTGAAACGTGTCTGGCCTTATCGCCAAAGCAACAACCGGACTTTAACGATGACGGTCCCATCAGGTTAAAGACCACGAAATTCAGCCCGCTCCAACACGGTTTTGCGCTGCTCAAGCGGTTTTTTACTTCCCCCAATGCCATCGACAAAGTAGCTGCCAGTCACCGCGATCGCCTTCCCGATCAGGCAAAAGTGATGGCACAAAGCAAAGCCGATATCGGGCCTGTTGAGTCTGTCGCCAGTCATGGTTATTTTGCTGCATACCTTCGCGCAGACAGACTGGCAAGCTATTATGCCGCACAACATCGCAGCACCTTTGTGTTTATTTATTTGCTGGGCGCTGCTGCACTGATTGTGGCTGCGCTGGCAATTGCACTTTCGGATCCCGCGATCTATGGCAACAGTTCCGCGTATTGCGCCGCTGTGGAACTGGCATTGCTGCTGTTAATTTACGGGCTGTTCAGACGCGACAAACATAAAAAGTTGCATGATCGGTGGCTTGAGTACCGCTGTATTGCTGAGTTTCTCAGGCCCAGCTTATTTTTGTCGTTGCTTGGCAGCCATTTTCCTATGCGCCGCTACTGCGACAACGAAGAGGTGGTTAGCCGTAATTTGCTGGGTCATGGTAGGCCCGAGCGGTGCTGGGCCTATTTGTATACCGAAACCGTGCTGCGCTACATCGGCTTTTCAGGCTACAAAGTTAATCACAACTATTTAGATCAGGTCATTAGCGTGATCCGCAGCCAGTGGATAGCGCAGCAGTATCAGTATCACACACGTAACGCCATCGCTATGAACCTGATGGGCAGACGCCTGGCTCGTATCAGTGAACGCCTGTTTGCTGCCACCATTGTAATAGTGTGCCTTAAAGTGGCGAGCGGCCTGTTGCCCGCACGCTATTATCTTATCTCCAAGGTATGTGGCGTGCTCGCGGCCTGGTTTCCGGTATTAGGCACCACCGCATTTGCCATACGTAATCATGCGGAATTCGATATTTCTGCCCAGCGCTCGTTAAGTGCCCGGGAAACACTACTGGGCTACAACCACCGGTTGCAGCAGCTATCAACGCAGCCAGTGCGCCTTAAAGCACTTGACGAGTTATTGCGGGACCTCACTGCAGAATCGATCACAGAAACAGCCAGCTGGCTGGAAATTTACGAAGTAAAAGAAACCGAAACCGTCTAGGGAAGGTGGGTGTTTATTCGCTGATTAGCTCTCCACGATCTAGTGGTTACGAAGTGCCTCAATCAGCTCGTTTTTCGACATTTTAGAACGTCCCTCAATGCCGATTTCCCTCGCCTTGTCATACAACTCCTGTTTAGTGCGGTCCTCATACGGAGATGCTTTCCCGCCTTTTTTAGAGGGGGAATATGACGTGTTGGCCTGTGCGTTGGCAATACGGGCAGACTTTTCTTTACTGTAACCCTGCTCACGCAATGCTTCGTAGCGGCTGTCATCCTTAATCTGTTTACCATGCTTACTGCTCATCATTCACCTCATGTGCCGGATATTGAAGGCTCGCCCACCAGTAACGGTGAGTATCCGTAATTAACTACGAAACATTTGCATCTGGCGTTCAGAAGTCAGTGTGTTTGCTGCCATCTTGAAGATGGCAGTGCCCCTGCAGAAATCTCAGGTTGCGAACAGTTGCCCGGGATCAGCGAACGCCTTGAGTTCTAATGCATTGCCGTTGGGGTCCCGAAAGAACATTGTGGCCTGTTCACCTGGCTGTCCAACAAAGCGCAGGTAGGGTTCGACAATAAACGCCACCCCCGCCGTCTCCAGCCGATGCGCCAGTGCCTTCCAGTCATCCATATCGAGCACCACACCAAAATGCGGCACTGGCACTGCGTGTGAATCAACCTGATTGGGTGCCGGCTCCTCTGGCATTGCCGCGACTTTGTGCGTCACCAGTTGATGACCAAAAAAATTCCAGTCAATCCAGTGCGCATCACTGCGCCCGCGTTCACAGCCAAGCAGTTCACCATAAAACGCGGCTGATGCAGCCAGATCAATCACCGGTATTGCCAGATGGAACGGTTGCGGCATACTTGTTTCTCCTTCCTAAAGTAATTTCTTAAGAATACTACGCTTGAGTGATGTATACGGCGGGTAGCGGAACGCGACGTCAAAAGAAAATCCGCGTCGCATTACAGATTTGAGGTGGCTGAATGTATCAAACCCGGCACGCCCGTGGTAGCTTCCCATTCCACTGTTACCAACCCCACCAAACGGCAGTTCAGGGTTGGTCATAAACAGCATGGTATCATTCACACAGACACTGCCTGCACTGCACTGACTCAGTACCCGTTGCTGCAACTTATCGTCACTGGTAAACAAATACAACGCGAGAGGTTTAGGACGTGCCCGGACTGTTTCTATCGCATCTTCCAGGGACGCCAGAGGAATGATGGGCAGCACCGGCCCGAAAATTTCTTCCTGCATTAGATCACTTTGCAGATCCGGATCGACAACCAGCGTCGGCGCCATACGAAGCGCCATTTCGTCGACCTCTCCACCATAGTGAACACTTACTTCTTCAACATAACTCTGTAAACGGCGCAGATGCCTGGCGTTGATGATTTTTCCATAGTCGGCAGACTGCAGGGGATTCTCGCCGTACTGGGCATGTAATTCCGCTTTAATCGCGGCGACAAATGCGTCCACATGCTCCTGCTCTACCAGCACATAATCCGGTGCGATGCAGGTCTGCCCGGCATTCATCCATTTCCCCCACACAATGCGTCTGGCTGTCACCTTAAGATCGGCACGTTTATCAACCAGACAGGGGCTCTTCCCACCTAGTTCCAGCGTGACCGGTGTCAGATGCGCTGAGGCAGCCCGCATCACTATTTTTCCTACTGCTTCCCCACCGGTATAAAAGATATGATCCCAGCGACAGGCAAGCAGCGCAGTACTCTCATCTTTGCCCCCCTCAACCACGGCAACGGCTGAGCTATCTAAATATTTTGGTATTAGCTCAGCGATAACTGCAGACGTTGCAGGCGCCAGCTCAGAAGGTTTGAGGACCGCGCAGTTACCTGCTGCTATTGCGGCCACAAATGGCGCCAGCGTCAGCTGTAGTGGGTAGTTCCAGGCGCCGATTATCAGCACGGTTCCCAGTGGTTCTGGTAATTGATAACTCTTGCCAGGCCACGCAACAAGCGGCGTACCGACTTTACGCGGTGAACTCCACTTTCCCAAGTGTTTGCGGGTATGCGCAATATCGCTCAGCAAAAATCCAATTTCTGACGCCCAGGCTTCCATTTCACATTTTCCCAGATCACTTTTCAGCGCCCGCTGAATAGCGACGTCATTATCACTGACAAGCGACTCCAGTGCATTAAGTTGCTGGCGACGCCAGTCGAGCGAACGGGTTTTGCCCGTCGCAAAAACGGCGTTGAGATTATCAAGTAATGGTTGCATTGATGGGATCGCCAGATCCGACTCGGCCTGTGCTGTAGGGATCATGATCCGAAAACACTCCTGTAGAGACGCTGTGGTAAGTTAACCTGAGCAGTTGAGAATAGAGGAGTGTCAGCACCTTGGCAAGCCTGAAAAATCAAGCGCTGTACGAAAACAGCCTGCATTAAGCAGGCTGTGGATAAATCAGGGGATAAGCTATGGATCTACTGTGATCCTGACCGCGATCAGGCGTCGTAGGGGTGACGTAACACTATGGTTTCATTACGATCTGGTCCGGTTGATATAATATCCACCGGCACCCCGGTAATATGTTCCAGACGTTGAATGTAGTTTTTAGCGGCGGTGGGCAGCTCTTCGTAACGGGTCACACCAAAGGTTGACTCACTCCAGCCAGGCATTTCTTCATACACCGGCTCAACCAGATCATAACCATCTGCTGCCATGGGCGGCACATCTTTGACATTGCCGTCAGCGTCTTTGTATCCGATACAGATTTGCAGCGTATCCAGCCCATCAAGTACATCCAGTTTAGTGAGGCAGAAACCGGTGATCGAGTTAATCTGCACCGCGCGTTTCATTGCTACTGCATCAAACCAGCCGGTACGGCGCTTACGTCCGGTTGTCGCGCCGAATTCATGGCCTTTTACACCTAAGTGCTGACCGACGTCACAGTCCAGTTCAGTTGGAAACGGGCCCGATCCTACGCGCGTAGTATAGGCTTTAACAATGCCCAGCACATAGTCGAGTTTCATTGGGCCGAAGCCCGCGCCGGTTGCAACTCCACCTACAGTGGTGTTCGATGACGTCACATAGGGGTAGGTACCGTGGTCAATATCCAGCAGTGTACCCTGTGCACCTTCGAACATAATTGGCAGCCCGGCCTGGTGTGCCTTATCCAGCTCGTCGGTCACATCAACAACCATGGCTTTCAGCATGTCGGCAACGGCCATCGCCTGCTTCAGGGTTTCGTCGTAATCGACGGGCTCTTCTTTATAGTACTGCGTAAGCGTAAAGTTATGGATGTCCAGCACATCTTTCAGCTTGGCAGCAAAGTCTTCGGCATTAAACAAGTCGCCAACCCGCAATGCTCTGCGAGCCACTTTGTCTTCGTAAGCCGGACCAATTCCGCGCCCTGTTGTGCCAATTGCTTTACTGCCCCTGGCTTTTTCACGGGCCACGTCCAGTGCAATGTGATACGGCAGGATAAGCGGGCAGGCTTCGCTGATTTTCAGGCGCTCTTTTACTGGCACACCACGCTCTTCAAGCATCGTGATTTCTTTCATCAGCGCTTCGGGACTTAACACCACGCCGTTGCCGATAATGCAGCTTACATTATCGCGCAGAATGCCTGAGGGGATGAGATGAAGGACGGTTTTTTCACCATCAATTACCAGCGTGTGACCGGCGTTGTGACCGCCCTGATAGCGGACCACATACTTTGCGCGATCAGTGAGAAGATCTACAACTTTACCTTTGCCTTCGTCACCCCACTGGGTGCCGAGTACCACAACGTTCTTTGCCATGAATCATATGTGTTAAAAAATTAGGCGTGGATTCTACAAAATTATCGCCGTGTGATCATCTGTTTTATGCGCAAAAAATCAGCGCAATCCATTCAATGCGCGTTGAATTTTCAGGAAGTTTTCGGGATTTCAGTGACTTGAAAGGTAATACAGCGTCACAACACCGATCACAACGAATACCCCGCCAACCTGGCGTAGCTGGTTCGAAGGCTGCTGACTGATCTTTAACAGATACAGTCGCCAGCGATCCGGGAACAATAGCGGGCCAAGCCCTTCAATAACGCATACCAATGCCAGTGCAGCCCACAGCCATTCCATCGTCATTACACCCCTGCATGTTGCTTAAGGCATGTCAGATCAATGCTGTCGGCAGTGTGGTACAGCCCCAGCCCAAAACGTATGCGATCGCCTCGGTAATCGGTAAAGATCCCCTGCTTACGCAACCAGGCAGCAAGCTCTGCGGTGGTGTCTGCATCAGGGAGCTGGAAGGTCAGGAAGTGGCCACGATTGTGGGTGTCCTTAACCAGCAGGTTGTCGCGGTTTAACTGTGGGTGTCCACATTCGTCAAGTTTTTCAAGAAATACGCGTTGCAGCGACGATACATGCTCGTGAATATCGCGCACGGTGATGTTGTTATCCTCTAGCAGCTTGAAAACCGCACGCAGGCGATACAGGGCGCTAAAATCCATGGTTGCGCCGGCGAAGCGCATGCCATCCTGGCTGTATTGCACCTGCCCGTCGCGTGGCTTATCCAGCGCGCCGAACTCGGCATACCAGCCGGTGTGAGCCGGTCGCAGTGTGCAGCCTGGCGGCACGTGGGCAAAACACACGCCCTCCCCGGCCTGGGCGTATTTATACCCGCCGGCAAGAAAAAAGACCCGAGACTGCATCTTGCTGATATCAATCGGACGCGCCATAAAGCTGTGGTAGCCGTCGATAACAATGATGGTGTTGGGATTGTCGATGGCATCAACAATAGTCTGGATGTCCTCAACCGCGAAGCCGGAATTGAAAAAGACCTGGCTGAAGAAAACGACGTCGGGGTGGGTGTCCCTGATTTGCTGGATAAAGCGCTCGGTAAACGTAGCAAACGGCATGCTGGACGTCGATACCAGCGTCACATGTTCATGCTCGGCCAGCCGGTTTGCCTGTCGGTGAAAACTGTGGAATTCACTGTCGGTGGAGAGAATAGTGAGTGGTTTGCCAAAATCAAAGCAGCTCAGTATGCGGTAGACCAGCTCGTGTGTATTCGGCGCAAACACAATTTGTGCCGGATCATCCGTCCCCAGTATGTCGCTGATCGATGCCTGTAATGCCGGCACGACATCAGAAAAAAACACCTGCCATTTATCGTCAACATGCTTTGCGCTGTCGTCCCAGTATTGCAACATCGCTTCCCGGGTCACATCCGGCCAGTAATAATGGCTGTGACAGGCGTAATGTTGTTTGCCCTGATTGGCCGCTAAAAAGCGAGAGTAAAAGTGTTGGTACATGGTGATATACAGTGTGAAAATTCCGCTTCGCACTTTATCAGACTTTGACCAGTATTCCAGTCCACTGACCAGTTGCGTTTTGCCATGCATATACAACGCATTGTTTTTCGATATCTGCTATAACTACTTTCAGACTCCTATTGGCGGGCAGTATGCAAGGATAAACGCAATGCGATTTCCCCGGTACGGTAACTACACTCTGGATATTTCCGGCAATGTGCTTGAGGTATTCGCGACAGGTGCGTGGAATCTGAAAACAGCCGAAGCCATGGTCGTGGATATGCAGGATATGGTGCGTTTATTTAAAGGGGCGCCCTGGGCTGCACTCATGGATGGCAGACGCTGGGTACTCTCCACACCGGAATGCCAGAACTGCCTCAGCAATGCTATAAAATTCAATATTGAGCACGGGCTTAAGCGCGCCGCTTATGTCCTTGACCCTGGCATGATAAAACGTGCGCAACTGGAGAGAACGCATCCCTCAGGTGACCAGACCTTTGATGTCGGTGATTACCAGCGTGAATACTTTACCACGTATTTTTCAGCCTTAAACTGGCTGGCAGATCAGGGCTTCAAACCCTGACCATTACCTCACCACCAACGCCTGTGAGCATTCAGGCTTACAGTCTGGTGACCGCAGAGCGGTTAGTACAATAACCCGTAAACTTTACGGCGATATTCAGATTTAAGCGGATCGCCATCTGGCAATGCATTAATCATATCCAGCGTGGTTTTGCGGGCGTCACCGAAATTTAAATCTTTTACCAGCACCGAGAATAACAATGACAAAGCCTCATCAACACGGTGAGCCTGCTGCAGTTGCACCGCAAGATTAATTTTAGCCTGCAAGTCATCGGGATTTGATTCCACCTGCTCCTGCAACTGACGTATCTCCGGTGAATCCGCAGCCTGTTCAGCCAGCTCGATTTTGCCAGCAAGCGCCTGATAACGCTGATCCTGATCGACCATTCTGACCTGCTCGAGCAGGTCCTTTGCCTGATTGACTGAACCCGTCTCTACTAAACAGTCGATATACAGAAATTTAGCATCGATGTTGTCAGGGTTAAGGTCAAACGCCTGCTTCGCCAACGGAAATGCCGCCTGATAGTCGCCACTCTGTGCCTTTTGCGCGGCTTCCTGTAACGCTTCATCTTCCGGCGCAGGTAAGTATTTCGCCAGCATTTCCCGAATTTGCGCTTCTGGCTGAACGCCGGCAAACCCATCAACTGGCTGGCCGTCTTTCACCAGCATCACGGTAGGCAGGCTGCGAATACCGAACTGACCAGCGACCTCCTGTTGAGCTTCACAGTCAACCTTCGCCAGGATCATATGCTGCTGATATTCCGCAGCCAGCTTTTCCAGAATCGGCAGCAGATCTTTGCAGGGTTCGCACCAGTCAGCCCAAAAGTCAATCATAACCAGCTTATGCTGTGATTCCTGCAGCACAACCTGCTGAAAATTTTCTACGGTGATATCGACGATGTTGGCGGACGCCCCCATTGAGGCACTGTCTACTAAATTATCCATGAAATCTGCCTTTACCTTAATTTTCGTTGTATCGGAATATGGGGCGCGTAAGCTAAAAATACAACCCATTACGGACGACAGCCTGCGTTGTTTCAGCGACAGACAGCCTTATGCAATTTTTGGCTGTCTGTACAATATGGTGTTAACCTTCCTGTAACATGCTGCGGGAGCCTGCCATGACTTCACACGATACTGATCAGTCACAAGATTTTGATACATTTCGCGAATTTTATCCGTATTACCTCAGCGAACATGACCATCCCACCTGCCGTTTGCTGCATTTTATTGGCTCCTGGCTGGTGCTGGCGGTCGCGCTCTTCGCGATTGTCACGCAACAATGGGTATGGCTATGGTTGCTGCCGGTCATTGGCTATGGGTTCGCCTGGGTCGGACATTTCTTTTTCGAAAAAAACCGGCCGGCGACATTTCGTTACCCGCTGTACAGCCTGATGGGTGACTGGGTAATGTTTAAAGATATTCTGTCGGGCCGCCTTTCTCTGCGTTCAGGGAATGCGCATCATTAAGCACGAATGACTTGTTGTTCGAACACGGCGTGCCTGCATTCAGCGCAGATACAAGGTGTGCCGACACTACCAAGAAGGATACACTATGCGACATCACTATAGGGCGCTACCGGGGCTTGTTGCAGCGACATTTGCTGCGTTTACAGGGGCCGCGCTGGCAAAAGATGACACGCCGGCGTTGCCGACCACTCTTGACTACAAAGATACATTTAACCTGGAGTACCCGGCTGCACCGCAATTCTCCCCTGATGGCAGCAGTGTCATTTATGAGCGTCGCTCTTCTGACATTATGAGTGACAGCACGCGCACCAGCGTCTGGCAGGTAAACCTGGATGATATGTCTCACCGGCCACTGATGGCAGACAGTGCGAATGCCTTTGCGACCGCCCTGTCCCCTGATGGCAGCAAGCTGGCCTATCTGTCAGATGCTGGCGGTTCAGTGCAGCTCTATGTACGCTATCTTGACAGTGACCGCACGGCAAAACTGACGAATCTGGAGCACAGCCCGGGCAATATAACCTGGTCTCACGATGGTAAAACACTGGCCTTTACCATGTTTACACCGTCAAAACCCGCAAGTCTGTTTACCAATATGCCCGCGAAACCAAAGGGAGCGACCTGGGCAGAGCCTGCAACCTACATTGAAAGAACCCAATACCGCGCCGACGGTGCCGGGTATCTCCCCGATGGCCACAATCAGATTTATATTCTGGGTGTTGAAGGGGGCACGCCACGTCAGCTGACGACCGGGAATTATCCTAACTCGGGCAGCCTGAATTTCAGCCGCGACGACCAAAGCATTTATTTTTCAGCCCAACGTGATGAAAACTATGCTCTGCATCCGCTGGTCAGTGATATTTATAAAGTCAGCATTGATACCGCTGACGTCACACAGGTCACAGACATCGAAGGGCCGGAGGGCAACCCGGTAATAAGCCCGGACGGTAAAAAACTGGCCTTTATGCAGCTTAATGATCGCAAGTTGTCGTACCAGAATGGCGACATTGTGATCATGGATTTAAGTGATAACAGCACCACAAGAATCACTACTGGTCTGGACCGCAGCATTGGCGACTATGTCTGGGCACAAAACAGTAACACGCTGGTGTTCTCGTATCAGGATAAAGGCAATACGCGTCTGGCCAGGGTCAATCTCGATGGTGAAATTCAGGCGCTGGATATTGCAATCGGCGGGCAATCGCTGGGACGCCCCTACACATCGGGGGAGTTTGCATTAAGCCAGCAGGGCGACATTGTGTATACCAAAGCAAACAGTATGCAACCGGCAGATTTAGCGCTACTAACCCGCAGTGGCAAGCAAACAACCCTGACCAACCTCAACGAAGATGCACTGGGTCACCTCAATCTGGCGAAGGTTGAGGCCATGGACGTTACCTCGTCTGTGGATGACCGCGACATCGACGCCTGGATTGCCTATCCGCCGAATTTTGACAAAAATAAGTCGTATCCACTTATCCTGGAAATCCACGGCGGCCCGCACGCAGCCTATGGCCCCCATTTTTCTATGGAAATTCAGTTAATGGCCGCAAAGGGCTACGTGGTGGTATGGTCAAACCCTCGCGGCAGCTCTTCGTACGGCGAAGACTTTGGCAACCTTATTCACCACAATTACCCGTCAGAAGATTACAATGATTTGATGGATGTGGTCGACGCGACAATTGACAAAGGCTTTATTGATAAGGACAACCTTTTCATTACCGGTGGCTCTGGGGGCGGTGTGCTGACAGCCTGGTCTGTGGGTAAAACTGACCGGTTCCGTGCTGCCGTGGTCGCCAAGCCGGTGATTAACTGGGTAAGTTTTGCACTGACGGCGGATGCGTATCCTTTCTTTAGTCAGTACTGGATGTCAGATATGCCCTGGGAAGTGGCCGATAAACTGTGGGATCGCAGCCCATTATCACTGGTCGGCAATGTTAAGACACCCACCATGTTGTTAACGGGTGAAGCCGACTACCGCACGCCAATCAGCGAGTCAGAGCAATTCTATCAGGCCCTCCGCCTGCAAGGTGTAGACGCTGCCATGGTGCGTATACCGGGCTCCCCTCACGGTATTGCCGGTAAACCATCACGTCTTATCCAGAAAGTGGGCAATATTCTGGCCTGGTTTGAACGTTATAAAACCGACAACCAGGAACAGTAATTCAGCAATGAAATGAATATGGGGAGGCACATTTGCCTCCCTTTTTATTGCTGCCTGGCCTGTTTCTGCGCCACGTTCTATTTATTCTCTTTGCGCTGGCACTGATAGTCCTGCTTTGCAATTCGCAGCAGCGCTTCATCGCCTTTGTTCCAGAACACCAGGTTATCGTCGGCATACTGGGCACCTGATGCCGTCACCTTGCGGGGCAACACACTGGTATTTCCATTCATTGACAATTCAATTGTATCTGCGCCCAGAAAGCGAACGCCCACTATGCCAAAGCCTTCACAATGAAACGCAATAATCTGACGTGACGCACCATCCTGCGGGAGCTGCTGTGCATTGTCAGCCGACACAACTTCTGTCAGTACAAGCCGTGTCTGCTGCCTGTCATCCTTAAGAATCAACCCAGTGCCTGCTTTCATGCCATAGCTGACCGAGGCCTCCAGCGCCTCAAGAAACTGCGCTTCCTGCTTCGCAATCGCAGGAGCACATGCGCGCCGGGTCGTTACCAGTTTACCAGTGCGAAACCGGCCGTCAGATGCATCAAGCTCACCGGTATAGCGGTTACACCCGGTTGAGCCGCTCACACTCCCAGCCTGTGAAAGATCTAAGGTGACACCACTGCCATCAACGACCTCCTCCTTATCAATACGCTCAACCCGCCATACACCCTCTGACAAAGAGGAGGGTGTTTTGCCTTGCTGTCGGGTCGACGAGGTGGGTGTCCCATCTTCTGTTACCGAAGATGCCGATGTGGGTGTCCTGTGGTTGCTATTTTCGCCTTGACTGGCACAGCCGGCGATACAAATTAGTAAAGCCAGCGCTACACTGATTGATCTTTGCATCCAAGTTTCCTTAATGTTGTCATACCTTAAGTTGCAAGGCCGCGAATGAGTACAGAATACACGTTCAGGATACGTCGATGTGACGATTTCGTTATTCTTACATGTTTCCTGTAGCAAGTCCTGCTGCCTTCGATGAACAAAGCAGCAGGGAATTGATTGGACGCAATGACTGGCACTTGCTACTCTTTCGTCGATAGTATTTTCAGTGCCAAAGAGGGCGATGTGAGCGATAGCGATAATAAAAAGAACAACGCCCATCTGGTGGTTGGTGTTGGGGCGTCGGCTGGCGGACTGGAAGCCCTCAAACGCTTTTTCAAAGCCGTCCACAACGACATACCAATCTCTTTCATTGTTGCTCAGCATATGGACCCGAATCATGACAGTTTACTGTCAGAAATTCTGGAGCGTGAAACCGAATTCCCCTGTAGTCAGGCAAAACACAATGAAAAAATTGAGCCAGGCCATGCGTACATTCTTCCGCCGGGTCAGTACATTGAAGTTGACGGCTATACGCTGAATATTACCGAGCAAAAAGATCAACTGGGCTCCAGAATGGCGATTGACCACCTGTTTCGCTCTCTGGCTAACAACTACAAATCACGAGCGGTCGGTCTGGTATTTTCGGGTGCAGGTAGCGACGGCACAGCAGGCCTGCGCACTCTAAAAGCAGCTGGTGGACTGGCCATTGTCCAGAACCCAGACAGTGCACAATACGACAGCATGCCCAAAACCGCGATTCTGGCAGGTGTTGTCGACGAAACCATGCCGCTGGAAGACATTCCTGATCTGTTGCTCGATTATGCGTCGCATCCCTACCATGACTTTGACGAAGACGATGTTGCTCCGGCAAATGATATGACCAACATCCGTGCGCTGCTAAAAGCACAGGAAAACTTTGATCTCAGTCAGTACAAAGACAGCACCGTAAAACGCAGGCTTTATCGCCGTATGAGCCTGCTTGGTCTGCACAACGCCGGGGAATACCTGGACTCACTCCGCCAGAATACTGAAGAACGTAATGCGTTAATGCGTGACCTGCTGATCAACGTGACGGACTTTTTCCGTGACCGGGAAGCGTTTGAAATACTCGATAGCCAGGTGCTTGCCACCATTGTCTCTGAAGTTGACGAAGGCCAGGATGTTCGGGTCTGGGTACCCGGCTGTGCCAGTGGTGAAGAAGCTTACACTATCGCCATTTTATTAACCGAACAGATCGAAAAGTCTGGCAAATTGCTGGGGCTACGGGTCTTTGCCACAGACATAGATGCTGAGGCAATTCAGGTCGCCCGGCGCGGTGTTTATCCTAATAGTATTATTTCAGAGCTACCGAAAACGCTGACCCACAAGTACTTTAATGTGGGAGAAGACGGCTACGCCACTGTTAAAGGCCGTATCCGCGACTGTATCTCTTTTGCACAGCAAAATGTTTATGCTGATCCGCCGTTTTCCAAGCTTCACCTTGTCAGTTGCAGAAACCTGCTGATTTACCTGCAACAGTCTGCTCAGCAGCGCGTACTGAAATCATTTTTCTATTCACTGTTGCCCAAGGGGTACTTGTTTTTAGGAAGCTCGGAGAGCATTGGTGATTACAAACGGGTGTTTGCCCCCCTGTCTAAGAAGTGGCGTATTTTCAGTCGCCGAGAACGGGAAAATGTCCAGCGTCTGCCTTCTGAGCTTCCCTCTTTCTTTGAGGACAAGAAAAGAGGCAAGCCTAAGCAAAGCCGCGAAGAGCGGCAACTGGCTGAGGACAACTGGCACAAGCAAACGCTGCTGGCGGCCGTTAAGCCGTCGATTATTGTCAATGAGCAAAACACGATTACCTACTTCCACGGCAATGTGAATAAGTTTTTGCAATTGCCGGAAGAAGGGCAAGCCGCGCTGAACCTGTACCCCATGCTGTTTCCGGAAATTAGAACCCGTATGCGCAGTGGAATCTATAAAGCCAAAAAAACCGGTGAGCGGGTCAGTATTCACCTCCCGCAAACGGCTTTACATACCCACGACCATGTAAACTTCCGCTGCGTGATTACGCCCGCAGCAGACAGCGGACGGGGTGAAGGTAGCGTAATTATTACCTTCGAAGAAATTGCAGACAAACCCGCAGAGTCGGGGTTTACTTCGGACCTGGTCAGTCATCATGACCAGGATTCAATGATTGATGCGATGGAACGTGAGCTGCGCGAAACTAAAGATGAGCTGCAAAATACGGTAGAAGAGCTGGAGACCAGCACAGAAGAGCTTAAAGCCGCCCATGAAGAAGCCTTATCGACAAACGAAGAACTGCAGTCGTCGAATGAAGAGCTTGAAGCAAGTACCGAAGAGCTGCGCTCACTGAATGAAGAGCTGACGACGGTCAACGCGCAACTGAAAGACAAAATTGATGAACTCTCGACCACCCATGATGACATCAAAAACTTTTTTGGCAGTACCAACCTGGCTACCATTTTTCTTTCCAGCGAGTTTAAGATTAAGCGCTATACGCCTGCCGCCGAACGCCTGCTAAGGATTGGATCACAGGATATCGATCAGCCAATTAGTGAAGTTTGCCGGGACCTGATCGATGAACACACGCTGGAAGAAGCAAAACATGTATTAGACAGTCTCGAGGCCAGCGAGAAGCAAATTCATGCCGATGGCAAGTGGTTTGACCGTAAGATCCTGCCCTACCAGACAGAGTCACGAAAAGTGGATGGGGTGGTTATCACCTTTGTCGATATTACCAGTCTCAAAACCACCGCAGATCGGCTCAAGGCCAGCAGCGAGCAGCATGCTGTCATTGCCAAACTGGGCATTAAGGCCCTCAGTACAGAAGACACGGAAAACCTCATGGACCAGTTAGTCCGTGAAGTATCTCATACCCTTAATGTCGATTTCTGCAAAGTGCTTAAATACCAGCCTGATGAAGATAATCTGCTGATGACTGCTGGGATAGGCTGGGATAGTGGTCTGGTAGGCACAGTAACGGTGCCTGCGAAAAATGCGTCCCAGGCAGGATTTGCATTGTCGACAACCGAGCCAGTGATTGTGGAAGACCTGCAAAGTGAACAACGGTTCTCAGGTTCTGATCTGCTTAACGAGCACAAAATCACCAGTGGGATGAGTTGCATTATTGAATATGGCAGCCACCCCTACGGCGTACTGAGTGTTCATACCAAGCATAAACGCGTCTTTAACGACGAAGATATCCACTTTTTGATGTCAGCAGCCAATATTCTGTCCGTGGCCATACATCGTCAGGGCATGGAGCAGGAATTACGGGCCAACGAAAACCGTCTGCGTATTGCCAAAGACTCAAGCCACATGGGCTCGTTTGAGTGGGTCTTCTCTGAGCAGTATATCGACTGGGATCAGATGCTCGATAATGTTTGGGGAATACACGGCAATCAGGTAACGGTTGAAGATTTCTATCAGGCGATGCACGAAGACGATCGCCAGGCAGTTTCTGATGCGATTGCAGCTTCCAGGGACCCTAAAGGTGACGGCCACTATCATGCGGTGTACCGGGTAATCAGCCAGATCACGAAAAAGCTGACCTGGATTGAAGCGAATGGTCAGGTGCTGTTTGACGGGGATGAACCGGTGAAGATGATCGGCATGGTGACTGACATTACCCGCCAGCGAAAACTGGAATCCTCACTCAAATTTGCGGTTAAAGAGCTGCAGGAAGCGAATGATAAGAAGAATGACTTCTTAGCGACGCTGGGCCATGAGATCCGCAATCCGCTGGCCTCTATCAGTGCCGCAGTGCAAATTATTGACCATGACAGCAGCAAGCTCGACTGGGCACTGGGCACCATGAAAAGCAATGTGAGCCTGGTTTCATCGCTGCTTGATGAGTTGTTGGATCTGACCCGCATATCCCGCGGCGAAGTGAAGCTTGAAAAATCGTCGGTGAATGTTAATACGCTGCTTGAAGAGGTAATTCAAAACTTCACCTCCTCGATTGAACAGAATAAACAGTCTATGCGACTGACATTGCCTGACGAAGTGATTATCACCTACCTGGACCGCGTCAGGATCCAGCAGGTGATCAACAATATCATTAATAATGCGGCTAAATTTACGCCCGAAGGCGGATCGATTGAGGTCGAAATGGTGCGCAATGAGGACCGTCTGGTCATCAATATCGTTGACTCGGGTATTGGCCTGGACATGCGTTACCGGGAAAAAGTATTTGAAGCATTTCAGCAGATTAAGGACAAGAAAACCCGGGCCAATAATGGTCTGGGAATTGGGCTATCGCTGGTAAAACAGATTGCTGAACTGCACAACGGTAACGTCTCTATCTTCAGTGACGGCGAAAATAAGGGCACCTGCGTTTCGCTCACCCTGCCTATCACATCGGCGCCAATTGGCAGTGGTGACACACCGACACTGGAAGTGTCAGCGAAAGCTGCCGACGACTTTTCCAACCTTAATAAGCTGCGTGTCATGCTGGTAGATGACAATGAAACCGTGTCAGATGGTCTGGCGATGATACTAAGCCTGAAGGGCTGTGAAGTTGAAGTGTTCAACACTGCGCAGGAAGCCATAGACAAATGCGCATCGTTTGCTCCCAACGTTGCGCTTCTGGACATTGGTCTGCCTGATATGAGCGGCACCGAGCTCATCCAGCATCTGAAGCCGCAACTAACTGCGGGCACGCTGTTTCTGGCTATCACCGGGTACGGGCATCAGGAAGCACGACGCAGTACCAAAGCAGCAGGGTTCGATGGGCACTTTAATAAACCAGTACAACTGGAAATTATTCTGGCTGAACTGGAACGCTTTGCCAGTCAACTGACCCAGTAAACAGCACGGTGATGCAATACGATCTGCATACACAGCGCTTCACACTGTACTAAGTACTATAACGCCTGACAGGGTGCCTGATGACACCGCATGGCAGTGCTGCCCTGCAGTGACAGTTGTTCTCGCTGACGAAGGGGCGTAACGCACCCACCTATGCACTTTTTTATGCATTGCTTTACCACCACGCCAGCCCCTCACCAGCTGAACGACAAACCGGGTTTGCCCGTCTGCACTTCACTGTTTTTCAGCAGGTGACAGTTTGAGCAACTTCCCGTCTGGTGCGTCAGTGAGCAAATAGATATACCCATCAGGCCCCACATCAACGTCGCGTATGCGCTCTTTGCGATCTTTCAGGTATTCATGCTGGTCACCAGGCGCCCCCTGTTCCATCTCAATACGACGAAGGTGGGTAAACTTAAGCGCACCAACCAGTAAATCTCCCTGCCAGTCAGCAAAGGGCTCGCCGTCATAAAACACCATACCGCTGGGCGCAATAGAGGGGTCCCAGTACAGCACAGGCTGTTTCATGCCTTCTTTGTGCGTCTTATCCGAAATAATATCGCCGTCATAGTCGATACCATACGTGATAACAGGCCACCCGTAGTTAGCCCCTTTCTCCAGCAGATTGACCTCATCACCGCCTTTAGGTCCATGCTCCATCGCCCACACCTTGCCGGTCTCAGGATGGACTGTCAGCCCCTGAACATTGCGATGACCATAGCTGTAGATTTCTGGCGCATCCCCCTCAATAAACGGGTTATCATCGGGCGCACTGCCGTCTGTGTGGACCCGCACAATTTTACCAAAATGGTTATCGGTATTTTGCGCTTCATCCATGTATTTATAGCGATCGCCCAGCGTTATAAAGAGATGCTGCTGACGATCAAAGGCCAGCCGGCATCCAAAATGAAAGCCATTATCGACAAGCGGCTGTGCGGTGAAGATGTTTTGCACATTATGCAGTGCGTTATTACGCAGCTCAGCCTTTGCGACACTTGAGCTGTTACCGTCCTGACCCGGTTTGCTGTAGCAGAAATAAAGGGTCTGATTCTCAGCGAAGTTTGGATCAAGCGTAATATCCAGCAGCCCGCCCTGGTTGACTGCATCAACGTTTGGTACACCCGTCAACGGTTCACTGACGCCTTCGTCAGGCGAGTAAAGGCGCATTGTGCCTGTTCGCTCTGTTATCACCATGCGACCGTCGGGTAAAAACGCCATGCCCCAGGGGTGAGACAACCCGGTAGCCAGCTCGTCAACATTCACTGAATCACTGGCGACACTCTGTGCCGCCAGTGATGCAAGCGCTGCGATTGATAATCCTGCTAAAACGCGTTTCATAGCTCCCCTTAATCAGGCAACATTGCGCGCAGCATCCACGCGGTTTTTTCATGAACGCGCATACGATCTGACACCAGCGCCGCTGTAGATTCATCGTCTGCGTCCTGCGCCAGCTTCAGAACCTCTCTGCTGGTTTTAACCACCTGCTCATGGCCGTGGCACAGCAAACGCACCATTTCACTCGCTTCTGGCACACCTTCAACTTCTTCTATGGCACTGAGTTCAGCAAACGCCTTATATGTGCCAGGCGCGGCCACACCAAGTGTTCTGATCCGCTCAGCAATTTCATCTACGGCTTCTGCCAGCTCAGTATAATGTTCCTCGAACATCAGGTGGAGTTCACGAAACTGCGGTCCAGTGACGTTCCAGTGGAAATTGTGTGTTTGCAGATACAGCGTGTAAGAGTCTGCCAGTAACTTAGCGATACCTTTTGCTATATCGTTACGGTCACCTTCTGAAATACCGATATCAATCTTTGTCATGTTTCCTCCTTTTCTTTATATACAGGATAAACTGATTAAAGAGATTAAGTACAATCTATTATATAGATACCATTTATTAAGAATATTGGATTAATTGTGGCCGTGATGGTGATGCCCGCTATCGGAGTCGGCGGCTCTGACAGTGACGGTGGTTTCAAGTGTTTCGCCATTGTCGAATACCAGCTGCAGAGCAAAGGTCTGCCCTTCCTTTAAGCCTTCTGCAAGCCCCATCATCATCACATGATAACCGCCAGGTGTGAGCTGTTTTTCTTCACCGGCTTTAATAAGCAATCCCTCGGACACCTCGCGCATACGCATCATTTCGCCCTGCATCTCGGTGGTATGTAACTGCGCCTCGTCAGCCACCGACGCATCGACTTCAACACCAAGCAGTTTGCGCGGTGTGGCAGACGCATTGTGCAATGTGAAATAGGCCGCCCCCGTCTGCGCCATGGGAAAGGTCGCCTTCGCATACGCGTCGTGTACCATCAGCGATTCAGCAAGCGTGCAGGGAGATAAAAGTAGTACTGCAATAAACGCCAGGGTTCTGCGTAAAAAAACCATTAATTTTCCACCAATAAGCATTCACCAAATGTGAAAGCCAGTCTATGCCAACCGGGGGAAATAAGGAAGAGGGGAAGATGGTGCCGACTGCCGGAATCGAACTGGCGACCTACTGATTACAAGTCAGTTGCTCTACCAACTGAGCTAAGTCGGCACCGAAAGAAAATCGCATCTTATCGCAGCATACCAGACTGGTGCCTGGCACTGCTTTGCATCGAAGCGGTGCGTATTGTATGCAAGCAGCGGCGGTTGTCAAGCGTTGCGTAAACGCCGTGCTTCTTTTTCCAGTTTAGGAAAGAACTCAAGCGGTAAATACTGACTCAGTGCCGCAAGTTTATCGCCCAGTTCGGCGTAATCCGCGGCCCCTACATTGATGTGTCCCATCTTGCGCTTTTCACGCACAGTTTTGCCGTACCAGTGTAAGTGGCTGCCTTTTATACTCAAAAGTTCTCTGGAAAAGCTGCCACAGCCAATGATATTCACCATCGCGCTGACGCCAATTGCAGCCACATCACCCAGTGGCAGCCCACACACAGCACGAAGGTGGTTTTCAAACTGGTCGGTTACGCTACCTGACTGCGTCCAGTGCCCGGAGTTGTGCACGCGCGGCGCCAGCTCATTGACCAGCAGAGTGTCACCACACTGAAACATTTCGACGGCCAGCACGCCGACGTAATCCATACCGCTGGCCAGCGTTTCAAAGATATGCGCAGCCCGCTTCTGCAGTTCAGTATCAACCTCAGGCGCTGGCGCAACTGACACATGCAACTGTCCCTTATAATGGAGGTTCTCCGCCAGGGGATAGGTGCTGATATTGCCCTGCTTGTCTCTGACACCAACCATGGAAAGCTCCCGGTCAAAGTCGACCATTTGCTCGACAATAAGCGGAACTGCATCAAGGTCCAGGCCTTGTAATGACTGCTTGAGTGCATCCAGTTTGCTTCTGTCGGTCAGACGCCACTGGCCATAGCCATCATACCCGTCACGACTGGCCTTGATTATGAGTCGCTCACCAAGTGACTCAACACATTCATCCAGTTGCGTCAGATCCGTTACGAGTCTGTGCGCACAGTTGGGCACATTCAGACTCTCCAGCAGTTTTTTCTCACGCACCCTGTCTGCACCAATCAGGATGTTGCTCATCGAGGGAAGCAATTTGTCAGATGCGGCGGCCTGTTCAAGTAAGCGCTCAGGGACATGCTCAAATTCCACTGACAGGGCATCTGCCGCTTCAATGGCCTGCGTCAGGTTCAACTCCAGTGGCAGTTTTGATACCGGATGCACAACACTGTCATCTTTCACGTCCACGGCCTGAACTTCAATCCCCAGCGGGCAGCCCGCCAGATACATCATTTGCGCCAGTTGCCCGGCACCGTAAATCAGTACTCTCATTCATCTAGCTCCAGACTGGCATTACTCAATACGGTGTCGGTCTGCGTTTTTCTGAATGCAATAATGGCATCGCGTACCGCTTCATCCTGCAGCGCCACCACCTGTGCAGCCAGTAAACCGGCATTCGCCGCGCCGGCTTCTCCGATAGCCAGGGTGCCTACCGCGACCCCTTTGGGCATTTGCACGATAGATAACAGCGAATCAAGCCCATTCAAAGCCTTGGACTTAACCGGGCAACCAAACACCGGCAAATGTGTGTGAGCGGCAATCATCCCAGGCAAATGGGCAGCCCCTCCTGCACCGGCAATAATCGCACTAAAGCCTTCGTCGGCAGCTGACTCAGCAAATTCAACCAGCAGGTTTGGCGTGCGGTGTGCCGACACGACCCGCGCCTCAAAGGTTACACCAAAACTTTTCAGCATCTTGGCGGCCTGTTGCATGGTCGGCCAGTCAGACGTTGACCCCATAACTATTGCGACTTTTGCCATTAACTCATCCTCACCTGGGTGTCTGTAGAAGCGGTATGCGCTATTCGTCACATCAGGTGACGACTAACACCATATGATAACCTTTTTACGTGGAAAAAAATGTGCTGTGAAGGCGTTCGCATACACATTCCCACACCATTCCCACTCAGTGCCGTGGAAAGCGCGGGATTGTAGCGTAAAAAGCAGCCAGATCCCAGTCGCCACACGATGATCTTGCCTGCCCGGCATGTGGCAGAAGGGGGCGTAGTATAGTGAGTTAAGAGGTGTGAAGCGTAAGCCACCACGCCTGATGAACGTTCACGCTTGCTGGTGCGTCGCCACCATTGCCGCGATCACGTCAAACAGCCGCTGCCGGGTGACGGGTTTCGTCACAAAGTCATTCATGCCGGCGGCTATACAGGCATCGCGGTCTTCATTAAATGCGTTAGCGGTCAGCGCTATGATTGGGATGTGGCGATTGTCATCAACACGCTGCCGGATCCTGCGGGTCGCCTCCAGGCCATCCATCACGGGCATCTGGCAGTCCATTAAAATACAGTCAAAGCGATGTCGTTCTACTGCTTCCAGTGCCTGCAGGCCGTTAGTCGTGCGCACACACCGTACCTGCGCCTGCTTTAGCATATCCTGCACGATGTGCGCATTGATATCGTTATCCTCAACCAGCAGTACGCGCAGATTTTCAGGCAAAGAGGCAGAGGAATCGTCGCTTACTTTTTCGGCAGTGATATCACAGGGAATAATTACCGAAAAACAGCTTCCCTGACCTGGCGTACTGGAAACGCTGATATTACCCTTCATTGCGTCCACTAGCCCTCGGCTAATCGCCAGGCCCAGGCCCGTGCCGCCGAATAAGCGCGTGGTGGATGCATCCGCCTGTTCGAACTGCTCGAAAATGGTAAGCTGTTTTTCTCTTTGAATGCCGACACCGGTATCGGTGACGGCAATCTTCAACATTGCACTGGTATAAGTTGCGAGCACACGGATCGTTCCCTGCGTCGTAAACTTAACCGCATTGCTAAGTAAATTGTTAAGAACCTGACTGAGCTTCCCGCTATCGATCAACACCCATGCCGGTACCGACGGATCAATATCAAGGCTGATATTCACCTGTTTTTGCGCGGCTTTCTGGCGATATAACTCACAGGCCGACGCCAACAGCGGGGTTAATTGCGTAGCGTGATTATCTACACGCATTTTTCCGGATTCGATTTTTGACCAGTCCAGGATATTGTCAAGAATCGTCAGCAGGTTCATAGCCGACTGCGCAATAACATTAACCCGGGCATCTGACGCCGGTGGCAGGGCCTGTTCACGCAACAGTTCACAATTACCAATAATGCCATTCATTGGTGTACGAATTTCGTGGCTCATATTCGCCAGAAACTGCGTTTTCGCTACGCTTGCTGCATTTGCCTCGTCCAGCGCTTTAGCCAGCGAATGAGTTTTCTGAGCAATACGCTGCTCCAGCGTTTTATTAAAATCACTGAGCTCACGATTAAGACTACGCTGTGCATTACGCGCTTGTCCAAGTTCGTCAAACGCAGTAATCAGGCGATGCTGAAGACGCACAAACTCATCATCCAGTGCCGCGATTTCACGAATATACGAGGCATGGTGCTGCATAGGATTGTCAACTTTGCGTGAATTCGGGCTAAAGGCAATGACACGGCGTGCCAGCCCTTTTATCGGCGAATCGACCATGCCTGCCACCAGCAAACCGATCAGGGTGCCTGCGGCGGACAGCACCAGCAATACCACCAACGCACTGACCAGATACTCATTGGAAAGCGTAACAAACAGACGATTATCGAACAGCAGACGCAGTTGCCAGCCCAGCGAATCGATTCCGCGAGCGGTATACAGCCATTGCTTGTCCAGCATAGTGACACGGGTCTCACACTCTTCAGCGCACTGCATATCCGGCGCCGCTTTCAGTGGCGGAAGTGCCAGAGGTGAAGAGGCATAGATCACACGATTATTTGCATCGGTCAGAAGCATAGAAAAGCCAGCAATGTTCTGTGCGTCGAATTGCTGAAAGCTTTTCAGTGACAGTGAACCTTCAATAATTCCGGTTACGTTGCCACTACTGTCTTTAATTGGGGCTGAAAGTGCAATAATCGGGTCATCACCAAAGCCCCTCCCCCTGAATACATCTGAGCGAAAAGGGCGGCCAGTCTCCACGACGGTATAAAAATAGTCGCGCCCAGCCACGTTCAGTGCCCCGGCCTGTCTGGCAACCTCCAGCAGATCGGGCGGACTGGCATAGCCTATGTCGCCCTGCGCATCAGCAATCAGAAAGGTGAGAAACTCCGGAGTATGCTGGTTCAGCGTACGCAATGCGCGGCGAGCACGAACATCATAGGCCTTATCATCGGTAATCGCAGATAACATGTCGCCAGCTTGTATAATCACCTGATGATGGTGAGACACAAACTCACTGAGCTGCTGATTTAGTACCTTAGCACGCTGCGTCATATAACTTTGCAGTTGCTGACGTTCCTGATGCTGATAAAGCCCTACCGTCGTAAACACAATCACCAGTACCGCAATAAAAAAGCTGCCAGCAAACAGGTAACTGAATAAAAAATGTAAGCCAATGTCGCGGCTTATCCAATCGCGCTGGTAGCGCTGTACAAAAAGAAAGGCAAACTGCCCGCTGACAAAGCCAAACACACCACTGACCCAGCTAATGATTTGGCCGGTGATCGGTAAGCTGTCCTCAAAACCAAGTGACCAGAAGTGTTCAGCAAGCAACAGACACATAGCAGGCAAAGCCCACCAGATAACCGTATTTTTGAGAGCCCTGGCGACAGGTTGCAAATACCCAACGGCGCTAACCACGACCGGTAGCAGTGTTAGCGTCACTTTGCTAATGATGCCAGAGTCGAGAACCCACACCGGCGCGCATATTATCAGTGCAGCGGGAACCGCCATCACAGGCGAATAACGCAGCGCCAGAAATACTGCTGCACCGAGACCAAATACTTCAACACCGCTACTTTCTATCGGGGGAGGAAGCGTATTAACCGCCGTACCGGCTAACACACACAGCAACAGGATCATCAGGTCAAAAATGGCGCACGGCTTCATAACCCGATAATCCTTTATGTACCGCTTAGTTCGCGGCCATATAATCCAGGGTAAGGTTGGTTAGCAGACGAACTCCGAGGTTCATGCCTTTATCATCCACATAGAAGTCCGGCGTATGATGGGCAGGGGATTCCTCTTCAGGTACGTCTTTGGGTTTGCCCCCAACCCATACATACAGGCCTGGTACTTTTTCCTGGAAAAACGAGAAGTCTTCGGCACCGGTGACCGGCTTGGATAGCAGGGTATTTTCTTTTCCCGCCGTGCGCTGCAAGGTCGGCAGCATGGCCTGCGTCAGTTCCGGATCGTTGTAGGTAATAGGATACGAGTAATCCAGTGGCAGGGTAAGCTCCGCCGTGGCGCCCATACTGTCTGCGATACCTTTTACTTTACGCTCCATGGCTTCGTAAATATGTTCGCGTGCCGCCTTGTCCAGGGTACGGATGGTCCCAACTAGTTCTACCTGCTCGGGAATAATATTAGAACGATTGCCGCCATGAATTGAGCCAACGGTTACTACCGCGGCATCATCGATGACTTTTATTTCACGGCTGACAATAGTTTGCAGCGCCATCACCATCTGTGCGGCGGTGACAATTGGGTCGACACTCTTCCAGGGATAAGCACCATGCGCCTGCTGTCCATTGATCACCACCTTAAAAGGATCGACCGCAGCCATGGTGCCGCCCGAATTATAACGAACCGACCCAACATCAGTATTCGCGCTGATGTGCAAGCCAAAGATAACGTCCACATCCGGGCTCTTTAACACCCCTTCTTTGACCATCACTTCCGCTCCGCCTTTTTCTCCCGGCGGCGCGCCCTCTTCTGCAGGCTGGAAGATAAACTTAACTTTACCGCGTAACTCACTTTTCACATCGGTCAGTATTTTCGCAGCCCCCATCAGCATCGCCATATGGGTGTCATGGCCACAGGCATGCATCACCGGCACTGTTTTTCCATTGTATTCGCCAGTTTGCGTCGATTTATAGGGCAGATCATTTCGCTCTTTTACCGGCAGAGCGTCCATATCTGCACGCAGTGCAACCACGGGACCGGGCTTGCCTGAGTCCAATACCGCAACAACGCCGGTTTTCGCTACACCGGTTGTGACGTCAAGCCCTAGTCCATTAAGGTAGTCGGCAATATACTGAGCGGTTTCAAATTCCCGGTTCGACAGTTCCGGGAACTCATGAAAATGATGCCGCCACTTGATTACATCATCCTCAACCTGTTTGGCCCGTTCATCCACGTCAACGTCGGCAAGGGCCGATGTACCGAATGCCAGAATGGCAGCTGTAAGTATAAGTCGTAACATGCGTTTCTCTTATTGTTTACTGGAACTCCCAGATTACTCGAACGCAAACACAATACAAATTCTGATCTGCGGTACCTGATAATGACATCGGTTACATTCTGCCGGATGAACAGGCTCAAAACGGCAACATCAGTCACATTCGCGTTTTGCTGATGTGTACATTACGAAAAGATTTGGGGTATGACTACTAGACAGAAGTAGCAAATAGCAGGAAGAAGGCAGCAGATAGTAAAAAGGCCGCAGTTTGGTGCGGCCTTCTGGATATAAACGAGGTTAGCTTTTCTGACGCCGCATGGCATCGAAAAACTCGTTGTTGGTCTTGGTCATTGACAGTTTACTGATCAAAAACTCAATGGCATCAATTTCAGACATCTCGTGAACGATTTTACGCAGGATCCACATTTTCTGAAGTTCATCCTGCGCCGTGAGTAATTCTTCACGTCGCGTACCTGAGCGGTTGAAGTCAATCGCCGGGAAGACACGCTTCTCTGCAATCTTGCGATGCAGGTGCATTTCCATATTACCGGTGCCCTTGAATTCCTCGTAAATCACTTCATCCATCTTCGAGCCAGTATCCACCAGCGCGGTGGCAATGATGGTCAGGCTTCCGCCTTCCTCAACATTTCGCGCCGCCCCAAAGAAGCGCTTCGGTTTGTGCAGAGCGTTTGCATCTACACCACCGGTCAGTACCTTACCTGATGACGGGATCACGGTGTTGTAGGCGCGGGCCAGACGGGTAATAGAGTCAAGCAGGATGACCACGTCTTTTTTGTGTTCAACCAGACGCTTGGCTTTCTCAATCACCATTTCTGCAACCTGAACGTGACGGCTGGCCGGCTCATCAAAGGTTGATGCCACCACTTCGCCCTGGACCAGACGGTGCATCTCGGTCACTTCTTCCGGACGCTCGTCGATCAGCAATACCATCAGTTCACATTCCGGATGATTTGCGGCAATGGACTGAGCAATGTTTTGCAGCAACAGCGTTTTACCGGCCTTCGGCGGTGCGACAATAAGGCCACGCTGCCCTTTACCTATAGGCGATGCCAAATCCAGCACCCGCGCGGTAATATCTTCTGTTGAGCCATTGCCGCGCTCCATACGCAAACGTGATTCGGCATGCAGTGGCGTAAGGTTTTCAAACAGAATTTTGGTGCGGGAGTTTTCAGGCTTGTCGAAGTTGACTTCGCGGATTTTTAACAGTGCAAAATAGCGTTCGCTGTCTTTCGGCGGACGTATCTTACCGGAGATAGTATCCCCGGTGCGCAGATTAAACCGTCGAATCTGGCTGGGCGAGACATAGATATCATCCGGCCCTGCAAGATATGAAGAATCTGCTGAGCGTAAAAAACCAAAACCGTCCTGCAAGATTTCGAGCACCCCGTCCCCAAAAATGTCTTCGCCACTTTTTGCGTGGGCTTTGAGGATTGAAAAGATGATATCTTGCTTTCTGGCTCGCGCCATGTTTTCCAGGCCCATTTTTTCGGCCATACCAACCAATTCACTGATTGGTTTATTTTTGAGTTCAGTTAAATTCATACTGGTGGGTCTTTGTGCTTGAACTTCGCTTACAGGACTATTCGTCACTTGTTAGTTTGTTTGATTAAAGGATTGATATATGTAGCTGCCCGGATGTGGACAAAGCAGAACGCTGCTCAGATGAGAGCTTTTAGAACGTTAGCACCATAAATGAGGTTCGTCCAGCCTTTTGCCGGAGAAATGTTTAAAATCGTAAAAAAGCCGCAGGAATATAAGAGCGGCCCGGTGATACTGACACCGGGCACGCCGCAAAGCACTTACAGGTTTTCGTTCAGAAACTCTGTCAGTTGCGCTTTTGATAATGCGCCAACTTTGGTTGCTGCTACATTACCGCCTTTGAAAAGCAGTAGTGTAGGAATGCCACGGATCCCATATTTTGGCGGGGTTTCGTTATTTTCATCGACATTCAACTTGCCAACTGTTAACTTGCCGTCATACTCGCTCGCAACTTCTGTCAACCAGCACAGGACCTTCAGCATTGATGACGTCTGCTTCGAATTTATCGTCTGATAACTGGATAATATTGTCGCTCATTCTCTTCTCCAAATTTGGTCTGTCGCTGATTTGTTCAGCTCAACCATGAGTGTTATATAGAAACTGTTTTTTAATGCAAGCACTGATAAGCTATAAGCTATGCAAACCACACATTTAACTGAAACGCATTTTTCCGATCTGCCGATTAACAGCAAGGTGCTTGACGCCCTGCTGGCAGAAAATTTTACGCATTGTACGCCGATTCAGGCGCTCTCTCTACCACCCTTACTGGACGGTCTGGATATTGCTGGCCAGGCGCAAACAGGTACCGGAAAGACCATGGCATTTTTGGTTGCCACTTTCCACTATCTGTTAGGCCGGGCCAACGACACCGATGCCAGTAAAGGCCCCAGAGCCATTATTATGGCGCCAACACGAGAGCTTGCCGTTCAGATATACAATGATGCAAAACTGCTCAGTGAACACACTGGCTTATCACTTGGTTTGATTTATGGGGGCGAAGGTTACCAAAGTCAACGTGAAGTGCTTGAGGATGGGGTGGATATCATTATTGGTACGACCGGCCGCATACTCGATTATTATAAGCAAAACGTGTTCACCCTGAATAACATTCAGGTGGCGGTGCTCGATGAAGCTGACCGCATGTTCGATTTGGGCTTTATCAAAGACATTCGCTTTTTGTTCAGACGGATGCCTGCGGCTACCGAACGTCTGAGTATGCTGTTTTCTGCCACCCTGAGTTACCGGGTGCAGGAGCTGGCGTATGAGCATATGAACAACCCCACCCATGTGCAGGTTGAGCCTGAACAAAAGACCGCCAGCCGGGTTAAAGAAGAGCTGTTTTATCCGTCAGACGAAGACAAAATGCTACTTCTGCTGACGCTGATGGAAGAAGAGTGGCCTGAAAAAGCCATTGTGTTTGCCAACACCAAAAGCGGCTGTGAGCGGGTCAACGACTGGCTGGCCGCCGACGGCCACCGGGTTGGCTTACTGAGCGGAGACGTACCTCAGAAAAAGCGCCTGGCTATTCTGGACGACTTTTCAAAAGGCAACCTGGATGTACTGGTCGCCACCGACGTAGCCGCCCGCGGCCTGCACATCGAAGCCGTGACACATGTATTCAATTACGATCTGCCGGACGATGCAGAAGACTATGTGCACCGTATTGGTCGTACAGGTCGCGCCGGAAAAAGTGGCCATGCCATCAGCTTTGCCTGTGAAAAGTATGCACTGAACCTGCCTGCGATTGAACAATACATATCTCACGCCATCCCGGTAACCGATTACGATCGCGGTGCGCTGCTCGACGATGTAAAAACGCCCAAGCCGCGTCGAAGACGCACACCGAATGCGCGCAATTCATCGCGCCGGGGCCGTGGGCGCGGCAAGCCACCACAGAAAAAACAAAACGGATAACCGAATATGCAGCAGGCGGCGTTTACCCATCCCACAACCACACAGGGTGAGTACTACGCCGCTGTTGATCTTGGCTCCAACAGTTTTCATATGGTGGTTGTGCACGTTGTTAACGGCAGTGTGCAAATCATCAACAAAATTAAGCAAAAAGTACGTCTGGCAGCGGGCCTCGATGAGCAGCTTAAGCTGGATGCTGCGAGCATGGAACGTGGCTGGCAATGCCTGTATACCTTTGCTGAGCGACTGCAGGATATCCCTCCTTCGAATATCAAAATTGTTGCAACTGCGACGTTACGTCTCGCCACAAATGCCAGCGAATTTGTCAGTAAAGCGGAAAACATTCTTAAGCACCGGCTGGATGTGATAAGCGGTGAAGAAGAAGCCCGGCAAATCTACCTGGGCGTTGCGTATACGTCAGCCAATCAGGGCAACACACTGGTTATTGATATTGGTGGCGCCAGTACGGAAGTGATCATCGGTAATGACATGACCCCCATGCACCTGAAAAGCCTGGACATTGGCTGTGTGACCTTCATGGAGCGTTACTTTACCGGTGGCCGCACAACCCAGGCCGAATTTGACAGTGCCATTGCTGCTGCACATCAGCAGATTGATGCAGTAGCGGATGCCTTTTTGTGTTTTGACTGGGATAATTGTCTGGGTGCATCAGGTACGCCGCAGGCCATCACCGAGATTCTGGTGGCACAGAGGATCAGCGATGCCATTCGGCTCGACTACCTTTACCAGCTGCGCCAACAATGTATTGATGACGGACACGTCGATAAACTGACAATCGAAGGACTTGAAGCAAGTCGACGGCCTATTTTTCCCAGTGGTCTGGCGATCCTCATTGCACTGTTTGAAGCAATGCATATTGAAACCATGAACATTGCAGGCGGAGCGCTGCGCGAGGGGCTTATCTATGGCATGCTCGATAATCTGCAAAAAAACGACCGCCGAACCCAGACCCTGAATCAGGCGCTGGGCCGTTACCATATTGATGCAGCGCATGCGCAAACGGTAGCCGGAGTCTCGCTTAAACTGTGCCACCAGATGTGCGCACAGCACCAGATTTGTCACCTGGACACCGAAGCCATTCTTGAGGCGGCGGCCACGCTGCATGAGATTGGTCTGCATATCGAATATAAAAAGCACCACCAGCACGGTGCCTACATTCTTTCTCATATTGATATGCCTGGTTTTACGCAGCTTCAGCGCAGTGCCATCCGTGATCTGGTGGGTCAGCACCGGCTGGCCATTGATACCACTACATTTAGCAACTATCACGAGGATGTGCGTCCAATGTTACTGGCACTGCTGCGACTATTACGCATTTCCGTAGTGGTTTGCCTGCGCCGTCAGAACAAGCACCTGCCAGACATACGCTTACAGGTGAGTGGCGACGACTGGACCATTTCCTTTCCGCCAGGCTGGCTCAAAGCCCACCCGTTAATTAATGCTGAGCTGGCCAACGAATGCTGGCTGCAGCATCGTGCCGGGTGGCAGCTACAGTGCGAATAAATCCGCACTGTAGCGACGGCGAAGCGCGTGTTATTTTCTCTGAAGCAACGCAGCGGCCTGCGGTGCAAAGTAGGTCAGAATACCGTCAGCCCCGGCCCGCTTAAAGCCAAGCAGTGACTCCAGAATAACCTTATCTGCGTCCAGCCAGCCATTAGCAAAGGCGGCCTGATGCATGGCATATTCACCACTGACCTGATAGGCGAAGGTCGGCACCTTTAGCTCCTCTTTACAACGTCTGACGATATCTAAATACGGCATACCGGGCTTTACCATCACCATGTCAGCCCCTTCCTGCAAATCCAGGGCAATTTCCGTAATGGCTTCATCGCTGTTTGCCGGATCCATCTGGTAGGTTTTTTTATCGCCACCTTTTATATTCGCCGCTGAACCGACGGCATCACGAAACGGGCCATAGTAGCTGGACGCATACTTTGCCGAATAGGCCATAATACAGGTATTACTGTGTCCGGCCTGTTCCAGCGCCTGTCGGATCGCACCAATGCGGCCATCCATCATATCAGAGGGGGCCACAATATCGGCCCCCGCCTGGGCATGTGACAGCGCCTGTTTAACCAGCACCTCAACGGTCTCGTCATTAACGACATAGCCCTGGTCATTGACCAGACCGTCCTGACCATGACTGGTAAACGGATCTAAGGCAACATCAGACATCAGCAATAAGTCAGGATAGGCGCGCTTTAATGCACGCATCGCCTGTTGTGCGAGCCCCTCAGGATTAAATGCTTCGCTGGCACAGTCTGATTTCGCTGACATGGGAGTGACCGGAAATATCGCCAGCGTAGTAATGCCCAGAGCACGCCAGTCTTTCGCATCGTTGATAAGCTCATCAATGGACAGTCGCTCAATACCGGGCATTGAGGGTACCGCTTCGCGCTGCCCCTCACCGGGCAACACAAATACCGGATAGATAAGATCGGACGCGCTGAGCTGGTTTTCAGCCACCAGCTCTCGCAATCCTGACTGAGCACGAAGCCGCCGCATACGACGCGCGGGATAAGTAGTAGATAGCATAGTTATTCCGATAGTAATTGGTGAGCCACAACCTGATTGCGGCCGGCCTGCTTGGCAGAGTAAAGTTGCCTGTCTGCCTCTTTCAGCAACGCCAGTTCATGTTCTTCGAACGCAATGGTCGTCGTTGCAACGCCAGCGCTCATGGTCATATGGATCTGCTGACCTTCGAATTCAATGGGTGTGTCTTCCAGCATCGCCCGCATATTCTCAACCACCATCCTTGCACCCTGATTATCGGTGTTGGGCAGGATAAGTGCATATTCTTCGCCGCCGATGCGACACACATCATCTGAAGGCCGTCGCAACTGGTCTTTCAGTACGTTGGCTGTGTGTTTTATACAGGCATCACCAGCCACATGACCAAAACGGTCGTTGATTTGTTTGAAGTGATCAATATCGATCATGGCCAGCGATAACGGCGTTTGTTCACGGCGGCTGCGACGTCCTTCGGCTTTCAGGCGTTTATCAAAGTGGCGACGGTTTTTAATGCCTGTTAACGAATCGATTGTGTTTAGGGTTTCCAGCTCGCGATTAACTTCAGACAGTTCACGCAGGGTTATCTCAAGCTCCAGCGTGCGTTCCTCAACTTTATATTCCAGATCTGACTGATAACGCTGCTGCACTTCCAGCAAGTCTTCCTTGGCGCGGTTTGCATTTTTCTCTTCCGTCAGCGCCCGGGCCTGGGCGTCGAACATTTCGTCACGATTGTGGCTGTAGCTGATAGCCACCACGAATGCCAGCAGGATGGTCTCAATAGACGCGCCCAGCATTACCAGATAGTTGGACGAAATAGACAAATCGACAATATGCAGGTTATCCAGACTCGCAGTGAGACCACTTAACAGCAGCACCGCCCAGGCAATAGAGAAATAACGGGCGATGACCACTCCTTTGAGTGACAGCCACACGCCCAGCGACAGTGTGAGCATCACGACAACACTTAGCATGATCAAAAAAATCTTAATCAGAAAGGCGTAAGGTAAGAACAGGCCGATCACAATGTTTACCGCAAACAGAATAATGGTAATTCTGAGCAGTCGCTCCATTCGCGGCATGGTGCGCTTTATCGGCAGTAACATGCGGGTAAAGATGAGGGCAAAAACGATGGTAGCATTGGCAAACAGGGCAACCGCGCGCTCCTGAAACCAGGCCTGTTCTGACCACAGATAAGCGTAGCCAAACCCATGTAAGGATGCCAGTGTCAGACCCAGTGAGAAAACATAACCGGAATAGGCCAGGAAGGAGCGGCTGCGGGTTGTCACAAACAAAAAGAAATTACTCACGCCCATTGCCGCCAGGAAGCCGAAGAACACCCCCATCACCAGGCTTTGCTTAGGCGTATGTTCAATGAACTCTCGCTCTTTCCAGATCCGTAGCGGCAAACGGATAGTTCCTGCTGTTTTGGCGCGTATCACAATGGTTAACGGCGATGCTGAGTCAGGCAGTGGAAACAGCAACGAACGGTGCGATATGGCGCGCTGACTAAATTGCTGTCCGTCTCCGCTTTGATAGGTAACCATGGGATCCAGCATATTTTCGGCAAAAACCGCAACCATCACCTCATCCAGCAATGGATAGCTGACTTCAAGCAGATAGTGTGCGGCTGACTCGGCTGTGGGTGGCACCGTAAAGCGAAACCAGTATGGGGCATGATCCATGCCCAGGTTGATAGGGTTTTGTATGGATGTCCACTCCCCGTCCGGCACAGACGACAAGGTGGGCAATGTCTGGGTCGCCTGGGGATCCGCGTAGTAGGCCAAATCACTGATACGTTCGCCGTCATTCTTAGCGGGCAGTACATTGAGCGCCACTATTACGAAGCAGATAAAGGCCAGGCAGGTGGTGGCTACCAGCCAGACGTCGTATCGCCGCACATCCAGAGAACTCAGTTGCATAATGTCGAATCAGTCCATCCCGAATAACCTGCAGGTATTAGCATAACTGCTAGCGCTGATTTGTGCAGGTGAGATGTCATACAGCGACGCTACCTGCTCGCCGATATGAGGCAGGCACGACGGGGTATTATTACGCTGGCGCGGACGCAA
Source organism: Alteromonas halophila (assembly GCF_014651815.1). Taxonomy (GTDB): domain Bacteria; phylum Pseudomonadota; class Gammaproteobacteria; order Enterobacterales; family Alteromonadaceae; genus Alteromonas; species Alteromonas halophila. Next base: position 235,414 of record NZ_BMXP01000002.1, on the reverse strand, counting down.
TGACTTAGGAAACAAATAGGGGGCATCGGTTTCGAGGATCAGTTTATCCAGAGGCAGAGAAGGAATGCACTGGCGTAAGGCATCACCGCGTTTCGGATCGCAGACCCAGCCAGTAATGCCGATATACAGTCCCATTTCAAGATATGCATCGAGCTGACGCTGGCCCTGAGTGAAGCAATGTGCAATACCGCCTGATAATGACGAAACCACCGGTTTAAGACAGGCGCACTGGGTATCAAACGCGTCCCGTTCATGCAGATAAACGGGCTTGCCCGTCTCTGCCGCGATAGACAACTGCCTTTTAAAAACCGCTATCTGCGTATCCTGCGGCGAGAAATTACGGTTAAAGTCCAGCCCGCACTCGCCAAGGGCCACCACGCCTGGCAGGGATATCATGTCGCGAAGACGGGTAAAGTCGGCTTCTGTCACATCTTTTGCGTGATGCGGATGCACTCCCAGGGTATAGCAAATCTGCTGTGGAAACTGCGCATGCAGTTCACGCGCCCGTTGCCACTCGTCTGGGTGTGTAGTGATGACACACAACCGCTGGACCGATGCAGCAAGTGCGTCTGTAATCACTGCCTCTGCATCCAGACGGTCGTCGGTAAGATTTACACCCGCATCAAACCACTTCATTTATTCGACGCGTTTAACCTTTATTTGCTTGTTCGCACCACTGCGGGAAAGATAAAAAGCGCCCAGAATTCCACGTTCAATCGTGACACTTTGTCCGGCTTTCAGACTGAAGTATTCCTGATCGGTCTGCCGCCATACGGTCCCATTATCGAGCGTTATGACATACTGACCACGAAGTGATTTTTCAGCTTCAGCAATCATCGCGCTCATGGTATCTGATTCCGTGGTGTTGTCTTCGGTATGTTCCAGACCAAACCGGGTTTCAGGCTTACGTTGCTGCTGGCGCTGTGAATTGGAATCATTGGCCAGTGGCAGCGGATTCTCAGGCCGTGCTTTTGGCACTGGCTGATGACGGGTTACTGAACCATCAAGCCCAGAATACTGATTCAGATCCTTTACGACCCTGTCGTAACAGACCAGTCTCTGCAGGCTGTTTTTTTGTTCGCTGCACTTTGCCAGCGCATTCTCTATGGTCTCTGCAGCAACCGTTGTCGGTGCCCCTAAACCAATAAAACTCAGTAAGAGTAACGCGTTATACTTCATTTAATATCCTTCAGCTAATGAGCTTGCTAAATTAGGGATCGACGTGCGACGTATTATCGGCCTCATCGTCACGTTTCGCTGCATAAAGACCACCAATCAGTACCCCGACTTCAAATAGCAGCCACATCGGTAATGCCAGCAGCGTTTGCGAAATAACATCCGGCGGCGTCAGCAGCATTCCAATCACGAACACCCCTACGATCACATAAGGACGCTTCGCACGTAGTGATTTGGCATCCGTTACCCCAGTCCAGCACATTAAAATAATCGCGATTGGGATTTCAAATGAGACGCCAAACGCGAAAAAGAGTTTCAATACAAAATTGAGATAACTGGAAATGTCCGTACTAACCGTGACGCCTTGCGGCGCAACGCTGGTAAAAAACGCGAAGGCCAGCGGAAAGACCACATAATACGCAAAAGCGATACCGGCGTAAAAAAGCAGCGTACTCGATAACAACAGAGGTGCAATCAGTTTTTTTTCATTGCGATACAACCCCGGCGCCACAAATGCCCAAACCTGATACAGCACATAGGGAATGGCAATAAAAAACGACAATACCAGGGTCAATTTAAACGGTGCAAAAAACGGCGAGGCCACATCGGTTGCGATCATCGAGCTTGCTTCCGGCAACGCCTGCAGCAGCGGCGTCGCCAGCCACTGATAAAGATCCTGACTAAAATACGCCAGCGCCAGAAACACCAGCAGCACACTAGCCAGTGCTTTGAGAATTCGGGATCGCAGTTCTATAAGGTGGGACAGTAAACTGTTTTCGTCTGACATCTATTTCTTTTTATAAGGTTCTCTGACCGACTCAGCGGCATCTTTGAGCTCATCCACACTTTTTTTCAGCTCGGGAGACATATCATTGAGGCCCTTCTGTTCCGCTTTTTTTAAGTTTTCATGCAGCTCATGGACACGAAGCTGGTGTTCAACCTCCTGCTTAAAACCAGACGCCGCATTGCGCACGCTGCGTATGGTATAAAAGGTAGATCGCATGGCACCAGGCAGGCGTTCCGGCCCCAGTATTAACAAGGCCAGCACACCAATGACCAGAATTTCCCAAAAGCCAATGTCGAACATCAGGATTTTTCTTTTGTTTTCGCCGTTGTCTGCTGCGAATCAGCGGCATCGGCCTGCTGCTTTTCTTCGACTTTTTTGTCGCCATCAAAGTCGGCGTCTTTATCGTCGGTTACCGCACTTTTAAACCCTTTAATTGCACCACCGAGATCCGAGCCAATATTTTTAAGGCGTTTGGTACCAAACAGCAGAACCACTATGACCAGAATAATCAGCAGTTGCCACATACTAATGCCCATCTTACTTCTCCTTGCATTGCGAGCGTCCAGTATGCCATTGCAGGGCTAAGCTTTCACCAGATTATTTGCAAAGATTGTGTCGTCTGCATTGCTGGCAAACGCCCTGTTTTCCATAACCAGTCCAGATTGCAGGGTATCGAAAAGCAGCTGCGCCTCCCTCCAGGATGAGTAATAAGTTGACCTCTGCCAGCGCCAGTTGCATGCTTGTATCATGAGCCTGTACCGTCGTCAGGTCATTTTCAACATAAAAAGACAGTATGCAGCAGAGGCAGTTGTCGTTTTAGGTAAGGAGTACTGGTCATGGCGTGCTACTGGTTAGTGGTCTGCAGTACGTTGGCTATGGCCGATGAAGTCGCTGCTGTGTCCGGCATTGAGGCTGCCCCGCTGATTCCGCCGCCACAACACACCACCAGCGACAATCCGCAAAGTGAACGTTCACACTGGCTTGATACATGGCAGGATGGCTTCACTGAATCCATGGATTATACCGTCCGGCAGCTAGACAGCTTTTTTGCTGCAGACGGCAGTACCGCCTATAAAAATGCACGCGCTGAGGGACGTATTCAGCTGGCCTGGGAGCCACGTACCCGGGATATTGCACAAACCGATCTTCGATTTCGTATCCGGGTACAGTTGCCTGCTCTGGAAAACCGTGTGGACTTATTGCTGAGTGATAACGAGGATGAGTCGCAGGATAATACTATCCGTGCAGCTCGCGACAATTCAATGCGGCAACGTGAAAGCACCACGCTGGCATTACGGTTCAGGCCTGATCAGGATTCGCGGCTTTCATACCGCGTGGGGGCCGGGCGACGTGATCAACTTTATGTCAAAACACAGTTTCAGGATGCCAGTGCCCTTTCCCGCCACTGGGCCGTGCGCTATGACACCGAGCTGTATTACTACACCCGTGACCGGCTGGGAGCAGAGCTGGGCCTGTCTGTACAGCATGTCAGTGATACCGAAAATGTGGTGCGCCTGAATAACCGCTTTTATTTTCGGGACGACAGCAATGACTGGCTGTGGCGTCACGACGTACAGTGGCTGCATCCAATCGACGAGAAAAATGCACTGCTGTTCCACACGCTGGTTGAGGGCCTGAGTCAGCCCAGTTATCGCGTCGAGGAGGTTTACACCGGTCTGCGCTGGCGCGCAAACCGGTACCGCGAGTGGCTGTTTTTTGAAGTCGAGCCCTTTGTGCTGTGGCTGCGCGACGAGTCGTTTTCGCCGTCCTATGGCGTTGCGCTGCGCGTAGAAGCTTACTATGGCAAGCGCTCCTGAATTTTCTTTGGCTTTTAATCAGTTACCGGACCACTGACAGCAAAAGGCAGTGACTGATACCCGCAATGGCCAGCCTCTGATTTTGCAAATACCGTGTCTGCGGCGGCTTTGACGCTGTAATGATTGCCAAACTGCGCCCAGTTAATGGCATCCCGCGCACCACAGTGTCCAGTGATCTGGCTGCGCCACACGCCGTCCCTTTGCGCGCCTGAGGCCACAACGCGGCCGGTTACCGGCTTACCCGGCAGGCTTACCTGCCATGACCGCTCTGAATACGTCGCCTGGGTACCGGCTGTCCAGTAGTGCGCCCTGCCACCTACGGTATGGCGCACGACACCATCTGTCCAGTCACGCACCAGCTGACCGTCGGTCATATCGGCCACAAATACGCCGCCTTCGCCCATGACATCAAAGGTACTCGTTGCGCCTTGTGTATTGACCAGTAGCGCTGTGGTTTCATCAACACCAAAGCCAAGGGTCTGCCGGCTCAGTGCAGTGGCCATGATCAGCCTGGTCTCACGGTCGCGCTCGGAGAAGTGGGTATCCAGTAAGCCCTGATGAAACAGCCCGGTACCACCTTCACTTCGCAGTGTGACGGCACCCGCGGGCACGGTAGAGGTACATGACTCACCCTGCGCACAGCGCACTGATGGGGCAGTGTTAAAGAAAACACCGTCATGCATGACCGTCGCTGGATCGCCACTGGTGAGCATTGGCACCGGAATACCTGCCTGTGTGCCGCCTGCCTGTACCGCCGTGCCAGCACTGGTGCCACCTACAATCAGCTTTCCCGCGCTGACACGGGCACGCATGGTACGAAGTACATCTGTCTCGCGCCCTTCGCTGTCAATCAGTGACGCCAGCGTCTTACTCTGATCGCCACCATTGAAGAAAATCCCGTCCGCCGTGGCAATTAGGTCCCGTAGCTTTTCGGGAGACGCACAAAGCTGCTGCTGATAGTCGCTGAGTACCGGATACACCCTGGCTCTGTCGTAGAGGTGGTGTCTGGCTCTGTAAGTGGCAAGTTCATTACACTGTCCGTCCTGACGGGCTTCAACGAATGCGGCGCTGACTGGCAACCAGTCGACTCTGGCGCCCGCCTGAGTAAACACCGAGGTGTAAAAGTCCACCACTGCAAAAGGGTCACGGGAGGAGGCAGTAACCACCAGAATGTGCGGCGTTTTTCCGCCAGCGCGCTGCGCGGCCTCATCGACAAACGCCTGATAAATGGCTTTACTGTGAACATTTTCGGTGTGCATCAGGCTCACCTGCTCTTTGAGTCGCTCGCCCTGTGCACTGGTCTGATACACTTCATGGCTGTCGAGCAGTGCGTAGTAGTGTTCATCAGGCAGATGCTGGATCGTTTTATTGCTTATACCTAACGATTCAAGCTGGGAAAAGAAGCCTTGGCGATCTGTTTCATTAAACGCGCTTTCTGAATATTTATTCGCTTTCAGCGCATCGAAAATTTTTAATTCCTGGACAAAGTGCGCGCTATTTTTCACAAGACGCTGGTAAGCCTGCTCAGAAATTCTGTATTTATTTTGCATTTTTGCTTCAGAAAACTGCGTTTGTTTATCGCAATTATCCGGAAAAAAACTGGAGCAGGTTTGCAGGGAACCGCCTACCAGCATTAAATCAAAATCCTTCGAAAAAGCAGGGAATGACACGAAAAATAAAGATAAAATAAGGGAAAACGCCGACAATGAAACGCGCAGCTGTTTACCTCGACGAACACGCAAGAACAACACATTGGGGAGCAAGGAAACCTCCTGACAGGCTTTAATAATTCGATTGACTTTTTTTTACACTAGTGTTAACAAATTATTGAAGTCAACCGAAACATCGCGTACGGTGACTTTTCACTGATCATGCAAAACTGCATAAATCAGCAATTTAAAGGTAAAGTAATTCATGTTTAAGAAAGCGGCCAATCTCGGCACGTATCGTTACCAGAATTACTATTTGTCGGAGTGGTTCGACGAATAGCTCACCTATACCACCTGGGTCCGCCAGGTCGGTCTCTGCTGCCCGTGTCGCAGCAATCTTAGTAGTACCAATCTCAAAATAATTTTTACAATTTGTGTTGAATATCGCACTGAAGACGGCACAAGACCGTCCGTGTGATGGGGGAAAACCATATGAAACTATCGGTATTAAGTGCTGCGGTAGGCAGCGCCATGCGTATTGCTGCCGCCTCGGCAGTGGTCTTGTCACCGGCTGTCGTTGCGCAACAGGCAGAGCCTGCGTCACAAACCAGCGACGACATGGTAGAGCGGATCCAGGTAACGGGCTCCAATATTCGCGGTGTCGACCTTGAAGGGTCACAACCGCTCACCGTGCTGGACGAAGAAGATATCGCCAAAACCGGGGCCAATACGATTTCGGAACTGATGCGCACGGTCAGTCAGACCCGCGGTGGGGTCGGCACCTTTGATACCACGCAAAGTGGCGCAACCTCGACCTCCACACCACCAGGGCAGGCCGCTGCGTCGCTGCGGGGCATTGGCCCGTCGGCTACCCTGACACTGGTGAATGGCCGGCGTATTGCCGCCAGTTCCTTTGCCGCGGGCACCGAGAACTTTGTTGATATTAACAGCATACCGGCCTCTGCCATCAAACGCGTAGAAATACTGGCTACAGGAGCGTCTGCCATCTACGGCGCTGACGCGGTTGCCGGGGTCATCAACTATATTCTCAAGGATGATTACGAAGGCCTGGAGCTTAACGCGAGTTACGAAAACACCGTGGATGATGACGATCATGGCGCCATCAACCTGCAGGCACTGTGGGGGACGCAGGTCGCCGATGGCAACCTGACCCTGTTTGCCGATTACTATGATCGTAAATCGATTCGGGCCACAGACTTTGCGGCCACCCGCGACCCCATTTTACAAAGCGGGTATTCTTATCTGCCCAAGCCTACGCCCAATATTTATTACCTGTCCACGCAGGACTTTTATGAAATTGGCGCACCAAATTGCGAAACCGAACTGGTTTCCACGGAGCTGGACGAAGATATCTGTGCCTACTACGGCAATCAGGATGACTTCTTCGAAACACCACTGGAAACTTTTTCCGGCGGCCTGACCTTTACCCGCGATATTGATGATATGGTCTGGAAAACCGACATTCTGGCCTCGCATTCTTCATCCACGTCCTATTCAACGCCGGCACCGATAAATCAAATCAATGATGAGGAAGGCCCGTGGGTTGCCCTTGATGCGCTGGACGTATTCCCGGATGCCACCCGCAATGCACTGCTTGACGGGATTTATTCTGAATTTTTTGATACTTACTTAGGCCGCGAACTGGAAGGCTTTCGCTATGATGCCCGCTTTGAATCGCCTCGTACGGTCGAGGTCGATACCACCGCTGTCCGCCTGGTGTCATCGCTAAGTGGCAGCTGGGGCGAGTGGGACTGGGAAGGTGGTGTGACCTATTCCCGTTCTGAGTCCGAACAGGAAGCAGTAGCCGGTATTTATAACCGTTACCGCTACAGTGCTGCCGTTTTTGGTGAGCTGTGCAGTGATGGCAGCTTTGCCAGTTATAACGCGGGCACCGATAACTTAAGTTGTGCAACCGGTACACTGCTGCCCAGCTATAACCCGTTTGCGGTGGATGATGCGGCTAACCAGGAGATTCTGGCTCTCACCCAGTCCCGCCCAACACGGGATGGCACCAGCGAAGTAATGGGTGTGGACTTTAAAGTGAATGGCTCACTGATGGAGTTTGGCGGCGACTTTATCCGCATGGCGGCAGGGGTAGAGCTTCGTCACGAAGAAATTACTGATGATCCGTCGCTTGAGGCGCAGGCGCGGCCGGAAAATGGGTACCTGGTCGATGTCTATGGTTTTGGTTCCAGTAAATCGTCGGCTGACCGTCGTCAGTTCGGGGTCTTTACCGAATTTCATATTCCGCTGACCGAACAGGTGGATGTGAGCCTGGCCGGTCGTTTCGATGACTACGATGATTTCGGCAGTACCTTTAACCCCAAAGTGGGCGTGACCTACCGCCCTACAGATAATCTTATTCTGCGTGGTTCCTGGTCTACTGCGTTCCGTGCGCCGTCACTGACGCAGGCGGGTGTTGACCTTCGTACTACCCGCGCCTCTTTCGACTGCTCAGCCAATCAGGCGGTCTCGGATCTCTACTGCGAGGGGGAAGGCGCGGTACGTGGCAACAACGTACTGGAGCTTGGAAACCCGCGTCTTGAAGCAGAGGAGTCTGAGTCCTACAGTCTTGGACTGGCGTACAGCCCGACCAAATACACACACCTGACCATTGATTACTGGCAGTTTGACCACGAGGAAATTGTCGATACCAACATGACCGGGGTGCTGGCGCGTGCCATCAACGACGCATCGTTGCGTCACTGTGGGCTGGTTCCCCAGGGCGAAACCGGTATTTCCTACGAGGAAAGACTGTGTCTGGTCACCGACAACAACGGCCTGACCATTGAAGAAGACGGCGCAAATCTAAACCAGATCCTCGCAAACTGGGTAGAATTTGAGAATCCGCGTTACGCGGAGCTGCCTCTGTTCCGCGACCACGTATTGCAGCTTGAAAATACCGGTACGCAGGAGCTGGAAGGGATTGACCTTAGTCTGACCCACGACATTGTGTTTGATCAGGGTGACCTGGAGCTGGGTCTGTCTGGTACCCATTACCTGACCTATGACCGCAATAAGCCCGGCTCTGACGAAATTGAGTCGCTGGCCGGTCAGTTCCGTTATCCGGAAACCATTGCCACGGCGGAGATTTTCTGGACCACCGAAGACTGGTACGCCGGCGCGTATATTTATTATACCGACAGCTACAAAGATGAAACGATCCGCTTGCGTGGCCGTGAAATCGATGAGCTGGAAGCCCTTGGCGCGCTGGATGAAAACGGCGAACGCGATATCAGCAGCTGGACCACGGTGAGCTTCAGTGCGGGCTATTACTTTGAGAATGCCGACGTGCGCCTGACCATCGACAACCTGTTCGACCGTGATGCGCCTGTTGCGTACGGCTCGGCCCGGGGCTTTGATGCATATAATCATGATCCCTATGGCACCATGTACACCCTCTCGCTAAGCTACTACTTTGACTAGAGAAGGTGCAAACACGTCTATCGCCGCTCACGCACACAGTCCGGTGCCTGGTCCAGGCGGTTGTTTGCAGGCCTGACGGGATAAGTTAAATAATGCCAGCCCAGACCAGGTGCCTGGCTGTAAGCTATGGTGGCCCTGCCGGGCCGCCTTTTTTCAACTCGGAGTCTGACTATGCATGATGCTGTAAAAAAAGAGCAGCGGATGCCGGATGCCTTTGTGATCCTGTTTTTTGTGATTGTCGCTGCCGGTCTGCTGACGCTATTTGTCCGGCCCGGCGCGTTTACCACCGAACAGGTGACCACCAGTGCCGGAGAAGCCCGGGAAGTGGTAGATGCCAGCAGCTTTCATTATGCGGCCGACAGCCCGGCCGGAGCCACGCTGTTCAGCGACTCGGCAGAGCAAACCGGATTGCTGAATTATGCCTTTGATGGTCTGGTGTCGGGCGATCGCTACGGCTCTGCGGTGGGCGTGGTCGCCTTTATCCTGATTGTGGGCGGTGCCTTTGGCATCGTAATGAAAACCGGGGCGATTCATAATGGTATTCTTGCGCTAATCAACCGCACCCAACACGCGGGCACGGCCGTGCTGCCAGTAATGTTTGTGCTGTTTTCACTGGGCGGTGCCATCTTCGGTATGGGCGAGGAAGCCATTGCCTTTTGTATTGTGCTGGTACCGCTTATCGTCGCGCTGGGCTACGACAGTATAACGGCTGTGCTGATTACCTACGTGGCAACCCAGATTGGCTTTGCCACCAGCTGGATGAACCCCTTCTCGGTCGCCATTGCCCAGGGCATCGCCGGGGTGCCCCTGATGTCCGGTCAGGGCTTCAGAATCGCCATGTGGGCAGTGTTTACTGTCACCGGCCTGATGTTTACCCTGCTCTACGCCCGGCGAATCAAAGCAGATCCGGCGCTATCGCCATGCCGGGAGACCGATCAGAGGCACCATAAGCATCAGCAATCCACCACCGACTCCTTTGGACGTACGGATATCTGTATCCTGCTATGGTTTATGGCCGCGATAATCTGGGTGATTTGGGGTGTGATTGTGCATGCCTACTACATTCCCCAGATTGCAACGCAGTTTTTCGCTATGGGACTGGGGGCCGGACTCATTGCTTTTATTGGCGGACGCATGCGGCTAAACGGTATTAGTCAGGCGTTTGTGGAAGGGGCTCGCGACCTGCTGCCCGCCGCACTGATCGTGGGGATGGCAAAAGGTATTGTGCTGGTACTTGGCGGCGATGATGTAACTTCGCCGTCGGTGCTTAATACGCTGCTTTTCTATACCAGTGAAGCACTTGCGGAAACCAGTACAGTCGTAAGTGCGCTACTGATGCTGACATTTCAGGGAGTGTTTAACTTTTTTGTCGCCTCTGGCTCGGGTCAGGCGGCGATCACCATGCCATTAATGGCACCGCTGTCTGACTTAGTCGGGGTCAGCCGACAGGTGTCGGTACTGGCCTTCCAGCTGGGTGATGGACTGACCAACCTGATCATTCCTACCTCGGCCTCGCTGATTGGCTGTCTGGGCGTTGCCCGTCTGGACTGGACAGTCTGGGCGAGATTTGTCTGGAAGCTGGTATTACTCTTATTTGCGCTAGCCTGCGCATCCATTTTTCTTGCTGTTATCACAGGGTTCTCTTAATGATCACACTGATTACCAATGTCGATGTGTATGCGCCCAGGGCACTGGGCGTCTGCGACATTCTTATTGCCGGCAACCGTATTATGGCTATTGAGCCAGGCATTACCTTGTCCGGCGAACACATTACCCGGCTCGATGGAAATGGCATGATCGCCATGCCAGGTCTGGTTGACTCGCTGGTTCATATTACCGGGGGCGGAGGCGAAGGAGGCTTTCACACCCGCACTCCGGAAATGAACCTGACCGATGCCACCCTGCACGGTGTAACAACCGTAATTGGTGCGCTGGGTACCGATGCCACCACCCGCACGTTGCCCGAACTGATTGCCAAAGCCTATGGGCTTAGAAATGAGGGCATATCGGCTTACTGCTACACGGGCTCTTACCACTACCCGGTGCGCACCGTCACCGGTGATATCACCGATGATATTATGCTCACTGGCCCGGTGATTGGGGTGGGCGAAGTAGCCATCGCTGACCACCGCTCTTCACAACTCAGTGCCAGCGAACTGGCGCGCATTGCCTCACAAGCCCGGGTTGGCGGCATGCTGTCCGGAAAAGGCGGTATTGTAAGTATTCATACCGGTGAAAGTCCCTATCAGCTGTCGCTGCTTCACGAGGTAACAGACAGCTCTGATATCCCGGCCAGCCAGTTTTATCCCACCCACATCAACCGCAGTCAGTCGCTGATGGAAGCCGGCAAGCGCTGGTGCGAACGCGGTGGCAGAATTGATGTGACAACCAGCACCAATGCGCAATTTATTGCGGAAGGGGAAATTCCGGCTGCAGAGTCTATTGCCTGGTTTTTAGGTCAGGGTGTTGATGTTCACCAGCTGACCATGAGCTCTGACGGCAACGCCAGCCTGCCGGTGTTTGACAACAACGGGCGCCTGACCGGGCTGGAAGTTGGAAAAGTGGGCAGCCTTTATCAGTCGTTCCGTGATCTGGCCGCGATACGCGACGTGTCGCTCTCCGATGCCATTGCCAGTGTCACCCTGTCTCCTGCCGATATACTGGGCCTGCACAATAAAGGCCGGTTACAGCCGAATGCAGATGCTGACATTGTGCTTATCGATCCAGCGACGCGCGATATTCAGCACGTTTTCGCCAATGGCGTGCAAATGGTAGACAACCAGCAAGCTCGCGTTAAAGGGACGTTCGAGGCCTGAGCCTATGGCCCGCCCTAAGGCGGGCCGGCGCACTCAGGGTCGCAGTGCCCGTTCGCCCCGCGCCAGACCACACACACCGGTGCGTGATGACTCGATGATTTCGGCACATTGTCCGACGGTGTCGGCAAACGCATCCAGTTTATCGGTCGTGCCGGTAATTTCGATGGTGTAATTGTTGGCGTGCACGTCCACTATCCGGGCACGGAAAATATCGGTATTACGCTTCACTTCGGCGCGTACTGCTTCGCTGCGGGTGGCAACCTTGATCAGCATAAGTTCACGTTCGATGTGGGCGTTTTCCGTCAAATCGACAATTTTAAGCACATCAATCAGCTTATTGACCTGTTTGGTGATCTGCTCAATAACCTTGTCGTCACCGTGCGTAATAATGGTCAGTCGCGACAAGCTGGGGTCATCGGTAGGTGCCACACACAACGAATCGACGTTATAGCCACGCTGCGAGAAGACACCGACAATGCGGGACAAGGCGCCAGGGGCGTTTTCCATCAACACTGAAATAATACGCTTCATCAGGTTCGCTCCGTTTTACTCAGGCGCATGTCATCCATAGCACCAAACTTTATCTGCATGGGGTAAACATGTTCATTCTGATCAATGGCAATATCCATAAATACCAGCCGGTCCTTGTGACTAAAGCATTCGGCCATTGCGTCATCCAGCTCATCCGGCTTATTCACTTTAATGCCAATGTGGCCATACGCTTCCGCCAGTTTGACGAAGTCAGGCATGGAGTCCATGTAAGAGTGTGAATGGCGGCCTTTATAAATCATGTCCTGCCACTGGCGTACCATACCCAGCGCACGGTTATTCAGTGAGATGATTTTGACCGGCAGATTATATTGCAGGCAGGTCGACAGCTCCTGAATATTCATCTGAATACTACCATCGCCGGTAACCACTACTGACGTTGCGCCTGGATGCGCAACCTGCACGCCCATCGCGGCGGGTAAGCCAAAGCCCATGGTGCCCAGGCCGCCCGAATTGATCCATTGACGCGGCTTTTTATACGGATAATACAGTGCAGCAAACATCTGGTGCTGCCCCACATCAGAGCTGATATAGGCATCGCCATTGGTGTGTTTATACAGCGACTCAATCACCCGTTGCGGTTTAATCTCGGTGTCACCCTGCTCGTAGGTCAGACACTTTTTGTCCCGCCACTGACTGATTTGCTGCCACCAGTCTTTGAGCTTGTCCGGCTGCGCACTCAAATCCTTGTTCACCAGTTGCTCAAGGATCTGATCCAGCACTTTGTCGACCATGCCAACCACCGGAATATGCGCATTCACCGTTTTAGAAATCGATGCCGGATCGATATCCACATGAATAATGTCGGCATGCGGACAGAATTTATCGACGTTATTGGTCACCCTGTCATCAAACCGCGCGCCTAATGCCAGAATACAATCTGAATTATGCATGGTTTTGTTGGCTTCCAGGGTACCGTGCATGCCCAGCATTCCCACAAACTGCGGATGAGTACCGGAAATCGCGCCCAGCCCCATTAGTGTGCAGGTGACCGGGGCTGACAGCTTTTCGGCCATTTCCAGTACCTGTGCAGAGGCATCACTGGCAATCGCGCCACCGCCAACATATAACACCGGGCGTTCGGCTTTCATCAGCGCATCCACGGCTTTTTTAATCTGGCGCGGATGTCCACGCTCGGTAGGGTTATATGAACGCAGACTCACATCGGTGGGGAACACATAAGGGTGCTCCTCCTGCACATTGACAATGTCCTTGGGCAAGTCGACCACCACCGGGCCGGGCCGGCCTGAATTGGCAATATAGTAGGCTTTGGCAATGGCATCCGGAATATCCACGGCCCGTTTGACCAGAAAACTGTGTTTTACAATGGGCCGCGAGCAACCCACCATATCGGTTTCCTGAAACGCATCTTCACCAATATGCATCGACGGTACCTGACCGGACAGCACCACCATAGGAATTGAATCCATATACGCGGTGGCGATGCCGGTAATCGTATTGGTTGCCCCAGGACCTGAGGTAACCAGTACGGTGCCGGTTTTTCCCGTCGAGCGTGCGTACCCATCTGCCATATGTGCGGCGGCCTGTTCATGACGTACGAGCACATGTTTGACATCATCCTGCGCAAAAAGCGCATCGTAAATATCAAGTACGGCCCCACCCGGGTAACCGAACACATGTGTCACTCCTACATCTTTTAGCGCCTCTACCACCATGGCTGCGCCTGACATCATCTTCACGGCCTATCTCCTGTCACGAAACGGTATTACCAGCAATTGCCAGAAAAGGGCAAAATGCCCTCTCTTAGCCATAGCCGGACTATATCGAAGGAAATAGGAAGATAAAACACGAAAATCCAGAAAAGTGAGACATATATCCCATATAAATGAAATATTAGGATATTCCTTTCACCTCAAATGAAATTCACAGCTAAAATGAGGATCAAGTTTACATTGCATTTACATTTCCACCGCTACTCAGGCAGCACCATACCGTCAAGAGATGTATTCAGGTCGTCATCATTCGCTTCGTTTGCAACATCTCCCCGCATCACTGGCTTCGACCCATAAATACTGGCCATTTTGGGGCGGTGGATGCGTGTCTGATACTTCATCCAGGTTTTCTCAAGCGGGGTTTGCGGATCACGTTCGCCTGCGACAACCTTCAGACAGTTGCGTTCCTCCTGAGTTGACGGCTCAAGATCACCGCGTTGTATGGCATCCATCACTGTGCCGTACTGCTGTAAAAGCTGACTTTCGCGGATCGAGAAATCTCCAGAACGGGAAAATCCGTACGGGTAATGTTTTTTGTCAGAGAACAAACGCTTAAGAAGTGTTTCACGGCATATTCTGGCCATGAGCCGATCCTCAATTGATGTGCTTCGGTACACTGCGTACCCGTACCGGTGTCTGTTACATCTGTTTTAGAAAAGAAGCATTGATCTGTCAACGAGACAGCAACAGTTTCATGGAAATGTCACACAACGCTGGGCAGATATGACAGCCGGATTCAGCACCAGATAATTGTGCTATGTTCTATGATTATTCATGGCCGGTGAAGGTGAATATTCCGGTGATTAGCCTCCCACGCACATTGTCTAACGTAAAGATAAGACCGCAACTGCAGGTTATTTACGTTGTTTTGGGACCCACGCCCACACCATTTCACATATCACCGGCTCTATATTCTGAACATCTGTGACAGTAACCTTTACGGTGACTTCCCCTTTATCCTGCGTCTGCATTTGCTGAATTTGTTCGTCTGTAAGCTCGGCCACCGCCTGCATATCGCCCTGAGCACGCTTTACATACTTTAAGTTCATTTCTTTAATCAGCGGTAATTTATCGCCTGGCAAATTTACGCCAACAACAAATCCGGTGGACGACTCAGCAAGTAACGCCATGCCTGCGGCATGCACGCTGCCAATGTGATTCTGTACCTTCTTATAGTTTTTTTGCCGAAAGGTGACTGACTTCAGATCCGTATGCAGGATATCCAGTTTTACGGTATTGGTTAGCTTCACTTTGGAGCGAAATGCAAAAGTCAGCAGACGACTGCTTAACCATGAAGGATAACGGTTAGCCTTTTCTGCAAATTTACGTAGAGGGTTACTGGCCGGCATAAGATCTCTCACTGCATCTGGTTTGACCAGTCAGCCTAGACCGACTTATTCTTACATGCAAGCTTTTCAGTGCGTGGAGAAGTGAATTGATAGCTAAACTGGGGGCGCAGTCGCCCCAGTTTAGCCAGGGAAGGTGTGAATAAGTCTACTCGTCAGAGGCCTGTGCCATTTTTGACAGGTTACTATTTATCTTAAACAGCACAATAACCAGCTCGCACCATAATCTGGCACCA
Source organism: Alteromonas halophila (assembly GCF_014651815.1). Taxonomy (GTDB): domain Bacteria; phylum Pseudomonadota; class Gammaproteobacteria; order Enterobacterales; family Alteromonadaceae; genus Alteromonas; species Alteromonas halophila. The sequence goes on along the minus strand of NZ_BMXP01000002.1, from coordinate 219,858 downwards.
AGTGCCCCGCCTGCGATATAAAGTATCCCTAACAAAAATGAGGTAAAGGATATTCCGCCGTACCCGGCAAACATTGATGCCACACCACTTATCACAGCGACCAGTAACAGCAGCCAGTAAATAAAGGTAATCACTTTAGGCGTGATCATGCTTTCGAAGAAAAACAAACTTTTCATATTCAACGTCCTTATTGTTTGCTTGGCACTTGAAATAGACGTGCAAAGCCGAGGTTAACCAGTCTAATTGACTGAAATAATTTAACTTTCCTTATATCTCTAAAAAAATATACATGAAAAGTACGTCTTATAAAAGGCTTAAAAAAATACGTCGCTATCGACCGTACGCAGCCGCCTTCACCGTTCGTTTAACATCACACGGTGAAGACACATTTGTCATGACAGACGCTTGACTAATCGGATTGAGGTGTTTCTGAAGATATTGGAGCAGGAAACGAGATTTGTTAACTCGTTGAGAAACAATCGCCGGGAACCGGTCGCGACCCCAACCTTGGCAATCACGTGGTGACCAGGTATGTGCACTACCAGCTGAGCTATTCCAGCATAGAAGGTATTTTTCTGAAGATATTGGAGCGGGAAACGAGATTCGCTAACTCGCCGGGAACCGGTCGCGACCCCAACCTTGGCAATCACGTGCTGACCAGGTATGTGCACTACCAGCTGAGCTATTCCAGCATAGAAGGTATTTTTCTGAAGATATTGGAGCGGGAAACGAGATTCGAACTCGCGACCCCAACCTTGGCAAGGTTGTGCTCTACCAGCTGAGCTATTCCCGCATAGAAGGTATTTCTGAAGATTTTTGGAGCGGGAAACGAGATTTGCTAACTCGCCGGGAACCGGTCGCGCCCCCTTGGGGGAGCGATTTCTCGCACGCAATAATGACTACTTTGTCATTATGCTTTAATTGGAGCGGGAAACGAGATTCGAACTCGCGACCCCAACCTTGGCAAGGTTGTGCTCTACCAGCTGAGCTATTCCCGCACTCATTTTTAACTTGCGGCCTCGGTGGTTGTGTTACCTGTTATCAACCTTGCCAAAATGGCAATCACGTGGTGACCAGGTATGTGCACTACCAGCTGAGCTATTCCCGCACAAAAAAGCACTTCGTTTGAAGTGGTGCGCATTTTACAAAAAAACGGCGCTCACGCAACCGTTAATTGCAGTTTTTTTACGTATCCGTGCATAAACGACTAAATCGTGAACACTTTCTCACGATAAAAACGCATTTCTTCGATGGACTCGCGAATGTCGTCCAGCGCCAGGTGCACGCCTTTTTTGGTAAACCCGTCCAGCACCTCTGGTTTCCAGCGCTTAACCAGCTCTTTAATGGTACTGACATCAACATTACGGTAGTGAAAAAAGGCCTCCAGCTCTGGCATGTACTTAACCATGAAGCGACGATCCTGACCGATCGTATTCCCGCACAGCGGGGACTTTCCGGGGTCGATATAGTCCTGAAGAAACGCCATCGTCTGTTGTGCGGCCTGCGCTTCATTCACATTACTTTCACGGCAGCGTTGGGTAAGCCCGCTTTCACCGTGAACCCGGGTGCACCATTCATCCATATTGTCCAGAATACTGTCTGGCTGATGTACAGCAATCACCGGGCCTTCTGCCAGTACATTGAGCTGTGCATCTGTGACGATTGTGGCAATCTCCATTACTACACAGGTTTCCGGATCAAGGCCGGTCATTTCCATATCGATCCAAACCAGATTGGTATTATTTTTAGCCATTCACTTTCCTCGTTAAATCATGGCACTAGTGCCATACAAACGGTATCATTGAACGCCAGTATACGTGAAATCTGCGAGAAATTGTGGCCAAAAAACCAAAACTCACGCACCGTCAGAGGCGTCAGGTTGCAGCAAACCGCAATAAGCGACTGCGGCAAAAGGGGGATGCTGATAGTCCTCTTGATGAAGCCAGCCTGATATCTGGCAAAGTGATCGGACGCTTTGGTAAACATGCCGATGTAGAGGACCAGTCAGGCACTGTTTCCCGCTGTCATATCAGACGTACGATCAACTCCGTCGTATGCGGTGACAACGTATTGTTTAGTCCCGGCGAAGACGCCGAGCGGGACCGTGGCGTCAGCGGTGTCATTGAACTGGTAAAAGACCGGCAGTCGGAGCTCACACGCCCTGACTTTTATGACGGCGTTAAACCCATTGCCGCGAATATCGATCAAATCATTATCGTCAGTTCTGTCAAACCGGCGCTGTCGCTGAACATTATTGACCGCTACCTGGTTGCCTGTGAGGATATTGGCATTCGACCTCTGATTGTGCTGAATAAAGCTGAGATGCTCGATGTTGATGAGCGCCAGAGCACCGAACAGGCACTGGCCATTTATCAGGAGCTGGGCTATCAGGTGCTGTTTACCAGTTGCAAAACCGGTGAAGGGCTGGAACAGTTAAACGCGTACTTAAACGACAATGTGAGTATTTTTGTCGGTCAGTCAGGCGTAGGTAAGTCAAGCCTGGTGAATCAGGTATTGCCCGATGCCGATGAACAGGTCGGTGATATCTCTGATAACTCGGGATTGGGACAACATACCACCACCGCGGCGAAGCTGTTACACCTGCCACAAGGCGGCGATTTAATTGACTCGCCGGGCGTACGGGAGTTTTCCCTCTGGCACCTGCCTTCTGAACGCATTACCTGGGGCTTCATAGAATTCCGGGATTACCTTGGCGGCTGTAAATTCCGCGATTGTAAGCACCTGGACGATCCTGGGTGTCTACTGCGTGATGCTATGGAAAAAGGCGAGATCAGTGCAGTACGCTTTGCCAGCTATCACAAAATCTTAAGCACCATGGAAGATCAGCGCCCCAGTCGTAGTCAGCCCTTTTAACCGAACATAGCCTTAGACCGTCACGCTTGCCGTAACGGCGTTTCAGAGGCCATAAGGGTGACATTGCGACCCGCTCGTTTTGCAGCAAGCAGGCTGTTATCAGCTTCTTCAAACGCGTCCTGAAACGATTGACTGGCATCCAGCCCTGTCACACCAAAACTGCAGGATACACTCAGATCAGGTTGCACAAAGGACAGCCCGGCCAGCCGCTCACGGATTTGCTCGGCAACCTCGAAGGCATCATCTTCCTGCGTTTGGGGCAGCATTACCATAAACTCATCACCACCAAATCGTCCCAGAATATCACTCTCGCGTAATGCACTTTTTATTTCTACCGCAATGCGTTCGAGCACCCGGTCACCGACAGAGTGGCCATATTTATCATTGATCAGTTTAAACTTATCCACGTCGATGAGGAGCAGAGACGTCGCCTGACCGTAACGTCGGGCCTGCTTTATCTGCTGTTCAGCAAGCGTAAGAAAATGCTGCCGGGTATAAGCCTGAGTAAGGTGGTCGATATGCGCTTTCTGGTGCAGCATCCGGTTAGCTGAAACCAGAGCCGGTACCCCCATCGCAAAATAGGCACTACAGGCCACAACGTTTATTGCAAACTGATAAATATAGGCCTGGGTTCCTACCCCAAAAACCGCAACCAGCGCTGCGGTGAGGAAGCTGTACAACGCCAGACTCAGCGCAGTGCGGTAGGGCGTTTCGGTATACACAATCCACATCTGCGGCAGGGCCAGGAAAAACACGAAACAGGCAATTTCCGGAGAGTTAAACAGATCCGCCATAATTACAACAATAGTCAGCAGGCTGCTGCAAAGCAGCAGTTTTGCACCATAACTCCATCGCCTGTGGGTGGCCGGCAACGAGAACTGCAACGCAGTCAGTAACCCCCGTTTAGGGTACAGACGGTTCATAAAACTGATAAACAGCGGTGTTAACACCAGAATGCCGGACATGTCACCTATCCACCAACCCAGCCAGGACTCTTTGAAACTGGCCAGCGATAAGCCTCCGTATAGCAGGACCATGCCGGTCAGTGCCATAAAAAAACTGGATACCGAGGCAGTGATCATAAACCGCATAACCAGATGGTAAAGGTTGTAGGTATCTACCTGCTCAATGGCGCCGCGCAGTAAATGGGCGCTAACACCGTAAATAAGGTTATGGATAACGGCAAAGATGGCGCCTGAGGTAAGTAGCTCTGAAATGGTGCGCTGATCCTGAAACACCATATGTTCCCAGAATGTCGACAGCATGCAGGCGATAAACATAGTCCCAACCACCCGCCAACCCACCAGCAGATAGGCCGCAAACGTCAGTCCGGCTGGCGGAAACCATATGCTGGCGTGCGGCGCATACTCCATAAAAACTGCCAGGCGCCACAATGCCAGCCACGAAAAAATTAGCAGTAAGTGCTTGCTTACAACATCAAGTTTCATAAATTTCACTAACTTTCCGGCAACGGCTTCCTTAGGGAAGCTGCAAACAAGGCAATCATCACTCAGCGCGTCCTGAAATGCGAGGTTGCAACGCAGGTTTCGCGGACAATGGCCGTAACTCTTTTAAACTATGGTGAGCCCTCTTATACCGCATCTGGTATAAGCAAGTACAGATAAGTTGTTTTCAAACCCCTTATCTAAGGTACAATCCACGCGAAATTGAAACGGAGATACGCTGTGCTGGACTGGCTAAAAATCAATCTGCAATACATTACCCCGAAACATGCGTTATCACGCCTGGTTGGCAAACTTGCCGAAGCCGAAATGGGTGGCCTTACCACCGCATTGATCAAAGCATTTATTAAGCATTACCGGGTAGACATGGACGAGGCACTGTACCCTGAGCCAGAGCATTACCGGTCATTTAATGCTTTTTTTACGCGCCCGCTTAAACCTGAAGCGCGCAGCATCGACAATGACGACAACACCCTGATCCATGCCGTCGACGGCACTGTCAGCCAGTTTGGCGATATCAATTATGACAGTATTTTTCAGGCCAAAGGACACAACTTTAGTCTGACATCCCTGCTGGGGGGCAACCCTGATCTTGCTGAGCCATTTAAAAATGGTAAGTTCGCGACGGTATATCTGGCACCGCGTGATTATCACCGTATACATATGCCTGTCGACGGCACGCTCACCGATATGGTGTATGTGCCCGGCGAACTCTTCTCTGTTAATCCGCTGACAGCAGCGAATGTGCCTGATCTTTTCGCCAGAAACGAACGGGTTGTGGCGTTGTTTGATACACCCGTCGGTAAAATGGCGATGGTGCTGGTCGGGGCAACAATTGTCGCCAGTATCGAAACAGTGTGGTCTGGCACGGTCACGCCACCCGCAGGCAAGAACGTGCAGCACTGGCGCTATGATAAAGACAGCGAAGCCAGCGTTACATTGAAAAAAGGCGACGAACTGGGTCGCTTCAAACTGGGTTCAACCATCGTCGCCTGTTTCGAGCAGGACGCCATTGATTTTGAAGCGCTGGAAGCTGGCATGGTAACCCGGTTAGGTGAGCCAATGGCAACGCGTTCAGAGCGTTGATGGATCCGGTCAAACGCAGCCTGATATCGCTGCATTTTACAGTGGTGCTGTTAGCTGGCACCGGGCTTTTTTCACACCTGGTGCCGCTGGCCGCGGGCGATATTACGTTGGTTCGCTCCGTCGTTGCGTGCCTTGCGCTGTTTGTGTTTTTGCGCCTTTGCGGTGAATCGCTGACCCTCAGTCGTCGTCGCGACTACAGCATCGCAATCGGGCTGGGCGCACTGATGGCACTGCACTGGGTGACGTATTTTGCTGCCATGCAATATGCCAGCGTGTCTGTCGGTATGATTGCCATGTTCACCTTCCCGGTGATAACCGTGCTGATTGAACCATTTTTTGAGCGAATTGCGCTGGTCTGGCAGGATCTGCTCTCGGCCATCATTGTGGTGGCCGGTATTATCCTGATGGTCCCGGAAGTATCGCTGGCTAATGATGTCACACTGGGGGTCGCTGTCGGCGTGCTTTCTGCATTTTTGTATTCGATACGCAACCTGACCCATCGCAAGCATTTTTCACATTACAGTGGTGCCAAGGCAATGGCGTGGCAGACCCTGATCGTCAGTGTCTGCGTCCTGCCCTTTGGCACCCCGGCGATTGGTGAGGCGTCGCTGCAAACCTGGGGCTTATTGCTGTTGCTTGGCACCGTATTTACGGCGTTGCCCCATGCGCTGATTGCTGCTTGTCTGCGCCATTTGCGCGCCAAAACCTTTTCACTGATTGCCTGCATGCAACCTTTCTATGGCGTCATTCTGGCCATAGTGCTGCTTAATGAAAGTCCCGGCTGGCAAACACTGTTAGGCGGCATTATGATTACTTCAGCGTCTATTTATGAAACGCTTAACGCGCATAAATTGCACAACGAGGGATAGCGTAGCATGCACATCATCGGTCACAGAGGTGCCAGTCGCGACCGGCCGGAAAATACCTTATCAGCGTTCGAAGAAGCCTTTCATCAGGGTGCTGACGCTATCGAATTTGACACCTATCAGCATGATGACACGATTCTGGTCTTTCATGATCGCTACCTGCATCGCACCACCAACGGCCAGGGTCGCTTTAAAGATTCCTCGCTGGCTGATTTACGTCATCTTGATGCGGGGCATGGCCAGACGATTCCGTTACTAAGCGAAGCACTGCTCTGCATTCCCGCCGATGCCTGGTGTAATATTGAAATTAAGTCACTGAGGGACACCCAGCAGTGGCTGGAGCAACTCGACAAAGCCATTACCAGTGCCCGGGTAAGCGCTGACAGGCTGCTGATATCTTCGTTCAACCACCACTGGTTAACCGATATAAAACACCACCGGCCATACCTTACTATTGGCGCATTAACAGCCAGCTACACCCGCAACAGTATTGTAGATGCCACCGCCATATCCGCTTCTACCCTGCACGTTGCATTGGATGTGATCACCCCTGAATACGTGCGCGATGCGCATAATGCGGGCCTGAAGGTGTATGTGTATACCGTTGACGGACACCTGGATATGCTGGAGCTGGAGTCCTGGGGCGTCGATGGGATATTTACCAATGTACCGGCGTTCGCCCGTCACGTACTGCATGACGAACCTCACCCGGCGCTGTATCACGGCTAACAACCGGTTATTTTGCCTGAGTACTTACCTGCTGAGCAGTAAACATCATCCGGCGGTCATTGCGATACTGCCGGCATAGCCGCATATTTACCCAGTGACCGGCGACAATCAGCATGGCACCTGTGGCAATCGTGAATGGTTCGCCACTTTCACCAAAAATATCTTTAAACCAGTAAATAAGACCGCCAACGGCAAGTAATGCCAGAGGATAGTAGCGGGAGTGGTATTTCAGTGCCCCGGAAATAAGCGCAACCGCTCCAATAACCAGCGAAATACTCAGAATTGTTCTTTCAAACCACAACTGTGCAAAAAACGTCGACCCGATCAGTGGCAACAAGGGAACAACCACCGGCAACGCCAGACAATGCAGCGCACACAGGCTGGAAATCCAGATGCCTAACGTGTCCAGTTTTGTCGGATTCTCCACAGGGGTCATGATGATTCCACACAGGTTGCTTTCGAAGAACGTTATATTATAACAAAACGTGACAGAGTTAAATCGCTTTTATAAAATTTAACCATGGCAGTGAGCAACTGACGATCTTAAATTGCGCACGTTGCACTAAGAAGACGCCTTAGCGGGGCGCGGCAACACGTGCACCTGACACTGAATTCCCCAAACGTGCCGGCTGCTGGCGTGCGAAATACGTCGACATGGAGATCAGTTCAATACCACGGGCATTCAGCTCAGGAAGTTGCTCGCTCAGAAAGGCCAGCGTGCTGGGATGAGGGTGAGCAATGCCGATCGCCACACCATGTTGCTGGGCTATTGTTTCAAGCTGGCGCAACTGCTGGTTCATAAACGTCTCTGACTGCTGATGATCAATAAACACATGGCGATGGGCACTGGGTACGCCGTGCTCCTGTGCAACGCGCTGCGCCAGCGACTCAGACGTAGTACGGCTGTCAACGAAAAACAAACCACGCTGGTGTATTTCGTACATCAGTGCCTGCATTGGCCGACGCCTGCCGGTCAGCAAACTGCCCATATGGTTATTCAGCCCACGCGCATTCGGCACACTCTTAAGCGCCGCCTCAAGGGTACTGGCAATACCGGAGGGGTACATATCTGCTGTGAGCGCCCGGGGACCAAGTAATCGGTTATTGGACAATGCCTGCATAGGCAGATGCAGCATCACATCACGGCCCTGATCATCGGCCCGACGCGATAACTGCGTAGCCAGCGGCGTGTCCGGCAAAATAGAAAACACAACGGCTTTTGGCAGCAACAGGGCCTGTTTATCAGACTGACGGTAGCCCAGGTCATCAATAATAATCACAATACCTGGCTTCTCGCTGGCATGGGCGCTGTGCATCAGCATACAGGCAAGGACGGCAAGCACCGTAAAGCCAAAATGTCTGAAAACGTGTTTGCGCATGATAACCCGAGTTTGCTTTAGTTGTTCTTTGCCAGTTAGGAAAGTGCTCACTAAAGGCCACGGCTATTGCCCGCGAAGCCAGCCTTGCGACTGCGCCCTTCTGGGTTCGCTGAGTGCTGACAGACTGCTTTGCCTCTTTCCCTGCCTAAGCATACCTGTGTCAGATTGCGGAAGAAAGCTTTAGCGCAGCGGGAATTTTGATTAGGATAGCCAGTATCTGGTGCCAGCAAGCAGCACACTGTGTAAGTCTTCAGGGGAAATGAAGTTTGCGCTTACCTGGCGCATGATGTTCTCATTGCCCGACTCGATCGTAGCCAACACACTATCAGGAAGCCCGCATGTCCCACGCTATCACGCACATCGTTGAACGTATTAATACTACCTGGCAGCGTATGCAAAGCAGTAGCACGCCACCTGTGCATACCCCACTGGACATCAGCACACGGCTGTCTGACTTGGCCGGCATGCAGGTTTACCTTAAAGGTGAACACCTGCAGCACACGGGGTCGTTTAAATACCGCGGTGCTTTATCGCGGATCCTGGCGTTAGATGATGCAGGTCGCAAAAAAGGGGTGATCACCGCCAGCTCTGGCAATCATGGTATGGCGTGTGCCATGGCGGCCAGAGAGGCAGGTGTGGCGGTGCGCGTCTTTGTGCCGCAGGACGCTTCGCCGCTCAAAGTTCAAAAAATCGAGGCGTTAGGCGCCCAGGTTATCCATGCCGACGGCGATTGCCTGGTTGCAGAAAAAACCGCAGCCCAGGAAGCAGAACGTGAAGGTAAGGCCTACATATCGCCGTATAACGATGAACTGGTGATGGCGGGCCAGGGAACCATAGGCAAAGAGCTGCTTCACCAACAGCCACACCTTGACGCAGTCTTCATCGCGGTGGGGGGCGGCGGCCTGATTAGCGGCATTGGGGCGTGGCTGAAAGCACACAGCCCTGCCACTCGCGTCATTGGCTGCTGGCCACAGCATGCTCCGGCCATGGCAGAATGCCTGAAGGCTGGCAAAATCTGTGAAGTGGATGAAAAGCCGACATTATCTGACGGTACGGCTGGCGGTGTAGATGAAGGAGCAATCACATTTGATGTCTGTCAGCAGGTCATCGACGACACCGTGCTGGTCAGTGAAGAAGAAATCGCCCGTGCCCTGAAGGACATGGTGGCCTTTGACAATACGATTGTGGAAGGCGCAGCTGCCGTAGCTATTGCAGGCGCCCTTAAGTATGCGCCGCAACTTCAGGGACAACGTGCAGCAGTGATCCTGTGCGGTAAAAATATTGCCTTTGATAAGCTAAAAACGGTGTTATGCACCACGTAGCTTTAAGCCATTACCACAACCATTAAAGCAAATTTTCTTTTTGCCGATACGCTCTATGAATCCGAAACAAGGAGAGCGTTATGCATTATTCAGCTATTGAAAAGAAAGCGATTACCATCTCTGCCGCGGTAATGGCAGGCGTATGGTGCTTTAATGTTCTGACCATGGCCGGCGTCCTTTAGGCCTGTCCCCTACCCGTCGCGGGTATTCACGGTCAGTGTCTGTCTGCACTGAGTAGTTCCCGGGGGCGTTCACCACCAACGCCCGCCTGCCACCGCACCTACCGTGCCAGCCATTTACTGGGATTCAGTGCCTTGCCCTTGTGGCGAATTTCAAAATAAAGATTCGGATAGGTTTGACCACCACTTTGACCCACCAGGGCAATGGTATCGCCGGGACGCACCGAATCACCGGATTGTTTAAGCAGCGCCTGATTATGCCCGTACACACTCATATACCCTTTGCCATGATCGATAATGGTGACCAGGCCAAAGCCTTTCAGCCAGTCAGCGTATAAGACCCGGCCGCCTGACACCGCTTTAACCGCGTTGCCTTCATTACTTTCTATGACAATGCCTTTCCAGCGTAACTGCCCCTGTCGACGCAGCCCGAACAGCCTGCGCACACGTCCGTCTGCCGGTGCTGCCAGTTGCCCCTTGCTGCCCGCCAGTCCCGCCATCATTTGCGTTTCCTGCTCAGCGCGACGCTGCGCTTCTTCAATAGCGCGTACCAGCGCCTGTTCGTTTTCCTGCAGCTGCGCGATTCGCTCACTTTCAGAGGCAATTTTTTTATTAAGTTTATTTAGCGTGGCTTTGCGGTCGTCCTGTCGGGCCACCAGCGATGCACGTTGTGATTGTTGTCTGGCTAGCAGTGCTTTCAGCTCATCGGCTTTGTCGCTGAGCCGGGCATTCACCTCTTTGAGCTTGTCGACATTGGCGCGAAACTCGCTAATCGCTTCCTGACGCGCCTTAGACAAATACTGATAATAGGTCACTACCCGCTCAAATTTGCGCGCATCTTCCTGGTAAAAGAGCATTTTAGCGTAGTCATAATGGCCCGCCATAAATGCACTGCGCAGCTGACTGGCTAACATATCCTGTTGGTTGAGAATGGCTTTTTTAAGTGAGGACTGCTGGGTTTTAAGCGTTTCCTGTTCTGCCTGGTTGTTGGCGAGCGCCGTGCGGGTCTCTTCAAGCGCCCGGGCCACGCGGCCTATTTCAAGCTCAGACTCTTTCAGTACTTCCTGCAATTCTTCTGCGGTTGCCTGGCTGTCCGCCAGCGCCTGCTGACGCTCTTTGAGTTCAGCCTGCAATGCCTGCAGTCGCTGTTCATCCTGCTGAGCAAAAGCAGGATTACCCAGTACGATCCCCAACAACAGCAATAAACAAACGCGCATCAGCAAGCACATCATTCAGGCGTAATAGGCCTGGTTGGAGGAGAGCCGCACCAGCCCTTTAACCAGTTTAAACGCCGCCCAGATAAATACGCCGAAAAGGATTGGCCAGCCAATCAGGACCACCGTGAGAATGCCGCCAAGAATAGACAGGACGATCGCAATAACGAACGTCCGCACCAAATTCTGATAGTGGTCGGCAAACTGCGTTTGTGAGGCGGCGGGCTGTTTAATAATGGCCCAGATACCTCCTGCCAGCCATAGCAGCCCGGTAAACAGGCCAAGCAGCATTAATATGTAGGCAATCAACGCGTGTTGCCGGGCTTCCTGATCTTCCTGGCTTAGAGTAGGTTCCATGTCATCCGCTACCATTTTTGAGCAAAAAGTAGGGCCAGTTTATCCGAGCCTTATGCTGATGCCCAGCCCAATTTCTCAGTAGCACCAGTGCATTATGGTTATGCCTGTAAGTCAGTAGTTACTCAGGGTGGTTTCTGCGCCAATTTTCCGTATACTTTGCACTCTTTTTTATGGTCGCAAAGGTCGAAGGTTAGAGGTAATGGAGCAACTTATCGAGTTCGCCAGTAATAATATGATCCTGGCAGGCATCTGGCTGGCATTGGTCGCCATGCTGATCTACAGCTATATCAGCACCTGGACATCGTCGGTGAAGGAAGTGAACACCCACGAAGCCACATTGCTTATCAACAAGCAGGATGCCACGGTTCTGGATATCCGTCCGGTGAAAGACTTTCGCGCTGGTCACATTATTAACGCTCGTCAGATCAAGCCCGAAGAGATCAGGGAGAAAAATTTTAAGAAACTTGAAAACCTTAAAGACAAGCCCATTATTGTAATTTGCGCAATGGGTAATTCTGCCCGCGCCACGGCAACAGCTATGGCTAAGGATGGATTCTCAGACGTTCGGATTTTGAAAGGCGGAATGAATGCCTGGCAAAGTGCCAGCCTTCCCATCTCCAGATAGAGGCTTACCATGCAACAGGTCGACATTTACACCAAAGCGTTTTGTCCTTTCTGTACGCGCGCCAAAGCCTTGCTTGAGGAGAAAGGTGTTGCGTTTCATGAAGTGGCTATTGATGCAAAACCCCAGTTACGCGAAGAAATGATTGAACGCGCCAACGGGGGCTGGACCGTGCCTCAGATATTCATCGGCGACCTGCATATTGGTGGCTGCGATGAGCTGATGGCGCTGGAGCGTCAGCAAAAACTGGATGCTTTACTACAAAGCCAGTAACCATATGGCTTTACATTGAATATCACTATTATAACGATTAGGAAGTAACATGGCTGAAGAAAATCAAAGCAATAACGGCGAAGCTGCAGCAAAACAAGCGCAGCAGCAATTTAATATCCAACGCATCTATACCAAAGATATCTCGTATGAGGCACCAAACTCACCGGCTATTTTCACCAAAGAGTGGAAGCCCGAGATTAAACTGGATATCGATACCAGCACCAATACCCTTGAAGAAAACGTGTATGAAGTTGTGCTGTCGGTAACAGTCACGGCGACCATGAACGAAGAAACCGCCTTCTTGTGCGAAGTTCAGCAAGCAGGGATTTTCGCCATTGGTGAGATACCAGAACAAAATAAAGCGCACATGGTTGGTGCTTACTGCCCGAACGTGCTGTTCCCTTATGCCCGTGAAGCTATCGCCAGCCTGGTGAACCGCGGTACCTTCCCACCACTGAACCTGGCGCCGGTTAACTTTGACGCTATTTTTGCCGCTTATATGCAAAAACGTGCACAGCAGGCGCAAGAAGGCGATAACGCGCAGCAACTGGACGCATAATCAAGGTGAATCCGAACGCAAACGCGGTATCGGTATTAGGGGCGGGGTCATACGGCACCGCCCTTGCCTTTTGTCTGGCCCGAAACGGGGTTCCAACGTATTTGTGGGGCCGCGACACGGAACATATGCGCGCGCTTAGCGACAGCCGCGAAAATGCGCGGTACCTGCCTGGCGCCACCTTTCCCGAACAGTTGTCAATAGAGACTGATCTGGCCGCTGCTGTCAGTGCCAGCCGCGATATTCTGGTGGTGGTACCCAGCCATGCGTTTAAAGCCATGCTGGAAACCATTCAGCCCATGTTGTCCGATGCGCATCGCGTAATCTGGGCGACCAAGGGACTGGAGCCAGGTAGCGGACGACTGTTGCGGGAAGTGGCACTGGATGTGCTGGGCGATACCTACCCGCTGGCGGTACTGTCAGGCCCAACCTTTGCCAAAGAGATGGTAGCCGGCCTGCCGACTGCGATTTCGCTGTCTTCTACCGACCAGCAGCTCATTGACGACTTTGCCGCAAAACTGCATTGCGCCAAATCATTCAGGGTCTACAAAAATCCTGATTTTATTGGGGTGCAGTTAGGCGGAGCTGTTAAAAATGTGATTGCCATTGGTGCCGGGTTAGCCGACGGCCTTGGCTTTGGCGCCAATGCCCGGACGGCACTGATCACACGGGGGCTGGCCGAACTGACCCGTTTAGGCGTGAATTTGGGCGCACAGCCTGAGACCTTTATGGGCATGGCAGGCCTGGGCGATCTGGTACTCACCTGTACTGACAACCAGTCACGTAACCGGCGCTTTGGTCTGGCCCTCGGCCAGGGCAAGTCTGTCGATACTGCCATGCAGGAGATTGGACAGGTTGTAGAAGGCTACCGAAACACAGAAGAAGTGCACATTCTGTCGAAACGCCTCGGCGTGGAAATGCCCATTTGTGAACAGATATACGCGGTGCTGTATCAGGGCAAGCCCCCTAAAGAGGCCGCGCTGACTCTGCTGGGTCGTGAGCTTAAAGACGAAACCGCGTAACTCACGCGGTTTTTTTATCTGGCCCCGTCAAACCCCATCTGACGCCAGCTTTCATACACAAACACCGACACCGCATTGGACAGGTTCATGCTTCTGCTGTCTGGCAGCATAGGGATACGCAAACGCTGCGCCGGTGGTAGCGCATTGATGATGCTATCGGGCAAGCCGCGGGTTTCCGGTCCGAACAACAGAGCGTCGCCTTTTTGATAGTGCACATCGGTGTAAAACGCGCTGCCTTTCGTTGTACAGGCAAACACCCGGCTGGGGTTACAGGCCGCCAGATAAGCATCCATCGAACTGTGACGCTGTACGCTGGCAAATTCGTGGTAGTCCAGACCTGCCCGGCGAATACGCTTGTCGTCCCAGGCAAAGCCCAGTGGCTCAATTAAATGCAATGAAAAGCCGGAATTGGCGCACAACCGGATAATATTACCGGTATTCGGCGGGATCTCAGGCTGGTAAAGCACGATATCTAACATAACACAGCACTCTGTAACAAAAGCGTCAGCCTACCGCTACTTGTCAACACACACAATATTTACCGCCCCTGGCGGACACTCATTGTGACGCACTCGTTAACTCATCGTCTGGCAACAATAATCCGTATCCTGGTGACTGCGTATTACACAACATAGAAAACAGCGTGAAACGTTAAGTACGCATTCATTATTTGCAGGAGTACGCCATGAGTCATCAGGCCGAGTCGAGTAACCGCCCCGATTACGATGCTGTGATCCAGGATATCGCGGATTATGTGATTAACTATGAAGTGCAGTCAGAGGAAGCACTGGATACTGCCCGAAACTGTTTAATGGATACGCTGGGCTGCGGCCTGCTGGCACTGCGCTACCCGGAATGCACCAAGCACCTTGGCCCGCTGGTACCGGGTACGGTTGTTCCCAATGGTGCCCGTGTTCCCGGTACGCAATACACACTGGACCCGGTAAAAGCGGCCTGGGACATTGGCTGTATTATTCGCTGGCTGGACTTTAACGACACCTGGCTGGCTGCCGAATGGGGCCACCCGTCAGATAACCTGGGCGGCATTCTTGCCATGGCCGATTATCTCTCGCAGCAGCGTATTGCGCGTGGCGAGTCCCCGCTTACTATGCGTGATGTATTGCTGGCCATGATTAAGGCCCATGAGATTCAGGGCGTCATTGCGCTGGATAACAGCTTTAACCGGGTTGGTTTGTGTCATGTACTGCTGGTCCGGGTGGCCAGTGTGGCCGTGGTAACGCACATGATGGGCGGCAACCGCGAGCAAATAATGGCCGCGCTTTCGCAGGCATGGGTAGATGGCTCGGCACTGCGCACCTATCGTCATGCGCCTAATGCCGGCTCACGCAAATCATGGGCGGCAGGGGATGCCACCTCACGCGCGGTGCGTCTGGCCGACATGTCAATGCGCGGCGAAATGGGTATTCCCAGCGCACTCACCGCACCACAATGGGGCTTTTACGATGTGTCTTTCAGTCACACCAATAAAGACTTACAGGTGAAGCCTGAGACCCAGCGCACATTCACGTTTCAGCGCGAGTATGGCAGTTACGTCATGGAGCACATTCTGTTTAAGCTCAGCTTTCCCGCCGAGTTTCATGCTCAGACTGCCTGTGAAGCCGCCGTGGCGCTACACCCACAGGTCAAAGACCGCATTGATGACATTGAGCGCATTGTGATCACCACCCATGAATCGGCAATACGCATCATTTCTAAACAGGGCAAACTGGCCAACCCAGCCGATCGCGACCACTGTCTGCAGTACATGACGGCCGTTCCATTACTACTGGGCGAGCTGAATGCGGACCATTATGAAGATGACTTCCATACATCGCATCCCGACATTGATACCCTGCGCGAGAAAATGGAAGTCGTGGAAGATAAACAGTACAGCGAGGACTATCACGCCCCGGACAAACGTTCCATTGCCAATGCCGTGCAGGTCTTTTTCTCTGATGGGACCGCCACCGATCAGGTCGCTGTCGAATACCCGATCGGACACCGCCGTCGTCGTGAAGAAGGCATACCCGTGCTTGAGGAGAAATTTAAACGCAACCTGGCGACACGCTTCCCGGCGCAGCAAGCCAGCGCCATATATTCTCTGTGTAAAGATCCGTCAGCGCTTCAGGCAACGCCGGTTAACCGCTTTATGGACATGCTGGTCATTTAGCTGGCTGTTACAACCATTTCCTGGCTTCGTCTAACACGGTGGTCAACCGGCGTGGCAGGGCTTCCCCGCGCCGGCAACAGTAGTAAATAGTTTCACTGACCGGCGTTGTCAGGGTATGTGTGCGGATTTGCGCAGACTTATCAAACGCCGCCACCGCGTAAGCAGGCAGTACGGTAAAGCCTAAGCCTCTGCTGACCGGCTCCAGTATTAAACCAATCTGATTAGAAAATCCTTTTCGTGTAAACGTTTTGCTGCCTTTGTACTGTGGGTAGTTGGGCTGCAACAGAAGTGAGGCGTGATAGTCGCCGTCGGGGTGATCAATAAAGCCCAGCGCACACAAGTCCTGCCAGTGGGGGACGGCAACCGACGCTGGCGTTACCAGCAGTAACTGCTCTTGTGCAATTGGCTGACAATGCAGCAGCGGGCTGTCAGAAGGACGGGTCACAAACCCCAGATCCGCGTCACCGCTAACAACACCGTTCTCAATATCATGATTAGGGGCAAACCGGTACTCAACGCTAAGCTGAGGATGATACACCTGCAAGTCGAGTAAATGCGGGTACAATTTAAGGCCAAGGCTACCCGGTGACATTATCCGCACCGTGCCTTCAAAAGCAGGATCATCACCAATGTGCTGCGCCACATTGCTTAGTGCCTGTAATATCTGCTGGCCTTCCTGATACAACTTTCTGCCCGCATCGGACAGGCTAAACTGTTTGCCGTCACGCAGTAATAAAGGCGTACCCAATTGTTCTTCGAGCTTTTTTATATGCTGACTGACGCCAGACTGCGTCATATACAGCCTTTCTGCTGTGCGCGTAAACTGGCCTACCTCAGCCAGCACGCAAAATGTCTGTAGCCACACCGTGTTTATCATTACAAAATATACTCGATTTTATTAAATATGATAATTTTACGTAATCATACCGCTTGTGTAGGCTAATTAACAACCAACACAGGAGGCAATTTATGACTAACGTATATCCCCGTACTTTTTCTCACATTGGTATTTCCGTACCGGATGTCGAAAAAGCGGTTGAATTTTACACCCAGGTAATGGGCTGGTATCTGATTATGGAACCGACCACCATAGAGGAAGATGACAGTGCCATTGGTGAGATGTGTTCAGATGTTTTCGGACCTGGCTGGGGCAGCTTTAAAATCGCCCACCTGTCTACCGGTGACCGGGTAGGTGTGGAGATTTTCCAGTTTAACGACCAGACCAATCCGGATAATAATTTTGAATACTGGAAGACCGGAATTTTCCATTTCTGTGTGCAGGATCCAAATGTAGAAGCACTGGCCGATCGCATCGTCGCCGCCGGCGGTAAAAAGCGCATGCCGGAACCGCGCTACTATTACCCCGGCGAGAAACCTTACCGCATGATTTATATGGAAGATCCGTTCGGTAATATCCTGGAAATTTACAGCCATAGCTATGAATTAATCTACAGTGAAGGCGCTTATTAGCGCGTCACCGCAACGACAGGCGTCCTGCGGGACGCCTGTCGCTACCCTTGTGGTTAAAAGCAGATTCGCACAGGTACACCAAGCATCTACGACCCAAGTCGCATTGTGACTCAGTACACTGCCACCTAGACTGGCCGCTCCTTCAACAACCTTGAGGTACGGTGTGTCTTACGAGCAATCATCTGACTATGCATCACAATCGCAACCTGCCACTGCATTTGCCAGCCGCGCAGACTACCTTGATCATGAACTGTCTATCATGTCGCCGCGACGATGGCGGCCTAATCTGCCGCTTCGCGACTACCGGTTTGAGTTTGAAGATCTGGTGCCGGGCATGGCCGCAACCATTGGAAAAATTGTGATGGTGGCGGCCGTGGTCGGCGCGTTTGCTGCCCCGCTCGGTCTGTCCTCCGACTTTGTCATTGAGAATGTGCGTTTTGAATTGCTGATTGCTGGCGTGCTGTTCGCCATACTGGTGTCAGGATTTATTAATCCCACAGCCAACCTTGCCGGTACACATGGCCCCTTGCTTCCCCTGGTCCCGATCATTGTCGCCTCAGGTGGTCATCCAATGGCACTGGGTTTACTTATTGGCCTATTTGGTTTGCTACTGGGAATAACACGCGGCGGCAGTATTCTGGCCAAACTTACCAGTAACGGCGTGTGCGGCGGCTTACTGCTTTACCTTGGATTTATTGGCATTACCGGGCAGGTGAAGAAACTGTTTGCCTGGGCCGAGGGTTTCGACATGGGGTACCTTGCGTTCGTCGTACTGATCGTGACTATTGTTCTTTACGCCTGGCTTGAGCATATCAAAAAGCGCTGGCTGGCGATTCCGCTGGGCGCCGGTGTTGCCGCGGTTCTCGCACTGGCGATGGGCGCACCGTTCGAGTTCACCACCGCGCCGGGTGTACCTAACCTTAACCCTGCCTACTGGTGGGGCGAAAGCACCGGCTGGCAACTGGGACTGCCTGGCTGGTCACACTTTGTCGCGGTTCTGCCTTTTGCCGTGCTGGCGGTCGCAATGTGGTCACCGGATTTTCTTGGCCATCAGGTCTTTCAGAAAATCAGCTATCCCAAAAAGACGCAAAAAGTACAGATGAACATTGACGATACCATGATCGCTGCATCTACACGGCAGGCCGTCGGCAGTATGCTGGGAGGCGGTAATATTGCGTCATCCTGGGGAACCTACATCATTCCGGCATCCATCGCCCGGCGCCCTATCCCGGCAGGCGCAGTCGTAACCGGCGTCTTGTGTGTTATTGCTGCACTGTGGGGCTACCCCATGGATCTGGCAGTGTGGCCGCCGGTACTGTCTGTCGCCCTGATTGTAGGGGTTTTCCTGCCGCTGATGGAGGCCGGTATGCAAATGACCCGGGAAGGCAAGACCACACAATCGGCGGCGCTGGTGGTGGTGTCGTCAGTACTGGTCAATCCGGTATTTGGCTGGTCATTCACGATGCTGCTGGACAATATCGGTATGGTCGGCTGTAAAGACCGTGCCAGCGAACTGGGCAAAACCGGCCGCTGGATCATTCCCGGCATTACATTTGTTGTACTGTGCACGGTAATGGCAATTATTGGCATGTTTCCGGGGATCCCCGCAATCATCAGCACATTCAACTAGTCTGCGTATGAGCGGTCACAGTCGCCCCCAGGCAAATTTAAGCCTGGGGGCGCTTTGCACATGCGAATAATAAGTACGTGTCAACACCGCCATTGCCTTTCTTCTCAGTCCACAACGGACGCGCCGATACTTAGTCAGTGATAATGCACTACTCATGCAGGTGAGAGTAAATCACCCGCAACGTTTTCATCAGGTTTTGTCTGGCAGTGGGCCAGAAAATCGAAATATTATCGAAGTTATTCGATTCATAGTCGGCCTGAAGCCGGGCAGCCATGTCATTGAGTGGATCAGACTGAACAGTTTTTATCACACTGACCAGCTTGCGGCTGCTGGTCAGGATCTTGCCACGACTGTCCTCCATCACGGCCTGCTCCACTCCTTCTACCGCTTCGCTGAGGTTATCCATCAGGCTGGTCAGTGACTGTGCAAGCGACCCCACCTGTTCGTTTTGCTGCAGGTACGGCAGCAAATCAAACCAGACAATGGGGTCGGCAGGCATGGGGGCTTTGGCAAAGGCCGGCACTGGCCGGCTCGGCGTGTCGTCGGCATTTTCCTTTTGCAGCTCAGCTTTTTGCGCGTCCACCAGCGCCTGTTCCTGCTCGACCAGTTTATGCTCACTGTCTTTCAGTTTGGTCTGCGCCTGTTGTAACGCTTTTTCCTTGGTATCCAGCTGTGACTTGCTTTGCAGCAGCTCGCTTTCCAGCTGTTTCAGTTGATCACTAAGTTCACTCTGACTGGAGTCCTGCTGACTGAGCGAAGCTTTGGTCTGTGCGTACTCTTTCTCGATGGCAGAGAGCTTGTCGGCCAGCGCCTTCTGTTTGGCCTGCAGATCACTGATACTCTGCTCACGTTCTTTCAGCGCGGATTGCTGCGATCTCACCTGTGACTGCAGCTGTGCCTCCTGCGCCTCCTGCTGCGCCAGACGCTCACGTAACGATGCTGCCTGCTCGCGGGCAGTATTCAGCTCACTTTGCAGTTTCTGCTCTTCGCTTATGGTCCTGGAAACCTTGCTCTCGGCCTGCGTCAGCGCCTCGCGGCTCTGTTCAAGCTGCGACTGCATAGACGTATTCTGATTTTCAGCCTGACTGAGTGCCTGTTGCAATTGCTTCTTCTGCGCTTCGATTTCTTCGTGATGCCTGCGCCACTGCTCATCACTGCCACTCATCATTTCTTTTTGTTTCTCAGCGCGCTGCGCCACATCTGACAATTCTGACTTCAGTTGTTCTAACATGGCCTGCTGCTCTTCACGGGCCAGTTTCTCGGCGTCCATCTGCTGCTGTCTGGCGGTAAGCTCTTTACGCGCCTCTTCCAGTTGCTGCTGTTTGCCTTCCAGCTCTTTGGCCAGCCGGGCCTGTTCTTCCGCACGCCGCTTGTCGCTACTCGACATGGCCTGTTGCTGCTCTTGCGCACGTTTTTCCATGCTGGCCATTTCTGACTGCAGTTTCTCCAGCAAGGCCTGCTGTGTCTGGCGGGCCTGCTTCTCTTCGTCCATTTGCTGCTGACGGGCACTCAGTTCTGCGCGGGTTTCTTCAAGCTGCTTCTGGCGGGCAGCCAGCTTCTCTTCCATGGCCTGTTGTTCGGCCTGGCGCGCCTTGTCGGTCTCGGCAATGGCCTGTTGCTGCTCGGCTGATTTGGCTTCCATGGTCGCAAGCTCAGACTTGAGTTTTTCAAAAATGGCCTGCTGGCGGGCCTTCTCGGCTTTTTCTGATTCGGTTTGTTGTTTGGCATCCTGCAGGAATGACTTGGTTTCCTGAAGCTGTTTCTGCTTGGCCTGCAGGTCTTCCTGCAGTTTTGCATGCTCTTCTTTGCGCTCGGCACTCATCGCCGCGAGCCTGGCTTGCTGCGCCTCTGCCTCGTCGCGGGTGGTTTGCATGTCCTGTTGCAGTTTGTCCAGCATGGCCTGCTGCCGGGCTTTTTCTGCTGCGGCATCTTCGTTCTGCTTTTTCGCCTCTTCGAGGTTGCGCGCTGTTTCACTTAACTGCGCCTGCTTGGCTTGCAGGGCCTCCTGCATGCGCTGCTGCTCCGCTTTACGCTCGGCGTCGAGGGTCGCCATTTTCTCCTGCTGCGCTTTCGCCTGCTGCTCAGCCTGCTGCATTTCCTGCTGCAATTTCGCCAGCACATCCTGTTGCTGGGCTTTCTCGCGCTGATCGGCTTCCGACTGCGCGCGAATTTTCTCAAGCGCGGATTCAGTCTGACTTAACTGCGACTGTTTGGCTTCCAGCTCCTGCTGGAGCTGGCTGGCGTAAGCTTCCATGTCGCCTTTCTCCTGCTGCGACATTTTCTCAAGCATCTGCATTTCATGCTGCAAATGTTCAATATTGCGGGCTTTGGCCGCCAGCTCAGCTTCGGCGGCCTGACAGGCCAGCTCAATTTCACGGCGCTGCTTCTCGGCCCTGTCGCTGGCTTTACGCTGATTGGCAAGCTGCTCGCGTAGTTTATCTGACGCCTCACCCGAACTGACTAACTGCGACTGCAGGGCATTGATCTGGCCGCTGACGTCAGACAACTGTTTGTCTTTGTCGCCAATGGAGTCTTTGAGGCTGGTGATTTGCGACAGGTACTGCTCAACTTCCTGCTCCTGCTCCCGGCGTGCCTCGCGCAACCGTTCGGTTTCCTTCTTGCTCTCGTCCAGCTGTGCCTGAGCCTGCTGATATTGCTTTTCACTGTATTGCAGCTTATCGGCTATTTGATTGCGCTGCGCCTCCAGACGACCTACCTTGGCGCTGGACTGTTTCAGTTGTGCTTCAAGATCGGCATTTGCCTGCTGACTCTGCGCCAGTAAGTTTTTATTGCGGGCATAGTCGCCCTGCAGGCTGGCCAGATGTTCGCTAATGTCTTTGTGGGCCTGCTGAAGATCGGTAATGGTGCCCATTTTTTCCGACAGGTCTTCTTCGGCTTCAGAGAGTTTCTGCTCGGTCGTCGCAAGACTTTCTTCGGTCTGTGCCAGGGTGGCCGACTGCTTTTCCAGCTTACTCTGACTGGAGGCCAGCAGTTGTTGTTTTTCGGCAACTTCTTTTTCGGCCGCCTCGCGTAACTGCAGTGCCTCGGTACGTGCCGCGTTGGCTTTTTCCAGCGCCCGTAAATCGACCCAAATGCAGATCACCGATTGTAGCTCGCCGTCACGCAGTACCGGAATGAGCGTCAGCTCACAGGGTAATGACTGACCGCGAAACGTATGTTGCCACGTAAACGTCTGCACCTGCCCCTGATGACGGGCCGTACTGAGTTTCTCACTAAGCTGGCGGGCTTTCTCCTCATTGTCATTCAGTAAGCCCTCATCGGGGCCCTTGCCAAGCAGTTCGTCCTCATCATGCAGTCCAAAAAATACGCAGGCAGCAGTATTTAAGTGACTAAATCCCTGCTCCTCCAGTATTCCCACCGGCACACTGGCATATTTGATGAGACGCTCGAACCGGTCATTCAGATAATCCTGCTCTTCGCGCCCGCCAATCCAGCACACAAACTCCTGAGGCAGTTCATTAATTTTACTGGCATAGAGCGTTGTGGAGACGGGTTTGCCGTTACTGTTAAGCAAGGCTGGCAGTTCGGAAAACTGGTCATGGCGATGCAGCTTTCTGGCCGCCCGGCCTGCCTGATCGCCCTGACTGAACATGTCATAAAAGGTGCGCTGCCTGATTTCATCGGCCGACAGCCCTAGCTGGCGGGTAACCGTATGATTTACCTCTTTTATTTTATCGTCGCCGTCAAACACCACAACGCCCATCGGAGCCCGGTCAATAAAGGCATGCAGACGTTTCACCGCATGCTGGCGATCATTTTCAAGCTGTACCTGCGTGGTAATATCTTCGGCGATACCCAGGATCCCGGTGCGCTTGCCGTCCTCATACACAGCCTGAACATGCACCTTAAGCGTTTTCTTAAGATCATCTGCCAGAGCTAAGGTAACGGTAGCATGCTTGGGCATGGCGGTTTCGAGGTTCAGATGCAGTGACGCCATCGCGTCATTGAAGCAGCTTATTTCGGTAATTGGTTTACCTTTCACGCGCATCGGATCGACGCCGAACACCTTGGCAAAACTGCGGTTACACTCTGTTAGTTTCAGGTCTGCATCGGTAAGGTAACAAGCCTGAGGCAGCAACGCGGTTAAGGACTGGTAACGTTTTTTCGCATTCTGCGCGTCAGCTTCGTGTTGTAGTTCTCGCTCACGGCTTGTCAGCGTCAGATGAATAAGCGGCGTGTCATGCAGCGTGTGCGTGGCACAGCGGGATGTTAGCCATACTGGTATCGCACGACCCGTGCTGTTAAGCGTGACCTCGATAGTGTCACCCTCGCCGTCTTTGGCCCGGTTGATAAGCTCAGAAACTGCTGGCTTATCGCTGTCAGAGAATATCCCGGCAATCTCATCGCCGGTGACGGGCGGCTGTTCAAGCCACTTCTCCAGTGATGCGCTGACCGTGACGTCTCCGGAACCGGTATCGAGACGAATTAACCCCGTTTGCGCCGTGTCCCACAGTGCGCTCAGGTGCCCGGCAAGCGCGTCTCCCTTATCAATTTCATGCTGCAGGCGATCGACATCTTCCAGCAGCACCTGGGCGGCGCAGCCGGTCACATCGGGCATTTTAGGGGTAACTCTCACCCGGTAGTGGCGGTCCCGTGATGGTAACTTACATTGCAGCACCTGTTCTCTGGCACCGGCAAGAGCATGCAGCAAATCGTGGCTGAGTGTTTCGGGCATTGCGGCTGTCAGTTCAGTATCAAGAAGTGCATCGGCTTTTTTACCAAGCAGGTAAGCCCCCGTGCGATTTACATACATAATGCGCTGCTGGTCACTTAACAGCACAATACCGGTGCTCAGGCTATCAAGTTGCGCCTGTAGCTGCGTACTGGTGGACTGCTGTTTATCCCGCGCTTTCTGATAACGCTTTGCAGAAATACGTGAAACCAGATACAGCACACAAAACAGCGCCGCAAGGCCGACAAGTGCCCAGAATACAAGGGTAAATGTAATAGCTGGCAATGCCTGTATCTTTTCTGCCCATGCCCACGCTGGACTGGGAAGCAGCAATAACAGCAAGAGAGTCGGATTAATTGACCGCAAAAACCACCCCATGACAAGTCCGTTTCAGAAAAGCATAGTCTACACAGAATGTATCTGAATGTTTTTGTGTAATTTTTGTAGCACGTCTGAACTTTCATACCCTTTTTGCAAAGGCGACTGAACGTTTAGCGGGGAACGCCGGTGCGGGAAAAGCGTGGTGGTAATTTCTGTACGTTACAACAGCCCCCACTTCTGCATGATGCGCTCATAATCGCCGCCTTCCTTCAGCTGGTGCAGAGCTTTACGAATGCTTTCAACGGTATCTTCAGGTGTCGAAAGCCCGGTTGCCATCTGCAGCTGCAGATTCAGCGCCTCGACGTTATGAATGGCAGTTACTTTGTCGGGATCCAGGCCAATACTCGCTATTTCATAGCGGTCGGTTTCCAGGTTGGACAACACCAGGTCTATTCGCTGACTATACAGCATGGACCAGAGCTGTTCCGGATTGGTTGCCAGAAACAGATTTTCATTTTCAACAAAACCCTGTTTTTTCAGATAGCTGGCTGCACCATAACCACGAATCGTCCCTACCCGGTATTGTCGGGCCTGTTCAGGGCTATCGATATAGAGCTGTTCTCGCGCTGTCAGCCTGATAAACGAGGCACGCGCTACATGCACCAGCCCCAGCCACTGAAACTCAGACTCACGCGCCGGTGTTTTGAGGACGGAAATAAGTACCACATTGGGATGATGTGGCTTCGTAATAGGCTCTCGCCCAGGCCAGGTGCTCGACAGTGGCATTTAGCTTCGCCTTGTCTGCCACAGCGGTTGCCAGCTCAAGACTCGCCCCCTGTGGCTGATCATTCTCATCGAGCCAATAAAACGGGGCCGCAATTTCAGTGTAAAAGCGGATAACAGAGTCTTTGCCGTATGCAGAGAGGGCAAAACTCAATGCCAGTAAAAGCGTGACAGCTCGGCTTGTAACGCGTTGCACCCGACGACCTCTTGCAACCAGTATTCGTAAAGTACATTACCACTTTCCCTAAAACGACGCGAACAAAAAGCGAACAGCGGCCTGATTTCGTCTGCCTGTACAGGCACTACTATGGATTGACCTCAACTTTACCTGACACTAACCAAGATAATGCTCAATCAGTTCTAACAGTTTGTTCAGTGCCCAAACCAGCCCGTCACCCTCGCGGAGGTGAGGGTCTCGTTAGTACGTGAAGCGGACATATAACATTCTTTCCCATGAAAACACAGATTATAGTTTTTCAGTGAAAACGAGGGTTACTATCAACTCTCAGCATAAAGCAGTAACGAATCATAGGTGAGTTGGATGGATAATCTTCATAATGTATTTGTGGACTCTCTCAACAAAAAAATTGAAGATAATCCTGAAATTGCAGATGAAATTGATATTTCTGAGTTAATTTATAAGGTTACTCCAGACGTTGTTCGATTAATTAAAGCTTCGCTCTTAGAGAAATCAACGGAAATGTTGAAGGAACGTCGTAAATTATCTGAGGGTTTTATTCAGCGTAATATCGAAAGGTGGGCTAAAGTGTAAAGCTTCAAGATGAGGGTCTATCAGTTCTAGACTCCGAAGAGTTTATCATCAATAAATACAAGCTCGATCGAGCGGAGCTGAATTCAATAAAAATGAAGGGATATAATGAGAACTGGTTAGACTTCACTAGTACACGATAAGAAACAGGGTCTAAATGTTGCAGCTCATAAAATGTGAGCCGGCTCCAAAGTGTTAAACAACGCCTGACAAAACATGACCACTTCACTACTACGGTAGCTTGGAAAGTCAACACACAGGGTTTGTTCGCAATATGAACGTAACATGCTATGATGCTGAATCTAAGGATTAAAATTTAGGCTATGGCTTAAATTTAATTACCCCTAGCTTGTTTTCGCACCACGTAATTCAAGTAACATCAGATGGGAATTGACCGCTGGGCACTTAAAAAAGCTGCACTGCGCTTTCACGGATTGAAAGGTACTCCTCACTATTAGTATCCCAAATCCGTTTTTATGAAATAGTTGTGGTCTACCTGCATTACATTCAATTGCAGGCACACCATATATCTAGCTTATTTTGACTTTGTCACGAGGAAGCCTTTCATGGTCGTAGCGTGATAGTCGACGGACTAAATGATGTCTTAGTATGAATAAAATAAGGAACCCCGAGGGATGAAACATAAAAGAACCTATAAATCCGTAGTCTTGGCCCTTTCTGCCCCCTTGATGCTAAACGGATGCGCCTCAACAGACGGTATGTCTAACACTGCACTTGGTTGTATGGGTGGCGCACTTGCTGGGGGAGTTGCGACCTTCATGGGAACCGGAGATGTAAAAAAAGCAGCGATTGGTGCTCTGGCTGGCGGAATTGTTGGTTGTGGTGTCGGCGCTTACATTGATGCCCGGGAAAAGGAGCTTGAAGAACTCGCCCAAAAGAACTCACTGAAGCCTGAATTCGAGCGGATTGCCATCGATAAGGAGAAAGGCACAAGCTTTTCAGATGATGCAGAAGAGAATGTCATTGCTTCACAAGTATCGCTATCAACCAAAAAGCCGATGTTTGCCTCCAATAGAGCAGAGGTTACTGACCCTCAGCAATTGAAAAATCTTCGCGGCTTCCTAAAGGGCTACATAAAAAGTTTGGATGAAGCATCTAAGATATACGTAGTTGGCCACACAGACAGTTCAGGCTCTGCATCCTACAACCAAAAGCTGTCTGAGCGCAGAGCAAAATTCATTGCTGACGAATTGGTGAAAGTAGGAGCGAACCCCGACCGCATATTCTTTGAAGGGGTCGGTGAATCTCAGCCGGTCGCAAGTAACCAGACGGAAGATGGCAAACGAAAGAACCGCCGTTTCGAGCTAGTCGACGTCATGCTGGACAAACGAGGCGATAAAGGCCCAGAGAGGAACATGGTGCCGGACGAGCAGGTTGTGCAGGTCGCTAGTGCAAAAAAGACGCGTATCGAAAACGTTATTAACGATTTGCCTGTGGTAGAGAAAAAGGACCCGTCTACACAGGATAAGGCGCCAGAGCCCAAAGTCAAAGCATCGTCCAAGCGTCGCTCTGAAAGCCTTGGCCTGAATGGTGTCGCCCTGTCTAAGTTTGATCAGTCCTATGTGGTTGCGGCATTAGGCGAGCGTGAGAGAGAGTCATCAATACCCTTCTTCCCCACGGCACAGGCTGATGATAGCCACTTTATCGGTAGCTGCGCATACACCGCACCAGTGGCCGAGTCCACACTGAAAAGCTACACAGGCCGTTCAATTCAAAAAGCAAAGGTCTCAGAAAGCATTACGAATCTGTATGGTACAGCTTGGTATGGCATGGCCGCTAAGACCGGTATCACCGTAGGCCCAATTGGTATCGAAAAAGAAACTCTGAACCCAACACACAAGCCGCATATCAGCTTCTATAAGAACTACGACGGCAGCGCAACACAACCAGATTACAAGTATCCGGTCAGCGTCGAAACCTATCGTGGGGATGGCACCGTGCTGGTTCGCATGTTCGCCAAAGAAGACGATGCACTGATGCGCTGTACTGACGTTGTGTTCAACACCAATGGTGACAGAACAACGCGTGCAAGCGCCGTGATTTATCAGGAAAACCAAGACCTGATGGCAAAATCATTCAAGATGAATTTAGTAGAAGGATAAGAAAATGGATCTGGTGAGTTTGCTCAGCACCTATCGCGATATCTTGATTGTTATCGCATTGACGCTGTCGATATTATTTTATTTCGCCTATACCAACTGGGACGCAGTAAGCCTGTGGTGGAAAGGGTTTAAATACCACAACTTCCTATTCGGTAAACTCCGCTCTCTATCTAAAAACCCCGACACCAATGGTGATTGGTTCCATTCAGAAACCGTTGTCTGTCAGGACTACTCAGAGCTCTATAGCAAGATCCACAAAGACGGTGACTATTACGAAGCCTGTAAGCAGTACCTGTCTATTGTCGGTGAGTCAGGCAGAAAGCCCCTTGGTGTATTCTTAATGCTGGGATTGTTTGCTGTCCTTGTATTAGAGGCATGGGGTTTCAGCTACACCATGAGTGGCTTCATTGACTTAAGCGCCTCTGAAAACACCCGGGTGATTATGACGTGGATAGTCGCTATCGCCTTTGCAGTTATCCTTGCGTTCCTGACCCACCTAATGGGTCACGAGATGTACCGCAACAGTATTCTTGGTCGCATCCGGAATAACTGGGCAGTGGACGATCCCCAAACCCGTCCAAAGACGCTTGATGAGATTGACTATGACTATGCGATTGAAGACTTCTCTGATGAAGATAGCCCGAAGTATAAGCGCCGTTTAAACCGCCTTGATGTCGATACACCTAAGAAGAAGCACACCTTTACTATAAGCGCTGTCGTGGCTATCGCTATCATCGGTGTCATCATCACCTTTGTTCGAGTAAAAACACTTGAAGTGGCTCAGACTCAGGACGCTATGTGCCAGCCGGGAGCAGCAGCAACCAACAGTGGTGGCGGTGACTTTGCCGACCTTTACAGTGACGCTCCGCCTCCTCCGGCTGAAGCGCAACAAACATCTAAAGAAGCGAAAGCGAAAGGCGAGTCTGAAATTTGTCAGGCAACCAAAGAAGGTAGCTGGGCAACGTTCGGCATGTTGGCCATTTTGTTTCTGGTACTACAAGCCTTTGCGACATGGGTATCGTTTAAGTTTGGTTTTGTCGGTAAACACTCTAAAAGCGCATGGGAAAGTACTCATAAGTACAAAACCAAAAGCCAGTATGAAATGGCGATGGATGCCAAGGCGAAAAAGATTGTCCAGCGAGCGCAAAAAACTCTGAGTGATTTGCAATCGCGTATGGCTAAAACCTTAAGCGACAACACTATGAACAGCCATATAGCTGTCCTGCTGGGCAATACATCAGAGCGTACTTTCTTGAGCTATGTTGAACAGGATGCAGAGCAGTCCATGGCCAGCCGTAACCGTCAGACTCGAACCAAACTGGATCGTGAGCGTGAGCACTCTGACATTATGTCCACGGCTGCAACAGACACCTCCCCCGCTCCAGCGACACAATCTCAGGCAGAGCCAGAGACTCCATTGTCTGACGCTGAGATGGAAAAGCAACTACTCGCTGAACAGCAGGAACAGACGACGTTGAGCGACGAAGAAATGGAAAAACAGTTGCTGGAAGAAGCGCAGGCTCAAAAGCAAGAAACACCCGAAGAGCAACGTGCTCGCATCTTAGAAAAGCTTAAAGCGGAAGGTAAACTATGATCAAACGCGCAGCATTAATGATGCTTGCGGCAGCGGCGAGTCATTTCGCCGTTGCTCAGGCGGACCGGGACGATATCGTGTCATGCTATGACTATGCGGAGGTAGCGGACATCAAACCCACTACACCACTTAGAGATATTGTGGTTATGGTTGACCAAACCGTTAATCTTGATACCAACCTTAAGAAGAGCGTCCACCATCAGGTACAGCAACTGGTTGGTACCGGTGATCGCATTCGTGTAGTGTCCTTCTCTGCCAACGCACAAGGTCGGTATACCGATATCACCTTTGACGGTGAGTTTGACCAGCCGATGAGTGAAGAGCAGCGCAACGCAATGAACCGACTGAAGCTCGGCAAATTCGATAAGTGCATGGAAATGCAAAGCACCAAGGCCATTAACCTTGTGCACAAACAGCTTAAAGGCTCTTTTCACGATAGCGATCAGAATTACCCGAAAACTGAGCTGGTTGGTTCACTGCTCGATGTGTCCAAAACAGTGTTCGCTGAGAACAATACGCAGCGTCGTATCTTGATCTTGGTATCCGATATGCTGGAAAACTCAGATATGTCGAGCTTTTACTCCGCTGGCAGCGTTCGCGCCATTGATGCCGATGCTGAGTTTGCCAAATATGCGAATAGTATCGTGCCAACAGCGCTGTCTTCTGTAGAGGTTTTTGTTATCGGTGGCGGTTATGCTCAAGGCGGTAGCGCTTACTCTTCACAGTCTGCATTGAATTCGCTTGAGGCTTTCTGGGAGGCTGTCGTGAAACAGGCTGGCGGGACACTGAAGCAGTTCGGTACGCCGCAGCTGCTGACGGATATTAAATAACAAACGAAAAAAGCTGCCGTCAGGCAGCTTTCTGATAGAACAAAAAATAAACACAGAAACACTTACTTTGAGGTATTTATGAAACTTCGATTTTTAGCGATTGCGGCCATCTCTCTTCTACTGACAGCCTGCGGTGGACATGGTTATGAAGGCACTTGGAAAATAGGCGGTGGTGGCATGGATAAAATGCTGGCTATGGTAGGTCAATCCGGCACACTGATTATCGGCGACGACTATGTGGAGAGCAGTGGTCAGCGAACAGAATTCGATATCTTTGTCCGCGAATCAGGTGATAAAAAATATCTGGTGATGGAGGACGAATCTGGCAGCGAAGACGTATTTGAAATCGTTGATGAAGACACGCTTATGCAAAATGCCGGCTTCGTTAAACTGACTCTTAAACGTCAATAACGGATTATACCCTGCTTCGATAGTCCGAATTTATGAATTTGAGAAACCGGCCAGTTAAGGCCGGTTTTTAGTTACTGAGCATCAAAGAGCTCAACAGTTTAATACCACTCAGCTTCGAAACAAGTGGTGCCACTGTCGCCCATCGCAAGGTCGCCATTTGTTGGTAAGTAATGATGCTTTTGTGTGTGGTCAATAACACGTAGCCTTCTGTCGCTTCGCTCGGTATTTTAGCCTACGCATTTCTGCCTATCATTAGGGGCGTTGAAGGTCTGCTCTTTGTCTCCAGCTGCCGCCCAACCGGGATTGTAATTACGGCTGTGTCAGAAAATCCAGGGTCTGGGTGAGTACCTTGTCACGGTACTGGTCGGCTTCTGTAAACAGTTCATGATAGGCCTCGGGAATTACCTCAAGCTGCGCGTCGGCAAACCGTCTGGCCACCCGACGCTGCCGGTCATTATCAATAATGCTGTCACCGTCGGCGCTGAAGATAAGCGTGGGTGTGGTGATTTGCGGGGCACAGGCTTCAATTCTGTTCATGGCCACCTGTGCAGCATGCAGCCACTCACTGGTTACACCGCCCAGCTGGATCTGACGCTCTTCATCGTACAGCTGGCGGAACAGCTCATAGCGAACTTTGCTGTGCGTGAGCTTATTCAGTGTGTAAGGAAACGCGACATAGGGCGTTTGCCCGAAGAAATACCCTGAGCGTTTTTTTCGCAGCCGGTTCCAGGCCAACCCGGTATGAACCAGCGAGTTCGCCAGCCAGGGCGGCAGTGCGGGTCGTATCCCGAACATCGGCGATGCCAGCACGGCTTTACTGAACCGGCTTGGATCGCGCAGCAACGTTAAGGCACCAATCGCGCCGCCCATTGAGTGACACAGCAGGGTTAACTGCCCCACCTGACGGGGTGCCACAATAGTATCGGTAAAGGTGAGTAAATCATCGACGTAGTCATCAAAACTGGCCACAAAGCCGTGCTGCGGATCGTCAGTCATTCGTCCGGACAGCCCCTGCCCACGGTGATCCAGAATAAACACCGCGAGCTGGTTCTGGTACAAATCAAAGATAAGCTCTTTGTATTTAAGCAACGACTCAATACGCCCCGAGCTTATCACCACGGTGTTACGGGCATTGTTGGGCACACACCAGGCCACGTGCACCGACACGCCGTCTTTTCCGGTCATTACAGATTGCTCTACCTGGCGCTGCCAGAATGTTTCGATAGTAGTGCTAAAGCCGCGCTCAAGGGTAGCTTCGTCGGTGAATGTCCAGCTCATTTACATGGTCTTAGCGGGGAAATGACAGCGTCACCCGCAGCCCCCCGTTGGCGTGCGGATGTGCAGTAATCTGGCCATCATGCATTTCCACCGCTGCTTTTGCAATGGACAGTCCCAGCCCGACGCCACCCGAGCCGCGCTCCCGGGCCGCTGACACACGATAAAACGCGGTAAATATGTGTTCACACTGCTGTTCAGTCAGCCCGGGGCCGTCGTCACTGATGATCAGTGTCCATGACGTATCCGTTACCTGTACCTCGATGTGTATATCATGGCTGGCATAGTGAAGCGCATTGCGAATGACATTTTCTGTCGCCCGGCGCAGCAGGTCTGTACTTACGGTTATCTGCACATCCGGAACGGGAGACACGTGCAACTCCTTACCCAGACTGTTCGCTTCAAAACTGGCGTCAGTGAGTAACTCTGACAGCAATTCGCGCACTGATAGCTGCTCGCGCTGCAACGTGCCGGCTTCGGCGCGACTGAGGGTCAGCAATTGCTGAATGAGCGCTTCCATGCATTCGGCCTCCCGCTCAATGCGGTCGATGACCTGCGCATCAATGTGTTGCTGGTGGGCAATGCCCACCGCCATTTGCAGGCGTGTGAGGGGGGAGCGTAATTCATGGGAAATATCTGCCAGTAGCCGCTTTTGTGCCAGCAACATGGCTTCGAGCTGACTGGCCATGGTGTTAAAGTCACGCGCCAGTGTGCCAATCTCGTCCTGACGTGTTGCTGCCTGTGACACCCTGGCATCAAGCTGGCCGGACGCCAAAGCGCCCGCCGCCTTCTGAATTGACAGAATTGGACGCACCAGAGAACGTGCAAACACGTAAGCGAGCAGCGCGGTAATACACAGTGCCGTTATGGCAAGCAGCGCCAGCCGATAGGGCTCAGGGCCATGGCGATCAAGGCGCAAAACAAAGAGCTGATACACCTTACCACGATGCTGCGTGGCCACGGGTCCGGTGATATGCACGATGCCCTGGTGCAAGCTCATTGCCTGGCGCTGTCCGCTGAGGCGTTCGATATTTTCAGCATCGCCTGGACGCAGCGGCGGACCGTTTGCTTTTATAAATTCCCCCGTTTGTACATTGAAGGCAACCACTTCGCCCCGGATACCGCGTGATGCACGTCGCAGCAGACTGTCAAGCCGCAGCCGCGATGTCCGGTCACTGTTAATCTGCCCGCTGATTCGCGATAAGGCAGCATTTACCGCGGGCTCAGGGTCTGATAATGAGATCGTGTCTGACCATAGCCGGGTGGCTGCTATTGCGACAATCGCGGTTACCAGCAACGTGAGCCAGAACCACAAAAACAGGCGCCCAACCAGGCGCTTAACCGGATTTACGCTGTCAGTCATGCTCATTGTGTAAGTAGCAGGTAGCCTGCCCCACGAATGGTTTTAATACGTTCTTTGGGCGATATCTGTGACACTTTCCTGCGCAGATTACTCACATGCATATCGATGCTGCGATCAAAGGCCATCAGCTTTTTTTCCAGTACCTGCTCGCTGATTGTCTGTTTACTTACCCGCTGACCGGCGTTCATCATTAACAGTCTCAGCAGCGCGAACTCCGTAGCGGTTAGATCCAGCGTCGTTCCATCAACCTGCGCAGATTGTGTGGCGGTACTGAGGAACAGACCATTGACCGACAAGTCCTGCTGCGACTGTGCACTTAAAGACAGCTCCTGACGACGGAAAAAAGCTTTGATGCGCGCAACCAGTTCGCGGTGATTGAACGGTTTAGGCAAATAGTCATCGGCCCCCAGCTCCAGCCCTAGAATGCGATCATAATCATCACCTCTGGCGGTAAGCATCAACACAGGCGTGGAATGATGCATTCGCAGTCGCCTTAATACATCAAACCCATCCAGTTTCGGCATCATGACATCCAGTAAAATAAGATCAAAATGCCGGCCTGAAGTGGCCAGTGCCAGTCCGGCTTCGCCGTCCTCGGCAATAGAAATACCATAGCCAAGCGTGCTCAGATAGGTGTCGAGCATGGCTGTCAGCTGATGGTCATCATCAATAATAAGCAGCGATTGCATGTAAAGCTCCCGGGCTGGCCATACAGATCATAAAGTGAGACTGATAACGCTTCGCCGTTAACCTGGGGAAAATGCGAATAAGTCTGTTCATTTTGCGGTTATTTGTTATCGACTGACACCAGTGTACAAAGTTCAGTGATTAAACAGCAAAGTCCGGGTCGCGTCTTTACACAAGCTTTACACTCCACTGACGTCACTTTGCATTCAGGCGCATAGACTTATCTGGCAGTAACGCAAAATGCTTACTTATGTGAAACCAATCCGGAGAAGACAAATGAAAAACGTCATACTGACCAGCCTGCTCGCCAGCACCCTGCTTTTCACAACTGTGAGCCAGGCTAAACCAACCGACCACCGGCATGGTGCCGCTCCCGGTCTCAGATTCATACATCAGCTTCGCGATCTGTCGCTGACCGATGAACAACACCAGCAGATCCGTGCACTGGTACGTGACTTCAAAACCCGTCATCAGGCGCCACATCATGACGGACGCGAAGAATGGCTCACCGAGCTGATGACTGGTGATGATGCCGATATCAGTACACAGGTTAAAGACCGCTTCAATGACCGCGAAACAAAAGCCTTCGCTGTTGCATCGCTACGGCATGCTATTTACAGCCTGTTAAGCGATACACAACGTCAGGCGCTGGCTGAAGACAGCGAACGTGACCACGATCGTCCCAAGCCTCGCCGGTCGCACACCGAATTGTTTAAAAAACTCGGGCTTAAGAGTGAACAGGACATAGAAATTGCCGCACTCGCCGAGGATCGAGATGCACTAATGCAGGACTTTCACTCTGAAATGGTGGCGTTTCGCAACGCTGAACGTGCACTGATAAGAAGCGACGCATTCAGTTATGAGCGCTGGCTGACAGTCCTTGAGCCGCACCGTATCCGTCTGCTTGAACTGGCGCAGGCAAAGGCCACAAACCAACATGCCATGTTTAACGTGTTAAATGAACACCAACAGCAGATGTTTCTGACCCTGCTCGAAACACATCGGCCGCAAAAACCACACCATCGCGCACGGGGATAAGCCCCGGCGCAACAACGCCTCATCCTGAAGGCTGGCTACAACGCCGGCCTTTCTGCCTGATAGTCGTCTGATAAAAATAGTGGCGAGGTGACAATCAGATCGGCTGTCGCTTTGTTGCAGGCGACCGGAATATTCCACACCGAGCAAAGGCGCAGTAATGCTTTAACGTCAGGATCGTGCGGTGCAGCGTTGAGTGGATCCCAAAAAAAGAACAGCATATCCAGTTTGCCTTCGGCGATAAGCGCGCCGATTTGCTGATCGCCGCCCAGCGGCCCGCTTTTGAGGCAATCTACAGACAACCCTGTTTTTTCCTCGATCATGCTGCCGGTTGTCCCCGTAGCGACCAGATCGCATTTTTGCATGACAGACAGGTGGGTTTTCACCCACGCCAGCAAGTCTGGCTTTTTGTGATCATGGGCCACCAGCGCCACTGTGTACTTACTCATCCCTAACTCCCTTCAAATAGTATAAATATTCATTGTTAAAACAGGCCTTGTCAACGTTTTGTCATACATGATGCGCATGATTATGAATCCGTACCAGACGAAAAAGAAAAAATATTTATTTATTTTTATTGCATAATTATTCCACATAGGTACACTGCAGATGTTAGTGATTTATGCACACTCTGGTGTGCACGGTTAATTACAGGTTTTTATGATGAATGTTAATGCCTTTGGGCACTCTGCCTGGGTGACAACATACAGGGTTACCTCTCCCCTGGCTGGCTACGCTTGTCAAAAGCAACGACGATGTGGTCGTCGAACTTGCGCAATGTCCGTAGCGCACTTTTTACCTTCGTAAGAAGGCTGTAGTGCCGGTAATGGCACTGATTACGAGGGTAAAAAGTGGATTTTTTTCAGATTTAACACATTCTTATACTATGAATCAGGTTGCTATTATCGGTGCCAGTGGTTACACCGGCGCTCAGTTAGTTCAGTTAGTGGATCAACATCCCTCGCTTACCCTTAGTCATGTCTGCGTGTCGGCGAGCAGTGCTGACGCAAACAAACCACTGTCCGCCATTCACGGTCAGCTGGCTCATCTCGATTATCAGTTATCTCCGGTAGACGATGAGATGCTGGATACCTTGTGCAATGACGTGTCGATGATTTTTCTGGCGACACCGCATGAGGTCAGTCACGACTGGATGCCACGCCTTATGGCCGGAACGGCCAGGGTGTTTGATTTATCCGGTGCCTTTCGCCTTAAAGATGAAGCGATCTTTTCGCGTTTTTACGGCTTTGAACATCGCCATGCTACGTTACTGAGTAATGCCGTTTATGGTCTGGCCGAGTGGTATGCTGAAGACATTAGCAATGCCAGCCTGGTCGCTGTGCCCGGATGCTATCCTACTGCCAGCTTAAGTGCGCTGAAGCCGCTGATAAACAACACGCTGGTTGATACCCAACATTACCCGGTGATCAATGCCGTCTCCGGTGTCACAGGCGCGGGTAGAAAAGCCAGCCTTACCAACAGCTTTTGCGAGGTAAGTTTATCGGCCTACGGCATACTGTCTCATCGTCATACGCCAGAAATCAGTGCTTACTTGGGCACGCCAGTGATCTTCACACCGCATCTTGGCAATTTTAAACGCGGCATACTGGCAACCGTGACCGTGAAACTCAACGCCGGCGTCAGTCACGACGAGGTCAATGACGCCTTTTATCAGGCTTATGCAGACTCGCCGCTGGTCAGGCTTCGCCAGCACAGTCCTAAACTGGATGATGTGGTAAAAACGCCTTTTGTCGATCTCTACTGGCAATACGATCCTGCGTCTGGCTACGTGGTTGTCACCGCGGCCATCGACAATCTGATGAAAGGCGCAGCCTCTCAGGCCATTCAGTGTGCCAACCTGACCTGCGGCTGGCCGCAGCAGACGGGATTGCTGTTATGAGTCGCGCACCCGTTGTTATAAAGGTGGGGGGTGCATTACTTGAACACCCGGAAGCGATGGCACACCTGTTTGCCAGTATTGCCCACATACAGACTACCCGGCCGGTGGTGCTGGTACATGGTGGCGGCCCGTCCGTTGAACAGCTAATGCAGGCACTGAATCTGCCCAGCACCAAAATTGACGGATTACGGGTCACCCCGGACGAGCACATGCCCTACATTGGCGGCGCGCTGGCCGGTCATGTTAATAAAGCGCTGTGTGGTCAGGCGCTGAGTAACAAGCTAACGCCGGTGGGTTTATCACTGCTTGACGGCAATATGGTGCACTGTGCTCCGCTTGACGCGAAGTACGGCGCGGTGGGCCGTGCTCAGCCTGGTGAGCCGGGCTTATTGCTATCCATTTTATCGCAGACAATGTTACCGGTTATAAGCTCAATTGGCGCGGATGACACCGGGCGACTTCTAAATATCAATGCGGATCAGGCGGCGATGGTCATTGCACAGCTGGTAGGCGGCGACCTGTTGTTATTGTCCAATGTTGAAGGCGTGCTTGATGCCGACAAAATGCTGCTGACGGATCTTGATGAACAGACCCTGGCGACACTGTACGACAATGGCGTTGTAACAGATGGCATGCGGGTTAAAACTGACGCGGCGCTTACCGCAGCACTGGCATTAAAACGCCCGGTAAGTATTGCCAGCTGGTCGGCGTCAATCAGCGCAATTCTTCATCATGAAACAGGCACCCGCATTCATCCGAACGCATTACCGAATGGAGAAAGACCATGAAACAGGATCTACTCACTTTTGCTGACTGGTCACCCGAGGGCATGCAGCGACTGCTCGAACTGGCCATGGAAATTAAGGGCTCACCACAAAGTTATGCGCAGGTACTCGCGGGTAAATCGGTGGTGGCGCTGTTTGAAAAACCTTCGCTGCGTACCCGGGTAAGCTTTGATATTGGTATCAACCGTCTGGGCGGACATATGGTGTACTTAGATACCAAGGCAAGCCAGTTGAGTGGTCGTGAAGATACCATCGACATGGCTGCAAACCTTGCCTGCTGGGCTGATGCCATCGTTGCCAGAGTATACTCACACCGCACGTTAGAGCAGTTTTCCAGTGCCGCACGGGTGCCGGTGGTAAACGCGCTGTGCGATAAATATCACCCCTGTCAGGGACTGGCCGACTATCTGACCATTGTCGAGCAGTTTGGTAAAACCCAGGGGCTCACCGTCGCCTACATCGGCGATGGAAATAACGTCACCCATTCTCTGATGATAGTGGGCGCACTGTTAGGCTGTAATCAGGTAGTGATCACACCGCCTGGTCACGCGCCCGAGCCTGACATGGTCTCACAGGCAAACACGCTGGCCATGCAGACCGGGGCAACCATTACGCTGAGTCATGATCTGGCCGATGCGGAAGGTGCGAACGTGCTGTACACCGATACGTGGCTGTCGATGGGCGATGAAACACCGCTCGCCGAGATTAAAGACACGTTTATGCCTTACCAGATCAATGAAGCACTGATGACACGTACGGGTGCCAGTCATGTGATGCACTGCCAGCCCGCCCACCGGGATCTGGAAATAACCGGCTCGCTGATAGACAGCGACGCCTCACTGCTGATGCAGCAGGCAGAAAACAGAATGCATGGCCAGAATGCAATTCTGACTCATTTATTAAGCGGTTTATAAGGACGACAGAAAATGCAACAGGTTAACAAAATTGTACTGGCCTACTCAGGTGGCCTCGATACCTCAGCAATCATCCCCTGGTTAAAAGAGACCTACCAGTGTGAGGTGGTTGCCTTCGCCGCCGACGTCGGCCAGGGCGATGACGAACTGGAGGGATTGCAGCAAAAAGCCATCGCCTCGGGCGCCAGTGAGTGTCATATCGTTGACTTAAAAGAAGAGTTTGTACGCGACTATATTTACCCCACCATTACCACCGGCGCCGTGTATGAGGGCGAATATCTGCTGGGTACGTCGATGGCCCGCCCGGTGATTGCCAAAGCCCAGGTTGAGGTAGCCAGAAAGGTGGGCGCCGATGCGCTCAGCCATGGCTGTACCGGCAAAGGTAACGATCAGGTGCGCTTTGAAAGCGCCTTTGCAGCACTGGCACCTGATTTAAAAGTGATTGCGCCATGGCGGGAGTGGGACATGGTCTCGCGGGAAGACCTGCTGGACTATCTGGCCAAGCGGGATATTCCTACCACTGCGTCGGCCACCAAAATTTACAGCCGGGATGCCAACGCCTGGCACATTTCCCATGAAGGCGGAGAACTGGAAGATCCGTGGCAGGAGCCGTCAAAGGAAGTCTGGACCATGACAGTCGATCCCGAAGACGCACCGGATACACCTGAGCGTGTGACCCTGTCATTTAAAGAAGGCAAACTGACCCACGTTAATGACGAAGCATTAACGCCCTATCAGGCGTTGGTGAAGCTCAATACACTGGCTGCGGCGCACGGGGTTGGACGTATTGATATTGTTGAGAACCGTCTGGTAGGCATGAAGTCACGGGGCTGCTATGAAACGCCAGGGGGAACGGTAATGCTGGCGGCCTACAAAGCGCTTGAGACCATGATTCTGGACAAGGCTTCCCTGAAATACCGCGAGCAGCTGGCGCTGGAATTTTCGCATGTGATGTACGACGGGCGCTGGTTTACGCCGCTTAATGATGCACTTCTAGCCGGTGCCGCGTCGTTCGCCAAAAAAATTACCGGCGACATTGTGGTTAAACTGTACAAGGGGCAGGCTACGGTAACCCAGCGCCGTTCGCCCAACAGCCTGTATTCAGAGGATTTTGCCACGTTTGGCGCCGACGATGTGTATGACCAGAAACATGCTGAAGGCTTTATCCGCCTGTTCAGCTTGTCCAGCCGTATCGACACACTGAAAAAGCAGCAGTAAGGAGATCACCATGGCACTATGGGGAGGCCGGTTTGCCGGTAACGCCAGCAGCATGTTTAAACAGGTCAACGACTCGCTGCCGTTTGATAATGTGCTGGCCGAGCAGGATCTCACTGGCTCAATTGTATGGTCGAAGGCGCTGAACAATGCCGGCGTACTGACTGACGATGAGCAGCAACAACTGCAGGCAGCACTTGAAGAGTTGCGCGATCAGGCCCGCGACGGCGAGCTGGACTTTGCGGCGAGTGGCGAAGAGGACATCCACAGCTTTGTCGAAGCCGCACTTATCGACAAACTGGGCGACGTAGGACGAAAGCTGCACACCGGTCGCAGCCGCAATGATCAGGTCGCCACCGATTTTCGCCTGTGGGTGCGTGAACATGTGCGTTCTTTGCGCAGTGATTTGACGGCCCTGCTGCGCGCCCTGTTGTCAGTGGCTACCCGCCACCAGCAGGCCATTATTCCCGGCTATACCCACCTGCAACGGGCCCAGCCTATTTTATTTGCGCACTGGTGCCTGGCGTATGTGGAAATGTTTAAACGGGATATCAGTCGCTTAGATGACTTAAGTAAGCGGCTCAATCAGTGCCCGCTGGGTTGCGGCGCACTGGCCGGTACCACCTATCCGGTCGATCGTCATGACATTGCCGAGTCGCTGGGGTTTGCCGGTCCCACGCTGAACAGCCTGGACGCGGTATCAGATCGTGATTTCGTGCTGGAGTTACTGTTTACCTCCAGTACCAGCATGATGCATTTATCGCGCATGGCGGAAGATCTGATCTTTTACAACAGTGGCGAGGCGGGCTTTTTGCAGTTAGGCGACGAAGTTACCTCGGGCTCATCATTGATGCCGCAAAAGAAAAACCCGGATGCGCTGGAGCTGATGCGCGGCAAATGCGGCCGGGTCTTTGGTGCCCTGCAGGCACTGCTGGTGACTATGAAAGGCCTGCCACTGGCCTACAACAAAGACATGCAGGAAGATAAGGAAGGCGCCATCGACGCAGTGGCGCAGTGGCATACTTGTCTGTGTATCGCTGCAGAGGTACTGGACTCGCTGAAGCTTAATGAAGCGCGCTGCCGCCAGGCCGCTAGTCAGGGCTTTGCTAACGCGACCGAACTGGCGGATTACCTGGTGAGCAAAGGGGTGCCCTTCCGTACCGGACACGATATCGCCGGACAGGCGGTGGTGAAGGCCCTCGAACACGGCTGTGCCATTGAAGATCTGGCGTTGTCCACGCTTCAGTCTATCTGCGAGCACATTGACGAGGATGTCTATGAGGTGCTGCAGCTGGAATACGGACTGAACAAACGCAATATTCTGGGCGGTACCAGCAGTGAGACGGTAACACAGGCACTGTACCGGGAATATGAAACACTGGATCAACAGGAAAAATAAGCCATGGTGCTGGCGCAACACGACGGAATAAAGCTGTTTCGCAGCTCGCTGCCTTATATTAATGCCCATCAGGGTAAAACGTTCGTGCTAATGTTTGGTGGCGAAGCTATCGAGCACGATAACTTTGCGCATATTATTCATGATATTGCGCTGCTTACCACACTGGGTGTACGCCTGGTGCTGGTGCATGGCGCGCGCCCGCAAATTGATGAGCGCGTCGCCCTACGCGAACTGGAAGGGCGTTTTGAACAGGGCGTACGCATTACCGACAAGCAAACGCTGGAGTGTGTAAAAGATGCCGCAGGTTCGGTACGTGCGCACATAGAAGCGTTGCTGACCATGGGGCTGCCTAATTCGCCCATGCACGGCTCTGAGATCCGCGTTTGTTCCGGCAACCTGGTAGTCGCAAGACCGGTTGGCGTGCGCGATGGCGTTGATTTTGAGAATACCGGCCAGGTACGTCGTATTGATGTTACTGGTATTAACGATCATCTTAATGATGGCTCGATTGTGCTGCTTTCCCCGATGGGCTACTCCGCTACCGGGGAAGTATTTAATCTTTCTCATGAGGATGTCGCCACACAGGCCGCAATTGCTCTTGAGGCCGACAAACTTATTGTGTTTTCCAACTTTGACGGTATATACAATCAAAGCGGCAAGCTGCTCAGAACCATTGAGCGACCAGACCTTGAGGCGCGCATTGCCGATGGCGATATTAAGACCGAATCAACCGTTCTTACGGCGCTTATCACCAGTGTGGCTGCAGGCGTCCCCCGGGCCCACTGTATCAGCTATGAAAACGATGGAGCCCTGCTTCAGGAGCTGTTTACCCGCGACGGAACCGGCTCGCTGGTTATGGAACACCACTATGAGCAGTTGCGCGAAGCCAGCATTGACGATGTCGGCGGTATTCTTAATTTGATCAAACCGCTGGAAGAAAGCGGCGTGTTAGTGAAACGATCACGAGAGCGCCTGGAAGACGAAATATCGCAGTTTGTGGTAATTGAACGCGACGGCATGATCATCGCCTGCGCGGCCCTTTATCTGTATCCCCAGGATAACTGCGCAGAACTGGCCTGCGTAGCCACCCATCAGGACTACCGTGGTAAAAACCGTGGCGAGCGGATCCTTGAACTGGTAAGACAGCGTGCCAGAGAAGCCGACATCCGGACGATTTTTGTGCTGACCACCGTCACCGCCCACTGGTTTTTAGAGCAGGGCTTTGAACGGGCAGATATCAGTGCGCTGCCCGCCATCAAAAAAGAGCTGTATAACTACCAGCGCAATTCGAAGGTGTTTACGCTGACAGTATAATTTCCACTGTCTCTTCTGCACCACGTCGCGTTGCTTTTAGCATGACAAAACTTCAACACTGGCACTTGTTCTGCTAATCTATCACTCTCACTGGTATGACCAGACAAGGTGATGCATGCAACGAGAAACCGCAATTCGCTGTGAAGACGGACATTTGCTGGCCGCCACGCTATTTATACCGGATACCGTTAAGGCGGCAGTTATGGTTGGTCCCGCAACCGGCATTCGTCGTCAGTTTTATACACACTTTGCGACCTACCTGGCAAGCCAGGGCTTCGCGGTTATCACCTATGATAATCGTGGGATTGGCGAGTCACTGCAGGGCACGGTTAAAGACAGCGATGCCAGCCTGGTGTGCTGGGGGCAAAAAGACATGCCTGCGGTGTTCAGCGAACTGCAGGCCCAGGTACCCGATGTACCTTATTTTCTGGTCGGCCACAGTGCCGGCGGACAACTTGTTGGCCTGATGCACAACGCCTCTGACTTTACTGCCATGTGTAACTTCGGCAGTTCATCCGGGCAACTTAGTAATATGCGCCCGGGTTATTTACTGCCCGCGCACTTTTTTATGAATGTCTATATTCCGCTCAATAACCTGCTGTTTGGTCATACCAAGGCGCACCTGGTAGGAATGGGCGAACCGCTGCCTAAGCAGGTTGCCCGTCAGTGGCAGCAGTGGTGTAACGGACAAGGCTATGTGCAAACCGCGTTTGGCCGCGAAGTAAAAAGCCACTTTTACGACGCCATTCACTTTCCGTCTAAATGGCTGATTGCCGAGGATGACGACATTGCCAATCTGGCCAATGTACAGGACATGCTACGCGTATTCCCCAACATGAATGCTGAGGTAACCCTTATCACGCCCAGTGAACACGGCCTGACACAGGTTGGCCATATGGGCTTTTTCTCCCGTCGCTGTAAGTCACTCTGGCCCATCATCAGCGACTATCTTCTGTCCTTTGTTGACGGCCACTAGGGTAGCCACGCCTTCGTCTCAGACAAGCTGCGGCAAAGTGTCTGAGGACTGATTTACTATTTGCCCACAGAAGCACAGCTCGATGTGCCAGAGGGGGCGGTATCGTCTGTAAGGTCTTCTGCAGCAGGGATGGGTTTACGGCGTGTAGATTACGATGCAGAGGTGAGAGGCGGTGGCACCTGTGAAGCCTTCCGCAGCAGGGATGCTGCGGCAAAGCGTCTGAGGACTGATTTACTATTTACCCACAGAGGCACAGCTCGATGTGCCAGAGGGGGCGGTGTCGTCTGTAAGGTCTTCTGCAGCAGGGATGGATTAACGGCGTGTAGATTACGATGCGGAGGCGAGAGGCGGTGGCACCTGTGAAGCTTGCCGCAGCTGGAATGCTGCGGCAAAGTGTCTGAGGACAGATTTACAATTTACCCACAGAGGCACAGCTCAATGTGCCAGAAGGGGCGGTATCGTCTGTGAGGTCTTCTGCAGCAGGGATGGATTTACGGCGTGCAGATTACGATGCAGAGGTGAGAGACGGTGGCACCTGTGAAGCCTTCCGCAGTAGGGATGCTGCGGCAAACTGTCTGAGGACAGATTTACAATTTACCCACAGAGACACAGCTCGATGTGCCAGAGGGGGCGGTATCGTCTGTGAGGTCTTCTGCAGCAGGGATGCTGCAGCAGAGCCTCCAGGGATGGATTTACGGCGTACCGAACCGGCGATACCGCCCCCTCTGGCGCAAAACTAGCCTGCGTCGGCGAGTGCCTTATCGATATCCTCGGCACTGTGCCGGTTTTCCAGCTGGCCGTCATCACCCCAGGTGCGATTGACGATGCGCCCCCGTTTCACAGCGTCACGGGCATCAATGGCTTTCGCCCAGCGCATGACGTGTTTGTATTGATGAACCTGCAGGAAGGTTTCTGCATCATACAGGCGCCCCAAAACCAGGTTGCCGTACCAGGGCCAGATTGCAATATCGGCAATAGAGTATTCATCGCCCGCCATGTATGTATGCGTAGCAAGGTGCTTATCCAGCACATCCAGTTGTCGCTTCGTTTCCATCGTAAAGCGGTTAATCGGATACTCCATTGGATAAGGTGCATAGTTGTAGAAATGGCCAAAGCCACCGCCCAGAAAGGGCGCAGAGCCTACCTGCCAGAAC
Organism: Alteromonas halophila; assembly: GCF_014651815.1. Taxonomy (GTDB): domain Bacteria; phylum Pseudomonadota; class Gammaproteobacteria; order Enterobacterales; family Alteromonadaceae; genus Alteromonas; species Alteromonas halophila. The sequence goes on along the minus strand of NZ_BMXP01000002.1, from coordinate 175,105 downwards.
AGCCAGTGACGACACTTGGCTCTGGCGTGCGGCTCATCGGGGATAAGCTTTTCAAATTTTTCTGCCAGATACTGCAGAATTGCGCCTGACTCAAATAAGGTCAGTGCAGGAGAGACACTGTTGTCCACCATGGCCGGAATTTTCGAGTTGGGGTTCACTTCAACAAAACCCGATGTAAATTGCTCACCCTCACCGATATTAACCAGCCAGGCATCGTATTCTGCCGCGTCTACGCCAGCAGCCAGCAATTCTTCTAACATGATCGTGACTTTTTGTCCGTTTGGAGTTGCCAGCGAGTACAGTTGTAAGTCGTGCTCTCCGACCGGCAACGCTTTTTCTTCGCGGGCTCCTGCTTCAGGACGGTTGATGGAAGAAAATTTACTGCCGTCTTCTTTTTCCCATGTCCAGATGTCTGGTGGGGTATACTGATTGTCATCGCTCATAGTCACTCCGGTGTGTTTGGCAAAGTTTAGGGATCTTCCCTGGCATTTAATTAGCAATGAAAGACAAGTTAGATCATAACCGCAAGGGTAAACGAGACAGATAGCGCACTGGCGGTGTTTAGTGCCATACTGGAATGGCATTCCACAAAGAAAAGGCGGACAGTCCCTTGCCCGCAAAGCATGAAGAATGGTTAGGAAAAACCATGTTGCACTATGTTTAATACAACTCTCATGCCAGATATGAATAACTATTATATTTCAATGACTTAAAATATAATTAAGGTTATCGTTTGCGATATCCCTCTGGAAATGTTGCAAACCGGCGACAGATTTCAGTGTAATAATGGGGGACGGGAACAGGACGTGTTCGTCAATGTGTCAGAACGCAGGGGATGCAGGGAACAGCATATGATGGCATAAACTGGCGGTGTCTGATGCTTTTATCAGACATACCCCGTAAAACACTATATGTATTAGTGCCTTACGAGGTTATTCGACGTGCTTATCAGATACTGACACGCTTATAAGGACGGTATTCGGGCTCCCAGAAGTGGCGTTCAATAGCATCGCGCAGCGATTCATCGCTCATTTCTAACGCCAGATTCTGCTCCATCGCGACCTTACCTACCGCGTACGCGATTTCTTTGCTGAGGTTGGCTATCCCTGCCAGCGGCGGCAGCAGTGCGCCAGTGCCGGTATTTGCCAGCGGCGAGGCGTTTGCCAGCGCCGTACTGGCGGCCATCAGCATTTCATCACTGATACGTTTTGCCTTTGCAGCCACTACCCCCAGTCCGATACCAGGGAAAATATACGCGTTATTGCACTGTGCAATGGGATAGATGGTCTCTTCGTATTCTACCGGTTTAAACGGACTTCCTGTGGCGATAATAACATTGCCTTCTGTCCATTCGATGACCTGCTCCGGTCGCGCTTCAACCTGACGGGACGGGTTACTCAACGGAAAAATAATGGGCGTTTCACAATGCTGGTTCATGGCCCGCACAACCTGCTCGGTAAACAGTCCTGGCTGCCCGGAAACTCCGATCAGAATATCGGGTTTGGCGCAGTGCACCACGTCCAGTAACGATGGGTAATCACCGCTATAGCTCCACTGCGCCAGGTCATCTTTGGTTTGCCACAATCTTTGCTGGAAATCACGCAGGCCTTCCATACCTTCGGTAAGCAACCCAAAGCGGTCCACCATAAACACCTGACGACGCGCTTCGGTGTCGCTGAGCCCTTCATGGGTCATTTGCTGTACCAGCATCTCGGCAATACCACAGCCTGCCGAGCCCGCGCCAACAAACACCACTTTCATATCCGACAATTTCTGGGAGCGCATCCGGCATGCCGCCAGAATAGTACCCAGTGTCACTGCAGCAGTGCCCTGTATGTCATCGTTGAAACAACAGACATCATCGCGGTAGCGATTGAGCAGCGGCATCGCATTCGGCTGCGCAAAGTCTTCAAACTGGATCATGACATCAGGCCAGCGACGTTTAACGGCTTTGACGAACATGTCGACAAACTCGTCATACTCGTCCTGACTGATTCGCGGATGCCGGGCTCCCATGTACATGGGATCATTGAGCAGTTTTTCGTTGTTGGTGCCCACATCCAGCATAACTGGCAATGTATACGCCGGGCTGATACCACCACATGCGGTATACAGTGACAACTTACCAATCGGGATGCCCATGCCACCGATGCCCTGATCGCCCAGTCCAAGGATGCGCTCGCCGTCGGTAACGACAATCACCTTGACCTTGCGTTTCGTCGCATTACGCACGATATCATCAAGCTGGTGTCGCTCTTCCCAGGACACGAACAGTCCTCGTGAACTGCGATAAATGTCTGAAAACTGCTCACAGGCATCACCTACCGTGGGCGTATAAATAATCGGCATCATTTCATCGATATGCTTTTGCACAAGACGGTAGAACAACGTTTCGTTGTTATCCTGAATTGCTCGCAGATAGATATGCTTATTCAGCGCATCACCAAAACTGCTGTATTGCATGTACGCCCGCTCTACCTGTTCTTCAATGGTCTCATAGCGTGGCGGAAGCAAGCCGGTTAAATTAAACGCGGTGCGCTCTCTGGCTGTAAACGCACTGCCCTTGTTGAGAAGCGGCGTTTCCAGCAATGATGGTCCTGAGTGCGGGATGTAAAGATACCGGTTTGAATCGTCAGACATTAGGTTTCCGATTATTGTAATTTAGACAAATAAAGCCCGTAGCCAGTGGAGTGTGACTGCAACAGGCGGCAAAGCCGCCCGTCACGGTTAAAATATTTCTTCTGGCTCTGGGGTAGTAGTATCGTCCTGCGAAGCCGGATCAACAACCTCATCGTCACGCACATAGACCGTCGGCTCCGTGCCTTGCAGGAAATATTCAAATAGTGTCGTATGGTCTGTACGCCGGGTCAACTTACCACTGGTACGATCAATTCGGACCCGCACAATATCGTCAGGCACGGCGACAGGTGAATGAGGCTTGCCGTCCAGCGCGTCCTGCATAAACCGGATCCACGCCGGTCCCGCCGCTTTCGCGCCATCTTCACCACCAATCATGGCATTACCAATCCAGTTGAATTTTTCCGGGTTACGGTTAATCAGGTTCTGATTGCGCGTTGCCCTGCCTAACTGTCGGCCCATGTCGTCAAAACCTACCCAGGCCGTGGTGACCAGGTCCCGATGAAAGCCGCTAAACCAGGTATCACGGGAATCATTAGTGGTTCCGGTTTTGCCGTGAATATCAGTCCGCTGTAACAGGTTTCTGGCACGCCAGCCGGTGCCGAGCCAATAGGTTTTATTATTCCAGCTGCCATTCGCCCTTACCGCTGTGCGCATCATTTCAGCGACTAAAAACGCATTTTGCGACGTTATCACCTGTGGTGCCGACCGCTTAACTTCAGGTTCGCTCGGCAAACCACTGCCATTTTCATCCAGTTGTTCGGCCAGCAGGCGTTCTATATCCGCATCGGCATCAGATTCGTCATCGTCATTACAGGGATTGCAGGCCCACACTGGCTCTGTTTCCCACAGCACTTCATTATTCTCGTTTAACACCTTATCGATGTAATGTGGCGTAACCAGATAGCCACCATTGGCGATCACTGAAAAGCCACGCACGACCTCCAGTGGTGTATGGGAACTGGATCCCAGCGATACCGTTTCATCGAGTGGAATATCTTCGCGGTTAAATCCAAACTTAGCGATGTGCTCGACCGTTTGTTCCAGTCCAACCCCCCGCAGGAGCCTGACCGAAACCACGTTTTTTGATTTACCCAGTGCTTTGCGCATACGAATGGGCCCATCGTATTCCGGTGGTGAGTTCTGGGGTCGCCAGGCAGTACCGGACGCCTCATCCCAGTGATTTATGGGTGCGTCGTTAACGATAGAGGCCAGGGTATAGCCGTTTTCCAGCGCAGCGGAATACACAAACGGTTTGATATTTGATCCGACCTGACGTTTTGCCTGAGTCGCTCGGTTAAACTGGCTTTCATAGAAGCTGTATCCTCCCACCACAGCCTCGACTGCGCCGTTTTGCGGATTAAGGGAGATAAGCGCACCACTGACCTGCGGCAACTGTGCCAGGCGCCACTGACCGTCCTGTTCGCGGATGTAAACAATCGCGCCTTCACTGACAATATCGCTGGCCACCTCAGGCTCTTCGCCCTGGCGGTTATCGGTGATATAAGCGCGCGCCCAGTCCAGCCCTTCCCAGGGAATGTCTCGCGTCCTGCCAGTTGCATCCAGCACGGATATTTGCTTCTGTGCCACAGCGGTTACCACCACGGGCACCAGCGGTGAGTACGCTGGTACGTCGGCCAGTGCGTCAATGATATCCTGCGTTGCCGGTATTGTGTCTGCTTCGTCGCGTTGCAACGCGTCGTCACTTTGCGCTTGTTGCTGTGTCGCAGCGCTTTCTTCAGTTTGTTCCTCGTCAGCCTCGGGCTGATTCCACAGATAACCCAACGGCCCGCGATATCCGTGGCGCTCATCATAATCATGAAGATTCCGGACAACGGCGTCCTGTGCAGCGAGCTGACGTTCTGAGGTCGCCGTGGCATACACCTGGTAGCCACCGGTTTCCGCCTCTTCCTTGCCGTAGATTTCGACCATCTCACTGTAAATTAGATCGGCCAGATACGGCGCATCCACCTCAATTTCCGCACCGTGTTTGCGCGCCGTCACCGGCGCGGACGCGGCCTGCTGCTGTTGTTCAGCGGTGATGTAACCTTCATCTCGCATGCGCAGTAACACCACTTTACGACGCTCAACAGAGGCCTCAGGTCCACTGATCGGGTTAAGCACTGAGGGCGCTTTTGGCAATCCGGAAATGGTGGCAATTTGCGCCAGTGTCAGGTCGTTCAGCGTGGTGCCATAATAAACCTGCGCGGCCGCGCCAAAGCCAAATGACCGATGTCCCAGTTCTATTTTATTCAGGTAAAGTTCAAGGATCTCGTCTTTTGTCAGTACCTGCTCCATGTGCCAGGCGATAAAAATTTCTTTAATTTTGCGGATATAGGTTTTTTCGCGGGTAAGGAAAAAGCCTCGCGCCAGTTGCATGGTCAGCGTGCTGGCGCCCTGTCGCTTTTCACCGGTCACCAGTAAACTCAGGGCTGCACGTCCAATACCAATCGGGTCGATACCATTGTGTTCATAGAACCGGCTGTCCTCCGTCGCCAGCACCGCCTGGATAAGCTCGACCGGCACGTCCTCAAGTTTTACCGGGATCCGCCGTTTAACTCCATACTGAGAGATCAGTTTTCCGTCCTGCGTATAAATACGCATGGGTGTTTGCAAGCGTACATCCTTCAGGACAGTGACACTGGGCAGCTCGGGTTTGATATAAAAATAAATACCTACCAGCGTCGCGCTTCCAAGCACGGCACCGAGTAAAATTAACAAAATGAGGGGTTTAAAGTACTTCACGGAATCAGATTACCAAGGCAACATTGCCGATTATGACGTATATTTTCATACGTATGTGTTTTTAGTGGAACCCTATTAAGGCAAAAAGTTTTGTAACATCTTATGGTAGATATAAAGCAACCAATTAACCTGGACACCAGCAAATGAAGTCGCTGTTCGCAAAAAAGCTGCCGACTATTGTGGGCTTAGACATAGGCACGCGTCAAATAAAAGCCGTGTGGCTTGAACAGTCTGGAGACAAGTATGTGCTCCAGGGCATTGCCTGTGAGTCCATCAATAAGACTGCATTCTCTGAGCGGGAAATTAAAGACTATGAAGCCATTAGTCTCGCCCTAAAGAAAATTCGCAATGTGCTCAAGACCAAGCTTAAGCTTGTGAACGTTGCTGTAGCTGGTACGTCTGTTATCAGTAAAGTGGTTTATATGGACCCCGATCAAAATGACTTTGAGCTTGAAAGCCAGATAGAAATTGAAGCAGACAGCCTGATCCCCTACCCGCTGGAAGAGGTTTACCTTGATTTTGAAGAGCTGGGCGAAAGCGCCACACACACCGGCAAAGTTGATGTGTTGCTGACCGCGGCACACAAAGATATGGTAGACGGGCGGCTGCTGCTGGCACGCGAAGCGAACTTCGAGCCTAAAATTGTCGATGTCGAAGGTTATGCACTGGGCAATGCCATAGATTTCTTTCATGAGCACCAGCAGGAAGAACGGGTTTGCTGTCTGAATATCGGTGCATCGTTGTTGCAGGTGTGCGTATGGGAAAACGGCAAGGTCGTGTATACCAAAGAACACGCGTTTGGCCTTAATGCACTTATCAGTGATTTGGCTGCAATACATATGGTCGATGTTGAAGATGCCGAGCGTCAGTTACTGAACAATGAACTCCCCAGCAACTGGGTTGATGACACGCTGCCTATTTTTGCAGCGAATCTGCAACAGCATATCAACCGGGCACTGCAAATGTTTATGACGTCCAACCATGCCGAACAACCCAAGAAATTATTGCTGAGTGGCGGTGCTGCCACTATCGCACCTCTGGTTGATATTCTGCGACAGGACCTGAACACTGAGATCGAAGTGCTAAACCCTTTCAGCAACATGGAAATTAATCCCAAACTGGACCAACAACGCGTGAACGAATTAGCGCCGCAACTGGCCATTGCTGCGGGTCTGGCAAGCAGGAGTTTTGTCTCATGGCACATATAAACCTGCTGCCCTGGCGGGAACAGCAACGCCAGTTCGATAAAAAACAATATCTGGGCGGACTGGCCGCGGTGGCGGCTATCGTTGGCCTGATTTTCTGGTTTATCGGACAGGCTATCGATCAGCGTATCAGCAACCAGAAATCAAGAAACGCCTACCTGGATTCAGAGATTGTCACGCTGGATGCACAAATCGCTGAAATTCAGAAAATAAAGGAAAACAAGAGCGCCATTGAGCAACGAATGGCCCTGATTGAACAACTTCAGGCCAGCCGCAATGTGTCGCCCGTTATCTTTGACGAACTGGCGAAGATCGTTCCGCCAGGTGTCTCATTCCGCTCTATGCGCCGGACTGGCAACATCATTGAAGTAGAAGGGATAAGTGATTCAAATAACCGTCTGTCAGACTTTATGCGCAAACTGGAGTCTTCCGACGTGTTTACCAGTGGTGATTTGTCGTCAATTGTCGCCGACCCGGACGGTGACCAGGCAATCAGCGAGTACACCATTACGTTTAGAATCAGTCCAAAGGTCGCACCGTTAAGCGCTGGTAGCCAGCAAGAGGGGGAGCAGCAATGAAGTTTGATGTTGCCAAACTCAAAGAACTCAATGAACTGGATTTTGAGCAGGTTGCGGTATGGCCGCACGAAGTTAAAATTGTTGTGGGTGCCTTTGTTGCCATATTGGTGGGGGCGCTTAGCTATTACTTTATAGTCAGTCCCAAGCTGCCCGTTTTGGAAAAAGCTGAAGCACAGGAGCAGGAACTTAAACGTCAGTTTGAAGCGAAATACCGCATTGCCGTGAACCTCACTGCGTATGAAGAGCAACTGGCGCGGATTGAAAAAGATTTCTCGTCGATGCTAAAAAGTCTGCCCACCAGCAATGAAACACCTGGACTGCTCGATGACATTACCTACGTGGGGACGTCTTCCGGGCTGAACTTCAAAATGCTTAACTGGCAAAAAGAAGTGCCAAAGGAATTCTATACCGAACTGCCCATTGAGATGGAGGTCGCCGGTGGCTACCATAATGTTGGTGAGTTCATGTCTAAAGTGGCTGATTTACCTCGCATTGTGACTCTCCATGATTTTTCAATTGAGGGAGAAAAAGGTAGTCTGCAGTTGCAGCTTCAGGCAAAAACCTATCGCGCTGCTGGCAGTGGTAATGTGCAAACGGCGGAGGACGACCAATGAGTTTACTTCGTCACGTGGCCGTTATCGCCATGACAGGTGCGATAATGGCGTGTTCGCCACAGTTAAGTGATCTGCGGGCGTATACTGACCAGATTAAACAACAAACCCAGGTCAATATCGAACCCTATCCTGAGTTTGAGCAGCAACCAGCGTTTGCATATACCGCATCGGATTTACGTAGCCCGTTTGTGCGCCCGAAAGAAAAAACTGCGCCTGTTAATGTGCAGGCTCAGGCCAATTGTCTGCAACCAGACTACAACAGGCAGAAGCAAAAACTGGAGGGCTATGGATTGGATGCACTGCGACTTAACGGCAGTTTTGAGACCAGAGGCACACGGTATGTGCTGTTTAGATCGAATGACGGACAACTGCACAAGGCCACGATGGGAAGCAGAATCGGTTTGTTTTACGGCAAAATTATTGCGATTGGTGATACGTCGGTGACAATAGAGCAACTTCTTCCGGACGGGGCAGGTTGCTGGCAACGCAAGGAAACTACGTTGACGGTTGCCTCGTCGACAGGAGAAAACGAGAATGTCTGAGCGATTTATATTCAATAAGAAACTGAATAAAAACGGACGCAAATGGTACTGGCTGGGCGGCACATTGCTGGCACTGGTTTTGTTCAATGTTGTGGCGACCCCGGTGTCAGCACAATCCGACGAAGCCGCGCTGTATGATCCGGCTGACAGTGAAACCGCCTTCGCCACAACCCTGACCAATATTGACTTCACCCGAGAGGCCAATGATACCGCCGTCACCCTCATCTCGCTGGACAATGACAGTGTGGATCCTCAGCTAATTGAGTCGCAGGGCGAATTAACGGTAACGTTGCCCGATACCCGCCTCGATGATGATCAGCTTGTAGAGCTGGATGTAGTGCAGTTTGCAACCCCCGTATCATCGATTGAAACCTTTCAGGATGAAAAGGCCACGCGTATTGTGCTGCGTTATGAAGGGCAGGTTTATGCGCGTCATAACCTGCAGGACAACATTCTGCGCATTGAAGTAGAGCCAATGAGCAAGGATGAAGAAGCACAACTGGAAGAACAATCAAAGTATACCGGCGATCCTATCTCACTGGACTTCCAGGATGTGCCGGTCCGTCAGGTTCTGCAAATTATCGCACAGGTGAATGGTTTTAACCTGGTCACTACTGACACGGTAAGTGGCAATGTCACCATCAGCCTGACCGGCGTACCCTGGGATCAGGCGCTGGATATGATCCTGAAAGTTAAAGGTCTGGACAAGCGCCTGGACGGCAATATTCTGCTGGTCGCCCCAGCCGATGAACTGGCCGAGCGTGAAACACAACAGCTGCAGTCTAAAAAGCAGGTGGCCGACCTGGCCCCGCTGCGCACTGTAAACATCACTGTTAACTATGCGAAAGCGGCAGAACTGGCCTCGATTCTAAAGTCACAGGAAGGCGGCATTCTGTCTGATCGTGGTTCAGTCACGGTGGATGAACGAACCAATACATTGCTTGTCCGCGATAACCTGGAGTCGATAGACGAAGCGCGCGATATGATTGAAGCCCTGGATGTGCCGGTAAAACAGGTGCTGATTGAGAGCCGCATGGTAACGGTACTGGATAATGTGGATGAACAGCTCGGCGTACGCTGGGGCTTCAGTGACCGTCAGGACAATGATGGCGTGTCTGGTTCGCTTGAAGGTGCGGACAGTATCGCCGGTGGTGTGCTTCCGGAGATTGGCGACCGTCTTAATGTAAACCTGCCTGTTCAGTCTGCAGCCGGATCGATTGGCTTTCAGGTCGCTTCTCTGGTCGACGGTACGATTCTGGATTTAGAACTGTCGGCGCTGGAGTCTGAGAATAAGGGTGAGATCATTGCCAGCCCACGGATCACCGTCGCCAACCAACAGGAAGCCTATATTGAGCAGGGTACAGAAATTCCCTATGTTCAGGCGACATCCAGTGGCGCCACGTCGGTAGAATTTAAAAAGGCTGTATTAAGCCTTAAAGTAACACCGCATATCACCCCGGATAACCGCATCATTCTTGATCTGGTAGTGACTCAGGATACCCGCGGTGAGACCGTAAGTACCTCTACCGGTGACGCGGTGGCCATTGATACCCAGGAAATTAAAACCCAGGTGCTCGTTGAAAATGGTGAAACTGTGGTGTTAGGCGGTATATTCCAGCAAACCAGTTCTGATGATGTCACTAAGGTGCCGCTGTTCGGCGACCTCCCTGTGGTCGGTGCCTTGTTTCGCTCGACAGGTCAATTACAGCAAAAGCGTGAGTTACTGATTTTTGTCACGCCGAAAGTGGTAACCGAAAAGCTGTAGCGCAATCGCTTAAGTGCCTGGGGATTAGCCCGCGAAACCTGCCTTGCGACTACGCACGTCAGGATTCGCTGAGTAATGGTAGACCTGTACGCATCCTGTTTGGTGTTTAACTATATAAATTGCACATTCACACACGAAACAACGGCAAACCAGAAATACAGATGGTTTGCCGTTTTCGTTTGTCGCAGTCGGCTTTTCACACACCCCGACGCGTCGCCTGCACGTTTCCCATGTCGATAACACTGTTTTTACGCTGAGGCGATCAGATCCGCAAATAAACGGGTATAAAGCGATTCTTTCAACAAAACTTGCATCAGATTACAGTAAACTGAGATAATCCCGCTCTCGAAATTTTAGCGAGGTTTAAGGAGTGGTGCTTATTGGAAAGAAAATAGGCACAAATACATGGGTAGACGGGTAATACAACGAACACTACCCCTAACATTATAAAGTTGTGATTTAAGCGAATATGGCTGAAAAACGTAATATCTTTTTGGTTGGACCTATGGGGGCTGGCAAAAGCACCATTGGCAGACATCTGGCAGATGAACTTCACCTTGAGTTTTTTGACTCCGATCAGGAAATCGAACGCCGTACCGGCGCTGATATCGCCTGGATTTTTGATTTAGAAGGTGAAGACGGTTTCCGCAAACGCGAAGAAAATATCATCAATGAGCTGACAGACAAGCAAGGCATTGTACTGGCCACCGGTGGCGGCAGTGTCGTGAATAAAGCGGTACGTAATCGCTTGTCTGCACGTGGCATTGTTGTTTACCTGCAAACCACTATCGACAAGCAGGTTGCGCGAACTCAGCGGGATAAACGCCGTCCACTTCTGCAATCTGATAACCCGGAACAGGTACTGCGTGATCTTGCGGATGAACGCAATCCTATGTACGAAGAGGTGGCTGACTATATCATCGATACGGATGATCAGTCGGCACGCGCTGTCGCGAACCAAATCGTCAGTAAAATCGGAATTTTTTAGTATTTAAGGAGCTACGCGAATGGCCAACGTTACTGTGCAACTTCAAGAGCGTAGTTATCCCATTTACATAGAAGCCGGACTGCTTTCGCAGCCCGGCTTTTTTTCGCCCTACATAAAGGGGCCGCTGGCTGTCATCGTGACTAATCCGACTGTGGCCAGCCACTACCTTGATGACGCCATTGCCGCATGCGGTGACTGCCAGGTTGAAGTCATTGAAATTGATGACGGAGAACAGTACAAGTCACTCGACAGTTTTGAAACAATAATGACGCGCCTGCTGGAAATGAACGCGGCACGCGACACCACCCTGATTGCACTGGGCGGCGGCGTGATTGGCGATTTATGTGGCTTTGCTGCGGCGACCTTTCAGCGTGGGATTCCTTTTATCCAGGTACCCACGACTTTGCTTTCTCAGGTCGACAGTTCGGTTGGTGGTAAAACTGCGGTGAACCATCCACTGGGCAAAAATATGATTGGTGCGTTTTATCAACCGCAAGCCGTCATTATAGATACAGCAACACTTTCTACATTACCCGCACGCGAATTTGCTGCCGGCATGGCCGAAGTGATCAAATACGGCATCATTTACGATGCAGCGTTTTTTTCCTGGCTACAGAACAACAGCGATGCACTGCGTGAACTCGCACCCTCAGCCATTACCGCAACGATTCAGCGCTGCTGCGAAATTAAAGCCGAAGTGGTGGCTGTGGATGAGCGGGAAGGCGGGCTGCGCGCCATACTGAATCTGGGCCATACGTTCGGTCACGCCATTGAAGCTGAGCAGGGCTACGGAAACTGGCTGCATGGCGAGGCCGTGTCCGCAGGCATGGTATTTGCGTGTAAAACCGCTGAGCAACTCTCTATGTTGTCAGCGTCAGAAACCCGTCAGGTCCGTGCGCTGTTGCAGGCGTTCTCATTGCCTGTTGACGGACCTTCGACCATGACCAAAGACGACTACGTCAAACATATGAAGCACGACAAAAAAGTTGCTGGCGGGCGCATACGCTTTGTGATCCCAGAGCGAATTGGGAAGGCCATCGTCACTGACAGCGTGAATGACGAGACCCTCACCGCGGTGCTATCCCCACAGTAACCGCATAACGTGTTCCGCGAGGGCCCATGCAAAACGAACTGCATGACAGACTGGAGTATTTGGTTAACTATTCCTCCCAACTGATTTTTGTCAGCGGGGATTCTATTGCCAATCAGCAGCGCACGCTGGAAACCTTCGTTTATCAACAACATGACGATACCGAAATTGCATACCTGACGGCTGACGCGGAAATGGACATTTCCGATTACCGCCGTCAGCTCTGTCGGCAACTGCTCGGTCAGGTTGTCGGCAGCTTTGTGCGCCCGCTGAATGAGTTACTGTCAGAACTCAATACCCATGAAGGGCCAGTGATGATTGCGCTCACTCAGGCACAGCACATGCCTGACGCGCTGTTACAGGAATTGTGGGATCTGGTATTACAAAGTCGCTTTGCCGGCAACAAACAACACCTGAATGTGTTGCTGTTTGGGGAGTCGGCCTGGGCTGAACGCGCCAAGCAATGGTTGCCTTCCAAGAATACCGATACCCCCCTGCTCATCTCCAGTCAGTCCGTACACACTGAGCCAGGCGGGTCTGAGCTTGATCGTCTGATTGCCAGGCGCAGAGAGGAATTTCAGGCGCACCTGGCAAACCGTGCATCGCAATCCTCCTTACCGACATTGAACCGGGTATCATCACGCTGGTTTATTGCACTAATGGCCGTGATATTACTGGTCGTGTTCGGTGCGCTGGTAAACTGGCAGTATGGTCCGGAGATCCGTCAGCTTTTTGCACCCATTAAAACGCCCGCCGGGCAGGATAACAGCGTCGCGCCCGGCGATGCGTATTCAGAACTGTTAGATGAAGCGTCCGACGTTACGCCTGAGGGAACGGGTGAAAATAACCGCACTGCCGATGCCCTCGCCGCCCAACCTGATGCACTGGTCGCCAGCTGGCCCAGCTCTGCGAGTGAGGAAACACAGACCCACACCGCGGCTGAAGGTAAGGCTGCCTCACCGCAATCACAGCAACGAGAGGAAGATCTTCAGTCGTCGGTACCCCCCGTGTCAGAGACAGTCGAGGCTAAAAAAGATAACGACGGCGCAGTGACGCTCGCCAGTAAGGATGCGCCACGTGATCTCAATACTGTTTCTGAGAGTGAAGCGGTGACACCGCCAGTGCCAGAAACAGTGGTCGAAAATCCCGCCACACCCAGTCAGCCGGTGAATGAGACGAGCCGAACGTCACGGGCGAGTGAGCCTGAAATGTTGCTCGATAAGGTGCAGGCAGAAGATTTCTTTATCCAGATGGCAGGGCTGTCAGACAGGGCGCTGTTGGCGCAGTTTATCCGCGACAATCAGCTCACCGAACTTACCCATGTGTATCGCACGTATCGCTACGGTGGCGACTGGTTCGTGGTGCTTTTTCATCAACCCTTTGGCAATGCGCAACAAGCCAGGGCTGCGATGCGGCAGTTGCCAGATTATCAGGGGCGCGACAAGGCATTCGTCAAGGCCGGCACGCAAATTCTGGAGGAGCTGAATACCCTGCGCTAATGCTGCTTTCAGGCTTCACCGAAAGCACCGGTACGGCGGTTTTCACGCGCCTTTATGGCAGTGGAACGGGGCTTCGTTTGAATTTAATTGAACACTGACATGCGCACGTGTTTGACCCGTCTTGTCCATGTGGCGGTTAACCCGGCATGTGGCGCGTCTTCCTTTGTCTATGCCTGAGGGTGTTCAGCCATCGTTTGTGCTTGCGGTTCGCCAACGTTGTCATGCCTGACGCGGTTGCACTATGTGCCGATCGCCCCCATGGTACGTAACAACACACTGGTATTTAAAACGAGGAGTAAAATAGTGAGCCGACATTTCGATAAGGCCGAGGGTCTCTGTGAAGAAAAGGACAGTGCGACAGACGGGTTCGTTTTTAATCAGACCATGCTGCGGATTGCTGATCCGACACGGTCTCTGGACTTTTACACCCGCGTAATGGGCATGACATTGCTAAAACGCCTGGATTTCGCCGAAATGCGGTTTAGCCTTTATTTCCTCACTGCTGGCGAAGATTTTTCCGATATTGCTGACGAGCCTCAACAACGTATCCGCCAGACGTTTGGTCGCCCGGCAATGCTTGAACTCACCCATAACTGGGATGATACGGCGGACAATGCTGTCTACCACAATGGTAACAGTGAGCCTAAGGGCTTTGGTCATATCGGTTTTCACGTGCCCGATCTTGATGCTGCGTGCCAGCGATTTGAGCGCTTAGATGTCCCATTTCAGAAAAAGCCGGACGACGGTGCAATGAAAGGGATAGCGTTTATCAAAGATCCGGATGGCTACTGGATAGAAATATTCGATGCTGCACAGGTCAGTGCCGTGTGTGAGCCCCACCTTAAATCATAAGCCACGTGCATTACCGGACAGCTTCAGGCCGTGCAGGTACGATTGTGCGTACCTGCTTTGCCCGAAGGTAAGTGGCTGCCTGTCCGGCATTCTTCCCTAACGCCGTTATTGGCGGTTGTCGCGATCGGCCTTGGCAGATACAATCGAGCTTTGAGTTTAAGATCAGCGAATTTAGCGCGCAGTGATACGTGATACAGCACACCCTTGTGGATTAATACAATCCGCCCAGCAAAGGTCTTTGCCGCTTTCATTCTGTACGGACAGTAAACAGGCATGATGCAGAAAAAAAACCGGGCCTTTTTGAAGTGGGCCGGTGGCAAGTACAGTTTAGTAGAGCAAATCCAGGCGCGGCTTCCGCAGGCCAACAAACTCATCGAACCTTTTGTTGGCGCGGGTTCGGTATTTTTGAACACGCACTTTAAACGCTACCTGCTCAATGACATTAATCCCGACCTGATTAGCCTCTACTCACTGCTAAAAGCGCAGCCTGATGCCGTTATCAGCGAAACCGGCAAACTGTTTTGTGAAGCGAACAATGACGAGGCACGCTACTACGCGTTACGTGAAGAGTTTAATCAAACCAGCGACAGCTTTTACCGGGCGGTGCTGTTTGTATACCTTAATCGTCACGGCTACAACGGGCTTTGCCGTTACAGCCTTAGCGGGCGGTTCAATGTACCGTTTGGGCGTTACCGCCGCCCCTATTTTCCTGAACAGGAAATGTATACCTTTGCAGAAAAAGCCCAGCGCGCCACGTTTACCTGCCTGCCGTTTGAAAAGGTCTTCAGCCGGGCCCGTCGCGGAAACGTTATCTACTGCGACCCGCCCTACGCTCCCATCAGTAAAACTGCGGCGTTTACCAGTTATGCGGCGAAAGGATTTGGTCAGCCTGCTCAGGAAAAGCTGGCAGAACTGGCAGGGCGGGCAGCGAGACAGCGTGGTATTCCGGTACTCATTTCAAACCACGATCTGCCGCTCACCCGCTCACTCTACAAGGGGGCAGACTTCAGCATGCTGTCGGTGAAGCGGTCGATTAGTCAGAACGGTGCTAAGCGCCAGCCGGTTGATGAGATCCTGGCCTTTTTTCCGCCGATCAGTGAGCACATTTTAAATCAGCGGAAAAAGCAAAAGCGCGATAGGCAACTGGCACGCCTTGAGAAGATGCAAGCGACGCTTACCCGGGTATAATGGCGCTGACCAGCAGCATCAGGCCAATGACAAACAGAATAACGAACACCACACCCACCACAACATATCTGACAGCAGATACCTGAGTGAAGTCTCGCTTGTAATTTTTTTGACTCTGCACACCAAACGCACTGGCAAGGACGCTTCGGATGACGTCCAGTATACCGGGTGATGAGTCGTGCTGGTTACTGATTCGCCGAGGCGCCAAAATGCCCCCGTTTGTCGTCGTTGCTATATAGCAACTCCAGCAAATCCAGGAAATGAAATTGGTAGGAAACTGATTTACCGGCCAGCCATGAATACCAGCTTACGCCTGTCACGTCACCGTTACACTGCGGCTGTTCATCGCGGATCTGAATTGAGGTGCTGGTTTGCACATCCATTTGTGCCTGCCAGTGACATTCCGACGTGGTCTGCGGTACGGTCACAACCATGAACGCAGCTGCAATCACGCCTCCCGCTACTGAAAGCCTGATGTTTTTTCTCATCCTGAGTCTCCACCGCCGGTTAAAAACTAGGCATACATAATAACCTAAAATCGCGTGACCACAAGTACTAAGCATACAATTCAGGATCAGAAAAAATGCCTGTTCTTTTGTGCATTCCTAAAAAAACCACGTCTTGCCAGGCAACGACTCAGCAAGAACGTGGTTTAGTTTATGTGTTACGCGCCCTGTTACAGGTCGAAATCGACGCCATAGGATACGACAAACTTAATTTCGTCGTTGTCGTAGCCACCCATTGCGGCTGGCATGTCGCTGTCCATATCGGTGCCGGTCACAGCAAAGGTAAAACCATCTTTCGCTACTGATACCGCCCAGTCATTGTAGCTGTCGGTCAAACCATTAAACGCCTCTGCAAAGTCGCCTTCGTGGTGACCCACATGCAGGCCAATTTCCACACCACTTTCAAGCGGAATCGCATAATCCAGTGAAATATACGACGCTTCGGCGAAACCAAAGTCCTGACCGGGGCCTTCATCCGCTTCGGTATCCGCCAGCAGGAACAAAGTCGCACTAAAGTTCATGTAGCCAATCGAACCATAGATTTCTGAGAAGTCGAACTCTGCTTCTTTGTCATAGTTGTAGTACAGATACCCGACATCATAGGTAAAGTCACCTGCAGAGCCACTGTAACCAAAGTACAGATCATGTTCATAGGAATAGACATCGTCTGCACCATACTGAACATTAGAAGCCCACGTTCCGGCGTAAAAACCGCTCTCGTGCGCGTAATCAATACCACCCTGTACCGCGGCTTCGTTAGTCGTCTGCGTCAGTCCACGCCAGATATAGTTATTGGTCACGCTGACATTGGCCGATAATTCGGCACTTGCAGGAGCAGTTATCATCAGGCCAGACGAACCTAACGCCAGTGCCACAAGGGCTTTCTTAAACGTGCTTTTCATGTGTGTTCTCCAATTGTTCAAACTTGTTGTTTCTTGTGAAGTTTTTCTGTCTGTTCTTATTATTTGTGAATAGCTATACGCAAGCTTGATGCCCACCTCTGCCACATTGTGAAAAAATTTCAAAAATCGTTTATCTGGCTGTTTTTCAAACACTTTTAATTTTTCTGCGGCCGCCGGTTTCGCAGCTCGCCCTTTAACCGCCCGGTGAAGTTGCACCAAAAACAGGCGCTTTCCCCTTTTTGGCGCAGTCAAAGGCTGATAACGGTGCTTTTTAACTGCGGGAGATTTCGGTACACTGCGTGTCCACCCATTCTGCCCCGGCGGCAGCCCAGGCAACGTAAGGACAATTTCATGGGAAAACACTTGATTGCGCCCTCTATTCTGGCAGCCGACTTTGCCAGGCTGGGCGAGGAAGTTGATGCAGTTTTGCAGGCTGGCGCCGACATCATTCATTTTGATGTCATGGACAATCATTTTGTGCCCAACCTGACGTTCGGCCCTATGGTATGTGAGTCATTGCGTAACTATGGCATTACGGCGCCCATCGATGTGCACCTGATGGTAAAGCCGGTTGATGATTTGATTGATGCTTTCGCGAAGGCCGGTGCCTCCTACATTAGCTTTCACCCGGAAGCCTCAGACCACATAGATCGCTCATTGCAGCTGATCATAGACGCAGGCTGTAAGCCGGGCCTGGTCCTGAACCCGGCAACACCACTTAATTGTCTCGATCACGTGATGGACAAACTGCACCATATACTGCTGATGTCGGTAAACCCGGGTTTTGGCGGTCAGTCTTTCATTCCGTCAACAATCGATAAGATCCGTCAGGTGCGTCAGCGTATCCTTCAATCGGGCTACGATATCCGCATAGAGATTGACGGCGGTGTAAAAGTCGATAATATCCGCGAGGTTGCTGAGGCGGGGGCAGATATGTTCGTGGCCGGTTCTGCGATCTTCGGACAACCTAATTATCAGCAGGTGATTACTGCCATGCGTCAGCAACTGGCATCGCTTCACCAGGCATAACCTTAACGACTAACGTGAATTCACAGGTAAAATAACATGAGCAAGAAACCCGTTGTATTAAGTGGCTGTCAGCCTTCAGGACAACTCACCCTTGGTAACTATATGGGTGCGCTGAAGCAATGGGTTTCCATGCAGGATGATCACGACTGCTTGTACATGCTGGTTGACCTGCACGCGATTACCGTACGGCAGCAGCCAGAGAAATTACGCGAGGCCTGTCTCAATGGCCTTGCCCTGTATCTTGCCTGTGGCATTGACCCTGACAAGAGCACCTTATTTGTTCAATCTCATGTACCCGAGCATGCCCAACTGGCCTGGGTCCTGAACTGCTATGCGCAAATGGGTGAACTGAACCGGATGACGCAGTTTAAAGATAAGTCCGGCAATAATACCAACAACGTGAATGTCGGACTGTACGCCTATCCGGTGCTGCAGGCAGCCGATATTCTGATTTATCAGGCGACATCTGGAACTGACCCGCGACATTGCCACCCGCATGAACAACCTGTACGGCGATGTATTTCATTTGCCGGATCCGTTTATCCCCGAATTCGGCGCCCGCATTATGAGTCTGCAGGAGCCGGAAAAAAAGATGTCAAAATCGGATACCAACCCCAATAACTTTATCGGCCTGTTAGAGGAGCCGAAAAAGGTGGCGAAGAAAATAAAACGTGCGGTGACAGACTCTGACGAGCAGGCACGGATTTATTTTGACCGCAACGAAAAACCAGGCGTCTCCAATCTGTTGACCCTGCTGTCACTGGCAACCGGTAAATCTGTTGATGCACTGGTGCCGGAATATGAAGACAAAATGTACGGCCATCTTAAGGGCGATGTTGCCGATGCCGTGGTCGCGCTGATTGAACCTATTCAGCAAAAATTTCACACGCTGCGCGACGACCGTGCGTATCTCGACAGCGTAATGAAAGCTGGCGCCGAGCGCGCCTCAGAACGGGCGGCCAAAACATTGCGCAGCGTGTATGATGCTGTGGGGTTTGTTGCTCGGCCGTGATAAGCGTGCCGTCAGCGCAGGATTAAGCCGTGCTGTTACTGATAGACAACGTCGACTCATTCACACACAATCTTGCCCGCTATTTTATTGAGTTAGGGCAGGATGTGAAGGTAGTCCGCAATAATGCCATAAGTCTGGATGAGATAGCGGCATGTGATCCCGCGTACCTGGTTTTCTCGCCCGGCCCCTGCGCGCCTGACCAGGCAGGGATCACCCTGTCTGCTATTGCCCGCTTTGCCGGCAATATCCCTATTTTAGGTGTGTGTCTGGGCCATCAGGCCATTGGGCAGGCCTTTGGTGCAAACGTGGTCAGGGCGAAGGAAATTCTGCACGGTAAAACCTCAGCCATTTCCCACAGCAGGCAAGGTTTGTTTGCAGAACTGCCAACCCCCTTTACCGCTACCCGATATCATTCATTGCTGCTTGACGCTGACAGCATTCCCGACTGCCTGGCAGTTGATGCCTGGCATACCGATAAATTCGGCGACGCTGAAGTCATGGCGATCCGGCACAAAACGTTGCCTGTGTGGGGTGTTCAGTTTCACCCTGAGTCATTATTGACGGCTCATGGACATGCCCTGCTGGACAACTTTCTGCAGGCCGCCAGCGCTTTTCGTCAACCATAGCCTCAACGTCCTTGCCAATGTGCCAATAACCGACGTTCAGGGAAGATGCGAATATGCCCGTGCCTCTGCCGGGCATTGTTAGGATTTACTCAGCGGTTAAACGCACAACAGCGACCGCCCT
This sequence comes from Alteromonas halophila, assembly GCF_014651815.1. Lineage (GTDB taxonomy): Bacteria > Pseudomonadota > Gammaproteobacteria > Enterobacterales > Alteromonadaceae > Alteromonas > Alteromonas halophila. The sequence goes on along the minus strand of NZ_BMXP01000002.1, from coordinate 155,206 downwards.
GAACCACGCCACGCATATTCCCTTCAGCGTCCTGAAATTTGTTGTGGATAATCATTCACTCAATTTATTTTTTGTCAGTGGTGAGGGTTTTCCTGTTACTCAGCGACGGGTCAGCAGGTACCTTCCGATGCAATCTGAGCAGTAAATAGATAGTTATTCACTAAAACTGCAAAATATGCCACAGACCGCGTATATAAAGGGCTGCGGCGACACATCGACAAGACATTGCGTTGTAAAAATGGCATAATGTTGGGCAGTTTTGAATCAAATCCGCGCTGGCTTGCGTATCGCAAGAGGTTAAAACAGCGCCTAACCAGAGGTAAAAAAGATGAATGTCGACCGCTCTACATTTGATGACGTAATGGTCCCGAATTACAACCCGGCCAAGATGGTTCCTGTCCGTGGAGAAGGATCGCGCGTCTGGGATCAGGACGGTGCTGAATACATCGATTTCGCTGGCGGTATCGCTGTTAACGCGCTGGGGCATTGTCACCCGGAGCTGGTAAAAGCGCTGAATGAGCAGGGCAGCAAGCTGTGGCACTTAAGTAATGTGTTCACCAATGAACCTGCTATGCGCCTGGCATCGAAGCTGACCAGCGCCACCTTTGCTGATCGTGTTTACTTCGCCAACTCCGGTGCAGAAGCCAATGAGGCAGCACTTAAACTGGCCCGTCGCTGGGCACTGGACGAGCATGGCGAGCAAAAAAATCAGATCATCGCCTTTAACCGTGGTTTCCATGGTCGTACCTTCTTTACCGTAACCGTGGGTGGCCAGGCAGCTTATTCTGATGGCTTTGGTCCTAAGCCTGGTGCGGTTGAGCATTGTGATTACAACGACCTGGCAGCGTTTGAAGCCATGATTTCTGATAAAACCTGTGCGGTCATGATGGAACCGCTGCAGGGCGAGGGTGGCATTATTCCACCTGATGCAGACTTTGTGCGTGGCGTACGTGAGCTGTGCGACAAGCACAACGCACTGCTTATTTTTGATGAAGTGCAGTCAGGCGTTGGCCGTACTGGTCACCTGTACGCGTACATGGGGCTGGGCGTTACTCCTGACATCCTGACCACCGCGAAATCTCTGGGCGGCGGCTTCCCGGTAGGCGCTATGCTGACGACCACAGACATTGCGCAGCACCTTAAGCCGGGAACACACGGCAGTACATACGGCGGTAATCCGCTGGCCTGTGCCATCGCTGAGCGGGTTCTGGACATTGTTAACACGCCGGAAGTGCTGGAAGGCGTACTTAACAAAGAAGCGCTGTTCCGCGAGCATCTGGAACAAATTAACGCGAAGTACAAGGTATTCAGTGAAGTTCGCGGCAAAGGTATGCTGCTGGGTTGTGCCCTGAATGACGATTACGAGGGTCGTGCCAAAGAATTTATGGCTGCTGCCACCGAAGAAAACCTGATGTGTCTGGTCGCCGGTGCTAATGTCATTCGTTTTGCGCCGTCACTGGTGATCCCCGATGAGGACATTAAAGAAGGCCTGGCACGCTTTGAACGCGCTGTTGCGAAAATAGCGAACGCATAACACTCCCCAACTTGTCGAGTAAGCGATTATGAATGTTATTCGCCCAATCACTGCTGCGGATTATGCGTCATTGCACGATATCGCAGAAGAATCCGGCATCGGCTTTACGTCGTTGCCGGTCAACGAAGAGTTACTTCGTAAGAAGATAAACCGCGCCGAAGCGTCGTTTACTAAAAAGAATGTGACCGGCCCTGGCGATGAGTCATACCTGTTTGTGATGGAAGACACCGCCACCGGTCAGGTTGTCGGTACCAGTGGCATTGAAGCTGCGGTGGGATTAGACGATGCATTTTATCACTATCATATTGGTAAAGTTGTGCATGCGTCCCGCGAGCTGGATATTCACAATACGGTAGAAATTCTGACGTTCTGTAACGACTACACCGGGGTTACAGAAATCTGCACGTTGTTTTTAAGAGAAGCCGCACGCGGTGGCATCAACGGGCGCTTTTTATCCAAAGTGCGCTTCCTGTTTATGATGGAGCACCGTGAACGTTTCTCTGAAACCGTGATCGCAGAGATGCGCGGTGTCAGTAACGAAGATGGCAGCTCACCGTTCTGGGAATGGCTGGAGGAACACTTTTTCTCCATGGACTTCCCAACGGCGGACTATCTGACAGGCATTGGCAATAAAGTGTTTATTGCCGAACTGATGCCGAAATACCCGATCTACGTGAACCTGCTGAGTGAAAAAGCGCAGGCAGTAATCGGCCAGGTCCATCAGAAGACCAGACCAGCTCTGCAGTTACTGCAGGAAGAGGGTTTCAGCTGTCGTGGCTATGTCGATATCTTCGATGCCGGCCCAACGGTAGAGGCAAACCTGAGTCATATCCGCACGGCGCACGCTAGTCGCAAGCTGCCGGTGGTGATTGACGATCAGACTGCAGCGCAGGGTCAGGGACACTACATCATCAATACCTCAATTGAAGATTTCAGAGCGGTAGCAACAGAAATGGCGGTCAGTGAAGAGCAGCAGGTCGCTGTGCTGTCACGCCAGGCCGCCGCAGCACTGAATATCAGTGAGGGGGAATCGGTTCGATTCGCACCGGTTAAATTCAGAGACTAACGACAGGAACTCACATGCAAATGACACATTTTATCAACGGTGAATGGGTGGCGGGTGAAGGCCACGACATCGCCTCTGTCGATCCCGCCAAAAATGCCGTGATCTGGCAAGGCAAATCCGCAACCGCACAACAGGTTGATGCAGCAGTCAGCGCGGCGCGTGCCGCAGCGCCCGAATGGGCAGCGAAAACGGCCGAGCAACGCCTTGCTGCTATCAAGGTATACGGCGAAGTCCTGGCTGAAGCAAAAGATCAAATGACCAAAGCGCTGGCCCGTGAAACGGGTAAGCCTGAGTGGGAAACGGCCACAGAAGTCGGCGCCATGATGGGAAAAATTGGCATTTCTGAACGTGCCTACAATGAACGTACTGGCGTGGTTGAAAACGAGGTGCCGGTAGGTAAAGCCTTTATTCGACACAAGCCACATGGCGTGGTCGCGGTTTTCGGTCCCTACAATCTGCCCTGTCACCTGCCAAACGGCCATATCATTCCTGCACTGCTGGCGGGTAATACCGTCATCTTCAAGCCCAGCGATCTGACGCCGATGGTCGCCGAAGAGATGGTTAAGCTGTGGGAAAAGGCTGGCCTGCCAAAAGGCGTGCTTAACCTGGTTCAGGGCGAAGTAGAGACCGGCAAGGCACTGGCTTCACACCCAGGTATTGACGGCCTGTTCTTCACAGGAAGTTCTCGCACAGGGCAAATCCTGCATGAGCAGTTTGCCGGCCATCCGGGTAAAATTCTGGCGCTGGAGATGGGGGGCAACAACCCGCTTATCGTTAAGGACGCGGACGATCTCGATGCCGTGGTTCACGACATTGTGCATTCGGCATTCATTACCACCGGTCAGCGTTGCACCTGTGCCCGTCGTCTGTTCCTGCCAGCTGGCGAGACAGGCGATAAGATCATGGCGCGTCTGATTGAAGTCAGCAAGGCCATTAAAGTAGGTGAATATGACGCTGAAGACCAGCCGTTTATGGGCGCTATGATTTCAGCCAAAGCAGCCAGCATGATGGTTGACGCACAAAGCGAACTGGAAAATGCCGGTGGCAACGTGCTGTTGCGCCTTGAACAGGCCGACAAAGACAAAGGCTTTGTCACACCCGGTATTATTGACGTAACTGACATGCTCGACACACTGCCCGATGAAGAACACTTCGGCCCGCTGTTGAAAGTGATCCGTTACAGCGACTTTGACGCAGCAATTGCAGAGGCCAACAACACCCGCTTCGGGCTGTCGGCAGGCTTTTTGGGTGATAATGAAGATGACTACCGTTACTTCTTCCAGCGCATCCGGGCAGGCATTGTAAACTGGAACCGTCCCATTACCGGTGCCAGCAGCGCCGCGCCATTTGGTGGTATTGGTGATAGTGGTAACCATCGTGCCAGCGCCTACTACGCCGCTGACTATTGTGCGTACCCCGTTGCATCAGTAGAGCTGGATAAAGTTACCTTACCAGGCAAGCTAAGCCCTGGTCTTTCAATGTAAGCGAAGAAGGACACACCCTACATGCACAACAATATTGATACGCTGTTTAACCACCTGTGGGACGACTACGTTGCTATCACGCCGTCTGCCCACAAGGTACACAAGCTGTTACTGGGTGAAGAAAGCAGTGATGAAATCGTCAATGACCATGTGGCGTTTCGTACCTTTAATCTGGATAAGACGTCACTGGACAAACTGGCGGCACATTTCCTGGCCCTGGGCTACGAAGAGAAAGGCGATTATGACTTTGAAGCCAAAAAGCTGACCGCCAAGCACTTTGAGCATCCTGACGACACCAAGCCGAAAGTCTTTATCAGTGAATTGCGGGTGGAAGAACTGACAGAACAGTCTCAGGCAATTATTCATAAACTGGTTGCACAAATGGATGCTGATGCCGTCACAGCGGAAAACTTCCTGTATTCAGGTCGCCACTGGGAAGTCAGCAAAGAAGAGTACGATATTCTGCTGGAAGAGTCAGAGTATGCAGCCTGGATGTCTGCATGGGGCTTTCGTGCGAACCACTTTACAGTGAGTGTAAATTACCTCGGCCAGACCAACGAGCTGGCAGAGGTAAACAGCTTGCTGAAAGAGGCCGGTTTTGTGCTTAATACGTCTGGTGGTGAAATCAAAGGCGGACCAGATGTGTACCTGGCACAGTCGTCAACCATGGCGGACCGTGCTGAGATCAGCTTCAGCGATGAAACCACAGCTATCCCAAGCTGTTTCTATGAATTTGCACAGCGTTATGAAATGCCTGATGGCAAGCTGTACAAAGGCTTTGTTGCGGCCTCGGCCGATAAGATCTTTGAGAGCACAAACGCTAAATAACAGACCGCTTATCTGACCCAAAAGGCTCCTTATTCAGGAGCCTTTTTTTATACCCGTCGGCCTACACACGCGTTCATCTGGGGGACATTCGGCGTTATCCGGTTACCTGTATGCTGAACTCATAGGTATGCGGCTCGCCGGTTTTGATGGTTTCCCGTGTGATATTGCAGTTATAAAACGCTGCCGCGCCATCCAGCAGCCCCTCAGCCAGAGCATATAAATCTCGCTCTGAGTAATAGCGCATACGCATGGCTTTATCAGTGCGTGATTTCACCGTAAATCGCGGTAAATCTGCATCAGGGTAGAGCTTTCTGACCTGTACATGAATATCACCATCCAGGTACTGCAGCATGTCCAGCAGACTTTCTTTGCCTGCCAGCACCTGACCATGGCTCTGTGATAAACGCCCAAACAGATACACGCCAAACTCATGCAGCAATTCGTCAGCAGACTTCCCGGTTTTCTCCATCAGCACGTCCAGCAACTTTTTCATTTCTGAAAACGGATAATAACCGACCGCTGTAAAGGCGCCGTCATTTTCAAGCTGCGCTTCGTTAATCACTTCATCAGCGAACTCCGGCGAGGCTTTTTCTTCAAGCATCTCCACCAGTGACGTAAAGACAATACCCAGCATCAGCGTTTTCCTTATTGTGGATTAAACCTGCGGTTCTCCGGGGTTAAGGTCATCAGACGTGGGCGTCTGCGCAGCCTGTTCAATAGTAATGCTGTCGACCCGCTGCAGGCCCCGGGGCAGCTTATTCCCTCTGCGACCGCGCTCGCCACGGTAGTGCTCCAGATCCGCTGCACTTAACGTCATGCTGCGTTTACCGGCGGTAATTTTGACTGCGGCACCATCAGGCACAACATCAACCAGTTTTACGTATTCTTCCCGGGACTGCGCTTTGGCAGACGGAATATTAATAATTTTATTCCCCTTACCTTTGCCTAAACTTGGCAAATCGCGCATCGGAAACAGCAGCATCCGGCCTTCGGTAGAGATCGCCAGACACCAGTCTGTATCAGGATTGTGCACACGCCGCGGAGTAAGCACCTTGGCCCCGGTCGGCACACTGAGGTACGCTTTACCGGCTTTGTTTTTGCTGACCATGCCTGCAAACGCTCCGACAAAGCCATAACCGCCGTCAGAGGCCATCAGATACCGATCATCGTCACGCCCCATTAATACGTGGGCCAGTGTTTCTCCGGCCACAATCGAGAAACGCCCGGTCATAGGCTCTCCCTGACTGCGCGCTGATGGCAGACTGTGCGCATCACAGGCAAAGGCGCGGCCCGAAGTATCAAGAAAGACTGCTGGCTGATTGCTCTTACCTATCGCACTGGAGAGGTAATTATCACCGGCCTTATAGTTTAGCGCCGCCGCATCAACGTCGTGGCCTTTGGCACATCGTGCCCAGCCTTTTTCTGACAGCACTACCGTTACCGACTCTGCCGGTACCAGTTCTTTTTCCGACAACGCCTTGGCTTCACCACGTTCAACAAGCGGCGAGCGACGGTCATCACCATACTTCTCTGCAGCTTCCAGAATCTCTTTTTTGATCAGCGTTTTCAGGCGGCGGTCTGAACCCAACAGCGTCTGCAGTTTGTCACGTTCCTGCTCCAGTTCCTCCTGCTCACCGCGAATTTTCATCTCTTCAAGTTTGGCAAGATGGCGCAGCTTCAGCTCAAGGATCGCTTCTGCCTGTTTGTCAGTCAGACCGAAGCGCGACATCAGCTCGGGCTTCGGCTCATCAAAGGTACGGATAATTTCTATGACTTCATCGATATTCAGAAAGGCGACCAACAGACCTTCCAGAATATGCAGCCGTGCCAGTACCTTATCCAGCCGGTACTGAAGCCGGCGGGTCACCACGTCTTTACGGTAGCTTAGCCACTCAGACAAGATCGTGCGTAAATCTTTAACCTGTGGACGTCCGTCCAGGCCTATCATGTTCAGATTTACCCGATAGTTTTTCTCCAAATCGGTAGTGGCGAACAGATGCTGCATCAGTTGCGCCGTATCTACCCGGTTTGAGCGCGGCGTTATGATAAGACGGGTGGGGTTCTCATGATCAGAGTCGTCGCGCAGATCGCTGACCATCGGTAGCTTTTTGGCCTGCATCTGTGCGGCAATCTGCTCAAGAATTTTCGCGCCCGATGCCTGATGAGGCAAGGCTGTGATGACGATGTCACCGGCTTCTTCCCGGAATATGGCACGCATTTTTATACTACCGCGACCGGTTTCGTAAATTTTCCGGATATCCGCACGCGGCGTAATAATCTCCGCATCGGTGGGATAATCCGGCGCCTGCACAATGTCCATGACGTCTTCTAACGTCGCGCGGCTGTTGTCCAGTAACAGGGCGCAGGCGTTGGCGGTTTCACGCGCATTATGGGGCGGAATATCGGTGGCCATACCGACCGCAATTCCCGTTACGCCATTTAGCAGAATATGCGGCAGACGTGCCGGCAACATGCTGGGTTCTTTCAGGGTGCCGTCAAAATTAGGTACCCAGTCAACCGTACCTTGTCCCAGTTCGCTGAGTAATACCTCACTAAAGCGCGATAAACGGGCTTCGGTATAACGCATTGCCGCGAATGACTTGGGATCATCCGGTGCGCCCCAGTTGCCCTGGCCATCGACCAGTGGATACCGGTAAGTAAAGGGCTGTGCCATTAGCACCATGGCTTCGTAGCAGGCTGAGTCGCCATGAGGATGGAACTTACCCAGCACGTCGCCCACGGTGCGCGCGGACTTTTTATACTTGGCATTATTACTCAGGCCAAGATCTGACATCGCATAAATAATGCGACGCTGGACCGGCTTGAGGCCATCAGCAATATGCGGCAGTGCCCGATCCATAATCACATACATGGAATAATTCAGGTACGCATCTTCGGTGAAGGTCCTGAGCGGCAGTTGTTCTATGCCGTCTTGATTAATCGTAATCTGATCGCTCATGCAATTTGTTCAGTTTTTTATTTTAGTGACTACAGCGCTTTGCAAAGCGGCCACCATCCGGGACTCTGCGCAACGAACTCAGCAAGGTAATAAATGTTTACAGGCCTGATGCCACAGTTACACCTTTCTAAAGCTATTGTGGGCTAAAGCCCATGGCAGTGCAATACGCCAAAAGGCGGCATGCCTGAGCCAAAAGTTGTCACCGCCTTTGTACAAAGCTAGCAGTAATGGTTTAATGACCATTAAGATCAGAATAATAACGCACACTGTGAGAACGTACTTCCCCTTCTTTATATTGTTGATGTTGCTGGCAATCTGCACGCATGCCAATGCCCAGCAGACTGTACAGTTATTCGATGAAGAGGCCGAACTGGAACTGGCTGACTCGTTGTCGTATCTGTATGAATCCACAACGCCGCTAACTATTGATGACATCATCCGTCGCCGGGGTGAGTTTCAGCGCTATGTCGACGGTAACCCAAATTTTGGCTTTCATGATCGCGGCATGTGGCTACAGGTTTCCATAAGCAATGTGAGTAACCTGCGGGAATGGGTGTTCTCAGTTAACTTCAGCCAGCTTGATAAAGTCGATTTTTATCTGGTACAGAACGGCGAGGTGAAAGCATTCAGTCACCAGGGTAAGGCACAGCCGGACCAGACTTTTCGCATGCCGACGTTTGGTGTCAATCTGCCGTACGCTGAAGCCGTAGAACTGTATATGCGGGTTGAGAGCGAGTCCTCCAGCCTGATCGTCCCCCTTCAGGTTGAACCGCGCAAGCTGCACAACGTCGGGTTTCAGATCGACAGTTTGCTGTGGGGGCTCTTTTACGGTGGCCTGATTATTCTGGCGATTTACAATCTGGTGCTCTACTTTGAAGTGCGTGAGCCCAGTCTGCTGGCGTATGTGGGTTATCTTAGTGCGGTAGTGTTATGGCAACTGGTATGGGGCGGACACGTGCACCTCTTTACCTCCGGGCAACTACCAGACTGGCTTATCAGCCATACCGAGCTTATTTTCGTGTTGATTGGAATAAGCTCCGGTATTTTCACTCTGACGTTTCTGGAAACCCGCAAAAATGCCAGTTTTGCGCACCCGTTCGTCAAATTTTTACTAATAACACAGGCCCTTATAGGCCTGATATGCCTGCCTGACCTGCTCCCGCATATCTGGAAAAACAATCTGGTCTACGGGATCGGTATGCTGGCCATATGCAGTTATATTTTTGCCGGATTTGAAGCCTTTTATAAACGTTTTCAGCCTGCCCGTTATTTTATTTTTGCCTGGACCATGCTGGCCACCGGCGCCATCGTCGGGATGCTCAGCCTGGTGGGAATTCTGCCGTCTAACGACTTTACTACTTACTGTTTTCAGGTCGGCGTGTTTTTAGAGTCAGGTCTGTTTTCACTGGCGCTAATGGAAAAGAGTCGCAGTCAGCTTGAAAGTGAGGTGGAGCAAGCCACCAATGATTTGCGCAATAACATGGAGCTGATCGAGGAACAGAACGCGCGGCTGGATATTGCCCGCAAAGATGCGATAAAAGCCAGCAATGTCAAGTCGCAGTTCCTGGCCAACATGAGCCATGAAATTCGTACCCCCCTTAATGCTATTTTGGGGTTCAGTCGTGAACTGACACAAGCCGCGCTGCCATCAGACCAGCAGGAACAGGTACGCATTATCAATACGGCCGCTGACAACCTGCTCAGTATCGTTAACGATGTGCTCGACTTTTCTAAAATTGAGGCAGGCAAACTGACCATTAACAACCAGCCTTTTTCGCCTAACCAGTTGCTGGAAGAAATGGTCACTATTATGTCTAAATCCGCCCATACCAAGCGACTGGAATTTGTATTTGAATTGGGCCCGCTGCCTGAGAAGCTGATTGGCGATGTATTTCGCATCAAGCAAATTCTCAATAACCTGCTCAGTAATGCTATAAAATTTACGTCCAGCGGCATGGTTACGCTAAGCGCACGGGCCAAACCTCTGGCGCACGGCATCCACGAACTGGAATTTAAGGTTGAAGACTCTGGGATTGGCATCAGCCGTAAAGATAAAAAGAAACTGTTCAATGCGTTTTCGCAGGTTGAGGATGCGATAAACCGCAGTTATCAGGGCACCGGACTGGGCCTGGTTATCTGCCGCGAGCTGGTGCGCCTGATGCGAGGGAATATCACGCTGAAAAGTGTGCCGAATGTAGGCAGTACCTTTACCGTCACCTTAAAAACCAATCAGCTCAGCCAGAAATTTGCGCTCACACCGAATGAAGACTGGCAAGGCAAAAAAGTCGTCGTATTTGATCCAGTCCCCGATACACGTCGCGCCAGTGCTCACTTACTGGCCTGTATGGGCGCCGATGTCTATGCTGTGGAATCCGTCGAGTTTTTACGACGGCTTAATGTCACGTCAGATTATTTACTGGCAACGGTACCAGTAAGCAAAATTGCGCAGCGCGACGCGTTACTGGCAGAGCTGGTCGAAATCCCGGCGCAAAAGCGAATACTCTGCTACTCCGGCCCTGAGCCTTTCTCACAGTACCCCAGCCTGCAGAATCACTTTATCAGTCAGCTACGCATGCCACTGACCATTTCCAAGCTGGACAGCATCGTTCATCAGCGCGAAAAGGTTAACCGTAATCCCATGCAGGACAAGCTCGACAGCCTGCCAAAAGCGCGCATCCTGGCAGTGGATGACATGGATATGAACCTCAAGCTGTTGCATACCTGGCTGGACAACTCACCCGTTATGCTCACGACATCCATGAGTGGCCAGGATGCCGTTAACCGCTGCCAGACAGCTGAGTTTGATCTGATATTAATGGATGTTCAGATGCCGGGGATGGATGGTCTGCAGGCTTCGCGGGGGATCCGTCAGACACCGCTGAATATGGGTACGCCAATTATCGCTGTCACTGCACATGCCTTTAAGGAAGAGCAGGAGAGACTGCTGGCATCGGGCATGGACGATTACCTGCCCAAACCGATTGATCTTGCCAATCTGCTCGATCTTGTCCGGCGCTGGTGTCAGAACATTGAGCCGGTCAAGATGGCGTTACCCACCCTTGACTGGCAGCTTGCGATGCAGCGTACCAACCACAACCAAGCCGCCACCGAAGAATTGCTAAATGACTTTTTGACATTGCTGCCCGGCTCAATAGAAAACATCAGACAACAGTGGGATAAGCGCAACTACGATACGCTGAAGTCAGAAATCCACCGGTTGCATGGTGCCTGTTGCTATACCGGAGTACCCAAACTACAGGATCTGGCCAGAGACCTGGAATCAGCGCTAAAACTCGGTCAGCACTTTCTGGTGGCCGAACATATGCCAGCGCTTATTCTTGAGGCTGAGATTATTCTTGCCGAAGGCCAGGGCTACCTGGACAAGCACCAATCGTCAGGTACCTGATTTAACGGTACTCTGAATACGCGCCTGCTGACAGTCACGCAGCAGACTGACAAACTCGCCGGGTGTACGATCAAGCTCTGAGGCAGAGACATACACATCAAAGCCAAGGCGCTCGCGCAACTGCATCATGCGGTTGGCGAGCATTGCTTTTATACCGGTGAATACCTCACCATCAGGCAGGGTAAAGTGTTTATCGTCGAACATTGACTGCTCGTAACAGCTGCCAGAGGGACAGTTTTCATCTTTGTTCTGAAAAAGCAGCGGGCGCTGTTCCATTAACAGGTGTGTGGCCAGCCTCGGTGATACACTTTTCAAAAACGGCCCATACTCTTTGATGCGAATACCGATGGTTTCCAGGTCAACATGCTCGATACCATGGCGTACGCGCGGACAATCTACCCGTTGCACATTTTCCCAGTCGATCATCCAGTTCCCCAGCCGGTGCTGATAATGGATGACGTCGGGCGATATTTCGATGCTGTGTTCGGGCTCGCGCAGTTTAAAATACCCAATCAGCAAGGCCACAATGGACGCACTGGTTAAGAACACTCCGGCCAGAAACAGCCAGTCCGGTGTAAGTGCAAACCACAGCATGGAAAGCAGTACACCAGCCAAACCGATGATAACACTGGTGATCCCGTTGCGTTTGGACGTTGCACGAATAAGAATAGGTTGAGACGCGTCAGAAGACATACAAATACACCACCAGCATAAGCAGCGCCCAAATAACATATAGCCGCCAGCGCCTGCACACGGCGCAGTCACTATGCCACCAGCGAAAACGTGGTTTGGCCGCTCTGGTTTCAGAATTAGTCGATCGCATAATTGGTTATACGTTGACCCCTGATGGTTAGTTTAACGCAGTTCGGCGTTCATCGTCAGTGCCAGCGGCATGTGCGCGGCGCATAAAAAGCGCTACCAGTGTTGGCGTGAAGACCAGCGATAAAATCACGGAGAATCCTACACCACCGGCAAGTACCACGGCCAGCGGTGGCCAGAATGTCCCTTCACTAAACAAAAGCAATGGTATCAGCCCGCCTACGGTAGTAAAGGTAGTAGACAGGATATGTCGGCTACAGCCCATGGTTTCCTGAACAATACTGCGGGTATCGCCCTTGCGGGCGTCCGGGTTTGCACAAATAGCGGCGATCACTACGATTGAGCCGTTAATCGCAACGCCAATCAGACCTGCACTGCCAAGTAACGGATTAAAGCCCAGCGGCAGACCCGAGATCCACAGACTAAACATGCCCAAACCAACCGATAAGCCAGCGACCAGAATAATCACCGCTGCCATACGCAGGCTTAAAAATGTAAGAATAAGTGTGGTGATCATTAACACCAGTAACACGGGGGCGTAGGTAGCGAGCTGACCAAGTGCCTGCTGCTGCTCATCGGCATCGCCGGCCAGGTGCAGACGATACCCGTCAGGCAAGCTTAGCTCTGCGGCGAGTTTCTCCCGCAGCAGGTTACTTGCGTCCACGGCAGGTACCCCCGGATAGAGAAACGCCTGAACCCGGTTTAAACGCTCACCTGAAAGACGGGTAATACCGCTAATGCTGGGCACAAGGGCAATATCTGACACCGCATTTAAGGCCACCCAGGGTGTTTGCTGGTTGAGGGCCGGTGAGGTAAGCGGTGCACTGCCTACTTGCCCGAGGTCGCCGCGCGCCTCATCACCGAAGCGCACCCGCACCGGGATCTCTTCGGTGCTTTCCAGTACCGACCCGCCAAGCATACCGCTAAAATTCACCTGCAACTGGTTGGCCAGGTCGGACAGCGTCAGCCCCAGATACGACACCGTATCACTGTCAGCGTTAACGCTAAGCTCCGGCTCGCCCATAGTAATACTTGCCGTTGACTGACTGATGCCGGGCACCGTGGACATTACCTGCCTTACCTGCTGTCCCAGCTGATTCAGTGTGGCAAGGTCAGGCCCTATGATTTCGACTTCTACGGGCGCAGCAATAGGCGGCCCCTGACCGAAAGCCCTTACAATGATCTGCGTATCCGGAAACTGCTGGCTAAGGGTCTGCTGCAGATCATCAATCAAATCCGATGCCTGTTTCACGGTCTCAGTGGTAATTACGGCGTTAGCAAAATTAGGCGCATTGTCACGCAACATCACCTGGTTGTAGTACACAGAAGGCGCTGAGCCACCGACCAGCCAGCTGACCTGCGCAACGCCTGGCTGTTCACGGATCACCGTGCCAACCTGCCGGGCATAATTCTGGGTTTGCGAAATATTGCTGCCTTCTTTGGTCCACAAATACAGCTCAAACTGGTTACGGTCGGCACTGGGAAAGAAAACATTGGGTAACTGACCCGACAGCATGAAACCGCTGCTGCAAAAAATAAATACCAGTGGCAGCACGAGCAGTGGACGCTTGATCCAGCCTCCCAGCTGACGGCGGAACGCCTGACTTAAGTTCGGTGTCTGCAGGCCCTGTCGCCACCAGCGGGCCTGCGTCTCTCCATGTCGCGGTAAAAAACGCGCGGCCAGCGCAGCAATTATTGTCAGCGAGATAAACAGTGAGCCAATTAGCGCCATCACCACGCTGATGGCAATAGGGCCAATAAAGTCACCAATATTGCCGTTCAGCAAAAAGATGGGCATAAAGCCAAGAATCGTGGTCAGGGTAGATGACAGCAGCGGTACAAACAGGTGCGAGACACTTTTTGACATCGCCCCAACCCGGGTCAGTGACGAATTTTGTAAATTAATACGGATTTCATCGGTGATGACTATGGCATTATCAATCAGCAAGCCGATGGCGATGATCATGCCGAATATCGACATCTGATGAATTTGCTCGCCAAAAAAGCTCAGTGAAAATAACGCAAACGCCGCACAAAGCGGTAGCGCCAGACCCACAATCCAGGCAGCCCGCAACCCCATAAACAGTAAAATCACCAGCATCACTACAGTGCTGCCGAGTAACAGATTGCCACTCAGCTCACTTAGCCGGGCTTCCGTATAGTCATTTTGCTGAAACACCACATCAGCACTGACGCTGCCGTCAAACTCATCGTTGAACGCTTCAACTGCCTTAATCGCTGCTGCGGTCCAGCGGTCAGCCCTGACCGTGGTTTGCATTCGCGCGGCAACAAATACGACCTGCTCACCGTCAACCAGGCCAATGTCGGCAACGGGTTGCTGCCAGCCACGATAAACATCCGCAATATCATCCACCCGTAAATACCGCCCGTCCGCATTGCGAAGCGGGATAGCGCTGAGCATGGCGACGCCATCAAGGGTATCGTTAAGGGTAAAACGCAAGGTGCTGGCATCGGTATGCAGACTGCCGGCGGGCAATTTCGGGTCGGCAGCCCGGATCTGACGACTCACCTCGCTGAGCGATAAACCGGTGGCCGCCAGACGCGTTGGTGAGACCGCGACAATAATTTCCTCATCAGGCTCACCGTACAGTCTGACCAGCTCGGTGCCTGCCACATTTCTCAGGCGGTCCGCCAGCTCCGTGGCCAACCGCCCGGTCATCGACAAACTGGTATTTTCGGATACCACCGGCTTAACACCAAGCAGCAATGTAAATGCAGTGGCACCGCGTTTTTCGTCAAATACCGGCGCCGCCACCCCGTCAGGAAAGCTGTTTGCCGCTGCGCCAATGGTGTCACGAATTTCACTGAATAACTGCTCGTTATTGCTGTTATCTACCCAATCCTGCATTTCAATACTCAGCATTGAAATGCCCGCCCGGGATGTTGAGCGAATCTCTTTTATCTCATAAATTTCGCGCAACCGGTCTTCCAGTACATCGCTGACCAGCGCCTCTACCCGCTGCGCTGATGCGCCAGGATACGCAGTAATAACCAGCGCATTGCGGGTATCAATACGTGGATCTTCCAGTCGCGGCAAGGTCCCAAGCGCCGACAGACCGGCTACCAGAACAATTATGATGCTTAAAGCCAGTAGATGGCCGTGACGGAAAAACGCGGTATACCACGGATAGTTGTGTTCGCTGGCACGCATCACTGGAGCGCCTCTGGCTGTGATTCACGTTGTGTCGTACTGACTAACTGACCGGGACTCAGTTTGTGCGTGCCACCGGTAACATACTGCTCATTATCTTGCAGCGCACCGCGCACAAAGGCGCGCTGACCATCGGTATAGAGAATCTCAACACTGCGGGCACTGATCTTTGCTTTTTGCGCATTGGCTGGGTCATCATTGACCACAAACACAGTCCACAGACCGCGCAAGCCGTTACTTAGCGCTGACACCGGCAACCAGGCTCCTTGTTCGGGCCGGTCACGCGTCACCGTAATGGTCGCCATATCTCCCGGAAACAGCGCGGGGGACGAGACAAACGTCACCAGCAAATCCACAGTTCGGGTCTGCGTGCTGCGCAGCGGTAATTTGCGCAATACGCGTCCGGTATAGGCACGCCCGCCAACCTGCACCTCCAGACGCTGGTCCTCGTCAAAATAGGCAATGTCATCTGCGGGTACAGCAAAGCGTACCTGTAACTGCTGATTATTGGTGACCCGAAATACCGCCGCCGGTGGTGTCATTGTCGCACCTTCGTCTACATAGCGTCTTGCTATTGTACCGCTAAAAGGCGCAGTAAGTACTGACTTATCAGTCTCGACGGCTACACGCGCAATGGCCGCCTGTATTTCCCTTACCTGTGCATTGGCCGCGTCCAGCTGCGCCCGGACTTCGTCCCGGCGCTGGCCTGATTCAAGTTTCCTGTCAGCCAGCTCATCCACCCTGTCTTTACTGATTCTTGCCAGCTCTGCATTTGCCTCGGCACGTGCAAGCGCTGCATTGAGCTCCTGTGTCTGTGCCTGCAGCCGGTCTGTGTTAAGCCGCGCCAGCACCTGTCCTCGAGTGACACTATCCCCCTCATCAACCGTAAGTGACGACAAAATACCGCCCACATCAAAGCCCACGTCGGTGCTCTGGGCAGACTCCACCAGCCCGTGTAAACGAACTGGTACCTCAAACCCTGACTGGATATGCACGACATCCGTTACCACCGTCTCAGGTATGGCGTCGGCAACCGCCGATTGCGCCTGACCGTTACCGGCACTCCATAGCAGCACAACCAGTAATAAAAAGAACAGACCAAGTGCCACCAGCAGAGAGTGACGGCCAGACTCGCGAGACGTCTGCAGTGGATTCATCGATGACATAATTTGTCCTTTTAACGACGCAAAACGTAAAATGGTAACGATAATGGCTTCATGCTAGTTTATAAATACTAGACCGTCTAGTTTGATAATTAAATAACCTAGTGAGTGCACTTTGTCTAACGATTCTACCGATACCATACAGACCAAAGCCGGCCGCCCGAAAAGCGAAGAAAAGCGCCAGCAGATTTTAAAAGCGGCCAGTGATGAATTTCTGGCACAGGGCTTTGCCAACACGTCCATGGACAAAATCGCCAAAAGTTCCGGGGTATCAAAGCAAACCGTCTACTCACACTTCGATAGTAAGGACACGCTGTTTCAGGCTGCAATTTTACAAAAATGCCAGTCTTATGAGCTTGATCCAACGCAGCTTTCCGGTCATGACCAGTGCGAACTTCCCATGGCGCAATGTCTGACCATCATTGGCAGGCAGTTCATGCGTCTGATTCAGGATCCTGATGTTATTGCCATGTACCGCACCGTTATCAGCGAGGCAAAAAATAACCGGCGCATCGCTGAACTCTTCTATCAGGCAGGACTGAAAGCGAGCCTCGATGGACTGGCAACCCTGTTTTTACGATACAGCCAGCACCGGCTCTCACAACAGCAGGCGCTGGCGGTTGCCACTGACTTTCTCAGCCTGCTCAAGAGTGACCGGCTGCTCATGCTATTGTGTGATTTAGCTGCCCCACTGGACGATGCGCAAATCGACCGTCACGTTGCACGCGTTGTCGACCAGATTGGCGTTTTGCTGGCCCGCAAAACCAGCCAGACCTGACTTGTATAACTTATCTGTGTGAATTGCTATGAAGACTCTACAGTCTGGTGGCTTTTTGCTAAACTACGCGCAGTTTGGTATCCGCAGAGCCAGTTATGTCAGAGTTTACCGGTAATCATATTCTTTCAGTAAGCCAGTTTGACCGTGACGCGATTGAACGTGTCTTCTCCGTCGCCCACTCTATGCTGCCCTACGCCCGCCGCCAAAAACGCACCACGGTGCTGAATGGTGCTATTCTTGGAAATCTTTTTTTTGAGCCCAGTACCCGGACCCGGGTGAGTTTTGGTACAGCGTTTAATCTGCTGGGTGGCGAGGTTAGAGAAACCACCGGCATGGACAATTCGGCGCTGGCGAAAGGCGAATCGCTGTTTGATACAGCCCGGGTGCTGAGCGGCTATTCTGATATTATTGCCATGCGTCATCCAGCCGCCGGTTCGGTAGGTGAATTTGCCGAGGGCAGCCGGGTGCCGGTCATCAACGGCGGTGATGGTGCTAACGAACACCCCACTCAGGCCTTGCTGGACCTGTACACCATTAAACGCGAGCTGGAATATAACAATAAGGGCATTGATGGCCTGCATATCGCGATGATCGGTGATTTGCGCTACGGACGCACGGTGCACTCGCTGTCGCGGCTGCTTTGCTTATATGACAATGTGCACTTTACGCTGATATCCCCCAGAGAACTGGCCATGCCACAGCCCATTGTCGATGCTATTGAGAATGCCGGTCACCGGCTGACCATTACCGAGCAGCTTGAAGGAAATATGGATGCCGATATCTGTTATCAGACCCGCATTCAGGAAGAGCGTTTTCCGTCACAGGATGAAGCCAACAAATACCGGGGCAAGTTTCGGCTTAACCAGGCCATCTACACGCGCCATTTTCAGTCAAAAACGGTGATCATGCATCCGCTGCCGCGCGACTCGCGTATGGAGGCCAACGAACTGGATAATGATCTCAATCTGAACCCGAACCTTGCCATCTTTCGTCAAACCGATAACGGCGTGCTGGTACGCATGGCCCTTTTCGCGCTCACACTGGGCGTAGAAAACTTGGTCAGCCAGTATGAACGTGACGTTATCTGGACCACCAAAAAGAGCAGTTAACCGACATGCAAAAATCTGAAGCCCTATTTACCCGCGCCCAAAAAACCATTCCCGGTGGCGTCAACTCGCCGGTTCGCGCCTTTAAGGCCGTCGGCGGAACGCCGCGTTTTATCACTAAGGCGGATGGCCCTTATATCTGGGACGCCGATGGCAAACAATATATCGATTACGTACAGTCCTGGGGCCCTATGGTGCTGGGACACAACAACGCCGCAGTACGTGAGGCCGTAGTTGCGGCCGCGCAGGAAGGCCTGTCGTTTGGCGCGCCCACCGAAGCCGAAGTCCTGATGGCTGAAAAAGTCAGTGCCATGGTGCCGTCAATGGAAATGGTGCGTATGGTTAACTCCGGTACGGAAGCGACGATGTCAGCCATTCGTTTATCGCGCGGCTATACCGGACGCAATAAAATTGTGAAGTTTGAAGGCTGTTATCACGGCCACGCTGACTCACTACTGGTTAAAGCAGGCTCAGGTGCACTGACGCTGGGTGTGCCCAGTTCACCGGGCGTACCGGCGGATGTGGCGCAGCACACGCTGACGGTCGAGTTCAATAACTTAGACAGTGTACGTGAAGCATTTGCCGAACATGGCGATGACATCGCCTGTATTATCGTCGAACCCGTCGCAGGTAACATGAATTGTATTCCGCCGGTTGACGGCTTCCTTGAAGGATTGCGTGAAATTTGCGATGAGGCCGGCAGCGTACTGATTTTCGATGAAGTCATGACTGGCTTTAGGGTGTCTCGCGGCGGCGCGCAGGAACGTTATCAGGTTAAACCTGACCTTACCTGTCTGGGCAAAGTGATCGGCGGCGGAATGCCGGTGGGGGCCTTTGGAGGCAAGCGCGAAATTATCACCCACATTTCGCCTACCGGCCCGGTTTATCAGGCCGGTACCTTATCGGGCAACCCGGTGGCCATGGCGGCCGGTCTGGCGACCTTAAGTCAGCTGGAGGCGGACGATATGTACCCGTCGATTTTTGAGAATACCCAGGCGCTGGCCGACGGAATGGAAGCGCTGGCGAAAAAGCATGGTATTGCGCTCACCACCAATGTGGCAGGCAGCATGTTTGGCTTTTTCTTCACCGACGATGAAAAGGTCACGTCATATAAACAGGCAATTAGCTGTAATCAGGAACGCTTTAAAGCCTTCTATCACGGCATGCTGGAACAGGGCGTTTATCTGGCACCAGCGTCATACGAAGGGGGCTTTATGTCAAAGGCCCACGACAAAGCAATTATCGATAAGACGCTGGACGCCGTCGATAAGGTCTTTGCGCAGTTATAAGCAGACACGCAGGTAACGCATACTGTGTCATTACTTAATCTGGTACTGGCGGTCTTGCTGACCGTCGTTACTGGTTACGCTGGTATCATAACCCGGTTGTATGTGCGCCGCGCTCAGGCAGAGGGAACGCTGTCCGCCGTGCGCGAGCGCCCTGATGATAACGCCGACAACGAGCGGCATTACCGGCAGCGGGCCGATGAAGCCAAACGCCTGATCCAGACTTTTCAGAAATTTGTGCCACGGCAGTTTGTCGAGCACTTTGCCCGGCATGGTACTGATGCACTTGAGCTGGGTCGTGCCGATGAGGACGATGTTGCCATTCTGTTTTGCGATATCCGCGGTTTCACCGGGCTGTCTGAGCACATGCGCCCGCAGGAACTGATGAGTTTTCTTAACTCCTATTTCTTGCGCATGAATGCACCTATCCACCAGCATCAGGGGTTTATTGATAAGTTTATCGGCGATGCCATTATGGCCTTGTTTGATCATCCCGGCGGCACGGCAAAAGATAAAGCCAGCGATGCGCTGAAGGCGGCGCATGATCTCCGTCAGGCACTGGATCTCTATAATCAGCACCGGCGCAATAGTGGCTACACCGCCATTAACGTCGGTATTGGCATTCATTATGGCCCGGTGATCCTCGGTACAGTGGGCTCGGATGATCGTATGGATACCACGGTGATTGGCGACAGTGTGAATATTGCGTATCGCCTGGAGTCTCTGGCACCGGTCTACGAGGCTGATATAATTGTCAGCGCACAGACGCTGGAAACGCTGCAAGAAGACGCGCCGCCGACACGACTACTGGACTGGGTGCGCGTGAAAGGACGCCAGACCCCCATTGAAATTTACGAGGTGTTGTCACATTTACCCGAACCGGTTCGCCAGGCGAGACTGGCGATAAACGATCATGTCGCCTCAGGCATCACTCATCGCAAAGCAGGGCGCTGGGAAGCAGCACAGGCTGCGTTTAGTCAGGCTCAACACATGGCACCGGATGACCCGGTTGTCCACCATCACCTGCGTGTATGTGAACGCTACCGCGGGCAGCCACTGGATGACCAATGGGACGGCGCGTTACCATTACGCAGTCAGACACGTGACATCTGACGAATCAAGGTGACCGACGGGGCGAAAAATGCGGCACCGGTTTCAGCGCTGGTGAAGTCCAGCCAGCGATCGTAATCCCCGTCACCATTACCGACTATCTGACTGTGCAGCATGGCTTTAAACGGGGCTGAGCTGGCACTGCAACTAACGAAAAACAGGCCCTGTGACGCCATGTCGCCATACGGCATACCTTGTTTAAGTAAAGCCGGAGCGCCGTCACCGAACACCGCACTGCTGGCGCGCACACAATGCGACGACTCAGACTGCTCTTTGCTAGCCAGGTTGTGCTCCTGAGTGGTACCCATCACCTGCTCCTGCTGACGCGGCGACAATGCCGCCCAGCGCCGCAGATCGTGACGGTATCGCTGAACATGGATATAACTTCCTCCGCCAAATTCGGCATCATTTTCACCGATAATGGCAACTTCACGGCGTTTCAGCCCCCGGGGATTATCAGTCCCATACATGTACCCATTTAAATCGCGTCCGTCGAGATACCGGAAGCCTCGTACCTGCTCAACAAGTTCAACATGCAGGCGCAGTAGTTCCATCACCTCAATGCCAATGGCGTGACAAATATCCAGACGATCGGCCCGGATTTGTATAAACAGATCGCAGGGCATAGTCGGCGCACTGCGATCCTCACACTGCATATCCGGAAAGGGGGACAGTTCGGTTGGGATAGGGCCGGGATAAAGCTCATGCCAGTACCCTGTGCCAATGGCAATAAGACCCGTCAGCATGGCCTCATAATGTTCATTTTCATAGTGTTCGAACACGTCCAGAACCCTGGCAAGCTTCGCCCGCACAGCCTGACTGTCATCATCAACAACATTTAGCAATAAATACTGTGCGTGCAGGTTAGGCTCTGCACAAATGCCCTTTTGCGGTTGTGCCATGTTTATTCTTATACAAGTCCTGGTGAATGGCCCCACGGCTGTGAGGCGCCGCATATTACATTGTTATTCTACGCTGTCTGTGTGCTGCCTGGTACGATGCATACCCTGTCACGTTTTCTTTTGTGCCGTTGGCATAACAGGCGACGTGCAAAACTAATTCCCAGTGTGTCTTAATAGCCAGCGGCTTGTCCATCTTTTCGGCTCTCAGAGGCGCCGCTGTATACCTGCTCACGCTTGTCCCAGCCAATCGCCTGGTAGCCGCCATAGGCGCCCAGCACCGATTGCAACGTATGCCCTCGCTCCATTAATTCGCGCCTGACTTCCTGTGCGATGCCGCTTTCCAGGCTGACATAACCGCCGCTTCGCATCAGCGCGCCGGTCGGGCTGCTTGAGCCGGAGTGTAGGATCCGTGGCGCATCACCGGCTTCCTGCAGGTTCATGCCAAAATCAATGACATTCACGAGGATCTGCGCATGCATTTGTGGCTGCGTGGCGCCGCCCATGACGCCAAAGCTTAAGAAGGGTTCGCCACTGCGGGTCACAAAGGCTGGAATAATTGTGTGAAAAGGGCGTTTGCCAGGGGCATACTCATTACGATGCCCCTCCTGCAGGGTAAACAGTTCACCGCGGTTTTGCAGCACAAAACCCAGCCCTGGCGGGGTCATACCCGAGCCCATGCCCCGGTAATTGCTCTGAATCAGCGACACCATATTGCCCTCTTTGTCTGCGACCGTCAGGTACACGGTATCGCCGTCAATCACCCCGGCATCTACGCGTTTCGCCGCCTTACGCGGATCAATCAATGCCTGGCGCTGCTTGGCATAGTCTTTTGAAATCAGAGTTTCAACAGGCACATCCGCGAAGTCCATATCGGCGTAAAATTTGGCCCGGTCTTCGAAGGCCAGTTTTTTGGCCTCTACAAAGGTATGGATATAGTCGGCCGACCCGAATCCCATCCCCTCAATATCATAGCGCTCGAGAATGTTGAGAATTTGCAGCGCAGCAATGCCCTGACCATTCGGCGGTAATTCCCACACATCATAGCCACGGTAATTGGTCGACACCGGCGTCACCCATTCGCCTTTGTGCGCAGCCATGTCCTCATACGATAAAAAGCCATCCTGCTCCTGCATGTAGGCATCAATGGTTCGGGCGATATCGCCCTTATAGAACGCATCACGTCCGCCGGTAGCGATTTTCTCATAGGTAGCGGCAAGCGCCGGGTTCTTAAAAATTTCGCCTTCACGCGGGGCTCGGCCATGCGGCATAAAAATATCGCTGAAGCCGTCATAGTCACCAATGCGATCGACATTCATTTGCCAGTAATAGGCCACCAGCTCAGTTACAGGGTAACCTTTTTTCGCGTAGGTTATTGCAGGGGTAAGTACGGTCGTCATAGGCAGTGAGCCAAAACGTTCATGCAGCATAAACCAGCCATCAACTGCGCCCGGCACAGACACCGGCAACGCGCCGAACGACGGTATCTTGTTATGACCGCGGGCGCTGAACTCCGATTTTTTCAGACTTTTGGGTGAGCGTCCGGAGCCATTCAGGCCTACCAGTTCGCTGTTTTTTGCGTCCCAGACAATGGCAAACAGATCACCACCAATCCCACTGCCCGTTGGCTCTACCAGTCCCAGCACCGCATTCGCAGCAATCGCCGCATCCACTGCATTACCGCCCTGTTTAAGGATATCCAGAGCTGCCTGCGTGGCCAGTGGCTGACTGGTTGCTGCCATACCTGACTGGGCAAGTACTTCAGAGCGTGAGGCAAAAGGCTTGCCGGTGATCCGGTCATAGGCATGGGCGGGCGAGATCCCCAGTAACAGGATAAGAGCAAGCAGGCGCAGACAATACATAGGTGTTCTCAGTATTCAGGTTCGTACAAAGGATGATGCGAATAAGTCTATACTATTGAAATTAGTATGAAATGTATAACGCATCCAGTTTTATAAAAATACAAGACACTTGCCCACGCTGCCCGTTGTGGCGCTGACTTATACCGTATGCGCCGGCACACTCTACGCCCACCAATAAAAAAGCCCCGCATCTGCGGGGCTTAAGCCTGGTAAGTCAGGTGTTTTTATTTATTATATCGCCCCTGCGGGTCACCTGCTCGGACTTCGGGCCGTATTAAGAGCGACTGCCGGTAAAGTCAGGGTAGGCTTCAAGGCCACACTCGCTGACGTCTACACCGTCAAACTCTTCTTCTTCGCTGACGCGAACACCAATCACGGCTTTAATGATTAACCATACAATCAGGCTGGTGACAAATACCCAGACAAAAATGGTCAGGGCACCGATGATCTGTCCACTGAAGCTTGAGCCATCGTTAGTCACTGGCACCAGCAACAGACCCAGCAGGCCAACCACACCGTGCACAGAGATTGCACCCACCGGATCATCAATTTTCGCTTTATCCAGCGCAACAATGCTGAATACCACCAGAATACCACCCAGCGCACCGAAAATTGTCGCCTGAAGCGGCGTTGGCGTTGATGGCTCAGCAGTAATAGCAACCAGACCAGCCAGTGCACCGTTCAGTGCCATGGTCAGATCTGCTTTACCAAACATGACGCGGGCCAGAATAAGTGCGGCGATAGTACCGCCGGCGGCAGCCGCGTTGGTGTTCATAAATACAATGGCAACAGCATTAGCGCTTTCTACCGTGGCCGTGGCCAGTACGGAACCACCATTGAAACCAAACCAGCCCATCCACAGAATGAATGTACCGAGCGTAGCCAGTGGCAGGTTGGCCCCAGGGATTGCATTGATCTTGCCGTCAGCCATATATTTGCCTTTACGGGCGCCGAGTACCAGTACGCCCGCCAGCGCTGCTGCTGCACCCGCCATATGGACGATACCCGAACCGGCGAAGTCAGAGAAGCCCAGGTCGCCTAAGGTATACATACCAAATACGGACGCACCGCCCCAAGTCCATGCACCTTCCATTGGATAGATAAACCCGGTCATTACCACGGCAAAGGCCAAAAATGCCCACAGTTTCATACGCTCAGCCACCGCGCCTGACACAATCGACATCGCCGTTGCGACAAACACTACCTGGAAGTAAAAGTCGGCAGACGGGGCATAGGTTGCCGGATCTTCGCTTACGCCGGTCGCGCCATCACCCAGGATGCCACTCAGGAACAGTCCCCAGTCGTCACCGCCATACATGATGCCGTAACCGCACACCATGTACATGGTGCAGGCAATAGCAAACAGTGAAATGTTTTTGGTCAGAATCTCAGTCGTATTTTTAGCACGAACCAGTCCGGCTTCCAGCATGGCAAAGCCCGCTGCCATCCACATGACTAATGCGCCACAAATCAAAAAGTAAAAGGTATCGAGTGCATACCCAAGTTCAAATGTGATTTCCATTGTTATTCTCTCCGCAAGTAAACCTGGATGGCGTTAAAGCGCATCGCCATCTGACTCGCCCGTACGGATACGGACAGCGTGTTCGAGGTCATAAACAAAGACTTTGCCATCGCCAATCTTTCCGGTTTTGGCAGCGTCAACGATCGCTTCGACAAGGCGCTCTACCTGATCATCCTGGACTGCAATTTCCAGTTTGACCTTTGGCAGAAAATCTACCTGATACTCCGCGCCGCGGTAGAGTTCAGTGTGGCCTTTCTGACGTCCGAAACCTTTCACTTCGGTGACGGTCAGCCCGTCAATTCCGATTTCTGAAATGGCTTCACGAACATCATCCAGCTTGAACGGCTTGATGATTGCTGTGACTAGTTTCATGTGTGTTGCTCCCAGTATGTAATGGTTTTATGCATTTCATGTGTTTGCAGGAAGTAACACAAAAGCTATGCCACAAATTATAATCAATATTATTCAATAACTTATGAAATAGCAGAGCGACACAATGCACATTTTAAGCACCATAATGGTGCAACGGGGTATTGCTGCACGGTTTTTGCGCAGGGCGAATGAGGTCATGCGTTTATTCAGTGGGTTAGGGAACTTCCCGTCCCTGTTCAGGGTCTGTCATGGGTTATGACAAATACGTTTTGTGCTTCCTCGCCGCTTCGATTTGCATCACCGCCAACACGCGGTGGGCACTGGCGTGGTTGGCTGATCCTGGCGTTATCTGTGGGGGCGCATGCACTGCTTCTCGGGCACATCTCGTTTTCACTGCCGTCACACAAACCAGCATCCGCGCCGGTCATGTCTGCCCGGCTGATGGCGCCAGTGGCGGTCATCCCGCCGACACCCGCCACTGTTAAAACCGTCCCCGACGACTCCCCCTCCGACCAAACGGCGCAAGTCTCTGCCAGTCAGCTCGAACCGCGCAATGCAGAGAAGGATGAACCCACAACCCAGGCAGCGTCCAAGCCTGTACGCACAGAGCCCGTTTCAGACAGCAAGCGGGCTGCTACAGACATACCTAAAAACAGTGACGCCGCCCTCATCACGCCGTCCATTGATACCCGTCAGGCTCTGGACGCCTACATGTCATCACATCACCAGCGTGCTCTGCATCAGGACAGTGTAGATGCGGCCACCGCGTTCCGGCAGTCAAAGCGTACGGTGGTTATCAGCGATCCGCGTAAAGGAGCGCAGCAGGATCCACAGTCAGCAACGCCTGCGCCTCTCCGTGTTAACTGTGCCTCTGAATTGAATGCAACCCTGGCCTTACTCAGTGGTTTCGCCGGAGGTACCCTGCGCTGCAGCGAACTGGGGGATATTGCCCCGCATATTGAAAAACGGATCAAAGCGCACACCACGAAATAGCCTTCGCGTCACACTTCGTAACAAACCCATTGAGTGAATACGTTGCCTTGTCCATGCGTTTGCGACTACCTTAGTCTTCATCGGTCATACCTGGTTTATTAAAATATATACAAGAACGCCACTCAGGAGAGAATGATGAAACAAAGGATCATTTCACTGGCGATCGCCGCCACGTTTTTAAGTGTCAGTGCTGTGGCGCAGGTCAGCGACGCACAGCGCGCGTCCTTTCGCACGTTTTTAGAAGAATTTCGTAAACAGAACAGTATTCTGAGCTTTTCTGTCGCTGTGGTAAAAGACGATGAAATCGTACTTTCCGAAAGCCTGGGCTGGCAGGACCATGATGCAGAAGAGCCCACCACCGCCGATACGTCTTATCTTGTAGCCTCCATTACCAAAACGTTTACCGCTGCCACATTACTGGCCATGGAGGCAGACGGCCACATCAGTCTGGATGCCGACTTTACCACCCTGAGCGACTGGCAGTCGCGCTGTCAGTGGCTCGCGCGCAGCGGCATTATATTTGGCGGCGGAACGCTGGATAACGGCACGGAAGTGGCACCGGTGAAATGTGATACTCCCATTTCATTACGGCAGGTTTTGCAACACCGTGTTCAGGGTAAACCCGGCAGCGCCTTTTTCTATAACCCGGTGGTATACGGGCGGCTATCTAACTGGGTCGAAGAAAACACAGAGCGATCATGGCGGGACTGGATGCGACATTATGTGATTGAGCCTGCAAAACTCAACAATATCGCGGCAGGCTGGCGTGACCATGAGGGCGCCACTGCGCTGACTAATCTGGCACCGCCGTTTCGCCATGCACCGGAACAGTCAGACAATCTGGCGCCCTCTGCACTCCCTAATCCAGAACTAAACGCCAGTTCAGGTATCATTGCCAGCGTGCGCGACTTAGCGCACTATTCCATGGCGTTAGATAGAGGCGAAATCCTGTCTGACACCTTACGTGAGAAGATGTGGACGCCGCCTATTGATGCAGACGGATCACCGGCACCGTATGCGCATGGCTGGTTTGTGCAGAACTTTCAGGGCCATCGTCTGGTCTGGCACAGCGGTTGGTGGCCTGATGCCTATGCCGGCTTTTTGGTTAAAGCGCCGGATGATGGCTGGACCCTCGTAGCACTGGGAAACACCGATGGGATCCGCACCGACATCAACACGCTCACAGGCGCAGAAGTCGAGAAAAACCCATTGGTTGCGAAGTTTCTGGAAACTTTCGTGACAGCTGAGGTGCCAGACCGACATTAACCCAGTTTTGCGCCATTTTGTACCTGCTGACTAGGGTGTAACAGCACAACCTGATTGTCGTTGTTATAAAAGCCTGTCACCAGGCATTCCGACATAAATGGCCCAATCTGCTTAGGTGGAAAATTGACTACCGCAAGGATCTGCTTGCCCAGCAATTCCTCTGGCGTGTACAAATCGGTGATCTGAGCACTGGACTTGCGTGTGCCCAGCGTCTCCCCGAAGTCGACCACCAGCTTATAGGCCGGCCGCCGGGCTTCGGGGAACAGTTGCACATCGATAATGGTGCCCGCTCGCATATCGACTTTCTCAAAATCATTCCAACTGATGGTACTCATTGTATTACTCTTCTTAATTATCACTGTCACGTTTATAGCAAACACCGGCTTCTTCAGTGAAGCGCTTTTGGCTTGTATCGTTACGATCCCCGCCTCTGCATATGCCAGCCCCCACAGAGTCACAGCAGGCGTAAGCCTGTCTTTGTTGTTGCGACGCCATTATGCAAAGCGCTATGCTGAGTTAACACTGAAAAGACTAAGGAACTGCCGTGGCTGCTGCTAACCTGCTGACGTTGCTCGACGACATCGCAATGATGATGGATGACATTGCCACCATGTCGAAAGTGGCCGCCAAAAAGACGGCCGGCGTACTGGGCGATGATCTGGCGCTTAATGCCAACCAGGTCAGTGGGGTCAGTGCAGATCGCGAATTACCGGTGGTCTGGGCCGTCGCAAAGGGCTCGCTGCTCAATAAAGTGATCCTGGTGCCCTCAGCATTGCTTATCAGCGCCTTTATGCCTGTCATGATCGTAGTACTGCTGGTGATCGGTGGCCTCTATCTGTGCTTCGAAGGTGCCGAGAAAGTGTTACACCGGCTACTCCCCCATCATAGCGATGAAGAACGCCAGGCACAGCTTAAAAAACTGGCCGATGGTGATGTGGATATCGTTGCGATGGAGAAAGAGAAAATAAAAGGGGCCATTCGAACAGATTTTATTCTTTCGGCAGAGATCATCGTGATATCTCTTGGCAGTGTGGCCAGCGCCGGACTTTTAACACAACTTGGTGTGCTCAGTGCCTTAAGTCTGGTCTTTACAGCTGGCGTCTATGGCCTGGTGGCTGGACTGGTGAAACTGGATGATGCTGGCCTTTATCTGCTAAAGCGGTCAATTAACAGCCCCTCGCGACGGGTACTTCGCATGGCTGGCCGCACACTGCTGGTCGCGGCACCGGCCCTGATGAAAGTGCTGGCACTGGCTGGCACCATTGCCATGTTTCTGGTTGGCGGAGGGATCCTTACCCACAATATCGATATGATTCATCATGCATTAGCACCTGTGAGCGACAACATCGTGCTCGCTTTGCTGGCAGACGCTGTTATTGGGTTTATGGCGGGCGCGATCATTGTCGCGGTTGTCACGCTGGTGCAACGTCTGCGACGGCGTTGAGCTTCAAGTGGTCAAATCCACCACTTTCCGTGTGAAAACCACTACCGATTGGTAACCTTATCAACTCCCCCAATCCTGCCTTACTCAAAGTATCTTAAATTTTCCTTCAAAATCATAACCTTAAAATTTATTTAAAGTTTGGCACGTTGCTAGCTAAACCTTTAGCGTCCTTAACACGACTTAACTGATAACTGCCACGCAGTACTCAAAGATGCAGTTTACACCCTACTTTTTCAGGAGAATATTATGCGAGCTTTTCGTCACACACTAACTGCACTGGTACTGTCGGCTTCATTTTCCGGTGCTGCGCTGGCAGCGGACCCTACAAGCGATGAGCTGACTACACAAACAGATGCACTGGTCGCAAGTACAGCACAAGCTACACGTCAGGCACTGCAGATGGACATTGATTTTGATGTCATGGTCGCAAGCCATCGTGTGGAATCGGATGAGGTAAATGCAGAACTGGTCGCCGATGTCTCTGCCGCGCCCGCTGCACTGCCCGTCGATGACAATAACGACGCCTGATTATTATGGCTATGTTATCGCCGCTGGCGCTATTGATTGTCGCACTTGGCCCGGTGCTGTCTTACCTGGCCGGTGCACTGATTTTCTCGGGAATACAGGTTGTATTGCAGCATCACGTCTCTGCGTCCCGACGTTAACTGCAGGGAACGAAGTGGTTTCCCTGCAGCGAGAAGTACGCGTATCAGAGCAGGTGCGAATAGATCTGACAAACCTCGGGCTTATTCGCACCTCCCCTGGGGCACTTCCTGCAGAAATGGAACGCGGCATCGACGCGTTTACTGGTTTCTTTGTTAATATCGTACCGCCAACCATTTCTGCAGGTTTTTTTTCACAACGCCGGGGTTATTTGGGCCGAGGCATGACCACTTTGTTTTCTGGCCGAATCGTAAAGTAATCGCCCGGGCCGCCCGCACGCAGCATTGGTTTCCCTGCCGCAGTCTGATACACCCCATCTTTAAGCAGTGCTTTATCGATGTGAACACCCACCACTTCACCAAACACCATCCAGGTATCGACGTCATCACCACTGGCGGTATTCAACTGCACAATCTGGGTTTTCTTACATTCCATGATCACCTGGCTGGCCGCAACATGGGGCACGCTGATGTGTCGGGACTGCCCTTTTTCAAGGCCAGCCACTTCGAACTCATCCACATCGGCATCAAGCGGCCGGCAGCTTTCATTCATCTGTGTGGCCAGTGACTCATCAACCAGATTCCAGCAAAACTCACCGGTTTCTGAGATATTTCTGACCGTATCTTTGTAACCCACGCTGGAGAAGCCAACAATAGGCGGCACGTAATTAAACGCATTGAAAAAGCTGTACGGCGCAAGATTAACATCGCCGGCTTCACCCATTGAGGAGATCCAGCCAATTGGCCGCGGCGCAATAATGGCGTTAAACGGATCGTGCGGAAGATTATGCCCCTCTGACGGGGTATAGAAATGACGGGATGTACTCATAAAATAATGTATGCCTCTGTCGTAGCTGTGCAATCAGGTCGCCATGGTATCACTATGTGAAAACAATCAATAATGCTCACCGTCAACCACCAAACAAGCGTTGCCACCAGCTTTTCTCTTGTTCTTCCGGCACCTGGTCTGAGCGTAACCCTTCGCAGTCAGAGGGTTTAGGCAATACATCGAGTATTGCCGGTACACTCAGGCTGCCCGGACACCCTGGTGCCACAACACTGCCGGTCGCCGGTTCGAAATGCGCAATCCCCAGCCCCTGCGGGAAGCGCCGCGATAATGATTTGGGTGACTGTGTCTTCTGATAATTAACAAATACCGGCAAACCGCCCCCGGCTCCCGTAAGATTGACTGGCTGGTTGTCGTCGTTGCCCACCCATATGGTGATCACATTATTGCGGTCAAAGCCACTGAACCAGCTATCCCGGTAGTCGTCAGTGGTACCGGTTTTTCCTGCCATATTAATTGAGGGGAAGGCCTGCCCGACACGTCTGGCTGTACCTTCTCTGGCCACTTTGTAGAGTGCATAGCTAAGCAGGTACGTGGCCTGTGCATCAGCACGCTGAGAGAAAAACTCGGCTTTTTGCCATAACAGATTATTGCTGGCTGTGGTGACATTAGTAACGGTATGCAGGGGAATATAGCGCCCTTCATTCGACAATGTCTGATACATCTGGTTGGTTTCAAAGGGCGTAAGCGATAGTGCCCCCAGCGTCAGCGACGGATTCTCCCGCATCTGCCGTTCCACCCCCAGATCGTGAATGGTATCCACTACGTTACCCAGACCCAGCTGCATGCCAAGGTTCACCGTGGGCACATTCAGCGACTCTGTCAGTGCTGTAATCAGCGGTACACTGCCACGAAACTTCTTATCCGCATTTTTCGGTGACCATTGTTTCCCGCCAGTACTTTGCAGGGTAATGGGCTTATCTTCCAGCGGAGTGGCGAGGTTATAGCGGGTTGGATCGCTCAGCGCTGTAAGGTAAACCGCTGGCTTGATCAGTGAGCCAATCTGTCGTCTGGCGTCCAGGGCCCGGTTAAAACCTTTATACTCATAATCCCGGCCCCCCACCAGTGCACGCACTTCACCACTGGCGCTGTCGGTAACCACCATTGCGCCTTGCAGCGCCGCGTCACGATCGGTTTGCAGGCCATCAAGCGTTTGTGCCAGCGCTCGCTCGGCGCGACGCTGTGCAACGATATCCAGTGTGGTGAACACTTTCACTCCGGAATCACGAAGACTGGGTTCGGCCAGAATGTCCGTCAGCTCACGGCGAACCCGATCCATAAAGGCCGGGTGCTTGCCACTGGCGAGACTCGCACCGCTGGCCAGATGCAGCGGCTGATTAATGTAGCGCTGGTACGCATCACGGTCGATTTCATTTTCTTCAAACAACAGGCGCAACACCAGATCCCGCCGTTCTTTCACCCGCTCTGGATGACGGCGCGGATTGTAATAGGACGGACCCTTGATCATCGCTACCAGAGTGGCAATTTCAGGGGTATTCAGCTCATTTGCGGGCCGGTCGAAATAAAAGTAACTTGCCAGGCCAAAGCCGTGCACGGCCATATCGCCGTTTTGCCCAAGGAAAACTTCATTCAAATAAGCCTGCAGAATTTCTGTCTTACTATAGCGAGCATCAATAATCACGGCCATCAGGGCTTCTTTGGCCTTACGAACCAACGATCGCTCGCGGCTTAAAAACATGTTTTTAACCAGTTGCTGGGTCAGGGTACTGCCTCCCTGCACAGTGCGGCCCGCAGCAATATTCGCCATCAGGGCACGCACAATAGAAAGCGGTGCAACGCCGTGATGGTCGTAGAAGTCGCGATCTTCCACCAGTGTCAGAGTCTTGGGCAGCATTGCAGGTACTTTGTCCAGCGACACCAGCATTCTATCCTCGCGACTGGCACTTACCATGCGGGTGACCAGCCAGGGCTCGAGGCGCATCATACCCAGCGATTTGGCCGCACTGCGATCATACAGGCTGTCTATACGTGCGCCCTGCCAGCGGATTGCGACATGGCGGAGCGGTTCGCGACCATCAGGAAAATGAAACGCCCGGCGCTGCACGTCAATGGTATTGCCTGAGACACTGAATTCGCCGCTGCTGTCAGCCGATGCAACGCGCCGGTAGCCCAGTAAATCCAGCTCTTCAAGGACTTCCTTCTGGCTGATTTCCTGTCCTTTTTCTATCATCAGTGGGCGCGCAAAGATTTGTGCCGGTACTTCCCACTTATTGCCGGAAAAGCCATGTTTTATCTGCGCGTCGAGATACAGCATGTACGCGATAAGTACTACCAGCGCGGCCAGCATCAGTTTCCAGAAGATCCGCCACCAGGGGGATGATTTATTTTTCGCTTTTGTTTGTTTTTTCGCCATCTGCCGTGCCATGATGAATTACGGAAGGCAAGAATATGCGTGTGATGAAACGCCGTAGCGCCTTCCCGGAAAAGCCCGATTCTGCGGGTTTCTTCTTTGAAAAGCCAGTCTCGGAGCTCTGCTACCGAGGTCGTATGGACAGATTTTAACCGACCGCTTAGGCTAAAAGGAAGGTGTGACGACCAGCAGCGTTATCAGTGCCCGTATGACCGGGGCACTGGTATACAACGCTCACCCCTCCAGGCACAGGACGTAATGATGAAAATTTCCATTGATATAGACATGTCGCCACAGGAAGCCCGTGAACTGATGGGTTGGCCAGATATGAGCAAACTGCACGAAGCATCCATCGCGTCGCTTAACGAGCAGTTAAAAAGTGGCAACCAGGAAGTGATGATGTCGATGCTGAAGCCTTATCTTGACAGTAGTCAGCAGGCGTTCACGTTTTACCAGAAAATGATGCAGGGCATGGCCGACGGCGGTCACTCAGCGAAAAAGTAAAAAGTACTGTTAAGGAGCGCGATGTGGATGCACAGGGCACCAACGATGTGTTGTCGTTGTTAAATCAGTATGCGAGTCAGTTTAATGCAATGGCGCAGGATGTTTTATCCAAGCGCCGTGGCGGTGATGACACAGCCAACATGTTTGATCCTGAAAAGCTACAGGCACTGTTGTCAGGCAATGTTGAAGTGGACACGGCGCGCCTGGTGAAAAACCAGATGGATTTTATGCGCAAGCAAACCGAACTCTGGCAACAGGCGACCCGCGCTATGATGGGCGAAAAGTTTGAGGATGTCGTAAAAGAAGACGCTCGCGACAGCCGCTTTGCGCATAGTGACTGGCGCGAGAATCCGGTGTTCAATTATCTTAAGCAGGCTTACCTGATTAACTCACAGATGCTGCAGGGGATGATCGAATCCATGCATTTTGACGACCCCAAAAGCGAAGAGCAGGTCAAATTTTATACCCGGCAGTATATCAACTCGGTGTCTCCTACCAACTACCTGTTATCAAACCC
The DNA here is from genome assembly GCF_014651815.1 of Alteromonas halophila. Lineage (GTDB taxonomy): Bacteria > Pseudomonadota > Gammaproteobacteria > Enterobacterales > Alteromonadaceae > Alteromonas > Alteromonas halophila. Next base: position 121,236 of record NZ_BMXP01000002.1, on the reverse strand, counting down.
GGAAGTCTGTGAAGAGATCCTGCGTACCAACGGGCAAAATATGGTGAAGGGCATCGAGAATTTTATGCGCGATCTTGAACAAAGCCCCCTTGAGGCATTTAAGATCACACAAACCGATATCAATGCCTTTGAGCTGGGCAAGGATTTAGCTGCCACACCCGGCGAGGTTGTGTTTCAGAACGAACTGTTTCAGCTCATTCACTACACCCCCGCCAAAAAGCAGGCCATTAAAACGCCGGTACTGTTTGTGCCGCCGTTTATCAATAAGTACTACATTCTGGATTTAGGTGAGCAGAAATCTGCGGTGCGCGGATTGCTAGAGGATGGCTTCAGTGTGTTTATGATCTCCTGGGTAAACCCGGGGGCCGAGCTTGCTGACTATGACTTTATCAGCTATATGCATAAGGGCCCTCTTGCGGCGATGGATGTGGTAAACACCATCACCGGCACACCGAAGGTGAACCTGGTTGGGTTTTGTGTTGGCGGCACCCTGTCTGCCATGACTGCGGCCTACCTGCGTGGGCGCGGTGACGAACGTATTGCCTCACTGACCCTGCTCACCACATTGCTCGATTTCAGTATGCCCGGCGAAATTGGTAACTATTTGTCAGACGATGCGCTGCCGATCATGGAGAAAAATGCTGAAATCAAAGGCGTCTACGATGGTCGGATTCTGGGCCTGAGTTTTAGCCTCTTGCGCGAAAATAACCTGTTCTGGTCGTACTTTATCAATAATTACCTTAAAGGAAAGGACCCGGCCGCCTTTGATATCCTTTACTGGAACAGTGATGCGACCAACATTACTGCGGCCTGTTTTAAACAGTATGTGCGCACCACCTACTGGCAGAATAAGCTGATAGAGCCCGGTGCGGTGGTAATTGACGATGTACCCATAGATCTGAGTAACATTGATATGCCGGTGTATTTTCTGTCAACGCTGGCCGACCATATTGTGCTGTGGCAGGGCGCATACGAAGGTACCCGCCATGTCAGCGGCGACACGCGCTTTGTGCTGGCCGGTTCAGGGCACCTGGCCGGGGTCATTAATCCGCCGCAAGGAGGAAAGTACCCGCACTGGATCAATCAGGACCTGCCTGAAACAGCCAGTGCCTGGTTTGATGGCGCCAGCAAACACGAAGGCTCCTGGTGGCCGGACTGGTATCATTGGTTAAAATCGCAGGATGCGACGAAAACCACTGCCCCAGTCCCCGGAAAACATCCTGACTTCCCAAGCCTGGAGGCTGCCCCGGGCAGCTATGTTAAAAAAAGGCTGGGCTAGCGCGATTACCTGCTAAACCGGTTTTGCTAAAGGGTGTTTCAGGACCCGCAGCATCGCATTCAACCTGGTCACACCTTCCCTAAACAGGTCCAGTACGCTACCCTCAGAGAATAACAGCGTATTGGATCTGTCATGATTATAATTAAAAAATACCCAAACCGCCGGCTCTATGACACAACCCAGAGTCGCTACGTCAACCTTGAGTACATCAAGGCCCTGATCAATGACAGCAAAGAGTTTCAGGTTGTCGACTCCAAGACAGGTGACGATATTACCAAGTCACTGCTGCTGCAGATCATCAGTGAGTCAGAAACAAATGACAATCAGTCACTGCTGACCAATTCACTGCTTAAACAGCTGATCCGCTATTACGACACAGACATGCAGTATTTCGTGCGCGACTACCTGGAGCAGAGCCTGGTCACGCTGATGGAGCAACAGGATAAAATGCAGGGCATGATGAAAACCATGGCGGCGTCGAGCCCGTTTTCACTGTTCAGTAAGATGATGGAACAAAATATGGATATGTGGTCACAGCACAGCGACAGTAAAGACAACAAGAAATAATACCAGCCCAGACAATAGCTTGCTGCACCACAGCATAAAGCTATCTACCATTATTCCAACTTAGTATAACTATTTTGTTGCAGCGCAGCATATTTCGCTTGACGTTGCCGCCCCTCACTGCCTATTATTTAACCACATCTTGCTGCACCGCAGCACACGGTATTAAAATCAGGCGGAGAAAATCATGTTTGGCACATTCTCAGAACAACTGAAGAAGTCTGCAGCACCCCTGAACAGTCTGATGGCGCTCAATGCGAAGACGCTGGAAACGCTGTCAGGGTATCAAACAAGCTTATTTACCGGGTTACTGGATGACAGCACAACCTATCTGAAAACACTGAGCGATGCGTCTGATATTAATCACATGCTGGCTGCGCAGTCAGAATGTGCAGAGTCTATGCGTGATCGTCTGGCAACAACCACAAAAGACACCTATCACACGCTGAACCAGCTTCGCGATGAGACCACCGAAGTAGTACGCACGTCGCTTAATCAGGCGGCAACATCAGCCCAGAAGCAGGTGAAAGAAACAGTAAAGTCGGCGCAGTCGGTGAGCAGTGCTGCCAGTAATACGGCGAGCAAAGCCGCATCAGGCGCCACGAAGTCGGCCACAGCGACAACCAAAAGAACTACGCAGACAGCAGTAAAAGCGGCGGACACCAGCACCAGTGAGACAGCAAAAGCCACCACAACCGCTGCGAAGTCTGCGTCAACTGCCAGCAGCGGTGACGCCACGACCACTGGTACCAAAAAACCGGCGAGTCGTGCCAAACGCACGGCGGCAAAAAAATCAGGCACAACCAAATCCAGTTAGTTAACTACTTAACCCCTCGGGAGAACCACTATGTTTGAACAATTTAACGAGCAATTTAAAAACGCGATGAAGCCAATGACCGATCTGGCTACGCTGAATATGAGCACCATGCAGGAACTGGCTGAGAAGCAGAATGCACTGTATTCCTCACTGCTGTCTGAAGGCATGGCCTACTTTGAAAAAGCGTCACAGCAAAAAGATCTGATGGCACTGGCAGAAACACAAAAATCGTACATGGAAACAGTACAAACCAGTGTCTCTGACGCCGCCAAAAGTAACTATGCCATTTTAAATGATGCGCAACAGAAAGCCGGTGAGCTGATGAAAGGCTTTACCAGTGACTTCACGGCAGCCGCTAAGAAGTAAGTGATTCGGGTACGCCGCTAGTTTTAGCGGCGTGCTGCGTCGCGTCTGCCACGCTTCTCACATCGTGTATTTTTGCCGTAACACCCCGCCAGGAGACCTGTCATGAACTATCAGGCATACGACTACTTCACCCGTTCTGCGCATATTGTGCACGAAGGGTTGAGCTTGCTTCATGATATGTCTGCACATCCGGCAAACCCGTTTACACATACCATTGCGGGGCGTTTTACGAAAGCCGGTTTAGAAACAGCCATGCGCCTTACCCAGCGCTACGAGAAGCTGGGCTTCAATATCGATGAAATCACCGTCGAGAGTAAAACCTATGCGGTGCATGAAGATGTGGTAATGAGTAAGCCATTTTGTGACCTAATCCACTTTAATCGCAAAGGGCTGCACGACGATCATAAAGTGTTGCTGGTTGCGCCACTTTCCGGGCATCACGCTACTTTGTTACGGGGCACCGTTGAAGCCCTGTTGCCGGATCACGAAATCTATGTAACAGACTGGGGCGATGCGCGTGAAGTGCCGCTTGACGAGGGACCGTTTTCCTTCGACTGCTATGTGTCTTACCTGATTGAATTTCTGGAGTACCTCGGCCCGGGTACACACTTAATGGCGATTTGTCAGCCCACCGTTCAGGCGCTGATTGCGACGGCTGTTATGGCTGAACAAAAAAATAACTGTGTGCCTAAGTCACTGACACTGATGGCAGGCCCCATTGATACCAGCAAAAACCCCACCCGTGTCAACGAGTTTTCCAAAGAACGCTCAATGGCCTGGTTTCGTAACGTGGCTATCATGAAAGTACCACACGGCTACCCGGGTGAAGGGCGGGAGGTATACCCCGGCTTTATGCAACTGGGGGGCTTTATCAGTATGAACCAGCAATCGCATATTAAGAAGTATATTAACTTTTACCAGAACCTGGTGTTTGGGGAAGAGGAAGACGCCGATCGTTTCCGGGCGTTTTACGATGAATACCTCGCCGTGCTGGATATGCCTGCTGAATTCTACCTCGAGACAATTGAGCGGATCTTTAAGAATAACGAAGTCGCGCGCGGAGCGATTACCTATCAAGGAGCGCCGGTCAATTTTGAGGCTATTGAGAATACCGCACTACTGACCGTTGAGGGTGCCGATGACGATATTTGCGGGCTGGGCCAGACCGAAGCGGCGCAGAATCTGTGTAAAAACATTCCCCGTTCGATGCGCTGCCATCATGTGCAGCAGGGTGCCGGACACTACGGGATATTCAGCGGCTCAAAGTTCAGAAAACAGGTACGTCCGGTCATAACAGACTTTATTCATAAATACGCCTGAAAGCGGGACCAGGCGGGCTAACGGGTCTCGGGCAGCGCATTCTGGTATTGAGGAATTAAGCCACATCACCAGACAACATCGCCCGCCCACGCGCACACTATTCATATGACTGCCCATAATCTCTCAGTCTTAACTGCGTTTGTGCGCCGTTATGGCCACACCTGATGGTGCTGTAAATATCCAGCGTTACTTTTTCCAACCGGTATCAGGCAGATGGCCTGACTTTTTCTCTCGCTTTTGCCGTTGTGGTTGCGATAGCATGAAGCCTTCGGCAATAAGGGTATCTTATATGATTCGTTTTCTTCTTCGGGCAATGCTGCTTGCCTCTGCCACCAGCACCGCCTCTTTTTCCGTGACGGCGACAGACGCTGACTTCGCCGCCTGCAAGACAACACTGACTGAAAAAGCCAAAGCCAGGGGGCTTAGCCGTGCAACCGCTGAGGACGTCATTGGCGATCTTCGTTATCAGGCGCGGGTCATTGAACTGGATCGCAGCCAGCCAGAATTTGTGCAAACCTTCCCCGGGTATTTCAGTAAGCGGGTGACTGACTGGCGGGTCAGTAAAGGTCAGAGTCTTTTTGATGAACACCGTGATTTGCTTGAACAGCTAAGTGATAAATACGGAATACCGCCACACTACCTGCTGGCTTTCTGGGGGCTGGAAACCAATTTCGGCACCTATAAAGGTAAGATGCCAGTCCTCGACTCACTCGCCACGCTGGCCTGCGATGAACGCAGAAGTGAGTATTTCACCGGCGAGCTAATGGTCGCTCTGGAATTGCTTGAACGTGAATCTCTGACACCCACTGCGATGGTCGGCTCCTGGGCCGGTGCAATGGGACATACTCAGTTTATGCCGTCGGCCTATGCCAGCTATGCTATCGACGGCAATGGGGATGGTCAGGTGAATCTGTGGGACAGTGAAGAAGATGCGCTGACCTCCGCGGCCAATTTTCTGGCTAACCTCGGCTGGCAGCCTGGTTTTCGCTGGGGGCGTGAAATACAACTGCCAGATAACTTTAATTACCAGCTGTCCGGTTATGACAACCGCCGCCCGCTAAGTGCGTGGCAGGAACAGGGGGTGACCAAAGCGGATGGCTCGCCACTGGGCGACAGTGATATCAGTGCCTATATTGTGGTGCCCGCCGGTCACACCGGTCCGGCGTTTATGGCCTACCACAACTTTCGTGTAATCATGCGCTGGAACAACTCTGAATTCTACGCCATTGCCGTAGGCCACCTGGCCGATCGTATTGCCGGTGCATCAGGACTTGAAGCATCACTTCCGGATCTGCCCGCGTACAGCCGCGACGATATCATTGCGCTGCAACAGCATCTGAATGAAAAGGGCTATGATGTGGGCATCGCCGACGGCATTATCGGACCGGCAACCCGTCAGGGGATCCGTGCTTATCAAAAAGACCATAAGATGGTGGCCGATGGCTTTCCGGGCATGACTCTGATGCAAAAAATTGGGGTTAAATCCACGCCTTCCGAGTCGCAGAATGACGACCCTGACAATCGTCAGGGTCAGAAAAAGGCTGACGCCTAATACATGTGCTGACCACCGTTGATTGAAATGGTGGAGCCCGTAATAAAGCTGGCGTTATCCTTCACCAAAAACAATACGCTGTTAGCAATGTCTTCGGGTTTACCCAAACGTCCAACCGGAATCGTTGAGATAATTTTCTCAAGGACTTCCGGCGGGACCGCGCGCACCATATCCGTATCCACATACCCCGGCGCAACGGCGTTCACGGTGATCCCTTTCGCCGCGTTTTCCAGAGCCAGCGCTTTGGTAAAGCCATGGATCCCGGATTTCGCTGCCGCATAGTTCACCTGTCCATACTGGCCGGCCTGGCCATTGACCGAGCCAATATTCACAATTCGGCCAAAGCCGCGTTGCCGCATTCCTTCAATAACGGCCTTTGACGTATTAAAACAGGAGGCGAGGTTAGTCTGAATAACCGCATCCCAGTTTTCAAAATTCATTCGGTGCATGGTGCCATCCCGGGTGATCCCGGCATTGTTTACCAGCACATCAATCGGTCCAAAATCGTTTTCTATCTGATTAATCGCTTCTCGTGTTTGCTCAAAGTCAGACACATCAAATTTAATTGCCGGGATCCCGGTTTTCTGACTGAATGCTTCCGCTGCTTTCTCATTCCCACCATAGTTCGCTACAACAGTGTAGCCGGCCTCTTTCAGCGCCGTACATATCGCTTCACCAATACCTCTGGTCCCACCTGTGACTAATGCTACTCTGTCCATGCTACATTCCTCTGGTTACGTTGTTCACCCAGCTACTACTGGTCTATTTTTGTACAACTTAATCTATAAAAGCATGGATAAACGAATGTTGGCAATGGCAAAATACGACCTTGGTCTCAGTTCATTTTTTAAGCGCTCTCTGATTCTCTCTTAGCAACCATTAAACCCTTGAAATTCAGTTCATTGCATTTTTGGTGCGGGTTGTGGCCTGGGCAGTGGTCGGATCGTCGGGCCAGAAGTGTTTGGGGTAACGCCCTTTCATTTCCTTTTGAATATCCAGGTAGCTGCCCTGCCAGAAGTTGGCCAGATCTGCCGTTGTTTGTATTGGCCTGCCGGCGGGCGACAACAGTTCTAGTGTCACCGTAATCCGGCCTCCGGCGATACTCAGCGGTTGTGTCTGTCCGTACATTTCCTGCATTCGCACTGCCAGCACCACCTGCTGGTTGTCGTCATAGCGAAGCGCATGTTTCCGGCCACTGGGGACGGGTAGCTGCGTTGGTAACTGGCTGGACAGTGCCTGCTGTAAAGGCCAGGGCAGGCTTTGGTGAAGCACTGTGGCCCAGGGTATTGCACTAAGTTCGCGCAGACTACGGCATTTTTTAAGGTATGACGCCAGGCTGTCTCGTGCCCCCTCAACCAGCGTTGTCAGCGAACCTGGCCAGGTAAGTCCTTGTCCGTGATCGTCAATTGGCAGTGCAAGGCTGGCAGCCAGGCTAAGCCGTCGCCACCATTGCCAGGCCTCTTCGCCTAGCGGCCAGTCCTGTATCTGCCGTTCACTCAGAAAGCGTAGCCAGGCGTCGACCCACTGGCTTGAGGCAATTTTGCCAATCGGTTCATAAGTAAGGTCAATCTCACCAAACCCAGTGACCCTGCGCGCCTCCATGGCCTGTCGGTCGGCATTAAAACGCACAACATCACGCTGCACGAAGGCACCGGGAAACAGCGCGTTCAGTGTTTCCTGGGATACCGGCTGAATCATTCGCAGCGCAACCTCTGTTCCCTGATCCTGGGCGTGCAACACTGACAACCATTGTGGTTGTGACGCGGCGTTGTAGCTGGCACCTTTGCCAGACGCCAGTTTGTAGCGATTATTGCGCCGATAGGCAACGCGATCGGAATAAGCCAGCGCAACACAGGCGGCGATGGCCTCACTGTCCAGATGCGCAGGACTCAGCGCATTCACATCGGCACCACAATAACGGGCAAACCGTCTGGCCTGATTTTCCATACGTCTGCGGGCGCTCGCATCAAGCTTCATCAGTGCCTCTGAAATATGCGTCTGATCAGAGCGCGCACTGTCTTCTGCCAGTGCTACCACCCAGGGCGCAGCCTGTCGTAAAAGTCGGGTGTCCAGGTTTGCCGATGTGTGGGTGTCCATGTTTTTTACGCGCAGTAGCATGGCGGCCAGACGCGGGTGACAGGGAATAGCGGCAATGTCGCGGCCCATCGCTGTCAGCTTGTAACTTTCATCCAGCGCGCCTATCTGCACAAGTAACGCCCGGGCGACATCTACCTGCGCGGCATCGGGGCGTGACAACATGGCCAGTTCGTCTAAGTTGCACCCCCAGTTCAGTGTATCGAGCAACAACGGGGCAATATCCACACGCTTAATTTGTGGCGCAGTATGCTCAGACAGGCGTTCGTGGCTGGCCTGCGACCAGAGCCGGTAGCAATGGCCAGCCTGCACCCGGCCAGCACGTCCGGCGCGCTGCCTGGCTGATGCCTGAGAAATACGCTGTTGTCTGAGTGTTGTCAGGCCGCTTGAGGGGTTAAAACTGGCAATGTTCTCCAGACCGCTGTCGATCACGACTTCTATGCCGTCAATGGTGAGGCTGGTTTCGGCAATGTTGGTGGCCAGAATAACTTTGCGACGTCCCATCGCATCAGGCTTCAGTGCCGCATCCTGCTGCGCTTTCGGCAGTGCACCGTAGAGTCTGTGAATTACACTGCCGATCGCACCAGGCAACGTATTGAGCTGACCGGCAATGTGGTTTATTGCCCCCTGTCCGGGCAGAAATACCAGCACATCTCCCTCATGGGTATGCAATGCATAACGCAGCGTAGCGATAACCTGCGAAACAATGTGTGCACCTGGCACATCCTTGCCATACACCACACTGACCGGATACGCCCGGCCTTCGGTGGTTAGCAGGGCGGCATCTGGCAGCAATGCCTGCAAGGCGCCGGTGTCGAGTGTCGCTGACATTACCACCAGGCGCAGATCGTCACGCAGGCCTGCCTGAACATCCAGTGCCAGCGCCAGCCCGAAGTCGCTGTGTATACTGCGCTCGTGAAACTCGTCAAATACAATGGCACCAATACCGTGCAACTCGGGATCGCTCTGGATAAGCCGGGCAAGGATCCCTTCGGTGATAATCTCTATGCGCGTATCCGGACCCGACTTTGCTTCGCCGCGGATCCGGTAGCCAATGGTTGCCCCCACTTTCTCGCCCAGTAATTGCGCCAGGTACCCAGCCAGACTGCGCACCACGACCCGACGTGGCTGCATGACCAGAATTTTTCCGTCAACGTGGGGCAGCAGCGCCTGCGGTAACACTGTCGATTTCCCGGCTCCCGGCGGCGCGCCAATTATCACATTTTTGTCGGCGATGGCCTGGGCGAGTGGCGCAATCAACGACTGCGCTGGCAATTGGGCATTTTCCTGCGTCATACTTACCTGATGGCTGCGGGCAAAGAGACCGGCATTATACCAGTGTGTGCTGGGATCTGAACGCTCAGCACAGGGTTCCGGTTCCCCGGCCATGCCGCTGCGCTGATCACAGCATGCAGGGTGGCCGTAATCAGATGTGTCCGGCCTTCTGTGCGTGCGCACTGGCAGACGACAGTCCTGGCGGGCGGCGCTGCAAGCCGGTATCATCTGGCGCCAGCGTGCTCAGGCCATATCGGGAGGATTCAGATGCGAACTTTTATTGGACTTGATCTTGCGCCGGCAGAGAAGATGGCGCTGGACACATGGCGTCAGCAGGCCCTGCCAGAGATCATGCCGCGGCCCGATACCTCCACGTCATCCCCGAAAACCAAAAAGGTGCGCGGCAAGCAGCGCGTAGCCGGTGTGGCTCCGGCATCACCCTATGCCGTGCCAGCGGCCAATTACCATATGACACTGTGTTTTCTGGGTCATATCAGCGATCGTCAGCACGAAGCGCTGTGCCAGACACTGAATGATATCGTGTGTGAGCCATTCGATGTACACCTCGACGCCAGCGGTATCTGGAGTGGTCCAAAAATTTTGTTTGCGGCCCCGCAGACACCGCCACAAACTCTGTTTGATTTAGCGAAATACACCCGCAAAGCGGCCAGACAGGCAGGCATCGACGTGGAAGGCCGTGATTATAAGCCGCATGTCACGCTCATCCGCAAAGCCTCTGCCACCACGCCAGTGCCGCTGTTTGCACCGGACGTACTGATGCAGATTCAGGGCTTTCATCTGTTTGAATCTGTGTCGACACCTTCAGGCGTGACTTACCCGATCCGTCATAGCTGGGCGCTGCGCGAAAACTTATCGGTGCGCGAGAAACTAAAGCGGGGACTGCTGTGAACGAGACAATGCCAGCCAGGGCATAGACGCCGCCACGCATAAAACAAATACACCTTCAGCTTGCCGGGTTACTGAAGGTAGCTTTGCACATTTTGTTCGGCAAGGCCTGAGTTTTTAACAATTTGCCTGGCAATCTGCCGGGACTGATAAGCGCGGTGTTTATCTTCCCTAAGCCCTCAACACATAACTGGGAACAGACATAGGCTTCACTCGCGACGTGCGTGGATACCAGAAACAGCGGCTGCGCTGTTGCAACCTTTACATTTAGGCTCATTACGCAGAAACTAGCGCTCTGTCTCACAATCTTTTTTCGTCATGCAGCAAACCTATCGTCTTGTCATAGATTGTCCTGATCAGGTGGGCCTGGTCGCCAGTGTTGCCCAGTTCCTTGCCGATCATGGTGCTACTATCGTTGAAGCCAGCCATCATACTGATTTGCAAACAAAACGTTTTTTCATGCGCCACGAAATTGGTGCCAGTTCCATCAAGCTAGACTATGCCAGCTTTGTGAATGAGTTCGCCCCCATTGCCAATGAGTACCAGATGCAGTGGTCGCTTAATGACTCAAACCACAAGCGACGGGTGGCCTTGCTGGGTAGTGTGGAGTCTCACTGTCTGGTTGATCTGCTGCACCGCTGGCATACCGGCGAACTGCATTGCGATATTCCCTGCATTATCGCCAATCACCCGCAAATGGAGCAGTTTGCCAAATGGTATGATGTGCCCTTTCACTGGGTGGACTTTAAAACGTTAGGTAAAGACCGGGCCTTTGAACAAATCGCAACGCTGCTGAGTGACTATAACGTCGATCTCACCGTGCTTGCGCGCTTTATGCAGATTCTGCCTGACTGGTTGTGTCAGACAATCAATGGCAAAGCCATCAATATTCATCACAGCTTTCTGCCCAGCTTCGCGGGTGCCCGCCCGTATCAGCAGGCGTATGACCGCGGCGTGAAGCTGATCGGCGCCACCTGCCATTATGTGACCCAGGATCTGGATGAGGGCCCTATCATTGAACAAAGCGTGAAACGTATCAGTCACAGTGATTCGGCCGCAGACATGGTGCGCAAGGGCAAGGACTGTGAGGTCACCGCACTTGCCCACGGCGTGCGCTATCACCTGGAAGACCGTGTGATTATTCACCGCAATAAAACCGTAGTATTTGCATAACAATCGGGATTTGCTGATTTACATCAACTCACGTTGGTCACCCCCCGACTATTCTCTACCTATAGGTGAGTGCACCGGGCACTGTCTGGGAGGGGGTAATGAACAATCAGCAAACACTGCGTCTGTTAAAAGGAGTAATGGTACTGGGTATACTGCTCATCACAGGCGGGCACTATATCGTCAGCTACTCCCCCCTGCCGGAACTGTGGGGCATAAAAGGCTTGCTGCTTGGCGCATCCATGATGGCTATTGGTCTAGCCCTGTCTCTTCCGACTAAAATGTACCTGACCTTTGTTTTTGTGAAACGGGAGAATACGCGGCGACGCGCCTCATGATCTGCAGAAGCCTGTCCATTAATCAGGCGAACGCCGGATGCCGCACACAACTGCGTGCGGCCAATGTCACCAGGTCAGGCCGCTGACTGGGCCGCATTGCGGCGTAGCCTGAGATAGAACCAGCTGTTAGAGAAGGCAAACAGCAACTCAGTCAGCGCCAGCCCCCAGGTTTCTGTCAGCACACCGTACACCGTAAACAGCCCTGAACCGATCACCATACATAGTCTCAGACCCGCCTCTCTGCAGTGCAGCTCACCATAGCGGTAAAAAATAAAGGTCATGACTGGCATTAGTTCAAGGATGCCTGTCTGACCGGTCAGGTTATTGATGACTCCCACCAGCGACGACATGATCACAATGGTGACATAGGTCGCAGCTTTGCCCAGTAAGCGCTGAGTGACCAGCCGGTAAGTGGTACTCAGTCCTGCAACTGTAATGACCAGGGCGCCACCCCAGGCCTGTTGCAGCAACAAAAGCGAGGCAATAGACACGCACAGGCCAAGATTGAGCAGCAACAATTTGCGCTCGGTATTGGACCAGAACGACGCAATCGCGAATACCACAGGTAGGGTATGAAGAATCAGTTCACCCATCAGGCGTGTCCTTATCGTGTTATAGCAGCTGGAAATTTGCGCAGAGTCTAATCGCTGTAACGCTGACTCTCAATGGTTTTTTGATGACAGTTTGTTGAATAGTGAAATGCTGTAAAGTGCAGGCTACACGCGGTATACAACATGTTAATGAGGTAAAAGGCATTTAACTTAAATGCCTGTTCCTCTAGTATGGATTGGTCATACTAGGGAAGGTGTAAAATGGGATTGGAAAGAAGCCTTAGATCTCTTCAACCCGCGTGCATCGTTCCTCGGGTCTGCTGGCCCTATAATCATAACTAAGACAGGATATTTCATGGGAAAATTTAAAACATCTGTGACGGCACTTGCCGTAGTAGCTGCATTAGGTGCATGCTCGAATCAGAACGCTCCAGACAAGACAGAAGGTGATTCACAAATGCCTGCCGCAACAGCTCAGGCTGAGTTCGACAACGTGCTTTTGCAGGAATTTGACGGGCCATACGGCGGCGTCCCTGCATTTGAAAGTATGCAGCTGAGCGACCTCAAACCTGCGCTTGAAAAAGCCATGGCATTAAACCTTGAAGAAATCGAGGCCATTGCCAACAACCCGGCCGAGCCGACCTTTGAAAATGTCATTGTTGCCATGGAAAAAGCGGGTGACGAACTGGGTCGCGTGTTTACTTACTACGGGATCTGGAGTTCCAACAAATCCAGCCCGGAGTTCCGCGAAATTCAGGCCGAAATGTCTCCAAAACTGTCTGCATTTTTCTCAAAAATCACCCAGAACGAGAAACTGTTTGAGCGTGTGAAGGCGGTGTATGAATCTGACGAGTTAGACAGCCTCACTGACGAAGAACAGCGCATTACCTGGCTGATTTACAACGAATTCGCGCACAATGGTGCCACGCTGGAAGGCGAAGCGAAGAAGCGCTATGCCGAAATCAATCAGGAACTGGCGTCACTGTATACCAAGTTTTCAAACAATGTACTGGCTGACGAAGAAAACTATGTCACCTATATCAGCGAAGATCAGCTGGACGGCCTGCCTGACTCGTTCGTGAAAGCGGCAAAGTCGGCCGCCACTGAACGCGGCAAGCCAGACATGTACGCCATCACCAATACCCGTTCATCGATGGATCCGTTTCTGACCTACTCCACCAACCGTGAATTGCGCGAGCAGGTATGGCGCACTTATTATAACCGCGGTGATAACGGTGACGAGTATGATAACAACGAGATTATCAAACAGATCCTGACCCTGCGTGACGAACGCGTTGAATTGCTTGGCTACGACAACTATGCCGACTGGCGTCTGGAAACCCGCATGGCGAAAAATCCCGACAATGCCATGGATCTGATGATGAAAGTCTGGCCTGCCGCCATTGCCCGCGTAGAGCAGGAAGTCGAGGACATGCAGGAAATTGCGAATGAAGAAGGCGCAGATATTACTATCGAGCCGTGGGACTACCGCTTCTACGCAGAAAAGGTACGTCAGGCTAAGTACGACCTTAATTCCAACGAAGTAAAAGAATACCTGCAACTGGATAAGCTGCGTAATGCCATGTTCTACGTTGCCGGCCGCTTATTTAACTTTGACTTTACGCCGGTTGAAGAAGGCAAAGTGCCTGTCTTCCATCCTGATGTGAAAGTCTGGGAAGTCACTGACAAAGACACCGGTGAGCATATTGGCCTGTGGTATTTGGATCCGTTTGCGCGTAAAGGTAAGCGTTCTGGAGCGTGGGCCACTACCTATCGCTCGTTCACTACGTTTGATGGTAAAGAAACGGTGTTGGCGTCAAATAACTCTAACTTTGTAGAGGGGCCAGAAGGCGAGCCGACGCTTATCTCCTGGGATGATGCAGAGACCTATTTCCACGAGTTCGGTCACGCGCTGCACTTCCTGTCAGCCGATGTAGAATATCCTACCTCTCACTCTGGGGTACGTGATTACACCGAGTTCCAGTCTCAGTTGCTGGAGCGCTGGCTGACCACCGACGAGGTGATTGATAACTATCTGGTCCACTATGAAACCGGCGAACCCATTCCAGATGAGCTGGTCGGAAAAATCAAGAAAGCCTCGACCTTCAATGAAGGCTTCAAGACCACCGAGTATATGGCCTCAGCGATCATGGATCTGAAATATCACACCACCGATCCTGAGAACATTGAGCCGGATACCTTTGAGCGTGAAGAACTTCAAAAGCTGGATATGCCTGAAGAAATTGTGATGCGTCATCGTACGCCACACTTCGGTCACGTGTTCTCGGGTGAAGGTTATGCAGCGGCCTACTACGGTTATATGTGGGCAGAAGTGCTTACCGCTGATGCGTCAGAAGCCTTCCAGAATGCACCTGGCGGTTTCTACGACGAAGAGCTGAGCGAGCGACTGGTGAAATATCTGTTCTCCGTTCGTAACGCTATGGATCCGGCTGAGGCGTACCGTAAGTTCCGCGGCCGTGATGCAAAAGTGGATGCACTGATGCGCGACCGAGGGTTCCCGGTACCCGGAGAATCTGACAGCGATAATTAATAAGTGCTGTGAATAAAAAAACGCCGCGTAGATACGCGGCGTTTTTGTTTATACCTTCAGTATTGTTACTTTCAGCCGTTAAAGACAATGTCAGCATTCTGACTTACTATTAAAGAAGGTGAGACACTCATCACTATTGCTGCATGCGCTTCCTGTCGGCAATAGCAGAAAATAATCTTTGTTCAGGCAACGTGATCGAAAGTAATGACGTCAAAAACTTTCAGTATTAAGCAAAAACTTATCTTCTCTCTGCTGACCGCCGTATTAGCAGCGTCGGTACTGGTTGGCTCGGTAAGTCAGTGGATTTCCCGGGATTTGGTCACAGAAAAAGTTGAGCAGGTTGAGCTGCCCTCACAGCTCAGACAGGTGGGCAATCAGGTGGATCGCGAAGCCAGTGTTATGTTGTCAGTAGCACAAAGTATTGCCACCAACCCTATGATCACGCAGTGGAGTGCCAGCGGCGCAGACAAAGACGGCGAACGCAAGCTGGTAGAATACCTGAACAATGTTGTCGCGTTTAATGATCTCACCGTGGCCTCATTTGCCGATCGCCAGACCTATCGCTACTGGAATCAGGACGGCTTTCTGCGTGAGCTGAAAAATGATGAGTATGACGGCTGGTTTTTCGCCTATAAAGACAGCGGCGAGGCTGTATCGCTGAGTCTTTACAATGAACCTGGTGCTGGCTACCGGTTGTTCGCTAATTTTCAGCAGCTCAATGGCCGCGGCATGTCCGGGGTAGCCCGTTCAGTAGATGGCCTGCTGAGAATTATGAATGACGTAAAAATTGCAGAGTCCGGTTTTTTGTTCCTGATTGATGGTAGCGGCACCGTCATCGCACACCCTGATACCTCAATACTTGGCAGCAGTACACTGAGTGAGTTAAGTGACGGATACGTGGCGTCCCAACTGACCAATGGCGAATCGTATGCCATGGCCGAAACCGTGATTGATGATGAAACTATGCTGTTTGCCAGTACCTACGTGGACAGAGCAGGCTGGTATGTGGTTGCGCAGGTGCCTAAGCATGAGTTGTATGCGTCGCTGGATGAAAGCGGCCAGTTAATTATTTTCTGGTCCGTGGTCATTGCAGCGGTTTTCGCCGTGCTGGGCATTTTGCTTGCCGGCAGCTTAAGCCGCCCCATCATTCACCTTGCCGATACATTCCACGAACTGGGCCGTGGCGAAGGGGATCTGACCACCCGCATTAAGGTGCCCCGGCAAACCGAAACCGCCAGACTGGTTGAAGGCTTCAACAATTTTATCTCGCATCTGCACACTACCATTTCTGCAGTGGCAAAAACCGGGCGTTCCCTGACAGAGGATGCCTCTGACGTTGCGCATCAGTCACACCTGAGTGAGGACATCACCAAGGTGCAGCGCGATCACACGATGCAGGTAGCCTCGGCACTGACACAAATGGGCAGCACCGTGGGTGAAATTGCAGAGTCTGCCAACCGCGCAGCCAGCAGTGCCAACACCGCCACAAACAACGTTCTTGCAGGGCGCGATATTACCCGTCAGGCCGTTGAAGATATCCATACTCTGTCTTCTCAGGTAGAAGATGTGGCGCAGGTCATCGCGTCTTTGGATGAACATACCAGCGCCATTGGCGGGATCCTCGACACCATTCGTGGTATTTCTGAGCAGACCAATTTGCTGGCGCTTAATGCCGCTATTGAAGCCGCGCGCGCCGGCGATCACGGTCGCGGTTTTTCGGTGGTAGCCGATGAAGTGCGCGGTCTGGCACAGCGCGCTTCTGATGCAACCGATGAAATCCAGACCAAAATTGATAAGTTTCAGGCCGACTCTCAGGCCGCCGTCGCTAAAATGGAGACCAGTAAATCGCAGACCGGTCATGTGGTCGAGGCGACGACCAATATTGATAATCTGCTGTCGGAAATCTCACAGGAAATTGAAGCCATCAATGATCTTAATACTCAGGTGGCCGCAGCAACGGAGCAACAATCCATTGTCATTGAAGATGTGAGCCGCAGTATTAATGATATCAGTAGCGGCAGTGAGGAAAATTTAAGTGCCATGACCTCGCTGGTCAGGCTGAGTGAAAAACTCGATGCGCTGTCTTCAGAACTGGCTTCACAGGTTGGTCGGTTCAAGTTGTAAGGATGCGTGCTGTACCGCTTGATAAAAAAGCCCGGTTTGACCGGGCGGTTTCAGTGAATACTCAGAACGCCATGGAGTAACTAAGCTGCACCTGGCTGTCCTGACTACGTCGCCACGCCAGTGGTACCGAGGCCGAATCAGCATTCCAGGTTTCCCGCAAAAGCGTAATACGCACGGACTGTTCGGTCGATATGCCAATCTCCATATCGACATACAGTCCCAGCGTTTTACTGGTCGGTAAGTCCAGGTCATCGCCCATTAATAAGACAATCTCATGACCGGGCTGCGCCTTGTGCATGACACCTACCCGCATATCATCATTAAATTCATGCCAGGCTACCAGCTCCAGTGCCTGTGTTTTCACTGTCTGGGTTAAGGTACCAAAACTCAGTGCACCACGGCCGTAATGCGCAATGGCTTCAACCTGCCAGTCCGGGGCTAGCTGTCGTGACATGGTCAGCGAGTAACGGGTCTGCTTGCAGCCTTTAAAAGACAGTTTATGTTTATCTACCTGCATGTCGATTTCTACTGTCTCGCCGACAGCAGATGCAAGCCATTTAGCCGGTGAAAGCGTATTAGCGTGCGCCGCACTGACCAACAGCGTGGTGATCGCCAGTGCATAACTACAAAAAACTTTAACGGTATTCATACTGCCTCCGCCTGATTGGCGTTGCTTCAACGGCCATTGCCGTTATCGACGTTTGCAGTATAGGTTAATGTTTAATCGCTTTACGTATTAAGACTGATGCGTATGGATAGTATTAGCCGGGCACTTAGCGTTCGTTTTGAAGCCGAAACTGCGCCAGTACCGCCTGACTGCCACTGCCTGCTTCCTGTGAAATCCAGTAGTCGCCATTAGCGCTAACGCATATGCCCTCTACCTGTTTGAAATCAGTCAGTGGCCATGTATCCAGTACCCGTAAATTGCGGTCAAGGCGCGAAATAAACGCATCAAAGTTACCAAAAGGATCGCTGAGATAGCCAATCAGTACAAATTGGTGTCGTCCGCTATCCCAGTCTGCACCGGTGATCACACCCGGTAGCCCTTGAATCGTCTTTTGTGGGCGTAATGCGGTCAGATCATCATCAAGGGTAAAGCGATAAACATTGGCAATCTGCGTGGCCCAGCTTTTGGAGAATAAATACACCGTATTTTGGACAGCTGTTATCGCTTCTGCATCGAAGTCATGCGCATAGGCCTGATTGGCCGACACCGGGTTGGCCTTATATGCCAGTGGCAGACGCCTTCGCGTTTCGCCGCTTTTACTGTTGATTGTGATAAGCGACAGATCGGTTCGGTTACCACGATTATTACCAATATCAGCAACAACCAGCGTATCACCGGTCAGCGTTATTGCTTCCCAGTCGTTATTAGGCGCAGCGACCCGCGTGGCAGACTGTATATTTCCCTGATAGTCGATGGTGTGGATTAGGGGCAGATTCCCTGAGTCATTGATAGTCAGAAGGCTGTCTTCCCGACAGTAAAGTCCTGACGTCTCAGCAAGGCCAGGCGGCAGCGTAACCTGGCTTACTTTCTTTAGTGTGACCGCAGGCGGGTAGTCAGGGGAGGCGCATGCAAGTAGCGTGATACACATCAGCACCACCTGGCTGATACTTGTAAACGTTTTCTGCCTTCCCTGCATCACACTGGTTCCTGGTAGAGTTAACCATGACATCGCACGGTAAAACCGTACGTGCAGCAATCTGTGCTTAAAGTTTACCCAGTATTGCATTAAATTAAAATTTGTTTCTCACAGATGTTTTTGATCCTATCTGTGGGTTTACTTGTTCAAAACATGATAATAACGGGGCTTGATGCCTCAGACTGATGGAAATCAAATACTAAGAAGGATATCACCTTGTCAGATCCACTGGTTTCGTTGGTAATGGTTGGCCTGCTGTCAATCAGTTGCCAGTATTTTGCGTACAAGGTCCGGCTGCCCGCCATTTTACCTTTGCTTATCGTTGGGATCCTTGTGGGCCCGGTAACCGGCGTACTGAATGCCGATGCGCTGTTTGGCGACCTGTTATTTCCGGTTGTATCGCTTTCTGTCGCCATTATCCTGTTCGAAGGCTCTCTGACACTCAAGTTCTCTGATATTGCCGGACATGGCAATATGGTTCGGAATCTCTGCACTATCGGGGTGGCCGTTACCTGGATTGTCGCGGCGGTGGCTGCACATTACACGCTTGGGCTGACCTGGCAGCTGTCATTTCTTTTCGGTGCCATTGTGACCGTCACCGGCCCTACGGTCATCGTACCCATGCTCCGTACCGTCAGGCCCAAGACCAATCTGGCGAATATTCTGCGCTGGGAAGGCATTATTATCGATCCTATCGGCGCATTGCTCGCGGTACTGGTGTTCGAGTTCATTATCGCATCTCAGGAAACGGCCATTACCCATACACTGATGACCTTTGGCAAAACTATTGGTATAGGAAGCTTTTTAGGGTTAGCGGGTGGTTACTTACTTGGTATTGCCCTGCGTAAAGATTTGATCCCTCATTATCTGCAAAATACCGCGGTACTGTGCATTATTCTGGGGATCTTCGCCGCATCTAATTATGTCGCTCATGAATCAGGCCTGCTGGCTGTGACCATCTGCGGCATTATGCTGGCGAATATGAAAAATGTGGATGTAGAAGACATCCTGGAATTTAAGGAAACACTGAGCGTACTGCTTATTTCCGGCTTGTTTATATTGCTGGCCACCCGCCTGAACCTGACCGAGGTCACTGATCTTGGCTGGGGTGTCGTAGTGGTACTTGCAGCCATTATGTTTATCGCCCGTCCCCTGGCAGTGCTGGTTTCTTCTGTCGGTGCTGGTCTCAATCTACGGGAAATCGCACTACTCTCGTGGGTTGCCCCACGCGGGATAGTTGCGGCTGCGATTTCAGCCCTGTTTTCACTCAAACTGGAAGAGATGGGTTACGAGGGTGCTAATATCATTGTGCCCATTGTGTTTCTGGTGATCATTGCAACGGTGGTGGTTCAGAGCCTGACAGCGCGTCCCGTAGCCAGCCTGCTCAAGGTACGCTCACCACCGCCCACCGGCTTTCTTATATTCGGTGGTGCCAAGTTCAACCGGCTAATGGCCGAAGAGATGCAAAATCAGGGGATCAACGTGTGCATTGCAGACACCAACTGGGATGCTATTCGCGAGGCCAGAATGATGGATATTCCGGTTTATTTCGGCAATCCTATGTCGGATCATGCGTCACGCCACCTTGAGATGAGTACTTTTGGCACGGTGCTGATCATGTCACCCTACAAACAGCTCAACCCCATGATTGCCTATCATTTTGAGTACACCATGGGCAAAGACAAGGTGTGGGCACTGACCAGTAACGAACAGTCTACCCGACCAAGTCATCAGGTCAGTGACCACTATGCGAAAAAACTCACCTTATTTGATGAGGGTGTGACATACGGTGTACTCGCCTCATCGGCGGCACGCGGAGGCATCGTAAAAACCACTCGCTTAAGTGAAGAGTTTGATTTTGGAGACTATCTTGAGAAATATGGTGTTCGGGTCACGCCGCTGATTGCCCTTGATGCAGAAGATCATATTTATACCTTCATCAATGGCCGCGATCTGTTGCCTGAGCCTGGCTGGCGGGTGATTAGTCTTATCGATCCGGAGAAAAAGAGCAGCGAAGCGTAAAATGCACCCTGCCTTTACTGGCAGGGTGCCTCTCCCTGGAAAACGTGTAAGCAAGTGCAATGTATTCACTGCGTTTGTATTGTTGTTTTACTTGCAGTACAACGTCACCACTATGTTAGCAAAGCACTTGCCAACATTTATTTATTTTTTATATTCAGTGACTTATGGATATAAACGGGTATAAAGCTCTAACTGGTTGAACCAGTTATGTGCAAATCGCCGTTTTTCCTGCACCAGCGCAGGGTTCACTTTTTAATCAGCGACACTGATTATCAAACCTGCCCATAAAGACTGCCAGCAATACTACGTAGATACATCTGTGTGTGGGATTACTGGCTCTGCGCCCTGACCATGCTCAGCACGTCCAGCGTTTTCGACAGCGCGCCACGATTAGCCTCCAGTACCGCCCGGCCTGCTTCGCCGGCTAACCGGGCGGCGTCCGGGTTGCGTAGCCAGTCACCGCATTGTGCCGTCACCTGCTTTGCATCTTCAGCCAGATATAACGCGCCCTGCTGCGCGAGGTACTCACAGATAACCGGGTTATTGTAAGTATTCGGCCCCATAATCACCGGCACACTTACCGCTGCAGGCTCCAGGGCATTGTGCCCGCCGCGATCGGCAAGTGAGCCGCCGACAAACGCGATAGTTGCCACCTGATAGGCCTGATTCAGTCTGCCCATTTCATCCACTAATACCAGGTTACAAGACGCATCGATGTGGCTGTTCGCTGAGGTTGATATGAAAGGCAGGCTGCGCTGCTCAATAAGACGCTGTACAACCGCAAAGCGCTCTGGGTGACGCGGTACAAGCACAAGCAACAGATTAGGGTGGTCAGGCAGCAGCGCTTCCAGCATATCCAGTAACGCGTCTTCTTCTGGTTCGTGGGTGCTGCCACCGATGATGACTGGTCTGTCACCACGTGCCAGATTTAAAAACCCGGCGTGATTATCGTTGGTCAGTGCAGCAACCTGATCAAATTTAATATTATTGGTGAGGGTCAGGTTGTGCGCAGGCAGCCCCAGCGACAGGTAGTTTCGGTGATCCCGCTCGCCCTGCGCGCACACATGGGTCAGCTTGTGTAGCATGGGCGTAAACAGTGCCGGAATTTTACGGTAACTGCGCGCAGACTTATCGGTCATCCGCGCGTTAATCACAACAACTGGGCGCGACTGTGCCCAGCAGGCATGGATAAGGTTTGGCCATAACTCAACTTCGGTGATCACCACGGCCTTAGGGCTTTGCCGTTTCAACCAACTGCCAATAAGTAAGGGGAAGTCATAAGGAAGGTAGCAGTGACTAACGGAATCGCCGAAAATAGCCCGGACCCGCTCTGCGCCCGTCGCCGTCGTGGTGCTGATGGTGATGGGCGGCGCGTTTGGCCGCGCTTGCAGGGCTTTTATCACTACCGAAGCAGCCACCACCTCACCGACAGACACACAATGAAAAAGATAGCCGCCTTCCTGCGGCACATCGGCGCTGGTCATGCCGAGACGCTGACGTAACCGTGCATACGCCGCCTGACTCCGAAAGCGGCTAACGAGCAGCCGAATCAGCATAACCGGCCATACCAGCAGTACCAGCAGCAGCGAATACGCATGTCTGGCGACAGACTGACTAAGTGTTGGCGTATACGAAGCAGGGCTAACGGATTTCATTTACAGACCGTGGCAAATTAGGGCTACCACTGGTAGCTAAGAGCCAGCCGCGACTGACTGTCACCAAAGGTGTCACGCTGCAAAAACAGCGTCACGCCCAGTATGCCGTCACCGATAACTTCACTGTAGGTGGTTTTCAGCTGATAGCCGGTTTCATAGTCACGTTGCGTATTCTCATCATTGCGTATCACTGACACCCGGGTATCAACAAAGCGTGAACTGGAGATTTCCCAGTGTGCACTGAGAGTGTGTACAGCGCCGCCTGGCGCGCGACGCTCGTCGCCGCGCAGTTCCGCTGCCCAGTGCCCCATGATCACACCGTCATTCACGTAGCCGTCACGGTAAATATGATGCACGTACCAAAGGTGTGACCAATGGTTGTATTCAAAGCGTAGCGCCAGATTATCTGTCACATATGGCGCAAACACGCCTAAGCCCGCCGTAATGTTCCCCAGCTTGTAATTCTTCTCGCCTTCGGTGTCTTCACCGCCATACTCACCGTAGAACTCCAGGGGCATCCCCCAGTTCGCGTGATAACGCGCAGTCACCGACGCCTGCTGATTACCAAATTCATAATTCGGATCGCCGCTGCGATCTTCAATGTTGTCTTTCCCGGCAGGATTAAACAGTGCTTCGAAAAAGTCGGAAAAACCTGCATCGCGGGCACCACCACCAAATTGCAGGGTGCGGTTAACGCCGAACGTCCAGTTTTCCAGCGGTGAAAAGCTTAAGTGCAGACCTGCATGGCGCGGTCGACCTGGATACACCTCATCGCCCAGGCGGATCTCATCCACCTCAGCAAGCTCGCTGTAAAAGAGTTCGTAGCGAATATCCCAGCCGGTAATTGGCTGTACATTACTTAAAGTGACAGACGGCGCTGCTTCAGCGTGTGTGCTCATCAGCATGGCAGCATGTTTGAAGGGCGAATACCAGTGTTCACGATAGCCAATATCAAGCTGCGCGTACTCAAAGCCCATGCCGACAAACGAACCTGTATGCCGCCACTTATCCGTGTCGTTATAGACACCGCCGGCTGAGAACAACAAATAATCGGAGGGTTGATAATAGCCCGCCAGCGCCACTTCGTAATTGGTATCCATGGATTTGCCATGGGCGTTAGGTAAGTTGCCTTTCGCATCACTGGTGGCAGCCACTTCGGCACCGGCGTGGGTGATCCCCAGGGGAGTCTGATAACGCTTAAGATACGAAGTCACACGCTTATACAGAGTTGGATAGGTTGTTTTTATCTGGGCAACGCGTGCCTGAATATCGGCCACTTTGTACGGCTTTATCAGTGCATTGCCGTTTGTCAGCGCAATGACCCTGTCGATTTCTGCCTCAGCCCGCACCGACTGATTTAGCGGCAGATAGTTTGAAACCCCTGACGCCTTACTGCTAAGCGTCATAAACGAACCAGCAAGCAGGACAGCCATCCACAATACAGAGACTCCCTGACGCATGCCTGAATGCATAAACTTATCCTTATACGCATTACCGGTTTTGCCGGAAATGCTTAATCAACGGATTACTGAAGATGAAAGCGTCAGCGCAGTTCGCACTGGCTATTCGGTAAAGGCGCTAAGATACACCGCCTTGGGGGATTTTTCATCCTTAACACGATAATCGGCTTTAACCTGCTGCCGATCAGACAGGAAGAAACAAAAAAGCCACTCCGAAGAGTGGCTTTTTCTAAAAGAAAGAAGGAGTAATTAAACGCCTGCTTTCTCTACAACGTCTACCAGCATCCAAGATTTGTTCTTAGACAGAGGACGACACTCACGCAGAGTGACAGTATCGCCTTGGTTGGCTACGTTTTCTTCGTCGTGGGCGTGAAGTTTAGTCGAACGCTTCATGAACTTCCCATAGATTGGGTGCTTAACGAATCGTTCAACCACAACAGTAATGGTTTTATCCATTTTGTTGCTAACCACACGACCTTGTACTGTACGAATTTTTTGTTCAGTCATTACGCATCAGCCTTTTGAGTCAGAATGGTTTTAACACGCGCGATGTTACGACGCACTTTTTTCAACTGGTCGGTTTTTTCAAGCTGACCTGTTGTGTGCTGCATGCGCAGGTTGAACTGTTCGCGAAGCAGCTCAAGCAGCTCGCCGTTCAGCTCTTCTACGCTTTTGTCTTTCAGTTCTGCCGCTTTCATTACATCACCGTCCGAGTTACAAAGGTTGTTTTAAATGGCAGCTTAGCGGCTGCCAGTTCAAACGCCTCGCGTGCCAGGTCTTCAGGAACACCTTCCATCTCGTACAAGACACGACCTGGTTGAATCTGGCATACCCAGTATTCAACGTTACCTTTACCCTTACCTTGACGAACCTCTAGAGGCTTCTCGGTAATTGGCTTATCAGGGAATACCCGGATCCAGATTTTACCCTGACGCTTAACGTGACGAGTCATAGCACGACGCGCGGCTTCGATTTGGCGTGCAGTCATACGACCACGGCCAGTTGCTTTAAGGCCATAGGTACCGAAGCTTACTTTGCTACCTGCAACAGCAAGACCACGGTTACGACCTTTATGCATTTTACGAAATTTCATGCGTTTTGGTTGTAACATGATTTAGCCCTCTCGCTTAGCGCTGCGGCCTTTCTTCTTAGGCTTCTCAGGAGTTGGCTCCTGATTTGTAGGCAGTCCGCCCAGAATCTCGCCTTTGAAGATCCATACTTTCACGCCGATGATACCGTAGGTAGTTGACGCTTCAGATGTCGCATAATCGATATCTGCACGGAATGTGTGCAGCGGTACGCGACCTTCACGGTACCATTCAGTACGTGCAATCTCTGCACCGCCCAAACGGCCGCTAACTTCAACTTTGATACCTTTAGCACCAAGACGCATTGCGTTTTGTACCGCGCGCTTCATGGCACGACGGAACATTACACGACGCTCAAGCTGGCTAGAGATGCTGTCCGCAACCAGTTGGCCATCCAGCTCTGGTTTACGTACTTCAGCAATGTTGATCTGAGCAGGCACGCCGGCCAGCTTAGACACATAGTTACGCAGCTTTTCTACGTCTTCACCTTTCTTACCGATAACCACACCTGGACGAGCTGTGTGAATAGTCACACGGATGCTCTTCGCAGGACGCTCGATTACGATACGAGAAAGCGACGCATTTTTAAGTTGTTTCGTCAGATACTGACGTACCTGATGATCGTTATACAGATTATCTGCATAGTCTGCGGTATTGGCGAACCAGGTAGAAGTCCATGGTTTGCTGATACCCAGGCGTATGCCCGTAGGATGTACCTTCTGTCCCATTATCTACTCCTAGTTATCCGCTACAACCACAGTGATGTGACTGCTACGCTTAAAGATACGATCTGCACGTCCTTTGGCACGTGGCTTGATACGTTTCATTGTTGGGCCTTCATCAACGAAAACTTTGGCGACGCGTAGTTCGTCGATGTCCGCGCCTTCGTTGTGTTCAGCGTTTGCAATCGCAGATTCTAAAACTTTCTTGATCAGCGCTGCGCTCTTTTTCGGGCTGTACGCTAAAAGCTCCAGGGCTTTTTCTACGTGCATTCCGCGAACCTGATCCGCAACCAAGCGTGCTTTTTGAGCCGACGTGCGGGCAAAACGGTGTTTAGCTAATGCTTCCATCTTCCTACCCCTTAACGTTTGCTTTTCTTATCCGCGATATGACCGCGGTAAGTACGCGTTGGCGCGAATTCGCCCAACTTATGGCCGACCATTTCTTCGTTGACCAGAACTGGAACGTGCTGTCGACCGTTATGGACCGCAATGGTCAACCCAATCATATCTGGGATGATCATGGAACGGCGAGACCAGGTTTTAATTGGTTTACGCTCGTTCTTTTCCACTGCAGCCTCTACCTTCTTCAGCAAGTGAAGGTCAATAAAAGGACCTTTCTTGAGAGAACGTGGCATGGTGAATCCTCGCTTTTACTTGTTACGACGACGTACGATAAGTTTATCAGTACGCTTGTTGCTTCGGGTCTTCTTACCTTTAGTAGGAGTACCCCAAGGTGAAACTGGGTGACGGCCACCAGATGTACGTCCTTCACCACCACCGTGTGGGTGGTCGATTGGGTTCATGGCAACACCACGAACAGTAGGACGAACACCGCGCCAGCGAGTTGCACCCGCTTTACCCAGTGAACGCAGCATATGTTCTGCATTACCTACTTCACCAATAGTGGCGCGGCAATCAGACAATACTTTACGCATTTCGCCAGAACGCATACGCAGCGTAACGTAGTTACCGTCACGTGCCAGGATCTGAACGTAAGCACCAGCAGAACGTGCAAGTTGTGCACCTTTGCCAGGCTTCATTTCTACAGCGTGTACAACGGTACCAACCGGGATGTTGCGCAGCGGCAGGGTGTTACCTGCTTTAATTGGTGATTGAGTACCAGACTGTACTGTATCACCCGCTTTCATTCCCTTAGGCGCCAGGATGTAACGACGCTCACCGTCTGCATACAGTACCAGAGCAATGTTTGCAGAGCGGTTTGGATCATATTCTAAACGCTCAACTTTGGCAGGAATGCCGTCTTTGTTGCGTTTAAAGTCAATTACACGGTAGTGATGCTTGTGACCACCGCCAATGTGACGTGTTGTAATACGACCATTGTTGTTACGACCACCAGACTTGCTGTTTTTTTCCAACAGTGGTGCATACGGCGCGCCTTTGTGCAGGTCATGATTTACAACCTTAACGACGTGACGACGACCGGCAGAAGTTGGCTTAGCTTTCATTAATGGCATTTCTAATCCCCTTCTTACTCAGCGCCACCGACAAAGTCGATGTCCTGACCTTCTTTAAGAACCACGTAGGCCTTCTTCCAGTCGCTGCGTTTACCGAATGACATGCCGTGACGCTTGGTTTTACCCTTCACGTTCACAGTACGAACACCTTCAACTTCAACTTCGAACAGCTTCTCAACTGCCGCTTTGATTTCAGCTTTGTTCGCGTCTTTCGCTACTTTGAATACAACCGTGTTGCTAACTTCAGCAGCCATTGTAGACTTTTCTGAAACGTGTGGTGCTTTAAGCACCTTCAGTAGACGTTCTTCCTTCATGCTAACGCCTCCTCAAGTTGTTTCACTGCATCGGCAGTGATAAGCACTTTTTCAAATGCAATCAGGCTGACCGGGTCAACGCCTGCAACATCACGTACGTCAACCTTGTACAGGTTGCGTGAAGACAAGAACAGGTTCTCATCAACTTCAGGTGTTACAACCAGAACGTCTTTCAGTTCCAGATCATTCAGCTTTGAAACGAGCTCTTTAGTCTTAGGTGTGTCTACACCAAACTTCTCAACCACAACCAGACGGTCCTGGCGAATCAGTTCAGACAAGATGCTCTTGATCGCACCGCGATACATTTTCTTGTTAACTTTTTGCTCGAAGTCACGAGGCTTGGCTGCGAATGCACGGCCACCACCAACCCAGATTGGGCTGCGGATTGTACCGGCACGGGCACGACCAGTACCCTTCTGACGCCATGGCTTCTTACCGCCACCACGAACTTCCGCGCGAGTTTTCTGCGCTTTTGTACCCTGACGAGCACCTGCACCGTAAGCTACAACGACCTGGTGTACCAGGGCTTCGTTGAATTCACGTCCAAAGGTGGCTTCGGATACTTCAAGAGCGCTGTTCGCGTCTTTCAATGTTAATTCCATCAGTTCACTCCCCAGACGTTACGCTTTAACAGCTGGCTTAACGATTACGTCGCCGCCTGTTGCGCCAGGTACGGCACCTTTAACCAGGATCAGGTTGTTTTCTACGTCAACACGTACAACTTCCAAAGACTGTGTGGTGATTTGCTTGTTACCAAGCTGACCAGCCATTTTCTTGCCTTTGAAGACTTTACCTGGTGATTGGTTCTGACCAATTGAACCAGGTGCACGGTGTGACAGAGAGTTACCGTGAGTCATACGCTGTGAACTGAAGTTCCAACGTTTGATTGCTCCGGCAAAACCTTTACCTTTAGATGTGCCAGTCACATCAATTTTCTTAGTGTCGTTGAAGATTTCTACAGTGATTTCACTGCCTACTTCAAAATCGGCACCTTCGTTGTCTTCCAGGCGGAATTCAACAAGACCACGGCCCGCTTCAACGCCAGCTTTAGCAAAGTGACCTGCTTCAGCTTTGTTCACGCGGTTCGCTTTCTTGGTTCCAGCAGTAACCTGAAGAGCGCGATAACCGTCTGTGTCCTCAGTGCGTAACTGAGTGATACGGTTTGGGGTCGCTTCGATAACAGTCACAGGGATAGACTGACCATCTTCAGTGAAGATGCGAGTCATACCCACTTTACGACCGACTAGACCAATCGCCATTGTTATAACCCTCTCTTGTTAGCCCAGGCTGATTTGAACATCAACGCCGGCAGCCAAGTCCAAACGCATCAACGCGTCAACTGTTTTGTCAGTTGGTTCGATGATGTCTACCAAACGCTTGTGAGTGCGGATTTCGTATTGATCACGCGCGTCCTTGTTGACGTGCGGAGAAACCAGAACTGTGTAGCGTTCTTTGCGAGTAGGCAGAGGAATTGGACCGCTGACCTGAGCACCAGTGCGTTTCGCCGTTTCAACGATTTCAGCCGTAGACTGATCGATCAACTTGTGATCAAACGCTTTCAAACGAATGCGAATTCTTTGATTTGGCATCGATTAAGCTCCAATCGAAAGAACAAAAAAATTCACCTTTTCTCTCCCATCATTTGCCGGGAAGAAAAGATGTGCGTAAACCGATGGTTCCCAATCGGAACCCTGTTCTTCTTCTAGCACGCCAGTAACAGTTGTCCGTCACGTTGGCAACCACCCTAAAAGCAGTGAGGTCGCGGCTAAAATTTGTTGCCCGTAATGGGCAGTGGGCGCGAATTATACAGATGCCAGAGGGTAACGCAAGGGGAAAGTGTGATTATTGGGCAATTAATTCGGCATCTGCGGGCGTGAGTATTGATTACTGTAATTATTCCTCGCGTTGCCTCATGCAACACACATTTTTTGTAGGCGGAACGACTGGGCATCGGGTGATTTAAGTCACGTGCACATCACCGGTGTCATGCGTAAATCAGATCTTGCGTGCAGTACCCACTATGAGTGTATTTCGTTATGCTTGATAAACCAATAATTTATTGGTGGTTCAATGTTATTAAGGATAGTTGATTATGGATAATCTTTCAGAAACAGAGATACAGGTGGTTAGTGGTGCAATATCAAATGACACAGCATAGGGTGCATCGCTTGGTAGCGCGGGCGGTTTCCTCGCCATGGGCATTGCTGCTGCATCAATGCTTACGCCGATTGGATTGGGCGTAATGCTTGGCGCATCTATATTTAGCTCGGGCATGGCCATTTACTATGCGTCTGAATAAAACTGCCTCGCAAGACATGATGTTTTAATCTGCAATGTCTACTGGAGACAACTGTGATGAATGTTTACCTCCAACTGGCAGGCACGTCTGTCGGGCTTAGTGCACTTGCATGTACGCTGTGTATTGCCCTGGATGCGGTGCCACGTTCCGGGCTTTTGCTGGTTTTCTTACTAATGGTAGCTATTCAGATTGTACATACCAGAATCAATGCACAAGAGTGCATTAAGACTTAGAAAGCCCACTGAGTATTTGTTCGATCTGATACGCATAGCTTGGGGGACCATTAATAATGACTCCCCCCTTTAATTTGTATTATGCGGCTTAGTGGCTAGTTATTAATTGTCGTAGACGCGTCAATGTTTCCGCGCGTTGCATTTGAATAGGGGCATACCTGGTGCGCGGCATCCACCAGCTCTTTAGCGGATTGCTCATCCATACCGGGCAGTGAAACTGTCATATCAACACTGATAGCGAAGCCCTCGCCGCGGGTGTTTTCACCAATACCGACATCTGCGGTCACATTTAAATCATCGGGCAGGCTTAGCTTTTTCTGGCCGGCGACAAATTGCATTGCACCGATAAAGCAGGCTGAGTAACCCGCTGCGAACAACTGCTCGGGGTTGGTGCCATCGCCGCCGTTTCCGCCCATCTCTTTGGGTACGCTTAACCCAACGTCCAGCTTGTCATCAGAAGAAACGGCGCGCCCGTCGCGTCCGCCCGTTGCTGTCGCGGTTGCGGTATAAATTGCTTTCATGATTCACCTCGTTGTTTGTTTATGCACATCGTTTTCAATATGCATGACCACATAGTTATCGCAATAACTATTATTGCGATTTAATTGGTCTTTTCAACCGTTACTGTGGCAATACATCCTAATCACACAGTCATGCCTCCCAGTAAATAAGCAAAGCACGTTAAATAAACTTAGCGCTAATACGGTGGGTGTCCACTTTTTAACTTTTTAACTTTTCAGGTGTTGTGTGGCGATAAGAATAGTGGTTGTCTTGCGCGGTTGGTTCTATCTGTCTGGCGGAGTGTTATCACTCTCTGACCCTGTTATCCGGGCGCGCAGGTGATCAAGGGAATGTTTCAGGTCGCGCAGCTTGTCGCCCGGCAAGCCACAGGCTTCAAAGACACACTGATTTACCTTTAGCCCCTGCTCCCGCAGTGCGCGGCCATTATCTGTTAACCGAATAGTGAGCGCGCGATCATCATCAACGCCGCGCGCGCGGACAAGCAAGCCTTGCGACTCCATGCGTTTAATCACAGGTGCCAGCGCGCCCGGCTTCTGGCCAAGTTGCTCACAAATGGCCTTCAGGCTGAGTGCGTCCTGCTCCCACAGGATCAGCATGATTGTATACTGTGTGTAAGTCAGGCCAAGCTGCTTAAGGTGGGGTTTATAAAGCTGTGTCATGGCCAGGGAAGTGGCGTAAAGCGAAAAGCAGAGCTGATTATCCAGTAACAGCCTATCTGATGACATAACCCAGTACTCCCTATGCTCAGCACAATATCACCACGAAGTTTACCAGCCCGGCTCCCATAAGCAATCAGCAGACGCGCTCTCTACACCTGAGAGGAGCGCGTTATAAGGTTGGCCACTGCCTGCAAAGCCGGGCTTGCGACTATACAATTCATGAGCCGCCCAGTGGCAACAGACTTATTGGCTAGCCAAAAGGTGTATTTACAGGCAGGAGTGGGGTGTAGGAATATTGCTGATGCGGATAGATAGGTATATTGTGGCTTACAATGAATCTATATTACTGATATCGCGCGTACTTGCCCGAGATAAAGCAGAGCAGAACCCGAATAACTATGTATTCCGACAGCAGTCAGCAGCAAACTCTTGATCAAATCAACGCCATTCTGGCCGAGCATTCATCGCTCATGGACGCCTACCAGCGCCTGGAACCTATCATCCTCAATTTGTTTGGTGCCCAGCGTATGAGTATTTTTCAGCGCCGGCGCCAGCATCAGGATCTGGTCGCGCGCTTCAAAACAGGCAAAGAAACCCTGGAAATCAAAGTACCAATCAGCCCTATGTCGATTGCGGGCTACGTGGCGTTATCACAGTTGCCACTCATAATTGATGACCCGTATAACGCAGAAGAACTTCGCGAAATTCATCCCAGACTGCGTTTTGCAGACAAATTCGATAAAGGCAGTGACTTTAAAACCAACAATATCCTGTGTGTGCCCATCTTAAACGCCGGCGTGCTGATGGGTGTCATGCAGATCATCAATAAGCAGTCCGGCTCCTTCAATGATGCTGATCTCGAGACAGCAAAAGAACTGGCGGAGTTGCTGGGCGCGAAATTCCGCTACGAACTGGGTGGCACAAACAATCCCTTCGATTTGCTTATTCACCGCAATGCCATCAGTGACAAAGCACTGGCAGACATTACCGAGTCGTCTAACGACATGCGCCAGATTGTTCAGCGCCTGATCTCCGAGCAGCGTATTGCAGAGCAGCAGATTGGCAATTCACTGTCGATTCACTATCAGGTGCCCTTTATTGCGTATCAGCCTGACAAGTACCATTTATACGAGGGTGAAAGCCGGCTGAACCTGTCATACCTCAAACGTAACTATGTCGCGGTGATTGCCGATGTGCGCGAAAATCCCATAGTACTCATGGCAGAGCCTAATAATGCCGCGTTGCTAATGGAAATTGAAAGTGCGATGGGCATTGAAAGCTACGACATCGCGGTAGGCCTGCCTAATCAGATCTTACAGTATCTGGGCGAAGGAACCGGAGGTGGTGCGCCCGGAGAAATGAGTGAAATTCTGGATGAAATCGGCACCTCATCCGAAGAGAAAGAAGAGCAGATAGACGAACTGTCGGACGATGCACCTGCGGTTGTGCGTCTGGTTAGCCGGGTTCTCCATGATGCCAAACGCCTTAATGCCTCGGATATCCATATTGACCCTGAAAAGAACGGCCCGACCCGGGTGCGTATGCGGGTTGATGGCGTATGTCGTGACATGAGTCAGGTGCCAAACTCGCACCACAGCGCGGTGATTGCGCGGATAAAAATCATGAGCAACCTGAACATTGCGGAAAAGCGGGTACCCCAGGATGGCAAGCTGGCGTTTAAAATGAACGGCCAGCTGGTAGAGGTGCGGGTCGCCACCATCCCAACGGTGGCGGGTGAAGGCGTCGTTATGCGGATCCTGGCCTCTGGCGGTGCTATGCCCATGGACAAGATGAACATGGCCCCCACTAATCGTACCCGGCTTGAGGAGATGATTAAAAAGCCACACGGTATCTTGCTGGTCGTCGGGCCGACCGGTTCCGGTAAAACTACAACACTGCATGCCATTCTTGGCTATCTGAACACCCCGGAAAAGAAAATCTGGACAGCCGAAGATCCGGTCGAGATCACCCAGGCCGGTCTGCAGCAGGTTCAGGTCAGCCCTAAAATTGGTTTTACCTTTGCCAATGCGCTACGCGCCTTTTTGCGCGCCGACCCAGACATTATTCTGATTGGTGAGATGCGGGATAAAGAAACGGCGCATGCTGGTATTGAGGCCTCGCTGACAGGTCACCTTGTGTTGTCGACACTGCACACTAACTCAGCGCCGGAAACCATTACCCGGCTGCTGGATTTAGGCCTCGACCCGGTCAACTTTTCAGATGCCTGTGTGGGCATACTGGCGCAGCGTCTGATTCGCACACTGTGCGGCAACTGTAAGGAGAAGTACCAGGCCACCGATACCGATCTGGCCTTTATCAAGCGTCAGTACGGCGAGGACTTTCTGGCGGAACTGAACATTGACGAACCGCTTGAGCTCTATCGTGCCAAAGGCTGTGACGAGTGTGGTGATACCGGCTACAAAGGACGAACCGGTGTACACGAGCTGCTTGGTATGACCCCTGAACTGCGCTCACTGGTTTATAAAGAAGCCAGCGTGTCGGATATGAAAGCGCAGGCCATGGATGACGGCATGCGTACCCTGGTTCAGGATGCCATCTTTAAAGTGATTCAGGGTGATACGGACATTGCCCAGGTTCAGATAGTTGGTGGCGAATAGACGCGTATGGGTAGTACAGGCGGTACGTTCTGGCGCTTGCTACTTATTTTCACGTTTTGTGCCGTCTTCAGCGCACACAGCCTTGCTACCTGCACTATTGCCGAGCCCGTTCAGATAGAAGCCGGACAGCCAGTTAAGCTAAAACTGGGTGAGCAGCGCCTGACACTGCAATGCAACATTGAAGAGGTCTCAGTGCTGCACTTCCCCATGGATATTGTCAGTCAGGCTGCTCTGGTTGATGAAACGGGCCAGGTGTTCGCTCCTCTTCGCGGCGCCCGGAAATCGTTTGTGCTACCTATTGGCAATTACACCGTTTTTCTGGATATTACAGCGTCGCGTGCCCGTTATCTTTCCCCTCAGGTCGATACTGCCGCGACTGCGCAGTTCAGAAATAGTATTCATCTGATAATGATGAGTCTGTTTACCGGTTTTTGCGTGGCACTTGCGCTCTATGTAGGTATGCTTGGACGCAGTATCAAAAACACCGGGTTTTACGCGTACAGCGCCTATATAACCTGTGCCGCCACCTTCTTTGTTTTACAGGAAGGTGTGCTCAATGCTGTACTGCCTTACTCAGTGCTCCTCAACAGTATTGAAAACAAGCTATTGTTTGCAGGCCTGACCGTCGTTACCGCCCAGCGCTTTATTGACCGGTTACTGGATTTTCCGACACTGCTTAAGCCCTGGCCAAGAAACCTCCTGAATGTGAGCGCACTGGGCGTACTTATGCTCGCAGTTGTGCAACTGATTGTGCCGTTTACCTTTTCCATTGTGTTAAGCCAAATTATGGGCACGCTAACCCTGATGATTATTGTCGGGATCATACTTGCCACTGTGCTAGCGGTGAAACAACAGGTGCATTGTGCAAGGTTAGTATTGCTGGCGTTGTGTATCATGTTCGTGGCCATGGTCCTGCGTGTTTATTTACACGAATTAAGTCCGTTTCTGCATCGCTACGCCCTTATCATCGCGGTCGCTATAGAGGCATTGATTCTGGCCGTAGCCGCCGCCGAGAAAGTGAAGCGTCTTGATGAAGATAAAAACCGTGCATACCGGCGCGCCAGTATGGATCCGCTCTGCCCCGTATTAAACCGCCGGGGCTGGGAAACCGCCGCGCAGAGCGTATTGGACACACACCGAACTGACGGTGGCTATCTTTGCCTGATCTTTATCGATCTCGACAAGTTTAAGCAGATAAATGACACGCTCGGCCATGCGACAGGAGACCAGACGCTGGCGATTGTTGCACAAATTCTGAATCATCTCTGCCGCCAGCAGGATTTGGTCGGTCGCTATGGCGGTGATGAATTTGTCGTGCTTGCGCTGTGTCATACCGAGCGTCAGGCTGAGCGCTTATTAGCCCGAATCAACCGGCGTTTTTCTTCGCTTACCATCAACGTGGACACACTCTCCATTCCCATTGAGGCAAGCATTGGCAGCCAGATAGTAAAGGCGCCGCAAACCGACTTAGCAGCGCTGTTGCACGCGGCAGATATGGCAATGTACGAGATTAAGCGAACACGCCGAAGCCCTGAAGTATCAGCCGATATACAGGCCTGACGACCGGGTTACTCCCCTTTTTTAAGCACAAGCTCGCCAAACACAGAGGCATCGATGTAACCCAGGTTTTTATCGCCGTTAACCGGTTCGATGTCATGCGAGCCAATGAAGTGCTCCCGTTCCTCGCTACCGTCGTTATCGCAATAGGCCAGCATGAAGCCCAGCGTCATGCCAGGCTTAAGTACCAGGGGATCACTCGGACTGGCTGTCGAGAACGTGTCGGGGTAAACACGCATCGCCACTTCCCAGGTAGTGGCATAGGGCGATGTATCAGCGCGCGACCAGGCGCTGTCGATATGTTCGTTGAGCAGAATCACCCGTTTGTTGTCATCTTCGGCGTTGCCGATGTCTGCAACATTACCGTCAAGCGCAATATGGTAAGCAAACGCATTGTGAGAGTAAGTATGTGTTCCGCCAGAGGCATCTGCATCAATAAACACTTCCAGTGTATCGTCATCCCAGTAACGCTTGCGTGGATTGGGGTGAGTGTCTATAAGCACATCGTCAATGATTTCGGCTAACAGATAAATCTGCTTTTCATCCCACAGCAGCTTATACCGTCCTGAAAAGTCGCCGGGGGCCGGCATATCGCCGAGAATATGTTTATCCAGTTTGTGCCACTGGGCGTTTTGCCAGGCCGCCTCAGAGGGGCTGCCATCAATCTGAACAGGTTTAGGGGTGAATGGCGCCGAAAGCACTTCAGCGCCGGCTGGTTGCGCAACACACACCGCTGCACTCAGACACGCTGTTGCAATAGATTTTTTCACTGTGACCGCCCTTCAAGGTTGTTGCGTAATAATTACACAATATTGCCAGAAATATTGAGTTGTTACGTCAGCACCGTATCGCTGGATTTTATTCCAGCCTCGTCATTGTTTCGCTATACCCATAATTTGCCGGTAGTTTTTCTAATAATCCCAGCACGACGCTGCTTACCAGACACTACTGGCATTGCTGGTGCTTGTATACCCAGAGGTATGAGGTAACACCACCGCCCACGTCATTGGATGACCCGGGTGCAATGCGTGTTATATGACCGGGAGGATACGATGACGGTAACGCGATTACCAGACGACGCAGCAGCCCGGCTACAGGCGCGCGCCATTGAGTCGCGCAGTACCAGGGAAGCAGAGCGAAACACTGAGACTCCAGCCCTGCGTGACAACCAAAATACACAGCCACAGAATGCCGCGCAGTCAGCGCGCACTGCGGATCTTGAATTGCGTCTGGACAATCTTCGCCAGCAGCGACGTGCACAGGAGCAGGCCCGTGAAGAAGCGCAGCAGCGCTTAGAACAGCGCGCTGCCGGTGACGATGTGCGGACGCAACCCCGTGCGCCAGAGCGCGAGCCTGCCAGTGAGCGAACTGAGCAGCAGCTCACTCAGGCGCAACAGCAGCAACGTCAGACTGAACGCGCCCCTGTGAACAATACCGCGCAGCAGGAACAGCAGGATTTTCGTGAACAGCAACGCATTCTGCAACAGGTTGACCAGCGTGAGCAGCGTCAGGCGCGGGCGGCAGAACGTGCTGAAACCATTGAGCAACAGCGTGCCAGCCGCATTCGCGAAAGCGTAGAAGCGCGCGAAACACGTCAGCGTGAAAATACCGAGCAATCGGTGCAGGCGCGTGAAACCCAGCAACAACAAGCCACACAGCAGGATATTCGTGAGGCCATAGAGCAGGCCCGTCAGCTTCAGGAGGAGGCACTTACCGCCCAGCGCCAGCAGGAGATTCGCCGCGAGGAGCAGCTAGAGGAGGACAACCTGACAGCAGGTTCGGCTACACAGGCAAATGAAACCGAAGCACAAGCCAGTACAGAAGGAGCCACCGATACCACGCCAGCCAGTGATGTACAAACCGGCGACGATAGTTATTCACCGCAGACAGAGCGTCTTATTCAGGCATCTGACACACAGCAGACTACGGATACTTCCGACGAACTTATTACCATATTGCGCGAAGAAGCCACGGTTATCGAAACCATACTGCGTCAGCAAATGGCTGACGCAGTTTTGCCAGACCAGCAACTGGATGCCGAACTCGATGAAGTCAGAAGTTCCTTACGCGACGAGGTGGAGCAGCGCGCACGGCGGTTGCAGAACAACCAGCCCACATCGGCACGACTGGGCAACTTTATCGATCAGGTGAGTTAAGATTCTGTGGCTTGCCGCTGAACTAAAATGCTGCCCGGCTATTTCAGGGCTTGCCTTGGCAGGCGGCGTTGAGGGAGTAGCAGACATTGAGAAGTTGGGCATCAGACAAATAACAGACGTTTAACGCTTCACTCAGCAACCGCATTAGCCGACGGCTGGATTGACTTTTTAAGTTGCTTTGCTTTCTTTTTATCTCTAACCCACAAGACGGAGCCATTTGTCTTCTTCATTTCAAAAAGATCAATCGCCTGAAACAAATCACTGAGCTTCTTAAAACCATAATTGCGTTGGTCAAAGGATGCATGATTAGAAATGTGCGTACCAATAGGGCCTAACATCGCCCAACCGTCATTTTCTTCTACAGCTTCAATAGCCTGTCGCAACAAGTTTATTAACTTAGTATCACTTTTAATGCTCTTCGTTTGCTTTTGGATAGGAAGTTCTGTTTCGCATTCTTCGTCAAGATAAAGGAAACGAGAGCAACTATTCACGAAAGCTAATGGCGCCTTACGCTCACCAAAACCAATCACAAACTTGCCATCTGCCAGTGAGCGAGTTACTAGCGGAGTAAAATCACAATCCGACGATACAAGACAAATGATATCAATATCTTTTGTATACAATACATCCATTACATCAATGACCAGTGCCATGTCTGTGGCATTTTTCCCTTTGGTTAAGTCAAATTGCTGTATTGGCTGAATTGCAAACTCATGTAGTAAATCTTCCCAAGGTTTCAAATTCTGGTTTTTCCAGTTTCCGTACGCCTTTCGAATATTAACTACACCATAACGAGCCAACTCAGAAAGAACTTTATCAATCTTTTGAGCCGGTGCATTATCAGCATCGATGAATACTGCTATTTTTTCTTTATCTTTCACGGATGCCTCCTTGCAACCTAACAGCTTACTACCGAGTCTTTATAGTAACACCCGTTTCTACTGAAAATATAAATTTTGTAATTTCATGCGAAAAGTCAAATATCTGCAATACAAAGCAGAAGTCATAATTGAAGTTACTGAGGCCTCATCTGGTCTCAGGGATGTTTGCTTTTCACCGGTGACATGCTGGTTGTTCACTTCGCTTACTGCCAGGCCAAACCTACTGTGTTTAGCCGTGGTTATTAGTTCAGCGCACCGCAGAGCACTGCGTGACTGGGTTATATACCGGGCTTTCTCTTCTCCAACCAGGCCTGGATCGTCAAAATCATGTCACCCACCGACGTTTTTTTGACACGCCCAAAATATTAGTGCTAGTTTATTAATTCCCCCCTTTTATTAAATTACTAAAGGATTAGCCATGAGTAAGCGCCGTGCACTTGCTGTAAGTAGTCTCTCCCTGTGTCTTTCACTCGTATTAAGCGGTTGCGAATCAACCGGACTGTCGCAAACCTTACAGGATTACGGGCTACCTGTGCCCAACCAAAATGACGATGCCAGCACCGGTAAAAAAATTCTGGCGGGCATTTCAGGCTGTGCCGTGGGCGGCGCGGTGGCCTATTATGGCAGTAAATACGTTGGCGATAAATTACGAGACAAAGGCTATAACTACACCGACGAAGAAGTAAAAAAAGCGACCATGGTGATTGCAGGGCTAGGCTGTGTTATTGGTGGCAAAGTGGCCCTGAACATCGTTAAAAACATGGATGAAGAAAGCAAACGCGCGCAGGAAGCGGCATGGGAAAAAGCGCAGCAACAATCGAAAGCGCAAAACACCAGAACGCCTCAGGCCTGGCAAACCGAAACGCACGCCGGCACGGTCGAAATTGTGAACCCGGTGTCGACAGATGATGGGCGAGAGTGTGCGACACGTAAAAACTACATTACGTCTGACGCTGGCACTGCCGAACAATACATTCCGGTGTGTAAAAACAGCGATGGTTCTTACGAAGCAGTAGAAGTCTGAACTACAGCGCGTTGACAGTGAGTACCATCATGCCCGTAAAACTGTTTGCGTTAGGCTTGTTTGTGTTTCTGGCTACCAGTTTACCTGTGCAGGCACAAACTTCGCTATGTAATCAGCAGGCCCTGTCTGCCCCTATGAAAGCTACGTTCCATCAGGCCGGTGACAGGCGCATTTTGCTACTTGCCGGGGGCATCGAAGCCAATTCGGGGGAGGTTGTTGGCGCCGCGATTCGTAATACGCGCGCCTATCAGGAGGTGTGGCTGTGCTCCGGAGGCGGTGCAGTTAAAGGGGGCATTGCTATTGGCAAAGCGTTAAACCGCGCGCGCTCCACAGCCAGGGTGCCTGATAACTTCTTTTGTGCAAGCGCCTGTACCATTGCCTTTATGGGTGGCTATGCGCGCATCATTGATAAAAACGCCCGGTTTGTAACGCATGCCAGCTCAGGTGCCATGTCGTTTGGCGTGAAATTCAGTGATGCCGGTCTGAAGTTCAGCAATTTTGCCTTTTATAAATGCGACACACCGTGGATTGCGTCGTATTGCCAGCAATTACGGGGGGTATTTGAAAAGCTGGACCTTTACAATAAAGTAGCCTGCGCCACACCACAGGATGTGCATAAGTTAAATACCAAATGCGTGTTCTTTGATACCAGTAAGTCACGTTATGCCGACAATATCATTATTGCAAATTCTCAGCTCACGCAGATTATCGGCCTGAATAAATCGTTAACTCAGGCCGCCATTAGTATAGAAATGCGCAGCTCCCTGCAAAGCGAACTGGACCTGCTGCATTACTTTCAAACCATGTTGCTGGATGGCAAAGCCAGTTATACCAAGGCCTCGGCGTACCAGCAGATTAAGCGGCAGTTAGTGCCTACAAACATCTATGCACTTAAGACTTCGGACAGCTATTACCGATCGTTAGATAAAGACATGGCGTCTCTCGCGCAGGTGTCGGGAGACATCAGCCAGAGCTTTGCCGTCTGGCAAACCATGCTCACCGACAGTGAGCTGAGCCTAAAAACCCAGATTACCGATTATATTCGCGACAACAACATTGATCTTGGTCTGGCGGCAACCGACGCCATAAAGATGTACGACGCCATGCGTACCTGCCAGATCCAGAGCTCCTGTCAGCTGGAGCCGCATACCGCCAGATCCCTTGGCTACCACAATATGTACGGATACGAATAAAGGATGCCACTTAGCATGTTACGTAAACAGCAATCTCGATTCTACAGGGTAATTCTGGTTATCATGCTCCTCACCGGATGTGCATCAGGCCCGGATTTACGGCCCGGCAATCCGCTCCCCGGCATTGGCCTTGAAGCAGCAGAGGATACCGTTCTGTTGAGCTGGAGTAACCAGGGCCCGCTGGCCAGAAATCTGCAGCCAGGCACACAAGTAAACGTGCTGGCGCAGTACGACACACAGTACGGACCTGTCACTAACGAGATACTGGCATCCACAACAGTTCGCAGTGGTATAAATGGGGTGAAACTGCCGCTTAAAGATGCCCTGAATTTCTCACCGTCAGGGCCGGTTTGCCTGCGTCTGGCCATTGGACAGCGCCCCATTCCTGTGAGAATTGCCAGGCTGGACGAATCGAGCAGTGGTTTTTATTATCCCGAATGGGCGAAAGTCGCAGCACTTGAAGGCGAAAAAGCCGCACTGCAGGTTCAGCTACGCACGGTCAGTACTAATATCCGTAATTTCAGCCAGACCAACCCGGACTTCACACGGTGGCAACAGGAAAATCAGATTTTTAACCCGCAGCAATGTACATCTATTACCTTTGCCAGCCAGCAAACCCGCCCCGAAACCGCGCTTCAGGGTGAAGCCCGCGCACAGGCAGCAACGCAGCAGTGTGTGGCGCTCTACGACGGCTATAAGCACGCCAACCTTCCCAGCATCGATGCACTTGTCGCCGCCGTAGCCAATGATCCGTCAGCACGCCTTTTTGCACGCCAGATGCAACATGACTTTGCCCAGCACCGGCCAGGAAAAATTTATTTCCCCGGCTCTAACCTGCCGCTCGACGGGGCGCTTATCACCTCAATGATGGTGAACAAAGATACCTTAACCAGTGTACAGGCAGGCATTATTTTAGAGGCTTATCAGGCCTGTATCACCGAAGCCACCACCCGCTTTGATGAGTCTCTGCGCGACTGGCAGGACGTGACTGATTCAGCAACCATTGCCGCGCGCACCGCCCCTCTTCAGAAATTGTGTCAGGCCCGGTTTGCCCGGGACAATACCCGTCAGCAGCGACTGGAAGAGTTTAAGCGCATTAAAGCCAGACTGACAGAAGAGCAGGCAGCGCTTGAACAACAAAAAAACGCCCTGTTGCCTAAACGTAAACCGCTCATTCCCTTTGCCTGCCCGGTGGAGGGTGGCTAGCCGACGCTCAGGGTAACTCCGTCAGGTAAGTTAACTGGTCGCTTCAGCGTTACGGTTTGCCTCCTGATAGGCTCTGGGGGAGAGTCCGGTCACATCTTTGAAGCAGTTGCTAAAATACGACGCGGTACAAAAGCCAACATCCATCGCGGTCGCGGTGATCTGACGGCCTTCGCACAGCATAATTTTTGCTTTTTTGATCCTAAAGCGCTTTAAGTACTCAGCAAAGTTGTATTCAAACAATACCGCCATTCGTCTGTTGAGCTGTCTCTCGCTCATATTCAGCGCCTTAGCGGCTGCAGCCCGGTTAAAATCGACATTGGTGTAGTTCTTTTCCAGTGTGGCCAGCAAGCTGGTGTAAAACACCTGATCCTTCTCATTCGTGAAGTACGGGATTGGCTCGTTAATCTGTCCAGCGGATACCGAGGCGCCAAGCTGCTGCGCCAAATGTTGCTCTGTCAGCTCACGCAGACTAATCAGATTATTAATATGCGAAATCAGCTCGTGCTCCATCAATGACTTGCTCAGCATGCAATCGACCACTGACGCAAAGCGCTGTTCCTGTATTTCCTGGCTGTTATAGGCTGTCAGCAGGATAATCGGGGTCTGGGGATGGTCAGATTGCGTTCGAATGTAGCGGGCAAATGCCAGCCCGTCCATATCCGGCATACGGCAGTCCGTGAGAACAATATGAGGCTTAACCGTTTTAAATACGTCTATCGCCGCCTTTCCGGTTCTGGCTGTGAAACAGGCATAGCGAGAAATCAACATATTGTAGACGTAGGAACGGAAATCTCGGTCATCTTCTACGATTAATACTTTATACAGGCCACTTTCATCAATGAAGTCTGGCACGCTCAGGGTATCTTCAGAGCCCTCTTCCTGTAGTGCTTCAGCCTGTTTTGGTAAATCTGTGTTCGGCTTGAGTTCCGACTTTTCGCTGTCAGTATATCCTGGAATGTCGAAGCCCGCCTGAGGGAAGAAAACACTGAAGCAACTCCCTTCACCATGCTCACTTTTTAACTCAATCCAGCCTTTATTGGCTTTGACTATTTCGTTAATCAGCGCAAGCCCGACACCCACACCTTTAACGCCGTCAACTTCTTCAATACGCGTAAATCGCTCGAAAATCGTCTTTTTGTACTTATCATCGATACCGACACCATTGTCTTTTACCTGCAGTCTGAGATCGGTACCTTTTTGCGCAGCACTGATCACAATACGCCCTTTATCAGGCGTGTACTTAATTGCATTACCTAACAGGTTGCTGAGCACCTGTTCGAGCGTGTCTTCAAGCAAGCGCGCTTTTACCTTGCCATGGATCTTAATATCGACCGTAAGTTCTCGCTGCTCAGTTAAACCAGCAAAACTCTGCACAATGGCGTACACGGTGTTATTCACGTTGTATTCGCGCTTTGGCAGTTGCCGAATTGAATCCAGCTTTTCAACCTCAACCAACTGCTGGACCAGGCTTTCTACCCGTTCGGCGTTCCTGAACAGAATGTCACGTTGAGAGCGTTGTTTTTCATCCTCTTTATCAAAGCTGACTTTTCTGAGCACGCCAACGATAAGTGCCAGCGGTGTTTTTAGCTCATGGGAAATATTGGTAAACAAACGTTGTTTAGCGTCTACCAGATGGCGGATTGACTGCTGACTTTTCGCCAGTTCTTCTTTCTGTTCAAATACCTCAGCACTGTATTGCGATACTTGTTCACGTAGTTCGTTTTGATACCTTTTATGAACATAAAATCCGAATGCCAGTACCAGTGCACTGTATAAAAGATAGGCTTGCCAAGAAAGGTAAAAAGGCGGTCGAATATACACATAAAGTGATGAGACAGGCTGCTCGGCCTGGCTTCGGGTATCCACTACCCGCGCTTCGATAATGAAGTAGTTGGTCTTTAAGTCTGAAAAGGTTAGCGTTGCAGTCGCCTTGTCACTTCGCTGCCAGTCGTTGATCATGCCCTTTACACGATACTCTATTCGTTGATGATGTCTGAATGTGTAATTGGTAGGGGAAATCACTACCGACATAGTCTCTACACCAGGCTCGACATTGACTCGATAACGATCTCCGGCTTCTGCAAAACTTAGCTCATCTTCTGACTCGTTGCTTGTGGTAAAGGAAAGGAATTTAACCGAATATTTGGCAGTGGACTGATGCGCAAGTGCGTCCATCATTATCTTTGTATCAAGGAGATACGAGTACTTATCCCCCATTAGAATTAACTTGTCGTCAACCAGGTACATGCCGTCATAATGAAAATCCTTGTCAACAATTCCATCTTCGGCGCCTAATCTAAATACTTTTTTATCTGTATTTCTGTAAACGACCAGTCCCATATTAGTTGCTAGCCAAATATTTCCTTCGGAGTCTTTAGTTCCAGATCTTACAAACCTGAACCGCTCCAACTCTTTATCAACAAGGGGTTGAACAGTATTCTCTTTAAGATTTAGTTCAATAACGCCATTACCCGATGTACAGAGCCAAAGTACATCAGCCTTCCACTCAACAATACAGTTGATAACATATGAACCAATCTCTTCTGCTGGGATAAGTTTCCAGTTAAAGCGGCTAATTTGAATATGTACCTGACCGTTTTCATCTAATGAAATCAGTTCTCCCGAATCTAGTTGCTTTGTCAGGGTTACATTAAGTGGAGCTGTCATTTCATCGACAATCTTGCCACCACTCAGTACATGATATTTTCCCTCGCTCTCATTCTGCCCATACACCAGTAACTTGTCTTGACTGTAATTGACGATATGGGCGCCTTTCTGCCAACAGAGTTTCCGGACTTCATTGTTTGTGAAG
Organism: Alteromonas halophila; assembly: GCF_014651815.1. Lineage (GTDB taxonomy): Bacteria > Pseudomonadota > Gammaproteobacteria > Enterobacterales > Alteromonadaceae > Alteromonas > Alteromonas halophila. The sequence continues at coordinate 76,790 of NZ_BMXP01000002.1, read as the reverse complement.
ACACTATTAAGCTTAAGCCAGCACTTTCGCTGGCGGGGTATTCCAACCGGTGAAGAAATTTTTACTTCCCTTAATAAGCCGGAATCCTCCTGTAATTGAAAAGCACGTTCTCTTGTGAGAACTATGGGTGGCTCATCAATACTAAAAATCTCTTTTCTGGCGATATCGATATCGTCGTGATGAAAGTAGTTATCTTTTTTATGTAAAAAGTGTATTCCCTCATGACCGGGAGGGAGTACGATTAACCCCTGCTGAGTCGAATTAACTAATATTTCTCCGGCAGAAGTCTCTGCAATTCCCGTTACCGTATTGATAGCATACGAATTTAGCATTGGTGTCAAAGAGGTTGCGGCAATGAGTTCCTCTTTTCTTTCAGAGAGCTGATACAACTCTTCGGCAGCCACCCATACTTTGCCATCTTTTTGTGCAAATATATTCGTTACACTTCGCTGCTCAACAGGCTTTTCTGAAAATGCATAAAATTTAACCTCCGCTGACTCATCAGCTTCTACATAAATACCCTCTGGCCCACCTATATATAACAGTCCTTTCGAGTATAAAGATGTTATTGATGACAACTTTGGATAAAGTTTACTGATTGATGTGGCCTCGTAGTCCAAGCTTTTTGTGTTGTATTTAATAACCCTATTTTTCTCTGCAAAAAGCACTATACCTGGCGCTAATGTGGAAACTGAATACAGCTCATCTATGGCTATATTGTTAACCGCCTTAAGTTCTTCAACAATCACTTGTGCAGACAGGTCGAATACGATGAAACCTGTTATAGAAGCAATGAAAAGGTGATTTTCAGAGTACGATGTTTGCCACGCTAGACTGATTAAGCTAGACGGGATTTTTATTTGACGTATCGAGCCTGTTTTATAGTTGTATTCAAAAACTCCCACTCCGAATTCACTGATGTAAAGAGTATTTTCTTTCCCCAAGCTGATATCAGAAATAATTCCTCGCTTCGCAGCAGAAGAAACAGGAAGCTGTATTTTTTCTGTTATGTTTCCATTGATTTTATAAAAGCCGTTTTCCGCAGCGAGATAGATTGAATCATCAATTATCTCCATATCTCTTACGATACCAGTCGGCTCTTTGCTTAGAGATTCGTTGATGTCCAAAGGGACAGTTTGAGCATTGAGGTACGGGATATTTGCAACACAGAGGACCAGTAGTGAGACGATACTTAATGAAAGCGTCTCAAATTTACAACCACATGTCCTTGTGTTCATAGCGCTGTTCCTGATGAAGATTATTATTAATAATTCAGAATATTTCTGAAAAGCATCAATTGATATGGAGATCACTTATGAATATAGAACAAAAATACAGGATAGAGGAGTTGTCTGAGGAAGACTGTACCGAAGTACATGGTAGCGCTATGGGTCAAATTTCTGATCTGATTATATTTAGTCCTCACTTTTCCAATATTTGCACTAAGCCAAAGCACCCTAAGCCAAAAACAGACACTTAGACAATCAAACCATTAACCACTGCATCCCTGCATTCTCCGCAGCGTGGCGGTCATAAATAAAGTCCCCGACGTACAGGCAGTGGCGGGGATGCAGGTTCCATTGTTTTGCCACCATTAGCAGTGCGGTGGGATCGGGTTTGGGTGGCGCATCTTCACGGGTAAGTATGGTGTCGATGGGGATCTGATTATTGTGTATTTTAATGCGTGTGGCCTGCTGACAGTTTCGCGTGACAATGGCCATGGGCAAACCTGCATCTTGGGCTTTTTCTACCATTGCTTTACCGTTGGTCAGCCAGCGGGAAGTCTGTGCATCGTCTAACTCATGCTGCAAAATTACCTGGCGGGCCTGTGCCTGCGTTGTTAAGCACGTTAGCCCTTCAACAAAGCCAAGAATGTCATCGTCAGGCGGACAGCCCACATCTGCACGCATCTTCACAAAGTCCAGACGCGACTCGACCAGTGTACCGTCCAAATCAAATATCACGCCGTGTACACCGTCCAGGTTCATGCTGGTTCCCCACTACTCATCATCTGCTGTAAGGGTGTCATGATATTAGCCCATATCACAGTTAATTTTAGGTAAGTGTCGCCAGTTGGTGGTGTACTGCGGTGACAGAAACTCACGCTTCATTGCCCAGTTCTGATGCGTGCCCTTTGCGCCCGTTCCAATTGTCTGGCGCCCATACTTGCCATTTATTTTATCTAAGCATTGCATCAGTTTGGGGTTATAGGCGTTGGTAACAAACAGCTCCGGTTGCCGCTCTGCGTCGTCAATAAGCTCTATGGCGCCAACGCCGCACTTGTGAAACACCACCCCCGCTTTAAACAGCGTATCTGCTGCCCGGGATGCAACCTGAACCAGTGCTCTTAAATCACTGGTGGGCGCGTCAAACTGATGCTGGATGGCTTTGTGATAATGGCCACTGCTGGCGAACGGGTTGGCATGTGCAAACAGGGTCAGGGTTTTTACGCCAGACTGCTGGACCCGTAGTTTCTCAGCCACTTTCTCGGCGTGCCAGGCCAGCGCCTGTGCAATGTCCTGTCTGTCGGTGACGGGGCGGCCGAAGGCCCGGGTTGAATACACCTGCTGTTTGTTCGCCCTGTGGGTATCCCACTTTATGCAGGGCGTGCCGTTTAGTTCAGTGACCGTACGGGCAATGTCGATAGAAAATTCGGCCCGCAGGTTTTTGGGGCAGGCGCATGCCAGTTGCCAGGCAGTGTGAATGCCCATTTTTTCCAACCGCGCGGCTATACGCTTCCCCACGCCCCACACATCGGTTGTGCTCATTTGCTGTAACGCCGATGCAATTGCCGGTTGGGTGTCCAGTATTGCAATGCCGTCCTGAGCGCCAAGGCGCTTTCCGGCATAGCTGGCTGCTTTGGCCAGGGTAGGAGTTGGGCCTATTCCCACTCCCACCGGCAGCCGTAGCTGCTGCCATACTGCCTGTTTAATACGATTCGCGTACGCAGCCCAGCCTTCATCAGGCTGCCAGCTTTCAAAATGCAGAAAGCTCTCGTCTATGCTGTACACATGCTGGTCCGGCGCAAACTGCCCGATTACCTTCATCATCTTGTTCGACAGATCATCGTACAGTTCGTAGTTTGACGATCGTATCACTGCGCCGTTTCGGGCAAGCACCGCCTTCGCTTTATAATAGGGGCCGAACTTGCCTACGCCCAGTTGCTTGGCCCGATCGCACAGGGCACAAATACAACCGTCGTTATTGGTTAACACCACTACCGGCTTGTCGCGAATGGCAGGATCGAACACCTTTTCGGCAGAGGCATAAAAACTGTTGGCATCGACTAACGCATACATGAGCTTAAGTACCTGACAAACCGGTGCATACGCACCGAGCGCACTACCACGCCTTCTTCTTCAAACACATCACCTTCGCCAATAACGTAAGAGCTGGTGTCCTGTCCGGGAGAAAGCAGCACGTTGGCTTTACGATCAAACAGTTTACACACAAAACTGCCATTTAAATTGGCAACAATGACATCCAGTGAGGTGGGGGCCGCCGCGCGATCAACGATCAGCAAGTCGCCATCGAAAATGCCCACTCCTGTCATTGAGTCACCCTGTGCCTGACCGATAAATGTGGCTGTGGGATGTTCAATAAGCAGCTCATCTAAGTCCAGTTCTAATTGTCGGTACTCAGCGGCGGGCGACTCAAACCCGCTGATACCGGCCTGTGCGGCGACAGGAATAACATTCAGCATAACGGCCTCAGTTTTCGCGTTAAAATACCTGTTTATTTATACAGTATTTTATACTACAGTGACAGTGTTGATAAACAACAAACACCCAAAAACGGAGCACAACCATGGCAATTACCACACAGTATGTTGTTACACACAAAGGGGTAGAGAAATTGGTGACTACCGATAAAAAAGAGGCCGATCAGTACGATAAAATGCTGGATGCTGCTGACAACCTTGCCACGTTTATTGAAGCCAAGGGCATCGCACTGGATGAAAACACGGCTGAAGAGCTGTCTATTCTGCTGGCGAAGAACAAAGATAAAGTGGGCAAAATCTTTAAAGGCGCGTCAGCCGACACCGTACTGGAAGATGAGTCTGCCGAAGTGGTGAAATTAAAAGCCAACGGCTGAACAGTTACCGGCGGCGGAGCGATTACACCTCACGGCATTGCTAAGCAGGTGATCGGGCTGGTATAACCTTTGGTACTATTGCACGAGTGCCAGAATTTACAGGTTATCAGGAAATACCATGTCAGACTCTCCCGCCGTCAGGTTATCCGAGGTTACGTTCGCCTACGACCAGTCAGGCCCGCCGGTGTTAGCAATCCCGGACTGGTCCATTCCGCGCGGCGAGCATATCTTCCTGTCCGGTGACTCTGGCAGTGGCAAGAGCACTCTGCTTAACCTGCTGGGTGGCACGTTAACGCCGTCATCCGGAAACATTACATTGCTGGGCGAAGCATTTTCATCGTTGCCCGCACGAAAACGTGATGCGGCGCGCGCCACGCACATTGGCGTGGTGTTTCAGCAGTTCAATTTAATTAGCTATTTAAGCGTAAAGCAAAATATTGCCGCTGCCGCGTATTTTGCAGGCCGCAACTACCGCCATATAGACGGCGACATTATTGAACTGCTCGACAACCTGCATTTGCCAGCAAACACCCTGAATGTCCGCGCCGACAGCCTGAGCGTAGGGCAGCAACAGCGCGTTTCGATTGCGCGCGCGCTGATTAACAAGCCTGAGTTACTGCTGGTCGATGAGCCAACCTCGGCACTGGACACCCGCGCTCGCGATGCCTTTATGGAGGTGCTGACATCGGTGGCAACAAACAGTGCCATGCTGTTTGTCAGCCACGACCCCGGACTGGCCGACAACTTTAAGAAAACACTGACGATGCGTTCGCTGAATGAAGCTGACAAGGAGCGCCAATCATGATCCTTTCTCTTGCCACAGCGAGCTTAAAAAATCGCCGGGGATCAGTATTGCTGACTGTATTTTCTATTGTTATCAGCGTCTCGCTGTTGCTGAGCGTTGAGTATATCCGCGGACAGGTAAAGGAAAGCTTTACCCGTACTGTGTCGGGGGTCGATCTTATCGTCGGCGGTCGTACCGGCCAGCTTAATCTGTTGCTGTACTCTGTATTTCGTATTGGCAACCCTACTACGGGTATTGCTTGGCAAAGTGTCGAGCACCTGCAAAATAACCCCAGTGTGGCCTGGATGATTCCCATCGCACTGGGCGATGCCCATAAAGGCTTTCGCGTGGTGGGCACAGACAACCGTTATTTCGATCACTTTAAATATGGCAGTAAGCAATCACTCACGTTTGCGCATGGCGGTGCTTTTTCTCATGATAAATCAGCCGTCATCGGCGCTGACGTAGCTCGTGAACTTGGCTATAGCATTGGTGATGACATTGTCGTTGCGCATGGGCTTGGTGATGTCAGCTTTAAAAAACATGACAGCCATCCCTTTACCATTAGCGGCATACTCGCCGCAACCGGTACGCCGGTGGATCAGGCGGTGTATGTCACACTGCAGGGGCTGGAAAGCGTACATGAGGAATCTGGTCAGCAGGCGCTGCGAAAACCCATTAGCCGCAAGCATTCAATACAGCACGACAGCGACCACGCGGAACACGACGACCACCACACAGACACCGATACTCACACATTATCGGACGTCCCCCCTGACAAAATCAGTGCAGTCATGCTGGGTTTAAATAACCGGGTCGCCGCGCTACAGCTTCAGCACCAGGTAAACCAGTATAAACAAGAGCCGCTTATGGCTATATTGCCGGGCGTAGCACTGGCGCAGCTTTGGGAGTTGATGGGTAATGTTGAAAAGCTGCTGCTGGGCATTTCTGCGTTAATTTTGCTGTCATCGCTTGTCGGACTGACCACCATGTTACTGGCGTCGATGCGGGAGCGCCGACAGGAAATTGCCGTATTGCGTGCGATTGGCGCGGGGCCGGGCACCGTTTTATGGCTTATCCAGGCAGAAGCCTTGCTTATCAGCAGTGCCGGCTGTGTGATTGCGTTTATTGCAGTATCGGCCACGCTGTACCTGAGCGCTGACTGGCTAAGCAGTACCTACGGCCTGTTTGTGTCAGGAACACTGTTTACCCCGGCCACCGCCATCGTAGTGGTCAGCGTGATCCTGGCGACCTGGCTGGTAAGCTTTATTCCGGCGCTGGCAGCCTACCGGCGGGCATTACACAGCGGATTACAGCACCCTTAGGAAAGTTAGCAGCTTCATCTACTGCTGCCCAACGCAGTCACAGCAAGGGATGCCGGTAGGTGGCCCGGTATGATAAACATTAATATGCGGTTCTTAGGGTCCGCATCATTTAAATGTTATGCGCCAAAGCGTAAAGGATTTACATCCATACTTTTATGAAGAATTCTTATAATCAGAATTTCCTGGCTACCCGTTTGCTTGTAGAAAATAACGTGACTACCTTGCGGAAATTTTCTGTATCCGTCTAATATTTCATCGCAGCTTTTGCCGCTATCAGGATTTTCAGACAGCATCCAAAATGAATCGTCGAACTGTTTTAGATATACATTACGCTGTTCTCGGCCCCATTTCTGTTGCGTAAATAACGCGATATCTTTTAAATCGGATTTTGCGAGTACAGTTAACTTAAATGGTTTCACTCTTTTAATTCACCATCTAGTTCTGATATCAGGTGCTCAAGGTTGTATTCAGCCTCACCGCTTTCTTCACCTGCTACTAGTAATTGACGCAAAGTGTTTAATTTGGTCTCCTGTGTTTCTAGCAAGCGAAGAGCTGAGCGAATTACTTCGCTAGCTGAACCATATCGGCCAGTTTGAATTTGGCTAGCAATAAAGTCATCAAAATGGTCACCAAGGGTAATGCTGGTATTTTTAGCCATTTACTTTCTCCAAGTACCAATATATACCTAATTATGGTATTTGCGCATTCTAAGTCAATAGCGCATAACAAACGCATTAACACTCGGTTCGCTCGGTATTATAGCCTACGCATTTTGCCCGTTATGCGGGTGTTGAACGTTTGCTCCTTGTCTATTGCTGCCCGTCGAATTTAATAGACTTCAACAACCTAGGTTCGATAAACAGTCTTAATCAAATGATAACCAAATTTGGTTTTTACCGGGCCATGCACCTCAAATAGCGCTTTTTTGAATACAACATTGTCAAAGGCTTTAACCATATCTCCACGGTTAAATTCTCCTAAATCCCCTCCGCGTTTGCGGGAGGGGCAGATAGAATGCTTTTTGGCTAACTGCTGAAAGTTAGCGCCTCTGGCCAAGCGTTGCTTAAGGTTTTCGGCTTCTTCTTTTGTCTTTACCAGAATGTGGTAGGCGCTGGCTCGCGGCATGAGATTCTCTTTTGACTGTGGTTTTAAAGAGTATAAATGAAGCGACGGCGACACCAAAGCACTACAACCGTAAGAGAGGCGTCGGCGTCAGTTAATTAAACTACCTGGGCCGCTACCTACGGTTAAGTTGAATCATTATGACTGACTCACGTTTAACTAAAGGCGTGCTTTGATTATTCGAAGATAACGACAGAGTTTGTCTGTGGGGTACAGACGGCCTGGAAATCGCCTGTACGACTTCTCGTTAAAAGGAAGCTCTCCTTGTCGTACAGTCGTTCATCGCCATCCACCGAGAATCGTGCCCATCAATGTTAACAGCGCGGCCATATAGGTATAAGCGCAGGGGCTGCACTGTTAATCGTCACCTATACGCTTGGTGGTATTGAAGCGGGTTATCAGCGAGTGAAGTTCTTTCACTGTGTCACGCAGTGACTGACTGGCGGTGAGTGATGCCTCAGACGATCGCTTAGTCTCGTTGGCGCTGTCGGCTATTTCAACAATTTGCTGGTTTATGTGTTCCGCCACTGAGCTTTGCTCTTCAACCGATGACGACATCTCTACCGTCGCGTCTGCTATACCTTCAACTGAATCGTCAATTTCATTGAGTACAGTGCGTGTTTCTTCCACAATTTCTGTGCCTTTGCGGGCTGACTCCAGACCACTGCTCGAGACTTTAACAGCACGGTCAGAACGCTCTGCCAGCACCTGAATAATATGGTGGATACGGTCGGTTGATTCACGGGTTTTCGATGCCAGCGAGCGAACCTCATCGGCAACCACCGCAAAACCGCGGCCCTGTTCCCCGGCACGGGCTGCCTCAATGGCGGCATTCAGTGCCAGCAGATTGGTTTGCTCAGCGATAGTCGAGATCAGGCTTGCCGCCTCTCCAATATCATTGGTCGATTGTGCCAGTTCAGTCACGGTCTCGGAGATGGATTCAACCGCTTCTTTTAACTCAACAATGGCAACCATTGCCTGCTTGGCTTTGCGGTTACCGGTTTTAACATTGTTCGACGCTTCTTTGGCGCTGGCAGCGTTACTTTCAACCCGCTCTGCCACTTCCTGAATGGCCTGCGACATTTGTGTCACTGCAGAGGCAATTTGCTGTGTGGCATCATTTTGCTGCACGATGGCCGCACTGGTGAACTCGGCCTGTTCGTGGGTAGTCACCGCTATTCGCGATAACGCCCCTGATGAGTCGCTGATGCGGGCCAGCGCGGTACGGGTTTTCGCCAGCTCACTCATAAACGCCAGTTTAGCCTGGGCACGGGGTCCAAGTTCAGAGGAATAGGTCACGGCGACAACCGGATTACTGTAGCTGTCCGGGTTAATCTCCAGAAATGAGGACCATGATGCGTTGTAGTTTACTAACTGCCACCCAGCGATACCAGCAAGTCCGGCTGCAGCAATCAGTGCGGCTACACTGCCGCCGGTAAAACCAATTAGCGCAACCAATGGAATACCACCAGCCCAGAATGGTAGTAACCGTTTTGCCGTATGCAGCATTCGGCGTGATAATGCCACCGGCGATTTGCCGTCCCGCAGGCGGGCGTAGACGTCCTCTGCACGCTTCTTGGAATTTTCCATGGCCGGCACGCGCACAGACTCGAAGCCGATAATTTCTTTATTCTCGAAAACCGGGGTCACAAACGCCGATACCCAGTAATGATCCCCATTTTTACGGCGGTTTTTCACCAGACCCATCCAGGTTTTACCGCTTTGCAGCGTCGACCACATTTCTTTAAATACCGCCGGTGGCATATCCGGATGGCGGATAATGTTGTGGTTTTTGCCGATCAGTTCGTCACGTGTAAAGCCACTGACTTCCTCAAACTCATCATTACAATGCTGAAGCACGCCTCGTCTGTCGGTAGAGGAGATGAGTCGATATTCCGGTGGGAATTGATATTCGCGCTGCGTTACAGGTTGATTATTTCGCATTGATGTGACCATTCCATTGAATAAATACCAATACGTCCCGCCGCACTCCAGAGCCGCGGGACCAACTTAAAAGGTAGCTGAAATTTTACGAATTTAAAGCAAGAGGAGGACGATTTACGCTACAGAACAACAATATGCGGGTGTGCGTAACCCACCCGCACAATTAATTATTACGCTGCTTCTTCAGCAACACGGTCCAGCGCCGCCATCACACGATGGCTGGCCTCCTCCATTTGGCGCAGCAGTTTATCGCGTTCAGCCATATTCTTCGACTGTGCCGCCTGCATTGCTTCTACACCCAGTTGATGAACCTGCTTATGCGGTGCTTCAATATCGGCAAACGCCCGGGCCTTGCTGATCGCATCGCCCTGACTGCTCTGATACCACTGGCCCAGACGGCAACTGGTATGATCGGCGAACGACGATGGCGATTTATCACTCAGCCCACATAACACGGCATACACATCGCTCTTCCAGACAACATGATCCAGCTTCACGGTCTGAATAAACATGTCCATCGAGCCTGCCTCAATGGTGCGCTTCATGCTGTTACTGTGTGACACCATTTGGTCGAACCCGCTGTTAAGCTCATCCACGCCTTCAGATAATTTTTCATTATTGCTTTGCAGGTCGCTCACCACATCGACCGCTGAACGAGTGGACTGAATAATGCCCTGCACCAGCTCTGCCACTTCACTGGCCGAACGATTGGTTTCGGTTGCCAGCGAACGGACCTCATCGGCAACCACACTGAACCCCCGTCCGGCATCACCGGCCCTGGCAGCTTCTATTGCGGCATTCAGTGCCAGCAGGTTAGTTTGATCAGAAATGCTGGTAATAGTATTCACGAACTTATTGATGTCATCAGCGGTGTCAGACAAGCCACCGATCCGCTCACTCATATTGCTCATCTGATGATTGAGCCGCTCCATATCACCAATAATAGACTGCAGCACCGCGCCCGAACGAGTGAAGAGTTCATTGATGTTAGTAATGGCCTGACTTTCGTTGTCAATTTTCTGATAAAACTGTTCAACGGTTTGGCGCACACCCGCCACCTGCTGCAGTGAATCCAGCATTGTTTGCAACACAGCATCGTTGCTGGTAGCCGCCAACTGGTCTTTAAGTGAGGCATTTTCTTCCTGAAGAAGACGCATTTCTTCTTCCAGTGCGATCAGCCTCTCTTCACTGCTTTTGAATCGGCTATCAAGCTCCTGATAGGCGTTGGCTTTGGCGTTAAATGCAGAGCGAGTAACAAACATACTACTTCCAGTTTCGTTAATTGAAATAACCCGGTAGCAATCTTATCGGCCGCATTTCGATAATCAACACAATTATTTTAACGCCCGCGACGAGCCTCGCACGATGAGTTCGGGCATTAAAATGTGCTTCATAGTCATCTGGTGATCGCCATAAACCTGATTCAAGATCCAGCGCGCAGCCATTGCACCAATATCACGCACCGGGTAGTTGACGGTTGTCAGTTTGGGGGTCAGATAGCTGGCGTAGTCAATGTTATCGAAGCCAATAACAGACACATCTTCAGGCACCTGCTTGCCCAGGTTACGCAACGCATTTATTGCACCTGATGCCATTTCGTCGTTGGCGCAGGCCACTGCGGTGTAGTGCATGCCGCGTTGGTGCAGGGTATTAATTCCGTCTTCACCGGAATGCGCCTGAAAGTTTCCTTCAACCATCAGGTCTTCATTGTAGTTAAGCCCGTACTCTGCCAGCGCCTTTTTATGGCCTGCCAGCCGGTTTTTACCATCGGCTTTAAACAGCGCACCGGCTAAATAGGCAATGTCACGGTGCCCCTGCTCAAGCAGGTGGCAGGTGGCCAGGTAACCGCCTGTCAGGTTATCCAGGCTGATACAGTTGGCACCGATTTTTTCGATATAGCGGTTCACCACCACTAACGGCACATCCTGGCTGGCAAGATCAATCAGGTATTCATCACTGACCGCTTCAACGTGCAGGATAAGGGCATCACAGCGACGACTGAGCAGCGCTTCGATTTCTTTTTTCTCCTGCTTCTCATCACTGTGCCCGGTAACCACAAACATGTGCTTATTGGCATCGCGCAGAACCTTCTCCGAGCCTGCCATCATAGCGCCGAAAAATGAGCCATGCAGTTCGGGCACCACATAGCCGACAGTATTGGTTTTGTTTGAAGCCAGTGAGGCAGCGATAACATTATGCCGGTAGCCTAACTTGGCCATTGCCTGCAAAACCTGCTGACGGGTCTTTTCTTTTACCGTATCGGTATTATTGATCACGCGCGACACCGTGGCAGAGGATACCCCGGCAAGCTCACTGACCTGTTTTATTGTCACCATTACTCTATTTCCCTGGCAGACTGCTCGTTTACACGCAGTCGCTGCCATTTATTCTGCTTTTTTCTCCAGCGTCAGCTGTTGCTGGATGTGATCGACTGTGTGGGTGTCCAGAATATACCAGCGCATGATAAGCGCAACAGCTGTGGATGCGATGGCTGGCCCAAAACAAAAGGATGCAACAATACCAGAGGCGACATCCTGACTGTACACACCGGCTTCGTAGCCGTGCAGAGCCAGCAACCAGCCTGCCAGCGCCCCTCCAACGGCAAGCCCTACCTTGATAAAGAAGACGACCGTGGAATAGGTCACGCCCGTCATACGCAAACCGGTTTTAAACTCGCCGTAATCTACCACATCGGCAATTTTTGCCCACAGCAAAGGTGTTGCCATTTGTAACAGCAAGCCCCACAGAAAGTGCAGTGAAATAGCAGGCAGCCAGGCATCTGCGGGAACAAAGTAATTGAGTACGCACACCAGCGCACTGGCCAGCTGCAAAAAGGTATAAACGCGTATTTTGCAATACCGGCGGGCCACCGGGTTGGCCAGGGCGCAGCCAATGATACTGCCCACCATGCCCGCTGTAACAAACAGCGTTGCGTCTTCAGGTCGCTGCAGGACGTATTTCACATAGTACAGCGCCAGCGTATTGCGCAGCACCATGCCTGTGAGCAGAACAATGGCAACCACACACAGCACCCGGCACTGATCGTTCTGCCACAATGCCTGAAGCTGCTGTTTATAGGGGCGGGGCGTTTCGTTGGAGGGCTTGACCCGCTCTCTGGTGCCAGCAAAACATAATAAGAACAGCAGCATACCTATCGCACTCATGACCATCATGGTGCGCTGATAGCCCAGCGCCTCGTCACCGTTACCGAAATACTCCACCAGCGGCAGCATAAACAGGGTCACAATCAGCCCGCCGCCCATGGCAAAGACAAACCGGTATGACTGAATAGAGACGCGCTCTGCTGCATCGGCGCTCATCACGCCACCCAAGGCTGAATACGGAATGTTGATGGCGGTGTACATCAGCATAAGCAGCGCGTAGGTGGCAAAGGCATAGATAAGCTTGCCATCGTCAGATAACGAGGGCGGGGACGTGAATGCCAGTATGCTGCACAAGGCGAACGGTAACGCCAGCCACAGCAGGTAAGGCCGGTATGCGCCCCAGCGGGTGCGGGTGCGGTCAGCCAGTGATCCCATCAATGGATCGGTCACCGCATCAAAAATCCTGACCACCAAAAACATACTGCCAACGGCTGCGGCGGGCAGGCCAACCACGTCCGTGTAGTAAAAGGTCAAAAAAAGCATGACTGTCTGGAAAATGAAATTACTGGCGGTATCTCCCAGCCCGTATGCCATTTTCTCGCGTGCGCTCACCATCGGGTTCACCCGTACGTAATCGTATTATTGTTGTCGTTTTGCCAGCATGTCGGTCAGTGCCAGCGCACTTGCCTTTAGCGTTCGCTGCTGGGTTTTATAATCAACATACACGATACCGAATCGTTTTTCATAGCCCAGCGCCCATTCAAAATTATCCATCAGGCTCCAGACGAAGTAGCCAGTGATATGCACCCCCTGTTTTACCGCACGGGTCACTGCATCCATATGTGACTGCAAATAGCGGATCCGATCGGTGTCATCCACGTGTCCGTCAATCAGATGATCATCACTGGCCAGACCATTTTCAGTAATGATCAACGGCGGCAGGGTATAATCCCTGTGCAGCTGTAAAAGCAAATCTTCCAGGCCATTTGGATAGACTTCCCAGCCCATCGCGGTTTTTTCACAGTCGTCAGGGGGCGGTAACAGACAGGGGTCCTCGCTGCCGTCGTCTTTAACCCGTGCGCGGGTATAGTAATTCACGCCCAGAAAATCAATCGGTGCGGCGATGATGGCCATGTCTTCGCCATGTATTTCTGGTTTGTGGGCATCAGGCAATTCTGCCAGTAACGCCGGATATTGCCCGTGAAGAATAGGGCGGATATACCAGTCATTAAAATGAATGTGCGCCAGTTGAGTGGCCGCGACATCCGCAGGCGCGTCACTGGCCGGATAAAAGGGCGTAAAGTTAAGTACGATGCCGCTTTCAATGTGCGGCACCTTATTTCGTAATACCCGCATTCCCAGCCCGTGTGCCAGAAGCAGGTTATGAATGGCTTTCTTGCCATACTCCTTACCGGCTTTGCCGGGGGCATGAACTCCCACTTCATAGCCAAGATAGGCGCTGCAATAGGGTTCGTTAAGCGTTGCGTAACTCGCCACCCGGTCACCAAAGGCCTCCACCACAACATTTACATACCGCTCAAAGGCGAAGGCTGTATCACGGTTTAGCCAGCCGCCCTCATCCTCAAGATATTGCGGCAGGTCCCAGTGGTACAGCGTGACATAGGGTTTAATATTGTTCGCATTAAGTTTGTCTAACAGCGCAATATAAAAATCCAGGCCCTGCTGGTTAACCGAACCATCACGACGCATCACGCGAGGCCAGCTTACAGAGAATCGGTAGGCATCCACATTCATCGCCACGACCATGTCGATATCCTGCGACCAGCGATTCACATGATCACAAGCCACCAGCCCATTGCTGCCATCGGCAATCTTACCGGGCGTTTTACAGAATGTGTCCCAGATACTCGGTTCCCGGTGCTCTGCACCGCCTTCAATCTGAAAAGAAGATGTCGCGACCCCCATCGTAAAAGACGGGTCGGCGAACGGGGAATCATGTTTAGCGGTTAACTCCATGACTATCGCATTCCTGCTTTTAACGATCTTTTCGGGGACCTGCCATCGCGCCTGAAACAGCGTGCTGACAAAATCAATCCTACAAAGACCGGTTCTGATAATGGATGCAATATTATCACGCCCTGTAAGCGCTTTCATTTATTTTTTACATTACATTTACAGGTGTGCATGAGAAACTACCCGGCAGCATCACAGATGCTCGCTTTCGTACCTGCTGCAGCCGGGTTTTCGTACAGTTACACTGTGTTCTTAAGGGGCACACACGTATTGAGGCACACTCTGCTGCCCTTTATTCAACGCAGCAAACGCAGTCACTAATCGCTGGTACCGCGAAGGGTGTTTTCACTCGATGATTGCCAGGCGAAGGGGCGAACAAGTCTATTGCCACTCAGGCTCAAAGCCTACTGCCTGTTTCCACGCTACCTGCCACAAAAGCGGTTCAGGTAGTCCTGATGCGGCGGCAGTTTGTCTACCGTACGATCAATCTGTTCGCGGATCTGCCCTAACAGTATTTCCAGCTCCTGACGACTCATGGTATCCACAATAGGATGATAGCTGCCTGGCATCAGTCCCTGACCAATCATCACCTGTTGCCAGGAATCATCAAACAGTTCACTGCCTTCTCTGAATACCCGTCCGCTCTTGGTAAACAGGTCAATGCGGTGGCGCAGCGAGTCGGGCACATCCATCTGCCGGCAGTGACGCCAGAACGGTGAGTCATTTCGGTTAGTCACATGGTAGTGCAGAATGATGAAGTCACGAATATGTTCGATATCAAAATCAACCTGACGGTTATATTCGGCCACGTCCTCCGGCACCACACCATTTGTAGGGAACATACGCAAAAACCGCACAATTCCCTGCTGAATTAAATGAATGCTGGTCGACTCCAGCGGCTCAAGAAAGCCGCTTGAAAGGCCAAGCGCCACGCAGTTACGGTTCCACTGCTTGCGCCGGCGACCGGTCCGAAAGTGAATAACCCGCGGGTCGTTGAGTGGTTCACCGTCAACACGCTGCAGCAGCGTATTTATCACGTCGTCGTCCGACTTATAGTTGCTGCAGAAGACCATGCCGTTGCCCACCCGGTTCTGCAACGGAATTCGCCACTGCCAGCCGGCATCATGCGCTGTGCATCGGGTATATGGCAGAGGATCACCCGTCGATGCGGTCTGTACTGCCACCGCGCTATCGCAGGGTAGCCAGTGCGACCAGTCCTCGTACCCGGTGTGCAGCGCTTTTTCAATCAACAGCCCTCTGAATCCGGTGCAGTCGATAAACATATCGCCTTCAATCACCTGCCCGTCATCCAGCGTCAGACTCTCGATAAAGCCATCCGCTTCGCGCAGTGATACGTCGGTAATTTTAGCGTCAATCCGGCGCAGTCCCTCGTGCTCTGCCAGAGAACGTAAAAAATCCGCGTAGCGAGTCGCATCTATGTGATAGGCGTAGTTCAGACCGTTTTTGGGCAGATGCGCGAAACGTCCTGCCTCAGCAGCCTTGCGTTCCAGACAGTAATCACCAAAGTCAGTACTTAGCCCTTCGTTCAGACCACGCAACCAGAAATCCTGAAAGCCCGCGGCCCAGCAGTCTTTGCCGGTCACACCAAAGGCATGTAAATACGCGTGATTGAGTTCTTTCCAGTCTTCAAAATTGATGCCCAGTTTAAAGGTGGCATTGGTGGCTTTCATAAACTCCTGCTCGTTGACTTTCAGCAGTTTATGAAAGAACACCAGAGTAGGGATGGTGGCCTCACCTACTCCGACGGTGCCAATCTCTGAGCTTTCAATCAGCGTAACCTCAACCTGACGGCCCAAAATACGGGTAAATGCCGCGGCCGCCATCCAGCCTGCGGTGCCGCCACCGGCAATGACAATGCGTTGTCTCTGTTTGTTTTGCTGGGCCATGCTTCACCCCCCGTATTAATGCTTTAAATGATTGACCAGCCAGGCTTTAAACTGGCGCACTGTATCTTCACTGAGATCCCCGAGCGGTCCACGCCGGTTTTCTGGAATATGACTGAAGCGCTCGCTGTCCTCGCCAAACACATAGTGATTAAACATGGCCTTCCAGGCCATGCGCTGCTGCTGTGGCAACTGATTAATCGTCACCAGCGCATGATAAAGCGCATTTTCAGAGCGACCCAGGTAACCCGGCGCATCCTGCCACCAGAAGTTAATCAGCAGGTTAATGCTGTGCTGCCCTTCAATATGGTGCCACCACATAGAAGGAATATATAAGGCATCACCAGGCACAAGCTCTACCGTCAGAGCTGCCTCCAGCGCCTGCGCAAAGCGGGGATATTTCTCAAAGTCCGGGGCCGCAAAATCGACCATACTGACCGGTTGTCCGGCTGGCGTCACATGCAGCGGGCCGACATACAGATTGTCCACCTGCTCAGGCGGAAACAGAGTGACTTTTCGCTTCCCCGCTGCCACACAGATAAGGTTGTCCGGCGCGTCATAGTGCGCGGCGATACGGCTTTTGTTACCCACCCACAGAGTAGCAAGCGGGTCGGCGCCAACCAGTGCAATCGGGTTGTCGCCGGTAAACCCGGGCAGACAGGCATCCACACTGGTTGAGCCGACATACAGTGAGTCGGCCTGAGGCTGGTCTGCGCGCGCCAGCAATGTGTTGAGTGCCTGCAAAAAGGGCATACGATGGCGGCTGAAATTAAAGCCTGACATATCCTCGTTATAAAACATTCTGCCATCACATTGATGCGGCAACGCCAGACAATCCACCGTTTTGCCCTGATCAAACTGCGCCAGGTAATCAACCAGCGCCTGATTAGACGTGGTTGCGGCCTGCACCACTGGCCAGTCAGCAACCAGACCGCGCAGGACGCGCGGCGACTGCCAGCTGCGCAGCGAAGATAGCAGCGCGCTGTCGTCGGGCAGTGGTGTCACTTGCTGGACATTCTGTACCATATCAGTCCGCCAGACGGGCTTTTTTCATTTTCACCAGGTTTCGCATCTGCGACATGGACGCCAGGATCATGTAAATCACTTCCAGATCGCCATGCTGTTGCAACTCTGCCATTTGCTCGCCGTTTAAGCCTCGCAGTACTTCCTCATTAATGGTGTAAAACCCAGACAGCCGGTGCGTGCCTGTATCCTCCAGATCAATATCCAGCACAAACGACTCAATCAGCGACAACGCATTGCAGCGCGCAATAAATTCACGGTGTTTGTCCTGACTCTGGTGCAGGGTACTGAGTACATTGGCAATATTATCGATGTAATCGCTGTTGCCGCCGTGTGGCAGAAATATCGCCTGCCCTTCATTCTCATTCACCCGGGCATCATCCAGATCGATATGAATCGACAGCTTGCTCTCATCCTGCTGATTACGGCCAATCAGAAACGGGCCCTTCTCGACCACCAGCGGTCTGTAATCGGCCAGCCATTGCTCATTTTCAATAAACAGGTTTTCGTCCTTCTTAAAGCCCAGCAAGGCTACCAGCTGATAGTCGCCGTCCGGGTTCTTTGCAAACATCAGCGGATAGTGTGCCTGCGCGTGTCTTGCCTCAACCGGAAACACCGGTACACACATCAGGTTATCGCCATAATCCGGTCCGTGGGCATCACGGACTCTGAGGGCTTTGTGATCAACATTGTTAAGCAACACGTGGTTTGCCATATCGACTCCTGTTAGCGGATTGTCAGTGCTTCACCGTTGTGAAGCGCGTTGATAAAGGCTCTGTTTTCCGGCAGGCCACTCCGCTGCTGTTGTTTTCGTTGTTCGTTAAGTTTCAGAAAGTGTTCTGTTTGTGCATCTGTGCGTGAGGCAGGCTGGCGCAGTGTACCGGTAAACTGCATACCGTAGAGAATGTACTGATAGCTGGCAAGCGGGAAGATTTCATCGTTATACATAAAATCGTTCAGAGATGCTGGGCGCTCGCGCCATTGTGTCAGCCAGTCCTGTAACTGCAACGAGGCCGATGACAGGTCTCGCATATCGCGCCAGTACTGACTGTCTTCACGCCTGCTGAGCACATAATGAAGTTTCAGAAAATCAATTATGCGCTGCCATTTGGCATTAAATACCTGATTAAAGTGCCGGGACGTAGCCGCCATGGCTGTCATTGTGCTGGGCAGTTGCCTGGCAATATGGCTTGCCGACAGTTCTATCATCACCAGCGCTGAGGCTTCCAGTGGCTCAAAGAAGCCGGCCGAGGTGCCCACGGCCACGCAGTTATTAACCCAGGTTTTCTGCCGGTAACCCGGTGTGAACCGGATTTCACGAATGGCGTCTTCCCGGACTGACGCGGTCTTCTCATCGGCATTCAGATAAGCAAGCAGGGTCTTTGCCGCTTCATCCGTGTCGCAATGTGCTGCACTGTGTACATACCCCACGCCTTTGCGGTGTGGTAAGCCAATATCCCAGATCCAGCCGCACGACTGCGCCGTTGAAAGTGTGGCCGAAGCAATAGGCACCTCATCAGATACATACGGCGCCTGCACCGCCAGTGCGCAGTTATTGCAAAGGCTTTGCTCGACAGGGGTTTGCTCAATACCATAGTGCTGACCTATGAGACGGGCGGCAAAGCCGGTACAGTCAACAAACAACTCACCGTCGATACGCTGATGTTTACCCACCAGCGCCGTAATATTGTCAGCCTCATCGGTCTCAATCGCGTCAATGTGCTCACGAATATGCCTGACGCCCAGGTTTTCAGTGCAGTGACGTTTGAGTAAATCAGCAAATTTATTGGCATCCAGATGATAGCCATAATTGGCTACAGCCGCATATCCTGGCGTATGGGGTTGTTTAGGTGCACGGTGTTGCTGACACAGCATGACCTGCGTTGAAAACAAATCGGCAAAGGCGGCATCCGGGCGATGATGCTGCCACCAGGCGGCAATATCGGCTTCAAAAAAGCCTGCGGGTAAATCAAACGGATGGTAGTAGGTATCAGCCGCATTGTTGCGATGCCAGCGATTAAAACTGGTGCCCTGTTTAAACGAGGCATCGCACTCAAGCATAAACGTGCGCTCGTCGATACCAATTTTTCGCAGCGTATCGCGCATGGTAGGCCAGGTACCTTCGCCCACGCCAAGAATACGCACATCCGGCGACTCCACCAGCGTGACTGACAGCGCAGGATTGTCTTTGACATTGTGCTCAGCGGCGATGATTGCCGCGGTCAGCCAGCCCGCAGCACCGCCGCCAGCGATGACGATCGAATTTACAGGTGTAGTTGTCTGAGGCTCTGCCTTTGTCATTATTCCGCTGCCGCTACGATTCTTGTTTCAACGCTCAATATCAACAGGTAAAAGCGCTGCACTGGGTGAGTGTGCGCCCGCCGGTCAGCAGGTGCAAACACCTTTACCTATTGATACTGTTTTGCATGCGATTAACTGTACCTTGCATTAAAAGAAAAAGCGCTGCTGTATCACTACAACAGCGCTTTTGGCTAAACTACAGCTTCCGGGACACTAGAAGCTGTAACGCGCACCAATATTGTAGCGCGGCTCTACATCGTACACGCCAATCAGCATGTTTGGATGACGGCCATGAGTACGCTGGTATTCACCGGTGACATTAATGCCTTCGACAAATACCTCAAGATCTTCGTTGACCTGATAACGCACATTGATGTCTAACTGATCGTACGCCTCGTTGTAAATGGGGTTCGCCAGGCCGTTACCGTCAAAGGTGTTAACCAGGAACTTATCACGCCAGTTCCAGGCAGCACGCACTTCCCACTGCTCATTCTCGTAAAAGAGGACCGCGTTTGCAGTGTCACTTAACCCTCTTAGTACAAACTGAGTTTCACGACTGTAGTTATCGTACTCTACGTCACCTTCGACAATGGTATAGTTCAGAATCACACCAAAACCAGTGTCGTTAAACAGATGTTGTACGGCGAATTCCCAACCATCTATCGAGCGGGTATCTTCAGAGTTAACTGCCTGATTTACGCGGATAGGCAGTAACGGATCTTCACCATCAATACCGACAATCAGGCCTTCTGCATTCACATAACCCTGATCAAGGAAGTACTGACGTATGGCTGCATCATCAGTTGTCCCAAGTGCTTCAGCAGCCTCCTGGTAACGTGGTCCACCAAACGGTGTAGCAATATCAAACAGTGTATCTGTGTAAGAGTCTGTACCAATGAAATTTTCAACTTCTTTGTCAAAATACGCGACCGACAAATAACTACCGTCCCCGTAGTAGTATTCAGTGGCAATATCGATATTTGTAGACTCGAATGGTTGCAGATTAGGGTTGCCCGAAGTACCTGTACCTTCGTCACGTCTAGCCAGCTGGTTAACTGTCAGACCACCCTGAATATCACTATAACCGGGACGTGTAATTGTTTTGCTGTAAGATGCGCGCAAGAACAAATCTTCCTGAAGCTCCATTTTAAAGTCTACCGAAGGCAGTAAATGGTCGTAACCACCTTCCAGGCTGGTGTTGGTATAGCCTTCATCCAGTACGCTGTACTCGTTCGCAGCGGCCCACGCTAGCCCGGTGATTCTGGGAACCTGAGCGGTAGAATCTACCGACGTGTCCTCATAACGTAGCCCTACCGACAACCACACCGGCATTGTCGCTATATCAAACTCCATATTTGCCTGCGCATATGCAGCCCATTGGGTTTCTTCAATTACCCGGTCAACCTGGTAATTTGGATCCATACATAATTCAGTTCCGCACGGACCAAGGTCATCACCGTTGGCCACAGCAACCGCAGAAATCGCGCTTAGGAAATCCTGCATGGAAGATGCATAGTAGAAAGGTTCTAAATCATCGCCATTGCTGCCCAGGGTGTCATCGAATTTGCCGGGCAGGTCTTCCTGCACGAAAATGTCATCCGGGTAGTCTTCCGGGCTGCCATAGCCGCCCCAAGTATCACGTTGTGCAACAGAATACGCTGAACGGTTTTTCACCTCTATACCCGACAGGCCAAAATCAATACTGGTGACAATGCCTGTGTCGAAGTAATAGTTACCACGGAATTGCAGCTGTTCGATTTCCGCTTTCATGTAACTGTTTCGAAATGACGTTCCTGATGTAGACATACGAGCAGGATTTAGCCCTTCTACTCCGTCGGCGTAGGCAATATCCATAACCGGAAAGTCTTGTGAATAGTCAACTTCAGTTAGTACACGGTCGAATTGCACACCACTGATGACATTATTGCTGCCCAGATTATTTCCCGGACCTGCTTCTGCCTGAGAATCGTGGTAATCAAGTTCCAGCGTCAGGTTGTCTGTCGCCAGCCATTCCACGTTAAAGCCCAGTGATTTATTTTCGTTGAAGGTTTCATAATCACTCGTGCCTAATCCAATATCGCCAGCTGCGCCGGGCGCTCCGCCGGCACCGGTCGCATCTGCAAAAATTACCGGTCCTACGACAGAGCCTGCCTCATTAGTTCCTTGCGTATATTCACCGTATGCTGCGGCACCATTAAACCAGGTTGAAATCTGCTGGCGCCTGGTTCGGGTCTCTAATTCAGAGTAGGTATAATCTAACGTCGTTGTAATGTCGTCAGTTGGCGCGTATTGCAGTGTCAGCTGACCATTTACACGGGTACGCCTAAACTCATCAATATTGTAGGCCAGGTTCTGTGGAATGGCATAAAGGTCATTGGGTCCAGGGTAGTTTTCAAAACTCCCATCACGTGGTAGAGAATTCCAGTCACCGCTGTCACCATAAAACGGAATCCAGCCATTGCCTGTTTCGGCACTGTTTACGCCAGCATCGCGATCCTGGTAAGCGCCAAATATTTGAATGCCAAAGGTATCGTCGTTGAATGTCTGACTATAGATACCCGAGACTTCAGGAGTAACAGAATCGCCCTCTTCGGTCGACTGATCAATCACCCCTTTCGCGCCCATGATGGCTTTAAAGCCAGGGTTACTTAGCGGCTTTGCGGTTACCAGGTTCACGGTTGAACCAATACCACCGGTAGGTTGTGACGCCAGGCTGGTTTTGTAGACTTCGACTGCCGACACGCCTTCTGATGCCAGATTGGCAAAATCGAAAGAACGTGACGACGATGCGCTGGTCGCTTCTATGTTGGCGGCTGGCATCTGACGGCCGTTGAGCGTTACCAGGTTATAGTCAGGCCCGAAACCCCGTACAGTAATTTTACTGCCTTCGCCGTTACTGCGGTCAATCGCCACGCCCGTAATACGCTGCATAGATTCCGCCAGGTTGGTATCGGGGAATTTACCGATATCCTCAGCAGAAATAGCATCGACAACGCCCGACGCCGCTTTCTTTGTCAGCATAGATTTGGTCAGACTTTCGCGGATACCACTAACTTCGATGACTTCAAAGTTCCCGGCTTCCACGTCCTGGTATTCAGTTTCCTGCGCAAGTGCAGGCATTGTCGCCATTGCACCCATGATCAGCGACAGGCTGGTCGCTAATCGTGTACGTCTAAACGTCTTTGTTTTCATGTGATACCCCAGCCATGGTTGAATGTTGGTAAGCGGCAAAGGCCGGAAATGCAGAGCTAGCTGCCAGCGCTTTGCAACGATCTTACGCCTCGATCATCCGTTTCACTTTTTGAAATTGTATTATTGTTATTGCCGACAAAAAGCACGGGCAAAATTGGAAGCGCTTACAAAATCACAACAAAAAGCTGTAAGCGCTTTCATCACAAGATACTAGAACAAGAATGTAATGCAAGTGTTTTTAACTTGTTAAGCAACCTGTAACCGTTCATATGTACACCTCACAACATACAATTTAGTCAACATTCTGGATTATAAACAGTTATGACAATCTGATTTCTTACCACATCAATAATTAATTAAAGTTAATAAATTCAAAAGGTAAGATGAGCTTTTAAATTTTTAGTAACCCGTCGCGAGTCTGTCAGGACAATACAACATCACTCTAACATTCAGATCATCAATGTAACCATAATTTTGTAAGCGCATTCAAAAATAAAATGTAAGCGCTTGCATTTTGTTCGTAGCCGCCTATACTGACCAACAACTTTTTAACAACTGTGGCACGTGCAGAGTGCCTGTATGGCTTCTGCGAATGACTACTTCATCAGATTAAGGCAAGCGTATATGGACACCCAAGCGCAGACGTCCTCGCCGTCCAGACCTTCAACGTCTCACTTTGCCCTGTGGACACTGACATCACTGTTCTTCATGTGGGGCTTCATCACAGCGATGAACGATATTCTTATCCCTCACTTAAAAGCCCTGTTTGAGCTGACTTATACAAAAGCGATGCTGGTACAGTTTTGCTTCTTCGGCGCCTACTTTCTAATTTCTATCCCAGGTGGCCGGCTGGTCAGTAAAATTGGTTATCAGCGGGGTATTGGTGTGGGTCTGGTTACCGCTGCAATAGGTTGCCTGATGTTTATCCCTTCCGCTTTCCTTGTGCAGTACTGGATGTTTCTGACATCACTGTTCGTTCTTGCATCAGGGGTCACCATTTTGCAGGTAGCCGCTAACCCGCTGGTCACAGTCATGGGGCCGGCAGACACGGCAGAGAGCCGCCTGACCATGACCCAGGGGTTTAACTCGCTGGGCACCACCGTGGCGCCCATCATTGGTGGCATACTGCTATTCTCTTCCGTCGAAGGTGGTGAATCAGTGGTGCAGGCCGAAGCAGTGATCGCCCCTTACCTGGGCCTGGCGGCAGTACTGATTGTGATGGCCCTGATCATGGTCAAGATTAGCTTACCGAAACCTAAAGACGATGATGTCGACTTACCTACCGACACAGACAGTTCGGTGTTAAAGCATCGTCACCTAGCGCTGGGCGTGCTGGGTATATTCAGTTACGTTGGCGCCGAAGTCGCAATTGGCAGCTTTCTGGTCAACTACTTTGGTATGGACAGCGTGATGGGGATGACCGAAGGACAGGCCTCTACCTACATTGCCTACTACTGGGGCGGCGCCATGGTTGGCCGCTTTATTGGTGCTGTCTTAATGCAGAAAGTAAAGCCAGGCCGTTTGCTGGCCTTCAATGCGATGCTCTCCTGCATCCTGATTATTGTCTCGGTTACCGGCAGCGGCAGTCTGTCTATGTGGTCTATTCTGGCGGTTGGCTTATGTAATTCCATCATGTTCCCGACCATCTTCAGCCTTGCGCTGAAAGGGCTGGGTGAACAAACACCGCAGGGCTCAGGCATGTTATGTCTGGCTATTGTCGGCGGTGCCATTGTGCCGCTTATTCAGGGTGTCCTGGCGGATACCATCGGTTTACAGCTCTCGTTCCTGTTACCCGTTATTTGCTACATCTACATCGCCTTCTACGGTCTGGTTGGCTCGGTTCCGGTTTCTAATAAGGAGAAATCTGTATGAGGTTTCGTCTCAAACACTCGCTCACTATGATGACCAGTGCACTGCTGCTGACTGCGTGTCAGCAAAGTGCAACAGACAGCATTGACAATACCGCTGCGCAGCCAGCATCTGCGGCCACTGACGTGCCCGACTACTGGCCCGAGGTGACATATGAAACAGCCAACCGTGAGGCTGTAGAACAACAGGTTGACGCACTGCTTGGCGAAATGACACTTGAGCAAAAAGTGGCGCAGCTTATTCAGCCTGAGATCCGTGAAATATCAGTGGAAGATATGCGTAAGTACGGCTTTGGCTCGTACCTTAATGGCGGCGGCGCCTTCCCTAACAACGATAAGCAGGCCTCGGTCGACGACTGGGTGGCACTGGCTGAATCACTCTACCAGGCCTCCGTTGATGATTCTCTGGATGGCAGCAGCATTCCAACGATGTGGGGCACCGATGCGGTGCATGGGCACAATAATGTGATTGGTGCCACGCTGTTTCCTCACAACATTGGGCTGGGCGCTATGCGCGACGCCGAACTGGTAACCGATATCGCCGAAGTGACAGCACGCGAAGTGCGTGCTACCGGAATCGACTGGATTTTCGCCCCAACAGTGGCGACGGCGCGAGATGACCGCTGGGGTCGTACCTATGAGAGTTATTCTGAAGATCCGGATGTCGTAGGTGCTTACTCACGGGCTATCGTCACCGGGCTGCAGGGTGATATCAGTGACGGCCAGATTGACGGTGAACATGTAATTTCCACCGTTAAACACTTTATTGGTGATGGCGGCACGGAAGGCGGTGATGATCAGGGCAACAACCTGGCCAGCGAAAAAGACTTATTCGAGATCCACGGTCAGGGCTATGTGCATGGCCTGAACGCGGGTGCGCAATCGGTAATGGCATCGTTCAACAGCTGGCATGGCAAAAAAATTCACGGCAGCCGGTACCTGCTGACTGACGTGCTAAAAGAGAAAATGGGGTTCGACGGCTTTGTTGTCGGTGACTGGAACGGCCATGGCCAGATTGAAGGCTGTACCAACGCCAACTGTCCGCAGGCCATTAATGCCGGCCTGGATGTATACATGGTGCCCACCAGCGACTGGAAACCGCTGTACGAAAATCTTATTGCCCAGGTTAAAGACGGCACCATTTCACAGGCGCGGCTGGATGATGCCGTGCGTCGGGTGCTGCGGGTAAAAGTACGGGTTGGACTGTTTGAGCAGCCTTCGCCAGCTAACCGCGCACTCTCTGCCGATACCTCTGTCATCGGTGCGCCGGCACACCGCGAAGTAGCCAGAGAAGCCGTGCGTAAGTCACTGGTTATGCTGAAAAACCAAAATAATTTGTTACCTCTCTCTCCGGATACACGGGTGCTGGTGGCCGGCGACGCGGCACACAACATTGGTAAGCAATCGGGCGGCTGGACCATTACCTGGCAGGGTACCGGTAATAAGAACAGCGACTTCCCTGGCGCAACCTCCATTTATCAGGGCATAGAATCTGCGGTTACTGAGGCAGGCGGTACAGCCGTGCTGTCGGAAGACGGCAGTTTCTCAGAAAAGCCGGATGTGGCTGTTGTTGTGTTTGGTGAAAACCCATACGCAGAAGGGAATGGTGATTTGTCGAACCTGGAATACCAGCGCGGCGATAAAACTGATTTAGCGCTGCTGGAATCATTGCAGGCAGAAGGGATCCCGGTTGTCTCTGTCTTTATTACCGGCCGTCCGCTATGGGTAAATCCCGAGCTGAATGCCAGTGATGCCTTTGTGGTTGCCTGGCTTCCCGGCTCAGAGGGACAGGGCGTCGCTGACGTACTGTTTACCGGCGCCGACGGCACCACGACTTACCCTATGCAGGGTAAACTGTCGTTCTCCTGGCCCGCGACGCCGACCCAGATCGTGAACAAAGATGATGGTCAGAAGGCACTTTTTCCTTACGGCTACGGCCTGAGCTATGGCGATGACGATCCGTTATCTGCGCCCTTACCAGAAGATGCCGGAGCGGGGAATGAACTCATCCTCAGTCATGATATATACGTGCGTAACCTGCAAAAACCCTGGCAGCTGTCAGTAGAAGATGGCAGCGGCACGGCGGTGATGAGCAGCAGTACACTGACCACCGACCATGTTCGTGTTCGCACGTCTGATCGCAAGGTACAGGAAGATACTCTGGATATTCAGTTCACCGGGCCCGCGACTGTGCGCTTTGGCTCGCAGTTCCCGGAAGATTTACGTGACTATGCCACCCGTAGTGGCGCACTGGTCATGGACGTGAAACTAGCCAGCACCTCGACGCCGATCATGCTGGGTATGGGCTGCGGCAGCAACTGCAGTGCCGCGCTGGCACTGAGTGATTACGCTACATCTACCACTGACTGGCAGACCGTCGTGATCCCCACTCAGTGTCTGCAGGATGCCGGGGTCGCATTTGCGGAAGTATTTTCAGTGCTGGAACTGACCAGTGACACGGCCACATCGCTGCGTCTGTCCAATGTCCGTATTGAACCGGATGTCGACGCACCGGGCAGCTGCAGTAACTAAGGTTGCCGTGTTGATGGCCGGTCCACCTCTCTCTTCCTGAGGCCTTAAACGCTGACTCGATTCGGGTCGGCGTTTTCTTTTTACTAACGCATACCGTACACTGCGCGCTGTTTTACCAATACCACCTTGCGCGAGTCAGATGTCAGCTGAACTAATAATTACCCTGTCACTGCTGCTTAGTGCGGCAACCATTATCCAGTCATTAACCGGATTCGGATTTGGTTTGTTCGTGATTGCCAGCGTCACCCTGTTTACCGCCATACCGGTCAGTACGACTGCATTTTTAATCAGTGCGCTAAGCCTGGTGAATGCCGCTGAGCTGGCGATTCGCCAGCGACAGCATATACACCGTCGCATGGTGGTGTGGGTGCTGGCTCTGGGGCTGCCAGCTATCGGTCTGGGCTTTTGGCTGCTGGAGTGGTTGTCAGGTCAAAACCGGCAAATGCTGATGCTCATCCTTGGGGTATGCATTATTGTTTGCAGCGCACTGTTGCTGATCAAACGAAAAGGCCTCAATCGCGAAAGCCGTGGCTGGCAGTTTGGCGTCGCAGGGGCGATCGGTGGCATTCTGGGCGGCCTGTTTTCGACGTTCGGGCCACCGGTGATTTTCCAGTGTTACCGCCAGCCCTGGACAATAGAGCAGGTTCGCGCCACTCTGCTGGCAATTTTCAGTATCTCGGCCATTGCCCGTCTTGCCATGGTGCCGTTTGGCACCATCCCTGATACTGCCACACTCTGGTACACACTAGCCGCTATTCCACTGGTGATGCTGTCGACCCGCTTTGCCCGTTATCTGGCAACCTTCATTGCAGCCAGCCATATTCGTACAATGGCTATAATAATGCTGTTTGCCAGTGGCATCAGTCTGATCCTGAAGGCGCTGTAGCCTGTTCTGGTGTTATACCGTCTGGCTCATCCCGACACGGCTCGCCGGGCATCTCAAACTCTATGGTGGTGTGAGCCAGATCAAACGGCGCCAGACGTGCTGAGACGGCTGATTTCAGCGCTCTTAACTGCTTACTGTCGGCGTCTTTGTACAATACAAGATGAGCAGTCAGCACATGATGCTCCCCGTCGAGCGACCAGAAGTGCACATGGTGCAGCTCAGCCACTTCCGGAATGCTTTGCAGAGTATCTCGGATTTCAGTTTGTAAGGCGGGGTCCGGCGCACCCTGTAAAAACAGCTTAATGGTTTGCAGCGCGTAGCGAATCACATTGATAAGAATGAACGCCGTGAACCCTATCGACAACAGGGGATCCAATACAGGCCAGGAATAAAACTGCAGCACAATGGCAACAATAAGCACCGCTACCCAGCCCAACGCGTCTTCCAGCAGGTGCCAGTTCAGTACTTTTTCGTTCATGGTGTGGCCGCCATGAAGCTTATAGGCCGCCACGCCGTTTACCACAATACCAAGCAGCGCCAGGCCAATCATTCCTTCAGTGACGGGCATCTGCGGATCGAACAGACGGGGGATCGCTTCGGTCATGATCCAGACTGAGCCGAAAATCAGAATAACGCCGTTGATCAGCGCGCCCATCAGACTCAGTCGCTTAAACCCGTACGAGTAACGGTCATTTGCCCGGCGATGACCCAGTTTACTTAAGATCCAGGCCAGTCCAATAGACAGCGAATCCCCCAAGTCATGCACGGCATCAGCCATAATGGCCACACTGTTTGTCAGCCAGCCACCAATAAATTCAATGATAGTAAATACAAAATTCAGCCAGAATGCCCAGCCGATTCGTTCGCTGTCTGTGTCATCATTGTGCCCGTGATGGTGTGCGTGCACGTCGCCCCTCACTTATCACTTTTATGTTGTCTTTCACCTTAGCACAGGTGTGAGATATACGCGGACGTAGTGGCCAGTTGTCAGATTTAAGTTAAGGACAGCAGCGCATCGACAAGTAACCGCAGCGCAAGCAGCGTAATCACCAGTTTGAATAACAGCACGAATCGCTGCAGCGGAATTTTTTGCAGAACATGCAGGCCAAGCCAGGTACCCAGCGCGCCGCTTACAATCATTGCGCCAATCAGTCCGGCCCATTGCCAGAATGAGAAACCGATAAAGGTAAATACAAAGGCTTTGAGGACATTCTGAACGGTCATACAACTGGCAAACGTTGCGGTAAGCCGCAGCTTTGTATTCTGGCTGCGATGCACAAATGCTGCCACCAGCGGTCCCGTCGCGCCAACAAACATAGTGATCACAGTGGTAGTTAAGCCTGCCAGAATTCTGCCAGACGTACCCGTATTCTGTGCTTTCGGCTTGCCGCCCCACACCAGAAACAGGATAAAGCCTGCAACAGCCACCTGAATAAATAGGAGCGGTAACTGCACGACAATAAAACTGGCCAGGATCGCGCCGAGCAGCGCACCAATGGAAAAGTAACACAGCAGTTTCACATCAATGTGCGACCAGGTCATCAGTGCCCGGTTTGCATTAGAGCCAAGTTGCACCAGACCATGCACGGGGATCAGTGCCGACAGTGGAACGACAGACGCCATCACAGCCAGTAGCAGCATGCCGCCCCCGGCGCCAAGAGTCGCCGTTAACAGCGAGGTCAGCGCCGAAAGCCCTATCAGCAGTATCGCGGTAGACGCTGATATTTCGCCTCCAGCGGTCAGAATTGTCAGCAGGGGGTCCATGGTGAAACGTGCACTCAAAATACGCCTGAGATAAAGCGTACGTTACTTTGTATGTCCAGAAAAGCCGCATGGCTGTGCAGAAGTTCGTCAGCCTTTCACTATCGTGTATACGGCGGCCGGCACCACATTAGCGATCGTGCCCGGGTCGTTACGTTTCAATAGGTTTTCGGTGTTTTCACCACAGGCTGAGAGCGGCGCGTCAGTGCGATCCAAAATATCATTTCAAACATCACACCCAGGAGCACAAAAATCACGATACCTGCATGCTGCCCCATCGCGTAGCATGCAACGGACGCGACCAGACAAAACATAATGGCAATGATTCGGTACAACATACGCACCTCCACATATAAACATCAGAGATCGTTAAGTATGGTTGCTGAGCGCAAAAAGTAAAAATAAATAAACGTAACTAATCGTATCCAGACAAGCGAAGGATACACAGGCTGGCCTTTCTTTTCAGGGTGTCTGAAAAATACGACACACCAATGTGAAAAATGTTCTCAGTCCTCAATATCCTACCGACCTGCGCGCATACCACACCACCCCAAACACTTATATTTTTTTCTTATTTTACAATTACTTAAATTAGAAACTTCAATTTCAGACCGGGCTGGCACAGGTTTCGCAACCTATTAATTGCAAATGAGTAGTAATCAGGAACTTCATGTGTGTTTCCCCTGATTCATGTGTGGGCTATCCGACGCGGTAGCCATTCGAGGCGCATCCGGGCCTGACCTGAATGCAATGGTTAGCAATATGCTAACAGCCTCTCCCTTCGAAGACCCTCAAACGGTCTTCACAAACCTCTGATATTTTGCCCGCCTTATTGGCGGGCTTTTTTTTATCAGGCTATGTTACACTTTCGGCCGTATTCTGGCCTCAAGCCGCCAAAATACGTTGTCTTTTGAATCTTCAGGTTTTCTTTATCATGGCATTCCGACTCTTATTCTGCGCTCTGCTGGCTACGGCTATTGGTCAGAGTGTCATGCTGACAACGCTGCCCTCTCTCGGCAGAGATGCCAGTCTGAGCGAGTTTCAGGTCGCTGTCATTATGTCCAGTTCAGCCTGTATCTTTGCGCTGGGCACGACCTTCTGGAGTCGGTTTGCGCGCCGACACGGCTTTAAACGCACACTAATGATGGGGCTGACCGGCTACACGCTGGGTACCTTGTTGTTTGCTGGCATGTGGTCGCTTGGTTATCTCAACATCCTGTCGGGCACTGTATTGTTCGTAGCTTTACTTACAGCGCGAAGTCTGCAGTCAACAATCATGTCAGCAACGCCGCCTGCCGCAGTGGGCTATGCCATTGCTGTGAGCTCACCGACTGAGCGGGTCAAGGCGATAAGTAAAGTAACCTCGGCCAATAACCTTGGTCAGGTGGTGGGTCCGGCCTATGCTGGAGCACTGGCCAGCTTTGGATTGCTGACGCCGCTTTATTCCATTGTCCTGCTTACCTTTGCGGCATTGTTATTGATTTGGGCAAAGCTCCCCCCCTTGCCTGGTCAGGCAGCCGTTCCGGACACTTCGGAGAAACCGAGTGGTCGGGCGGGGGCAGTACGTCGTATTACACCGGTGATGATTGGTGCCTGTGCCAGCCTGTTTTGTGCCATGGCTATGATGCAGCAGACCCTGGGCTTTTTCTTTATCGACGAGTATGGCTACTCTACGGTCGCCGCCGCGCAGCATGTGGGATTTGCCATGATGAGTATGGCCATTGCGTCACTTACTGTGCAGTTTGGCGTCGTTCAGCGTAGTATTTTCAGGCCGCAAAGCCTTATTTATCTGTCTTTGCCACTGATTGCTGCGGGCTACCTGTTAATGTATATACATCAGACGCTTACAGTACTATACATCGCCATGGCAATACTCGGAACCGGCATGGGCATGGCTTATCCGTCAATTGCCGCCGTCGCGACCAGTTACTGTGACCCGAAGCGTCAGGCGACGGTAACAGGTATGATCACCGCCTCACCGGCAATGGGCTATATCGTCGGACCGCCAATAGCGGCACTGCTGTATGGCCAGACAGAGCGTTTGCCGTTTTTATGTGCCAGTGGCTTACTGATTGGCTTTTCATTGTTGGTGCTGGGCGCTTTGCGTCAGGCATCAGTGGCCCAGCGATCTGACCGGCCAGACTAACTCCCTGTCCGTTATCAGGGCATTACCGCATCAAATGTAGGCTGCGCTGGATATGGACCGGATTCCCACTCAGCATGCGAGAGCTTCCCGGATACAGACGATTCCGTTCGTTGCCCAGAGGCGGTGGTCTGGGTGATGGTTTCAACTGGCTGTTGAATGCCTGGTGAGGCCGGCATGTTTGTCGCGATGACCAACAGGATCCCACAGAATAGCAGGCAGGGGATGAGGTTTTGATGAGACAAGGCTGAATTCCACTTTAATTTGACGTTAAACACGATATCAACAATCCATTGTTGGGTACCCTGGTACGCGTCTACGCGTGCGTAAGCGCGGTGGATCCTACTGGAGTGATACTTAAAAATCCACTTTCTTTCTGAGCGCTTTTGTCTGACTTTGTTTTTTCTTTGCCTCCTTTCGGCGCCGCCTGGCACCTTTCGGAACTCGGGTAGGTTTGCGCTTTTTCTGTGTTCGCGTGGCACCTGCTAACCATGCCTGTAAGCGCTCGATTGCATCTATGCGATTCTGCTCCTGGGTTCTGAAGCGCTGTGCTTTAAGAACAAAGGTTCCGTCATCTGTCAGACGGTTATCCTGGCGCGCCAGCAGGCGTTCTTTTAAGTGCTCAGGCAGTGATGAGGCGTGCACGTCAAAGCGAAGGTGAATGGCAGAGTTCACCTTATTAACATTTTGTCCGCCTGCCCCTTGTGCTCTGACCGCGTGCATCTCTACCTCGGCATCTGCAATATGAACAGACCGGGTAATGGTAATCATACTTATCCTAATTGTCCTTTTCTAAAATGTACTATGGCAATGACCGTAAATCAGTTCATTGACTATCGCTCCCAACGCCCGTAGCGTAACAAAAAACGCTGTGGATCCTTAGCATGGTCGCCGCCCTGATTATTCTTGTTACTGCTATTTTTTGTGTCGGGTTCCTTTATACCCGTTTTGTCGATCGCCAGTTAATTCGCAGTTACCCGGCCAGGGGTCAGTTAACGCCGGTTGCTGGCGGCGCTATCCACTGGTCCTGCGTGCAACCCGACACCACAGAGAATGCCAAGCCACCCCTTATTCTCATCCATGGTCTGGCTGGTAATCTGCACAATTTTGCGGCGCTGGAAAAAAGGCTCAGTGCCACATACACGGTCTACTGTGTCGACAGGCCCGGCAGCGGGCATGCTCAACGCCTTTTTGATACCGATTCCAGTTTTGAAGAGCAGTCACGCATGCTGGTTGAATGGATGGATAAGGAAAATATTCCGCCCGCCATAATTGTTGGTCATTCGATGGGAGGGGGGATCGCACTGAACATGGCGCTGCAGTTTCCTCACTATGTTGCCGGTCTGGCACTACTCTGCCCGCTGGCGGCGCCGCTTAATATTCGTGTATCAGGCTTTACCAGATGGGCGTTAAAGCGCGCCTGGGTAAGACTGTTTGCCGCTAAGTTTTTGCTCTCTACCTTTAGAAAACGCTATTCACAGCAACAGGTCAGCGCCATATTTGCCCCCGAACTACCTCATACGGGATTTGCCAGTGACTACGGTGGCGCGTTATCGATGCACTCGGCGTCCTTCTTCGCGGCCAGTAGCGATCTTGCCAGTGCCCAGCGAAGTCTTTACAGCCAGTACCAGCACTATCATGCCATTACCTGTCCGGTGGGGGTAATTTACGGAGATGGCGATCGAATATTATCGCACCGCCTTCATATGGGCCATATGCAGAAGTTGTTGCCAGAGGCACATTATGTATTGCTGGAAGGCAAGGGGCATATGCTTCCGATTACCGCTGTGGATGAGTGCACATCTTTAATCGCGCGGGTGAGCGACGAGGCTGCACAGAAAGCCTGAGAGGATCAGCACTATTATTGTGCGATACTTAGCTGACTTCCTGTCGTTGCACTCGTGACGCAGTGTCCTGCCGGTCATTTATCGGCACCACGTCAGCGCCGGTAAGAATTGCATATAAACGGGCAATGCCTTCCTGACTATCACAGATTGCTTTGGGTGTTGTATTGATCGCATCATGGTGATTATGAAACCAACTCCGCATCCGGTCTGAGTCGCCGGAAAAAACGGTAATCAATTGATAATAAAAGCGAATAAAGGCGAGTTGCACCGACGTTTGCGGACTGTCGCCAGGAAAGCCAACCAGCGCCGTCTGTTGCAATGCAGTATCACTGAGGCCCAGCATATGTGCTGCTTCTGCTGTATTTAGTCCCAGTTCCTCATACGCCCATGTGAAGGCTTTGGTCAGGACTGCCGGAGGGTAGGTGGCAGATTGCATGTTTCGCCCTGCATAATTAGTCAGTAACCGTTAGAGAGTACAAAGCGAAATTCGTTCCATAATGGCTAAAACTGTTATTTTTGCATGAATTAGCCGTTGCGCGTGACACAACCGGAATGCCGTTGAGGTATTTATATCAACAACACAGTCTACCAACATTACGCTGAGTGCAGTTTGGGGAGCATGCGGGCGCTTGCGCACCCGCTTGATTTACACCGCAATCACTTTACTCAGACGGGAAAATGAGGGTCGTTGCGAGATATCAATAGGCAGCTGTAGCTGCCTGGCAATATCACTGACACTCATCACCCCTCTGACCTCATGGTTATGCCGGTCCAGTACCAGACAGTGATGGCGCTGGTTATCTTTAAGGGTTTCCACAACGTCACCCACCGTCGAGCGGGTGAGTTCGTCAAAGTCGAATGCCATCAGCGAGGTCTTGGTACGCATAAAGTCACTGACTTTGAGGCTGTCGCGATCAAGTCCGGCCGAGACCTTTTGCATGATTTTCTGATCGTCAATATCATCTTTGCTCACAATACCGATAAACCGGCCCTGATGATCCATCACCAGCATCATTTTGACATGGGCCTGCATCATGATTTTTTCCAGTTTGGTCGCCGGGGCCTGCTCGTCAATAACATGAGGCATATGGTGTTTAAAGTCAGTAAATACTGACATTGCCGGAGAAAGCAGACTGACAGTACGTGACACTACCGGCCACGCCAGCTTGTCGATGGTTTCAGTTTTATACAGGGGTAAAGAATGCATAGAAATGCCTCCGTTGATTAATCATATTCAGCGCGCATAAGCGCAGTTTTTTTGAGATTAATCAGGCGTATGGAGGTGCTCTGATAGCATATTGTCCGGCGTGCTGGCTGTGCGTACACGCTACTATCGGCGAGGCAGCGCGCAGTGCATAGCCAGTGTACCTGGACAGATCCGCCGCGATGAGCGCATCATCGCTGTCACTGTCTCTATCTGCACAATCACGCTCGAAACCGTCACTCGCCACAACCAGTGTGGTATCAGCCCACTGATCGGATAAGGCACTAGACTCCCAGCTCGCAGCCGGAAGCGGCGAGAGCAATACGAATGTCAGTACCAGTAATAGCCAATTCATTTTTACTACCTCTTACCTGACTATAAGATGCAAACGCAGGAATTAAACATCAGCTGGACGATCAAATTGTGGCATTGACCGTGTTTTAACGCTCTTCACCCAAGTCAGCCTGATCTGGCGACTAACATTCGTTAAAATCGAATAACTTACTCGAATAGTTGTTCTGTCATGCCGGACACCATTCCTCTACGCTACCTATAAATACGTGTCCCATGGCCGGTCAGCTTAAACAGGAAAGCATCATGAAAGCACCGTTACGCTGGAACCTGAATATTATTGTCATTCACTGGCTGAGCGCATTCGTCGTTATTGGCATGTTTGCGTCAGGGCTGTGGATGGTCGATTTGACCTATTACAGTGACTGGTACAAAACTGCGCCGCACTGGCATAAGAGTGTGGGACTGTTGCTGGCTGCGGTTACCTTGCTGCGCGTGTCCGTGCGAGTTGGGAGTTCACGACCGCCTGAACACGGGGCAACCTGGGAAATATGGCTCGGCCGGCTGGGGCATCTGGCATTGTATGGGTTGCTGTTTACGCTGTTTGCGTCCGGTTACCTGATCTCAACTGCCGATGGGCGGGGTATAGAGATATTTAACTGGGTTACCGTGCCGGGTGCAGGCGCATTTATTGAACAGCAGGAAGATATCGCTGGCGAGGTGCATTTTTATGTTGCCTGGTCTTTGATCATTCTGGCCTCGCTGCATGCGCTGGCCGCGTTTAAACACCACTTTTTTAACCATGACCAAACCCTGAAGCAGATGTTGGGGTTCACTAGTTCGAAAAACTGAGGAGTTTCCATGAAAAAGCTGTTACTGGGCCTTACGGCTGCACTTGTTTTCTCTGGCGCCAATGCTGCAGATTACAAGATCGACACCAAAGGCGCACATGCGTCGATCAACTTCAAAATCCAGCATCTTGGGTATTCCTGGCTGACTGGCCGCTTCAATGATTTCAGCGGCACCTTCAGCTACGACGAAAATAATCCGGGCGCCTCGGATATCCGTGTCAGTATTGATACGGCGAGTGTCGACACCAACCATGCGGAGCGTGATAAGCATCTGCGTGGCGATGATTTTCTGGATGTAGAGAAATACCCGGAAGCGAAATTCGTCAGCACCGACATTAAAACGATGGCAGATGGCAACATGAAAGTAATGGGTGACTTTACTCTGCACGGCGTCACCAAGCCTATCACCATTGAAGCGAAAAAAATCGGCGAAGGTGAAGATCCCTGGGGTGGCTATCGTGCGGGTTTCTCCGGCACTACTAAGCTGGCACTGAAAGACTTTGGCATTGACTATGATTTGGGGCCTGCCTCACAACACGTCATGCTGTCGCTGCATATTGAAGGCGTGAAACAATAAAAAGTAAGAAGTAAAAAGTAAGAGTGTGACGGTCCGGGGCGCACTATCGCCCCGGGTCACATTCTGCCCAAATTAATGAAGTTTAAGTTTAAGGCTGACCGCATTTCCCACTTTGCGGCTTAAAATTTTAAACATGCCACGAATGTAACCATGCACAGCAAACTGATGCATGTTATACAGTGATTTATATACCAGACGTGCCAGACGCCCTTCAACAAACATGCTGGAGTTAGCCAGAGATCCCATCAGACTTCCAACTGTGCTGTATTTACTTAAGTGCACCAGTGAGCCGTAATCGCGATAAGTGAAGGCTTTTAACGGCTTGTCATTCAGCGCCCTGCGCAGGTTGTCATTGACGGTCTCTGCCATCTGATGCGCAGACTGCGCCCGCGGCGGAACCCATGAGCCATCGTCACGCTGCACGCCACAACAGTCGCCAATAACGAAAATTTCGTCGTTGCGGGTGCTTTGCAGTGTATCGCGCACCAGGATTTGATTAACCCTGTTGGTTTCAAATGCGCCCATATCTGCAAGCATCGGCGGCGCTTTCACCCCGGCTGCCCACACCATCAAATCAGCATCAAGGCGGCTGTCTTCGCCGGTGACAAAGCCCTGTTCGTCTGCTTCAACAACCTTACAGCCTTCTTTTACATCAATCGACAGCTTTGACAGTGCCTGCCTGGCAGAGGCTGCAATACGTTCAGGAAGAGCAGGCAGGATACGTTCGCCAGCTTCCAGAATCGTCACCTTAAGTCGCTGTGCCGACATTTTTGGCATGCCATAGGCGCGCGCAAGGTTGGCAATATGGTGCAGTTGTGCCGCAAGCTCCGTTCCGGTTGCGCCGCCACCCACAATTGCCACATGCAACTCTGCTTTGTCATTTTCTGACGCATTAACCTTCAGCAGCTGATTGATGAGTGCCCGGTGAAACTTTTCTGCTTCGGCAAGCGAGTCAAGCATATAGCAATAGTCGCTAACGCCGGGCGTGCCAAAATCATTGCTGACACTGCCTACCGCCAGTACCAGGTAGTCGTAATCAAGCTGACGGCTTGGCAGAATAACCTCACCATTATCATCAATCAGTGCATCCAGTGTTATCTGGCGACGCTCGGTGTCGATATCGCTCATATTGCCCAACTGGAACTCATAGCCATTCATGCTGGCATGCATGCCGTATTCGACACCATCTGAGTGCTTATCAATAACGCCTGCTGCCACTTCATGCAACAGGGGCTTCCAGATATGGGTGCGGCAGCGATCCACCAGCGTAACCTGCACAGCGTCTGATTTTCCAAAGTGCCGACTCAAATGAGAAACCAGCTCCAGCCCGCCGGCACCGCCTCCGACAACAATAATACGTTTCATACAAGGGTCCGTTTAAATAAGTACA
Organism: Alteromonas halophila; assembly: GCF_014651815.1. Classification (GTDB taxonomy): domain Bacteria; phylum Pseudomonadota; class Gammaproteobacteria; order Enterobacterales; family Alteromonadaceae; genus Alteromonas; species Alteromonas halophila. Next base: position 38,672 of record NZ_BMXP01000002.1, on the reverse strand, counting down.
GATAAGTCATAAGCCTCGGGCCCATGACTTATCTCTGCTTACCTAATCAGGACGCGGGCAGCGTACTGCCCGCCACTGCTATTCTACCACTGATAATTCAGGCTCATCATCACATGCCGGGGCATGCCAGGAAAATAGCGCGCCCCGCCAAACTGCGTAAAGTCAGCCCGTTCCGCGTAATTGATGTCTGCAATATTAAGGATCCGGGCGCTTAATTCCAGTGCTGGCGTGAGCTGCGTTTTACCACGCAAATGCAAAACATCATGCCCTTCATACTCATGCAGATTTTCCGGATCAGTGTAGTAAGAGCCGACATGCTGCCATTCCAGTTCCAGCCGGCTTTGATCACTGAGATTCCAGCCCAGACGCGTGTTAGTCAGGGTGCGAGGCGCTGAATCAATATCGTTTCCTTGCAGTGATGTTTCACCCTCAGCAGGCGTATGTCTGTAGGTATGTCTGGCGTAGGACGCCGCCATACGAATATCAAACGCAGGACTGAACTGATACTGCCAGGTTAATTCTACGCCCTCGTGGCGGGATTCACCGTTACTGACGTTAAAAAAATTAGCGTCACGGTAAATGAAGTTGTCTTTGTCCATGCGATACAGCGACAGGACCACACGACCCGCCGGCACTGCGGCACGAAGTCCGGTTTCGGCACTGCGAATAGTGACTTCGTCCAGCTCTGCTACCTGCTGTTCACGCTGCAGCCGGTAAAGCTCGGTGGCCTGTGGCGCGCGGTACCCGGCAGACAGGTTCGCGTAAAGCTGTACATCCGGTGACCACTGGTAGGTAACCCCCAGCTTCGGGCTTACATTAGTAAAGTTATCCACCCGGTCACCCGGGCGGGCATAACGACAGCCGCCCATACCGCAAGGCGTACCGTCGTCGCGGGTACGACCGGTCAGCATATTGTTGGTGTAGTCGTAGCGCATATCTTCATAGCGCGCGCCAATACTGACCCGCCACTTTTGCTGCTGCCATACCAGCGATACAAAAGGCGCCAGTAACCTGGCATCTACGTCATAATCATAGTGATCGCCTGCCGGAATGGTTTCCTGCAAAAACGCTGAACCTTCGGTAGGATCCTCCTGAAACTGTGTCAGACTGCCCTGTGTATACTCTGCATCTACGCCGGTGCGTAACAGCCAGTTATCACCCAGTGGTGCCGTATACAGGCTTTGAAATCCAACGCCCTGTTGTGCATTGGTTTCCAGTGGTGTGCCGGGTAGAAAGTGCATAAAAAAGTCCATTTCCTGATCGCGGGCATAAGGTGTCAGCGTCAGCACCCGCTCCTGGCCCAGATCGATACGCAACTTTGACCATACGCGAAGCGCTCTGGCACGGCGAAAGGCGTCAGGATTTTCGTTTTGCTGCGCCCGGTCGTCATCTTTATATGCATCCTGACCGGTAATGTAGCCCGCTGTCTGCTGATCCAGATTGGTATAGGTTAAACCACTGGTAACCTGCACCTGCCCGGCGTCGAGGCGATGGCGCACATTGACCTTTTCCTGATCGACCCGCTCACCGTCACGGTAGCCGCTGTCCCGGGTTATACTGGCATTAACGCCTAAGCCACCGTCGCCCCAGTCGACACCGTTACGCAGTTTGAAGCGGGTATAACCATATGAACCATAATCCATACCCAGTAGGCCAGGGCCTTGCGTGGTATCCGGTGTAATCACATTGATCACACCATGCACGGCATTAGAGCCATACAGCGCCGATCCTGGTCCTTTCAGCACCTCAATACGCTGCGCCATTTCTGCATGCGCTTCAAACAATTCGTTGATATTACAAAATCCGGCGGCACGCAGCGGTATCCCGTCTTCAGCAGTGAGCAGCCCGCCACAGGCGCCAGCGCCGGTGAATACCTGAGATCGGATGGCTGGCAGATATTCCTGCCCGTTGCCACGCTGAACACCAACCCCGGCGATAAACTTCAGCACTTCTTCGATATGTTCAGGTGACGTCATCTTCAGACTTTCACTGTCCACACTGGCCACCACAAAGGGCAGGCTGGAAGTAGGATCGGGTTGCCGGGTGGCGGTGGTGACGATACGTTCAACCGGCTCGCTGGCAGGTTCGTCTTGAGCGCTTGCTGTTCCATGCGTGCAGCTAAGCAATATTGCGGGCAGTAGACTCTTTGGTGATAGCATTAATTCCACTTCATCGATTATTGGTGTTGATGCGTATATATTGTGAGAAGATACAATACATTAGTTACTGACGCGCGTCAGACATAGATTGCAACGACACAACTATTTAGGGTATTGCCACAGTGGACACGCTTATCCCCAGCCTGTCACAGCTTATTGAATTTGCCGTCGCGCCGGTCTTTTTACTGGCCGGAATTGCGGGTTTTCTGAATGTTATGTCAGTCAGACTGGGGCGTATCACTGACCGGGTACGAGAATCTGAGGAATGTATTCAGACCTATACCGACCCTCAGCTCATTGACCGCACAAAACGTGAGATTCTGGTGTTGTGGCGGCGGGTAAAAGTGATCAACCGGGCAATTGCTCTGTGTGTCGCGGCCGGACTGATGGTTTGTACCGTCATCATGGCCCTGTTTGCCGGGTCGTTATGGGCCATTGATTTGAAAGTACCGGTGATCGTTCTGTTTATTCTGGCCATGTGTTTTCTTATCAGTGCGTTGCTGATGTTCTTAGTCGAAATAAAACTGGCCACACAGGCGATCAGGATCGTTCGCACAATCCGTTAGCTCGTCTTATACCTTCCTTGCGGTCAATACTGTTCTGATTTTTGCCAGAGAAGGCGGTTTGTCGCCGATTTGAGACAAACGTGCTTTCAATTATGCTGCTATGCGGCAATGATAGGGAAGATTCGAACAAGGAAGGATTTCCCACGCCAATGAATATGAAGCTTTTCCGCTCACTGCAGGTTTTTGTAAACGTGGCAGATACAGGTAGCATGAGTGTCACAGCCCGTTCACTGGGCATGACGGTATCCGCTATTAGCCAGCAGCTGCGCAAGCTGGAACAGGACATTGGCCTGAGTCTGTTTAACCGGAATACCCGAAGTCTGAGCCTGACTGAAGCCGGTCGTATCTATTACCAGACCAGTAAAAATTTGCTGTCGGAAGCACAAAAAGCCCAGCATCGTATTGAACAAATGCAACTGTCGCCGACCGGGAAACTCAATATTGTCGCCCCGGAAGGGTTTGGTGGCGGCTTGCTGAGTAAGCCTTTGCAGAAGCTAACGACGGATTTTCCTAAGTTATCCTTATCGCTGACGCTGACCGATGAGCCGGTTAATATTATCGACTCTGGCGCCGATGTGGTGCTGGGCTTTAAACCCATGTCAGACAATCACTTTGTGTCGCTTCATCTGGCTACCTGGAAGCGTATTTTATGTGTGCCGGCGAGTCACGCACTGGCAAAGCACCCGCCACAGGACCCATCAGAGCTGGCAGAATACTGCCACATTGCCCACAACAAAATCGACGACTACACCCTGACAAAACCAGACAACGAAGATCAGCCTCTGCACTCTGCCCGGGTCGACGTCAACTCCATGCAAACACTGATACAGCTTACCCGGGATGGTGTGGGTTACGCCGTATTGCCGGAGCCGGAAATCCGCCATGTCATTGAGTCAGGCGAGATGGTGCAATTACTGGAAGACTGGCAACTGCCTGATTACACCGTGTTTGCGATTACCCCGCGCCATAACGAAACCCCGGTGAAAATACGCTCCGCCGTCGATTGCCTCAAGGACTGGTTTGCTACTTTTTAGTCCTCAGTATGGTACGTCGGTATTCACGTATACACCGTCGTGCCAGACGCACGGGTAACGTTAAAATCGCCGATGCGTCATTGTTCATACCGTCTCTACACGGCGACCTGTTTCCCGCTTTTGGCCGCTGCAAAAATTTTCGATACCAGATGAATGTCTCGCAGACCTTCTTCAGGACTCACCAGTGACGGTCCACGGCCCATAATCGCCAGTGCATCATTGTCCATTTGCAGGGTTTGCTGCATGCCTCTTATGGCCGGGAAGCGTCGATCATCACTGGTGCGCCCGGCCACACCAGAGTAAGACTGCATAGGCTTTAGCGCATACCAGCCATCGTCGCAGGTGACTTTAAGCCGGTTAAAGCCGCGTACCACACTGGTACCGCAGTCCGCGATGAGGCCATCACCAAAATCCAGCGAGAACAGGGTGGTCTCATCAACATGCCGGAAGATATCGGGGTGCGATTTCTCGAACGTTGCGGTAACCGACACCGGTTCCCGCTGTGTGACGAAGCGTGCGCCATTAATTGCATAGACGCCCATATCATAGAGTGCGCCGCCCCCCATTTCCGGACGCATCCGCCAGTTGTCGGCCGGTAATCCGTTACCTGCGTAGCCAGCGAAGCTCTGAAGTGACTGCATAGGCCCGTAGGGTCGCGTTGACGCGTAGCCTGCAAAACGACGCGTATTGGGTTCGTGCAACATACGGTAGCCAATGGACAGCCTAACCCGGTTCGCCTCGCATGCATCAATAATTTGCTGGCATTCGCCGGTATCCATGGCCATGGGCTTTTCACACCACACATGTTTACCCGTTTGCGCCGCATTGACAGCAAACCGCCTGTGCGTGGCCGTCGGCGTAACCACATAGACCACATCGATATCCGGATTATCTGCCAGCGACGACATGCTGTCATAGGTATACACATTCGCATCTGCAATACCGTACTTCTTCTGCCAGCGGGGGATCTTCTCAGGGCTGCCAGTAATGATGCCGCGTAATTCACAGTGTCGGGTATGGGTTAATGCGGGTGCCAGCAGGTTAGACGCATAATTGCCCAGGCCCAGCAGTGCCACACCCAGCTTTTTATCATTACGCGCCGCCAGTGGCAGGGCAGGCAGCGCCATTGACGCCGCCAGTCCTTTTAGCAGCCTTCGCCGGGTAATTGTGTTCATTGTCTGTCACGCCATGTCGGGATGGATTGTTTGGTTTTTACGCAGTCATGCACAACAGGATCGCGTCAAAAATGCACACTTACCTTTTTACTTTCTTTCAGTCTGGTGGACCCGCCCTTATCGGCAACGCACTATCGCGAAAATATGTCTGTCATGATTGTGGCTGTCCAGGAGGCGCTGTGAGAACTGAAAACAGCAAAGTCGCATTCACATTTTCAGTGAGTATAAAAAGTATGGGTGTCCAGTATTGATTAGTGGTGAAGCGGGAGAACGGAGAAGGGAGAAAAACGCAGGAGATGTGTGATCGCAGCGTGTACGGTTATAGCGCCTGCCCCGACTGAGGCAGGCACCACTGCCAGCTTAGAAACTGACGTTATACTGCACGCTCAGCAGGTGTGCATTCGCGTGTTCGGTGGCGGTAAGTGTGCTTACCACAGGGCCTACTGCGCGCTGCTGATTCACATTCGCTTCGCGGCCTTTAATATAACCATACGCCATGTCAACTGAGGAACTGTCGTTAAGCGTGTAGGTTGCGCCTACCGTCAGCCAGTGGCGGTCAGTATCGGGAATACTCAGTGAACGGTGGGCATACGATACAGCACCTTCATCATAGGCATACCCGGCACGCAGAGTGAGCGTGTCACTGTACAGATAAGTTGCACCCAGGCTTAGTCGCCAGGTATTTTCGAAGTCTTCACGTTTAATTGGCAGCACACTACCGTCATCAAGCGTGGCTTCCAGTTTCTCAAAAGCGCTCCATTGCGTGTGAACCGCACTTGCCTGCACAGACCAGGTCTGGTTTATACGGTGATCGACGGCAAGTTCAGTGATGGCCGCCAGATCAAGGGCCAGCTCGCCGCCCTGGTTTAATGCCGGAGACAGTTGTGACTCGATGTCGCCCGACAGATCCAGTTCCGTTTCAGCACGATAGCTCAGCGCCAGGGTAGTATCAGCAGTAGCCTGCCAGAACGCGCCGACATTCCAGCCATAGCCCCAGTCGTCCCCTTCCAGTTTCAGAATAGTCGCGTTACCGGGGATCAGGTTGCCGGATAATGGACCAATCGCCTGTGGTGTAGACGTGCTGATTTCCGCTTCTGCGTAAGTCGCACTCAGGCCAAATCCAAGACTCAGTGTGTCGGTCACTTTGTAGGCCAGGGCCGGGTTCACACTCATTGTCACAACTTCTGCTGTATCGGCAAAATGCAGCGCGTTGTAGTCATCGCTGTAGTCTGTCGACAGGCCGTAGTTGGCGAACAGCCCCACGCCCAGTGATAATTTGTCGTTCACAGGTGTGGTATAAAACGCCGATGGGATAAGTGCCGCGTCGGCGATGTCATCTTCGCTGGCATCCAGGGTAGCGGTCTGACCACCCAGGTTTGCGTCTACCTCACCGTCAATATCGATATTGGGGTTAATGTAATTTGCAGAAACACTGACCTGAGACGTGTCAAATACTGAAATTGCGGCTGGGTTAGTTGCCAGTACAGAGGCGTTTTCAGGCTTGGCAGCCTGACCTGCAAATGCCCGGCCCAGTCCGTTAGCACTGTGTTCATTGACCTGAAAACCGGCGGCGATTGCCTGAGAAGATGTGGCTGATGCCAGTGCGATGCACACCGAAGCCCGAAGAATCGAAAACTGCTTCATAAAAATTCTGCCATTGTGTTCGTTGAAATCTGAAAAAAACGAATGTCAGTAAAGAAACAAACTGGCCTGCGACTACGCATGCACGTTGTCTCCTTCACAGGGCAAACCAAAAAGAAACGCGTTGTTTACCCGACGGGCGCGCATTCTACGGGAAGGGTTAAGGGTTGTTCAATGCAGGTAAACGACATTTACGCCTTTTTATCGCTATTTTTACAACTATAGCGGCAAGATTGGTTAATTTTCCTGCATCTTGTCAGAATTTATACAACTTATAACATACTGTCCTTTGCCAGCATCTTTGGCATGATACAGATTTTCGTCGGCATATTTTATCAATTCGCTGAGTGTGTGATCGTTGGCTGAATCACACACCGTGACACCGATTGAACATTGCACATACGATGAACTGGCGCCTTTTGCATGGGTCAGATTTTTCGATTTCCATATCGCGAGGAGATCATCACATCTGGCCGCCATTTCCTTCTCAGAAAGGCCGCTAACGACCACCATAAACTCTTCGCCGCCGTAGCGCCCAACGATGTCCGTTTTGCGCTGAAACACATCGTTGAGGATCGTGGCCTGCAGTGTGAGCGCATTGTCGCCTTCCTGGTGACCGAACTCATCATTGTACTTTTTAAAATCATCCATATCTGCCATCAATACAGCGATTTTAAGTTTTTCACGCTGACACAATGACATAAGCTGCTCACTCTCTTCCATCAGCGCCCGCCGGTTTAGCAAACCAGTCAGTTCATCCCGGCTGCTGAGCACGATAAGCTTGGCATTAACCTCACGAAGCAAATGCATCATCGAGTCGAGTCGGTACTTGGCATACACCCCAATAAACAACGAGCCGACCACAAAGGCAGCAGAAATCAGGACCCTGTCACCGTAAGCCGGTGCAAACACCATCAGCGCCAGAAAGCCCACCATGTTTATCAGTGCAGCCACCAGCGCATAGCGATAGGGGATGCCAAGGGCAAAAATACAGTAAAACGCATAAAGAATGGTGCCTTCATAGGGAAAGCTGTAGCCGTGCATACTCCAGCTGGTGTGAATAAGCCAGTAATTGGAATACGTCAGTGCAATCAGCAACGCAGTAAAGATCCAGTGTTTGAATGCGTGAAAACGGGGATGGAACGACAGCAGCAGCGTGACAAGCACAACGGGCAGCTGCACCAGTAGCCGGTTCACCAGATAAAAGCTGTGCATCTGGTGCGGCAGCAGGATGAGATCGGCCCAGACAAACAGGCAAACCAGCGCCGCGCCAATCAACAGCGCATATCTCAGTCTGGTTAATTCCCGTTTTGGTGTGCCTACGTAGGGCTTATCACGCATACTGGTATTCACTCCTTCCTACACTGGAGTTCTGATGCACTTTCACTATTTTCCACTGAAAAATTAATCACCCTGTTAACGGGTATAACCATTAATCATGTGAGCGTCAATGCATGCAGGTACGTATAAGGACATACGCTTATAACTTTTCGGAGTTCACCATGATTAATTTTGCGGTACTTTTTCACAGCGGTTACGGCCACACCAAACGGCTGGCCAGGACCATTTATGAAACAGCCGTTGCAGAGGACGGCGTACATGCCAACCTCATCGAAATCAACGACGAGGGTGAGATATCGGAAACTGCCTGGGCAACACTGGATGATGCCGATCTTATCCTGTTTGGCTCGCCTACTTACATGGGCATGGCCTCGTGGCAGTTTAAAAAGTTCGCCGACGCCTCCAGTAAGCGCTGGTTTGAAGATAAATGGAAAGACAAGCTTGCCGCGGGTTTTACTAACTCCGGGTCAATGAATGGCGACAAGCATTCCACACTTCACTACTTCATTACACTGGCCATGCAACACGGCATGCTGTGGACGGGTCTTGGTATGAAGGCCGCCAACGAAAAGGATGCAGAGCGCAATGACACCAACTACCTGGGCGCGTTTGCCGGCCTGATGGCGCAATCGCCCGTCGATGCAGATCCCGAAGAAGCGCCACCGAAAGGGGATCTGGATACCGCAACGGCATTTACTTACCGTTTGATCGAGGTTGCTAGCCGCTGGAAAAACGTCAAATAATAACCCGAAACACCTGACTATTTGCGGTCGCTGTTACCGCCCGCTCTGAACAGCGACCGCCGTGACCTGAGACGTGCGCCATTTTCGTCAGGGCCGTAAATACGTATCAGGCCGCATTCCGGCCACACTACTCTGCCTTTGGCATGGCGCGCTGAACAATGGCCAGCGCATCGATGTCCTGCGGCAAGGTGCCATACTGATGAAACTGTTGTTTCCCTAACCGGGTGCGGATAAACGCATCGGCTATCCACTCTTCACCATAATTCAGCAGGGTTGCGGCCTGCCAGCAAAGCGCAAGCTGTTCCATGACTTGTCGGGCGCGCACCGGTAGTGAGGCGGTATCTTCCATCATCTCCAGCACGTGGCTAAGCGCACGGGCATACTGTGCATGTTTGTCTTTAGCTGAGGACAGCTCCGCAATAAGCGCGTCCAGCGTGTCCGGCTCTTTTTGCAGTACCCGCAGCAAATCCAGACACTGCACGTTACCCGAACCTTCCCATATGGCATTGACCGGGGCTTCCCGGTATAAGCGGCAAACCACGTTTTCCTCAACATACCCCACTCCGCCAATGCACTCCATAGCCTCGTAAGTGTGCTGTATGGCCCGCTTACAGATCCAGTACTTGCCAATGGCGGTGGCGCTTCGCACCAGCGCCGCTTCATCAGGATTGGCTTTGTTATCCAGTGCATGCGACATACGCAGGCTGATGGCCAGCGCCGCTTCCGCCTCCAGTGCCAGGTCGGCCAGCACATTGACCATCAACGGCTGCTCATGCAAGTTTTTGCCAAACACATTACGCCCTGCTGTATGCCAGATAGCCTCTTTGGCAGCCTGTGCCATTAGTGCCGATGAACCCAGCATGCAGTCATAGCGGGTCAGCGCCACCATTTGAATAATGGTGGCGACACCCCGGCCTTCTTCACCCAGCAGCCAGCCATGCGCACCGCGAAATTCAATTTCCGAACTGGCATTCGACTTGTTCCCCAGCTTATTTTTCAGTCGCTGAATATGAATGGGATTTTTGCTGCCATCATCACGCCAGCGCGGCACCAAAAAGCAGGATAGCTGCCCATTCGTCTGCGCCAGTACCAGAAAACCGTCACACATGGGTGCACTGCAGAACCACTTATGGCCGACCAGGCTGTACAGCTTGCCAGGGCCGGCCTCATCAACCGGCGTTGCCGTGGTGGCGTTGGCGCGCACATCGCTGCCGCCCTGCTTCTCGGTCATGGCCATACCAATAGTTACGCCGGCTTTTTCAAACCAGGGAATATTGCGCCCGTCATACTCGCTGCTGAGCACCTTGGGCAGCCACTTTTCTGCCACGTCAGGCTGCACAGAAATAGCAGGCACGCTGGCAAAGGTCATGGTTAGCGGGCAGCCTGAGCCTGGATCAGCGTGAGTATGAAGATATGCCAGCGCACCGCGCACCACATGCGTACCGGGGAATTCTTCCCGCCATGGCAGGCTGGTGTGCTGAAATTTAATCGCGTGCTTCATCAGTGCATGATAGTCAGGATGATAATTTACCTGATCGATGCGGTGACCGAAGCGGTCGTGTGACTGAAATTCGGGCAGGTGTTTATTGGCCTCGAACCCGGCCGCCAGTAATGGTCCGCCGACACTTTCGCCAAAACGGCTTAGCTGTTCATCGCCCCAGCCACCACCAAACTTGTTCACCCAGTACTGCAAAATCGTATCGGCGTCATACGCGTTATAATTTTCCAGCGGTGCGGGCTGATTAACAACCTCATGGGTGTCGGCGGGGGTATCCGGGCTCATAGCAGTATCACCATATTGCGTTGTCTTGTCTTTATCACTGTAACATGCTTTTCACATCGGACCAGCAGCGCTAACGGAAGGCGTCGGCACCTGTCAGCTTAGAGGCCTGGCACTGCAAAGGCTGAATGCGTAGTCTTTTTTTATTACTATAGTGCAAACGCTATGAATCACTGGGAGTTATGGCCAAGCCAAATAAGAAAGGACCGGTGCGCACCGTGCAGATTTCCTGTCAGCAATGCAAAACGCCTATCTTCAAGTATCGCAAAGGCGGCAAAGGCGCGCTGGTAAAATGCTTTATCGAGCGTATTGTAGAAGACTACACCTCGACGCCCTGCCATTGTCCGGGATGCGGGCAGGAATTTGCCCGGCAAACAATGATCCGCGGCACACCCGCCTATAAGATGATAGGCGGAAAAGTACACATGAAGTAACGCCAATGAGCCTGATTTCACCCGACCTGCAGACCCGCTTTGCGCAGTTGCAACAGATCGCAAACGCGATTATTCACCGCCATGCGCAGCCTGATATGGCGACGGAGCTTAAGCTTCTCAGTCAGTCAGTGTCAGCCGATGAATGCCGTGACAGTTATGGCAAAGGCGGCATCATCGCCGACTTCGAGGCGCAGCTTGCCGACCTTTTTGCCAAGCCTGCCAGTGCCTTTTTACCTACAGGCACGCTGGCACAATGTGCAGCCTTAAAGCATCACAGTAGTACAACCGGTAAGCAGGGCGTTGCGCTGCATCCGACCTCACACCTTTTGCTGCATGAGCATATGGCCGTTGAAACACTATGGGGGCTGACCGCAACACCAATGGGCTCTGGCAGTCAGGTACTCAGCGCAGTAGATGTAACAGCGCTGGACGCCGATGGGCTTGGCGCGGTGGTGATTGAAACGCCTATGCGCGAAATTGGTGGCGCGATGCCGACCTGGCAGGCACTGTGCGATATTCGCACCTGGTGTGACCAACACAATGTGAAGCTCCACCTTGATGGTGCCCGGATCTGGCAGGCCAGGCATTTTTATCAGCGTTCTCTGGCAAACATTGCGGCACTGTTTGACAGTGTCTATGTGAGTTTTTACAAAGATCTGGGCGGCATTTTCGGGGCTGGCCTGCTAGCCGACACCACCGCCATCGAGCAAGCCCGCATATGGTCACGCCGTGCAGGCGGTAACCCCATTACCCTGTATCCCGAGGTACTGGCGGCACGACGCGGTCTGGCAACGTTTCTGCCGCAAACAGACAGGTTTGTCAGATATAGCATGGCACTGGCTCAGGCACTGGTTCACGCCCCGGTGACCCTGTTGCCGGCCAGCCCGCAGGCGGCCATGTTCCATGTACGTATCGACATGGACCCCCAATCACTGGCTGAACACATTGTGGCTTATGCAGCGCAATCGCAGGTGATCCCGCTGCCTCTGCCGAGAAGCGGTGACAGCGCACACAGCATGTGTGAAATCAGTGTGGGCGATCAGGCCTTAACCCGGCCTCCGGCATTCTGGGCAGCGCATATCACGGCCTGCCTGACCATGAAATAAGCGCCCGTGAGCCGGTCCCGGCCGATGTTGTGAATAGTGCTACAGCGTTTCATCATGCAAAGCGTTACGCACCAGACCAAGGCCCAGTAACCGCCAGTGTCATTGCTGGCGAGTAGAGATTGACGAACATCGTCGAACCGTCCGGAGAAAAAAACACGCCCGCCGGCTCGGTCTGCAGATACACCCGCGCAAGATCATAGGTTGCCCCTTCGGGCGTAACCCCTTTCAGATGGTTGTTTACTGCGTCCGTGTACTGATCTTCACACACCACCAGGTGGCCATTGGGGGCGATACACAGGTTATCACCGTAGTTAAACGTGGCTGGCTCCTCACTTTCCAGAAACAGACTCAATGCCGATACCACCAGGCCATGATTAAACTGTCTGCGTGTGATCATACTGTCCTGCCTAATTATAAAATGAGTTGATATTAAGCGACGCTGTCAGTCCGGTAGCACTCTGTGTTTTGACGATAACGACGAATGCAGCGCACTTTTGTAAGCTTCAAATGCCGGAATCGCCGAGGTGACAATTGCACTAAAGATTATCACGGCCACCACGACCCAGGTTTCCTGCGTCAGCAGATTCGCATTTAAAAAGAGGCCATAATGCGAGGCCAGCCAGTCACTGCAGGGCGCAGGTCACGTGCGCCCTGAGCTTTATCGGTTACCCATTGTGCCTGAATAACGTTTAGCGATGGCATAGACTCGAACAGCACGGCCCTGATGGCTGACACCTCATCATCACAGTGAAACTGGTAGTGCGCGTTCACATCGCGATGACCGTGCGATTCATGGATGTGGTGGTCTTCATTTTCCTGCGCATGATGATGCCGCTCATCGTGCCCATGCTTATCAGCCTCGTGTTCATGGTGATGACTATCACCGTGATCTACGTGACTATCGTTCACTTCAGCCGCTAACGAGTGAGAAACATTTTGCAAAGCACATTGTCCGTCTATTTCGACAATGTTCGCATTGCGCTCAAGGCGCATGGCGAGGTCTTTCAACACCTTTTTTTCAGCTGTGGTTTGCGCCGTGTGCTCAAAGCCCAGTGCATCTGCTACGGGGATACTCAGCTCGAGGTGCAATACGTTGCCCTCCTGTGCAATCAGTAGCTTAGCCTGTCCGTGCACATGGGCCTGTGCGCGCAACTGCCAGGAGAGAGTCACCGCAGATACGATTAACGCTGTTGTGAAGAATATTTTCATGTCAGTTACCAGGCCTTTGAGCAAGATGTACATAGCACCGCAGTGACAAAGCCTGATACCACTGCATCATTGCTATCGCACCACCTAAACGCACCCCAAACTTATGGCCGCATTTCGTTGATTTTGCTTTTGATACAATATAACATCTCTCCAACAAAATGAAACAGTATAACATTTCGTGGAGTCTTGGATGCACAAAATAACGAAAGTCGCCGCCCTGGTAGGCGCGCTGTTACCTGCCAGTGTCATGGCGCAACATATTGAAGGGGTGGTACTGAACAATAAAGGTAAGGCCGTTGTTGGTGCCAAGGTCGAAGTGGAAGGTGTAGGCCGCCAGACCAAAACAGACGAACAGGGACGCTTTGCATTTAACGATCTGTCCGCAGGTAAAGCGGAACTGCATATATCAGCATCCGGCTTTGCTCACCTGCATAAAGACATCACCATTGCCGAAGGTGATACCCGCCAAATGACACTCACGCTTGAGCGTACCCCGATTGAAGTCATTGACGTACTGGCCACGCCCGTACACATGTCTTCGATGGAGTCGGCGTCACCGGTAAGCGTGCTTGGTGGTGAATCGCTGCGCCGGGAACAGTCTGCGTCGCTCGGTGATAGCCTCGAATCAGTGACCGGTGTGCATACCAATTTCCATGGCAAAGTGGCCAGTACGCCCATTATCCGGGGCTTAAGCGGACCGCGGGTGCTGATCGCCCAGAATGGCCTGGATGTGAGTGATGTCTCCCGTGTAGGGCCTGACCACTCGGTGGCGTCTGAAGCCTCAACCGCGCAGCAAATCGAAGTATTACGTGGACCAGCGACCCTTTTTTATGGCAGTGGCGCAGTTGGCGGTGTCGTGAACGTGGTCGACGGACGCGTGCCAACCGACAGTACAACGCGCGGTGAATGGCTGCTGGAAACCAATTCCGTGGATAACCAGAAGCTCGGCTCGTTCAATGCGACCACCGGCACCGAATCTTTTGCCTTTTATGCCGACGGCTACTGGCGTGAGTCCGATGATTATGACGTTCCCGTCGCCCCAGAGGTTGATCACGATGAACATGACGGTGATCACGAAAACACCGTAGCAAACAGCGCGGAAGAATCTAACGGCCTGACCGTTGGCGCAAGTTACCTGTTCGATAAAGGCTACATTGGTGTGGCGGTCGAACAGTTTAACCGTGAATACGGCATTCCGGGCCACTCGCACGGTGACGAAGAAGATCATGATGACGGTCATGATCACGAAGGCGAACATGAGGAAGAGGCGCACGAAGAGGATGTCTATGCCGATCTGGATCAAACCCGGGTACAGATTCAGGGACAATTTAATGTGAACAATGGCTGGCTGAATCAGATTCAGCTTCGTGGTGGTTTTACCGAGTATGAACACGCGGAAATTGAACATGGTGCAGTGGGTACTATGTTTGAAAACGAAACTCAGGAACTGCGCCTGGACTTTATTCACGCCCCGATAGCCGACTGGAATGGGGCAGTTAGCTTTCATTATAAAAACAGTGATGTAGAGGCTCAGGGCTCGGAAGCCTTCACGCCACCGTCTAAGTCAGAGACGCTTGCGGTTGCGCTGATTGAAGAAAAGCACTTCGGTGATGTGCTGGTGCAGCTTGGCGCACGGGTTGAGCGTGTCACCATGGAAGCGAACAATGTACAGCTGCCGTCGATTGACGCGCACGCCCATGGTGAAGAAGAGCACGATGAAGAAGCACATGACCATGATCACGGCCATGAAGACAGTGGTGTAACTCGCGTGTTCACTGCCGATCATGAGTTTACCCCCGTTACACTGTCAGCCGGCCTGGTGTGGGATTTCACGCCTGGCTACAACATTGGCCTGTCAGTGTCGCGGTCTGAGCGTGCACCGTCTGCCTCTGAACTTTTCTCTTTTGGGCCGCATATCGGCACCGGCACTTTTGAAGTTGGTGCGCTGTTTGCGCAACATCAGGAAGGTGGCGAAACTCATTTTGAGCTGACCGAAGAGACCATCGATCTGGAAACCGCCAACAACATTGACCTGACATTCCGAAAAACGCAGGGCGACGTGAGTTTTGTGCTCAACGCGTTCTACAACCAGGTCGACAATTACTACTACCAGACGGCGACCGGTTTGTTTGCCGGTGATGGCCACAATCATGGTGATGAACATGATCACGGCAGCGCACACAGCGACGAAGGAACGGAAGATCATTCCGGTGAGTTACCGGTGTACCTTTTTCAGACTGAAGAGGTGATTCTGCACGGCTTTGAGGCGCAGGTTGCCTGGCAGATGACCGACACCTTTAAAACCACGGTATTTTCTGACTATGTGCGCGCCCGTCTGAAAGACGGTGGCGATCTGCCCAGAACGCCGCCACTGCGATTTGGTACGCAGCTGAGTTATCAGAGCACCCATATCAGCGCCCACCTGGATATTACCCGCTACCAGGAACAGGACCGTATTGCGCCTGAAGAAACCGCCACTGACGGTTACACCATGGTCGATGCCAGCGTGTCCTACAACCTGACCGCACTGAACCAGGATATCGCGCTATACCTGAAAGGCAGCAACCTGACCGACACCGAAGCGCGGGTTCATACCTCGTTTTTAAAAGACATTGCGCCACGCCCGGGCCGCAGCTTCGCTGTGGGTATCAGGGGTTATTTCTAAGTTAAGTAAATAAATAATTGCTAAGAGTTAATAAGGAACACACTATGACCAATTCATTTCAGCTGAAACTGCTTGCGGCGGCAATCGGTACCCTGCTTCTGACTGGCTGTGGCGATGCCGAAACCACTATTGTTGAACAGGATCCGATTGAGACACCAGATGATGACCATGACCACGATGATGATCATGATCATGACGACGATGACCATGATGACGGTGACTTCATTATTGAGTCTTTGGGTCGCCTAGCAGTGCTTTCAGGTGACAGCCCAAGCCTGTCTGTCATCGACCTGGATGATGGCGAAGCGCTGGATGCCTTCTCACTGACTAACGAGTCAAATGCACTGTCGGCCTCACCAGGCTTTCGTTACGCAGTTATCACCAGCCGTAGCCAGGACAGCGTAAGCTTTGTTGATGGCGGTTTATGGCGTGAAGATCATGTTGAACACCTGCATGATTACGAAGAAGCGCCGATGATGAGCGACTATACACTGACCGGTAGCCGTCCTACACACGTGGACAGCCATGAAGGCCATATGGCGGTGTTCTTCGACGGTAATGCGGATGCCGGTCTGCCTGCAGAAGTACAGGTAGTAACGGATAATGACATTACCAGTGAGTCAGACGCTGTTCCCACGGTGAACTACACCGTGAACATGCACGGCGTGGCGAAGCCGCGCGGCGAACATCTGCTGGCAACGGTGCGTCGTGATGATGCCGAAAGCACATCAACCAATAAAGTCCTGCCAGACCAGATAGGCGTGTATCACCTGCACGACGGCGAATACGAACAGGAACAGGTTCTGGAAGTAGCTTGCCCGGACTTACACGGCGCCGCGCAAAACCATGAATTTGTGGCGTTTGGCTGCAGCGATGGTGTGCTGGTAGCGCACGAGCACGACGATGAGTACGAAGCAGAAAAGATTGCCAATATTGATGCAGTAGGTGATATGCGCATTGGTACGCTGTATGGGCATGAAGGCAGTGAAACCTTTATTGGCGTAGCGTCTGGTCATGGCGGCGGCGCGGCAGTACTGGTCAGCGTGAATCCGGAAGAAAACGAAATGGAAGCGCTGGAATGGCAACCAGAAGAAGGGGCTGACCCTGTCTCATATGCGTTCTCTCATGAAGGTGATCACTTTCTGGTACTGGACAGCGCCGGTCACTTAAATGTGCTCAGTGCCCACGAGCACGACGGCCACATGCACTGGGAACTTGAAGGCCAGCTTGAGATTACCGAGCAGGACGTGTCTGCGATGCCAGAAGGCATGAGCTTCAGCATGACCGTGGCGCAAAACGGCCACTACGTGTACGTTGCCGATCCGATTGCGCAGCATGTACTGCAAATCGACGTGGAAGACATGGAGATCACATCCGATATGGAACTGGACTTTGCCCCTGACAGCATTACCTGGTTAGGTATTGCCGAAGAAGCAGAACACGATCACGACCACGACTAAGGTTAGTCCCTGGACTTGTGCTTTCCCGAAAGGTTTACGCAGGTTCGTTATACTTTATAGCCCGGTAGCGCCGGGCTTTTTTATCTCGCTTGCAGGACGTAGCGTATAATCACTAAGCTCACTTTCAGATAACGCGTGATATTTCACCTGACGCATTACGTCACTTTCTACCTTTTGAAAAATAGCAGACGTTGAAGCGCTGCTTGCCGTAAAAGGAACAGGTGTGTCTTATACAGCGTGTCTTAACAGCATACGCTTGTGATATAAACGCGGCGCGGTCACGCGAAACTGGCACTTAATTTTGCATAGGAATGTCTTTTTGCCAGCGAAAGCCCACCCCGCCGCCATGCCATACGCCATTGGCAGACGGATTCGGTCCGTGAATATCCACATGCACCGGTAAATCATTGCGCGGCCTGAGCAAATCGGTGCCGCACACGGTACTGCGATGCATAATTCTTAAGCCTTGCTGCTCGACGGGCAGATGCGCCTGAGGCGCGGCGCGGTGGGCCATGGTGAGGTTATCGATAAACACGCAGTCGCCTTCCTGATACTCATAATTTATCGCATACCCCTGCTCAAACCCGTCATCCAGCAGCGCATTGTATTGCCGGCATAACTCGGTGAGCTCCTCGGCCTCGAGTAACCGAAACCCATCCTCTGCGTCCTGCTTTTCCAGCACCGCACCAGTCATTCCCAGATGCAGCCATACGCACTCCTGCCCGGTTACTGGATGGGTGTGTACCAGCGGGTGTATGACACCACTGTTGGAATTTACCGAGGCCAGCCGCCGCCAGTATTGCTTTGTCGGCTCTGGCAACGCATTAAAGGCCGCGCCCTGATGGGCAAAACAGGTACCACCGCCGCGCTCCGCCGGGCGGATAATGTGGTAGCCCGAATGCGAAAACGTCTCAGGAATAAAACTGCCGTCGTTATGCCACTGCGGCCCGACACCGGGAATACCTATTTTCGGATCGTTAGAAAGCCTGAAAATATCGCGGTTCATGTTCGGCGTTGCCGGGTGCACACCATGGGTACTGTGAATTTGTTTACCGCCCCACCAGCAACTGGCGGTGATAAACTGCTCGGGCGTCAGATCCTGCTGCTGTTTGAACACAATAAATCCCCGACGCGCCATCTCTTGTTCCAGCGCGGCAATGACCGCCGGTGCAGGGCGAGTGGCGCTAAGATCGAGGCCGGACACTTCGGCGCCCACAGGATCAAGTGGCGCAATCCGGGCACCCGCCTCTTGAATAAGGCTAACGTTCGAGTCGGTTAAGGGTGGTAGTTGTGATGAAGGCATCGTATCCTCCCCCAAACAGATGAATGTACGCGCACCGTATCATTTCAGTCTGGTCGAAAAATAGCTTTGATGCCACTCCGTGACATCAAAACAGGACAAGCGTCGTGAAGAGTCTTATCAGACCGTCGCAACAGCCTACTTCTGTTGGCGCCTACCAAGCCATTGCGATCCTCAGGACTGGCTTCACACACCTTATCCATACAGATTCCGCTGCGCCGGTATATCGCTGTGATATTCGACAAATTCTACTTCAAACCCGTCAGGGTCCAGAAAATAGATATTGCTGCGATGGGGGTCGTCACTGCCTTGTTTCGCGGGCACAAACCCAGCTTGCTCAAGTCTTTCGATGACCGCCTGAAGGTTACTGGTGACAAAAGCAAAATGCGCCAGACCAAGGCGGTTTGACGTTAGGTCACGGTTTTCACCGATGCCGCCATCGTTGAGTGTCAGGTACTGGTAAGCATCACCAAAGTGCAGCCAGTTGCGGGGGGGGCCGTACCAGTCGGCTTTACCTTCACCACGGATATTCCAGTGCGGAAACGCGGCGCGATAAAACCGCAGGCTGCGCTCAATATCGCGTACGACCAAATTCAGATGTTCAAGGTGCATCATGGCAAATCTCCTTACTTAAAGTACATCGTCTGATTGGTCAGACGGAAATAGCACTTCAGGAACGCTCTCACGGTGAAGCGGGCCTGGTATGCCGAATTGTGCAGATAGCTACGTTTCATTTTTTATTTCTCCTTTTGCTAGTCTCAGTAGTAGACTAAAACCTCAACCTAAGTTGAGATAAAGGACTTTTTTACTATTATGAAATCACAGGAATTCAGCGTGGGGCAGGTAGCTGCACGCAGTGGTGTGGCGGTATCTGCGCTGCATTTTTATGAAAGAAAAGGTCTGATTACTGCCGGTCGAAATGCAGGCAACCGGCGCCGCTATGGGGCTGATGTATTACGGCGTGTGGCTGTGATTAAAGCTGCGCAAAAAATGGGGATCACGCTCTCTGAAATTCAGCAGGCCTTTTCCGCGCTGCCCAGACACCGTGCACCGGATAAAAAGGACTGGCAGCAACTGTCCTCCGCATGGCATCAGCAGCTCAGTGAGCGTATTGATTATTTGCAACGGCTAAGGGACTCACTCACTGGCTGTATTGGTTGCGGGTGTTTATCAATGCACAAATGCCCAATGTACAATGCAGATGATAAGCTGGCCGCGCAGGGACCGGGGCCGGTCCTGCTGGATCGACCCATTAATGCTTCCCAAAAATCCTGAGCGGCCAGTCATGCCAGGGGCGAGCCGCCATAACATCTCGCCGATGCGGGACTACTCGCCACTGCAACACCTTGTACTGCGAAACCAGGGAAGGACGCCGTCAGCGTCACTTACCTAAAGCAAACCGGGTGTCGGCATCGCGCAGCAGGTACAGCGCAAAACATGCGCCCCACATCGGCCAGGCAGCAAAAAACAGCAGATTGTTGAAGGCATCTATATACTGCGGGAATGATGACAGCGTCGACAGGCCATGCAGTACAAACACTAACCCGTAGGTCACGCGCTTAAACAGCCCAGCAACAAACGCCAGTACCAGCAGCAGCTGCACCGCACCCAGGACGAATATGGCCGTTTCAGGCACGCCGCCAATGCCGTAAAACGCTTCAAATATTTTGGCGCCGTGCGCCGGATTGACAAATTTATCCAGCGTCCAGACAAACATCACGATGAATACTGTCAGGCGCAGCACCAGTAGCGCCCAGGATAGCCGTCCGGTAATGTTGTCAGAAAGCGTGTCGGGTTGTTTTTGCATATAAATGCCTCGCTATTACGTATGCTATTAAAATAAGTGTAAGAGAAGAACGGACAAGCGTGCTTTTTATTTCAAAGAGTTAAGGAAGATACAAATAACTGATACGTTGAAATAAATAGCGCGGTGTTCCGGTCATAGTCGGCACAGAAACCCGCAGGTAAGAAGTAATGAAACCACGATCCGCCTCTATTGTCTTGTGTGCACAGCTATTCGCCGCCGCGACCGTGGCCGCTCAGCAGCCAGAAGACATCGAGGTTGTTGAAGTAAAAGGCAGCAAGCAGTCGGCCGATACGCTGAACCCAGGCGACAATATTCTGGACGGGGTTTTTGGTGCCGGTCTGTCAGCATCGGATACCCCGCGCTCGGTCACATCCTTTTCCGAAGAGCTGATGGACGCGCTGAATGTGAATACGCTGCATGATATTGTCAAGGCTGCCCCCAATACCTACGCATCAAGCGGGTTCGGCACACCCAGTCTGCCAAGTGTTCGCGGTCAGCTCGGTGAGCTGTTTCAGGACGGCGTGCGCCGTCAGGCGGGCAATAACGGCTTTGGGCTGCCGCTGTCATTTAACAGTGTCACACAGATCGATGTGGTGAAAGGCCCTTCGCCGGTTCTGTTTGGCAGTACGCAAAGAAACGGTGGGTTTGTTAACCTGCAAACCAAGCGTGCCCCGCTGACAGGCAGCGGCGGTGATATTACCCTGCGCGCGGGCCGCTGGGATCAGTATTCGATGCAGGTCGATTATGGCAGGGCTATCGACGAAGGCCATCATGGCATTCGCGTCAGTGCCGAATGGCTCGATCACGGCAGTTATTTTGACTTTGCCCACCAGCAAAGCGAAAACCTGTTTATTGCGTATCGTTATGCACCAGATGCACAGACCGAGTGGGATGTCAGCGCCGAATACTATGATGCCGAGTATCCTGACATTGCCGGAATTAACCGACCGACTCAGGATTTGATCGACAAGGGGGTGTACATTACCGGTCAGGGTGTGCAACCAAACGGCAGTATGGTTCCAGGTGCCGGTGCAATTATTTCGCCCACCGGTGAGGTAGTCATTCCGCGCAACCGTGTCTTCACTCACCCGGATGACATCAACGGCGCGGACACCCTGATAGTACGCAGTGACTTTTCACGTGAGGTGAGTGAGTCTTTGCTAGTGCGCAATACCAGTTATTTACAGCAGCTCAGCCGCGAGGAAATCGCCCGTAACAGCTTTGTTGAAATTATTGACGACGCGGTGACCTTTGAAAACCGCACCGAACTGGATA
The DNA here is from genome assembly GCF_014651815.1 of Alteromonas halophila. Classification (GTDB taxonomy): domain Bacteria; phylum Pseudomonadota; class Gammaproteobacteria; order Enterobacterales; family Alteromonadaceae; genus Alteromonas; species Alteromonas halophila. Next base: position 16,977 of record NZ_BMXP01000002.1, on the reverse strand, counting down.
TCCAGCTTAGCGATACGCAGCTGACCACGGTCGGTCTGGCGGTGCGCTACAATTCAGTGCTGGGCTATAGCCAGTTTACCACCGAAGCCGATAACCCGGTGGATCTGACCGGCCCGCTCAGCAACCGCGAAATACCGCTAAGCGACGCGCAACAAGCCCGGCTGATTGAGCTGCGCCCGGGTGTATTTGTGTCGCCTGGTAGCCAGTATGACCTGGACGGCGACGGCAGTGGCGACTTTAACCTGTCGGATACCACCGACTCCACCAGCTGGCAGACCGGCCTGATTGTGCAGCAACGCTCGCAGTGGACACAGGCGTTTTCCACCATTGCCGGTGCGCGCGTAGACTACTACGACGTGACCGCGCACGATCCCCTCGCGCCAGAGGGTGTTGTGGCGGCGTCTGATTCTCACTCCGACACGCTGACCACCTACCAGCTTAGTGCCACCTATGCGCTGACCCCGGCGCTAAACCTGTATGCCGCGGTAGCCGATAACGATGCCACCTCAAACAGCATGGGCGGTGGCACGGCCCTCACCGCTGATGGCAAGATTAACCCGCTGAACTTTGCGACCGAAAATACGTTATATGAAGTGGGACTGAAATACGCGCCACAGGAAAACTGGTATGCCGAGGTGTCGGCCTTTGACCAGACCCGCAGCCTGCGCAACCGCGATGGCAGTAACAGTGGCGTTGCCACCCGTGGTGTGGAGTTGCAGTTGTTTTATCAGGGCGACGCCTTTTACCTTAATGCCGGCTACAGCTACCTCGATGCGCGGTTTGACAATTCGGCCGCGTTTCAGGGCACCCGTCAGGTGCGCGACGCCTTTGACAGCAGCCGACCCGATATCATAAACGGCACCGGTGTCGGTTCGCCGTCGTTTACGGTATTTTCGCCGTCAGACACCCAAATCCAGGGGATCCCACCGCAAATTGTGTCAGTCAATGGTGGCTGGACTGTGACCGATGCCCTGCAGGTCGGCGCGTCAGCGCTGTATACCAAGTCGTTTCCACTGGATTTTCTGGCCACTGTAAAGATACGCGACCAGATAAACCTGGATGTATTTGCCGATTACCGCCTCAGTGAGGCGCTGCGCGCACGGCTGGATGTTGTCAATGTAACCGACGAAGAAAACTGGCAGCCTGTGTTTGAGGGCGGGTATTTTGGCGCTACCCTGGCCATGCCTAAGCTGCCTCGCCACGCGCGGCTGACAGTTCGCTACGCGTTTTAGCTTAATGTAACGGAGCCCCCACGATGATAAAAAAACTCGCGCTGATAGCGTTAATTGCCGTTACGGTTGGCGGTTATTTTTACTTTGACCTCAACACATATCTCAGCCTGGAGGGAATGAAGTCCCAGCTAGGCGAATTTCGTACCGAAATCGACAACAACCCGCTGATCAGTGCCGCCATTTTCTTTGTGGCATACGTTGTCATCACGGCGCTTTCGCTGCCCGGCGCGGCGATCCTGACGCTGGGAGCCGGTGCGCTGTTCGGGCTGGGAATGGGCCTGTTGCTCGCCTCATTTGCATCGAGCATCGGCGCTACGCTGGCCTTTATTGTATCGCGCTTTATTTTGCGCGACACCGTGAAAAGCAAGTTTGGCGACAAGCTCAGGAAAATCGACGAGGGCGTGGAAAAACAAGGCGCGTTTTATCTGTTTACCCTGCGCCTGGTCCCGGTTTTCCCGTTTTTCCTTATCAACCTGCTGATGGGACTCACCAGTATCCGCACCTGGACGTTTTACTGGGTCAGCCAGGTGGGTATGCTGGCTGGCACCTTTGTGTATGTGAATGCCGGCACCCAGCTGGCGCAAATCGACAGCGTCTCAGGGATCCTGTCGTTTGATCTTATCCTCTCTTTTGTCCTGCTTGGTTTGTTTCCGTGGATTGCCAAAGGCATTGTGGCGCTGGTTAACCGGCGTCGTGTGTATAAGGGGTACACCCGTCCTAAGTCATTTGACCGCAACCTGGTAGTGATTGGCGCCGGTGCCGGCGGTCTGGTGACCAGCTACATTGCCGCCGCAGTAAAAGCCAAAGTCACGCTGGTTGAAGCCGGAGAAATGGGCGGTGACTGCCTGAACTACGGCTGCGTGCCCAGCAAAGCACTGATTAAATCGGCCAGGGTAGCGCATGACATGCGCCATGCTGACCACTACGGCCTGAACACCGCTGAGCCCGCTGTGCCGTTCAAACGTGTGATGCAGCGCATTCACGACATCATTGCCACGATTGCGCCTAACGACAGCGTTGAGCGCTACACCGAGCTTGGGGTTGATGTTAAAAAAGGCTATGCGCGTATTCTTGATCCCTGGCGGGTGGAAGTAACCCACGACAACGGCGATGTGGAAACCCTGACCACCCGCAGCATTGTGGTAGCTACCGGCGCGCGCCCATTCGTCCCCTCACTGCCGGGCATTGATGACAGCGGATATGTGACCTCCGACACCCTGTGGTCAGCGTTTGCCGAACGCGACACCACGCCGCAGCGCCTTATTGTGCTGGGCGGCGGACCGATTGGCTGTGAGCTGGCACAGGCCTTTGCGCGTCTGGGCAGCCAGGTGACGCTGGTGGAACGGGAAACGCAGTTAATGGGGCGCGAAGATAGCGATGTCGCCAGCTTTGTGCTCACCGAGCTTGAGCAGAGCGGAGTAACCGTACTGACCGACCACAATGCCGAGCGGTTTGAGCGCAATGACCAGGATCGTCAGCTGGTGGTAAGCCACAACGGCAACGAATCGGTTATTGGGTACGACGAGGTGATTGTGGCGGTTGGCCGGCAGGCACGTCTGGAAGGTTTTGGGCTGGAAGAGCTTGGCATAAAGTGTGAACGCACCATCGAGACCAACGAACTGCTACAAACCCGCTTTCCCAATATTTACGCCGCCGGCGATGTGGTAGGCCCGTATCAGTTTACGCATGTGGCCGCACATCAGGCATGGTATGCGTCAGTGAATGCGCTGTTTGGCACATTTAAATCCTTTAAAGTGGACTATCGGGTGATCCCCTGGACCACGTTTATTGATCCGGAAGTCGCCCGGGTTGGGATTAGCGAAACCGACGCCAGCAACCAGAATATTGATGTCGAGATAACCCGTTATGAATTTGCCGAGCTGGACAGGGCAGTGACCGATAGTGCGCGCAAGGGCTTTATTAAGGTGCTGACCCCACCCGGTAAGGATACCATTTTAGGCGTCACCGTAGTGGCGGAGCACGCCGGCGATCTGCTGTCAGAGTTTGTTCTGGCCATGAAACACGGACTCGGCCTCAACAAAATTCTCGGCACCATTCATGCCTACCCGACCTGGGCGGAAGGCGCGAAGTATACGGCAGGGAACTGGAAACGCGCCAACCAGCCAGAAAAGCTCCTGCAACTGGTAGAGAAATACCATGCCTGGCGCCGCTAGTCTGGGAATGAGGGCAGCGCGCACAGGCGCGCTGTTTGCGTTATTCATCGGCATCCTGATCGCACCGGCTAAAGCGGCAGATGACCACCATGCAATCTGGCACCGCCTGTTGCAGGCGCACGTGAAACCGGTGAGTGATGGCAACAGCACCGCGGTAGACTACGCCGGTATGCGCGCCAGCCGCGACCAGCTTGACCGCTATTTATCCGCGTTAGCACAGGTCTCCAAAGCCGACTTTGAGCGCTGGTCCGAGCCGGCGCAGCTGGCCTTTTTAATCAATGCCTACAATGCCCACACCGTCGCGCTGATTCTTACCGCCTACCCGGATCTGGATTCCATTCGCGAATTGGGCGGCTGGTTTTCCTCCCCCTGGGAACAGGCCATTGCACCGCTGCTTGGCAAGACCCGCACCCTGGATGACATTGAGCACGAAATGATCCGTGAGCACTACCATGAACCACGTATTCACTTTGCGGTGAACTGTGCAAGCATTGGCTGCCCGGCGCTGCGCCGTGAAGCCTATACCGGCGATGCGTTAGAGCAGCAACTAAGCGATCAGACCCGGCAGTTTCTGCGTGATCGCAGCCGAAACCGGATTGAGGGCAACACCCTGCGAGTATCAAAAATTTTCAACTGGTATGGCGACGACTTTACCACCGGCTGGCGCGGTATCGACAGCCTGTCGGCATTCCTGGCTCGCTACCGCGACGCACTGGGGCTGACCGATGCACAAACGCAGGCGCTGCGCAGTGGTGAACTGGACATTGGCTTTTTACCCTACGACTGGGCACTCAATGACACGCGGTAGACAGGTACAGCGTTGCTCGACGCGGGGAACTGCGCATCAGTGGCTTAGCGTCATCTTGGCCGTGGTTATGCTGGCCCCCTTTTCTGTCTGGGCGCAAACCGGCCCCACGGTGCATTTTCATGCCTGGGGTGGCAGCGCGCAGGTGAACAGTTACCTGTCATGGGTCAGTGAACAGGTTGCCGCCCGGCATGGCATTACACTGAAACACGTTAAGCTGGCCGACACCAGTGACGCAGTATCCCGTGTACTGGCCGAGAAAGCGGCTGGCAATCACACCCGTGGCAGTGTCGATCTTATCTGGATCAACGGCGAGAACTTCGCTGCCATGGACAGACATGATCTGCTGCTGTCAGACTGGGTCGCATCACTGCCGAACTTTGCTCTGACCAACCCGTCAGCCAACCCGGCCATGGTCACCGATTTTGGTTTGCCTACCCGGGGTCAGGAGGCACCGTGGGGCAAAGCGGCGCTGGTGTTTTACTACAACGCCCGCTATGTAGACAGCCCACCGCAATCACTGCCTGAATTACTGACCTTCGCCCGGCGCTATCCGGGCAGGTTTACCTATCCGCTTCCCACCGACTACCTTGGGGTGAGTTTTCTCAAATATGCCCTGATGTCGCTACATCAGGGCGACCATGCTGTGTTCAACCAGCCAGTCAGCCAGATTAATTTTGACCGCCTCACCGCGCCGCTCTGGGCATTTTTAGACGCGCTGCATCCGCTGATGTGGCGACAGGGCGATTACGCGGTACGCCAGGCGTCTGAGCTGCAGCGTCTGATGAGCGGCGGCGATTTGCTGCTGGCGTTTTCGTTTACCGCCGCGGAAATCCCCAGTGCCGTGGCCCGCTTCGATTTACCCCCGACCATCCGCACCTACGCCATGCAGGATGGCAGTCTGGGTAATGTACACTTTATTGGGATCCCGTATAACACGTCGGTGCCTGACGCAGCAAAAACCGTGGTCAATTTTCTGCTGTCACCCCGCGCTCAGGCCGAAAAACAGAAAACCGCGGTGTGGGGCGATCAGACTGTACTGGATCTGCAGTTATTGTCCGAGGCCGAGCGTGCTGCCTTCCAGCCTGAGTCCCCCTCGCCCGCAGCTTTGCCCGCAGATGCCTTTTCCGCCATCCTGCCCGAACCCCATGCGAGCTGGACCGATGCCCTGCGCGAGGCCTGGTTTGCGCGCTACGGGCAGCGGTTATGATGACCCGTTTTGAACGCCTTACTATTGGACTGCGGGCTGGTTTGCTGGTGCTACTGGCACTGCCTGTCACAGCCGGGCTGGTGGGCGTGTTGCTGCCGGCGCTGGGCTACCTGCCCGCCCTTGGTCAGTCTGCATGGTCATTGTCGGCATTTCGTGCCCTGTTTGATTATGCAGGGGTAACTACCATGATGTGGCTGTCACTGAGTACCGGATTAGCCGCCACCTGTATTGCACTTTGCGGCGCACTGGCACTGGTCGCCGTGTTTCATCAGCAGCGCTGGTTACAGCAGATCCAGCGCTGGCTAAGCCCATTACTGGTGTTGCCTCATGCCGCCGCGGCCATTGCCCTGTTGTTCGTGCTCTCACCCTCGGGGCTTCTGGCGCGGCTTGTCTATGCGGGAGAGTCCGGCGCGCTGCCGCCGCAGTGGGGGGTGCCCTATGATGCCCACGGTATTTCGATTATTCTTGCGCTGGCACTAAAAGAGCTGCCGTTTTTGTTTTTAATGGTGCTAAGCGTGCTGTCACAGCCGCAGATGGCTGCCCGGGTTGCGGGCTACCGCAAAGTCACCCAATCACTCGGCTATGCCCCGGTAACGGGCTTTATAACGATTATACTGCCAATACTTTACCCGCATTTGCGCCTGCCGGTACTGGCCGTGCTGGCGTATGCCACCGCCAATGTCGAGGTGCCGCTGATCCTGGGGCCAAACAATCCCCCCACTCTGGCCGTGGCAGTGGTGCACTGGTTTAATCACGTCGACTTGTCCCTGCGTTTTCAGGCTGCCGCCGCAGCCATTGTCCAGGTGGGGGTTACCCTTACTGCCGTAATACTTTGGCTGGTCGCTGAGCGACTGATTGCGTTACTCTGGCGCCGCCGGTCCATGCAGGGCAGGCGGCACTCCGGCGTTATCAGTATAACCGCCATGGCCTGGCTTACACTGCTCAGTGTTATCCTGGCCGGCATAACAATGCTGGGCAGTACCGTATCGTGGTCACTGGCGACCTACTGGCCGTTTCCGGCACTGCTCCCCGACGCCCTGACGCTGCAGCACTGGCAAACCGGTCTACCAGAGATGGCCGCGCCGCTGCGCAATACCCTCGCGCTGGGCCTGGCGGTGAGTGTCACCGCCGTCAGTGTGGTGCTGCTTGCACTGGAAGGCCAGCAGGCACTGCGCTGGCACGCCCGGCATCGGTGGCTGCACATCGACGCGGTGATACTGCCAGCCACCCTGTACTTACCGCTGCTGGTCCCCGGCGTGGCCTTTCTGTTTGGTCTGGTGTGGTTTCAGCAGGTTTACTTTGCCGATGTCGTATGGCTGCCGGTTTACATCAGCCACTTACTCTATGTTCTTCCTTACGCGTACATCGCGCTGGCGGTGCCCTATCAGCGGTTTGATCAGCGCTATGTGCAGGTGGCGTACGGGCTGGGCAAGTCACCGCTGGCTGTGTTCCTGCACGTTAAGTTGCCGTTACTGTTTGCACCGGTTCTGGTGGCACTGGCGCTGGGGCTGGCGATAAGCTTTAGTCAGTACTTACCTACCCTACTGCCCGGCGGTGGCCGCCTGCCAACCGTCACTACAGAAGCGGTTGCTATGGCCAGTGGCAGCAGCCGGCGGTTGAGCGCTGTGTATGTACTGGTGCAGACCGCTCTGCCGCTGCTTGCCTTTGTTCTGGCCTGGTGGCTGCCTGGGCGCATATTCAACCCGGCGGCGCGCCACACAGTCAAGGAGTCAAAATTATGAGTCTGGCATTACAGCAATTGCGTATCTACCGCCATGATACCTGCATGCTCAGTCTGGATTGTTGCATTGCGCCCGGCGAGGTCGTGTCGGTGACGGGGCCATCGGGCAGCGGCAAGTCAACCTTGCTCAATGTCGTGATGGGGTTGCAGGAGTTACCATTTAGGTATGACGGTGAAATTATGCTTAACGGCAAGCCGCTTGATGCCGTTGCGCCCCATAAAAGAAACCTGGGTATGCTGTATCAGGATCCGCTTTTGTTTGAACATTTAACCGCAGGCGAAAACATTGCGTTTGCCGTGCCGCCGGCGGCACGTCGCGGGCAGACGAAGACCGCACTGCGCGATTCCATTACCGCACAACTGGATAAGGTCGGACTGGGCGATCTCTACACCCGGCCCGTACAAACACTGTCAGGAGGCCAGCAGGCCCGCGTGGCGCTGCTACGAACGCTGGCTTCGAAGCCGCAGGCGGTATTGCTGGACGAACCGTTCAGCAAGCTGGATACCACTCGTCGTGCGCAGATCCGTGACTGGGTGTTTGCAACACTGCGTGAACAGCAACTGCCAGCGCTGCTGGTAACCCATGACAATGATGACGTTCGCGCTGCCGGTGGCAGGATAATCGAGGTATAGCATGTTAGATGCGACAATCACCCCATTCATTAAACCCTTGTTCAGACCAGTGGTCACGCGGCTGGACAAACTTGGTATAACGCCGGATCAGGTCACGCTGGCGGGTTTTTTCATCGGCCTGCTGGCCATGCCAATGATCATTGCCACCTGGTGGACTGCGGCGCTGGTATGTATCGCCCTCAACCGACTTTGTGACGGCATTGACGGCGAACTGGCGCGCTACCAGCACACCAGTAGCAGTGCCGGTGGTTACCTGGATATTTGCCTGGACTTTTTATTCTACGCATCCATTCCCCTCGCGTTTGGAATTGCCGACCCGGTAAACTGGGGCGTGCCTGCGCTGGTATTGCTGACGGCATTTATTGGTACCGGTAGCAGCTTTCTGGCTTTTGCGGTGGCCGCGGAGAAATACCAGATTGACCGGCCGCAATTTGCGCACAAAAGTTTTTACTACATGCAGGGGCTGACCGAAGGCACCGAAACCATTATTGCCTTTGTGGTGTTTTGTTTATGGCCGCAGCACTTTGCGATGCTCGCCTATATATTTGCCGGCGCGTGTGCCATTACCATTGTAACCCGGATTGCGGGTGGCTACCGGACACTGAAAGCGGTGCAAACGCATGGATGACACCAGCTTTATCCGGCTTGGGGTGTTTGCCGGTGTATTTGTAACAATGGCAGCGCTGGAAGCCTGGTTGCCCGCGCGTCGCGCAGCGCTGCGCAAACGCACGCGCTGGCAGGGCAACCTGGCCATGGTAGTACTGGGTGCACTGGCCGCGCGGGTAGTACTGCCAGCCACGCTGGCAGGGGTGGCCATGTGGGCCGGTGATCAGTCAGTTGGGCTGTTTAACCAGATAAGCGTGCATCCGTTTGTTGCCGTAGCCCTGAGTATGTTGCTGTTAGATGTGGCGATTTACTGGCAGCACCGGTTGTTTCATGCTGTACCCCTGCTGTGGCGCCTGCACAAAGTACACCATGCCGACAGCCACACTGATACAACGACCGGCCTGCGTTTTCATCCGCTTGAAATTGTGCTGAGTCTGTTTGTGAAAGCGGCGGTCATCATTCTACTTGGCGCCCCTGTGATGGCGGTACTGATCTTTGAAATTGCCCTGAACGCCTTTTCGATATTTAACCATGCCAATATCCGCCTGCCACAACGCTGGGATGATCGGCTGGCACTGGTGCTTATTACGCAGCGCTTACACCGCATCCATCACAGTCAGCACAGCCGAGAAACCAACCGCAATTTTGGCTTCAGCGTGACCTGGTGGGACAGGCTGTTTGGCAGCTACACGCCACGCGCTGCGCAGTCCGACGAAATGCTGGATATTGGCCTGAAGGAATATCCGCCGTCCTCGTCGTCTGCCGGTATACTGGCGTTGCTGTCAATGCCATTTAAGCCCGGTAAAACCAAATCAGATTAATCCGCATTGCCGTGACAACATGATAACGGTACTGTATTTCAACTACTTAACACGAGAAGAAAAAACAATGATGAAAAAAATTAGCAGTTTACTCAGCCTCGTTGGTTTTTTGATGGTGGTGTTGCCCGGACCACTGTATCAGTTTGCCGGCTTAGGGCTGGGTACCGCCTTTACCTTAATTCGCTACGGTTTGTTTGTGGCCGGTGCAGCATTGATTGTGATGATCCTGCAGATCCTGATTAACCGTAAATCGGTGGACTGGGCCAACCTGTCAGTGTTTGCCATTCTGGCGCTCATCGCCGTATACATGCCACTGAATATGATGGGTAAAGCGTCGGCCGTCCCCCCCATTCACGATATCACCACCGACGTGACCAACCCGCCTGAGTTTGTGGCCGTGGCACCGCTGCGCAAAGATGCGCCTAACCCTGTGAATTACGAAGGCGGCGAGGTCACCAAGCAGCAGCTGGAAGCGTATCCGGAGCTGAAAACCGTCAAACTGGCTCAGCCGGTGGATGAGGTCTATCAGGCAGCCGAAGCTGCGGTGGCGACGCTTGGCTGGAAGCGGGTCACTGACGGCGCCCGGGAGAATACAATTGAAGCCACAGACACCACACTGTGGTTTGGCTTTAAAGACGATGTCGTGATCCGCTTAACGCCTGAAGGCGACAACACCCTGGTTGATGTGCGCAGTAAGTCCCGGGTTGGTAAAAGTGATCTGGGTAAAAACGCTGAACGCATCAATACCTTCATGGAAACGCTCAGAGACGAACTGTAATGCGTATAACGCCGCCTAATCAATAGTAACTGACTGACTTGCTGACGATGCTCAGGCAGGCGGGTTGACACCACCGCGCAGGCGGTGGTGTCCTGAAGCGCGAACCGTGGCCTGCTGGGTTATGCGTTTTCCTGCCCGGACATCGCAATGTCGACAGCGCTTTTTCCCATGGTTTGGTTACCCACATATTTGGGATCAAACGCAGGGCGCGTGAAAATGCGGCGCACCAATGGCTCGAAGTGAGACAGAGGCTTGGTGGGATAATCAGGGTCAAACGATGCCTGATCCCATTTTTCACAAAAATCCACACACGACTGATACCAGGGGTGGTCTTTTAAGTAGTCACGCTCGTTCGGATCGCCGTCGAGATGGTGAGCATAGTAGACATTCTGAAATAGCCCATGCTGATTGATGATCCAGGTGACCTCTGGCCTGACATAAGGGCGTAAAATGGCCGCCGCAAATTGCGCATGATTATGGGGTGCTAAATCGTCGCCTAAGTCATGCACCAGCGCCGCCACCACCAGTTCATCATCAGCGCCATCTGCTTCAGCCCGCGTCGCCGACTGTAATGAATGCTCCAGACGCGAGACCTGATAACCAGACAGCGTGTTTTCCAGTTGCTTGAGGGCGTGCAGAATTCGGTCTGGCAGACCTTTCGCAAAGGCTTCCTCGTGCTTATTCAGAAATAGGTACTCTTCTTTGGTACCGTCTTTCATTTGCGTAAATGATACCGTTTCCATATTACCTCCCATTACTGCGCACGCATTTTTTGTTTTAACAGCTTGTAGCGGCCTTTCGGTGCATCGTAATCAATATACGCACCGTGTAAGTGCCGCAGCCCTTTGTTGGGATCGAAGCCTGTTCTGCCATGTAAAACACGCGTGTTGTGAAACATTTGCAGTTGGCCAGGCTGTAAACAAAACTTCCACTCAAACTCTGGCGAACTCAGCAATTGTCCTAATCGCTTACGCGCTGTATGAAAGGTGATGAGGTCATCATCATTAAGCAGCGGTAAATGATCCAGCCGGGGGCTGTAGGCAATACCCGTGACATTCCCCGATGCATCAGACTCAATAATGGTTCGACGTTCCACTAAATCGACGTCGCTGTCGAAATGTCTGAAGCGCACGGGGATTTCGCAAAGCATTTTGTAACCGTCGGGTAACTCGTGTTTTAGCTGCTTCAATACCGACAGGCTATCGACCAGCGTTGATAACCCTTCTCCCGCCTGGTTTTGCAAACAGTGTAATAACTGAATGCCGGGCATAGGATCGCGGTAGGGGTTGTCGGTGTGAGGGCCAAGCGGCACAGACCGATAGGCTAAGTCGCTTGAATTTGGGCGCGAGTACACTTCAAAAGACTTACCGAAATTGGTTTCTCTTACATGACCAAAAATTTCTGCTACCTCAATCGTCGCATCAAGGTTTTGCGGCACATTATCAACAATGATAACCCCGTAGGTCAGAAATTTTTCGATGCCCTTAATAAGACCTTTATCGGTGTGCAGTGCGTGATAATCCACGTGAAAAACGGCTTTATCAATATCGCTTTTCCAGGGCCTGGGCACTGGCGCACCGTCAAGGTAATCGAAATCGGCATTAAACCGACTCAGATCGTAATCGCCGCTGTAACCGTCGCTAAAGGTTAAACTTGCCTGCATCTCACCTTTCTTTTCCACGTGCGTGAGTGCCAGATCAGCCTCTAACTGATGCGGATCAAACAGGCGGTGCCTGGTGGTCTCATCAACATTTTCACTGTCCTGGCAACGCTCCCGCAGCCACAGTGCAGGTAACGCAATCTCCTGACCATCGATAAAAGCCAGAACGCGCGCGTGTTGCTCATCTATGCGGTAATTGAGTGTTTGAATCTGTTGCACCTTTTGATTTTACCTCTGTGAAGTGTCAGGCTGCGAGTATCTAGCAATTCGCATTAGCACAACACCCGCTAAGGCTTATGGAAAACATGCAAATTCATTATGAAGCAACGCAACGAGTCACCCACACTGCACAGCCTTATTGCCTTTGATGCCACCGTTAAACATGGTTCTATGACGCTTGCAGCTGAAGAGCTGGGTATTAGCCAACCCCTTGTATCACAGAGGATAAGGGCGTTAGAAGAGGTATTGGGTGGGGTATTGATTAACCGGGAAAACAAGCCAACAACCCCCACGCTGGAAGGCACAAAATATCATAATGAAATTGAACGCTCACTGGCGACTATTTTACGGGCAACAGATCGCGCCAGGCATGATTTCAACGACTTCAGAACCAAGATATCGATCAGTGCCTATTTTGGTTTTGCCTTTCACTGGCTGATGCCCAGGTTGCAGCGCTTACAACAGGCTTTTCCCGATTATTTATTTGAAATACAGCCAACAAACAGCTTGTCTGACCTTATTGCTTCGCAGGCCGATATTGTTTTTCATTATTCCAGCGTGGCCGGTAAGTACGAATTTGAGCACATGATGATTGAGGAAGAAGTGTTCCCTGTTTGCTCGCCTGCTCTTGCCAATAAATTAGGCCTGAAAGCGGGACAACAGCTTTCCGATTTAAACGGCCTTCCGTTACTGCACAAGGACGTTGATGATCCGCGCTGGCCAAACTGGAAAAGCTGGTCGAAGGGCGTAAACATTAAACCGCCAACGAATCCCATTGGATTTCGCTATAACAATTTCCCCTTAATTGTTGAGGCGGCCGTAGCGGGCCAGGGCTTATGCCTGGGATGGAAAGGCTTAATTACGTCGTTTATTGAAGATGGAAAACTCATTCCTTTAGGACCGGTTCTTAAATCGCCAGATCGTGGCTATACCCTGTGTTCCAACTACCACTCAACGTACGCTATTGGCAATGTGATTAAGTGGTTGGTGAATGAGGTGTAAGCATTAAAGGCTATCGCCGACACGGCATTACTCAATACTGAAATAGCAAAAGCGGCCTCGTTCGTGCCGGAACCAGTTCGTCACCCTCCGCACGCGAGGGTCACACCAAGCACCACCTGATACTTGCACATTATGTGACGAACAACCCAAGTGACAGGCATCAGCTTGTCCTCATGAGCCAACATGTGCAACAAGTAGTAGGTAAACAAGACATTACCATTCTTGCAGACAGAGGTTACGACGACAGCTCGAGTTTTAAGACTGTTCACGAATCAGGTGTTACGGCAATTGTTCCGAAAATTCGTACTTCGGCCAATCGAAGCAAGGGACTATTTACCAAAGAAGACTTTGTTTATAACAAAGAGAAAGATGTCTATGAATGTCCTGCTGGCAAAGACATCCCGTTTAGCTTTGTTTCAACTGACAAAGGTAAACCGCTACGCGCTTACATGTCGGCCATGGCCTGCAAAAGTTGTGCTATAAAATCACGGTGCACAACTTCAACAGCAGGGAGAAGGATCCGTAGGCTCGATGATGAGGACCATGTTGAGCGGGTTGCCCAAGCTTATAAAAATATGCCAAACGCAATGACTTTAAGGCAACAAACCGTCGAGCATCCCTTCGGCACAGTAAAGCAATGAGCAGGTCAGGTACCACGACAGGACAAACACGTAGAGCGGTTTCGCATTCAGCAGTTATCGACTAAGGCCTATCTGGCGTCGCCCAAGGTGCGGCTTTCTTATATAACGCAGCGTCGGATAGAGCAGGCAACAGGCAGCGACAAAGGCTGCTGCGATGAGCGCCACTTGCGTCGTTGGGGTTTCTGCGAGACTGTTTAGGTATAGCAGTGCCATATTGAAGCTGCCATGCAGACCTGCGACTAATAGCAACCAGAGCGGTCGCCGGGTTTGCCAACAAAAAATAAATAACCAGGCGAAACCATAATGCAGCATGATGCGCGGCAGCGCCGTCACAGCCAGCATGACAATACCCATCGGCGTGTAAAAAGTAACGGCAGATGCACCACCAAGATCGGTGACAGACAATGACAAATAGAGCAATTCGGCGAATGTCGCAATGAGTGGTTCAGCAAACATTCTTGTGTTTTCAATAAGCCCGACTACTAGCGCAAACGCCCACACCGGACTTGCTAGCATCGGCGTCATCATTAACGTTGACGGCCGCAGCGCAGCTGCGCAAAAAAAGAGTAAACAAAAGGCTTTAAGACACTCTTCAGCAAAGCCGAGCAGGAATATAACCGCGTAATTGTGCGTATCTACCCACACCTGAGTGATTGGCGTAAACATGCTGATGATGAACGACAAGGTGAAAAACAACACCAGACTGAGAAACACCTCACCGCCATTCCGACGCCACTGAGAAATAACTGCGCTTAGGCAAAGGACAAAATTCAACAGCCATACTGTCAACAATACTAGCATTGCCATTAGCGCAGTCATTGTAGAGTGTGGGCTACAGGCGATTGTAGGCTGAACTGCGAACCATGCCGTAATCCGCATTAAATGCGCCGCCGATTTCGATATTAAAGGCATCCCAGCTTAGCGTCATCATACCAATATCAAACGAACAACAACTGAGTGTCAGCGCTGCGCCTGTTACATCTTCAATATCCTTATCTGTCAGTTCGGTTAACATATCCATTTGTACCCATCCTATTTGTGCTGTGCGATGTTGCACCCACGCATTTTCAGGCTTTTGGTCGGCAAGAGATACCGGCTATGAGATCAGTTTTTCAAACAGAGAAGTAAAATAGAAATCTTCACTGTCTTCGTTTGCCAAAGGAACTAAACGACTGGTTACGTAGCAAAGTAAAATTAAAATGAGGGCTACAGCGTCAACATCCGTGGTAAAAAAGGCGTCAATCTTTATGGTGTGCCGTTGGCCTAAATGCACTTTGTTGTGCGGGATAATGGCACACTATGGAGATTGCGACACAAGGAAACCATCGCCGGCGCTGAGTCAGAATGACCTGATTTGGCATGGCGTGATCAAATGTTCAACCGTTGAAAACCGATCAGGATGTATAAAAATATACAAAATGCGTAGACAGGCAGATGGTAGTTTCCAAGGCCTATAAAAAATGCCTACAAATATTTCGGATTCATCGATGCTGAGGCTGCGGCGATTATTAGTAAGGCTCGTGCAACGCTGGTACGTTCTCAAGGCTTTAGTGCAAGCAGCAAAGAGCATGAGATACAGGTGTTATTCATTCGGCTATATCGGTCCCTGTACGCGATCCTCGGGGGCGATAAGGGGATATCAAAGCAGTTAACGTAAAACTATCAACTAGCTTTTACGCTACATCTCAGTCTTTTTCGCCTCGTTGAGCATGGCATTCCAATCATTAGGAGGATTACCTGTTTCAATCATTTGAGCGAAGATCTTATAAGCATCACTTTTGCTTTCATATGCGCGTTTACTTTTTTCATCATTCACCCAAGCATAAACAATCACTTTGGATTTAGCGTGATACCTAAAAAACAGTCGGTACTGCTGAAAAAA
This sequence comes from Alteromonas halophila, assembly GCF_014651815.1. GTDB lineage: Bacteria > Pseudomonadota > Gammaproteobacteria > Enterobacterales > Alteromonadaceae > Alteromonas > Alteromonas halophila. The sequence goes on along the minus strand of NZ_BMXP01000002.1, from coordinate 1,573 downwards.
TTTCGCCCTGAACCAGTGCTTGTTATGCGCGCCTAACGTCTTACCCTGCCTATACTCAGGAATTGTTGGATCTTGCGGTATAGTTTCAAATGTGAGCTTGTAAATCGCTGCCAACCGCTTTGTCACATTCTTAGTCTTATATCCTTGTGGGTCTTTTGCTTTAAGTGCCTCTACTTTCTCGCTAAGAGACCGGACCTGCTCGGCAAACAACGGATGTGTGTACAACGTCCATCCATTGACTACAATAGGAATACTTCCTGGCAAATTTATTCATCCTCGTCTGACAAAGGCGCATCCAAGTCAAATTCAACACCAGCTATTAGGTTGCTTACGCTACTTCTAAGCTCTTCACCCAATGGCTGCAATTTTGCTGGATTTTTCTTCATATCATTTTCCAAAAAAGCCAAAAAGTCACCTAATACAGGATCAGCTTCATCTTCGGTGAGTTTAGAAAGTAAGACACTACCATCAGCTTGAATTGAATACTTTATTTTATCTTTTTTTCCAAGGTGCAAAGCTTTGCGCACAGGGCTTGGCACCGTTGTTTGAAAACGATTTGTTAGCGTTGATTCAGTCTCTAATGCCAGATTAGCCATAAGCTACCTCCGAATAATAAGGATAGTAATTTCACTACGCGTTATGCATAAATATAATACGACATGCATGACAATGCAAATGCATTACCTTTATCAAAACAGTCTTTTATCGCTCAACGCTGACGGCTGTGTCTTGTTGTACACATCACGAACCCCGAAGCCTCTGGCGGTTCCGGCTCAGGTCAACCATTACCGGCTGGTCGATGGACTTTATGTGTGAAAGCCTGCAATACGGCAGGCGCGTCAGAACGTTTAATCTGGTGGATGACTTCAACCGTGAAGCGTTAGCCATTGAGATTGATTTAAACCTGCCGTCGCAGCGGGTCTACGTGTGCTGGAACGCGTTGTCGCGTGGCGGGGTTACCCCGCCAAACTACGCATGGATAATGGCAGTGAATTCTGTGATCATGATCTTGTTGCAGAGAAGTTGAAAACGGATATTTACTTCGCCAATCCATATTCGTCATGGGAGCGCGGCTCGTGCAGTTTCACTATAATTTTTTGAAAATTACTCGTAGTCCTGTGTAGTAAACTTCCGTTACACCTTCAAAGCCTGAGTCCATTGAAATATATAGCCATGGCCCTCCTTGGTTGTCCTCGCTGTAGTTAAAGTAAAACTTCTCCTCATTACTAATTGTTTTAGACTCCCAAATCCAGAGTTCTGGATCTAACACGCACGCAGTAGGTAAACCAATGTCTCCTATAAAAACAACTTCGTCTCCTTCACTGCGCCCATTTGCAAAAACTCATCTACGCAATAAAAATGGGGGAAGTTTCATATCCATTCAGAGCATGTCTGAATTGCCACTGATTTCCTAGACACCTCTTAGTTAGATAAACTAACTTCAAACAGAGAGGTGCTCATGAGCGGAAAACGCTACCCCGAAGAATTTAAGCAAGAAGCAGTTAAGCAGGTTGTTGACCGTGGTCATTCTGTCGCAGATGTTGCCAAACGTCTCGATGTCACGACGCACAGC
>NZ_BMXP01000001.1:774938-883820 GCF_014651815.1 Alteromonas halophila | reverse complement strand
CCGCAGCACTGCGTGCTGCGGGGTTGTGTATTGGTGCGGAAAGCGGGACTTGAACCCGCACGAGCATAGCTCACTACCCCCTCAAGATAGCGTGTCTACCAATTCCACCACTTCCGCGAAAATTCTATTAATTAGGTACGTCTGACTCTGTATCATTATTGCCCTGTTCACCGGAGACCGGGACATCAGGGTTTGCCGGTTGCGTTGCTGGTGCAGTCGCTGGCTGGCTGTTTTCACTCACAGGTACTTCCAGGTTATCCCATTCATCCGCTGCTTTTTCACGGTTAGCGGTCAGATTACCCAGACTCAGGCTGATCAGGAAAAATAGCGTTGCCAGAATACCGGTTGTTCTGGTCATAAAGTTACCTGCGCCTGATGAACCAAAGACCGTATTAGAGCCGCCGGCACCGAATGACGCACCCATGTCCGCGCCCTTACCCTGTTGGATCAGCACAAAACCAATCAACAACAAAGCGACTATCAGGTACGCTACCAGAAGCACTTCGTATAACATAAAAACCTCGTCAGTTTGCCGCTTGGCAAATCGCTACAAAATCATCAACTTTCAGACTGGCGCCACCAATTAGCCCGCCGTCTATATCCTGCTGTGCAAACAGAGTCGCCGCATTATCAGGCTTCACACTGCCGCCATAAACAATCCGTACGTCTTTTGCCCCTTTCTCAGACACTTGCTTCCGGATAAATGCATGAACGGCCTGAGCCTGCTCCGGTGACGCTGTTTTGCCTGTGCCGATTGCCCATATGGGTTCGTAGGCCAGTACGCATTGTTTCAAATCTTCGCTGTTCAGGGTTTCGAGTACCGGCGCCAGTTGGTCGGCAATGTACTGGTTAACCCCGTCTTTTTCGCGCACATCCAGTGGCTCACCTACACAGATAACTGGCGTTAGCCCTGCGCGTAACGCAGCCAGTGCTTTTCCGGCAACGCTTTCACTGCTTTCGCCCTGATCCTGGCGCCGCTCTGAATGCCCGACAATAACGTATTCGCACCCACACTGCTTAAGCATGTCTGCTGACACTTCGCCGGTATGCGCACCATTTTTCTGTGCGCTCACATTTTGCGCGCCCAGTGCAAAGGCACTGTCAGTCATGGACGTCAGAAAAGGGTAAGGCGGACATAATACAACATCGACAGCTTCGATGCTGGTGCCCTTCATGGCAGTGCAGAATTCTTCCGCTAATGCGAGAGAACCATTCATCTTCCAATTTCCCGCTACCAGCGGTTTTCTAGAATCTGTATTCACTTTACTGACCTCAACCCTGTCTTAAAGCGGGCGTGATATTAACGATATACGCCCTAATATACAAGCACAAAACTGAAAAAACAGCGGGGAATCACCTAACTGGCGACTTTACGTACAGCATCCGCAATGAATTCAGCCCAACGTGTTGATGTGTCAGCATCTTCTGACTCTACCATAACCCGAATCACCGGCTCAGTACCGCTTTTGCGCAGCAGCACCCTGCCCTCGTCACCCAGTGTATTTTCAGCTTCCTGCACCGCAGCGGCGACGGCTTGGTGCTGGGTAGGATCTTCCGCCGTGGCCGTATAACGCACATTAACCAGCGACTGAGGATACACTTCATAACCACTGACCAGTTCATTTAAGCTCATACCTGAGCGCAGCATCGCAATCAGCACCTGAAGTCCGGCCACGATACCATCCCCGGTAGATGCTGCCGCCAGGTTCAGAACATGCCCGGAGTTCTCGCCGCCAATGTGCCAGCCATTTTTTTGCAGAAGTTCCATCACATAGCGATCGCCGACCTTGCTTCTTTCAAACGGTACGCCAAGCTTTGCCAGGCCGTTTTCAAGACCTAAATTGCTCATCAGTGTGCCGACCACACCGCCCTGCATCCGGCCGTTTTTCAATGCGTCGCGGGCAATGATATAAACGATCTGGTCGCCGTCAATCACATTGCCTTTGTGATCGACCATCATGATACGGTCACCATCGCCGTCAAGCGCGATGCCAAGATCTGCACCAGTCTCCAGCACTTTTTCTGCTGTCGCACGCATGGAAGTCGCCCCCACCTTATCATTGATATTCAGGCCATTGGGGGAGGTGCCGATTTCTATCACTTCTGCGCCCAGCTCTTCAAACACATTCGGAGCAATGTGATAAGTAGCGCCATGGGCACAGTCGACCACCATCTTCAGTCCTTTCAGAGAGAGTTCAGTCGGGAAACAGCCTTTGCAGAATTCGATATAGCGCCCTGCTGCATCTTCAATACGGGTGGCTTTACCCAGTTTGTCTGACTCAACACAGGTCATGGGCTCGTCCATCATGGCTTCGATAGCCAGCTCAATGTCATCAGGCAGTTTAAAGCCATCTGCTGAAAAGAACTTAATGCCATTATCGTAATACGGGTTATGCGAGGCACTTATCACAATACCTGCTTCTGAACGAAAGGTTTTGGTCAGATACGCAATGGCCGGGGTTGGCATGGGCCCTAACAGGCCGATATTGATCCCGGCCGCGGACAGCCCGGCTTCCAGCGAGGATTCAAGCATGTAACCGGAAATACGGGTATCTTTACCAATCAAAACTTTGTTTGTACCACGGCCTGCCAGCACGCGTCCGGCCGCCCAGCCAAGTTTAATCACAAATTCCGGATTAATTGCACTTTCACCTACTTTGCCGCGAATACCGTCAGTACCAAAATACTTGCGTTCACTCATGTGCCAATACGTCCTTATTTATTCTTCTAATGCATTAATATACTTCACAATATTGACGGCATCTGCCGTTTCCTCAACATCGTGTACGCGGATTATGTTTGCACCCAGATGCGCAGCAATTGTAGCGACAGCCACGCTTCCCGCCAAGCGCTTCTCAACATCACGCGATAACAGATTACCAATCATAGACTTACGGGACATGCCAACCAGCAGTGGATAGCCCAGTGCAGCGACCTGCGGTAAATGCCTGAGTAACTGATAATTGTGGCTCAGTGCTTTACCAAAGCCGAAGCCCGGATCCAGTATGATATTTTGCTCTTTGATCCCCGCATTGTGACAGGCTTTTACCCGCGCGAGTAAAAAATCGTTCACTTCCCTGACCACATCGCGGTAATGCGGGGCCTGCTGCATACTACGCGGCTGTCCCTGCATGTGCATCAGACACACAGGTACATTAAGTTCGCTGGCCATGGCCAGTGCATCGGGTTCCTGCAACGCTCGGACGTCATTGATGAGCGCGGCACCGGCATTAACGGCTTCTTTCATCACCGCGGCTTTGCTGGTGTCGATAGAAATTACAGCATCAAGCTGTCCAGATAAGGCTTCAATCACCGGGATCACGCGGTCCAGTTCTTCCTGCTCCGCCACATCAGCCGCACCTGGACGGGTAGACTCCCCCCCAATATCAATAAAGTCAGCGCCCTGCTCTGCCATCCTGTGCGCACGGTCAATGGCACTGTCGCGTGCATTGTGCTGACCGCCGTCGGAGAACGAGTCCGGTGTTACATTGAGGATCCCCATAACCCGGGGGCTGGAAAGCGAAAGTTGTTTATCTTTAAACTGCATCCTGACTCCTGAAAACAGCTTGCCAAAATCCTGCCGGAGACACGTCGCCGGCCCAACGCTGAGACATTAAAAAAGCGCCGCAAGCGGCGCTTTTTTTTACTCTTGCCGATGTTTAGCCCGGCATGTCACCCGGCTTTCCTACCGAGGGCTTATCTACACCGTCATCGGTAATTTCACCTTCACGGGCAGGTTTACCACCGCTTGGCTTGTCACCGTCGTCTGGCGAACGATCATCCCAGTCTGACGGTGGACGCACATCGCGACGATTCATCAAATCATCGATTTGCTTCGCATCGATGGTTTCATATTTCATCAGCGCGTCTTTCATGGAGTGCAGAATGTCTTCGTTTTCTTCCAGAATCTGCTTGGCACGCTCATAATTTGAATCAATCAGTGCTTTAATTTCTGCATCAATCGCACGGGCCGTATCGTCAGACATGTGCGATGCTTTTGACATCGACTTACCTAAGAATACTTCGCCTTCGTCCTCTGCATACAGCATCGGCCCCATTTTATTCGACAAGCCCCACTGCGTGACCATCTTACGGGCAATCTCAGTCGCACGCTCGATGTCATTAGATGCACCGGTGGTGACCTTGTCATCGCCGTAGATGATTTGTTCTGCAATACGGCCACCGAACAGGCTGGAAATCATGCTTTCCAGATGCTGCTTGGAATGGCTGACTCTGTCCTGTTCAGGCAGGTACATTGTCACACCCAGCGCCCGGCCACGCGGAATAATGGAGACTTTGTAAACCGGATCGTGCTCGGGCACTAGCCGGCCAACAATAGCGTGACCCGCTTCATGATACGCTGTCATGGCTTTTTCATCGTCGGTCATCACCATCGACTTACGCTCAGAGCCCATCATGATTTTGTCTTTGGCCTTATCGAATTCTTCCATCGACACCAGGCGTTTATTACCGCGGGCTGCGAACAGCGCCGCTTCGTTCACCAGGTTGGCCAGATCAGCACCTGAGAAGCCAGGTGTACCGCGTGCAATCACTGAAGGATCGACATTGTCGGCAACCGGTACTTTACGTACATGCACTTTCAGAATTTGCTCACGGCCTCGGATATCAGGCAGCCCGACAATGACCTGGCGGTCAAAGCGACCAGGGCGCAGCAGGGCCGGATCCAGTACATCCGGGCGGTTAGTTGCGGCAATAACGATGATGCCTTCATGCCCTTCAAAGCCATCCATTTCTACCAGCATCTGGTTAAGGGTTTGCTCACGTTCATCGTGTCCGCCACCTAAGCCGGCACCACGCTGGCGACCGACGGCATCAATCTCATCAATAAAGATGATACAGGGCGCTGACTTTTTAGCTTGTTCGAACATGTCGCGCACCCGAGATGCACCCACACCAACGAACATTTCTACAAAGTCAGAACCGGAAATGGTGAAAAACGGAACCTTGGCTTCACCGGCAATGGCTTTTGCCAGCAATGTTTTACCGGTTCCCGGCGGGCCTACCATCAGCACACCTTTAGGGATCTTACCACCGAGTTTCTGGAACTTGGACGGGTCGCGCAAAAAGTCGACCAGCTCTGCCACGTCTTCTTTTGCCTCGTCGCAACCGGCCACATCGGCAAACGTGGTTTTGATCTGATCTTCACCCAGCAGACGCGCCTTACTCTTGCCAAACGACATGGCACCACGGCCACCGCCGCCCTGCATCTGGCGCATAAAGAAGATCCACACTGCAATGAGCAGCAACATCGGGAACCAGGAAATAAAGATAGACGCCAGTAACGACTGTTCTTCGCGTGGTTTACCCAACACGCGTACGTCATTCTTTATAAGATCAGAAATCAGCTTATCGTCATAATAGGGAATATAGGTTACGAAGGACTCGCCAGAGCGACGTGTGCCGCGGATTTCACCCGCTTCACTGTCGATACGAACTTCGCGAATATTTCCTTGATTCGCTTCTTTAAGAAATGCTGTGTAGTCCGTCTGTGCACGTGTTGATTCGCTGGGTGAAAAGCTCTGAAACACAGACATCAGAACCACAGCAATAACCAACCACAGGATTAAATTTTTTGCCATATCGCTCAATGCTACTAACCTCTTGTAAACCCGAATAACACCGGTGGCCGTTTACCGGCCTTCACAGTTGTTATCCGAACGAAAACTCGCTGATTTCAGGGTACTACACTTTATACCCGCAAGCTACCAAATCCACTATCTTCAAACAGGCCCGCAACGAAGCCGGTTTACACGTTTTTACGCTACCAAACGCGGTCTTGTTGCTGCTTAAAACGCAGCGAAGCCCCCGCACTGACATGCCACCGTTAGTCTTGTTCACCTGTCGGCATCTCCAGGTTCGCGTTCAGCGCAAATTCAAACAGAAACACGCACCAAACCCAACACCCCACAAAGACACCATCCCACTTTGGTGTTACTTCAGACACTACTACACCTACGTGGTTCCCACCAATTGTGTTCAATAGCGCAGCGAGAACCGCTTATTAACACAATCACACGGCGCTTTGATGCCACACTGCCAGTAAAAGTGTGCGACACGCGCCACCACTCACTAACTTCATGCTTAACTGATGACAGCTACGTTGCCTTACGCTTCCGCGTGAAGTGCAGCCCTTGTGTTTAATTTTTGTCATCCCGACACTTATGGTTTGGGATTGTTAGGTAGATGGCGTTAGAATAAGCGTTTTCAAGGGACGGCGTGAAAATCCTCCGGGTGGACCCACTAAACTGTGGCAGGCGCAAAGCTGGCTGCGTGTAAAAAGTGCCTCTCGTCCCAACTGTTTAAATTTAAAAATGGATTGTAAGAAGTTACCAAATGAAACTGTCAAATAAGCAAAAGCAATTTTTAAAAGGCCTGGCCCACCCACTAAAGCCAGTGGTGCAATTAGGTGCCAACGGGCTGACTGAAGGGGTGGTGTCGGAAATTGATAACGCCCTGGCGCACCACGAACTCATCAAGGTCAAGGTGCCTTCAGACGACCGCGAAGAAAAAGCACTGATCATGGATGCCATTGCCCGTGAAACTGACGCAGAGAAGCTGCAGGTTATCGGCCATACGCTGGTACTGTACCGCCCAAGTGAAGACCGTAAAATACAGTTGCCAAAATAAGGGTATAAGAATTTTTGCCGCTGGTGTCAGCATAGTTTTTGTCAGCACGACGCGCTAACATCGGGTTAACTGACAGTTAATAACAACAGGAAATGACTATGCAATTAACAGGAGCCACAGCCCTCGTTACTGGCGGCTGTTCCGGATTAGGGCATGCAACGGCCATTGCCCTGCGTGACGCAGGCATGAAGGTTGCGCTGCTGGATGTTAATGATGAACAGGGCCAGACCCGTGTAGAAGAACTGGGTAAAGAAAGTACCCGTTTTTACCAGGTTGATGTGCGCAAAGAAGATGATGTGACCAATGCCATTGCCTCCGCGGTCAGCGAGCTGGGTGACATTCGCCTGGTGGTGAACTGCGCCGGTATTGCGCCCGCTAAACGTCTGTTAGATAAAGAGGGCCAGCCAGCGGATCTGGATGGTTTTCAGAAGACCATCGATATTAATCTTGTTGGCAGCTACAACGTCTGCCGCCTGGCCGCCGCACAGATGGCAATGCAGGACGCCGTAAATGAGGAAGGCGAACGGGGTGTGATTATCAATACCGCCTCGGTTGCCGGTTACGAAGGTCAGATTGGCCAGACGGCATACGCTGCAAGTAAAGCTGGCATCATCGGCCTTACCCTGCCTATGGCCCGCGATCTGGCACCGCTTGGTATCCGCGTAAACACCATTGCCCCTGGGGTTATGGGTACACCTATGCTGCTGGCCATGCCGGACAAAGTGCAGGATGCGCTAAGTGCCAACGTTCAGTTTCCCAAACGACTGGGGTTCCCTGCCGAGTTCGCCAAACTGGTTATCAGCACCAGCGAAAACGCCTATCTGAACGGCGAGACGATTCGCCTGGATGGTGGCTTACGGATGCCGCCTAAGTAAGAGTGCACGCCCGGTCAATCCTGGCGTGATACGCTGATCTCTTAAAAGCCCTTCGCGACAGTGAGGGGCTTTTTTATATAGCCACCCCACTCCCATAACGCAAGCGGGGGCTGGTGTGTTCGTGCCCGTATCTGCCGTTGGTTCGTCCTCTCATGTGCGGCAGTTTTGAACGTGAAGCGGCCGTTTACAGCTTTAAAAAATATTGGGCATTAGCACAGAGCGGCAAATTCGAATTTGCGTTTGTATCATTAGGATGATGATAGATAAAACTTGTTACATATCAAAATTTTATTAATTCGCTAGTTCATAATATGCTAATCCCTAAACGCAGGTTATGGAGAAGAAAGTAAGTGAGCCTAAAATACTTAATCAGTTCGTTTTTTACACTGTTCATCCTTATGAACTGTTCAGGTGTTTTGGCTGAACAAAAATTAAAGAGCTCATCGGACACAAAATCTAGTCAAGATCTGGTCAGTAAGCTATCAAATGAGTTGCATCGCTTACATGAAAAAGAAAGGTTTGATGGAACAATTATAATAACATCTGGGACGGAAGAGTTATTCCGTCACTCCTATGGTTTTTCAGATAAAACTACTAGGTTAGAAAATACATCTGAAGCCGTGACAGATATTGGTTCAATATCAAAGACATTTACTGCTGCCGCAATATTAAAGCTAGTTTCAGAAGGTAAGCTAGAACTTGAAACTACAATAGCTGATATTTTTCCAGATTCACCTATCGACAAAAAAAAGTTAACTATAAGAAGCTTACTTTCTCATAGCTCAGGGCTTGATAATTTTCATAATGAAACTGATTTTGACCTGATGAGCAAAGATGAAGCCATTGATAAAATCTTTTCCCTTCGACTACTTGGGGAGCAGAATCAAACCATTGCATACTCTAATGCCGCTTATACACTTTTGGCCGCTATCGTGGAAGACGTATCTCAAACTTCCTTTCAAACCTATGTTTACAAAAATCTACTTAATCCGTTAAAACTTAATGATACAGGCTTCTATGGCGATGATTATATTCGTGATTCAATCGTTGCCAAAGGTTATGGAGGAAGGGACAGTGGCAAAACTACATTCGAAAAAGGACTCACATGGGCATTAGTAGGGCAAGGGGGAATGGTATCTTCAGCAAATGATTTAAGCATATGGTTTAGTGCTATTCTAGATGGAAAACTATTCCCAGATAGCCAAGATAACCTGATGCTTCAGAAAGCAAACGCACAATGGTTTCTTGGTAACATTAGACATTTTTCTTCATGGGGAACTTTAAGCTATTACGCAGGGGGTAGTACAGACTTTGGTTATACAGCTCTAGTACAATATTTACCAGATTTTGAGGTTTCTATAGTTATATTGCTCAACAGCTATATTGATAAATACGGCAACGCTTCGCATCAAAAACTCAGCAAGGAGCATATCTTTCCAATTCTCCTAGAGTAAATAATCTGCACGTCATCGTTAATAGTGATTGTTTGAGTTCATTCGATCAACGCTGACCAATGTCCGCTCCTTTTCTAAAAAAGCCTGCCACGCAGGGGCTGAAATATACGGATTGCAAACCTTCGCTCATCAATAGATATCAGTGTCCCTCCTGTGCAAAGCAGACGGCCTTCGTCCGGGTTATTATTACGTGAATCTGTATTAACCAGAGACCCGGCCCAAATATGAAATGGAGGTGCTGAGTGTGCATGAAGCAGTGCCCGGGCATCATTTACAAATGGAGCTTGGGGATTTACCCATGTTCCGACGGTTTTTGAATTTTACCGTCTTCACTGAAGGCTGGGGGTTGTACAGTGAGCGACTTGGCTACGACATGGGCTTGTATACCGATCCTTATTCACGCTTTGGCCAGTTAACGTATGACATGTGGCGTTCGGTGCGCTTGGTTGTCGATACGGGTATACATTACATGGGCTGGACACGCCAGGAGGCCATCGACTACTTCAAAGCCAATGCCGCCAAGTCAGAGCAGGATATTATTAATGAAATCGATCGTTACATCACCAACCCAGGTCAGGCGCTGGCGTAAAAATTGGTCAGCGAAAAATGCTCGAGTTACGTGAAAAAGCGGAATCAGAGCTTGGTGACAAATTCGATATCCGCGCATTTCACGACACCATGCTGGGAGCGGGGTCGGTTCCGCTTAACGTACTAGAAGCCAATATTAACGAGTGGATTGCGGCTCAGTTACCGGAACGTGCCTGATACTGATTACATCATAGGGCTGGAAGTTCCCGCCTTCGAGGGGACGACGGTCTGGCTATCGGGCGCACGAAAAACCGTCCTCCCGGACGTCGCAGGCAGACATACTTTTTCTGGTAACGGCGCGGAAAACTATTAATCCCCGTCCCCGCCGTTGACCATCAGCGCGATATTATACAGCCGGTTAACGGCGTGATAGTTAATGGAATTTTTTGGATAACGGCCTTTAGAACTTAAGCCACCTGCGTCTTTTTGCATCAGCAGCGACAGGGCATCGTCGACGGTTTGCACACTGTAAATGTGAAACTGGCCTTTTTTCACGGCCTCAATCACCGCCTGATCAAGTACCAGGTTTATTTCATTGGATTTGGGGATGACCACGCCCTGATTTCCGGTCAGGCCACGGTGCTGGCAAAGATCAAAAAAGCCTTCTATTTTTTCATTCACACCGCCCACCGCCTGCACTTCACCATACTGGTTGATGGAGCCGGTCACAGCCAACGTCTGCAGTGCCGGAATATCGGTTAATGCGGAGATCAGCGCGACCAGCTCGCCTAACGAAGCACTGTCGCCATCGATATGACCGTACGACTGTTCCAGCGCAATATTGGCAGACAGGGTCAGCGGAAAATGCTGTGCATATTTGTTGCCCAGATAACCGGTTAACAGCATCACCCCTTTTGAGTGGATAGGCTGGCCCAGCTCGACTTCCCGTTCAATATCCACCACCCCACTGGCGCCGGCAAAAACCGTTGCCGTGATCCTGGCCGGGGTGCCAAACGCGGTGTCACCCACTTCCAGAACGGTCAGTCCATTTACCTTTCCAACCGCCTCCCCTTCGGTGGCGATCAGCACATGCCCTTCCTTAATGTCGTTTAACAGGCTCTGGCTGACCCGGCCGGTGCGGCGCTTTTTAGCACTCAGTGCAGTGGTAATGTGACTGAGTTCAATGGTGTCAGTGCCCGCTTTACGGCAAAAATACCGGGCTTCATTGATAAGCTCGATAACATCGGCAAAGTGTGCAGACAGCTTTTGCTGATGTTCTGCGTTGCGCAGTGAGTATTCAACCAGCCGGCGCATCGCCGCAGACGAAATACCAGCAAGCCCGCACTTAGCGACGTGGTGACGAACCCGCCCCACAAAATCGAACAGTGACTGGCGGGTAACCGGAATTTCAGTATCGAAATCGACCAGCACCCGGAACAGCTCATCAAATTCTTCGTCGTACTCCTGCAACGTGTAATACAGTTCGCGCGAGCCGAGCAGGACAACTTTAATTTTCAGATCCACTGGCTGCGGGTTCAGGGTAATTGCATTGACCATGCCTACATCCTGCTGCGGCAGATCCATACGCAGCCGGCCTGATTTTATAGCCAGCTTCAGCGTATCCCACACATAGGGCTGTTCAATAATCTTATCTACATCCAGCAATAAATACCCCCCATTGGCTTTATGCAGGGCACCCGGGCGGATCATCTGGTAACTGGTAAACACGCTGCCCTGTTCGCTGGAATATTCTATTTTGCCAAACAGATTCTGGTAAGTCGGGTTTGGCTCATAAATTACCGGTGCACCATCGTCGAGCTTGTGGCCCACCAGCACGTTTGGCAGAAATTCCTGCTCCAGGTAATCCCGCCTATCCTCTTCTTCGGTTTTTTCTTCTTTGCGCTCGTCGTTCAGAAAAGTCACGATCAAATCAATCAGGTGCGGACGCAGCTGTTTAAGGTATTTCAAAATCCCCAGGTTGGCCGTGTATTTATGCTCCAGCGCTTTGATCAGCGGCTTAATGCCCTGCTCAGCCGTTTCTTTATCTAACTCCCGCAGTCGCTCAGAATTTTCACGACGCCAGGCGGGCAGACCGAGCAGGCTTTCGCTTAGCCGGTTTTCAAGTTCATCGACCAGCTCATAAAATGCGCTGCGCTGGGCGTCTGTCATTTCACTGAACTGGTTATCTTCCAGCGTTTTTCCCTCCACGATCGGTGAAAAACTGATCCTGCCGTCGTCTTCGAATAAGGCAATATCATTTGCATTGGCATAGGTCTCAACTTTGCCAATCGCATCCTGATATTTTTGTTCGAATTCGCGGGTGATAGCGGCCCGTCTGCGCTGATAACCAGGGTTATCAAAGGCCATCGGAAATGTCGCCAGCACATCGTCAATGAGCGACGCCATATCTTGCTGAAAGGCGCGGCCCCCGCCGGGCTCAAAGCGCAGCGCCACAGGCTCGCGTTCTTCTTCGATATTGTTGATATAACACCAGTCGTCCGGTGTCGGCAGTGATGCCACCTGACGCTCAATATGCTCCTTGACCAGCGTAAACCGCCCAGTTGCCGCCTCACCCATGACATACAGATTATAGCCCCGGGCATCAATGCCCAGTCCAAAAGTGAGGGCCTCGCGGGCGCGCTCCTGGCCAATAAACGTCGAGTTAAGCGCCTCTGTATCCTTTAATGCGGCATTGATGATCCGCCGGTTGACTGCTACGGATAACGCTTTATAAGGTAACTGCTCAATGGTTGACACGCCCGGATTGATCCTTGTTGTTTTGCTCAGGTTTATTAAACATTCGACAGCCTGTGAGACCGTCCCTGTATAAGGGTGTAAGTGAACCGCTAAAGTGTGTGGCTGTCAAACATGTTTGTTAACAGGGAATATATCATGCACGTCTGACCGGACAGGCACCGCCAGAATTTGGCAGATGGCTGGCATCGCTATACACTCAACACACGCATATCAATATGCATCAGGTTTGATGCGACAGGATCCTTTCAATGAAAAATACGCTTATTAGTGTCGCCCTGTTCTGCAGCCTGCCCGCTGCCGCAGAAGTGCTTCAGGTCGAAAATCATGGCTTTATGATTAAAAATACCAGCAGCACCGCGGCGACGCCCCAGCAGGTGTATACCGCACTGACAGAGAACGTGGACAACTGGTGGCCTAAAGATCACAGCTGGTGGCGCGGAACCTTTTCTATTGATCCTGTGGCCGGTGGCTGCTTTTGTGAAATTGCCGGTGACAAGCAGGCCCGCCATATGCAGATTGCGCATGTGGCACCACCTGTCAGGCTGGTCATGGAAGGCGGACTGGGACCGCTGCAGCAAATGGGCATAAGCGGTGCGCTGACCTGGTCAATCACGCCGTCACAAAACGAAGATGCCACCCAGATTACACTGACCTACAACGTGCACGGCATAAGCCCATCCGGGTTTGAAGAACTGGCATCCGTTGTCGATCGGGTGCAGGCGTCGCAGCTACAGGCCCTGGCCGACTATGTCAGCGCCGGGCATACCGCAACGCCCTAATCTGTCGAAGAACGACCGACGGCCACCATTAGGTCTGGCTGGCAATTACCCGCCACGATGTCAGACAATCACACGCATCGAATGCCGGCAAGGTACCTCACCGAGCGCGCTGTTATGCCAAGACTTAAGTTTAATTCGCAATTGAACGCTCTTGCTATTGAGGCAGGCGGTGGCGCTGAGGTATTCTATGCGGTCTGAAATTATCACACATTGTGTTCTCTGACCGATATGCGCGGGTGTGCGTTCTTAAGCAAAGCAACAACGCCCTCAGCTTTCAGTGTATGAGACACCACTTAAAAAATGCGGAAGCCTTAGTTTCATGGCAGAACATCAGTACAATCCCAAAGAAATAGAACAACGTGTCCAGCAATACTGGCAAGATAGTCAGACCTTCAGCGCTACTGACGACCCCAGCAAAGAAAAATTTTTCTGCCTCTCCATGTTTCCCTATCCCAGTGGCAGACTGCATATGGGGCATGTCCGCAATTACACTATTGGTGACGTAATAAGCCGTTATCAGCGTATGCAGGGCAAGAATGTCCTGCAGCCAATGGGCTGGGATGCATTTGGCCTGCCGGCGGAAAACGCCGCCATTAACAACAATACCGCACCGGCAAACTGGACCTATTCCAACATCGATTATATGAAGTCCCAGCTTAAATCACTGGGCTTTGGCTACGACTGGGATCGCGAGGTGGCGACCTGTAAACCCGACTATTACCGCTGGGAACAATGGTTCTTTACCCGTTTGTTCGAAAAAGGCCTGGTGTATAAGAAGAATGCCACGGTGAACTGGGATCCGGTTGATCAGACCGTACTGGCCAATGAACAGGTGGTCGATGGCCGCGGCTGGCGCTCTGGTGCGCTGGTTGAGCAAAAAGAAATTCCCCAGTGGTTTATCAAAATTACTGATTATGCAGAAGAGCTGCTGCGTGACCTGGACCAGTTAGACGACTGGCCGGAACAGGTGCGTGCCATGCAGGCCAACTGGATTGGTCGCTCCGAAGGGGTGGACATCCGTTTTGATGTGCCGCAGGGTACTGGCGAGCAAGCCAGCCTGTCGGTGTACACCACGCGTCCTGACACCCTGTACGGTGTGACCTACGTGGCGGTTGCCGCCCAACACCCGCTGGCAGAACAGGCCGCCAAAAATAACCCGGAACTGGCAGCGTTTATTGACGAGTGCAAAAACACTAAAACCGTCGAAGCAGAGCTGGCCACCATGGAGAAAAAAGGCTGTGATACGGGTTTTCAGGCCGTTCACCCGCTCACCGGTGAACTGGTGCCGGTATGGGCCGCTAACTTTGTACTGATGGATTATGGCTCAGGGGCCGTGATGTCAGTACCGGGCCACGATCAGCGTGACTGGGAGTTTGCCACTAAGTATGGATTAACCATCAGACAGGTTATCGCGCCTGCTGAAGATGCCGAGCAAGACTGTGATCTGACCGCCGGCGCCTACACAGAAAAAGGCCGCCTGATTCACTCCGACAGTTTTGACGGGCTGGCATTTGAAGACGCATTCGACGCCATTGCACAAGCGCTGGAGAAAAAAGGGGCGGGTAAACGTACCGTAAACTATCGTCTGCGCGACTGGGGCGTCAGCCGTCAGCGCTACTGGGGCGCACCTATCCCGATGCTGAATCTGGAATCCGGTGAGTCGGTGCCGGTCCCTGCCGACAAACTGCCCGTGGTACTGCCTGAAGATGTACAGATGGACGGCGTGACTTCGCCAATCAAAGCCGACCCGGACTGGGCAAAAACCGACTATCAGGGCCAGGCTGCCACCCGTGAAACCGATACCTTTGATACCTTTATGGAATCATCATGGTACTACGCGCGTTATACCTGTGCTCAGAATAATGACGCCATGCTCTCGCCGGAACAGGCCAACTACTGGCTACCGGTGGATCAGTACGTCGGCGGTATCGAGCATGCCATTTTGCATCTGCTGTATTCGCGTTTTTTCCACAAACTGCTGCGCGACGAAGGGCTGGTTGATTCTGATGAGCCATTCAAACGCCTGTTGTGTCAGGGAATGGTATTGGCAGATTCGTTCTACCGGGAAGATGAATCAGGCAAGAAAACCTGGTTTTCACCGGCCGATGTCAGCGTTGAGAAAGACGACAAGGGACGCATCACAAAGGCGTGGCTGACCGAGGACGGTACGCCGGTTCAGCACGGCGGTATGACCAAGATGTCCAAGTCTAAGAACAACGGTATCGATCCGCAGCAGGTTATTGACCAGTACGGCGCCGATACGGTGCGTCTGTTTACCATGTTTGCCGCGCCACCGGAACAGACGCTGGAATGGGTCGAGTCTGGTGTAGAAGGTGCCAACCGCTTCCTGCGCCGGGTATGGAAGCTGGCCACAGAGCACGCAGACAAAGGCCCTGTCGCCGCGCTGGATACGCAGTCGCTGAATAAAGACCAGCAGGCACTACGCAGAGAAATTCATAAAACCATCGATAAGGTCAGCGACGATATTGGCCGCCGTCAAACGTTTAATACGGCCGTTGCGGCAGTGATGGAATTGCTTAACCATCTGCAAAAAGCCCCTCAGGAAGCGGCCCAGGATATCGCGCTGATGCGTGAGGGCGTCGAGGCGATCGTGCGCTTGCTTAACCCCATTACGCCGCACATGTGCCATACCCTGTGGCAACAGCTTGGCCATGACAGCGACATTGAGTTTGCTGGCTGGCCCCAGGCTGATAAACAGGCACTCATCGAAGATGAAAAGCTGATTGTGGTGCAGGTCAACGGTAAAGTGCGGGCCAAAATGACCGTTGCCGCTAACGCAGAAAAAGCGGAACTAGAAGCCGCTGCAAAAGCGCAGCCCAATGTGCAGCAGTTTATCGACGGTAAGACGATCCGCAAGGTGATCGTGGTACCTGGTAAACTGGTTAATATTGTGGCCAGTTAATGAGACGTTTGTACTGGATAAGTATGCTGGTCGCCGCGAGCCTGCTGGCTGGCTGCGGCTTTACGTTGCGCGGAGCGCCCGCGCTGCCTGATGATTTGGACTATGTCCTGATTGTATCGGCCCGACAGCACGCACCGCTTAAACGGGCCCTGGTTAACCAGCTGGATATCTATGGTCTGGAAGGTGGTACTCGCACAAATGTGGCGCCTGTGGAACGTCAGCTCGTGATATCGCTGGCACCGGAGCAACTTGAACGACGCCTGCTGTCAGTATACTCCTCCGGTCAGGTGGCAGAATATGAACTCATCTATGGTGTTAACTATACGGTGACGTTCCCGGGCTTTGACCCGGTTTCCTCGTATTTCGAGGTGTTGCGTGACTATCAGGACGATCCGGACCAGGTACTGGCTAAGTCGCGCGAGCTTGATCTGGTGCTCAGTGAAATGCGTGAGGAAGCCGCTGACCGAATCATTCGCCGGCTCTCGACTCAGGCTGCCCGACTAGGGACAGGCCAGTAACATCATGCAGGTTTATCCTAACCGTTTTAATGACACGCTCAGCAAAGGTCTCAAACCCTGCTACCTGATTTTTGGTGATGAGCCTCAGCAGAAATTTGAGATCATCGAAGCATTACGCTCGGCCGCCAGAGAGCAAGGGTTCGATGAGCGTACGGTGCTGGTGGCTGATAATGAATTTAGCTGGCAGACCCTGCTTGAAGCAACACAAAGTCTGTCGCTGTTTTCGGCGCGTCAGCTCATCGAGCTTGAACTGCCTACCGGTAAACCGGGTAGCGAAGGCAGTAAAACCCTGCAGCAGGTCGCGCCGCTGTTGGGTGAAGACACGCTGCTGGTGGTACATGGCCCCAAAATCGGCAAAGATGTGCAAAAAAGCAAGTGGTTTAAGACCCTTGATGAGCATGGCATTCACAGCCTGTGCTACCCACTGGAAGGCAAGCCACTGATGGCCTGGATTGGCAATCAGCTGAACGTCGCCGGCGTAGCAGTGAGTCCTCAGGGCGCGCGCCTTATCGCAGACTTCTGTGAAGGTAACCTGATGGCCGCCAGGCAGGAAATCGATAAACTTGCCCTGCTCTACCCCGGCCAGCAGGTTGATGACGCTGCGCTTGAACGGGCAATTGTCGATCAGTCACGCTACAACGTCTTTCAGCTGGTCGATGTAATGCTGGAAGGCAACGCGCAGCGCTGTATCAAAATGCTCTACCGGCTGGAAAGCGAAGGCCTTGAGCCAAACATTGTGATTTGGGCACTGATCCGTGAATGGCAAACCCTCACCAACCTGGTTACTGCCCGTGAAAGCCAGGGGAGCATTCAGTGGCAGCGACATGGGATCTGGCGTAACCGCCAGGGCTTTTACGAGAGTGCCCTGCAACGTCTGGATAAGGCGCGCTTAAGCGAGATCCGCGAGGCCCTGTCACAGGCTGATCACCTGTTTAAGCAGGAAGCGGTCACCCGCCCGTATGTCAAGTTGTGCCATTTGTGTATGTTGTTTCTGGGCATGCCCGTCAATACACTGCCCGTGGCGGAGGCGTAACGTGAGCACCAGTATTGCTGTGTTAGGCGGCACATTTAACCCGCCGCACCTGGGGCATATTCAGGGCGCACTGCAGGTTATTGAGCACTTAGGAATACCGCAGCTGGGCCTGATGCCCTGTAAACTGCCGCCGCATAAAACCACGGCCGGTGTCAGTGAGCATCACCGGGTCGCCATGGTCAGTCTGTTGTGTGACAGTAACCCCGGCTTATACCCCGAGCTGATTGAACTGGACCTGCCGGCCCCGTCCTACAGCGTTAAAACGTTACGTGCGCTGCGCAGGCAGCACCCGGGTTCACCGCTGTTATTTGTGATGGGCGAAGACTCGCTGAATACCCTTGAGAGCTGGTATCAGTGGCGCACACTTCTGTCGCTGTGCCATGTAATTGTCATGCGTCGCCAGGATCTCAACGTCAGTCGGTCGGCTGAGCTTAATTTGTGGATTGAAGAGCACCGCTGTCATGATCCCGCGATGCTCAGCACCACAAGATGGGGGCAGCTCTATATCGCACAGACCGAACTGCATCAGGCCTCATCAACGGCAATACGTAATGAGGCCGCAAAATCAGGCGCGATGATGCCTGAGGTAGCACAATGGCTGCCTGATGAAATCATCAGCTATATTAATCAACATAAACTGTATGCCAACGTAAAGTGAGGAGAACTTTTGGATAGTCAGCAATTCAAAACGTTTGTGATCGACAAAATTGATGATATGAAAGCGCGCGACGTGGTGGTGATGGATGTAAAAGGGAAATCGTCGATTACCGACACCATGATCATCTGTTCAGGGAATTCAAAGCGTCACGTCATATCGATTGCCGAGAATGTGCAGGTAGAAGCAAAGCAGGCAGGCCACCCCCCTTCTAATGTTGAGGGCAAGGATTCCGGCGAATGGGTTCTCGTTGACCTGGGTGATATTATTGTTCATGTTATGCAGGATGAAACCCGCGACTTTTACCAGCTGGAAAAGCTCTGGGCATAAGCCTTGCGCGTAGTGCAACCGAAAACGCTTCGGCTAGCGCGCGTGAAGATAGCAAAACTCAGATGCTGAGTATTGGCGAGTGTGCCTTTCCGCGGATGGTGAATTGCAGTAAGGAAGTAGTTAAGTGCGTATTCAAATAGTTGCCGTTGGAAATAAAATGCCCGCCTGGGTAACGCAGGGGGTAGACGAGTTTTTACGGCGGTTTCCGCCAGACATGGCAGTGTCTTTTACCGAAATTGCGCCCGGCAAGCGCGGCAAGAATGCCGACATCCCCCGTATATTGCATAAAGAGGGCGAGCAGATGCTGTCGGCTGTGGATAAGGGTAACCGCATTGTCACGCTGGAAGTCACCGGGCGGGCCTGGGATACGCCGACATTGGCAAAACAACTGGACGCCTGGAAAATGGACGGGCGCGATGTCAGTCTGCTGATTGGTGGCCCTGAAGGCCTGGCGCCGGCGTGCATTGCCGCGGCTGACCAGAAGTGGTCTTTGTCACCACTGACCCTGCCCCACCCGCTGGTGCGGATAGTCGTGACGGAAAGTTTGTACCGCGCCTGGTCGGTCACCCAAAACCATCCCTATCACCGCGAGTAAGTCATGCCATTAAAACGCCAGACTATTCGTGACCATACGGCTGAAGCCAACTTATTTGCCCGGCGTGCGTCCATTGCCTTTCTGGTGGTGGTCGCCATGCTGATAACCGTGTTATCCAACCTGTATGTACTGCAGGTAAAAGAACACAACGACTACCAGACCCGCTCCAACGGTAATCGAATTAAAGTACTGCCCGTCGCCCCTAACCGCGGCCTGATTTATGACCGCAATGGCGTACTGCTGGCTGAGAACCGTCCGGTATTCAGCCTCGAAGTGATCCCCGAACAGATTGATGATCTGGACGCCACCATGACCCAGCTGACGGCGCTGATGGGGATAACCAAAGAAGAAAAAGAGGCGTTTTACGCCACCCTGAAAGGCCAGCGACGGTTCAAGCCTGTCGCGCTGCGAACTAACCTTAGTGAGCAGGAGGTGGCGCAGTTCTCCGTCCATAAACATAAATACCCGGGCGTGTCGATTGAGGCCCGGCTGGCACGTCATTATCCCTATGGCGATACGTTCACGCATGTCATCGGATATGTCGCCAAAATCAATAAAAAAGATCTGCAAAAGCTCGTTGAAGCCGGTCAGGAAGACAATTATGCCGCGACCCATGATATCGGTAAGCTGGGCATTGAGAAGTACCACGAAGAATTACTGCATGGCGAGGTTGGCTACCAACAGGTAGAGGTCAACAGTCAGGGCAGAATTATCCGGGTACTGAATGTGGATCCGCCCGTGCCGGGCAAAGATATTGTGCTGAATATCGATCTGGAGCTGCAAATGGAGGCGCAGCGTGCGCTGGATGGCCAGCGCGGTTCGATTGTGGTTACCGAACCTGCCACCGGCGGTGTCCTGGCAATGTTCTCAAGCCCCAGCTATGACCCAAACCTGTTTGTACACGGGATTAGCAGTAAAAATTATTCGAGACTGCTTAATTCGCCTGATCGGCCACTTATTAATCGCTCTACTCAGGGCCAGTATTCCCCCGCCTCTACCATCAAACCACACCTGGCGCTGGTAGGCCTGGATAAAGGAACCATTGATAAAGACACCACAATTCGTGATACCGGCCGCTACCGGCTACCGAATGTGTCGCACGTGTGGCGAGACTGGAAACGCTGGGGACATGGTAAGGTGGATGTGTCCAAGGCCATTGAAGTGTCCTGTGATACATTTTATTACGACCTGGCCTACGAGCTTGGCATCGACAATATCAGCGACTCCATGAAGTCATTTGGGTTTGGCAGCTACACAGGGATTGATTTGTTTGAAGAATCGAATGCCAATATGCCCAGCCGGGGCTGGAAAAGGGCGCGCTTTAACCAGCCCTGGTACGTGGGTGACACCATCCCGGTTGGGATTGGCCAGAGCTTCTGGACCGCCACGCCTATTCAGCTTACCAACTCGGTGAATGCGCTCATAAATCGCGGCCAACGCTATGTTCCGCAGCTGCTGCGGGGGTTTCGTAATGAAAATGGCACGGTTGATCTGGAGGCCCTTAAATCACTTGAGCCGGTAAAGATTGGCAATGATTCGCACTGGGACCTGGTCATGAACGCCATGAAACTGGTGGTTTCCGGTGAAGAAGGAACCGCGCGGCACGCCTTCAGTGATACACCATACCAGTCGGCCGGGAAAACCGGCACGGCGCAGCTGTTTTCTATCGCACAGGGCGAAAAATACAAAGAAGAGGAAGTCGATGAACGGCTTCGCGACAATGCACTGTATGTCGGATTTGCCCCGTATGAAGACCCGGAATTATCGTTAACCGTGGTCATTGAAAACGCCGGTGGTGGTAGTAGCAATGCGGCCCCGGTTGCGCGACGAATGATGGATTTCTATTTCCGGGATCGCGTATTTGAAACCCAGCCCGAAGAATCAGACTCCACACCGTCAGAAACCACAAGCGATATCTCCATATGACCATCACCCTGAACCCGAACAAGCAGACATTTCTGCAACGCCTGCACATTGACGGCTGGCTACTGGCCGGTCTGATAGCACTGATGGGCGTCGGACTGGTAACCCTGTATTCTGCCTCTGGTCAGGATGTAGGACAAATGGAACGTCAGGCAGCACGTTTAGTCGTGGGTCTGGTGGTAATGGCGGTGATGGCACAAATTCCGCCGATGGCATACCGGCGCCTGTCCACGTACGCCTATATCATCGGCCTGCTGATGCTCATTGCCGTGTTACTTTTTGGTGATATCGGCAAAGGCGCTCAGCGCTGGCTGGATCTCAAAGTACTGCGCTTTCAGCCCTCTGAGCTAATGAAGCTTGCCGTGCCTATGATGATTGCCTGGTATATCAGTAAATTTACCATGCCCACAAAGTTGCTCAATGTGGTGGTGTCTTTTGTTCTGGTAGCCGTTCCTACCGTATTGATTGCCCGTCAGCCAGACTTAGGCACGTCGCTGCTGGTCGCCAGTTCAGGTATTTTTGCTATATTTCTGGCTGGCATGAGCTGGAAACTGATTGGCTTTGTGGCCCTGATTGGCGGTGCTTTCGCGCCAATTATGTGGTTTTTCCTGATGCAGGAGTATCAGAAACAACGCGTGATCACATTTCTTAACCCTGAGTCCGACCCGCTCGGCGCGGGCTATCACATTATTCAGTCTAAAATTGCCATTGGCTCTGGCGGGCTTGAGGGCAAAGGCTGGTTACAGGGCACTCAGTCTCAGCTTGAGTTTCTGCCGGAACGTCATACCGACTTTATTTTTGCCGTATTCAGCGAGGAGTTCGGTCTGATTGGCGTATTTATTCTGCTTATGATTTACCTGGCCATTATTTTACGGGGACTGATTATTGCGAACCGCGCGCAGGATGCATACAGCAAATTACTGGCTGGCAGTATTACCCTGACCTTCTTTGTTTACGTATTTGTTAATATGGGTATGGTCTCCGGCTTGTTGCCAGTGGTGGGCGTGCCCCTGCCACTGGTAAGTTATGGTGGCACATCAATGGTGACATTGATGGCCGGGTTTGGCATGCTTATGGCGATAAGTACACAAAAACGTCTGTTGTCACGATGATGCGCACTGTATTTCTGCTAACACTGTTGGTTTTGCTCACTGCCTGCCAGTCATCAGGCAGCGGGCGCTATTCGCAAAAGCATGACTCCCCGCCACGGTTTATCAATGGCGATGTTAAAACCATCAATGCGGTACCCAAGTATGAGCCATACCGGGAATATAATGCCCGCCCCTATACAGTATTGGGCAAGCGCTACTATCCGCTGAAAACCGGCAAGGGCTACCAGGCCGAGGGAGTGGCGTCCTGGTACGGTCAGAAATTTCACGGCCACCTGACCTCAAACGGCGAAACCTACAATATGTTCGCCATGTCAGCGGCGCACAAAACGCTGCCCCTGCCATCGTATGTGCGTGTAACCAACCTGGATAATGGCAAACAGGCTATTGTGCGGGTTAACGATCGTGGTCCCTTTCACGACAACCGAATCATTGACCTGTCATATGCAGCGGCCACCAAGCTTGATTATCACAACAGTGGCGTGGCACGGGTGAAACTGGAAGTGATTCACGTGGATGAGAATAACCAGGTAACCGTAGGAAATACGCCAACGGTAAGCTGGGAAGAATACGCCGGCATTGTTCCGGCCACCTCAGCAGAAGAAGACAATACAGAAGCCAGGCCGGTAAGCCGCCAGACGACTGAAAGCACTGCCTCCGGTGATTTATTTATTCAGGTTGCAGCCATCAGTGATGCGGCCCGTGCCGCCTCGATTTCTGATGTGTTATCGGCACTTTATCAGGTACCTGCGGCTGCCCCGCTTATTGATAATATTTATAAGCTTCGACTGGGACCGCTTAACAGCGAACACCAGGCGCAGGCGTTGTTAGATGAACTGAAACGCAACGGCTACCCTGGTGCTTATAAGCTGGCCTTATAAGGCTGGCTACCGGCGCAGGAAGCGCCGGTATCGCGTAGATTTACCCTTTTAATTCGCCGCTGGCTGATTCAATATGCGCCCGCACAAACCATTGAAATTGCTCCAGGTCTGCAAGCTGGCCCGTTACCATATCTTCTGATACCGGATCAATTTCGCCCAGCTTTTCAAGCGCACTGCGGTGATCACCGTTAACCCCGGTATATACCTTATCCAGAGCGACCAGGTGATCGGTCACCAGCCCCTTGCCAATGGCATAATCGTCCCAGCTGCGTCCTTCCACGATAGCTTTGGGCGTGCCTTTAGGAACGCCGCCCAGTGTGGCAATACGCTCCGCAATGGTATCGGTCATTTCCCGTACGGCATCCACCTGAGGATCCAGCATTTCGTGAACACCAATGAAATTAGGCCCAACCACATTCCAGTGAATATGTTTAAGGGTAAGCTGTAAATCCAGCAACGCGACCAGCCGCTGCTCCAGCAACGCAATGGTCTGCTTTGCCGATTCGTTGTTCATGCCCGGGGCAGTAAACTCAATATTGTCGTTACTCATACTTCCTCCTGTTGGGTATCGCAACCTGGTAGACATGCCAGGCAAATCAGATAACGCGGCAACGTCGTTGGCAACCGCGTTCTGTCTTTGTTCAGTGCTTTCTACTGCTTAAACCTATAAATAGTTTGGTTAACTCTGGTTAATCTGCGCGACCAGATTGACGGTACAGCAACTGCTGGCCACAGTTTTTTTAACAATCATGGCCAAATTATGGCGCTGATGGGGCAAGGTAAGGGTTTAATCGACAAGGGCTGGTGTTCTGCCGTTAAAAGAGTAAACTTTTCACGCAATACCTAGTCGTACTAGGGGTCTTGCGATAGAATTTGTCGCTCTTATTTTCGGGACAAAACGGTACTAAAGAAAAAGAACCATGCATAAATATAATCACTGCGCTAACTCGTCACGTACAGCTCGTTTGCTTGCGTGTTTTGTCATGAGCCTGCTTATGATGACCACTACGGCTATGGCAGCCGTTGTCACTCCCCCTGCACCAGCAGTCGATGGCAAAGGCTTCGTACTGATGGATTATGAAACAGGCCAGCTTATTGCAGAGCAAAATGCCGATATGCAACTGGCCCCCGCCAGCCTGACCAAAATCATGACGGTGTACGTGATTGGAAAAGAAATTCAGGCAGGTAACATCAGTATTGATGACGAGGTCACTATTTCAGAGAACGCCTGGGCTAAGAACTTCCCTGAATCTTCTAAAATGTTTATTGAAGTGGGTACCAAGCTCAAGGTGAGTGAATTATTACGCGGAATTATCGTTCAGTCCGGAAACGATGCCTGTGTGGCAATGGCCGAACATGTCGCCGGTTCTGAAGATGCCTTTGCCAGCATGATGAATGCGCACGCGGCGTCCTTAGGTATGACCGCCAGCAACTTCGTAAACAGTCACGGTCTGCATGATCCCGATCACTACACGTCACCCCGTGACATGGCGATTTTGTCCAAAGCCCTGATCCGTGAAACACCGAAAATGTACGATATTTACAGTGAAAAAGAGTATACGTACAACGGTATTAAGCAGTACAACAGAAACAGCCTGCTGTGGGACAAGAGTCTGAACGTCGATGGCATTAAAACCGGGCATACCTCAGATGCTGGTTACAGTCTGATCACGTCGGCAGAACAAGGCGGCATGCGCCTTATCTCTGTGGTAATGGGAACAGACTCTGAACGTGCCAGAAAAGTAGAGAATAAAAAGCTGCTAAAGTACGGTTTCCGCTTCTACGAAACGGTAACACCGTACAAGGCAGGTGAGAGTTTTGTCGCCCACCGCATTTACATGGGGGATCGCGAAACTGTCGACCTTGGAATTAATCAGTCTACCCCCATAACTATTCCCCGTGGTCAGGCTGCCAATCTGGAAGCCAACTTTGAGCTGGATAACAAGCTGGAAGCACCGCTGGCGAAAGGTCAGGTGGTCGGTACGCTGTATATTCAGCTGGAAGGTGAAGATATTGCCTCTTACCCGCTGGTCACGCTGCAGGAAGTTAAGGAAGGCGGTATGTTTGACCGACTGAAAGACTACATTATGTTGCAGTTGGGCTGGGAGGGCTAATAACCGCAACCAATAAGGAAGGTGTGGCAATACCGCGCACCAGTGCAGACAGGTAAAGCCCGGTTCTGTGGTGTGACAGTTCACGCAGCTACACCTAACTTCGCTATAGGACGGCCAGATTTGTTATCCTCTGGCCGTTTTTGTATGTACCCGATTTATTAAGAGGATATCGCATGGATACCCGGTTCGACGAACTACTCGACTTCCCCACCTCACAAACCTTTAAAGTCATGGGAGTAGCCCATGAAGAACTGCCTGGTCAGGTGGTCGAGTGTTTGCAGCAGCATGCACCTGGTGACTATTCGCCAACGGTAAAGCCAAGCAGCAAAGGTAATTACCATTCAGTTTCGGTGAGTGTCCGTGTTACCAGTAAAGAGCATATGGAACTGATATATACCGAGCTGTCTAAGCTGGAACTGGTGCGGGTAGTCTTATAAGTGAGCAGTGATAACCAGCAAGTGATTGTCAGACAACTGGGGCGTCAGTCTTATGAGCATGTCTGGCATGCCATGCAGCACTACACTGACACCCGTGGTGAACAGGATCAGGATGAGATTTGGCTGGTCGAACATGACGCTGTCTTCACGCAGGGCCAGGCCGGTAAAGCTGAACACATCCTGATGCCCGGAGACATCCCGGTGGTACAGGTGGACCGTGGAGGTCAGGTTACCTATCACGGCCCTGGCCAGCAGGTGATTTACCTGCTGATTGATATACGCCGCCGCAAACTGGGAGTCAGGCACCTGGTGAATGCCATGGAAAACGCCGTGATCGCACTACTGGCCGCAGACGATATTACCGCGTACGCGAAACAGGATGCGCCCGGTGTGTATGTTGATGAGAAGAAGGTCTGCTCACTGGGGCTTCGCATTCGCCGGGGTTGTTCATTTCATGGACTGGCGTTAAATGTTAATATGGATCTTGCGCCGTTTTCGCGTATTAACCCCTGTGGCTATGCCGGTATGGAAATGATTGATACCGCCCGTCTGCAGGGTCCGGACTCGCTAAGCATAGCAGGCCCGGCACTGGCGCAACTTTTATTGGATGAGCTTACAATCCAACACACACAGTATAAAGAAGGTTTTGATGAGTAACGCACGACCTAAAGCCGGAGTTAAACTCCGCGATGATCAAAAAGTGAAACACATTCCGGTCACCATTGTTCCCTCAGAAAAAGAGGAAATGCTGCGCAAACCGGACTGGATCAAGATCAAACTGCCGCGTACCACTGACCGCATCGATCATATTAAGAGCACACTGCGGAAAAATAATCTGCATTCGGTGTGCGAGGAAGCCAGTTGTCCGAACCTGGCCGAGTGCTTCAATCATGGTACTGCGACCTTTATGATCCTGGGTGATATTTGTACCCGCCGCTGTCCGTTTTGCGATGTTGCGCATGGTAAGCCGTTGCCACCGAGCGCTGAAGAGCCTGAGAAACTGGCAAAAACGATTGCAGAAATGAAGCTCAATTACGTGGTCATTACATCGGTTGACCGTGACGACTTGCGCGATGGCGGTGCCCAGCACTTTGTAGACTGCATTAATGCCATTCGTGAGCACAGCCCGGACACCACCATCGAGGTGCTGGTACCGGATTTCCGTGGCCGTATGGACCGCGCACTGGAAATATTTAAAAACGGCGTACCGGATGTGTTTAACCACAACCTTGAAACCATTCCGCGCTTATACCGTGAATGCCGTCCTGGTGCCAATTACCAGTGGTCACTGGATCTGCTGCGCAAGTTTAAAGAACAGCATCCTGAAATTAAAACCAAGTCAGGCCTGATGATGGGCATGGGTGAAGACAGCGAAGAAATTAAAGGTGTGCTGCGGGATTTACGCGAGCACCACGTAGATATGCTCACCCTTGGCCAGTATCTGCAGCCGAGCCGCCATCATTTTCCGGTGAAGAGCTACGTACATCCGGATGAGTTTGATGCGCTGGGTGTGTATGCAAAAGAAATTGGTTTTACGCATGCAGCCTGTGGCCCCATGGTGCGTTCCAGCTACCACGCCGATCAGCAAGCTGCTGGGGCAGAAGTGAAATAACGCCCCACCTGCTTAGTGACGCCTTGTCTCTGTGTCAGGGCGTCGCGCCCTGCCCTTCAATATTGATGTCGTATTCATACACCCGGTTGCGACCGTATTGCTTGGACTGGTATAGCGCCAGATCGGAAGCAGACGACAGATTTTCGAACCGGTAACCCACCTGAGTAGTGTCACTCACCCCAAAGCTGGCTGTCAGTGGGAATCGATAACCACTATGCGCAGTGTCAATGCCTTCAATGGCCGAGCGACACTGCTCTGCAAGTGCCAGTCCGGACCGCAAATCGGTATCATAGACAAAAATCGCGAATTCTTCGCCACCCATGCGCCCCAGTGTACACTGCTCGTCACACACCACCTTGAGCGTGCGCACCACTTCGGTCAGGACCCAGTCACCGGCCTGATGCCCGTAGCTGTCGTTCACCCGTTTAAAATGGTCCAGATCAAGCAGTAATAAACAGCAGGTAAGGTCTTTGTTTTGTGCTTTGACCAGACGCTGCTTCACACTCTGCAGAAAATAGCCCCGGTTAAAAATGCCAGTCAGCGAGTCAATACGCGCCATTTCACTCAGCTTTTTCTGTAATTTTCGGCTGCGCCAGATCCACGCCAGTAAGCCAAGCATCACGACACCGACAAAACAGAGCGCAATCAATGTTGTTTGTACCCGGGCTTTTGAGAGCGCAGAACGGGTTTCCAGCAATTTATTGCGTTTATCCAGCAAATCAATCTGGCTTTGTTTCAGCGCCAGCTCAAAGTTTGCCTGTTGGAAGGCCGCCTGCTTGACCACACTGAGTTCGCGAAATTCGGCGCGCAGACTCTCCAGCGTTTCCATATACGCAACCGCCTGTTCGAAATTAGCCTGTTGTTTGGCAATATCGATGAGAATTTCGAGTGCCTGGATTTTGGTGGGTAAGTACTGTCCCTCAACATCCATGCTGAGCACATCCTGCGCCGTCTCATACGCCTGAACCAACTGACCCTGTTGCTTATACAGCTCACTGACATACGCTAAAAAACCGGTTTTCATAAACACGAAATCCAGCGTTTCGACTTTTTTTTCAAGCGGCCCCATTATCACTTTCGCCTGTTGCAGGTTACCGGTTTCGACCAGGTAATAAAACAGGTTCATCTCACTGTAAAGCGCATGATAGCTATTATTGGCCCGTTCACACTCAAGCTTAGTATTAAGGATATCGTTAAGTGATAACTGCTTAAGATCCTGCTCTAACAACAGGTCAATTTTCTGAACGCCCAGCAGACATTTCGCGCCAGGCACGTTTTCTGCGATGGGTTCAAATCGTTGAATAAGGTTTTTCGCAATTTGTGGTTGTTCGGCCTTGATATAGAACGTAATCATGCCGTTGATAGTACTGGCCTGGACGGCCTCGGAAAGCGAGTCAGACAACAATGTCTGCACCTTGTTGGCCATCGTAAAGCCTTCTGCCCACTTGCCTAAATAAGACGCCAGTGAAAGCTGAGAGGTCAGCACCCGTATTTTTACTTCTGCAGATTCAACGGTGTGAACTAATTCTCCATAACGCTCATAAATCCCAAGCAAATCATTGCCATCAAATGTCCTTAGCCAGTTTTTCAGATACCAGTATAACTCCTTCTCTTTTCGGCTTAGGTTACTGATATCAATGGAGTCTATTAACTCTTGTGCCTGGCGGTGATTATCCAGACGGTTTGCTTCAGCCCGTTGTAACTTCTCCTGGTCTGATAGTGCATGAGCCGGCGTGGCAACATGCCACACCATAGCAAACAATAAGGTTACAACTACTTTCCTCATGCTGATTGCGTCAGGGATTATCTGTCAGGATTTTTGTCAGGATCAGGAGAATCGTCAGGTTCGTCTGGATCTGAAATATTCATTGATGCGTTGATAAAAAGTGCACTGTCTTTGAGACGCTGAATTTCTTCCCGTTGCTGTACACTCAATGTTTCAGGTGACATGCCCGGGTTTTGACCCAGTTGTTCCAGGGTTTTTATTATGCTCATAGTTACTCTCTCTTAACATGAAAGCGCTGATAGCTTTTGTGTCGACACAGATCAACAACCACGCCACAAAACGCTATAGTAGTCTAATTCCTTTTAAATATCATTACAGAATATGCATCTGCATGCATGAGAAAGCCATGTATCGGCACCAATTACTAATCCCAGACGAACTTTTTTTTGACATACCCGCCGATACCCCGGCAGCTTACTCCATCGCTACCACAACAGCCAGATATCAGCATCTGTGCCGGGGACGATGAATAACCTCATGCTGCTATGCAGCCAAGGTGCTGAAAAAACAAAAACGGGGAATTCGAATTCCCTGCCTGCCAAACATTATAGTGCCCGGCTATGATGGTAAAGATAAGGCGCGAATGGCACCCACTATCCCTTCATCTTTCACCATTTTTTCGCATGGAGGAATAACCAGTGTAGTCACTGGTGTCAGGTCAGCAGTCGGCAGTTCATCAAGGGCTATCCACTCTTCACGCACAGCGTCGGTGATTAGCGTAGGGCTCTCATACAATGCGACTTTATGCGTACCCGGATAGGATTTTTTCAGCATATCCACCAGAAACTGCCGTTCTTCCGGGCTGCTGAGACGCTTAGCGATCGTGATATCACCAGCCAGCGCAATCTGCCATAAAATCAGGTAAGCCGAGGGATCGTACCGGCGGTTGTAAAATAAAAACTGACTGGCTTCATAGTGCTGACACCCATAATCGCCCGGATCAATGCCCATGTCCGCATACAGACAATCTTCGGCTGATATGCCCGGCTCCATCACGGCACGAAAGCCTTCCTTTCGCGCCTGGGCAATACTTTTGTGCGGCACTTTGGCGAAGACCCCAGGGTGACCGTAAAACACACCAACAACACGTTTACCTTGTCGCACTTCGTCGAGGATCGCGTCAATCATTTCCTGGTAGGTAATGCGCCTGTCCTTACCTTCACCATAAAAATGCTGGAGGCTTCGCACATCCGTATTCATTGTTTCTATCCACTGCAGCATAATCGGATGAGAATTAACAAACACGACATCTGCCTGTTCAATATGCTTCTGGCAACGAATGGAAATATGCGCACCAACGATAACCCCCGGTCCGACACAGACCAGTGTTCCCTGTTTTTCAGTCATAGATACCTTTTTAAATTTTTATGTTACGCCGACATTAAACGATAACCCACTAAGGAAGATACGAACTGCTCGTCACTGAAAGCCAGTTGTTATTTTACGTCGCCAATCAGGTGCAGTGCCGTTTGCCTGCCATCCATATACTCAATGCTGTCGCCATCAAAAAAGGCCTGTTCCTCCAGCATAATGCGCACCGCGCCGCCCCACTCAGGGATCTCAACCGCGGCATTTAACTCGATGGAATAAGCGGTATTCGGGTGCAGCGGATACTCGCCGTGAACCGGCACACCATCCTGGGCATCCCACATACCTATAGTCGTACCTGCTGCATGACCGTGAAAGCCAATAGGATGCGTATAAATCATGGGCGTAATGCCCTCATTGCTGGCCTGTTCACGGGCGAGTGCCAGGATCTGATTGCCCTCTCTTCCCACTTTATAGTGACTCAGCAAGATATCCTGCAGGCGATTACCCACAGTCAACGCCTCGCGCAGCACGCCTGGAGCCTGTGATTCACCTTTTTTCAGTATGTAGGCGTGCTGCTGCTGATCAGAATTCAGGTTCAGATAGGTCATGCCAAAATCTACATGCAGCAGATCGCCGCGCTCTACAACGCCGCTGCGACGCGCGCCACTGAAATCGTTCCCGGTGGTCGCGCTGGGACGCTGAAACGACACGGTAGGATGAAACCAGTTTGGTAGCGCCAGCGCCGCGCTTTGTTCACGCAGCCACCACTCAACATCAGCGGTGGTGGTTTTACCGGGCGTTACTACCGCACGGGAAAACGCGTGAGCGATAAGGGCATGACCAACCTCTGTCAGTGTCTGGTAGTGCGTCATTTCTGTTTCGGTACGGGTTTCAAGCCAGCCGATCGCGGTCTTCTCGGCGCTCACCAGACGCGCCTGATAACGCTCGGGTAAGGCGTCATTCAGTAACTGCCATTCGGTCGCAGACAGTCCGTCCGCGTGACCATGATGGGTCGACATGTTGACCCCGATACGCGCCGGATCACGCTGGCTTATCAGGTGGGCCAGCGCCGCATATTGATCGGCGAAACGCTGTTCATCCCAGGCACGTTCAAATAGCGACCCAATATCATATTTTGCAACGGCAAGGCGTTCCAGATCCTGCCCTGAGCCCGGATCATAAAACACCAGCATGGTACGCCGGCGCGCCGACAGCCAGGTGGCGGGCAGCATGGTTTTCATCACCGGATCTTCGTTATATTCGCGCGCAATAATGACCCACATATCCAGATTATTGCGTCGCATGATATCGGGTAAGACCGTTTCAAAACGATCGCGGGTGATGGCGTCGCGAACGTTACTGCGTTCACTCAGCGGCAGTAATTTGTCATCAAGACTATTCAGAAAGGCGCGCGTTGCGCTCTTATGTGGTTGTGCTGGCGTTGACGGCTGCCCGTGCAGCGCCATGGCGGGACCGGCTATCAGGCAGAACAATAAAATCAGGGGTGTGCGCAAGGTAAGGCTCCTTCTGTGTCGCAGGGCGTTTCCGTTTTACTGCTATTGTTGGCTGGTTTTGCAGCGAAATACAAGCCTTCTCTCGCACAGAGATGACAATCGGCTGCGCCCTGCTACAATACCGCGCATCTTCCCCCAAACGTTTAACAGGCAGAGTATGCGAAAACGTATTTATGTTGCCTATACTGGCGGTACTATTGGTATGCGGCCTTCTTCACAGGGCTATGTCCCGGCGCCCGGTTTTTTGTCTGACACGCTCAAAAAAATGCCCGAGTTTCATCGTCCTGAAATGCCGGAGTTTACGCTGCACGAGTACGACAACCTGATCGATTCCTCTGACATGGATCCTACCGACTGGCAGCGCATTGCCGATGATATAGCCGGTAATTATAACGATTACGATGGCTTTATTATTTTGCACGGCACCGACACCATGTCCTACACGGCGTCGGCTCTGAGCTTTATGCTGGAAGATCTGGGCAAGCCCGTGATTGTCACCGGCTCACAGATCCCGCTGGCAGAGCTGCGCTCCGACGGGCAAGTGAACCTGCTTAACGCCTTATACATCGCTGCCAACTTTCCAATTGCGGAAGTCAGTCTGTTTTTCAACAACCGCCTGCTACGCGGCAACCGCAGCCGTAAGGTTGATGCCGACGGCTTTAATGCCTTTGAGTCGCCAAATTTTGCGCCGTTGCTGGAAGCAGGCATTAATATTCGTCTGAAAGCCGGTGAACTCGCCACAGATACCGATACGCCGCTGACGGTGTCACCGGTCACTGCGCAGCCAATCGGCATGGTAAGTCTATACCCGGGAATTTCCGCAGAGGTAATTAAAAATACTCTGCAGCAGCCGGTAAATGCACTCATTTTGCTGAGTTATGGGGTGGGTAATGCACCGCAAAATCCGGCATTAATTGCCCAACTTAACTACGCCAGAGACCGGGAAATACCGGTGGTAAACTGCACGCAGTGTCTGCGTGGCCGCGTGAATATGGGGGGCTATGCGACGGGCCACGGTCTGCGCGAGGCGGGCGTGATCTCAGGCAGCGACATGACGCCAGAGGCGGCACTGGCGAAACTGCACTACCTGCTGAGTAAGTCGATGCCCTATGACGCATTACAAACACAACTGGCGGCCAATATCCGCGGCGAATTAACACAGGACTAAGTGATGACGATGTATTCCGGCGGCCTGCGCAAAATGCAGGTCGCAACCAATAAAGAAAACCAGGTACAGTACACGCTGCCCGTCGGTGACGAGCGCGTGGATATGAACGCACTTATTGGTCAGTCACTGACCCTTACCTTTAACGGTGAAATTCATTGCGTGCACTGTCACTCTAAAACCAAAAAAAGCTTTAATCAGGGCTATTGTTACCGGTGCCTGATCACGCTGGCGCAATGTGACAGTTGTATCATCAAGCCGGAACAATGCCACTATCACGAAGGCACCTGCAGAGAGCCGCAATGGGGTGAAGAGCACTGCCTGACAGACCATTTTGTGTATCTGGCCAATACCGGCACGGTTAAAGTTGGGATTACCCGCCATGTGACTGAGGGGGTGTCATCCCGCTGGATGGATCAGGGTGCCACACAGGCTATGGTGATGCTGCGGGTACCAGACAGACTGACCAGTGGTAAAGTCGAGACACTGTGCAAGGCGCATATTGCCGATAAAACCAACTGGCGCACCATGCTTAAAGGTCAGCCTGATGAGGTCAACCTCAGCCAGGTACGTGATGAGTTACTTGAAGCCATTGCCGCGCCGCTGGATGAATTGCGTCATGAAAAAGGCTTGCAGGCTGTCAGTCCGGTAACAGATGAAATCCATGCCATTGATTATCCGGTTGAACGCTACCCGGAAAAAATCAAATCCATTAATCTGGACAAAACCCCGTCTTTTAGCGGTACATTGCAGGGAATTAAGGGGCAATACTGGCTGCTGGATGAGGACAGAGTGATTAATATTCGCAAATATGCCGGCTATCAGGTCACGCTGAACACCTGAGACGGATCAGGGAAGCGGCGGCAATCGTCACGCTTCCCTCTGGCGTTGTCAGCGTGCCTCTTCGCCACCCAGCTCTCTTGCCAAATCATCAAGCTCCGACAATGTGGGATCAAAACCATCAGTAACTGGCCGGTACGCAATACTGACATGATGATCGTTGCGTCCC
This sequence comes from Alteromonas halophila, assembly GCF_014651815.1. Classification (GTDB taxonomy): domain Bacteria; phylum Pseudomonadota; class Gammaproteobacteria; order Enterobacterales; family Alteromonadaceae; genus Alteromonas; species Alteromonas halophila. The sequence continues at coordinate 849,864 of NZ_BMXP01000001.1, read as the reverse complement.
AGTCTGACCCGCAATGCCTCAGCATCAAAATGCCGCACCGTATTGAGAAATTTATAGGCAATCGCTTCACTCGGGAAGCCGTATTCAATATCGGTGTGCACTTATTGCTGCTCCTGTTTTTGTTGCTGCGCCTGGATAACCTCACTTACGCGCGCGGCCAGAGGCTGTTCGTCCTCCCTGACAGGCCCGGCCCGCAACCAGTGCTCGACAAGCGCGTCGGTATTCCACTTTTCACCCTGCTCCATTTTGGCACTGAGCAACGCCAGCTGCACTGCCTGACGTTCTTCAGACACGCTGGCCGGCGATGGCATTGCACAATGAAGTTCCAGAGCGGTGGTCAGCCAGGCACGCGTATAGGCCGAGGTCTCCTGACTTTCACAGGCCTGCTGCCACTGTCTGCCCAGATCTGCAAACTCAGACGCAGCTATCGCGTCCTTTGCTGTGCCATCGCGCCAGTTGCGCAGCAGCGCCTGTAATGCTGCATACTTAGCTTGTTGCTCACGCTGGTGCTGCTGCGTTCGCTGACGGGTAAGCAACGTATCCAGTTCTTTCATCTTATTGAGCACTTTACGCTTCAGCGACCCATTTAATCCGTTCAGTGCCCGCTCGATGTCTCTGATGGCACTGCGCATTTCATTGTCAGGCAGCGTTTCCCGCTGACTGTGCAGTTCAGAGAGCTTATCAAGCAACGTATTGGCCTGCTGCGACTGCGCCTCATCCTGCGACTTACGCTGAGCCTTTAGTTTCGCAAACAATGCATCGTTGGCCGCTTTAAACTGTTGCCATAACGCCGACTCAGTGCGCCGCCCGGTATGGCCAATGGTTTTCCAGTGCTGCTGTAACTGCTGCGCGTCTCTGGCCGCCGCGGCAACGTCATCGGACTGACTTAAGGCTTCAGCCTGCTTAATCAGCGCCTGTTTGGCTTCCCGGTTTTGCTGCTGCCATGCATCAATGCGCTGCTGATGTGGCGCAATGGCACTGTCCCACTGCTGTTTTAACTTGCGGTAGCGCTTCACGTCTACCTGCCCGGCATGGTGCCATTTGTCGCGAAGCCGGTCCAGCGTCCTGACCAGCGTGGCCGGCTCCTCTTCACTATTAAGCTGACGCACATTTTCTATCAATGCCTGCCTGACACCAAAGGCTTGCTCACGACGTGCATCTTCCTTTGCGTAGTATTCCCGACAGGGTGCGAATGCCGCCTCCAGATACCCATCGAACTGTGCATTCTGCTCATCATCATGGGCGTCGCCGGTACTACCCAGCGACTTCCACTGCTGACGCAGATACCGAATCGCGTCAGAGCGCGCCTGAATATCATCCGGCGTGCTGGCAGCCAGTTCACGGGCTTGTTCAAGCAGTGCGGGTTTACGCGGCGTAGCAAGGTAACTTTGCCAGCCCTCGAGGCGCTCTATATCGGCCTGCGTGTTGTCAAAGCGCTTCCTGAGCGCCTGCTGTGCATCCGCGGGCAACTGCTGGTACGTCATACGAAGCTTGTCAAAAGCACGCATGGCGGGACGAAACCGGCCTTTCTCAATCTGGCTGTCGATAATATTCAATTGCTTACGACACGCCTTTATTTGTTGCTCTGCCGCGTCATCCTGCGCGCTGACTGTCGTCTTCCAGGCTGACCAGATTTGTTTCCAGCGCGCCTGCCACGGTGCAGGCAGATGCCTGAGAGCCTGAGACGTTTCACGCCAGTTTACAGCGAACTGCTCTGCCTGGTGACGCTGTTCGTGGGTAACCGGTGAGTCTTGCTGTACGCGCTGCAAGAAAGCGTCGGCGTCTTCGAGTAATGCCAGCACCCGTTGACCGGCTTGTTGCTGCGCGGCAAAACTTCCCACATCGTCGCTTAGCCGCTCCCACTGCCGCGTCAGTTGTGGCAGATGGGTGTGCTGATCATCAAGACCGGATAGCGTCGACAGCGCTTGCTTAAAAGCAGCCAGACTATCTGTCACCTGACCAACCTCTTCGGCGGTGGCGGTTAACAGCTTTTCATCATAAAGCGCTGACACTTCACGTTGCAAAGCGTCAGCCTGCGATTTAGCGTGCTGCAGGGTCTGCTCTATCTCGCGCGCTTTTTGCTGCGCCTGCCACTGTGGCTTTAAACGCGCGCAGTGACGACTGATTTGCTCGCTTATTACTGCGTGTTTGTCTCGCAGCGTGGATGCGTCTTCTGCTGTCAGACAGTCACTGTCGGCCATCAGCGTCTGATACTCCGCCTCAAGCGACTCTGCTCTTTGTGCTGCATCCGCGTAATCATTTTTATCCAGCAATGCCTGATATTTTGACAGACACAGGGTTACCGCCTTTTTCAGTGCAACCGGCTTTTCTGCCTGTGCGACCAGCGCGTCTATGCGTCCTGCAATTTTTTCGCTCAGCGCTGAGTCTGTGACCTTGCGCTGCAGGCGGCCAAGAAAGTCGGTGTCAGCACTTTGGCTGATTATCGCATCCTGAACTGAGGCATTGGGCGTAAAATGGAACACCTGCTGTGTAAATCTCGACTCCCCGACCCGCGTAAGCAGCGTAACAACGAAACTGGCATCGTTATGCAATGACGGATCGGCCAGGAGCAGCTCGCGGATAAGCGCGGAGCTTGCTGACTCTGTAAGAAATGCGCGACGCTCGTTATCAGAGATCGCCACGTCAATCTGACCTTTGAGGATCCCCTCCACCTGTTTTTCTGCTTCACGCCTGACCCGTTCGGTGTGTGCGATAGCCGCCATTTTTTGCCACAGCGCGAAGCTGTTCAGGCGGTGCAGCGCCGCAAGCGTAACGTCAGGACTGGCATCATTGAACGCCAGTTCATGCAGAATAGTTTTTTCCTGCGGCTTATCCGGCGCCAGCGAGTCAATGGCTTTTATCCGGGTTTGCGGGTTGTCACTGCGGTACGCGGGGGTAAAGAAACGATTAAATATCATCCTGATTGAACCGTGCAATGGTGTTGTCGTCTTCCACATCCTGCTTGAGGTCGCGTAAAAAATCCCGTTTCGTTTTATGCACAATTTCACCGTTCGCATTGACCGTCATGTGGTCAGTACTCCTGGCAACTTTTGCCTGATACAGCATCACCGCCTGCATACAACTCTCTCGCTGCGCAGCATCGAGTGCTGTGCCATCGGGCCACTTGCCGGTTTCTACGGCCTGACGCAAACGTTCAAAAACATCCGGCGTCATGGCCTGTAAAAGTGCATCTACGTTCATTTGGAAAACCGTTTAACCATAACAATTCGCACGCGGTTAATAATGTACCATACAAAACCAACCACACTGCAGAGAATAGACAGATTGTACTGCAGATCACTGCCCTGAGCGCCGCCCCAGTACATCATGCCAAAACCAGCTACGAACATCAGCACGGCGATCAGAGACTGATTCTGGATGCTCTGCAGTTTCTGAAACTTTTTAAGCTGTCGTTTACGTTCGATATCTTCATCTGTGGCATCACTAACACCAAACCCACAGTGCGGGCAGGATGCAGCTTTGTCTGATGTTTTCTTGTTGCAGGAAGGACAGTCTATCAGTGCCATGTAATGCTCCTGTTTGCTTCATTCGTTAGTCAGGGCAGCGATGGTCTAACAAGAATTCCCGCCGGCGGTGTTCCGGCGGGAATGAAAAAACCGTTTCTGCACAAGCTTTCACGCTACCACGCCTGTGCAGGGCGGTTAGTGTACCATTTCATGATTATTTGTGTACTCGGCTCCAGTAATCATTGATGGTTTGCTTCATTTCTTTGGCCAGTAACATTATCCCAAACAGGTTAGGCAGTGTCATGACCACAATGGCAACCGCAGACAACGCCCATACCAGGGTTGTATCTGAGACTGCTGCCCATACGAAGCCGGCTACGTAGATAACCCGGTACGGCATCACCGAACGCGGCCCGAACAGGTAGGTCATCGACCGGTCACCATAGTAAGACCAGGCAATGGCCGTAGAGAAAGCAAACAGCATCAGACCCACTGACACAATGTACTGACCAAAATCACCAAAGAAGCCACGGGTGAAGGCGATGGTCGTCAGCGCTGCTGAATGCACCAGCGACTTGCCGCGCACCTCCAGATTGTCTTTAACCGGTTTACCCTCGTCAATTTCAAGTGTACCGGTAAAGGCATCATCGCCGCCCACGTAGTACTTAACGTTTTCTGCCACCGAACGGGCATTGATCAGGGTGTAGCCATCACTTACAGCGGTGCCGTTTACCACCGTAATCGTACCGGTGTAGGGCTTCACTGAATTGCCGTCAATCTCATTTAAGTATTCGTAAAGGCTGTTAACATCGGCATCGTTGCTATCGGTGTAGTCCCCTGCCACGTAATACATGTCAGAGCGGTCAAAGATATTTTCATGCTTCTCTTTCCATACCCCTGAAGACAGGATCACCAGACCCGTAATGGTACATATCAAAATGGTATCGATGAAGGGTTCAAGCAGTGACACCATGCCCTCCGAGGCAGGCTCTTTAGTCTTTGCAGCAGCGTGCGCAATGGGCGCAGAACCCTGACCGGCTTCGTTTGAGAAGAGACCACGGTTCACACCTTTATTAAACGCATAGGCCAGCGATGCGCCCAAAAAGCCACCTGCGGCAGCTGATCCGGTGAAGGCATCTTTAATGATGGAGGTGAACGAGGGGCCGATATTTTCAAGGTTAGCGAAAATAACTGCCAGCGCACCAATTAGATATATAACGGCCATAAACGGCACGACTCTGGCGGTGACCGCTGCGATACGCTGTATGCCACCCAGAATCACCAGCGCCAGCAGTACGCCCAGCACGCTGCCAACAATCCAGGGCTCAAAACCGAATGTGGCTTCGATACTTTGCGCAATACCATTACTTTGTGGCAGGTTACCGGTACCAAATGAGGAAATCACGGTTGCAACGGCAAACGCCACCGCCAGCCATTTCATGTTCAGACGGCGATCCATGTAGTACATAGGGCCACCGGCCATCGTGCCATCTTCGGTTTTTACGCGGTATTTATGCGACAGGGTGACTTCCACAAACTTGGTTGTCATGCCCATGAAGGCCGTTGCCCACATCCAGAATATGGCTGCCGGCCCGCCTAAATACAACGCAAATGCGACGCCGGAGATATTGCCCGTACCTACCGTACCGGAGAGTGCCGTGGTCAGTGCCCGAAAGTGTGTAGTGTCACCGGGGTCCGACTCTTTGTCGAACTTCCCTGTAATCACCAGCCAGGCATGTTTAAAGTATCGGATCTGAGGAAAACCCAGATAGATTGTAAAAAACAGCCCTACTCCCAACAGCACGTACGGAAACCAGAACGCACCGCCCAGAAAGCCGTCGATCGTCGTCAGAAAATTATATAACCATTCCACGCTGAGTTCCTTTTTATATTGTTATTGTTGTAAATGTTTATTTTATCTAAGCTTGTTGACAACGGCACGTGTCGCCACCAGCAAATCTTCACCTAGCTGACGGCAGCGCTGCACAGACCAGCCATACACTTCATCAGGAAGGTCAGCATTGTCTTTAAACGGCATTTCAACCGTGTACGCCAGGCACTTGAATTTTTCTGCAACAGAGCAGGAGGCAACCGTCAGATTCGCTTCGCCTGGTTTGTCTTTTTCGTAACCGTGGATGTCCTGAAACTCTGGGGTGGCGGTAAGCAGCGCCTGCTTGAACGTCTCCTCCAGATCCTTCAGCTTATCGTTGTAAGACGGAATCCCTTCACTGCCCGCGACAAAATTGTATGGCAGGGCTTCATCACCGTGCAGATCCAGGTACATATCGACACCAATTTCCTGCATGGCCTGTGTGACATATAACACTTCAGGGCTTTTTTCAGCGGTTGGCTCTGCCCATTCCCGGTTGAGGTTACTGCCTACAGCATTAGTGCGCAAATGACCGCGTGCAGAGCCATCGGGGTTCATGTTCGGAATAATATAAAAAACGGCGTCTTTGAGTAATTGACGGCTCAGACCATCCTCTTCATCCAGTAACCGGTATAACAGTCCTTCTGCACACCACTCGGCCATTGATTCACCCGGATGCTGGCGGGCTGTGACCCAAATTTTTTTCTTATTCGGCGCTTCATCACCTATCACCAGCATCGACATGTCACGCCCATCAAGGGTCAGACCAAGAAAACGGTGCTCACAGTCAAGGTACATCTGCGCATCATGAATCAGGTCAAGGTGGCGCTCATAGCTGTAAGGAATAAAGTAGGCGAAAAACACACTAGGCTGTTCCAGTGTAAGCGAGAATGTCAGGTTATCGCCGTCAAACTGAGTGGGAACCCGAAACCAGGTATCACGATCATAAGAGGCCAGTACCTGGTATTCTTTCCAGCCATCCGGGTATGCTGACCGTGCCAGGTCGGTAATCGTCATGGTGTGCTTTGCATACACATCGCCTACCAGACGAAAATGAAACCACTGGTAGAATTCTGACTGATTATCTTTATTAATTTTAAGCTGAATATTGTCGGCAGACTCGGCATTAACTACTTCAATGTTGCCGCTATCGAACTGACTGGATATATGCATTTTCTGTCGTGTTCCTTTGTAATTGTCGTGTCAGGGAAGGTACGCCCGGTCGCTCCGCTCATACTGGTCTTATGCCAGTTGTATGGCGGGCTGATGACCAGCCAGAACAACCTCTTCGTGTTTTCTGGCGGTAGCGGATCAGCGTTAGCTGACCTGAGATTGCATTAATCTAGCATAGTCGGCTGTATCAGTGCTATGCGATTCAGGCCAAAGACCACGCTGAACTGCAATCGCAAGTGTACGCTGACACGCACACAAACCGCCACTTATATACTGTAACAGGTATAAAAAAACCGGCACGTCGCAGACGGTGCCGGTTTCAGTGTCGCTTCGCAGTTAAGCTGGCAGCGACGGGAATGTCAGTCCAGCCATATCGCGCACGCAGCGCATTACCTGGCAACTGTAACCAAATTCATTGTCATACCAGACATACAATGTCAGACGGTTTTCTGACACGATGGTTGCCTGTGAATCAACGATTGCGGCGGCCCGGGAGCCTACTAAATCCGTTGAGACAATCTCCTTACTGCCCGTGTAATCAATCTGGTGCTGAAGCGCAGAGAACAGCGCAGTGTTATGCAAAAACTCATTAATTGCCACTTTGTCCGTGTCTTTGTCCAGCGTCAGGTTAAGAATAGCCAGCGACACATTGGGTGTGGGCACACGAATCGCATTACCCGTCAGTTTACCAGACAGTTTAGGGTATGCCTTGGCCACCGCTTTGGCTGCACCTGTTTCAGTAATAACCATGTTCAGTGGTGCACTACGGCCGCGCCGGTCAGCCTTGTGGTAGTTATCAATCAGGTTCTGGTCGTTGGTATAGGAATGCACCGTTTCAACGTGTCCACTGCTGATGCCAAACTCTTCGTCCAGCGCTTTGAGTACGGGAGTAATGGCGTTGGTGGTACAACTGGCCGCCGACAGAATTTTATCCTCGGCCTTGATCGCGTCATGATTAACACCGTGCACGATATTTTTGATGCTGCCTTTACCCGGTGCTGTCAGAATAGCTTTCGCGGTACCTTTCGCTTTAAGGTGCAGGCCCAGTCCATCTTCATCGCGCCACTTGCCGGTGTTATCCACTACAATGGCGTTATCAATACCGTACTGGGTATAGTCAATCTGATCAGGGCTGTCTGCATAGATAACCTGAATATAGGACCCGTTCGCTTTAATCGCATTACGTTCTTCGTCAATGGTGATGCTGCCATTAAATGGGCCGTGTACAGAGTCGCGGCGCAGCAGGCTGGCACGTTTCTCCAGATCGCCTTCGCGGCCGCCACGCACGACAATGGCGCGCAGGCGCAGTTTGTTACTTTTGCCCTGGCGTTCAATCAGCAGACGGGCAAGTAACCGTCCGATACGGCCAAAACCATACAGCACCACGTCCTGCGGTTGCTGTTCATCGTCTTTATCAATCACATCGCCAAGTTTGCTGTGCAGATAGGCCTGTAAATCGTCCTTATCGACGGCCGAACCATAGTGGAAATCGAACGCCAGTTTACCAATATCAATTTCGGCAGGCGCCAGTTGCATAGCACTCAGGGCATGTAAAATAGGATAACTCTCACGCAGACGCAGTTTGACGCCTTCATGCAGACGCACTTTGCGGTGCGCTTTAATGACATCAATGGCACTGGCATTTAACAATGGACGGCCGTAAACAGAAATCTCGACCGCGTGATTGCGGTACAGTTTACCAATCAGCGGTAACATCATTTCTGCGTATTCCTGGCGCTCCTGCCAGCTACTTTGTAATTCCTGCTCAAACTGTTGATTCATGCTCTCGCCTTCTCATGGAAAAATTTAACCAATGACTGCACACGCAAACGCGATACTATAGGGTACATTATGAATGTGTGAATCCAGCGCTGCGCACCAGCGAGCGTTAGTGTAAGTAAAGAGACTGGGATGACCAAATTGTTGATAAATTTCAAAAACGTGGCGCACAATGGACGAAAGCGACAATTTTTTCGTAAGTTTTCCACACTTTCAGTCGCTGTCCGTAGTTTGCCGTTTAGTCTGTTACTGCTCACAGGCTGTGACAACCTGTTTGAACCCACGGTCGCAGAAATTTGTAAGGACGATCCTGCCCTGTGCAGCGATCTCAATCAGGATGGCTGGTGTCGCTCGGAAAAGGCAACCATCATACGGCTGCGCCATACCCATAAGGATGACAAATCAGAGCAGTACAAATACCCACTGATGCTGGCGTTTGAGGATTATCTGGCCTGTGTAGACAAGGCGTCAGGCATTGAGCACATAAAGTACCGCGACAAAGAGGCGACCCGTCTCAAAGGCGTACTGACCGCACAGAAAGAGCTGAAACGCTTGTCCCGGGAAACTCGCCATGCTGCCGACCCTTATCTCTCCTACTATCACTGGTCTCGCCATGGTAATAAAGAGGCGCTTGAACGTTTCCGACAGTATATGCGCAGCCATGACGTGCAGGATCCGGCACTGCTGGTGTTTCGGGCAGAAGAAGAAGTAAAGCGGGATCTGCAGCGGACCACTGCCATTTTGTACGAGGCATTATCGCTTTACGAAACTGCCGACGCCGTGGATATGGAAATTTATCATTCCCTGGTTTCCATTGCCCTTGAGCAGGAAAACTACCGGCTCGCGTATGTCTGGCTGAAAGTCACAGAATATTACGATGACGAAGCTCTGACCGACTCCAAAACCCTTATGGCTGCGCGTACCGAGCTTCCTTTCGACGTCCTTGACGCAGTCGCTGATGAGATTATCTCAGCGATTAATGGCGGTGACTTTAACGCTGATGAACTGCAGCTTGCCCGGCTCTGACAGTCGGTCTGTAATAAATTTTCATGCCACAAAGTAAAAATCCGTGCTGCCCGGCACGGATTTTACTATTTCGAATCGCAACATGGTTATTTTTTAACCATTAGATAAGGTACTTTTCAGCTGTCAGCCTTCCACTTTATCGCCCTGTTGCGGCTCAAATGTCATTGATACCGAGTTCACACAATAACGCTGTCCCGTCGGTTTCGGTCCATCTGGAAACACATGACCTAAGTGCGCGTCGCACTGTTTACAGAATATCTCAATGCGGCGCATCATCAGGCTGTCATCATCGCGGTAACCCACGTTATCACTGTCAGCCTGCTTATAAAAAGACGGCCAGCCGCAGCCTGCATCGAACTTGGCATCCGCAGGAAACAACGGCGCGCTGCAACACTTACACAGGTACATGCCATCGCGCGTCTCATCCAGCAGTGCACCGCTGAAAGGCCGCTCTGTGCCTGCTTCCCGACACACCCGGTATTCCTCATCGCTTAGTTTTTCACGCCAGTTTTGTTGCTGGGTCATACTACCCTCATTACCCGGTTGAATTACCGTTTGATAGCGGTTTGCGGGCGGGCAGGATCACTCCATTCTAGGTGATACTTCTTGCCAGCAGGTTTATCCACCCGCTGATAGGTATGCGCACCGAAATAGTCGCGCTGTCCCTGCAGCAGGTTCGCAGGCAACACCGCCGTGCGATAGGAGTCGTAATAACTCAGCGCCGACATCATAGCCGGACATGGCACCCCGGCAAGCGTCGCCTGGGCAATGGATTCACGCCAGTCAGCCTGATAACGGGTGATCTGCTCAGCAAAGAACGGATCGATGAGCAGGTTGGTCAGCTCTTCGTCTTTCTCATAAGCCTGTGAAATCGACTGCAAAAAGACCGCACGAATAATACAGCCGGCCCGCCAGATTTTGGCAATCTCGCCAAAATCCAGATCCCAGCCATGTTCCTTACCGGCCATGGCCATTAACTGAAAGCCCTGCGCATAGGCACAGATTTTAGAGCAGTACAGTGCCTCTTCCAGTTTGTGGATTAGTTCGGCTTTTTCTTCATCGCTGTAGTTTTTAGCGCTTGGACCACTGAGGGTTTCACTGGCTGCCATGCGTTCGTCTTTGAGACTGGAAAGACTGCGCGCAAAAACGGCCGAGGCAATGGTCTGAGCCGGGCTGCCGACTTGCAGAGCGCTAACCGCGGTCCACAGACCGGTGCCTTTTTGCCCCGCTTTGTCGAGGATCACATCGACCAGCGGCGTGTGTGTTTCAGGGTCAAGCTGCTCAAGTACCTCAGCACTGATTTCCATCAGATAGCTATTGAGTTTGCCGTCATTCCAGCGGCGAAAGACTTCGGCTATTTCTGCCGGTGCCATGTGCAGCGCGTTACGCATAACATGGTATGTTTCGCAGATAAGCTGCATGTCAGCGTACTCGATCCCATTGTGTACCATTTTGACATAGTGACCCGCACCAACCGGACCAATATAGGTGGCACAGGGCTCCCCTTCAGTGATGGGTTCCCCTGGCGTATGCGAAGTGATGGGCTTACCGGTTTCAGGATCGACTTTAGCTGCAATGGCCGTTAGCACAGGTTCAATACGTGTCCAGGCATACGGATTCCCGGAGGGCATGAGCGACGGACCAAAGCGGGCGCCCACTTCACCACCGGATACTGCGGTAGAGAAGAAAATGAACTTGCCTTTGTACTGCTCTTCACGTGCCACCGAATCCGTCCACAGGCTGTTACCGGTATCCACTACGATATCGTCGGCCTGAATACCGGCATCAATAAGATGATTGCAGACGTGATCAACCGGGTCGCCGGCAGGAACAGACAGAAAAATGAGGTGAGGCGCTTTAAGTTTACTGAGTAATTCTGTGTAGGAACTACAGCCTTCTACGCGGGGGGCGGTACCATCAGCGCGTTCAGACGCATCTTTACTGCGAATGGCTTCAACCTTTTGCTGATCAAGGTCAAAACAGGCAACACGGTAACCGTGGTCCACCAGGTTCATGGTGAGATTGTTGCCCATAACGCCAAGACCAATAAACCCGATATCGCATTCTGCTGACTGCGCTTTTCCACCTTCATTTTGCATAGAGACACCCTCTTGTTTCAGATGGGTGCGCATCATACCACCCGCGTTACGAGGATGCGAACAATACCCGACTCCTGCACAGTGTTTCTTTCCCGGGCTGTAAAGCGTTTAGCACGCTACGGCTGTTTACGCTGATGGGCATAACTGAACAGTGCGACTGACTTCCCGGCCTGTAAAAATATCTGCTGAATACAAATCAGAGGTTGATCAGCCACAGAGGCGTAGCGGGTATCCAGCTCCAGAGTCCAGCCGCCGCGGGGGGTGAGTACCGGCATATTAAAACGTACATCATTGTCACTGGCGTTGACACACAAAAACCAGTGTTCAGGATTGTCTGACGCCTGTGCACAGCCGCGAATTTCAACACCAAAGGCCTGATTGTGCTGCGTCTGCCAGTCTTCCGACGCCTTGTTTGAGCCATCCGGCTTAAACCACTGAATACTTGCCACATTGCGGCTCACTGTAAAGTGATCATCATCCAGTCTTAGCTCGCTGAACAGATTGCTGCGTCTGCGCAGAGTAATTACATGCCGGCAAAAGTCCAGAAAGTCCTGCTGGCGTTTATTCAGTTCCCACTGGTACCAGTTAATCTCATTGTCCTGGCAATACGCGTTGTTGTTGCCGTCCTGGGTTTTACTGAGTTCATCGCCACCAAGAAAATGCGGCGTGCCCTGCGACAGCATCAGGGTGGTTACCATGTTACGCTTTTGTCGCTCACGCAGAGAGAGTATCCGGGAATCGCGGGTTTCGCCTTCCTCGCCGTAGTTGGCGGAAATATTATGGCCATGGCCATCTTCGTTATCTTCGCCATTGGCATGATTGTGGCGCTCTGCATAACTCACCAGATCATGTAACGTAAAGCCGTCATGGTAAGTAATATGGTTCACTGAAGCGGTGATGCGACGGGCCCCTTTGTGAAAAATATCCCGTGAGCCCATCAGACGCGTGGCAAAATCAGCGGTGAGCCCTTCATCGCCGCGCCAGAACGCCCTGACCGTATCGCGGAACTGATCATTGACCTCCAGCCAGCCAGTCGGAAAGCCGCCTAACTGATAGCCATCAGGCCCAATGTCCCAGGGCTCGGCGATAAGTACCGCGGCCTGCAGCATTGGGTCCTGGTGAATGGCACGCAATAATCCGGCGGACGCTCTGAACATGCGAGGATCACGCCCCAGACACACCGCCAGATCGAAACGGAAGCCATCCACACCGATGACGGAATACCAGAAGCGCAACGCGTCCATGATCAGCGTTGTCATCGCAGGGTGAGCAGTGTCAATAGTATTGCCGCAACCTGAATGATTCGCATAAACAAGCTCGCCACTGGAGGCCTGCTCCATCATGTAGGCCTGAAGCGGACACATACCTTTAAACGAGAGCACCGGACCGCCTTTGCCACCTTCGGCTGTATGGTTGAACACCACATCCACAATCACCTCAAGCCCGGCATCATGGTAGGCGTCGACCATGGCTTTTATTTCGCCCAGTGCATCTTTTATTGCATAGCGGGGTTCCGGCGCAAAGAAATTCACCGGGTTATAACCCCAATAATTGGTCATCCCTTTTCCCACGATATAGGGCTCAGGCATAAATGACGCCATTGGCATGAACTGCACCGAAGTCACCCCCAGCGACACCAGGTGTGCAATAACCGAGGGGTGCGCCGCCCCCAGGTATGTGCCCTGCTCGTCTTCTGGCACCTCCGGGTGTCGCCTGGTTAACCCTTTGACATGCGTTTCGTATATCACCCGCTGGTTATCTTCCAGTGCCGGCCCTTTGCGGGCTGGCGGATAAGCAAGTGGATCAACCACCACGCTTTTGGCAATCATAAACTGAGAGTCGTGCTGATACTGGCGCGCGTCCCACTGCTGAGGACGTGATAGTTTGCGGGCATACGGATCGATAAGCAGCTTATTGGACGGCGCTTCATTGAGCTGCACCTCCTTACGCTCGACCCGGTAACCATATAGCTGCCCGGCAGCCACTGGCTCAATATGGCCATGCCAGATATCCCCGGATCGTTCCGGCAACAGTAATTCGGCTACCGGCTCTTCCGTGTCCGAATTAAATAAGCAGAGCAGCACGGCCCGGGCATCCGGACAGTAGACTGCGAAATTACAGCCTGCGTGTGTCAGGGTCGCGCCCAATGGATAGGCAACGCCCGCAGAAACAGACAGGGATTCCATACTTGTGTGCGTGTCCACACATGCTCCTACTCATAAACAATAAACAGCGTCGACAGCGGCGGCAATGCCAGTTCTATCGAACAGGGCTGATGATTCCAGGGCTCCTGACTTGCCTGCATGCGTTCGCGAACCGGATACTGGCTGCCCCAATATACCCCGTCGTCGGTATTCAGTGCCAGCGTATATTCACCGGCGTCTTCTACGCCAAGCCGAAAATGTTCGCGGGGAATGGGGGTAAAGTTACTCACCACATACACTTTTTGCATGTGCTTGCGGCCTTTACGCACGAATGACACCACGCTCTGCCCCGCATTTTCATGGTCAATCCAGGCAAAGCCATTGTGATCATGGTCGCCCTCGTGAAGCGCAGGCATTGACTGATAAAGCTTATTCAGGTCGCGGTAGAGTGTCTGCAGCCCCTTGTGTTTGTCATACTCAAGCAACTCCCACTGCAACTGACCATCGTGGTCCCACTCTTTACTCTGGCCCAGTTCGTTCCCCATAAAATTCAGCTTTTTACCAGGGTGCCCATACATAAAGCCTGCATAACAACGATGATTTGCCGCCTGTTGCCACTCGTCACCGGGCATTTTACCAATCAGGCTGCCCTTTCCATGCACAACTTCGTCGTGGGAAATGGGTAACACAAAGTTTTCATCAAAAGCGTAAACCATACTGAAGGTGATATCACCGTGATGATAGCGGCGATAGGCCGGGTCTTTGGAAATGAAATGCAGAGAGTCATGCATCCAGCCCATATTCCATTTAAAGCCGAAACCCAGGCCGCCGTCATAAACCGGGCGGGACACTTTTGGAAAGGAAGTAGACTCTTCGGCAATTGTCATGGCCCCCGGATAATGGCGATACACTTCCTCATTCAGCCAACGCAACAGACTGATGGCCTCATAGTTTTCGTTACCGCCATCGACGTTGGGGATCCACTCTCCTTCGTTACGCGAGTAATCCAGATACAGCATAGAGGCCACGGCATCGACACGCAGCCCGTCGATATGGAATTTGTCCAGCCAGTACAGGGCATTCGCCACCAGAAACTGACGCACCGTATCTTTACCAAAATCGTAAATGCAGGAATTCCAGTCGGGGTGCCAGCCACGGCGCGGATCGGCATACTCATACACATGACTGCCATCAAACCGGGCCAGCCCGTGTCCGTCTTCAGGAAAATGCGCGGGTACCCAGTCGATAACCACACCAATGTCAGCCTGATGGCAGGCATCGACAAAAAATTTAAAGTCATCCGGGTTACCAAAGCGACTGGTCGGGGCAAACATCCCCACTGGCTGGTAGCCCCAGGAGCCGTCAAACGGGTATTCCGATACGGGCAGGCACTCTATGTGCGTATAACCCATATCTTTTACATAAGGGATAAGTGCATCGGCCAGTTCCCGATAACTCAGGTAGCGCTTATTCTCGCTGTCATCGGGACGTCGCCAGGAGCCAAGATGAACTTCGTAAAAACTCATCGGCGCACTGTATTTATCCTTGTTACGTGCACTCATCCAGGCGTCATCGTTCCATTCGTACTGCTGATGGTCGAATATGACGGACGCATGCGACGGGTATTGCTCTGCATAAAACCCAATGGGATCGGCTTTATGCGGCAGCGCATTTCCCTGCCCATCCTTTATTTCGTATTTATAACGCTGACCCACTGCCAGCTCAGGAATAATCAGTACCCAGTAACCCAGCTCTGTTTTCTGCATAGGATGGCGACGGCCATCCCATTGATTAAAATCACCAATCACAGACACAGAAGAGGCATTCGGCGCATAGACCGCAAAGCGGATAGCATCGACCCGATTATCACCAAATGGCACAGAGACCGTTTGTGCCCCTGCCTGCCGGTACAGGTTAGCGGGCTCATGATCTATAAAGTGCACAGCATGAAAGGCATCGTCCTGGTACTGATAGGGATCGATACGCGTGAACGTGCCGTCTGCGGTAGTGATCTCCAGCAAGTACTGATCGCCCGGTGGCATGCTGATAGTGGCACTAAAAATGCCATCCAGGCTATTTGCCTCCAGCGCGTAAGCCTTATTACCCGAAGCGAAACGCACACTGATGTTAATCGCGCCGGGCACATAAGCAGTCACCTTCACGCCTTTATTGTGTGGCGTTACGCCAAGGTACGAGAAAGGGTGAGCGCATGTGGCCGATGCCAGTTGCTGGTAGTCTTGCATGAAGTACTCCTGACCTGCGCCCGCCAGAAGCGGGCGTCATTATACTGTGTTATTCGCTGGCGCGCTTGCGCGCCTCTGTCAGTGCCTGCGCCAGTGACTGAATATCCGGATCATCGAATATACCTGACAAGTCCCGCGACAATTTTCGTCGCCAGTTGGGGTACTCATCAAACGTACCGGGGATATTTACCGGTTTATCCATCTGTAGCCAGTCTTCCAGCTGCAAGCTTAGCAGCGCACTGGAGCCACCGGCCATATGTTTTTGCAGGCCAAAGTTAAGCGCCTGTGTCATGCCGGTTTGATTTACGTCGCGCCCGACATGGTCATCGACAGAGCCATGACCATGCAGGGAATCCAGAATAGCCTGCTTATTGTCGTGGCGGTCCTGATACAATTGCGCAAGAATTTCGTCAGTCGGGTATAAACCGAGTTCTTTGCCCAACTCCAGATCAAGACAGTGCCAGTAGCCAATTAAGGTTGGCATATCGTGGGTTGTCAAGGTGGACATGGATTGCACCGGGTAGTGGCTGGGTGAGAAAAAGCCACCGTCTTCGGCCTGTTCAAAGAAGAATACACGGTAAGAGTAAACCCCGTTATCCGCCAGTTTGCTGCGGATTTCCTCAGGCACGGTACCAAGGTCTTCACCAATCACCAGACTTTGATGACGATGACTTTCTAATGCCAGAATCGCCAGCAAATCATCGACCGGGTAGTACACATAACCGCCGTCTCTTGCATGATCACCTTTGACCACCCACCACAGACGTAACAACGCCATGACATGATCAATGCGCAATGCCCCGGAGCCTGCCATGTTTGATGAAAACAAATCGATGATTGGCTGGTACGCCTGCTCATACAGTTTGTGCGGGTCCATCGGCGGCAGTCCCCAGTTCTGGCCTAACGGACCAAGAATATCGGGCGGCGCGCCAACACTGGCACCGGTGCAGTACAAGTCTTTGTTACCCCAGATCTCGGCACTACCCTCACTGACACCCACAGCAAGGTCACGATACAACCCAATGGTCATTCCGCATTCATCGGCGATAGCACTGGCGTGCTTAAGTTGTTGCGCGGCAATCCACTGCAGGAACAGATAAAATTTAATGTGCCGTGCGTGTTTTTTCTTAAATTTAGCCACAGCGTCGGTATGAAAATCTTTGACGTCATCCGGAAATACTGGCCAGCCCCAGAACGGCTTACCCTGATCTTTCAGGGTTTCCTGCAGCGCATCATAGGTTGCCAGCATATCAAGACTTTCACCGCCTTCTTTAACAAACGCTCTGAACGCGCGGTTTTGCTTGCTGTTTTTCGACAGGTAACGCGCATTGTATACCTCAAACACTGCCTTTAGTGCCTCAAGCTTGACCGCAGCAACCGCCTCATAATCGATGTATTCTACATTTCTGGCATGCTGTAGCCGCGCTTTGAACTGTTCAGAACTGACAACCTGTTGCACACTGTCTTCAGCAAAGCCTTCAATCGCCGTGACATCAATATACAGGTAGTTTAGCCAGCGCCGGGATGATGGCCCATAAGGTGAGCAGGCGTCCGGATTGGCCGGGAACAGTGCATGAATAGGATTCAGGCCAATATAGTCGGCGCCGGTGGCCGCGGCCTGCCGTACCAGGTTGCCCAGATCTGTGAAGTCACCTATGCCCCAGTTCTGCTGGCTGCGCACACAGTAAAGCTGCACGCTGAGGCCCCATACTTTTTTGCCGTTGGCAATCACGTCAGGGGCATGACAGCGCTGCGGGGCAATAATAACCCGCATGCTGGCCAGCTCGTCATCGTTATCACAGGCTCGCAACCGGATTGTATGATAACCAAGCGGAAGTGGTACGGTTAACGCCACCAGATATTCCTGAAACTCTACATCATCAATTTGCGCCGCCCTGACAAGCTCTGCATCCACCGGCACAAACGATACCGACTGGCTCTCGCTCTGTTCAATCTCAATATCAAAACGGTATTCATCGTTGACCAGTTCTATCGGTAAACGCACAGCGATTGATATTGCGTCATCATCACGATGTACCTGAACAGGATTTAACGGCGTGGCCCAGATCTTTTTTGCCTCCGCAATCATATGATCCTGTACAGATTGCTCGTCAGACGTATCGTAACCAAGCACCTCAAGGAGCTTAGCTTTACTTTCGTCTGCGATCGTCGCTGGTTTACCCCATGCGTCCACATAATGGGTTTCGATGCCTCGCATCTCTACCAATTGTTGCAGAAGTTGTTGTGTCATTTGGAAGTGTTCCTGTGTCTTGATGGATGCACGTTAAATAACGTTGTTCAATCCGCGTACATACAATTTTTTAACATTATTGTAGAAGAGCGTGGTTGGGGAAACTGAATACGTTTGCATAACCCGCTGTTTTGTAA
Source organism: Alteromonas halophila (assembly GCF_014651815.1). GTDB lineage: Bacteria > Pseudomonadota > Gammaproteobacteria > Enterobacterales > Alteromonadaceae > Alteromonas > Alteromonas halophila. The sequence continues at coordinate 831,675 of NZ_BMXP01000001.1, read as the reverse complement.
TTTTGCAACATTTATACGTTTTACTTTGCTTAGTATGCCATTTTGATCCATACTTTACGTAATTTATTTTCATTTTCTATTCGAGGTATGTCATGACAACACGCATCGGTATTAACGGTTTCGGACGTATTGGTCGCCTGGTAATGCGCGCAGCCGCAACCCGTGACGACATCGAAGTCGTTGCAATTAACGATTTGCTCGACACCGACTACATTGCTTATTTGCTTAAGTATGACTCAACTCACGGTATTTTCGATGGTGAGATAACGGTTGATAACAATAATCTTGTCGTCAACGGCAAAACCATTCGGGTTACATCAGAAAAAGATCCTGCCGCACTGAAGTGGGGTGAGGTTGATGTGGATGTTGTGGTTGAATCCACCGGCCTGTTCCTGACCAAAGACAAAGCGGCGGCGCATATTGAAGCCGGCGCCAAAAAAGTGGTGATGTCTGCGCCGTCCAAAGATGACACCCCTATGTTCGTTATGGGCGTTAACCATGACAGCTATAAGGGTGAAGAGATTGTGTCGAACGCATCCTGTACCACTAACTGTCTGGCACCACTGGCAAAAGTACTGAACGACCAGTTTGGCATTGTCGACGGCCTGATGACAACGGTTCATGCTACGACGGCGACACAGAAAACCGTAGACGGTCCGTCTATGAAAGACTGGCGCGGTGGTCGCGGCGCAGGACAAAACATTATTCCATCCTCGACCGGTGCGGCTAAAGCAGTGGGTAAAGTTATCCCGTCACTGGATGGCAAGCTTACCGGTATGGCCTTTCGGGTTCCGACACCAAACGTGTCTGTGGTCGATCTGACCGTAAACCTGGCCAAGCCAACCAGCTACGATGACATTTGCGCAGCGATGAAAGCAGCATCTGAGGGTGAGCTGAAAGGCATCGTGGGCTATACCGAAGATGCAGTCGTTTCCAATGATTTCATTGGTGACGTGCAAACGTCAATTTTTGATGCCACTGCCGGCATCGCACTGACCGACACCTTTGTTAAGCTGGTCGCCTGGTACGATAACGAGTGGGGCTATTCAAACAAGGTTCTGGATCTGGTTGCCCATATTAACAAGTAACAATTGCAGCGACTTGCAGTAATTGTCTTCTAAACAGTAAAAAACAGGTGCGATTTTTATCGCACCTTTTTTGTTTTGGGTGCACAATGTCGATAGTGTAATTCGACACAGGGAGGAAGAATGACACTCGCCAGTGGTATTACCCTTGATGACACATCAGGGATTTCATTTATAGAGGTCGACAACGACCATGCTACCGCGCGCATCAGCCTGTACGGCGGCCATGTGGTGTCTTTTATTCCTAAATCTGATAATACCGAAAGATTATGGCTAAGTCCGCATGCGCACATGGATGGCAAAAAGCCTATTCGCGGTGGTGTGCCGGTGTGCTGGCCATGGTTTAGTGACGATCACGGACGAGATAAAGGTGCCCTGCCCTCGCATGGCTTCCTGCGTAGTCAGATGTGGAAAATCGCACAGAGCGAAGCGTCGCCCGAAGGCACACGCATCGTTCTGTGCCCCGCATTTACCCGTGCCGATGGCTTTGAACACGACAGTGACGTGCAACTTACCGTGACCGTAGGGCGCAGCCTGACTATCTCGCTGACGACCACCAATACAGGTGTCGCGCCGTTCACGTTTAATGCCGCTCTGCACAGTTATTTTTACGTGCCTGACATTCATCATACCAGCATTACTGGTATTGAAAGCGACTATACCGACAAAAATGATAACTGGGCTGTGAAGCCCGCTCCCTCGCCGTATCTGATTGAAGGTGAAGTCGACCGCATTCACAGTGGCAGTGATAAAACAGTAACGGTCAATATCGACGCGTCGCCCTTTACAGCTGTGCATCACGCGAACAATGACTCGGTGGTTGTCTGGACGCCCTGGCAGGGTGCTGCCTCAATCACGGATATGGATGCGTTTGGTTTTGTGCATATGATCTGTATTGAAACCGCCGTCACCAAAGGACATACATTGGCCGCTGGTGCGTCACACAGCCTCACACAAACCATTGAGCCATTGCACTAGAAAAGGGCTTATCAGCCCTTTTCCGGCCTGTAAACAGACATAAAAAAGCCGTGGTCAGTATTCACTGCCACGGCTTTTCTCATCTGAGCTGACTATGAGCGCGTTGCACCCGCTACCGCATCTTTCGCTAATTGCGTGATTTTATCCCAGTCTTCGTTCTTAACTGCGTCATCTGGTGCAACCCAGGAGCCGCCTACACAGCATACATTCGGCAGTGCAAGGTAGGCCTGATAGTTGTCTGGACCAATGCCTCCTGTTGGACAGAAACGAATGTCCGGGAACGGGCCACTGATTGATTTAATGGCTTTCACACCGCCCGACGCTTCCGCAGGGAAAAACTTCATATACGTGTAGCCTGCATCTTTACCTTTCATCAGGTCAGACGTAGAGGAAATACCCGGAATAAGCGGGATTTCGCTGTCACGGCCAGCAATCAGCAAATCTGCGGTCATACCCGGACTAATTGCAAACTTTGCACCGGCCTGCGCCACTTCTTTTAACTGCTGAGCATTAGTAACAGTGCCCGCACCCACCAGTGCATCGGGGACCTGCTGGGCAATTTCGCGTATCACATCCATCGCTGCCGGTGTACGCAGGGTCACTTCCAACACCCGGATCCCGCCGGCCATTAATGCCTTAGCAAGAGGAACAGCGTGCGCTACGTCATGAATAACCAGCACAGGGACGACTGGGCCGGCATCAAAAATCTCCGCTGGGGATACATTCCATTTCATTGTCATAAACTAGCTCGCTGTCTGTTGTTGAAGATAAGCTGCCGCACCTAACAACCCATGGTCAGGCTCAGCGATAAGATAAGTTGGTATGTCTTTCACGTAATGCTTCATCTGACCCTTGGCTTCAAACCGGGCGCGGAAATCGCTGTTACGTAAAAACTCAGGAAAACGGCTGGCAATACCACCGCCGATAAAGACGCCGCCAGTGGTTGCCGCATTAAGCGCAATGTTGCCGGCAAAGCTGCCCATGATCCGGCAAAATTGCGTCAGTGTAGAGGTGCAGATATCACAGCTGCCGTCCAGCGCAGCTTCTGTCACCTGCGCCGGGTCGTCAAACTCGGCGGTCTTCTGGTAATGGGCAGTCAGTGCCCGGTAGATATTCATTATCCCACGGCCAGACATGACTTCTTCTGCAGATGCTCGGCCAAAATTATTCTGCAGATAGCGCCAGATAACCACGTCGGTCTCGTCTACGGGGGCAAAATCAATATGGCCACCCTCGCCGTCGATGGTCACCCACTCAGACTCAACACAGGTAATGTGCTCTACACCTAACCCAGTGCCCGGGCCGAATACTGCTTTATTGCCCGTTTCTTTTGCCGTGCCTTCTCCTATCTGAATGACCTGCTCGCTGCTTAATACCGGCAGCGAATGTGCCACTGCCGTAAAATCATTAATGACAAACAGGTTATCCAGTTTCAGCTGACTTTTTAATGCAGCCTGAGAAAATGCCCAGCTGTGATTGGTCATTACAACCTGATCGCCCAGCACTGGGCAGGCAATCGCGATACAGCCACTGACAAACGTCGTAGACGGCATATCTTTAAAATACTCCAGGATCGCCAGATCGATACTGGCGAAATCCTTACACATGTATTTTTTAATATCAGCTACGCCGGACTCCGTCACCCGGGACAGCCGTATATTGGTGCCGCCGACATCTGCGACGAACTTATCAGTCATATGCCTGCTCCTGGGTGTAGAACAGTGAACATGCTCCCTCTTCGGCACCGGTCAGAATTGCACGCATCCCGGCAAACATCTCACGGCCCATGCCCTGATGGTGATGCTCAATGTCGGCCTCGCGGGGGACCCGGGCTTCCAGTTCCTGTTCATCTACGCACAGCGTCAGTGAGTTTGTTTCGGTGTTTAGTTCGATCATATCGCCTTCCTGGACTTTCGCCAGCAGGCCACCGTTATACGCTTCCGGGGTCACGTGGATGGCAGCCGGCACTTTACCGGAGGCGCCGGACATACGTCCGTCAGTAACCAGCGCGACGTTGTAGCCACGGTCTTGCAGCACACCAAGCGGTGGCGTAAGACGGTGCAACTCTGGCATACCAATGGCAGAAGGTCCCTGGAAGCGCACAACGACAACACAGTCGCGATCAAGCTTGCCAGCTTTAAATGCGTCATCCAGCTCAAACTGATCTTCAAACACCACGGCCGGCGCTTTGATATGAATGTGTGGTGTGCGCAGCGCAGACGTCTTAATCACCGAGCGCCCCAGGTTTCCGTTAAGCACACTTAAGCCACCATCTGGTTTAAACGGCGTTGAAACCGGTGCCAGCACTTCTTTATCCAGCGATTCGGTCGCCCCGTCTCTCCACACCAGTTCACCGTCATCCAGCATCGGCTCTTTGGTATACTTGTCGAGTCCGTCCCCGACAATGGTTTTAACATCGTTGTGCAGTAAACCTGCGTCCAGTAGTTGCTTAATAAGTAATGCCATGCCGCCAGCAGCAGTGAAATGGTTGATGTCTGCCGAGCCATTTGGATAAATGCGGGTCAGCAGCGGCACTGCATTTGAAATCTCTGAGAAATCGTCCCAGTTAATGATGTAGCCGGCCGATCGTGCAACGGCAATCAGGTGCATCGTATGGTTTGTCGAGCCCCCTGTTGCCAGCAAGCCCACAAGCCCGTTCACCAGTGCCTTGGCATCAATTACTTCACCAATTGGCGTGTATTCTGTGCCCAGATCGGTCAGGCGCGTCGCCTGTACAGCAGCAGCGCGCGTTAAGGCTTCCCGCAGCGGCGTGTCCGGATTAACAAAGGAAGCGCCTGGCAGATGGAGCCCCATCATTTCAACAACCAGCTGGTTCGAGTTGGCAGTGCCATAGAATGTACAGGTGCCCGGCGAATGGTAAGACTCAGATTCGGCATCAAGTAATTCTTTGCGGCCAACTTTCCCTTCGGCGTAGGCCTGACGAACCCGTGCTTTTTCCTTATTTGGTAAGCCAGATGGCATTGGACCGGCAGGGACAAATATGGTCGGCAGATGGCCAAAGCTGAGTGAACCCATCAGTAGTCCCGGTACGATCTTGTCGCAAATACCCATCATCAGCGCCGAGTCGAACATATTGTGAGACAGTGCCACGGCTGAAGCCAGTGCAATTGTATCGCGGCTCATCAGACTTAAGTCCATACCGGTCTGACCTTGCGTAACACCGTCACACATCGCCGGTACACCACCGGCAAACTGAGCAACACTGCCAACCTGCTTGACCGCATCTTTAATGATTTCCGGGTAATTGTGGTACGGCTGGTGCGCTGACAACATGTCGTTATACGAGGAAACAATGGCCACATTGGCTTTGGTCATTGAGCGCAGGTCTGACTTTTCTGCTGAGCCACAGGCAGCAAAACCGTGTGCCAGGTTGCCACAGGATAGTACACCGCGGTGCGGCCCTTCACGGCGTGCCTTGTTGATTTTATCAAGGTACTCCTGGCGGGTCTTCTTACTGCGTTCGATTATTCGTTGCGTTACATCGTCTAACTGTGAATTCATTACGTTCTCCTATGGCGCCCACATCAGGGTTACCGGTGCCCGGTTAACCACGGCAGTAACAGGCTTTTGCACTTCGGCCGCCCCATCAAGGGCATCGTTAAGCACCTGTTTTTTCTTTTCACCGGTGAGGTGCAAGAAAATGTTCCGGCTGTTCAGAATGGCCGGCAAGGTAAGCGAAATGCGTTGATGCGGTGCGGTCGTTGGTGTGACAGCGATACAGGTTTTACCGCTGCTCATATCCAGGCCATCGTTAATCTGTGTTGAGCAAGGGAATAATGACGCTGTATGCCCGTCTTCGCCCATGCCCAGTATTAAAGCATCGAAAGGTTGCGACATGCTGGCCACACCCGCTTCGGCATCATTCACGCCCTCGGCTGCATCATCATGTGCAGACTTCAGAGGAATAAAGCGAGCAGCCGCGGCGTTATTCACCAGCAGGTTTTGCTTAACCAGCTGGGTATTACTGGCGTCATCAGACTCATCAACCCAGCGCTCATCCGCCAGTGTGATGTCCACACATGACCAGTCCAGATCCTTTTGGCTCAGCGCTTCAAACAATGCCAGTGGTGTACGGCCGCCACTGACAACGAGCGAAGCACGCCCGCGCGCCTCAATACCGGTTTCGAGAATGTCGGCGAGTTTAGCTGCAAATTCGCGGGTGAGCGTCTGTGCGTTATCAAAAGATTCAATCGTCAATGCCATACTATTTCTTTTTACTCTGTTTACTTTCGTACCAGCTGCGGTTTTCCCGCGCTAACAACCCAATGGAGTACACGGGTCCCCATGTTCCTGCCTGATAAGGCTCAGGTGGCTCACTGGAACTTCTCCATGCTTCCAGAATCGAATCTACCCAGCGCCATGCCTGCTCGACCTCATCACGACGCACGAATAACGCCTGATTACCCAGCATGACTTCAAGCAGTAACTTTTCGTAGGCGTCAGGAATGTGCTCATCGGCAAACGCTTCTGAAAAGCTCAGGTTGAGTTTGGACTTTTGCAAATCCATCGAACCTGAACTGGTCAGGCCCGGTACTTTATTCATGACGGTGATTTCAACACCTTCGTCAGGCTGTAAGCGGATGACCAGCTTGTTGGGTGGCAGGCTCTTGAAGCTGTCGCCAAACATATTGTGTGGCTGACGCTTGAAGTAGATCACTACCTCACTGACTTTAGTGGGCATGCGCTTACCAGTACGCAGATAAAACGGAACGCCGGCCCAGCGCCAGTTATCGATTTCGGCTTTAATCGCCACAAACGTTTCCGTCTGACTTTGCGTGTTAGCGTCGTCTTCTTCGAGATAGCCGGGTACTTCATTTCCTTTCACGAAGCCGGACGTGTACTGCCCGCGCACGGTCGTATCGGCCACATTGCTGGCGTTTATAGGACGCAGCGCCTTAAGCACTTTAAGCTTTTCATCACGGATACTGTCTGCATCCAGTGTTGTAGGCGGTTCCATTGCCACCAGGCTGAGAATTTGCAGCAGGTGATTTTGCACCATGTCGCGCATCTGACCGGCGTCATCAAAGTAACCCCAGCGCCCTTCAATGCCGACCGACTCAGCCACGCTGATTTGTACATGATCGATACAGTTATGATCCCAGTTGGTCGCAAAAATAGAGTTGGCAAAGCGCAGCGCAATCAGGTTAAGCACCGTTTCCTTGCCCAGGTAATGGTCAATACGGTAAATCTGGCGCTCTTCAAAGAATTCTGCGACCTGGTCATTGATCACTTTGGACGATTCGAGATCATGGCCGATGGGCTTTTCCAGTACCACACGGACACTTTCATCAATAATGTTGCAGCCATTCAGGCCGCGGCAAATATCACCGTAAATAGCAGGCGGCGTTGCCAGATAACAGACCATGATGCGACTGGGGTCGACATGTTCCTTGAACGTCTGATAGCTGTTCATGTCTTTCATATCGACACAGACGTAGTCGAGCCGCTCACTAAACTGTTGCCAGGTTTTCTCGCAAATTTCTTCACCAGAAAATTTAATGATGTTTGCCCTGACTTCGTCTACATAATCTTCGAGCGTCATTGATTGTCTGGCAACACCAATAATTTTTGTGTCTGCGTGAATCAGCTCGGCTTTTTCTAATTGGTAAAGCGAAGGCAATAACTTCCGTCGTGACAGATCGCCCTGGGTGCCAAAAAGCACCAAATCACAAGGCTCGTAGGATGTATCCAAAACCATATTTGTCGACCTTTTTGCTACGCTGATATATCGCTTGGCAACCACGCCACCGCTAATACCAGGACAAGATTTACTTAGTGATAACACAAAATGTAGTAAAATTACAACTTATGCAACCAAGGTGGTATATGCGCTTGTACGATAAAACACCAGTGAAAGTTACACTTAGAACTGTCAAAAAATTACATTTTTCTTGTCAGAAGTTTCACATTCGATAGTATACCCCTGAGTAAACAATCAACCTCCTTCTGACGAGTCGCATCATCTGTATGAATATACTAGAAAAAATAACCCAGAGCAGAGCCGCATTCAGTAAATCGGAAAAAAAAGTGGCGGATATTATTCTTGCTAACCCGCAATCCGCCATCCATTCGAGTATAGCAACTCTGGCAAGGATGTCGGATGTCAGCGAGCCGACCGTCAACCGCTTCTGCCGTCGCCTGGATACCAAAGGCTTCCCCGACTTTAAACTGCATCTGGCACAGAGTCTGGCGAACGGTACGCCATACGTTAACCGGCATGTCGATGAAAGCGACGGTCCGGAGGAATATACGACTAAAATTTTTGAATCTACCATGGCGTCACTCGAGGTGGCCCGTCAGTCAGTTGATATTCAGGTCGTGAACCGCGTTGTTGACCTGCTGACACAGGCACAGAAGATTTCCTTTTTTGGACTGGGCGCGTCAGCGTCTGTTGCTCATGACGCTCTGAACAAGTTTTTTCGCTTCAATGTGCCGGTTGTTTACTTCGAAGATATTCTGATGCAGCGAATGAGTTGTATGAATTCTTCCGAGGGGGATGTGGTGGTACTGATATCCCACACAGGCCGTACTAAAAGTTTAGTGGAGATCGCGCAAATTGCCCGCATGAATGATGCGATTGTTGTGGGTATTACTTCTAAAGACAGCCCGCTTGCCAATGAGTGCACATACGTGTTGTCACTGGAAGTACCTGAAGATACCGATATGTACATGCCCATGGCATCACGCATTGCGCAACTGACTCTCATCGATGTACTGGCAACCGGTTTTACGCTGCGCCGGGGCAATAAATTCCGGGAAAACCTGAAGCGGGTAAAAGACACGTTACGTGGCTCGCGCTATGAAAAACGCAACGAATAAAACGCCGTCTGTTTGCTTTTACTCGCGGCCCCGTCGCCTGCTTTTGCATGTGATCTTACATGTACTCTTGCAGGCAAAGGGCCAGCTTTTACACTAAACTGGTAGGAACAGTCGTAAATACGCCGACTTTCATTCACATTTTTGTCAAATTTTACTAGTATTCTGTAATAAAATTACAAAAATCGCTCGTCTTAATACAGGCGACATCATTTGCTGATCATCCAAAGGATAACGACAGAATATGACCCGAAGAACGAAAATTCTTGCCACATTAGGCCCTGCCACTGATTCACAGGAAAACATCGAAGCGATTCTGGCGGCTGGCGCCAACGTCGTACGAATGAACTTTTCCCACGGTCAGGCGCAGGATCATATCGAACGCGCTAAGCGTGTGCGCAGTGCGGCGCAAAAGCTCGGAAAATATGTCGCGATTTTAGGCGATCTGCAGGGACCAAAGATCCGTGTTGCACGCTTTACCGACAACGCGGTAACACTTGAACACGGAGCCTCATTTATTCTGGATGCTGAGCTGGGCAAAGAGGAAGGCGACCAGCAGCGCGTAGGAATTGATTACAAGGCCTTGCCGGATGATGTTAGCAGCGGCGATATTCTGTTGCTGGATGATGGCCGCATACAGCTTGAAGTATCAAGTGTGAAAGGACGAGAGGTTCACACAAAAGTGACGGTAGGCGGAAAGCTGTCAAACAATAAAGGGATTAACCGGCTCGGTGGAGGGTTATCCGCAGAAGCACTGACGCCAAAGGACAAAGAAGATATAAAGACTGCCGCAGAAATTGGTGTGGATTACCTGGCTGTGTCTTTCCCTCGCAGTGGTGATGACCTTCACTATGCCAGAGAACTGGCCGAAGCGGCAGGTTGTTATGCAAAAATTTGCGCCAAGGTAGAGCGGGCAGAAGCCGTCGCGTCTGACCAGGCGATCGACGACATTATTTCAGCTTCTGATGCCGTAATGGTCGCGCGCGGAGATTTAGGGGTCGAGATCGGTGATGCTGAACTTGTCGGTGTACAGAAAAAACTTATCTCTCGTTCCCGTCAGCTCAATAAAGTTGTGATAACAGCGACGCAGATGATGGAATCGATGATTGAAAGCCCCATGCCAACGCGGGCAGAAGTCATGGACGTCGCCAATGCAGTATTAGATGGCACTGACGCAGTGATGCTGTCGGCTGAAACAGCTGCGGGCAAGTATCCGGTTGAAACCGTAAAAGCCATGGCGCGGGTTTGCGAAGGCGCGGAAACGCATCCTAGTATCAAAATATCCAAACATCGCATGGATGAGCAGTTCTCCACCACCAGTGAAACCATGGCACTGTCTGCGGTATATGCAGCAAACCATCTGCCAAGTATTAAAGCTATAGTGGGGTTAACTGAAAGTGGCAACACGCTTAAGCTGATGTCTCGTATTACAACCACACTGCCTATCATCGCGCTGTCGCGGCATGCCGGGACGCTTAACTCTATGGCACTGTTCAGAGGCGTAACCCCGGTTTACTTTGATTCAATCAACAGTGAGCCAGGCCAGCTCAAACATGATGTTATCAACGCACTCAAAGCCCATGAGCTGGTTGAATCCGGCGATAGCTTTATCATGACCTACGGTGACGTAATGGAAACCGTCGGTTCAACCAATGCAATGAAAATAGTTGAAGTTGATTAGGTCGAAATAGCCGGCTGCATTAAACGTGCAGCCGGCTGATTTATTAACTTACGTTCAGCGTGCATTGTCAGAAAGTGCCGGCACTGGCGATACTGACCTGAAGCACGCTGAGCACCTACCGCCAATATTCAAAGTACTCCGATGTATCACGTTTGGGACGCTGGGGCGCATCGATAGCGGGCGTACCCAGATATAAAAAGCCAACAATTTCGTCGTCGTCTTCAAGTCCGAAGCCTGCTCTTACCGTGTCACATTGCGCATAACTGCCCGTTCGCCAGATGCCATTGAAACCTTGAGCAACTGCCGCCATTTGCATCGCCATCACAGCGCATGCAGTAGAAGCAATCTGTTCGACCCTGGGCACTTTTTCGTGTTCAACCACTTTAGCAATCGCGGCGATGACCATAGGTGCCCGCAATGGTAACTGAACGGAACGTTCAATCTCTTTTTCAGACTTGTCATTGTCAATCGCGGATTGCTCAAACAGACTACCCAGTTTATGCAGCCCCTGCCCTTCACATACAACAAAATGCCAGGGCGTCAGCATGCCATGATCGGGTGCTCGAAGCGCTGCCTGCATAATATTGTCCAGCGCGTCGCCCTCTGGTGCCGGGGCGGTCAGTCGTGGCTGAGAAGCGCGGTTAAGTAACAACGTCAAAGCGTCCACGGAACTCTCCTTTTGTGCATTGCGTTTATGTGCATGACTAATCCTACGCACGCATCAGTCAAAAGACCAGTACCGGATCTCACCAGGACACCCACCCTTGTCTTTCCCAGACACCCACAGAACCTTTCAAACTGGACACCCACATTTCAAACACGAATTTAATCATATTGTGGCTTAACCGTGTCGTGGGGTCAGATATGTCTTTTATTAATCATGGGTGTCCATGTAACTGACAGACAACCGAAAGGTGGGTGTCCAGGCATATGGGTGTAAATTGTACGCATTAATTGTCAACGCTAGTTGCCGCTTAGTTTCGCTTTGACAGCCAGTAATCAGCACTGACAAATTGCCCTCCACCATAAAAGAACAATACGAGCAGCATGATAAGGTAGGTGGCTGCAAACTCGATGCCATTGTTAAGGATCACAAACTTGCCACTGTCAGTAAGCCAATCATAGTGACCATGATGCTGTAGCAATGAACGTGCAGCTTCCAGCTTTTCAGGTGTGGCGAGAACCTGCTCATCTAAATAAAGTGTCCCGTCTGCCAGCCATGACGTAGGATCCGCGATAGCTAACCAGCCATTTTCGGCATGTACCGAAAAGATTGCGACCAGCATCGTAACGATAAGCGGGATGCTTACGAGTCGGGTCAGCAGACCCAGCAGTAAAAAAATGCCGCCACCGGCCTCCGCCGCAATAGCCAGGGACGCCATTATATCTGGAAATGGCAACCCTAACCCCCAGTCCGAGCTGCCAAACCACGCGGACGTACTTTCAAATGCCATCGCTTTGTTCCAGCCAGCCTGGGCCATTACAGGAGCAAGGTACAGACGTAAAAGTAGCAACGGTATACCCTCTGCTTTTTTTAGCGCCGCGACACACGATTGATAAATTGCTATTGTCATGTTTATCTCTGAAAGTAGTTGGCTCGATAGTTATTAGACCCTGTTTTCAGCCATATCTTTCGTTACGCATTCTTTTTAAGTAAAAAAGTACGATCGTAAAGACCCCGTAAACAAACCTGATGATAGATTAAGGCGTTAAGTCGGATTTGTTTTAACCTTCGTGTAGTCGAATACCCTGCCAGGCCACTTTTGTTATGTAGCACCTGGCAATACGGTGGTGCTTGAGCCAACTACTACAGCAATTAATAGCGCTGTAACGCCTCTTCATCGTTTACTTACAAAAAATTACAATTTACGTTAGCGATCGCTGTCAATTTCGATAACATGGGAAGCTGAGTTGTAATAATCGCGAGAAAATGTATGGCAGCTAACGGAAGCTGGACGAAATCATTGTTTGTCGGCCTGTGGACAGTACTGAACTTTGCCCGCAAGCTGTTCTTCAACATAATTTTTATTGTAATTGCCGTGGCCATTATTATTGGTTTATCTGGCGATAAAGATCCGCTTGTTGTTAAGCAGGACAGCGCTCTATTCCTTAATCTGAACGGTAACCTGGTTATCGAAAAGGAATATGTCGATCCCTTTGAAACATTCATGCAGGAGGCGTTCGGTGATGAACCGGATAACCCCGAAGTGCTGGTTCGCGATGTCGTAAAAGTTCTTGATAATGCGCGTCAGGATAAACGCATCAAAGCGCTGGTACTGGAACTGCATAGCCTGACAGGCGGTGGTTTAGACAAACTAAGAACCGTCGCCCAGGCAATTCAGCGCTTCAAAGCATCTGGCAAACCTGTTTATGCAACAGGCGACTACTATACGCAGACACAATATTACCTCGCATCACATGCTGATCATGTTTATCTGAACCCACAGGGAGCAATGCTGCTTGAAGGATATGGTCGCTATACCATGTACTTTAAAGAAACGCTGGAAAAGCTGAAAGTTAACACTCACGTTTTTCGTGTAGGTACTTACAAGTCAGCGGTTGAGCCGTTTATTCGCAACGACATGTCAGATGCGGCCAAGCAAGCAAACCAGCAATGGCTGGATGGCTACTGGCAGCAGTATAAAGAAGATGTGGCGTCTGCCCGCAATATGCCAATTACTAATTTTGATGAATCGCTGGACGCACTTCTAGAGAAATTTAACAGCGCCGGCGGTGACTTTGCAGGCTATGCACTGGAAAATGGCTGGGTGGACGCGCTCAAAACCCGAGAAGAAATTCGCCAGGAACTTATCGCTCTTGTTGGTATGGACGAGCAGGAGATTGGGGTTAACGTAACACCGTATGAAACTTATGTGAAAGTGGTTAACCCTCCCTTGCCATCAACCAAGCCACAAAAAAATGCAGTCGCAATCGTTGTGGCCAAAGGCAATATTCTTAATGGTGAACAGAAGGCCGGCACCATTGGCGGAGACAGTACTGCACGTTTGTTACGTAAGGCGCGTTTAGACGAGAATGTTAAAGCTGTAGTTTTGCAGATTGACTCACCTGGCGGCAGTGCGTTTGCATCTGAAGTTATACGCCAGGAAGTGCTTGAGCTTAAAAAGGCGGGCAAACCTGTTATTGCGTCAATGAGTACTTACGCAGCATCAGGCGGGTACTGGATAGCTGCAGATACAGACAAGATAATTGCATCACCAAGTACCATTACTGGCTCAATTGGCGTATTTGGTCTGTTTATGACATTCGAAGACTCGTTATCCTATCTGGGTATTAATACTGACGGTGTAGGAACGACTGAGCTCGCAGGGTTATCGCCGGCCCGAGAGCTCGACCCTCAGTTCGGTCAGTTGCTTCAGCGAAGCGTAGAAAATAACTATCGTGACTTCATTACAATGGTTGCCAATGCACGCGATATGTCAGTTGAAGCTGTGGACGATATTGCGCAAGGCCGTGTCTGGATTGGTGAAGACGCGATTGAACTGGGTCTGGTAGACGAACTTGGAACCCTGGATGATGCAATTTCAACCGCGGCTGAAATGGCTGGCGTGACGGACTATACGCAGTACTACGTTCAACGCTCACTTACTCCGCAAGAAATGTTCTGGAAAGAGTTTTTTGGGCAGGCGTTTATCAAGGCGGCGCAGTGGCAATTTGCAGAATCTGACAGTGCGTTAATTGATATGGTGAAAACAGTCGTATCAGAGTTTGAAGGCTTCAAGCGTTTAAATGACCCTATGGGTGTTTATGTGCTTTGCCTGCAGTGTAAGGTTCAGTAACATCGCTACATATGATTTAACACCGGAGTTGCGCCGTCAGGTGCAGCTCCGGGTTGTACAGTGTTATAAGCGTGCTGAAGACTACTTTGGACAAGCATTCCGCACGCCAGAAATTACCTTTCGACGCTCAGGAAAAAATGCTGGTACAGCTTTTTTGCAACAAAATCGTCTTAATTTTCACCCATTATTACTGCGTGACAACGTTTCGGCCTTTTTGGAGGATGTGATTCCACATGAAGTCAGCCACCTTCTTGTCTGGCATCGGTTTGGTAAAGTTAAGCCACATGGCATGCAATGGCGCACTATCATGCAGGATGTTTTTAACTGCTCTCCAACCACGACACACAGCTTCGATACTTCCATATTAGAAAGAGACGAATTTGCTTACCAATGCCACTGCGATACCGTGATGTTGTCGAAACGGCGGCATAATACCGTATTGAAAGGCGGAAATTATCGCTGCATGAAATGCAAACAACTACTGCAACGCCTGGCAGGATAGCCACTTATACTGCATCCGTTTTGCGCAATCACTACCAATAAAAGACACCCACTATAGATATAGACACCCACTATTCTGGCCTAAGGTCCCGGTGATTTTTCCCGCCGCATCGTCCATGCTACGGGTATAACCTGTTTAACTGTGACCCCTTATCATGGCCCGCCCCCGCTCTGAGCTTATCTGTCTGGATGAGACACCCTACTATCACTGTGTATCACGCTGTGTGCGCCGGGCCTACCTGTGTGGCCATGATCCGTTATCGGGTCAGTCTTATGAGCATCGACGTCAGTGGGTGGAAGAGCGTCTGATAGTCCTTGTTCAGGCCTTCTCGGTGCTCATGTGTGCCTACTCAGTGATGAGTAACCACACCCATGTCGTACTCAAGGTAGATAAGACTGCCACACAAACCTGGAGTCACTTCGAAATACTCAGTCGCTGGCATCGGGTGTTTCGCGGCACACACCTGACGCAGCGATACTGTTGTCCGAAACAGGCCGCCTCTCTCTCCCCGGCTGAGCTGGAGTCGGTTCGCCAGACCGCCGAGGTATACCGGGCCAGGCTGTACGACATCAGCTGGTTTATGCGTGCGCTGAATGAGCAGATTGCCCGGCGGGCCAACGAGGAAGATGAGTGCACCGGGCGCTTCTGGGAAGGCCGGTTTAAATCGCAGGCGCTTATGGACGAGGCATCACTGGCCGCCTGTATGGCCTATGTCGATTTAAACCCTATACGCGCCGGTATCGCTGATACGCCGGAGGCCTCTGCCCACACCAGTATCTGCCGGCGCATCCGTGCAGCTCGCCACGGACGCCAGCCTGCCAGTCTGCTGCCTTTCAGTGGCCTCGCCGCAGAGCAGACACACGCCCTGCCCTTTCATTTTGAGGATTACCTGACACTACTCGACATGACCGGCCGCATCCCCCACACTGACAAGCCCGGGGTTATCAGACCGGATATTGCGCCTGTGCTGGCCCGCACCGGGCTTGATACCGTTTGCTGGCCAACGCTAGCAAGCAGTATAGAAACACACTTCTCTACTTCAGTGAGTCTGACACTGGCACACCGGCGGTTTGAACTAAGGCGAGGCATCAGTTCAGCCTGATACAGGACCCTTCCTACTGTCCCACTTACCACATTTATACGGTCAATTATTTGACCGTAGGCATGCGATACGCCTTATTGGAAGACTTTTTCTCCTCCGTTAACGTTAATACCACATTCATACCGAAATCTTTGTATGTAGCTAAGTGTACTTTGCAAAGGTAGTCATATAATTCACTTATATATGTAATGTGGGTGTCCATGATCATGTTGTGGGTGTCTTAAACTGCTTAATCTTTATGTACTTACGCTGTGGGTGTCTAGCAAGTGAGTAGCTGAGGAAAGCGCTAGCCGCCTGACTCTATCAACTTAACCCAGTGTGACAACACACCTATTTGCTCTAACACAATTTTAAAGCAGACCAGAATGGGGACTGCCAGTAACACACCTATTACCCCCCAGAGCCAGCCCATTACCGATAACCACACAATAATAATCAGCGGGTTTACCCGCATTTTCTGGCCCAGTATAGCTGGAGTGATAAACTGTGACTCTATGATATTTAGGAACAAAAACGCGCTTGCGGGCAGTAGTGCCAATGCCACAAACCCGTACTGGACTACCCCTGCCACCATAAGTATGGCTGTGCTTATCATGCCACCCAGATATGGCACAAAATTTAGAAAGCCAACGAGCGCCCCCCAAAGTAACGCATCCTCAACCCCCAAATAGTAAAGCGTTGCCGCAGTGGTTAAGCCAAGCAGCCCGTTGATCATACTGATCGTCAGAATATAATTTGAAAGACGGGTCTGAATTTGATCGACCAGTGTAATTGCCCGCTTTTTATTATTTACAACAGGAAAGTCCTTCACAAACACACTGAAAAGCTCGGGGCCAAAAACAAGCAGAAAAAGAATGAGGATGACACTTCCAAACATCTGCGCTATTAACAATGGTGCCCCCGCAAGCGTAGAAAGTAGAATTTCTATACTTCCCTGTTTAATTTTTCCACTGACAACATTTTCCTCTGAATCCGACGCCGACTGTTCAGGCGCCTCATCCTTAAACCAGCCAAACAACGAAAACCCACTATCCGCTTCAGAATTCGCTCTTTGTCTGGCCTTTTGCCGCTCTTTGTCAAAGTTGTCACTAATCTGGTCAATGTGCTCTGTTACTTCAGCAGAAATTTTTGGCAAAGTCTCCAGCCATCGTTCTGCTGGCTGAGCCAGCTGCACGCCTAGCAATGTAAATGGCGCTACCAGCAAACATATAAGAAGTACGGCAGAAACTGCGCGGGGGATATAAAACTTACGGGCAAGGGTAACCAACGGACTAAGCAGCAACGCAACCATAGCTGAAAACACCAGTGGAATGAAAAGCGACTTCGCCAGATACAGAGTATAAATAACGGCAAGAACCAAGAATGTTTTCAGTAACCGTGCCTGTGGAGGTTCTGTCTTACGTTCTGCTTTATCTGGCACTGACGCGTTCCCGCGCTCTCCATTTTCTTTCATACCTTCAGAATTATTCAACCACAGACCCTCTTTAAAAATAATTAACTATGTACGACGCTACAGCTACAGACAGATTCATTTGATGTTATACGCTAAGTTATGCCTCTGTGGCATATTGAGCAACCCCCTGAACTTAAACGTGTAACTTGCAGTATGTATTTTCTATGAGACTCGTATTAATTGTGGCTTTATGCATGCTGCTTTCTGGCTGCGCAAAGCTGATGTTCGCCACCGCCAATACTGCAACGCTGACTTTCGATGGAGATATCATTGAAAATTTGCGTTACGGCAACCTTAACCGGCAACAGCTGGATGTTTTTATTCCTGAAAATCCCAAAAACAAAAATATGCCGGTCGTCGTATTTTTTCACGGCGGGCGCTGGAGTTTCGGGTCAAAAAGCCAGTATCAGTTTGTAGGAACACGCCTTGCCTCAATGGGCTATGTGGCTGTCCTTCCTAATACACGGCTATATCCGCAAGTTAAATTCCCAACATTTGTCGAAGACGCAGCCGCCGCTGTTGCTTGGGTACAGCGGAATATTACTGACTATGGTGGAAGCGAAAAGCTGTTTATTAGTGGGCATTCCTCAGGTGCTCATATTGGCGCTCTGTTAGTCGCAGATGAAAGTTACCTGACAAATGCTGGGGCTGATGCGGACAAGCTAAGTGGGTTTATTGGCATGGCCGGCCCCTATGACTTCACACCAAAAGCCGACGATCTTAAAGATATATTTGGCCCGCCTGAACAGTTTAGAGAGATGGCGGTAACCCACTTTATTGACGGTTCAGAACCTCCCTTTGCGCTTATGTATTCAGAGGACGATGAAACTGTACACCGGCAAAACCTGGAACGCCTCGCGACTCGCATCAGGGCAAAAGGAGGCAAAGTACACACCTTTATTTATGAAACTGGCGGCCATACTGGCACGGTAGCGGCGCTTAGCTGGGCAAACCCCGATAACCTGCCGGTCACACATGATATGCAGCAGTTTATCCAAAAATATTCCCGCTAAACACTAACACTGCTGGTCAGGGTGGGTTAGCTCATCACGGGTCGTAGTAAGCCTGTCTATACTCATTTGCTGTAGCCGCCGCAAAACAAATAATCTGCTTAGATGCAATAATCTGTGAACAAGCCCGCCAGGCATACTTCAGCTAGCGACTTACCTGGCTCAACACATCGCCCACCTTTGACTGCTGCAATTGTGCCAGAAAGTCCACTACAGCATCATCACCTTCCTCTGGTGCCCATGCTGCAAAATTTTTGTCTGCCTCGGGCTTGTACGGGCCCTGCTTTACTTCAAAGAACACCACCGGCTCCTCACAGTAGGTCGCGTGCCAGGTCCCTGGTGGAAGTTGCACACTGAAACACTCACCGCCTGCAGTCAGTGACAGTTTATCCGTCACACGCGCATTCTCATCAAACAAGACCAGCGTAATGCTGCCCTGCACGACCATGAAAAACTCCCATTTAGTCTTGTCAGTATGGCGATGAGGCCTGACATACGAGTCCGCCAGCATGCCCACATACAATCGGTGCACAGGCTCATTATAGTCTTCATGCACGTTAAAGTGCGCGCGACGTCGCTCGCTTTTTTCTGCCTTTGCCAGCAAGGTTTTGGTAAATTCCCGGTCAAATTGACGGTACGTCATAATTAGTTCCTTATCGCTGTATGAAATTTACAGCCTTCAGGAAGAAATATTGCCTGAAGTGGCGTTAAGAAAGTGAAGGTCAGCTCGCTTATTTCATCCTGTGTACTAAGGCGCGATATCTCGAAATAACTGTATGCTGTCTCGCCTTCGTTCCCTCTTAGCTCCAGTATTGGCGCCTGCCGATAGTGCCAGGTGCCTGCTTGTAAAGATGCAGACAATGATTCAGCCGCCGCCCCAGAAAGCGTGAACCGGCCATCTTCGTCCAGACTGAGCCGCATAGCGTGTGAACAACCCGTTAACTCGTAGTCTCCCACGATGTCCTGCTTGAATATACTGCCATTAAAATCATTAGGAAACAGCATCAGAGCGACGCTGTCTTTGTTATACCAGTGATTACCTTTCATCATCACCTGTTCAGCCTTAATGACAAATCCATTATCCGCCGCAATGTCGGCAACGATGTCTCTTGTCTGGGAATCACTCAGCATAAGTGAATACAGTAGTGTGTTGGCAGAAACAGACGTTGGCATCGCTAATTTGTTCACAGTCACGGCATAACCACTGTCATTAATCGCTTTTTTAAGCGCACTGGTATCTGACGCCGTCAGGTATTTAGCGTACAGGTGAACGCTTGGACGTGTTGAGCAGGCACTGACCATGGCCACAAGTAGCAGTAAGCAACACATGTTGCCAATGTACTTGGTCATGGTTGTGGGTGTCCTGATTTGCTTTGTTCGGTTTCCATATATTGCAAGCTTCCTGTACTGGAACTGTGGGTGTCCACTTTATTTATTACTTTAACTTTGTGGGTGTCCTGTTTGCACCCTCTAGGCGTGTTTTATAAGCGGTGGATGTGCTACTCCGAATGTTGGATCGGTGGGTGGCTTGCTGTGATGCTAAGGAATAATGGCGTGAGTTTCCCAACTGCCGTGGTCATCCCGAGTATGAATTTCACGTTGTTGCGGGTTGCCGCGCAAATTCAGGTAATCGACTTTGTCGACGTCAAATAACATGACACCAAAATGCGGTGGAGGTACGGAGAAATCGCCGTGACTTTTAAGGGGGTACGAGGGATCACGGGTCTCACCAGGCTCTCCCCAGAAAAACTGCTTTTTTCCGGCGTCGGACAGCTTGCACCAGTATTGTTGTACAAACTCACCGCCCTGCGATGCACTGAAGCGGCGACAGTGCGTAGTAAACCGGTACTGCTCACGGGTTTTAGTGAAGTACCAGCATATTTCTGCACGAGACGCTTTCTCAAGCTCAGGCCACTTTTGACTTCGGGTATCAGAGATAATGCTAAGTGCCGTTTCATCAACCAGACCGCGAAATACAACGGTACGACACTTCGGTGCCCCGTGGCTGTCCACAGTCGCCAGCTGAAAATAGCGACTCTCAGGCTGGCTACGGGTTTTGTGCAGACTTTTTGTCAGCTGCTGAAGCCAGGCGGGCACTAGGCGGCACCCGCTTTGCGAGTCAGCGAAAATAACCGGTAAAAGTTTTCGGTCGTTTGTCTGGCAAGAGCCTCAACGCTGATCCCTTTAAGCTCGGCAATAAATTCTGCCACTTCAACCACATAGCCAGGCTGATTCTGTTTACCCCGGTGAGGAACGGGCGCCAGCCAGGGCGAGTCGGTCTCAATAAGCAGCCTGTCTAACGGGATTGCTCTGGCAACGTCACGCAACGCTTTAGCAGAATTAAACGTAACAATTCCCGAAATAGATATATAGAAATCCATCTCCATCGCCGCTTCAGCCATTTCCAGACTCTCAGTAAAGCAGTGCAGCACCCCTTTTGTATGAGCCGCCTTGTACTGTTTCAGTAAGTCTAGCGTATCCTGACGCGCATCCCGGGTATGTATGATCAGCGGTTTATTCAGCGCATTGGCAACCTTAATATGATCAATAAACGACTGGCGCTGCACCGACTGGGTATCTTCACTGTAGTAGTAGTCCAGACCGGTTTCACCGATGGCCACAACTTCCGGACGACGCGCTTTCTCCAGCAGTTCATCATAACTGCAGGCATCTTCCTGATGCAGCGGATGAACACCACAGGAGACAGACACATCATCGAAATCTTTCACAGAGGCCAGCATGCTGTCATAGTCTTTGACTGACACGGCCACACATAAAAAGTGTTCAACACCGCGGTTACGCGCAAACTCCAGCGTCTGGTTAAGTTCATCATCAGTTTGTTTTAGCCTGTCTAAATGGCAATGTGAATCTACAAACAAAAAGGCTCCTTTCTTCGTTTACTCTACGTTTTTCTGTTATTTAAGCTGCAGCGAACTGCTCAAGTACGCCGCACAACACCACTGCTTTGTTAATCCCCGGATGCTGCAGCGATGCGATGGCTTGCTGACACCGCTCAAAACACGCCAGA
Organism: Alteromonas halophila; assembly: GCF_014651815.1. Classification (GTDB taxonomy): domain Bacteria; phylum Pseudomonadota; class Gammaproteobacteria; order Enterobacterales; family Alteromonadaceae; genus Alteromonas; species Alteromonas halophila. The sequence goes on along the minus strand of NZ_BMXP01000001.1, from coordinate 810,202 downwards.
TCCTGACGTTGCTGGCGCTGACAATACGCTTTATACGCCTGCTGCTGACACCAGGTCACAATTTGACTGGCATTGTCCTGCCACTTCGTAGCAAGCGCCAGCGGGGTAATATCGCCGGTCATCAACTGCGCAAACCCGTCAGAATAGGCACGGAAAGACAGCGCATTACTGTCTGCTACTGCCGCCTGAACCCGCAATGGTGCGTAACCATATGCCTGCAATAAGGCTTCATCAACGTCCTCACAACCCTGCTCCTGCAGCCAGGCAAGGCTCTCAGATACTGCAGGAACACCCAGTTTATGTTTTTCACAACGACTCAAAATTGTCGGTAACAGACGCGTCAGCTTGTCGGTCAGCAAAATAATGAAGGTATTATTTGTGGGTTCTTCCAGTGTTTTCAATAAGGCATTGGACGCTGACTCGGTCATAGTATCGGCGCCTTTAATCAGTAACACTTTATTGTGTCCGAGCTGAGCCGTCGCACCGAGCGTTGCAATACCACCGCGTACGGCATCCACACCCAGCTGTTTTTCACTTTGCAACATATGAAAATCCGGATGCGTATTCGCGGCAAACAACTGACAACTCTGACAGCTACCACAGGCGCCTGACGTCGCTGTTTGCCGGCACAGTACCATTTGTGCCAGCGCCACGGCGAACCGGGCTTTACCAATCCCGGCAGGTCCCGCCAGCAACAGGGCGTGGTGAAGCCGCGCGGCCAGAAAGCGCCCCGTAAGCTGACCAAAAAGCGCATCAAACCAGGGCAGCATCAGGCAATAAACTCCTTAATACAACGCTTCACGTCAGCATGCACCTCTTCCATACTTTGCATCGCGTTAATCACTACAATACGGTCATCTTGCCCGGCCAGCTCCAGATACCGCGCACGGGTACGTTCAAAAAAGGCCAGCCCGGCCATTTCAATTCTGTCCAGTTCCCCCCGGCCGCGGGCACGTTCAAGCCCTACCACTGGATCAACATCGAGTAGCAGGGTCAGGTCTGGCGAAAACCCTTTCAGCGCCACCGCTTTTAGCTGCGCCATGATCTCCCTATCAATACCGCGACCACCACCCTGATAGGCCTGTGAGGACAGATCGTGTCGGTCACCCACCACCCATTCGCCGCGCTTAAGAGCGGGCTGAATGCGATTTGTCAGCAGCTGCACGCGCGCCGCATACATCAGCATTAGTTCTGTTTGTTCGGCTACCGTCTCCTGCCAGTTTTGCTTTACACAGTCGCGAATAGCCTCGGCCATGGGCGTGCCACCCGGCTCACGGGTTTGCTGCACCGTCTTTCCCGACGCAGTGAGAATGGCAGTGATGAGCGACATCACCGAACTTTTTCCGGCCCCTTCCAGGCCTTCTACTACAATAAACTTTCCCGACATCACTCTTCTTACTGGTTGGGCTTAACCTGAAACTCGTACACGGCCTTATTATGTTCCTCAAGCGTTGCCGAGAACTTATGACTGCCGTCTCCCTTCGCGACGAAATACAAATCCTCGGTCACCATAGGGTTAAGTGCAGCATCAATGGCGGCACGTCCTGCCATAGCAATAGGTGTCGGCGGTAAACCTGCTATTACATAGGTATTATAGGGCGTCTGCCCTTTCAGATGTGCCCGGGTGAGGTTACCATCAAACGCCTCTCCAAGGCCATAAATCACGGTAGGATCGGTCTGCAGGCGCATGTTTTGTTCAAGACGGTTCACAAATACCCCGGCAATGTGCGGTCGCTCGGCTGCTACTGCCGTCTCTTTTTCAATGATGGATGCCAGGATCAGGGCTTCATACGGGCTACTTAATGGCAACATGCCCGCCCGCTGCTGCCATGCTCTTTCCAGGTAAGCGGCCATGCTCTGCATCGCCCGCTTTAACAGTTCTGATGCGCGGGTATGGTAGGTAAAATGATAGGTATCGGCCAGAAACAGCCCCTCAACACTCATCAGCTCCTGCTCAGGCGCTAGCGGCCAGGCTGACTGAAGCTCGCCCAGCGTTTCTTCATCAATATCATAGTCGATGGCCTCATGCGCTTCTAACAGGGTTAACCATTGCGACAAACGCAGCCCCTCTATGAGCCCAATGTCAAACTGGTGCTCATCACCGGCAACCATACGCGCAATCGCCTGGGGCGTGGTCATGTCACTGCGTACCATGTAAGCGCCTGTTTTTATAGCTGTATCACCGGCAAAAAACTTCAGCCACAGTCGGTTGATAAGCATAGGTGTTTCCAGCCACCCACGCTCTGACCAGTCGTTCAGCACTGTCAGCGCACTATCTCCAGACTCAACCTGGTACAGCGTTGATTCAGGCAGGTTCAGCGGTCGCGTTAATTGCTGCTGCATATAATAAATACCTCCCGCTGCTGACAGTGCCATCAGCGCCAGAATGAACAACAATGCAACAACTTTACGCATAACTTTCCTTGTAATCGTGAGCGATAGCCCGCTGCAGCGCTGTAACCGGCATCAGATCAAAGCGATGGACTGTGCCCTTACTTTGCAGGCTTTTAACGGGCATAGCGGTCATAACTGCATTAGTCAGCATCACGGCCGTGGCATCATTAAGGTGCGCCGGTCCGAAACGGCCGACTTCGACCGGGACCTGATGGCTTGCCATCCAGTCCAGCAAAAAGCCGCGCATGACGCCGGCGACGCCGGACGATAACAGTTCAGGCGTAAACCAGGTCCCTTGTTTATACCAGAAAACATTGGCGGCACTGGCTTCTATCAGCGTTTCTTTATAATCCAGTACCAGCGCATCATCGCACTGCATGCTGGCAATCTCGGCTTTTATTAATACCTGCTCAAGGCGGTTCAGGTGCTTAATACCCGCCAGCAAAGGCTGCTCGGCCAGCCTGGTGTTGGCTATACCTAATGCCATCCCTGTTCTGGCAAGACGAGGATAGTGCGCTGGTAATGAGTGATAGCTGGCGTGAAAACTGGGCATTACCTCTTCATTGCGCGCATAACCGCGGCCGCCCTCGCCGGCTGACAGTAACACTTTTAACACCCCGGACCCGATTTTCGCTGCCTGCTCATCAAGGTGGCACTTCAAATGTGCCTGGTCAACAACAATACTCAGCCGCTCTGCATCACTTAGCAGACGTCGCTCATGATAGTTGCGCAGTGCAATTTTGCCATCCTCGACACACATGGTAGTAAACACACCATCACCATAGTTTGCTGCACGGTCGCTTAGCGCGAAGTGCGGCGTACTGGCGGTCGGGGAAGTCGTCATCATTGGCGGCCATCAGAAAAGGGTGAAGGATCTCGTAGGAGCAGAGTATATCAAGCTGTTGGCCACAAACAAGAAAGGCAGCGAATGCTGCCTTTTTATTAACCGCCTTTCAGCACCTACGCATCAGGCCGCTTGAAAATAAGCGAGCCATTGGTACCGCCAAACCCAAACGAGTTGCATAATGCAAACGCTTCAGAAAAAGGTTTCGCCTTGTGTGCAACAAAATCCAGATCGCAGCCCTCACCCGGAGAATCCAGGTTAATCGTGGGTGGCGCCATCTTGTCTTTCAGCGCAAGGATGGTAAAGATGGCTTCTACGGAGCCTGCCGCACCAAGCAGGTGCCCGGTCATTGACTTAGTTGAACTGACCAGCAGCGAATGAGCGTGCTCACCGAAAACGCGTTTAACCGCCGCAACTTCAGCCACATCGCCTGTCGGCGTTGAAGTACCGTGAGCATTCACATAGCCAATCTCATTACCGGCGATATCAGCATCACGCAAGGCGTTTTCCATAGAGGCTGCCGCCCCTTCGCCATCCGCCGGTGGCGACGTCATATGGTACGCATCGCCACTCATGCCAAAGCCAACCAGCTCGGCGTAAATTGTGGCGCCGCGCGCCTTTGCCGACTCGTAGTCTTCCAGCATCACAACGCCAGCACCCTCACCCATGACAAAGCCATCACGATCTTTGTCCCAGGGCCGGCTGGCCGCTTGAGGATCGTCATTGCGTGATGACAATGCTCTCGCCGCCGCAAATCCAGCAACGCCAAGCGGTGTAATGGACGCTTCCGCACCGCCCGCTAACATTGCGTCTGCATCACCGTAGGCAATGGTGCGGGCCGCAAGACCGATGTTATGCACGCCGGTTGTACACGCGGTCACCACATTCAGGTTTGGCCCTTTCAAGCCTTCCATAATCGACAGGAAGCCTGAAATCATATTGGTAATTGTCGATGGCACAAAAAACGGTGACACCCGTTTAGGTCCGCTGTTCATGAGCTTTTCATGATTTTGCTCAATCAGCTCCAGCCCGCCAATCCCCGATCCTATCGCCACACCGACACGGTGTGCATTATCAGCGGTGACAGCCAGTCTGGAATCACTTAGCGCCTGTTTACCCGCGGCCACGCCGAACTGGATAAACCGGTCCATCTTTTTAGTTTCTTTCTTTTCAATATAGTCTTGCGGGTCGAAATCATTGATTTGCCCGGCAAAACGAGTGGAATAGTTACTGCAGTCAAAATGGGTGATATCACCAATGCCGCTTTCGCCAGCCATCACTCTGCGCCAGGTAGACGCGGAATCTAAACCAAGTGGGGAAAGCATGCCAAGACCAGTAACCACTACGCGACGTTTTGTCACTTCAAGCCCTCGCATTGGAACTATTCAGGTGGGGATAAAGAAAACGGCCCCAGGGGAGCCGTTTTATTAAAGCACGTTATTTACGCGTCTTTGTTAGCGTTGATGTAATCAATCGCTGACTGAACAGTTGTAATTTTCTCTGCTTCTTCGTCAGGGATTTCAGTGTCAAACTCTTCTTCCAACGCCATTACCAGTTCTACGGTGTCAAGTGAGTCCGCGCCTAAATCGTCAACGAATGAAGCTTCTGGTTTTACTTCTTCTTCTTTTACGCCAAGTTGCTCAACAATGATCTTCTTAACGCGCTCTTCAATGTTACTCATAATTCTAGGTTTCCCTTAACGTCACTAGATAGTAAAAGTGCCGCTAGTTTATTTTGCGTAGTACTGCCTTGCAAGGTCCAGATAAAACTAATTTTCTGGTCAAACCAGCGACGACCGAAATTCTTAACTTACTATTTTTACATTCATGTTCAGGCAAATGCCAGCCCAAACCCGGTTAAATCCACGAAATTGTGGATTTAGTTCATATACATACCGCCATTCACATGAAGCGTTTCACCAGTAATATAGGCTGCACCGTCACTGGCTAAAAATGCGACTGTCGCGGCAATTTCTTCAGGCTGACCGAGACGATTGGCAGGAACATCTTTAAAGATCGCCTCTCGCTGGTCATCTGTCAACGCTTTCGTCATATCCGTATCAATAAAACCGGGCGCTACCACGTTAATCGTGATCCCCCGACTGGCCACTTCACGGGCCATAGATTTACTAAAGCCGATAACACCGGCTTTCGCGGCCGCATAGTTTGCCTGCCCCGCGTTACCGCTGACGCCTACGACCGAACCAATATTAATAATGCGTCCGGCACGTTTTTTCATCATTCCACGAAGTACGGCCTTAGATAAGGTAAAGATCGCAGTCAAATTAGTATCTATAATATCCTGCCACTCGTCATCTTTCATGCGCATGAGCAGATTATCGCGGGTGATGCCTGCATTATTTACCAAGATATCAACCCCACCAAACTCATCAGCGATGTGTTTAACGGCGGTGTCGACGGCCGTTTTATCGGTCACATTCAACGCCAGCCCTTTGCCGCCATTTTGTGTGAGATACTCACTGATCGCCGTTGCTCCATTATCGCTGGTCGCCGTGCCGATCACTGTCGCCCCAAGTGCCGCAAGCTGAGTGGCAATGGCTTTACCGATTCCACGACTGGCGCCTGTCACCAGTGCGACTTTTCCTTCTAGATGAAACATATGAATACTTTCCCGTTACAGCGCTGACACACCATCTGGCGTGTTCACCGCAATTGCTTCAATCGATTTATCAATACGTTTATTTAAGCCTGTGAGCACCTTGCCCGGCCCGACTTCGATAACCCGGCTGACACCTGCTGCGGCCAGGTACTCGACCGTGCGGGTCCACTGTACAGGGCAGTATAGCTGGCGAATTAGCGCGTCGCGAATCGCCTGAGGCTGCGTTTCAATATTAACATCAACATTATTAACAATGTTTATTGCAGGCGCATTAATGGTGATACTGGCCAGTGCCTCTTCCAGTTTATCAGCAGCCGGACGCATTAGCTCACAGTGCGATGGCACACTGACCGGCAATGGCAGTGCACGCTTCGCGCCTGCCTCTTTACAGGCATTACCAGCTTGCTCGGTAGCATGTTTTTCACCGGCAATGACCACCTGGCCCGGTGAGTTGAAGTTCACCGGGGCGACAACGTCACCGGTTGCAATTGCCGTTTGCTGGCAAATCTCTGCAATTTTTGCATCGTCAAGACCAATAATGGCAAACATGGCGCCTGCGCCTGCCGGCACGGCTTGTTGCATAAACTGGCCTCGTGCTTCAACTAACTTTACAGCATCGTCAAATGCGATCGCGTCAGCACACACCAGCGCAGAATACTCGCCAAGGCTGTGCCCGGCCAGATAATCAACAGTAAGACCCTGTGCCTTGAGCACCCGCCAGACGGCCACACTGGCTGTCAGCAATGCAGGCTGAGTAATCTGGGTCTCGTTTAATTTACCATCGTTATCGTTCTGTACCAGATCCCAGAGGTCATAGCCCAGTGCCTGAGAGGCTTCTGAAAAAGTATCAACTACAGAATCATAGTGCCCGGCGAGATCATTTAACATGCCGACACTCTGCGAGCCCTGACCGGGAAATACGCAGGCTGTACGAGTCATAACGTGTCCTTTTTCTTGTCTTTGTCGTTCAAATTTTTAATAGCGTACAAGTGCTGAGGCCCAGGCGAAACCACCGCCAAAGGCTTCCAAAAGCAGGTTCTGGCCGCGTTGAATCCGACCGTCTCTGATGGCTGTATCCAGTGCCGTTGGCACTGTCGCAGCAGATGTATTGCCATAGTTTTCAAGGGTTAAAACCACTTGCTCCAATGACATGTCGAGCTTTTTAGCGGTGGCTTTGATAATGCGGAAATTGGCCTGATGCGGTACCAGCCAGTCCAGATCGGATTTTGCCATGTTATTGGCGGCCAGCGTTTGTTCGACCACTTCTGAAAGTTTGGTGACCGCGACTTTAAACACCTCATTGCCTTTCATCACGCCCCAGTTCTCATGCACTGATGCTTCATCACCACGGGTAGGATTGCCGACATACAGCAAATCGCCATAAGAGCCCGCCGCATGAATATGCGTAGAAAGGATGCCGGGTTCATCTGACGCTTCAATGATAGTCGCGCCTGCTGCATCACCAAACAAAATCACCATGGTGCGGTCAGCCGGGTCGACCAGCCGTGACAGACAATCCGTACCAATGACCAAAATGCGTTTAGCCATGCCCGACTTGATATACTGGTCGGCCACACTTAACGCGTAACAGTAGCCTGCACAGGCGGCTGCCACATCAAAAGCAGGAATACCATCGAGATCCAGAATTCGCTGAATTTCGCAGGCCGTACTGGGGAGAGAATAACGTCCACTGGTCGTGGCGCAGACAATCATATCGATGGATTTAGGATCGATATCCGCCATTTCAAACGCTTTTTTACTGGCCTCGGCACCCATCGTCGCGGCAGTTTCATGTTCGCCGATAATACGACGTTCTTTTATGCCTGTGCGGTCTGTGATCCATTCATCACTGGTATCGACCATGACTTCCAGGTCAGCATTGGTGCGGACCTCGCTGGGATAATAACTGCCCGTCCCGATAAATCGTGAATATTTGCTCAAAGCTGCTCCAACAAAACCGTTTCTATCTTCGTTCTTATTTTGTCCGGCACCTGCATCTGTGCTTCCTGAATCGCCTGATTTATAGCGTAGTAAAAAGCATCGGATGAGGCGTTTCCGTGACTCTTTATCACAGTGCCGCGCAATCCTATCAGACTGGCGCCGTTATACTGGTCGGGGTTCATTCGATTGTAGATAGATTTTAGTAGCGGCAGGGCGATTTTACCGAGAATTCGGGTAAAGATATTTCGCTGCGACTGGCGTCTGACCTCGTGTACCACCAGTTTCGCCAGACCTTCACTGGACTTAAGCGCAACATTGCCGGTAAACCCGTCGGTGACTACCACATCGGCTTTATCGGTGAATATCTGATCACCTTCGACGTAACCAATGTAGTTTATGCCCGGTGCATTTTTAAACATCTGGTCAGCATGTTTAACCTGAGGATTACCTTTAATATCCTCTTCGCCCACATTCAATAGCGCCACGCGCGGTGATTCGATGCCTTCTACCTGCTGAGCCAGTACCGAGCCCATCACCCCGTACTGAAACAGGATCTCCGACGTACAGTTCACATTGGCACCGAGATCTAATAAAAAGACTTTATGGTTGCTGGCCGTTGGCATGGCTGAGACCAATGCCGGACGGTCAACGCCCGCCAGTGTTTTTAACTGGTAATAAGCCAGGGTTAGCAGTGCCCCGGTGTTACCGGCACTGACGCAGGCACTGGCTTCGCCACTGTCGACCAAGTCCAGTATGCGGCGCATGGACGATTGCTTTTTGTTGCGAAGTGCCGAGGTGGGCGGTTCACCCATGTCAACGACCTGTTCGCAATGAGAAACCGATACACGCTGACGTTCAGCGTCATTGAGCTGTGCAATCGCAGGGGAGATAATGTCCTGATTACCGCAGAGAATAAACTGGCAATCGGAGTGCGTGCGGATAGCTTTTAGGGTGGCATCAAGAATAACAGGGGGACCGTGATCGCCCCCCATGATATCTAACGCAATGGTTAGTGTAGACAACGTCTTGTCACCAACAATAATTAGTCAGCGATGACTTTCTTGCCTTTATAGTAACCGTCTGCGGTTACGTGGTGACGACGGTGTGTTTCACCTGACGTTTGATCGACAGACAAAGTCGCGCCTGTCAATGAGTCGTGTGAACGACGCATACCACGCTTAGAACGCGTTTTACGATTTTGTTGTACTGCCATAACTTACTCCTGGTCTCGCTTAAGTTCTTTCAAAACCGCGAAAGGGTTTGGTTGCTCTTGCTCCGACTCAATCTCGCCAAACTGCATGTCATCCTGGCCAACTGAACACGCCTCCTCTGCATGAAGGGCGACAATAGGCAAAGACAAAATCAGCTCGTCTTCAAAAAGTTGAAGTAGTTCGATCATTCCATGGTCGTCAACTTCTACCGGATCATAAGCTTCGGGTAACTGCTCAAGTTCAAACTGTGACTGTCCCTGCACCGGACTGTAACAGAAATCAACATGAAGCGGATGAGCGAACTCACCGTTACACCGCTGACAGATAAGTGTGACCTGTGTTTCCAGGTAACCGTGAAAGACAGTAAGACCCTGCGCGTCTTTTTCAAACTGTATTTCTGCGGTAACCCAGTCATCACTACTGACCACTGCCCCGCACAGTCGTTCCATATCTTTGGTGGCAAACACGCCCGAATAATCGGAACGCTTAACCGCACTTTTTACCGGATCAACCGAATGGGGAAGTTTCACTTTCTGCATAGGGCGCGCATAATAATGGTTAGCCCCTGCACTGTCAAAGGTTTAATCGCGAAATGCCGGACAAAAGCTGGCTATTTTTCACACAGCGGTTCATGGTTCGTTTAACTGCTCCTGACGACTACGCACTGAGCTGCTACCCTGCTCAATCCTTTATCGGTCTACGTATACGTTTTAGCGGAGAAAACATGGCACCTTTAATCCTTGCATCCGGCTCACGCTATCGTCAGCAACAATTTCGGGCGCTTGGCATTGACGTTCAGTGCATTGCGCCAGATATTGACGAAACACCGTTTCCCGACGAATGCCCCGCTGCGCTGTGTCAGCGACTGGCCGACGCCAAAGCACACAAAATAGCGACGCAGCACCCTGATGCCCTGGTCATCGGCTCTGATCAGGTGGCATTGATTGAAGGCAGCGAACCTGCGCAGGTGCTGGGTAAGCCGCATACTCACGAGAATGCCGTAAACCAGTTAAAAATGTGTAGCGGCGCCGCGGTGTCGTTTTATACCGCTGTGAGCCTGCACTGCCAGTCACAGAACATCCGTACGACTCAGATGGAGCCAACCCGGGTCATTTTTCGGGCGTTATCAGATACCGACATTGAGCGCTACCTGCTTTGCGAAAAACCGTATGACTGCGCGGGCAGTTTCAAATCAGAAGGGCGCGGTGTCTTACTGTTCGAGCGCATTGAGACCCGTGACCCCAATGCGCTTATCGGTTTACCTGTGATGCTGGTTCGTGACATGCTTGCCAGTCATGCTGGCGTTGATTTACTGGCCCTTGCGACGGCGCAAGCAACGGGCTAAGGCAACCTCAGACGTGCGTGAAGCTCGTCAATTGAATGCACAATGGCAACCGGATGGTGTTGCTCTAAGTGTACCTGAGCATGCACGCCGTAAGACACGCCTATGCGATCCATCCCCAGTGCCTGCGCCATTTGCATATCATAAACCGTATCGCCCACCATTACCGCATCCTGCGGCTGCATAGCCAGTTCATCAAGTAACTGAGAGAGCATGTCCGGCGACGGTTTAGACTCGGCATCGTCGGCGCAGCGCGACGCCGTAAAATAGTGCCCGGTACCAGTATTGCTCCAGGCCCGGTCCAGCCCCCGCCGCGCTTTTCCTGTGGCAACGGTCAATACCCTGCCCTGCGCTTTCAGGTCGGTCAGCATGGCTGGCACACCATCAAACAGTGGGCAGGGCGTCGCGTCCTGCTCAACAAAGGCATGCTTGTAGGCGTTAACCAGTCGCTCGGCGAGAAATTCGTCACTGATGCCAAACAACTGCATGATGGCAGGCTTAAGGCTGATCCCGATAATATTGCCAACCGCTTCACTGTCCGGGACGGGCACCGCACATTCACGCGCGGCAATCTGCATACAGTTTACAATTTTGGCGGCTGAATCCATCAGCGTGCCGTCCCAGTCAAAAATAATCAGTTTGTACGACATTACGAAATCTGTTCCAGCGTGTGTGAAAGCGTGTCATCAAGTGGCGCTGTAAATACGACCGGCTCATCATTGCGCGGATGCAGTAACGTCAGACTGCTGGCATGCAAGAACAGCCGGTTTAATCCTGTTGCTTTAAGCGAAGCATCAAAGGCCGTATCACCGTATTTGGGGTCGCCGGCAATCACATGGCCTGCATGCTGGCAGTGCACTCTGATTTGGTGCGTTCTGCCGGTTATCGGCGACGCTTCAATTAAGGTGGCACTGGTGTAGCGCTGAAGAACCCGGAAACGGGTCTCAGACGGCTTACCATCGTCACTGACTGACACCATACGCTCGCCCGATTGCAGGGTATTCTTTCTAAGTGGCGCTTTCACTTTGAAACGCGTTTGTGGCCACTGACCTGCAACCAGTGCCTGATAGCGCTTGTCCATTTTCCCACTTCTAAGCTGTTCATGCATGTGACGAAGCGCCGAGCGTTTCTTAGCAATCACCATACAGCCGGAGGTGTCGCGATCGAGTCGATGAACCAGCTCCATGAAATGCGCATTCGGGCGCAGCGCCCGCAAGCCTTCAATGAGTCCGAAACTGAGCCCACTGCCACCATGCACGGCCGTACCGGACGGTTTGTTTATCACCAGCAGCCGCTCGTCTTCATACAGGATGCATGATTCCAGCGCCGCCACTTTGTCCAGCTTGGGTGACGGCGCAGGCGCACCTTCACTGACCCGGACTGGCGGAATACGCACGGTATCGCCCGCATTAAGTTTATATTCCGGTTTGACGCGCCCCTTATTGACCCGCACTTCGCCTTTACGCAGGATGCGGTAAACCATGCTTTTTGGCACACCTTTTAACTGCGTTCGCAGATAGTTGTCGATGCGCTGGCCCTGCTGGTCATCGTCAATAGTGACAAACCGTACTTTTTGGTGGGTGTCTTGTTTCATGGCGCGCAGTATACATCAAGGGAGGGTGTGAACAAGTCTATCCCTTCCCTGAGTCGCTGTCACAGAGGTTTATATTAATTACGGCTATCATCTATTCTGCGCTTGCCTGTAACGCACCTTTGATGCGATAATCGCGGCCTTAACAGCATGACATAAATACGCTGTTAATTCGGTTTGAACACAATTGTCAGACGAAACGAAGTAATACCCGCTAAAATACACGACACGAAGAACATACTGTTCCCTGGTCAGGCCCCGTCGTTAAGCCGGATTTACCGGATGACGCCGCCATCGAGATATCACGGTATTACAACGACAATAATCACATGTTCGCCGTTTAGCCAAACAGAATTGAATTGACACTCAGCCCCGCCAGGCAGTTCTGCGGAGGGTGAGGAAAGAAAAGATTAGCAGGGTTGTCGCTCCCGACACTCATATAATTTAAAGCCATAAGTATGGCTTAACTGAGTAATGCGACATACAACAAGGTCCCCGTCCAGCCGGGAGGTTGCGCGGTGAGGGTTTGCACATGTCATTTTAATTTTGTGTCTAGACGGCTGTATGCAAAAACAGAGTTAGATACACAATGAAAAGAATGCTTATAAATGCAACTCAGCAAGAAGAGTTGCGCGTTGCCCTGGTAGACGGGCAGCGGTTGTACGATTTGGACATAGAAAGTCCCGGACACGAGCAGAAAAAAGCGAACATTTACAAGGGTAAAATTACCCGCGTCGAACCCAGCCTTGAGGCTGCGTTTGTTGACTATGGCGCAGAGCGTCATGGGTTCCTTCCTCTTAAAGAAATCGCCCGTACTTACTTCCCGAAAGGCTATAAGTTTGAAGGCCGCCCGAACATCCGGGATGTCATCAAAGAAGGCCAGGAAGTCATTGTTCAGATAGACAAAGAAGAGCGTGGTCAGAAAGGTGCCGCGCTGACGACTTTCCTGTCACTGGCTGGCAGCTATCTGGTGCTGATGCCAAACAATCCACGCGCGGGCGGTATCTCACGTCGCATCGAAGGCGATGAACGTACTGAACTTAAAGACGCGCTGAACCGCATGGAACTGCCTGACGGTATGGGGCTGATTGTCCGTACAGCCGGTGTTGGCAAGTCCTACGAGGAGCTGGAATGGGATATGCGCGTACTGCTGACCCAGTGGGAAGCGATTTCTAAGGTTGCGGAAGAGCGCCCTGCACCGTTTCTGATCCATCAGGAAAGCAACGTTATTGTTCGTGCTATTCGCGACTATCTGCGTCGTGATATTGGCGAAATCCTTATTGATAAAACCAGCATTTACGATCAGGCGCTGCAACATATTCAGCTGGTCCGCCCGGACTTTGCCAACCGTGTAAAACAGTATAACGGTGATGTACCACTGTTCAGTCATTATCAGATAGAGAGTCAGATTGAGTCCGCGTTCCAGCGCGAAGTGCGCCTGCCATCAGGCGGTTCAATTGTGATTGACCCGACGGAAGCACTAACCTCTATCGACATTAACTCAGCGCGTGCCACTAAAGGCGGCGATATTGAAGAAACGGCGTTAAACACCAACCTTGAAGCCGCGGATGAAATCGCTCGTCAGTTGCGTCTGCGCGATGCGGGCGGCCTGGTGGTTATCGACTTTATTGATATGACGCCGGTACGTCATCAGCGTGAAGTGGAAAACCGTTTAAAAGAAGCAGTTCGCAGCGACCGCGCACGAGTACAGCTTGGCCGTATTTCACGTTTTGGCCTGCTCGAAATGTCGCGTCAGCGTCTGCGCCCGTCATTAGGTGAATCAGCTCACCACGTGTGTCCGCGCTGTTCTGGCCACGGCACGATCCGTGGCACCGAATCGCTGGCACTGTCGATTCTGCGCATTCTTGAAGAAGAAAGTATTAAAGATAACACCGGCCAGATTGAAGCTCAGTTACCGGTGCCTGTTGCCACCTATCTGCTGAATGAAAAGCGTAAAGCCATTCAGTCGCTGGAAAAGCAGCATAATGTTTCATTACTACTGCTGCCTAATGCCAACCTGGAAACACCGCACTATCAGGTGAATCGCCGTCGCCCGGACGAAGTGTTGACCGATGCCAGCTACAATGTCGAATTAATGGCACCGGAAGAGACCGATGTCGATAAACCCGCGGCAACTGAAGCTAAACGTGAAGAACCCGCACTGAAAGGGCTGGTTGCGCCTACGCAGGCACCTGTGGCTCCGCAAGCAGCGCCAGCAAAAGCAGACAAAGAGGAAGCCGCTTCGTTGTTTACACGGGTAGCGAAATGGCTGCGCGGGATCTTCGAGGAAGAAGATAAAACCGACGAGAAACCGGCAAAACAAAGCGACAGAGACAGCCGTGGTGGTCAGAACCGTGGCCGCAATCAAAACAACCGCCGTCGTAATAACCGTGGCGGCAACCGTCGTAACCAGAACAACCGTCGCAATGATGAGCGCCAGGGCGATAAGCGTTCCACGAAAGATTCTGATGATAACCGTAAACAGGCGCAGAGTCAGGAGCAGGACGACAAGCGTAATAACAAGTCCCGCAAACCGCGCAAACCCCAGCAACGTGATAATCAGCAGAAAGCTAAAAAAGCCGACGCAGAAAAATCACAGACATCCAGGACCGAGAGTGGCAAAGCGGACAAGCCTGACGACAATCGCGGGAAAAAGCGTGAAGTCGCCGAGCGCCGCAAACGTCGTGACATTCGTCGCAGCGTGCGCGTACAATTTGAAGACGACGCGTCAGAAGCAGCGAAAAGCAAGGCTGATAAGCCTGCTGCGGATAACGCCGCAAAAGCGCCTGCAGAAGCAAAAGCCAAGCAGCCTAAAGCAGCAGATAAAGCCGAAAAGGAAAAGGCTGACACGTTAAGTCCTGCAGAGACGGACGTAGCGCAAAGCGATACGCCAGACAAGCCTAAGCAAGCGAAGTCCCGTAAGCCGAAGAAGACTGAAGAAACGTCGCAATCTGACCAATCTGACAATGTGTCGAAGGACACCGATGAAGGCAAGAAGCAGGTAGCGGCCTCATCTGCCCCGACCCAAACGTCTGATGCCAGTCAGACAGAGGAAAAATCCGCGTCTTCAGGCGATGACCGCGAGGAAGCAAATGCAGATACCGAGCAAAAACGTGAAAGTCGTGGACGCTCACGTCGTTCGCCACGTCATGTTCGCGCGGCCGGTCAGCGTCGCAAGAAGGATGCGCCAGCCGATGACGCTGCAGCAGCTGACAGCGACAAAGGCGGCGTACGCCAGGATGAACTGCAGTTTGATTTGCCAGAAGACGCTGCGAAGCCGGAAACAACACAAAAAACGACGCAGCAGTCTGAATCTGACAGCACCGAATCTGCGACGCCTGAACAGGTAGAAATCAACCTGCCGCACGGTGAAGACGCCGCACAAGCTGAAAAGGCAGCGTCCTCAGAACAACCCAAGGCGGAACCAGAGGCTGAGCAAACTAAAGCAAAAGACAAGAAGGCTGCCTCACCGGCAAAAGCGGCCAGGGCCCCTGAACCGGTAAAATCGCCAACGCCAAAGCAAAAGGCCAATGGTGCGTCAAAGCCCGTGAGCGCCTTTGCCAGTAGCCGCGGTCGCGTTAACGCTTCTCACCCAATGGCAACACCGGCCGTTATTGAGACGCAATTTGGTGAGCTTAACTTAACCGCCCGCGCTGATGATGCGAGACCTGGCCTAGCTATATCAGGCAAAATGGCCATGCGTGCACACGCAACCTCAGCGGCATCCGCACCGGCCACCAAGCCACAAAGCGTGAGCTAAACAGCAAGCGAGGAAAGGCCGCACTCTGTGCGGCCTTTTACTTATGTCTGACGTATCCCCTTCTCTGCTTACCTGGCTTGAGCAATGCACAGCGAAAAACGTCACTCACTCAGCCCTGTTACAGATGCTATGGAGTGGCTACGGCGAATGTTTCAGAGCATGGCTTGATGGCAATACAACACCGGTCGTGGTCAAAGCCGTTGTGCCACCAACGTACAGTCGCCACCCCAGAGGCTGGAACGGTGATGCAGGTCACCGCCGTAAGCTGCGTTCATTTGATATAGAGCATCGGTTTTATACACATTATCAGCCGCAGCTTACAAGCGGGAGCTATGCCCCTCGCTTATTAGCCGAGGATAAACGGGGTGATGCGGTATTACTGGTGCTTGATGATCTTCAGGCACATGGCTATGTCACTCAGCCATCGTCCCTTTCGGTGACACAATGCCAGCCTGTTTTGCACTGGCTGGCGCACTTTCATGCCCGCTTTTTAAATGAAGCGTTTACTGGGCTCTGGCAACAGGGCTGTTACTGGCATTTAGCTACCCGACAGGATGAGTGGCGGGCAATGGCAGACGGCCCGCTAAAGTCACATGCAGCGGCGCTGGATGATATGCTTCAGCAGGCCCGTTTTAAAACCCTGTTGCACGGTGATGCCAAACTGGCTAACTTTTGTTTTACTGCCGATGGCACACGCGCTGCGGCCATTGATTTTCAGTACACCGGCTCCGGTCCGGGCATACGGGATGTTGCCTACTTTCTTGGCAGTGCGTTATCTGATGATGACCTGCTCACCGCGACCGATACCTGTCTGGACATGTACTTTGACGAGTTAGCATGCGCACTGCGATCTTGTATCAGCGTAACGACGTTAACTGATCTGGAATCGGAATGGCGGGCGCTTTACCCGGTCGCCTGCGCCGACTTTCACCGCTTCCTTGCTGGCTGGAGCCCGGACCACCGTAAAATCAATGAGGCGCTTCGCCGCCAAACTGCCGACGCACTGGTAAAAATAAAAGGGTAAAACAAACAGACCAGGGCGCCTACATTAACAATCGGTGCTCAGCACAACAGTTTGCCGCTTATCTTACAACAACAGAATACGTTAACGTTTTTTCTAACACTGGCGTTGCGCCCCTCTTTCGTAGTACGTTCATATTATACAGGCCATGGACACCCACCTGCTTCTCTGGCGGTTGCCCAGCATTTGATTGAACGTGAACATGAAAAACCTGACAGACTATTCTCTTGCGCAACTTATTCGTATGCGCCAGCGTACCGATGAAAATACCTATCCACAGCGGTATGATGCGCTGTGCCGGGCAATTTCAAGACATCAGCAAGCGCAGTCTTGTCTGCAAGCACGCGTTTTTAGCAACGCACAACGCAGCGATATCGTGCCAATTAATCTCTGGTTTGTGCGCTTTATCGCAATCGTAAGTATTGGCGGTTGTTTCATCGGACTGACCACCATCATCAATCACCTTATGCAACCACAGGATATTTTCAGTTATCTGATTTTCGCTATATTTTTTGTTGTATTTATAGTTGGAATTGCCGTGGCAGTGCGCCTGATAGAGAGTCGGAGTGTGGCGGCACTAACGGACAACCGAAATTTCTGGGCAATTCAGATCGTGTTTTTTTCCTCCCCCATCATGGCCTACCAGCTTACCAATGGATTACTGATCAACTTCTGGATCACGCATACTGATGGCCTCCAGCATGGTCTGATGATAGGCAGTGCGTTTAGTCTGAATTTTCTGAACACCAATCAGCCCTGGGCGCTGGGTATCAATCTGGTCGCACTGGCTATTACGGGCTACCTGCAAGTAAGTCTCAGCCGATTCACCCGACATCAGCGCAACATACCTCAACATGCTGAGTGAGAGGTTTGGCCCCTGATTTGTCAGTACCGGTTGAGCCCCATTGCTATTTGATTGCAGAAAAACGGGCGAAGTGACAAGACCACGTGAATGCAAAGACAAAGCATGTTAGAGTCTGTGGAATTAGCTGTGGGATGTTTGCCTGAGTACTTAACGCTCTGATCCTGCTGGCAAACATGAAAATAATGAGCGGGATTGCAATATGATTAAAAAGCTGGCCCTGGCGATATTCCTTGGTGTCTTGTGCGCGCTAGGCCTGTGGCAGTTTGGGATCATATCACAGTCGCAAACCCTGCTCCTTACCGTTGTTGTCGCAGTTGCCTGTCTTATTTATGGTGGCATTTCATCGCGCATTAACCGTAATCCGGACGCATTCGGCCCAAAGGAAAAGTCTATTTTCCGCTAGATGGGCACGTCCCCCCCTTTAATGCGTGCGTTTGCGATGACGTAATCACTCGGTGTATTTCTGTTGCGCTCTTCCCTACCCCGGACTATTCTGCTATTACTGAGAAAGATGCGAATACGACAATCGCTCGCGAAATCTGTCTTGCGACTCCGCACTTCAGGGACCGCTGAGTGATAACCGACTTATTTGCACCTTCCTTAAATAAAACCAACAACTAACTTGTAAAACGTTTGGCGGTTACTGCAGTTCGTTATCGATAGGATCTAACGTTGCTCTGGCAGGACGCACATGACACCGTTTAAGCGTAACCTTTCTAAATTACTCTTTCTGACGCTGGTACTGATCCTGGGGACCGGTATATCCGGGCTAATCTATTACCTGAAAATGGGCCACAACGAGGACACCCTGAACAGCCTGTTATTCCGTGAGCTGAAACAGGTTGAGGATACTGTACGGCGCAGTCTTGAAAAGATTGACAAAACCACCGGGTATTTTTTGCCGGATAACTGGAACAACCTTAACATAGACGGTATTTGTACAAATAAAAAAGAGAACACTAAAGAAAAGGAAGAAAACAACAAAGGGAAAGCTGAACTGCTCGTCACACCAGAATGTCAGCAGAATTATCACAAAGCTATAGATTTGGTTGTACAAAAGCTCAACGATTCAGATGACTTGCAGAATATTGAGTTGACAGATTTTTCGGTACGCACCACAGAATACTGGAAAACAGATCGGCAAAAAGCCTTTACCTTTCGTCTGCCACAGTACGATACCGCCGAAATCACCAGTCAGCGCTATTACCCAGACCAGAAACTGTTGCTGTCTGTTCAGTTGAGAGCCAGTATCAAACACTCACTGATGCAGCGTGTTAATCGCTTTCAGACTGTTGCGCTTGTCGATCCTGACGGAAACGTGCAGTCGATGGTGACCCACGAGAATCTGCTGGCAGAACAAGAGCATGCCGCTTCATTTACCAATGAAGCCGAGATCCACATCAAACAGATCCTGAATTTGCATCCCGAGCACGCTTCTGAACCGGCAGTTCACGGAACCGGATACAGCGACATCACACTCAGCGACAACAGCTACCGGCTTTATGTTCACCCGATTATCAGTGACGGCCTGACCACAGATCAAACCCATTACTATCTGGTTGGCCTGATTGAAAAAA
This sequence comes from Alteromonas halophila, assembly GCF_014651815.1. Taxonomy (GTDB): domain Bacteria; phylum Pseudomonadota; class Gammaproteobacteria; order Enterobacterales; family Alteromonadaceae; genus Alteromonas; species Alteromonas halophila. Next base: position 791,037 of record NZ_BMXP01000001.1, on the reverse strand, counting down.
ATGTGATTACTGAGCAAAAGCTCAGGCTCTCGCCACAGTTACTGATGTGGCTAATTCTTGGCTTATTGCTACTGGTGGCTGTTATCCCTCTGATAAAGCTGCGCTTCGTCAGTACCACGTATGCAATTCAGCAAAGCGACAAAAGCCAGATTGTGCTGGGTGTGCTGCTGGCAGTGGGAATTGTTACTATCGGGCTTAACCAGCAGCTGTTTTTTGACTATATAAAATCAGTGAAAAATCAGCAGCTAAGGCACCTTCACCAGACCATTACCCGTGATTTTAATGCTGAGTTACGCACTTTGTTGCGTCGGGTGCCAACCCAACAGATCCATCGGTGGGAGCACCTGTTGACTGCACCACCAAACGACGTCTGCACAACCAGAGCCGACTACTCTACCTTCTATACAAACATTCAGTGTGAAGCGCTGACCCTCAGCCGCTCGGGATTGACCGACTCACCATTTAACAAACCGAACTTTATTGAAAACGTATTTTTCCTGGATAGTGCCGGTAACGTATCCACGCAACTGCCTATCTATATTGCCGCTGACATTTTCAACCTGTCCAGATACCTGGATATTTCACACCGTGCATATGTTCGAAATGCCATCAATGACAATTTCTGGCGGCCCTATCCTCAGCTTTCCGAATTTTATCTGGAGCGCATCTTCAATATCGAAGATGGTCGCAGAAATACGGTGGTGTCCTTACCCCTGAAGCAGGGACACAAGGACGCGGCGTATGTGGTGGCTTCGACCCGTTTTGAAAGCCTTGTCGATCGTGTGCTGCCGAACCATTTTGGTTTTGCCATTGTTAACCGTGCCGGTGATGTGATTTTTCACAGCGACGACAGCCTGAGCTTAATTGAAAACCTGTTTGCTGAAGCCAATTACAACCCGGAACTGATGGTCGCCAGCAGGCATACCAACGGCATATCGCCGGTGACCATGGAAATATTATACAAAGGCGATTCCCACAATATTGCTATTGGGCCACTGAACGAGAAGGGACAAGCACACAACGCACCTCCTATCCCCTGGCAGTTAGTCGTTTTTTATAATCCCGAAGAACTGCAGACCAACAATATGATCATGGTCTTTATTGCCGTCTTTCTGTTTATGCTGATCATCATTCCCGGATTTTTATTACTCAGGTACGCAATCAGTCAGCGCTTCTGGCGTAAAACCCTGTACTTCGATGCTGGTCACGCAAAAAGATACGGGTATCTGGCAGCTCTTTTGTTTGGCACGGGATACTATATTACATTCCAGATGGGACTAGTTCAGACCCTGACTGCGCAACTTACCCTGTGGCTAATGATCGTGGCTGTAACAGGGATATTCTTCTCCCAGCTTTTTTCTGCTCAGTTGCGGGAGTGTAATTGGGCAAGGCGGCCATTTACGGTATTTTCTGGTCTTTTTTTATTATCTCTTCTCACAGCTGTTGTATTTATTGGGCATCAGGCGTTGTCCCCTTTTATTGATTTAAATTATAGCTTTTCAGTCGCAGGGGGGCTCATTCTGTTTATGCTGCTGGTCATTACGTTGATTGAGCCGCACCGCTGGCGACAACTGCTTAATCTCGTATACCGTATGTGGCCGATTAAAAACGCTAAACGGGATGACATCCCGCCGCTTCGCCGGGAGGCTTCGCGCTTTACGATTGGCTATGTCTGGTTTATAGCTGGCCTTATCTATGTCGTCGCGGCCGTGCCCGCTATAATCATTTCTCACGGTGCACATAGTTACCTGCTGCACCGGCAGGCCAACTTTGAACAGGACCACCTTACTCATACCAACCATGAGAAGTTTGAAGCGTATACCACCTACGTTGACGCTGCCTTCGGTGAGTATTGTGAAAAGACCCCGTACCGGCTTCCCTGCCATCAACTTGAGAAGCAAAAACCGACAATCAAAGCGCTGGTAAAACATTCGCTGCCCACTGGCCTGGTATCACGTTTTGCAGATTATGAACATTGTCCGGCTCCGTCCGGCGCAGATAATAGCGCGCCCAATCACTGCAAGAGCTGGATCTTTTTAGATAACCCACAGTCAGTGCCTTATCAGTCTGATCTGTTTTTCGACACGCTCTTTAGTCTTACCTCCAGTAATACAGATTTCGTCAGCCACCTGACCTACGCTGCGAAAACGCGGCGCGCGTTAAGCGAAGCCGACAGTCATCACGTCGAGGCCGCCGATTTTTATTACCGGGCAGATATTGTGATGATCAATGCGCTGTCATCGGTCAACGGTGTGATTGTTCTCATCCTGATAACACTGTTGCCACTGGCAATCTATGCACTCACCCGACAAATGATCGTCAGACGGTTGCTTGGTGAGCATCTGCTTGACCAGTACCCAATAGATAACAGTTCGGGCGAGAAACAGAATAAGCATCTTTCGATTGAGCAGACGTTCCCTGAGCTTGATTTTGCCCAGTGCCTTTTAAGCGAACGCTCGCAGCTTATTCTGAATGCGACCCGACTGGAAGCTGAACCAGAAATCAGGCAACGAAATTGCGGTCTGTACAAAGAGGCGATCCACCGGTTACCGGAATGCCTTGAAGAGCGCTACTCAGGGGTTACCCGCAACAGTGAATTTATCTTTCTCAGTGATCTGGACAATGCATTACGCAACAACCCACTCACCACCATGGTCGTTGCATTTTCATCAGTGGATCAGGTTTGTCTGGATGCAGAAAAACGCACGCGCGCACTTTCGCTGTTGTATGAACTGCACACTGAACCGCGTATTGTGCTGGTTATCGTCGCAGAAACCTCGCCACTCTACAGACTACTGAACCCGTCATCCTACGAGACCCATGCGCAACATCCCGACCCTGGTATCGATGAGAAGTCCGCGTGGAGTAAACTGTTCTCTGAATTTGACAAACACTACGCCTGGTCACCCGCGTTTAAACGCTGTGTAAGTAACCCGTTTGACCCTGAGACAGTACTGAAGCATGAGTGTAATGGATGGCCGGAATTACATGCGCTGGAAACCAGGTTCAGACAGTTTGCGAAACAATTTCAGACATCACAGACTGATTCCTCCGGCATGGGAAAAAATGACATCGACTTTACCCGTTGGCAGCCTGAACAAATTGTTGAGTTTATGCAGGTGCATGCCGGTCCGCTTTACCGTCGCAAGTGGGAGGAGTGTACGACCAGAGAAAAACTGATTCTGTGGAAAGTGGCCCATGGCGCCAGTGTCAATCCGGCCAGTGCAGAAATCATCGAGCACCTGGTCAGGCGCTGCTACTTATACCGTGATAAAGGCTGGCATTTGCTCAATGAAAGCTTCCGGCAATTTATTCTTACGGCCGAAAATGAGCGGGTTATTAATCAGTGGATCGACGACTCCAGCAACGGAGCATGGAGTGTACTGCGCATTCCTATCTTCGCGTTATTACTGGTGCTGTTAGTCGTGTTTGTTTATTCAAGTGGCAGCTCGCTTAACACCATCATCAGCATTGCCACGGCAACGCTCGGAATTATACCGCTGCTGATAAAAAATATGAGTTTACTTAAAGGCGGCGTGGGCAGCGATATTGAATAAGTGCGCGGAATACGCAGCGTTATTTTTTCACCGCGCATCCGTGCAATCTATCTAGTGGGCATCATGGTCAATTACCCCACACAGCACGCGTGCGCCGCCACCACCGAGTTTCTCGGGCGTATCTGCGTAATTATCACCACCGGCGTGGATCATCAGAGCCCGCCCTTCGATGTCTGACATGGAAAGGCGCGGCCCAAGTACAGGATGCGATGCCGTGCCATCGTCAGCGACATACAACAAGGGTAAATCGCCCAGGTGGCTGTCTTTGGCCCATGGGTAGCCATGCTGCCCGATGTCGTGTGGATCGTAATGGCTGCCTGCAGCCCCGGCTGGCACAGACTTCCCGTCTTTCATTTTGCTGTCGCAGGACGGATTCTCATGTACATGGAAACCATGCCCGCCTGGCGTCAGACTCTTTAATTCAGGGGTGAATACCAGCCCGTACTCAGACTCCGTCACCGAAATTGTACCGACGGCATCGCCTGACCTGGCATCTTTCATTGTAACATCGACGCTCTGCGCCATCGCTGTTGCACTGAGCGCCACTAACGGCGCGACGAATAACGTTTTCATAGCTGTCCTCATGACGAATGTACAGATAGATACCCAGTACAGCCATCTTAAAGATCAGATACTGTAAATCCGGCATCAGCGCATTCACACGTAACAGCCAGTGTATCTAAGGTAAAAAAAACGCGCCTTGCTGGCGCGTTTTTAAGCTGCATAGAGAGCTGTTACCAGGTCAAATCATCCGGTATTTGATAATCTGCATACCAGTCATCCTCTTCTTCCGATGAAGGTGCCGCCGCCGTGTCATCTGCGCGGTGGATAACGCTGGAATCATCACGCTCGGCAATTTTATCGGCAACGGGCATGGGCACCAGCTCATAGCCCTCATCATAAGCGACCACAGCCAGTCGCCCCTGTGTCACCAGCTTATGCACTTCGTCACTGACATACATACGTTTGATGACGTTGTCATGAGTAAAGTTAAGTGGCGTGTCGCCCTTGCCTTTAGCCTGCTTATTCATATCGATAAGCTGGCGTACCTGAGCGGCTATCGAGCGTTTGACCAGTTCCTGCTGACGCTGCTCATTCAGCTCGCGATCCCGGGCCTTTTTCTTTTCCGCAGCGTCCTGTGCAGCAACCGTAGCCTCATTCACCACAACCTGCTTTTGCTTATTTTTAAGCTTTTGTTTTTTACGCTTGTCAGCCCGGGCCTGGCGGGCCGTGGACTTATCAGCCAGCCCCGATTTAAGAAGTTGGTCCTGTAGCGATGCCATATTACTTACTCTTTGCTTTACTCTTTGTGGTTTTCTTTGCCGTGGTTTTACGCGCCGTTTGAGCTTCCCACTTGCCATTGTTATACCAGGCCGACCAGCCGGTTGATTTACCGTCTTTGTTTTCGGCTAATACATACTGTTGCTTGGTTTTACGGCTGTAGCGAACAACCGTCAGGTTGCCATCAGGATCTTCCTGCGGCGCATCGGCTAGATAATGAAATTTCGGCGAAATTCTATCCCTGAAGCGCGCAAGTTCGGCGACTTTCGGCGCTCGGGTCTCACGAGACTTAGGAAAATTATGCGCCGCCAGGAAAATACCGGAGGCCCCGTCCCGCAGAACAAAATGGGCATCGGATTTTTCACACTCCAGTTCCGGCAGGTCAACCGGATCTTCTTTTGGTGGCGCCGGCTCACCGTTTCTTAACAGCTTACGGGTGTTCTTACACTCATCACTGGTACAGGCGAAGTACTTGCCAAAGCGCCCGTTACGCAGCTCCATGTCGCTGCCGCATTTATCACACTCAATAACCGGGCCGTCATAGCCTTTAATTTTGAACGTGCCGGTTTCAATTTTGGTCCCCTGACAGGTCGGAGTATTACCACAGACGTGCAGTTTACGGGTCTCATCCACCAGGTAGCTGTCCATGGCCGTACCGCAGATATCGCAGCGCTTTTTGGCACGCAGCGCTTCGGTCTCCATCTCCTCTTCGTCATCCACCTTCACTACTTCATCACCGGGTACCAGGTTGATAGTGTTAGTGCAGCGTTCTTTCGGCGGCAGGTTGTAGCCGGAGCAGCCTAAAAATACACCGGTACTCGCGACACGTACGTTCATTTCCCGCCCGCATTTGTCGCATTCAATACCCGAGGGGACTGCCTGATTCAGGCGCATGCCGCCGTTGTCAGGCTCTTTCTCAGCGTTTATCAGCTTTTGATAAAAGTCGGAATAGAAAAGATTCAGTACGTCTTTCCAGTCCTTATTCCCTTCGGCAATATCGTCGAGCTGCTGTTCCATGTTAGCGGTGAAGTCATAATTCATCAGATCATCGAAGTTTTCCATCAGACGATCGTTGACAATTTCACCCATTTTTTCGGCATAGAAGCGTTTGTTTTCCAGTCGCACATAGCCACGATCCTGGATTGTGGAGATGATACTCGCATACGTCGACGGACGGCCAATACCGCGTTTTTCCAGTTCTTTCACCAGCGACGCTTCATTGTAGCGCGCCACAGGCTTGGTAAAGTGTTGCTTTGGATCCAGCGCTTTAAGGTCAAGAACATCGCCCTGCTTCACATCCGGCAGCAGCAGGTCTTCTTCGCCCTTCTTACGCAGTTGTGGCTGCACACGGGTCCAGCCGTCAAAACGCAGCACGCGCCCTTTGGCAGTTAACTCATAATCACCGGCTGCCACACGAATGGTAGTGGCATCGTATTTGGCAGGCGTCATCTGGCAGGCCACAAACTGGCGCCAGATGAGCTCATACAGCCGCTGAGCGTCTCTTTCCATATCAGACAGGCTGTCAGACTTAATCACCACATTCGATGGCCTGATGGCTTCGTGGGCCTCCTGAGCGCCTTCTTTGCTGCCATAACGGTTCGGCGCGTCCGGCAGATACTTGTTGCCGAAGTTGTCACCAATATAGTCACGACAGCTGTCCAGAGCCTCTTTACTGAGGTTGGTTGAATCGGTACGCATGTACGTGATGTACCCGGCCTCATACAAACGCTGCGCCATCATCATGGTTTTCTTAACACCAAACCCAAGCCGCGTACTGGCCGCCTGTTGCAGGGTCGAGGTGATAAACGGGGCTGACGGACGGCTTTGCGTCGGTTTGGACTCGCGGCTTTCAACCACGTAACTGGCGGCTTTCAGGTCCGCCAGTGCGGCATCGGTTTGCTGCTTGTTCTTTGGTTTAAAGCTTTTGCCGCTGTGCTTAGCCACCAGCATGCGCAATTTATCGTCCTGCTGACTGTTGAGATCAGCATGCACATCCCAGAACTCTTCCGGGACAAACGCTTTGATCTCGCGCTCGCGCTCCACCACCAGTCGCACGGCAACAGACTGCACACGGCCGGCCGACAGGCCGCGGGCAATTTTTTTCCACAGTAAGGGCGAGACCATAAAGCCCACTACCCGGTCCAGGAACCGTCTTGCCTGTTGCGCATTAACCCGATCCACGTTCACATCACCAGGCGCCGAAAAGGCTTCCTGTATCGCATTTTTGGTGATCTCGTTGAACACTACGCGCTGATAGGTGCGATTTTTGTCGCCCAGCAGCTCTTTTAAGTGCCAGGCAATCGCTTCTCCTTCTCTGTCCAAATCCGTCGCGAGATAGACGGTGTCCGCGTCTTTGGCCAGCTTTTTAAGTTCGTTAACGACTTTTTCTTTGCCCTGCAATACCTGATAGTGCGCTTTCCAGTTCTGTTCCGGATCCACGCCCATCCGGTCAACCAGCTTTTTATACTCATGTTTGCGCAGGTAGGCTTCGCGCTCGTCGTCGCTGTAGCTTTTTAATTCTTTTGCACTTTTCTTGGGCTCTACATTACCTAACGCTTTGGTCGGCAGGTCACGAACATGCCCTACCGAACTTTTTACGATAAAATCTTTACCCAAATATTTATTTATCGTTTTCGCTTTAGCTGGCGACTCGACTATGACCAGTGATTTTGCCATAAAATTGAACTAAACCTATTGATTTTTAAGGACTAAATTAGCCAACGCGTGAGTGAAGGGGCGGTGAAATAGCGGCTGTGCAGCGCCCATGCTTTTTTAACATATATCTACAAAGTGAATGGAAAACAAGATCTTCTTAATAGTTATTCTCTCACTTGCCTTTTTGCTGCACGAAACCTGTTCACTTTTTAACCGCCGCGATTGGCAAGCCACATAAAACCCGTATAATGCCGCTCATTCCACACCGTCTGCGTGGGGCAAAGTGCCTGAATTTTTGCCATTTGTGAAGCGGATTTTGCGCTTTCAGTGTTATTCAGACATGTCTGTCCGCCGTATAACTGACAGAGGGACACTATGAAGCAAGTCGAAGTAAATTTTGATGGCCTGGTCGGGCCAACCCACAATTATGCCGGGTTATCGTTCGGTAACGTTGCCTCTTTGAATAACGCCAATGCAATCAGCAGCCCGAAGCAGGCCGCCAAGCAGGGGCTCTCAAAAATGAAGGCCCTTGCAGATATGGGTCTGGTACAGGGCGTACTGGCACCGCAGGAGCGCCCGGACATCGCAACACTTCGCCGTCTCGGTTTTACCGGCTCAGATGCCACTGTGCTTGAGCGTGCCGCGAAGCAGTCCAGAGAAGTCTTTTTGGCGTGTTGTTCAGCGTCAAGCATGTGGACAGCCAACGCCGCGACGGTATCACCGAGTGCCGATACTGCCGATGGCCGCGTCCACTTTACACCGGCCAACCTGACTAACAAGTTCCACCGTTCGCTGGAACCAGAAGTAACAGGCCGCATCCTCAAGTCGACGTTTGCTGATGACAAGTATTTTGCTCACCACACCCACCTGCCGGATAACGAACACTTTGGTGATGAAGGTGCTGCAAACCATACCCGTCTGTGCAGTGATTACGGGCATGCGGGTCTGGAGCTGTTTGTGTACGGTCGCCATGCGTTTGACAGCAGCAAGCCGCAGCCAACCAGGTACCCTGCCCGTCAGACCCTGGAAGCCAGTCAGGCTATCGCCCGCCTGCACGGTCTTGATGACGACGGTGTCGTTTACATTCAGCAAAACCCGGATGTCATTGATCAGGGCGTGTTTCATAACGATGTTATCGCCGTTGGCAACCAGAACGTCCTGTTTTTCCATGAGCAGGCCTTTCACGAGAAACAACGTGCGCTGGATGAAATTCGCGCCAAGTTCGGCGACGGTGACCTGCATTTTGTAGAAGTAAAAACCAGCGATGTATCGATTCAGGACGCAGTCACCACCTATCTGTTCAACACCCAGATCGTGACATTGCCAGATGGCAATATGACCATCATTGCGCCGACTGAGTGCCGCGACAATACTGCTGTCAGCACCTATCTGGATAAGCTGGTTACGCAGTCAACGCCTATCAAGTCTGTCAACTACTTTGATGTTAAGCAAAGCATGCGAAACGGCGGTGGCCCCGCGTGTCTGCGCTTGCGTGTGGCACTGGCAGAGCAGGAAGTAAAGGCGGTGAACCCCAACACACTGATTAATGATGCGCAGTTTGCCAGGCTCAACGCCTGGGTGGACAAACACTACCGTGACGAGTTAACCGAAGACGCACTGCGCGATCCACAACTGCTGACTGAGTCGCGCACAGCACTTGATGAACTCACACAGTTACTTAAGCTGGGCTCTGTTTACCCGTTCCAGCAGGATTAAGAAAGCTGGAGTTAAATTAAACACAAAAGCCCGGTAATCTACCGGGCTTTTTTACATTTGCCATCAAACCATCTGCTTAATCAGCGACAGGTGGTTCACAGGCCCTTGGAGGGTTGTTAAACGGACTTGATGGCGGCGGTGATGCTTCGTCCTCCAAATCATCCGCTGCCGCAGCATAGGTATAATTGATGGAGGCGCTGGCTTCGCTGCCCGTAGATTGAGCGAAAACCTTTATAACCGAGTTGTAAAACGCCGCATAGGCACGCGGATAGCGGACTTCAACAACAGCCTGACCGTTATCATCCGTCACGGCATCACCCGCGAAACTGATAGTACCGACAATGCCTGGCGACAGCTCATTGTCACCATTGTTATCTTCACCTGGATCCAGAATTCCATTGGCGTTTTTGTCTTCATTGCTACAGATCGAAGTATATGCTGGCTGCCATACCTCACCGTTCCAGCTCCAGCCTCCTTCGAAATAAACCCCACCGTTAGCAAACTTGACCGGGGTTACTGAAGCTGTGAGATCCACCCCACGGATCGGATTACCTACAGAATCTGTAACAAAGACCGCAAACTCTTTCATATAGGTCGCATTGTCTGGCGAGTTGATAATATTTCCGGTTCCTATCGATATATCAAACGCCCGATTACCGACTGTGAGTAAGACATCATCACTGATGGCCGGGTTGCCGGAGATTGCTGCCGTAATGACCACCGCATCCTGACTGGTGACTGCGCCAGAGGTAAACACAGTTGAGGCGACACCGTTGCTGTCAGTGGTTGACTGCGAAGGCGAAATCGAGCCCGTGCTGGTGTCATTAACATTAAAGGTCACCACAGCATTTTTAACCAGGTTGCCATCGTCATCACGCACAATGGCAGTAATGGTACTGGTCTGGCCGTCAGGACCAATCAAATCCGGCGTGGCATCCGCAATAATGGTATCCGGCACCGTTGCGATAAACTCAATATCAAGCCGTGCGGTAACCACTTCGTTGCCATTGCTGTCGTAGCCTGTGGCCGTGATGGCTGCCAGACCGGCATTGTCAGAACGCAATGTAAAGGCGGCCCGGCCATTGCTGTCAGTGGAGGTACTGGCACTGCCCACAATCTCGCCGCGCGAGGTAGAAAAGGTGACGTCGCCGTTGACCAGCGGGTTGCCATTCTGGTTCCAGGTTACGGCCACTTCAGTATCCTGGTTAAGCGGTACTTCATCTGTCGGTGCCGTCGTAAAGCTGAATTCATCCTGCTGCACGGTCAGTGAGAAACTGGCCTCAGCGTTTAGTGCCGACGCAGTGATAGTATCTGCACCCGCCGTTGTGGCCGTGTAGGTTACGTTTGCCTGACCATCTGCGCCAGTTACCACAGTCGACGAAGCCAGACTCCCATTGGCAGCGCTTAACGCAATTTCCTGATTAGGGATCGCCACACCGTCTGAGTCCTGCACCCGCAGCGTGTATTGCACACTGTCGTTCAGAATAACCGAGCTGGTGCCGTTGATCGTCACTTCTGTGCCGAACACATTGACGTTAACCGACTGCGTCAGGGTACCGGTTTGCGCTGTGACGGTAACCGTGCGGTTGGCGGCGTTATTCTGGGTGGTCAGGATGGCCCGCGCGGTGCCATCGGCCGCGGTTACGGGCTGGTTGAGCTGCAGCTCGACTCCGGCATTATTGTTGGCAGAAAAGCTCACTTCGACCCCTTCCATAAGCACGCTTTGCGCGTTTTTCACCACGGCGATAAGCTCAACTTGATCTGAACCACTCGAGGGCAGCTGAACAGAGCTGGCATACAGCTGCAGAGTAGAAGGCTGGATCCCACCGCTTCCGCTGCCTGTTGACGTGAATGTGGTACTGCCGGTCTCGCCACCGGGCAGCGTGGCGGTAATCTGGCCATCACCGGCGGAACTGCCAACCGTGATCCCCAGGCGCGCAATGCCCTCGTCGTTAGTTCTGGCTGTACCTGTATCGTTAGTAAACTCCGCCAGAGTCGGCTCACTGATCGTGAAACTTACCAGTGTGTCAGTTACCGGGTCGCCACTTTCGTCGGTTACCGTGGCCACAATGAACAGCGGGTTGTCGATGCTCAGGTTGCGGTCTGTATTGCCGTCATTATCTTCCATTTGCAGTGTGACAGAAACAGCCGGGTCATCGTTTCCACCGTCATTATCACCTCCGGTATCATCCCGTGACACCGAGCCTCCGCCGCCGCAGGCTACTAACAGCATGATTGCGCCAAACAGCGTCAGCGTCTTTACCAATCCACGCATAATCAATCCTGAACCTCTTTTTGTTAACAAATAGGACGTTTAACGTTTAAAAAAAACAAGAATCTGGCACACTACCCCGGCTATAAATAATAAAAACAGGCTCAGGGAATATTCATGTCACAATCTGCACATAAATATAGTCTAACCACCAGAATTTTTATCGGCATGGTTGCCGGAATCATTATTGGTGCGTTGCTCCAATTGCTATTTGATGATAGCGGAGATTTAACCTTTTCGATATTTGGTTTCGAGGTTTCCACGTATGCTGTTCTCATAGAAGGTATATTTTCAACTATTGGCCAGATTTTTATTGCCAGCCTGAAGATGCTGGTGGTGCCGCTGGTGTTTGTCTCGCTCATCTGTGGCACCAGTACATTGTCTGAGCCCAGTAAGCTGGGCCGGCTAGGTGCAAAATCAGTCGGCATGTATGTTGTCACAACGGCCATAGCCATATCGCTGGCCATGAGTCTGGGTTTGCTGGTTTCGCCCGGCGAAGGACTGGATTTAAGTACTGAAAACGCTTTCGAAGCAGAAACGCCACCCAGTCTTTCTGAGGTGATTGTAAACATGTTCCCTTCTAACCCCATCAACTCGATGGCCGAAGGCAATATGCTGCAGATCATCGTATTTGCCGTATTATTCGGCATTGCCATGGCAATGACCGGGGACGCCGGTAAGCGGCTCAGCGACTTCTTTGAAGATATTAATACCGTCATCATGCGTCTGGTTACCATCATTATGAACCTGGCGCCCTATGGTGTATTTGTGCTGATGGCAAAACTATTCGCGACCATTGGTGCCGACACTATCTTCAGTCTCGCCAAATACTTCTTCCTGGTCGTGATTGTGCTGCTACTGCACGGCTTGTTGACCTACTCCGTTTTGCTTAAAACACTGACGGGATTAAGCCCGGTTACGCTGTTTAAAAAGATGCGTGACGCAGCGCTGTTTGCCTTCTCCACATCCAGCAGCAGTGCAACGCTGCCTGTCACCATGGAAACAGCACGTAATAAGCTGGGTGTGGGTAATTCTGTATCATCATTCACCCTGCCATTAGGCGCCACCATTAACATGGATGGCACCGCGATTATGCAGGGCGTGGCCACCGTATTTATCGCACAGGTGTATGCCGTCGATTTAACCCTGGGCGACTACCTGATGGTGGTGCTGACAGCTACCCTCGCCTCTGTGGGCACCGCTGGTGTGCCGGGGGTTGGTCTTATCATGCTGGCCATGGTGCTGCAGCAGGTGAACCTGCCGGTAGAAGGCATTGCGCTTATTATTGGTGTAGATCGCCTGCTGGATATGACCCGCACGGCCGTTAATATTACCGGTGACTGCATGGTGTCGCTGGTGATTGCCAAAAGCGAAGGGGAACTGGATGAGGATGTCTTTAATAACCCCAGTGCCGGTGAGTCAGAAGAAGACGTCGACTTTGAGCATTTTGACAAAAATGCCTGACAGCCGGTATTGAATCACGCCTATTGAATCTATCATCACCCCGGCGCAGGCCGGGGCCTCCCACATGTTGTTATTAACGTGTTATAGCGTTTACCGGTGTAACGGAACCAGGTGGATTGCGGCGTTCGACGCAATGACGTGTTACGTCGTTCGCCGCAGTGATGTCTTTCGCTGTACTAGCAAATTTTTAGCGTTAGCTAAAAAAACAGAATTAAAATATGCTATTTTTGCCGCCCTGAAATTGTAATGGGTAGGTTATGACGAATTCTCAGCCGATCGGCATTTTTGATTCGGGTATCGGCGGTTTGTCGGTGGCCCGGGCAATCCGTGAATTGCTGCCCAGTGAATCGCTTATTTATGTTGCCGACAGCGGCCATGCGCCCTATGGCGATAAAACCGATACGTATATTTACCAGCGTATGCAAGCCATTACCCAGCACTTGCTGTCCTGTCAGGTGAAAGCCATTGTGGTGGCGTGCAATACGGCAACTACGGCGGCAATTGGCAGGCTGCGGGCAGACTGTCCGTTGCCGGTTTTCGGCGTTGAGCCTGGTGTCAAACCGGCGGTTCTGGCCAGTAAAACGGGTGTAGTGGGCGTGCTTGCCACCCCGCGTACTCTGCTTACACCAGCCTTCGACAGTTTACGCCAGCGCTTTGCCGGACAGGCAAAGGTGATCCTGCAACCTTGTCCGCAACTGGTTCCCCAGATAGAAACACTGGAGCTGGACGGGCTGCCCATGCGTGAAATGCTTACCCGCTATATTCAGCCACTCTTCGACCAGGGGGCTGACACGCTGGTGCTTGGCTGCACACATTATAATTTTATCGCCGACCTTATCGCCGACATTGCCGGGCCAGACGTTACCATCGTGCGCACCGAGCCTGCGGTGGCCAAGCAGGTGCAGCATCGCCTGACGCAGACAATGCAGCTCAACACATTAGTAAACGCCGGCACAGCCCGCTTCTACAGCAGTGGGGATATTTCACGTTTTAATCAGCAGTTACGCCATCTGTGGCCGGACGCGTCTCAGCCTGCCGCACCCGTGCCCTTAAGTTAATTTAGCGCCCTGGCAGGCTCAATACGTACTGCCCGCTGCGCCGGATACAAAGTTGCCAGTACACTCAGTATAAAGGCAATCACTACCGTTAAAACCACATCAAGCGCTTCAAGCTGCGATGGCAGGAAGTTGATAAAGTAGATATCTCCGGATAACAGCGTCACGCCCAGCCATGCTTCAATGGTAGCCACAATGGCCGACAGGTTTGGCGCTATTAACAATGCGCCACTGGTGCCAATGACAATTCCGGTCACGCCGTTGATCATGCCCTGCAGCATAAATGCCTGGCGAATAAGGCTATCCTGTGCGCCCATGGTTTTGAGTATGGCAATGGCACTTTGTTTTTCCCGTACTGCCATCACCAGCGATGACACAATATTGAAACAGGCCACAGCGATAACCAGCGTCAGCGCGATGTACACCACCACTCTTACCAGCTGAATATCCTGATATAAATGCCCCTGTGTACGTGTCCAGTCAGACATATATACCGGTTGCGGAAATGCGTAGCCAATATCACGCAGGGTTTGCGGCGCACTGAAGGGATCATGCAGAGTAAGACGCAGTCCCTGTGCGCCTGAAATAATACCTGACTCACCTGATGCTTTCGCCAGATGCATTACGCCAACAGAATTATCCAGCTCACCGCCAACAGTTATTTCACCTGCAACACGCAGTGTCACGGTATGTGGCGCTTTAAAGGATAAATCGCCGGTTATCACCGGTATCAGGATCTGCACGGCATCGCCGCGCGACGCCCCAAGCTTTTCCATCACACCGCGCCCCAGTAATACCCCGTCCGGCTGGCTGGCAAAGGCCGACCAGTCACGGTCGCTAATGTGCTCGACCAGCGCCAGCGATTTGGCCGAGGTCTTATCCACACCGGTTAACTCCACGGCTTTCAGATCGCCACGAAACTGCAGCATGCCGGTCACTTTGGTGTAAGGGTGAACGTCTTTGACGCGCGGATCGGCCTTAAGTTGTTGCTGTGCGTCCTGCCACTGCTCGATACCAGAGTTATCTACGCTGTAGAGCTCTCCGTGAGGAATAAATGTCAGAATACGCTGAGTAAGCTCCCGCTCAAAACCATTCATCACGCTCAGCAGCACAATCAGAACAAAACAGCCCAGCGCAATGCCCGCCGTTGACGAAAACGAGATAAACGACAAAAAGCCGCTCTGGCGGGTCCGTCTGAATCGCCGCGCCAGTTGCCATGCAAGTTTCACGTGATGTGTTCCTTCGCGGTATCGGTAAGGTGCCCGTTCTGAATGGTCAGCGTACGGTCCATGCGGGCGGCAAGCGAACGGTCATGCGTTACGACTATAAACGTTGTGCCGTGCTGCTGACTCAGTTGGGTAAGCATGGCATAGACTTCTTCACCGGTCTGATGATCCAGGTTGCCGGTTGGCTCATCGGCCAGTACCAAAGAGGGCTGCGTAACCAGTGCCCGGGCAATAGCCACACGCTGCCGCTCGCCGCCAGACAACGCTGAGGGTAAATGCGTTAAACGGTGCGATAACCCCACCTGGTCTAACAATGCCTTTGCCTTTGCCCTGGCATCGGACGAGGACGCGCCACCAATCATCAGTGGCATGGCGACATTCTCAAGCGCGCTGAATTCTGCCAGCAGATGGTGAAACTGATAGATAAAGCCCATGTCGCGGTTACGCAGCGTCGCAAGCTGACTTGACGACATCTCACTTAAGCGTTGATTTTTAAACCAGACATCCCCGCCAGAGGGAGAATCGAGGCCGCCCAGCAAGTGCAGTAATGTGCTTTTTCCTGAGCCCGAGCTGCCCAGCACAGCAACCTGCTGACCGGCACTTACGGAAAATGAAACATCAACAAGAACATCTGTATCGTTCTCGCCATCGTGGTAGGTCTTTGAAAGGTCCTTAACGACCAGTACATCCTGCATGAGCACTCTGACATATTGTATTTTTTGCGTGTGCGCATGGTAGCGTGTTCGACGCATATCGCCAACACATCAGGGCCAGAATTCAGACGTTGAAAGGTATTTATATGTTGCCCGGCTGGGCATTAGTATTTAGCAGCAGGAATTTGCTAAATGGCGGAGCGGACGGGACTCGAACCCG
>NZ_BMXP01000001.1:685179-774852 GCF_014651815.1 Alteromonas halophila | reverse complement strand
CCGGCGTGACAGGCCGGTATTCTAACCAACTGAACTACCGCTCCGCATTGTAGGGAGATGAACGACATGGCGGAGCGGACGGGACTCGAACCCGCGACCCCCGGCGTGACAGGCCGGTATTCTAACCAACTGAACTACCGCTCCAGGACCTTGTTCGTTCAAATCTGAGAAGTGGCGGAGCGGACGGGACTCGAACCCGCGACCCCCGGCGTGACAGGCCGGTATTCTAACCAACTGAACTACCGCTCCACTAATTTTCAGATTTTTCAGTGAGTTAATAGTGACTCGTTTGAGCCCCTGCCCTCACTGCGGCGCAGATAATACGGTTTAGGCCTGACTGAGTCAATGCTTTTTTTTAATAAAATCGTCACACGGGACTCGTTTGCTGGTTTAATCGCCATTATGATTATTTTTTGCATAAATCCTGGCAGTATTTAACTCTCGATGTCCGCACCCTTTATCCCTTTTTAAAAGGCCACAGCCGCGCCAGCAAGCCTGTCTGTCTGGCCGGCGCGTCCTCCCCGGACGGCGCTTCCCCGCTGCTTGCTTCTGACTTAGGGGACGCAGTGCGTATGGCCGCCCGACGACGTCGCAGAACGATAAAGGCTATCACCGTACCGCCAATCACCAGGATGGTCCCGTTCACGGCAATCAGCAGCGTAATCAGGGTCGTGGTGTCCATACTCTCTTCGGCCTCGGGCGTCACCGCCCGTGCCTCAAGATCCCCTTGTGCCTCAATGACCCGCTCTGACGGAGAATCATTGTCAGATGGCGCGGCCTCGTCTGTTTCCTGCCCTACAGCCATCGGATCCTGCATCTCAGGTCTGGCCATTTCCGCCACAAACGTGTACTCAGGTACATCCAGAATAAAGTCGCGACCATTCATGGTCGTGCCATACGCGGTAAGCTTGACGCGAAACACACCTTCTTCATACGCCACAATCAGGTGCTCACGTGCTTTGTCGCTGGGTTTGGTCAGCGAGAAATTCTGAATATCGCCATTCGGGAAGCGCACTTTGCCATCGATAAGCAACGACGAAATGTCAACCAGGTCGCGGTCAACATCAATCATCAGTTTATGGTAGCCGTCACCACCGCCATCCAGCTTTACATCCATTTCAACCGGATTGGGGTAAAGTCGTAGCGGCTCGCTTATTTGTTCCCGTGAAAATAGTGGCGTACTGACCTCAAACACCGGTGTCCACTCACCCGGGGCAATAGCCAGATTAAACTGACCGGTAAATACGCCGTCCAGTGGCGCCTCGTCCATGCCGCGACCATTATCCTGAAAGGTAGCCACCTGCTGCGTTTGTGCGCCAAAGTTGTCAAAGTTGGGGTTGTTGGTACTGACCAGCGTGATCGTCAGCTCGACCACGTCGCGAAACTCATTGCTATCAATGGGCTCGCCACCGTTGGTCAGTGACGCCGTTGATTTTAAAATTTCGCCTGAAAAAATGACCGGAGGCAATGGCTGTGCATGCAATTCAATATCAGAAATGACCATAACCCGGCTGTCCGGCAGGATCTGCCCGACCGCCTGCCAGGGACCGGGCACCGGATTTTTAATCCGAATCATGTCGTAGCTTACTGCGTCGTACCAACTAATGCGGCTGTCTTCGTCGTTACCCACCTGGCTCTGAAAAATTTTCGAGCCATCAGGACGTACCAGTACCACCGGTGCCGTGCCATATTCGCGAAAAAACACCATGGTTACTTCGTCGACTTCATAGTCTACCCGGAAGCGGTTGCGCAGCAGTACAATGTCATTGTGATAGTCACTGCCAATCTGTTTGATTGGTGAGGGCTTCGTGTCTTGTGCTGCCGGCACATCTGTCGCGGCGGCTGGCTGGCGCTGTTCAGTATTATCCTGGGCGAGCGCCGCGCCAGAACCCATAACCATTAGTAGTGCTATGAAGGCAAACTTCACCACATACGCTCCTGTCAGTCAGACGTCGCCGAGCGCCACAGGCAGTTTCCTGCGCTTTTTTCAACGATATCCAGTCGTGCTTCGTGCTGTGTTATTTCATCGGCGCTTGCCTGAATTACCTTTAATTTATTTGTCGTTCGCTGCACCCGGCGTACGGCATCTGCCTGACCGGTATCGTCACCGTTGCCCTGCCCTGACAGGTTCAGGGCTTTTTGACCGCCCGTCATCATCAGGTAAACGTCGGCCAGGATCTCCGCATCCAGCAAGGCGCCGTGCAAGGTACGATGGCTGTTATCAATGCCGTAACGCTTACACAATGCATCCAGGTTGTTTTTCTGCCCCGGGTGCTTCTGACGGGCCAGCGTCAGCGAGTCCAGCACATCGCAAATATCTGCGGTTCTGACCGAACGGGTCTTAGGCTCCATACCAAACTCATGATCCATAAAGCCCACGTCAAAGGGGGCATTATGAATAACCAGTTGTGCACCGCGAATAAACTGAATGAAGTCCTCGGCGACATCGGCAAACACCGGCTTATCACTTAAGTACTCATTGGTGATACCGTGCACATCAATGGCTTCCTGCTCAATGTGCCGGCCAGGATTGATGTAGACATGAAAATGATTCCCTGTTAAACGACGGTTCACCACTTCCACACAGCCAATTTCGATGATTCGGTGGCCTTCTTTGGGATCAATACCTGTGGTTTCTGTATCCAGAACAATCTGACGCATACTGCTTCTGCCTGTGGTAATGCTGTTTTTTATGCTACGACGCCGACGAAGCACTTAAATGCCGCCCGCGTCAGTGTGTCAATTTTCACCGCTCCCTATACGAACCGGTGTCAGAGGGTTAGTATATCAGGCCCGTTGCATCAGGCTACGGGCTCAACGAAGATGCGAATAAGTCTACCACACTCAGCGAGTCCTGAAGTGCGTCGTCACGCGCGGGCAATGACCGCCGCCCCTGTTGACAAGACTAGCTCCGCGCATGTGTTATTCAGGGCTCAGCCTTCGGGGCTTACAGCCAGATACCTGCTCGGCGCCGGCCTTTGTGACTTACTCCGCCAGGCCTGCGAAAGACCGCTGTGACCTGGCACTTGGCTGCAAGCACTAGCGGCGATAGACTTATTCGCATCTTCCCTAGTTTTTCTACCATACGCGATGCCGCGCACAACCTGAGTGATAAACTCTCACTGCACCGCACGTCGTTATGGTCATTGTAAGAGGACACATTGTGACCAAAAAAACCGTGCAGGTATACACCGACGGATCCTGTCTGGGTAATCCAGGACCAGGCGGCTATGGCGCTGTACTTATCTACAGGCAACACCGCAAAGAGTTGAGCGACGGATTCGCGCATACCACCAACAACCGCATGGAACTGCTGGCGCCGATCAAAGCACTCAACAGTTTAAGTGAGTCCTGTTGTGTTGAAGTGACCACCGACAGTCAGTATGTCAAAAAC
Organism: Alteromonas halophila; assembly: GCF_014651815.1. Classification (GTDB taxonomy): domain Bacteria; phylum Pseudomonadota; class Gammaproteobacteria; order Enterobacterales; family Alteromonadaceae; genus Alteromonas; species Alteromonas halophila. The sequence goes on along the minus strand of NZ_BMXP01000001.1, from coordinate 771,458 downwards.
GGGATAAACCAGTGGATCCACAACTGGCGCAAAAATGGCTGGCGAACCAAAGACAAAAAGCCGGTAAAAAATGCGGACCTCTGGAAGCAGCTGGATGAGGCCGTAAACAAACATCAGGTTAACTGGCACTGGGTAAAAGGCCACAGTGGCCATGCTGAAAACGAGCGTTGTGATGAACTGGCCAGACAGGCCGCAGAAAGTCAGCCTTCGCAAAAAGACGAAGGCTTTGAAAACGCATAAGTGCTACCAGCGCACCACGACTTTTCCTTTTGTGCTGTTTTCTTCGAGGCGCTGGTGGGCTGTTTGGATCTCCGTGACGTCATAGACGGTATCCATATTCACCACCAGCTTACCCGTGACAAACCCGTCCAGACAGCGCGCTGAAAACGCGTCAATCAAATCACGTTTGTAGCTGTCTGTGCGGCTTCGCAACGTAGTGCCCTGAATACGGGCACGCTTACCCAGCAGCAGAGCCAGATCCAGGTTGTCCGCATAACGTCCGGCCAGCATAGCCAGTTGCACAATGTGTCCGTCTCGCCTCAGCACCTGTAAATTTCGATTCAGATAATCACCGCCGACCATATCCAGCACCATATCCACGCCCTCTGGCCAGGCATCTTTTAGCATGGTGGCAAAGTCGTCCTGTTTATAATTTATCGCAATGTCTGCGCCCATCTCTTTGCACAGACTAAGCTTCTCTGTACTGGATGCGGTTGTCGCTGTCGTTATGCCCATATAGCGACACAATTGCAGGGCAGCAAGCCCTACCCCGCTGGCTCCGGCATGGATGAGCGCACGCTGGCCTTGTTCCAGCCCGGCAATATAGTGCACGCACTGGTAGGCAGTAAGAAAAACTTCAGCCAGTCCGGCCGCCTGCTCCAGTGGCATGCCCTCAGGTACTGCCATCAGGTGCTGTGCATTAACCACTGCCTGCTGAGCATAGCCACCGCCGGCGACCAGCCCAAACACCTTGTCGCCGGTTTGCCAGCGTGACACATCCTTACCAGCATCGATAACCGTGCCCGCCACTTCCAGTCCGAGGATCTCGCTTTCTCCGGGCGGAGGCGGATATTTCCCCTGTCGCTGCAGTGTATCGGCACGATTTATACCGAATGCAGCGACCTCAATGAGTACCTGTCCGGCTCCTGCCTGTGGCGCGGATGTATTGGCAATACGCAAGGTGTCGGGACCGCCTTCGGTGAAGTCGATAAATTTCATTTGCTGCTCCAAAAACAAGTTCTGTCAGTGTTACGCCCGAGACACCGGTCAGGATTATACAGGTCTCACGCAGAGTAGCACTGACAGGCTGTGCGTGCCGGATAATGACTAATGTGGTAATGCGTTTATGTCGTCAGTCCGCTATACTTGCGGCCTTTTACAGCCAGTCGGAAAACCATCAATGTCAGCTACCCTCACGCTTCAGCCAAACCGTGATAAGTCCTTACGCCGTCGCCATCCCTGGGTTTTCGCCAGTGCCGTGGCAACCGTCAAGGGCAAAGCGCGCAAGGGCGATACGGTCGATGTTTGCAGTGCTGAAGGTGACTGGCTGGGCCGCGGTGCGTATTCGCCGGACTCGCAAATCCGGGTACGGATGTGGAGTTTCGATAAGAACGAAATTATTGATAATGCCTTTTTTATGCGCCGCGTTGACAGTGCGCTAGCGCTGCGCCGACGCCTGTTCGATGAGTCAGTGACTAACAGCTACCGTCTGATCGCGGCTGAGTCTGACGGTCTGCCGGGAATAACGGTGGACCGTTATGACAACGTACTGGTACTGCAATTACTTAGTGCCGGGGCCGAGCGTCAGCGTGACAAGCTGGTGTGGGCGCTGAATAAGCGCTTGCCGGATATGCATATTTACGAGCGCAGCGATGTCGATGTGCGCAAAAAAGAAGGGCTTGAGAGCGTCACAGGGGTGGTATCGGGCACTCCACCACAAACCGTGACCATTCGTGAAAACGGGCAAAGAATTCTCGTCGATATAGTGCACGGCCATAAAACCGGCTTTTATCTCGATCAGCGCGACAGTCGGCAGGCAGCCCGGCGTTACGCCCGCGATGCTGAGGTACTGAACTGTTTCAGTTACACCGGTACCTTTGCCTGTGCGGCACTGTCCGGCGGTGCCAGCCATGTGACCAATGTGGATGTATCGCAGCCGGCGCTGGATTTGGCTGCACAGCACCTTACCCTGAATAATTTCGTCGGACAGCAGTGCACCAACGTGAATAAGGATGTGTTTACTGCGCTGCGTGAGTATCATCAGCAGGGTCAGCAGTTTGATATGGTGATCCTCGACCCGCCAAAATTTGTGGACAGCAAGGCGACGCTGAACCGTGCATCACGTGGCTACAAAGATATCAATATGTACGGGATCCATGCCGTGCGTAGCGGCGGACTGCTGTTTACATTTAGCTGCTCAGGCCTGATGCCAGCCGATTTGTTTCAGAAAATTGTGGCCGATGCCGCGCTGGATGCCGGGCGTACTATTAAAATTATTGAACGTTTGGGTCAGGCAACAGACCACCCGGTGATTGGCAGTTATCCGGAAGGGTATTATCTTAAAGGGCTTATCTGCGAAGTGACTGACAGCTAGACCGGACTCAGGCCGGCCGGGTATACTTGCCCGGCCTCGCCATTGACGTGAAAAGAGTGACCACCCGATTATTTCATTTCAGAAATTTCCACGCCAACAATGCAACTGCTGTCCGTTTCAGGTACGCACCGCACCACCTTGGCAACCGCGGACAGCGAAGGAATTTGTGAGCTGTTGGAATCGATTGAAACGGTAACATCTGTACCAATTTCGATAGAAGGCTCATCAACCTCCAATGACATTCCCGTTGCACTTATGTCCTTGCACACAGCCTGCATGGTGCGGCTGGATTCTTCATCATTCACCTGGATCTGACACGGTGAATTCACCATCATCCTGAAAAAATTGCGCTTATCGTCGTATCCCAACATGCCTACCTCTCCTACCCCGGTACATTTTTGCATCTGGCAAATTTATAGTTACGCTATCCTGTGCACTTGTCAATGGAAAGAAACCATCAAGTAGCCCCTTGAGTACGATGAAGACCGCAGAGCTCATAAATCCCTGACCATCAATTCGTTCTCACCAGAACAAGAATAGACCGAAACGTTAAAAATCTGCCAGAAAATTAATGATCCGTTTTGCAGAAACAGGATAGGCCGTACCCAGTTGCTGCGCAAACAGTGAGACTCTCAATTCTTCGATCATCCAGCGTACATCATTAAGCTGCGCTGGCACTTTATCATCCGGGTATTTCTGGCATACAGCCTCCCACTGCGCGATGACCTTCTCCAGGCTGACCTGATGCATACGGTCGCGGTTGGGATCTACCGGTAGCTTCTCAAGCCGGCGATCCAGCGCTTTGATGTAACGATTCCAGTCATTGAGCCTTGCATAGCCAATATCAGAGACAAACCCCGGATACACCAGTGAGGCCAGATGCGCCTTACAGTCTCCAAGTGCACTGACCATAGACAAGGGCACATTGCCCTTCATTTTCTTCTGACACTGATGAGCCAGTGTCAGCCCGGTTTCTACCTGACGTGCAATATCCAGTACCTTGTCATTGATATTACCGCGTACTGCGTCTACGCAGGCATTAAAGTCAGCCTGCTCGCGAATATCAGCGTCTTGCCCGTTTAAAAAGTCATCGACCAGCGCATCAATGCCGGCCAGAATACAGTCTTCGATAAGCGGTTTAATCTGACCAAAGGGATTAAAATATAAGCCCAGCTTGGCTTTATTCGGTAATTTTTCCTGCAGGTAATTGCGCGGAGACGGCATGGCATTGCGGATCAGCACATTGACGCCCTGACGGTGCAACCGTGCCGCTTTCTCCGGCTCATCAATCAGTTCAATGTCGACGGTATCCCCTCGTGACACCAGCGCCGGATAGGCCTGTACTTCGAAGCCTGCCATCTTTTGAGTGAAGCTTTGCGGCAATGCCTCAAAGTCCCACTGTTGCAGGCCCTTGCGTTCAAGTTCAGGTGTGGCGGCTTCTTCAAAGGTCTGCTTCACCTGGCCTTGACATTGTTGCTTCAGGGTATGCAGATCATCACCCCGGGCTATGATCTTGCGTTCATCGTCCACCACCGCAAAATGCATGATTAAGTGACGATCTACCTGCTCGAAATTCCATGCCTCTTCTTCTATGTCCACCCCGGTCATGCGTTTTAGCTTATAGGTCACGGCCTCGGTCAGCGTGCGCGGTCTGCCCTGTTTGTCAGTTTGCGCCATGTCTGATAAACAGGCATCGGCAAAATTAGGGGCAGGCACAAAGTTTTTACGTAACCGCTTGGGCAAGCTGCGGATCATGGCGACAATCCGTTCATGCCGCAGTCCCGGTACCTGCCAGTCAAAGCCGATGTCGTCGACCTGGTTAAGCAGCGGCAACGGGATAAGCACGGTAACCCCGTCATCCTCAGCATTCGGCTCAAAATGATAATGAAGCGGCAGTGTCAGGTTGCCCTGTTTCCAGCTGTCGGGAAACGCGTTCTCTACGGACTGGCCGGGTTGCTGGCGATATACATCGTCCTCGGTAAATTCGAGCGTGTCTTTATCGGCCAGAGATTTAAACCATTTGTGAAACGCCGCTTCGTTGTTAACCTCGGTGGGAATTTTACCTGCGTAAAAATCTACCAGGTGCTGCTCATCGACCATCAGATCACGACGGCGGGTTTTCTGCTCCAGTTCATCGGCCTGCTCAAGCAGGGCCTGATTGTGGGAAAGAAAGTCAAACTGCATACGCGTCTCACCTTCTACCAGCGCCTCACGGATAAACAGTTTATGACAGACGGCAGGATCAATTTTGCTGTACACCACCTGGCGGCGGGCCACGATGGGCAGGCCAAACAGGGTGACTTTTTCCCACGCCATTACAGCCCCGCGCTTTTTCGACCAGTGCGGCTCGGAATAACTGGACTGGGTGACGTGGCTTGCCAGTGGCTCTACCCAGCTGGGATCGATTCTGGCTGCCATACGGGCGAACAGCCGTGAGGTTTCCACCAGCTCCGCCGCCATCACCCATTTTGGCTGATTTTTAGCAATATCAGAGCCGGGGAAAATCATAAACCGGGTATTGCGCGAGCCCAGATATTCACGGTCTTTGTCTTTCATCCCCAAATGCGATAACAGCCCGGCACAAATGGCCTGGTGAACCCCGGCATAGTCGGCTTCCTGTCGGGTGGTCCCCATTCCCAGCTCGGCCACCGACTTTTTAAGCTGACTGACAATATCCTGCCATTCCCGCATGCGCAGGTAGTTAATGAAGTTCGCTTTACACCACTTACGCAATTGATTCTGGCTAAGCGCTTGCTGCTGCTCGCGGAAGTGACACCAGAGGTTATAGAGACTGATAAAGTCTGAGTCTTTATCGGCAAACTCACTGTGCTTTTCGTCTGCCTGCTGGCGCTTTTCCTGCGGCCGCTCGCGGGGATCCTGAATCGACAACCCGGCGGCAATCACCATCACCTGTGCCAGCGCATTGGAGCGCGACGCTTCCACCACCATACGGGCATAGCGCGGATCAATTGGCAGGCGCGAAATCTGGCGGCCCATTGGGGTAAGATGCGGGCGGCCCTTTTTGCGGGTAATCGCCTGAATTTCTTCCAGCAGCCGGAAACCATCGTTAATGTTGCGGTTCTCCGGCGGTTGCACAAACGGGAACCCGGCAATATCGCCGAGCCCCAGAGCCAGCATCTGCAAGATAACCGAAGCCAGGTTGGTCCGCAGTATTTCCGGGTCCGTAAACTCCGGGCGGCCCAGATAATCCTCTTCACTGTACAACCGGATACAGATACCGTTCGATACACGGCCACAGCGTCCCGCCCGCTGGTTCGCAGACGCCTGTGATATGGGTTCGATAGGCAGCCGCTGAACCTTGCTGCGCGCACTGTAGCGGGAGATACGCGCCATTCCCGGATCAATCACATATTTAATGCCGGGCACAGTCAGCGAGGTCTCTGCCACATTAGTGGCAAGCACAATGCGCTGGCCAGTATGCGACTGGAATATGCGGTTCTGCTCACTGGCAGAAAGACGTGCATACAGTGGCACTATTTCGGTATTGCGGTATTTCTGTCTGGTTAGCGCATCCTGAGTGTCGCGGATCTCACGCTCACCGCTTAAAAATACCAGGATATCCCCCGGCGCTTCATTGCGCAGTTCGTCCACAGCACTGATAATCGCCTCGGTCTGCTCAATATCGTCATTCTGATCTTCTGGCGCGTGGTAGCGCACTTCCACCGGGTAGGTACGCCCACTTACCTCAACAATAGGTGCATCGTTAAAGTGACGGGAAAAACGTTCCGGATCGATGGTGGCAGAGGTGATAATAAGTTTTAAGTCAGGGCGTTTTTTTAGCAGTTGTGTCAGGTAGCCCAGCAAGAAATCAATATTCAGGCTGCGTTCGTGGGCCTCATCAATAATGATGGTGTCATACTGATTGAGAAACCGGTCATTCTGCATTTCTGCCAGCAGCATACCGTCGGTCATCAGCTTCACATAGCTGTTGTCGCTGACCTGATCTGAAAAGCGGATTTTGAAGCCGACTTTATCGCCAAGCGCCGTATCCAGCTCTTCGGCAATGCGCGTTGCCACGCTGCGGGCAGCCAGGCGCCGGGGTTGCGTATGAGCAATCATGCCGTCTATACCGCGGCCCAGCTCCAGACATATTTTCGGTAGCTGTGTGGTTTTACCCGAACCGGTCTCACCGGCCACGATGACCACCTGATTTTCCGCAATCGCGGCTTTTAAATCGTCTTTCTTATCGCTGACCGGCAACGGCGGATAGCTGACGTCGGGCAGATTATCCTGACGCTGCTGTCGTTTTAGCACCGCGCGTTCAATATCGCTGGCAAGGGCCTCGCGCTTTTTATCACTGGCACCGTTGCCGTCACGCTTAAGCTGGTTCAGACGGCGACGCAGACGAAACCGTTCGCTGCCAATACACTGCGGCAGTTGTTCGTAAAGCGATGACAAAGTATCAGGTGCGGCTGACGACAACAGTAATTCCTCTTAATCAGTACAAGGGCGACGATCCTAGAAGATGTCGCGCGCGAGATCCACTCTTCCCCTTTATCCCAATTAAATACGCTGTGCGCAAATAACAGGCCCGGCGGCAGCACGCCGCACCCAGGCCACTTAACGAGGTGCTTGAGCGAGGGGATCGGTGTGTGGGTGTGTGAATCTGGGCAATCCGCTGGCAACAGACAGCAGACCAAATAGCAGTATCAGCATGGGGTACCAGCAGTACGGCGTGATCGCCAGCGGCGAAATCCCCACTACAGCGGCAGCACTTAATAACTGTGCGCCATAGGGAACCAGCCCCTGAAAGCCGCACGAGAAGATATCCAGCAAACTGGCGGTACGGCGAGGATCAACACCATACTGAGCACTAAGCTCGCGTGTAATCGGCCCGGCAGTAACAATGGCTATCGTATTATTTGCCGTGGTGAGATCCAGAAAACTCACCAGCGAGGCGACCGACAGTTCGGCGCCTTTTTTGCCTTTTACGCGCCGGGTCAGAATCTCAATCAGCCAGGTAATGCCACCGTTAGTATGCATCAGCGCCACTATGCCACCAATGGTCAGGGCAATCATGGCCAGATCCTGCATCCAGCCCATGCCTTTTTGCACCACGCCCAGCATCGCAACGACATCGAACTGTGCCTGTGCCAGCCCAATGAGCGCCGCGCTGATAATCCCCACAGCCAGCACACCAATGACATTCAACCCGCCAAGCGCTGCCGCAATAATTAATAAATACGGCAGGATCCGCCAGTAGTCGGTTTCGCCTGTGCCAGGCACATCCGCCGGGTTCACATCAATCAGTAAAATCAGTGCCAGCGTGACAACGCACGCCGGCACTGCCACGATAAGATTGGCACGGAACTTATCTTTCAGGTTCACGCCCTGACTGCGGGTCGCCGCAATGGTGGTGTCTGACACAAAAGACAGATTGTCTCCAAACATGGCGCCGCCCACCACAATGCCCAGCACCATTTCCACAGGCAGCCCAAGACTGCTCGCCAGGCCTGCGCCAACCGGCGACAATGCCGTGATGGTGCCCATTGAAGTCCCCATGGCGAAGGAGATAAAGCAGCAGATAAGAAACAGCCCAGGCAGAATCAGCGTATCCGGTAACAGCGTGAGTGCCAGACTGACCGTGGCATCCCGGGCTCCAATATCAATGCTTAAGGCATAAAACGCGCCAGCCAGCAAAAAAATCAGTACCAGCAGAATAATGTTGCTGTCACCTGCCCCTTTACAAAACACCTGAAGTTTCTGTGCCACGCTTTGATGCTGACGCTTCGGGTTGATAAACAAAGCCACGCCCGCACTGATGAAAAACGCCACCAGAATAGGCATAGCCGTCATATCACCGGTGAGAATACCGGTACCAACCACCAGCACAACGAAGACCAGAATAGGCAACAGACCGAACGGATTAGGAATAGAATGGGATGTCACGCGCGCCGCCTCAGTTTAAAAAACGCGATAGCATAAGTGGATTGGCGCGACTTTCAAGTCCAAAAAGTGACAAGATATGCCGAAATTGTTTTCACCAGCCCAAAGTGGAAAAGCAGCACTCTCACGGCAAGGGCCTGTTGCACTTTCCCAGGCCCAACGTGTCTACATTTGGTGCTACGCTAGCTGGCTACTTTGCGGTAGCCTGAGCGTAGTTGCACATCAATCGCCTTTAAAATATTGGTCCGGTTTATCGAGCCACACAACACACCATCATCATCCACTACTGGGTAAATCCGAGGCTTTTCACGCAGCAGCAATTGCGCCAGCTCAAGTACCGACATATAGGGCTTAACGGTGAGTGCGGGTGTGCGCATAATATCTGCCACCCGGCAGACCTGCTCGCGGTAGTAGCTCGATTCTATCATTTGCGAGATGCAGTCCTGTTCAGACAAAAAGCCCACGACCTTGCCTTTCTCATCCACGACTGGCCCGCCAGTCTGGCCACTGGCCAGCAGCCACTCTACGGCTTCAGCAACAGGCATTTTCAGCCCCAGCTTCACCGGGTGCGTGTTCATATAGTCGCTAACCTGAAGTGATTCCATTGTATTTCTCCCCTGCAAATGCACCATCGTGACCTGCATTGTTGTTATCCGAACCGTGTTTGGTTAGCAGCCTGTGTACACAGGTCTCTGCCGCACGATGACATAGGTACCTGAGGGCTCTAACCTAGCGCGTTGAAGCCGCTGAAGAGACTTCTCTTCAAGCCTAGATGCTGATTGGCTAATCGGCTATTTTTTTAGCGCTTTTTTATAATTATTTAATATCCTGAGAGCACCGATGAGTTTAAAGGCGATCTGGCTCGCGCCTATTTCAACATGACTACTCGCTATGAGAGTGTCATTCGCCGCTGGAAAACCAGTCCTCATGTGGCGATGCGGTCTTTGATAGCAGCGCTGAGAAGGTATTCGAGCCCTGACATCTAGCACTTTTATTACAATGGCATGCCAATGACCCGGTGAGTGCCTACGAGCGGTATTGCAATGACGCCGCGCAGAGTTGCTAAGGAATTCGTAACCCTATTATTGACCAGTCAGAACTACTTAACGCTATCTAGGAGAATTAGCCCAGTCAGTCTGCAGGGCACCGTGTCGGTGCCCGCTACGACACCTCGTGACTGGCTTGCTGCCAGGCGTCCAGCGACCCTTCAAATACGTCGACGTTATTGCACCCCAGCATTTGCAGATAACTTGCCGCGACAGTGGCTCTCGCACCACTGCCACACATACAAGTATAGTGTGTGTCGGCATGGGTTTTCGCTGCATAGTCTTTAAGGTGACCAAGAAAAGTATGCAACGCTCCAGGGAACGGTGTCGAGACCACTTCGTCACGCTTTCTCACATCCAGCAGTACCCATTGCTTAGCCGGGTTGCTAAGCCTGTTACTGATTGTATCTGCAGTAACGGTAGCCACAGACTGCGCCCTTTTGTGTTGTTCCGTAAGTGCCGCTGGTATTGTGCTTACATAACCCGCCACCTGCGTGACGCCCATGCGCCATAGCTGCCTGGCTGCCTCATTCGCCTGCGCAGCATGGTCTGCCACCAATGCCAGTGGCGTATCATCGTCCAATAACCAGCCGCCGTAGGCACTCAGCAAGTCACCGGGCAAATTTATACTGCCGGCAATATGCTGTTCCCTGAAGGCAGCGTGGCTGCGCACATCAATGAGCATGCCCGGCCGCTTTTTGGTATCGAGCCACTGCGTCTGCTCATCGGCAAGCAGGGGCGCACAAAGCTGCGCTGGCATAGCCTCTGCCACACCGGAAACGTTAGCCGCTTCCATTCTACTGAAATAAGGCGCGATATAATGATACTCACTAACTTTCTTCGCCACAAACGCCGCTTCATCAGCGATCCGCAGCATGGGGTTGCTGCGCTGCTCGATGCCAATCGTGGTAAATTCACGATCGGCCATACCACCGCCGCACACTGAGCCTGCCCCATGTGCCGGGTAAACGATGACCTGCTCGCCCAGCGCACTCAGCTTCCCTAAACTTTGATAAAGGCTGGCGGCCATTGCTTCTTTTTCATCGGGGTAAAAGTCTGTTCGCCCCACATCAGACACAAACAGGGTATCACCGGTAAATACGCCAATGACCTCGTCTGACGCGTTAGTATCGGTCGCAGTGACACAAATACTGTCTTTGGTGTGACCGGGCGTTTCTATAACTTCAAGACACCAGGCGCCTACGCTGAGCTGCTCGCCTTCAGTGATGGTCTGCGCATAGGAAACCGGTTCATCTGCATTGGGTCCGTGATAGATATTTGCCTGAGTGCGCTGACCGAGCGCCTTCGCGCCTGAAATAAAGTCTTCATTACGGTGGGTTTCAATGACCGTTGTAATTCGGCAGCCATGTTGATTTGCCAACTTCAAGTAAGTGTCTGTGTCTAATTGAGGATCAATTACACAGGCCTCACCATCGTTGCCGATGATATACGACAAATGCGCGATACCGGGGGTCTTTATTGTTTCAACAAACATGCTTTTTTCCGGTTGGTGCTTATCTCCACATATAAACTAAGCCTAATATAATTAAGATCACTAACCCGTAGAAATTACGTATGCGTTTTTCTTCTACCTCCGAAAAATACGCCACTGACCAGAAAGATTATCTGCAGGTACACACGTGGTCATGGCAGAATTCCGGGAACATGGCGTGTTTTCGCCGCCTGAATAAGACGGCCTGATTACTTTCGATGCTATTGGCCCGTTTAACGCAGAGTTGTTTGAGCCTTATCAACAGGAAATTGAAAAAACACAGACTAATCTGGTGCAAACAGCAATAAGCGCAACGATGGATCGTCTTTCTTTACCTTGCCGCCAGCCCTGGCATTGCATGGTGTAGTTTGGTCTACCATGAGGATATTAAGCTCCGTCTCTGGTTGCCAATGTAATTCTTATGCCTGTTAGTATTGTTAATTATAAAATACAGCAAATCTTAGTCTGCCTCATGCACGAAACCGGGCACCACGCGGCCATCAGCGCGGTACCCAACGTCAGCGACTTATCACTACTTACTGCGCCGCTTTACTCCACGACTGATAAATGCCCACTGACAGATCACCATTCGTGTCAATTTTGGCCCGATACATGCCGGGAGAATTAAACACCGTTGCGATATTCCCGTCGCCATCAATGGCAATCACACCACCGTCACCGCCGGCTTCCACCAAAACACCATTAATCACGGCATCCGCGGCCTTTTGTAATGGATCGCCCAGGTACTTCATACGCGCACAGATATCTGCGGCAACGTTATAACGGATAAAATACTCGCCATGGCCGGTGGCAGACACCGCACAACTGTCGTTATCAGCAAAGGTTCCCGCGCCGATCACGGGTGAGTCACCGATACGCCCATAGCGTTTGGCCGTCATACCGCCGGTCGAGGTACCAGCAACAATATTGCCGTGGCTGTCCAGCACAACCGCACCGACCGTGCCAAACCGTTCATTGCCCTGCTGTCCGCCTTCGGTCAGGCCTGCACTTTCCATGCGTGCTTTGGCTTTATCCAGGGCTTTTTTACGAAATTTTGTGTCAAAAATGGTGTTATCGACCTGCTCCAGGCCATGCTCTGCCGCATACGTTTCTGCGCCTTTTCCTGAAAGCATCACGTGCGGCGATTGTTCCATGACCAGCCTGGCCGCTTCGATTGGGCTGCGAATGGTTTTAACACCAGCCACCGCGCCGGCGTTTTTGGAGCCACCGTGCATCAGCGACGCATCCAGCTCATGTTCACCATCAAACGTATACACGGCACCAATTCCGGCATTAAACAGCGGTGAATTCTCGAGGATCTGAATGGTTTCGACGACCGCCTGCTCGCCTGACTCGCCCTGCTTCAATAGGGCATAACCATGGGAAATAGCTTCTTCGAGCTTGCTTAGGTAAGCACGCTCCTGTTCGGGCGTCATATTCTCTTTAAGTATTGTGCCCGCGCCCCCATGAATGGCAATCGCGACCGGATGGTCATGATCACCGTGAGCAAAAGCGCCGAAGCAGAATGTGCAGGCAATGAGTGAAGTAAGCAGTCGTCGGTACATAGTGTCTATCCTTATTCATTGTTGTAGCGTTATCCTATCGGTTTTTACCCACAAGGCGATACCTATTCGTCTGAATGTGACCTTTACAAGGTAAATAGCACTGTTGTGCGTTGTTGGCGTTCACTACTGCTAGCGTGTACACTCGCGCATTCCCACTTTAGGCAATGCGCGGTGACTTTCATGCGCGCAGCAGACGGTAATGGAACGATAATGCAGGAACCCACATTTCTCTGGCACGATTATGAAACGTTTGGCACTAGTCCCAAAAAGGACCTGCCCTGCCAGTTTGCTGCCATTCGCACCACTATGGACTTAGAGGAAGTGGGCAAACCCATCAATATAATGAGTCAGATTGCCAACGACTACCTGCCCCATCCTCAGGCATGTCTGATTACGGGGATTACCCCCCAGCAGACCCTGCGCGACGGTATGATTGAGGCCGAATTTGCGCGCCAGATCCATAGTGAAATGGCCACGCAAAATACCTGTGTGGCAGGCTACAATAGTATCCGCTTTGACGATGAAGTCACGCGTCACCTGTTTCACCGCAATTTTTACGACCCGTATGCCAGAGAGTGGCGTAACGGTAATGCCCGCTGGGATATTATTGATCTTGCGCGCGCCTGCTATGCACTGCGGCCAGACGGCATAGAATGGCCATTGCGGGATGACGGCAGCCCCAGCTTTAAACTGGAGCACCTGACGGCAGCCAACAATATTGAGCACGGCGATGCCCATGATGCGTTATCAGATGTACGTGCCACCATTGCACTGGCCAGGCTGATAAAAGAGCACCAGCCCAAATTATTCGAGTATGCTTTTTCGCTGCGTGCCAAACGGAATGTACTTAAATACATCGATCTGACGAAGCCCTCGGTGCTGTTACATGTGTCCTCAAAGTTGCCGGCGGCGCAGGGCTGCTGCACCTGGATCATGCCGGTCGCCATGCATCCTGGCAATCCCAACGCAGTCATTGCCGTTGATCTTGGTCATGCACCGGAAACCCTGATGGATGAAGACGCAGACACCATTCGCGCACGTCTGTATGCACCAAAAGAGGCGCTGGATAATGAACAGCAACGCCCGGGCCTGAAACTTATTCATATTAATCGTTCGCCATTTATTACCAGTGCCAAAGCCATGACACCGGAGAATGCCAAACGGCTGGGCCTGGACCGTGAGGCCTGCCTGGATACCTTTGCCCGCCTGAGCCAGCATGGCGGTCTGGCCGACAAGCTGATCGAGGTTTACCAGCAACAACCCGATCTTGGCGAAGAAGACGTGGATCATGCGCTCTACAGCGGCGGCTTTCTGGGTAATGATGAGCGGCGCTGGTGTGACAATGTGATTGAAGCCCAGCCAGAAGCCCTGACTGCGCTGGCTGATACTACCCAGAACCCGCGTTTACGCAGCCAGTTGTTTCGTTACCGTGCCCGCAACTACCCCCATACGTTAACGGCTGACGAAATGCAGCGCTGGCAGCATCACCGTCAGGCCAGATTAACCGATCCGGATTCGGCGGCCTCCCTGACACTGGAGCCCTTTCTGCTTCACCTTGAACAACTTGCTCAGCAACACAGTGACGATGCAGACAAGCAGGGAATTTTACGGGCGCTTTATCAGTATGCGCAAAACCTTTGACGTGCCATCAGACTTCGCTATACATTAGATTCGTGAAACCGGCACTGGGATCTGTGTTCATACAGACTATGATTTCCGATCCTTAAGGAAGGTGCCAGGTGGTCGATAACCCTTAGTAACCTCACGTTTTGACGGATGTAGTGATGAAAGGCGTAGAATTCAGCTTTGATGAAAAAAAGAACGCGATACAGTTAACACTTAACCCTGCTGCATTCGAACAGGAGCTCGAGTCAGCATCAATCGTAAGTGAGCTGCGCAACGCCTATAAGAAATTCTATATTTCCGAGTCCAGTGTAAAAAGCGCCTCGGAAAAGGCCAACCACTACTTTAAGACTAAAGACTTCACCGACGTCACCGAAAAGGTTGGCGAACGCCGCAACGCAGAAGTGGAATTCCGTATACCTGAAGATGCTATGACAGCCAGCCTGGTACTGACCACTCCCTTCGGTGGTAAGTTTCCGACCGTCAAAACCATTTGTCAGCTGGCAGAGAAAAACAAAATCGTCAGAGGGGTTGGTCTGAAACGCATCGAGAGCGTGCTGGTCGAAGCGCAGAAATCACCGCCAGGCAGTATTATTGAAGATGTTATTGCTAAAGGCCTCCCCCCGCGTGACGGCAAGTCATCGCGCTTTATTCCCCTTGTACCCAATGCACTTGAACGGGTGCTCAGGCCCCAGACAAGTAATGGTGACAGGGTGGACATGCGAAACCTCGGTGAAGTCATTTGTGTAAAAGCCAAAGCGGAAGTACTGAGGCGCACCAGGCCAACTAAGGGCCGCAATGGATTTGATGTTCGCGGGAACCATCTTGCGGCCAAAGCCGGTGAATGGGTAGAGTTCAAAAAAGGCGAAGGAACAACCGTCCATCCTAAAGATGAAAACTTGCTGATCGCCTCCCTGGCCGGTATGCCCAAGTACCAGAATCAGACCATGAACATAGACGATACATTTATTTGCAGCGGCGTAAACGTCGGCACCGGCCACGTTAACTACGAAGGCGCGGTGCTGGTAAACGGTGATGTGACTGAAAAAATGGTCATTAAAGCCAAAGGTGACGTGACCATTAATGGCTTTGTTGAGTCAGCCCACATCGAGTCCGGCGGAGATATCATTATCACTGAAGGGGCCATGGGCAAAGTGAACGAGCAGACCTCCGAATTCAGCTGTAAGCTGTCAGCCACTGGCAGCATTCACGTTCAGCATGGTCAGGGTATTGATATTCAGTGCGCCGGTAACGTTACCGTCTCCCGTCAGTTGGCTTACAGCCGCATTCGCTGTGGCGGCTCTGTCACCGTGGGTCAGGTAGATAACCCCCGCGGTAACCTGTTCGCCTGCGATATTGTCAGCCAGGCGAAAGTCGTCGCCGGGGTACTCGGTGCTGTGTCAGGCAGTACCCTGAAAGTCGATTTCAGCCCCGGCTTTAATCTTTTGCTGGAGCGCCGCGATAATCTTGAAGATCTGCTCAAACAGTTACGCCATAACAATAGCCGGCATAAGGAAAAGGTGGACTTAATCAAAAGCAAGCTGGTGCCCAAAGAGCTCAAGGACAAGGTCGATGAGGTATTTGAAATTTACAAAAATGAAACCGCCCTGCTGAACTGGATTGAAATGCGCATGCTCGAAATGAAGCAGGCCAAAGAGGATTACCAGAAAGATATTGGACTTATCGCCAATAAAAAGCTTTATTCCGGTGTTTCAATTAAGCTGAACAACCGTACCTGGCGGTCAGAGCGCGAATACGAACGCGCCAAAGTTAGTTACGAGGCGCATCAGTGGCACTATGAGCCGCTGACCTGACCCACTGCCGCAAGCTGTAAACGCCACCGCCCCCCGCGCAGGCGAGCGTTGGCATGTGGGTCAGCGAGTGACGATACGGATCCCTTCCTCAAACAACCTTATTCGCTCTCAGCGTAATGGGTATGACTGTTTTTAATCTCATAGACGGTGACTTTTGCGCGTTCGTCGGCGTCGCTGGAGTTATTTACATGATATACGCCAACTTTAAAGTACATATACTGATCGGGTTCATCATAGCGACTTCCTGTCATGTCATAGGTACTCACGACATCGGCCTTTCCTTCCCGTGAGATAGTCACGAATAACGTGTTTCCAGATACTTCAATGATATAGCGAAAGGGTTCGTTCAGGGCTATTCCGTCACTCGGATCACTCGCTGAGCTACTCCTCGAGCCAATCATTTCTACCCAGTCCTCCTGCTTTTCCCGGGTCCCATCTGCGCTGGCACGTTTTTCGTGAGCATAATAGATAGCCCCTTTCTCGTTGCCAGGAAGCTTGCGGTAATACAGCCTGATGGGTTCGTCATCGTTTGCATGAATCTGACCAATAATGACACGGCCAATTTGGTAATTTTCACCCGTTGTGCTGACCTCATTGACCGCCAGCTCCACCTCTAGTTTTCCATCGACGCCGCCGGCTGAGGCTTGTGCACTTTGCGGTGCAGAACTAAATACCCAATTATTTTTATTGACGCCCTGAGTACGGATACTTTTATCACCACGACGTAGCATTTCTCTAAGCTCAACGCGAACGTAGCTGGTGTTTTGAGAGGTCTTAAACCCATAGGAGGGAGAGCGCATTACAATGCCTGCATCATCGCTGGCATAGAAGTACTCTGAGTTAGTGTAGCCAGCTGCCAGTTCGTTTTCATAGATACTGTCTGCGGTTCCAGATCCGTCCTCGTCGGTAGGTACACTCACGTACCAGTCGAGTAACTCAATGCCTACTTCATTGGGAAAAACATCAATAATTTCGCCGTCACCCTGTTCACAGTTATAGGCATCAATTTCTACAATAGCCGTTGCATCATTGACCGAATTACCTGATCCGGTAATTCGCATATAGTTAGCGATTACTGGCTCGTCAAAGCTAATTAATTCAAAGCCTGAATGACGCCCGCTGGAGCTATCGTTGGTAACAACAGCACGCCAGTTTTCGGCGTCCGATGAGCTTTCCACTGAAAAACGGTAGGTGCGTTCATTGCCTTTAAACCACTTAATCTGAAGGCTGCCTATTTGCCGCTGCTGACCAAAATCAAGGACCAGGGATTCATTACTAAAATCACTTTGCCACCGCGATGAGCCTGACGTATCGCCATCTGCAGCGTTGTCCGCATGATACGTCTCGCTGGCCGAGCTTGCTTCTGAAGATACAGTTACCGGCAGTGATGCCGTTGAGCATGGTTGCTCTGTTTCAGGTGGCGGCGCGGGAGCGTCTGGTGGCTGAGTCTGAGACTGAGAGCCAGAACTGCCGCAGGCGTTAAGTGTCAAAAGGGTAAAGACTAAAAAACATAAGCTACGCATGACATGATGCTCTTACAGTAAAAAAAAGCGCAAACAGAAGAGGAAGGTCGTCTTCCAGTTTGCGCGCTAAGTACCAGGAAAGGTTTTAGTATTTAAATTCCACACCTGCAAAAATACGTGGTCCGTACACATTAATTTCTGCGAAATTATCCGGTGAAGGACGGTATTGTCTTTTTGGATCATCGAACAGGTTGATGGCTTCGAGTTTAAACTTCCAGTTGCTGTTGTAGCGATATGACAGGCGAGCCTCAAAGATTTCAGTATCGTCTACATAGCGCACTGCACCTGGTGTGCTTAAGAACTGCTGAAAATAGTTACTGCGATACTTGTAATTCATCGCAATATTGAAATTTTCATACTCGTAATAGAGTTGCGTGGAAAGTACATGCTCAGAGAAGCCGAACAGGTTTGCCGGTGGAACAATACCAAACCGCTGCTCCAGTTCACCTGTACTTGAGTTAATTACCACCGATGTGCCAAAGCTTTCATCTTCAAACTCAAAGTTTGAATCTGCGTAGTTATAGCTCACTTTGAAGCCAAAGCCATTCAACCAGCTATTCAGGTAAGAAAAGGAGTGGGTGGCTGTCAGCTCTAAACCATATATCTGACTTGAGTCGTCGCTTGTTTGCGGCGTTGTAACAATGGTCTCTACAGACTCGCCATCAATTTCGAACGCTTCGGTTTGCGATGTATTAGAGAAGCCGCCGTCGAAGGTTTTGTAGTAAAGACCAAGGGCTAATATCGTATCTTCATTCGCGTACCATTCAACCGCAGCGTCAAGGTTCCAGGACATAAAGGGGTCTAACTGTGGGTTACCTACTGCCACGGCGCGACCGACAGCATCTGACAGGTTTCCGGTAACGATTTCATCGTCTATGCCGGTAAACGACCGTCCAAAGCCCAGATCCGAGGGATCAGGACGCGATAAACCGCGATATAGCCCTGCGCGAAAAAGAATGTCATCGCGAATATCAACAATGAGATTGATGCTTGGCAATAGTTTGGTATAGCTACCACCGCCTTCTACCCGTTCCAAATCCCCCTCGACCGGACTGATTGCAGTGATAATGCCGTCAAAGTCCCGTTCCGCGGTAAGCGGGCCGCGATAAGATATCGAGTTTACTTCGGTATTAAAAACGCGAAGACCGAAGTTACCCCGCACGCCGTAGTCACCGACAAAGGTGTCATAGTCAGCCTGGAGATAAACGGCCTTGGTCTCTTCTTCCATGTCTACCGCGGCAATATCACGAATATCGTCTTCATCATTGGTCGGCATGGAGTTGGCGATTGTGCGAACGTCGCCGTTTTCCAGTGTTAATGAGCCAAGTAAATTCTCAGCTAAGCAGATTGGATCAAAGGTGGCGTAAGAGTTACCCGTGCCATTTGAAATAATGTTGCCATCGCTATCAACGTTGGTGAACAAAGGCGCGCCGCCGGTTTCATTGTCAAGAAAGCCCGGATCTGGAAATACCGTGTTGCGACATTCTACGTTTGCGGCAGCGGCAGCTTCGTCACTAAAGGTTAACTCTGTTCTGTTGTTTGTACCGCTTCCCCCAGGAACACTTGAATACTCTAGCTTCGATAAGCGTACCCCACCCTTGATACCTACAATGAAATTAGAGTCAGGGATATAGTCAAAGTCTAAGCGCGCTGCACTAACGTCATTGAAGCGAGACTGATTTAAATCAAGTCGTGTTCTGGCTTCATCGGCAAACGCTGCATGATAATTCACATCAAAGTTTTGCAGCGTCCATGTTGGTACCAAAGAGCCATTATTAAAAATCTGCGCAGCAGTAAGTACTTCACCGTTGCTGTCAGCCCCTTCTACGATATTTTGATAAATATCTCTGTTTTCAGACTGAAGCCGTGTCTGAATAATTGTTTCAACCCGCTCCGTCTGTGACTCAGCGTAGTCAAACATGACTTTCAATCTGTCACTGACGTTGTACTGAATGTTGATACCACCGCCATTGTACTTTTCACCGCGCTCAGCATATTGGCTGTTCGTTTCAATATTCTGAAGCGCCGTAAACTGGCGAAGAGCACCGGTGTCGGTAGCGATTAAATTAAATGGCAATCGGTCAGACTCAGGTACATTAAAACCATCAATATGATTGACCTCTGCAAATACCAAATCATTGCGTATTTCGCTGAATTCACGATTTGAATATTGATAGTCGAGGTTTATTTCCAGCTTATCATTTGGCTTCCATTGTACGGCACCAAATACCGACTCACGGACGTCGTCAGTGATATTCTGTCTGAAAGAATTTTGAGAGCGGGAAAATACAAACGGTGTGTCGGCATCGGGTGCGTTACCATTTTCGTCAGCAACGAGATCAAGGGCACCGCCACCGTCTTCGCAGTCAAACCGTGCCTGGTTTATGCCGCCATCGAACCCCGGTGCGATACGACATGCGTTCCAGGATGTACCTGTACGGGCCTCTTGCTCCGGATTACTTTTAGTATCGCGTTGCACACCAATTGAAAAGCCAAAATCTCCCAGAGAGTCAGTATTAATCTGGTCTACGAAACTCGAGGTGATTCGGTGACCGAAGTCGCGCTCCGGCTCTTCTAAGTCATAGTTATCTGGATTTATATTTCCTTTATAAGATAACTGAAATCGTCGCTTTCCGTAATCAAGCGGGCGAAGTGTATCAAGATGGACTTGTCCGGAAACCCCACCTTCAATGAGTTCAGCAGACTGCGTTTTATATATTGCAACCTTATTAAACAGCTCAGATGGAAACTGAGAAAAGTTAACGGAACGGTCGCCACTGCCATTCGCTGCCTCGCGCCCGTTCATCACCGTACTACCGAGGTACGGACCAAGACCACGAATCGAAATTTCTGTTGCACCACCCTGCTCCCGGTGTGAAGACGCACCGGTAAGCGTTTCTAACGCTTCACCAATTGACAATGCCGGAAGGTCACCAATATCGGTTGCTGAAATTCCGTCTACAATTTCGGTAGACTCTCGCTTGATTGATATAGAGCTTTGAATCGTCTGACGAACTCCTTTAACCTCAATGACTTCCGTTTCTTCTGCAGACTCGTTATCGGTCTCTTGAGCGTAGGCAGAAAAAGGCGCAATCGTCATTGGCGCGCAAATTACGCCGGCAACAAGTGATGGCCGATACGCTTTGCGTACCGCTTGCAGTACCTGGCTTAGTCTTGTTTCTTTTTTTATATCAGTGTGCATAACCGTGATGTCCATTAAAGTTTCAGCTACATGATTCGCGAAGGCGTTGCTCGGGAACCTATGCTGTCCATTTACCAGAAATGAGGGTAACCAGCACTACTCAGATGTTACCAAAATGAATAACAATTGTTACCAATACTATTACCATATTTACATTTTGGCAATAACATTTGGTATATTAAAATCTATCCTCAGCACCTGCGTGGTAATAAGCAATAAGTAATAAGATTGTAATGGCTGACTTGTCATTACTTATCTTCGCCCTTGTTTTCCTGCGTCTCAGGGGGCGTACTCTCGCTCAGTTTTAATTTAGAAAAACTGACTCTTGCGTAATCACCATTCGCTTTATCTTCTTCCCAGTTGCCAGTACCCGCGCACGCTGGATACCAAAATCCTGCCTTTTCACTGGTACTACACTGGTTATAAGCACCTGCTTTAAAGTAATTCCAGTCAAGGGTGTAGCCATAGGGGTGGTCGAACTTATCAAGTTCGCCATAAGCGTTTACTGCGTTGGCTAAGTTAATTTGGTACTTCACTGTTTCATGACCATTTGCTTCGAAGGTCAGGTACATTATGTCGTTGTGTACATTGACGGTGTAAGAGATCTCGTCACCCAAGGCGATACCGTTAGTGCCGGGGTCTGCGGGATCCTTCCACGTATTGCCCCACACAGGGTAAGCAATGTCAGTTCTATTAGGATCATTCTTTGGCAGGTTGCGTTCGTATGTCCAGAATACAGAGCCTGTTTCATGCTCGGGCCACTTTTTATAGTATATTTTTAGCGGCTCATTACCCCACCCGAAGCCTTGTACTTTTTTGTCCCATTTGGTGGCGTGGATCTGACCAATCACCACGGAAAATGCGGGTGGTCTGTCAGGATATTTGGCTCTTTTCGCTACATGCTCGACTTTCAGGGTGGCTTCCATTTTGCCACCTACACTGGCAAACCGCTTAGCGATCGGGTTACTTGCCACAGTAAAACTGTTCTTCGGAGATTGCGTTTTAATGCGGTCATCGTCGCCTTTGAGCATCTGTCTGAGCTCGCTGCGTGTATTGGTAGAATTTTTGGTAGTCAGCGCCTTGTTGGGCGCGGTGAAGACCATATTGCCTTCGTCATCAACATAGAAAAAATCAGGGTGATGAAAGCCCTGCAGGTCTTCAACAGAAACCGTATCGACCTTGCCGTCATTATTCTCGTCCACGGGCAGAGTGATATACCACTGACTAAGATCAAAGTATTCGGAAGGCACATCTACGCCAGCCGCCTGGCTTGAAAGCAAAGCTGATCCGGCAAAAAGAAAAGTTGTCATTTTTGTAGGTCGTAACTGCATAACGAGTTCTTCACATTCTGTTCACTTCGAATGCATATTAGCAAACCAAAAAAATTTACCAATACTTATTTTTTTGACAGACCAATTTTTTAAAACAGGATTAACCTCAAGCTTATACGATTAAGCCCCTTTCATATAAGACTTTGTATAAATAGATATTTTTTAAAAAGGAGCATATAAATATTTTTTTGCCAGCCATATAAAGTGATGACTTTTGTTATATTTGTTAATTTTTTGTATTTAGTTATAGAATATGATCAGGCTTTGTGGTTACATACAAAAGAATAATTGGTAATAACATTTTAAATTGTTGGTAAGATTTTGGTTTAACCTCTACAACGGGTAATGCATGGGTTTTAAAAAAAGGAAATAGGTGAACCGTGATGAAAATAAAG
This sequence comes from Alteromonas halophila, assembly GCF_014651815.1. Lineage (GTDB taxonomy): Bacteria > Pseudomonadota > Gammaproteobacteria > Enterobacterales > Alteromonadaceae > Alteromonas > Alteromonas halophila. The sequence goes on along the minus strand of NZ_BMXP01000001.1, from coordinate 748,967 downwards.
AGTGTGTTTACGTTTAGTATATTGAGCCTGGCGCTTTACGGGTGCGGTGGCTCTGATGCGCCAGAAAATCAGCCGGGCTCAGTTACGCTTTCAGGAGAGGCCATCGCTGGCGAAACGCTTACCGCGACGGTAGACGACCCAGATGGATTCGACCCCAGTGGCGTTTCTTATCAGTGGTTAGCCAATGGCATCCCTCTGTCTGACCAGACAGGTTCGTCCTTTACGCTTACACCTGAACAGCGAGGGGCGACAATAAGAGTGTCTGTCACCTATGTAGATGACGGTGGAACCCGGGAGGGCGCCACCTCGAATGAGACGCCTGAAGTCTTAGCCAACGAAGCAGGCACTATAGTCGTGTCTGGAGCAAGCACTGTTGGCGCAGTTTTGACTGCCGAGGTAACTGACGGAAACGGCCTTCCTGAAACGGTAAACTATTCATGGTCCGCGTCAGGTGTGGTTATTGAAGGCGAAACGTCTCAAACGCTGGAATTAGGCCAGGCTACCGAGGGAGAGACAATCACTGCAACCGCCACTTATACTGACCTGGAAGGATTCGAAGAAAGTATAACGTCTGAGCCTACCGATCCGGTCGCGCCGGAAGGCACTAATACACCGGCGGAATTCAGTGGTTTATCAGCTACCGTGCAAAACAATGTCACCGAGCCGTTAACCGGTGAGATATCGGTAACAGATGTTGATGAAAATGAAAGTTCGATAGTTGCGCAGACAGACACAACGATTACTTACGGCACATTCTCTATCAGTGAGTCGGGCGAGTGGTCTTACAATCTTAATACCGATGATCCTGTTGTGGCTGGACTGGCTAATGCCTCTGAATCGGTTGAAGACAATGCTGTCATTGAGTCGGCAGATGGAACAGTGGCGACGTTAGTTATCACTATTATCGGTGTTAATCCCGCCAGTGGAAATAACCAGGCTGCGGTTATCAGAGACTTAACCGATGATGATACAGGCGAGTTACGGTTTACCCTTCCTGAAGCACAGGCAGCTGGTCGTATTGAAGTAAGTTTCACACGGACAGATGACGACCTTGGCAATGGTGATGCATTTATCAGCCTCTTTAACTCGGAAAACAATAATGCGGGATCGATCATTGATTTAAGAATTCGTGATGATCAATTTGCTACGCGCTACCCTGAGCGTTCATTTGAAGGGGTAGAAGTAACACCAGGTACGTTACAGGACATTGTGATCACCTGGGCTTATCCGGTTGGGAACACGGCGGCCGGCCAGCTTCCTGTGGTTACCGTAGAAATAGACGGTGAAATGGCGGTTGACCCGTTTACGCCAGATGGCAGCAACCCAGAAGGTGGAGTGGCAACGGTTTCATTCCGTTTTGGTAATAACTCTTTAGTACTTCCTGAAGCAGCGCAATATACCATTAACGAGTTTGCACTTTACAGTGATGTAGACGGCGACACGCTTGTGTTTGAAGATGACTACTCTACTTACAGCGAAGGATTTAATCTTGATTCAGAAGTGAATAGCACCTCGCCGTATGCACCAAACACAGAAGACGCAGTGGTAGAAGAGTATGGCGCAGGCTCTGCAGACGGAAATCAATTTGCACGCGTCATTGATACTGATGACAGTGATACCGGAGAGCTGAGATTTTCTTTACCCGAGGCGCAGGCAGAAGGCAGATTCGACCTTCGCTTCACGCGAACTGATGATGATGCAGGTAGCACAGATGCCTTTATCAGCTTATTCAACTCGGGTAATAACAACGCTGGTTCAATAATGGATCTTCGCGTCAGAGATGACTCCTTTGGCTTGCGCTACCCTGATGTAGATATTGAAGGCGCTGTTGTCACACCAGGCGAATTCCAAACCTTAAGCGTTACCTGGTCTTACCCTGACGGCAACACCGCTGCAGGACAACTGCCAACTATTACATTAGAAATTGATGGCGAGCCTGTGATAGAACCGTTTGAACCAACCGGCAGCAACCCAGAGGGTGGCGTTACTACTATCTCTTTAAGGTTTGGCAGCAACAGCACGGCACTAACTCAGGATGCCATGTTCTGGCTGGACGATCTGATAATCTATGCTGATACTGCTGGCACCAATGTTGTTTTCCAGGATGATTTCCAAAGTTATGCAGAAGGTGAAGATTTAGACCCGGACAACAATGTAAATTCTGTTTATGCGTCTAATACGTCAGAAGCGGTAGTAGCAGCTGAGCAATAGGATAATTCGTATCGATTAGATTGAATTGTCCATCAAACTGGCACTGCAGAATGTGGTGCCATTAAATAAGCACAATGCCCGATACGTAAAAGCGTATCGGGCATTTTTGTATGTATGCTGTGATGGGCTGGATTGAAATGCGTATGCCGGAAATGAAGGGCCAGCGAGGATGACCAGAAAGGTATTGGTATGGTTGCCAATAAGATGCGCGAACCCGGTGTTTCAGCCAAACTAAATAACCGTAGCTGGCGCTCAGAGCACGAATACGGACACGCCTAAACCTGCTATGATGTGCAGCAGTGGCACGATAAACCGCAGACCTGACATCGAAGAGTCGTCATACCGGCGAAGGCCGGTACCTCCGTGTGTTACTCGTGAGAATACCATTACCTGGCAGCCAGTTTTTGAATGGTGAGGGGAAGGACGTTTTTTGGCCAGCAGCCTCGTTGGGAGGTAGCGGCATTCGCCACAATGACAGTATGCCGTTTATCTGTCGCTATTCGCTCACCAGCGCTTTGCAGGCAATATTCGCCACCACTGACACGTCAATTAAGCCCCATTTAATCAGCGACACAGGCCACGTTATATCCCTGCCGCTTGGAGTGATACAGTGCTTTTCCGGTACGCTCATACCACTCAGGAAAGCGTTCTTTACTGGTGAGTGACGAAACCCCTGCTGCAACAAAACAGTGTTCCCTTTTAACCTGATGTGTATTGCTAATCACTTCGACGAGGCGATCGGCCAGCACTTTAGCGGCTGTAATACCCGTCTGCGGACACATAATGACAAACTGTTCGCCCCCAAAGCGGGCGACCACGTCTACCTCCCTGACCGTTGTCAGACACACGCTTGCCACGGCCTTGAGCATATCTTCAGATAACGGCTGATTGGTAGAAAGGTTTACGTTGTCATCATTATCCAGCTCAATAACGATAAGGCTGGCAGATGTCTGAAAGCGCTGAAACCGTGAGATTTCCTCTTCAGCACGCTGGATCATCTGATTTCTGTTGTACAGCCCGGTAATGGCGTCGTGAGAAGACAGGAATTCCAGTGTGCGATTACGTTCCAGCAGTGTTGTTTTTAACACATCGATTTCGCGGGTTTTAGCCGCCAGTTGCTTCTCATAAGCACCGACAACCCTTCGACGCCAGAAAAAGAAAACAACCACCAGGCTCGCCATTAACAGTACAACGACTAATGGCCAGAAGTTCCGGGTCTGACGGATTTTTATATTGTTCCAGCGCCGGTAAATCTCAACGTGCTGTGACTCAGGAATGGCATCAATCGCGGCATTAAGACGGGGTAACAGTTCATCCGCAAAGGCCTTGTTAATACCAAATGAAAGGGCATCGTAAGGCTCTGCATACCCGGCAATCATCAGGTTTTTTAAGCGTAAGCGGGCAGTATTGTGATTTACACTGAATAATGACCCCACCAGCACATCAATATCATCCGACGCCAGCGCTAACAGGCCTTCTGCCTCGCTTTCAAAATAACGTAAACGCAATTTCGGGTAATAACGCGCCAGGTACTCGGCCTGCCGGTACCCTTTAACAACACCAACATGCCGTTTGCCAATGCCGTCATAGCCTTGCAGGTTAGGCGTATCATCGCGGGCGACCAGCACATTGGGGGCTTCAAAATAAACCTCTGAAAATGCCAGAAACTGCTCACGGACTGGCGTATGATTGAGCATCGAAACCATCATACACTGCCCGCTTTGAACATATTCGAGCGACTGCGACCAGCTGGTGGTCGGCACCAGCTCAAACGTCAGGTCTGACTGCGATGCAACGAGATCCATGTACTGAGCCGCAATACCAACATGTTCGCCGTTGTGCAGTGCATCGTAGGGATACCAGTTCGGGTCGACGCAATAGGTGACTTTTTGCTGAGCGAACGTTTCCGTCGTGGCGAGCAGCAAAAGCACGCAGGCAGTCAGTCTGGCAAAAGGTCTCATACGCTGGCTAGTCAAACCTTAAAAAGTATTTTTAAATCAAATAGGTATAAAGTATCCCCAGTAATCCTTCAAATTGCAAACCAATATCCGTTGCTCAGGCAAAAATCCGGGGATGGTGAGAATTGAGGAAGATGCGAATAAGTCTATCGCCGCTCAGGCTTACAGCCAAGTGCCTGATCATGGCGGTCTTTTGCAGACCTAACGGGTTAAGTCAAAAATGCCAACGCAGAGTGGGTGCTTGGCGGTAAGCCCCGAAGGGCGAGCCCTGAAGCACACATTCGCTGAGTGATGATAGACTTATTCGCATCATCTTTAGGTTACCATATTTTTCTGATTAAACTCCGGCCGTTCATAGCGCTTTTCGTTTACGATTGCGGCAAGCGACCTGACTGCATCGTCAAGATCAGTAAAACGCAGATATAACGGTGCGAAACCGACTCTTAATATATCGGGTGCCCGAAAATCTGCAATGATCCCTTCGTCAATCCAGGCCTGACATATGGCGTAACTGTGTGGATGGCGAAACGCCAGCTGACTGCCCCGGCAGTCTTCATGCGGGGATACCAGAGTGAGCACGTCGCTCAGTCCGGCAGTCTCCAGACACTGCAGAAAATACCGCATCAGCGCCCGGGACTTCGTCTCAATCTGTTTCATCGATACATCGTCAAACACCGATAATGCCGCATCCAGCACACTCATTCCGATAATCCCCGGGGTGCCCGATAAGTTCTGCCGTATCCCTTCATCAGGCTCATAGCCAGGTAAAAAGGCAAAGGGAGAAGCATGTCCCATCCAGCCCGAGAGAGGTTGGCGATAATACTGCTGATGTGCCCTGGCCACATAGATAAACGCAGGCGCACCTGGCCCACCGTTCAAATATTTATATGTACAACCCACGGCGAAATCTGCTTTGCAGGCATCCAGTTCAACGGTAAATGCGCCGGCGCTGTGCGCTAAGTCCCATAACATCAGCCCACCACAGTCATGGACCTGCTGTGTCACCTGCTGCATATTATGCTTAAAGCCAGTTCTGAAATTCACCTGGGTCAGCATGACTACGGCGATATCCTCTGAGAGACCACCAGCAATATCCTGCTCATCAATGAAGCGCAGTTCGTAGGCGTCAGACAATTGCTCAATCAGTCCTTCAACCATGTAAATATCGGTTGGAAAATTGTCCCGGGTAGTTGCAATAACATGCCGCCCGGGCCGCATTTTCAGGGCGGCAGACAGCACCTTGAACAAATTAACGCTGATCGAGTCACAACAGACCACCTGACCTGGCGCCGCACCTGTCAGCGCGCCAATTTTATCCCCCACGGTGGCTGGCAGGTGGATCCAGTCATGGGTATTCCAGCTGCTGATAAGATCGTCCCCCCACTGCCCTTCAACCACCTCTCTGGCACGCTCACGGGCAGCGACTGGAAGCGGCCCGAGCGAATTGCCGTCAAGATAGACTTTTCCCTTCGGAAGCTGAAAGGCGGCACGTTTGTGCGCAAGCTCATCCTGCTTATCATTGTGATTCATGGCTGTCATGTGTCTCCTTGTGTGACTGATTAAGCACAGAAAGCAGCGCCGCAAACGCAGCGGACTTTGGATGCAGCCAGTCAAAGTGCCCGCTGCCTTCAATAAGCTGCTGTGCTACCCCCCGCCATACAGACTGTCTGGCAGGCACAATGGCATCTGCACCGCCCTGCATCAACAGTACTGACGCAGGCATTGTATAACTGCGAGGATTAGCGTTATGCCAGGCTTCGGGGGCCTGCTCCCGGGGGCGCTGCATAAACGCCGGCGTCGCGGCCTGACAGCTGTTATCCCCCTTTGCATATTCTGCAATGTCGGTGATGGCGGCCAGGCCGATAATTTTGTCGGCAAAAGCAAGTGCGGGTGCGGCAAGCAGCGCAAGATGACCGCCCGCAGAGTGCCCCAGCACATAGACCGGGTGCGAATCATTAAGGCGTTTCTCCAGCATCTGCAACGCCTCACGCACATCCGTGAAGGTGCCCGGCCAGCCACCACCTTCATCGCCGGTGCGCCGGTATTCTACGCCATACACGGTGTATCCGCGCGCAGCCAGATCAGTAAGAAAGCCCCGGCTATGGTCGATGTTATACGCATTCAGCCAGCAGCCGCCATGAATAAATACCACGCTGGCTTTAGTTTCACCAGAGGCCTGCCATGTAAATATACGCTGCAGCGGGTCCTCGCCGTAGGCAAGCACTGCATCAGGTGTCCGCGCAGCTAACTGTGAAAGCTCACCGTAGCTGACCTTATATCTGGGCTCTGCCTCAGTGGTACTCGCCACACAAACCCAGACCAGACAAAACAGAAGCTGTCGCACACGCATCAATTTCACTCACAAAAAAGGCACCACCAGGGTGCCTTTGTAGCTGAATTACGTGATGAATAAAAGGATTACAGCATTTCCACGGCCAGCGCGACGCCTTCACCACCACCGATACACAGCGACGCAATGCCTTTTTTGCCGCCGGTCTGTTTCAGCGCGTGCAGCAGGGTAACCAGAATACGCGCGCCCGAAGCCCCGATGGGATGACCCAGTGCACAGGCACCACCACTAATATTGACCTTGCTTTCGTCCAGGCCCAGTTTACGCATCGCCAGCATGGTCACCATGGCGAACGCTTCGTTGATTTCGTACAGGTCGACGTCGTCTTTGCTCCAGCCGGCTTTTTCCAGTACTTTTTCCATTGCACCAACCGGAGCAACGGTAAAGTCTTCAGGTTTAATCGAATTTGTGGCATGCGCCACCACTTTCGCCAGCGGCGTCAGCCCCAAATCCTGCGCTTTTGATTCAGACATCACCAGCAGTGCCGCAGCACCATCGGAAATAGAGCTTGAGTTGGCCGCCGTAACCGTGCCGTCCTTTTTGAAAGCAGGACGCAGTGAGGGGATTTTGTCAGGACGCGCAGCGCCTGGACCTTCATCCGTATCAACCACCACGTCACCTTTACGACCGGAAATAGTGACAGAGACAATCTCGTCAGCAAAGTCGCCGTTGCTTATTGCGTCATTGGCGCGCGACAGTGAGCTCAGCGCGAATTCGTCCATCTGACCGCGCGTAATACCTTCATCATCGGCCTTATCCTGCGCAAAACAACCCATGGCTTTACCATCGTAAGCGTTCTCCAGGCCATCCAGCATCATGTGATCAAGCACCTGGCCGTGCCCCATGCGATAGCCGGTGCGGGCTTTAGGCAACATATAAGGTGCATTACTCATGCTTTCCATGCCACCGGCGACCACCACGCCGGCACTGCCGGCCTTTATCAGATCGTGCGCCAGCATCACAGCCTTTAAGCCGGACCCACAGACTTTGTTGATGGTCGTCACGCCCGCGCTCAGCGGTAACTCTGCGCCCAGTGAGGCCTGCCGGGCCGGTGACTGACCCAGCCCCGCTGGCAGTACACAGCCCATGATGACTTCATCAACCTTGGACACGTCCATATTTTCACAGGCCGCCTTAATGGCGACTGAGCCCAGCTCTGTTGAAGACACGGGTGCCAGACGCCCGTTAAAGCCCCCCATTGGCGTACGTTTCGCCGCTACAATTACTACCGATTCATTGCTCATACTCTGTTGCCCTTCAATTGAATGTTTATTCCCCCACCACCTGAGGAAGCTGCGAATAAGTCTCTCGCTCTTCCCTAAAGCCTACTGCGCGTATACATTTTTAAACACACGACTTTGGTTGTACGACCAGGATGAGATGCGAAAAATTGACGTTAGCAAAATGTTACTTTACCTTAACGTTAATTGTAATTGACGTTAACGTAAACCCCAAGGTAAAGGTGTCAATTTTTGCTGCCACACGGCAGTAACGACATGGTCTGCTTGGGAACCACTTAGCTGTACGCCACAAGGTATGTGTAATGACTGATCACAACGATGAACCAACTTATACCATCGGCGAACTCGCGCGTGAGTTTGATGTGACCCCGCGTACTATTCGTTTTTACGAAGAACAGGGGCTACTCAGCCCAAAGCGCACCGGGCAGAACCGGGTTTACTGTAACAAAGACCGGGTACGATTAAAGTTAATTTTACGTGGTAAGAGGTTGGGCTTCTCACTGGCAGAAGTGAAATCTCTGTTCGAAATGTATGACACAAATTCGAACTCAGCCGTACAACTTGAAGCCATGCTCGAACTGACCGAACAAAAACGTGCGGTACTGAATCAGCAGCTTGAGGATATCCGCATGCTTATGCGCGAGCTAGATGACGTTGAAGCGCGCTGCCAGGAAGAGCTGGCCGACATCAAAAGAGGAAAAATTGTATGAATGCTCCCTACCCTACACTGAATTTTGGTCTGGGCGAAGACGTAGATATGCTTCGTGACCACGTTTATCAGTTTGCTCAGAATGAAATTGCGCCGCTGGCAGAAAAAGCCGATGAAGATAACAGCTTTCCCAATCAACTATGGCCGCAGATGGGCGAAATGGGCTTACTTGGTGTCACTGTGTCCGAGCAGTTTGGCGGCTCTGACATGGGCTACCTGGCCCATACGGTAGCGATGGAAGAGATTAGCCGTGCCAGTGGTGGTATTGGACTGAGCTACGGTGCGCACTCTAATCTGTGCGTAAACCAGATTTACCGTAATGGCAGCGACGCTCAGCGTGAAAAGTACCTGCCTAAGCTGGTCAGTGGCGAGCACATTGGTGCGCTGGCAATGAGCGAGCCAAATGCCGGCTCTGACGTTGTCAGTATGAAGCTTAAAGCAGAAAAGCGCGGTGATAAGTATATCCTGAATGGCAATAAAATGTGGATCACTAACGGCCCCGATGCGCATACGTTTGTGATTTACGCGAAAACCGATCCTAGCGGCGGCTCTAAAGGTATTTCAGCCTTTATTGTTGAACGTGGTACGCCAGGCTTCAGTCAGGCGCAGAAGCTCGACAAACTGGGCATGCGCTCATCCAATACCTGTGAGCTGGTCTTCGAAGATTGCGAAGTGCCTGCTGAAAACATGATGGGCAGCGAAGGCGAAGGCGTAAAAATTCTGATGAGCGGTCTGGATTACGAACGTCTGGTGCTCTCAGGTGGCCCGCTTGGCATCATGCAGGCCTGTATGGATGCAGTGGTGCCCTACGTACACGATCGTAAACAGTTTGGTAAAGCCATTGGCGAATTCCAGCTGGTACAGGGCAAAGTAGCCGATATGTACACCCAAATGAACGCCGCCCGTGCGTATGTTTACGCCGTAGCGAAATCCTGCGACCGTGGTGAGACCACGCGCAAAGACGCCGCCGGTGCTATTCTCTATTCAGCTGAACTGGCAACCAAAATGGCACTGGATGCCATTCAGTTGCTGGGCGGTAACGGCTACATTAATGAATACCCTACGGGCCGCCTGTTGCGCGATGCAAAACTGTACGAAATTGGTGCGGGTACCTCTGAAATTCGCCGCATGTTGATCGGTCGTGAGCTGTTCAACGATTCAAAATAACCACTACACGTCAGTTAACAAATCTGCAGTGACCCTGATGTTACTGCAGATTTCAGGAACACAGGAGGGTGTATGCCCGCAATTCATACATCAGTGAACATTAAGTCTGAGGCCTTTGGCGTTAATGCCGAGCATATGCAGACGCAGGTGAATGATCTTACCGATAAGATTCGGAAAATATGTGCAGGCGGTGGCGAAAAAGCGGCTGAACGCCATACGTCGCGGGGCAAGTTACTGCCCCGTGATCGCATCAATGCGCTACTGGATGAAGGCTCTCCATTCTTAGAAATTGGCCAGCTGGCGGCGTGGGAAGTGTACGATGATTATGTACCGGCGGCCGGTGTCGTGGCCGGTATAGGTCGTGTAGAAGGCATTGAATGCATGATTGTGGCCAATGATGCCACCGTCAAAGGGGGTACCTATTACCCGCTGACCGTGAAAAAACACCTGCGCGCCCAGACTATCGCCGAAGAAAATAACCTGCCATGTATCTATCTGGTCGACTCCGGTGGCGCTAACCTGCCCCGCCAGGATGAAGTATTCCCGGACAAAGATCATTTTGGCCGTATTTTCTTTAATCAGGCCAATATGTCAGCCAAAAATATCCCGCAGATTGCGGTAGTAATGGGCTCCTGTACCGCAGGCGGTGCCTATGTACCGGCGATGGCGGATGAAAGCATTATTGTAAAAGAACAGGGCACCATCTTTTTGGGTGGACCACCTTTGGTCAAAGCGGCCACCGGCGAAGTGGTCAGTGCGGAGGAGCTGGGGGGTGGCGATGTACATACCCGGGTATCCGGGGTCGCCGATCAACTGGCCAACAATGATCACCATGCCCTGAAGCTGGCGCGCGATGCCATTTCACGCCTTAATCGTAAAAAGGCACCGGACATGGATATCAAGCCCAGTGTCGAGCCACTTTACGACCCCAAGGACATCTACGGCATTATCCCAAAAGATACCCGCCAGACCTTTGATGTCCGGGAAATCATTGCCCGCATCGTCGACGGCTCAGATTTTGATGAGTTCAAACCCCGTTACGGCACCACACTGGTCACCGGTTTTGCCCGTTTGTACGGCTACCCGGTGGGTATTGTTGCCAATAACGGCATTCTGTTTGGCGAAAGTGCACTTAAAGGCGCGCACTTTGTTGAACTGTGTGCCAAACGCAAAATTCCCCTGGTGTTTTTGCAAAACATCACCGGCTTTATGGTCGGTAAGCAATACGAAACCGGCGGCATTGCCAAGCATGGTGCCAAGATGGTGACGGCCGTGGCGTGTGCACAGGTACCCAAACTGACCGTACTGATTGGCGGCAGTTTTGGGGCGGGTAACTACGGGATGTGTGGCCGCGCCTATGATCCGCGGTTCCTGTTTATGTGGCCTAACGCACGAATTTCGGTGATGGGTGGTGAACAGGCTGCAGGCGTGCTGGCCCAGGTAAAACGCGATCAGAAAGATCGTGCCGGCGAGACCTGGAGCGAGGACGAAGAAACAAAATTCAAGCAGCCCATCGTTGAGAAATATGAAGAACAGGGCCACCCCTACTACGCCTCAGCACGCTTATGGGATGATGGCGTTATTGATCCTGCTGACACACGCCGGGTGCTTGGCCTGTCGCTGTCAGCCGCCCTTAACCGCCCGATAGAAGATACCGAGTTCGGTATCTTCAGAATGTAATCAGGTTTCAGGAGTAGAGTTATGGAGAATCCACCAATTACCTATCATGTTGACGATCGCGGCATCGCTTTTGTCACCCTGAATCGGCCGGATAAACACAACGCCTTTGATGATGAAATGATTGCATCGCTGACCTCGCATTTCGAGCAGGCCGCCCGTCAGGACAGCGTCCGGGCGCTGGTTCTGCAGGCCGAAGGAAAAAGTTTCAGCGCCGGTGCCGATTTATCCTGGATGAAGCGCATGGCGTCTTACAGTCGTGAGCAAAATGCGCAGGATGCAATGGGCCTGGCGACCATGCTGCAAACTCTGTATACCCTGCCTAAGCCCACTATTGCCCGGGTGCAGGGCGCTGCATTTGGCGGCGCAGTGGGCCTTATCGCCTGCTGCGATATGGCAATAGGCAGCAAGCTTTCGAAGTTTTGTTTAAGCGAAGTCAGAATTGGCCTTATCCCCGCCACTATCAGCCCTTATGTTATTGAGGCGATGGGTGCGCGGATTTGCCGTCGCTACTTTCAGACCGCCGAAGTTTTCTCTGCCCGCCGGGCCCGCAGGCTGGGCCTGTTGAGTGAAGCGGTAACCGAAGACGAACTGGATAGCACAATCAATGATCTGATTGACAACATCCTCAAAAATGGTCCGAATGCGGTCGCGGCCGCTAAAGCACTGGTCCACAGCGTCAGTCATCGCGACATCGACAATGCGTTAATGAATGAGACCAGCAAGCAAATTGCAGATATCCGCGTATCGGATGAAGGTCAGGAAGGATTACATGCCTTTCTGGAGAAACGTCCGGCACGCTGGCGGGAGGCGAACAATGATTAAGAAGTTACTTATTGCAAACCGGGGTGAAATTGCCTGCCGAATCATTAAAACGGCACGTAAGCTTGGCATTGCAACCGTTGCGGTTTACTCAGATGCAGATAAAAACGCACTGCATGTCAAAATGGCCGACGAGTCGGTACACATTGGTGCTGCGCCCGCCAAAGACAGCTACCTGGACATTGATACCATACTGGATGTCGCTGTCAGCCTGAGCGTTGACGCTATCCATCCCGGCTACGGTTTTTTATCAGAAAACGCCAAATTTGCGCGCGCCTGTGCTGAGCAGGACATTGCCTTTGTCGGTCCCCCCGCCTCGTCCATTGATGCCATGGGCTCAAAATCGGCGGCCAAGCGCATTATGGAAAAGGCTGGCGTTCCTCTGGTGCCAGGCTATCATGACGACGATCAGGATGAAGCCACGCTGAAAAAATCAGCCGATGATATGGGCTACCCGGTGTTGCTGAAAGCCGCCGCCGGTGGCGGTGGTAAAGGCATGCGCCAGGTCTGGAAACCCGAGGAATTCTCTGAAGCACTGGCTGCCGCTAAGCGGGAATCCATGGCCAGCTTCAGTGATGACAAAATGCTGGTTGAAAAATACCTCACGCGTCCGCGGCACGTTGAAATTCAGGTATTCTGCGATACAAACGGGGACGGTGTGTATTTGTTTGAGCGCGACTGTTCAGTACAGCGCCGTCACCAGAAGGTTATCGAAGAGGCGCCCGCACCGGGAATGACCGAAGACCTGCGTAGCGCCATGGGTGAAGCCGCGATCAAAGCGGCGCAGGCTATCGATTATGTGGGGGCAGGTACGGTTGAGTTTCTGCTGGATGAAGACGGATCTTTCTACTTTATGGAAATGAATACGCGCCTTCAGGTCGAGCACCCAGTCACCGAAATGATCACCGGCGAAGACCTGGTGCAGTGGCAGTTAGACATTGCTGACGGCAACCCGCTGCCCAAGCGTCAGGAAGATCTGAGCATTCACGGTCATGCCTTTGAGGCGCGCATTTATGCTGAAGATCCGGACAACAACTTCCTGCCATCTACGGGCGGTCTGCGGCTGCTGGTCCCCCCTCAGGAAGACCGGTATGTGCGTGTCGATACTGGCGTAGTTCAGGGTGATGAGGTCTCAGTATACTACGACCCCATGATTGCCAAGCTGGTGGTGTGGGGAGAAAACCGTGATCTGGCCTTAAACCGCCTGTTACGCTCACTGCGTCAGTACCATATTGACGGTGTCACCACCAATATTGAGTTTCTGTATAACGTTGCGGCCAGCAAGCCCTTTTCGAATGCCGAGCTGACCACGACTTTTATTGAAAAACACGAAGATATGCTGTTCAGCCGGGCCGACACACTGCCAGAGGATATGCTGCCGGTGATGGCGCTTGCTGTACTACTAAACCAGCAACTCAGACTGCCCAAGGCACCCGGTGATGCCACATCCCCGTGGTCACTGCCCGATGCCTGGCGCGCTAATATGCGCTACAGCTGGACACTGGAATTAGAGTATGCCGACGACACCGTACCGGTCACTGTGCAACGTGACGAAGGCCAGGAATGGCTGATTTATGCCGGTGAAACCCAGTGGCAGGTTTCCGGTACGCTAATCGATAATGCGCTGACGGTGACAATTAACGGGCATCGCAAAACCTACCAGCTAACCAGCAATCAGGATGAGTATGTGCTGTTTGGGCCGGACAATGCCCTGCACTTCCGTCGTATCATGCCGGATATGGGTGAACACGACAAAGAGGCCAGCGATGCAGATTTTGCTGCGCCAATGAACGGCACCATTGTTGAGTTACTGGTCGAGCCTGGCACGTCAGTTGAAAAAGGCACCAGCCTGCTGGTTATGGAAGCCATGAAAATGGAACACGCCATAAAAGCGCCGGTAGATGGTAGTGTGGCGGAGTTTTTCTTCAAACCTGGCGACCTGGTTGACGGAGGCGCTACCTTGCTGGCGTTTGACAGCGATGAGTAGTCGTTATCCACAATCGGTCAGCATTCTGGATGTGGGCCCGCGTGATGGCTTGCAGAATGAGAAACAAACCGTCACCACGGCAAACAAAATAGCGCTGGTCGAAGGCCTGGCAGCAGCCGGTGTCAGACGTATTGAAACCGGCAGCTTTGTTTCGCCTAAATGGGTGCCGCAAATGGCGGACTCCGCCGATGTTTTTGCGGGCATGCAGCGCCAGGAAGGTGTGATTTATTCGGCGTTGACCCCCAACATGAAGGGGCTTGAAAATGCCATGGCTGCCGGGGCCGATGAGGTGGCCGTGTTTGGTGCCGCCTCGGAGTCCTTTTCACAGAAAAATATCAACTGCAGTATTCGCGAGAGTCTGGCGCGCTTTGCGCCGGTTATGCAGGCAGCGACTGATAACGGCCTGCGGGTCAGAGGCTATGTTTCCTGTGTTATGGGCTGTCCTTACGAAGGGGATATTGCCCCCCAGGCTGTGGCTGATGTCAGTCAGCAGTTACGGGATATGGGCTGTTATGAGATTTCTCTGGGTGACACCATCGGAACCGGCACCGCTTACCAGACCAACAAAATGCTGGAGGCAGTGAGCCGGGTACTCCCCCTTGATGCCATGGCGGTACATTTTCATGACACCTATGGCCAGGCGCTGGCAAATTTGCTGATTGCGCTTGAACATGGTGTCCCGACCATTGATGCCGCCATAGCCGGGCTTGGTGGTTGCCCCTACGCGAAAGGCGCAAGTGGTAACGTGGCGACCGAAGATGTGCTGTACATGCTCAACGGTCTGGGTATTCGTACTGGCATCGACATGGACAAACTACTCGATGCGACCCAGGCAATCTCTGATGTGCTCGGCCGCGCGCCCGTTTCAAAGGCGGCGCAGGCAATGCTCGCCAAGCGCTAAAGAAGATGTGACAGGTGGCGTAGTGCTGCACTGCGCCGCTTTTTTTGATTTTTTCTGCGACTCCCGAAATGAGTCACCGAGGGCTTCAGGCGATCCAAATTCCAGCTATCACGTAATTATTACAGTTATATGACATTTATATGAAACGATACTGGACATTTATCCAAGATTTCACTAATCTGAATAGGCGGAAGTAGAAAAGGAGGCTTCTATGTTTAAAGCAGTAAAGAAATTTTTCAAACGCAAGCATCCATATACAGTGGCTTTCTATATTGGCAGAAAGAACACACAACGTATTTTTGATTGCAAGATCAAAAAGAAGTCAGAGTTGTTGTCTGACTAACACGCTCAGATAAGCATCGTTACACACGCAATCAAGTACGTAGTACCTGTAACGCAGGCGCTCTTGCAGCGATAATACAGTGAAAACGATTACGCCCACCAAACGTAGTTTTATTCGCACGTTTCTCTGACAGCACTCAGTGTGTTAAATGCACACAGGCCGCACTACGTGGTCGGCGTTAACCCTGCGTTTATAGTTGTGCATAGTCACAAATCAACAAACTGTGAAGGTCATCCCTTCCCTAAAAGACCCCGATGGGTCTTTTTTATTGCTGTATTGCTATGCAGGAAACGGGGCCATTAACGTGGTCATGCTGTGATCACTGTTTTTCTGCCGGTAACGTAAATGTCAGCAATATTGCCACAACAAGTACGCCAGCCATTATGTAAACCAGTGAAAAATCAAGTACCGGCTCCAGAGCAGCATAAAGCGCGCCAAAGGCAAGCAGGATGATACCGATGGCAGTATTCGACACGCCCACCAGCTCGGTTCGCCCCTGCCCTTCTTTCACATCGAGGCTATAGGTTTTACGACCGGTACGAACCCCGGAATGTGCAACAGACAACACAAAAAATAACAGCGTTGATAACCATAGACTGGGTTGATCAATCACCAGCAGTCCCACGCAGGCGGCAATGGCCAGTGTCCCGGCCAGCTGAAGGGTCAGACGTGCGCTGCTATCGGACAATTTACCCCAGACAAAGGAAGACAGCATAGTCGCGCCTGCCTGCGCGCCAAGGTATAGGGGCAACAATTTTTGCGCGCCATACTCACTTTGCAGCATAAAAAAAGGGGCAACCAGGGCGGAGTGAACAAAAAGTCCTCTGACCAGAATAAAGCGATAGACAACACTGTCTAGCTGCCAGAAGCGTGCGTTACTGCGCTTGTCATGTTGCTGGCTGACATCGACGTACGATTTAATCGGAAAAATAAACAGCAACGTCATTAAAAACGCAAACCCCGCCAGCACCATCAGGCCGGTAACCACATTTGTTCCCAGCCTTTCCTGATAATACACCAGCGGTACGGCCACCAGCAGTGTGACAATGCCTGACACGGTAGACGCAATACCAATCAGACGGCCACGCTCACCCTTTTTCGCAATATCCGCTTCAATGTCTTTTACCGACAGTGAACAAGCGGAGCGGCCTATACTCAGCACAACCAGAGCTGCCAGAATAACGTAACCGGCAAGACTACCAGACAACAGCAAAGCGGCACAGACCATCACGGCAACAGAGCCAAGCTGCACCGCCATGCCAATACGCCATACCGGATGCCGGGCACTGTGACGGCGCAGGAAAAAACCAATGGCAGCCTGTGGTAACAAGGCACCGGATTCTCGGATTGGCACCAGCCAGCCAACCATCCATGCTGGCACGCCCAGAATCAGCATTACCGCTGGCAGGGTGGTTTTGGCTGAAATGAGTAAATCTGCCAGTTTATTGAAGGCCAGACCGGTGACCAGCTTTGCTTTATGGCTTAAGTACACGTTCACTCCCGCATCAACGTTGCCATGAGACCGACCGGTTTACGCCAGAATAAAAGCGCAGGATCAGGCAGGGACAAAAAATCTGAATGGCGTGATATGACCACGATTAGCTTAGCTTTCGTTCTCAACCACCGTTTTCAGGTTTTCCAGGCCCATTTCGAAGTCAGGGCCAATCAGGCCATCAATCATCAGCACAAAGTAACGATCCAGTGGATTATTGCCAACTTCTCCCTCGTCGCTCCATGTAACACGCGTACCATCCGCTACAGGTTCCAGTTCCACCATTCCTGTTGATGCCATGTCGAAGTCCGGAAAATAAAGGCGATATACCACTTTGTGGTTATGCTCAAGATCAGTAATGGTCATTTCACCACTGCCTTCCGTCTCACTGATCCAGCTCGATTGCATGCCAATCGCGCGATCGGGTCCCGAATAGTCAATCTTCATTTCCGGATCACGCTTAAACCATACCCCCCATTGCTGCCACCGGCGCAGATCGACAACATTGGGGTAGATTTCTTCCGCAGGTGCGTCAATTACAATACTGCGTTGCACTGAATAGTGACTGGGCAGCATAAAGCCAAACAGCACCGCGATGATTAACAGCGCAGCAATGATGAGTATTAATTTTCTCAGCACAGCCATATTTCACTCCCTTGTAAATGCGAGAATCATTTTTTTATTATTACATAGCATTAACAATCTGTGCGCCTGGTTTGTCAAGGGAAGATGCGAATAAGTCTTTCATCACTCAGCAAGTCCTGAAGTGCGTAGTCGCAAGGCAGGTTTAACAAGCAATGGCGAATCCCTTGAAAGAATTCATCATGGCAAAGTATTTTTTGTTGTGTATTATTAAGTTAGCATGAATTGAAACATGCAGGGCGGGCCGTCCATAATCGCTGCAATCAGTACTTATAAATAGTCTCGCCCGCAAAAAATAAATGCCAACTTGCCTAAACAAGCTCGACGGGATCACTGTAATGTTGACGCTTCATTCAGGTTCCGCGCTGTCGCCGAATGGATTTGGGTAAAGCTACCAGGGAGATCCCGACATGGCAGACAACAGCTCCAGATATATCAGTAACCTTACCCGCGATACCTATGCCCTTATCCTGGCAGGTGGTAAAGGCTCCCGGCTTCATGAATTAACCAACTGGCGCGCCAAGCCTGCACTGTATTTTGGCGGGAAATTCCGGATCATAGACTTTCCCCTGTCGAATTGTGTTAACTCCGGGATCCGACGGATAGGTGTTATTACGCAATATAAGTCGCACTCGCTTATCCGCCATCTGGTCCGTGGCTGGGGGCATTTTAAGAAGGAACTGGGTGAGTCAGTAGAGATATTGCCAGCTTCACAGCGATTCTCTGACAACTGGTACGAAGGAACAGCCGATGCGGTATTTCAGAACATCGATATAATCCGCGATGAACTGCCAAAATACGTCATGATTTTATCCGGCGATCATATCTATCGCATGGATTACGGTGACATGCTTGCGCATCACGTTGAGACTGGCGCCAAAATGACGGTCTCGTGCATGTCGGTACCACTGGAAGAAGCGGCCGGGGCATTTGGTGTAATGTCGGTAGATGAAAACCTGCGTATTCTTGACTTTGCAGAAAAGCCAGAAAAGCCGACGCCACTGCCCAATGACAGTACACGCTGCCTGGCTTCAATGGGCAATTATGTGTTTGATACCGAGTTTCTGTTTGAGCAGCTTAGACGCGATGCAGAACGCTCCGGCTCACAACGCGACTTCGGCAAAGATATTATCCCGTCGATTATTAAAGACCAGTCTGTGTATGCCTTCCCCTTTGAAAAAAGCGGCGAGGATGACGCCTACTGGCGTGATGTAGGCACCATTGACTCTTTCTGGGAGGCAAACATGGAAATGGTGGCGCCGGTACCACAGTTAAATCTGTACGATCGGAGCTGGCCTATCTGGACTTATCAGGAGCAACTTCCCCCTGCAAAATTTGTCTGGGAAGATCATGATCGTCGCGGTGAAGCCATTAACTCTGTGGTTTCTGGTGGCTGTATTATCTCTGGCTCAACCTTGCGTAACTCTATTTGCTTCTCTAATGTGCGCGTACACTCCTTTGGCCTTATTGAAGACGCCGTGATCCTGCCCGATGTAGAAATTATGCGTCACTGTAAACTCCGTAAGGTCATAATAGATCGAGGGTGTAAAGTGCCCGAAGGCACAACAATTGGTTACGATCATGACGAGGATCGGGCGCGTGGCTTCAGAGTATCGGAAAATGGCGTAGTGCTGGTTACCCGTGAAATGCTGGGCCTGCCGGTTGGCGGTTTACACACCTAACCGCCCGCTCAGTCCTGGTGTCGCTGCCAGTGCAGTAGCTGCTCCTCAATGAAACTGGCGGTTTTACGCGGGTGCTCCAGCGGAAACATATGCCCGCCTGGCAGCGTTTGATGATTGAGATGATTATCCCGAATGAAGCGGTTGCGCATGGTGGGCGTGCAAACCGTTGTCTGCTCGCCGGTAACCAGCACCGCAGGGCGTGTAAGGCGCCCCGCATAACGATGCAGATTGTGCGGGACATGGCGGAATATAGCGGTCTCGACTTTAGCGTCAAATCCTAATGTCCAGCCGTGCTTCTCTTTTACAGCCACCGCATTAACGTAATCATTAACACACCGTCTGTCCATATGCCGAAAAAGGCCTTTTTTTGAGAAATAGTCTGTCAGGCTGGTCTCTTCCGGCCATTGGGTACAACGGTTCTTTGATAAGCCTGCCGGGGTCAGCCTATCAATAAGTGGCGTTTTTTTGGCCAGCCTGATCATGTGTCTCAACGGGCCGGTAACCAACGGCGGATCAAACATGATCAGACCATTAAACAACTCGGGGGCCTCACATACAGCCATATAAGAGATAACCGCGCCAAATGAATGCCCAACCGCATACACCCCTCCCTGAGGACGTTCACGCTTCACATGCTCAATAAGTTCTGCAACCTGATTTTGCCAGTTTTTATTAACGGGCCAGCGCGGCGCATGACCGAACTGCTCAACATTCAGCCGCGTCCAATCCGCTGGCAGGTAGGAAAACAGTGTATTGTAGCTGCTGGCCGGAAAGCCATTGGCGTGCGCAAAATGAAAGCAGGGAGTCGTACCTGACAATGCCACATGTACTCCTTAATCAATATGGGGAAAGAGGTTCCGTCTGCGTACCGGGTGCAGCGCTATGTTGCGCTCAGTGGCACCTACGCAGCGTCGCCGCCAGCCGGTTATTCCCTGATAGTATATCGCGTAGCGATGAAATGGTTAATCCCGCATTTTGCGCACCATCAACGCCAGGTTGAATAGGCTGTTGTGTCAGACAGAACGTTGGGCGCAACAACGATTATTGCAGCTTATGCCTCTGCTTCACGTTTTGCCGCCTGATCCCAGTCATGATTAATTTTTCTGCTGGTCCAGAAAAATACCAGAATCGCACCAATATAGGGTACCAGCAGGTAGGACAACGCCAGTCGCAACGCTTCTGTCTCTCCGTGCGCCGGAATCAGCGCCTGGCTGATAATGCCAGTGATGGTTGGGCCTCCGCCAAGCGCAATGATGTTTAACACAAAGAAGAACAGTGCAGTAGACATCGCCCGCACGTTTATTGGTGCCAGCGTTTGCGCCATCGCAAAACAGGGTCCCAGGTACATTCCGCTGGTGAACAGCAACAGGGTAAGCAGACCGACGGATAACCACAGATCGTTCACCTGCAATGAGAAATAGAACGCCGGCACGCCGATAACCAGTGCATAAGCGGGTAGCAGTGCATAGGCTCTGCGTGTGACTGCCCCCCACTTATCCGCAATAACGCCTCCCAACCAGACGCCTGCCGCATAGGCCGTACCGTTAATAATGCCAAAGGCAATAAGTAGCTGGGTTATATCCAGGCCTTCAAAAGCCCGAACATAATAATCAATGATCCAGGTCGAAATGGCATAGTTGCCGAACGAACCAAATGAAATTCCCATGGCCATGCCCCACCAGGTAGGTATACGTAACAGCACTTTTACTGACTGCCACACAGAAGGCTGATTTGCAGTATCCGGACGCGAGTGCTTACCGCGCGCCGGTTCTTTCACGGTAAGTTTTAGAATAAGTGCCAGAACAATGCCTGGCAGCCCCACACTGATCATCACCAGTCGCCAGTCTGCTGCCCCACCCTTAAGGAAAAACGCTGATGCGAAAAAGGCAAGCATGATCCCAAACGGAATGCCTAGCGAGTAGATAGCAAGCGCACCGGCCCGTGACTCTTTGGGAAACAAATCGGAAATAATGCTGTGCGCCGGTGGACTGCCACCGGCCTCACCGATGCCCACACCGATGCGCGCCAGTGCAAGTTGCAGGTAATTGGCCGCCAGCCCGGAAGCCGCAGTGAAGGCACTCCACATGGTCAGCGAAATACCAATAATATTGATGCGGTTATAGCGGTCTGCCAGCCAGGCGATGGGGATCCCCACCAGCGTGTACAACAGCGCAAAATAAATGCCCTTTAGCCAACCCAGTTGCGCGTCATCCAGACCCAGATCGGCTTTGATGAACGGGGACAGGATCCCGATGATTTGCCGGTCGATAAAATTAAAGGCATAGACCAGAGTGAGAATAAATAACACGTAATTACGGTAATAGCGCTGACGTGTTGCCTGCTGCTGCTCATCGAGCGTGGCCGTTGCCTTCATAAAATGATCCACCTGACTTGTCTTGTTTCAGTCTAGGCAGTGTTATCGATGCACCACAAGTCAATGTTATTTATTTGTTAATATAAGCATGAATGTGGGTATTGCGATTGGCGTTTCTGTCTGGGTGCGTTAGCATATGATCAGAGCAACTCATCGGACCACATTATGACTGTCGACGAACTTCTGACTATCCCTGAGCTTGAGCCGTTAAGCGATAACAGCTGGCAATATACTCAGGCTGTGATTACCAAAGACTGGGCACAGGGGCGTACTGCGTTTGGCGGTATTTCAGCAGGCATGCTATACGCGTCAATCCGTCAACACGTTAGCAAAGAACGCGTATTACGCTCTTTTACAACTAACTTTGTCGGACCACTGGCGTTGGACACCCCTTTTACTATTCGGGTAACGCGGCTACGAGAAGGGCGTAACGTGTCGCAGTATACCGCCGAAGCTATTCAGAACGACAATGTCTGCGTTGTCTGCCAGGCCTGTTTTGGCATTGCCCGCACATCCGGCATAGCCGTTGACAACAACGAACAGCATCAGATGCAGGCCCCCAAAAAAGGGAATTTCATTCCGCAAATTCCCAAAGTGACGCCCAAGTTTCTTCGCCACTTTGACCTAGCATTAGACAGTGGCGGGTTGCCGTTCACTCGAAAAAAGACCAGTCATTATCATGGCTTCATGCGCTTTAAGAAGCCACCTGCAGAGATTACAGATGCGCACATCATTACGATGATCGATGCCTGGCCGCCTACGTTGTTACAGATGATGAAGCTGCCTGCGCCTGCCAGCACTGTCAGCTGGAATCTGGAGTTTATTCACCCGCACAAGCCGGTAGCCGCGGACGACTGGTTTGCATATCAGGCACATACCCGTCAGGCCGGCGACGGCTACGGTCATACCGAAGCAACGATATGGGATAAAGATAACGAGATCATTGCAATAAGTCGCCAGACCGTGGCCATATTCGACTGATGGCCGCGACCGCTGTACGGGCCTGATGACAACAACTGTCATGCCCGTCACAGACTGTCCGAGGCCGACTAATAGAGCATAAACGCGCTGGGGTTAAACAGAGAAATCACCGAGATACATTGCAGGTTGGTGATATCCAGTGCGTCTTCCAGATCTTCGTGTTTCAGTGACAACACTTCGTGCTGATGGACCTTTAAATTATTGTAACTGGGATAGATTTCCGGATTAACATTATCCAGCGCCAGCACATAGCTTAATTGCAGAATTTGCGATTCAATTTCTTCTGCCGGTGCGGCATCCTCATGAATTTTTTCAATCGGCGCGTAAATGGTTGCAGGTATCCCCCACTGCCGAATAAGCACTGCCGACAATGCTGTATAGGTAAATCCAAGCGTGGCCAGTTGTAAATCAGCTGGACTGACACGCTCATTAAACGCCTGACAACGCGTAGCTTTTTCCGGCATCAGCGAGACCACCACCAACTCACCAATGTTATGCAACAGGCCAGCCACAAACAGCCGTTCAGGCTCTTTGAGTTTATTTTCATCGGCAAAGTATTTTGCAAGTAACCCGCAGGAGACGCTTTGCTCCCAGAATTTATCCAGGTCAATGATCTTACCTTCAACATCGCCAAATGCATGACTGACACCATACGCCAGAGCCAGATCATAGGCCGATCGGGTGCCGATAATCTGTAACGCCTTACTGATGGTATCCACTTTGCCGGGAAACCGATACAGCGCAGAATTGGCAACTTTCAGAATTTGGCTGGCAAGCGAAGGATCAAAAGCAATGACTTCGGCAATATCATCGATACTTGCGGCCGCATCATCCATGCAGGCTTTCATTCTGAGTACCGAATCCGGTAACACAAAAAGCGCTTTGGCCTGCGCTGCGGTCTCATCAATATTCATATTTGCGGATAGCTCCTGTGAAATATTACCGCTCCCTACCTCTTAGGTGGCTGTTGTCTCTGGGCCGCAAAACGACAATCCGGTGCACCAGAGCTTTACATTATACGACCTTGTTCCAGAGAAACACCGCCGACCACCTTTCTACCTGAGTATTGTCAACCTGATATTCCAGCCTCTAATAACGTATAGGCCATACTCAGCAAAGCAGCAATATTTTCTCACCTGATGCACGGAAATCCCAGCCACTGCCGGACTAATCGATTATAAATTATGCATAACGACCGGATTTATCTGTAACAAGCTATGTGTTTTTCGCCGCTATGGCCTTATTTACACTGGTGAAGTTTTTTCTCAAGTGTTGTGGCATCCTGGCTCTGGTAATCACCCTTCTCCGCGCACGCCTTCTCGGCCTCTTCAAGCAATGCCAGCATGGCACGGTTTTTCGGACAGCGTACGCCCACACGCTGCCCCTCATCCACCACCGCACCATATAGAAAGGCTTTTTCGGTTGAGTTGTTTTCCTGCAGGTCCCACCACATCGAGGTTTTCACCTCAGGATCAATAGCCAGCATCTGCGACGCGACGCGGGTAAACAGCCAGTCCGGCAGGCGTAATACAGCGGGCAGCCAGGGGCCCGGCAGACGTGCCACCTTTGGTATCGGCCGGGCTGCCGCACGACATACTGCCAGCAACTCATCCATTAAATCAGCGATGATCCGCCGATATGCACGCTGTCTAAGCATCTGCTTAACCGGTGTGCCGGCCAGCGCATTTACGCCATTTCCTAAATTAAGCTGCAGCTTAGCCCATTGAACGCCTTCGATGTCCTGATTAGAGGTAACCGGCAGCATAGGGTGATCGAGCATATTGATAAGGGCATCACTGATGTCTTGCTGGCGCTCTATGACCAGGGTCCCTTCCGAGCCGCGATGCAGCCGACTGGGCTCCATCCAGACTACATTAAACGGAACCATAGCGCGCAGAACCTGGTTATCAGGAAAACGCGCCTCAACCGGGGCATGACTGCCAATACCGTTCTGGCAACAGATAATCACTGTATTGTCACCGACTAGCGGTGCAATGTCCTCACTTGCCTCTTCGACAGCAGTGCACTTAACCGTCAACCACAGGTAATCCGGCGTGATACGCTCCCCTTCCTGCAACAAACTGGGCGCAGAAATATGCTCACGTTTGTTCTGATAGTCAGTCAGTGTCAGTGACTGTGATAACCGTTGCTGCCAGCGCCCACGCGCTGCCAGCGTTACCTGACTGCCATTTAACCGGAGCACACTGCCGATATAGCTTCCAATCAGGCCACTTCCGAATATCAGATGATGCACGATTAAATTCTCCCTCTGGCCTGTTATGGTACACTTCGGCGTTAAATGATTTTTGTATCTTAGACACATAATGACGACGCAAACAATCTCTGTCGTGGTAATTGGCTATGTATGGCCTGAGCCTGACTCTTCGGCCGCCGGTCAGAATATGCTGGCCCTGCTGACGCTGTTGAAGCAAAATGGCTGTCAGGTAACCTTTATGACGGCCGCCAGCGACTCGGTACACAAAGCCGATCTTGCGGCGCGTGACATTCATACTGAGGAAATTGCACTTAACTGTTCTTCGTTCAACCAACAGCTTGCGCACTGCCAGCCTGACATCGTGGTATTTGATCGGTACATGAGTGAAGAGCAATTCTCCTGGCGAGTGCGGGAAACCTGCCCGAATGCAGTTCGGGTGTTAAATACCGAAGACCTGCACAGTGTCCGTCAGGCCCGTTATGAAGCGGTTAAAGCCGGTAAACCTGCCTGTCAGGCTGATCATAATACGCCACTACTACACCGTGAACTGGCCGCCATTCTTCGCAGCGATCTGACCCTTGTGGTGTCAGACGCCGAAGAAAAACGCCTGACTCAAACCTACGCAGTACCCCCTGAACAGATCTGCACGCATCCCCTGCCACTCCCCGCCGGGTGCAGTGCCGCTGCTGACTGGGCACAGCGACGCGACTTTGTCTGTATAGGTAATTTTCGCCATGCCCCCAACTGGGATGCAGTGGTACAGCTGAAACAGCATATCTGGCCTGCGCTTCGCCGCCAGGTACCTGATGCAAAGTTACGAATTTGTGGCGCGTATCCCCCAAAAAAGGCGACACAACTGCACGCGCCTGAGCAGGGGTTTATTGTTGAAGGCTGGGTAGACGATGCTGCCTCAGTGCTTGCCAGCGCGAGGGTATTGCTGGCGCCCCTGCGTTTCGGCGCCGGCGTAAAAGGTAAGCTGTTGCTGGCTATGGCGACCCACACGCCCAGTGTTACCTCAGCAATTGGCGCAGAAGGTCTGGGTGACAGTACCCGCTGGCCCGGCGCCATTGCCGAAACTCATGCAGAATTTACCGAGCAGGCGGCGCGCCTGTATAACCAGCAACATGACTGGTATAACGCCGTTGATAAAAGCGCAGACTGTCTGGCGGCCTACCGCAAAGATGATGCCGACAGCCAGCTGTTCTCACGGCTGAAGCGGCTCATTGCACAGCCACAGGCGCATCGCAGCAGGCTGTTTTTGCAGGGCATGCTATGGCACCACACCCTCACCAGTAACCGCTATATGACCCAGTGGATTGAAGCCAAGAATCAGGTCGCTAGTGCGCAGACAGAAACCTGATCACATGGCGGATGCCATTGTTTCGGGACTGACTTAAGTAACGGGTGAGACCGCATTTCTTAAGAAAACATTCAAAATCAAAGTCTTGTCGTTCAGGTGCACTGAGCATATTCGCCTGCTCGAGCAAAATCGCCAGCACCCCGCGCAGGATCTTACTGTCTGAGTAAGCGCTGAACTGCCCGTTTTCCTGGCACATCAGCCATACCGGGCTCTCACAGCCATCGATACGGGTATGCGCTGTGCGCAGTTGCGGCGCAAGCACGGGCAGCGACTTACCGGCCAGCATAATGACACGGGTCGCTTCATCCCAGCCTTGTGCCCGCTTGAGCGACGCCGCAAGCGGACTGGTGTTGCACTCAGTCATGCTCTGTCAGGTCGGCAAGCAGCTCCTCTGCACTGACCACCTGATCCTCTGAGGCCGCGCCAGCAGGACCGATCACCAGCGACATGTGATTTTTTGCCAGTCCCGGTAGCCAGGTAGAAACAAAGGACTCCAGATTTACCATTTCGTATTGCGTGTCTGTAGCAACCGCATTACTTTGCGCCATGACGTCGCACCAGGCCTTCGCCAGATCGCGGTGTGCAAAGACCGGGAGCCGTTCACTGTCGGTGCTGGCCATCATAACAAACCCTTCCGCTCCCTTAAGCAACCAGACTTTTTTCGCCTTGCGCACATAGGTTAAAAACAATCCGTATCTTTCTTCAGCATCCAGGCTCTGCGCCTGCTCAATGACATGAGGTGGCAATGACTCGGTGAGGGTGTCGGGAAACAACGTTTTCTCCTGCTATGATGATCTCAGTGCGATTATAACGCAGCCGGTATTGTGAATAACAGCATTGTCCTCAAATCGTGTTTGGCTTTTCGCAGGTCTGGCGACAACATTAAAAATCCGCTATTAAAAGGGCTTAGCGGTTGCTGTCTTGCATAATTGGTGGCAAGGTTCGGGCTACATGCGCCAGACACCTTCATAGGGTGGCTCAGGTCTCACTGCCAGACTGCAAGTTTTATCTGATCACCATTGTCATGGAAACCGGCTACCAGCCATCTTTACAGGCGTAAGTCACACCACAAACCAGGGTTGTATTTACCACCATATGAGCGAATTATTTTCCTATCTTAAAGCCCAGACACGCGACGCCCATGAAGCGCTGGAAGCGCATTATCCGTTTAACCGAATGCTTAAGACACGGCGGTTTGAAAAGCAGGATTATGTACATATTCTGCAGGTGCTGGCGGCTTTTCACAGCCATGTTAAGCCCTGGCTGACAACACTGGCCCCCGCGCATTACACCATGTTACACACCGACGCGGTAGAATCGGCATTGCATTCTGATCTGGCGCAGCTTACCCAGGCGCCGGCTCATGAGGCAAAGGCGTTTCACCTGTCATTGCCCGACACACCATCAACGCCCCGGACCCTGGCAGCAGCATATGTGTGGATGGGCTCATCACTGGGCGGTAAGATGATTGAGCGGTGGCTATCGACATCCTGTCCAGACTTACCAGCCGCATACTACACTCAAATGAAGTACGTTAGCCGTAACTGGCCACTGTTTATTCAGGCGATTAGCACCTGTTACCCTTTATCGGATACACAACTGACGCAGACAGCCAATTGCGCCTCGGCTTTGTTTGCGGGGCTTCGGGAAACAGCGCGGCGTATCAGCGTTGCGCCCGGTTTGGTCGCTGACTGAACAACAACCAGCGCATTCGCATCTTCCTTTAGCCCGCACATCTGCTAGGATTACGCCCAAATACGCAAACGATGTACTTCAATGAAAGTTATTTCTTTTAATATTAATGGCATTCGCGCCCGCCTGCACCAGCTTGAAGCGATGATAGAAAAACATGCGCCGGATGTTATCGGCCTGCAGGAGACCAAGGTCCATAATGAGCAGTTCCCTGTAGATGCTGTAGAGGCCATGGGCTACCAGGTTTATTATCACGGTCAGAAAGCCCACTATGGGGTTGCCTTTTTGAGCAAGCATACTCCCAAACAGGTGAGCTATGGCTACCCTACCGATGATGAGGATGCCCAGCGTCGCATGATCATGCTTACCCTTACTGACGCCAGTGGTAATGATCTGACCCTGCTGAACGGCTATTTTCCGCAAGGAGAGAACAAAGATCATGAGACGAAGTTTCCTGCCAAGCGGAAATTTTACGCTGATCTGATGTCGTATCTGGACACCCACCATTCGCCTGACGATAACCTGATCATCATGGGGGATATGAATATTTCACCGGCGGACCGCGATATCGGTATTGGCGAGCCAAATCGAAAGCGCTGGCTTCGCACCGGTAAATGCAGTTTCCTGCCGGAGGAACGCGAGTGGTATCAGCGCCTGTACGACTGGGGGCTGACCGACAGTTATCGTCAGCTTCATCCTGACAACGATGATACCTATTCCTGGTTTGACTACCGTTCACGGGGGTTTGACGATAACCGAGGCCTGCGAATCGACCATATTCTGGCCACCCGTACTGTCAGTGAGACGCTGGAGGACGCAGGTATCGACTACGAACTGCGTGGCATTGAAAAGCCCTCTGATCATGCGCCCATCTGGTCGCGCTTTAACCTGACGCTGTAAATCACCATGAGCGGGCTTCAGCTAAGCGGACTACTCCTTTATCTGTGCCTCCTTACCTGGAGCCTGCGCACTCTCGGCCTGCGAGATTTTGTCGCCAGCAAACAGCGTCAGCATCTGGTGTTTGGCACCGGCGTAACACTGTTTGTGCTGTGGCTGTTCCGGGCCGGGATTTTTGACGGGCTGGATATTCACTTTTTGTGGCTGAGTGCCGTTACCCTGATTTTGGGGGTGCGTTATGCGTTCTTAACCGCATCACTTTCACTCGTCGGGATCACAGCTGCAGGGTTTGAAAGCTGGAGCATGTTTGGGGTCAATGCGTTGCTGGGTATCAGCGTTCCTATCGGCGTGACCTATCTGATTTATATGGTGTCGTTTCACCGCATCCCGCGCAACCTGTTTGTCTATATTTTTGTCTGCGCCTTTTTCCCCGGCGCCATCAGTATTGCCTTAAAAGTCGCCCTGCTCGGAGGCTACTACTTTGCAGACGGCATCTACCCCTGGCGAACCATCAGTGATAATTACATGCTGCTTATTCCGCTGCTACTGTTTCCCGAAGCACTGTTAAATGGTATGACCATGACAGTCCTCACGATATATAAGCCTCAATGGGTATACACCTTCCACGATAAGTTCTACATTGATAAATCGTAAATGCGGTTGGCATGGCTCAGCAAAAAGTGCCGCTTGCCCGCTTACCGTAACTGTTCCCGACTGCTTTAAGGAAGCGCAGTGATGCCCGAGTCACACAAGATTAATTATATCGAAATGCCCTCGCAGGATTTGGCACAGACCAAAACCTTTTTTTCATCGGTGTTTAACTGGCAGTTTGTCGATTATGGTGACAGCTATACTGCACTTGAAGAGGCCGGCATCGACGGCGGCTTCTACCTTGCCGATACCTGCATGCGTGCCGATGCAGGCAGTGCACTGGTCGTGCTTTACAGCAATCAGCTTGAAGAGACACGCGACGCGGTGAGGGCGGCTGGCGGACAGATAATCAAACCTATCTTTGATTTTCCTGGTGGCCGCCGCTTTCATTTCACCTGCCCTTCCGGCAATGAATTTGCTGTGTGGTCTGAGCCTGCCACGGGAGCCGGTCATGTCAGTTAACGCGGCATCAGTCGAATTACGTACACTGGGCCTTGTTGGTGGCATGAGCTGGGAGTCCACCGCCAGTTACTATGCGCTTATCAATCGCGGCATTCAGGCGCGCTGCGGCGGGCTAACGTCTGCCAGGCTGTTGCTAAGCAGTGTCAACTTTGAACAGGTAGCAAATATGCAGCGCAATAACGACTGGGCAGGCGCTGCAAAATTACTGAGTACGCAGGCCCAGACGCTTGAAAACGCTGGCGCGCAGGCTATTTTGCTGTGTACTAATACCATGCACAAAGTGGCAGATGAGCTGGCAGCTGCGGTCTCTGTTCCACTGCTGCATATCGCTGACAGCCTGTCAGCGGCATTGCATGCAGATGCGCGTACATGTATCGGCTTGTTAGGTACGCGATTTACGATGCAGGAAACGTTTTATAAAACGCGCCTTGTGCAACAGGGGATTGATGTCATTGTACCCAACCCTCAGGAGCAGGATGATGTACATCGCATCATTTTTGAGGAACTGTGTCAGGGCATACTGCGTGAAGCCTCACGTCAGCGGTATCTGGAAATAATTACCCGCCTGCAGACCGAAGGTGCACAAGCGATGGTGCTTGGCTGTACAGAAATTGCATTGCTGCTGGATGCCAGCCACACCGATATCCCGCTCTATGATACAACGGCACTGCATGCCGCAGCGGGGGTTGGTTTCGCTTTAGGCGAAGGCTGACGCTTACAACGGACGAGGCGTCATGGCCTCGTCTGCAGTTTACCCGGCATGTATAAACTGCCGGGCAGATGTTACTTAGCGCTGTCGAACAGCAGGTCCATCACACCGTTTAATTCCTGTTTCCCTTCACGAATTTCTTCTTCGCTTAAGCCGGTAATTTCATGGGGGAAAACCAGCCACTCATCACTCTCATTGATGTAGTAATCGGGCACGATGTCGGTTTTATTGTTCGCAGGCTTGTACCAGGGGCAGGCAATACGAATATCGGTAGGAAGGTTCAGGCGCATTAGTTTTTCAACCTGCGCAATCAGTGCCTCTACACTTCTGCCACTGTCAAACACATCATCAACAATCAGCAGTTTGTCGTCGGCGTTAGCATTCTCAACCAGATAATGCAGACCGTGTACACGGATCTCTTTGGATTGCTGATTGATGCCGTAGTACGAAGATGTACGTACCGCGATATGATCCGTCGACACATCCTTAAACTCGAAAAACTCCTGCACAGCAATACCGATAGGTGCACCGCCGCGCC
Organism: Alteromonas halophila; assembly: GCF_014651815.1. Lineage (GTDB taxonomy): Bacteria > Pseudomonadota > Gammaproteobacteria > Enterobacterales > Alteromonadaceae > Alteromonas > Alteromonas halophila. Next base: position 717,906 of record NZ_BMXP01000001.1, on the reverse strand, counting down.
AGATCCCGACGATGAAATCCGGACGAAAGCCGTCTTCGTAAACCTTGGACGCCAGACGAAAGGCATCCTGAAGAAGTGATGGCGAGGTTATAAAGTTCTTTTTCATATCGTCCCACTGGCCTGAAAAATAAGGACGGGGAGTATAGTGAATTTCCGCTGTATTTGCACGGCTAAATCTCGTCCTCAATTCAGGACTGCGCTGTCAGCACCCTGCCCTGCCATTTAATCGTTTTGCAAGGCGACAGCCGGCGCGATTCGGGTCGCCCGCATCGCCGGATACAGGCTGGCAAGCAGACACAGCACCAGCGACAATGTTGTCACCAGCACCACCTGGTCAATCTGCAGCACTACCGGCACCCCCCGGCCATCTGCTGACAACGCCAGCGGTACGTTTAACACGCTCAGTAAGGGGTTTAACTGGGTGGTCAGAACCAGACCCAGCACCAGTCCAATCAACGCGCCTTTCACACCATTAAATACCCCGTTGCAAATAAACACCCAGCGTATCCCGGACAGATGCATTCCCTGTGTCTGCAAAATAGCAATGTCGCCCTGTTTTTCCGATACCACCATCACCAGTGCAGATACAATGTTGAAGGCGGCAACAGCAATTATCAGCACCAGCATTAAAAACATCATGTTCTTTTCCATTTTAACGGCATCGAACAATGGACCCTGGCGGCTGCGCCAGCTTATCGCCTCAATCTTGTTATCTTCCAGCACGGCCATGGCCTGCTGGTAGTTAAACGCATCGTTTAAAAACAATCGCGTCGCAGGCTGTTCGGATTCCGGCTTTCGCAACAAACGGCGCAAATCATCCTCATGCAGATAAATCACTTTATCGTCCATTTGCGAGCGCATATCAAAGATGGCGCCCACTGTAACCAGGCGCTGACTTGGCATCCGACCAAAGGGCGTATAAACACTGGCATCGGCGATAAGTACCCGGAGCCGGTCACCCACCCGTATCTCCAGTTGCACCGCCAGTGCCCGGCCAATGGCTACTACAAAGCTGCCGGGCTCGATGTGCGAAAACTGCCCGGCTTCTACTGTCTGCGTAACCATAGCATGCTCACGCATTTGCGCCGTCTCTATGCCTTGTAGCTGAATTCCCCGCAAGCCCCGCCGGGACTGCACCACGCCTTCTGCCTCGCGGTAGGCCATCGCGGCGCGTAATCCGGGAATGGCTTGTTGCCGTATCTGATCAGGTGGCGTGCTGGCAACAATGTGTGGCACCACACCCAGAACCCGCTGCTTTAGTTGCGACTCAAACCCGTTCATCACTGACACAATTACGATGAGTGCGGCCAGTCCCAGCGCAATCCCCGCAACCGAAAACCGGTTGATGAAGGCGACAAAACTATTATGTTTTCCCGCCGTGGCGTAACGAAGCGCAATAAAAGCAGAGGTGGGTTGAAACATGTAATAACCAATTAAACAAGTAAGGCAGGCGGTATCAGCCAGGCAATACGTGGCGACCAACCGCAACTGATGCAGCATAGTAAAACGCGTAGTCTACGTGTAAGCTACTGGCCGTACAAGAAATAGGTGGCAGGAGAAAAACATGGAAAATATGACACTGGAGCAAAAAAAAGCTCAGTTTGACGAGTTTTTCATGATGCGACACCCTCTGAATGTGAATGTGTCACTGCAAAGCGACGCCGAGCCTTTGCCGGCTGTCGAAGACCTGGACACCCACATGCCATATGCTTTCAGAATTGCCGGTGAGATGGCCAGTATTGAGGCTCAGGCCCTCAGACCGCTGCGGCATTTAAGCGACCACGCCGAATCTTTAGCGGATTATCTCAACCACCAGGCCCGTAAAATAGACCTGATGATGTCATTTATTTTGCATCAGCAGGATGACGAAGACTGTCGTTACACCACTGACAAATTTGGCGGTGGTGGCATGGTCATTGTCAGCCAGACGGCCCTGGAAGTGGGCAGAACAGCACAAATAAAGTTGTTTCTTGACCAGGAGGCGGCCGCTATTTTCTGCTATGGAGAAGTTATTGCTTGCGAGAAAGCCGGGAATGACTACCATATTGCCTTTATTTTCAATCGCATCAGAGAGCAGGATCAGGAGTTACTGGTACGCGCCAGTCTGCATTTACAAACTCTGGAGTTACGCAAACGGGCTCAAACCCGTAGAGAGGATCCGTCCTCCTAGCCACAGCGCTTGCTCTGAAGACCAACACGACGACAGGTAACATGACGGCGACTATTCTTTCTCTGCCGCTGCCCGGGGCAAAAAAGCAGGCAACGCATCAGGACCATCAGCACTGGGCGCAATTACAGGGTAGCAGTCAGGCACTGGCGATAAGTCAGGCGGCTGCTCAGTCCGTAGGACCATTGGTACTGGTAACGGCTGACACACCGTCGGCACTCAAACTGGAAAAAGAGCTGGCCTTTTTCGCCACATCAGACGACCTTAACATCACGCTCTTTCCAGACTGGGAAACACTGCCCTACGATACGTTTTCGCCGCATCAGGATATTATTTCGCAGCGGCTACAAACCCTGTTTCAGTTTGGTCAGCAACGCGACGGTATTTTTATTGTGCCGGTCAACACCCTGATGCAACGCCTTGCGCCCACCCATTATCTTGCGGGTCATCTGCTGATGCTGAATCGGGGCGATACGCTGGACAGAGAACAGTTTCGCCGCAATCTGGAACAGGCAGGTTATCTGCATGTCAGTCAGGTTACCGGCCACAGTGAGTTCTCGGTACGCGGCAGCATTATCGATTTGTTCCCAATGGGCAGCGAACGGCCGTTCAGAATCGATTTGTTCGACGATGAAGTCGATACGATCCGCTATTTCGATATCGAATCACAGCGCTCCACCGATCAGGTGGACGCAATCCGCTTGCTGCCAGCGCGGGAGTTTCCTACTGACAAAGACGCGCTGTCGCTGTTCAGGCAACAGTTTCTGGACCGCTTTGACGCCAGTAACGCCCAGGAATCAGTGTTTTCTCAGGTCACTAAAGGCACTATGCCAAGCGGTGTTGAGTACTACCTGCCACTTTTTTTCGAGCACACTGCCACGTTATTTGACTATCTGCATGCCGATACCACCCTTCTGCTGCACGGTGATGTGAAGGACGCCAGCGAGTTTTTCTGGGCCGATGTGGAAGAGCGCTATGAGCAGCACCGCTACAACCTGGCCAGACCGCTGCTAAGCCCGCGGGAACTGTTTTTACCTATTGAAGAGTTGTTCGCGCACATCAAGCAGTGGCCGAGAGTGTCACTGCACAGCGATGCACAGGAAGAACGCCAGGGCCTGACAAATCTGCAGTGTGAAGCTATCACTGACATCACCATTAATCCGCAAAAGAAGCAGCCCGCTGCGCACCTGCAAACGCTGATCAGTGACGCCCAGTCGCGCGGGGCCAAGGTGTTGTTTTGTGCAGAAACCCAGGGCCGACGGGAAAGTCTGCTGGCTATTCTGGCTAAAGCCGGGATAAAGCCATCACCGGCCACGAGTTTCGCCAGCTTTTTACAAAGTCACGAAACACTGGGGATCAGTGTCGGGCTTGTGGAGCACAGTTTTCGCTGGCAAAGCGGCGAAGGTGAACTGCTGTTCATTACTGAAACCGAGCTGCTGGGGCTTAAAGTCAGTCAGCGGCGTTTACGGGATAAACGTACCAGCACCGATGAAAGTGCCATTATCCGTAACCTTGCCGAACTGTCAGTCGGCCAGCCGGTGGTGCATCTGGATCACGGTGTCGGCCGCTATATCGGCTTGCAAACCCTTGATGCCGGTGGCGTTACCACCGAATACCTGTGTATTGAATACGCCAGGCAATCCAAGCTGTATGTACCTGTAGCCTCACTGCACCTGATTTCCCGCTATACCGGCGGCGATATTGAAAGTGCGCCGCTGCATTCGCTGGGCTCTGATGCCTGGTCAAAAGCCAAGCAGAAAGCCGCAGAAAAAGTGCGTGATGTCGCTGCCGAACTACTGGATGTTTATGCCCGCCGGGCCGCTAAACCGGGCTATTCCTACCCTATTGAATGGGAAGAGTACCAGCGCTTTGCCGACAGCTTCCCGTTTGAGGAAACCCCGGATCAGATGCAGGCTATTAATGCGGTGATCCAGGATATGGGTTCGCCCCAGGCCATGGACCGTCTGGTCTGTGGCGATGTAGGTTTCGGTAAAACCGAAGTCGCAATGCGCGCAGCATACCTGGCAGCCAGTCAGGGTAAACAGGTGGCAATACTGGTACCTACCACGCTGCTCGCCCAGCAACACTTTGAGAACTTCAAAGACCGCTTTGCTAACTGGCCGTTTCGCATTGAGGTCATGAGCCGTTTTGTCAGTGGTAAAGCACAAAAGTCGGTTATGGAAGGGATCAGCGATGGCAAAGTCGACATTGTGGTGGGCACCCATAAACTGCTCTCTGGCGATATAAAGTTTGCCGATCTGGGGTTGGTGATCATCGATGAAGAACACCGCTTCGGCGTTCGCCAGAAAGAAAAACTGAAATCGCTGCGTGCAGATGTGGATATCCTCACACTGACCGCCACGCCCATCCCGCGCACCCTGAATATGGCGCTTTCCGGTATGCGCGACCTGTCGATTATTGCTACGGCCCCGGCGCGTCGTTTGTCGATAAAAACCTTTGTCCAGCAGCGCAATAAGGCGGTCATCCGGGAAGCCATTATGCGTGAAATCCTGCGCGGCGGTCAGGTCTACTTCCTGCACAACGAAGTTGACACCATTGCCCGTACCGCCGAGGAAATTACGGAAATTGTACCGGAAGCACGGGTAGCAGTGGGGCATGGCCAGATGCGTGAGCGCGAACTCGAATCGGTGATGAGCGACTTTTACCACCAGCGTTACAATGTGCTGGTGTGTACCACCATTATCGAAACCGGCATCGACGTTCCCACGGCCAATACCATTATTATGGATCGCGCCGATCATCTGGGTCTGGCTCAGCTTCACCAGTTACGAGGCCGGGTTGGCCGCTCGCACCATCAGGCCTATGCCTATCTGCTGACGCCTCACCCGAAACGAATGACGCGGGATGCCAGCAAACGCCTGGACGCTATTTCTCAGCTTGAAGATTTGGGCGCGGGCTTTGCCCTTGCCACACACGACCTTGAAATTCGTGGCGCCGGTGAATTGCTTGGTGATGACCAGTCGGGCCAGATCGCCAGCATTGGCTTCAGCCTGTATATGGACATGCTGGATCAGGCAGTCAATGCACTTAAAGAAGGCAAAGAGCCGTCGCTGACAGATGCGGTATCGGCGCAGACCGACATTGAAATCCGTATACCAGCGCTGTTACCAGAAGACTACATCGGCGATGTTAATACCCGCTTGTCGCTTTACAAACGTCTGGCAAGCTGTGACAGTGCAGAGGAAATCGATGAGTTTCAGGTCGAATGTATTGACCGGTTTGGGTTATTACCCGATGCTGCCAAAAACCTTATCAGCATTGCGCAGCAAAAGCTCAGAGCGAGAGAGTTGGGGATCCTGAAAGTCGATATGTCACCACAGGGCGGCACCATAGAATTTAAAGAAGATACCCGTGTTGATCCGGGATACATCATCAAGCTGGTACAAACCCGACCTGATACCTATAAGTTTGAGGGCAGTCAGAAACTGCGGGTGGTCAAACAGACCGACAGCAGCGACGCGCGACTGGCTTTACTTGATGAAATGCTAACTGAATTTGCCAGGGAGACGCGATAGATGCCACAACTGCGAGTGGGCACTTTATTATTGCTGTTGCTAGCGGGAAACGTTGCCGCACAGGAAAAGTGGTGGTTTGATGTTGAGGTCATTCTGTTTGACCGAAATCAGGCCCTGACACAGCTTGAGGAACAGTTTACGTATGCTGACAGTCTGGCGCCCTACCGTGCGCAACTGGATTTAATATCCGACTCACTGGCACCTGATATTCGGCGTATCAGACAATCTTTGCCGCGTTGCGATGCACCACCATCGCCACTGTGGCAACCGCAGCCTGATCTTGAAACCATTCTGGAAGACTACCGGCAATACCAGGCCAGTCTGCCACAGTCAGCACAGGCCGCCGGAACCCAGCCGGGCTCAGATACTGAATACACCACCCCACACGCTGCGCGTGCATCTGAAGATGTCGAGGCGTTAGCACAGGGTGAGCAGCGTCTTGCCGAACTAACCGGCACGTCGCAGGGAACAGAGTCAGATTCCGCTGCCGACACCTCCCCGGCTGATACGCACACAGATATACACGAGGCCGACCAGCAAACCGCGCTGACGGCAGCAGATATTGCCGGCTTGTGGCTGGAATTTCACGGCCCTGACGAGACCAACATTGAGGTCCCGGCCGTGTCCTTTTGTCACACGCCTGTACAGTGGTTTGGCTATCAGAACGCTGCCTGGACAAACGCGGTTGATCCCTATGCCGTGGCCATGCCGGATGAAGTTCCTATCACACCAAATGGGGTTGAATGGCCCATGGTGCTCTTCCCTCACCTTTTGCCCAGCAATGCCCGCTCTCTGACTGATCTGTCACAGCAAATCCGCCAGACCCGTGGGCTTACCCGGTTGCTGCACACGACCTGGCGTCAGGAAGTGGTTTTCGGTCGGGACAATGCAAAATCAGTGCGGCTTATTGCCGGTAAGAATTACGCCGATACCTTTGACAGTAAAGGTAATCAGCTCAAACAGTTACCAGACGCAGTTTCTGAGGACAGTGATGCGGCACTTTCTGAGCAGGAAGATCTGTTTGACGTGCTTGAGCAGCGGCTGGCGTCACCTGATGCCATCGATTTCCAGGTAATGATGGCCGCTGATCCCCGACAGCAGCAAGGCGCACAGTCAGCACAGTCAGCACAAACGAGCGCCAAATCACCAATATGGCAAATCGACGGCGGCCTTAAAGTCTTTCTGCGTTATATCAACCGTGTACCGTATCTGCACATTGACAGCGAGCTGTTTTACCGCCAGCCCGTTCCGCTAAACCAGGACAATACTACCTCTGACGCGCCCGCATATCGCCTGGTTTCGGTCCCTTTTGATCAATTACGCCGGGTAATCAGTACTCAGGTGCACTATTTTGACCACCCGTTGTTCGGCATGATCGTCGAAATCCGGCGTTATCGACCACCTGAAGTACCCGAAGAGGAGCAGGATTAAGTGAAAATTTACACACGCAAGGGCGATCAGGGCACCACTCAGGTTTATGTCGATAAACCCATGCGCGTAGACAAAGACAATACGCTTCTGGCCGCCTATGGTGATATTGATGAGCTCAACAGTCACCTCGGCTTGCTGGCAAACTTTTGTCACGAAGACGAATGTGAATTGCTGGCCAATATTCAGCGCAACCTGTTTCAGGTTGGGTTCGCTATTTCAGCGTCATCCTCTCTGAGTCAGGCCAGTATCACAACACTCGAAGAGCATATTGATACATTGCAGGACGTGTTGCCGCCGCAAAGCTATTTCATTTTGCCTGGCGGCTGTCAGGCAGCTGCACAGGCGCATGTATGCAGGGCTGTCTGTCGACGGGCCGAGCGCACTATTACCACGCTCAGGCGAGAGCATGACGTGCCGGACATGGTGGTGATGTACCTGAACCGGCTGTCAGATTACCTTTATACCCTTGCCCGCCACCTCAACTTTACTGCCGGCGTAGCCGATACCCGGGCCTGACCGCCGGCAACAGAGTATTACTTCGCTACGTCGTTCGCGACGTCAAACGTCACCGCCCAGACGTCGTCTGATTCAGAGATACTGGACATGTCGCGAATTTCAATACGTTTGCGCAGGGTTGATGGCAGGCGGCGCTCAAACGAACGGTAGGTATCGACAGCGCCATATTGCATAGCAAAGTTCATTATTGGCTGCGAGTTACACACTACTTTGTCAGCCACTGTCACGTAATCCATCCGGTGGCTGCGAATACTGCGGTGAAGTGCAAGCACGTCATTTCTCATCGAAGCCTTACAAAAACCTATCAGCATATTTTCTACATAGGGGTCGACTGCGAGCGCATGTGATGAAAACGCAAGGGTGGTGAGCACAGCACCGGTTTTAACAATAGTTGTGATGCGGTGTTTGAACGACGTCATGAGAAGCTCCTTAAGCGATCATGCTATCTAACGTAAATGAAGTGCAGATTGCACATCCTAAGTGTGCGTCTCATCGCCATTGAATTCGATGACAGTGCGCTGACATTTACATGACAGAAAAAAGCTCCTTACCGCTTATCCCGTGGTCTATACCGCCTGTCCCAGCATTACACACTGTTATCACTTCAGACACGCTTATCGGTGCTTTATGGTCGTTTATCGCTTATTATTTTTACCCATCTGAGATTTGAAAATACACTTAAACCTGTACCAGCAGTACTGCACATTAACGCGTTGTGTATGGTTAACCACCCGGCTACATCTGAGGTGTTGTCGGAATAATCACTTGCACTCTTAGGGGGAATTATGAGCATCAGCCGTTCGCTTGCCGGTCTGACTTATAACAGCCGCACCCGTGAAGTCAGCACACACGTCAGACACGCGCCACATCTGTTAAGCAAGCAGTGTGGTGCCTTATTTCAGCAGTTTCTGAAGGCGCCCGACAATACCCTGACCCGTGAAGAGATACGGGCCTGCTTGTGGGGGCACAACTTTGTATCTGAAGACACGATCAATCATGCGGTTTGCCGGTTGCGTAAATCTCTGGCGAGGGTGCCGGACAGCCACCACCTGTATATAGAGACCTTGCCCGCCACAGGTTACCGTCTGCAACAAAGCGGGGCGCGCGCCTCAAAAGCACTACCCCGGAAGTTTCGTCGTCCGGCAGTGCTTATCGCCGCCATGCTCGCATTACTGTGACGGCTCAGTTAAGACTTCGCAACATCACCGTTGACAGGCCAGTTCGGGCCAGACTGCACTCAGGGTGCGTATTGCCTGCTTATAATGATGCCCTGCAGCGTCAGGCAGAGGGCACTGTAACAGTGCAGGCAGGCGTTCACAATGCTGATGACTCAGCGAGTCCAGGATCGCTTCAGCCCCTGCCGGATTGTTGCAGGCAAGCAGCATATCACAACCTGCGTCAAGCGCCGCTCTGGCACGTGCAGGATAGTCACCGGCGACACGTGCGCCTTCCATTGACAGATCATCAGAGAAAATAAGCCCGTTAAACGACAGTTTCTGTCGTAAAATCTGCTGCAGCCAGATTGAAGAAAACCCGGCGGGCTGGTTATCAATTTGCGGGTAGACAACATGTGCAGGCATCATGGCATCGAGCTTATTTGCACGGATCAGCGCCGAGAAGGTTTTCAGGTCGAGTTGCTCAATCGTGTCCCAGTCGCGCTCATCTACGGGCACATCAATGTGCGAATCCGCCTGCACACTGCCGTGACCAGGAAAGTGCTTGCCAGTGGCGGGCATGGCTAACAGATGCAGCCCGTCGATAAGGGCATCTGCCAGCATAATCACCTCGTCGGTATTGTCTGAAAAAGCGCGATCCCTGATAACCTCTGACACACCATTGAGATCCAGCACCGGCGCAAAACTCAGGTCAATATCCAGAGCTTTCAGCTCATAGGCCATAATGACGCCACAGGCGTGTGCCAGCTCCCGGGCCTGCTGGCGATCCTTTGCTTCACTAAGAATATTGCCCATGGCAGGTAACGCTGTAAACCCCTGTCGAAAACGCTGTACCCGGCCACCTTCATGATCCACCGCGATGAGAAGAGGTTTACCTGCCGCCTTCCGAATGTCCGCGACCAGCGCTGCCAGCTGTGCTTTATCGACGTAGTTACGGCTAAACAGGATAACCCCGCCCGTAACCGGGTGCGCCAGTTTTTCTTTTTCTTCTGGTAAAAGCGTTTCCTGCTGACAATCCAGAACCAGCGGCCCCATACATCCTCCTGTAGACGTGTTTATAAAATCGTCACTTTTCTTCTGCTGACGCTGTGCGTAGGATAGAGAAAAAAAGGGAGTATTACACGTGCTGACATGGATAAAGTGGTTATTCGCTGTCGTTGCAGGCTTGCTTTTTACCGGTGTAGCTGTGGCATATCTTGTACTGCGTGCCAGCTTACCCGACCTGGAAGGCGAATCGGTGAGCCGTCACATTTCTGCGCCACTGACCCTATCCCGGGATCAACTCGGGCAGGCAGTCATTACCGCCGCAAACCGCAACGATGCAGCCTTTGCCCTGGGGGTGGCACATGGGCAGGATCGCTTATTTCAGATGGATTTACAACGCCGGGCTGCTGCAGGCAAACTGAGTGAATGGGTGGGTAGCGCTGCCGTTGACGTCGATAAGCGCGCACGCTTTCACCAGTTCAGCCAGCGTGCTGCAGATGCCTTCGCCGCCCTGCCTGACTGGCAACAAACCCTGCTGTCACAGTACGCTAACGGCGTGAATACGGCCATAGAGGAAATGCCGGTACCACCGCCAGAATACATTCTGGCAGGTGTCAATATTGCGCCATGGACACCCACTGACAGCCTGCTGGTTATTTACAGTATGTACATGGATCTGCAGTCTGGTCAGGTCGCCTTTGACTGGGCTCGCAATGCGGTGTTAGCGCATTATGGTGATGCTATGCTGGGCTTTCTTAGCCAGCATGGGAGCTACCAGGCCGCTTTGGATGGCAGTGAATTTGATACAGGTACTGCACCAACACCTGCTTTTCCTGACAATATTACCGATAACGCCCTTGCCTACCAGCGTTCAGAGCCTGTGGATATCGGCAGTAATAACTGGGCCGTCACAGGCGAGGCCACAAATACGCCCGGCGCTATGCTGGCGAACGACATGCATCTGGGCCTGCGGGTTCCTATCATCTGGTACCGGGCGCAACTCAACTATACCCTCGATGGCGAGGAGTTAAGCGTAACAGGCGTATCGCTGCCTGGACTGCCCGGTATTGTGGTAGGTACAAACGGCCATATTGCCTGGGGCTTTACCAATGCCAACTTAGATACCGTTGACTGGGTGAAACTGTCAAAAAGCGCTACCACGTATAACGTGAGCGAGACCATCAGGCTTAAAGACAGCGAAGAGACCTTTACTTTCCAGCGCAGTGACTATGGCCCGGTAAAGGCCTATGCGGGTGACCGCTATGCGCTAAGCTGGGTGGCCCACCAGCCCTATGCTGTTAATCTGGCGGTTACCCGTCTGGATGGCATGAAGGATGTGGACAGCGCGCTCGCTCTTGCCCACAGCATGGGTATGCCAACCCAGAACATGATGGTTGTAGATCGCACCGGCAATGCTGCCTGGACACCCGCCGGTGCCGTGCCTGCACGTCTGTCGCCGTCCAATACAGCCATTGATGAAGCGGCCTATGATCTCGCCTGGTCACAAGCAGAATCTGATCTGCCGGTAGTGAAAAATCCCGCATCGGCGCGGTTGTGGACCGCCAACGCCAGGGTCATTTCCACCTCACAGGTCTCACGCTTTGGGAATGGTGGCTATGCCCTGGGCGCCAGGGCGATGCAGATTCGCGACAATCTGTTCAATAAAACCCAGTTCGATGAGCAGGATTTTTATGATATCCAGCTGGATAACCGGGCGCTATTTTTGGCCCCATGGCATGAACTGCTGGTGTCGACACTGAGCAGTCGCCCGGATGCGTACCGCGAGGACCTGCGTTATCTGAATGACTGGCAGGCGTGCGCCTGCGCAGACTCTGTCGGCTACACACTGGTACGTCGTTTTCGCTCCGCGGTGTCCGACTTAATGATAGGCCCTGTGCTTGCGCAACTGGAGTCACAGGATGTGAACACCGGCCCGCTGCTTCGGGGCGTTGAGCCTGCCTTGTGGCAGTTACTGCGGCAACAGCCTCAGGACTGGCTGGCAAACCGCTATGCCACCTATGACGATCTGCTTATTGATGCCTATCAGCAAACCAGAAATAAACTGCTGGCGCGATATGACAGGGGTAACGGCCTTGCCGATGTTAACTGGGGACGGGTTAACGCACTGACCATCAGACATCCGTTTGCCGCGCAGATCCCGGTACTGGGCGATGCGCTGAACATGCCCGTTCACTCCGGCTTTGGAGACAGCTATATGCCGGCAGTACAGGCGCCGTCATTTGGTGCCTCACAGCGGTTGTTTGTGCGGCCCGGTGCGCTCGATAAAGCCATCCTTACCCTGCCTGGCGGGCAATCCGGTCACCCGTTATCGCCGTATTTCCGGCGCGGATTCGGTGACTATGTGAACAATACCGCCACCCCGTTACTGCCACAGCACATTGAAGCAAGCCGGCACTGGCGCCCATCACCTTAGACCGGGACTATTTGGCTCAGCTATCGCCTGCGGGTGTTAAGGTGTCGCTGGCGCTATCGGCATAGCGCTGCTGCCAGACATCGCGGGCGTCGGCTAAATCCTGTTCAGTGGGCGTGTTGCCCTCGGCCAGAGTTTGCGCAATGCTGTAAATTATTTTATCCCGCTTCTCTATAAGGCTATCGGCTTTAGGAAAAAGATTTTTGGCTTCCGGGTAGGCATTCTTTACATCTTCGATGCCTTCTAACGCGACAAAGCGCTTCTCAAAGGCTTCGTTAAACAACGCGCGCTTGGCGTTAAACACGGCATAATCCCGGGCCTGTTCAGACTTAAGCCAGTCAAGATCTTCATCACTGAGGCCGGCTTCAGAGCCGACATGCTGGGCTTTGTCCATCCAGGACTTCAGGGCGCTGTCATTGCTCTCTTTCACCGCTTTTTTAATACCTGCCTGAAAATCCGAGGCATGAAGAATATCCATGACCGTGATAACAGGGGGCGCGGTTTGCGACTCGCTGGGTTGCTGGGACAAATAAAGCAGGCGCCCGCCTATCGCTATACCCACAACCAGAAATATAATGAGGATCTTTTTCATGAATGGCCTCAAACAGAAATTCCGGGGAAATGTGTTATGACTGTGTATTGGTACTATCCACTTCTTAGAGGACAGAATATGCAGGCAAGCCTAACATAACTGATGATAAGACGCAGTAACCAGTCCGGCGTCAGCAATGGCAGGATACATTTGCAATACTGAAGGTGGTGTCTGAATAACCGTCGCAATTGCCGCGTATTGCGTATAACAATAATGGTGTGTGAATGACAAAGTAAGACAATGAGCACCGCCACAGCATGGCTATAAACAAGACGCAAACATGGTTAATGTCACTCAGCGTGCAGCATGAGTGACACGATTAACACCGCCATCACAGCCATGCAGACCCGCTTGGCAAGACCCTCTGGCCAGATGTTTATAACACACCAGACAAATACTCAGGAAACTGCCAGTTGCAGGTCGCAGTACGGCAGTCCCTGAGGGTTAGTCAGTTGGTGTAGAGTTCTCAACCCGGCTTTTCAGCTTCTGGCCCGGACGGAAAGTCACTACACGACGGGCTTTGATAGGAATATCTTCGCCCGTTTTAGGGTTGCGTCCAGGACGCTCATTTTTGTCCCGCAGGTCAAAATTACCAAAACCTGATAGTTTCACTTGTTCGCCAGATTCCAGTGCTTCTTTGATCTCCTCAAAGAAAACCTCTACCAGATCTTTCGCGTCGCGTTTATTAATGCCTAGCTTCTCGAATAAGTGTTCAGCCATCTCGGCTTTGGTTAATGCCATAGTTTACTCTCTTAACGCTGCCCCAAACTTATTTTTCAGTTCCCGAACTACGGTATCTACCGCTTGCTGGATCTCTGCTTCAGCCAGTGTTTTCTCGGGATCCTGCAGATGAAGTGACAATGCAAGGCTCTTGTAACCGGGTTCAATCCCCTTGCCTTTGTACACGTCGAACAAGTTTAGGCCAACTAGTTGATTTACGCCAATTTTTTTCGCATGCGAAAGTATATCTCCAACATGCACCGAATCTTCAACGATTATCGCAATATCGCGACGATTAGATGGGAAGCGTGAAACGGGCACTGCACTGGGCAAATGGCGCTCACTAATCGCATTGAGTTCCAGTTCGAAAACAAATGCACGGCCATTGATACCCAGCAGTTTGGCAAACTGCGGATGGACAGCGCCAACATAGCCGACCACCTTCTCATCGATTTTCACTTCAGCACTGATCCCCGGGTGTAACGCCTGATGGCTGGCAGCACTAAAGCTGACCTCTCCGGACTTGCCGGTCAGCGCCAGCAGCGCTTCGACATCGGCCTTGGCATCAAAGAAGTCCACCACGTCGTCGTTGCTGTCCCAGTGCTCAGCGACACGGCGTCCGGCCAGCACCCCGGCAATCACCGGTTGCTGATTCACGCCATTAGGCGCATCCGGCTCAGGCAAAAAACGCAGCCCTGTTTCAAACAGGCGAATACTGGCCTGCTGACGCTTCTGATTATAGGCCGCCGCACCTAGCAGCCCCGGCCACAGGCTCACCCGCATGACGGACATGTCCGAAGAAATAGGGTGCGGCAGTTCCATGCCTTTATGATCCGGAAACAGTGCATTTTGCACCTTGGGATCGACGAATGAATAGGTAATGGCCTCGTGGTAGCCACGGGATACAAGCAGTGAAGTAAACTGTGTAGTGGCCAGTTTACCTTCCTGTGCCGGCAACATATTCAGTGTCGCCGTGGGCGACACATTTGGAATATTGTTATAGCCGTACACGCGTGCCACCTCCTCGATGAGATCTTCTTCAATCGCAATATCAAACCGGTAACCCGGCGCCTGTGCCTGCCAGCCTGCTTCTGTCACCGACACGTTTAGCCCCAGCCGGTTGAGCATTTCTGTGACCTGCTCATCGTCAATATGCACGCCAAGCACCCGATCCAGACGTTCTCTGCGCAGCAAAATGCTGGCGCGCTCTGGCAATGAGGAGGTATCAACGGCTTCTTCAATGGGTCCGGCCTGACCGCCACAAATTGACAGAATAAGACCGGTGGCGCGCTCCATGGCCTTTTGCTGCAGTTCGGGATCAACGCCACGCTCATAGCGGTGTGACGCATCAGTATGCAGTCCGTACTGGCGTGCACGGCCCAATATCGCATCACGGCTGAAGAAAGCACTTTCCAGCAAAATGTCTCTGGTCTCGGTGTTCACACCGGAGTCGAGGCCACCAAAGATCCCGGCCATCGCCAGCGGCTTGCTGTCATCAGCAATGACCAGCGTATCGCTGTTAAGTTCAGCCACATTTTCATCCAGTAACGTCAGCGACTCTCCCTGTGTGGCCATACGTACCGTAATGCCACCGTCGATGGCATTAAAATTAAAGGCATGCATAGGCTGCCCCAGCTCCAGCAGCACAAAATTCGTCACATCAACGATAGGATCGATGCTGCGAATGCCACTGCGACGCAGTTTCTCTTTGAGCCACAGCGGCGATTCAGCGCTCACGTCGACCCCTTTGATCACCCTGCCCAGATAACGCGGGCAGGCGTCGGGGGCGTCCAGCCGAATGGAGATGCTATCGTCAATGGTCGGGGCTACGGCCTCAACCTCAGGTTCACAGACATCCAGATTGTTCAGCACGCCCACTTCACGGGCAATCCCGCGGACGCCCAGGCAGTCTGCACGATTCGGGGTTAAATCAATTTCTATGCTGCTGTCATTGAGATTCAGGTATTCCCGGATATCCAGGCCCACTGCTGCATCCTGCGGCAGCTCAATGATCCCGTCATGATCCTCGCTGATGCCCAGCTCCGAATAGCTGCACAGCATGCCCATCGACGGCTCGCCACGCAGCTTGGCCTTTTTAATTTTAAAGTCACCTGGTAACACTGCACCCACAGTGGCCACCGCCACTTTCAAACCCTGACGACAGTTTGGCGCGCCACAGACGATGTCCAGCAACTCATCACCGCCGACGTTCACTTTTGTCACCTGAAGCTTGTCAGCATTTGGATGCTGGCCACAACTGACGACGCGGCCTACAACAACGCCGGTAAATTCTGCGGCAACAGGTTCAACCCCGTCGACTTCCAGACCGGCCATGCTTAATTGCTCAGACAGTTCGTTTGTTGATAATGCAGGGTTGACCCACTCTCTTAGCCAATTTTCACTGATTTTCATAACTGCGTTGCCTTAACTAAACTGCTTGAGGAATCGAAGGTCATTTTCGAAAAATGCGCGGAGATCGGTGACGCCGTAGCGCAGCATGGTCAGACGCTCAACACCCATGCCAAACGCAAACCCAGTGTACTCTTCCGGATCAATATCCACGGCTTTAAGGACATTGGGGTGAACCATGCCGCAGCCTAATACTTCCAGCCATTCGCCGTTTTTCCCCATAACGTCCACTTCAGCGGAAGGCTCCGTAAACGGGAAATAAGACGGGCGGAAACGCACTTCCAGAGATTCTTCAAAGAAGTGATGCAGAAAATCGTGCAAAATGCCTTTAAGCTCGGTGAAACTGACATTTTTGTCTACCATCAGTCCTTCGACCTGATGAAACATCGGAGTATGGGTCTGATCGTAGTCGTTGCGGTATACCCGCCCTGGCGAAATGATCCGCAGCGGTGGTTGCTCGGCTTCCATGGTACGGATTTGAACGCCAGACGTCTGGGTGCGCAGCATCAGGTCCGGATTAAAATAAAACGTATCGTGATCGGCGCGGGCCGGGTGATTGGCCGGAATATTCAGCGCATCAAAATTGTGAAAGCCGTCTTCAACTTCAGGGCCGGTCTTTACCGCAAAGCCAAGTTCACCAAAGAACGACTCGATGCGTGAAATGGTGCGGCTGACCGGATGGACATTACCTGGCTGCAGGGTGCGTCCCGGCAGCGTCACATCAACGGCTTCTTCCGCCAGCTTGCGGTTCATCTCTTCCATGCGCAGGGCATCACCCTTTGCACCGATGGCCTGCTGAATGTGCTGCTTTGCCTGATTGATCTTTTGTCCGGCCAGCGGGCGCTCTTCCGCCGACAGCTTGCCCAGCCCTTTGAGCAGCTCAGTCAGTTTACCTTTCTTCCCCATAAACTCGACGCGGACAGCATCGAGGGTGGCAGCATCATCTGCCGCGTCAATTCGCCCCTTGGCCTCATCGACGATAGATTCAAGCTCCATAATGTCCCCAGTACGGCATTAATCATTTTTAAAGCGCTACATTGTACACAAGGGTTGTTCGGCAACGCCAGCCTGCGGAGCCACAATAGGTAAGAAAAAGTCACAAAAATCACATGCGTAAGAGGAAAGTAACAACAGAACACCGCTTTTCACAGTCGGCCGGTCCGACTTCGTCACTTTATCAGCGATAGAATTTCCCTGAACCGGCTGTGACGGGCATCGCCAAGGATCTCAAATAACGCCATCTCCAGCGTTCTGACACTGGTGCCCATTGATGCCATCCGGCGTATACCTGCTGCTTTGTCGGTTTCCTTGCGCGATGACACACAATCCTCCAGTACACTCACCTGCATCCCAGCCGCCAGCAGGCCCGCCACGCTCTGGTATACACACACGTGTGATTCAATGCCACACACCAGCATATGCTGACGGTTAATCTGACTCACTGCACTGGCCACTGACGGTGTAGCAAGCGCATTAAACGACGCTTTTTCATAACAGGGGGTATCTTCCAGAGCCTGCGCCACCGGCAAAATGGTTGCCCCAATCCGTGCGGGGCAATGTTCCACCCACAGTATCGGTATGTTGAGTATTCGAGCGGCTTTAATCAGACAAACAATGCGCTCGGTGACCGCTTCTGCGTCAGCGACCATGGACGCCAGCTTTCCCTGAACATCAACGACCATGAGCGCGCAATTTGCTTCGGTAAGTAAATAACGTGTCGGCATAATTACTGTTTAAATCTTTCTGTCGCTGGGGGTAATGTACATGCTTCCACACTGCGGGTTACCATGCCGCCAGTACTGATCCAGCACTCCTCATAGATGGAGCAATAACAAATTTCAGCGTTGACTAACACATTATCCAGCGCGGTAATGAGATCTTCGTTACGGGTTTCAAAGGCGACGATTTCCTGGGACGCCCGCACTACCCCACTGCTGATATGCGCCTGGGTATAGGATGCATTTGCAAACCCTGCGTCTGTGATAAGAGCACGCCAGGTCGGATAATAGTTGCTGCTGGTACCGATCCGCGCATATTTGATCAGCGCAGGCCCGGTACCCTGGTTGATAACCACATATTTCAGGTGACTGCCCAAATGCGACTGTGCGATCATAATGCTTGGCCAGACCGAGGCTCTGGCATAGCTTCTGTCGACATAGGCAGAATAAATGGATACCACCACCGCGACGACACTGGTGACTATCGCACTGAGCGCCACCAGCATTTCCGGGTTTCTATACCAGACCTGCTTTTCCATGAGTTAATCCGTGACTGGGTTAACTCATTTTTATAACCAATTCTACGCGTGCGTCAAGTGCCCCTCACTTTTCCTTAATCTCACTAGCTCAGAATCGCACCTAGTCTGTAGTAAAAGCGCTATCCTGATGGCGACGGTCTGTTACACCTAACGCGGTTTTCACATCATGCAGTGTCAGATAAAAACACGGTACAATTATCGACATAATGGCGGTCGCAAAAATAATCCCAAAGCCCAGTGAAATGGCCATGGGGATAAGCTGATAGGCCTGGCGCGACTGTTCCAGAATGATTGGCGTCAGCCCGCCAAAGGTGGTCATGGTGGTCAGTGCGATGGGTCTGAAGCGCCTGACACCGGCATCCAGAATGGCGTCATACACCGGCACACTTTGCGCTTTGCGGTTCGCGTAGTCGACCATAATAAGCGCCCCATTCACCACCACGCCAGACAAGGCCACCAGTCCCATCAGGCTAACGATGGACAGATCATAACCAAAGATAATATGCCCGGCCACAGCCCCTATGGCGCCAAAGGGAATGGCCAGCATCACAATAAAGGGCTGCGAGTAGCTGCGAAAGGCGATGGCTAGCAAGCTGTAAATAACAAACATGGCAACCGAAAAACCAATCCACAGTGATGAGGTAGACTCGCGCATTTCAGCCTGCGAACCGCGGAAAGTCCAGGTCAGGCCGGGAAATTCACTGGCCAGCTCCGGCAGCACCTGCCTGTTGATGGCATCAAGTACCTGGTTGACTGCACCTGCCGGCTCGACATCCATACCGACGGTGATCACCCGCCGGCCATCCCGCCTGTCCAGTGAGCTGTACGACTCGCCCTGTGAGAGACTAACGACATCGAGTAACGGCACTTCCTGCCCGTCGGGCGTCATCAGGATAAAGTTATCCAGAGTACTTTGCTGCTCACGCTCTGCGCGTGGCAGCTTGACCCGCACTTCCACTTCGTTGGTGCCGCGCAACTGGCGAAGTGCCACGGCGCCATAAAACGCATCACGGACCTGACGTCCCACATAATCAGGGGTTAGTCCTAATGCTTCGCCAGCCGGCAGCAGGGTAAAGTCAAACTGCATCTTTCCTGGGCGATAGCTGTCATTTACATCGCGGGTCTGGGAGAAGTCTTCCATCATTGAGACAAAACGCTGGCTGGCCGCCCCCAGCATTTCCAGATCGTTATGGCTTAGATCCACACTGATGTCATCGCGCCAGCCACCCGGACCGCGTTCAGCCTCAAAGGTGATCTGATTGATACCATCAATATCGCCAATCTGCTCGCGCCACAGTTCAATCACCTCAATGGCACTGGTGTCCCGTTCGTCCGGTGGCAACATCACAATTTCTACATCAATAAAGCTCTCGCCACGCACATTGGTTTTAATGCCTTCAGCCACCTCAAACAGGTTTTCCCGTTCAAACATCTCGTAAGTTGCGTTAGTAATCGCTTCAGCCACAGCCGCAGCTTTGGCATCGGTGGTCCCGACCGGCAGGCGCACCCCCGCTTCAATTTCATTGGCAGCTTCGCGTGGCATCATAATAATGCCAAGGTGATCACTGGTGGCAAACGCGCCGGTGATGGTAAGCATGCATAATGCACAAACCAGAGTCAGATAGCGGTGCTTAAGACAGCGCGTCAGAAAAGGCTTGTAGCGGCGCTGAATAAAATGCTCCAGGCCGTCGACGAATTTCGATTTTATACGGGAGATCAGACCGTCACGCTGTTGTTCAGGCTTACTGTGAGCCAGGTGCGCGGGCAGAATAAACAGTGCCTCTATCAGTGAAATCAGCAGCACTGTAATCACCACAGCGGGCAGCGGCCACCAAAAGAGCCCTGTGGTACCGGGCATAAACATCACCGGCAAGAACGCCACAATGGTAGTCAGGATGGTAAAGGTTACCGGCGCTGCAATGTCCTGCGCGCCTTTAATGGCGGCACTGAGTCCGTCCATACCCTGCTGTCGGTATTCGTAGATATTTTCACCCACCACAATGGCATCATCGACCACAATGCCCAGCACTACCAGAAACGCAAACATAGAAATCATGTTGATGCTGACACCGATCATGGGCAGGAACAGGAGCCCGCCAACAAACGAAATGGTCATACCCATCATGATCCAGAAGGCCAGCTTATATTCTAAAAACAACCCCAGAATAATGACGACAATCACAATGGCCATCCAGCCATTATCCAGTAACAGGAACAGCCGGTCGTTAAAGTCTTCCGCGCGGTTACTGTCGATTCGGTATTTCACGCCTTCAGGCAGTGAAGTATCAAGCTCAGTGAATATACGCTCGACCGTCTGAGCGATCTCCAGCGGCGACTGCTCCCCCACCCTGAAGATTTCAATTTCCACACTGGGCTGGCGGTTAAACAGCGAGTGAAAACCCGCCTCTTCAAACCCGTCATAAATAGTAGCGATATCACCTAAAGTAACAATGCCACCGGACTCACTGGTCACCACTGGGATTCGGGCATATTCCTCTGCCCACTGTTTACGCTCTTTGAGCCGCACCAGAATTTCGCCTTCGTTGGTTTTTATCTCACCGGCTGGAACATCCTGCGACGCCTGCTCTATCGTCGCCGCGACATCAGAAAGCGTAATACCGTACTGCCTGAGCATATTCTGGGAAATTTCAATATGGGTGACGTAACTGGGTACGCCACCAATTTCTACCTGCGATATGCTCGGTTCGCTGACCAGCCGGTCGCGGACCTGCTCGGCCAGCTTACGCAGTGTCCAGATGTCAACATCGCCATACAGACCAAGCTCCATGACATCACGCTGTCGGGCCTGCATGGTCACTTCCGGTTCTTCGGCATCGACCGGAAAGGTGCGAATCCGGTTCACGGCCTGATCAATGTCCTGAAAGGCTTTCATCCGGTCCAGCCCTGAGACCAGTTCCAGCGTAACGTTGCCACTGCCTTCCCGCGCTGTGGAGGTCATTTCCTTGATCCCCTGCACTCCGCGTACGGCCTCTTCTACCGGCTGCAGGATGCCTTTTTCCACTTCGGCTGGTGAGGCGCCCGGATACACCACGCTTACCTCGACTATACCCAGTTCAAATTCAGGGTAGACTTCCTTTTGCATAGTAAACGCTGTGATAATGCCGCCGCCAAGCAGCAGGATCATAAACAGGTTGGCGGCGATCGAATTACTCGCCATCCAGGCGATAGGACTGAAACCACTACGTTGCTGACTGTACTGTTGCTTTCCCATTAGCGCGCCACCTTCGCCGTTGCCGGCGCGTGAGGCCGGTTTTCAGATGATGAGGTACTAACGGTTTCTTCTTTTATCTGAACAGCGGTGCCATCAGTGACTGTCGCCAGGTTAGTGGTGATAATCTGATCGCCACTATTCAGGCCTTTGTTCACATAAGCATACTGCTCATCACGGTATGCTACCGAGACCTCTTTGACTGCAAGCGTCTGTTCATCGGCCACCCAGACGGTGTTGTTCTTGCGCAAATAATTAATCGGGACCCGCACAACGTTGGTCAGTGTGCGAGCCGGTAGTGAAACCTCCACGTAGCTGCCCGCCAGTAACGGTGCCTGACCAGCAGATGTTGCTGAATCGCGCGAACCAGCGGTAATACCCAGGGGATCATTCACCTCAACCAGCACAGTTGCCATTCGTGTTTGCGGGTCAAGCGCAGCAATCACCTCTCTGACTATGCCTTTTCGGACAGCCCCCTGCGGCCAGGCTGTTTTATTAAAGATGGTGGCCTCTGCCCCATGATCACTGATGCGATCGCCCTCTGCCGATTCCAGCCACTGTAACTGGCTTAACGGCAGTGCTACTTCCACCCAGTAGCGGGCAGTACCGACTACTGTTGCGATAATATCTGACGATGAAAGCTGCGAGCCGAGGTTGACATCCTGACTCATCACCTGGCCATCAAACGGCATGCGAATAGTGGTTCGCTCGAGGGCCAGTTCAGCTTCACGGACGGCGACTTTAGCAGTTTGCAGGTCAGCCTCGACCTGCTGTAACTGCGGCTTGCGTAATATCAATGAACGGTTCATGGGCGCGACATCACGCTTAAGCGCTGCAAAATCATCGCGCGCCACCTCCTGCTCACCCATCTCGATATCATAACGGGACTGTGCGCGGGCAAGCTCTGCCTTCGCGCGCTGAAGCGCCAGCTGGTAGTCTTCACTGTCAAGCTTCACCAGCCACTGCCCTTTTTGTATCAGACTGCCTGGCACGAATTTGTCAGACACCGCCTCAACCGTGCCTGTTACCCTTGGACGCAACGATACCTGTCTGGCCGGTACCACCTGCCCCATGGCTTTGACGACCGGCGCATACTGACTAACACTGGCAGACACCACCGATACCGGCATGGCATTACGTTTCGTGGCACCGTCTTTCTGGGCAACGGGCTCACTGGAGTAGATGAGAGTAACCGCTATTACGGTTAACGCAATAGCAATAAGACCAATAATAAATGGCGCGAATTTCAGAGATCTAGACATACCAGGGGAATCTGTCGAACCTTGTTAACTTGCTACGGGACGTCAGCAAAATCAGACTACCGCAACCGGGATTCTTGAACCGGCAGATAGGGGAACTGTGGCGCCTACCTATTCTGGCGTCAGGCCGTCAGAGTCTTTGTTGCTGGGCACCACAGGCCGACACATCAAAAAACGTCTGCTGCTTCAGACATGCGCAAGCGTCAGTATCTGCTTTTCTTAAAATAACGTAATGCATTTTTGCCGGATGACGGCGCGTGAAATACGTGCAGGCAAGAAATAGCATTGTCGTCGTTTGACAGGCAATGCCGTATATCCGGGCAACACCTTCGGTTACCCGGACACAGGCTACTATTGACGCCACGAAGACGACCAGACTAGCTGACTACCTATAAATTAACACACTCGTCAGCATCGCTGTCATACCAGCTTTTACCGCCTGAGGCGTCGCACTGAGATTCAGTGACACTGCTGGCCGTTTTGTCATCCTCGTTACACCCGGCTTTCTCAAAACAAGCTCCGAAGGTAGCGTACTCTTTGGCTTTGTCAGCAATCGCCTGTTTCCCCTCTTCGTACATTTCCTTACTTTTTTCTTTAATGGCTTCGCCTTTCTCTTTCATGGCATCGCCCATTTCATCGGCTTTGTCACTGGCGTCATCGGCCCATTCTTCGCTGGTTTCTTTCGCATCATCGGCCCACTTTTCGCCAGCTTCCTTCGCATCAGACATTGCATCTTCAGCATCATCAGCCATATCCTCGCCAGCCTCTTTGGCATCATCCATGGCACCTTTGGTTTTCTCAGCCATCTCTTTGCTGGCCTCCTCCGCTTTTTCCTTATCTGCTTCGCTGCAGGCAGTAAGTGAAAAAGCCACGCCAATACACAGTAAAAAGGGAATTATTTTTGTAGTACGCATAGTCCTTGTCCTAAAAAATTAAACGCAAATATAGTGTAGTGGGTTGTCTGGCGAACTGCCGTATTTATTTTACAGGCAATGAAATTTTCACCTTTGACTCTGAAATAACTACTTCCTGATGCTTTTTCTGAATCTGACCTCAGCAACATAAAATTCACTAAATAATTGTTTTAATTAAAAATATCATGAATCACTTGTTCTGGCTTTGTAATTGCAGCGTCTCTCATATCTTTTCTATTATGGAGGCACTGTATGTCTGATTCTGTTGAAACAATTAACCCCGCTACCGAGAAAACACTGCAAACCTACCGTTTGCTAGATGAAAACCAGGCACAACAAGCCGTAGACGACGCGCACCAGGCGTTCACATCCTGGCGTAAAACGTCATTAAAAGAACGCAGCGCACTGCTTCACAAGCTGGCCGATACCATTGAATCGCGTGCAGACGATATTGTTGAACTGATGATTGATGAAATGGGCAAAATTAAAGCGCAGGGTCATCAGGAAGTTGAACTTTGCGCGGCAATCTGTCGGTACACGGCGGACAACGGACCTGAACAGCTGGAAGATGAGAAACGCCCTTATGACGGAGGAAACGCTATCGTTTCCTATCAGCCAATTGGTGTGATCCTGGGTATTCAGCCCTGGAACTTCCCGCTCTATCAGGTGATCCGCTACAGCGTACCAAACATTATGGCCGGCAATACCACGGTACTAAAGCACGCTGACAATGTGTTTGGCATGGCGAAGCTTATTCAGGAGCTGTTTGAGCAGGCCGGGTTCCCAAAAAATGTATATCAGTCACTGATGATTAGCGGCAAGACCGCCAGCAGCCTGATTCAGCACGACAACGTTCGCGGTGTTACCTTTACCGGATCGGATGCCGTGGGTAAAAAAGTTGCAGAAAACGCTGGCAGTCAGTCTAAGAAAACCGTGCTGGAACTGGGCAGTAATGATGCCTTTGTGGTGCTGGAAGATGCCGATCTGGACACAGCTGTTGAAGCCTGTGTGCAGGGCCGGGTTATTAACAACGGCGAAACCTGTGTATCGGCCAAGCGCTTTATTGTGCCCGATGCCATCTATGATAAGTTCGTCGGTGCTTTCCGCGAGGCATTTGAAGGCCTGACGCTTGGCGACCCTCGCTCCGATGACACCGACATCGGGCCGATGGCGCGCAAAGATCTTATGGACAAACTGCATGATCAGGTTACTGAATCCATCGACAAAGGTGCACTATGCACACTGGGTGGCGAACCGGCATCTGGCCCTGGTTACTATTACCCGGGCACCATCCTTGAAAACGTCACGCCGGGTATGCCCGCCTACGATGATGAGCTGTTCGGACCGGTTGCTTCGATCATCCGCGCCAAAGACGATGAAGATGCGATGCGCATTGCCAATGATTCGCGCTATGGCCTGGGTGGTGGTATTTTCTCATCCAATGAAGAGCGCGCCATTGAATTAGCCCGCACCGAGTTTGATACCGGCATGGTCAACATTAATGGTTACTCGCTGGCCCAGCCCAACCTGCCCTTTGGTGGTGTGAAAGAAAGTGGCTATGGCCGGGAACACGGTGGTTTTGGTATTCGTGAGTTTGTGAATATTAAAACGATTTTTGTGGCGGAATAAGCCGAAGGCCACACCTGACGGCAATGTCAGGTGTGGTGTACTCCTGTAAGCGTCATTAACAGCCTACATCTTTTCCTTCTTTTACCCTTGCTGTGGCCCGCGCGATAAATGCTTCAATTTGCGTGGCGGCAATATCTGTGCGTTTAGTAAACCGGATACACCCTTTACCTGTTTTCAGGCCGGCAAGCAGCGCGCCCTGCGGATCGACTTTCTCCGTATTGCCACAGTAAAGACTGACATAGCCTTTTTGAGCATTTAAGTGAAAAAGCCCTTTTTGATGAAGGGTATAACACAGCATTTTATAGTTAATAGACTCATCGATAGCCGAGTCCTGATGCAGGATAAGCTGCCTTAACAGCAGTAACTTTTCTTTTCGCCAGTCACCATCCAGCGCCTTAATATAGTCAGCAGGGGTGCTCACATCATATTGCATTATTCAGCTCCTCTCATTCCTACGCTAACTGGATAAGTTCTAACGAAAAGCCAATTAATGCTAGTACCAACCCAACGCCCCCAACAGAATTGCCACGGCCAAGCACAACGCCCAGCCGTACAAGTAGTTTACTGATGGTGAATATGATTAGCACTATCGCAGTAATCGCGCTAAAAAACAGATTTGAAATAAGAAGCATCGACGTGTTCCAGGCAGATAAAACGAACACTGCAACTATCCAGATAACGATAAAGCAGCCAAGCCATGCGAGTTTATTTTTCATAAACTTAGGTTTGGTTTCTTCAAACGTAGCTTTTAGAAATTCGGATACCTTAGGAAAGTACAGTTCAACTGAAACCAACACTAAGCCTATCAGCTCTATAATTATTGCCGTCCATTGAAAAAGGCTATTAAATTCGATGGTAATCGCTCCGCTGATGTGCCCGGTTGCTGAGGGCTGCCCCCCCATTGCCAACAATGCTTATCGTTTGGCCTGAAAACAGGGTTCAGTTGCTTCAGCAAGCGTTAGAGAATTAGTTACATGCCGAGCGGATCTGAACAAGAGCCCATGCTCTGTCCGTTGCCGGCGGCCTGGGTCTGGTATTAATTTTTCTTACCACTTTGTAATACTCTTCAAAGTCCGATGCAAACAACTGTTTTTCTTTTTCTGTAAGCACGCTTTGCGCTTCTTTTTCAAAACACAAACAAAATCGTTTACCCGCACTACTGGCGTCCATACATGCTCCATATAACGACGGTGGCGGTTTGTTACTTTCTTCTGCGGCATTCTTAAGCACAATGCCCGCCTCCTGCAGTGATGGCATACCAGACGCGGCCCGGTAATAATTCTCTCTTAACTGAAAAACGGCTGTCGTTTCACAGCCGCCCGAGGCAGCGATAAAGCGCGTCAGCTGAGCAATAGGCTCATTGCTTGCTATCTCCTGCATTATGCCAAGTACACTGCCCCCACGTGACAGCGAGGTATTTGCCTGACTTTGCAGGCTACTTTTTCTTTTTCGCATAGCATTGGATACATCGTCCGCGTACGCATCGTAAAATTTAAGGTACCTGGGCGCAATCAATGCACTTCGTTCAACAGGTGCGTCGCGGTAGCCGTCAGCATAAACATTTTGCGATACATACCCTCGTTTTCGGGCATCATCCGGAAGGTAACGCTGGCAACTGTCTGAGTAAGCCCATTGCAGCGCAGAAAAGTATATTTTAAAAAGTGTACCTGGTGCACTTGAAAAGTCGCCTTCAAACACATCTCTTACCGAGCCACTGAACTGCAAGCGGTCCCAGAACTCCTGGTCTTTAACGACCTGCTGCCCGCTCTTTGTTTCAGCTGCCGCTGGCGCCTGCACCCGCTCTGCCGCATGCTGAAGTCTTAAACCTGCAATGGTGTCGGGTAATTGCCGCCGCTTAATATCCTGTGTACCGCGTGCAAAGCGTGACTGCGGCAGCCCCGTGTTGCCCCGAGCTTCGTAGGCCGGCCGCATTGGCGCCCCCTCGCCTTGTCGTTCAAAATTCAGCACAGTAACCCACGACTCAGGCGCATCGCGATCGGGGTTGTCTGATGTCGTTCTGACCGGCGTTCCCGAATAATACTGACCTTTCGCGTACACCAGTATTCTTAGATAATGTTTATTTCGGCGGTCGGGAAATTTTTTATCAACCTCGCCGATAATGTGCTGGTTGACCAGAGCAATCTCTTTTTCAGCGTATCGCTTTCCGCTTACTGGGTTACCTCTGTAGTCTTTTATTGTTGTGGGCTCGAAGTGCACCAGTGTGCCATCGGGTTCGGCCTGACGGATCGCGACCACTCTGAAAGTGACACCTTTCGCACTGCCGCCCCGCTCGCCTGGCGATGTATACTGTTCAGTCAAATACACGCCATAGTAGGCATTATTCCCGTCAGTATAGATTAGTTCGCCAGCCGGCAGATTTCGCGCAAGCAGTGGGTTTGCCATTGCCAGGCTGTGAGGGATACATAAAAACAGCGTCACCAGAATTAGCGACATTAAACGAATAATGGCAGGCGGTTTCATAATTGAGTGGCACTCCGTTGCGAGCCCTGAAGAAATACATCACGCCATGCCATTCACTAAATCGCGATGGTTTTTTTGGTGATGTGCGTTCACGTTACATAATCATAGACGGACATTCCGCCTGCATGAAGTTTTTTTCCGGGGCGTGATAACGGTATGCTGATGTATATCGCACAGCGCTCGGCGAACAGGCCTGCGTCAAAGCAAAGACTGATTATGTGTCACGCTTCGACATCTTTTGTCTTGCTTTTGGGGCACAGGCAGAGGACTGCAATCGAAAAGCGGCCTTTACTTTCTCTTTAGAGCGCCAAGATGCTCTACATAGTTTGCTAGCTGACACGCTCACTTAGTTAAATTTTTAAACCTGCGAGGCATTAAAGCGTAAATTACCGCGCTGATTACAATTACTAAGAGTGAATGAAACAAGAGTCCCATCGAATTTAAAGGGTCGGATTCGCACTGTGTTTTTAGTACAGAGCAAAAAACATAATTTACAACGAATGAAGACGCTATCCCTAAACCTGCGATTATCAAGTAGCTGAATAAAGCGTTTGGCCTCAAAGATAACACGATTAGAAAAATAGCAATTACTGGGATTCCAGTGATCAGGATAATTTGAATAATTCCTCCTTCACGAGTTTTGGCAGCTAAATTTAAACTAACGGGCAACAAGGTAGCGACACATCAGCAACGCGTCGCTGCGTATCTGTCCCCGTGACTTAAGGTGGCGTGCTAAGTGCGTTGTTGGCTGCCTTTTCTACAAATGAGCGATGCATTTAATTTCAATTTTAAGTTCCGGCTGAACAAGGGCGGCTACCTGAACCACTGTTTGACTTACTTCGGGCTTGCCTCCGTATGCAGATTCTCTCTGGCTGTAAACTGTTTCTACATTCTCCATCAGTTCGTTCATGTCTGTAACAAAAAACGTTTCATCGACAATATTTCCCATATCCGCCCCGAACTGAGATAAAACATGCTTCAAATTTGAGTAAGCAACAGCTGTCTGCTCTTCAAGAGAAGCGGGGACATTTCCGCTATCAGTTATCCCCACCTGTCCCGCCATATAAAGTACGTTTCCAACTTGCGTACCTTGTGCAATAAAGTCTTTGAAGGGACCACTTCGATAGGTTTTTTTCCTAATCGTCATTGTTGAAGCTTCCTTTAAGGATGCGAATAACTGATAGCTAAAAGGCAAAGTTACAGGGCTATAGTCACGAAGTGGAGCCGTGTTTTTGCCCAGAGACCCGTGCGGCGAGTTGCACCTTTAGCGCTTTGTCATTCGTTCAAGTACTAGGGAAGATGCGAATAAGTCTATCATCACTCAGCGAGTCCTGAAGTGCGTAGTCGCAAGGCAGGTTTCGCAAGCAATGGCAATCGCCCTTGGTAAGAAAGCTAACGCAGCGAATGCGTGCTTCAGGGCCCGCCCTTCGGGGCTTACAGCCAAGCACCTGCTCTGGTCTTTTTTGACTTAACCCGTTAGGCCTGCAAAAGACCGCCTTGACCAGGCACCTGGCTGTAAGCCTGAGTGGCGATAGACTTATTCGCATCTTCCCTAGTAACCATAACAAAGGTAAAACTACAATTTCCAGAAAAATGCCAACAGAGCCAAGGTCTCCGTAAACAAGAGTTTGTTTGAAAAACCGGAGAAGCCCAGCGGGATCTAATGGCATATAATTTATATTACCCTGAATTAGCATTGAACCTAAAATAACTACCGAAATACTTATCCACCTTTTTTGAAATTCGTAACAATGAACCAGATAAGCAGGAATCAATGCTGCTATGCCAATCCCAACGAAATTTTGCGCAACATGGTAAAAATGAAAGTGTTCAGTTGGTTGGTACCACCAAAAAATATTACCAGCGGCAGCGATTCCTATTGCAGTTACAGTCAATGCGTAATAACTAAGGGAAATACACATACTTAACAATAATAGCTTCAGATAATTCATGCAGATCCTCCTTGAACGAACAACACCCCAGGACGGGACAATTACATATGGGCCAGAGAGTAAGGAACGAAGTGACGGGAGCCTACTTGTTAGTGTCCCGCTGACTAGCTTTGTTGTGCGGCGATCTAGCTTTGGGTGTATTAGTACTCGAACGATACCACTGCAGCGCACAGGCCGCCAATCACAAAGAAGAGAAGCGCGGACGATATTGTACCGAAGCTCATGAGCCAAGCCATGTCCCTTGCTCCGTTCCATGTCATTGAGATGATGGGGCCGTCAGGGTCGCCAGGAATGGTTTTTGGGGCCGAGAAAAAAGCTGGAAATCCAAAGCAAAATGGTGAGAAAAGCAGACAGGTAGCCAATAAACCCTATGGCTCTTGCCGTCAATAATAAAGTGGATAAATTTTCAGTTCTGACTTTTGAATAAGGGTAGAGTTTCATAAAAGTCCTTTTTAATTAAGCTCATTACGAGCGAGCCGCATAACTTAAAGGTAACGGGCGCAGGCGCGAGACCATAATCGCGAAGCGAGCCCACGTTTGCGTCCCAGCGAACGTAGTGAGTCTCCTGCTTAGTTGTTAGGTACGTTTATAAACATTAGAGCGGTGCCCGACTTTTATCACCTGTACTACAAGTTCGGTTTCTCGGACTTCATATATTATTCTATAAAGGCCTTGCCGGATACGATACAAGTCAAGTCCATTTAGCTTAATTGCTCCATCTCTTCGCGGATTTTCAGCTAATAAGTCAATTTTGGCGAGGATCTTTTTAACGTCCGGCTTGGGAATTAGCCTAAAATCTTTTGTTACTGATTTCTTGAAAGTGACGCTATATTTTCCCATCAGCTTCCAAACTGTTCAGCAAGTCCTCATAGGAAATTTCGGGTTCTTTGACCCTTTGCCTTACCGCAGCCAAATCTTCTTGATCTTCTTTCATAAGAAGTCTCACAGCCTCATCAATCAGTTCTGATATTGAGGTATCTGATGATGCTGCCCGCAGTTTCAAAGCATTATGAATCGCTGGTTCGAAGTAGACGGTTGATCGTTTTGATAAAGTACTCATAAATAAGTCCCCTCTTAGGTAACATCAAAACATTATAGCGTTAAAGTGTCAGCTGGGCTAATTTTACTCAAAAGTACCTAACTTCCAAATATGGAGAAAAAGTACAGCGCTATAATCGCGAAGCACCGCCGCGTTACTTTCCCGGTGAACGTGTTAAGCGCTTTATTATCTTCTTCCTTGGTTGCCCAATAAAAGTCCATTTACACTTAAAGCTTCGTCGAGTTGAGGCCAGTGAATGCCCTCCCCATCTCCAAGTATTTCCCAATCTTGGAGTTAACTAGCTGTCGCAGATGACAGCGTTGGAAACCAAACCAAAGGAATTGATAGAGTGCGTCCGTCGATAAGGCCGACAATAAGTGAATCAGTATCGAAACTTACTGAATGAGCACGAGGATGATGCGCAACTGCTAAAGTAGCCATTCCAAGCCCCCAAAAAACGTGTCTTTATTTTCGACCACCAATTGCTCAAGTTTTCTAAACTCTTTTAGTGGAAACCGAGTAGAGCTGCGAGTACAACTGGAGTTAACCAGAATTTGGCGAGCATCTTCTCGCGCTGAATATGTATGTGGACGGGTTCATCGTTTTCGTTACTATAGAAGAAACGATAAGGCCCTAACCTTAATACTGTTGGCATGGTTGAAGATTATCCTAGAAGAACGAGGATGCCAATCGGAAGGTAACTTTAGGCTTTGGGGCGCAGGCACGGGGCTATAGTCGCGAAGCGGCCCCGTGTATGCGTCCCAGCGAACGCAGTGAGCGAGTTAAGCGTTTTGTTATGCCGCGTTTTTTGCATGTTTAATGTTATTGATAAAAGTTTCTGGTGAGTTTACACCCAAATATACTTCTGTTTTTCCACTTATAGGTGAACAGAGGTTTATAGCGACATTCGGAACACCAGAGTAGTTGAATCGTTTGACGTTACGTGAGCGTTTCACAAACAAATTGTTTGGGCGTATTTCTGATACGTTGTCCAGAGGGATTGTGAAAGGCGCATAAAGTCCGTAACGAATAATTAAGTTATTCTCATGAATTGATATGGGACGCTTACCAACAGCTTTGTATTCCGCAAAGAAAAATATGAGCCCGAACAACGTAAGTCCCGTTGTTATATTTGCAGCGGTGCTTGACCACAAAAAATGAAGGAGTAAGTGGACAAGCGGGATTTCGATAATAATAAGGAGCATAAAGCCAAATAGGTTACTTTGAGCGCCATCCTTTGTATCGTAGTAAAAATGCTGATTGCCACGATAAGCGCTACTTGTTATTTGGGATGCAAAAAGTGCAAAGCTCCAGACGCGACCTTCTAGTGACAGAATTGAGCTGAACAACGAAGGGCCAAATATTTTTTCGATAGGATTAGATACCGCTAAATCTGGATCTTCTTTGTTTGCAAGCGAAGCGCGAACGGCTAAACATACCGTAACTAATGCTGAAAGTTCCAAAACAAGAATGATACCTAAGACAAAATAACGACCACTTTCGAGAAAATTGAAAACAACTTTGTTTTGTTCGGGAATTATAAGGCTCCCTATGAACACGGAGGTACAACATAAAATGGCTGCTTTCAAAAAAGCTTGTTGTTTATCTGACTCGCAAAGAAAGCACAAAATTGGAAGTGCCAAGAGTGCGTCGAGCATAAACAGCCACTCATGTTTAGCGTTTCCATAATCGTTGAGCGCGTTCGACGACGCATAAAAATACCACCACCAAATCGATATGATGGTTAAAAACGCTAGTGGGATTTTGCTTTTAATACTCGGCTTCATAACATCCTTTGAGCGGCATAACAGTCCTTATATATCCCACAATGGGGCAAAATAACGCCCCAAAAATGGGGTAGTATTACTTTTACCTTACCCTCTTCATTTACTAACGTACAGTTTTGGCAGGGTTTTCCGCGCGCCAGGAAAAATGTAAGTACACCGATGTAGTGAACTATTTGGCTATATCCTGCAGTTAAAGCAATACACTGTCATCTTTCTTTG
>NZ_BMXP01000001.1:592494-685027 GCF_014651815.1 Alteromonas halophila | reverse complement strand
AAAAACGGCGAGCCATCCTGGCTCGCCGTTTTCCGAAAGAACTTAAACTTAATTAGTTAATAATTAAGCTAATGCGCCTTTAGCCGCATCGACTAAGGCACTGAATGCTGCTTTGTCATGTACCGCGATGTCGGCAAGGATCTTACGATCGATTTCGACAGACGCTTTTTTCAGACCGTTGATGAAACGGCTGTACGACATACCATTTTGACGGGCCGCAGCATTGATACGTGCAATCCACAGTTGACGGAATTGACGCTTTTTGTTGCGACGGTCACGGTAAGCATATTGACCAGCTTTCGTTACCGCTTGTACTGCTACGCGGAATACACGTGAACGTGCACCGTAGTAGCCTTTTGCCTGCTTGAGGACTTTTTTGTGACGAGCACGTGCGATCGTGCCGCGTTTTACTCTAGCCATTAATCAGTCTCCTTAAGTCTTAAACGTATGGCAGCATACGCTGAACCAGTTTGGTATCGGCGTCGTGAACCAGTTTTTTGCCACGAAGGTGACGTTTACGCTTAGTGCTCTTCTTGGTCAGAATGTGACGCAAGTGAGACTGTTTGCTTTTAAAGCGGCCAGAACCCGTTTTCTTAAAACGTTTGGCGGCACCGCTAACTGTTTTCATTTTAGGCATTGCTAAAACTCCGCATTGTTAATAGCGACCGGTGGAGTGCAGAATTCCGTTGGTCGGTTAATATTTGCAGCAGGGTGGTTTTAAAGGGTGCAGAACCTGAAAAACACTTTAGACCACTACTACTTCTTATTTGGGGCTAGCACCATGATCATCTGACGGCCTTCCACACGACGTGGGAAAGACTCGCAAGTGGCAACGTCCTCCAAATCGCCTTTAACGCGATTTAAAAGCTCGATACCGATCTCCTGGTGGGCCATTTCACGTCCGCGGAAGCGAATCGTGACTTTGGCTTTATCACCCCCTTCAAGAAAGCGACGCAGGTTGCGCAGTTTTACCTGGTAATCGCCTTCATCAGTGCCAGGGCGGAATTTAACCTCCTTGACCTGAATTTGCTTCTGTTTTTTCTTCTGCTCTTTCTGAGCTTTACTTTTTTCGAAGAGGAACTTGCCATAGTCCATAATTTTACAGACTGGCGGCTCAGCATTCGGACTGATTTCAACAAGATCCAGTGAGGCTTCAGTAGCAGACTCCATCGCTTCGGTAAGCGTTACAATCCCTACCTGATCTCCATCTTTGCCAATTAACCGTACTTCTCTGGCTTTAATATCATCGTTAATGCGGGCTTTGTCGCCCTGAGCCTTATTGTTAGCGCCTTTAATGTGCTATTCCTCCAAAAACTTTAATCGTCTGCCCGCCCCTTGCAGTATTGCTGGCGGCGGGCCCTCAATGTGCGTACTCCTGATAAATCAGGCCTTGTCGGCCACTTCCTGCTGAGCGCGGGTGATGAAAGCGTCCAGATGCATCTTTCCAAGATCGTCACCACGGCGGGAACGTACTGCTACCTCACCGGCTTCCATTTCTTTGTCACCCACCACCAGCATGTAAGGAACACGCTTTAAGGTGTGCTCGCGGATTTTAAAGCCTATCTTCTCATTTCTCAAGTCAGACTTTGCTCTAAAGCCCAATTCATTGAGTTTTTTCACGCAATTACGTGCGTAATCGGCCTGATTATCCGTGATATTCATCACCACAATTTGTTGCGGCGCCAGCCACAACGGGAAGAAACCAGCGTATTCTTCGGTCAGAATACCGATAAAGCGCTCCAGCGAGCCCAAAATGGCACGGTGAATCATTACCGGTACACGACGTTCACCGTCTTCTGCCACATAGCTTGAGCCTAAGCGTCCCGGCATGGAGAAGTCCAGCTGCACGGTACCGCACTGCCAGGCACGGTCCAGACAATCATGCAGGGTAAATTCAATTTTCGGCCCGTAAAACGCGCCCTCACCCGGCTGATAGTCAAACTCGATGTCGTTAGCTTTTAGGGCTTCGGCCAGAGCCGCTTCTGACTTGTCCCAGATATCATCTGAGCCCACCCGTTTATCCGGACGTGTCGACAGCTTCACGGCAATTTTTTCAAAACCGAAGGCCGCGTAGGTTTCATACACCATCTGGATACAGCTTGAGACCTCATCCAGGATCTGTTCTTCGGTACAAAAAACATGAGCATCGTCCTGCGTAAAGCCACGCACACGCATCAGCCCGTGCAGTGCACCTGATGGCTCATTACGATGACAGCAGCCAAACTCGGCCATACGCAGCGGCAGATCGCGATACGATTTCAGGCCCTGATTAAAGATTTGGACATGGCCCGGGCAGTTCATGGGTTTCACCGCGTACTCGCGCTTTTCCGATTCGGTGGTGAACATGTTCTCGGCGTATTTGTCCCAGTGACCGGATTTCTCCCACAGTGAGCGGTCCATCATCATCGGGCCTTTCACTTCGTCGTACTGGTATTCACGCAGTTTTTCACGTACAAACTTTTCCAGCTCGGTGTAAATCGACCAGCCGTCGTTGTGCCAGAACACCATACCCGGTGCTTCTTCCTGCCAGTGGAATAAATCCAGCGCCTTGCCAATTTTACGGTGGTCGCGCTTCTCGGCTTCTTCTAATCGCTGCAGGTACGCTTTAAGCTGTTTCTTGTCGGCCCAGGCGGTGCCGTAAATGCGTTGCAGCATTTTGTTGTCGCTGTCACCGCGCCAGTAAGCGCCCGCCACTTTCATCAGTTTAAAGTGGTGACAGAACTTCATGTTGGGTACGTGCGGGCCACGACACATGTCAGTGTATTCTTCGTGGTGGTATAGCGCCGGATTGTCGTCCTGACTGATGTTTTCATCCAGAATTTCAATCTTGTAGCTCTCGCCGCGCTCGGCAAAGGTTTCGCGCGCTTGTGCCCAGCTTACGGTGTTCTTCACCACTTCATAGTTGGTCTTGGCCAGCTCCAGCATACGCTTTTCCAGCTTTTGCAGGTCTTCATGCGACAGGCTGTGATCCATATCTACGTCGTAGTAGAACCCATTGTCGATAACCGGACCGATGGCCATTTTGGTTTCCGGCCACAATTGCTTGATGGCGTGGCCTAACAGGTGCGCGCAGCTGTGACGCAGGATCGCTAGTCCGTCCTCGTCTTTGGCGGTAATAATTTGCAAAGCCGCATCGTGGTCGATCACATCCACTGCATCTACCAGCTCGCCGTCCACTTTACCGGCAATGGTGGCTTTTGCCAGACCAGGGCCAATATCGCTGGCAACATCGAGTACAGAAACAGGGTTATCGAAAGCGCGCTGGCTTCCATCGGGGAGCGTAATTACAGGCATGTTTTGTCCTTGACAGTGGTGACGCCTACTCTGCGCCACTTGTTATTGTGTTTTGTAAAACGAAAAATAAAAAACACCCCATAGGGTGTTATTACTTCAGAGCATTACCATTGCCCTGACACAGGCTACTAGCTTTAGCGTATAAGGCGCCTGTTCTGCTGCGATTATAACGGCTTGCCCGTGACTTGCAATGGCGGTGCACGCATCCGGACAAAATCATCCTGGCAGCAACAGAATTATTCTCGGTAAAGCCAGAAATATTGACCATAATGAGAGAAAGGTTTTCGATATGGTGACAGCAACCATGTGGCATTTTATCAGTGAGCAGATATCTTCAGCCCTCGACATGCCGTTTATCTGTCAGCACCAAAAAATGGCATCCGGTGGTGATACCCATCAGTGCTTCGTGATCCGCGATGAGCGCCACCGCTTTTTTGTCAAAATTCACCCGCTGGAAGCAAGCAAACCGCTTAAATGCGAAGCCGAGGGCTTGTCGGCAATGGCCGCGATTGAGGGCGTGTCGGTACCGCGCGTAATCGCCTGTGGCGATGTTCATGTGGATGGGCGCGACATTGAATATCTGGTGTTATCCCATCTGCGTTTTCAGCCGTCTGTCGACACCGCTACCTTGTACGGGCTGGGAAAAATGGTGGCCCGGCTGCATCAGGCCAATGGGTATGCTCATTATGGCTGGGACGAGGATAATTTTATCGGCGCCAGCGTGCAGGAAAATGGCTGGTATGAAAACTGGGCAGACTTTTTTGCCGAGAAACGTATTGGCAGTATGCTCGAGCGTTTCAGTCGCAAAGGCATGATGATTACGGATAACGACGTTCTGGTTAACAGTGTGCATCAGCAACTGAGTTCCCATCACCCCGCCCCATCGCTGCTGCACGGCGATTTGTGGTCAGGGAATGCAGGGGCAACCAACAAGGGGCCAGTGCTCTACGATCCGGCGGTTTATGTGGGGGATGCCGAGACCGATCTAGCCATGACAGAGCTGTTCGGCGGCTTTGGTGAGGCCTTTTACGAGGGATACCGTTCAGAGCATGCAATAGCAGATGGCTATGCTGCGCGTAAACCAATTTACCAGTTGTACCATATACTTAATCACGCATTATTGTTTGGATCCGGCTATGCCAATCAGGCAAAATCACTGATTTCCCAGATCCAGCACAGCTGACTAAGTGAGAGTACACCCGTGACGCAACATTCAACCTCTGCCGGCCAGCCTGTAGCGCTGGTGACCGGGTCCGCAAAGCGCATTGGCAAAACACTGATCACCCGCCTGCATGCACAGGGCTACGCGGTCATTGTTCACTACCATCATTCTGCTGATGCTGCCGACACGCTGGTCACTTCACTTAATGACACGCGCAGTGGTTCCGCCACCGCACTGCAGGCCGATCTGAGCGATCCGCAAGCGGTTAAACGGCTTGGTCAGGACGCCCTGCGTTGCTTTGGGCGTCTGGACGTGCTGATTAACAATGCGTCAGCGTTTTATCCAACGCCGCTTAATGAGGCCTCGCCGGATGACTGGCACAGCCTCATGGGCAGTAATGTGCAGGGTGCCTATTTCTTAACTCAGGCCGTTGCCGGTGCGCTCAATAAGACAGAGGGCGTCATTATTAATATGGTGGACATGCACATCGACCGGCCCCTGCCAGAGCATTCACTTTACTGCATGGCAAAATCGGCACTGGCTTCACTCACCCGCTCGCTTGCGACAGAACTCGCCCCTGATGTGAGAGTGAATGGTATTGGACCCGGGGCTATACTCTGGCCCGAACGCGACATGGATGAGGATGACCGGCAGGCCATGCTTGCAGGCATTCCGTTAAACCGGCTTGGCAGCCCCGATGATATTGCTGATACGGCGCTGTTTCTGATAAAAGCTCGCTATATCACCGGCCAGATCATCTATGTTGATGGCGGCCGGAGCATTCATGCTGTTGCGTCTGCGTAACAGCCTGCTTGTTCTATTCCCGGCATTGCTGCTGACCGGGTGTTTTGGCGGCAGTGCGCTGGAAGATGCCGTTGAGGACTATCATACCCGCCTGTCACGGGTTCTTGAGGCGCCATTGCCCACACCCGATAACCGGCCGGCGTTAAACTACCCCGCGTCAGCCTCCCTTCGCCAGGCGATCCCGTCGGTAAACGTCAATTTGCGCGAGTTCTATGCGCTTCAAAACTGCGAACTGGGAACACTGGTCGCCGAGCGCAATACAGCAGTAGGAAAAACCCAGCAGCCGTCTCAGCGTCTGGCGTATGAAACGCAACTGCTTGCCTCCATTGATGAATGTATCACCAGACTTCGGGGCACAGACCCGACACTGGCTACCCGGTTAACTACCATTAAATCGGTAAAAAGCCAGCAGCGTCAGCAGGTCTGGGCCAACCTTATTCAGTCTGGCCAGGAAATGCAGTATGCCCTGTCAATGCCCAGAGCCCTGCTACAGGCAAATGGCAATCGCGATGCGCGGGCCGGACTCAGTGCGCTTCATTATCTGCATGAACGTCGCACACTGTCGCCTTTTACGTTAAATGAACTGGAAAGCCAACTACAGCAAACCGCATCGGCACGCCTGCCCGCTAAACTGTTCCAGACCCAGCGCTACCTTAAGCAGACATTGTCGCCCCTCACCGAGGCGCTGACACCGCTACTTGCTGCGGTAGCCTGTCCGGATGGCCGGGCCTCTGAACAGGCCAAAATTCTGCGCAATGTATTTTACCTGTTTTTTATCGAAAAAATTCAGCCTGTTGGCAGTCGGATTAACGACTATCACTACCAGCTTGCGCCCCTTTATAAAGACTGGACAACGATGCCCGCTTTTCACCCGGATTTTCGTGCCTATATTGAAAACTATGGCGTAAGTGGGTTTGCCGCGTATCAGCGCGCCGTGGATGAACATGTGCAGTTGTGGCAGGAATTTCTAGGCCGGTGTAATTTATCACCCCAGGCACCGGGATAAACTGCACTCAACTCGCTCTGACATGCGCAGCGCCATGACAGCTGTGGCCTGATAACATTGTACTGACCCAGACCAACGGCTAAGCGCATGCTACTTCAGCATACTGGCGCAATCATCAGCTTTGATAATGAGCGCGTCGGCATCGCGCGATAATTTACTTGTGTGCTGTAACCGAGAGGGTTCATATCGTTCACGGTAGAGGCAGACAGACGTTCGCGAGACGGATACGTCGATTGCGACATGCAGGTACCGAACGGCTCATGAGATGACGTCTGAGAAAAGCAGTACTCGCCGCCTTCATCGCTTTAGAAGGCTGGTATGACAAGCGCTTCAAAAAAAGAGAGTATTAGGTGTAAGCAGCCAGCTTTATTCAGAAAGCGCCATTTTCCAGACTCGGCTTCTGCCTTCTTCCTTTGCTTTATAGAGCTTTTTATCAAGCCGCCCTAATGCTTCAATAATCTTGTTATTTCTGAGCTCCTCAACGTCACAGCATTCAACACCGGCACTCAGGGTTAGCTTTCCTTTTATACCTTTTTTATTTTCTTTATTTAGTTCCCGAACGTTGTCCACCATCTTCTGTGCTCTTTGCGATGCCCCGTTAAGGTCAGTATCGGACAGCAGTATAAGGAATTCCTCCCCCCCAAAACGGATCACGACATCTCGCGGCCTGTGAACGCTGTGATTTAGTGCTTCAGCAACCTGCTTCAGACAAGCATCTCCCTCTAAATGGCCATAGGTATCATTAAACGCTTTAAAAAAGTCTATATCTACCAACACCATCGAAAGGCATTGCTGCTCACGCAGTAACTGACGAATTATTGATGGCAGTTCGTAACGCAGATATAAGCGGTTATAAACCCCAGTCAGCGGATCGTAAAGCGTCAGGTTTTCAAGCAGTTCCATCCGTAGTTTGTTTTGTATGTGAGTTTTGACGCGAGCACGTAAGGTTGTCATTGTGACGGGCTTCAACACATAATCCGCGGCCCCCACCCGCCAACAGTTATTTTCAGTTTCAACGTCCAGCGTTGCAGTAACAAAAATAACCGGCGTACTCTGAGTGTTCTCATGACGCTTTAACTCCATACATACTGACAGCCCATCACGCCCAGGCATGTCCAAATCCAGAATAATCAGGTCTGGCTGAGTATGCTGACAAAAAGCAATGGCCTCTTCGCCACTGCCTACAACTGCACATTGAACCATTTTATCCAGTGCGGATGATATTACTTCCTGGCTTACCAGTTCGTCATCAACAATCAGAACCTGACACTCTTTCAGGGGTTTGGTTTCCAGTTTTAGCATCCTCATACCCTCTTACTACTGACCCAGTGATGTCGCTAACCACACTGGCCTGCCGAATACAGGTATGAGTCTTCATACCGCCACGTATAGGCGTTACTCTATTATCGATCCCTCAATAGATGAGCAACAAAATTAGTATATGCTTATACTATGCACAATATGAAGCACCAATACCGTTTCGTTAGACTAATTGCTAATTTAAGGAGGAATAATGTCGGCACTGGGTCTGGATATTATGCAGTTTGACAGTCAGACATACCCCCTGTGGGACAGGCAGGCAGCCCTGTTGCGACTGGCTGGTAGTGAGGTACTGTTGGATAATATAGTAGCGATCTTTCTTAATCAGATAAAGGGCACGACTGCTAGCTTAACCGGCGCTATTGCCCAGGCCGATGCCGAACAGGTGCGCCATTTCAGCCATTACCTTAAAGGCAGTAGCGGTGATGTTGGCCTAAGCCGTCTGTTTGCCTTCTGTGAAGTGTTTGAGCGGGCTGCTAAAGCGGGGGAAGTAGACAGTATTGCACAGCGAAAAGACGCCTTCCTCCAGGTTGTCGATGACTCCGTGGCCTGTCTGCAGGCTCATCTGCAACAGCAACAACAGCAGTAGTATGCGTTAGCCTGCCATTTCAAATACTGAATTAACGCTGGCAATATGGCGGGCTTTCACCGCTTCAGGCAAAAAGCTGCCCGTAAAACCATTGATAACCAGTTGCCGCAGTTGTGCTGCGGTCATTCCCAGTTCGCGTTCAAGTGCCATAAAGTTTGCCACCAGATCGCCATCAAAATAACTGGGATCATCTGCATTCACCGTTACCAACAGCCCCGCATCAAGCAGTCGCAAAATATTGTGCTGCGCCATATCGTCAATCACGCACAACTTGAGGTTACTTTGCGGGCAGACGGTCAGCGCAATTTGCTTATCCCGTAACCGCGCCATCAGCGCCGGTGCCAATTCACATTTTACGCCATGATCAATGCGATTAACATGCAGTACATCAAGCGCCTGCACAATATACTCCGGCGGCCCCTCTTCACCGGCATGGGCCACACACTTAAAGCCCCGCGCCCGAGCCTGTGCGAATACATCTGTAAACTTTTCCGGCGGATTGCCTACCTCAGCGCTATCCAGCCCAACAGCCGTAATATGCTCGTACCAGGGCTCAGCCTGGGCGAGTGTGTCAAACGCATCAGACTCAGGTAAGTCGCGCAAAAAACACATGATTAGCGTGCTGGTTATGCCCCACATCTGCTTCGCTTCCTCCAGCGCCTTTAAAAAGCCAGGCATAAAAACGTCAAACCCCACGCCGCGTTTGGTATGCGTTTGAGGATCAAACATAATTTCCGCATGCACAATATTCTGCGCGTTGCACGAGGCAAGGTAGTCCTGCATCAGTAAATAGAAGTCTTGCTCATCGCGCAGCACATCCGCGCCCTGGTAATAAAGATCGAGGAAGCTCTGCAAATCCGAAAACTGATACGCGTCGGTAATAGCGTCAACGCTTTCGTAAGGCAGCGTAATGCCGTGGCGTTGCGCCAGACTCCACATTCGCTCTGGCGTCAGTGTGCCCTCAATATGCAGATGTAACTCGGCTTTAGGTAATGCCCTGATGAGCCCGGAAAGTGACATGGAAGCGCTCCTTTATTCCGCCTTTTTGCTTTTTTTACGTGAAAGTGATGCATAGTCAAGGCAACAACTGGTACGTTGTATCTTTCCATAAAACACATCCAGAACGCCATAGCTGTATGAAACCGATTACCAGCATCGAGCGACACTGACCAAACTAACCGGGGTGTACACCATGTTCATAGAGCGTCTGTTTAAGTTGCAGGCACATCAGACCACCATGAAAAAAGAGCTGGTCGCGGGCCTGACAACATTTGCGGCTATGTCGTACATTCTGATTGTGAATCCGGGGATCCTGGGGCAAAGCGGAATGCCGGTCACTGGCCTCATTACAGTCACTGCCCTGTCGGCGTGCATTGGCACCCTGCTGATGGCACTGATGACAAACTACCCTATCGCACTGGCACCCGGAATGGGACTCAATGCTTTTTTCGCCTTCACGATTTGCGTGTCCCGTGATGTCCCCTGGGAAGCCGCGCTGGGTATTGTGTTCTGGAATGGCATCTTGTTTTTACTGCTGACCCTGACCGGGATACGGCGCAAAATTGCCGAAGCCATTCCCCGGGCGCTGAAAATTGGTGTGCAATGCGGCATTGGATTGTTTATCGCCTTCATCGGGCTGAAAAATGCCAATCTGGTGGTAGACAATCCCGCCACATTTGTGTCTCTCGGCGACTTGTCTCAACCGGCCGTATTGCTGGCGCTTTTCGGGATCTTACTGACCATTGTACTGCTTATTCATCAGGTAACCGGCGCCATTTTACTGTCCATACTGGTCCTGACATTCATAGGCCTGTTTATTCCTGTTTCCGACGGAACTCTGACCTCCCCGCCACCCGCTATTGTAGGCATGCCCGATGACATCAGCAGCACATTTATGGCGATGGATATTCTGTATCCTATTGAGCACCTTGCACAAACCTGGGATCTGATTTTTGCGCTGATGTTTGTGAATATGTTCGACACTATCGGTACCCTGCTGGGTGTCTCCCGCCGTGCCAACCTGCTCACACCAACGGGTAAACTGCCGCGTATGGGCAATGCCATGACCGCCGATGCGGCAGCAAGCATCGCCGGCGCAGGACTTGGCACTTCACCGGTAACCAGTTATGTCGAATCAGCTGCCGGCGTATCTGCAGGGGGGCGTACCGGACTGACTGCCGTGGTGGTGGCCCTGTGCTTTTTACTGGCGTTGTTTTTTACACCGCTGATGAAAGCCATTCCACTGATGGCAACCACACCTGCACTACTGGTGGTGGGGATCCTGATGATGGAAAGTATCCGTCAGCTGGACTTTGATGATTTAGGGGCACTGGCCACAGCATCGGTTGCCATTATCACCATGCCCCTCACTTTCAGTATCAGTGAAGGTATTGCACTTGGCTTTATCACGCATGTCAGCATTAAACTTGGCACTGGCCGGTTTCGCGACGTCAGCGCGCTGACCTATTGCCTGGCGGCGATTTTCCTGCTGCGTTATATCTTTGATTTAACCTGACTACCGCCTTGCGGGCAGCGCCGTTTTAACCGATAAAGGTCTGACTTACGAGGCCGTTTCCGGTAACGCATTTTCAGGCACTATGAGGCCACAACCGGTCAGGATCACGTGCTGTAAGTGTATGGTTGCCCTGGCAAAATCTTCCTTGCGCATCTTTTGCCCGCGCAACTGCGTGACCTGCGCGGCAAAGTCAGCATAGTGCTGGGTACTGGCCCAAATCTGATACAGTAAAAATTCGGCATCGACAGGCGCCATTTTACCGGCATCAATCCATGCATTGATCACGGCCACACGGCCTGCCATCCAGGCTGCCTGGGTTTCATTAAAAAAGTCAGTCAGGTTCGCTGCGCCGTTTATCACTTCCATGGCAAATATTTTCGAGGCAAGTGGCTGTACGCGCGACAAGGTCATCTTTTCTGCAATATATGCTGCCAGGATCTGGGCTGGATCGTCATCCTGGGTGGCACCGTCAAAGCAGGAATTCCACTGGCTCAGCAGCTCTTCGAGTAACGTCTGATAAAGCACCTGTTTGGTTTTAAAATAATAGAGAATATTGGTTTTCGGCAACCCGGCTTCGTCAGCAATTTGCTGTACTGAAGCCCCTTTAAATCCGTACGCGGCAAAGATTTTTTCTGCAGCGGCCAGAATGGCGCGGCGGTTACGGGCACCGACTCTGGCGTCCCCTGCACGTTTTTCGTTCATGAATGATGGCTCTCCTGTTGCAGCAACGACTGTGGGGCGCGCCGTGCTAAAGTCGCTTATAGTGCCATAATCAGCGCGTCTTACAATGTGTCACACCACGCCCTGATGCCTGTTATAGTAAAAAACGGTAGGCAGACCGGGCCACGCCTGCTATTCTCCCCGGCCGTTTTTGCGCATGACTCTCGTATCTATGGATATAATCAAAGGCCATATTGCTCATTTTCCACTCGCCACTGCTACCCCCGACGCCGATCTCAGTATCATGCGTGACGGCGCGCTGGTGATCGAAGGCGAGGATATTATTGCGATGGGCCATGCCAATGATATGGTGGCGGCTTATCCACACGCCCATATTCACGACCACTCTGGCAAATGGCTGATCCCGGGGCTGATTGACAGCCATGTGCATTACCCGCAAACCGAGAGCATTGCGTACTATGGCGAACAGTTGCTTGACTGGCTTAAAAAAGCGACGTTTCCTACTGAGCAAAAATTTGCTGATGAAACCCACGCACGTGCTATTGCAGAGGTGTTTGTCAGTC
Organism: Alteromonas halophila; assembly: GCF_014651815.1. Lineage (GTDB taxonomy): Bacteria > Pseudomonadota > Gammaproteobacteria > Enterobacterales > Alteromonadaceae > Alteromonas > Alteromonas halophila. Next base: position 673,093 of record NZ_BMXP01000001.1, on the reverse strand, counting down.
AGCTGTTTCGCCACGGCACGACCACAGCCCTGGTCTATTCGAGTGTGCATAAGCATGCCTGCGAGGCCATTTTTCAGGCTGCTACACGCTATAATATGGCGCTTATTGCCGGTAAAGTGTGTATGGACAGACACTGCCCGCCCGCGCTTCAGGATACGGCAGAATCAGCCCAGCAAGACAGCGCAGCGCTTATTGAGCGCTGGCACAACAAGGGGCGTAACCTGTACGCACTCACTCCGCGCTTCGCCCCCACCAGCAGTGCGCAGCAGCTAAAGCGACTGGGCGAGCTGGCGCAGCAGTACCCGGATGTGTTTGTACAAACGCACCTGTCAGAAAACAAAGACGAAATTGACTGGGTTGCATCACTTTACCCGGATGCGGACAACTACCTGGACGTGTATGACCGCGCAGGCCTGGTGCGACACCGTTCAGTATTCGGTCATGCTCTGCATTTAAGCGAGAGCGAATGGCAGTGTCTGGCCGACCGCGACGCCACGATCGCATTTTGCCCCAGCTCCAACTTGTTTTTGGGCAGCGGACTGTTCGACTTGCAGCGTGCTAAGCGCGCCAAGGTTCCTGTCACTCTTGCCACAGATGTGGGTGCCGGCACTGGCTTTAGCATGCTAAAAACCTATGCAGACGGCTATAAGGTAAGTCAGTTACAACAGGCGCCGCTTTCGCCGCGGGAAGGATTTTATATGGCAACCCAGTCGCCTGCCGCAGCCTATAATCTTGCGCAGGACATTGGCAATCTGAACCCCGGCAGTAAAGCCGATATTGTGGTACTGGATCCGCAGTGTGATGAACTCACACGTCTGAGACTGGGCGACATGGCAGAGTTTGATGACTGCTGGTTTGCATTAAGTATACTGGGTACAGAACGTGCGGTCGCCGAAACCTGGGTCGCCGGTCAGGCTGTATATTCACGGGATAACTGACGCCCCCAAAACTGGGCACTGTCTGGTATTGCGTTTACGATATGCGCGCAGCGCTTCGTTTGCGTTTTTCACAATACATGTCATCGTCGGCCTGCTCCACCCAGATTTGCGCACTTTTACAGTTTGCACGCCAGGCACTGATCCCCACCGAGAATGTGATTTCAATGTCTGCGCCGGGCCCCACCATCAGTGTTAACGGTTCGGCCAGCAAGCGCCGGTGAAAGCTTCGTGCATTCTGTTCATCGGCATTGTGCAACAGGACCACAAACTCATCCCCGCCATAACGGCCAAAGCTGTCAGTTTCGCGCAGCAGGGTATTAATTTTTGCTGCAAACGTGACCAGCGCGTCATCGCCGGCTCTATGGCCATACCGATCGTTAATGGATTTAAACTCATTGAGGTCGATAAACAGCAAGGTTGAAGAAAAATCGCCGCGATGAATACGCTGAATTTCCTTATCTATCTGATACAGCAGTTCGCGACGGTTAAGGATCCCGGTAAGTCCGTCTGTACGCGACATCACTTTTAGCTTTTTATTGGCGGCCAGCAAGGCATGGTACATACTCTTATCATCAGAGACATCGTCTGCCGTACCAATCAAAAACTGTGCGTTACCTTCACTGTCGTATATGGTCGTGCCGCGGTCATGAATATAGCGGGTGCTGCCTGACCTGGTGATGACACGGTATTCAAGTCCCCACTCGCGCAAACCGGGCTGTCGCAATTCCTGTTCAACCCGCGCTCTGTCTTCCTCATGAACATGATTTAAAAAGGCCAGAGGCTGTTCAAATAATTCCAGCGGGCTACGCCCCCAGATAGTCTGGTAGCCGTCGTTTACATACAGAATGCGGGACAGATCACTGTTGGCCACCCACACAAACGTACGATGGGAAAATGACGATACGATATGCTTAAACAGTGACTCGGTATCTGAAAGCCTGGATTCGATACACTTTTTTTCATCAATGTCTTCAACAACCGATATCAGATACTCAGGCTTTTCGTCGCTGTCACGCACCAGTGACACTGTCAGCTTTCCCCATATCGCGCGGCCACTGGCATGTACATATTGCTTTTCCATGCTGTAGCTGTCGGTTCGGCCTTCCAGTAAATCGTGCAGATTCGATTCATCTTTTTTCAGAAAAGGGCCTGCTGTAATTTCCTGAAAAGTAAGCTGTTGCAGCACGTCTTCAGAGTAGCCAAGAAATTCGCAGAGGCGAGGATTAACGCGGATAAAACGCCCGTCGAGGTCAACGTGAGCCATCCCTACTGCGCAATGATAAAAGGAAGCGGCAAACACGCCTGGGGACGCGAAATGCTCAGATGAATCGGCCACAGACATTACCTGCTGTTGCTATGGAAATTATAATCAGTGTTTTCACTTTTAAAGATAGTTGAAGATCTGAAATTAAGCGACAGAGAAAACAAACACGTCTGCGCTTCGTTCAGCATCGTCACATTCTTCCTTACTTTTCGTACCAGCGTTTTTTATGCGCCGCTGGTGCTTGTGTGCAAATTACAGACAATCGAAAAATATTACAGAGTCAACCGCAGTTACACAGAGACTGACAAGCCGCTTAGCAGACACAAAAAAACAGCCTGGTCCGGCTGTTTTTTTGAGTAAAATGACACTTAGTTGTCATTATCATCTTCATCGGGCATTTCAACATCCACATCTGGGACCGTCACATCTTCTTCTTCTGACTCAACCTCAACATCCACATCCGGTACCGACACGGTTTTCTCTTTGGTTCCGACTTCTACATCGGCTGTCTCTACTTCATACTCAGGCACTTCACCGCCGTCGACGTCTACGTCAGGCATTTCACCGTCTTCTTTTTTAACTACTTCGTACTCGGGGACTTCGCCGCCGTCGACATCCACATCCGGCATTTCACCTTCATCGGTTTGCTTTACATCGCACGCCGACAGGGCAAGAGCTACACTCGAAATTGCAAACAGTTTGGTTAAGTTACGCATATCTCACTCCATTAATTTGCTTCGTTCAACTAGCTTAAAGCAGGGTTTATACCAATATTTATTTACCCACCTTACGTATTCGTTTTTTCACGGGGCAAATCTATATGGTCGGTAAGCGACAGGTGAATATAAAGCGGGAAGTGGTCAGAGCCGTAGCCTTCCAGGCGTTTAATATCCAGTAAGGTAAAATCATCACTGTGAAAAACATGGTCCAGTGGCCAGCGTATTACCGGATATTCAGCGTGAAAGGTGTTGAAAAAGCCGCGGCCGATGCGGGGATCTTTGGCATGACTTAACGCTCTGAACTTGCGTGTTGTTGGCGACCAGGCTACATCATTTAAATCGCCGGCCACGATGACCGGCTTGTCACATTTGGCCACTTCTTTGCCAATAATTGCAAGCTCGACATCCCGGGGGCCAGCCGTTTCGTTCTCAGTTGGGCTAGGCGGCTTTGGATGAAGAAAATACACAGTAATGGGAATATCGTCCAAAAGTACATCAACCTGCATCGACGGGACTTCGTCCTCTACAACAAAGCGCAGTGACTTTTTTTCAAAGGGCAGTTTGCTGTACAAGTGCATACCGTACAGATTTTCCAGCGGACAGCCCATTCTGTGCGGATAGTCCTCATGCAGTGCTGTGAGTTCGTCTTCCCACCACTGGTTTGTTTCAAGTGCGATGAGCATATCAGGCTGATGCTTACTGACCTGGTCAATTAGCCCCTGACTATTGTCGTTATGCATAAGGACGTTACTGGTCATCAGACTAATCGAATGTGCCGGACGTGTTTTTGAATAAGGAACTTCCGTTTTCCATAGAAAGGTATAGGGCAGGATCCAATGCACCTGATACATACCAGCGGCCACCAGCGCAGCGATAAAAACAAAGGCCGTGACATCAAGCGTGACTGGCAGCAGTGCCCAACCAATCAGTACCAGCACAATCACCACTAGCTGTTGCACGCGGGGAAACTCCCACACCCGAATCAGCCAGTGTTTGCCGGGAATATGTGGAGCCAGTGTAGTAAATATCAGTAGTGCGCTTGCGATATACAGCGTTTCTGCCATCGGTGCTCTCCTTCCCTTTTCTGTCCGTTGCCTGGTACTTACCTATTATTAAAATATCTTATACCAAGCTGGTGCAGAGAAAGTTCGCTGTGCGTTGCAATGCGTTGTGAGTCATGTGCTGATAAAGCCAGCGTCTGCTTAGGTCCCCCTAACTAAACACGACTCTAGCAGAGTCAGCTTATTGCCCTTGCGATGAGAAAGATGGGGGCTAATTGTCTTCAGCGTTAAGGATCCAGTCGGATATTACCTGTAGAAATGTCGGCACAAATTGTTTGTTCAGGCGTACATACTCATCCCGTCGGCCTGTTTCAGCAGACTGGAAATAGTGATTTGCTTTCTCAAACGTTACCAGCGTGTAGTGAACACCGGACTGAAGCAATGCGTTTTCCATAACATCCTTGTTTTGCCCGATCGTTACCTGGCGATCCCTGCCGCCGAATAATCCCAGTACCGGCGATGTGAGAGCAGCTATATCCAGCGCTGGATCATGGTTAATAAAGGAGGTCAACGAGGGTAACGCGTACACTGCCCGGTATTCCTGTGTTTGCTTTGCCGCTGACGCCTTTAGCGCTGTCAGAGGCTGGTTGTCATTCTCAGGTGCGGCCGCCAAAACCTCAACCAACGTGTTCTGGAAATGCGCTAATGTGGCACCGATTGCTTGTTCGTTCTGAATTGCCCATAGCAAACGGTGATGCGCAGACACGCCCCGCTCCACCAGCGATTGATTGATGTGCAACCGAGTATAGTCTTCTCGCACCTGGTATAACACGATGTCCCGTAATGGCACCGACGGTGCCGCCATCAGGATTACTTTTTCCACATCAGGGCGCGCCGCTGCCACATGACCTGCTACTATGCCGCCCTGACTATGCCCAGCAGTATAAAACCACGAAAGCCATGAGCGTTGTGCTCAGCAAAGTAATTCAGAATTCTAATCACATCATTGGCATGATCACTAAGTTTGCTTTGACCAAAATTCCCGCTACTGCCACCCACCCCACGGTCATCAAAACGAAAACTGGCGATACCCTGCTCAGACAAGTGCTCTGCCAGATGCAAGAAGACGCGAAACCCATCCAGAGTTTCGTCTCTGTCCTGTGGACCGCTGCCTGAGAGCATGATCACTAAGGCGCCGCTTTGCGTTTCATGCGGGAGTGTCAGAGTTCCTACAATAGTCGTTTCACCATGTTCAATGGCAAGTTCAACATTTTTACCGGCAGAGGGTGCAGCAAAGGCTGCTCCCTGATACAGCGAGAGCATACCGAGCATCAGGAACGTAGCATAGCCTTTTACGTGTAACATGTTATATGACGCTGTTTTGAGAATGCAGGATTAAGATCCATAACGTCTTTCACTCACCAGGGCTTACACCCCGGCGTTGCGAAAACCGATGATTTGTCCGGCATACTCAACCGATTGCGCAACCACTAAGCTCAGTAAACAGGTATAAAACAACACAGTACCATCGCTGAGAAACAGAAAGCGGACTAATGCGCCTGCTACTCCAATGCTTAATACTACGCCCGCGATAGCCTGAGCCCTGTTTGCAATGCCCTTTACTCTTTCGTCTGATTTCTGTCGCGCCTCGTCAGGGTGGAACACTGACAGCCCGATCTGAGCGATAATACTCAAACCAATAAGGGTGACGGTGAGCGTGATAAATACTGGCAAAACCGGCGGCAGGTGTCGTTGCTCTAGAACGGTGAGTAACACCTCTGATGCCATATAGACTCCCACCATCAGTGTCACCAATAACATCAGCCAGGCTGATTTTTCACGATATGTCATGCATCTCTCCTGTTAACGATTAAAGTGAAGGATAAAAATGTCAGCACACTTAATATGTAGCGTGCATATCCTTCCTTTTTGGCACTACAGCACCCGGTTTGTGGATGTGTACCGGTCACTCTATCTGATAAAACGTGATGAAAATGTGAAGCAAATTTCACCACCAGTTCACTTGAACAAACGCAGCAGTCCATCAGCCATATCAGTTAGCAACATGCAGCACCCGTTTAAGAAAAGCGGCTTCCTGCTGCGCATAAAACATCTGGTTTTCCAGCTTACGCCAGCCATGCCCTTCATTAGGCATTCGGATAAACGGAGCTTCAACGCCGTTTTTTCGCAGGGTTTTCACCATGACTTCGGTTTCGGCGATATCAACACGTGGATCCATCACACCATGCGAGTAAAGCACGGGCACGTTAATATTGTCGGCCTGACGAATAGGCGAATACTGCTGGTAATAGGCCAGCCATTCAGGCTTACTAATATCGCCGTACTCAATAATATCTGCCGCTTTTAATGATGGAGATGCAACCTGCAGCGCGGTAACCCAGTCAGACACGCCAAACCGCGCAACACCAGCAGCAAAATACCCGGGGAAATTTGCGAGCGCGGCATTAACTGCATACCCGCCATAGCTTCCGCCAGCCACGGCCACATTCGCTGCATCAATGATCTCCTCCTCTCCCAGATAAGCGTGCATATCGATTAGGTCACGAATACTGTCGAGACGGTTTTCCCGGTCATCCAGCGTAACGAACGTATGCCCGAAGCCGGTTGATCCCCGCACATTTGGCCTGAACACCGCGATGCCCTGATTAACCAGATATTGTGTCATTGCATCAAAAACCGGCCGTGATTGTTCGGTGGGGCCACCGTGAACGCGAAACACCGCTGGCGGTGGTGAAGCGGATTTAACCCGAGGCAGGTACAACAACCCCTGTAACATCACGTCATCGCGCGCCCTGATACGGATGCTTTTTGGCGCAACCAGTGACGATTCCGGCACGCCCGCCAGGCTTGCTGTAAAAACCGGCGATGCTGAATGAGTAGCAAAGTCCCAGCGATATACCGAGCCCGGATCGTTCCAGCCGTTAGTTGCAATCGCCGCCTTGCCCGCTGTGGTGGCACAATCGACGCGCTTAACCCCCTCAGGCATTTCGGGCAATGATGGGGCACTGTCACCTCTGAGGTTTTTTACCTGTAGTTTGCTGTAACCATCAAGGTTATTTGTCCAAACCAGGTACTGAGCATCAGCGCAAAGATTAACGCCTTCCATTTCATGATCGCCCTGTGCTACCCAGCGCATGCCAGACTTCAGATCATAAAAGGCGATATTTCGATATTCCTGATTGAGGTTACTGGCAAAATAAAACCCTTTGCTGTCGCGGGTCCATGCAAAACCACCGCTGGCATGATTGGCCCTGCGCTCTGGTTTAAATAGCGTTGATAAGTGCCGTTTGCTGATATCAAAAAGATAGAGGTTGTCAGCGTCAGCCCCTACCCGCTCTACCACTAACGCCCACTTGCCGTTGGGGGATACTGACGCAACGGACAACCCCATGCGCCCCTTACATATCATCTCGGTAACACCTGACACCAGGTCGGCAATATACAGGTCGAAGTCCAGTTTATTGCGCTCAGTACTGGCATAAATAATGGTGTGATTATCGATAAATCCACCGAAAATACGAAAGCCACCGGCAACAGCGGGCAATACCTCACGTTCAGAAAACGTATCGACATCAAGCAGAAAATACGATTCCTGCTCATTGCCATTATTGTCCGCCGCATAAAGGATTTGATGTCCCAAGGGCGCCCAGTAAAAATAGCCGGTAACGCCACTGCCAAAGGTCAGTTGCTTTGATTGCCCGCCATTGAGCGCTCGCAACCAGAGTTGTCGTTTGCCGGTAACGGTTGAAACATAGGCAATGTACTCTCCATCAGAGGAGAGCTTGGTGTACGCCGCGCCCTGACTGTCTGCCACAATCAGGCGACCAATCTGTGGCGGCGAGGTACCTGCCAGCCCCACATCAAAGGTGATGTTTTCAGGCTCAATTGCCTGTATAGACGAATCGTAGCCTGAGGTTCCGCCTGCCTGCGCACAGACCTGACTACTTAATAGCATTCCCGCCATGGCAAAAAAGATCGGTGCACGTGTTTTATGCTGTCTGCTCATACAGCCTCCGTCGTAAATTGCTTGCTACGTAGCACTCGTTCCGCCAACGCCTGCGGCTTATACCGCTTCATGCAAAAGAATCATTTCTTTGGCCACGATAGCGGCGGATGGCAGAAACATGGTGGATACAACACGCTGATCTACCAGCACCTCATGCTTATCCTGCAACGTTGCTTTATTTTCAGCCACGGCGCCATTTTTCCTTAGCTGGCTTTCAATAAGGAAAGGCAGCAATTTACCAAAATCAGCCCACGGTTTGCTTGTTTCGGTCGAGTTCGGAAAGCCGGCGATCCGTTTATCCTTTACCAGGAATTCTCCGGTAGATAATTTGACATTCGCGATGCTCGCCGCCCCATGACCACCGACACCAACAACGCCCTGGTTTTCATAAATCCCGGCGATAATAGCGTGTATCTCAGGGTTATCAGCCACATCAAACATGACACCGTAGCCTCCGCCAGTAAAAACGCCCCAGTAGTCCGACGGTGTCACTTGCTGTGGCGACAAGGTGTTCTGGGTTTTCTGAAGAAAATTCTCATATTTAATGGTGTAACTGGCTATGCCTAACGGGTCTCTCATAAAATGAACCTTGCCACCCTGCGGAGAAACAACGTCAACGTCATAGCCATGGCTGACAAAAACGTGATAGGGAGGCGCAAACTCAAATAAATCGTTTCTTGCTTCGTGCTTATCAGCATCGCCCATGTCTATTTTGTTAGATGCGATGATCAACACCTTTTTTGGTGTCTCTGCCTGAGCGCTCCAGGGGATGACCAAGGCAGCGATAAATAACGCTGTAATTAAGTTTCTCATTTGCTTTCTCTCGTATTGGTTACGTTATACCGTCGTCGCGGTCCGCACTTGCGTAGGCGGTGACGGCTACAAAGCCACCGTGCTATCTGATTGAATAACTCGCACATACGCGTCAGTGGTTAGCCAAGGCGTCAGTTGTCCTCACAATCAGCACGCCCGAAACCGGGCTTTTGACTTCATAACAATTCTATCTGTTGAGCCGTGAAGAAAGTGTGAAGCAACGACTGAGATCGCATGTCAGCCGAGCTTGCGCTCAGACGAGATGTGGACAATTAAACGTACAGCTGAACAGGCAGCAGGCATCGTGTCGATGCCTGCTTAAGTGTGCAATGAAGAGGTAGAGAAAGACACGTTGCTTCGGATCCCCCCCGGCTCGCTGACCACCAGTATCCGATTTTCCCTGTAAGAAAGAAAAGTAAAAAACCGTTAGACGATCTAATTTAACAATAGCAAAGCTAAACAGCCCACCAGCGAACAGATGACCCATTCACTCTTTCTAAAAATGACGAATGCCAGCACAAACATCAACCCGGCCAGAATGTTAGCTGCTGACCATCTCAGTTCACCGGCAACAATAAGCGCCGTAAAGACAACGAACAATAAAATGCCTAAGAGCCAATATGCTCGCCGTGCCCCTAAGCAGGTGGCAACGGTTTGCACTCCATGTGCTCTGTCACCGGTTTCATCCTTTATATCTTTAAACTGAACCGCAATAAAAAATAATAACGCCAGGCTACCGAGTTGATGAAGATTAAGTTGCTCCGGCGTGCTGTTATTCCATATAAGCGCCATGCCAAACAGGTAACACACCAGCGCAATCAGAGTGAGTGTTAACGGAGCCAGTAATAAAAACCTCCGCAACCTAAGCGGTGGCAACGAATACAGCCCGCCCAAACTCAACATACCCACCAGCAAAACAGGCTGACTGATCCCGAACGTAAACGACATCCCGAGGCTGAGTGCCCCACCGAAAAACAATACAAACCAGTACTCTGGCAGCAGTGACTTATCACAGGTCAGAGGGCGCGATGGGTTACTCAGCACGTCAATTTTAGCATCGCAAATATCATTAAGTGCAGTCATTGCGATAAACGCGATTGCCACACATAATAAGGCCAGAGTTACGAAGATAATGTCGTAGATATTGAGCCATTCATTACCAATTAAGGCGTTGTCGGCGGCTTGCAGAATGCCCGCAAACGCAAACAGTAAGTAAATCAGCATTCGTTCTATTCGCAAACAGCTTGTGAACACCCTCCACAACCGTGGTTGAGTCTTTTTTATAAAAACAATGCCAAGCGGCAGTAATACCGGCAAGTACCATAATACCGGCGCTGTAGTTACCGATACCCCTAACGCTGATTGCTGCAATAACTCGATGTGACTGTTACCACTGAGCCAACTCACCAGCGCCGGTAAATACCCCATCGAGAAAATCGCACAGTAAACTAAAAATGCACTCAGCACTGCGCGCCACCATGCATAGCGACGGTCACTGCACAATCCAACGTAGGTTATTGTGGCAAGCATCACCAAAAATACTTCTATTCGCACACCCGGCGTCACGTAACCAACTTCAACCCAGGGAAGAAAAAGGCTGCTAAAACTACTTAAAAAGCTATCGAACTGGTATTGGTAAATAATCGCGCCACTAAGACCAAATGCGCCATCCAGTAGAGGCGGTACCCATATCAGCGTAAAACCGCACAGCGACACACGGGCAGAGCCAGCCCAGCTACAGCCACCTGCTGTGGCCAATAAAATGACCGATATCAGATAGATATAGCTCCAGGCCATAATCACATGAACGTGATCGGCCAGCACCGTTGCGGTGCTCAGGCTAATAGTAATGTTATGATCGGCTTCGAGCAGCAATTCCAGCTGATTACGAATAAAGATAATGGCCAGAAACGTGATGATTCCGCCAACCAGACCTGTCCGCGTACCTTCAATTTTACGCAGTATACAACGAATATTATGCATCGCTGGCAAACCACTACACGCTCAACATGAGCGTTTAGCTATTTCCATGGCTCGAGCATTTCAATCGTTAATTCAAGATCGTCCTCGCTACGACCAAAAGCCATAAGACTCTCAGTTAACTCGCTATTACCATCGATCACAACGGTGCGCGAGTCGTTTGAAAAGTTTGTGGTATAAGTTAGCTTAAGTGCCATCGCATTACGGTTGGACAGCGTCAGTTGTACCGGCGATTTAAAATCACGATCAAATTTATCACCAGTGCTTAATGTTGTATCCAGATTCATGTATGCCTGACGCGCAAAATTGGCCGCCAGGTCAGGCTTCCAGTATTTTGCTTTTTCATCAAAGAAAAATTGCGAAATAACACCAATATCACTGCCTTCCATTGCAGTAGAGAGTTTGTCAAACCAGTCACGATCCATAGGTGTAATGTTCACTACTGAAACCAGAAAATCATTAGGTTTTTTCTCACCCACGATGATTTGATCTTTGATCTCGCTACCGGCTTTTAATACGTAAGTAATTTTTTTAACCAGCAGATTACGCTTTTTGACCTCAACGTTCTTATCCGGTCCTGACCAGCTTGACTGCTTTTTATATTCGGTATTGCTGATTGTGGCACTGATCTCCACATCTACTAGGTAGGTTTTCTCTGACTCATTAAAGAATTGGTAAACGGCAGTAAAGCCATAGCGGCTCTCGTCGTATCCGCCCGTTGTGTAGTCATTAAACTTGGTCTCATTAATGGCAACGCCGTTAATATAACGGGTTTCATTATAGCTTTCAGAGCGCGATATTACGGGCACGTACCGCTCGCCAATTTTTCCTTCGCGGAACGTTTCCCGGTACTGTATTCCAGACTGCGCAAGTATGCTTTCATTTACCTGCTTTTTGTTTGCCATATTCAGATCAAACTGGCTAAATGCATCCAGCGCACTGGCGAGTTCGTCACTGTTTTTCGCCTGTGCCAGTTTTTGCTTAATCAATTGACCAAGTAGCTTTTGAATCTTCGCCTTTTGATACGACTTAAGCGGCTGACTGGCGTATTTGTCAAGCAGCGAAACGCCTTTTTCCTCACCTGCATCTTGCGCTATAAGGGTTTCGTCAATTTCTAATGCATCATCAACCAGGTGATAAAAAGGGTTCTCTTTGTAGTAGGCGCCATAGCCGGTAAATATCGCCAGCAGTTGGTCGCTGGAGTGCTCTTGTCTAGCCTTAGCCAAATCAAGTTCAGCTGCGGTGGTAAACACCTTACCAAGCAAATCATGATTCTGTTTCTCAAAAACAGTGTCGCGAGACTGATCGAAAACACGCATAAGTTGTTCGCTATCTTCAGCGGCAGCATAGGTGTTCAACTGCGTCTGAATAGTGTTACTCACCTGTTGGCTAATGAGTTCTTTTGCTTCCGGATATACTTCACTCTTGTACGCATCAGAAGCCTCTGCTAAAAATTCAACGTAGTCCAGTTCAGTACTTTTTCGTTGGAGCGCGCTTTTCAGCCGGGCAAGATAATCAGTTTTTTCCTTCGCTTTTTTGCTGGCAGAAAGCTGCGCAATTCTGGCCTGCTCGGCTTCTTTTTCTTTTCGCAATGCAGCTATTCGTAAGGCTTCTTTGGTAGTTCCAAGCACATCAACTTGAGTTAACCCAGACTCCTGGTTCCATCTGTTTCCAGGATAAATCTCATCAATCGTCAGTTTTACCCAGCTTGCCTCTGATACCGGCAGAGATAACGTTTGAGGTGTCATTTTATCGTCTAAAGAAATGTACTCAGTGACGCCAGACGACAAGGTTACTGTCGCTGTTTTTATCCGGCTGTTATGACGCCACATCCTTTTTGAATGCAACCAGCCATTAGTAATCCTTATGCCTGAAACCAGGGAAGGCTTAGCAAATTCAAACTTAATCCACTCCCCTTTATTCGCGGCGCTGGTGCGATTGGGAAACCACGCCGTACTGTTTTTGTTATCAATAGCATTTTCTGGCTCATAGGATGCGCTATCTGCCGGATAAATCGATGAGGCACTTACCCGTTTAATAGTAATACTGGTATCAGCCCATAGTGTCGGTGAAAGCAGCAATAAATTTAACGCAACAATAATAGACCTCATTACTTGCCCCCCTCTTGAGCCTGCCTGCGTAAAAACTCCCTTTTCACTTTATCTGCAAGGTTATCAGCTTCGCGTCGCTTGGCTTCAAGCGCCAAACGGCGCTGACGTTTTTCGGTAGCTTTGGATTGCGTGTAGATATGCTTTTCGAGTGTGGCATTTTCGGGGATCAACAGCTCTTCGCTGCCGTAATAACGCCACTCTTCATCTTCGCTGAGGGCTTTTACTTCAAACAAATGAAGCTCGGCTGTGACTTCGAGCTCAATAAAATCCTTACCGATAGAGGAGGCCTTCTCACCATCAATCAACAATTGGGCTTTTTCAATATCGGTTTTAATTCGCACTTTGCCGGTAGGGCCAAAGCATGCTGAAAGTAATAACAAACTTACGGTTATAACTGCGGCGTATTTACATTTACTGGCCATACATCATACGTTCCATATAATTCCTGTGGCAGCTTTTGAACTTCAAAAGCGTAAAAAGCATAAAGTATCAGGCCGCAAAATACCACTGGCCAGTGTTATATTTTTACATATAGATCATGGAATTAAGGTGTGTTCTTGGCCTTTTTTCTGCGCGTCGAGTAGTATTAAGCGCTCACAGTAGCAAGCCGCGCGTGGATTTTCTGTAGGTTTTGAGACGAAATATATGATGTTGTCTTTTTTCACTGCCGAGCTAATGGCCACTTCGTCTTTTACTAGCGCCACTGGCTATTCACCCTGTGCACTCATTTTATACAGGCGCGGAGTGCTGCCATCTCACCCTTCCGCGCTGGTCAGCCGTTCAATCTTGCCTGAGCCGAAATGAAATCGATACAGGTCGCCATAGGTAAGAATGGCAATGGGGAAGCGCAGGTGACCTTTGTCGTCGGCGTCACGGTTGCTGGTAAAGACGATGCTTTAACGTGCTTATTGAACACGGGGCGTGACTATGCACGTGGGTGATGGGTAAGTTGCTCAGCCCCAGACACTGACTGCGTTTTATCTGGTTCAAATTCGATGCGGTATAAATTGGCATTGCCCGCTTCAGTTCCGACAAAAATAAGCTGTTTGCCATTGGGGGAAGAATGCAGCCTGATTTTCCATCGGGATGCTGTTAATCAACTTTAACGACGACGTGTTATCCCGCAAGTTCAATGCCTAAAGATCAACCCAACGTAATTGAAACCATAAAGTTATGGTTATCACTTGTAACGCTGACATCCCACCCGCTTTTGTCACAGATGCGTTTCACGAGATGCAGTCCCTGCCCCAAGCCCAGACTGCCGACGGCTTTCACGCGGGGCGATAACACATCGTCAGGCGGGCATGCGTCCACCGGGTTACTTATCATTAGCCGATCATTGTTAAGTATAATGTTCAGAGCGACAACGCTGGCATGCTGCACAACATTGTTTATCAGGTTGTTAAGCAACATGTGAAGCAGGTTTTGGTTACAGGTAATGCGATAATTGGCGGGAATATCAATGTCGAGCCTGGCATCGTCAACCTGTGATAAAGCAAAGTGATTGATGATGCAGTGCTCCACTTCCTGTAACAGGCAATATGATGTTTTTTGCACCGACTCTTCTCGTGACAAGGCCAGCAATATACCTACGGACTGCTCAACTTCTGCAACCGCTGCCCCCACCTTTTTAAGCGTGTCTTCGTCCAGCGGCTCTTTTGCCTGCAAACGACCAGAAACCATTTTCAGAACCGCGACTGGTGTGCGTAGTTCATGACTGATGTCGCGCGAAAAGTCAGACTCTCTTTGCAATGCGGCGTGTAACCGGTTGAAACTCTTGCTGATAGTATCTGCCAGATAGCCAATTTCGTTGTTAGCAAAACCCTGCTGGAACGTGAGCGGCCTGTTATCTCTATTATTCGCGACTGCAAAGGTAATGCGCTGCAACGGTTTCACCACGCCTGCGGCGAGGTAGCGGGCCAGCACCAGGGCACAAATCACCACCATCATCAGTACCAGCAGCATCCAGGGGAGAAGTTTGGGCAAATAGTCTTTGGAAATTTCATAGGAGGAGACATTAGCTGACAGCAACTGAGTGGTATTCCCCAGTTGCACTTCTCTTATGTGAATAGCCCCGCCGTCACTCAACGGGAATTCTATGCGTTCGGGTGACTGTTGCCTTAACATCTGAACGTGCTCAGGTAACGCCTGCCAGTCGCGATACAACTTCATAAACGGAATGCGGGGCGCTACCCGCTCACCAGACGCGATAAACTGCTGCTCGATATAACGCGCTTCCTCTGACACCATGCGATTGAAGATGTTGTCTTCCACCACCCAGGCATAAACAATTAACAGGCCAATAAAAATCACCGATATGGTGAAGGTAAAGCCAATTATCAGCCAGCGAATTTTACGTTGAATAGATTCTCTGATGACCATGCTCACACCGACAGCTTAAAGCCGATACCATGAATGGTTACCAGCATGTCGGTCGCAAACGGCTTATCTAACACTTGTCTGAGTGTATAAATATGCGATCGCAGCGCGTCAGAATCAGGGAAATCATCGCCCCAAACCTGTTGAATAATTTCCTGTCGGCTCACGGCATTAGGATAGGCCATGACCAGCAGACCTAAAATTCTGAAGTTGGTGCTGCTTAGCTTAAGTGCACAGCCATTGCGATGCGCAACCTGTTGTTTTTCACTAAAGCTCAGCTCACCGATCGTAATGGTCTGCGACCGGTGCAACTGCTGGCGCCGGGTCAGTGCTTTGCACCTCAGTAGCAACTCGTGTTGATCAAACGGTTTAGTGAGGTAGTCATCCGCCCCTGCGTCAAAGCCAACGGTTTTATCGCCAATACTGTCTCTGGCGGTCATCATTAACACTGGCGGCATCGGCTCGATGTTTTCCTTAATAAACTGGCAGATGTTGATGCCACTTGTATCTGGCAGCATGATATCCAGTACCACAACATCATAGCGATGATCATTGAGTAGCGCCAATGCCTGTTTTCCCGTTTCCGCGTAATCAACGTCCATTCCCTGGTTTTCCAGAAAGTCATAAACTTCCGTCGCCAGTGCTCTGGTATCTTCGACCAGCAACACCCGGGTATGCTCATTTGTGGCCATCACTTAATCTCACTCTATTTCCGCTCAAAAGCAGCATGTTCAAGTGCCGCCAGAATGTCAGCATCCCTGCCCGACGTAATTTGCTCATCAGTCGCAGACACCCGAATATCCGGCTTAACGCCATCGGTTGTCAGATCGCCGCCAGGTCTTACCAGTAGGCGCGTCGCGACGTACACTCGTAGCTCGGAATGAGGCAGATTGAAAAGATTTCCCTGCGCGGTTTGGTTAGCATAGCCACCTGTTTTGCGCCCTACAAGTGTGGCTATATCGTTGTCTTTTACGGCGGTAGCAAAAACGATGGCCGAGGAGTAACTCACAGGACTTATCAATACGTAGGCGTTGCCGTTAAAGCGGCGTTGTGCCTTCACAGGCTCTATCCATTCGTCCCATTTTTCTGCCAGCACCTCACCCACATTGCCCCGGTAGTTAAACACCCCCCGGTTATCGACATTTAAGCGTTCACGCATCGATGAAATCATTTGAAACGGCGCGGATGCCAAATACCGGGCGAGGTAGGTTGCAGTATCGGTATTGCCCCCATTGTTGTCGCGGATATCAATGATGAGATTGTGCACCTTTTGCTGGTGTATTGTCAGAAAGGTGTCATCAATAAACTCTTCAAACCAGTCCGGCGACACATCAAACGTCGCCACTTTTAAGTACCCGGTATCATCGTTCAAACGCTGATACACAAAATCCCCATTGTCGTCTGCGGTCAGCGGGTTGCTCTGTTGCCAGTTGTCTTCAGCCCCTACAGTAATCTGTCGGTTCTCACCGTCTATCAGCAACTCAAGCTCAAAGGTGTCGACGAAGCCAAACACCGCCCATATCATCACGGGAAACCGGGCAGCGACGATGTGTTTACGCAGTTGTTTGGTTTCGCCACCGACAAACTGCTGGGCCTGAGAGAAGATTTTGTCTGTATCAATTGTATTAACACTGACCAACTGGCTGCCTTTGGGCAGTGTTACCCCATTAAACTGATAATCGTATTTAAGAAAAACGCCCTCAGGAAACACTTCGAGGCTGAACGGAAAGGTCAGTAACTCTTTTTCTTTTAGTGCCTGATATTCCTGATAGGGCCACAGCAAGAAAGTATGGCCATCATTAAATAAGTGAGAAAGCGCCCCAATTTTTTTATAAAACGTTTGCCGGGTCATCGGTTCCGTTAGCTCTGCTTTAAGTGACCTGGCCTTTTTGTAAATCTTGTCTAAGCTGGCATACCGCTCCACATCCGGATGACGCTGCACAATGCCGGCAACGAATGCATCCACATCCTCGCGCAACTGTGCTGGTTCAATTTTTTTGTCGCTTAAACCCGGATCGCTCAGGTCCGGAAAAATCTCGAGATGACTCGCTGTACAGCCCGAAATGCATGCAGTTGCAACGAGAAGCAGTCCAATCACTAGTTTATGCATGTTGTTGTCTCTGTGAGGTTACGGAGCGCTCACACTAACAAGGCGAATGTGAAGATTTTGTCAGGGAAAAACGCAATGAAACGCTTCACACAATAACGACATCTGCTGAGTTAGATTTGCGCTACCGTAACAGACATTTTTGGAGTCACACTATGCGAACACTTCGCTTTATATTTTTTATTTTAGTGCTGCCACTGCACCCGGCGTTTGCATCGCAAACCGATACCAATGTGCTAATGCTTATTTCAGGCTATGGCACTGAAGAACAGCCACAACTGAGCTACGATCTTGAAGAGTTGGCCCAGGCCTATCTGGTTTTGCATGATAACGGCGTCAACATTGATATTGCCACGCCAAAAGGCGGACCAGTGCTGGTGAAGTCAAACAAGGATGACCTTGCTTTTATTCAGCGCTTTAAGTCTGTTGCGCTTAGTCAGCTAAACAACACCAGGGCAAGCGAAACCGTCGATCCAAACCATTACCAGGGCATATTTATCGTTGGCGGCGCAGGGGCAATGTTTGACTTACCCAGTGATAGTGCCACACAGGCCATGCTGACCCGGTTTGCTGCGAAGCACAAAATGATAGCGGCTGTCTGTCATGGTCCCGCGGCCATTGCCGACGTCAGATTACCAGACGGTCAGCATCTGGTTGCGGGCAGGCAGGTAAACGCCTTTACTAACACTGAAGAGCACGCGTTCAGTGGTGAGCATATTGCTGCCTTCCCCTTTCTCGTCGAGGATAAACTCATTGAAAACGGAGGTATTTTCGTACACAACGACCCCATGCTGCCCTTCGTCGTCATTGATGAAAACCTGATTACTGCGCAAAATCCTTCATCGGTGCCTAAGGCTGCTGAAGCGCTGCTTGTTAAACTGGGGATCACCCCAAAACCCAGAGTCCCCTTCAAGGATGAAGCAACCATGCAATTAGTGGCGACGGCTAAACAAACAGGCGTGGTAGCCATTGATATTGCGCTGGCTAAAAACCCGGACAATTACGATATGAATTATCTGGCACTGTACGGCTTTTATGCCTATGCACTTGCTGGCGAAGAAGACAAGGTTCAGGAACTGGATGTCATGGTGGCTATTGCCCGCTACTTTCAACACCCTGCATACGAGTCCGCGCTGATTAAAGCGCTGCATGAACAAAACCAGTACAAGCAGGCACGGCGGTATCTAAACGCCTTTGTTGAACGCTACCCATCCCATGATCAAGCTGCGACGTTGTCGGCTTTACTCAATGACAATACTCAGCGGTAAGAGCGAATGGGCAAGACAGGGCTATTGAATTATAACGATGACTTGGCCCTTGCTGGCGCAATCGAATTATTTTGGGATGAATGGGGTAGATAAGTGGTGCGTCTACCCTGACTCGAACAGGGGACCTCTACCATGTCAAGGTAGCGCTCTAACCAACTGAGCTATAGACGCATTGTAACGACAGGAAGTCGTGAAGACGGCGCGTATAATAGCGATGCCCTCGCCGCTTAGCAAGCGAATTTTACGATTTGTCTGTTCAATTGCCTGCGTTATAACCAATTGCTGGAAACAGCCTCGTCTTCTAGTAAGCTTTTGACAGCATCGGGAATGGCAATGGTCTGATATAAGACGTAAACTCCGGCTTTTCCGCCAGCGTCATAAAGAAGTCGCCAAGCCGGTCAGACTCACTTAACACCGTTTTCCAGTACTTGATCCGCTGTGGCGCGTCCATGGTTTCAAAGTCCTTGCGATCGGGAATTTTGCCATAAGGTAACTGCGCGATAAATTCGGCTGAAGGCACCAGCATCACCGTATTGTAGTAGCTCTGTGCATGTGGGAGGCGATTTTTGAGCTTTTTATCGAACCAGCCAGGCACGGCAAACGGGTAAAAATGTGGATAAAGGGTTAACCCCGGCTCCGGCCCAAACTCCAGATCAAAGTGGTAGTCAATAATACCGCCGTCCCGGTATACCGCGTCCGGCGCGCCGATGATATTGGATACTGCCTCCAGCACAATCGGAATAGAGCCGGATGCCAGCAGTGACGTAGAGATATTATTGTGACCCAGTTCGTAGTATTCAGTGGGGATGTTGTACGGGTCTTTAATCGTAATCTTGCTGTGTGGAGAGGAAAACACACAACGGGTATACAGATGACGGAGGTGTTTGCGTCCCATTGCATTTGCCGCCGCGCTCATTGCCAGACCGGAAAGCTGATTCATCGACCCACGCCTTGCCATTGGACCATGACATTTCGCTGCAATAATGTGCGCCTTAAACTTGTCGTTTAATAACAATTCCAGTTTGCCCTGGTCCCCCAGCATATCCCGGACCAGCGCCCGAGCTTTAACCGTAATTTCATTAGGCCGTGGCTTGTCAGAATATACCGTTTCTGCATAATGCGTTGCCAGCCGATCGGTTGCCGCCCTCGGGTCTCGCTGAACGGCACAGGTTGCGCGGAATGCCCCGGCGGAGGTACCAATAAAATGCATTTGCTCGCCGCGACGTGGCAGCCATTCCGGAAATAACACACGATCCAAGCCGGCCAGCACGAACCACTTAGGTCCGCCGGAAGCGCCGATAAAATACCGGAACAAACGGGGGATCATTCCGTAGCGGCGAATGGTTCGCAGCGCCCCGGGGCCTGCATAAACATGAAGAGGCGTCAAACGAGTGTCCTTGTTGATAATAAGCCTGTTAAGGAAGCGCCCTTAATTTATCAGTTACATTATCAAAATCAATGACCTCTGACGTTAACTACACCAAAGTACAGGCAGCGCGGGAACAGCCTGACAGTCCTGCATGCTGCCCTCACCGGCGTTGTACACCACAGATGTATTAGTCTGTCAGCCGGTCTTCCAGTGTTGCCATCAGGTGCAAAAAGCGCTGGTATTCCTCATCACTAATACCGGCCAGCAGCGTACGCTGCCATGCTACCGCATCTGGCACAATTTCAGCGTAAAGCGCCCGGCCCTGCCCGGTCAGCAATAACCGGTAGGTACGGCCATCTGTCTCTGTCGGTTCGCGGTGAATCAGCGATCTTGCCTTCAGCAATTTTACCGCCCGGGAAATACTGACTTTATCCATAGAGGTACGACGGGCAATGACTTTGGCGGTCAGTCCGTCTTCTTCAGCCAGTGTTGCCAGAACACGCCACTGCGCACGGGACAACCCATGCGGACCGGCATATATTTCAGCAACAGAGGTACTGAGTTTGCTGGCAAAGCGCACCGCCCGAAAGGCCAGAAACTGTTCAAGCACCAGTTGGGTGTCATCAGACATAAGACTACTCATATTTCAGGGTAAAGGAAGATTGACACTCCGCCCTGACGCTAAACGTCAGCCGCAGTTGATATTAAGCTGTAGCACGTATAGTTTCATTTGTAACTAATTTGATTAACGCTTGGCAGCGTAAGAGGATGACATGGTGCAGCAAAACGAGTTGACATATCTGACCGGCTTTAACAATGAACACGAAACCGAAGCCCTTGAAGGTGCGTTGCCCGTAGGCCAGTTTAACCCGCAGCGCTGCCCTTATAACCTGTACTGCGAACAGTTCAGCACCACCGCGTTTACCGCTCCGCGTGCTAGCAACCGTCGCAGCTGGACGTATCGTTTGAGGCCTTCCATTGCCATGGGTGATTTCACACCAATGGATAAGGGCCATCTGCTTACCGCACCACTAACCGATACCCCCTGCCCGCCCAACGTTATGCGCTGGGATCCCATCGCCATGCCTGAACAGAAAACTGACTTTATCGATGGTCTTGTCACAATGGCTGCGAATGGTGATGCGCGCATGCAGCAGGGTATTGGGATCCACGTCTATCGGGCAAATAGCCCGATGGAAAAGCGTTTCTTTTACTCATCTGATGGTGAAATGCTGTTTGTTCCGCAACAGGGCAGCCTGCTTGCGAAAACCGAGTTTGGCCACCTCAGCGTCAGTCCCGGAGAGATTTTGGTTATTCCGCGGGGCGTTAAATTTTCAGTCACGCCTACCGACGGGCCCATCCGGGGTTACATCTGTGAAAATTATGGTACGCCACTGCAATTGCCCGAACGTGGGCCTGTTGGCGCCAATGGCTACGCCAATGATCGGGATTTTCAGTACCCTGTTGCCGCGTTTGAAGATATCGACGATGACATGCAACTGATAAACAAATTTTGTGGTGAGTTGTATCAGGCGACACTTGATCACTCGCCACTGGATGTGGTTGCCTGGACAGGGAATTCAGCACCCTATAAATACGATCTCAGCCGCTTTAATGTCATTAATTCAGTCAGTTTCGATCACCCTGATCCGTCGATTTTTACGGTACTGACTTCGCCGTCAGAAACAGAAGGCGTGGCCAATGTCGACTTTGTGATCTTCCCGCCGCGCTGGATGGTTGCCGAAAATACATTCCGCCCGCCCTGGTATCACCGCAATATCATGAGTGAGTTTATGGGGCTGATTGAGGGCACCTACGATGCGAAAGAGGCCGGTTTTGTGCCTGGCGGCATGAGTCTGCACAACAGCATGACGCCACACGGGCCGGAAGCTGCTGTATTTGAGAAGGCATCTGCCGCTGAGCTTGAGCCTCAGAAATATGAAAACACCATGGCCTTTATGTTTGAGTCGCGCTATGTCATTGCCCCGACCCGCTATGCGCAAAACAGTTCGCATCGTCAGCATGATTACCTGGACTGCTGGCAGGGGCTGAAAAAATACTATGACGGCACCCGTTAATTGCAGCGTGACGGACAGTGGCTGGCGTAGCGTTTTGTGAACAGCCACTGTGCGTCCTGCGTTATTTTTTAAAATATTACTTTTCATATAGTTATGCGACTTTTGGGGCAACATTGCGTGCCTCACCGCATCACCTATAAAGGTTTCTTTACAGGTTTTACATGGCAGCGTGTTGCATGGTTGTAAACACGCTGTTGCCTTCCCCGTGCCCTGCTCTCTAAAATCAGGGCATCCATTGATTAACTGTGAATGAGAAAGAATTGTTATGGCAGACTTATTTGAAAATCCGATTGGCCTGGATGGCTTTGAGTTTCTGGAATTCACTGCGCCTGAAAAAGGCATTCTGGAGCCCATGTTTGAAGCAATGGGGTTCACCAAGGTAGCCCGTCATAAATCGAAAGACGTTGAACTTTGGCGTCAGGGCGATATTAACCTGTTGAGTAACTACGAAAAAAATTGCCACGCCCAGTATTATGCCGAAGAGCATGGCCCTTCAGCATGTGGTATGGCGTTCAGAGTCAAAGATGCGCAGAAAGCCTATAAAGAGGTATTGTCACGCGGCGCTCAGCCTATGGATACCTACACTGGCCCAATGGAGCTGAAACTACCGGCAATTAAAGGCATTGGCGGCGCCATGCTATATATGATTGACCGTTATAAAGGCGAAAACACCATCTATGACATCGACTTTGAGTGGATTGAAGGCGTTGACCGTCACCCTGAAGGCTGTGGTTTCCACACGCTTGATCACCTTACACACAATGTCTATCGCGGTCGCATGGACTACTGGGCGAATTTTTACGAGAAGCTGTTTAACTTCCGTGAAATTCGTTACTTCGATATCAAAGGTGAATACACGGGTCTGTTATCAAAAGCCATGACCGCACCGGATGGTAAGATCCGTATTCCCCTGAACGAAGAAGCCGTTGGTGGCGGCGGTCAGATTGAAGAATTTCTGATGCAGTACAACGGTGAAGGGATCCAGCACATCGCCTTTTCCTGCGATGATCTAATCAGTTGTCTGGACAAACTCAAAGCGCGCGGCATGAAATTTATGACAGCACCACCGGAAACCTACTATCAGATGCTTGAAGAGCGCCTGCCGGGACATGGTGAGCCTGTGGATGAGCTCAAGCAGCGCGGTATTCTGTTAGATGGCACTACGGAAGGCGGCGAACCGCGTCTGTTGCTGCAAATATTCTCAGAAACTGTATTTGGACCGGTTTTCTTTGAATTTATTCAGCGTAAACAGGACGAAGGTTTCGGAGAAGGTAACTTTAAGGCACTGTTTGAATCGATCGAACGTGATCAGGTTAAACGCGGCTCACTTAAACGCGAAGAAGCCTAATGTAATAGCAGGTGGTTACCGCGTAGCCACCTGCTTTTCCCCTCCCCCCAACGACATCCCCCTGTATCATTAATTACGTCACACCCGGTACTGTTTATGACTGGACAGCGACGTATAAAAATGCCTCCCCAGCGCATTTTTCTGCGTTGCCCATTGTTTAACCAAATCGATTAATTCAATCAAATCAGCAAGATAAAAGAAGTCCCCAAACTACTCAACAAACTTATCCACAGAATACGTGGATAACAGCGTAGCCTTGTCTGGCACTTAATGATTTAATGCATACAGAGTAGAAATTGATACAGGTAACCCCATGCCCAAGCAGACGCTGGCAGTGCTCCCCCAAAGTTTCAGTATACACAGCATGGATCCCGACGACGGGATCCCAGCGTCAGTTCTGGCCTGCTCCCGTTTTTTTATCGGCAGAACCCCGGAAGAATTATCTATTGTTGTCCCATCGGATGTGGAGGTGGCCTCGCTTGACTCCGACACTAACTGGCGTGCGCTTGAGATAATCGGGCCATTCCACTTGTCGATGGTAGGAATTATGGCGCAGATTGGCGCTGTGCTGGCTAAAGCCAAAGTGTCAATTTTTGTCGTATCAACGTTTGATACCGACTTTTTTTAATGAAGAACAGCAAGTTAAAAGATGCCATTACGGCACTTAAGGCGGCTGGCTACACCGTCACAGAACCAGAATTATGACCGCACTTTTTTTTGTTGCCGACAGTGAGCCTGAGCAGGCAAAGCGTAACGTGGCGATCCCCTGTCCTGTCAGTGGTAAGCCTGTTTCACTGAATACTCTCAGCGATCCTGTTTTAAGCAGTGGTGTGTGGGGGCACGGGTATGCGCTTAAGACCTCATCCAGCCTGATTGCGTCACCACTGTCCTGCAAAGTCTTACGCTGTGATGCGCTTGACTACTCGATAGTTGTTCAGGCTAACAATGGCTTACTTTTCCGCATTCAGGTTGGCATTAACGTCCACGCCCTCATGGGAGAGCGATGTGAGTTTCTGGTCTCCAAAAACCAGAAAGTGAAAAAAGGGCAGACCTTATTTCAGGTGTCGCCGCCTTTTCTGAAGCAAAATGGTATAGACACCATTTGTCTTGTTACTGTTCTTAACAGCAGCAAATTGAGCGCTATCGTTCCAACATCGTTGCATCATTGCCGGGCAATGGATGATCCGTTAATGACCGTGTATGTCTGAGCAAGGGCCTCGCGGCCCTTGTTGCCGTTCGTTACGCCGTCAGCGTATATTCCAGCGAGATATCAGCATCTAACAGTTTAGAGATGGGGCAGTTAGCTTTTGCGCCTTCTGCAATGTCTTTAAATTTATCTTCATCAATACCGACCACTTTGGCATCCAGTGTCAGCGCCGATGCACTCACTTTGAAGCCTTCGCCGTCTTCGACCAGGGTGACCGCTGCATCAACATTCAGCTCGCCGGCATCAAATCCTGCGCCTTCCAGTGCAAATGACAGCGCCATCGCAAAGCAACTGGCATGGGCCCCCGCAATTAACTCCTCGGGGTTGGTCCCCGCTTTATCTTCAAACCGGGTATTGAACCCGTAAGGCTGATTTGACAGTGCGCCGCTTGCCAGGCTGACATGTCCCTGCCCGTTTTTCCCCAGTGGTGAGTAGCTTGCTGAGGCAGTCTTCACAATAGCCATAATGACTCCTTATCATTGGTCAATGTATGAGGTCTACGCCACGCGTAGCGCTCGTTAAGTGAGCGTTTATTAATTGCGTGTGCCGATGCTTACGCAACGTTCGCCTGCATGGCTCACCACAGTCGGTGATGTTTTGCATCAGACCACACCAGCAGATAGACTTAGCAGCACTTTAGTAAATCATCAATGCGAAAACGAGTATGACCACAACCCTCTACGGAATAGCCAATTGCGACACCATCAAAAAGGCTAAAAAATGGCTTAATGATAATGACATTGACTTCGTGTTTCACGACTTTCGCAAAGACGGGATAGCAGAAGCGTGGCTGGCGGACACGGCCGCGACAGTAGGCTGGGAAACGCTGCTGAATAAACGGGGAACCACATACCGCCAGCTTGATGAGGCCGACAAAGCCTCGCTGGACGAGCCGAAAGCGCTGGGATTGATGCTGGCCTACCCGGCAATGATAAAGCGCCCCGTACTGGAACATAACGGCAATGTCTATGTTGGCTTTAAAGCCGACAACTACGCGGCGATTTTTACCCATGACTGATGTCATTGAACTGGCCAAGGCGCTGATAAACCGCCGCTCTGTGACGCCCGATGACGCCGGCTGTCAGCAGATGATGCAGGACTGGCTGCAGGAACTGGGGTTTTCCAACGAAACACTGGTATTTGAAGACACCACCAATTTATGGGCCCGGCGAAACCAGCAAGGTCCATTATTTTGTTTCGCCGGTCATACCGATGTCGTGCCAAGTGGTCCTGAGGCAGCATGGAAGACGCCGCCTTTTACCGCCACAGAAGTCGATGGCTACCTGCATGGCCGCGGTGCAGCTGATATGAAAGGCAGTCTTGCTGCAATGCTTGTTGCCACTCAGCGATTTGTGAAGGACTACCCCGACCACAAAGGTAGCATTGCGTTTCTTATTACCAGCGATGAGGAAGGCCCTTTCATTAATGGCACAACGCGTGTGGTTGATACACTGGAAGCGCGCAATGAAAAAATTGACTGGTGTATCGTCGGTGAACCATCCAGCACCCAGCGTGTTGGCGATGTGGTAAAAAATGGCCGGCGCGGCTCGCTGACCGGTGACTTAACGGTAAAAGGAGTGCAGGGGCATGTCGCCTACCCGCACCTGGCCAGTAACCCGGTACACGAAGCAGCCGCCGCACTGGCTGAGCTGGCCGACACACACTGGGATGAAGGAAATGCGTTTTTCCCGCCTACCAGTTTTCAGATTTCCAATATCCATGCCGGTACAGGTGCCGGGAATGTGATCCCCGGTACGCTTGAGGTCTGTTTCAACTTTCGCTTTTCAACGCAGGTGACCGATCACATGCTGATTGACCGTGTTGAGGCTATCCTGAACCAACATCAACTGGACTATGACATTACCTGGACACATAACGGTCAGCCCTTCCTGACGGACAGTGGTGATCTGGTAGATGCAGTAGAAAAGGCAATTCAAAGCGTGTCGGGACAGGCGACAACGTTATCGACGGCTGGCGGGACCTCCGATGGCCGTTTTATTGCGCCTACCGGTGCTCAGGTGGTGGAGCTTGGCCCCGTGAATGCCACCATTCACAAGGTGGATGAGTGTGTGCGAATGGACGACCTGATCGCGCTTACTGACATGTACTACCATACCTTAAGAGAGTTGCTTGCATGAGAGCATTGCAGTGGCTAGGTGTCGATAATCCTGCGCTGGTGGATGTCGGTGAGGGTCAGCGTATCCACGCTGATACAGCCGGGCCTTTTATTGCTATGCAACAGGCGGCAGCAGAGGATGGGGTTGACTGTCAGCTGGTCAGTGGGTTTCGCAGTTTTGAACGTCAGCTGGCAATCTGGAACCGAAAATGGCACGGGGAACGGCCGCTGTATGATGCCAGGGGCAACCGGCTCGATCCTGAACGCTTATCCGACACCGAAAAACTGCATGCCATCCTGACCTTTTCAGCGCTACCCGGCGGTAGCCGTCATCATTGGGGCAGCGATATTGATGTGTATGACAAAGCCAGCGTCGAGGCCTGGGCGGGAAGCTTCTCGCTGGTCAATGACGAATATTGCAATGACGGCCCCTGCGCTGAGTTAGCCAGCTGGTTAACTGAATATGCCGGTCGCTTTGGGTTTGCCAGGCCTTATCTTGACTATCGCGGCGGTGTAGCCCGGGAATTATGGCATTTAAGTCATACCGCGACGGCCCGTCAGTTCGAGAGCGCAGTGAACTGTGACACGCTAAGGGCGTATATTGAAGATGTGGAGATTGCCGGTAAATCGGTGATTCTTGACGACTTTGAAAGACTTTTTGAGCGTTACGTACTGAATAAGGGACGCTGATGGACATTATCTGGATCATCGCCATTGTGGCGATTGTACTGGGAATTATCGTTGGAAACCTGCTGCTACTGAGAGACAGCGCGAATTTTAAATTGCCCACCCGCAACAAAGATGGCAGCAAAATAAAAGACAATAACGCCAATTTTGACGACGATGAAGACGACAAGTGGTGACTGCCTCGTTGGCCGTCAGGACTGTTGCAGACTTGGGGTCAGTGACTAGCAGCTAGTGCAGTGCCAGTGCATTATCAATGACCGTCTCCAAATCTTTATAGGGAATACTGTCCATCCGGGTGAAGTTGATACAGCCCTCGCCGGTTTTTACTTTCGGATGTTTGCGTTTAAATTCAGCAATATGTGCCGGTTCACGGGTATACAAGGCTATGCAGTGTTTCAGATTGCCAACCGCTATCCAGTGACCCTCCCGTTCGAATGTGGGCATCTTGTATTTCATACTGACGCTGACATCAGGAGCCTGCGCTTCAATTAATTCAACCAGTTGCCGTAAGACCAGCCTGCGATCTTCAGGCTGACCTTCAATGTAGTGACTGACGTCCTGCATTTTAGCTCAGCTTCACTGCCGTACCACTGATACTGACCATCAGCATACTGCCTTTTTCACCAATCACTTCGTAGTCGATATCAATTCCCACGACCGCATTGGCGCCCATATTCCGCGCTTCCTGCTCCAGTTCAGCGAAAGCCATTTTGCGGGCCCGGGTAAGCTCGTCTTCGTACGAACCAGAGCGGCCACCGACAATGTCACGAATCGAGGCAAACATATCTTTAAACAGATTGGCCCCCATTACAGCCTCACCAATCACAATGCCACAATACTGTTCAATTGACTGTCCTTCCACCGAGGGTGTGGTTGTCAGGATCATAATGCTATTCCTTGTAGGTTATTTATCACAGTTCCAGCGCTGCTTTGAGTGCTGCTAGGTGCTTATCCGCCTGGGATTGGGTGTAGGCCTGGGCTGGCTGGCGTCCCCACACAGGGTGTGGCCATGCACAGTCATCGGTAAACCGGGCGATGTGATGAACATGCAGTTGCGCGACAACGTTCCCCAGTGCTGCCACATTCAGTTTATGTGGCGAAAACAGCTTTCGCAATACCTGACTTAGTTGATCAGACTCTTGCTGAAAAACGCGTCTGTCTTCGTCCGACAAATCGATTAAATCATAAACCTCAGCGCGTCGTGGCACCAGGATCACCCAGGGAAACTGCGCATCGTTCATTAGCAATACACTGCAAAGCGGCAGATCGCCGACCGGAAAGGTATCATTTCTTAAGCGCGCATCAAGTTTAAACATCAGTATGCTCAAGGGTGGTAGGCACTACCGTTAGCAACGCCCGTTGTCCAATAGCTACCCTGGCATTAGGAAATACAATTGCCTCACCGTCCTGCTGCGCCTCGTACTGTCTGCCAGGCTCTGACGCCAGTACCGTGCCTTTAGCGTAATCAGTGAAATTAGGGGTATCGTCGTCAAAATGCAGTTCAAACGCTTCCTGCTGGCGGTTGATGACCTGGTTCACACGGTAAATATCCAGTGTTTCCGGCGCTACCTGAGGCGCGTAGTCTTCCTCGCTGGTAAGCCGGGTAATGGCCTTACGTGCATCGGCAAAGCGTGTCATGTCGTTTTGTCCGAACGGTCTGACCTTGCCAAGTTCGACAGTAAAGGCATGTGCGTTGTGGACATGCGATGAATAATAACTGAAGGTGGTGGTCGGACTTTCCGATAACAGAATCGTTTTCACGCCACAGGCGGCCAGAAAGCCTAGCTGACCAAGACTGTGTGGCCTGCCATGAAGGTATGGGTATACCGCAAACTTTTCATTTTTTGACGCGCGGATCGCCGTGTGCAAATCATAGTGCAGACGCGTGCTATGGTCTGGCGCGTCAGCGAAAAAATCGCTCACTGCCGCTTCCAGTTGCTTCGCGCGCTGACGCTCAGCATTCACACACCCCTCGCCTTCAGAATGCGCGCCGCTAAACAGCCGGTTCATGTTTTCTTCTACAAAGCGCTCTGCGATATCCATCGCTGGCAGGTTACCGAATAAGAACAATACCGAGTGGCGAAGCGTCAGGCGCTCTAGCAGGATATCACGGACCAGATCATCACATATCTCGATAGGCGCGGTTTCATTTCCGTGCACACCACATGAGAGCACAACGTATTTGCCTGCATGCTGCTGAGCGGGCGGATCAAAGCGGATAATGCCGGGCGCGTCTATACTTACGCGGGTTTGGTTACTCAGTGTAAACGGGGAGATGGCCTCAAGTGAGTCAGGGGCGCGGCGAGACTGGTGAAGAAACTCACCGTCCTTTATAGGGTTAGCTGTCATGGTATTTCTTTTTGCTATTACGATGGGGAGTAAGTCTACCGCCGGTCAGAGAGAATGCAAAATTCTTCGTTTATCTGCGCAGCCGCAGCTCGGCTAGTTACTGACTTTACGAAGTGGGGAGCCGCCAACAATAATTTCTCGGGTGGCCAGTTTCAGAAATTCATTCAGCGGGACAGCCCGGGAAAACAGATAGCCCTGCCCTTTGCTAATCCCTACATCCCGCAAAATATGGAGCTGTTCAATGGTTTCAATGCCCTCGGCGATTACTTCGCATCCCTTCGCCTGCCCGATGATCCTGGCCGCTTCAATGATGGCCCGGTTGACCTGGCCATCGGTTAGTGACATCACGAACGTTTTATCTATTTTAAGCGCATTGATTTCCAGCTCACGGATATATGCCAGATTAGAGTAGCCTTTACCAAAATCATCCACCAAGATGCTGATCCCCATAGCCCGCAACTGAAATAATTGCTTTTTCACCATCAGCGAGTTCGACAGGGCGACGTCTTCGGTTAGTTCCAGCTCAATTCTGTTAAGCTCAATACTGTAGCTTTTACTTAGCAGCACCAGTGTGGGAATCAACTGGCTGTCATACAGCTGGGTTGGCGAAATATTTACCGACAAGGTAAGCCGCAACCCGCAGGCATCGAGTTCGCCAAGACTTCTGAATGCCTGCTCGAAGGTCCAGTATGCCAGTTCATTCATCATATTGTACGATTCGGCGGCTTCAATGAGCGGACCTGGAAACAGTACGCCATCCAACGGATGATTCCAGCGAAGTAAGCACTCGGCCCCGACCACTTCCAGATTTGTCAGGTCAACTTTAGGCTGGAAATAAAGCTCAAGTTCATTGTGAGACAAGGCCCGGGTTAGATCGGCTTTCAATGCCAGACTTCGACCTGTATCGGCCTTCTCTTCAGTACTCAGGAAGGAAAAATTCTGATATTTATTTTCTTTGGCTTGCTTAAGCGCAGCTTCCGCGCGCGACACAAAGGCCGTTAAATTGATATTTTTGCAGCGCCCGCTGACAACCCCAACGTTAAAATCGGCAATAAACGCATTATTGTCATACTGCATCGGGGTTTTGAAGTGCTCAACCAGCCGCTCAAACTTTTGCTGCATCTGATTGTGTGAATATTTGCCCGGGAAGATGAGCCCAAAGATATCACCACTTATTCGTCCCAGCTCAACGTTCTCATCAAACAACGTGATAATACGATTGGCAATTTGAAGTAAAAACTGGTCGCCTACCGTGATCCCGAGACTTGTTGTTACATCAGAAAACCGCACGACATCAACCAGCATTAATGAGGCGTATGAATGTTGCGCCACACATTTTTCAACCGTGTCGATAAACGCGTAGCGGTTCGGAATTGTCACCAGTGATGTATGCTCTCGGGGCACTCTTACATTCATTACCTTATGCTATAGGTTACGGTTATTAAACGACGATTTCATAGAATCACGGCTACACACAACGCGCAACTAGTAATTCGTATAATTTGGAATACCTGGTTATGTTTTCACCTTTTGCTGCCCAAATCCCGCATTTTTGCCGCTGACGCCTGATTCTGACTGCGCCGTTTAAAAATTTGGCGACTATCGAATCAATCCATTTCGCTAGGTAGTGAGTAATAGATTAAATAAAATTTACTTATGCCCTGTTACAAGTTCATGTAGCAAGGTTATTGACCACAGTGGAGGGACGCATGACACAGGATCGCTCTGAGCGGTTGTTGAATTTCATCGATGGCGAGTTTGTTGCTAACCAGACCGGCGAAACATTTGATGTCGTTAATCCCGCGACGGGAGAGGTTATCTACGTCGTTGAACAGGCGGATGAGCATATTCGTTCGCTAGCTATCGAAAGCGCAAAGAAGGCGTTCCAGACATGGTCATATATGTCTGCAATCGAACGCAGCAGGATCTTACATAAGGCCGTTTCACTGCTTCATGAACGCACCGATCACCTCGCCCGTGTTGAAACCCTGGACAATGGCAAACCCATCCAGGAAGCCAGAGAGGTTGATGTGGTCACCGGCGCTGATGTGCTGGAGTTCTTCGCCTCACTGGCGCCCACTCAGACCGGGCAACAGCAAGAAGTGGATGGTGATTTTTACTACACCCGTAAAGAGCCACTGGGCGTCTGTGCCGGCATTGGCGCATGGAATTACCCTCTGCAAATTGCCTGCTGGAAATCAGCACCGGCACTGGCAGTGGGCAATGTCATGATCTTTAAACCGTCAGAGGAAACCCCGCGTGGCGCGGTAGAACTGGCCAGGATATTTATCGACGCTGGCGTGCCTGCCGGCGTCTTCAACGTGATTCAGGGCGATGCAGAAGTCGGGAGCTGGCTCACTACCAGCGACGAGATTGAAAAAGTCTCATTTACCGGCGAAGTGGGCACTGGACGCAAGGTGATGGAAAGTGCCGCCAGCACACTTAAAGATGTCACAATGGAGCTTGGCGGTAAGTCTCCGCTGCTGGTATTTGATGATGCCGATCTTGATGAAGCCGTGTCTGCCGCCATGCTGGGTAACTTTTTTACTCAGGGTGAAGTCTGTACCAACTGTACCCGCGTGTTTGTGCATGACGCAATCTACGATGACTTTCTTGCACGGCTCAAAACGCGCACCGAGGAGAATATCGTAGCCGGCGACCCGCTGGACACCCACACTAATTTCGGCGCGCTGATTTCAAAAGAACATCACAAGCTGGTCATGGACTATATCGAAAAAGGCAAGCAGGAAGGCGCCAGAGTTCTCACCGGTGGCGAGGCATTTTCACCTGATGGCGCAACCAGTGGCTTTTTTGTCCAACCCACCGTATTTGTGGATTGCAACGACGATATGACCATTTGTCGTGAAGAAATTTTTGGTCCGGTAATGAGCGTTTTACGCTTCTCTGATGAAGATGAAGGCATTCGACGCGCCAATGATACCCCTATGGGTCTGGCAGCCGGTGTCATGACCAAAGATATACGCCGTGCCCACCGGGTTGTCCATCAACTCCAGGCCGGGATCTGCTGGGTTAACAGTTATGGCGCATCTCCGGCTGAAATGCCCGTTGGCGGTTACAAACTGTCAGGTATAGGCCGCGAGAATGGCGTAGAAACACTGAATCAGTATACCCAGACCAAGTCAGTGTATGTGGGCATGGTCAAGCTTGAAAGCCCGTTCTAAAGGAGGTTGCCAGTGAGTTCTTATGACTACATTATCGTCGGCGCCGGATCTGCAGGGTGCGTACTGGCGAATCGCTTAAGTGAAGACCCCAACAACAGTGTATTACTACTGGAAACAGGCGGCAGTGACAAAAGTATTTTTATTCAGATGCCGACAGCCCTGTCTATTCCCATGAATACAGATAAGTACGCATGGCAATTTCATTCCGAACCTGAGCCGTACCTGGATAACCGCGAAATGCACTGTCCACGCGGCAAAGTGCTTGGAGGCTCCTCGTCTATTAACGGCATGGTTTACGTGCGCGGACACGCGGAGGACTTTGAGGAATGGGAAGCCTGTGGCGCAAAAGGCTGGGGTTATCAGAAGTGCCTGCCGTACTTCAAACGTGCCGAAAGCTGGTATCTTGGCGGCGATACACATCGCGGTGGCAGTGGCCCTCTGGGCGTAAATAACGGTAATGAAATGCAAAACCCGCTTTACCGTGCGTTTATCAAAGCCGGTGAACAAGCCGGTTACCCCATTACCAACGATTACAATGCGGCGCAACAGGAAGGTTTCGGGCCCATGCACATGACGGTAAAAGGTGGCAAACGCTGCTCGGCCGCCAGAGCTTACCTTGATCCTGTCAAAGACCGCGACAACCTTACTATTTTAACGCATGTCCGGGTCCATAAAATACTCATGGACGGTAAGCGTGCGGTAGGTGTGAGTTATCGCAAAGACGGTAACATGCACGAAGCCCGTACAGATAACAACGTCATTTTGAGTGCTGGCTCCATCGGCTCACCGCAATTACTGCAACACTCTGGTATTGGCGACGCCGAGCACCTTAAAAGCGTAGGCATTGAATGCGTTCACAACCTGCCTGGTGTAGGTGAAAACCTGCAGGATCATCTGGAATTTTATTTCCAGTACCGCTGTAAAAAGCCCATTACTATCAACGGTAAACTGGACTGGTTCTCGAAGGGAATCATTGGTGCAAAGTGGTTTTTCTTTAAGAAAGGCCTGGGTACCACTAACCATTTTGAATCCTGCGCCTTTATTCGCTCAAAGGCAGGGGTAAAGTGGCCTGATATGCAATATCACTTTATGCCTGCGGCCATACGCTACGACGGCAAAAGTGCTTTCGACGGCCATGGTTTTCAGGTGCATGTGGGACACAATAAACCGAAGAGCCGCGGTTTTGTGAAGGTTCAGTCCGCAGACCCCGAACAGGCACCGAAGATTCAGTTTAACTACCTTAAAGCCCAGGAAGATATTGAGGGGTTCCGTGCCTGCGTCAGGTTAACCCGTGAAATCATCGACCAGAGTGCATTTGATGAATATCGGGACAGTGAAATTCAGCCCGGTGAAGAGGTTAAAACCGATGAGGAAATCGACGCATTTGTGCGCAAAGCGGTAGAAAGCGCCTATCACCCTTCCTGCACGTGCAAAATGGGCGAGGATGAAATGGCCGTGGTTGACTCGCAAACCCGTGTAAGAGGTCTGGAAGGCCTGCATGTGGTCGACTCTTCAATCTTTCCAACCATCCCAAATGGTAATCTTAACGGCCCAACCATTATGGTCGCAGAAAAAGCCGCAGATATGATTTTAGGTAACCCGCCGCTACCGGAAGAAGATGTCCCGGTCATTGAGGATAGTAACTGGGAGAGTCAGCAGCGCAGCAATCAACTTTAATATTTTTACTGAACAGTAAAGGTTATGACCTCAACTTTACTAATTCAGACAGTCTTATTCTGGAGTGACTATGATCAAGCACACACATACCGCACTGACCTCTGCACTGCTACTTTGCAGTTCTGCTGCACATGCTGACTGGTCAACGACCGTAACTGTCGCGTCGGACTACATGTTTAATGGTGTGAGTCAGACCAATAATGATCCCGCGCTGCAGGCAAGCCTGGACTATTCTGGTAGCGACGGCTTTTATGCAGGCGTCTGGACCTCGAATGTCGATTATGGTGCCTTAGCTGAGCGAGAATTAGATCCCTATATTGGCCAGTATATTCAAATGGACGATACCTGGGGTCTGGACTACGGCATCGCCTATTACACTTATCACGACGGCACTGATGGCAGTTCGCTTAATTACCCGGAAGTGTATGCGAAGTTTTCGCGCAGCGCAGATTATGGCACTACCGGGTTTAATTTCTGGTACACATGGGATTACTTTGGTACCGGTGCCGGTCATGTGATCGGAATGGTGACACACACCTACCCTCTTGCCGATAATCACGCAATTTATGTCGGCGTGGATTATTCCAAATCTCTGGATGAAAACAAGTATGCCTGGGAAGCCGACGGCGGCACGTCGTATGTTCACTATAAAGTTGCCTACCAGACCAGTTGGAATGGCTTCAACTTCGAAATCGGCGCAGAAAATACCACCTTAGATAATAACGACAACGCGGATGAGCGAATCGTCGCCAGTGTGAGCCGGACGTTTAGTTTCTAATCTGACTCAGCTGGTCATTCCCGCAAGCTCTGGACACCCACCTTTACGTTAAGGACAGACTATCGCAAACGATGGACACCCACACTACTTCCGGATGAAGAGTATGGGTGTGCGGGGTGGGTGTCCATGACACCCACTTTAACGTTAAAGCACGTTTATCAGACATCCACCTTGCAGGGCTTTAGCTTCCAGATACGGTCAACATAGTCCTGAATGGACCGATCTGACGTAAATTTCCCCATTTTGGCAGTATTGATGATCGCCATGCGTGCCCAGCGTGTCTTGCCACGATACGCTGCATCGAGTTTCTCATGCGCATCGGAGTACGCCCGGAAATCCGGCAGTACCAGGAACGGGTCCCCCTGATCAAGCAGGCTTTGTTTAATAGATACCAGTGCACCAGGCTTGCCGGGCGTGAAGTAGTCCGTCTCCAGCCAGTCCAGTACCGCTTTAATTTCCGGATCGCGATAGTAGTAATCCTGCGGGTTGTAGCCTTTCTCGCGCAACGCGTCTACATCCTCTACCGTCATACCAAAAATAAAGATGTTGTCATCACCGACCTCCTCGGCAATTTCAATATTCGCACCATCCAGTGTACCTATGGTCACTGCCCCGTTAAGCGCCAGTTTCATATTGCCGGTGCCTGAGGCTTCTTTACCTGCGGTACTGATTTGCTCTGACACATCGGACGCCGGGATCATCTTTTCTGCCATCGACACCCGGTAATTAGGTAAAAACACCACTTTCAGCTTCTTATTTACACGGCAGTCATTATTGATACGTTCCGCCACTTTATTGATAGCGTAAATAATGTCTTTCGCCAGCTTGTAGCCAGGTGCCGCCTTTGCGCCAAATATAAATACCCGTGGGTGCATGTCATAGTCAGGGTTTTCCAGCAGCCGACGATACAGTGCCATAATGTGCAGCAGGTTCAGATGCTGCCGTTTGTACTCGTGCAGACGTTTTATCTGCACATCAAATATGGCGTTTACATCAACATCAATGCCGGTACTCGCTTTGATTTCCTCAGCCAGCCGCTTTTTATTTTCAAGCTTGACCTGCATAAACTGCTTCTGAAATGTCTTGTTATCTGCATGTTTTTCCAGCCCTTCCAGCTTATACAGATCCCGCGGCCAGTCACTGCCAACCTTCTTATCAATCAGCTTAGACAACGCAGGATTACACGCCTTCAGCCAGCGACGTGGTGTGATCCCGTTGGTCACATTGGTCAGTTTACCCGGCCAGAGCTGATCAAACTCCGGGAACAGGTTCTTTTTCACCAAACGTGAATGAATCTCTGCAACGCCGTTTACCGCAAATGAACCAATCACTGACAAGTGACCCATACGCACCATTTTCTCGTTACCTTCCTCAATAATGGAAAGCTTTGCTTTAATCGCGTTATCACCCGGCCATTTCTGATCCACCTTGGCCATAAAGCGATGATTTATCTCGTAAATAATCTCCAAATGACGCGGCAGGATCTTTTCAATCATGCGCGCTGGCCATTTTTCGAGGGCTTCTGGTAGCAACGTGTGATTGGTGTAGGCAAACACCTTGGTGGAAATATCCCAGGCGGTATCCCAGTCAAGCTCCGCGCGGTCCACCAGAATACGCATCAGTTCCGGTATCGCGATGGCCGGGTGGGTGTCATTTAACTGAATAACAACCTGGTCTGCAAAGCGGCTCCAGTCATCGCCGTGCGCTCGCTTGTAACGGCGTATAATGTCTTTTAGCGAGCATGAGCAGAAAAAGTATTGCTGAATAAGCCGCAACTCTTTCCCCGCTTCGGTCTCGTCATTCGGGTACAGAACCTTGGAAATGGTTTCTGCCTGTACGTTTTCACGCTGTGCATCGACATACCCACCAGCGTTGAACACATCCCAGTTAAAGTACCCTGAGGCTTCACTCTGCCACAAACGCAACACATTAACGGTTTTGCCTTCATAACCCACAACAGGGATATCCCAGGGCACCCCTTTTACAATCGAACCTGGGTGCCACTCTTTCTGAATCTGGCCTTTATCACCGTATTTGGTCTCGACATAACCAAACAGCGACACTTCCTGAGTTGACTCAGGACGACAGATTTCCCAGGGGTTGCCGTAGTCACGCCAGCTGTCAGGACGCTCGATTTGCGCACCACTTTTAATTTCCTGACGAAACAGGCCGTGCTCGTAGTGAATGCCATAACCAATAGCCGGCAGTTCCATGG
This sequence comes from Alteromonas halophila, assembly GCF_014651815.1. Classification (GTDB taxonomy): domain Bacteria; phylum Pseudomonadota; class Gammaproteobacteria; order Enterobacterales; family Alteromonadaceae; genus Alteromonas; species Alteromonas halophila. The sequence continues at coordinate 635,480 of NZ_BMXP01000001.1, read as the reverse complement.
TTGCCAGTGAATCGATAAAACAGGCGGCCAGCCGTCCCAGCCCGCCGTTGCCCAGCGCCATATCCGGCTCTTCTTCCATAATATCGGTCAGTTCAACACCTAGCTCCTGCAGCGCGCTGCTGGCCACGTCGAACAGGCCGAGGTTTTGCATATTGTTGGAGAGCAGTCGCCCCATCAGAAATTCGGCAGAGAAATAATGTACGGCACGAGTATCATTTAGATAGTGCGCCTTTTGGGTACGGCGCAATCCTTCAAGAACCTGTTCCTGAATGGCCGCACAGGTGGCTTTCCACCATGCGTGGTTGTTCGCTTTATTCTCATCAGTACCTAACGTGCAATGCAGGTGCCTGACGACAGCAGATTTAAAGTCGTTTTTGTCCAGCTTGCCGGCAGATGGTGCCGCGGTGACGGAGGTATTCATATGCAGTCTCACTCTGTTATTAAATGCGGGTGGGTATACCACCCGCCTAATGTAATTAAATTACAAGATAATCATCAGATATGAGAGCAATATAGCAGCGAAAACGCCGCTAGTTTGTAAAACATTTGTTAAATTTCAACATTTTTCGATGAAAACGTATGCAATAACATTAAAATTAACATTTTATTTACACACCACTAAGCGAAAAGGCATTTTCATTTAATGATTTTTGCAACCAGTGCTTCTGCTTCAGTCAGCAAATTCTGTAAGTGGCTTTCACCCTTAAAGCTTTCTGCGTATATTTTGTACACATCTTCCGTGCCGGAAGGGCGTGCCGCAAACCAGCCGCTCTCAGTCGAGACTTTCACGCCACCAATTTCTGCGTTATTTCCTGGTGCCCGTGTTTGTACCTGAGTGATGGGTTCGCCGGCCAGCGACTTACTGCTGACAACATCTGCCTGCATTGCAGACAGCTTCTGTTTTTCTTCAAGCGACGCCGCCACATCATTGCGCCTGTAAACTGGCTCACCAAACTCTTGCGTAAGCTGCTGATAATGCTCGCCCGGATCTTTGCCCGTGACTGCGGTTATTTCTGCAGCAAGTAAGCACATAATAAAGCCATCTTTGTCAGTCGCCCAGGTTTGCCCGTCTCTCTGAAGAAAGATGCCCCCAGCGCTTTCTTCGCCAGCAAAGCCAATCTGGCGATTGCTGAGCCCGTCGACAAACCACTTAAAGCCAACTGGCATTTCCGCCAGCTTGCGATCAAGTTTATCTGCCACGCGGTCGATCATACTGCTGGACACCAGCGTCTTGCCAATTTTTAAGTCCCTGGCCCATTCCTTACGGTGCTGGTATAAATAAGCAATAGCAACAGCAAGGTAATGATTGGGGTTCATGAGCCCTGCACTCTTACACACAATGCCATGCCGGTCGAAGTCAGGATCGTTACCAAAGGCCAAATCAAAGCTGTCTTTCATTTCAATCAGACCAGCCATCGCATATGGCGATGAGCAATCCATACGCAGCTTTCCGTCCTTATCGCGGGTCATAAACGCAAACTGCGGATCGACATCATCGTTCACAACAGTGATATTGAGCCCGTATTTCTGCGCAATACAGGACCAGTAACCCACGCCGGCTCCACCCAGCGGATCCGTTCCCAGTGTCAGGTTTGCCTCTTTTATCGCCTGCATATCAACGACCTGTTCAAGATCCTCAATATACGGCATCATAAAATCTTCCTGCCTGACCCTGTCACTGGCCAGGGCCGCGCGCAGTTCCATGCGTTTAACATTTTTATTGCCATTTGCAATAAACACATTTGCACGCGTCTGAATCTGATGTGTCACGTCGCCATCTGCCGGGCCACCATGAGGGGGGTTATATTTAAAGCCGCCATCAGACGGCGGATTATGAGACGGAGTGATCACAACGCCATCGGCCTGTGTATTGGGATGGGTGCGATTGTGTCGGATAATTGTGCGTGAAATCACCGGCGTAGGTGTATAGCCACGGCTTTCATTATCGCTTCGCTGAATGACCACAGACACATCATTGGCAGCCAGTACTTCAATTGCGGTACACATTGCAGGTTCAGACAAGGCGTGGGTGTCTTTACCTATGTACAACGGCCCCGTGATACCGTTATCTTGCCGGTACTCAACCAGTGCCTGACAAATCGCCGCAATATGCGTATCGGTAAAAGTAGCATTAGCAGCAGTACCGCGGTGACCAGAGGTACCAAAACTGACCACTTCAGCAACATTTTCGGCATCGGGGCGATAGCTGTAATACTGACTCACCAGCGAAGCGACGTTGATGAGTTGTTCTTTCGAGGCCGGTTTCCCAGCTTGCGGATGTAATGCCATTGTTGCTCCTTTACCTTGTAATTACGCGTTGATTACCGATTCGGCCCCTACGTCTCAGTTTCCCGGGGAAAAACGGGCTAATACTTGCTGAATAATTTCTTCAGCATAGCCAAGCTGCTGCATAACCTGCTCCAGCATGGCGATTTTCTTCGCTGTGTTGTTATTCGTCACCACCCAGTAAGGACTGTCTGGAATGGATTTAGGGTTGGTGCTGCTGCCGTTTTCCAGCAGTGCTTCCTTACTGGTTGCAAAGTAAGTACGGTTTTTCCCGCGAATTTGTTCGACACGCTCAAAACGGTCCTGGTGCAGCGCGTGAAGGGCGGCCAGTATGTACAAAAACTGATCCACGCGCTTACTGAGTTGTGTTAGCCGCTCCACGGTTACCAGCGCCAGAATGTCGTCAGTGTCTATGTCCGCAGCGACTGGCGATGCCGCCGGGGTAGTGTCTACCTGCTCTGCAATGACCGGCGCAGGCACGGCGGATGCTGGCGTTTCCTGCAACAGCAGGCGCCGTAAAATGTCGGACGCACTTTCGCCAATGTGCTTTGTTTGACCGGCGATGAAGGCATACAAATCGTCATCAATATCAATGCTTTTCATAACTACTTCCTTTTTTGAACGCCCCATTATAGACAACAGCCAGCCGTCACGCAGCACTAAATCCGGCCTATTTTTACAAAAGGTATACCAAGGATGTCCTGACGAGATGTATTTTTAGGACCCGATCCTATACTTGGGTATTACTCGTATCACCTAATATCTGTACGTACTTGATAGACTGGTGACTTTTCCAATTCTGGTAATAAGGCTGTCTTAATGAAAAGCGAGTTTCATGCTGTTGTCCGGGCGCTTTCGCAACGGGTTATTGGTAAGACCGAGCAAATAAAGCTTGCCGTAACCTGTTTACTGGCAAATGGTCACCTGCTGATCGAAGATTTACCCGGCATGGGCAAAACCACGCTTTCTCATTCATTATCTGATGCATTAGGTATGGCCTTCTCACGGGTGCAGTTCACGTCAGATTTATTGCCCTCTGACATGCTCGGTGTCAATATTTTTGATAAAGGCGCACAGCAGTTCAGCTTTCGTGAAGGCCCTATTTTTACGCAGTTATTGCTGGCTGATGAAATAAACCGGGCCAGCCCGAAAACCCAAAGTGCACTGCTCGAAGCGATGGAAGAGAAACAGGTCAGTATTGATGGTGTGACTTATCCTCTGCCCAGCCCTTTTTTTGTGATCGGAACACAAAACCCCGGCTATCAGTCAGGAACCTACCCCCTGCCAGAGTCTCAGCTTGACCGCTTTTTAATGCGAATCTCTCTTGGCTACCCCAACTGGGAAGCAGAAAAAGCCATGCTAAAGTCTGGAAGCCAGCGTACGTTTGATCACCTGAATTCGCTGATGACGGCAGAAACGCTGGAAATGCATCAAAAAGCAGTGAGTGATGTTCATGCCAGTGATGATGTACTTAATTATGTGTTGCGTCTGGTAACACGAAGCCGCGAAGACAGCCACTATCCGAATCCGCTTTCGCCCCGCGCGACCAAAGCGCTGCTTCATGCTGCGCGTGCCTGGGCCTATTTGCATGAGCGTGATTATGTGGTGCCAGAAGACGTGCAGGCCATTTTTATTGCCGTTGCTGAGCACCGCTTGCGAAGTAGTCGCAGTGATCTGCAAAATGACGATGTACTCAGTCAGACGTTACTGGATGATGTCGACCCTCTGGCGGCCTGATTATGCGCTGGCTTCGTCAAAGGCTCTCGTCTCGCTGGCAACGCTGGATTGATGCCCGTATTCCTGCGGCACGTCAGCACAGCCTTAACCTGAAATCTATTTTCATTTTTCCCAGTATATTTGGCTGGGGTTATCTGGTTATGTGTGTGTGTCTGTTTTTGCTGGGCACCAACTATCAAAATAACCTGATGCTTTTTTTGTGTTATTTTCTGGCCGCGCTGATGCTGGTTAACCTGTTTACCAGCTATCAGAATATGGCAGCGCTGAAAATAACCTCCGATCCAATAAAACCCGTTTTTGCAGGTCAGCCAGCAACCCTGGTTCTGGAGGTAGCTTCACAGAATACTAAGCATCCTGACATCAACGGCTTGCTAAATGCCCACTGGCTGGCTGAAAGTGGCGTTGTGCACACCGATTTGGACGATGGGCAGTGGCAACTTCGCCTTCCCTACTTCACTGAACAACGGGGGATTGTTTCTCTCCCCCGGGTCACCGTGTTCAGCAATTATCCGCTTGGTCTTTTCAAGTGCTGGAGTCATCTGGATTTTGACCAGACGCTGGTTATCTATCCTAAGTTGATTCCCGCGCCTGTCAGACTGGAGAGTGTCAGTGGCGAGGGCGACGCGCAAACCGAGCAAACAGGCTATGACGATTTCTACTCTTTACGTAAGTATGAATTGGGCGAGCCTTTGCAACGCGTGGCCTGGAAGCATGTCGCCAAAGGTGGTGACTGGGTAAGTAAAGCATTTAGTCAGCAACAAAGTGAATCAGGTTACCTGTGCCTGGCCGACGGTAAAAATATCGAAACCGCGCTTAGTCAGCTGGCCTATCAGATTGATAACCTGACCGATAAAGCTGTGCAGTTTGGTCTTAGGCTGCCAGACAAAGTGGTACCGCCTGCATCAGGTGCTGAGCACCGTCACGTCTGCCTTTCACTGCTAGCGGTATACCCCGATGAAGACAGGATGCCGCGATGAGCCCGCCACGCTTACCGATAGCCGGACATAAGGCTAGCTTAACCATTGCAGTGCTGTTTGCACTGATCACATTAAGCCTGTCCGAGCCGGCGCTGCTGTGGGTTATGCTACTGGCTGGCTGTTCAGTGATGGTACGCGTCGCCCTGTACCTTGGCTGGTATCACTCCGCGCCCAGCGTCCGCACCATCAACCTGCTGGCCGTGTTGTGCGCGATTGCTCTGGCCTGGTTTGGTGTCAGTCTAGGTCTGTTACTGTCTATGGTCAATCTGCTAATCATGGCATGTGCGCTAAAGCTGATGATCATGACCCGGCGCAAGGACTTTCTGCAGTTATTTACTGCGATGCTGTTTCTAATTGGATGCGGGTTTATTTTCGCCCAATCTATTTCGGCGCTGACAATGTACCTGGTACTTCTTGGCCTGGCATTATTGTCACTATTAAGTGCATTTGCCCCATCTTTGGCACTTATAAAGCAATTACGACTACTCGGTATGATGTTTATTCAGGCCGCACCGATTGCAGTAATGTTGTTTCTTATCATGCCGCAACTGTCTCCACTGTGGAAAATGCCTACCGCAAAAAGCACCGCCACCGGCTTATCAGAGCAAGTAACGCCCGGTGATATTGCCAGCCTTAGCCAGTCCTCTGAACTGGCGTTTACCGCAAGTTTCGATGAAAACCTGCCACCTGCGAGCGAACGCTATTGGCGGGCACTTACACTCGAGGATTTTGACGGAAAGACATGGTCAGTCAGTCAGATACGGCGGGATTTGCGTACCCAGTTTCAGAAACAGAGCAATGAATTTTCGCCGTCTGTAAGTGGCACATCGTTTCGCTATCAGGTTATTGCAGAACCAACCGGACAACGCTGGTTGTACGGCATTGATATTGCCAGTCCCGATGGCCAGTCTGCCAATGAGCTTATCTGGCAGGGGCATGATTATCAGTTAATTGCCAGAGAGCCACTGATGAGTAAGCGCGCATACCGGCTTATTTCGTATCCAGCGGCCTCACTCAATAGTGGACACACACGGTTCGATAAAAACCTTAATCTACGCATACCTGAATCAGGTAATCCCCGAACCCAGGCGCTAGCTTCGCAATTACGCCAGCGCTTCAGCTCTGATGCCGAGTATGCGCAGGCAATCATGCAACGGTTCGCTGATCCGGTATATCGCTATACGCTTGAACCAGAACCAATGCAGACAAACCCCGTGGATATGTTTTTGTTCGACAAGCAAGCCGGCTTTTGTAGTCACTACGCCAGTACTATGGCTTACTTGCTGCGTCTTGCTAATATTCCTGCGCGCATGGTTACTGGCTATCATGGCGGTGAAGAAATCTCTCCCAATGTGTTTACTGTCAGACAGTACGATGCGCACGCCTGGGTAGAGGCCTGGCTGGGAGAGCGCGGCTGGGTACGATTCGATCCTACCAGTGTGGTGGCCCCTGCCCGCCTGGAATTTGGGTTACAACGTGCACTGGAAGAGTCAGGTGAAACAATCAACGCAAGTGCATTTGATGGCTTGTATCAAAGCGCCGGCTTCACAGAGCTGCGGCGATTCTTTGCTAACGTTGATTACCTCTGGAGTCGTTGGGTATTAGGTTTTGATGCCCATTCTCAGCGTAACTTATTCAAGCGCCTACTCGGTGAACTGTCTGCAGGAAAACTGGCGATTCTTTTCGTTTGTGTTCTTTTTTTAATTGCCGCACTGCTGGCATTGTATTTTCTACCAAGCTGGCAACGCCAACGTATAGTACAGCACCAACGCTTATACCTGCTTGGTGTGGAGGCCGTGGCCTCCTACGCCGGGATACCACGAAGCACCCAGCCCCCGCAACGCTATTGTGAAAGCATCAAACCTCACTTACCAGAGGCGGCCAGAACCAGTTTCGAAAATCTCACGCTTGCATTTATAGATGCAAGTTACCGGCAACGCGCTTCCAGTGGACTGGTCTCGGAAATGAAGCAGAGCCTTAAGCAATTGAGAAGAAACCTGCGGCGCAAAAAGTAGACAATCATATGGACACCCACCTTTTTACCTTTTTACTTTTTTCACAAAGGAGCTCTGAAAGTGACACTGACAGAAGTAGTTTCTTTATTCTAACCACTCGTCATATAGACGTTCCCCACAGACACCCACCATTCTGGCCTAAGGTCCCGGTGATTTTTCCCGCCGCATCGTCCATGCTACGGGTATAACCTGTTTAACTATGACCGATTATCATGGCCCGGCCCCGCTCTGAGCTTATCTGTCTGGATGAGACACCCTACTATCACTGTGTATCACGCTGTGTGCGCCGGGCTTATCTGTGTGGCCATGATCCGCTATCGGGTCAATCCTATGAGCATCGCCGTCAGTGGGTGGAAGACCGTCTGATAGTCCTTGTTCAGGCCTTCTCGGTGCTTATGTGTGCCTACTCAGTGATGAGTAACCACACCCATGTCGTACTCAAGGTAGATAAAGCTGCCACACAAACCTGGTGTCACTTCGAAATACTCAGTCGCTGGCATCGGGTGTTTCGCGGCACACACCTGACGCAGCGATACTGTTGTCCGAAACAGGCCGCTTTACTCTCCCCGGCTGAGCTGGAGTCGGTTCGCCAGACCGCCGAGGTATACCGGGCCAGGCTGTACGACATCAGCTGGTTTATGCGTGCGCTGAATGAGCAGATTGCCCGGCGGGCCAACGAGGAAGATGAGTGCACCGGGCGTTTCTGGGAAGGCCGGTTTAAATCGCAGGCGCTTATGGACGAGGCATCACTGGCCGCCTGTATGGCCTATGTCGATTTAAATCCTATACGCGCCGGTATCGCTGATACGCCGGAGGCCTCTGCCCACACCAGTATCTGCCGGCGCATCCGTGCAGCACGCCACGGACGCCAGCCTGCCAGTCTGCTGCCTTTCAGTGGCCTGGCCGAAGAGCAGACACACGCCCTGCCCTTTCATTTAGAGGATTACCTGACGCTACTCGACATGACCGGCCGCATCCCCCACACTGACAAGCCCGGAGTTATCAGACCGGATATTACGCCTGTGCTGGCCCGCACCGGACTTGATACCGTTTGCTGGCCGTCATTAGCAAGCAGTATAGAGACACACTTCTCCACTTCAGTAAGTCTCACACTGGCACACCGGCGGTTTGAACTAAGGCGAGGCATCAGTTCAGCCTGATAAACAACCAACCCCATTCTCATTAACCAGGTTTATACTGCGCCAGATTCGAGCTGCCCTCAAAGCGCTTAACTGTTTCATTGTCTACAAATAATGATTCTTAGATGCTTAGCGACCTCTCTTCTTAGCCTATAAAATTTAAGAAACGCCATTTCCTTCTGAAAAGCCATGACACTTTTTTCTAGTGCTCTTAGTGGGTGTCTTGATTGTTGAATTGTGGGTGTCGGCGGTTTTCATTGGTGGGTGTCACCGGTTATCAGATAACATCAGGCTGTGACCTAACGCATGCACGACGTTATTACTGACATAAAAAAACCCGCCGGGTGGCGGGTTTTTATCAACATGCGTAACGCTTACTTGCTGTTACGTGCTTTGGTTTCTTCAATCACTTTGTCAGCAACGTTCTGCGGACATGCAGCGTAGTGGCTGAATTCCATTGAGAACTGACCACGACCAGATGTCATGGTACGCAGGTGACCAATGTACCCGAACATCTCAGACAGAGGTACGTCTGCTTTGATGCGTACGCCAGTTGCGCCTGCTTCCTGATCTTTGATCATGCCACGACGACGGTTCAGGTCACCAATTACATCACCAACGTGATCTTCTGGTGAGAACACGTCAACCTTCATCACAGGCTCAAGAAGCTGAGGACCTGCTTTTGGCATAGACTGACGGTATGCACCTTTGGCAGCAATTTCGAACGCAACGGCAGAAGAGTCAACCGCGTGGAAGCCACCGTCGAACAGTTCAATTTCAACGTCCAGTACAGGGTAGCCTGCCAGTGGACCTTCTTCCATCATGCCTTTAAAGCCTTTCTCGATGGCCGGGAAGAATTCTTTTGGTACGTTACCACCAACAACCGTAGACTCGAAGGTGAAGCCTGAGTTGGTTTCGCCTGGCTTGATACGGTAATCAATTTTACCGAACTGACCAGAACCACCAGACTGCTTCTTGTGCGTGTAGCTGTCTTCGATTTCCTGCGTGATTGTCTCACGGTAGGCAACCTGTGGCTGTCCAACTTCCAGCTCTACGCCGTAAGTACGCTTCAGGATGTCTACTTTGATATCCAGGTGCAGTTCGCCCATGCCTTTCAGGATGGTTTCGCCTGAATCTTCGTCAGTCTCAACCTGGAATGACGGATCTTCTGCAACCAGTTTACCGATTGCGATACCCATCTTCTCAGTTGCGCCTTTATCTTTAGGCTTAACCGCAATTGAGATTACCGGATCAGGGAAGATCATTGGCTCAAGCGTACAAGGTGCGCTGGTTGCACACAGCGTGTGACCTGTCTGTACGTTCTTCATACCGACAACCGCCAGGATGTCACCAGCATGTGCAGTAGTCAGCTCAGTACGGTCGTTGGCGTGCATTTCCACCATACGGCCGATACGCTCAGTTTTGCCTGTCGCACTGTTCAGTACTGTGTCACCTTTATTCAGTACACCAGAGTATACGCGGATGAAGGTCAGAGCACCGAAACGGTCGTCCATAATTTTGAACGCCAGTGCACGGAACGGCTCGTCTTTAGAGACGGTCGCGACTTCACCAGTAGGTTCACCGGTTTCTTCATCAGTCAGTGGCTGAGGGATAACTTCAGTTGGGTTAGGCAGGTATTCGATAACACCGTCCAGTACCAGCTGAACACCTTTGTTTTTAAAGGCAGAACCACAGAATGTTGGGAAGAATTCAAGATCGCGGGTACCTTTACGGATACAACGCTTGATGTCTTCGATAGACGGCATGTCACCATCCATATACGCCATCATCAGATCGTCGTCCATTTCTACCGCAGTTTCGATCAGATCTTCACGGTACTCAGCAACTTTATCTTTCATGTCTTCAGGAACATCGCATACTTCGAAGTTCTCTGGCAGACCGGTTTCGTCCCAGATGTAGGCTTTTTCTTCAAGTACGTCAACGATTCCGTTGAACTGGTCTTCGATACCGATTGGCAGCGTCATAACCAGCGGCTTGGCGCCCAGTACTTTCTTGATTTGACCGATTACACGGTAGAAGTCTGCACCCATACGGTCCAGCTTGTTTACGAAGATCAAACGGGCAACGCCTGACTCGTTAGCATAACGCCAGTTGGTTTCTGACTGAGGCTCAACACCGCCAGAACCACAGAATACACCAATACCACCATCAAGGACTTTCAGTGAGCGGTAAACTTCAACCGTGAAGTCAACGTGTCCTGGCGTATCGATGATGTTCATACGGTGATCTTTCCAGAAACACGTGGTCGCCGCTGACTGGATCGTGATGCCACGCTCTGCTTCCTGATCCATAAAGTCAGTTGTTGACTCACCATCGTGTACCTCACCGGTCTTGTGGATTTTACCGGTCAGTTTCAAAATTCGTTCTGTTGTCGTGGTTTTTCCCGCATCAACGTGGGCGAAAATACCAATATTTCTGTATTGAGATAAGTCTGCCATTAGTTCACTTTTGTTGGTTCGAAGTAAAAAAACGGCGGGATTATAAAGGATCTTTGCACCAGATTTACACCCTTTTGTGCAGAAAGTATAAATTTCGCCCAACGCACCCGCGCGTTCAAGATAAAATAAGCAACATATTCAGTCGCTTACGTGATATTACTGATTCATTAAAGATATACAGTCAATTTGTTGCCGTGCTAATTACGGACAACGACAACGGTGACCTCGTCCCGGTCATGATACAAATGCCGGGCCCGTATATAAAATGTGTCATGTAGCTTACGCAACTTCTCATGTAGCGCGTCCAGCGCCTGCGTCACGGTCTCAAAACGCTTCTTCATGGGAAGTTTGAGATTAAACACGGCATGATCGCACCAGTCCCTGACCAGCCAGTCCCCCATAAGGTCTGCCACCCGATCAGGCTTTTCTATCATATCACAGACCAGCAGGTCGACACGCCCCATTTGTGGGCGATAGCTAAAACCATCTGCAGCAAAATGTTCTATCTGCCCTGTGGACATGAGTGTCTCATCAATACTGCCGTTGTCCACCGCCTCAACAAACATTTCACGCTGAACCAACTGATAGGTCCAGCCTCCGGGGCAGGCCCCCAAATCAACTGCACGGCCTGAACGACGACAGACGCGTTGTCGCTGGCTGTCATTCAACATGCTTAACAGCGCCTCTTCAAGCTTTAGGGTTGACCGGCTTGGCGCATCGGACGGAAAGCGTAAACGGCAAATCCCCATTGCAAACTCACTGGCTTCGGCCGGTAACGAATAGCCCAGGTGACAATTATCGAAGTCAGTAAAGAAGATATGCAGACGCGGCTTCGCGTGGTTTTCCTGTTTGCTGAGCAGCCCGTGCTTGCGCAGCGTCTGTCTGAGCGGTACCAGAAACTTCCGGCAAAATTTCGCCAGATTTTTCCCCTCCTCGGTATCCGGGTACTCGATCACAATATCCCCGGCTTTATTAAATGGCAGCGTTGCTGTCTTGAGCGCGTCAAGGATGGGGCCTATCCGATCTTCCCGGTCCAGCTCAGACAGGTGTTTAATCACATGAATTAACTGCCTGGCAAAGATAACCTTGTTTACCTCAAGCGCAGGTTCAGCAGCGCTGTTGTCGGTGGTATCGTATTGATGAAAAAGCACATAGGCGTCGCCCGGCCTGAACATGGGATAACCATAAACACCTTTCTCGGCCAACCAGGTTGTCAGCTCATTTGCCGTGTCATTTTCATAACCGGCACGACAATACGCCAGAACACTGGCCATTATTGTTTACCCCGCCACACTGCTACCAACACAAAAAGCCAGCCGACTATAAAACACAAACCGCCTGCCGGGGTCACCGGGCCCAATACGGTCAGGTTCAGCGTCGCTAATAAATACAGGCTGCCACTAAACAGCAGCGTACCGGCCACAAACAACCTTCCGCCCCTTACCAGATACCGGCTGTCAGCATGCGCTGACAATCCAGGCAGGGCCAGCAATGCGAGTGCATGATACATCTGATACCGCACACCGGTTTCGAAGGTTGACTGCATCGATGTACTAAGAACATCCCTCAGACCATGGGCCGCAAACGCTCCCAAGATCACGCCAGCAAGCGCACTGCAAACGCCAAACAACAGCAGCCCTTTCACACTACGCTCCTTTGTACAAAGGCAGCGCTCAGCGCTGCCGCCTCATCAATGTGTTGCTGCTGCGTATAACCACTCGCCTTGCGTGGCTTAAAACTATGGTCGCCGTCTGCGAGAAAGTGGCAAGTAGTGCTGTCATTAAACGTATAAGACTCAACATCCTGCTGAGTGCCGAAGGTATCGCGCTCTCCCTGAATTACGCACAGCGGTACCTTAAGCTCTGGCAGGTGTGATGTCCGTGTTTTCTCAGGCTTGCCCGGTGGGTGAAACGGGTAACCAAATGCGATGACACCCACACAATCGGTGTCATTGGCAACCATGGTGGCTATTCGTCCGCCCATTGATTTCCCGCCTATCAGTGTTGGTAGCGCAGGGGATTCACTACCAATCTGAGCAACCAGCTCGCTGAAGTGAGACATCAGCACGGGCGCTTTATTGGGTGGCCGGCGTTTATCTTCGGCTTTCATCGTCTGCATATAGGGAAAGTTAAACAGGATCACTTCAATGCCGTTAGCGGCCAAAGCTGCAGCAAGTTGCTGCATAAACTCATGCTCCATCCCGGCGCCTGCGCCGTGGGCCAGAATAAGGCGTGCGACAGGGGTGTGCGGTTCTTTTACGTGCACCCGCTGGATATCAAACATCGTCCTGTTCCTCCTCTACCAAAGCCATTATCCATTCTCGAAAGGCCGTAATTTTACCTAAATCTGCGCGCGATTCATCACACACCAGATAAAAAGCATCACGGCTTTCCACTTTTTCCTCAAACGGCATCACCAGCCGGCCTGCGTCAATTTCAGGTCGAGCCAGAATGGTATTGCCCAGCGCAATCCCCTGACCCAGTGCGGCAGCCTGCAAGACCAGCATGGAATGACTGAATACCGGCCCCTGGTTCACGTTGACACCGATTACGCCTACCTGCTTCAGCCAGGTTTTCCAGGCCGACCGACTTAAATCATGCAGTAAAGTGTGGTGACGAAGATCGTTAAGCTGCATTAGCGGTTTTGGGCCGCTCAATAATCCAGGTGCACATAACGGTGTTAGAAATTCGCGATGCAGTTTGTCAGCCTGAAGTCCGCTCCAGCGCCCTCGCCCATAATAAATCGCAACATCAATGTCATCTTCAAGAAAGCCTTCATCAAAGTCGACAGCTTTGATCCGCACATCAATATCCGGATGTGCAAGACTGAACTGACTGATTCTGGGCACCAGCCACTGACTGGCAAAGCTGGGCGGCATAGCGACCGTAATAGCCCCTTTACTGCCCTTGGCGAGCAGCCGGTCGGTCGCCTCCGCCAGATTTTTGAAGATATCCTTCAGTTCCAGAAAATACGCCTGACCTTCTTCGGTAAGCAGCAGCGTGCGGTTGCGGCGAATAAACAACTTCATGGATAAGAAATCTTCGAGTGCTTTAATCTGGTGACTGACCGCCGCCTGGGTGACAAACAGTTCATCAGCAGCACGCGTAAAGCTTAAGTGACGCGCCGCAGCTTCAAAGGCTTTCAGGGCATTAAGCGGGGGTAATCGACGTTGCATGAACAGACCTGACTGGTTTATGAATTTCACATGACATTAGGATTAGATATTCTAATGCATAACCCATACTTTTACTCGTTTTATTTTTACACAATGTTTGTTTACTATTTCATCGCGGTCAAGAAAGGCGCTTAACAGTCAATAGGTTACACAACCCACTTGTTAACAGCGTTAACAAAACTGCTTATATTTTTTAATTATCTATATTAGGTGTGAAAATGAATAAATTACTTCTTTCCAGCGTTTCAGTCATGGCGTTTGTCACCGCTGCTACCAATGCGACTGAACTCACCACCAGCACTGACACTGCAAAACTAAAAGATGTTGCAAAAGCTGAACTTGACATGGTGGTCAGCTTACCTGCCATCAACATGAACGACTCTGTCAAAGCACAGACGCTTGTCACCTTAAATGAAGAAAGTCAGCGCCTGCTAGGCAAAGGACTATACGTGATGAATGAGGAACGAAACACACGCCAGACTGCGCGTAGCGAATAAGTTTCTCTCACACCTGATACGCAGACCGGCGGCAACGCCGCCGGTTATTGCTATCAATCAGGTATTGCTGGTATCCAGTTCCGCAAAACCTTTGATCATCTCATCTAGCGCCTTCATTTGCGCCAGATACGGCTCCAGTTTTGCCAGAGGCAAAGCACAGGGACCATCACACTTCGCTTCGTCAGGGTTAGGATGTGCTTCAATAAACAGGCCTGCCAACCCCAGCGCCATCCCACTTCGGGCAAGCTGTGCCGCCTGCGCACGTCGACCATCTGCCGATGATGCTCTGCCACCCGGCATTTGCAAGGCATGTGTCGCATCAAAAATGACCGGTGCATACGCTTTCATAGCATCCATACCCAGCATATCAACGACCAGGTTATTGTAACCAAAGCAACTGCCTCTTTCACACAGCAAAACATTGTCATTGCCTGCTTCAGATAGTTTACCAATGATATGTCGCATTTCATGTGGCGCCAGAAACTGTGGTTTTTTAACATTGATCACAGCGCCCGTTTCAGCCATGGCCACCACCAGGTCTGTCTGTCTGGCTAAAAAAGCCGGAAGCTGAATCACATCGACGACATCGGCAACGGGCTTGGCCTGGTGGGGTTCATGCACGTCGGTGATCAGCGGCACCTGGAACTGTTGTTTAATTTCTTCAAAGATCTTAAGTCCTTCGTCCATACCCGGCCCCCGAAAGGAGTGCACAGATGAGCGGTTGGCTTTATCAAACGATGCTTTGAAAACATATGGAATGTTAAGTTTATCGGTGACAGTCACATAGTGCTCGGCAATTCGCATTGCCATATCACGGGACTCAAGCACATTCATGCCACCAAAAAGAACAAACGGATTGTGGTTGGCGACCTGAATGTCACCAACCGAAATGACGCGTGTCGATTCTGTCATTACGAGTTTTATACCTCTTAAAAGAGTGGTTGTTTGGTTACGGCGACCATTGCCGTGGCCGTTAATACTGCCAGCGCCGCTACAAAGCCAATCCAGCGTCCTGGTGTCGACTTAGCCCATTTCAATGCAACCAGCCCAAGCAGAATGTACGCAATAACACCCAGCACTTTAAAAGTCAGCCAGCTTTGCACAAACGGGTATTGGGAAAGGATGATGCACAGCCAGATGGCTGAGGCCAGCAGCACGGTATCGATAATATGGGGAAGTACTTTCACCCATTTCTTTTGTAAAATACTTGCGTCAAACTGCGACCAGATAAACCGCAAAATAAACAGCAGTATACTCAGCACTACCGCGGTCAGATGAAGATGTTTTGCCATCATATACATAGGACTACCCTTTTATTATTGTTGATCCTGGAATTCAGCCTGGATGGCTTCAATTGCATTCAGATTCTCCAGCACCACATCTACCAGTGCCGGTTCAAAATGTGCGCCCCGTTCGCTCTTAATCACCTCTGCCACCTTTTCAGTCGGCCAGGCAGGCTTATACGGACGCTTATTAAACATTGCATCGATGGCATCCACCAAAGAGGTGATGCGACTTTCCAGTTTTATGGCACTCCCCTTGAGGCCATCGGGATACCCCCTGCCATCCCAGCGTTCGTGATGCTGGCGTGCAAGCGTAGCGGCAAGTTGCACAGTCGGCTGCTGTGAGTCTTTGAGGATCTGATAACCAAACTCTGCATGCTGGCGAATGGCAAATATCTCATCCTCAGTCAGTGAC
Source organism: Alteromonas halophila (assembly GCF_014651815.1). Taxonomy (GTDB): domain Bacteria; phylum Pseudomonadota; class Gammaproteobacteria; order Enterobacterales; family Alteromonadaceae; genus Alteromonas; species Alteromonas halophila. Next base: position 619,497 of record NZ_BMXP01000001.1, on the reverse strand, counting down.
TCAGACTTATTCAGTAAATTTTCGGAAAGCCGTGAGTTGCCGACGTCATGTAGCGGGATGGCAAGCAATAACTGACTTTTCTGCCTGGCGTCCATCTCTAACTTGGTAGCGATAAGGTCGGCCATTTTAATAACACGACCAATGTGCTGATTACCCTGTTCAGAAAACGCCATGGCCTTGCCCAGGCGTTCAATAATTTCCCGTTGTGTGGCTTCTACCACACTGGCATTTAACACGTTATCAAACGCCAGTTGCACACTTTCTGAGAACCGTCTGACCAGGTGTTTGTCACCTTCTCCAATACGCCGTGGCAGCCCCGACAAATAAAGCAGCGATCCCTTCTGCGACTTACTGTTACAGTAAGCTACAACATGGTCTTCAGCGTATACAATTTCACGTTGCCGCATTGCTTGCAGACAAAGCGCATACTCATGCTCTGAGACCGCCTCGCGCAGCGGTACACCTTCTTTATCAGAATAATTGCCGTTGCCAGCGAACACGTACAACTCTTCCGGATCATCAGAGGCAATGGGCCGCGGTGCGGCAACAGCGGTAGTGATATAGGCCGCGTCTCTCGAACACCCGAGGATCGAGGATAATTGCTGGATAATGCCCTGCATAAACTTTTCCAGCGAACGGGAAGAGAACAGATCAACCGAGGCATCCAGTATTTTCTCCAGCCCTGCCCGGTTTTCTTCAATGACAATAATATCGCGATAGGACCTAAGTGCCGCGATGATCACGGTAAACAGTTTTTGTGCAGTTAGTTCCGTTTTCGACTTATAGTCATTGATGTCGTAGTTGATGATGACGTCTTTTTCCGGTGCCTGACCAGGCTGGCCGGTGCGCAAAATAATCCGAGTGAAGTGGTTGTCTAACTCATTGCGCACGTATTCGGCAACCTGTAGCCCGGCGTCATCAGACTCCATCACCACATCCAGCAGAACAACCGCTATGTCCTCGTGCTCTCGAAAGCACTTTTTAGCCTCTTCTCCACTATATGCACTGATAAATTCCAGGGTTCTGCCATTTAGTGCAAAGTCTGACAAGGCCAGCTTTGTAACGGCATGAACTTCGGGCTCGTCATCTACGATGAGAACCTTCCATAATCCGAGAGGCTCATCCGGCTCATCCTCAATGTCATCTGCGAACAGTAAATCATCGTTCATCGCCGCTTCCTGCATTCTGTGAGTGCACAACACGTGTAATTTTAAAATACTACTTGAAAAGGAATTATTCGCAAGCGCTCTCGCCTAACATGCGGTGTCGCTGTACTTGAATAAACCGGGCAATCGGGCAGGAACACGGAGATACCTACAATACTTATGCAAAATGCATCTTCCCCAGTGTCACCCGATCGAGTCCGGCCAGATCCTGTATCGTCTCCACCTCAGTAAACCCCCGTTCATGCAACAGTTCGCGCACCTTTTCAGCCTGCTGGTAACCATGCTCAAGCAGCAGGTATCCCGGTGATTTCAGAAACGGCGGCGCCGAGCTTATGATATGCCGAATCGCATCCAGCCCGTCTTTCCCAGATGTCAGTGCAGAAGCAGGTTCAAAGCGGACATCGCCCTCATTCAGGTAATGGCTGTCTGATTCCACGTAGGGCGGGTTCGAAACAATAACGCTGAAGCGCCCCTCTATATCGTCAAACCAGTGACTGGCTATAAAGTGGGTATTAGGGAGTCCATTACGTTTGGCGTTGCGCTTTGCAAGGGCCACCGCTTCGGGAACAACATCGCAGCCCAATACCGTCACATCCGGGCGTTCACTGGCAATCGCCAGCGCGACAGCACCTGTTCCGGTGCCAAGGTCGCAAACGCCACAGGCTCCATCCGGTAAGCGCGCAAGCGCCGCCTCGACCAGCAGCTCTGTTTCCGGTCGGGGGATCAGGGTCGTCGGGCTGGTTTGCAGCGTCAGCGACCAGAAGTCACGGCTGCCGGTGATATGCGCAATCGGCCTGCCCTGCTGCCGCTCTGCAATATACGTTTTATACGTTGCTAACTGCGCTGAACTTATTTCTTTATCTGGCCAGGTGTACAGATAGCTAAGCGGTTTCGCCAGCGCATGGCATAGCAGCACCCGGGCGTCCAGCGCAGGCGACGCACTGTCTGTTAGCTGCGCATTTCCCCACTGCAACGCAGCATCAATACGGTGCGGTTTAGTCATCTGCCAGCGAAGCCAGCATGTCAGCCTGGTGCTCCTGAATAATTGGATCAATAAGCTGACTGACATCCCCGGCAATGACCTCGTCCAGCCGATACAGCGTCAGATTAATACGATGATCCGTTACCCGACCCTGAGGGAAGTTATAGGTCCGGATACGCTCAGAGCGGTCACCACTGCCCACCAGACTCTTTCGGGTACTGGCTTCTTCCTTAGCGCGCTTTTCTTCTTCAATCTGATTTAAGCGGGCCTGCAGTACAGACATCGCTTTCGCGCGGTTTTTATGCTGAGAACGTTCATCCTGACATTCAACCACCAGTCCGGTGGGAATATGGGTTATACGAATTGCCGAGTCAGTTTTATTAACGTGCTGACCTCCGGCACCAGACGCGCGGAAGGTATCGGTACGTAAATCAGCAGGGTTAATTTCAATGGCTTCTGACTCTGGAATTTCAGGAAGAACGGCAACGGTACAAGCTGATGTATGGATCCGGCCCTGCGACTCCGTCTCGGGAACACGCTGCACGCGATGGCCGCCTGACTCAAATTTCATTACGCCATACACGCCGTCACCGCTCATATTAGCAATAATTTCCTTATAGCCCCCATGCTCACCTTCACTGGCACTGACTACTTCTACTTTCCAGCCCCGGGACTCCGCATAACGGCTGTACATGCGAAATAAATCACCGGCAAAAATTGCGGCCTCATCGCCACCTGCACCGGCGCGCACTTCCAGAAAGCAGTTGTGATCGTCATTGGGGTCTTTGGGTAGCAACAGCACCTGCAATTCCGTTTCTAGCTGCTCAATCTCGGCTTTCGCCTGATTGATTTCGTCCTGCGCCATATCACGCATCTCTGCATCGTCTTCCGCCAGCATGTCCTGCGCGGCAGTCAGATTTTCCTGCGCCTGCTGATAGGCATTAAAGCCTTTGATCACGTCTTCTAACTGACTGAACTCTTTAGACAGACTGCGAAAACGATCCTGATCGCCAATGATGTCAGGATCGCCCAATAGCGCCTGTACTTCCTCAAAGCGTTCAACCAGATTTTCCAGCTTTCTGAATACTGACTCTTTCATAAATGTGTCTATTTACCTTTATGTTTATCGTTTGGCCTGTCACCCGACAGGGCCAGAGCATCGCTAAGCCATCGTGTCATTGCCTGTGATTCTTCCGCTGCGGCTTCGCGCAATGCCTTAGTGGGCGCATGTAATAACGCATTGGTTAATTTATACGCCAGTTCTTCAATTACGTCTTCCTGATTTCTGCCTTCGCTAAGCTGATTGCGAGCCTTATCGACAAGTTCATCGCGTACCTGTGTCCCTCGTTCCCGAAAGGCCCTTACTAAATCGACAGATTGCTGTGCCTGCCGCCAACTAAGAAAATCGGCCACCTGCGCGGCAATCAGCTTTTCGGCTTCAAAGGCCGCCTGTTCGCGGTTGGCCAGATTCTGCTGCACAATATGCTGCAGGTCATCAACCGTGTACAAATAGGCATCGCCGAGTTCATTAACTTCTGCTTCAATATCCCGTGGCACTGCCAGGTCGACCAGAAACATTGGCATGTTTTTACGCAGACGCAACGCTTTTTCTATCATTCCTTTGCCAATCAAGGGTAACTGACTGGCAGTGGAACTTATCACAATATCAAAATCTTTGAGGTGCTCTGGTAGCTGGGCCAGTGTGTAGACGTCGGCATCCAGTTTCGCTGCCAGGTCAGTGGCTCTGGCCACAGTGCGGTTGGCAACAGCCAGGCGTTGCACGCCTTGTTCTTTCAGGTGCTGGGCAACCAGCTCGATGGTTTCGCCGGCCCCCACCAGTAATACTGAACGCTTTGGCAATTCGGCAAAGATGTGTTTCGCCAGCTGCACCGCCGCATACGCCACCGACACCGCATTGGCACCAATATCGGTTTCACTGCGAACGCGCTTAGCCACCGAGAAAGTATGCTGAAACAGCTTGTCAAACTCACTGCTAATCATGCCTGAGCGCTTCGCATCACTGAACGCCTGCTTGACCTGACCAAGAATTTGCGGCTCGCCAAGAATCAGTGAATCCAGACCGCTTGCAACACGCATAATGTGCGCAATCGCATCGTTTTGGGTCAATACATAGCTGTTTTTGGCAATCTCGTCATCACAGAGCTGATGAAATGCTGACAGCCAGCGCAGCAGTTCGCCCGCGCAGTCGTACTCAGCATTGATATACAACTCTGTGCGGTTACAGGTCGAAACAATGACAGACTCAGACACGCCCTCCAGTGACTTCAGCGATGACAGGGCCTGCACCAGAGAGTCAGGTGTAAATGCCACTTTTTCGCGAAGCGCTACTGGCGCAGTTTTGTGATTAATGCCGAGGGCGAGTAAGGTCATGCAATTTCGTGCTGGCAACGTCGGAGCGGCATTGTACGAAAAAGCCAAAATGATTGAAAGTGTTCACGGATTTGTGTGAGCATTGACGTTTTACATTTGCAGGCTAGATTTCAATGACGTTCCGTCTGGTTTTTGTTTCATTGCTGGTAGTGTTTTTCAGTGCCTGCAGCACCCTTCCCGATGGCCCGCAGCGCACCGTAGACCTGCCGGCGCAGCTTGCTGCTCTGGAAAAAGTGAACCGCTGGCAGCTACGCGGAAAAATGGCGATCCGCAACCAGCAAAAAGCGGTAAGCGCCACTGTTATCTGGAAAACCGATGGTCGGAATTTTCATTTTAGATTAACCAATTTACTGGGTATCACACTGGCCGATCTTCGCGTGAATGAAGACGGGGCCACCCTACAAGCCGACGGTGATACGCTGCGTGATACCGACGCCGAGCGGCTTGTTGCGTCTGTTACCGGTCTGGCAATACCACTGAAAGATCTGCTGGTGTGGGTTAAAGGGCTGCCACAGAATGACGACCGCTACCGACTCAACGAGAAGGGGCTGGTCAGCGCCCTGTGGCCAGCGTGTGATGATTGTAACGGCTGGCAAGTCAGTTATAACAATTATGGCGACGTGCAATTTGCCAACCAAACGGTGTGGCTGCCTCACGATATCCGCCTGACCCGCGCCCAGCAACCTGATATTTTAATTAAGATTCGTATAGACCAATGGACACTCAACTGATGTCCCGGGACTGGTGGCCCAGCCCGGCTAAATTAAACCTGTTTCTACACATTCTTGGTCGCCTGGATAGTGGCTATCACCAGTTGCAGTCGCTGTTTCAGATCCTTGATTATGGTGACCGGCTGGCATTTGATATAAATCGCTCAAGTACCGTGCAACTGGACACCCACATTGTCGGTGTGGCCCATGATGATAACCTGATTGTGCGCGCTGCTCGCTTACTCAAGCCGCATGCTGCTACCGATGCTGGCGTGCGTATTTTTCTGGACAAACAGTTACCCATGGGCGGCGGTATCGGCGGCGGCTCCTCGAATGCGGCGACCACCCTGGTGGCGCTGAATCATCTGTGGCAGTGCAATCTCACCGAGGATGCGCTGGCAGAGCTTGGCTTGTCACTCGGGGCCGATGTACCGATTTTTGTACGGGGGCGTACCGCCTTTGCCAATGGTGTGGGGGAGGAACTCACGCCGGCACCGTTAGCGCCATGCTGGTATCTGGTGGTCAATCCCGGTGTGCATGTCAGCACCGGCGAGGTTTTCTCATTGCCCGAACTACCCAGAAACACGCCTGCGCTTAGCTGGGCGTCGTATTCTTTCGAAAATACCCGCAATGACTGCCAGCAAATTGTCTGTGATCATTATCCCGAAGTTGCAAATTTATTACACTGGTTGGTACACTACGCACCGTCGCGGATGACGGGCACAGGCGCGTGCGTTTTCGCCACTTTTACTGACCAGAACGAAGCCAGCGAGGTTCAGGCAAAGTTGCCCGCCGAGTGGACGAGTTTTGTAGCAAAAGGGGTGAACCTCTCGCCACTACAACAAAAATTACAAGACGTGATCGCCGCATCGGACATGAATTAAAAATTGGGGTATAGCCAAGTTGGTAAGGCAGCGGGTTTTGATCCCGTCATTCGCAGGTTCGAGTCCTGCTACCCCAGCCACCTCTTTTAGCAAAGCACTGAGGAATCACTTGTGCCAGATATGAAGCTCTTTGCAGGTAACGCCGTCCCAGAACTCGCCCAGAAAGTTGCCGACCGTCTCTATACCAAGCTGGGTAATGCCAGCGTAGGCCGTTTTAGTGACGGAGAAATAAGCGTCGAAATTCATGAAAACGTCCGTGGCTCGGACGTTTTTATTATCCAGTCTACGTGCGCCCCCACCAACGATAACCTGATGGAACTGATAGTGATGATCGACGCCCTGCGTCGTGCATCTGCAGGCCGCATCACCGCGGTCATGCCATACTTTGGCTATGCCCGTCAGGACCGCCGGGTGCGCTCAGCACGGGTACCTATTACCGCCAAGGTGGTGGCAGACTTCCTGTCTAATGTAGGTGTAGACCGCGTTCTCACCATTGACCTGCATGCCGAACAGATCCAGGGCTTCTTCGATGTTCCAGTGGATAACGCCTTCGGTACGCCCATCTTGCTGGCCGATATGATGCAGCGTGACTTTGCCGACCCGGTTGTTGTATCACCAGACATTGGCGGCGTTGTGCGCGCCCGCGCAACCGCAAAGCTGTTAAACGAGACCGATCTGGCTATCATCGATAAACGTCGTCCCAAGGCCAACGTGGCACAGGTGATGAATATTATCGGCGATGTGAAAGACCGTGACTGCATCATTGTCGATGACATGATTGATACTGGCGGTACTCTGGCCAAGGCCGCTGAAGCGTTGAAAACCCATGGTGCGCGTAATGTCTATGCGTACGCAACGCATGCCATATTCTCTGGCAATGCGGTAGCCAACCTTAAAGATTCGATGATTGATGAAATCATCGTGACCGACTCTATCCCGCTGAGCAAAGAAATGAAGGCGCTGAACAAGGTTAAGCAACTGACCTTGTCGGAGATGCTGGCCGAGACCATTCGCCGCATCAGTAACGAAGAGTCAATTTCGGCAATGTTCGATTACTGATAAAACGTTATTGCACACCAGGGCAGCGTCACGCTGCCCTTTTTTGATCCTGCTCTGTTCATCCTGCATTCATTTACATTATTGATAATTGTCATTATTCTCGTTCGAAACCCTTACCGGATGAACTACCCATGATGAACCGAGTAACACTTGCTTCGCTGATAATGACAAGCTTGCTTGCCACCGGCTGTAATGATGAATCCGAGGCACCTGACACAACAGAGGCCCAGCAATTGCAAACCGACAGCAATGTTTCCCAGCAAGGCGATACAACTGCGTCAACTGACGAAGCGTCGGCCAGAGAAGTGCCCGAACGCGTTAAAGAGCTGGCCAGTCAGAAGCCGATTAAGGAGCAGTCGCCGATGCAAACCACCACTGTGACCGGCACCATCACCTACAAGGATCTTGAAGGTGGTTTCTATGCCCTGATTACCAGTGACGGGCAGCGCTTTCTGTTACAGGATCTGGATGTGGAGTACCAAAAGCACGGCATGGTGGCCAAAGTAACCGGCATCCCCCACCCTAATATGCGCACCATTCAGCAGTTTGGCACCCCATTTGAAGTCAGCAGTGTCGAAATTGTTGATGACTCGAAGGTTGAACCGAAAAACCGTGAGCGTTAACACGTTATCAATGAATAAATAAACGGGCAGCACGCCGACAGGATGGTTTAGTTTAGCCGGCTCTGGCGTGCTGATCACTTTTTACATTTTACTTTTCTGCAATCGTAACTGCGCTGGTAACCGTTCCAGGTGAAAGTACCCAGCAGTTTTCAGTTATTACCGACGCCACAGGCAGTGTCAGGCACATACCTGCCCCATCGAGCATACTTATTTTATTACCGGCCCTGATGATGCTGCTTGCTGCATGCCAAAGACAGTTCTGAGATTGTCGGTTAATTCTACAAATGTGCGCCGTCGCAGCCTTGTTTGAGACGGCGCACTTACGTGACGAGAGCGACGGCCGAAAGAAGCGCCTGAACATTTGCCAGCAGTTTAAGTAGAGAGGTTATTATTAATTGTTACTCCTTTGTCCCCTGGCTATGATTCAACTCGTAGAGTCTTTCTATGCCAGTTAACAGGGTAAACAAAGGCAGCGTCATAAATTCATGTTCACTAAAATCACGATAATCGTACTTCATCGCAATATCGGATGTACGTTGTAGCAACCTGTGTAGTTGCCTGTACTCCTGCAACTGATGCTGCTCTTTGACACTACTACCATGACTATAAAGTAAATAGCGACCAGCCATTTGCTCCGGAACCCCTTTCCTTTCGAGAGTGCTCATTATCTTCGCATAGTCATCTTTAAGTTCCGGGCTGGCGGCAAAATACGCATCAAACAGCGTAGGCTTGCTCAGCATGGCAGATAACACCAGTGTGGCATTAACACGAAACCCGCTCATTATCCGGTAGCCGTTGGTACGGTACTGCTTATCGATTCTCGGTAACAGTGACTCAGCAAAAAAATCAATCAGCGGTGTCTGTTCGCCGCTACTATCAAACAACTGACCCACTGGATTGCCCCGTACAGGCGTAACAATGATGGTTTCCGGCCAGGGCCATTCGCCATTATGACTTAACCAGTCATGCATGCCATTTAAATAAGTATGTCCGTAATAATGAAAATCAAAAAGTAATGTGTAGCGCTTGTCGGTTTTTTTGTTATAGCTTTCTGGCAGGCTTATTCTGAATGTTAACGGTTCAGAAAAGCGGCTGTCGTCAATTGATATAAACTCACTTCCTTGAGCACTACAGATAAAAAGTGCAGCAAAGAAAAAACTGGTAATCCTGAGTATTGAGGGCATTTTTAGCATTCACTGTTAGATATTGGTCTTTGTACTTTGTACTTTGTATGGGTTACGAGTTGGCTACTGTTAGCCACTACATGCAGATATATCAGATTTTTCACAGGGCATCTAATTAGGACGATATATACCCGTAATTTCTCACCAAGGGCTACGACCAGTGTGTGCACAACCTGCCTTGCAACAGCGCACGTCAGGACTGTTGAGTGACAACAGTCTTAATTGATTACGACTTTTGGAACAGTAGAAAACTTTTGCCAAATGTTCGATGATAAGCAGGTCATCATTTAACGCGGTAGTCAGGACGTTACCCCCTTCATAAAAGGAACTTAAGATGAATCCGTTAACCATGGATGAACTAAGCAATGTAAACGGTGCAGGCATTGATGACGCAGTTTTATCACGGGCTCTACGGCACTCGGATCAATAAGTGGCGCTATGTTCTGCTATGACTAAGTGCAACCTTTAGCGGGGATAGTCAGCCCCTGTTTTCAGAGAAGGTTATGAATTTTTTCTTCTTTTTTAATTACACAATGAGCCTTTTTATCTTAGGCAGCATGAGTAATTTATTTTCGAATGACCAACGTCCACTCTGGCTTTTGCTGGATGCTGTTCTGGTAATTGCGCTGACTTTTTATTGCTTTAAAGTGGGGCGCTACCCAATTGTTGTCAATGACAGGTCGTTGAGAATCAATGACTACCCGGTATGGCATACCTTTAAACTGGCTGACGTCAAAGCGCTTATCGTTGAGCACCGCAAACTCACAATACAATTAGAAAACCGCACAAAAACAATCACGTTTTTATTGCCGATTGCTGATGTACTACCACCTGAACTCACCAAAAAAGTTAAGGTGGAATTACGGCAGCCTGTTAATTCTCGCTTATAGTTTTAATGGTGAAAGTCAGGCTATGCGGTTATCCAGTTCAGTTCGCGTATTTTCAATCCGGTTGGCGCGAAACGCACTATAAACAGTAATTGATTATTGGGCGGGTGTGACGATGAAAAAAACGGCTTTTGTATTACTTTGTGCATCTGTAATGGCAGGCTGTATCAGCTGGGTTATGGCTAAATCTGACTTTACAGATATGCCTGAGGGCACCTATACGCTGGATGAAACCCACGCTAGTCTTGTATGGAAGGTTTCGCACATGGGTCTGTCGAACTACACCGCACTTTTTACCGAGTTTGACGCCAGTATTGCATTTGATCCCGCCGATATTTCGCAGAGCCGTGTCACCGCGACCGTAGATGCAAATTCAGTCGAAACGCACTATCCGCATCCTAAGGAAACGGACTTTAATGCCGAACTGGCAAACAGTGATAGCTGGTTTAACGCTAAGCAATACCCCGTTATCCGTTTTGAATCCACCGACATTGAGATGCATTCGGCACGTCAAGCCAGTATGACCGGGAACCTTACAATGCGTGGTGTTACTAAACCAGTCACATTCGATGTCACGTTAAACGGTGCCATGGCGTTGCAGCCGTTAAGCGGTAAACCCACGCTGGGATTTTCAGCGACGACAACATTGAATCGCTCTGACTGGGGAATGACAAAACACATTCCGACAGTCGGCGATGCGGTTACCGTGACAATTGAAGCTGAATTTGCCAGGCAGTGATAAATAAAGGTGTGCATGTCACACCTTTATCGTTCAGACAGTCTCACGCTACGGTAACGCGCTCTCTATGACATCGCCATCGTACTTATACAGCGTACCGCCTTTCATCACCATATCTACATCCTGTAACAAATTGATATACCGCAATACATCGCCTTTTACGGCGATAATATCGGCCACCTGACCGGCTTTAATTGTTCCCACTTTGTCCTGTACCCCCATCATTACCGCAGGCCAGTAAGTTGCCGCGCGAATGGTATCCATGGGGTCCATGCCGAACTCTTCTACCCACAGCGCCAGTTCATTCCACGTACTCTGGCAATGAAATTTGGTTGGGATACCACTGTCGGTACCAACAAGTAACACGACGCCCGCCTCTCGCAACTGTTCGAATTTATGTTTAAGTGTGGGTTTACGCAGTGGTGTAAGCTGCATGTAGTCCAGTTTCCCGGGATCCTCCAGTGACTGTTTTATATCTGCAATGGTGTCGTCTTTTAAGCCACGTTCCCAGCAGCTCGAATCCAGCTTTTCAGGATTCGCCACCGTCAGGTTGTAGTTCCACAACCCTTCAATGGTGGGTGTCCAAAAAAGCGGACCACCGGCAACCCGCCCTGTGGCGGTGCGCTCTTTTAGTTTTTCTATGATATCGTCAGGGTAACCAGGCGACGTCGTTAGCCCGGTGTGTTCAAAGTTATCCACCCCGATATCAAGACCTACGCGGATTTCATCAGGACGATGCGAGTGCGCGACCACTTTAAGGTTTCGCTTGTGGGCCTGGTTAACAACTTCATGCGCCACCCCATCCGGCATTTTGTCCTGGTCAATCAGTTTGATGATATCGACGCCGGCATCCGCCAGTTGATTCACCTTCTGCCTCGCCTCTTCTTTGGTTTTTACGCCCCAGCGGTAATGATCGGTACCGGGATACGGCTCGGCCTGAATAAACGGGCCTGACACATAAAGCGTTGGTCCCGCACGCTCACCATCTGCAATTTCCTGCTTAAGTCCTATTGAAGGCTCCAGAGGCGCACCCAGATCCCGAGCACTGGTGATCCCCGCCAGTAGTAACTGCTCAGCACTGGCCGGCATGATTTCGTCAGCCAGCCGGTCTTTGTAGGTTGGCTGCCAATGACTGTAATCCGCATGGCCGTTCAGCATCAGGTGTGCATGGTTTTCCCACAGTCCCGGCAACACATCCATGCCTTCTGTACTGATCTGTTCATAATCATCGGGAATAGCAAGCGTTTCAACGGTGCCAACTTGCTCAATCACGCCGTCATTCACGAGAATAACACTATCCTGAACAGGCGTATGACCGTACCCATCGATCAGACGCCCTCCCACCAGCGCCTGCTTATCGGCGAATGCGGGCAGTGCAATAACAGCACTGACTAACAGTAAAACCGCTGCTTTCATATTATTTCCTTCACGTTTGTTATTAATTATTGTGTCCCCTTAACCTGTTATACCCACCATTTTCCTGAATTTTGCTCTATATACGTTCAGCTGACTATCTGACGCGGCAGGTCGCATCGGTTTAAGACCCGGCCGTGGCTGGCGCGTCTCGCAGATTTTTAACGCCGGCCATTTGTAACCTCATGCACACAGTGGTAGAATTCGCCGCCCTTGAAATTCAGGGTCGCTGTAGCTGAGCCTCAGATTACAGTGTAGCGGTAGATTTTTGGTCGCGAAAATCTACGAATTTTAATGACTTAACATTTGGAGACAGTCCATGGCTGGATCAATTTATAACTTGGATGCCACTGTCCGCACAGACATGGGGAAAGGTGCGAGCCGCCGCCTGCGTCGTGAAGACAAAGTACCTGGTATTCTATACGGCGGTGAAGAAGCGCCGGTAGCACTGACCTTTGATCACAACAAAATCAACAACTCTGCTGATTACGAAGCGTTTTACTCGCACGTTCTTACACTGAACATCGACGGCAAGAAAGTTGAAGCGCTGGTTAAAGACATGCAGCGTCACCCGTACAAGCCTAAAATCACGCACATTGACTTTCAGCGTGTTATCGCAGGCGAAGAGCTTCACACTAATGTACCACTTCACTTCATCAATGAAGAGAAGTGCGAAGCCATTAAGAATGACGGCGGCATTGCCGAGCATCACGTGAATGAAATTGAAATTCACTGTCTGCCGAAAGATCTGCCAGAGTACATTGAAGTAGACATGGCTGACATCGAAATGGGTCACACCCTTCACCTGTCAGACATCACTCTGCCTAAAGGCGTATCGTCTGTAGAGCTTGCTAAAGAAGACGAAACTCACGACCTGGCAGTTGTCACAGTTAAGCCTGCACCTAAAGCCCCAGCAGTTGACGAAGAAGAAGGGTCTGATGACACCGAAGCTTCTGGCGATGACAGCGAAGGCGAAGAAGGCAAAACTGAGGAATAATCAGCTTGGCTGATATTCGTCTTATCGTGGGCCTGGGTAATCCGGGCCCCGAATATGAACATACCCGTCACAATGCAGGCGCCTGGTATCTTAGCCAGCTAGCCGATTTTCATCACACGCACCTCAAACCAGAATCAAAGTTTTTCGGAAAAACCGGTCGTATTACTATCGACGGTCACGATGTCCGTTTGCTCTACCCTACTACCTTTATGAACCGCAGCGGTCAGGCAGTAGCAGCAATGGCAAACTTTTACCGCATTGAGCCCGAGCAGATCCTGGTAGCTTTTGATGAGCTTGATCTCCCGGCAGGCGTGGCCAAGTTTAAAGTTGGCGGCAGTTCCAGTCAGAACGGTGTAAGAGACATTGTGAGCAAGCTGGGTAATAACAAGAATTTTCTGCGGTTGCGCATTGGCATTGACCACCCGGGACATAAAAGTAAGGTGACCGGCCACGTACTGGGTAAGCCGTCGCAAACCGAAAAGCAGGCTATCGACAGCGCCATTGATGAGGCGGTTCGCTGTACGGGTATTCTGTTTAAACACGATCTTAAAATGGCGCAAAACCGGCTGCATTCTTTCAAAGCCGACGCCTGACACTCAACCAGACAAGGATCCAACACCATGGGTTTTAAATGCGGTATCGTCGGCCTGCCAAATGTGGGTAAATCGACGCTATTTAATGCACTGACCAAAGCAGGTATCGAAGCAGCTAACTTCCCGTTCTGTACCATCGAGCCGAATACCGGTGTGGTACCGGTACCGGACACGCGTCTGGACAAGCTTGCGGCCATTGTTAATCCACAGAAAGTGATCCCCACTTCCATGGAGTTTGTGGATATTGCCGGCCTGGTTGAAGGCGCCTCAAAAGGTGAAGGTCTGGGCAACAAGTTCCTGGCTAACATCCGTGAAACCGATGCTATTGGTCATGTTGTGCGTTGTTTTAACAATGACAACATTGTACACGTGTCTGGCAAAGTGAGCCCGCAGGATGATATTGATGTTATCAATACCGAGCTGGCGCTGGCCGACCTGGAAACCACCGAAAAAGCCCTGATCCGCGTCGGTAAACGCGCTAAAGGTGGCGACGGTGATGCCAAAGCCGAACTAAAAGTGCTGCAAAAGATTAAACCGCACCTGGACGAAGGCCAGTTGCTGCGCTCTCTGGAACTCTCCAAAGAAGAAAAAGCGGCAATCGCGCACATGAACATGCTGACGCTGAAGCCCACCATGTACATTGCCAACGTTAACGAAGACGGCTTTGATGATAATCCCTATCTGGATGAAGTTAAGGCGATTGCTGAAGGCGAAAATGCTGTGGTGGTTGCGGTCTGCGCATCGATTGAGTCGGAAATTGCCGAACTGGATGACGATGAAAAAGAAGAGTTCATGCAGGATATGGGGCTGGAAGAGCCTGGCTTGAACCGCGTTATCCGTGCCGGTTACAACCTGCTTAACCTGCAGACGTATTTTACTGCCGGCGTTAAAGAAGTGCGCGCCTGGACCTATCCGGAAGGCTCCACCGCCCCGCAGGCGGCCGGTAAAATTCATACCGATTTTGAAAAAGGTTTTATCCGCGCCGAAGTGGTCAGCTATGACGACTTCGTCGAGTTCAACGGTGAACAGGGTGCTAAGGATGCCGGTAAATGGCGTCTGGAAGGCAAGGAATACATCGTCAAAGACGGCGACGTGATTCACTTCCGCTTTAACGTTTAGTCAGCCAGTCACGTTACACCAAGCCCTGCAGATCACTGCAGGGCTTTTTTATATATTCCCCTGCTTATTTGAGCGTTTTACCCACACATCTGGTATTGCACAAAGTCTGCTCATAACGTTATATGTGTCTTTGATACCGATAACATAGTAGCGTGAAATCGCAATGATTCGCTCGCGGCGTATACCATTACCTATTGCACTCACTTGACAAATTTAAGGCTGGTTTCAATGCCCTACCGTTACCTATTGCTGCTTCTTGCCCTGCTGACTACGCCTGTCTACTCAGAAACAAATGACGCGCAGTGGTACACGCCTCCGCCAGAAGACCTGGTACACCTTAACACCCGGTTCGGTGAGGTGGTGATCATGTTAAGTAGTGCCATTGCGCCAGCACACAAAGCGCGCTTTACCGCGCTGGTGAATAATGGTTACTACAATGATAAATATTTTTACAGGGTCATTGACGGTTTCGTCGCCCAGGCGGGGAGTAACATGGAAAGCCAGGATGGTCCGGATAAGTCCTCCCTTGGTGCGGAGTTTGTATCGCCTGTGACTAGGTCCTTCCTCCTGGTTGAGCCCAATGCAGTACATGCCCCGCAAACCGGATTTATTAACGGCATCCCTGCTGGACGCGATACAAAAGCCAATCAACAGTGGCTGCTTCACTGTCCGGGCGCCGTTGCATTTGCTCGCAACAATGATAAAGACAGTGCGACTACTGAGTTTTATATTGTCCTTGGCCAGGCACCGCGCCACCTGGATAAAAATATGTCAGTCATAGGTAAGGTTTTGTCCGGAATGGAGCACCTGCAAATGCTGCCACGCGGCGAACGTGAGGCAGGCGGCGTACTCGCCTCGCCAGGCTCGGACAGCCTGATTGTCTCGGCAACCACTGGCGACTCACTTGCCGCCAGCGAGCAGCGTCGTTTTCGTGTACAGCAGGCCTCTCACCCTGATTATCAGAAGAAAGTCTCAATTTCGCGTACTTTAGTTAATCCGTTTTACCACGACACGTCACTCACACCGCGGATGATTGACGTTTGTTACTACCAGACTGAAGTCGAGGAAATTGCTGCTAAACACGATTAAAACCGGGCATTTATGCATCAATAAGCATAGTTTTTAGCCCCTGCGGGTTATATATTAGCCACTTAAATAAATGTGTAAAAAAAGGGGTTGACGGTGACAACGCATATCCGCATAATACGCGCCACTTCCCAAGAGGGAGTAAACAATTAAGTGGCTACGTAGCTCAGCTGGTTAGAGCACATCACTCATAATGATGGGGTCGCAAGTTCGAATCTCGCCGTAGCCACCATTTTCACACTAACCCAGTCTATGGGTTTTTTATTGTGTGAAACCATGCGGAAGTGGTGGAATTGGTAGACACGCTGGATTTAGGTTCCAGTGCTTCACGGCGTGAGAGTTCAAGTCTCTCCTTCCGCACCATCGTTGGGGTATAGCCAAGTTGGTAAGGCAGCGGGTTTTGATCCCGTCATTCGCAGGTTCGAGTCCTGCTACCCCAGCCATTTTTCCAGAGTAATTGCGTTTTCAACGCGGTTGCCACTTGGGGTATAGCCAAGTTGGTAAGGCAGCGGGTTTTGATCCCGTCATTCGCAGGTTCGAGTCCTGCTACCCCAGCCATATACATAAACCGGCCCAGTGCCGGTTTTTTTGTCTCTGACGCTTTCCTTACAGCACACAGTCCGCCTTACTACGGTAAGTTGCAGGTTTTTACTGCTTAATCTCGAGCTTCTGGCCTTCCATACGGCTACATAACTGGTACTATGGATTTTGCGCTCGCGCCCAGTCGCGCGCACAGCTCAATAAACATAATTATAATCAAGGATATAGCGTGATTAATGAGTTAGTTTCAGCCATTAATAATGTACTTTGGGGCGACGGCCAGGTACTTATCCTAATGCTCATTGTGTGCGGGTGCTGGTTTACCTATCGACTCGGTGGCGTACAATTCAGGCACTTCTTCCACATGTTCGGCCTGCTGAAGAGCAGCACTGCCTCGACGAAAGACGGGATCAGTTCCTTTCAGGCGTTGTGCACCAGCCTCTCAGCCCGGGTTGGCACCGGAAATCTTGCCGGTGTGGCGGTGGCCATTTCACTGGGCGGCGCTGGCGCAATTTTCTGGATGTGGATGATTGCCCTGCTGGGAATGGCGACAGGCTTCGCTGAGAGCGTGCTGGGCCAACTGTATAAAGTACGGGACGATCGCGGCGAGTTTCGTGGCGGACCTGCGTACTACATTAAGCAGGGACTCAATAAGCGCTGGCTGGCAGTTCTCTTTTCGTTGTGTCTGTTTTTAGGCTACGGCTTTGTATTCAGTGCAGTTCAGGCCAATACTATTACCGATGCGCTGAACAATGCCTACCAGTTCCCGACGACCTGGTCCGGCCTTGTCATCATTGTACTGGCGGCACTCATTGTCGTTGGTGGTCTGCGCGGTATTGCACGCTTTGCGGAATACATCGTCCCCTTTATGGGTTTTGGCTACGTGGCCGTCGCACTGGTGATCACGCTGATGAATGCTGATGCGGTACCCGGTATGCTGATGGACATTATCCAGTCAGCCTTCGGTTTACAGGAGGCCGGTGCCGGCGCATTGGGCGCTGCCATTAAAAACGGGATCCAGCGAGGTCTGTACTCTAATGAAGCCGGTTCAGGCTCAGTCCCACACGCTGCAGCGGCTGCCACGCCAAATCCTAATCACCCGGTATCCCAGGGTTACATACAAATGCTCGGCGTGTTTCTGGATACCATGATTTTATGTACGGCCACAGCGTTTGTTATTCTGCTGGCAGGCGGTTCGTCGTCTGATCAAATGGAAGGGATCCGCCTTACTCAGGAGTCTATGGTCTCTCACCTTGGCGACGGTGGCAGTGATTTTGTGGCCGCTGCCATTTGCCTGTTTGCCTTTACGTCAGTCGTAGCGAACTATGCCTACGGCGAAAGTAACCTTCATATTTTTAAACTGGACAACCGGCCTGGTCGTGCGGCCTATACCGTTGGCTATCTGGCCATGATTTTCTGGGGAGCACAGGCGGCGCTGCCAGAGGTATGGGCTATGGCCGATATGGCACTGGGGCTGATGACAGTGATTAATATTGTTGCCATCATCTGGTTAACGCCCACGATAGTGGCGATAAGCAAAGATTATTTTACCAAGCACCAACGTGGTGAACGCCCCGAATACAAGCGCGGTGACTGTGAGATCCAGGGCAAAACAGAGAAAGGGATCTGGTAACCGGTGAGGCGATAACACGCCTCACCGCTTAAGCACTACCCTGTATTATTTGTGCCACTCAAACTTTTTAAATGACTCATCGACGGGGGTCTCAGCAAAGTGATTGACATAGTTACTCATCACTTTCTGAGACAGGATAAGTACAATCTCAAGTAAGTTTTGCTTGTCGTACCCGGCGCTGAAGAATGCGTCTTTCTCGGAGGCATCAAGGTGGCCGCGATTGCGCACTAATGCAAGGGTCGTGTTTTTTAGTGTATTAAGCTTCTCGTCGGTGAGTTTTTCATCATTTCTCAACGCTTCAATAAGTGCATCATCGACGTTCATGCTTTTCGCTATGCCAGTATGTGCCGGCACACAGTAATGACAGGCATGTTCTACATTAATCGTTTGCCAGACAACCGTCAGTTCGTCAGCATTGAATGACGTTTTCTGCGCCAGTTCGTGCAATTGCTGATAGCCATCTAGCAGGGTCGGTGCTTCCGCCATCACAGCATGAAGGTTCGGAATCATGCCAAATGCCTGTTCTGATTTTTCAAGCAACGACTTGGACTCTTCCGGTGCGCTTGATTTATCGTGTAAAGTAAAGTCTGTCATACTTATCTCCTGTTGTAGTGATTTCGTTTACGACGCTTTAAACATATGAACGCTTGAACGCTCGTTCAAGATCAATTGAACAAGTGTTCAAAACAAACTTTTATAAGGAATAACGTTTTGCAATACGAGAGCGACAGACTGGTCGAAAAAGCCACAGATTTATTCTGGCAACGTGGCTTTAACGCAACGGGTATGCGCGATATACAGGCCAGGCTGGACCTCCGGCCAGGCAGTGTTTATGCGCGGTTTCGCAGCAAAGATGCGCTTTTCGAACGAGTGCTTGGGGACTATGTGAAACACATGCAGGCAACGTTGCGTAGCGTGGCTGACGCTGAAAACCCTTTAGCGGCATTGAGAGCGTTTTTCGTCGACAGTATCACGACCTCGTCAGCCCACCGTTATAAAAGGCAGTGTTTGCTGGTAAAGTCACTCGCGGAGATAGACACATTGCCTGCCGCATCCCGCCAGACCATTGAACAGGGAATGCAAAAACTTCAGGCAGGCTTTTGCAGTGTTGTTGATGCGCTAAGCGCGCAGGATCGTCTCTCTTACCCGGTCAGACGAGACCTCCTGGCCAAGTGGCTACAAAACCAGTTTGTCGGACTGCGCACCTTTGCCAGCACCCATGATGATCTGGTTGATACCACGATCATGATCGACAAAGTGCTGCTGGATCTTCAAAGTCCGTGGCCAGACACTTCATCCACCGAGCAGCATACGAACCAGTTGGGCGACAAGTAGAATTCCCATCAATGGCCAGATCCACTTCGCCCATTTCGCGGCATCTTCATTACTGATACGCATTTTCGAGCGTTCCAGCAGCGGCACAATAACTGCCAGGCTGATAAACAGTACCGCCAGTATGATTAAAACTTCCATTCGTTCATTCCTAACGCGTATTTAAGCACCGAGCGCTTACCCAGTTCAAAATGCTCGGTTGCTGACAATAACTGATTTCTTATCCATTTGATGGGGCCGATATTATTGCTAAACAAGAGATAAAAGCCATCCATCGCGGTCATCATCTGCAGGTTTTCGCGCCGGCGCGGTATCTCATAGCGCTGACGAAGCTGCGAAGCAAAATCAGGTATATTCAAATCCGGCTTGTCAGCCGTCACGGCAAGCAACGTTTCCACGTCTTTAAAGCCCAGATTAACCCCCTGTCCGGCCAGCGGATTGATGGTATGGGCCGCATCTCCAATTAAAATATACGGCGCAGCGACATATGCACTGGCATGAGACCGGCTTAGCGGAAAGGCTGCCTTGCCCCTGATGGTAAATTCTGCCGCCTGCTCGTTGAGTTTAGCCGGGAAATGGTCACGAATCTGTGCCTTTAATTCGCTGTCGCTTAACCCCTTTATCCTGTTTAGTACTTGTGGTGAGTCATACCAGATAAGCGAGGCCATGTTGCCGTACATCGGCAAGAAGGCTCTGGGCCCGTCTGGCGTGAACTGCTGCCAGGTTTCGCTGCCACTGTCTTGTTCCAGTTCTATAACGATCCCCATCGCCTGCTGCCCGTACTGCCAGCCACTGGTACCAATGTTAGCGGCACTACGTACCTGCGAAGCAGCGCCATCCGCGCCGATCAGGTACCGACAGTCAAGGCATTCGTCGTTATCCAGTGTAAGCGATGCCCCGTCCTCGTTTTGCGCAATATGCCTGATAGTTTTATCTGACAGCCAGGTGACATTTTCAAACCCTTTGAGTGCCTGCATACAGCCTAGCTGCAGTAAACGATTTTCTACAAAATAGCCCAGCGTATCGATGTTGGCCATGTCGGCTGAAAAGGTTGTGACGTCGGCAGTTTCCCACACGGATAACGCGGTATAAGGTTTAAGTCGCATGCGTTCAATAGCCGACCAGGCTCCCAGCGCTTTTAAGAGTGTGACGGATGCATGACTGATGGCCGACACCCGTAAATCCGGTCCCTGCTCTGCTGAAAACGCCATGGGGGTGACAGGCTCAATCACCGCGATATGGTAGCCCTGCTGCGCCAGCCCCAGCGCCAGTGCTGAGCCCACCATACCACCACCATTAATACAAAAATCGAACATGAAAGCTCCTATCAAATCGCAGACAGCGCTCTGGTTAACGACGCGCCTGCGCCTGCCATTATGCGGTTAGCTGCGCTAAAAGTCATGGTCAGACACGACGATGCAATGCAGTTACCTGCCCGGTTGTAATGCGCGCTAACGCCAGGCAACTGGATTTCTGACTATGAATGCTACGAGTGACTGGGCAAAGCGGAGCAGAAAAGGTAAAATGTGCGGCTATTTTCGACACTGAACGGGTATGGAACCCAGCGTCGTGCCACGTTGTCGTACTGACTGCACATGTAAATCGCTGGCGTTAACCGAGCATACTTCAATTAATTACGGGTTATCAACTACTTGCTATGACTAAGAAGCTGTATATCAAAACCTGGGGTTGTCAGATGAACGAGTACGACTCGGACAAGATGGCAAACCTGCTAGACTCGACCCATGGCTACAGCGAAGCTGCTGAGCCTGAAGAGGCCGATGTGATCCTGCTTAACACCTGTTCCATCCGGGAAAAAGCGCAGGAGAAGGTCTTCCATCAACTGGGCCGCTGGAAAAATCTAAAGCAAACCAACCCTGACCTGATCATTGGCGTAGGCGGTTGCGTCGCGTCCCAGGAAGGTGAGCTTATTCGTCAGCGTGCGCCGTTTGTTGACCTGGTATTCGGACCGCAAACCCTGCACCGCCTGCCCGAAATGATTAATCAGTTGCAGGGTGGCGCACGCTCGGTGGTAGATGTCAGCTTCCCTGAAATTGAAAAATTTGACCGTCTGCCTGAGCCTCGCGCGGAAGGTCCCACTGCATTTGTCTCCATCATGGAGGGGTGCTCGAAGTACTGCACCTTCTGTGTGGTACCTTACACCCGTGGTGAGGAAGTCAGCCGTCCGGTCGATGATGTACTGTTAGAAGTGGCGCAGTTAGCGGGCCAGGGCGTACGTGAAGTCAACCTGCTGGGCCAGAACGTCAACGCCTATCGCGGCGATAATTTTGATGGCACCGAGTGCCGGTTTGCTGAATTACTGGAACTGGTGGCGGCCATTGATGGCATCGACCGCATTCGCTATACCACCTCACACCCGGTCGAATTTACAGACGATATCATTGACGCCTACACTTCTATTCCTGAGCTGGTTGATCACCTTCACCTGCCGGTGCAAAGCGGTTCAGACCGGGTTCTGAACCTGATGAAGCGCGGTCATACAGCCATTGAGTACAAGTCAAAAATCCGCAAGCTGAAGAAAGTTCGCCCGAACATTAGTATGTCCTCAGACTTCATTATTGGCTTTCCCGGTGAAACCGACGCTGATTTTGAAGCCACCATGGACTTAATTCAGGCGGTCAACTTCGATCTTAGCTTCAGTTTCATTTACAGTGCCCGCCCCGGTACGCCGGCAGCCGATGCGGTAGATGACGTGGACGATGAGACCAAAAAGCAGCGCCTGCATCTACTGCAGCAACGCTTAAATCAGCAGTCACAGCAAATCGCCCGCAACATGCTGGATACCGAGCAGCGTATTCTGGTCGAGGGGCCGTCAAAGAAGAATCCGATGGAACTGAGCGGTCGTACTGAAAATAACCGCGTGGTTAATTTTGAAGGCAGTCCGGACATGATTGGCGAGTTTGTGGATGTCGTCGTCACTGATGTATTCACCAACTCACTGCGTGGCAATGTGCTGCGCCGCGAACAGGATATGGGCTTGCGTGTTGCGGTTTCGCCCCAATCTATTATGAATAAACATCAGGGCAGTCAGCCCGACGCGCTGGGCGTGGGTCAGTTTACTCCCGCTCAGTAACGATAGTTAAGCAATAGCGAGGAAAACAACAGTTTGAGTAAAGTGGTAAGTAGCGAATTCGTACTGGAACCCGAAGACAACCGCCGGTTATCCAGCCTGTGCGGGCCGTTTGATGAAAACATCAAACAAATAGAGCGCCGCCTGGGGGTGGAGATCACCTATCGGAACAACATGTTCAAAGTGCTGGGTGAACCCCAGCAGACCAATGGTGCATCGGAACTGCTTAAACTGTTGTATATCGAGACGCAGCCGGTGAAAGGCATCATTCCGGTGCTCGAACCCGAGCAGATCCACCTGGCGATTCAGGAAGCACGCACACTGGAGCAGGATGAGCCGACGCATTACGGCAAAGAGGCGAATATACGCACTAAGCGTGGTGTGATTAAGCCGCGCAACGGCAATCAGGCGAAATACGTCAGCAATATCGTCAATCACGATATCAGCTTTGGTATTGGTCCGGCCGGTACCGGTAAAACCTACCTGGCAGTGGCGTGTGCGGTGGATGCACTGGAACGTCAGGAAGTACGCCGTATACTGCTGACCCGTCCTGCCGTTGAGGCAGGCGAAAAGCTGGGTTTCCTGCCTGGCGACCTGTCACAGAAGGTTGACCCTTACCTGCGCCCGCTGTACGACGCTCTGTTTGAAATGCTTGGCTTTGAAAAAGTCGAAAAGCTGATGGAGCGCAATGTGATTGAAGTGGCGCCATTGGCCTACATGCGCGGACGTACGCTTAACGATGCGTTTATCATTCTGGATGAAAGCCAGAACACCACGGTTGAGCAAATGAAAATGTTCTTAACCCGCATTGGCTTTAATTCCAAAGCTGTGATTACTGGCGATATCACGCAGATTGACTTACCGCGCGGCGCGCGCTCTGGTCTGCGTCATGCGATTGATGTGCTCAGTGATGTGTCTGACTTGTCATTTAACTTCTTTGCCGCCGGCGATGTCGTTCGACACCCCGTCGTTGCGCGTATTGTGCAGGCTTATGAGCAGCATGACGCGGAGCAGGAAACCCAGCGTAAGCAACGAAGCGATGAGAAAAAAGCGCAGGCCAAAGACGGCGGCAAGCCAGCCGGTCCTGAGGGTGAAACGCCGTCGTGACGGACGCTTCCCCCACTGCCCTGGTAGATTACCAGCAGGCTTTTGACGGCGATGCACAACTTGTCGCATCGCTGCCTTCTGAAGAGGATATCGCATACTGGGTATCACGTGTCCTTGCGCATCAGAAAATGGGTACACAGGAAGTGACCGTCCGATTTGTCGGTGAAGAAGAGTCTGCCACGCTCAACGGCGATTACCGTGATAAGCACTATCCTACCAATGTTTTGTCATTCCCGTTTGAGGCGCCGCCGGGTATCGAGCTGAATTTACTTGGCGACCTGGTGGTCTGTGTACCGGTAATTTGCAAAGAAGCCCGCGAGCAAAACAAGGCGGTTTCTGATCATTATACGCACATGATCGTACATGGCGTGCTACACCTGATGGGCTTTGATCACATCACTGATGCTGAAGCACAAGAAATGGAGGCGCTGGAAATTGCGATTTTGTCCCGCTTAGGCATTGACGATCCGTATCAAGAGCATTAAGTTTTCTTTTCTGTTTATCGAAATTATGGAATTTATGAGCGACGATAATCCCCACTCTACCAACGGCTCTTCGGGTAAAAGTTGGTTTGACAAAATAAAGTTGTCTTTCTCCGGAGAGCCGCAAAGCAAGGATGAACTGGTTGAAGTCATCAGTGACGCTGAACAGCGCGAGGTGATCGATCCGCAAACCCGCGAAATGATCGAAGGCGTTATCGGCGTTAACGAAATGAAAGTGCGGGATATCATGATCCCCCGGGCGCAGATGTCTACCATTGACATCAACCAGAAGGTAGAAGAATTCCTGCCCGTGATGCTCGAGTCTGCCCACTCCCGGTTTCCGGTCATTAGTGAAGATAAAGATCACATTGAGGGGATCCTGCTGGCCAAAGATCTGCTCAGTTATGCCTTTAATGCTGAGAAAGAATTTTCCTTACGTGAGATCCTGCGGCCGGCAGTGATTGTGCCGGAAAGTAAACGGGTTGATGTACTGCTTAAAGAATTCCGGCAGCAGCGCTATCATATGGCCATTGTGGTTGATGAATATGGCGGTGTATCGGGTCTGGTGACCATTGAAGATATTCTGGAAATTATCGTTGGTGAGATTGAGGACGAATATGACACCGAAGAAGATGGCACCGATGATATTCGCCCGCTGAATAAATACACCTACTCCGTTAAAGCTCTGACCCCGGTGGACGAGTTCAACAGTTTCTTTGAAACCACATTCAGTGAAGAAGAAGCGGACACCATTGGCGGCATCGTGCTCAAAGCCTTTGGTCATATGCCGGCTACCAATGATGAAATTACCATTGATGATATTCAGTTTAAGATTACCCATTCCGACAAGCGCCGTCTGGTGCAGTTAAAAGTCACGGTCCCAGCTCTGGAGTAATTTCCCCTGTCGTCTCTCATACATTACGGATTATTATTGCTGGCTGGCGCCAGCCTGACGTTCGCGTTTGCGCCATTTGGCGTATGGCCGGTCACGATCCTGGCCTGTGCCATTGCTGTCAGACAATTACACCGCACTGAACATCGTGGTTTTTTGACCGGCTGGGTTTTCGGGCTTGGCTGGTTTGGCGCGGGGATCAGCTGGGTCCACGTCAGTATTGCTGATTATGGCGGCCTGCCACTGATTGGCTCGGTCGGCATGATGGCTCTACTTTGTGCTTATCTGTCACTGTATCCGGCACTGGCGTTCTATCTTACCCGGCGGCTGTTCCCTGCTCACCTTATGCCACTGGCACTGCCGTTTTTCTGGACGTTGAGTGAATGGTTACGAAGCTGGGTGTTTTCTGGCTTTCCCTGGCTGTCGCTGGGCTACAGCCAAATCGACAGTCCTCTGGCAGGCTGGTTTCCGATACTGGGTGAAACAGGTATCAGCGCCCTGCTGGTCTGTCTGGGCGCCGCATTGGCGCTGGCCCACACCAGAGCAGCCCTGCTGCGGGCAGGTCTGGCTATCGCTATCGCGTATGTCAGTGGCTGGGTTGCCTCAACGTACAGTTGGGTCACGCCGGAGCGCAGCATCTCGATGGCCATGGTGCAGGGCAATATTGCGCAAAGCCTGCGCTGGGTGCCTGAACAGGACGGCCCGACCATGGAGAAATACCGCACTCTCACCGAGCCGCTATGGGACAATGACGTGATCATCTGGCCTGAAGCCGCAGTGCCTAAATTAGAGCCGCTGGCGCTGGATTACCTCGCTGAGATAGATAAAAAAGCCGCACAAACTAACAGCGCGCTGGTGACAGGCATTGTTAACTTTAACTGGGAAAATGATGATGCCTGGAACAGCATGATTGTACTGGGTAAGAAACAGCCTGACGCTCAGCAGGGTCACTACCGCTATTTCCACTCAAACCGTTACGCCAAGCACCACCTGCTACCCATTGGAGAGGTCGTACCTTTCGAAGATCTGCTGCGTGGGCTGGCACCCATTTTTGATTTGCCGATGTCCTCTTTCGCACGGGGGGATTTTCAGCAGCCGAATATCCAGGCTAACGGGGTTAGCATGGCACCCGCGTTATGCTTCGAAATTGCCTTCCCTCGCCAGGTCGGGGCAAATGTGCATAACGACACCGACGCCATTATCACCCTGAGTAATGATGCCTGGTTTGGTAACTCTCATGGTCCGGCACAGCACATGGAGATTGCCCGGGTACGCGCACTGGAATTCGGACGTCCGGTGATCCGCTCTACCAATAATGGTATTTCCGGCTTTATCGATCACCGGGGTAATGTGACGTCACGCCTGCCACAGTTTGAAGTGGGAAGCCTGAGTTCGCCTGTCACCCTGACCCGAGGAATTACACCATACGGTCGGTTTGGCGATATCCTGATTTGGGGGTTAACCCTGGCTATGCTGGTGCTGGCCTGGCGGCTGCGCCGTCAGTAATCATCCGTTTATCGATAATTTTTTAATTTTTTTACTTTTCTCTCTTGAAAACATTTTGTCCTACCCTATTTAGTAATTGTCGGCGCTGAACAGTCAGGCCGACAACTACCGCCGCCGATGTTTCGGGGCACTTAACTTAAAACATATTGCTTAATTTTGAGGATATGACTATGCGTAATATCGATCTATCTCCACTATACCGTTCATTCATTGGTTCTGACCACCTGGCATCACTGGTTGATGCAGCGTCCCGCGCTGAAAAACAAAGCACGTATCCGCCTTATAACATTGAGTTGTTAGGTGAGGATAAATATCGCATTACCATGGCGATTGCCGGCTTCAGCAAAGACGACGTCAACATTGAGGTGCAGGAAAATACGCTGACCATTACCGGTAAGAAAGAGACCGAAGAGAAACAAGGTAGCGAACGCAAGTACCTGCACAAAGGGATCTCCGAGCGTAATTTTGAACGCAAGTTCCAGTTGGGCGATCACGTTAAAGTACTGGCCGCCGATATGGAAAACGGACTGCTGCATATCGATATGGAGCGTGTCATTCCAGAAGCGAAGAAGCCGCGTCAAATTGAA
>NZ_BMXP01000001.1:213933-592346 GCF_014651815.1 Alteromonas halophila | reverse complement strand
CTCACGCTTAATCGAAAACAACTAATTGGGTCTTCCCTGGACTCTGAAAACGGCGCCTCCCGGCGCCGTTTTTTTTGGTCTTAAAAAAACTTTACTTTTCAACGGCGACAAAGCTGCTAGTGTTGTTCAATTACATCCTTCCCTGTTATCAACAGCTTTTTCCGGTAAGTCAATTATGCAAACGCTATTATGCCCTTTCCGTGCATTACGTATCGCCGCCTGTCTGCTTGGCCTGAGCTTGTCTTTTAGTGCCATTTCTGAGCAGGTGAAGGACAGCCCTAATCGCGACTTAACCGGCTTTGAAAGCCAGCAGGAGCTTCAGCCGCTGTGGGAAGCTGGCGTCGGCGGTGGTGTTATAGAGGTCCCTAATTACCCTGCTTCCGTGGAACGAAATCTGGTTGCGCTGGCATTGCCCTATGTGGTCTATCGGGGCGACATTTTCCGGGTTGGTGATGGTGGTGGCGCGCGTGCAGTTGTCATTGAGGAGAGTGACTACGAATTTGATATATCCCTGGGCGGTGCGTTTTCTGCCAATAACGAGGAAGGCGGCGTACGCGACGGGATGCCAGATCTGGACTACCTGTTTGAGGTGGGCCCACAGCTTATCTACCGGGTTCGCGATTTTCGCTTTGACGGCGGTGGCAGCGGGCGCTTAAATGCGCGCCTGCAGACCCGAGCGGTATTTTCCACCGACTTCTCCGGTATTGACCATCAGGGCTATGTGCTTGAACCTATGCTTTCATACCAGCAGCGGGGACGGTTGTTCAAAGATACCGGACTCAATGTTTCGCTAAGCCTGGTCTTCGCCACCGAAGAACTGCACGATTACTTTTATCAGGTGGATCCGGCGTTTGTTACCGCGCAGCGCCCCGCCTATGATGCCAAAAGTGGCTATCTGGGTGCGGAGCTCTCAATGGGAGTCTCCTTCCCGATAAGAAAGCGGCTGCGAGGCTTTTTCGGCGGCTCAGTCCAGTTCAATCAGGGTGCAGCAAACCGCGACAGCCCGTTATTTGAGGACGATATCACTTACAGCATTGGACTAGGGTTTGTGTGGCGGCTTTACGAGAGTGAGCAGCGGGCAAGCTGGTAATTTTACGCGTCCAGAGAGAGATCTGTTTTCATCTGGGCACGCCATTTCTTTTCCATTTCGACCATCAGTTGCTTAAGCGGTTCATAGTCGGCATAGGGCCGAAAATAACGGTCATGCTGATGCATAAACGGATAAGGCCAGAACCCCAGTTCAAACGCACGCCTAAGCCAGTGTGTCGCGCACTCAATATCACCACATCCAGCAAAGGCAAACGCGGTAAACCGGGCTAGC
The DNA here is from genome assembly GCF_014651815.1 of Alteromonas halophila. GTDB lineage: Bacteria > Pseudomonadota > Gammaproteobacteria > Enterobacterales > Alteromonadaceae > Alteromonas > Alteromonas halophila. The sequence continues at coordinate 591,025 of NZ_BMXP01000001.1, read as the reverse complement.
ATGGCATTAGCAGCCGCTTCATCGGCCTGCACTGTTGTCAGCGTTAAACCGCCCTGATGTCCGAGCAGACCATCACATAACGCAAACGCCAGGCTGGCGACCAGGGTGTTGCGCTGTGAGGGTAAAAAGCCTTCGCACTGGCTAACCACCGCATCTGTCGCTTCATTCATGGCTAATGCCCATACCAGAAATAACCGCGCCAGTGGATTAGACGGTGCCATGGTCAGCATTTGCTGGTAGGGGCCAATCGCGCCATCGAAATCGCCGGTCATCAGCCGGTAATAGCCCGGCATACAGCGGCTTAGCGGTGTTAGCGGATCTACAACCTGCAGCGTCTGAATGAAGGGCCATGCCAGCTCTGACTGCCCGCTGACCAGGTAGCAGTTCGAGAGTAGCCCCAATGTATCAGGATCGTTCGGTTGCAGCGCCAGCGCCTGACGCAAAGTATCGATGGCCTCGTTTATTTCTCCTTTCATGTAGTCAAGCCAGCCGCCCAGTGAAAGCGTGAAGAAAGCGTGAGGCTGTTGAGCTCGTAGCCTTTTTAATATCGCGCTGGCTTTTTCAATAGGGGCGGCGGAACAGTCTGCGCCCGACTCGCGCTGCTGCAAGTACACTCTGCCAAGCTGAGCCATAATCAACGGGTTATTGCCTACCAGCTCACTGGCCGCCTGTAACAGAGTAATGGCTTGAGAAATGGCCTCGGGCTGCCATTGTAGCGACGCATTGCGCGCCTTATGCAAATATTCCCAGGCAGTCTGATTGTGCAGTATAGCCTTATGCTGAGGAAACAGCTGCGCGTCAATATTGGCTAAGGGCAGACTGGTGATAAGATCCGCGACCACTTTCTGGCGCAGGGCCTGCCAGTCAGGTCTGCTTTCACAGTATTGCGCACTCCAGGCAACGGTCTGTTCACTGGCATTAATCACCCGCACATTGACGCTAGCCTGCTCACTGAGGATACGAATACTGCCCTCGATATAGTAGTCCACACGCAGTGATGTAATCGTATCGAGCAGCGCGGGTTGTGTTTGAGGTAGCCGTTTTGCCGAGGCGTAACTGATGAGGCTAATGGCTGTTAAGCCCGACAAATCACCAACTATGTCTTCACAAAACGCATCCTGAATGAATGCCTCAGAGGGCTCTGCTGAAAAAAAATCAAACGGAATAAGGGCAAGACACAGTGTACTTCCAGGCGCAGGTTCCGTCCCGTGGGTGCGGGCGGAAAACCATGCGTCGAGCTCCGGCTTGCGGGCAAAAATCCGTGCACCAGTGCGGTGCTGGTGTCGGTGCACCGGCAATCCCTCAAGCGCCTCCCAGCGTCGCACGGTGCGCTCACTGCGACCAAAATAATTGGCAATGGCTTTCCATGAACGGAAGGCCTCCTTATTACGCTTCATGACACTTATGCCTTTACCCTTATCCCGAAATGGGCAACGCCCGCCCTGATACTACGCAGCCCCGGTTCGCATGTCCGTCTGTGACCGGTTATGTCCGTTTTTTGCCCTGCAACGCCTGCCTATAGTGAATGTGGATTAACCATCTGACTGGAACTATTATGAATGTACTTAACAACACTGCTTTACGCCACATTTTCATAGTATCGCTGACCGCACTGCTTGGTAACGGCGCTGTTCAAGCTACTGAACCTGAGCACCACACTGATAAACGCTGGCAGCCAGTGTCAGGCAATGCGGTACATTACTTTCCAACATCAATCGTACATGCATCGGTTGACACCACATTGGGCAAAACGGAATACAGCACTGACACTATCGATCTGAGCGGCGATCTGAAGGGCCGCCTGGTCTATCATGTGACCTCTGACTTTGACTTTTCAGCGGCGACGCTCACCAATACCGGTCATCAGGTATTTTCCGGTACGGTTTTAGACTCTGCCCCTGTGATGCTGCTGGATGATAACTTTATGTTCACCGTTAATCTGAACAATGGCGATACCCGTGGCAGCGTGTTTCTGACGCGTCGTCTGGCCGGCCCGCGTATACAGTGCCGGCTCAGTGTCACCGGTACGGGGTTCGATGCGCAGGGTAATGGGCTTGCCGAATACACAGGCATGTGCCGTCAATTCACGCCGGTTAGGCGCTAAAACCGCAGTACAAGTGCAGCCACGTTGTTACGTAGCAACGTGACAGGTATGAAATGACTCAGGCACCGGAAAGTACAGTGCCTGAACGCGCATCGAACTGTTCGCCCCTTGCTTAAATACCGATAGTGATTTGAAGCTCGGCCGACCGGGACTTTTTGGTCCGGTACACGTTCATTGTCAGACTGTCCTGACCAACATTCATCAGCACAACATTGGAATGGCCATCATAAAAATGTTGTTCATCGAGGCTCACTTTATACTTGTTGCCATTACCGGTAACGGCGGCAAAGCTCTGACGGTAGTTTGACAGACTGCTTTTCCCCAACTGGTTGAGCGGGCTGGACATCACTTCATGAAGGGTCACTGACGTACCATCATGGGATTCAATGTCCATGGTCGCATAATAAGAGGTATGCATATCTCCGGTGAGAAAACATACCCGGGTGATACCGCTTTCGACGATGGCATCAATAACCTCTTCCCGCTGCTTCATGTAACTTTTGCCACACCATTTGTCATCGCCATTTCTCACCTGCCCGACAAAAGGCACACTGGTGACAATAAAGTGGATCTGCTGTGCGCTGCCCTGCGCCAGCCACGCTTTAAACTTGGACATTTGTCGTTCACCAATTAGCTGGTTGTCAGGTTCTTTTTCATATCGCTCGCTGCGCGTATCCATCACAAAAAAGCGACCGTGTGCCCGCTCGAAGGCATAGTACAGGGCCTGATTGCCATAGGTCTGGGGGTTGTGTATATGCTGGTACTCCCGGTATGCCTTTAAGCTGATACATTTCAGATAATCCACACTCCCGACATTCACATTCATATCATTATGGAAATTATTGCGGATCTCGTGATCATCCAGAATCATGTAGTGCGGGCAGCGCGTAAGCAATTGCGCGGCGGGTACACAGTCTTCCCAGGCATCTTTGTATTTGTCCCGATATTCCTCAATACGCGGTAATTTGCTGGGAATGGGTATGTCATAGTAAATCTGATCACCGCAGTGGATCATAAAATCAGGATGATGTTCATCCACAAGCTGGTTGAGCCGTTCAAACGCACTGTCAGGTGAACTGATGATCCCCAGAGAGTGCAGGTTACAACTGCCCAGTAAAAACGAGAACGGGCGGGATGTATTACCAGCCGGTGCGGTGCTAAAGCTGCCCTGGCTGAATTCGGGAATAAAACGTTGGGCCGGTTGTGTATTTTTATCATTGCCAAAAGCAACACTGACATGCACCTCTGTAGCGGCAGGCAGTCCGGTAAGTACTACCACTCCGGTAAAGTCATGCCGCTCTTCCAGCACAATAATTTCTTCCTGACTTCCTTCTTCGCCTTCGCACCGCCAGGTTACAAATGCAAGTGGTTTACGTTTATCGCCTCTTACCCAAACCCGCGCGTCCTCTGTCCCGACGTGTCCAATGATTAAATGTGCCATGATCTTTCCCTGTTTAGCTGCCCAGAAGGCCAATATCAGTATTAAGTTATAGCGCAGTCTGACCGATTTACCATATAGCTAAAGAGGTTGCAGCAATGCCTTGGCAGGGCCATTTGCGACCATGTTCTGGCAGGAAAAGTTTAAGCAAATGTTTCGGGAGGTAACACACTCGCAATTTAGAGGTATGCTAGGAAAAAGGAAATAACCGCCGCAACCTCGCCTGCCTATCTGTCTGAGTGAGAAATATAAGGAAGTGTAAATATGACAATTAACCTGCTACTGGATTACCTCTTTTCAGTTCAGACCCTGTTACTGGTACTGGTACTTGTAGGGCTTAAAACCTCGGTCAAGTTTGTGCCTCAAAACCGTGCTTACCTGGTTGAACGCTTTGGCAAATATACCCGCACGCTGGAAGCCGGTATCAATTTTATAATCCCCTTTATCGACAGAGTAGCCGCCGACCGCAGCTTAAAGGAACAGGCCGGCGATGTACCCGAACAGTCTGTAATTACCAAGGATAACATAACCTTACTGGTGGACGGGGTCCTGTACTTCAAAGTTGTGGAACCGTTTAAGGCGACCTATGGCGTGGAAGATTATGTGTTTGCTGTCACCCAGCTGGCTCAAACTACCATGCGCAGCGAACTGGGCCGCATAGAACTGGATAAAACTTTTGAGGAGCGTGATGCTCTCAACGCCAGCATTGTTGCCTCCCTCAACGAAGCCGCTACGCCCTGGGGAGTTCAGGTGTTGCGTTATGAACTTAAAGACATTAAACCACCCGCTACTGTGCTGGATGCCATGGAACAGCAAATGCGTGCGGAGCGCGTTAAACGGGCACAGATCCTTGAGTCTCAGGGTGACAAAGAAGCTGCCATTAATCGCGCTGAAGGCGATAAGCAGGCGCGGGTTCTGGCCGCTGAAGCTGAAAAACAGGAACAAATATTAAAAGCCGATGGTGAAGCGCAGGCTATTATTCGCGTAGCTGACGCCGAATCGCAGGCGTTAGAGTCTATCGGCAAAGCCGCATCCTCTGAAGACGGACAACGCGCCGTGCAGTTTGATCTGGCAAAAGGCGCCATTAGCGCCAAAGAAAAAATTGCCAAAGAATCGTCCGTGGTGCTGTTGCCAGATGGTTCAACCGATATTGGCAATGTGGTGGCGCAGGCTATGACCATTGCCAAACGCTTTGGCAATGAGGCTGGCTAATGGACACGATGTTAAACAGCCTCCCTCACCTGCTACTGGGTATTGGCCTGGTACTGCTTATTATCGAATTGCTAATGGGCTTTTCGACGGTACTGTTGCTGACCCTTGGCCTGTCCTTTCTTGTCACATCGGGGCTGATGTTTGCCGGAGAACTCGATCATGAATGGCTGCGCGCGGTCTATTCAATTGCTGTCGTGTCGGTGTTACTGACCATCGTGCTGTGGCGTCCCATTAAGAAGCTCCAGGCGGATCGGGAACCCAACGAGGTGAAATCTGACTGGATCGGAACCACGTTTGACCTTGAGTCTGACGTATCCCCCGGACAGCCGGGCACAGCACGCTTCTCCGGCGTTAACTGGCAAGTCAGGGCAAACGCCCCGCTTGCAAAAGGTCAGCAGGTAAAGATTGTAAAAGTTGAGGTGGGGACTCTATATGTGGATGCGGTATAGGCATATAGACCATATCCTGTTGCCAACCGCCGCGGCGACCGATACACCCAATGCGTAACATACCGCTATGCAATGATTTTCACTCTACTCATTATCATCAATAAGGACATAACATGAGACTATTGGATAAAACCCGCAGGCGTCAAAACAGAAAACGCGCAATACCGCTTGCCGCCCTATTGCTTACCTGCCTTTCTGTGAGCGCCTACAGCGCAGAGTCTGTGTCCATTGATGTGTTAAAAAGTCACTTTGCTGACGGCGATTTTGACGCCATCATCAGTGCTCTGGATGCCAAACCCCAGAAATCGCCCGAAGCATATAACCTGCTCATTTCCGCATTAATGAATAAGGATCTGGACGACGCGGAAGAGCAGGCTGACAAGTTTGTCGCGGCGTACCCTGACGATTACCGCGCCTATCATATACATGCCAGCGTAATGGGTGCTCAGGCTTCTGACAGTATCTTTTCGGCGCTGGGCTACGCCAAAAAAGCCAGACAGAGTCTGGAAAAGGCGGTGGATATTGCGCCAGACAAAATCGACGTGTATCAGGCGCTAATGCAATTCCATCTGGCCGCCCCCTCAATTGCCGGCGGGGACATGGATGAGGCCCGACGCCTGGTGGATAAAATTGCCACCATGGATGCCACAGAGGGTCAGTTTGCCAGCGCCCGTTTTCACATGGCGCAAGACAATACCGAAAAAGCAACTGAGTTGTATCTTACTCTGGCCGCGCAGGACGACAGTCGTGCTCAGGCCCTGTTTGAACTGGGCAGACATTATGTGGCTGACGAACGTTACCAGCAGGCGTTCGAGACGTTATCACCGCTAATGAGCTTCCAGCCAGAGCAGATGGAGGCTGCGGACACGCCTCAGTGGCAGGCGCATCAACGGACTGTTCACCATTACCTGTACGGCAAGTACTATCTCGGCCTTGCGGCGGTTAAAAGTGGCAATAATACTCAGGCCGGCATTGAGGCGCTCTCACAATATCGCCGGGAACTTGCCGCCACGAATATCGATACGGCAAACCTGCCTTCGCATGACTGGGCCGCCCTGCGACTGGCTGAGCTGCTTATCAATAACAAACAGTACGAGGACGCGCAGACTACCCTGAATACCATAGAGCCCGGCCAGGACGATCGGTTTAACTCCATTTTTAAGGGGCTGAAAAAGAAAGTCAAAAAACACGTATAGTGTGGCGTGGCAGTGGTCTTTTATGATTTGGCCTTGTTTTTCATTGTCGACTCACGGACCACAAGTGTTGGCTCAAATAGGCGCTGAACGTCGTAGTCGTGGCCATATACGGTATTGAGGATCTGCCTGGCCGACATTTCTGCCATCTGTGAAATGGGGTTGCTGACGGTAGTTAAGCGGGGAAAAACATGGTGTGCAAACACCACGTCATCAAAGCCTACGATAGACAAATCAGCCGGTAAACTCATCCCTAAATCTCTGGCGCAACTCATTGCGCCAGATGCCATCCAGTCGTTTCCACACACCAGCGCAGTAAAAGGGAGGTTTCTGGAAAGAAATGCCAGCAAGCCGGCTTTACCGTCTTCTTCCTCGTAGTGTCCGTGATAAATAAGAGAGGCGTTCAGAGTCAGTCCGGCTTCTTTCAACGCACGCTTGTGGCCTTCGAGACGCTGCGCTGCATCCCGCTTTTCCATGGGGCCGGTTATATAGGCAATATGTCGGTGGCCAAGGCCAATCAGATGGGATGTGGCAAGGTAGCCCCCCAATTCGTTATTCAGCGTAATACTGCTTTGATCCAGGCCATCAATATGCCGGTTGACCACGGCAATTGGCAGTCGGTTCTTATTGATATCAATGAGAAAGTCGTCACTAAGCGCTTCAACGTGCATAATGATTGCGTCACAGTTTCGGCTAATCAAAAATTCAACCGCATCCTGTTCGGTTTTCAGGTTATTGTGGCCAACCGTGATCACAACATGTTTGTCTGCTTCTCGCAGGGTTGATTCCACAGCCTGCATCAAATCGCCGAAAAAAGGGGTATTGAGCTCAGACACCAGGATCCCGACACTATCGGAGCGATTACTGGCCAGCGAACGGGCGATCGAGTTTGGGCGATAATTAAGCTCCCGCACCGCCTTCTCCACCTTATCTTTGAGCTTCGCATTGACCGTGGCCCTGCCATTTAAAACACGCGAAACCGTTGATAGCGACACGCCCGCCCGTTCTGCAACTTCATAAATGGTCGCCACGTTATTCTTCCTTACAAAAACAATACTGCTGTTATTACTTACATTATGCCGACAATGAAGACTGTGCGCTACGGCGCTTTAATAGTGTCGCCGTGACTTCCTGCTGTATCTCATCATTGAGTGGATAACGCAGGATCAGCAGCGCGCCAGCTAGTCCGAAGCACGCAGGTATCCAGCTCATCAGTGCCCTCATACCCGGTAAACTCTGGGTTATGGATTCAGGTTGCATACCATCGTAGCCGTAGCTCCCCAGTACCAGTAATACCAGCGCCCCCGCAAAGCCACCGCCGGTTTTCTGAACGAATGTGCCGGCCGAATACACCAGCCCTGTTGCCCGTCGTCCGGTTTTCCACTCGTTATAGTCAGCAGAATCCCCCAGCATTGAGAAAAACAGGGTCGGCATGATTGCGGCGAAAAACTCTGCGCAACAGCCAAGCAAAAATACGCCTGCGACAGCACCTTCAGGTAAAAAGTAAAGTGCCGCAGTTAACAGACTGCTGAGAATAAGTGCAGTAACGAACAACACCTTGCGCCCCATTCGACGGGATAGCCAGGGCGTAGCCATCGCACCAAAAATGGAAACAACCAGTAAACCAATGAAGTAATACCCGGTGAGCATGGCATCACCGATATAGTATTTAAAATAATAGGCAATCACCCCGTATTTGATACCGTTAAACATCATGGTGAGAAATCCCATCCCCAGCAGGATGAGCCAGGGCTTATTAGTCAGCAGGTCAACGATATCCTGCTGAGAACGGCTATTGGCCTGTTCCGGGCGACTCACCAGCCTTTTAACAAAAAAACCTGCCGTTACCATGACTATGATGAATATCAGGCCGCTTTGCAGGTTGCGGTAATAGAAAAACGCGCTGATTGCCAGCAGCGGCGTAAGAATGAGAGGCAACTGGCGGGCCAGATCAATTAATTCCTGCTTCAGCGGCATGCTATTATCCGCCGCGACCGGCACCCGCTCTTTTGTGGTAAACACGGTAATCAGCATCAGTACCGTTAACAGTGTCGCAAACACGTACATTGCGTACTGATAGCCCTGGGCATCGTTGCCCTGCCCCAGTACCGCCACCAGTGTGGGCAGGCCTCCCATCACCAGCAGGCCACCAAGAAAGGCGCCGGCAAAGCGGAACCCGGAAAGACTGGTGCGGGCCTGATCATCACTGGTCATCACACCCATCAATGCTGAGTAAGGCACATTGTTGAGTGTATAGGCAAGGGTCAGGCCTATATAGGTGAGATATGCATATACCAGTTTCCCCGTATCTGACAGTGCCGGTGTGGAAAAACACAGCACCATAAACAGGCCCAGAAGCGGTGTCGAACCAAGGATCCAGGGACGAAATTTGCCCATACGGGTGCGTGTCCTGTCAGCAATCATGCCCATGACAATATCGGTAACACCGTCAGATAAGCGTACAACCAGAAATAACATGGCCGCAGCGGCGGCACTGATCCCAAAGGTATCGGTATAAAACACGGCCAGGTAGGCAAGTGCACCACGCCATACCAGGTTCGCTGCGGCATCACCCAATCCGTACCCAATTTTTTCTTTTAATTTAAGTGGCTGTTGCATACGCTGCATCCTGTCATGCTGGCGGCCGGGTGCGTCTGGCCAGCAGCTGTTTAAACGCAAGTGCGCTGTTTTTTAAAGTACGCGTCTGTGTGGCAAAGTCTACATACACAATACCAAATCGCTTTTCGTAACCTTCTGCCCACTCGAAGTTATCCATCAGGCTCCATGCAAAGTAACCACTGACATTCACTCCTTTTCGCATTGCCGCTTCAACAGCCTTGAGATGTTGTGCGTAGTAGTCAATTCGCTTATCGTCTTTCACTTCCCCGTCGGTCAGTTCATCGGCCATCGCCGCGCCATTTTCGGTAATGTACACGGGTGGCAACTTATAGCGATTATGCAGTGACAATAGCAAATCGGTGAGTGCCTGCGGGTATATTTCCCAGCCAATATCGGTCATTGGAGCTCGGTGCGCATGCTCATAATACAATTCTCCGGGCTGTTTAGGTGCCGAATAAAACAGCCGGGTGTAGAAATTAACGCCAAGAAAGTCCAGAGGCTGACAAATGATAGCCATATCGCCATCTTCAACAGGCGGCTTGTCACCGTCGTCCAGCTCATTAATGACATCCGGGTAACGGCCCTCCATGACCGGCTGCATATACCACTGATTAATATACTGATCGGCTTTTTCCGCAGCCGTGATATCCCCCTTACCGGAGGAATTGGCATAGCAAGGCGTGAAATTAAGCACAATGCCATGCCTGGCGTTGGGTGCATCTGCTTTCAGGGCCTGCATGCCCAGGCCATGGGCAAGCAGTAAATGATGGGCGGCCCCCCTGCCAAGTTGTCTCCCTTTTCTGCCCGGTGCATGGACACCCACTTCGTAGCCCAGGTACGCAGAGCAAAACGGCTCGTTGAGTGTTGCGTAGGCATACACACGGTCGCCAAATGCCTGGGCCACCTTGCTCACATACTTCTTAAATTCAAAGGCAGTCTGGCGGTTGAGCCAGCCGCCTCTGTCTTCCAGGTACTGGGGCAGATCCCAATGATAAAGTGTCACAAAAGGTTTTACCTTCAGTGCGTTAAGTTCATCAAGTAACGCGACATAAAAATCAATGCCTGCTTGATTTAGCGTACCCGCCTCGGTCATAACACGCGGCCAGGAAATTGAAAAACGATAGGCATCAACACCAAGCGTCTTTAACAGCATCACATCTTCTTTCCATCGCTTCACATGCTCACAGGCGGATAACCCATTTGAATGATCAGCGATGGCACCCGGCCGCCGGCAGAATGTATCCCATATGCATTCCAGTCTGTTTTCCGCATCGCCTTCAATCTGAAAAGACGAGGTGGCGGTGCCAAAGAGAAAGGATCCCTCCATGAGCGGGCTACGGGAGGAAAGCGCTAAAGTTGTTGTCATTACAGTGCTCCGGCCTGTGCTGCGCTGCGCTGTATCTGCGAATATAAACTCATCAGAACTGCGACTGCAGCGTTATTCATCTGGGGTCTGAATAAGGGTTATAGCATGCCAATCACAAAATGAGAAAGCGCTTTCTCAATTTACTTTGTCGTTTACACCTTTAAGTCATGTTGAATCAGCATAATTAAAAAGAAATTAAAAAAGGTCATAACAATAAGTATCCAATTGTTTTGTATATCTAATTGGTAGTTTCCATCAGGTCTATACCTCGTTGGCAAAAACCTTAAACTGTAAAAATATTGTAAAAAATTAGTTGACGTAACTTTATTGATCACTTAGCTTTTGAGAAAGCGCTTTCTCACAGAAGCATAAATTAGGTTCCGGGAAAGCACTGAACAACAGGGCACATTTCACATAACTGAAAGAGAGAAAGACAGTGACACAGATACCGTTAATCAAATCAAAAATTGCAAAGAGCCTGTCTTTAATACTGGGAACAGGACTAGTATTCCCCGCTTATGCACAGGACACCGCTGACGATGTGGAAGTTATCCAGGTGACAGGCATTCGCAGCAGTGTACAGAAGTCAATGGCTATAAAGCGTGATTCAGCAGGCGTTGTGGATGCGATTACCGCTGAAGACATTGGTAAGTTTCCGGACACCAACCTCGCCGAATCGCTGCAGCGTATTACAGGTATTTCAATAAGCCGTAATAATGGTGAAGGCAGTCAGGTGACGGCGCGCGGCTTCGGCCCCGACTTCAATATGGTCACACTTAATGGCCGGACTATGCCAGGCTCCGCCCTGCCAGCCGGAGGCGGTGCGCCGAATTCCAGAGCGTTTGATTTCTCTGACTTAGCGTCTGAAAGTGTCCGGGCTGTGGAGGTGTATAAAACCGGGCGAGCCAGTATTGCAACAGGGGGAATTGGTGCAACCATTAATATCCGCACTGCCCGGCCCTTCGACGCTACTCAAACCGGCTTCACCGCCAATGTTGGAGCTAAAGCACTGCACGACACAACTAACCGGGTGGGCGACGATGTTACGCCTGAAGTATCGGGTTTTATCAACTACCTGACTGATGATGAACGCTTTGGTATCACATTCACCGGCTCATTTCAGCAGCGCGACAGCGCCGCTCAGGGTGCATTTGTTAACGAATGGCGGGTCAATCCTTATGATGGCAGTATCCCGCAGTCTCCGGATCCTTCAAACCCGGCGAGCGGCGATGCCGTGGTACTGAACAATGCGCCTGCGATGGGCCAGCTTTTCGCCATTCCTTCCGATTTACGTTACTACATGGCAGACCGTGAACGCGAGCGCACTAATGCACAGCTTACCCTGCAGTACGCGCCAAGCAACAACCTTACTGCAACACTGGATTACACCTACTCAAAGCAGGATCTGTTTGAAGCTCGCGCCGAACAGTCAATCTGGATGGATGACCGGTACTTCACTGAACTGACATTTGATGACAATGCCGTCACGACACCCGTATTAGTTACTCAGGAGCGCCGCGACCTGTTGCCGCGCGATCTTGGCCTGGCACTTCAGGAGCTTAATCAGGTAAACGAAAACAAGTCTGTCGGTCTGAACCTTGAATACATTGTCAATGATGACCTGTCGCTGACACTGGACGTGCATAACTCCTCGGCAGAAGGCCGCCCTGACGCGCCCTATGGCACATGGACAAACCTCGGGCTAGGCGCCAACGTGGTCAAAGGCCAGGGGGTCGACTTTCGCGGTGACTTCCCCATCATGATGGTCGACTTTGATGATCAAGCCAGAGACAACCTTAATGGAAACGGAGTGCTGGATCAGGATGATGTTGGCACCTCCATTCTGGACATGAATTTTTCATCGCAGGATACCGAGATCACCCAGGCCAGACTCGATGGCACCTATATCATGGACTCAGGCAGTATTAATTTTGGCATTGAGTCACGGGCCATGGAAAGTACATCATTACAATCACTGACCCGTCATACAATGGGTAACTGGGGTATTGAAAACCCCGGCGAGCTGCCTGGCAGTGTGCTAACACCGCTGGATTTCGCCAGTGAGTTCAGTGATTTTAATACTGACGGTATCTTTTCGCAGGGCTTCACGGGCAGTGTCTCAGAAATCGGCGCATTTGCTGGTCAGCGCTATGGCTTTAACCTGGTTGCCGACAATCCATATGCCACCAACCGAACCATCGAAGAAGATATTACCGCACTGTATTTTGAGTTAGACCTTAGCGGTGACATTAATGGTATGGAGTACAACCTGCTTGCCGGTTTGCGCTATGAGGATACGGACGTAACGTCTATCGCAAACATCAGCTTGCCCAGTGGCATTGCATGGGAAGGTAACAACGACTTCAATGTGCGTTTCGGCAGCGCTATGGAAGATGTTTCTGTATCCTCCAGTTATGATCATCTGCTCCCTGCGTTCGATTTTGATATTGAGGTTGCAGAGAACATGATTGCCCGCTTCTCCTACAGCAAAACGATTGCACGTCCGACGTACAATAACTTAAGTGCCGCTGCCACTGTGTCACCGCCAAACGGACCAACACTGCTGACCGGTGGCGCAACCGCTTCGGCAGACTCTGGCAACCCATCTCTGGTGCCACTTGAGTCAGATAATGTCGACTTGTCAGTAGAGTATTACTTTGCCGAAACCAGCTATGTGTCGATTGGATATTACGACAAACGGGTGAAAAACTTTATCGGTAACGAGCAGGTCGAAGAAAATGTGTTTGGTCTGACCGATGCCACCGCAGGCCCTCGCGCCCGTGCAGCCCTAGCAGAACTCGAGGCACGGGGGATCCCGGTCAGCGACACCAGCTTATTTAATATGGTCGCGGCCATGGAAAATGGCATCGATTATGACTCTCTGACCGATGAGCAGTTTGAAGCACGGTTTGACGTCCTTCCTAACAGCGAGGACCCGGAACTTACCTTCATCAATTCAAAACCGGTAAACAATAAGAGCGCGAATATTTATGGTTTTGAACTTGCCGCTCAGCATTTCTTTGGCGAAAGCGGATTCGGTATGGCCGCCAACTACACAACAGTAACCGGCGATATAGGCTTTGATAATCAGGCTGACCCCTCTGTTACACAATTTGCGCTGGTTGGTTTAAGCGATACTGCAAACCTTATCCTGATGTATGAAAAGGACGACTTACAGGCCCGAATTGCATACAACTGGCGTGATGAATTTCTGGATACCACGTCACAATATGTAAATGAACCAGGATACACAGAAGCATATTCGCAGATTGACTTTAGTCTTTCGTACAACGTCACCGATGCATTATCCGTAACATTAGAAGGGATAAACGTGACCGAGGAGAACATTCGCCGTCACGGAAGAACCAGTGCGATGCTATGGAAACTTGACGAACTGGGGGCGCGCTATGCCTTAGGTGTGCGATATAAGTTCTGATTGGCAATATGCACCACGTCCCGGCCTGACTCAGGTAAACTGAGTCAGGCCAGACTATACTTTTTGAAGAGCGACACTCAGGCCATTAAAGTTCTGGTATGGAAAAAAACATCAAGCGCGTGGTAATTGTGGGTGGCGGAACCACGGGTTGGCTAGCGGCTGGAATGCTTGCTGCTCGTCTTGGCAGCTCCTCCTCCCAGCAACATCCTATTGATGTTGTGCTGCTAGCGTCACCTGAGGTCAGTACTGTCGGTGTTGGTGAAGGTTCCTGGCCATCACTACGCGATACACTGCAGGAAATTGGTATCACCGAATCGCAATTTCTAACCACCTGCCATGCCTCATTCAAGCAGGGTTCTTCATTTATAAACTGGCGGTATGATAGCCATACACATCAGTACCAGCACCCATTCACCACGCCCACAGGCTACACGGAATTCGATACACACGCCTGCTGGCAACAATTAGCCAGCGATGAGGCATACGCCAACAGCTTTTGTTTGCAGCCTGCGATGTGTGCCTTAGGTAAAGCACCAAAACAGCGACAGACGCCGGACTATGCTTATGTCCTCAACTATGGTTATCATTTTGATGCGACCGCACTGGCCACGTTGCTGTCGTCGCACTGTACTGAGAGGCTGGGTGTAAAATACCACGCTGCCCACATCGAAAGCGTGTGCAGCCATCCTAATGGAGCCATTTCGAGCCTGGTAACTATTGACGGGCAGCGTATTGAAGGCGATTTATTTCTTGACTGTTCAGGCCGTTGTGGACTGCTTATTGATAAACACTACAGAACGCCATGGCATTCAGTTTCTGCCGTACTGCAAAACGATAGCGCGGTTGCCGTGCAGGCGCCTTATCCGCACAACGATAACGCAATTGCTTCCACCACCCTGGCAACCGCGCATGATGCCGGCTGGATATGGGATATTGGGCTACAACACCGACGTGGGGTGGGATGCGTTTTCAGCAGCAGCTTTGTCTCGCAACAAAACGCAGAGGAGCAACTGCTCCACCATCTACAGCAGCACCTACCCAGCGAGCAGGTATCTGCGTTGTCAGTCCGGCATTTGCACTTTCAGCCCGGCTACCGTGAGCAGTTCTGGGTTCACAATTGTCTGAGTCTGGGTATGTCGTCAGGATTTATAGAACCACTGGAAGCCTCGGCTATTGCTATGGTTGAACTTGGCCTTCGCATGTTGTGCGATGAATTTCCTGTCAATGGCTCGCACATGCACAGCCTGGCAAGGCGCTATAACCGACGCTTCAGTTACCGGTGGGCGCGCGTCGTTGATTTTCTTAAACTGCATTATGTATTAAGCGAACGTAGCTCGGCGTACTGGCAGGAACATCGCAATAGCACTTCCATTCCGGACTCGCTTACCGAGCTATTAGATCTCTGGCGCTACCAGCCCCCTTCTCGCTATGATTTAATAGAAAACGAAGAGATTTTTCCTTCCGCCAGCTACCAGTATGTGCTGTACGGAATGGAGTTTAACACGGCACTGAGGGCCAGGACCGATAATAGCGATGAAGCACACAAGGCCAGGTCAGTGCGAAAGGCACTGGCGCAGACACGCCATAAGTTTGAACACGGCCTGCCAGATAATCGTTCTCTGCTGAACCAGATACGACTGACAGGCGATAATACACCCTCCATTAAGGTATAAAAGCATGATGTCATCGGCCTCTGTAACCCCCAGTCCGGTTAAACAGGTTGTTATCGCAGGCGGTGGTACAGCAGGTTGGATGGCCGCTGCAGCACTGTCGCGATTACTCGGCAAATCACTCGCTGTTACCCTGGTCGAGTCAAAAGATATTGGCGTCGTCGGTGTCGGAGAGGCGACCATTCCGCCAATTCGCACTTTCCATAAACTGCTGGGAATTGACGAAAAAGCGTTTATGCAGGCCACCAGCGCCACGTTCAAGCTGGGAATTGAATTCAGCAACTGGCGTGCGCCCGGACACAGCTATATCCACTCATTTGGTATGACCGGCAAGGAGTGCTGGGCCGGCGAATTTCATCATTTCTGGTTGCGTGCGCAACAACTTGGTCTGCAAAGCGAATTTGGCGATTACTGCGTCGAACTTAAAGCGGCGCAACAGAACAAATTTGGCCTCTCCCAGCAACCTTCACTTAACTTTGCCTACCACTTTGATGCCGTTGCCTATGGTCAGTATTTACGGGAGCTGGCCACTCAGGCAGGCGTAGCGCGCATTGAAGGCGATATTGCATCGGTCAGCAAATGTCCGGACAGCGGGTCTGTCACCGCGTTGCGTCTGTCGGACGGGCGTCAGGTGACAGGCGACTTTTTTATTGACTGTACCGGTTTTAAGGGGCTAATCATCGAACAGTGCCTGCACACCGGTTATGACAACTGGAGTCATTACCTGCCCTGCGATCGCGTCGTTGCAATGCAGACCCGGCCGCTTACCGCGCCTG
The DNA here is from genome assembly GCF_014651815.1 of Alteromonas halophila. GTDB lineage: Bacteria > Pseudomonadota > Gammaproteobacteria > Enterobacterales > Alteromonadaceae > Alteromonas > Alteromonas halophila. The sequence goes on along the minus strand of NZ_BMXP01000001.1, from coordinate 574,762 downwards.
TTCCTTTCACCAGAAGTGTTGCCCACGATGCAGGCTGGCGATGGCAAATTCCATTGCAGCACCGCGTTGGCAATGGCCTGGTCTATTGCAGCCGGTACATGAGTGACGAGGATGCAATTGCTACCCTGAAACGTCAGACTGAGGGCGAGCCACTCAATGACCCCAGAGTCATCCGCTTTACGCCAGGTAAACGACGTCTGGGCTGGAACAAAAACTGTGTGGCGCTTGGGCTTGCCAGCGGCTTTATTGAGCCACTGGAGTCGACCAGCATCCATCTTATCATGACCGGCCTCGTCAGGCTGATGCGCCTGTTTCCGTTTGATGGCGTAACCCAGTCGGCCATCGACGAATATAACACCAAATACGACAGTGAAATGCGTGCAATTCGCGACTTTATTGTGATGCATTATAAGGTAACGAACCGTCAGGATACCCCGTTCTGGGCGCACTGCCGTTCGATGACGGTACCGGCGTCGCTGACACACAAGCTGCATTTATTTAAAGAAACCGGGCGGGTATTTCTGGATGATGGCGATATTTTCCGGGTCGACTCGTGGACGCAGGTTATGCTGGGCCAGGGCCTGATGCCAGCGCAGTATCACAGAGTCGCAGATGAAATGAGTGAAGGTGAATTACAACGCTTTATGTCGGGGCTTAAACATCAGGTCGACACCCAGGTCGCCGCCCTGCCCAGTCATGATGCGTTCCTGGCGCGCTATCTGTCCTCTTTGAGAAAGTCAGGGTAAGCGCAGGATGCTGTTAAAGCTTTGCGTCCTTCCCTGAGTATCACTAATTTGTGACATCTGACAAATGCAGCGGTATATTGGTTTTACAATCGTATTGAAAGGAGAAGTGATGAGCCTTGGCAAAATAATTGGTATTGTTCTTATTATTATTGGGGTAGCACTGGCCATATGGGGCTACGATGTGTATGACTCAGCCAGTTCGCAACTGGAGCGCGCATTTAGCGGCGACACCCCAATGGAAGCATGGCTTGGAATGGTCGGCGGTGCAGTATGTATCCTGATTGGTATTGTTAAAGTAAAATAATCGCTTTGCGCTGAGGCAGGCCGCCAGATACGCTGCTTGCCTTTTCTTACAGGGGCGCTACTAGCGCAAACTGCCTCGGACGAATTATTCTTCACCAGCGAAATACTCGACTGCATCAGTCTTGTATCCAATATGCCTCAGAATAGCATTTTGCGGAGAACCATCCTTACTGGAAAAGACGAGAAATTTATTGGAATCGGGATACTCCACCGCATCAACCGACTCAACTGTGGAAATGGCAAGGTACGTCAGCGCAGTATCGCCCGTATTAATAATTTGATGTGCACGTGCTGCGCCACCTGTTGGGGCCGATAACAGATCACCCTGCCTGATCGGGTATTTGTTTTTTCCAAACCGATACTCTCCTGACCCAGCAATAATATAAAACATTTCCTCAACCGCATGATGGACGTGGAAGGGAAAGGCTCGCTTTCCAGGTTCGACGACAGTCAGCATCGCGCCCAGTTTCTCAGCACCAAGCAACGGTCCCATTCGCCCCAGCCTGGCTTTAAACGTTTCTTCAGGGCTGGCAAAATCCATTAACTCGACCTCGCCAGTGTTAATCACGGGTTTTGTACTGTTGCTCATGGTGCCGTTTCCTTCTTATTCTCGCATCCGATCCCGCATGGTTGTCGGCCCCTTTCGGTCAAATGGCGAAATGTTTTGCTGGCAGATTTATTGGCCAAGAACCGCTAGTGTCGCAATATCATTTTTTTAATCGCGCGCCGAACTGCTTGCTGAAAGGGCTTGAGGTACTCAAACTCGTTGTGAGGACCATAATCCTGGTCATGAAAATTCATGCATGCATTGGCCTCAAATAAAATAATCTGTCCATCATCATTGATTGCACAGTCCATTCCCCACAAATCAAGGCCTAATCGTTGCTGCATGGTCAACAGCGCCTGTCGCTGACTAGCAGTGAGCGTATTGTCAAAATTTTGCAGAAACGCCTGCTCTTTTTCCCGCAACTGCTCGTCGCCCAGCATAACCCGTTCACGATCAGTGGCATGTACACACCAGTTATCAGAAAAAATGCAATGCCTGGGGTAAATCTCTCCATCGACGAAAACGATACGAATCTTATGGAAAAGGCCGCGCTCATCCTCTCTGGCAAGATACTCGATAAGCAACAGTCTGGTGCCTTCCTGTTTTAGATCGTCGGGTAATTCGGACAATGCCTCTTCACTGTCAACGCGGTACATGGCTTCGCCACCATGCCTGCCAGAACAGCGAATAATAAGCGGGTAAGATAGCTTATGGGCAGTGATGTCTCTGGCCAGATTTGGTATTGAGGAGAACGTCGTTGCGACAGTTTTTGGGATAACCAACCCAGGAATATCAGAAAAAACACGGCGAGCATTGGCACGACTGGTAAGCTGAATATTGCGGGGGTGATTAAACACACGTTTAAACCCGTTTCGCTCACAAATGGTTTCAATCTGCCTGAGTGACAGCATGCTCGAATCCGCATCACTGACAAGGTTGAACATATTTACCGCAGCGCCTTTGGGAAAGCGTACGCGCTTATGATGACCAAGTACGACCGTTTCACTGTGCCGGGCAATGGTCTTATCCTGTGTCAGCAATGACGTGAATGGGGTACAGTTTGAAATAAGCACCCGGTACTTTCCATCCTCCGTCCGCTTCATTCGCAAATCGTTATTTTTTATTGCGGTATCGGGTGGACCCAACATAAAAATCGTTGAATGCATAGTATCCTCTAATACGCTGTCGCGACAAACCCCATGAGTTGCCAGGGTAGCAGCACAGCATCCTTGTTTTTTTCAATGCCCAGATAGGTTTCCAGACCATCCAGCACGTCGGCGTCTGTCGCTTCAAGCGCAAATATCTTTTTACAATACCAGATTAATTGTTCTGTATTGCTGAACTGCCAGTGATAATTCAGCATCGTGTGCTCGACATTTTTAAACCCTGCCTCTTTCAGTTCCCCGGTGGTTTCGGCATTACTCAGGTACTTACCTGCGTGTCCTGTCGACGTGAACTTGTCTACAAATTCATCAAGGAAAGATGCCACCGCCGATCCTGCGGCAACATCAGCGATGCAGACTTTTCCGGAGGGCTTGAGTAAGCGCCGCATTTCAGCAAAAAGCCTGCATTTATTTTCAACGTGATGAACACCTGCAATTGATACCAGATTGTCGGCAACCTCGCTGTCAAGCGCAACAGCATCCTTATCCATCAGGACTGAATGCAGGCCTTTATGTCGGCAGAAATTGAAAAACACCTGTGAGGACTCAACACAGATGTAGCGAATATCCTCTGGTAAGAAATGTCGCAGATACCCCCCTCCAGCAGGTAAGTCGATAAGCACCTGACCAGGGGCTATATTTAGAAGTTCCAGTGGCCGCCTGAATTCATGTTTGCGCGCCTGTGGCAGTGCGTCCATCGCAGCGTGGTAGCTCGCGCCACGCTCGTCAAAAATCTTTCCATAATCTACGGGGTCCAAAAACATGGTCGCTGTCGTTCTCCACTTTGCTACGGCAGTGATAACATTGTAGGAGTATACCTTTGCAAGCAGACAAAAAACCAGATGCCTGGGACACCGGTATGCTACTTAGCGCACGTTAAGTAAAACCGGACATTATTGCAGCTTTTGCGTGCGCTTCTCTAACTGCTAAACGTGATTAAATAAGTCCTCGCAATCTTGCCTGCCCAAATGCGTTACAGGTGGTGGCATCTTTGACACTACCGTCAAGGATCATGCGTTCAAGCTCGTCTACGGCAACCTGGTGCACGATCAGGTCTTCCTCTTCCTGGTCAGGCTCGCGGGCGTGCTGGGTAAGCTCGTTGGCCACAAAAATATGGTAGCCCTGATTGCAAAACCCATAGGCCAGGTACTGAAAAGCAACATGGGTGAGCGTGCCTGCCACGAGCCCCGTTTCTTCTTTTAACTCCCCCGCGGCAAGGTCTTCAGGTCTGGCATCCGGTTTTTCCTCCCAGGCCCCCTGGGGAAACTCAAGCTGACGCTCACCGATGGGATACCGGAACTGTTCGACCATAGTCACCATGCCTTCATGAACAGGAATGATAATGGCAAAATCGGGCTTTTCGACCACCGTGTAAAGTCCGTCTCTGCCACTCTGGCGCTGAATTTTATCCTCTCGAAGGGTCAGCCACTTGTTTTGATACACGCTGCGGGAAGAAAGCGTGCGAATTGGGTGTTGAGACATAAGTTACCTTAGGGAAGTTTCTTACCAAGGGATTAGCCATTGCCCACGAAACCTGCCTTGCGACTACGCACGTCAGAACTCGCTGAGTGATGATAGACTTATTCGCATCTTCCCTTAGTTTCATTTAAACGAAAACGCCGGCACGAAGGCCGGCGTTTATAACTATCTTGGGTGGTTAAATATATTCCACTTCCGCAATTTCGACCTCGACCGGTCCATTGGGCGTCTGAATGGTTACCACATCGTCCAGCTCTTTGCCAATCAGGCCCCGCGCCATCGGCGAATTGACGGAAATCAGATTATTTTTAATATCGGCCTCATCATCACCCACTATACGATAGCGCGTTTCCTCGTCGGTGCTGGTATTGATAATGGTTACGGTGGTACCAAAGATAACCTTGCCGTTATTGTCCATTTTCGATACATCAATGATTTGTGCGTTCGACAGCTTACCTTCAATATCCTGTATGCGGCCTTCGCAAAAGCTTTGCTGTTCGCGGGCGGCATGGTATTCCGCGTTTTCCTTCAAATCACCGTGTTCGCGCGCTTCGGCTATCGCCTCAATGATCCGCGGGCGGGTCTTGGTTTTTAGTTCATTAAGCTCGTCGCGCAGCATTTGTGCGCCATGCGCTGTCATTGGATACTGACTCATGGATTAAGTCTCACTTTCCTGATTAGTTGTATCTGTGCCTGAGAGAAAAAGTGCGCCGGCCGGCGCACTTTTATTTCACTTTTTACGTTTCACTTTTCACTATTGTTACAGCATACCTTGTACGCTGCACGTTGTCATTAGCCGTGCAACCTTGCGTGCAGTTCCTGAACAGACGCAACTTTGTTGCGATCATCGGCCGATTTCGCCCGGATGGTCGCAAACGCTGCATTCATGGTGGTGGTATAGGTCACCTTATTCAGCAATGCCTCGCGGCGGATATACATAGAGTCTGTAATCGCCTGACGGCCCTCAGTCGTGTTAATGATATACGCATACTCGCCGTTTTTGATCGCATCAACAATGTTGGGGCGACCTTCAGAGAGCTTATTCACTACCGTGCTCATAACACCGGCATCGTACAATGTCGTTGCCGTACCGCGTGTGGCTTCAATGCTGAAGCCCGCTTCGGTCAGCGCCTTGGCAAGCTCAATGACTTTTTGCTTATCGGTGTTTCTGACCGACAGCAACGTCTTACCAGACTTCGGCAACGGTGCGCCGGAGCCCAGGTTGGCTTTCGCATAGGCTTCCTCAAACGTGTCACCTACGCCCATGACCTCACCGGTAGAACGCATTTCTGGTCCAAGCAGCGGATCGACGCCCTGGAATTTGGCAAACGGCAGTACCACTTCTTTAACGGAGAAAAACGGGGGTATCACTTCTTCGGTGATACCCTGCTCTTTCAGGCTCACTCCGGCCATACAGCGCGCGGCCACTTTGGCCAGCGGAATACCCGTGGCTTTGGACACAAACGGCACGGTTCTGGCGGCGCGCGGGTTCACCTCAATCAGATACACGTCGCCGTCTTTAATAGCAAACTGCGTATTCATGAGGCCTACCACGCCCAGCTCCAGCGCCATGTCTCTGACCTGCTGACGCATGGTATCCTGGATGTCCTTAGGTAGTGAGTGCGGAGGCAGTGAACAGGCAGAGTCACCCGAGTGAACGCCAGCTTGTTCAATGTGTTCCATGATCCCGCCAATGACGACATCGACGCCATCACAAATCGCGTCGATATCGACCTCAATGGCGTCATCCAGGAAGCGATCCAGCAAGACCGGCGCGTCGTTCGACACCTTAACGGCATCGGTCAGGTAACGTTTGAGATCTTTCTTATCGTAGACGATTTCCATCGCACGGCCGCCCAGAACGTAGGAGGGGCGAACCACCAGCGGATAACCAATTTCCTCAGCCATGTTCAGGGCTTCATCGAAGTTCGTTACCGTGGCATTGGCCGGCTGTTTCAGGGCCAGTTTGTTGACCATGTGCTGGAACCGCTCACGGTCTTCAGCGCGGTCAATCGCATCCGGTGAGGTACCCATGATCGGCACACCGTTGGCCTCCAGCGCGCGCGCCAGTTTCAGTGGTGTCTGACCACCGTACTGTACAATCACGCCCTTGGGCTTTTCTTTATTTACGATTTCCAGTACGTCTTCCAGTGTGACCGGCTCGAAGTACAGGCGATCAGAGGTATCGTAGTCGGTCGATACGGTTTCCGGATTACAGTTCACCATAATGGTTTCGTAACCATCTTCGCGCATCGACAGTGCGGCATGCACACAACAGTAGTCGAACTCAATGCCCTGTCCTATACGATTTGGTCCTCCGCCTAATACCATGATTTTGTCACGATCAGACGGATCTGCCTCACACTCTTCGTCGTAGGTGGAATACATGTAGGCAGTACTGGTCGCAAACTCGGCCGCGCAGGTGTCTACACGCTTGTAAACCGGTGTAATACCGAAGCCGTGCCTTGCCTCGCGCACATCACTTTCGGCAACTTTCATTAACTCAGCCAGACGCGAGTCAGAGAATCCTTTACGCTTAAGTTTACGCATGTAATCTGCGTCAACGCCACGCAGACCTTTCTGCGCCACCTCGGCTTCCAGCCTGATGAGTTCTTCAATCTGTACCAGATACCAGCGATCGATATTGGTCAGGCTGAATACCTCTTCTACACTCATCCCCAGGCGGAACGCATCACCGATGTACCAGATGCGTTCTGCACCGGGCGTGCGAAGCTCATAGCCGATCTTATTACGCGCATCCACATCGTCCAAATCGACCATGGGATCAAGTCCGTTGGCGCCGATTTCCAGTCCCCGCAATGCTTTTTGCAGTGACTCCTGCTGATTACGGCCAATCGCCATGACCTCGCCCACTGATTTCATCTGCGTGGTCAGTCGGTCATTGGCCCCGGCAAATTTTTCAAAATTAAAGCGCGGGATCTTAGTGACCACATAATCAATAGAGGGTTCGAACGACGCCGGTGTCAGGCCGCCGGTAATTTCATTGGCAAGCTCATCCAGGGTATAGCCGACCGCCAGCTTAGCCGCCACTTTGGCAATCGGGAAGCCTGTAGCCTTCGAGGCCAGCGCGGAAGAACGCGATACCCTTGGGTTCATTTCGATGATGACCATACGGCCGGTATCCGGGTCGACACCAAACTGAACGTTTGAGCCGCCGGTTTCCACACCAATTTCACGCAGAACCGCCATGGCCGCATCACGCATGATCTGGAACTCTTTGTCAGTCAGAGTTTGCGCGGGTGCTACCGTGATAGAGTCGCCGGTGTGCACGCCCATGGGGTCAAAGTTTTCGATGGTACAGACGATAATGCAGTTATCGCTTTTATCGCGCACCACTTCCATTTCATATTCTTTCCAGCCAATCAGTGATTCATCAATCAGCAGTTCATTGGTGGGTGACAAGTCCAGTCCACGGTGGCAGATTTCATTGAACTCTTCAATGTTATAGGCGATCCCGCCGCCTGAGCCACCCATGGTGAATGACGGCCGAATGATGCACGGAAAACCGATTCGGCTAAGCACATCATGTGCCTGCTCCATGCTGGTTGCTATTTCTGCACGCGGGCATTCCAGTCCAATCTTACGCATGGCGTGATCGAAACGGTCGCGGTTCTCGGCCTTATCAATGGCATCGGCAGTCGCACCAATCAGCTCTACCCCGAACTCTTCCAGAACCCCTTCTTTGTCCAGCTCCAGCGCACAATTCAGTGCGGTCTGGCCGCCCATGGTTGGCAAAATGGCATCTGGCTGTTCTTTTTCGATGATCTTTCGCACCACTTCCCAGTGAATAGGCTCGATGTAGGTGGCATCAGCCATTTCCGGGTCGGTCATAATGGTGGCGGGGTTAGAGTTTACCAGGATCACCCGGTATCCCTCTTCGCGCAGCGCTTTACAGGCTTGCGCACCGGAGTAATCGAATTCACAGGCCTGGCCAATCACAATAGGGCCAGCACCTAATATCAAAATGCTTTTAATGTCGGTACGTTTTGGCATAGTGGCTCGTTCCTACAGCTTTGACTGTTCAATGAGTTCGATAAAGTGATCGAACAGGCGGTCGGCTTCATGCGGGCCAGGGCTCGCTTCTGGATGCCCCTGAAAGCTGAATGCAAGCTTGTCTTTGCGATGAATACCCTGTAGCGACTTATCAAACAGCGAAATATGCGTCACTTCCAGATTGTCAGGCAGGTTTTCCTCATCCACAGCAAACCCGTGGTTCTGGCTGGTGATCATCACTGTGTTGTTTTTGATGTCCTTAACCGGATGGTTAGCGCCATGATGACCAAACTTCATCTTCGCCGTGGTCGCGCCGCTGGCCAGCGCCAGTAGCTGATGGCCAAGACAGATTCCAAAAATCGGCACATTCTTTTCCAGCAATTCTTTAATGGCTGTAATAGCGTAATCACAAGGCTCCGGATCGCCTGGCCCGTTGGACAGGAACACACCATCCGGCTCCATTGCCAACACCTCAGAAGCGGGAGTCTGCGCGGGCACCAGGGTTATCTTACAATCCCGGTCTACCAGCATACGCAGGATATTTTGTTTCACCCCGAAGTCATACGCCACAATGTGATAGCGTGCCTTGACCGTCGGCGTCACATAGCCTTTGCCCAGTTGCCAGCTGCCACTGGTCCAGGTCTTTGGCTCTTTGATACAGACTTCTTTCGCTAAATCCATGCCCTTTAAGCCTGGAAACGCTTTCGCCTGCTTGAGGGCGTCGTCTTCATCCAGGTTGTCCACGCACATGATGCATCCGTTCTGTGCGCCTTTGTCGCGTAATATCCGCGTTAAACGACGGGTATCAATGTCTGCGATACCCACAACACCCTTGGCTTTGAGAAACTCTGAAAGGGTTTGTTGTTGTCTGAAATTGCTGGCAATCAGTGGCAAATCGCGAATAACCAGGCCTTTAGACCAGATGGTATCGCATTCAACGTCTTCGTCGTTGGTGCCAGTATTACCGATATGGGGATAAGTGAGCGTGATGATTTGTTCAGCGTAAGAAGGATCAGTAAGAATTTCCTGATAACCGGTCATGGACGTGTTAAAGACCACTTCGCCGACCGCGGTACCTGTTGCACCAATGGCAGTACCTCTGAAAACCGAACCGTCTTCTAACACCAAAAGGGCAGAATTAGCCAAGTCAACCTCCTGATTAAGGATAACTAACTGAGTGTTTAACCAGTATCCTGATCAAACCCCACAAAAAACGGGAGGTAATGGTAAACTTACATCCCGTTCATCGATCTTTGCAGCTAATAAAACCGCGCGTTTGAGCTAATAAACGCGAAATTTTGGCAAATTCCGATAAGTATATATGAGTTCTTAAAAAAGGTCTAACCCGATTTAGAAAAACACTAAAAATACTACGTTCATTGCATTTTTCACGCCTAGCACGCAAAACCATTAACTTTATTCGTTCTTCCTGTGTCAGCGGACAAACAGGCTGCATGTCGGTCCGGCTGTTAGCGCGGCAAGCCAAGTACATTAATCATGTCATAACGTCCTGGCGCCTTGTTTTGAACCCACTTTGCGGCGCGCACAGCGCCTTTGGCAAAAGTAAGCCGGCTTGACGCTTTATGGGTGATTTCAAGGCGCTCGCCCAGATCAGCGAATAAGGCCGTATGCTCACCAACGATATCGCCACCACGCACTGTCGCAAAGCCAATCTGCTTCTGGTCCCGTGCCGGCATTTTGCCCTCACGGCTAAACACGCCACAGTCACTGAGATCCCGGCCTAACTCTCCGGCAATGGCCTCACCAATCGCCAGAGCGGTGCCCGAGGGCGCATCTTGTTTATACCTGTGATGTGCCTCAATAATTTCTATATCGGTGTCGTCATCCAGTGCACTGGCCGCCTGTCTGACCAGTGACAGCATCAGGTTCACACCCACGCTGTAATTGGCTGCAAATACCAACGGGATATGTTGCGCGGCTTCGTCCAGTAGCGCTACCTGCGCCGGACTCAGGCCGGTAGTGCCTATCACCACCGGCTTTTTGTGGGTTATACACCAGCGAATATTATCTTCAAATACTACAGGCAGTGTAAAATCGATCATCACATCCACGTGATCCGGTGACAGCTTCGATACCGGTGTACAGGTCAGGGTTTGTCCGGGGATGCCGGCCAGTTCTCCGACATTCATATTGATCCACGGTGAGTCGTCCCGCACCGTTGCTGCACGGAGTGTGGCCTGTTCACTGTTATTCAGGGCCTCAATCAGTACGCGCCCCATACGCCCGTTTGTACCAAATAATCCTACGTTCATTGATTGTGTATTCCGGTGAGTCGTCGCAATATTGTGCATCATGCCTAAGCGATTTAAAACTCAAACAATCGCATATTCACCGAGAATTGCCTTGCCTGACCGGCCATTTCTTTGCATGCTATTCATTTCACAGGCAAGGCCCGTCACGGCAACAGTAAGCGAGCAACAATGACAAAAAAACTCATCTGGGATATGCCCACCCGTCTTTTTCACTGGTTGTTAGTCGCCGGTATTGTGGCCCAGTATGTCACAGCTGAGGTTCTGGATAATGCGATGCAATGGCACTTTTACTGTGGCTATTTTGTATTGGGACTTGTGTTATTTCGGCTTATCTGGGGCGTGTTCGGCACCCGTTATGCCCGGTTTACTCAGTTTGTGGCCGGGCCGTCTCGTGTTGTGGCTTATGTAAAAACGCTTACCGATAAGCAGTCTGTGGATCACGCCGGACACAATCCACTGGGAGGCTGGGCCGTGATTTTGATGTTGCTGCTAGTCGGTACGCAGGCAGTCAGCGGGCTATTTCTCACCGATGATGTGTTTCTTGATGGCCCTTACCGGCATCTTGTCAGCGAAACCGTGCAGGACCTGGCTAATACCATACACCATACCGGCTTTAATGTATTACTCGCAGTCATTGCGCTGCATATTGTCGCTATTGCGTTTTACAGTTTGTACAAGCATCACCACCTGGTCCCGGCAATGTTTCACGGCAAGAAAGACTCTCAGTCGCCCGGTATCGCTTCATCAAAGTTGCTGCTGGCGTTCATTGTGGCGGCAGTGTGCGCAGTGCTGGTGTACTACGCCGTTTTTATCGCACCGCCGCAACCCGCAACTGAAGGCCTCTACTATTAACAAAGGCGCGCGACCGCGCTTGTCAGCCGGTCGCTTTGGCCGTCACAGCCCCTTGTGACGCCATCAGTGCAGCTATCTCTTCGACGCTGCCGGGATCATCAATGGTTGACGGAATCGCAAGCGGCGCATCACAGGCGATCTGACGCAGCAGTTTTCGCAGTATTTTGCCAGAACGGGTTTTTGGCAAACGTGGGACCACCATGATTCGCTTCAGGCAGGCAATCGCGCCGATTTGCTGACGCACCAGCGCTACCAGCTCCTGCTGCAACATCTCTTCGTCAACCTGTGTACCGTCTTTTAACAATACCATGCCAAACGGCACCTGCCCTTTCAGCGCATCGTGTATACCAATTACGCAGCACTCAGCCACCGCCGTATGGGAGGCCAGCACCTCTTCTATTTCGCCTGTCGACAGGCGGTGGCCGGCAACGTTAATCACATCATCGGTTCGTCCCATGATAAAAACATACCCGTCTTCGTCGATATACCCGCCATCACCGGAACTGTAATAGCCTGGAAACTCAGACAGATAGCCGTCTTCGAAACGACTGTGATCGCCCCAGATAGTAGGCAGACACCCAGGCGGCAATGGCAGTTTCAGTACAATGGCACCTTGCTGACCGCGCGGCAGAACCGCTCCCTGAGGGTCAAGTACCTGAACATTAAAACCAGGTGTTGGCACCGTGGAAGATCCAGGCTTAGCAGGCATAGCCTCGAGCCCCACAGGGTTAGCACAAATAGGCCAGCCGGTTTCCGTCTGCCACCAGTGGTCCACCACCGGCTTGCCAGTCTTGTCCACCGTCCAGTGGTAGGTCGGCGGGTCGAGACGCTCGCCCGCCATGAAAATAGTTCGCAGCGAGGATATATCATACTGCGCCAGTTGCTGCGCGTCCGGATCCTCTTTGCGGATGGCACGAAAGGCCGTGGGCGCGGCAAACATCACCGCAATCTGATATTCCTCGACCATACGCCAAAACGCGCCCGCATCAGGCGTACCCACCGGCTTGCCCTCATACAATACGGTTGTGGCGCCGCGAATCAGCGGTCCGTATACAATATAAGAATGACCCACAACCCAGCCAACATCCGAGGCCGCCCAGAAAACATCGCCTGGATGAATATCGTAAATGGCCTGCATGGAATAATTGAGCGCAACCGCATGGCCACCGTTATCCCTGACGACGCCCTTGGGTTTCCCGGTCGTCCCGGACGTATAAAGAATGTAGAGGGGGTCCGTTGCCATCACCGGCACACAGTCTGCGCTTTCACTGTTATCCGTTAGCAACTGCCAGTCTTTGTCAATGGCGTTATCAAGCGTTGCCTGGCATTGCGCGCGCTGATAGACAATACAGCATTGCGGCTTTTGCAGTGACTGTGCAATGGCATCATCAACGATAGGTTTGTATGGCAGAACTTTTTTCCCCTCAATGCCACAGGATGCCGTGACAATAACCTTTGGGGCTGCGTCATCAATGCGCTGGGCCAGCTCCTTTGCTGCAAAGCCGCCAAACACGACCGAGTGAATGGCCCCAAGTCGCGCAACAGCAAGCATGGCGATCACGGCCTGCGGGATCATGGGCATATAAATCAAAACCCTGTCCCCTTTGGTGATCCCCTGCGACTTCAGTGCACCGGCAAACTGACTGACCTGTTGCATCAGCTGCGCATAGGTGAATGTCGCTTTAGTCTGGGTGACCGGCGAATCGTAGATGACAGCCACGTCATCGCCGTGTCCGGCCTGGACATGTTGATCCAGCGCCAGATAACAGGTATTCAGCTTTCCGTCAGCGAACCAGCGATCAACGCCATTGGTGTCTTTAGTCAGAATAGTGGCAGGCGGCGTGTGCCAGGCCAGCATATTTGCTGCATCACGCCAGAATACTTCAGGCTGCCGGACAGATTGGGTATAAACAGTGTGATAAGTCATGAGGTTTCTTTTCCGCACAGATTGTAGGGTTTACGCCCCCACCTTACCCCAGCCCGTTGCCGGTGTGCATAAGACTTCAGGCGTATACGCTCGCTGACAGGTTCAATGAATGTAGTTATCCAATCAGATAATGCGATACCGTCGCGGCTTTGCCGCTGACAGCAATGAGGGTGTCTGTCGGGAACCACGGTGCGTCATACTGTGATGCCCAGCGCTTGTTCGTTAGTGAGTCGCAAACGTGTTAGTGAGCATTGAGCGCCAGTGTTCGATATGGACAGGACGGCCCAGATAAAACCCCTGCAGAACATTGCAGCCACGCTGTACCAGATAGTCCATCTGTATTTGGTTTTCAATGCCCTCTGCAACTGTTCGTACCCCCAGGGCCTGAGCCATATCCAGAATCGTATTTACAATCGGAACATCGACACTGGAAAAGCTGATTTCATCGACAAAGTAACGGTCAATTTTAAGTTCAGCGATGGGCAGCTCCTTCAGGTAACTTAAGCTGGAGTAACCGGTACCGAAATCATCGATAGAAAATTCAAAACCAAAACGCGACAGTTCATCTATCCGTCGCCGGACCAGGTCAATTCCCTTTACCAGCGTCGTTTCGGTGATTTCAATAACCAGCTGATGTGGACTCACCTGCCAGTTTTCGACAGTTTTAAGCAATCGGTGTCTGAAATCGGCCCGCGCAATATGGCGGCCGCTGATATTCACCGCTATTTTGGTATGCACCCCCTGCGCCTGACAATCATTCAGCAGACGGCATGCCTCATTGATCACCCAGTAGCCAATATCGACAATCGCATCGGACTCTTCAGCAACTGGAATAAATTCCCCCGGACTGATATCGCCCAGCGTAGGGTGGGTCCAGCGTAGCAGCGCCTCCGCACTTATCATGCTGCCGCTGGCGTCAAACTGCGGCTGCAGCATCAAAAAAAACTCATTATTGGTCAGCGCACTTATCAGCGAGCGGCTGATTTCGTTATGTCGTTCGTATTCGGCAAATGCGTCCCGCTCAAAGCAGACGCGTCCACCGTGTCCCTGTGACTTGGCGCGGCGTTTACCAAACTCCAGGATCCCGATCAGCTTTTCGTAACTGGCGGTAGCACTGAGTACCTGAGCGGTCGACAGTGCGCCGCTTATCTGCTGAGGATTACCATGCAGGGATATTTCACACAATACGTTTTCATGTAACTGCCACTCCATATCATCCAGAGTGTTAGCGACTGATTCATCATCGAACTTAACGGGGAGTGTGTATAAGATAAGAAATTCATCTGCGGTGCCACGGAAAACCTTAAACGATGCTGACAGCGTACGGCTGATACGTCCGGCCAGAACCCGCAGAATATAGTCGCCGGTAGACTTACCGAATGACAGGTTAAACTGGGAGAAGTTGTCTAAGTCGAGCATGCAGCAGTAAATGTCCTGGCCTTTTTCCCGGGACTGTCTGATAAGCTTTGCCAGAGCCTGCTCAAATGACTTCATGTTTGGCAGGCCGGTCACGTCGTCGAAGTAAGCCAGCCGGTAAATGTGATCGCTGGACCTTTTTCGCTCTGTAATGTCGCGAATAATACCGACAAACCGTCTTTCACCCTCTACCAAGGTCTCCGACAGGCACAGGTCAATAGGAAACTCTCTGCCACTTCTGTGCAACCCTGTCAGTTCACGACCTACGCCGATAATATTGGCTTTTCCGGTTTTCAAAAAGGCGTTCATATAGTCCGCATGCTCAGAGGCATAGGGCTCCGGCATCAGCACTGTCACATCCATGCCCAGCAGTTCGCCTGGGTGATACCCAAACAATGTTTTCACCGGTTTGTTCGCAGTGATAATCGTACCCTGTGTATCAATCGTTACCACTGCATCATGCAGGTTATCAAGAATGGTAGACAGGTACTCTGCATACTTAAACTCGGTATCAGACAAATGCTTCTCTTCGGTAACATCCCTTACCGCACCGTAGACACGCTGAACCTTACCGGTCAGAACATTTCTCACCACCTTGCCAGTTACGCTGGCCCAGCGCGTTTTACCCTCTACACTGAGAAACGGAATGTCACAGGTGAAGCCTGTTTGTGTCGCTATCGCCTGTTGTATAGCCCCCTGCACTGTCCGTCGACTGTCTTTGGAAATGTTCGCAAGGTTAAAACTGGGTTGGGCATCCCTGGTCTCGGTGACCCCTAAAAGCCGGTAGGTCTGAGCCGTCCAGCTTAGCGCATCAGACTCGACGTCATATTCCCATCCCCCCGTCTTTGAGAGCGCGCTGATCTCATCGAGCAACGCCACTTTCTCGTTAAGCTGATCGGCATACGGATTTTCCACCAGCTTTTTTTGCAGTGTCAATTCAACACGCTGACGAGCCAGTTCCGCAAAATTCTCTTCCATAGCATTTAAGGTGGGATGTTCAATGGCGAACAGCACCGCGCCGATGAGATGATTATGAAGATCAAAAATAGGCGCGATGATCACATTATTTCTCTGGCAACGTTCAAGGGTCGCAGGCCATGTAAACTCATCACCACGCACAGGTTTACTTACCTGTGGTACCGACAGCGTCTGAATAGCTACACTGGGCAATACAATTTTTTCACCACCCCGAACAAATACCGATGAGTCGGAATTGACCAGCGCTGCTTCCTCACTTTCCTTTGTGGCACTTACCACTATAACAATATCGGCATGCACGGAGTGGCGTGCTTTGTCCAGGACGGAGACAAGCTGCTTATCCATTTCAGATGGCAATAGCGTCAGGTTATAACCGTATTGGTTCATCATCGCACTCCTTACGAATGTGTCACAGACATCCCTGTTAAAACACCTGACTATCGCATTAGATAAACCCGTGGCAGGGGATCTGCGTTTATCATCACTCAGCGAGTCCTTACACTAACAATAGTCAATAGTTGCCCGGTTATCCAACGCTTGATTAATCCTCGTCTGACAACCCCACATTACGAATTATGCCCGTTTAAAATGGCAAAAAGGCTGACATCATACTGAAGCCAGCCTTTCCATTAATTGTCTGGTGTATAACGCCCCCCTGACAGGTGCATGTCAGATACCAGATTATAAGATCAACTAATCTTTTTTATAATCGTCATGACAAGACTTGCACGCCGCGCCCACTTCGCCGATGGCACTGCGATAAGCACTTTCATCGCCGGCCTGGGCAACCGACTGTAGATTGCTGGCGGCAGTATGCAATGCGCCAATTTTGTCTTCGACGTCTGAAAAATTATCCCAGATATCATCTTTGGCACCAGTGCTGACATCAAACTTGCGCGTGTCCACTTTCAGGTAGTCCGCCATCATGTCTGCCAGTTGTTCAATCCGCATGGCATTTGTTTCCATTACAGTGGCATCATAAGGCAATGCCCCCTTTGCCATCCCACCGAGTGGTGCCATATTACTTTTCAGAAGCTGAAATAGAGACTGGCGATATTCAATAGCCGTTTCCGCATGTTTGCGTGATACGGCTTCTTCTGCCACAGCTCCCGCGCAGATAAGCGAACTAAATAGCACTGCAGAGGCAGTAAAGCGACGGGTCAGGTGTTTCATGAATAACTCTCCTTAAGATGACTGATAGTCTCTGTGCACAAATTCTGCGTCACAGGCCCTTATTCATTATCCTGACCAAACCCTGACGAAATAGCAAGAAACAAAAAACGCGCCTGAGCAGGCGCGTTCTTAATTTCGGGATACGCTGATCTTAATTGGTCAGGTCGTCGAAGAACTTCTTCACACCATCAAAAAAGCCCTGCTCTTTTGGACGGTGTTTTGCCGTCTCCTTACCCATCGACTCTTCAAGCTCTTTTAGCAGCTCTTTTTGTTTCGATGACAGATTGACCGGCGTTTCGACCACCACTTTACACATCAAGTCGCCCATGGCACCGCTGCGAACAGATTTTACGCCTTTGCCACGCAGGCGGAACATACGACCTGTTTGTGTTTCCGGGCTGACTTTTAGCTTGACCTTGCCATCCAGAGTAGGAACCTGAAGTTCGCCACCCAGAGCAGCAGTCGTAAAGCTTAGCGGGACTTCGCAAAACAGGTTATTGCCATCACGCTTGAAGATTTTATGTTCACGCACATGCACCTGGACATAAAGATCACCGGCTGGTGCACCACTTTCACCGGCTTCGCCCTCGCCGTTTAAGCGAATGCGGTCGCCAGTATCTACGCCAGGCGGGATCTTAACCGACAAGGTCTTGGTTTTCTCAACGCGACCATGACCATGACAACTGTCGCACGGATCTTCAATAATCTTGCCTTTACCGGAACAGGTCGGACAGGTCTGCTGAACCGCGAAAAAGCCCTGGCGCATCTGCACCTGACCATTACCATGGCAGGTTGGACAGGTTGACGGCGATGACCCTTTCTTAGCACCTGAGCCATGACATTTCTCGCACTCAACCAGGGTAGGAACCCGGATTTCAACATCTTTTCCACGTACCGCTTCTTCCAGTGACAGCTCCAGGTTATAACGCAAGTCTGCGCCCTGTCTTGCACGCGACTGACGGCCACGGCCGCCACCGAAAATATCACCGAATACGTCACCAAAGATATCACCAAAATCGGCACCGCCACCAAAGCCGCCGCCAGCGCCACGGTTCGGATCCACACCGGCATGGCCGTATTGATCATAGGCGGCACGTTTTTGTGGATCGGTCAGGATTTCGTACGCTTCCTGAATTTCTTTGAACTTTTCCTCGAGGCCTTTATCACCCTGGGTACGATCGGGATGATATTTCATCGCCATTTTCTTGTACGCTTTCTTTATTTCGCGTTCACCGGCGCCTTTCTCTACCCCGAGCACTTCGTAGTAGTCACGTTTCGACATATCGCTGCTTTTCCTACTCTTCTTACCAGCCACCGTTATTAACGGCCACTGTAACTGCATTACATTGTCGTGCCTTATTACACAACAAAAGGCGCAACAAGCTGTCCCTGCTGCGCCTTACTGCGTGGGAATGGGCCCGCAAAGCGGGCCGACCGCAACAGTTTTTACTTCTTATCGTCGTCTTTTACTTCTTCAAACTCAGCGTCGACAACGTCATCATCGCCTTTAGATGCACCTTCAGCACCGGCATCGGCCGCGCCTTCAGCGCCAGCTGCTGCGCCCTGTTGTGCCTGAGCCGCTTCCATCAGCTTGCTGGATACTTCCATCAGCGACTGTGTTTTCGCTTCAATTTCCGCTTTGTCTTCGCCTTTGGCCGCCGTCTCCAGCTCTTCAAGTGCTGACTCGATAGGCTTCTTGTCTTCTTCTGACAAGGCGTCACCCACTTCGTCCAGCTGCTTACGTGTCGCGTGGATCATGCCATCAGCCTGGTTACGCGCCTGAATCAGCTCTTCAAACTGCTTGTCCGACTCTTTGTTGGCTTCGGCATCAGCCACCATTTTTTCGACTTCGTCTTCACTTAAGCCAGACGATGCTTTGATGGTGATCTTCTGCTCTTTGCCTGTGTCTTTGTCTTTCGCAGACACATGCAAGATACCGTCAGCGTCGATATCGAAGGTCACTTCGATTTGCGGTACACCGCGGGCTGCCGGGCGAATACCTTCAAGATTAAACTGACCAAGCGATTTGTTACCGCTGGACTGCTTACGCTCACCCTGCAGTACGTGAACCGTTACTGCAGACTGGTTATCTTCCGCTGTCGAGAACGTTTGCGACTTCTTAGTTGGAATCGTCGTGTTCTTCTCGATCAGCACGGTCATTACACCGCCCATGGTCTCGATACCCAGCGACAGCGGGGTTACGTCCAGCAGCAATACGTCTTTCACGTCACCGGCCAGTACACCACCCTGAATTGCTGCACCGACAGCAACTGCTTCGTCGGGGTTCACATCTTTGCGTGGGTCCTTACCGAAGAACTCAGACACATACTTCTGAACCAGCGGCATACGCGTCTGACCACCAACCAGAATGATGTCGTGTACATCGCTGGCAGACATATCAGCATCGGCCAGCGCCTTTTTAACTGGCTCAAGTGAGTTTTTCACCATATCTTCAACCAGCGACTCAAGCTTGGCACGCGTCAGTTTAATGGCAAGGTGCTTAGGACCTGAGCCATCTGCTGTGATATACGGCAGGTTAACTTCAGTTTGCTGCGCGGAAGACAATTCGATTTTGGCTTTCTCACCAGCTTCTTTCAGACGCTGCATGGCCAGCGGATCTTTACGCAGGTCAATGCCCTGATCTTTCTTAAACTCGTCGACCAGATACGTGATGATGCGGTTATCGAAGTCTTCACCACCTAAGTGGGTATCACCGTTGGTCGCCAGTACTTCGAAGGTGTGCTCGCCATCAACGTCATCAATTTCGATGATTGAGATATCAAAGGTACCACCACCTAAGTCATAAACGGCGACGACATTGTCACCTTTTTTCTTGTCCATGCCATAAGCAAGGGCGGCAGCAGTCGGCTCGTTAATGATACGCTTAACTTCCAGACCAGCGATACGACCCGCATCTTTGGTTGCCTGACGCTGGTTATCGTTGAAGTAAGCAGGCACGGTAATGACTGCACCGGTTACTTCTTCACCCAGGTAATCCTCGGCCGTTTTCTTCATTTTCTTCAGCACTTCTGCAGAAACCTGCGGCGGTGCCATTTTTTCATCTTTGGCCTGAACCCACGCGTCACCATTGTCTGCCTTAACAATTTTGTAAGGCATGATGTCGATGTCGCGCTGCACTTCTTTATCTTCGAAGCGGCGGCCAATAAGACGCTTAATCGCAAACAGCGTGTTTTCAGGGTTAGTGACCGCCTGACGCTTCGCTGACTGACCTACCAGCGTTTCACCGTCTTTGGTGTACGCGATGATTGAGGGCGTTGTGCGATCGCCCTCTGCGTTTTCAATTACGCGTGGTTTGTCGCCGTCAAGAACTGCGACACATGAATTCGTTGTACCTAAATCGATACCAATGATTTTACCCATTACGTGTCTCCAAACTGTTTCTTAATTCTGCATTTTTAGTGGGGTTATTTCCCACACTTTTCAAGAGTCGTAAAAAAATTAATCCAAATTTCAGGCTTTTGTGTCGACGCCTTCATCGGGCGCACGTGACACCATCACCATGGCAGGACGTAGTAGACGGCCATTAAGCTGGTAACCTTTCTGCATCACCGCCATCACACTGTTCGGTTCGTGCTCTGCACTTTCCTGCATCGACATTGCCTGATGCAGATCCGGGTTGAACGCTTCGCCTTGCGGATCAATAGGCGCTAAACCGAATTTTTCAATAGTCGAAATAAAAGTTTTACGCGTCATTTCAACCCCTTCGAGCAATGGCTTCACCGCGTCGTTTTCGGCATCTCCCATTTCAATGGCTCGTTCAAGGTTGTCAATGACAGGCAGCAGTTCACCAGCAAAACGCTCAAGTGCGAATTTGCGTGCTTTTTCTACTTCAGTGTCGGCGCGGCGACGTGCATTTTCCATATCAGCACGGGCGCGAAGCACACCTTCCTGCTGTTCTTTGATGGTTGACTGTGCTTCAGAAAGTGCTGTCTCCAGCTCATAAATCCGTTGCGCCTGCTCGTCACCTTCCGCCGGCTGATCGTCGGCCTGCCCGGCCGCATTCTCCGGTTGCTCGTTCACCCCTTCCTCTGCAGTGTCTGCAGCGTGTGCAGGTTGTGCCTGCTCCTGGGTTTCTTCGGTATTCTGCGCGTCGCGCTTCTCGCTCATGCCTACCTCCAGCAAATTCAATAAATGGGGCAATAAATTTCGTTGGGGCTAGTTATGGGGCTTTATTAACGACCTTCAAGTGTATCCACACAAATTTTGTGGAAAGTCATCATTATCTGTCCCCCGCAGCGACGGGTACCCGTCTGTGACATCCCACTTTATTGCCCTGTCGTGGGCAATTCGTGGTAGGGTAAAACCCTGTTTTCAAGAGAAAAACACCATGTTAAGTATTTGGACGGTCGGCTCTGTTGTGGCCGTATATCTGGGACTACTTTTTCTGCTGGCATTCTGGGGGGAGCGAAAACTCCGGGATAACCAGCAACATCCGGTACTTTACAGTCTGGGACTCGGTGTGCACTGTACCTCCTGGGCGTTTTTCGGCACTACCACCCAGGCCGCCCAATATGGCTGGGCGATCGTCCCCACCTATGCCGGGATCATGCTGGCAATGTCCTTCGCGTTTCCTGTTATTCTTAAAATCAGCCGGTTATGTCAGCAGCACAATATTACGTCGTTACCTGACTTTATCGGTCTGCGCTACCGCCATTCACATCTGCTGGCGGCACTTATCACCCTTTTGTGTTTTATTGGGGTAATTCCCTACATTGCACTGCAACTTGATGCCATTACCGAAACCATTAACCTGCTGACGCCGGATACCCAAAACAGCAGTAATACGGTGGGGTTTTATGTGGCCGCGTTAATGGCACTGTTCGCTATCTTGTTCGGTACCCGAACGCTGAACCTTACCGACAAGCATCCGGGTCTGCTGGTCACCATCGCTGTAGAGTCTGCAATCAAGCTGCTGGCGCTTTGCGTGGTCGGCCTGTTTGTCTGTTACAGCCTGTTTGACGGAGTGAAGGATCTGATTGCCACTGCATCAGCACACCCGTCCGGTAGACAGGTGATGTATGCAGATGCGGCCCCCTGGGTCTATGTCAGTCACGTATTGCTGGGTATTTGCTCCCTGTTTGTGCTGCCCCGCCAGTTTCATATGAATTTTGTTGAGCTCAATGGTGAAGGCGAATTACGCACAGCACGCTGGCTGCTGCCTCTTTATCTGTTGGGAATGACAGCCTTTGTACTGCCCATTGCGCTTGCTGGCAGCACCTTACTTGCCGCAGATGTGAAATCAGATACGTATGTCATCGCCTTACCCCTGATGGCAGACAATCTGGGTGTCGCCATCATTGCCTTTGTTGGCGGGCTTTCCGCTACCACCAGCATGGTGATTGTTGCGACGCTGGCGCTGGGGATCATGATTGCCAACAACCTGATCACGCCGCTGTGGTTAAAAGCCCGCCTTCGTCAGGCCCCTGACACCACCATGAAAGCAGCCGGTTTGCTAACAATACGACGCCTGACCGTGCTTGTGGTTTTGTCGGTGGCGTACTGGTATCACCTCAATGTCAGTCAGTCAGCCCCCTTGTTCAAAAGCGGTATTATTGCCATTGCGTTGATCGCCCAGAGTTTTCCTATCCTGCTGTTTGGCCTTTACTGGCAGCGCAGTACCAAGCAGGCAGCACAATGCGCATTACTGGCCGGTTTCTGCTGTTGGGTAATGTGGTTATTGTACCCCAGTATCGTGTCCAGCTATTACTTTAACCCGCCGCCATCGGATGCGGATCTGGGCTTAGGGTTCGTCTATTCGCTACTGATCAATTGCGGCGTATTTGTTCTGGTTACACTTGTTTCCTCATGCCACTCACAGCCTGAGACGCACAGTGAGATCAAAAGCGCCTACCCGCAACAACCGCTGGCCGTGCGCATACACGACCTGTTAACGCTGACAGAACGGGTGCTGGAAGACGACGCGCACCGGGCACTGATCAGTCAGCTTTCAGGGGGCGCCCAGGCGCAAAGACAGGGATACGCCAGCCATGCCGTACTGGCCAGGGTGAAGCAGCTGCTTGCCGCGCAGGTAGGCAGTCCGAGTGCCCGCATTCTTCTAGGCGCTATCGCTGACACAGGACAGGACAGTATGACCGAACTGGTGGAGTGGGTAGAAGAAGCCACTCAGTCGTTTCAGTTTAACCACGAAGTACTGCAATCCTCGGTGCAACACATTGAGCAGGGGATCAGTGTTCTGGATGACAAACTGTGTTTGCTGGCCTGGAATGAGCGCTATGTTGAGATGTTTCGCTATCCGCGCGGTTTTCTAAAAGCCGGCATGCCAATTGAGAGTTTGCTGACCTACAATGCACAGCGCGGATTGCTGGGCAATGGCAGTAACGTTGAAAATGAAATCAATAAACGCATTGATTTTATGCGCGGCGGCAGCCGCTATAAATACATTCGTCGGCAGCCGGACGGAAAAGTGATTGAACTCAACGGCAGTCCCCTGCCCGGCGGCGGGTATGTCACCACCTACAGCGATATTACCGAATATATCGCCATTCAGGAGGCGCTGGAAGAGGCCAAGGCTGCGCTGGAAGCCCGGGTCTCACAGCGTACTGAAGAGTTGCAGCAGGCGAAGCTGGACGCCGATCGCGCCAACGAGAGTAAAACCAAGTTTCTGGCCGCGGCGGGTCACGATTTGATGCAGCCATTTAATGCTGCCACGCTTTATGCTTCGATGCTGGCAGAGAAAACCGCGCATACCGAACTTGCCGCCCTCTCAGATGGGGTTGTTACGTCTCTGAATAGCGCCGAAAGTCTGCTTTCGATGCTGCTGGATATGACTAAGCTGGAATCCGGCAAGCTCACGCCACAGTTTTCACAGTTTTGTCTGGATGATGTGTTATCACCGCTCATTAATGAGTTTCTGGTGATAAGTAAACAGCAGCAATTGCGCTTATCGTATGTAAAAACCGGCCTGATTGTCCGCTCTGACAAACGTCTGCTTCGTCGGATTGCCCAGAACCTGCTCTCCAATGCCATGCGCTATACCACATCCGGTGGCGTGCTGGTTGGCGCCCGGCGACAGGGACGTTCGCAGGTTGCATTATGTGTGTATGACACGGGACCAGGGATCCCTGTGAATCAGCAGGCAAATATCTTTGCAGAATTTCATCAGCTGGAGAGTGCGCAGGAAAATCAGGGGCTGGGACTGGGTTTAACCATTGTTGAGCGCATGAGTGACTTGCTTGACCACCCGGTAGATCTGCACTCAATAATGGGCAGCGGCACTGTATTTTCGGTGGTGTTACCACGTTGTGAGCGGGCGTTAAGCAGCAGCGGCAAAGCGCACAGCAATGATAAGCAAAGCCCGGCATTACTGACAGGTAAACGTGTGCTGCTGCTGGAAAACGACCCTCAGATTGTGCAGGCCATGACCATTCTGCTCAGGGAATGGGGCGCTGAGGTTACCACGGCATCAACCTTCGACGTTGCGCAACGAACATGCACGGACACGGTAGACTTTATTATCGCCGACTATCACCTTGATCACGGCCAGACCGGCATTTGTGTGACCAACCAACTGCGAGAGCACTGGCAACGTAATGTGCCCGGTATACTGATCACCGCCAACCGCAGTGAGGGGATCCGCGAGCAGGCTCAGCAAAATGACTTGCTGTACCTGCCCAAGCCAGTGAAACCGGCCGCTCTGAAACGCCTTATCAAACGCGAACTGGTGCTATTTCAGCGCTAGGCGTCATGGCCTGCCTGTCTCAGTGCGCCGTTAAAAACTGTACAGAAAGTTTGTGTAGACGTAGGCAGAGTTATCCGGGTACGCTCCACGTTCGAAGCCTTTCCCTTTAAACAGGTATGCGCCCCCCCACTCCAGTCTGAGTGACGATGTGGTCTGCCAGCGTAGCCGCGCTTCAAGCTGATGCCCGATAAAACTGTCAACGTTTTGCGGGGTTTCCTGGTACCAGAATGCCTTGTAACCCAGCATCAGGTTTTTGGTGCCCTGAATCTTACTGACGCTGCGCGCACCAAGCGCAATCAGGTTACGTCGTGGCATGGCCTGATACACATCTGTCGGCCCAAAGTCGAAACGTCTTACCCCATAAAGGCCTTCAAAATTGTTCAGCGAGTCATCCGTGGCATCATTGTCACCACTGATAAGATCAGCCTCCGCTTTTAGCACGGTATTGTCACTAACGGCCCGTCCCAGACTGGCATGGACCATCCATGCCCGATGGTCGAGATCAGTGATATCGCTGGCACTGGCGGTCTGTCGGGCGGTGCCGGTCTGGCCAATAACATCCAGGTTGGCCAGCCAGTCTCCGGCGAGTGTATCTGTGAATTCCACTTCCAGCGTATAGAGGTCACGGTTACGGGTGGCAAGCCCAGGACCATCGTCCTCCTTAAACCAATAGCTGTGCAGATCCCACCGGTTGTCGTCAGAATGCGCATAGATACCAAATAAACGCCGCTCGCTGAAGCTCTTATCCAATGCGCGCTCGTTGGCATCCACCAGCGTCGGGTCAGACGGTAACCGGCTCACAGGCAACAGGTAAAATGCCCGTACCTGCCAGTCCTGCCACGTCCAGTCTGTCAGCACGCCATCAAAGTTGTTGATGGCGTTTCTGAATACGCCTTTGGCAAGTAACCGACGGCTGCCATGACCCAGGGCAACCCGTCCTACAGTAACCGACGCCAGATGTGTAAACTGGTCCGGTGAATAACGAACAAACGCCTGTAATGGCTCCAGCGTATTAACCTGAGACGAGGATAAGGTCGGGTCATTATTATCCAGCCAGACACGTGAATCCTGCATCTCAATCACGGCATCAAACTGATCCCATTTCATTTCCCCTTTAACCAGTAACCGTGATGACAGACGCTGATTGTGCTGCTCCCGCTCACCCGGCGAAACAGGAAATATCGGATTATTCAGCGCTTCCAGGCGAAGGCGCCAGGAGCCACTCACCGAAAACTCAGGTTCTGACGCGCCTGCTTCAGACATGCCCGCGCCCATGGAGGACAAACTCAGCGCCGCCAGCGCTGCTTTACAAAAACCGTTTTTAATCATGAAGACATCTCACTTTCATTTTATGAATTTTTATAAACCCAGTGCAATTTACTGCCCCATATTGTAATGGAAGATGCAAAAAATGCATTTGTACTTTCTTTTGTCTATGTCTACGTTTTATAAATTAAAAAAATACAAAAACGTTGTACTGATTGGTACTGCCTGCTGTGGCTGCTATGTGCCTCAAAACCAAAGCGTAATATCATCAAAGTCACAATCCGGCGTATACACAGACAGTCGTTTTTTGCGTTTTAACAGGACAAAAGTGTAATGAATTTCGATAATTTGTCGGTGCGCCAAAAATTTGCGGTCCCCCTTGCGTTTGTCTCGTTTCTGGTACTGTTGGTGAGCATAATCAGTATTTCTAACAGCCGCTTTCTCAGTACCAATACTGAAACGCAGTCTGCGGTGTTTACTAAAGTGCTAAAGGTTATTCAGGGATCCACATCACAGAGTAAGAAAATTAACAAAGTGTCACGCAGTATCGATAAAAATGTTGGGCATTTTGCTATTTAATTATCACGCGTCGGCGACAGAGAAAACTGCACACCGGGCAGACGTACTATGTCAAAGGAACTGAGCGATAGGTTATGAAAGCCTCAGGGAATAAAACAACGCCAGCACAGGCACCTGCTGGTTTATTGTGGCGCATCACCCTCCTGGCGGTGTTGTTGCTTTGCCTGATACCTCGGGCTGAGGCAAATGACAGCAAAGTTATACTGCTGGCAACCCACCCTGAAAAACAGGCCGAAAAAACCGGCCCGGAGCAGAACCAGGATGATATTCAGCGTTTGCTGGCCTGTATTTTTAAGAATGTAGGGCTTAACTATGAGATAGTTCATATTCCCTGGGCCCGGGCTAAAAGAGAGCTTTCAAGGAACAGTGTGGACGGAATCTTCCTGACCAGTTTCAGCGAGAATACCGCGGGTGTTAATACTCAGCCAATTTATCTCGAAAAGTGGTTTGCATTTAGTCACAAAAATACCCTTTCAGATCTCCGTGACCAGCGTATTGGTGTTATCCGCGAAAGTGATATCGCACACTGGTTGAACAAACAGGGAATCAATCCCTATATCATGGCAGCCAGTTATCAGCAGCTGGTCGAACAATTTAATGCCGGTCGCTTTGATGTTTTCATTGCCGATATCAGATTACTGGAGCGCGCAAGTGGAGCGTCCGCGTTACTGGCTTCGCTTCACCGCCACTTTGTTCGCTACATGGCAAAGGGCCTCACCTTTTCTGCAGAGTTTGTACGTGACAACCCGGAACTGGTGCGTGCCTTCAATAACAGGATTAAGCAGTGCAATCCCGCCATTACCGACGTTAATGCTGCAGAATCTGCCATTATTCGCCAGTTTGCAGAACACGCGGTTATTTCACCCTTGCCTGAGACCGTGTTAGCCCGTGCAGCAGCCCTGGCTGCTCGCGATGCGCAATTGTCAGACACTCAGATAGTTCAGCGGGATAAAGCCTGGCAAGAGAATATTGCGCGGCAACAGCGAAACACGTTTATGCAGGCAATGATGGATAACCCGGTATCTGCTCACCTGCGCAAACTGAGCGAAAATGTCCCTGAAATAAAAGAAGTCTTTATCACTGATGAGTATGGCGTATTACTGGGCACATCAGCGCTGTTGTCTGATTACTATCAGGGTGACGAAGAGAAGGTGACAGCGCTCACCGGCAGGGACTCGCAGGTCTCAGATATTAGCTTTGACGCATCAACAGGTAATTTTATTTCGCACTACAGTCGCCGCCTGCAGGCGCCTGACGGCACTGCACTTATTGCTATTGTCGGGCTCAGTCTTGACGATATTTTTCGCGGCCATGATTTCACCCAGGCCGAATCGGCAATTCAGGCCCCTGATACCGACGCCAACTACACCAGATAACACAATTTTGCCAAGTATTGACACACATCAATGACATCAAAACCGGACTGGTCTTTACTTATTAGCACATTCTACAGGGTCCGCATTGGTCAATTACGATACCGGTCCTGTCACGTTAAATGACCAGAGGGATGCCGCCTCAGCGTCACGACTTCAATAAGGAGACTGACATGCAAAATGCTATGTATAAAAAAATACTTGTTGCCATTGATATCAACGCAGATTATCAGCACATACTCGCACGAGGGCTAAAGGTGGCAGCAAGTCCTGCAGATATATCGCTGCTTCATGTCACGCCACCGGAAATCTTTTTCTCACCTTATGGTGTCGCCGCCCCCCTGGATCTGGCAAGTGATGCCCGCGAAAAAGCCAGCGAAAAACTGACCGCCGTGGCGAGTGAGCATGGGATCGTTAAGGACAACACCTTTGTTAATGTCGGTCACCCTGCAGATGAGATTCACTCACTGGCAGAAGAGTTAGGGTGTGATCTGATTGTTATTGGTACCCATGGCCAGCGCGGCCTGCGACTGCTGTTAGGCTCAACGGCAAATGCGGTGCTGCACGGCGTTAATTGTGACGTGCTGGTTGTGCGAGTTTAGGCTACATGCCGTTATTAAGATGGTCACTGGCCTGCAACGCAGCAATGCGGCTTGTGCCCTGAAGGCGATAGTCGACTGGATACGGGCAGCCAGGGAAGATTTTCTTTTCAAAGAATTGGGCCATTGCCCGGGAAACCTGCCTTGCGACTACGCTCTTCGGGACTCGCTAAGTGATGATGGACTTATTCGCAACTTGCCTAGTCCTCGACATCCATCATATGCCGGAACGCGACGCCAGCTTTGGTCCGGTTTATGACCTCCAGCTTTCTGAGTATGGCCGACACGTGCTGCTTCACGGTTGATTCAGAAATTGTCAGTTCATAGGCAATCTGTTTATTAAGCAGGCCCTGAGAAAGCATTTTTAACACCTTAAACTGATGCGGCGTCAGTTGGGCGATTCGCGCAGCCAGTTGCTGATTTTGTGATTCAGATGAAGCCTGAACAGCAATATCCATCCCTTCAGGAAGCCACTGCTCACCGTCAAGTACCTGACTTACGGCATCCGATATGGTCTCCAGCGACGATGACTTAGGGATATAGCCACTGGCACCTAAGTCGATGGCCTTTCGGATCAGTACCGGATCATCATGGGCAGACACAATAACCACCAGCACATTAGGGAACTGGGTGCGGATTTCACTTAATCCCGTCAGGCCTTCATTGCCTGGCATTTTCACATCCAGAAACACCAGATCGATCTGTTCATGGCTGGCCAGTACCGACAGCGCCTCACTGACCGAGGCGGCTTCACGTGTTGCAGGGCCAACAATATCCAATAGCGCATGACGCATAGCGGCGCGAAACAGTGGGTGATCATCGGCAATAAGAACGTGCGTGGACATGGCGGTTGATGTGTTACTGCGTTGTTACTTAATAATAGCGTGAATGTTAATCCAATCTGACCCGGTGTGAAAGGTGCTTTTATCGCAGTGGTAAGTGATTGACGGAAGAAAACAGCCTCACCGTACATAATCTGTACAATGAGGCTGATATTAGGCCCGCTTAGAAACGGTAGCCAACATTAAGGTGAACCGTACGCGGATCGCCGTAGTAGCCGATCAGCGTGGTATCGCCGCCCAGACCAGGTAACAGGTTGCCGTTTTCATCGCGGCCACCGGTAAAGTTATAGCCTCCGACACGGTACTCTTCATCGGTCAGGTTCTTGCCATGCAGGCCGACCTGCCACTTGCCATCGTCGCTGTACCAGGTTGCGCTTGCATTAACCAGCCCGTAGCCTTCCTGCGCAAGCAATGGATCTGGCGACTCAAACAGCTCGTAGTCGTCGCGGTAATAGTAATTCGCGTTAAACACAATATCGCCAATGCCGGTTGTGACGGTATAGTTTGCCGCCAGGTTCGCGGTATATTCAGGCGTATTGGAAATGACAAAGTTATCAGACAGGTCAATCGGGTTACCGTCTGCATCCACCGAGCGGACTTCAGTAAACTCTGCATCAATGGTGCCCAGTGAGCCGGTTACGGTAAGCGCATCGGTCACCACATACGTGAAATCAACCTCAATTCCTGATGCTTCAGACTCACCCACGTTAGCGATACGCTGCGTCGGCTCCGCCAGGTCATCCGAAGGTACATTCACCACATACTGTCTGTCGGTGTAGT
Organism: Alteromonas halophila; assembly: GCF_014651815.1. Taxonomy (GTDB): domain Bacteria; phylum Pseudomonadota; class Gammaproteobacteria; order Enterobacterales; family Alteromonadaceae; genus Alteromonas; species Alteromonas halophila. The sequence continues at coordinate 544,732 of NZ_BMXP01000001.1, read as the reverse complement.
CCAGCCAGAACGCCGTGGCATTCAAACGGAAGTTATCGGTGATATCACTTTTGAATCCAACTTCGTACGAGTCCACCACCTCAGGCGCAGCCGGCTCCTGATAAAAGGTTGCGCGGGGGTTGTACATACCAGACTTAAAGCCCTGCGAATAACTGGCGTAGAACATGGTATCGCGCGAGTACATGTACTCGACACCCAGGCGCGGGGTAACGCGGGACCAGGATTCCGTGTCATCAATGACCGTTGTTCCTGCGTTGTCAGGGCGCACGTAACCGTCTACCCAGCCACTTTCCGGATAATTAAGGCCCAGCAGGGTTGCTGCATTTACTACGCCGTCTTTTTCATCTTTGGTATAGCGAAGACCCGCTGTTACCGACCACTGTTCAGTGAAGTCATAGCTGGTCTGACCGTAAATGGCATAACTGGTAGTATCGGTACAGCCGCTTTGTTCCAGAGCAATGCCAAATGCCACCAGGTTCGCGTCATAAATACCACAGGCCTCAGCGTCGTAAAAATAGACCCCGGCCACTGCCGTCATATTACTGGCTGCATAGTTCAGCTGGAATTCCTGCGTGAACTGCTCATCGGTATACTTAGCAGGTACGTCGAAAATTGGCAGCGGCGTATTGTCAAAATCAATATTGGTAGGCGAGTCACCCTCGCGGGTCGCCGTTACCGACTTAAATGCCCAGAAGTCATTAATATTCCAGTCAACCGTCAGACTCATGCCTTCCAGATCCACCTTGTTCCAGGTTGGCAGACTGGTGTAGGAATCGTAAACACTATCCGGTTGAGGGGCATCGGTGAGCAGACTGTCAACCAGGCGATAACCGCCCTTGGCATTAGATTCATCGCGGGTTTTGTCATAGCTCAGGCGGAAAAATAAATCATCAGTTGCCTGATATTCCAGCGTAAAGCGACCGGCCAGAATGTCTTTATTGTAGTTCTCGCGATCCTGCCCTTCCGGCGCTTCCAAAAAGGTCCCGAACCCGTCACGCTGCAGCGATGCCACGGCAAAACCAAAGTACAGATTATCAGTGACAGGCACCTGTCCACTGACTTTTAGATCTCGCTGTGAGGCCGTGCCGATGGTTGCGTTCACCGCCAGTTCGGTGTCACCGCTCATTTTCTTGGTGATGTATTTAATGGCGCCGCCGATGGTGTTTTTACCATACAGGGTGCCCTGCGGACCGCGCAGTACTTCAATACGTTCTACGTCGTACAGGTCCAGCACCGCGCCCTGAGGACGGGAAATGTAGACATCATCGATGTAAATGCCAACGCCTGGCTCGAAGCCCCATACCGGGTCTTGCTGGCCGACACCACGAATAAAGGCGGTAAGCGTTGAGTTTGTCCCCCGGCTCATCTGTAACGTGGTATTAGGCGAAAACTGCTGTATTTCGGTGATGTTCTCAATGCCTTTTTCAGCCAGTTCCATTTCACCAATGGATGTAATCGCAACAGGAACTTCCTGAAGTGATTCAACAGACTTTCGGGCGGTAACTTCGATGCGCTCCAGTTTTCCTGCTGATGCATCGTCGTCAGTGTTGTCCTGTGCCCAAACGGCCGGCACTGACAGACAGGCTGAAGCAACTGCCGCTGCGCACAGCGAGCGAGTGAATCGGTGCGTTGTTGTGTTGGAGATTGACATAATGTGTCCCTGTTATTCTATGTATATTGACAATGAGTAATAATGCCTGCGGTCGAAAATTACTCTAGGGCAGTTTGGATGATTCGTATGTAGTACCATCGTACTATGGGAAACTTCCCGGCAGACAGCCAGAATTAGCGGCTACTACAGCAGATCTGCGGTCACAGATTTTTGCAAGGAATCGATTATGTTAAGTATGTTTGGATTAGTCGGCGGACTGCTGCTACTCATCCTTTTGACCATTCGTGGTATGAACCTTTTTATCGCTGCACCTTTGTGTGCACTGATTGTCGCACTAACCAATGGTATCTCGGTGTTTATGGGAGACGAGAATTTCGTTGTTACCTATATGGCCGGGTTTACTGACTTTATTGCGGCCTGGTTTTTTATGTTTTTGTTAGGTGCGCTATTTGGCAAATTCATGGAAGACACCGGCGCCGCTGATTCGGTAGCACGCTGGATAATAGAGCGCATTGGCTTTCGCCAGGCCGTGTTGGCCGTAGTACTGGCCTGCGCCATTCTTACCTATGGCGGAGTTAGCGTGTTTGTGGTGGCATTCTCTGTGTACCCCATGGCCGTGAGTCTGTTTAAAGACGCCAACCTGCCCCGGCGCTTTATTCCCGCGGCAATGGCATTTGGCTCAGTGACCTTCACCATGACCTCAGCCGGCTCACCGGAAATTCAGAACTGGATCCCCATCAAGTATTTAGGCACGTCGCCGTTTGCTGCCTGGGAAGTCAGTCTGGTGGTCGCCATTCTAATGGCAGGCTTCGGGTACTGGTGGCTGCGCCGCATGATCAATAAAGCGGTGGAAAATGGTGAGCGTTTCGAGGCACGCGATACCGACCCGGTCATTCATGAGCGCGACTACCCTCACCCCATCACCGGTATTCTGCCGCTGTTTGTGGTATTAATTTTGTCATTCTTACTGCACGAAGCGCTTGCTCAGCTGGCATTGATCGTTGCCCTGACGGGCGGTGTGCTGACGCTGATGCTGGTGAATTTTAAATATTTTCACGACCTGGGCAAGGCAGTAAATATGGGCACCACCGGCGCCTTGGTTGCCATTGGCAACACCGCGGCGGTGGTCGGCTTTGGGGCGATTGCAAAGAACACGGTGGCTTTTCAGGATACGGTTACCCTGATGACACAAATTCCTGGCAACGAGCTGATCGGCGCGGCAATTGCGGTAAGTGTGATTGCCGGTCTTACCGGCTCTGCTTCAGGGGGGCAGGCAATCGCCCTGCCTCTGGTTGGCCCTCATTACATGGATCAGGGGGTGGAGCCTGAGCAGTTGCACCGGATTGTGTCTATTTCATCAGGCGCGCTGGACTCGCTGCCTCACAATGGTTACGTGGTAACCACGATCCGCGCCATCTGCCACGAGACCCATAAAGCAGCATATGGTCCCGTAGCGGCGCTGACTGTGGTAGTCCCGGTAATGGGGCTGAGTGTAGCCATTGCCCTGTTTAGCTTTTTCTAGGAGTGAATATGTTTACGCGTATCGTTACAGGTTGGTTACTCGTTATCGCTACTGTTGGTTGTCCGGTAGTGGCAGACACCGTCAAACCACTTTTTACTGAAAAGCAGACATTCACGCTGGACAGCTACACCACCTTTGGCGGTGAGACGATTTCACCAGTTAAGGTCGGCTGGGAGAGTTACGGCGAACTGAATGAGAAAAAAGACAATGTCATTCTCATTACCCATTATTTTTCCGGTACTTCTCATGCGGCAGGAAAATATTCACCGCAGGATGAGTCGGCCGGTTACTGGGATGCGATTATTGGCCCGGGCAAAGCTATCGACACTAACAAATATTTTGTCATCAGTGTCGATACGCTGGTTAATCTCAATGCCTATGATGACAACGTGATCACCACCGGCCCTGCGACCATTAACCCACAAACCGGACAGCCATACGGAACGGATTTCCCGGTGGTTACGATTCGCGACTTTGTTAATGTCCAAAAAGCGCTGCTTGAATCATTAGGTATCAGCCGTCTGCATGCCGTGGTCGGCCCGTCGATGGGTTCTATGCAGGCTATTGAGTGGGCCAGCGCGTACCCAGACTGGGTGGAACGAATGGTATCAGTAATTGGCAGCGCAGAAAGTGACGCATGGAGCACAGCGGCACTGGCGCAGTGGGGCAACCCCATTCGTCTTGACCCAAACTGGCAACAGGGTCACTACACAAAAGACGCGCCCCCTACACAAGGTCTGGTCAACGCACTGATGCTGATCACGCAGCATGCGCTCTACCCCGATTACTTCAACCGTGTTGGCGAAACGCTGGGCTATAAACAACTGGAGCAAGCGCCTTTAAAAAGCATTATGGACACCCACAGTATTGTTGAGTGGCTGACCCAACGCGCACAATCCCGCGCCGCAAAGATGGACGCCAATCATCTGCTCTATCTGGTTCGCGCCTGTCAGCTTTTTGTCGCAGGACACGGCAAAAACCTTAACGACGGGCTTGAAAAAATTCAGGCGAAAACCCTGTTTTTACCGGCGTCTACCGATTTACTTCTTATGCCCTACATGGCGAAAGGTGCGCATGACGCACTTTCATCTATGGGTAAACCAACGCAATATGCCGAGCTTGAAGGAGAGCTGGGTCACCTGGAAGGGGTTGTCGACATACAACAGCAGTCACAACGTCTGGCTTCGTTTTTAACTGAATAACCGGGATCACACATATGCAAATTAAAACGATTTTGATGACTGGCCTTTTGCTTTCGGGCGGCGGTGCTGTCGCAGCGGCTTCGTTACCCGCCCTCAACCTCAATACCGATGCGGTAACTGTGTCGGGCCTTTCTTCGGGGGGATATATGGCCACCCAGTTTCACCTGGCACACAGTGACTGGGTGAAAGGCGCGGCCGTGATCGCGGCAGGTCCGTATTACTGTGGTCAGAACGATATTACCACGGCGCTTAGTCAGTGCGTTGATAAAGTGGAATCCTCGATTCCCGTCGATGCCTTAAATAAAAAAGCCCGGCAATGGGCTGATGAAGGCAAGCTGGCCAGTCTTGATAACCTCAAAGACAGTAAAGTGTGGCTGCTTCACGGGTCAAAAGACAAAAAAGTGACCCGCACAGCCGCTGATTTGCTGAATCAGCAATACGTGGCCTGGGCAGGTGAGGATGCGGTTGAGTACGTCAGCGATAAGCCGTTTGCGCACCTGTTTCCCACCAAAAACAAAGGGACTGCCTGTACTATCTCAGAATCTCCCTACATTGGTAACTGTGACTACGATGCGGCAGGCGCGTTACTTACCCACCTGATTGGCAACCTGCAACAACCTGATGATGCGCTAAGTGGCGACGTAGTGAGCTTCAGTCAGGCAGAACTCGGTGGCGAGCCGGCAAAAACGCTTGCTGAAACCGGCTATGCGTACGTTCCCGACAGTTGTAAAGAAGGTGCGCAGTGCCGTGTACATATCAGCTTTCATGGGTGTAACCAGTATGCCGACGCCGTTGGTCGCGACTATGTCGATAATACCGGGCTGAACCGCTGGGCCGACGATAATCAGATGGTGGTTGTTTACCCGCAAACGAAAAAGTCACTGTTTATGCCGCTTAATCCTCAGGGGTGCTGGGACTGGTGGGGCTATACCGGCGATGAGTATGCCACGCGCGAAGGGAAACAGGTGAAAGCCGTTGCGAATATTGTCAATGCGTTAAGTAACGGCGCAGAGAAGGAGAAGTAGAATGGCGTCATACAATGTATTTATCACAGGCGGTGCCAGTGGCATTGGTTATGGCATTGCAGAAAAGCTGGCTGAGTCAGGCCACCATATTATCATTGCCGACATCAATCAGAATGCTGCCCAGGATGCCGCCCAGAGCCTGAAGAATAACGGTGGTTCTGCGCAGGCGGTCACAGTGGACGTCTGTGATGCTGAACAAATTGCACAAGTCAGAGAGCAGCTTGCAGATACGCCGGTGGATATTCTGGTCAATAATGCCGGCATTCAGCATGTGGAGAAGCTCGATTCATTCCCGCCCCATAAATGGCAACAGTTGATTAATATTATGCTGGTCGGCCCTGCGCTACTCACTCAGGCTTTTTTGCCGGGCATGCGCGAACGTAACTTTGGCAGGATTATAAACGTTGGGTCGATTCACTCGGTGGTTGCTTCACCATACAAGTCTGCGTATGTCGCGGCGAAGCATGGCCTGCTTGGCTTTGCGAAGACTGTTGCACTGGAAACGGGCGACTGCGACGTAACGATAAACACGCTGTGTCCAGCCTATGTAAAAACGCCGCTTGTAGAACAGCAGATTGCCGCCCAGGCAAAAGAAAACAACCTCACGGAAGAAGAGGTGATCAATAAAATCATGCTGGAGCCTATGCCCAAAAAACAGTTTATCAGTATTGAGGAACTGGCAGGCACTGCCGCATTTTTGATCTCACCTGCAGCACGAAACATCACGGGACAAACGATGATTCTGGACGGCGGCTGGACAGCGCGCTAACCCTGCTTTCACAAGCCTTAATTTGTGTGCTAATGTCCTGACCAGAAACAAGGAAAGGACGTTAGTACACCATGCCCTACTCCACCGTCGGCCTAATCGGCAAGCCTCAGCACGAAGGCACCAGTGACAGCTTAGAAGTACTCATCGGATTTTTAACCGAAAAAGGCTGCGACATTCTGATTGAAGAATCGCTTGCGGCAGATGTCGAAGCCAATAGCATTCCTGTGTGTGATCTGGTGACCATTGGTAAACAGGCAGACCTGGCCGTTGTTATTGGTGGCGATGGCAGTATGCTTGGCGCTGCGCGGGTCCTGGCGCGGTTTGATGTGCACGTGGTAGGCGTTAACCGGGGCAACCTGGGCTTCCTCACTGATATCAACCCTGATGATATTGTCGAGCAGATGAACCTTATCTTCGCCGGTGAATGCGTGGTTGAACAACGCTTTTTGCTGGATGTCAGCGTTTTTCGTCATCAGAAACTAAAAAGCAGTAACTCAGCGGTTAACGAAGTCGTCCTTCACCACGGTAAAGTGGCGCACATGATGGAATTTGAGGTGTATATTGATGGCCAGTTTGCGTTTAGCCAGCGGTCGGACGGCCTGATCGTCGCCTCCCCCACAGGCTCGACGGCCTACTCGCTGTCTGGCGGCGGCCCAATATTAATGCCGCACCTGGATGCGCTGACACTGGTTCCCATGTTCCCTCACACATTGAGTTCACGGCCTATTGTCGTTGACTCTAACAGTGTGGTCGCCATGCGCGTATCTAAAGTGAACAGCGATTCCCTGCAAGCCAGCTGTGACAGCCACATTGTGCTGCCGGTCCTCCCTGGGGATGAAATTACCGTCAACAAAAGTCAGGATACCCTGTCGCTGGTTCACCCCAAAGGCTATAACTACTTTACCGTGTTACGAAATAAGCTGGACTGGGGCAGCAAGCTTTACTGATGGTTCAGCATTGTGGATACCCACAGCAAGGTGCGTGTATTAACGGGCAGCCGGTGACGAAAGCCACTTATACATAACGAATGCATCAATGTACCCTGACTGCGGATGGTAAAAAGCCTGAGGCAGCGTGCCGACGATGTCATAACCTAGCTTTTTCCACAGCGCTATTGCACCGGTATTGGTGGACGCGACATAGTTAAACTGCATTGCCCTGTAACCAAGTTCACAGGCAACACGCTGGGAGTGCTTACACAATTCTGTCGCTATACCCTGCCCACGTGCTTGCGCTGATACCATATAACCACAGTTGCACACATGGCTGCCCGGCCCTGCAAAATTCGTTTTGAGGTAATAGGTCCCCACAATTACGCCATCTGACTCAGCGACAAAGGTCAGGCGTGGAGACAATAACCACTGCTGCTTTGCTTCCTCCATCGAAATATCAGAGGAAAACGCGTAGGTTTTTCCCTCGCGGGCAATGTGCTTAAAAATGGGCCAGATGGCTGGCCAGTCCTGCTCGGACGCTTCGCGAATGTGAACGTTGTTCAAATGGCCTCTCTTTGCATATCAATGCTTAAGAAACAGGTGTAGTGGTCCGGTACATGACGCCACTCTGTAAAGCCCCGGAAGTGATTCTTTTTTGTAAGCAAAGTTTGAGTCAATCTCTTAAACTAATTACTTCTATCCCACTTAATCTTGATTTTTAAGACTACCTGCCCACATTAAAACTTAATGCTCCGCGCTCTTTCTGACTTGCCTTATGACACACCCAGCGCCTTATAAACTGCATCAACTGGATCGTTGTAGAAGCTCACCTGAAACTTCGTAAAAGTTTCTGCTGGAACACTTGGAATATCAGACGCTGACGCCATTGGTAACAAGGCCTTTGTAGCTCCTGCTTCTAAAGCGACCTGCATACTAGAAGCCAAATCCTGCACCGGGTTTACAACACCGCCCAATGTCATGCTACCCAAAACTATCATTGACTCCTGTATCGGTTTGTTAAGCAGAATTGAACAGCTAGCGACCAAAGACGCAAGGCTCGCACTGTGGCTGTTGCCACTGTTCTGTAGGTCGACAAAATGCAGATGAAATTCATGCTCTGAGTACTTCGTATTGGCGGCGATACGGTTGAGGTTGCCTTTGAAATACTCGAATCCTACCCTCACCTGTTCCTTCGCAGTGCTATCGGACCCGAAGCCTGAGGTTGAATGCTTTCCATTTCCTGCTGTCATTTGTGTTTCGAGTCGAAATACGCCCAACTTGCCTAATGCACCTTCAGTAACAAAATGGACTACGCCGGGCTTGGGAATTCCACGAGGAATAAGTTCTGAACCGCCCTGTTCTGGTACCCCAACGAAAAACTCCTCATGAGATTCGTTGTCGATGTAACTGAAGTTCACATCGAAAAATTCCATTCCACCTATTTTCTTTAGCTGCTCCTTTACCCTGCGACGAACTTCTAAGGCGTAAGTTAAGCACACTCTAACGTCTTCTTTGTCGTACTCAGCATGTGGATGTAGCAGCTTCAACAAACCTGAAGTTGTTCTGCGAACACCGATTACATCACGTTGATTGAGGTTGTTGCCAAGCTTAAAGTACTTGTCGATTGCGTCGGAGAATGTAGTTTTGCGCATTTCGCGCATGTACTCAGCAAGATAATCGGTAATCAACCCGAACCTGTCAGTGAAAAATTCAGGTCGCATTTTAGGTATTTCCCACCCCGGAATATAAGCATGAAAACGATCAAAGTACGCAGAATCAATCATTTCGGGGGGAAATGGCGCCAATAGGTGGCTCGTTTTAACCAGCGTTTCTACACTGTGGTCAATATTACCTACAAACACCATAGAAGCTTTTGCCTCAATCGAGTCTCGACCTCGGGAGAAAGAGCCTGATGCCATGTAGTCTTTCATGATTTGGATGCCGTCTTTGTCTTTAAAACGTATCCCTGCTACTTCATCAAAAGCAACGACATCCCACATACCCACCAAACCTATCTGGCGTGATGACATATTATAAAACAAGTTAGCTACGGTAGATTGTCCGCCAGAAACAAGTAACGAGTTTGGAGAGCATTCCTTGTATACATGGGACTTACCAGTACCTCTGGGACCAAGCTCACAGACATTATAATTATTTTCAACAAAAGGAATCATACGCGCAATTAAATGCCATTTTGTGCGTTGTTCAAGGTTTGATGGCTCCATGCCTATCGAGCGAAGTAGTAAATCTATCCACTGCTCCGTTGTAAAGTTTGAGCGTGCACTGTAAATCTCGACCATATTCATAGATGGCATTTGAATTGGCTTTAAATTCAGAATACTAAACGGCGATACTTTCTGGCCCTCCTCATAGAAGTAACTGATCGTGATGATGCACCAGATTCCTCCGGTCAAAAGCTTCTCATTCTCTTTGACTATTTTATTCGGAACGACCGCATCTTTGATACCGAGGTTGGAAAGGCTCGCCTCATAAACATCTTTTTTCTGATTAAGCTTTACAGTAACTTTATCTATTACCTTATGTGTGCCTTTTTCCCGAATCAACGACTTTGCTTTTTCTGCTTCATCAGGACGAACATAGTTCTCGGTCAGGATCTTTTTGACGTTTTTCAGGCCCTCTTGAATAAGTTCGTCGTCAGCGGCTGAGCAGTACATGCCTAGTAAATATTCAAGTACATATACGGGGACGTTCGCCCCCTCTTTTAACTGTTTAGTCAGGTCTTTCCTGACGACTCTCCCTTTGAACTCTGTGATAAGTAACTCATCCAGATCCTGGCTACGGATATCACTTGCTTCATTATTCTTGATAGTCATTTACCCGTATTCTCCCTAGAAAAAGTCATCTTCAATGGCCAAGTCAATCGTCACTGTATGTGTTGCCATAGACTGACTGGCATCAGTATCTTTCAAAATCAGTTTGTAGCTCAGGTTACGGTCAAAGCCGCTACCTTCAAGCTTCATCGACACGTTACGCTTGCGCTCATCTAACTTGTCGGACGTGGAATCAAATAGCACTTTTTCGACAGCACTCATTCGCATGCCTTCCGGCGATTCAATCCAAAGGTCCAGCTCTCTGGCTTTGAACTTATCGCCCACAGCATCGGTTTGCAGGAGCTGAATACGGTCAATGTTACTGACGAGCCTCACCGGGCTATTTAATGGCACAACGCCCACTTTTTGTTTCGCGTGTTTCGTTTGAGCTTTTGTGTCTAACTCCCGCACATGCAACACTGGCACACAGATTTCCTGAGGCATGATCCCGCCGTGTATAAACTTGGCTCCCCCCACAAAGTTAAACCGATTACTGCCACGCGGTACAATGAACTCGGCATTATCGCCGCTCGCCGCATCAATTCCAGCAGTATTGGCTAAACGTCCCGTCCAGTAATAACTAGTAGCAGGTAACTTGGTGCCGATTACATAGCGTTTTTTAGCTTCGACTGCGCCATCAGGTTTGACCCCGTAAGAGGTCTTATCCGAATCGGTCACATCGGTCATTTTAAACAGGAACCCGTGATCAGCAGTCACAATAACGCGGCTACCATTGAGGCGGTTTATTATGCGAGACACCAAGTTCTTAATTTCACTAATCGCATTGCGGGCAGCTTCAAAGGTCAGGTTCTCAGTAACGTGTTTATCACCAATCGCGTCAATGTTGTCGTGATAGATGTAAACTACCTCCAAATCCCGAACTTTCTCACGACCTTCCTGATTGGTCCAGTTCAACACATCGTTTGCTTTAAACGCTGCGCCGTTGTGCTTAGCCAATATCTTATTGCGGTTTTCTAATCCATGCACCGATAAGCCATCAGCGCGGTATTCCACTGTTGTACCTAAGTGGCTGGTCATTATTTTATGTGGAAGCAAGCTTCCCATCCCCAACTGGGTGTAGCTGGGCACCACGCCTAGTTGAGAGTGAAGCTTTGCCTGGTAACGCTTTTCATCATTGATCTGCTGACCAATTTCATTCGCCACTTCATAGCGAAGAGCATCAGATATAATAACGAATACACGCTTGACCGGCCCATTGCTCAAAAGGTTTTCAACCTCATGATTAAAGAACTCCTGCTGGCTATTAACATCAGTAAGTTTCCAGCTATCTAATAATGACTCGTTATCAACCAGCTTGCCCCAAACGACAGCGAGATCATGCAAGTACCAGTCAACGTAAAGTCGCTCGATGTCGTCGACCAGCCCGGTAGCTTTCAGTAAGTCACCGCCGTCTGTCTTATTGAGCTCAATACAGTTCTCACAGAATACCCGGTACGCAAAATCAAACTGGTACAACTCTTCGGTATATGCTGCGTACATCTGCTTACAACTTAGAAAATCAAAGCCATCAGCATGCTTTTCTTTTAACTCATAGAAATGACGTGCGGCTTTAAGTGCCTTATACATAGGTGCAAAGTTTTCGGTAGCTACACACCAATGGCCACGCAGGCGCGTTTTTATCCAATCGTCGACCTCTGTGCGCGTGAAAGCAGGTAAGTCTTTGGCAAGCGTCTTCAGTAATTGTTGGTCAGCTTCTTTGAATGTTTCAACGTGTAGCAGCTTCTTTGGGTGAGACAGTTCGGCTAATTTGCTGGATATTTCAAGTTCCGCTGCAATGTCACTTGCAATTGTATTATAGCTTGATGCCAGTGTTCGGTTCTCTCGCCAGTTTGCAACAAAATTGATAATACCTGCGCGTTTTGCTGCACTATTCGCCACCTTACCCTGCAATGTGGAAGAGAGCTGGTCATAGATGTCCCGGTCTACTTTCATAGGTAGAATATGCGCTGACAGGCTTTGACCAAACTTGCTGGTCACTGCATCTACTCCAGCGGACTGTATTGCCTGGAAGCAATCAGTCACCAACAGTTTAATCAACAATATATGTAAAGAAGGCTGTTTATCTTTATCAGCATCGTTGTCTGAGATGCCGTCGCACTGCCATAGCGATGGTTCAATGTAACCGAATTCCGCAACCACAAAGCCCCAAAACGGCTTTGCTAGGTCGTATTTCTCCAGCTCATCCAGTAACTGCGTCGCGTCTTCAGGCTTGTTGGCATAGGCATCAAATAACTGATGGATCACAGCACTGAAACTGACGGTTTCTACTTTCAGCAAGACAGCTATCAGCGCAAGCTCGAGAAGCTCTTTGCCAGCATTTTCCGGAAGTAGTTTTTTTAATTTGTTGTAACGCTGCTTATTGCCAAAAAAACGCTTGTAGCGGCTGATATCTTGCCTAAACTCCATACGCATACCCAGCTCATTCAAAATAATGGCACTGGAGTCTGCGTAAAAATGTGAAGCATACTGGCGTATATCATAGAGCCAGTCCCGCTTTGGGGCATTTATTGACGCATTGCTATACAGCAGAAATTTGTCCAGGGGCTGCTTAAGTTCAAGTAATTGTTTTACTTCTAACTCGGAGGCATTGCCCAGCTTTAAAAATTGAATGCCGTCTTCTCGCATTAATACAGCAATATCATCTATCTGATCAGTGAACTCGTGGTCTTCGTCCTGCCAAAATACGATGCGTGAGCGTGCAAATTTTGAGAGGATACCCTTTATAATTTGGTCAAAATTCATTAACTAAACAGCACCTTATTTTCTTCTAGCTCTTCACCACAAACTTCACAAAATTGCGCATTTCGGTCGTTCCCTGCACTACACTCGTAGCATACGCTGATATCTTCTTCGCTTTTTAATAGTTCAGTGCAAAATGGGCAGTCAAGTTGATAAACTGACACTATCGAATCGCAGACTGGGCATACTGCAACCTGTTCGGTATCCCAAAATTCTCTGCGATTTTCCATAACAGGCCTTACACGTTCAAGCACACCAAAACGAGAAAGGTTTTGACCGTAATCAAGCAGCAGTGTCTCTGTCTTACCTTTGTGCAAGCGTAACCCACGTCCAACAATCTGCATAAATAGAGCGGCGCTGAGTGTTGGCCGTGCCACGACAATACACGCGAGCCGCGGTGCATCCCAGCCTGTGGTCAGAGTTGCTACATTCACAATGCCATCTAACAATCCCGCGTCAAAATCATTTAATATTTGTTTTCTGTCTTGCTTGGGAGTTCTGGCTGTTATGAGGGGGTAATGAAAGCCCTGTTCAGCTAAAAGCTGCTCAAAGATTTCCCCCTGCGCTACTGAGCTGGCATAAAACACAGTGGGCATATTAGCCGAAGTTTTAGATAGCCAGTCAGTCACTATGTTCTCTACCAGCTTCTGACCGACCGTTACACGTTCAAGATCTGTAGCGTTGAAGTCGTGCTTGGTGACCCGAACTGTAGAGGTATCTGCAATGCCTGCACTATTTACCTTTACTGCGTGTACAGGACAAATATACCCGCTATTGACCAGTTCATCGATGCGTTTTCGAAATATTAAACTGGAAAAAAAAGCAGCCTCTTCCTCACCGTAGATTTTGCCATGCACAGTGCGAAACGGCGTTGCAGTAAACCCTATAACTTTCACGTCACTGCTGAAAAGCCGAATTGATTCCAGTATCATTTTATAACGCGTAAGCTCGTCGGGTGAAATCAGATGGGCCTCATCCACTATCACCAAATCCCATTGCGGGTATTGGCTGATTTCACAGTAAATTGTGTCGCGACTCGCCGATGTGATGGGCTTTATCTCTTTTCTGCCTAGTCCTGAACAGCAAACACCAATATCAGCCTGAGGACAGATCCTTTGAAGTTTATCCGCATTCTGAGCCACTATTTCCTGCGTATGCGCTAAGATTAGCACGCGTGTTGCTGGTTTAATTTCCACTAACTGGCGAATAAATTCAGAAAATATAACGGTTTTGCCACTGGCCGTCGGCAGTACACACAGGCCACTGCTTGTACCTTGTTGCAGATAAAACAGCAACAGCGCGTCGACGGCTTCTTTCTGGTAGGGACGTAGGTTCATTCAATCGAGCTTTTTGTGAATTAGCTGAAATACTTCCCAGGCAAACTGTTCTCGGCGTTTTTTCTTTAGCTCACTGTAGGCTCTGGGAGCAGATAACTTCTTATCTTCGTAGCGATATAGCTGATATTCACCAAGTCCTTTCAGATCATGCTTTTCAAAATCTATCTTTGACAGCATAACAGGCAACATTGGCTTTGCATTTTCACCTATAAAGGCCGGCAGTTCCGATTCAGATATAAACGGGGAAGCGAGAAAAGCGGGAGAAACTAACAGTAACCCAATATCCGCTTTTTCAAGAGAGTCGAGTATTTGCTCTCTCCATTTCTCACCAACATCAATGTAATTATCAAACCACAAATCAAACTGATAGTGCCTCGACGGCAACAGCAACTCTTCCAGCAGATCGAGAAACTCGACCGCAAGCTTTTTATTGCGATGCGCATAAGATACAAATACTGATATTTGCTTCTTGCTCATTTACTTCACCGCTTTGCCATGAATGGCTTTTACATTGGCGAGTAAGTTGCCAAACTTCCCATAGTTAGCTTTAACGCCATCATCCAGATCTAGTGAAATGCGCATCTCTGCATAGTGCTTAAGTTCTTCGTCAAATTTGCGCAGTTCAGCCTGCTTTTTCTCTATGGTTTTTATTTCTTTTTCGATACGCCGCTGTTCTGTGCCTGTTGCTTCAACTATTTGTTCCGACAGTGAGTCGTGCTGAGACTCGTATTTACTCATCAAAGGTATGAAATATTCGGTGCGCATACGGGAAAGCGTACCTTCACTGTAGCGGTGCAAATAAACCAAGCATTCGAAGGCTTTTTCTTTACCAGAACTAATTAACCAATAAACAGGACGCTGTTTGTAGGTTTTACAATGGTTAGTAAAAAACTGACTAGAGAAGTAGCGACGGATGGTATCCGTAGAAATCTCCCCCGCTTTTGGCTTAATAGCGTGTAAACACAAACTGTCTGCGACAAATGTAAGGTTTTCCTGAAGAGTGTCTTTGCCCCATATTCCTTTCACGAAGTCGCTAAATCTGGCCGTAGCGTCATCGTTAAAAAGCCATGATTCAGTAGCTAACGGAACAATACCATCATCATCGGGCAAAAAATCGCCGTAATAATCTGAAGTGTATGTTTCTTTAAAGTTTTCATTTGCTGTGCCGGCATAAACCAGACCTGTTGTTAAACAGCTAAAGCGGCCCATCAAGCATCCGACAAAAAAACTTATTAAACCCTCTATTTGGTTTGACTGGTAAGTGTCAAAAACCTTTTTCTTATCTTCAGGCGTGATAGCACTACTCGATTGTATACCTTGGGCAACATAGGGGTTTGAATAAAAAGATAAGTCACTGATTGCTACAGGCGATATTTCGCCCTCATCCAGCGAATAGCTGGCATTAACATGCTCATTAAGCATTGACTCGAACGATGCAACTTCGGATGTAAACTGGCAATGTGATGCTTTTAATGCAGTGAAATCATGTGCAATGGAGTCTGAGCAAGACACACTCTGCTCAGCAAGCAACACCTGAGTCGTAAACCCTGTTGAAGTTTCAACCGAATGCCAGTCATTTTTTGCATAGTCGACTAGCGTAGCAGTAATACCTGCGATTGCCTCTTTCTGACTGCTTTCAATCGGTAATACCGCTAAATCACCGGCCCGGATTGACCCCAAAACCCCTTCGGGATAAACCGTTTTAACCAGTTGATCAAACACAGTAGAATTCATTAAACCAAGCTGGAACAAGCGATTTTGCTTACTGGTATCTGAGCCAGAAGATTCCATAGCAAAGCAAGGGCCTGAAGGATCCGATATACAACCGGTGGGAACTTCTCTTGCATTAAACTTTGGCGATAGTGCTGTCCAGGAGTTTGATACTGCCGGAACTACTTGCCCTAATCCTGCTATGTCGTTATTCGCACTATTCACATAGCTATTAAGGTTGCCATACCAGCGCCGATATTCACCGCCCGAAACGATGGGCCTCCATGAGCCACCAGTGCCAACATTACTGGCATCCAACTCCCACCAGTAGCGTACATATTTGTCACGATCGATGTTCTTGCCCATTGGTAATGTCGCAACGCTCAATTTAAAAGGCTGGCCTTTTTTAAAAGCTTGCTGTACCCCTGATGAAACCCAATAGGAAAGCGGCTTAGTGGGAACAACCGACATTTTGGCCAATGAATTAGTAACGTATCTATCGTTCTTTGGTGGAAAGTACCGCGGCCGAGGTAACACACTCACTTCTTTTTCACCATCGGTATCATCCACGATGATGTTATCTTCAATATCCGTGTTTTCGACAAAACAGTAACGCGCCTCAAAATCAGGTAAGTGGCTGTTTCTGATCACGACCGCATTCATTTGATGCAGATCAGGAATAACGCCTCGCCCCATATGTACAAGCGTCGCAACTGCATGCTGGTTAAATAACAGGTTACGCATTTTTTCGTAGCGCCCCAGAAAAAGCCAACTGTCTTTAAGAATTAGCGCTGCAAAACCATCGGGTTTAAGCAAATTTAGCGTGCGGCTAAAAAACATTGTGGCCAGATTACTTTTGGTTTCGGGATAGTCTGTCTTGGCCACGTCTTTTAGCTGTGCCAATGAATCAGCGGCCCCGATAATGCCAAGATTAGGCGGATAGGTGGCCACCACATCATATTTTTGCGTTAATGCTTTTATCAAAACACGTTTTTGCTCTGGGTCGTAGTCTGAGCGTTCAACCTCTTTAGTAGAGGCTATGGCCCCTAAGCCACCTAACTTACCTAAGTTTAAAATAGTAGGCTTGTACCCTCTGGTTAAAAACCGCTTGTCTTCAACACCTGCTCTTAACACCAATAGTAGCGATGCTACCTGCACTGCACGTTCGTCAATATCCAAGCCGAACAAATTATTGTCGAATATGGCCTGTGGAATATCCCTGTTCCGATACCCTTTTTCTAAATAAATACGGCTTAACAAATCATAGGCCAGCAATAGGTTTCGGCCACTACCACAGGCAGCATCCAACACTTTAATATCTTGCGGGTCGGCCTGCGTCCCCTTACTAACTTTTGCGATATGCGAGCTAACATGTTCGGGTTGTGTTGGTTCAGCCAGGTAATAACCTAGCCCATCCGTCACCCTGGATTCGGGGCATAGTTCTTTCCACCGCCGCGCCAGCGCATTTTCTACCATATACTGGCTAAGCCATGCGGGCTCTGTTACTTGTGTTGCTTTCGCCAGTTCGGTCAGACCGATCTTTTTGGGTAACTCTTTTTTTATATCTGCATAATAAGCCGAGAATAATTCACTGAATACATCAAGGGATGTCCAGTAATCCTCCTCCAGGTTATCGACGAAAAAGCGAATGATCGACTGACTACGAGTTAAATCGTTAGGCAATAATTCGTCTACCCAACCTTCACTTTCAGCAAACAAAAAAGGAAAGCTTTGCGACAATTGTCGACACTGGCCCAGCAGCGCCAAGCGAAATAACGCTTCCTCTTTATCGCCATCAAGCTGCAATGCAATAACATCAGGCTTATCAATGGAAAAGTCTTCGCATAATTCGTGTAAAACAGCGGTGATTTGAAAGCTTTCTGCCAACGTTGGGTGCGATAATACTCTGTATCCATGGCTTAACTTTTCATTAAGTTCCAGGTATCGAATAACCCCTAACCGATTAAACCATGTGTAAGCCGCTTGCTCTATAACCTGCTCTTCGCCAATGTCGGTTATCTTAGCAATTAGCGACTGGCTTTTATCAATTTGGTTCAGTCTTTGACTGATCGCTGACTTAAAAGATATCCGTGCCTCACTCGCGTATTTTTTAATTTTTTTAAGTTCCATCATTCACCTTCCATTTTATTGGCGCTTGGCTCAGCTAATCGAGTGCATATCTCTTTTGCACATAATCGCTTCGCACTTTGTACATGCTATTTTGCTGCTTTACCGTGAATGGCTTTTACATTTGCCAGTAAGTTGCCGAACTTTCCATAGTTAGCTTTAACGCCGTCATCAAGATCCAGTGAAATGCGCATCTCTGCATAGTGTTTAAGCTCTTCGTCAAACTTGCGCAGCTCTGCTTGTTTTTTCTCTAGATCTTTAATCTCTTTTTCGATGCGACGCAGCTCAGTGCCAGTGGCTTCAACCACTTCTTCCATTTTCCTACTTAGCTGGTGATCATATTTGCCCATCAACGGCGTGACATACTCGGTACGCATGCGTGACAGCGTGGCTTCGTTGTAGCGATGAAGGTACACCAAGCATTCAAAGGCCTTTTCTTTGCCCGAGCTAAACAGCCAGTAAATTGGGCGCTTCTTGTACATTTTGCAGTGATCAGCAAAAAACTGCGTGGAGAAGTAGCGACGAATCGTTTCCATCGAGCTTTCACCCTTTTTGGGTTTGATAGAATCTAAGCAAAGGCTTTCAGCAACAAAATCAAGGTTTTCTTGAAGACTATCTTCTCCCCAAACGGTCTTAACAAACCCACGAAGCCGTATAGTCGCGTCGTCCTCAAATAGCCACTCCTCAGATGCAAGAGGGATGATACCATCCTCATCAGCAGGGAAAGTTTTATATGCGGCTTTTGCTAATAGCTGTCTGAAACCTTCATTTCCGCCATGAGCGTAAACAAGCCCTCCAATGTCTAGAGAAAACCTTCCCATACTACAACCAACAAAATAGCTTATAAGTTCAGTTAACGTATCTGAAATTAGTCTTGAATCAGATTCACTATTTGGGTATCTAAATATAATATTTTTTGCTAGTGTAATTTCATTTATTGGAGTTGTATGTTCTAAAACATCTACAAGCCCATAACTTTCAATTACTGTTTTGTTAATATCTTCCTCGATCCCCCTCAGGGTCTCGGATTCATTTTTACAATAATCTAAATAATTGTCGAATGAGGCATTTATCAATCTATCGCTTTTTATTATTGGTGATTCGACAAAGTCTCTTGATGTTTCAAAGTCGTCCCAGTCTCTTTTGCTTACACTTATCGCTTCATCTACCAATTTAATAAATTCATTTGAATTTTCAGGATAAATAATAGGAAATTTCTGTAGATCACTTGCTTGGAAGTTGATTGTTGGGTTTAGCTGTTGAATTAATCCTGAAAGCTTCGAATTTAAGAGCCCAAGGAATATTTTTGTGTCTTTAGGAAAAGCAGCTGTACATGCATCCGCATATAGCTCTGTTGCTTTTTTGATACGAAATCCCAAGCCACCTGAAGTAATCCTAGAAGTTAGTAGCCCCTCTTCAAAATATGTATTCTCATTCTTCACTACTAATGCATAGTTTCCATTTAAGTACGGATATTTATTAACGACGTATTCTTTAATTTCAGCGCCGTTATTAAACCAATTTACCACATGCTCAACATTCCCATACCATTTCCTAAACTCTCCGCCTTTAGCGTATCTAAACCATTTATTTGATATTGCTGAAACTTCCCACCAATATCTTAGAAATTTTTCAGAGTTACTTGTCTGAAGTCCAGTTGATCCTTTTGAGAAATCTAAAACACTTTTATTCGATGAAAATAGCTCTCGAAAAGAGTCATTAAACCAGTAAGCAATTGGGCTTCCGGGAATTTTGGAAAAGCTTTGTTGTGCTGTATGAGAATGTCTAAATCTCTTGCTTTTTAATGAAATTTGCTTTTCTTTTTCGTTTCCACTTATAAGTCTGAAGAAGACTGGCTGAAAACTACCTAGATGATAATTCCCAATGACCCAAGCTGTAGTTTGGACAACTTCACCAGATATCTGTCCAAATGCTCTAGCCCCTAAATGAGCCATAGTAATAAATGTTTTCGTGCTGAGGATGTTACTCCTCAGCTTTTCATAACTTGACAGAAACATCCATGATTGCATGTTCACTTGAGCATTAACGCCAAATTTTGAAAGCCAGAAAAACGCTCTTTCCATAAATAATGCAAAAAGATCTGATTTAGAGTAAGGGAAATTTTCTTTAGCAAATTTCTTCAATAGAGAGTTCATCCCTTTGCTACCCATATATGGTGAGTTAGCAATGACGGCACTATATTTCTCAGCTAACACAGTAGCTTGCTCAATCACAGGTAATAGCTGGATTGCGGCTGCAATTGCCGTCGGATCAGTGCCTTGCAATTTTTCTAGCAACTCATCTTTAAATTTCTCAAGCGTTGGCAGGTATTGATGATCAATTTGAATCAATGAGCCTAACGTTTTCGCCTGTTCAAATGACATAATCAGGTATTTCAGCAAGTCGTAGTATTCGGCGTAGATTCCCGCGTGCGCGGGAATGACGTTTGTAGATTCTGCGAATAAGTCACCACTGCTGCCTTGTTTAGCTTTGCCGTCTAAGTTCAGTGCTTGCCAGAGAGATGCGCTATCCCAGCCTTCGGTTGACTGTAATGCATAAACGTTGAGTTTTACGCTGCCATCCTGAACGCGCTGGAATATACGTCGGTCGTCTTCACGGGCTTTCATAAGAAGTGCAAACCCAGTGAGCTGCGCCGCGCGGTCGTCAATATCCAACCCGTAGATGTTTTTGGTGAGGATCAGCTCTGGAATTTCGCGCAGCCGATAGCCCCGTTCTAAGTAAATTTCGCGGAGCACTTCATACATTTCAACGAGGATATGGCCCGAACCACATGCAGGGTCAAGTGCTTTGATTGATTCCGGGTCAATACGGCTTGGCGTAATAGCTGCTAGTTGAGCGTTTACCTCATCGGTTTGTTCAGCAGGCTCAATATAATATTCCATCTTGGCTTTGATGGACGAATCCGGATAAGTAGCCAGCCACTGACGACCAATGCTGTTCTGCACCAGATATTTAACAATCCAGTTTGGCGTGAACAGCTGAGTTGCCGCCGGGATATCCTCTGATTTAACCACCTTGCCAATAACAGCATCTTTATGCTCGGAAATATAGAACTGATAAAGCCAACCGATGACTTCGATCTGTTCCCAGTCTTCTTCAGGAATATCGTTTACCAGCCCCTTTAGAATGGAATCGGTTTTGGTAAGGTTATCAGGCAGCAGCAACTCGGTTGCATCATCAATGGCCTCGAATAAAAACGGCATAACGCTATGCAAGTGATGGCACTGGCCAAGTAATAACTCACGGTACAACACTTCCTGTTTATCACCGGATAATTGCCATTCGATGATTTGTGCTTTATCCAGCCCCAACATATCGGCAACATCTGCCGCATGGTCTAGGATTTCCGGCAAACCATCTTGATTGCTTGGGTTACTTAATACCCTGAAGCCATGCTCAAAGTAGTCGTGAAGCTCCATATATCGGAGCGCAGCAAGACGGTTAAACCATGTATAAGCCATCTCGCGAACAAACAAGTCGAAACGCTCTTTATATGTCGCTAAGGGCTTTTCTTCTATACGCTTTTCAAGCCGCTTGCGCTGTTCACCCTGCTGTTTAGTAAAGGCATTTCCTTCAATAATAGCCGTGCTGCCCTGAAAGCTGACTGGCACAATTTCATCTTCGTATATGCCAAAGTGAGCTGCACGTTTAGCTACCGCCTCCATAAACTGGCTACGTGCTGTTGGGGCATAAGCTTTTAAGTTCTTGGTATTCATATTTATGTCCCTGGTTATTTAATACGCACGTTGTTGTTGTTATTTACCAGGGATGAAAGTTCGGCTTTCAGTGCAGCTAAATAAGCATTTATATCTTGCTCTGTCTCAAGTACACCCGTTTGACTTACTTTGCGAACAATGGATGCCGTATCCACGGTAACCATTTTCTTGGGTGGTGGCGTTACCGGCTTATCAGCGACCTTAGGTACATTTTTCCCATCATTCAGTCCATCTCCATCTGGGCTTGGATATGGATTGGGTTGTTTTTGTCGCTCCGTTTCCTGTTGCTCGATAAATTCGTTGATAACAATATAGGCATCTTCTTCGAGCGCCTGAGCTTCGCTCTGTTCTTGTAAAATGTCTGCAATGGCTTGCAGATTATCTAAACGCTTAATAGCATTTTGTAGTGGCATCAATACACGGTTACTTAACTCATCGGGAGCCTGTGCCTGTTTGATTTGCGCTTGTACAAGGCTAATACGATGTTCGATACGTTCTCTGGCGTGTTCGCGTTTTTTACCAAGTAATTGCGAGTTGACCTTTTTAACCTGCTCAATCAATGGTTCGATATTGCGAATTTCCCGATAAGGCCGGACACTATTGTAAATCGCCTGAAGTTCTTTTAGCGCTTTGGCTGCTTGCTCATCACTTTCCAGTGCTTTGCGGTTACGCTCAAATTCCATCGTCAATGCACTGGTTAACCGCTGCCATGTATCGAATTGGGTTTCATAAAAGTTTGCCAGATCTTCAAAGTCTTCTTCGAAATCGAGTAAATCGTTGCTGGCATCTAAGAACTGGTCGATAAACTGGAAGCTGGACTGCGTATCAATTAATCCGGCTAACAGCACGCGACCATGCTCAATTTCGGCTTTGCCGGGATATTGGCCCGTCGAGGCCTTTTGTGCAAAACCATCAAGCTTAGATTTCATCGTGCGTAGCTTGTCATGCGCAGCATTAAACAGCTCTTTTTCAGTTTCAGGTGCGTTTACCGAAAACACATCGCGATACAATTTGGCTGCTCGTTTTAAGTTCGCTTCTGACTGCTGTTTTATTTTACGTACACGCAGTTCGGCTCGCTTACGCACCTGAATCAGGTTGTCGTATACACTCTTAAGCGGTACTTCCTGTTGCCGCATGTGGAAGCATATTTTGTTAGCAAGCGCTAATCGCGCCATGATCAATAGAATTTCATCATCGTTCCAGCCAAACGGACGTTTTGAGAAACGTTTCACCACATCTTCTGCGGTAGTCAAACGGCCTGTTTCATCCGCCAGTGTGATGTATTTCTCGACTTCTAATGAAGCTTCTGGATTAACTTCATCGTCTTTCAGATCCAGACCGATTTGACTGGCGTCATCAGCGACTAAGGTTTGCTGTATTTCACGGCGGATGTCCCCAGGGAAGCGCCGAACAAGTTTGAGCTTACCAAACGTATTCTCAATCACGTAGCGATAAGCATCATCCAATATCACTGAAACCGAATTGCCTTTTGGATTCAGCTGAGATCCAAGTGCGTAGTAATCCGCATCTTTGACCAACTCTTCAAACGCAGTGATGAGGCGTTTGTGCCGAGAGTGGTTTTCAGAAGCTTTGTCGCGAAGCAACTGTTCTTGTTCGGGGCGGCTCCCCCCTGTCATACGCAAAAATTTACGGGTCTTTATGAAGGTTCTTAGCTCATCAAAAAGTTGCTTGTCATCTCCCAGCTTGATCAGGATGGCACCATCCCCTTCAGCCGAATTATTCATACACACGGTGTGAATGTACTCTGCATAGTTGACATCTATCGGTGAAATCACCTTAACAACCAAGTCGTTTTCAACTGCACCATCTCTGGGAATACCGTTACAAAAACGGCTAACCGGGAACAGCTGGTTATTCTCCGGGTAGGTGTATTGGTTTTTGCGACGCAGTACCTCTTCATAAATGATGTTGCTTAGCTCAGCGGTTTCGTCTGAGACCTCAATCTCGGTATGCTGGATTTCCTTCTCAATTTCTTTTTCTTCATTGGTCAGGAAGATGTATTCATCGCCCTGACGCGCAATCAGCAGGTTTTGTTCCAGAACGTTTAGTGCCTGCTCTATCTGGCGGCGCAGAGCAAGTCTGTCTTCATCAACCTTGCCGACACAAAGTGTAACTAAGTTGTCTAAGGTGGATTTAATCACATCCACATAGCGAATAAGGAAAAGGGTTTTAAGAATGTTGACGGCAAAGTCGGAAATGGAATCTTTGTCAGAGGCATTGTCGATATCGCGCTTGACCGCTGTGTCTAAAAAGCTCTCAATGGCCGGATAAAAACGATAGAGTGGTACTAATGCACCGATTTCTTCGTTGCTGATTTGCTGGGCCGCGCTTTGGAACGCATCTAGCAATGACCGTTCGCCCCGGCTTAAGTGCAAACCTGTAGCCCCAGCTTTGCGAATCGCTTCGAAAATCTTCTGCACCAATATATAGTGGTATGGCACAAACGGATATGCATGTACAAAGCTAGTGGCGTCTTTATAGTTTGCCAATTCCGCCGTGGTTGTTGCATCAAACGCAAGCTGGTTGCGCAGAATATCGCCTTTCTGGTCATATAACGATTGCAGCGCATCACGTGCAGTATTGTCTTTTTCCAGCAAGCGCTTCTCAATTACCTCACTGGTATTCGAGCTGGATAATGACAGACGCTCAAAACGCCCTTGGATCTTCGAAAAGTCATGGCCTTTCGAGCCGGACATCTGGCCGATAACGGCATCAATATCTTCCTGAGACGTCACTACCACCCAGGCTCTGCCTTCACAGATAGTACCTAAGTTTTCGGTAATCGTTTGCAGCTTAAGCATCATTTGGGTGTTGTTACCGATGAACTGACCCACTTCATCCACGAAAAATAATACGCGGCGATTGATATCCTGATCCAAATACTCCTTCACCCACTTACAGAAGTTGGCCACATCGAGGGAGAAGTTTCTCTCAAGATTATCCACCCATTGCCTTGCAGATTCCGCAGATTGCTCGGTGACCTTGGCCAGGGCTTCAGCTAAATCATCACGATAGAAATCATAAGCATCCCGCTCCGCAACCCAATCAACGGAAGTAAGCTCGTTGAATACGACCTTAAACTTCTCGAATACCCCTTTGCTGTCTAGCTCTCTCTCCAGGTGTGCAATGTGCGGGTGATCGCCACTAAAGCCCATTTCTTCGTTAAAGACCTTCAGAAATACCTTTAATATGGCGTTGTCACCATCATCAGTGTTGGCGCGACTATCAATATTGAACAAAATGACAGTGTTGTCTTTGTTGATAGCAGTATCAACTTCACCCAGCAGGAAGCCGTCTAGATCTTTATTTTTGAAGAACTCGATAGCGGTCCGATCAATTTCTCCGTTGGTAGCACTTATATTCTTCAACAGATATGACAGGATCTTGATGAAATGCGATTTACCCGAACCAAAGAAGCCGCTTATCCAAATACCTAGCTTTCCAGATGCCGCCTTGGCTTTCGGATCTCTAACTGAAGGCATGTAGGCATCGAAGAATTTCTCAAAGTGTTGGGCCAATTCTTTGGTAATGACATATTCATCCAGCTCGGTATAAACGATGTCATTCTCTGTTTGATCTGCTTTTACAACTCCATTGATTTTGCGCGCAATATCTTTGGTAAACAGTTGCTTAATCTGCATATACTTCCCCTAAATCCGTTTATGGCACTAACTTAAATGCTCTGTAATAGTTGTTTGAGTCAATTGTTCCGAAAGGTTTTAACCTTGCGCCATCGTATTCGCCCGGATAGAACAATACGGTGGGCACGCTTCCAACTCTGGCATGAAGCGCATTGAGTAAACCGTGGCCGCGAATGATGGGCCATGCGCTACCCAGGCCATGCAGCAGGATAAATTCGCTTTGCTCAAGACTGGCTTTCTTGGCGATAAACTCAGCTACTTTGTTTTGCTCCAGCGGGCCTTTTAGCGCATTAAACAGTGCATCATCCCCTCTATCTCGCTGTAATTTAAATGCTCGCTCTGTCAGATTTCGGCTATCCAAAATCTCGATAATTACTTCGAATAAGTTGATGCTGGCAAACTCACGTCCCCGGTTCTCAAGCTTGCCAGTAATAAATCCGAGATGTTCGCGAACTTCCAGTTCTGCATCCGCTGGATAGTCAAATATGTAGAAACCAATTTCGTTACCCAGACCTTTGTTTTCCAAAAATTCTGCGCTCTCAATTCTTGGCAGAACTTGGTCTAGCCGCTCGCGTAATGTCCGTAATTGCTTATACGACGACACCTGATTAGACCTCCATTGCCGCAATGACATCATCTCTTTCCATTTGCGCAAGTAACGACCGTACTTCAGGTAATAAGAAGATATTTTGTAGCTTTTTGGTACGAGTAGAGTCGATATAACCCGCGTCCGCCAATAACTTAAACGCGACCTGGGCTATCTTGTATGTGGAAGTCTCAGACATTGAGCCTAGTTCCGGATAAATACGGACACTGTCATCCCAAAAACTTTCCCAGTCTTTCTGATCAAGATATTCGCGAAAGACTCGCTTTGCATTGATAACCACATTGCGCATGAAATCAGCCAGCATCGGTGAATTAATAAGCGTTGCCGCAAACATTAATTGGGTAGCGAGTTCAGTACCACCGAATGCAAGCTTCTCCAAGTAGACGTCGCTCAGCCCCACTAACCGCTTCTTGATTGTGGCCGCATTACGCTTGGCCGATGCATCAGAACGTTTTTGTAAGACATTTCGATTTACAATTGCATCATGCCAATCATCTGCCGACGGTAATGTTAACAACAGCTCCGCAATTGTCTGTGATTCGCGAAGCATCAGGCTGCCACCGATAAGGTCGCCTAAATAGGCTTTATGGTTTTTAAGTTTGGCCTGCGCATTCATTTATTAATTCTCATTATCGGGCTCATATCCCGGTGCTATTGTTAGGTTTTCAGCACCGTAGAGTGTTTGTCTGTTCTTCAGCCAAAGCTGGTATTCTGCGCCTCGCAACGAGGCATTTGCCGTGCAGTCGACATTCCAGCGGCGCAGCAGATATCCTGCCATAGCAGCTCTAACATTGAGTTCCAACATGCCGTCATTCATCGAATAGTCCAGCTCAATGGCCGTCGGGTGCTTAATGTTTTCTGGATGAGGCACCAGTCGCAACGGCATCATTCGCATCCACTGATAATCGTGAAGCTTATCCTCACCCTGGTTAACCTTGGCATTTATAAGAGAAACCTTTGAGATACGTGTGATAACAAAATCTCGAAAGCTTGAAGATTTTCTGTCGAACGCTCGAACGTGCCATCGCAATCCATTATCAACGATATTATGGGGTACAACCTCCCTTGCACCAGACCCGCTACTGAGAGAGGTATAGGTTATGCTGATGGCCTTTTTATTGACCGTTGCCTGTATCAATCGGGCAACAATAAAGATATTCGGTATGTTGAGTTGGCTGGGAGCTTCTACCGGGAAATCGATATCACCTATCGCATCAAGCCCATCTGAAATGTGATTTGCCAACTTAGCGAGTGTCTTCTTAGCATCGTGCTCGACCAACGGGGTAAACTCGGGTGTTTGATAATATCGTTTTTCGCGTGAGTCATACTCCATATTTTGCGGGCGCAGCTCTTTGTACAGAGTAATATCGCGTGAAGCAGAGGATAAACCTTGTCCAAAATAATTGACAACTTCGGACCTTGTAACATGTCCAATAAAAAGAAGTTTGAAATCGATATATGCAAGCCGTTGCTTTTGAGCAAAGCTTAGTTGTTGCCAACTCATTCTTAACTTAACGTCTCAATAAAAATCTCAGTATGTCTCATTTTGAGACTCACTTCAATTTACGTGTTGAAGCAGGTTCCTAACACCCTTTCCCAATTTGGTTGCTTATCTCAGAGAAAAATAACTGGACCCGAATTCAGATAATAAGTGCACCACTCTTGGTTAAAAGGTGAGGAGAGACCAACTGCCTGTTGGTGGTACTCTGTAATCGCCAAAAAACAAGAGTAGTTACCATGAGTTACAAGCAGTTGTTCGAAATGCAACAATACCAGATCGAAGCCTACTTACGCGAGGGTTTCAGCTATAGGGAGATTGGGAAGCGGCTGAACGTTTGTCACACAACCATCAGTAGAGAAGTTCGGCGTAACAGCATTCGTGATAATCACTAGCTGCCTGAAGTCGGTCACGCTAAGACAGTTAAACGACGATGTCAGGCAGCGAAATATAGTGTATCAGCGCTGACTATTACGTTCGTCGAGTTCGGTTTGACGAAGAAAACAACATTTAGAGCAGATTTGCATATCTTTAAGTTCAAGAGACGCTTGTCTTGGTAACTTAAGCCTAATACAAAATCATTTGATACCCATACAGAAATCTTTCGTACCATATCACCGTGTAACCATTAGGACCATAATGAAGGCTGTGATGAAGAATATGACAGCAAAACATCGCGTCGCTCGGCGGTCCATCCTCACAGGCCCGGTGACAGCTGCGTATGAACGTAAGATAAATGCGGGGGAGGTGCAGCGAGATGAGGCGCAAGTCGCCCTGGCGGCAAAACTCGATGCCCTGTACGTGTCTCTTGCCTCGCTCTCACCAGTACCCTCGCGCATCGAAGATCCGACAGAGAGCCGTTGTACAAGCAACGGTTCACAGTCATTAGCGCGGTCCTTAGCATCCGCCCAATCATTTCTTCGAAAAAAATTCCACTTGTCGTCATTTGGTCCACCACCGCGAGGCTTGTACATTCATGGACCGGTCGGGGTCGGCAAGAGCTTTCTAATGGACCTCTTTTACGCGTCGGTTAATATTCCTGACGATGATTCTTGCTGTAATAATGACAGCCACAGCCTCAAACACGTAAAAATTACCAAACGCCGCGTCCACTTCCATGAATTCATGCTGGACGTCCATCATCGAATCTTTGTCTACAAACAGAAACACCCTCGAGATGATGCGATTCCCATCATTGCGCAACAATTGGCACAAGAAGCCCAACTCCTTTGTTTCGATGAATTTCAAGTAACAGACGTTGCCGATGCCATGATTTTGAAGCGACTGTTTTCATTATTATTAAATTGCAATGTCGTGGTGGTGGCCACCTCGAATCGCTCCCCCGATACCTTGTATGAGGGAGGCATTAACCGCTCCCTCTTTTTGCCATTCATAGACATGTTAAAACACAAGTTCGACATTATTTCCATGGAGGATTCCCCCAAGGATTATCGGCTCGCAACTCGAGCGGACGGTCAGTCCTATTTTTGGTCAAACAAGGATGTTGATGGCGATAATAATAGTAACAACAACATGCAGGCGCAGTTGGAAGAAATATTTGGTGGCACTGCATCCGGAACCGAGGCCGAGGTCATTCAAGTACTCTTTGGTCGCTCCGTCCAGGTCTCCCGATTGAATGACCGGTGCGCTTGGTTTGACTTTGCCGAGTTATGCTACCAACCGCTCGGCGCGGCCGATTATATTTCCCTCTGCGACCGATTTCCGGTCATCATCATCGAACGAGTCCCCCAACTGGATGCTAATCACCTCAACGAAGCGCGACGGTTCGTGACCCTCATAGACGCGTGTTATGAATCCCGCACCCGCTTGGTGCTGGCGGCACAAGTCCCGCTCGACGAATTGTTTGTTGATTTTGAAGCGCGAGTCGAAAGAAATGATGAAGACGGAGAATTGATTGTCAGTGAGAAGGGGGGAAACTCGAGTTCCTTTGCGACGACCATGATTCGCACCAGACAGGGGGAATATTATGAGTGGTCCGCGACGGGTCGAATTGGCGTGTCACTAGCACAGCTATCGTCCGCCAATGATCTCGCCTTTTCCTTTCGACGAGCCGCGTCTCGGTTGGTAGAAATGGGTGGAAAGCAATGGGGACGGCATTGACGGATTAAGGTAAGACCAGCCAACTAAAAAGTACCTCTCACCCGCTGCAGAGACATCACCCTAATTTGCTAAAACATAGGCGCCTTGTGACCCTTGAGCGTGAATCGCTTTGACCACAAACGTCTGCAATTGACTCAGGTTGTGTGAAAACTTCAACAACCCAATTTATTTCGCAATGTTACGTAAAGTGTAAGTTTTCTTTGTTTATGGCAACGTTTCTTCTTCAATAAGGATAGCGTTGCACTCACAAATTGAACTCAAGGTACTTTGATGACCCACGAGCTGCGCTGACTGGCATCAAAAGACAATTTGCGGGCATTACGTGTATTTCTACGAAGAGTTGTCATGCCGGCGAAGGCCGGTACCGCCCAAACAGGCTGACTGACCACAAACCGTCCTTTTCACTCGCTATCCAAAATACGGGCTGCCCAGTACTTGTAACCTCACGAGTAACACACGGAGGTACCGGCCTACGCCGGCATGACGATTCTTCGATGTCAGCTCAGCAAACACGTGAGCGGCCTGCGCCGCAAAGACGGTAGCTACTTTTGACTCTGTTTGTGTGGCGGCAATACGTACACAGCTGCCACCCGCGAGATGCAGTAGCAACGGCAGCTACTGGCACAGAGAAGACCTCTGACGGCGATCGTCTGAGCACTGGATCATAGTATCGTGCCAGCATATAAAGCTAAGCGACAAAATCAGTTTACTTTAAACGGCTGACTTCGCTATATGCTACTGATTTATCAATTACACTCAATTGTGAGAAATTACACTGTTAGTAAACCTACAACTTTTTACTTTACATTCTCAACTCACTGTATATATTTACACTACCTGTATAAACATCGAGTGGTTTTATGTTAGTGCATCTCTCTATCAGTAACTTTGCCGTGGTTAAGCAGCTCAATGTGAATCTTGAGCACGGTCTTACCGCCATTACCGGCGAAACCGGTGCCGGTAAATCTATTGCCATAGATGCCCTGAGTTTGTGCTTAGGGGAACGCGCCGATGCCAGTGCCGTCCGCCAGGGGGCGGGCAAAGCAGAAATTGTTGCGCATTTCTCACTTGACGGCAATACCGCAGCCAGGCAGCTACTCGATGAACACGAACTGACCTCCGATGAAGACGATAACACCTGCTTTATTCGCCGGGTGATATCCAAAGAGGGCCGCTCCAAAGCATTTATCAATGGCTCGCCTGTGTCACTGCAGCAGCTCAAAGGCTTGGGGCAAACCTTGCTGGCTATTCATGGTCAGAACACCCACCTGCAGTTACTAAAAGAGGATCATCAGCGTAGCTTGCTGGATAGCTATGCACAAAACCAAATACATCAACAGCGTGTCAGACAAAGTTACGCGCTGTGGCGGGAAAACCAGCACAAACTGCGTGATCTTAACGAGGCTGCGCGACAGCGTGAAGACCGCCTGCAACTGCTCACTTACCAGGTGAAAGAGCTGGACGAATTTGCAATTGGCGAAGAGGAATTTGGCGAGCTGGAAACCGAACACAAACGCCTGAGCAATGGTGCCAGTTTACTTGAGCAGGCGCAGACCAGCTTCTATCAGCTGTACGAGAGTGATGAAGGTAATGCACTAAGCATTATTCAGAGCAGTATTGAGCGCCTGACCGAGCTGACTGAGCACGATGCGAGTTTGTCGCCAATTCTGACGATGCTTAACGATGCGGCTATTCAGGTAGAGGAAGCGTCTCAGGAATTACGCACTTACTGCGACCATTTGGAAATCGATCCCTTACGTCTGCAACAGGTAGAAGCACGTTTTAGCAAGGCCATGGAGCTTGCCAGAAAGCATCAGATAGAACCCGAAGAACTCTACCAGCACCATCAACAACTCAGTGCTGAGTTTGAAACGCTGAATAATCAGGAATCGCTGCTGGCGGATCTTGAAACGCAGGTAGCAACCGCACACGCTGACTACCTGAACGCGACGAAAAGTTTGTCTGAATCCCGTCAGAGCGCAGCAAAGAAACTCGCCAGTGACATTGAAGCACAAATCCGCCAGATGAATATGCCGCATGCACAGCTGGCCGTGGAGGTGTGCTTTGATGAAACGCTCAAGCCATCGCAAACAGGCCTGGATACCGTCACATTCACCGTTTCTACCAACCCGGGCCAGCCACTGGATAAGCTGGATAAAGTGGTATCAGGCGGTGAATTGTCACGTATTGGGCTTGCCATACAGGTTATTGCCAGTGATCAACAGGCTACACCGACCATGATTTTCGATGAGGTCGAC
Organism: Alteromonas halophila; assembly: GCF_014651815.1. Lineage (GTDB taxonomy): Bacteria > Pseudomonadota > Gammaproteobacteria > Enterobacterales > Alteromonadaceae > Alteromonas > Alteromonas halophila. Next base: position 513,022 of record NZ_BMXP01000001.1, on the reverse strand, counting down.
GCCGGTATTAGCGGGCCAACGGCGTCAATAGTGGGCGGCTTGCTGCGCAAACTGGGCAAACAGTCTCAGGTATTATGTGTCACGCACCTGCCTCAGGTGGCTGCACAGGCGCATAATCAGTTGTTTGTCAGCAAATTAACTGACGGAGCGAGCACCGAAACCCAAATGCTGGCACTCACCAAGCAGGACCGGGTAGATGAACTGGCCAGATTACTCGCCGGTGACAAGGTAACAGAGTCAGCCCTGGCAAATGCACGTGAATTACTGAAAAGCACAGAATCGAACTAATCAGCGGTTGATTGGTCATAGTGGACAAGGTAGCATGCCTTCGCGCTAAAATAACGAGCGCACTCGGTGGCCTCTTCTTGTATTAACCGGGTGCCACCAATAATCAACGCATTGATGGAATCGACTCACCCATGAAGCTGTACAGACTTGCATTCGTATTGGTGCTGGCCCTGGCAACAGGTGCCTGCAGTAACTGGATTTATCGAATTGACGTACCCCAGGGCAATTTTTTAGATGAGCGGGACGTTAAAAAGCTGCGGATAGGAATGACCAAAGATCAGGTCATCTATGTACTTGGAAATCCAGTGGTGGATGACACCTTTGATGATGATACCTGGTATTACGTTTACGATATGAAACGTGGAATGAGTAAACGTGGCGAAGACTTTCAAAAGCGCATGATTATTACCTTTGACGATGGAAAAGTCAGCAACGTTGAGGGCGACTTTGAGCTATCAGAAGATTTTGACACACCGCTAGACCAGTAACGCCCACTCTTTATTCAGTTTTAGTCCGATACACAACATTTTGGTGTATCGGACTACTCCCTCCGGCCGCCCGGCCATCAAATAAAGCATAACCATTTGATAAATATAACTTAATTATTTTGGTGCAGTGTTTGCTCTGATTATCGCTGTACACACTCATAAAGGAAAATAATTATGTTAACAACACGAACGTTTACTGCGCTGGCTATTGCTGGTTCGCTTACGCTTGGCGGCTGTGTCATTCACGTTGACGGTGCCGGTAACGGTGATCTCAGTAGCGTCTTTGGCGGCGTTGACGTCGCCGCAGGCCGGCAGGTCGATGACATATCAACGGTCAATGGTGGCGTTACCCTTGAAGAAGATGCCAGTGCTGGACGCATTGATGCCGTCAACGGCTCTATTGAGTTATTTAATAGTGCTAAAGCAGCGAGTATCGATGTGGTTAACGGCGATGTCGATCTGGGCCGTAACGTCCGTATAGAAAGTAGCATTGAAACTGTAAACGGCGATATCACGGCAAAAACCGGGACACGGATTGGTGCGGATATTGAAACGGTGAACGGTGATATCGACCTGAATGATACCGAGGTAAAAGGCGATATTGAAACCTCAAATGGTGACATCAGCCTCACCGGTAATACACACATCGACGGTGATATCATATTTCGCCGCAAGGACGACAACAACTGGGGAAGCAGTACCTCTACCCTGACCATTGAGGCGTCTGTGACCGTTGCCGGTGACATCATTCTACGCCGCCATGTAGAGTTACATATCGATAATCCGGCGCATCAGCAGAAAGTGATAAAACGGTACACTCAGCGCGACGAATAGTGTCCTGTCACACCGACTGACAAACCTCACTGAGCGGCTTGCGCCGCTCTCGACTACGTGTCACTCTTTAGCCCCGTCGTTAATTGAGCGTTGTAAATGGAACAGGATTTCTGGCATGCCAAGTGGCAAAACAATGAGATAGGTTTTCATGAGCAGGACGGCAATCCGCTCTTAAGAAAATTCATGGACGTCTTCAGTCGCGCGGATAAGCCACGGGTTCTGGTGCCCTTATGTGGTAAAACCCACGATATCCACGTGCTGTTAGCACATGGCTATGAGGTCGTTGGTATTGAGCTTAGTGAAGTTGCTGTCACGCAGCTTTTTGATGAGCTTAACGCAGTACCAGAGATAACGGATAACAACGGGATCCGACGCTATACACATGACCGGCTCACCGTCCTTGCAGGCGATATATTTTCAGTTACGCAAGCGCATGTGGGCAGGGTAACGGCCGTGTATGACCGCGCAGCGCTGGTCGCCTTACCTGATGACATGCGCCGGGCCTATGCAGTTAAGATTTGCCAGTTGGCACCTCAGTTGCCACAACTACTTATCACCTTTGATTATCATCAGGCTGAGATGGCAGGCCCGCCTTTTAGTGTTCCACAGGAAATGGTTGAGCAACTCTATGGCAACGACTACCGGATAAGCCGGTTGTACCGGCGCCCCATTGAGGGTGGGCTTAAGCAGCAGGTTGCTGCTGACTGCCTGGCCTTTTCATTAAGCCCGTTGCCAGTGCTTAACGAAACAACCCAATAGCCTGTTCGATACCGTAAAGGAGCGCACCGATAAGGCCACCGACCAGTGTACCGTTGATGCGAACACGTTGCAGATCGCTGCCGATATTCAGTTCAATTTGCTCGACCAGGGCAGTTTCGTCCCACGCCAGTATGGTCTGTCTGATATGTTCGGTCAGAAACTCTGCCAGTTCAGGTGCCATATACTGCCCAGCCTCGCTGATATGTTTATCCAGCGATGCCGCAAGTGCCGGCGTAGTCGAAATCCGCTGACCAATCCCTTCAAAAACATCGGTCAGTGCCGTGACCGTTTTTCCCTGCGGTGATGCCAAATCGCGTTCAAGCCATTGATGCAAATCTTCCCACAACGTGTGCAGGTAATGATGTAACGCAGCGTTGTTTAACAGGCGATGTTTTACCGCATCAATTTTTTCTGCGTACTCAGGGTCGCGCTCCAGACGCCGAATGAACACGGCGATTTGCCTGTCCAGCTCACGACGTGCAGGATGCGCCGGATCATCATTGATGTCCTGCAACGTACTGGCGATGGCATTGACGGCTATATCGGCTCCCTGCCTGCTCAGCCAGCTTGACGGAAGTAGCCGCGATAAGCGTGCATGTTCGGTTTTCAGCCAGCTATTCAGCTTTTCTGCAAGCTGTTCACGCGCCGCCGGTGTCGACAACATAGCGGTTAACCGCATCAGCAAACGGTTCAGCAAAGCCTGATGGTGCCGTTCCTTGCTCATTAACCGAAACGCAGCGCCAATCAGCGGCACCAGATTGAGGTTGTTCAGAGCCCGCTTACTGGTGTCAAGCAGCATCGCTTTCACCGGCGCATCATCAATCAAATGCAGACTACCGGCAAATATATCATTCAGATAGCCGGCTGCACGCCCGGCATTTTGCCGGCGCTGCAGCCAGCGTCCGGCACCGCGGGCAGGCTGACTGGATTCTATCAGTTGTGTCAGTGCCTGGGTGTTGAAGAACTTGTCCCGGACGAAACGGGAAAGGTTGTCTGCAATTGCGGGCTTATTACGGGCGACAATGTTGGTGTGAGGAATAGGAAAACGGGATGGAATTGGCCGAAACAATGCGGATACGGCAAACCAGTCTGCTAGCCCCCCGATTAGCGCTGCTTCGCTGGCCATTTTGATAAGGCCAAGCCAGTGACTGTCAGCCACTACCGGATACCACTGTTGCGCACCTGTTGTAGCAATAAACACCAGCGCAGCACCAATTAGCCATGCCAGAGCCTGATTTTTTGCCCGTTGCAGCTGGCGCACTTTATCCATGCTTGCTGTACTACCTTGTCAATGATGAAAGCATACTATGCCCAACAGAACGCCGGTCCGCAATCGATTACCCTGCCTGCCGACATGCTGCCGGCAGGCAGGCGCAATTACTCAGCGAAGACGCGAATAAGTCTGTTGTCTAGTCCCAGTGTGGCGCAAAGTCCGGGTCTACAATGCGCTCACCGTTGTCCAGATCGTCAATTCGCGCGATATTATCCTTCGTCAGTGTGACGCCCGTATAGTCAAAATTCTCCTGCAAATGTACTTTACTGGTGGATGACGGAATCGTCCGGATCCCTTTCTTCTCCATCCAGGCCAGCACTACCTGCGCTGGCGTGGCATTGTGTTCATCGGCAATCGCATTAAGGGTCTCATCGTCCATAATTTTACCGACAGCAAATGGCATGTACGCGGTAACCATCACGCCCATCGCTTCGCACGCCTCAACCACTTTACGGTTTTGCATAAACGGATGAAGCTCAATCTGATTGGTGTAAATAGCGCCCTTACCCAGGATCCGTTCTGCTTCTTCCATTTGCTCTATAGTAAAGTTCGAGACGCCAATATGCCGGGTCAGCCCCAGTTCTTTCGCCTTCGCAAGCTGGCCAAGGTAGTCTTCCATTCGAACCTCTTCACCCGGATAGGGCCAATGAACCAACAGCAGATCGACATGCTCCAGCTTTAATTTCGATAAGCTTTCATGAACACTGGGAATAAACTTGTCTTCGCTGAGTGACTCATACCAGACTTTGGTCGTGACAAACAGATCATTGCGTTCCAGCTTACTGGTTATGATAGCGTCACCGACCTGTTCCTCGTTACCATAAAACTGCGCGGTATCTACGTGCCGAAATCCCACCTGCAACGCATCCAGTACACTGCGCCGTGCCGTGTCGCCTTCCAGTCTGAATGTTCCTATACCCAGTTGCGGCATATCTTTCATGCTATCCTCCAGAATAAGTTAAGCGTATTTTAACCTCAGTCTGACAGGCTGTAACGCCTGCCAGTCATGGCCTTGTAGCCACTCCCTACGTATCGGTACCGCTGAAAGATCGACACTGCACACCTGCACGCACCAGATCTGTCGACAAATTCACTCTGGTGTTAGCCAGGTTACAGGGGTATGCTCAATGAATGACTGTAAACACACATTCTGTCTTTATGCGTAAGCTGTTGCTTGTCATACTGTTGTCCATACTTGCTATGACCGTTCGTGCCAGCGGTGAGGTTTACCGTGTTGGCGTTGAAAACCTGTCTTATTACCCGTTGATGGACTTTAACAACGAGCAAAGCAGCAGCATTCTGAAACGTATAATGGAAGAGTTTGCGCGGTCTGAAGGCATAACGTTTGAATTTATTCCCTTGCCTATCCAGCGCTTCCATGAATGGTACGATGGTGGAGCCATTGACTTTCGTTTGCCTGATAATCCGTACTGGACCAGCCAGCTTGATCCCGATCTTAAATACAGTGAGCTCGTCATTACGCTATGTGCCGATGTGGTAACACTGGCTGAGAACCAGCATATGCCAGCCGGCCAGTTCACTAAACTCGATACCCTGTATGGCTTTTTACCGGATAAAAAGTGGGAAGAAGCCGTTAACACCGGTGAGGTTGAGCTAGTGACAGACTCGTCACTAAAAGTGCTTACCCGTATGCTGTTAAATGGGATGGTGGATGGACTGGACTTGCATATCAGTACCATTCAAAGAGAAGGCGCCGCACTCGGAGAACCCGCTCAGACATTTGCTGTGTCTACCGCATTTGCACCGTCAACACTGGGTTATCGCCTCTCAACCCGCCAGCACCCTGAAGTACTGGCGCGGTTTAATACCTATCTGGCAAACGAGCAAAACACAATACGCCATATCACCGATGCGTTTTCATTTCAGCAGGGATGCCCCGACTAAGGAAGTGCTTGCCGCGGCCGATGGCCATTGTCTTCGATACCGGTCTTGCAGGTATACACTTCCGGGCTGGCTCAGTGGCGATAGACTTTATCGCATTTTCCCTAGCGGCGTTTACCACGAAGTTTACTCTGCGGGGCAGTTTCCCCTTTTTCCTGCCTGACTTTGTGTTTTTTTACCGACCGGCGCATGCGGCTGATACGTGCATGATCAAGCTTGCTCTGGCGCGCATCCACCAGCGTCTGCGTTTCATCAGGCAACTGAACCAGCTTGCGCAGCGCATTGACCTCGCTTAACTCCAGCTCTACCCAGGCGCCCTGAGGCAGTCGTTTCTGCAGCGCAACCGGGCCGTATTTCACACGGATAAGCCGACTGACCTGCACCTCCTGCGACTCCCACAAACGCCGTACCTCACGGTTACGTCCTTCTTCCAGCGTCACGTTGTACCAGTGATTCATGCTTTCTTCTTCGCCACCGGCCTCTTTGCGTTTACGAATAGTCGAAAAGCGCGCCATGCCATCATCCAGCTCCACCCCTTTTTTCAGTGTATTAAGGGTTTGTGGCGACACATCACCAAACACGCGTACTGCGTATTCGCGGGTGACCTCACAGCTCGGGTGCATCAGGCGGTTAGCAAGCTCACCATCGTTAGTGAACAGCAGCAGGCCGCTGGTGTTGATATCCAGCCGACCGACCGCAATCCAGCGGCCAACACGGATCCCCGGTAACCGATCAAACACAGTCGGACGCCCTTCCGGATCATGCCGGCTGCACAACTCCCCTTCGGGCTTGTTGTACATCAACACCCGGCATACCGGTTTTTCTGTCTGACGTGACAGTAAATGCCCATCGACACGTATCTGTGCGGTTTCATCGACTCTGTCACCCAGTGTCGCAACGCTGCCATCAACTGACACACGGCCATCATCTATCCAGCGTTCCATCTCACGACGGGAACCGAGCCCCTGGTTTGCCAATACTTTCTGCAACTTTTCAGTCATTAACGGTCATACTCTTTGGTTGTTCACTGGTCGCGGCATCAGATGGCTGCGATCCGGTTGAGGGGTCGGGATTACTTCCTTCTCGCATCACATCGGCAAAGTCCGTTGCACTTGGTAGCGCATCCAGCGATGGTAACGAGAAATAATCCAGAAATGCCCGGGTTGTGGCATACAAGGCCGGACGTCCCGGCACCTCTTTGTGGCCTACGGTTTTTATCCAGTCACGCTCTGTCAGCGTTTTAATAATATTACTGCTCACGGCAACGCCGCGTACCTGTTCAATTTCACCACGGGTGATTGGCTGACGATAAGCAATCAGTGCCAGCGTTTCCAGCATTGCGCGGGAGTAGCGCGGCGCACTTTCCTGCCACAGACGGCTCAAAAAGGGCGACAGGCTGTCCAGTGACTGGAACCGGTAACCACTGGCCACCTCTACCAGCTGAATTCCCCGCGGCCGGTAATCCAGTGTCAGTTCATTCAGTGCCTTACTCAGCGTTTTGTCTGCAACCTTAAACTCTGCCAGAACGGTCTCTCGCAACCGCTGCCTGCTAACCGGCCCATCGGACACGAAAATGGTAGCTTCAACGAGTTGTTTTAGTTGCTCAAAATTAATCTTCTTCATTGGACTGTAATTTTACATGAATTCTGGCAAACGGTCCTGCCTGAACACAACAAATCAGATTTTCTTTTACCAGTTCCAGAATCGCCAGAAATGAGACCACCACACCTGAGCGCCCTTCATCGACGGTAAACAACGATTCCAGCGGCGTGTAGTGCGCATGCTCCAGGGTTGTCAGAATCAGTGACATACGTTCGCGGGTACTCAGGGCCTCACGCTCAATCACATGATGTTCAAACGCTTCAGCCCGTTTCATGGCACTGGTAAATGCCAGTACAATGTCCTGCAGAGACACGTCTGGCTCAATACGCAATGGCGCGACCTGGTCCGACGTATCTACCTGTACAGCAAAAATGTCGCGTTCCATGCGGGGCTGGGCATCTAAATCTTCTGCCGCCTGTTTGACCAGCTCATACTCTTTTAAACGACGAATCAGCTCTGCGCGCGGATCGTCTTCCTCATCGTCATCGGCGCTGCGCTTAGGCAGCAGCAAGCGGGATTTAATTTCTGCCAGAATAGCGGCCATCAGCAGGTACTCGGCCGCCAGTTCAAGCTTCAGTGCTGTCATCACCTCCACGTACTCCATGTACTGGCGGGTCACTGTGGCCACAGGCAGTGTCGTAATATCAAACTTTTGCTTGCGAATAAGGTAAAGCAGCAGATCCAGTGGGCCTTCAAAGGTTTCCAGGATGACTTCCAGCGCATCAGGCGGAATAAACAAATCCTGCGGCTTCTCAATCAGCGCTTCACCATTGATAAAGGCCAGTGGCAGGGGTTGCTGGACTGGCGCGTCAGTGGCTTCGTCGGCCGCCTCTTGCGGAGTGACTGATGACGGCGTATTCATCGGAATTGTTCTACATCTCCGCAGCCCTCACGCAGAACCACTGGCTCACCTTCACTTAGGTCAACCACGGTGGTGGGATGTTCACCGAGTGCGCCGCCATCAATGATAAGTCCAACCTGCTTCTCGAGTCGGTCGCGGATTGCATCAGGATCAGATTCGGCCATCGCGTTGCCAGGCAGGATCAGTGACGTCGACATCAGTGGCTCATTCAAATGTTCCAGTAGCGCAAGCGCAATCTGGTTATCCGGCACCCGGATGCCAATGGTCTTTCGTTTAGGATTTTGCAGGCGTCGTGGCACTTCCCGGGTCGCCTTAAGAACAAATGTATAGGGGCCAGGGGTGTTATTTTTTATCTGACGGAAAGCCACGTTATCGACCTTGGCATAGATCGACAGTTCCGACATATCCCGGCACATCAGCGTGAAGTTATGATCTTTGCCAATGTCACGGATCCGGCATATTTGATCCAGTGCTTTCTTGTCTTCCATCTGACACCCTATTGCGTATCCTGAATCCGTGGGATACACCACTACCTGCCCCTGACGAATCAGCTCACAGGCCTGTTTTATCAGTCGCGGCTGTGGATTATCGGGGTGGATCGTAAAAAATTGGCTCATGGATTATCCTTAGTAGAATCCGAAGGTATACACGCCCAGTCCTGCCAGACTGGCGTCAGTGAATCATCGATTGTCAGCCGTCGGCCAAGTTCGGTCCAGCGGGACGGAAAGTGAAAATCTGATCCCGCCGATGCCAGCAGCTTATTTTCATGGGCAAGCTCGATGATTAGGCGTTGCTTATCCGGACTCATTCCCGGAAACTGGGTCTCTATGGCATCGCCACCGGCGGCTGCAAACTCAGCCACCAGCCTGCGCAGCCATTTAGTCGTCATATCATAATGTGCCGGATGTGCCAGTACGGCCTGCCCACCCGCATCCTGAATCCAGGTAATGGCCGTTTCAATAGACGGCCAGTGCGCTTTGACTGCCGCCCGCTTTCCTTTACCCAGATATTGTCGAAAGGCATTGGGAACCGAGCCAACGCCGTAGTATTCCACCAGCGCACGGGCGAAATGAGCCCGCGTCACCTGACCCACACCTGCCAGCGAACGGGCTTTATCCAGCACCCCGTCAAACCCGCAACATTCTAACTTATGAGCTATTTTCTCAGCACGTTCATTGCGCGTTTGCGCCTGTTCACGCAACCTTTCGTTAAATAGCGGATCGTGCCGGTCTACCTGCAGGCCGACAATATGGATATCAAAAGCATGCCAGCGCGTAGAGATTTCAATGCCGTCGATCACGGTCATTGGGCGTGACTGCTCAGCCTGACTGCGGTGGGCCTCGTCTAAACCACTGAGGGTGTCGTGATCCGTTATGGCCAGTACGTCAAGTTGCATAGCATGCGCACGCAAAATGAGTTCTGATGGCGTCAGATGCCCATCTGAGAAGCGTGTATGACTGTGGAGATCTATTTTCACTGTATCTTCTTTAAATTTGCTGTTGACACCGAGCGTGTTTTGTTTTCTTCTATAGGCACAGTATAAGGAGTAAAGACTTCGATGCCTATCGAAGTTTCAACCAGAATTAATGATCAATGCGTAATATTCCAGTCACAATGAACGTTTCTGCAATTTGGTGGTGGCACATCCCCTTGTGACGGGCGGTGTGCGCATTGGTGCGTGTAAATCACTGAAAAAGGCCCGTTTTTTAACGGGCCTTTTTTTTATTTTATTAACGGAGAAGAGCGACAATGAGTTTAGCCGAACTGGGTCAGACCCCCGGTAAAGTGGAAACGCTGATGCAGACAGGACATTACACGGATGATCCGCTGGCAGCCTTCGCGACCCTGTGCAGTGATTCAGCGCACTCGCTGCTGCTGGAATCCGCTGAAATTGACTCAAAGGATAATCTGCAGAGCCTGTTACTGGTCGACGCGGCGCTCCGGTTCGAGTGCCAGGGACAGACCGTCACCGTTGAAGCTTTAACCCCAAATGGCCGGACAGTGCTCCCGCTGTTTTGTTCCCATGCACCACAGGGCATCACGGTAACGCAACACGATGCGAGCACGCTAAGCCTGACCGTGGCGCCGCCCGATCCCAGCCTCGATGAGGATAGCCGGTTAAAGGCCAGTAGTGTGTTTGATGCACTGCGCCTTATCAAAGACCAGCTGACGCCTATCCGGCAGCATCCTCACGCCGTATTCATGGCGGGGGCATTTGCCTATGACCTGCTCGGTGCCTTTGAACCGCTGCCTGACGTTGCTGAAGGTGAAAATACCTGCCCCGACTATGTGTTCTATCTGGCAGAGACGCTGATCATGTTTGATCATCAGACCCGTGAGACCGAACTGCTCGGCAGCGTATTTAGCGGAGAGGATGTGGCGCTGCAATACTTTGCTGTGTCGCAGCGGCTTGAAGCACTGCGCGAACGACTGCATGATGTCGCGCCGCTTTCATCCGGCCAGTCTGTCCCGGCCACAACCGAGCCCGACGTCGACAAAAATGACAGCGCCTACTGTGACGATGTCCGCTACCTAAAATCCCATATCCTGGCCGGCGATATTTTTCAGGTTGTCCCATCGCGGACATTTTCGCTGCCGTGCCCTGACGCACTCGCCGCCTATGCCCAGTTAAAGGTGCAGAACCCCAGCCCGTATATGTTTTATATGCAGGATCGCGACTTTAGCATCTTCGGCGCATCGCCCGAGTCAGCGCTGAAATACGACAGTGATGATAATCAGGTTGAGGTATACCCCATTGCAGGCACGCGCAAACGGGGAAAACACGCAGATGGCAGCATCAATGCCGATCTGGACAGCCGTATTGAGCTGAACCTGCGCGAAGATGACAAAGAAAAGTCTGAGCACATTATGCTGGTTGATCTGGCCCGCAATGATGTCGCCCGGGTCAGTCGCCCCGGCAGCCGTTACGTGAAAGATTTGCTTAAAGTCGATCGTTACTCACATGTTATGCATCTGGTGTCACGGGTTGTCGGTCAGCTACGCGATGATCTGGATGCGCTGCACGCCTATCAGGCATGTATGAATATGGGCACCCTGGTTGGTGCTCCGAAAATCAGTGCCGCCAGTCTGATCCGGCAAGTCGAAGGCAAACGGCGCGGCAGCTATGGCGGTGCTGTTGGGTATATTAACGGACAGGGTGATATGGATACCTGCATTGTGATCCGGTCCGCATTTGTCAGACAGGGGCGCGCATACATTCAGGCCGGGGCCGGTGTCGTGCATGACTCCGACCCGCAGTCAGAGGCGGATGAAACCCGCAACAAAGCACAGGCCGTGATCAACGCAGTAGCCAATGCCAGTCAGCAGGGAGGAGCGGCCTGATGAGCGTTCAGAACAATACCACCGTTTTTTTATTAGATAACGTTGATTCCTTCACCTACAACCTGGTCGATGAACTCTACTCGTTTGGTCTCTCAATCAAGGTATACAGAAACTATATCGACGCCGATACGCTGATTGAACAAATGCAGCAACAGGCGCAAATCGGGCCTGTTCTGCTTATGTTATCACCCGGTCCGGGTGCCCCCTCTGACGCTGGCTGCATGCCGGCGCTGCTGCAAAAAGCGGCGGGACAGTTTCCGGTACTGGGAATTTGTCTTGGTCACCAGGCCATCATTGAATATTATGGCGGAAAAGTAGGCCGCGCCGACCAGGTCATGCATGGTAAAGCATCTGAGATTACGCATACCGGCGACGCTATGTTTACCGGTCTTTCACAGCCGCTGCAGGTAGCACGCTATCACTCGCTGATTGCACATACACTCCCGGACGCGTTGACCGCCTGTGCGCAATGTGACGACACCGTGATGGCTGTCTATCACGCAAGCGACAGAATGCTGGGCTTTCAGTTTCATCCAGAGTCTATTCTAACCGCTGAAGGCAGCCTGTTACTTCGTCAAAGTATTGATTATCTGACAACCGGAGAACACCACAATGTCTGATGCCCACGACCTGCTTGCTATTTTGCTTGACAAAACCAACCTGTCACAGGGGCAGGCATTTTCACTGTTTAACAGCATAATGCATGGTGAACAAAGTGATGTGATGATCGCCGCCGTACTGACTGCACTTAAAATGAAAGGTGAATGCCCGGCGGAAATCGCCGGCGCAGCCAGTGCTATGGTCAGTAATGCCAAACCTTTTCCGACCCCAGACTATGCGTTTGCCGATATTGTCGGCACCGGTGGTGACGGACACAATACAATCAATATTTCCAGCGCCGCCGGGGTGGTCGCGGCAGCCTGCGGTGTTCCGGTCGCCAAACATGGTAACCGCAGTGTCTCCAGCCGCAGCGGCTCGGCCGATCTGTTTCGCGAATTTGGCCTGAACCTCGAAGTAACGCCACAGACCGCACGCCGCTGCCTGGATGAAGCCGGTTTCAGTTTTCTGTTTGCGCCGGTGTACCATGCCGGGATGCGCTTTGCAGCCCCCGTCAGGCAGGCAATGAAAACCCGGACTCTGTTCAACATACTGGGGCCACTGGCTAATCCTGCAGGACCATCCCACAGTATGCTGGGTGTCTACTCCCCGGCATTACTGAAACCTTACGCAGACACGCTGATGTTGTTAGGTCAGCACCGGGCGATGATTGTTCATGGCAGCGGGCTGGATGAACTGGCACTGCATGGAGAATCCGTTATTGTAGAGCTTGAACATGGTGATGCGCGTCGCTACACCGTTACGCCCAGTGACTTTGGTTTGAAGCAATATCCCCTGTCAGCCATTGCCGGCGGTGAGCCTGACGAAAACCGGAAAATGGTCGAAGAAGCCTTGTCCGGCAAAGGCAATGAGGCCCACCGCGCCGCTATCGCCATGAATAGTGCGGCGCTGCTGAAGCTCACGGGTAAAGCCGATAACCTTAGTGAGGGAACCGAAATGGCACTTGCCGCCATGCATGCCGGTCGCCCGTTAGAGGTGCTATCAAAAGCCGCCACCATCAGTCAGGAGGAAGTTGTACATGGCTAATGTGTTAGAAAAAATCGTTGCGAATAAGCGTGAAGAGTTGATATCACGCAAAGAAAGCCTGCCGCTCAGTGAGTTTAAAGAGGCATTACGTCCGTCTGACAAGAGTCTGTTTGCCGCACTCAGCACGCCCAACGCGGGCTATATTCTGGAGTGCAAGAAGGCCTCGCCGTCTAAAGGTCTCATCCGCGAGCCCTTTGATCTGGACGAAATTATTGCTGCCTATGGGCCGCATGCAGCAGGTATTTCCGTACTGACGGACGAAAAATATTTTCAGGGCAGTTATGACTACCTGACGTACGTCACGCAGCGCGTTGAACAACCCGTCTTAAATAAAGATTTTTTTGTCGACCCGTACCAGGTTTACCTAGCCCGCTATTACCATGCAGATGCAATCTTACTCATGCTAAGTGTGCTCAGTGACGATGAGTACCGTGAGCTTGCCAGCGTCGCGGATGCCCTGCACCTGGATATTCTTACCGAGGTCAGCAATAGTGAAGAAATGCAGCGGGCTATAGCACTTAAAGCCAGCATTATTGGTATAAATAACCGTAACCTGCGGGATTTATCTACGGATCTGGCGACGACTGAAACACTGGTGCCGCTACTGGATGCCGCCGAACATGACTTTGTGGTGATTTCTGAGTCGGGTATTTATACCCATCAGGATGTGTTGCGTCTCGCCCCCTATTGTGACGGTTTTTTAGTCGGCAGTGCACTGATGGCCCAACCTGATTTACCGCGCGCGGTGGCGGCCATGATTTATGGCAGCGTTAAAGTCTGTGGCCTGACGTCAGCAGAGGATGCCAGAATAGCGCAGCAGGCCGGAGCCAGCTATCTGGGGCTTATCTTTGCAGAAAAGTCACCACGCTGCGTGGACGAGCAGACCGCCCGGCAGATCACAGATGCTGTACCCGGTCACTATGTGGGGGTGTTTGTAAATCATGCACCTGAAAAGGTCGCGCAACTGGCACAAATGCTTAATCTGACCGCCGTACAGTTACATGGCAACGAGGACAAACACTACCGCCGTCAACTGGCCTCACTGTTACCTGAGCGCTGCGCCGTCTGGCAGGCAGTGGGCGTAAGTGATGCAATACCGGATACGCTCGATACACTGATGACAACGTCGTCAGTAGACAATGTGCTGCTGGATTGTCAGGTAGGCAATCAGCACGGCGGTACCGGACAACAATTCAACTGGGACCTGCTGGATAGCATTAATAATAAACACAGGCTGATTCTGGCCGGTGGCATAAATGCGGACAATGCACTGGACGCGGTTGCGACAGGCGTTGCCGTCATCGATGTAAACTCTGGCGTAGAAACGGCGCCAGGAAAGAAATCTGCCGAAAAAATTCACACACTGTTTGCGCAGTTGCGCCAGTACTAAGCATTTAATAAGGGTGATTCATGAATCAACTTGATACCAAATTTGGCGAGTTCGGGGGTATGTATGTGCCTGAGCTGCTGATCCCGGCGCTGGATCAGCTGGAAGCTGCCTTTCTCGACGCCAAAGACGATCCGTCTTTCGAAAAAGAATTTATGGCGCTGCTCAAAGACTTTGCCGGCCGCCCAACATCCATGACGCTGACCCGCAACCTGGTCAGCAACCCTAAGGTGAAACTGTACCTTAAGCGGTCAGGCTTTACTGACCAAGCGTATGGGCAAAAAAGAAATCATTGCGGAGACGGGCGCGGGCCAGCACGGTGTAGCGACGGCGCTGGCATGCGCGCTGTTAGGTCTGAAAGCGCGTATCTATATGGGGGCCAAAGATGTCGAGCGTCAGTCTCCCAATGTGTTTCGTATGCGCCTGATGGGCGCTGAGGTTATCCCGGTCAACAGTGGCTCTGGCACGCTGAAAGATGCTGTGAACGAGGCCATGCGTGACTGGTCGGCCAACTACGACAGTGCGCACTATCTGCTGGGCACTGCCGCCGGCCCGCACCCCTTCCCCACCATTGTACGGGAATATCACCGCATGATTGGCGAAGAAACGCGCCGGCAGATAATGGAAAAAGAAGGGCGGCTGCCTGATGCGGTCGTCGCCTGTGTCGGCGGAGGGTCAAATGCTATTGGCATGTTTGCCGACTTTATTGAGGAAGAGCAGGTGCAACTGGTGGGCGTCGAGCCCGCCGGCAAGGGTGTGCATACTGGTGAACATGGCGCCACCATCGTCACCGGCACCAAAGGGATCCTGCACGGTGCCTATACCTATATCATGCAGGACGAGGAAGGGCAGATCCATGAGAGTTACTCGGTATCGGCCGGCCTTGATTACCCTGCGGTAGGCCCGCAGCACGCGTATTTAGCAGAAACTGGCCGCGCTCAGTACGTCGCGGTCACGGATGAAGAAGCGCTGAATGCATTTCAGCTACTGGCCCGTAAAGAAGGCATAATTCCGGCACTTGAGACAGCACATGCGCTGGCGCACGCGCTGAATATGGCGGATGAAGCGGAAGAAGACACTATCATCGTGGTCAACTTATCTGGTCGTGGCGACAAAGACCTTGATCATGTTATGAAGATTCTGGGAGATGAAGTTAATGGATAGATATGCTGCCATGTTTGAGCGCCTGCAAGGTAATAATGCAGGGGCTTTTGTGCCCTTTGTGATGATTGGTGACCCTGATCTGGCACAAAGTGAGCGCATCATTACACAACTGATAGAAAGCGGCGCGGATGCGCTGGAGCTGGGGATCCCCTATTCTGATCCGATTGCTGATGGCCCCACTATTCAGCGCGCCGCCATTCGGGCACTGGAAAAAGGCGTGACCCCGGGCGACTGTCTGGCATTACTGGGGCGCATTCGTGCGCGTTTTCCGGATATCCCTATCGGGTTACTCCTGTACAGCAACCTGGTCCGCGCTAAAGGCATTGACGGCTTTTATGAAAAAGCCAGTGAGATGGGTGTTGATTCTGTGCTGGTCGCCGATGTTCCTATCCGCGAGGTTGAGCCTTATTATAACGCCGCCAACGCCCATGGAATTGCACAAATCATGATCGCGCCCCCTAACGCGACGCCTGAAACCTTGTCAGCGATTGGCAAGCACTCAACCGGCTATACGTACCTGCTTGGCCGCGCAGGTGTTACCGGCGCTGAAACAGCGGCGAGTACGCCCGCCTCTGAGCTGATTGAACGCCTGGCTGAACACCGCTGCGCTCCGCCGCTACTGGGCTTTGGTATATCTAAACCGCAGCAGGTCAGCGATGCTATCAGCGCGGGGGCGGCCGGTGCCATTTCAGGTTCGGCAACCGTGAACTTAATTGAGCAGCATCTTAATGACAACGACGCCATGCTGGCAGCACTGGACGAATTTGTGCAGCAAATGAAAGCCGCTACCCACAGGTGACAAATTTATGTATTACATGATTTGCGCAACGGACACTGCCAATAGTCTTGAAAAAAGACTGGGCGCCAGGCCGGCGCACCTGGCGCGGCTGGAGGCGCTTAAAGCAGATGGCCGCCTATTGGTAGCAGGTCCCTTCCCGACCATTGACGCGGCCGACCCCGGGCCTGCGGGCTTTACCGGTTCGTTGATCATCGCCGAGTTTGACAACCTTGACGCTGCCAACGCCTGGGCAGACGACGACCCGTATCAAGCGGCGGGCGTGTACCAGGAAGTCACGGTCAAACCGTTCAAAAAAGTGCTGCCCTGACAATACCACGTCCGCGATTTTGCGGACGTGATATTCGCCAGTCAGAGTGACACTTTGTCATGCTTGCCCATTTCATCCGGGTCAATGGTTTTGCCGGTCAGCAGTTTGTAAACGCCTTTCACACCTGGATCGGCTTCCCAGATTTCAGCATCGCTCAGGGAAAAGCGCAACATCAGCAGGTTCGGATCGTCACGGCCTTCGTCGTACCAGGCACTTACCGATTTATTCCAGTACTTATCAATGATCTCCTCTCGCGTTTCTTTCTTCAGCGTGCCGCGAATACTGGCAAACAGATCATGACCATTTGATACAAACTGCACTTCTGCCTGTCCGCCATCTTCGAGCCGGTTTCCTTTGCTGGTATAAAACCAGAACTCACTGTCTGCGTCTTTATCCAGCTGAGCACGCATAGGAATAGCGGGGTCATCCTGGTGCTTAAGACTCACCATGACATTGGGATGGCTGGCCATGGCTTCCCACATTTGTTTCTTAATATCATCGGACATAATACCTCCTTTGAGATGTTCTGCTGGGCACCCTGAATACGGACACCGCTTGTCAACGCGTTCAGGTTGAAACTTGCAGGCCCCGTGCCAGTTGTTGTTGCCATTTCAAACCGCCAGCGGCCACGTTTCAGGCCGGGTCCGCGTACTGGACTGCGACCAATACGTCTGCTATAAGCACATTTTTCACACAGGGTATGTACCAGCTATGCAAACCTTACAGCTGCGTTTTGGTGTAAAAGCTCGTAATCATTAAACCAGTGTTCGCTCAGACAAGGTCAGTTCAGGTGCCGTTCATGACAGCTTGTTATCATAGCGATTTACCCTGTATGCATTGCGATGCCCTGCCACCCTGTGTCATAAATGAGGGTATCGCGCCTGACGCACTACCTGGTGAAGAAAATGAAACATTCAAAAAATGCTCTGCTGCTATGCCTGATGTTGCTTGCTGTGCCTGTTGCCACTCCGCTGGCACAGCAGCAGAATGACAGTGCAGTAGAAAGCAAAAGTCAGGCAGCAGAGAAAGCCCGTCAGGCAGTGAAGGGCCGCGTTCTCAGGGTTGTTCAGACGCGTAACACGTACCGCGTAAAGGTACTCAAGAAATCCGGGCGCGTGGTATCGGTTGATGTTGATAAGCGGTCCGGACAAGTGAAAGCCGGTCAACCACAGGATGACAAAGGATAATGCGATTATTAGTTGCGGAAGACGACAGCCGCCTGCTCACCCAACTTGATGTGCTGATGCAACACCATGGATACAGCGTTGATCTGGCTGACAATGGCGATCACGCGCTGTTTCAGCTCGGTGAATACCCCTACGACCTGGCAATCATTGATATTGGTCTGCCTAAACGCGATGGACTGGATGTGATCCGGGAGGCCCGCAAAGCCAATGTCAGGTGCCCTATTCTTATTCTCACCGCCCGCGATCGCTGGCAGGAAAAAGTTGAGGGACTGGACGTCGGCGCCGATGACTATTTAACTAAGCCTTTTCACAACGAAGAGCTGCTGGCCAGAGTCAAAGCCCTTATTCGCCGGGCCTCTGGTCAGGCAAACCCGACCATCGAGTATGGGCCGCTAAGTCTCGATTCAGTCGCCGAAGAAGTGCGAGTCAATGACACACTACTGGATTTAACCGCCTACGAATATAAGGTCATGGAATACCTGATGATGAACCCGCAAAAGGTCGTTTCCAAGACTGAGATGACCGAACATATTTACGATCAGGATTTCGACTTAGACAGTAACGTGATTGAGGTCTTTGTGGGCCGCTTGCGGCGAAAACTGGATCCAGATGGCACACTGAAACCCATAGAAACCCTGCGCGGCCGAGGTTACCGGCTAAACCGGCATCTATGAAAAACCTGTCGCTGCGGATCCGCAGCATTGTGCTGGCACTTGTCGCCCTGCTGGTGTTTATGCCTGCGACTGTGGTCACACTGGACAGAGCGTACACCAGCAGCCTGATGCAGGCCAAACTCAGCGAATTACGGCTGATGGGCCTGGCTCTGGTGTCGGCTTTTGAACTGGATGGCGAGATTCCTGTCATGCCAGAGTTACTGTACGAAGAACAACTCAACCTGCCCGACTCTGGCTATATAGGCATGATTGCTTTTCGTGGCAAAGTCGTCTGGCAATCAGCGTCTGCGCTCAACTTCCCGATTCAGTCCCCTCCGCCAGCCCCAGCAATTGGTGAAGAAGCCTTTCATGCGTCATTTCAGCCTGGCTTTGACAGTGCTCATCGCTATTTTTCGTACGTATTTACTGCAGAATTTGCCGGTGACGAACGCTTCGAGCCTGTGCATTTTTATATTCTCAATGACAAGTCAGCATTTGACCGGGAGCGCGATACCTTTTTAAGTACGGTCTGGCGGGGCATGTTACTGCTGACAGCGGGGTTACTGGTACTGCTGGTTATTGGTATGAATGTTGTGTTATCACCAGTACGTAAGCTCATTGACGATATCCGCAATACAGCCCGTGGTCGCCAGGATAGCTTATCGCGTACCTACCCCTCTGAATTCGATGGACTAAAAACGTCGATTAACCAGTTGATTAACGCTGAAGCAGAGCAGCGCACCCGCTACAAAAACAGTCTGGGCGATTTGGCGCACAGCCTCAAAACGCCGCTAGCTGTCGCCATGGGCGCTCGCCCGCTGGCTTCTGAGGCTAAAGACGCCCTGACACAAATTGATGCACTCATTCAGCGTCAGCTCAAGCGCGCCACGGCCGGCCAGCACAGCTGGCAGGTGGCAATGCCTGTCGCGCCAACGTTGCGCAAAGTGATTGCGGCCATGGAAAAAGTGCATCGTCAGGCCGCGTTAACCATCTATAACGACTGCGATAACGACTGCACATTTAAAGGGGATAAAACCGATTTACTGGAAATTTTAGGTAATGTGCTGGACAACGCATGCAAAGCTGCCACCAGTGCTGTTTGGGTAAAGGCTGCGTGCGTCAGCAACTGGACCGTGCTGGTTGTTGAAGATGACGGCCCAGGCATCAGCGAAGAGGATAAACAGCGGCTGTTGCAACGTGGTGAGCGGCTGGACAGTTATGCCGATGGCCACGGTATTGGCATGGCGGTGGTCAGTGATCTGCTGGCCATTTATGGGGGGCTGCTGCGTATCGATAAAAGCCAGCATGGCGGAGCCTGCATTGAAATAAAACTGCCAGCTGCCTGATCGCTGTTTCGCGCTTTAGGGGAAACAGCGCGTTGTCTCCCGCCCTTCGAATGCTGACATCCGTCATAATGCAGGCAGCGCAATAGGGTCACCTGAGGCCCTGCTGACAATCCTGTCTGTAACGGAATTTACAGCCGCGGATTGTCGGAACTGGACAGCAAGGCTGCCAGCCACTGACTTTCGTGACGTGACTCCAGCGCGATTTTTACCACCATCGTCAGCGGTACAGAAAGCAGCATGCCCACTGTGCCCAGCAACCAGCCCCAGAAAATCAGCGACAGAAATACGACCAGGGTCGATAGCCCCATCCCGCGCCCCATTAACCTGGGTTCAACAAGGTTACCCATGATGGTGTTCACCAGCACAAACCCGAGTGCTGCGAAGCCTGCCGATGCAGGGCCATATTGCACAAAAGCAATGAGTACAACCGGCACCGCCGCGATAATCGAACCGATATTGGGAATATAATTAAGCATGAAGGCGAGCACCGCCCATAACATGAAATGATCAATATCCATGACCCATAACCACACACCAATAATCAGACCGGTCGCCAGACTGACCATGGTTTTGATAGCCAGATAACTTTTCACTGACTGGATAAAGCGGTCAATGTGCTGAAATTTCATGTCTGGATCGGCCATCGCAACATGCAGCCGCTTGGGAATGGTATCGGCTTCAAACAGCATAAACACAACGGTCAGCAGAATCAGTACCAGGTTTGACAGAACACCACCCATCCCGGTGATAAAGTCCGTCGCCACCGACATGGCAACCCCCGGATCAAGATGTGATTCAATCAGCTCGCGATTAATATGAATATTAAAGTCAGCTAGTTTGCTCACGATCCAGGCAAACTCGCTGTCCAGTTTTTGCCGATATTCAGGCAGGTTTTCCCGAAACTCGGTCATCGACTGGCCCACCAGGCCAGCCAGTAAAAAACCAAACACCACAATCATCAGTATAACTAGAGTAATTGATAACCAGCGAGGTACACCGTATCTGGATGTCCATTGAATAATTGGACTGCAGGCAATTGCGATAAATACAGACAACAAAAACGGTACCATAATAGTGCTTGCTGCCTTGATACCCGCCAGTACAATAACCAGACTGGCCAGCACCAGCAGCACTTTGGCAGTAGGGGAACGCAGTTCCAGAGACATAGTGATAAAGTATTCCTTAAATGGGTACCGGCACTTTACCCTGAGTTCTAAGTAACTACAAATAAGAGAAAAATATGACGCTAAACCAGGCAACCATCAGAATAAAAAACCTTCGTCTGCGAACCTATATTGGTATTAACGAGGACGAAATAAAAAACAAGCAGGACGTGGTTGTGAATGTGAAGATCCACTACGATGCAGAGAAAGCCAGTAATAGCGATAACATGACAGACGCGCTGAACTATAAAACCATTACCAAAGCAATTATTCGCCTGGTCGAAGACAATCGTTTTTCTCTGCTGGAGAAGCTGACTGCGGATGTCCTTGCGATCGCGGCAGAGCATCATTCAGTGTCGTACGCTGAGGTTGAAGTCGACAAACCACACGCACTGCGCTTTTCTGACTCAGTATCGTTGACGCTCTCATGCAATAAACCCCAGGAGTAAGTAGTGAATATACTGATCACAGGCGGCAGTGGCTTTATTGGCCGTTACCTGATAGATGCGTTAAAAGACAGCCATCAGATTACCGTTCTGACCCGTAGCCCCGCGGCAACGGCGAAGGTACTGCCAGCCTCCTGTGATTTGATCGCGTCACTGGACGATATCAAGGATTTCAGCCGCTTTGACGCGGTGATTAACCTGGCAGGCGAACCGATTGCAGACAAGCGCTGGACACCGCTGCAAAAGCAGCGCATTTGCCACAGCCGGTGGGACATTACGGCGCAGCTGGTTAACCGCATTAATGGCTGTGCATCACCGCCTGACGTATTTTTATCTGGTTCTGCAATTGGTTATTACGGCAGACAAGGCGATCGGACCGTTACCGAAGAGGAGCATCAGGTCCACGATGAATTTACCCATCAGCTTTGTGCGAAGTGGGAGCGGCTGGCCGAAGATGTTAATACCGAGAAAACCCGGTTGTGCCTGTTGCGCACTGGTGTGGTGCTGGAAAAGGATGAAGGCGCGCTGGCGCGCATGGCCCTGCCGTTTAGGTTTGGACTGGGCGGCAAAATTGGCAATGGCAAACAATATCTGTCCTGGATCCATATTGATGACATGGTTAGCGCCATCCTGTTTTTACTACATCACGATGCCTGTAACGGAGCATTCAATATGACAGCGCCTGAGCCGGTGACGAACAAAACCTTTTCGGAATCGCTGGCAACGGCGCTTCACCGACCCTGCCTGTTTACGGTACCAGCCTTCTCCATGAAACTTATCATGGGAGAAGCCGCAGATATGATCCTCACCGGTCAGAAGGTACTGCCGAAAAAGCTTGAAGAGGCCGGTTTTACGTTTAAATACACCATGCCTCAGCAGGCCCTTGACGCGATTTACCAGTAACCACGCTTATCACGCGCTGCCAGCAAAGGCGCAATATGGCCAGGCCTGGTATTTTTGTACAAAAGAGTGGCTGCCCTTGCTGCGTGCTACATTCCCTCCCTGCGTGACTGGTTTTTGCAAGCGGTTGCGCTATCTTCAGTAGTAACCGAAATAGACGACACGGCCGAATAGCTGCAATACTGCCCGTATATTGGCTAGGCGAATCGACATAAACAGGCTATGCTTATCTTGCATTCCCGTGGACAACAGTATGACAGCGACGTACCACCTGGTTACCAGTTCGAACGTAATTGCCGTAAATTATGACCCGGACTGGGCAATGAAAGCCTCCGTTATGCCATTAATTGAAGACATCGGGCACGCCCGGGAATCCCTCAGTGCCGGTAAATGGGCATTCTATGATGACATTCGGAACTGGCCGATAAAGTCTCCGGCGCAAATTGACGCCTGTACGCAGGCTACACACGCGATGATTGATAGTGGCCTCACACACTGTGTGGTGTGCGGCAAAGATATTGGTGTATCTCATTGGGTAATGGAAAAAATATTTGCCGAAAAAGTAAAGCTGGCATTTTTTACGTCACCTGAAGAATGCCTGGGCTGGCTAAAAAGTAACGGTTTTAACACCCAGCTAAATTAACAGTAGTATTCAGGCGTTACAGGATGACGCGCAAACACTCAACAAGGTGTTTTACTCATAAGGAAAAGTAGCAGTGAATACGGCCACAAAACAATACTATTTGATTGCCGCTCTGGCATTATTCTGGAATCTGATCGGCTGTTTTGTTTTTATTTCTGATATGTCCCTGACAGCAGATGATCTGGCAAACCTCAGTAACAATGATAACCTTGTCTATGCTTCTCGCCCCCCATGGGCACTGATCAGTACCGCCATAGCCGTATTTTTGGGAACCGCAGGCTGCATCGGAATGCTGCTAAAGCAAAAATGGGCCGTGGTGTCATTTTATCTGTCATTGTTTGGGTTAATTGCACAGAATATTCACCTTTTTCTGCTCACTGACACCATTTATTTATACGGCGTCACGGTTCCCCTAACGCAGGTCGTTGTATTTATCGTCGCCCTTTTCTTGATTTCATGGGCAAACAGCGCTCAGGAAAAACGCATTCTGCGCTAAGGCTGATGCGCCAGCAACTACCCTATGACGATAGGTATCTGCGCCGCGATGGTACCAATAATCAGTCGCGCACGAGGGAAGACTTATTCGCATCTTCCCTCGCCATTCCACCACGATATTAAAAGCAGTTTTTCCAGCGTTAAACGTTACGTTCCAGTAACGACAGGTAAATTTAATGTTAATTTAGTTTTACTTTATGGAGAAATTGAAATATATTTTTGTAAGCGCTTACAAAAAACACGCAACATTTTTATGTAAGCGCTACCATATTTTTATTATAAGGCTTTCAAAAGAAAGCAGGAAATATTCAATCATCGGGGCTGAACACATGAAACACGCAGCAACAAAACTCTCCTGGCTAGCTACTGCTATCGCCGCGGCTACACTGGCCGGGTGCGGTGGTGGCAGTGCAGAAACCGAATCCGATTTTACTGCAATCGACCCCTCTGAGCCGGTATCTGACTGGGAACTGGTCTGGAGTGACGAATTTGACGGCGAATCCATCGATTCGAGTAAATGGACCCATGAAGTAAACTGTGAAGGCGGGGGTAACAATGAAAAGCAATGTTACACCGACAGTGCAGATAACTCATTCGTAGAAGACGGGTCCTTACACATTGTCGCATTGCCTGCAGAAGAAGGCGCTGCGAAGCCATATACATCAGCCCGGCTGAATACTCGCTATAAAGGTGATTTCAAATATGGCCGCTTTGAGATGCGTGCCAAATTGCCTTCCGGTCAGGGCAGCTGGCCGGCGTTCTGGATGTTACCCACAGACTATGTGTACGGTGGCTGGCCTAAATCCGGTGAAATTGACATTGTCGAGGCCGTCAATCTGAAGGCTGACACCCAGGACGGAACGCCGGAGTCTCATGTTCATGGCACCCTGCACTATGGCCGCGACTGGCCAAATAATGTCAATTCCGGCAAAGCCTACCAACTGCCTGACGGACAAAACCCGGCTGATGACTTCCATACCTACGCGATAGAGTGGCAGGAAGGTGAAATCCGCTGGTATGTCGATGGCTACCTGTACGCGACACAACGTCAGTCTGAAGTTCGCTATAACAGTAAAGATGAAGCGGTCGGCCTGGCCCACCGCGGCTGGTTTGCCGAATACTTTGAACAGGGCAGCGGCGAACTGGTGACGCACTATGACAGTGCACCTTTCGATCAGGAATTTCACCTGCTGCTTAACCTGGCAGTGGGTGGTGACTGGCCTGAAAATGTTAACGAACTGGGCATTAATCCGGAGGCCTTCGCAAACGGTCAGACCTACGAAATTGATTATGTGCGTGTGTACCAGTGTGCTGTGGATTTTGATACCGGTAAAGGCTGTGAAACGGTTCGCCCAGGGTATGAAGATACCGAGGACGCACTGGTCGAAGGTGAAGCCCCGATCCCATCACCGCCCTCCTCTGGCATACCGCAAAATCTGACGATTTTTGACGGTACCCAAAACCCTGACTGGCCCGCCTGGGACTGCTGTGGTGGCAGCACGCCAACGCTGATTGCCGACCCGGATCGTGGTGATGTGTATGAGTTTTATGTTAACGACGCGCCTACAGTAAATGGCTTTATAACCCGTCAGGAGTTCATTACCGATCCTGAAGGTCAGGCCTCGCCGTTTGACGCCTCGCCTATCGTTGAAAATGGCAGTGTCAGCTTTGATATGAAAGTGGTCAGTGCTCCATCAAATCCTGACTCGACCTGGATGTTCAAGGTTGAAAGTAATAACGCGACAACGGCCGTAGAAATGCCGCTGGCAAATAATCCTGACGGCACCACGCCTGTTGTTGGCGAGTGGGTAAGCGTCGACTTCCCGCTGCAAATGCTTGCCGATGCCGGTCTGGATCTGTCTGCCATTGATGTGATCATGGTATTCCCAGCCTGGGATACGGGCTCTGGGGCTGTCTATCAGCTGGATAATGTTCAGATTGCCCAGGATGAGGTCAGTTTCCCGTCACTCACCGTGTTTGAAGATGAGGAAAATCTGAACTGGCCAATGTGGGACTGCTGTGGTGGTTCGACGCCGGTTGAGGTAATGGATGAAGATACCGAGCACGGCATTGTCGCAGAGTTCAGCGTAGGTGCCACAGCGACGGTTAATGGCTTCAATACCCGTCCTGATGCAGGTGGCGGTAATACGCCTTTTGACGCCAGCGCCATTATTGAAGAGGGTGTCATTCAGTTTGATGTGAAAGTGACCAGTGCGCCTGCCAACCCTGAATCAAGCTGGCTGTTTAAAGTTGAGTCAGACAATGCCGCCACCGCCGTTGAACTGCCACTGGCTGACAGCCAGGAAGGTGCGACACCGGTGACCGGCGAATGGCAAACCTACACCTATGCACTGTCAGATCTGGTCGCCGCCGGCCTTGATCCGTCGGCCATTGATGTACTGATGATATTCCCAGCCTGGGGAACCGGTGAAGGTGCAGTCTACCGTGTAGACAATGTTAAAATTCATTACCCTGATGCCCCTGCCCCCTCAACACCGGGCGAGGTTGTGCTGTTTGACGAGACGTCTGCCGACCAGTGGTCGCTGTGGGACTGCTGTGGCGGCTCCACACCCACCGAAGAACAGGACGATGACGAACACGGCACTGTCGCACAGTTTATCATTGGTGCAACACCAACGGTGATGGGCTTTTTTGCCGACGATGGTGTGTACCATGATGCCTCAGCCATTCTGGAAAATGGCGTCGTGCAATTCGAAATGAAAGTGGTATCAGCGCCGGGTAACCCGGAAGCACAGTGGCTGTTTAAGATTGAATCCGGCGATGCGGCCACGGCCGTGGAATTGCCTTTGTCTGCCAGTTTAGAGGGCGAAGCCCCGGTAACCGGTCAGTGGCAAACCTACACCTATACATTGCAAAGCCTGTTCGATGCGGGTCTGGATATCAGCAGTATCGATGTCGTCATGGTGTTCCCTTCCTGGGACATGGGTGATGGTGCTGTATACCGCATAGATAACGCCGTTATCGCTGCCCAGTAAGCACTAACGATTGAACAGACCGGGGTCGTCGGACCCCGGAACGCGAACAGAATGTAAAATGAGAATTGCAACTATGACACAGCAAACATTTAACAAAACCCGTCTGGCGGCGACCCTGGCCATGTTGCTGGGGACCGGCATTCATACTGCAGCCGCTCAAGAAAGTAACGATGCTGCTAATCTCGACGAAAGCGAACAAGTTGTCGAAGTGATTGAAGTTTCCGGGATCCGCAGCAGTCTGGTACGCGCGATGGATATCAAGCGCTCCAACAACGGGGTGATGGACGCCATTTCCGCCGAAGAAATGGGCCGCTTTCCCGACACCAATCTGGCCGAGTCACTGCAACGTATTACAGGTGTATCGGTAAGCCGTTCAAACGGTGAGGGCAACCAAATCACGGTGCGTGGTTTCGGGCCTGAGTTTAACCTTATTACCCTTAACGGCCGGCAGATGCCTGGAACGGGGTATACCCGTTCTTATGATCTGCAAAACCTGTCGTCAGAAGGCGTATCAACACTGGAGGTCTTTAAAACCGCGCGGGCTGAAAACCCAAGCGGCGGCCTCGGTGCAACGGTCAATATCGTGACCACCAAACCGCTGAACAATCCGGGCCTGCGCTATTCACTGATGGGAAAAACCATCCATGATACGTCTGTGGAAGAAGGCAATGACCTGACACCTGAATTTGCTGCGGTATACAGCAACACCTTTGCCGAAGACACCATTGGCTTTTCGGCATCCTTCTCGCACCAGCAGCGTGACTTTCAGCGTCAGTTAGCCAATATCCAGGGCTGGCAGGCCAATGTCGGCCTCCCCTCTGACCCCAGCGGCGAGGTGATCGATCCACGTCCTCTGGACGACGAAGGCAACCCTATTGGTAACCACTTCTTCCCCAAAGACATGAACTACGGCATCGATAACGTCGAACGTGAGCGGACCAATGCGCAGGTAACGCTGCAATATGCCCCTACCGATGATTTGATCGTTACCGCCGACTATACCGGCAGTAATGCGGTAACCGGCGTGAACAGTGTTGGCTGGGGGATCTGGAACGAGTTTGGCGGCAACATCAATGCCTACGAACTGGATGAAAACGGCACGGCGCTGTACGCCGATATCGCCGGTAACGATGGCTCCTTTACAGCGTTTCGTGAGACCGTCGAAGTGGAAGCAGAGTCCATTGGTCTGAACATCGACTGGCAAATGACTGATGATTTGCATTTGGCGTTTGATTATCACGACTCCAGCAACGAGACAGACAATGGTGCGGATGATGGAATGCGGGGCAATGGCCAGGTTATTCTTGGCTCCGATAAGCTTGTCAGTAAAGTCTACGATTACCGCACCGGTGAAGTTCCGCATACTTATATCAACTGGCAAAATGGCACCAATGTGCTTCAGCCTGGCGAAATAGATTCGAACTTCAGTCAGTTTATCCATTCACCAGGTAAGGCGGAGATCGAACAGTTCCAGCTAGACGGTCAGTGGTACAATTCGGCCTTTGACATTCCCATGGTGGAAGTGAAGTTCGGTGTCGCACGTACCGAGCAGACCATGAGCGGTTTTACCGCGTGGAGCGGCCTGCGGGGTGGTCCGGGCTTTAACCCGTCGTTCACCGAAATCTTCCCGGATGGCATGTTCACGCAACACAGCACTGCAGGCCTGCTTGATCAATTTGCCGGGGGCGGCAGTGATTTGATGCCTTCGTACTATTACACGTATGACTTTGACGAAGCAGTAGCACGTCAGATGGCGTACCTGACGCCAGAGTTGATGGGCGACAATGCGTATGTCCCTGACCCCTACTTTGACGGTATTGACAGCCAAAACAATGTGGAAGAGGTAACCAACAGTGTGTACCTGCAGACCGACTGGGAATTCGATATTGCCAATTATATGGTGACGGTGAATGCCGGGGTACGATACGAAGAAACCGATGTAACCAGTACTGTCCGCCAGCGTGTTGAACAACAGGTCAACTGGGTCAGTGCGTCAGAGTGGATCATGCAATACGCAGGCGGCGACGATGATTTCCTGGTATTGGAAGGCGATTATGATGTCGTGCTGCCGATGATCGACGTCCGTGTCGACATCACCGATGAACTGATTGGTCGGGTTTCCTGGGGCAAAACGATGTCACGCGCGCCGCTGGGTGATCTGGCCGGTGGTCGCTCTTTGACAGGTAGTCCAAAACCCGGCGCACGCACCGGTTCACAGGGCAACCCAAGCCTGTTGCCGTTTGAGTCAACGAACCTCGATATCACGCTTGAGTACTATTACGATGAAGGCAGTTATGCCGCCATTGGGTATTTCAGAAAAGACGTGGATAACTTTATTTCACGTCAAATCACACAAACCACCATTGATGGCTTACGTGATATCTTTGAAGGACCACGCTACCAGCAAGCCATTGCCGATATTGAGGCACGGGGTGAACAGGCTGACAGTAATGCGATCTATGCCCAGATGCTGGAAAATGGTCACGGCAATGCTGACGGCGTGATTTCACCTGACGCGTCTGATCCGCTGATCACATGGAATATCACACAGCCGACCAATACCGACAGCAAAAAGGTCGATGGTATTGAGATGGCTGTCCAGCACCTGTTCGGTGATACTGGCTTCGGTGTGGGGGTAAATGCCACCTTCGTTGACGGTGACGTAGAATTTGATGTGAACAGTCTGACGCAGCAGGCACCGCTTTATGGTCTGAGTGACTCGGCCAACGCGCAGTTTTACTACGAAAAGTATGGCTGGTCGGCAAAACTCACGTATGCCTGGCGTGACTCCTACCTGATTGGGGTAGGACAGGCGCAGGGCTCTGCTGATGCGCCGCCTCAGTTTGCGCGTGAGTATGGCCAGTGGGATCTCAGTGTCCACTATGACATTACCGAAGACCTGACCGTGTTCTTTGAGGGGATCAACCTTAACAACGAGACCGAAGAGGGCTATGGCCGGTATGAGGAACAGTTCCTGTTTGCCCGCCAGTATGGGCCACGCTACTCGCTGGGTGTGCGTTATATCTTTAACTAAACTGGGCAACGGTGGCAAAGGTCACCAACTCAGTGTCACTTAAGCAAGCCGGGGTCAAATGCCCCGGCTTTTTTATTACCAGCGCCAGGCTGCGGCGGCGTTGCTCAGTCTAACAAGCCGTGCTCAATGGCTTTTAACACGGCACGGGTGCGATCCCGCGCGCCCAGTTTACCCAGCAATCCCGATACCTGATTTTTCACGGTGCCCAGTGACTTGTGAGTGGCTTCGGCAATTTCCTGATTAGACATACCGGCCGCCATTAAACGCAGAATTTCACGCTCTTTAACGGATACCGGCTCGGTGAGTGTATCGCTTGGCACGTGGTCGGATTTCAGTCGTCTGAGCAATGAGTCTGTCAGCGCAGGCTGAATTAAATTGCCTCCAGCTGCGAGTGTTTCGATAGCCGCAACCAGTGATTCCAGTGACACATCCTTAAGCATGTAGCCGCGCGCCCCGGCTCGCAGCGCATTAAGAATACTGTCATGATCATCAAACGTGGTCAGCATCAGTACCGGCAGCATTTTATCGCGTTTACTGAGCGCCTCAAGCACAGCGATGCCGTTCATTTTCGGCATGCGGATATCAAGCAGTAACACATCCACCGCCAGATTCGGAAGCATCATCAGCGCTTCCTCACCGTTAGTCGCCACCCCCACTACCTCGATATTTTCAGATAGCTGAAGTAAGCTTTCAATACCCTGACGAACCAGCAACTGATCATCGACCAGCATCACGTTTATACTCATAGGTTTACTGGCATCTTAATGGTTAACTGCAGCGCGGGTGTAGTGGCCATGGTAAGCGACCCGTTCACGTCGGCAATACGTTCACGGATCCCGCGCAGGCCGTGTCCTTCGTTAAGCTCGCCTTCCACTCGTCCGTTATCCTCAATGATCACCGTCAGCATGCCATCACGACAGGTAATATCAACGGTCAGTACCGATGCTCTGGCATGACGCAGAGTATTGGTAATGGCTTCCTGAACCGTTCTAATTACCGCATTTGCCTGCGTAAAACTCAGTTCCGGCAGGTTGTCGGTGATGCGCGTCTCAATCGCCAGACTGGGAACATCACGGATCAACACATCAATGGCTTCCTGCAGACTCACGCCTTCGCTTTCGCGCATGTCTGAAACCGCATCGCGCACATCCTGAAGCAATAATCTGGCAATGTTATGGCACTGCGAGAGGTTGCTGCTAAGCGCGTCCTTATCACGCTCAGGGTTGCTGGATAACCGTCCGGCAACCTGCAGGTGAATCGATAACGCGGTCAGATGATGGCCCAACAGGTCATGAATATTACGCGCAATTCGGGTGCGCTCCTGTTCACGCGTAGCGCGTTGCAATAGTGCCTGCGCGGCCCGTAACTCTCTGTTGGTTTCTTCCGCGTGTTTCCTTGCCTGCTCTTCACGGCGACGACTGTCCACCATCATCATCGCAAAAATATTGAAGGTCCAGAATAACAGTGCGGTCAGCCAGGCCGTGCTCTCCTGCCACACATAGTACTGAGTAAGCCAGAGCGGAGCAGACCACAACGGCGACAGCAATATGGCGCGGTGTAAAGACATATAATAGACCAGCTGTGCCGACAGCATGGTCATCAAAATCGCGTTGTAGGAAAATGGCAGGCACAGATAGAGGATTATCACGCACAGGCACTGCCAGCCCATCAGCGAATACCGGACAAGCAACTCATGCCGGTACGCACCATCCCGGACACCAAGAAAAAAGCCGGTGATAAATCCGCAATAGGCACACATCGACAACCACCAGCGGGTATCCGTCACTTCAGCGTAGTTCACCGTCAGTGCCAGTGCACTACCAGCCACCAGCAGCCAGGTAAAAAACGCAACCAGAGTTTCAGTCGCAAGCGGTAATGTTCGAATTTTCATGCTACTAGCCTAGAGCAACCTCGTACCACTGCCAATAGGCCAAAAGTCACTTTTTACGTCGTGACTATCCTCACTACCTCGCTGTTTGTTGTCACGCCATACTCCTCTTAAACCGGCAATACACCGCTTTTCACTGTACTGCCCGTTTTTACCCTGACTTTCAAGGAGCCTGCTATGCAATTATTACCCGATCCCCTGATGACGTTCTATCAAAGCCTTATGTGGCTGCATATAGGTACCGGCGTGATCGCGCTGATAACTTTCTGGTTACCCCTGATGGTACCGCGTGGCAGTAAACCGCATAAACGCTTCGGCGCCTGGTACATCACGTCAATGTATATTATCTGTGGCACGGGGGCGATCATGGCAACCATGGTATTAATCAGCCCGCAGTATTTTAAACCTGACTTATTCAACCAGGCCTCGGACATAGCGGCGACAGAGGCGGGTGTCCGGCGTTTTTGGTTTTTTCTGCTGTTTTTGTGTGTGTTTATCTTTACCGGCCTTCGTCAGGCGTTGTTTGCACTAAATGAACAGCCCGGCTTGCGCAGCGGCCAGACCTGGCGCCCTAAACTGCTTCCTGCTTTACTGCTGGGGGTGAGCCTGATGCTCGGCGTGCTTGCAGTATCCGCCAGCCATATTTTATTTGCCGTATTCTCATTACTGGGCGTTGTAAATGCACTCTCAATGCTGCGCTACCTGCTTAAGGCCAGTGTCACCCGAAAACAGCAAATCATCGAGCATATAGGCAGTATCTGCGGCACCGGCATTGGCGTTTTTACCGCATTTTTCGCGTTCGGTGGCCGTACGCTGTTTGACGGACTGGGTCAGTGGCAGCTCGCTTTTTGGATTATACCAGGGATCGTCGGCACGGGGCTGATAGCCTACGCGGTAAGGCCATACAAAGGTGCGCGATCTGCGTTGCTGCCCACTGGTACGAGCCAGTCTCGCAACTAAATAACACCAGATATGCAGCATTGTGTAAGGTCGATAACCCTGCACAATGCTGCCGCCACCTACACCATATTACGCAGCAGTTGTGACGTGTTAAGCCGTAACAGCCGCCAGCAACCGACAGCGCCCAGAAGACCAACGACCAGGGCGCCACAAGCAGGTGCAATCAGCCAGTACTCCAGGTGCAGCTGGGCGTCCATCTGAAACACCTGAGTCTGCAGTAAATACAGGCTAAACTCGTTGGCCAGCGCAGCCATCAGTCCGGCGACCACACCAATAATGACAAATTCCAGCACCACGCTAAGGCGAATAAGGCTGCCTTTCGCGCCTAGCGTCCGTAAAATCGCCAGTTCCTGAAGGCGTTCATCCATACTGGCCTGAACCTGAGCGATCAGTACCAGAGAGCCTGCAGCCAGCACCAGCACCAGGATGAACTCAACCGCGACAGACACCTGATCGACAATACTGCGTAGCTGATTAATTCTGGCGTCCACGTCAAACATGGTGACCGAAGCAAACGGCTGCATCAGCCGGGTGAGTTCGGCCTTACGCTCGGTAGGCAGGTAAAAACTGGTAATATAGGTCGGTGTGAAGGCCGTCATCGCAGCCGGATCGATAATGAAAAAGAAATTGGGCTGCATCGTCTGCCAGTTGACCTCACGCACACTGGTCACCTGAGTATTGACGATTTCACTGCCAATATTAAAGGTCAGCTTGTCACCCATACTGATATTCAGGCGTTCAGCCACACCGGTTTCCACCGATACCGGATAGATCCCCTCGGGTAAGTCAGCCTCGGTATTACCATGCCACTGGCCTTGTGTGATTTTATTTTCGTTTTGCAGCTCATCATCCCAGGTCAGGTTCGCCTCACGCCCCAACCCGTCGCGCTGGTTGGTATCGCTGCCCTCCTCTTCTTTAGTGACTTCCGTGCGCACCGTTTCGTCATTCACAGCGGCGAAGCGCCCTCTTACCACCGGATAAAATTTATCAATGTCGATTTGATTCTCAGCAAAATGCGACTCGAGGCGCGGCTGCTGCGCTTCGGTAATATTAATAAGAAAATAATTAGGCGTACCTTCCGGCAACTGCGCCCGCCACTGAGCAACCATATCGTTGCGCATTACCAGCACAATCAGCAGCAACATGATGGTCACAGAAAAACTGATCAGCTGAATACTGTTGTCCATAGCCCGGCGACGTATGCGTGCCCACGCCAGTTGCCAGGCGCCCATTCTTCCCTGGCCCAGTTTCCGTCCCACTGCAATCAGACCGTAGGTAACCAGCAGTAGTCCGGCAATCAGAACCACGCCGGATGCAAATAGTATTGCACTGATTTCCAGATCCTGACTGTAGGCCCACATCAGCAGAAATACAGCGCTGCCCGACGCCAGAAACTGCAGTGAACGTGAACTTAAATTGGAACTCAGGTCGCGCCGTAATACGCGCAGCGGCGGAACAGAGAAAAGCCGCAACAACGGGTACAGGGAGAAAAGCGACGCGCAGACGGCACCAGTAAACACAGCAATCAGTAATGGCCTGAAGTGCCACACATCGATACTCACATCGACTTTGTCAGCCAGTGCCCAGACCACCACCTGCTGAATGGCCAGCCCGAAGATAACCCCCAGGATGATCCCGACCACCGTAATAAACAGCACCTGCAGGACATACACTTTGCGGATCATCGCCTGGGTCGCGCCCAGCGTCTTCATAATGGCAACCGGATCAAAGTGACGCAGACTGTAGCGCTGAGCGGCAACCGCGATCGACACGGCCGCCAGGATAATTGCCAGTAATGAGGCCAGCAGGAAGTAGCGTTCCGCACGGGCCACCGAGCGGCCAATGGCTGACTCATCATCAGCGGCTGAACGCCAGCTATGTAAATCATCATTCAGCTTTGGCTCGAGCGCGTCATAATAGTCGGAAATCGCTGACGCATCGCCAGCGAAGTACGCGACATAATCAGCCCGCGAGCCCGGCCCTGTCACATTGGTGGCAGCCAGGTCATCCAGTCGCATCAGAACAATCGGCTCGGCTGAAAAAACACTAAATCCCGCATCCGGAATTTCGCCCAGCACGTTACCGACAGTAAAACTCGCGTCACCGACGTCAACCGTATCCCCGACCTTCACGTTCAGTGTCTGGAACAACCGGGAGTCAATCCACACATGGCCCTTTTCCGGCAGTGACTGGACAGGCTGCTTTTCACCAAACGGCGCATCGGCAACCATGACTTCACCGCGCAGCGGGTACTGGCGGCTCACTGCCCGCAAATCGACCAGTGACATCTTTTCTGCCCCAAATACCATGGAGCGGGTCGATACACGCTGCGCCGTACTGATGCCCTGGTCACGGGCGTCAGTCAGCCAGTTTTCATCTATCGGCTTATCAGACCGCAATTGTGTGTCTGCAGCCAGAAACGCGGCTGATCGCTCAGACAATGCCGACTGCAGTCGCTCGCTAAACAACGATAACGACAATACCGCCGCCACCGACAATACGATGGCCAGCAATATTATGGTCAGTTCACCGCGCCTGGCCTCATGCTTAAACAACCGCCATGCCAGGCTGAAAACATTATTCATTTACCCCGCCTCCCTGGCCAGGTTGTGTTTCTCATCGCTGCTTTCTTCTTCCAGCTGCCCGCCATGCATCATCAGCTGGCGGTCACATTTTTTCGCCAGCTCTGGATCGTGCGTCACCAGGATCAGCGTTGTTCCAAGCTCATGGTTGAGGTTAAAAAGCAGTTGTTCGATCTTCTCACTGTTCGCCTCATCAAGGTTACCGGTCGGTTCATCAGCAAACAGGATCCGCGGCTCACCAATGAAAGCCCGGGCAATCGCCACCCGCTGCTGCTCACCTCCTGAAAGCTGGTTCGGGTAATGATGGGCCCGGTGCCCCAGTCCCACATCATCAAGAATCGCTTCAGCACGTTTCTTCGCATCAGTGCGACCTGCAATTTCAGCCGGCAGCATGACATTTTCCAGTGCCGTAAGACTCTGCACCAGCATAAAGCTCTGAAAAATAAACCCGACTTTCTCGCCACGCAGACGCGCTCTGGCCTCTTCATCCAGGCTATGCAATGCTGCACCATCAAGATAAATTTCACCCTCGGACACTTCGTCCAGGCCGGCCAACAGGCTCAGCAGCGTGGATTTGCCGGAGCCGGACGCACCAACAATGGCAACCGACTCACCGGCCTTGACTTCAAATGAGATAGGCTGAAGGATCTGCAGTTGCCCTTCACTCGTAGTTACGATTTTAGTGATCTGCTGCGTTTTTATCATAAAGGAGTCATATCAGTCGTGTTTGATTTCCAACGAGCGACAAGCGTCGTGCTTATTCTGCTCACATGCATTTTATTCCCGCTTCCCGTATTTTCAGATCAGGCGGCGAATGACGCCAGCCAAACCTCTTCGTCCTCTCAGAAACTGCTGGTACTCGGTGACAGCCTGAGTGCCGCTTACGGGCTGAAAGCGAATCAGGGTTGGGTGAGTCTGTTACAAAAGCGCTGGCAGGACGAGCAGCTTCCGATTGACGTGGTAAATGCTGCGATAAGTGGCGATACCACTGACGGTGGCCTGGCCCGGCTTCCACGTCTGCTGAAACAACATAATCCTACTCATGTGCTCATTGAGCTGGGCGGCAATGATGGTCTTCAGGGACACCCGGTCGGCAAACTTAAACAAAATTTAATGAAAATGATCACGCTGATTGAAGGCCATGGTGCTGTTCCACTGTTGCAGGATATGCAAATTCCTACCAATTATGGACGCCGCTATACCGAGATGTTTGGGGAAAGTTTCGATGACGTCGCCGATAAGCGCAATATTACGCTGGTGCCGTTTTTTCTAAAGGACATTGCCCTTGACCCGTCGCTTATGCAGCGTGACGGGATCCATCCTAATGCCGAGGCACAACCCAAAATCCGCGATTATATGTACAGACAGCTAACGCCATTACTGCTGCCACAGGACGCCATGGTTCTGCCGCTACCGGAGATTAACATTGCAATCTGACGCATTCTTCGTACAATAAATAGACTGTTTTTAACCGGAGGTATTCACGATGGATGTATCTTCTGCGACCGCTGCACCAGTATCGACAACACTGGATCCAGCACCGCCGCGTGATAACCGGGCATTGTCATCACCCCAGGGTGACACGCAGTCTGCCCCCTCTGCGCAGGTCGACGGTACGCAGTCTTCAGACAGTACACAAGATCCTAATGCACGCATTGGTGGTCAAATCGATACCTACGTGTAGCGTTTCAGATTCTAATAAGTAAAAGGGCAGCCTGGTGGCTGCCCTTTTTCATTGCCCGTGTGGTTCAGGGACGCACATAATGCGAGGCCGATGTATCAGATGCGGCATCCATACCGACATAGCGCTCCCGCAACCGACTCTGACGGGACTCCATATCGATAAGTGAGCCGTTAATAATGACCTGCTCTGCCACTTCAGTCACTTCCAGCGGATCGCCCGACCAGATAACGACATCAGCCCGGTAGCCGGTACCAATCTGACCTAAGGTGTCTTCCATCCCCAGAATCTGCGCTGGTGTGCGCGTAAGACTGGCAATACCCGCATCGTAAGACAATCCCGAGGCTACCGCATTCCCCGCATGCTGGGTGGCGAGGCGAATATTGTGGGTGTCCATGCCAATTGCTACCGACACGCCCGCCTGCTCCAGACGTGCTGCATTGGCCAGCGTTGCGCCCAGCTGGTCAAAATTGCCCGGCAGATTGTACTCAGGATCGATAATCACCGGAATATCCGCCTCGGCAAGGGCATCAGCCACGCGCCAGGCTTCAACGGCATGGATCAGTACCACATTGATCATAGAGTGACGCTCTTTAAAGGCAATCACCTGACGAATATCAGACGCCCGATCCGCCTTCATAAATAGCGGCAAGTCACCGCTCAGCACCTTTTTCAGCGCACTGATATCGTTAGGCGTATTGAGACCATGCCACGCAGTGTCAGGACCTGGCAGGGTAGTTACGGCGTCCGCTTCAGCCAGCGCCTGTTCAATGGTCACCCATAATGCGGCGCGACTACCGCCGGTATGCTCACTGCCTGACCCCGTTACATCCACCGTGACAAATGCCTGCGATTTCAGGACTGGCTCATCGCCTGACAGACTAATTACTGCGCCCTGACCGCTGAACAAAAAGTCAGTGTAGGTAATTCCCGTCGCTGCGGCAGTCATTCCTTCAATGCGCGTTACGCCCATCAGACTTGAATCGGGATTGACCGCGTAGCTCACGTCCAGCGCTGCGCCTGTTTTGGTAATAGGTGTCGGATCGACGGTTGCATCAACCACGCCTGCTGATGACGACACTTCCACCAGGCCCAGTGACGTAAACGCGCCAATTAAACCGGGAGTGACGGTTTTACCACTTGCGTCAATGACCTGATAACCCTCAGGAATCTCAATGTCATCGCCGCTAACCTGCTGGATCGTACCGTCTTCTATCAGTATGGTTGCCTTGTGCAGGGTGCCATTTTCCCCCATGGTAATTACCTTACCACCGGTTATCGCAATATTCTGTGCCAGAACGGTGGTGCTCATCAGGGTGGATAATGCAAGTAATGCCAGTGTTTTCATTTTACGTCTCCTTCGCCAACCTGACCTAATTCAAAGTCGCTGACCGGCCATGTTTCTGGGGCACTCAGGTCATACGCCAGGCCACCGTCAATGTACACCTTTTCAGCTTTGGTATAGGTCGAGAACGGGTCACCGTTCCAGAGCACCAGATCGGCATTCTTACCCTGCTCCAGTGAGCCGGTTTGCTCAAAAATGCCCAGCGATTTAGCAGGATTGGCCGATAGCCAAACCCAGGCTTCTTCTTTGGGAATATCCAGACCGGCACGCTGACCGTCGGACCATGCTTTCGCGGCCTCCTGATTTAGACGCTGGATGCCAAGGTCGCTGTCAGAGTGAACAATTGCACAGGCACCGGCAGCATGAACGGCCGGAATGTTCTCACGGATGCCGTCATACGCCTCCATTTTAAAGCCCCACCAGTCAGCCCACATGGCCGAGCAAACGTCGTTCTTTGCCAACTTGTCGGCAATTTTGTAGGCTTCGACAGCGTGATGAAATGTGCCAATCTGGTAATCGAATTCCTTCATGACATCCATCATGATGGTCATTTCATCGGCGCGATAGCAGTGCATATGTACGCGGATATCGCCTGACAGAACCCCTGCCAGCGTCTCCATTTGCAAATCACGCTTGGGCACTTTTGGATTTTTGCCGGCGTCAAAATCTGCTTCGTAACGTTCCCACTTTCGCATATAGTCCTGAGCGTCAGACCAGGCCTGGCGGTAGCCGGCCACGTTCCCCATGTTAGTCATAGGGCCGCCTTTCTCACCATACACGCGCTTGGGGTTTTCGCCACACGCCATTTTCATGCCGTAGGGCGCATCCGGGAATTTCATATCCTGCATAGTACGATTGGGGACATTTTTCAGTACTACTGAACGCCCGCCAAACAGGTTGGCTGAGCCAGGCAGAATTTGCAGGGTTGTCACGCCCCCGGCCAGAGCCCGGCCAAATCCAGGATCCTGCGGCCAGACTGAGTGTTCTGCCCACACCTCAGCGGTAACAGGATTAGTCATTTCATTACCATCGGCATGTGAACGCGTCGATGGTGACGGGTATACGCCTAAGTGGCTGTGATTATCAATAATGCCAGGCGTTACCCATTTTCCTTCGCCATCAATGACCTTTGCATCGGCAGGCACATCCAGCGACGTGCCCACCGCCTGAATTTTACCTTCGGCAAAATAAATCATGGCGTTGTCGATTTTATTCCCCACGCCGTCAATCAGGGTGACGTTTTTAATCAGGGTCGGTGTGCTTTCCAACGGCTGATAGGTACTGGGATAAGGGTTGGTGTCTATTTCTACTTTATTATTGGTTGCCTGCTTGTCAGCGCTTTTTGCTGTTGCCGTGCAGCCGCTTAACGCCAGCGCACAGACAAGCCCCGACAGCAACACCGGCAGTCTGGTATTTACAGATTTCATGGTTTCCCCGGATTGTCGTGATTATTGTTCTATGGCAAGTACGAACAAAATGCCGTTTCGGCTTATTCGTTCGTGCCGCTGTAAAGACTAGCGGTAAAATAACACAGCGACAATGCGCGACGGGTCAACTGACTCTTTGCTGCGAGGAATGCCGTTCAAGCACGCTGACAATTTCGTCAGACACTTTTAACCGGCGTATATCATTGAAAAGTAACGCGGCTTGTGGATACTGACGCTGCAAATACCCGCACCATTGTTTAATACGGTTGGGAAAATAGCGCCCCTTGTCGCCACTGATTTCATAACCGCTGTAGCCAATCAGTAATTTTGCCACCTCTTGCCATGGCATTGGTGCTTCACCTGTTTTGATGGTCCTGGCCAGATTTGGCATAGCCAGTGCGCCACGACCAATCATCAGATTATCGCATGCCGACATAGCCTGGCAGCGTTTTGCATCCTCAGCAGACCAAATTTCACCATTGGCCACCACAGGCATCGTCGTGCATTCCCGTATACGGGCGATCCATTCCCAGTACGCCGGCGGCCGGTAACCA
The DNA here is from genome assembly GCF_014651815.1 of Alteromonas halophila. GTDB lineage: Bacteria > Pseudomonadota > Gammaproteobacteria > Enterobacterales > Alteromonadaceae > Alteromonas > Alteromonas halophila. The sequence continues at coordinate 473,071 of NZ_BMXP01000001.1, read as the reverse complement.
TCCCGCTTGGTGCGCGCATGCACTACCAGTTCATCTGCCCCGGCAGCCTCGACAGCGCGGGCATTATCCAGCGCCAGGTCCGTATCATCGAAGCCAAGGCGAATCTTGGCCGTTACCGGTGAGTCGGCCGGCACAGCGTCACGAACAGCGCTGATAATGTTATACAGGGCGTCGGTTTCTTTTAGCAGTACGGCCCCGCCCTTACTTTTATTGACCGTTTTAGCCGGGCAACCAAAATTCAGGTCTACGCCTGGTGAGCCAAGTTCTACAGCCCGTACCGCATTTTCGGCCAGCCACTGAGGGTGTTGCCCGAGCAATTGCACCCGCACCGGTACACCACTTTGCGTTTTTCCGCCCTGATGGAGTTCGGGACACAGGCGATAGAACGTCCGTCGCGGCAGTAACTGATCGACCACCCGCACAAACTCGGTGACACACTGATCAAAGCCCCCTACCTGAGTGAGCATATCGCGCATCAGACTGTCGACAACCCCTTCCATCGGGGCAAGCATAATCTTCATAAACAGCGTGGTTACAGTGAATAAGCCATGACAAATAAGGCGCGCGAGTATACCTGATCGCAGCACTACCGTCACGTTGGTAAGGCGATGCAATAGCCAGTTCATCCCCGTTTTTTGTCAGGCACTGCAAACAGCACTTCACGCGCTTTGCGCTATACCCTAACCGGCTTTGCGCGGGCGTCTTATTTTGACCGGGTGTGAGACGCTGCGCGCATTTCCTTCAGCCACAAACATACATAAACACCAAACTGTTCGGTTAGATAGTCATGAAAACTTTCATGATCAGCGCAGGGCTGGCTGACCAGACACTGGTGTGTACCAGTATATATTAGGGCGGTAAAAACAGGCATGCGGACCTCCTTGAATGAAGATCCACATAATACATTTAGACGTCTAAACGTTCAAACGTTTAGACGCTTATACGTATAACGTTATTTTGCCAGTACGTAATCCAGTCCTCCCCGGACTGCGGCAACCTGAGCCTCGTTACAGATCTCGGGGGTCGCATTCGGGCTGTCAGGATATACCTCTGTTGTGGAAACGTACTCAGCGTCTGTCAGACCACCACACAGGTACAACGACTTTTTGTCGTAGCCGATAACCCCTTCACTGACAATGTCAGCACCGATGATCTTACCGTTTTCATCAGCGGGAGCGATATGCGTGATTTCACGCACCCGATCGATGATGGCCTGCTGAAAGCCAAGCTGGGTATTTTTACTGTTCGATACGAGATAGAAACCATCCGGTATCTCCCATTCGTCATGCTCCGTCCCGTCACGGGCGGCAAGCGCTGGTCGGAATTCGCTGTTGTCAGTATCAGTGGTCTCATGCAAATCAATGTGCATGGTAAACGCCAGTTCCAGGCTCTCTACAAAAGCCAGAAGCTGTGCCGATTCTGGTGCGGGGGAATCTTTATAAAACGAACGGTTTGGATCAAGTGCCAGTGGATCCCAGCGGTTTATCGTTTCATAACCCCAGGGACTGATGCACGGACACACCACCACATTACAACGCTCCGCGTATTCACTTAAGTGCTCACGAATAAAAGCAATCGCGCCCTGCACGCCGCTCGTCTCGTAACCGTGCACACCGCCGGTTACCAGCATATTGGGCAACGACGCATTAAAGTTTTCCGGCACCACAGCCATTAACGGGTAACGTGTCGCGTCATAGGGCAATGCCCCATACTGCACCAGCTTGAAACCGTCCGGGATGGTGTCGAGCTTATCCAGCACTTCCTGCTGATAAGTGCGTTTCACCGACTGTTGCGCCAGCCACTGTGCTTTTTCCTCATCGCCCCAGGGCTTACCGGGTGTACCGATTGGATATTCTTGCAAAAAACACCTCGTATACTTGTCAGAATTCGGGACAGTAATGCTATCACAATACTGGCACAAACGAAGCAAGGCCGCATAACCTGAAGATGCTGTGGCGCCCCGCACCTGCCAGACGTGAACACATACAGTGCCGCAAAGCGCACTATTTCGTTTTTTTGCTCCAAACGTAAGCCAGCGACTGAAGGTCGTAGTGGACTATGTGATTTAAGGCTCTCTGCAGCAGGGAAGCGGCAGCGGAGCCTCCATGGACGGATTGACGGCGTATTGCAAAGCACATTACCGCGTTATTTTAAAAGCGGATTAAACGTTACAGAGAGTGGGGGGGCTATGTGATTTAAGGCCCTCTGCCGCAGGGAAGCGGCAGCGGAGCCTCCATGGACGGATTAACGGCGTGCCGCAAAGCACATAGCCCCCGCCTCTTTGAAACACGCAAAAAAACCAGCCTTTCGGCTGGTTTTTTTAGATGGCGTCCCCTAGGGGATTATCGGAGGCATCCTGCCTCCGACCCTTCGGGCCAGGCTTCGCCTGTTCTGCTGCGTTCCCGACGCAGCAGTCGACCCCGTAGTAGTGACAAACGAGGAAAATCGTCAGCCTGCTCTTCGAAGAAAGGGCTTCTCATCCCGGCGGGTACGCAAAAAAAACCAGCCTTTCGGCTGGTTTTTTTAGATGGCGTCCCCTAGGGGATTCGAACCCCTGTTACCGCCGTGAAAGGGCGGTGTCCTAGGCCTCTAGACGAAGGGGACAAAAAATCTTCTTTCGAAAGCAACGCTTTCGAGATTTTTTGTAAGGCGAAGTGAGCTCTGCGAACTGAGCGACCTTCAGCTTACTCAATTTTCTGTCCGAAGGTATTTCAACCTTCAGCCTATTCACAGTTAACGGACTGTGCACCGTAAAAATGGCGTCCCCTAGGGGATTCGAACCCCTGTTACCGCCGTGAAAGGGCGGTGTCCTAGGCCTCTAGACGAAGGGGACAGAAATTTTGACCAGCGAAGCGTTGCTTCGCTAAATTTCTGTAAGGTGAGGTGAGCTCTGCGAACCGAGCGACCTTATTCTTCCAGAAACTTCTGTCCGAAGGTATTTCAACCTTCAGCCTATTCACAGTTTCGGACTGTGTACCGTAAAAATGGCGTCCCCTAGGGGATTCGAACCCCTGTTACCGCCGTGAAAGGGCGGTGTCCTAGGCCTCTAGACGAAGGGGACAAAATTTTTGTCTATCGTTGCATTGCAACGATAAAATTTTGTCGAGGAAAAATTTCACTGGTGAAATTTTTCGGCCTTATCCTGCTTATTAAAAGCATTGGACTTAGACTTTTTTGTAAGGCGAAGTGAGCTCTGCGAACTGAGCGACCTTCAGCTTACTCAATTTTCTGTCCGAAGGTATTTCAACCTTCAGCCTATATAACAAACCGTACATAACAATTTGTTGAAATTTGGTGGAGCCAGGCGGGATCGAACCGCCGACCTCTTGCATGCCATGCAAGCGCTCTCCCAGCTGAGCTATGGCCCCGTCTGAACATCACGTTGTGTGACTGTTCCGTGACAGCGGGGCGCATTTTAGGTACACCCCCCTGGCATGTCAACGCTTTTTTTATGAATTTTCTCTGTTTGCTATAAAAGTGAGCGCTTTGTCGATTCTCTCACCAATTTTGTCTTTTGGTAACAAATTCAGCGTGATATCCAGCGACGGAGAATTACCGCTGCCCGTTGCGGCTACTCGCAGTGGCATGCCGACTTTGCCCATGCCCACGCCCAGCGATTCAGCCGTTTCATTAATCGCCGCCTGAATCGATTCCGGCTTCCAGTCAGTTATCGCCATTAATTTATCTTTCACCACACTAAGCGGCTCTTTGGCGACCGGGCGAAGGTGCTTTTTCGCTGCCTTTTCATCAAAATCGTCAAAGTCCTGATAAAAGTAGGCACTTATTTGCGCAAGTTCTTTGAGCGTTTTCACACGATCAGCCTGAATGCTAATAACAGACTCAAGCGAAGGGCCACTATCGACAGAAACGCCCTGCTGTTCAAAATGCCATTTGGCATGGTGCGCGACTTCGGAGGCTGGCAGCGACTTAATATAATGCTGATTCAGCCAAATCAGCTTCTCAGTATTAAATGCAGAGGCAGACAGACCAATCGCGTCCAGACTAAACAGCTCAATCATTTCCTCCATACTGAAAATTTCCTGATCGCCATGCGACCAGCCCAGACGAACCAGGTAATTAACCAGCGCCTGAGGCAGAAAGCCGTCATCCCGGTATTGCATAACGCCTACCGCACCATGACGTTTTGATAACTTTTTACCGTCATCGCCCAGGATCATCGACACATGCGCATAGTCAGGCACAGGCGCCCCCAGCGCTTTAAGAATATTAATCTGACGCGGCGTATTATTAATATGGTCCTCACCACGCACCACATGCGTTATTCCCATATCCCAGTCATCAACAACCACACAGAAGTTGTAAGTAGGGGTGCCATCAGAACGCTGAATGACAAGATCGTCCAGTTCCGTGTTACTAAACTCGATACGCCCGCGGATCCGGTCATCAAATACTACAGAGCCTTCCTGTGGGTTCTTAAAGCGTATTGCAAAGGCCTCGCCCTCAGGATGATCAGTGCGATCCCGCCAGGTACCTGGGTAACGTGGCTTTTCACCGCGTTCTTTTTGCGCTTCACGGATTTCATCCAACTCCTCACTGCTCATAAAGCATTTATATGCTAATCCCTCATCAAGCAGCTTCTGAATTAGTTCACGATAGCGATCAAACCGATCTGTCTGATAAACCGGCCCGGTATCCCAGTTAAGCCCCAGCCAGTTCATACCATCCAGTATTGCCTGTTTCGCATCATCAGTTGAACGTTCGATATCTGTGTCTTCAATGCGCAAAACAAAATTACCACCGTGGCGTTTGGCAAGCAGCCAGGAATAAAGGGCAGTACGCGCACCGCCTACGTGCAGATAACCGGTTGGACTGGGAGCAAATCTGGTAGTGACCGTCATGTCGTCTCTCTGTTAAAGGTAAGTAAGTAAAAATAAGAAGAGGCGCATTCTACCAGTCTATCTGCAGTGGAAAAAGCACCTGCCCTGCCCCTTGTAGTCAGAAAGCCTTATAAAGAGGTACTGAGTATAGTTAAAATAAGCGGCAGAAGAACAATGGTGTCAGCTGAGAGCCAGGCATCATGACCGTTCGCTTTTCAGACAGCAAATGTAACTTTTGCACATTTTTCATTCAGACAGTCACCATTGTGCTATTTTGTAGTTGACAGTCGCGACGCCAACTCTATAATACCGCCCCACTTACCGCAGCGCGGTAATTAAGACAATATGGACGCTTAGCTCAGTTGGGAGAGCATCGCCCTTACAAGGCGAGGGTCACTGGTTCAAGCCCAGTAGCGTCCACCACTTTTTTTAAAGTGAGTGGCGAGGGTCACTGGTTCGACAACATTCGTTGCGAGCCATAGCGATAACCCGTCATAATTGTCTTAGCATTTAATATTTGGACGCTTAGCTCAGTTGGGAGAGCATCGCCCTTACAAGGCGAGGGTCACTGGTTCAAGCCCAGTAGCGTCCACCACTTTTCTCAAGTGAGTGGCGAGGTTCACTGGTTCAACAACTTCCCACAGGCGAAGGCGTTGCGAGCCACAGCAGACGTTCCATCACTTGATTTACTCGAGTGAAACAATAAATATTAAATGTAATCAACAACAAATGGACGCTTAGCTCAGTTGGGAGAGCATCGCCCTTACAAGGCGAGGGTCACTGGTTCAAGCCCAGTAGCGTCCACCATCTCTTCTCTTATTAAGTCCATCGCTCGAGTCACTGGTCCAACAACATTCGTTGCGAGCCACAATAGCGTCCACCATCTCTTCTCTTATTAAGTCATCGCTCGGGTCACTGGTCCAACAACATTCGTTGCGAGCCACAGTAGCGTCCACCATCTCTTCTCTTATTAAGTCATCGATCGGGTCACTGGTCCAACAATGTCCCATAGACTGCGACGATGTCAGACGCAGCAGGCGCTCTTCTGCTCTCTTTAGCTCTTGTACCTTAGTACCTTAGTACCTTTGTACCTTAGTACCTTTGTACCGTTGCACCTTTACGTTTTACTGATTAAAAAGTAATCTTAATGGGAGTAGTGCCGATAACATAATATTGGCTAACCGCGCGTGGGTTCGCTGGCGCATGCCGAACCGCTCTGGAGTCGCAATGAACATCAAACTGGTAAGACAAATGCGGGTGCTGGTCATCGACGATCAGGTTCTTGCGAAGGGTTACCTTAAATATTCGCTCGAAGAACTGGGTTTTCAGTCGATTGATTATGTCGACAAAGCCAGCCATGCCCTCTCAGCCATTCAGCGGCAAGCCTATAACCTCATCGTGTGTGCCTACGACCTGAAACAGGAACAGGAAGGTTACTTTCTGTATCAGCAAATTAAAGAGCAGCGTATATTACCAATAAGCGCGGCCTTTGTGTTCATCAGTGCCGATACCGCCTCCGATATTGTTCATTCAATTGTTGAGCTTCAACCTGATGAATTTCTTGCCAAGCCTTTTACTGTGCGCGATCTGGACCGTCGGATCTCACGGGTGTTACAACGTAAGCAGGCTCTCGCCTCCGTTTACAGCCTGATGGACAATGATCAGTTCTCTCAGGCACTAAATGAAGTTGAGCGTTTTCTCAGCGATCCTGCCAATGCCGAATGGTATCCAGTCGCATTAAAAACGAAGGGCGAACTGCTGCTGGCCTGTGAGTATGTGATGCAGGCCAAAGAGTTTTATCAGGCAATTATTAACGTCCAGAATTTTACCTGGGCGCAGCTGGGCCTGGTTCGCTGTCTTATCTATTTAAATGAAGATGAAGACGCAGAGCGGCTTATCCTTGAACTGGCATTCAAACCCGAATCAATGCTGGCAGCCTATGACTTGCTTAGTGCTTTGCAAATTAAACACAAGGCCTTTGATGATGCTTTGGAGTGCGTGCTTACTGCCAGTGAAATATCGCCACGCAATATTCAGCGCCACCGTCAGGCTTTCGATTTATCGCGCCTGACCCATGACTATGAAGCGCAGTTCGATGCCGCAAAAAAAATCGTAAAATATGCGAAGAACTCAATCCACGATAAACCGGAAATTTATCTGAACGTAGCCCGCGCAGGTGTCGATTTTGCCATGACAACGGATGATGAGCACTCAGGTAAGCTCATCAAGCAGGCCAATGACTACCTGCGACAAATGAAATCAACATTCCCTAAAGCCGATGTTGATGAACAAATGAAGGTCATTGATGCGCGCATCATGTATTTGCGGGATGAAACGGATAATGCACGGGCATTACTTGACCAGCTAAGCGATGAAGTGTGGGAAACAGAAAGCCTTGAAGCGCTGTTGGATCGATCCAAGGCTTTTCATGATGTGGGCCTGCAGCAACACTCGCTTAAGGTACTCGATGTGATTGAGCAGCGTTGTAAAACAAATAAAGAAAGTCCGTTATTTACCTACTACGTGCATCAGGAAAAATCTGAAAAATCGGATATCGAACTTAGTCCCAAAGCACTCAACAACATGGCGGTTCATCAGTTTAACCAGGGCGAAATGGGCAAGTCGTTAAAAACATTCAGTCAGGCATACCGTGTCATGCCAAAAAACCCTGCAATTGCACTTAACCTGCTGCAGGCCACGGCCATTAACTGGCGCAAACTGCGTGGTAACAGTAAAACCACTCAGCCCGTTATTCATAAATGTTTGCAAACTATTGAGTCTGCCGAATTGAGCGATGATCAGGAACGGCGCTATCAGCGCGTAAAAACCGTGCTCAAAGATCTCGCCTGATGAGAGGAGGTGCGCGGGTTGCTACTTGTAGCGGGAGTATGACTGCCCGTATACAACGATATCCCCATCGAAAATGTCGTCGGTATACCGCTGGGTTCGCTGGTATTCCATACCCAGCTTTTCCATTATTCGGATAGAACGCACATTGTCGGGTACTGCCATTGCTGAGAAAGTTTCCACGCCCATGTCACGCAGCGCTTCGCGTACGGCCGTTGCCGCTTCAAGCGCGTATCCCTTCCCCCAGCATTTTCGTTTGAAGCGCCAGCCCAACTCAATATTTTCAGACTCGGGCTGTGGCGTAAAAAAGCCAAACGGGCGAACCAGAATCCAGCCAATACTTTCCTCGTGCTCTTTTTCGATGACCCGCCATAGCCCCCAGCCCAGCGATGGGTTTCGGAAAGCATGTAAGCGCGGCATAAATACGGAATCAATTTCTTCCCGGCTGGTTTTGATGCCACCATTGATGAACTTCATGACTTCCTCGTCCTGATCTAATTGCCATATAAACTCAACGTCATGATCATCCACAAACTCATAACGTAAGCGATCACTATCATCAATCCGCATTGGTGCCCTTATCCTCCTAACATCGCAAGGTGCCGCGTTGCACCGGTATTTCCCTCGTGTAGAAAATGGCTCGCATGTTTATTGCCCAGCGCTTCCTGCAGAAAAGCCTGAACAGCGGTTGTGTTGCCTTCTTTAAGCAACGAACGCATTGGTATACCTTCTTCACTAAATAAACATAGATGCAAATTGCCGTTCGCTGCAACCCTTAATCGATTGCACGACTTACAAAAGTCCTTACTGTACGGCAAGATAAGGCCAATTTTACCCTCATAATCCGGATGTTGATATTCTATTGCAGGGCCAGCACTTCGGTCCCTGCTAATTGGTGCCCAGCCGTTATTTTCCAGGTAAGATTTCAAAGGCGTGCCAGACTGATGCTGTGCCTGGAAAAAGTCAGCATGTTCTCCGGTTTCCATCAGTTCAATAAACCGCAGCGTAACCGGCATGGTTTTGAGCCACGTCAGAAAACGGTTCAGCCGCGCTGCCGAGAAGTCGGCCAGCAACACCGTATTTACTTTAACGTTCAGTCCCGCATCAAGTGCAGCATCTAACCCTTTCAGGACTTGCTGTAACTTGTCCTGCCCGGTAATTGCACTAAACTGTCGTGGATCCAGGCTGTCTATACTCACGTTAACCTGGTCTAATCCAGCCTGCTGCCATTGTCTGGCAAACCGCTCAAGTCGGGCACCGTGCGTTGTAATGGCGACCTGGTGAATCCCAGGTGTTCGCTTGGTCTGACTTAGAATATCGGTAAAGTCGCGCCTGAGCGATGGCTCTCCCCCGGTGATGCGGACTTTACTGGTGCCAAGGCCTGCGAATGCCTGCACCAGGGTATCGATTTCCTGAATCGACATAAATGCATCATTGGCGGGACCATCGTAACCGTCTGGCAGGCAATACTGACAACGAAAGTTGCAGGCCTCAGTGATTGAAAGCCGCAAGTAATGAAATTCCCGTCCGAACGTATCTTTAAGCAACGTAACTCTCTGTGAAAAGTGTGCCAGCCACTGCTGCCATCTGAATGAATTTACTGTACTATTCACGTACCGCACAGGTGTTGGACTAACGAGTAAAAACAATCGCCAACGACACCTGTTAACGCTTTACATTATATTGTGTCCACATACTTCGCAAGGTGAGCAGCGATAATCTGCTACCCCGGCATACAACGATGACCGCCACCTTACACCGTTTCTTTCAGCGCTGGATGTATTATGAGACGTTCCCGATTTCCGGTTGATACCTCTACCCCTGTCCGCTGGCAGGTTTTACGACAACTAGTCCCTTACCTTATGGAATTCCGCCGCCGGGTGGCGCTTGCAATGGTGTGCCTTATTGCCGCCAAGCTCGCCAGTATTGGTTTACCCTATGTGCTCAAATACACCGTAGATAGTTTAAACGCAGATGAAGCCACAACGGCTTTACTGGCCGTGCCACTGGCACTGATTGTCGCGTATGGGGTATTAAGATTACTTAATGTGATTTTAGGAGAGGTACGCGACACGCTGTTTGGTCGCGTTACCGAACGTGCCATGCGGCGTCTGGGCCTGACCGTCTTTGAACACCTGCACCAGCTTGACCTTGGATTTCACCTGAATCGCCAGACTGGGGGCCTGTCACGTGACATTGAGCGCGGCACGTCTGGTATCAGCTTTCTGATGCGGTTTATGGTCTTCAATATTCTGCCTACCTTACTGGAAATACTGATCGTGGTCGGCCTGTTACTTACGCAGTATGGGCCGTCGTTTGCGTTGATCATTCTTGTCAGCGTTATCACTTATGTGCTGTTTTCCATGAAAGCCACAGACTGGCGCACTCGCTATGTCACGCGCATGAACGAAGCAGACTCCAGCACCAATACCCGTGCCGTCGACAGCCTGCTAAATTTTGAAACGGTAAAGTATTTTAATAATGAGCAGTTTGAAGCAAACCGCTACGACCAGGCGCTGGCAGAGTGGGAACAGGCCCGTCGTCAGAACCGGTTATCACTGTTTGCCTTAAATGGTGGCCAGGCGCTGATTATCGCCGTCGCAATGACAGCAATGATGGCCAATGCCGCTCTTGGCGTAGCCAGTGGCGACATGACCATTGGCGACTTTGTCTTAATCAATGCCTTTACCATGCAGATATTTATGCCGCTCAATTTCCTTGGTTTTGTTTACCGGGAAATTCGCGGTGCGCTGGCTAATATCGATAACCTGTTCGGGCTGTTAGAGACGCAGCCTGACGTCAAAGATGCGCCTGATGCCTCGTCGCTTGTGGTTAAGGCTGGACGTCTTGAGTTTAATAACGTGAGTTTCGCCTACCAGCACCAGCGCCCCATCATTCATGATCTGTCATTTGTGGTTGAGCCGGGGGAAAAAGTCGCTATTGTCGGGGAAAGTGGTGCAGGTAAATCAACCCTGATCAAGCTGCTGTTTCGTTTTTACGACGTGACAGACGGCACCATATGTCTTGACGGACAGAACATTGCGGCAGTAACCCAGCAGTCTCTGCGACAGCATATTGGCATTGTCCCACAGGACACAGTGCTGTTTAACGACACCCTGTACGAAAATATTCGATACGGACGCCCTGACGCCAGCGAAGCTGACATTTATGAGGTCATCCGGCTTGCGCACTTAGATACATTTGTTGCTGAATTGCCCGACGGCTTGCAAAGCCGTGTGGGTGAGCGCGGCCTGAAGCTTTCCGGCGGTGAAAAACAGCGCGTTGCCATTGCCCGGGCCCTGTTAAAAAATCCACCTGTTCTGGTGTTTGATGAAGCCACATCGTCGCTGGACAGCCATGCTGAACAGCATATTTTGAGTGCACTGCGCCAGGCCGCAAAAAACCATACCAGCCTTGTCATTGCACACCGCCTTTCTACCATTGTTGATGCCGATAAAATCATTGTGCTCAGGCAGGGGCGCATTGCAGAAACCGGTACCCACGTCAGTCTGCTGGCAAAACAAGGTGTGTACGCTGCCCTGTGGCAGGCGCAACAGCAGGAGCAGTAGTATGGACGCAGGTGAACTAAAACGCGCGGTGAATCAGACCATGCCGTTTGGCAAGTATGCCGGGCGCAAACTGGCTCACCTGCCCGAGCCCTATCTGGTGTGGTTTAGCAATAAAGGCTTTCCAGGGGGAAAGCTGGGACAGCAACTGGCGCTTATTCATGAAATAAAGGTAAACGGACTGGAATCTTTGATCGCGCCACTTGTCGACGATGACTAAGGTGCCTGTTACACTTACTGTATAAATAAACAGATACAGAATCCATCGACAGAGTCAGAGTAGAGTAAAGAGCAGCATGCTAGCCCGTCCCAAACGTCAGCGACAAGCAGACATCGATCAGCGTATTTTACGCCTGCATACCGCAATGGCTGACAAACTGCTGCGCAATCCCAAAATGTTAGCCCCGGTGTATGAGGTACTCGAGCAGCGCTACCAGCAGGGTATGATGCGCTACGGCAGTTACCTGTTATGGCACGGTATTCTTGAAAGCTATAACCAGCCTGAGCAGTTCCGCGCCCTTTTGCTTGCCAGTGACACACGCACCGCCAGTTTACGCAGGCAGACAATACTCATTGGTATTCTCAGTGAAGAAGAGCGACAGGCTGCGCTGTCAGCCTGAGCCAGATGGCAAATGATGGGGGCAGACAGCCGTTGCCCCCATCATTGTCTGGCGACTTAGCTAGCTGTTACGCAGGTGATCAGCGACCAGAAACGCCATTTCCAGGACCTGGTCGGCATTAAGACGGGGATCGCACTGGGTTTTATAAGCCTCGGCCAGATCGTCATCGCTTATCTTATACGCGCCGCCCGTACACTCGGTGACATGCTGGCCGGTCATCTCCAGATGAATACCCCCCGCATGGGTGCCTTCCTCGTTATGGGCAGTAAAGAACTGTTTTATTTCCCGCAAAATGGCATCAAAATCACGGGTTTTATAGCCACTGGACGCTTTAAATGTATTGCCATGCATGGGATCTGAGCTCCACACTACATGCCGGCCTTCGGCTTTCACCCGGCGCAACAAAGCCGGTAAATTGTCCGCCAGATTATCCGCGCCCATCCGCGTGATCAGTGTCAGACGGCCAGGATCATTAGTCGGGTTCAGGGTATCAATGAGTCGGATAAGCTCATCCGGTTCCATTGAAGGCCCGACTTTGACCCCTATCGGATTATGGATCCCACGGAAAAACTCGATATGCGCATGATCAAGCTGACGGGTACGTTCACCTATCCACACCATATGCGCTGAACAGTCGTAAGGCTTACCGGTCAGGGTATCAACACGGGTCAGTGCCTGCTCATAATTCAGTAACAAGGCTTCATGCGACGTGAACAACGACGTTTCATGCAAGGTGGCGCTGGTATTCGCGTTTATGCCAATCACATCCATGAACTCCAGCGTGTCCTGGATCCGCCGCGCCATATCCTGGTAGCGCTCTTTAAGCGGATTATTTTCAACAAACGCCATATTCCAGCGATTAACCTGGTGCAAATCGGCCAGCCCGCCCTGCGCAAAGGCACGCAGCAGGTTAAGGGTGGATGCACTGCGGTGGTAAGCGTCCAGTAGCCTGTTCGGATCCGGGCGACGCGCCGCCTCAGTAAACTCAAAGCTATTGATAATATCGCCCCGGTAGCTGGGCAACGTGATACCGTCACGGGTTTCTTCGTCCGAGGAGCGCGGCTTTGCATACTGTCCTGCCATACGCGCTACTTTTGTTACCGGGCATCGTCCGGCAAAGGTAAGCACAATCGCCATTTGCAGTAGCACTTTGAAGGTATCGCGGATCTTCGGTGCATTAAATTCATCAAACGACTCAGCGCAATCACCGCCCTGCAAGAGGAAGCCGTTGCCCAGGCTGACCTCGCCTAACTGGCGCCGCAACTCACGGGCTTCCTCAGCGAAAACCAGCGGCGGATACTTACTTAAGGTTTCTTCTACCTGTCGGACCTGAGCAGCGTCATCGTATGTAGGCTGCTGGAGAATAGGCTTTGAGCGCCAGCTGTCGGGTTGCCAGTTATTCAACGGGATCTCCTTGTGATGAAACGTCGAAAAAATACATGTTCATCCCAGATACAGAGCAGTTCAGCCCCCCGGGATAAGACGTAATGCTACTTTACCACAGGTTACTGTTTTGCCGCAGGCTGAATAACGTGAATTTCTATCATGTTACGGGCGTGTTCTACACGCATGTCACAATGGAATACAGGCCCCAGCGTTTCAGGGGTCATCACCTTTTCCGGCGCCCCCTGATGAACAACCTGCCCCTGGCGCATCAGCCACACACGGTGACTGTAGTTAGCACTCAAATTCAGCTCATGCGAACTGACAATGCAGCTGTTTCCGGCACTGGCCAGTGATGTGAGGTAATTCGCCAGTTTGTATTTATGCCGGATATCGAGACTGCTGAACGGCTCATCCATAAAAATAAGGGCCCGGCCTTCCCGAATGGCAGGCCAGACCTGCAATAGTGTACGTGCAATGTCCACACGCTGCCGCTCGCCGCCTGAAAGCTCACTGACCCGCCTGCCCAGCAGATGACCAATATCCAGCACATCGTTAATAACGCCAGGCAACAGTGTCGACACCGCAGCCGTGCTGAAGAAGGACAGGTATTCTCTGACACTGATACCGAACGGATCGCTGGCGTGCTGAGTATGGAAACTGCGAAATGCCGCAAAAACCGCGGGTGGCATAGAATGGGCAGGCGCCGCATCAATCATCAGGGAGCCGGAAGAAGGTGGCAGTAAGCCCGCCAGGGTCAGCAGCAAGGTGGACTTGCCTGCGCCATTTTCCCCCAACACATGAATGCACTCACCGCTCTTGACCGTGACATCTGTTGGACTAAGGCGGTCATCGACACGTACACCGGTTGCTGTAACCCGTTTCATAACCGGTACTGCCCACGATAAAGTGCGTAAAGCATCAATGGCCCCCCCACTGTCGCGGTCAGCATCGACACCGGGAAGGTGACACTGGCAGTCAGCTCTGTCAGTAACGCTACAATCAACAATACCAGCGCGCCCGACAACGCGGCGGCCGGCAATACCCGGCGGTTATCAAACCCGATGGTGAGCCTCAGTAAGTGCGGGACCAGCAAGCCCAGAAACGCAATGGAGCCTGCCACCGCTACCGCAGCGCCCACGCCGATTGCCGCCGCCAGCAAGCAATGTACCGACAGTTGTTGGGGCGATGTACCGGCGGCGGCCGCCGCAACATCTCCGCCGTATAACCAGTTCAGCGCTTTTGCCTGACGCAGTTGAAACACAATACTGCCAAGCATTACCGGTCCACTGATAGCCAGAACATGCCAGTCAGTCTGATACAGATTGCCCATCAGCCAGAACGTCAGGTTTCGCAAAGATTGCGCATCACTGAACATATACAGCCAGGCAATCGCTGCCCCTGCCAGTGTGGAAATGGTGATCCCCGCAAGGATCACGGCCATTGCCGCCCCCTGCAAACGGCTAGCAATGCGATAAATGATAAAGGTGGAAATCAGCGCACCAATAAAACACCCAAGTGGCAGCAGATACTGAAACGGTACCGCCACACTCAGGCCCGGTAACAGCAATAACACGGCGGCTACCAGACTTGCCCCACTGCTTATACCTATGAGTCCGGGATCGGCCAGCGGATTACGCAGTACAATCTGCAGACTGCCAGCACTGACACACAATACGGCCCCGACCAGTGCAGCAGTCGTGATCATTGGCAACTGCAGATGTAAAATAATGTGCTGTTTTACGTCTGCCCCCGCATCACTTTCCAGTGTCACAGCAAGAATGCCCGCTGCACAGAACAGGCAGGCAAACAGTAAAATCAGTAATCGACGCTTGTTCCCATTCATTGTCGCTGTTTAATATGGCGTATCAGTCCGTCGGAGGCTTCTTCAATTAAATCCAGCACCAGCTCAAAGCCTTTTTGCCCACCGTAATAAGGATCCGGCACTTCTGTTTCGTCACTGTCAGCATACGACAAAAACAGCGCAATTTTGTCGTAGTGTTGCGGCTCGGCCATGTCCCGTAGGTTTTTCAGATTGCTGTCGTCCATCGCCAGCACGTAGTCGAAACGTTCAAAATCGGTTTGCTCTACCCGGCGACACTTAATTTTATCAAAACTGTAGCCGCGTGCCATGCCAGCCTGTTGTGAACGCTTATCCGGCGGACTGCCAATGTGATAACCATGGGTGCCGGCCGATTCTATGTCCACATCTATCCCTGCTTCCGCCACTTTTTTACGAAAAACCGCTTCCGCGGTTGGCGAGCGGCAGATATTACCAAGGCAGACAAACAGAACAGACGGACGTTCTGACATAAAAAAATTCCTCTTAAAAGTGGTGACTAAACTTCCGGACCCTTTTCACGTATTATGGACGTTCTTATTACAGTGGAGATACCATGACTGCACACGTTTTAATGTTAAGCAGTTCCCGCAAAGATCAGGAAGCCTATCTGGAACATGCGCGGGCTCATATTCTTGCACATTTAGGTGATATTCGCGATATCCTGTTTATCCCCTATGCGGCGGTGACCAAAACCTATGACGAGTACGTCGACGCGGTTGCGGAAGCACTCCCTGAATGCACCGTGACGGGCATTCACAGCTATGAGGATCCGGTCTGTGCCATTCATCAGGCTCACGAGCGCGGCCAGGCGATTTTAGTTGGTGGTGGTAACACCTTCCACCTGCTACACCAGTTGTATAATCTTGGCCTGATTGTTCCGCTTAAACACGTTATTGCAGACGGCACCCCCTATATCGGCTGGAGCGCCGGATCGAATATCTGTGGTCTAAGCATACGGACGACCAACGACATGCCGATCATCGAACCACCCAGTTTTGACGCGCTGGCTATTGTCCCGTTCCAGTTAAATCCGCATTACAGCGACTACCAGCCCCCCAATCATAACGGTGAAACCCGCGACGAGCGACTCACAGAATTCACCACATTGGCAAACACAACGCCGGTGGTGGCTATCCGTGAGGGTACCGCATTGTTGTATACTGACAACACACTGACCCTTGAAGGAGAGTTAGGCGGGTTTGTTTTTCAGAGTGATGAGAAGCGGCCCATTGATGCAGGCAGCGATCTAAACTACCTGCTCAAGGAATGACGCCATTGTTGTCCGCGCCGGTGTGTGTCTGAACGGTATTTCAGC
Organism: Alteromonas halophila; assembly: GCF_014651815.1. Classification (GTDB taxonomy): domain Bacteria; phylum Pseudomonadota; class Gammaproteobacteria; order Enterobacterales; family Alteromonadaceae; genus Alteromonas; species Alteromonas halophila. Next base: position 456,659 of record NZ_BMXP01000001.1, on the reverse strand, counting down.
GAGCAGAGGTGCCGGCATGGCCGACTTCAGGTAGAGCAGATTTTCCGCATAAACAGGCATCGTCTCACTCAGACCATTGGCAACCCAGCCGTGTAGATGTAAGCCGTCATTAATGATGGCTTCTGCACTTAACAACGCATGATTGAGACAGCCCAGCCGCATCCCTACTACCAGAATAACCGGCAGTTGCAGAGACCTCACCACATCGGACATATACCGCGTGTCGCTGATGGGTAATCGCCAGCCGCCGGCGCCCTCCATGAGCAACAAATCAGGGCTGTGTGCTCCCAACGCATGATAACCGTCTTTAATATGCTGTTCACCTATCGGGCTGGCTGTCTGAGCGGCCGCGATATGCGGCGCCACCGGCGCATCAAAGGTAATTGGGTTTATCTGATCAAGACCGAGCGAAAGACTGCTTGCCTGCTGGATGGCGACCGCATCCTCGTTCGCCCGCTGCCCGCTTATCGTTTCACAGCCTGCCGCCACCGGCTTATACCCTACCGAAATCAGCCCCGCCTCAGTAGCAGCACGCAGTAACTGACAGGTAACATAGGTTTTACCCACTTCGGTATCTGTGCCGGTAACAAAATAAGCACTCATGGTTTCTCCAGTTGCACGTGCAACACGTCATAGCTTAGCGTCAGCCCCTGCTCACTGGAAGAGGCTGCCGGGTAGGCCTGTGCCATAGCCTGAAAATCACGGCGGGTATGTCTGCTCCCTGTATTGACTGACGCGCTCGCGCCCACCCGCGAAATCGATCGCAGCAGCGCGAACATATCGCTGAAGGTGTCGGCGTAACGAACCTGCTGATGGCAGCCCAGCATCAGCGACGATGCCTGACTTGCCGCCAGCCAGCTGCCGGCACTAACTAGCGGCATCAGCGTGTTTTCCAGCCCTGCAGCATGTTGCGCCGCGCGAAGCTCAGCAAACGAGCCATCAACCATCACTGCCAGCACCGCCCGGCCACCGGGCGTCAGTACCCGCCTGATTTCACTGAGCACTTTCGCCGGTTGTGCACACCATTGCAGCGCCATTGACGAGAACACCACGCTGAATTGTCCGTCGTCAAATGGCAGCGCCTGCGCGTCACCCTGCGTAAACGTAATATGAGGATAGCGCGACGCGGCCTCGCGGATCATCCCAGGAGCAATATCAACGCCCTGTGCCGACGCCACTCGTTGTGCGATATGATAGGTATTGCAGCCTGTCCCCGAACCGATATCCAGTACCACATCATCGTCCTGCCAGCTGAACCCGTCGATAGCGTGGCTGGCAATCTGCTGTTGTACACCGGCGTAACGCTTATAGTCACGCGCTGCTCGGGAAAACCGTGCCGCGATGGCCTGACTGAATGTCACGCTGGCTGCCAGGGGGCGGGCGACAGACAGACTCATGTGCTTATCGCCTCCAGAGCAAGTGAGAACGCATCGGTCAGTGCATCAATATCCTGGCGCGTATGCGCAGCATTTAACGTCAGACGAAGTCGATCTGTACCTTTTGGCACCGTAGGGTAACGCATCGGTACCGCCCAGATACCGCGCACCCTGAGTGCCCGACCCAGCGCTGCAGCACGTTCGGGAGTACCCGCCAGCACTGGCTGAATAGGACTTTTCGATGGCATGATATCCAGGCCGCTGGATCTGGCACGTTCGCGGAAATACCCTATATTATCATTCAGCCGGTCACGGACATCCGCATCACGCAGGTAAGTCAGTGAATACAATGTAGCCACCGCCTGCGCCGAGGGCATCGCTGTCGAGTAAATATAGTGCCGGGCATAATTCACCAGATAATCAATCAGCGCCTGACTCCCGGCTACAAATGCCCCGGCAGTACCAATCGCTTTGCCGAACGTGCCCATGACAACAGGCACCTGCGCCTGACTCAGAGAATGTGCTTCAACACTGCCAAAACCCTGCCTGCCCAGCACGCCAAAACCATGCGCATCATCGATCATCAGCCAGCTGCCTGATTGCGCAGACAGTTCACATAACTGGGTTACAGGTGCCTGATCGCCATCCATACTAAATACGCCTTCACTGACTATCAGTCTGTCGGCGTTCTCGCTGGCACTGAGTAATGTCGCAAGATGGGCTGTATCGTTATGCCGGAAGCGCCGAAGCGATGCCTGCGAGGCCAGCGCACCCTCTAAAAAAGATGCATGCATCAGCTTGTCAGCGAAAACCTCTCCGCCTTTGTGAAACAGCGCCTGGCAAATTGCCTGATTGGCGGCAAAACCTGAATTAAACAGCAGCACGGCCTCACGGCCTAAATGCTGTGCCAGATATGCTTCCAGCGCCTGATGCGCCTGGCTGTAACCCGTCACCAGCGGCGAGGCACCGCTGCCGCCGCCATACTGGGCCAACCCTTCCGTCCAGGCCTGCAGCATACCTTCATGATGACGCATGCCCAGATAATCATTACTGGCAAAATTCAGATAGTGCTGACCATCAATACAAATAATATTGTCTTTTTCATAGGACTGACTGACTCGGCGCCGCAGGTACCCTTGCGACTCCCGCTCCTTCAGTGTGTCAGCAAGCCAGTTGAAGGCCATTATTGTTGTGTATCCGCAACGCGTGGCGCAGTTGCATCGTAAAACAGTGTCTTATCAGGCTGCTGTGCCTGCATAAGCTCTTCTTCCAGCACCTGTTCGTGCGCTTCATCAGAAAATTCGCGGCCTCGTTCAGTATTGATCCCCAGTTTTTTAAACAGCATTACATCTTCGTGGGTATCGGGGTTTTTGGTGGTCAGAAGTTTGCAGCCGTAGAACACGGAATTCGCGCCGGCAAGAAAACACAAAGACTGCATCTGCTCATTCATGTCTTCACGCCCCGCAGACAGTCGCACATGCGCTGCCGGCATCATAATTCTGGCTACCGCAATGGTACGAATGAACTCAAACGGCTCCAGATCGTCAACATTTTCCATGGGTGTGCCTTTCACTTTTACCAGCATATTAATCGGTACACTCTGCGGATGCTCTGGCAGGTTAGCCAGTTGCATCAGCAGGCTTGAACGATCACCGGCACTCTCGCCCATACCTACAATTCCGCCGGAGCATACGTTCATACCGGCTGAGCGCACATTTTCAAGTGTATTCAGGCGATCATCATAGGTACGGGTGGTAATAATATCGCCATAATATTCCGGCGAGGTGTCCAGATTATGATTATAGTAATCCAGTCCGGCCTGTTTGAGTGCCACCGCCTGTTCGCGGCTCAGCATACCCAGCGTCATGCAGGTTTCCAAGCCCAGCTTTTTCACTTCACGCACCATTTTGAGTACGTACGGCATGTCGCGGTCTTTCGGGTTTCGCCAGGCCGCCCCCATGCAAAAACGGGTTGAGCCAACCTGTTTTGCCTCACGGGCCCGCTCCAGTACTTTTTCTATTTCGAGCAGGCGTTCTTTTTCCAGGCCGGTATCATATCGGGCACTTTGCGGGCAGTATTTGCAATCCTCAGGGCAGGCGCCGGTTTTTATCGACAACAGGGTGCTGACCTGCACTTCATTGGGATTAAAATACTCACGGTGAATGCTTTGCGCTTTGAAGACCAGGTCGTTAAATGGCATAGCAAATAACGCATCAACTTCCTGCTTTGTCCAGTCATGGCGAATCTCTGCTTGCTGGGGAGTACGTGGCACGGCGGTCATGGCCTGTCCTTTACTAATGATGAATGCTGGCTTAGTCTATGCGCGTCACTCGACTTGTCAACTCTGACCAATTGCAAACCTTTACTGGTGGTTACATTTTGAACAATATTGATTTTGATCGACAGCACATCTGGCACCCCTACACCTCATCGGTGTCACCACTTCCCTGTTACGAAGTTACTGGCGCGGAAGGGGCAACCATCAGTCTGGCATCGGGCGAAACCCTGATTGACGGTATGTCCAGCTGGTGGGCTGCTATTCATGGCTATAACCACCCACAACTCAACAAAGCCGCACATGCGCAGATTGATGCATTTTCTCACGTCATGTTCGGTGGCCTGACCCATGATCCCGCCGTATCGCTGTGCCGCAAGCTGCTCGACATGGCACCGCCCGGCCTGTCGCGGGTATTTCTTGCCGACTCTGGCTCAGTCTCGGTCGAGGTTGCGATTAAAATGGCCATTCAGTACTGGGCCTGTCAGGGGCGCGCTGAAAAACACCGTATCGTCAGTCCGCGTAATGGTTATCACGGCGATACCTTTGCCGCAATGTCGGTCTGCGATCCCGTGAACGGCATGCACAGCCTGTTTTCAAGCGTACTGAATACGCAGATATTTGCGCCGGCACCGCAAACCCGCTTTGATCAGACCTTCAGTGAAGACGATATTTTACCCCTGCAGGAACTCTTCGAACAGCACCATCATGAAATGGCAGCCATGATCCTTGAGCCGGTGGTACAGGGTGCCGGCGGCATGCGGATCTACCACCCAGAGTACCTGAAGCGTGCAAGACAGTTATGTGATCAGTACGACGTATTACTGATTTGTGATGAAATTGCCACCGGCTTTGGCCGGACCGGTAAACTCTTTGCCTGCGAACATGCCGGTATCAGCCCGGATATCATGTGTCTGGGTAAAGCCCTGACCGGGGGCTACATGACCCTGGCAGCCACACTGTGTACCGATGACGTAGCGCTGGGCGTCTGTCAGGGCGAACCCGGCGTGTTTATGCACGGACCAACCTACATGGGTAACCCGCTGGCCTGCGCGGTGGCCGGTGCCAGCCTGGATATTATCAATGAGGGTCACTGGCATCAGCAGGTCGCCAGTATTGAGCAGTGGCTGACCGACGGCTTGAAGCCCTGTCTGGCACTGCCCGCTGTCGCTGATATGCGCATTCTGGGCGCAATTGGTGTGGTGGAAACTCATCAGGCCGCGGACGTCGCCACTATCCAGCGTCATTTCGTCAATAGCGGCGTGTGGATCCGTCCCTTCGGTAAACTGGTATATATAATGCCGCCGTATATTATCAGCGAAGCCCAGTGTAAAACACTGACATCAGCGATGTATGATGCCCTGCGCCAAAGCGTGTAACCCTGACACAACGTCTGCTAGTCTGATGAACATGCGGTTAGCATGCCCTCCGCAAACGGCGCGGGCGCTGTACGGCCGCAATATACGCGCAGCGTGATGCCCACACTTGCGGGCAGGCGTGCGCTTTCACTCTCTTCAGCCAGCAGGAGTAATTATGGGAATCGTCATTCGCTTAGCCGACAAGCTGATTTTTTCAGCGCTGTTGCTGGTTGCGCTGCAAATTCCCATTCTCGCTGATCATTACCGTCAGTATTTAAGCGGCTACATTGACGCCAGTCAGCAGCAGGTGTCGGGTTATCAGCGTCTGGCAGATGATTTCGGCTACCCGTCAGTTGAAAGTATGATTTCCGCACTTGAGCAAAATCCCGAAGCGCTGATCCGCGCCGATGCAGAAAATAAGCGGGCAACACTCGAGCAGCTGGCGGCGATGCAAACTGCCATGCAAACACTGCAACAGGGGCATTATTACGAGCAGGCTTGGTATATGTTTAATCCGGCGCACGCGGCCACTCTGAAACGGGTGCTGGATAACTTCTCCCCTTCGGTACCACTTACGCCAGCAGCCATAATTTACAGTGTCATTACCGCAATCCTGTTAAATTTACTGATCTGGCTGCCCTACCTTGGTGCATGTGGCTGTGTGAAGCTGTATCGACACCATCATCGCAAAAAGCAGTATTCCCAATCAGCCTGATGGATGCGCTGAGCGCGGGTTCGCGTGCAACCTGACATTGCAATTGCTATACCCCCGCCATGTCGGGCCAAACACGCATGCAACACACTACACGCTCGCAGCCCGCCTCATCTGCCGAATCCTGATCTTCCCACCCTCTTCGCCTGCTTAATTTTCATTCAGGTATCATTTTTGCTACTTATCCATTTGAGTATGTACCTCACAGGGCCGGTTCATCGACTACACTGATGTTATCAGCCCGGTTTATGAGGGCTGGAATGAAGTAAGCTGTTAGTAAGGTAAAAAAGATGACTAGTGAAGCAACGTTATTAGTAGGCAGAGTGTTGCAAATCAGAGACAAATTGATGGCAAAACGTCACTGTATCCCCTCGTCGCTGCTGAGCGAATGGAACGCGCTTACTGCGAAAACCGCCTGTTTTGATGCCGGCAGTTTGTTCGATCATGCGGCCAAAGGCTCGGCCAGCAATAAACCGACCACCTTCTCAGGCACCGTCGGCGAGTTGCAGAGTATGGTGTCACAACTCGATAACCTCAATACCCAGGTTCAGCAATCGCAGGCGCGACATTAGTCATCCACGCCACGCCCCGGATTGACCCTGCGGTGGCAGGTACAGCCGCTGCAGGATCTTCATGCTTTGCTTGTGCGCCTGTCACGCAGTAGCACCAGCGCACGCACTTTGCGTTGACCGTAGCTGGCCAGACGCATGAAATCTTCCCTGGCAACGGGCAGATGCTGGCACTCGACCGGAGGCCTGCCGTCGGCATCAGGATCATGCAGGTAGACATTGTGCCTGTCATACCCCGTTACCGTTACCCAGTGTGGCGCTTTTTTACGATCAAACGCGTAGGTACTGATAAGACAAACGGGCTTTGCACCCTCGTCCATTGCGTTAATAAGATCATCCAGTTTCCAGTCAAACTGCTGGACTGGGATGTGCTGCGCCTTCGCTTCTGATTCAAAGCTGTTCTCCACAAACGTCAGCACTTTCTTCTTGTCCTTATTGCGAACCCCTTCAACGAACAGCGGCAAACCGGCATTCAGCCACACCTCTGCAGTAACACCATGATCCGCTGCCGCCAAAGCCAGACCGATGGGGTGGCAGCCTCCGTGTCCTGATGTCATATAGATGGTTGTGGCGCGCCGCCACACAGTGAGCTCGCTGTGCTGTGTCATGGGCAGTGCATGGCCAAGTTCACTGAGCGCCATCATCAGAGCAGCTGGCCCACAGGTAAATTCCGTGGTTTGCTGATACCAGGGATAAGGCGGCTGGCGGCACGTACCACCAGTATTGACAAGGGTTTTCTGCATCCGCAACGCATCACTGTGATCATCGTAGTAATCGGGATACAAACCAAAACGGTGGAAGCCGAGCCGTTCATACAGGGCGATCGCGCTTATATTGTTGCTCGCCACTTCCAGTCGCATAAAGCGCTTTCCCTTCGCAAGCGCCCGCTCCTCAAGCGCCACAATCAGCTTTTCTGCCAGTCCCCGGCCCCGCGCTTCCGGCAACACGGCTACAGAATAAAGTCGGGTAAGCTGCGTGCCTCTGCGCAGTAACAACAGAGCATACCCTGTCACCGAGGCGCCTTTTGCTGCGTCAGGCTGGACAGCGACCATCATCACGGCATGTGATGCTTCAATGTAATACCTGAGTCTGCGCCGACTTAGCCGGTCGGTGCTGAAGCAGCGATTTTCAATGGCGACGAGTGCCTCCAGATCCGCCGGCTGCGCCGCACGCAGCACAATGTCGTCGGCTTCTGACGCGCGGTGTTCCGGACGCGCGTTCATCGGCCCCGGCGCTCCAGACGGCTGGCAAATTCCTGCATAATGAGTGCATATAACTCTTTACCCAGGTATTTATCTTCTATCCCTGCATCTATGCTTGGATTGTCATTCACTTCAATAACGTACACTTTATTCCCCGACTGTTTAATGTCGACGCCGTACAGGCCATCACCAACAGTTTTTGCCGCTTTAATGGCGGCATTGAGTACCGGCTTAGGCACCTCAAAGGTTGGCATGGTTTTGAAATCACCCGAGCTGAAGCGCTCGCCTTCGTGATGATAAATTTGCCAGTGATTGCGCGCCATAAAGTACTGACAGGCGTAGATCGGCTTACCGGCCAGCATACCTATTCGCCAGTCAAACTCGGTATAAATGTATTCCTGAACCAGCACCAGCGCCGATACTTTCAGCATGTCGGTCAGGTAGTGTTTCAGTTCGTCAGCGGACTGCGCTTTGTGCACGCCACGGGAAAACGAACTTTCCGGCAGTTTTAACACCAGCGGCAATCCAAAAGTGTCGATTAGCAGCGCACAGGTCGCCTCATCCGCGCTGGAAACAAACTGCGCTTTCGGTGCAGGCACATTGTGATAAGTAAATGCGTCCTGCAAATACACCTTATTACAGCAGCGTAAAATCGATTGTGTGTCATCCATCACGACAATGCCTTCTCGCTCTGCCGCTCTGGCCAGCCGGTAAGTATGATGATCAATGGCGGTGGTCTCGCGAATGAACAACGCATCATAATGCCCCAGTTCTTCCGGAGACAGACGCTGCACCACATCAGCCTGAAATCCTGCGTTTTCTGCCGCTTTAACAAACTGGCGTAATGCTTTCTGATCGCTTGGCGGTGTGGGCTCAGCCGGATTCACCAGAATGGCCATATCCCAGCGCGCTGGTTTGCCTTTGCGCGACGCGCGCCATTGCTTTTGGGTATACTTGCCAATTGCTGCAATACAGCGTTGCTGAAGCGCGCCGCTCAGCTGCGTCAGCGCCTGCGGAGTGCAGGTCATAAATTCAACGCGCTGCGACATCGGTGCAGAACCATCGGCACTGGTTGCATGGAGGGTAACTTCCAGCACCGGGCAGGGGTAGCTTTCAAACGCCAGACGGGCGAGGCGTTTTAATGCCGGCGTGTCCGTTTCACCAAAGAAAACCATAAATGGCGCACCGCTTTGTGCCTCTTTGGGAACAGAAATATGCCCTGGAATCGGAATCTGACCGATCTGACCATCACTGTCACTACGTAAGTCATTAATAGTATTGACGCTGGGAAGCACAACATGGTTTCTCGCCTGCGCCAGAAGCGAGCAATAGTAGCCCTCACTGAGGTAGTGCGACGTATCACACAGGTTAATGACCCGGGTTTTCGGTTCGTCCTTTTTCGGAAAGTCAGACAGATAGCTGTCAAACGTCAGTACCGTCAGACCCGTTTCATTGAACAGTGTCGGGTCGTCGACCACAATAAGGGTGTTGTGCATATAAAAACGCTTCTATAAATAGCTGAATAAGTTAAACTTTAGGGTTCGGTTCTGGCGCATTCACCAGTCCGTCCGTGATCGCGAGTTTACTGCAAATCTCTGTTTTGCATAGCGCTTTGCGCACGGGATTTTTTCATCGTTAAGACAATAAAATCTGATTTGGGTCACGGTAACAGCACCAGGTCATAAATCAGGTAGCCTCTAGGAGTAGTTATGATTCTTGCCAGTCTTGCCATCATCATTGGCCTGCCGGTTTTACTGTGGAGTGCCGGTAAGTTTGTGGGAGGCGCTGCAGCGGTCGCAAATCACTTCGGTGTCTCGCCATTGCTCATCGGCATGCTAATTATCGGGTTTGGCACGTCCGCGCCGGAAATTATCGTGTCTATCTTTGCCGCCGTTCAGGGCAACTCAGGCATCGCGCTGGGCAACGCATTTGGCTCGAACATCGCCAACATTTTGTTGATCCTGGGCCTTACTGCGCTCATCAGCCCAATTGCCGTACGCTCTGAAATTATACGAAAAGAAATTCCGGTACTGCTCGGCATTACCTTTTTTGCGGCCTGGCAGTTGCTGGACATGCAACTGTCAAAAGACGACGCATTCTCACTAATGGGGCTGTTTATTCTGCTTATTTCCTGGAGCATCTGGCAAGGCATCCGGGGTGGCAAAGATGCGCTGTCAGATGAATACAGCGAAGAGTTGCGTAACGATAAGGACCCAGTAAAAACGCATGTGGTGTGGTTACTGGTTGGCTTGCTGGCACTTATCGCTAGTTCGCGGATCCTGGTCTGGGGCGCGGTCGAGGTGGCCACCTTCTTCGGCGTCAGCGATACGGTTATTGGCCTGACGATTATCGCCATTGGCACCTCCCTGCCCGAACTGGCTTCATCGCTGATGGCAGTCAAAAAAGGCGAACATGACCTGGCGCTGGGCAATGTGATTGGCTCCAATATGTTTAATACCCTCGCGGTGGTGGGTATCGCCGGCATGATCCAGCCGATGACCGTCACCAGTGACTTTTTATACCGCGATATTCTGGTCATGCTGGCCAGCACCGTGGCCCTCTTCATTTTTTGCATCGGCATTCGTGGGCAGGGTCGCCTGAACCGTCTGGAAGGAGGCGCGTTTACCGTCGCGTATATTATCTACACCGTTATTCTGATCAACAGCGCATTTATTAACTAGACAGACAAGCAAACACAACGGGTGCGCTCATGGGTACCCGTTCACTCAGGGAGAGATTGTATTGATCATAATAAGGCTTATGGCGGCAAGTAGTGCAAGAATGAAAAGGTTTGCACCAAACCGGTCCGCCTGACGCCGTGTCCGGTGGCGGCGCAGGATCATACTAAGCAATGTCAGTCCGACACAGACCAGCAGTGTTCCCTGCAGTGCTGTCAAATAGCCCTGTGACCAGGCTGTGTCGCCTTCAATCCCCCAGTACTGCTGAACACCACTGACAAAGTCGGGCCGGGCGAAATGAAACAAAATAAGTGCGACCACCAGCATCAGCCAGGCAATCACGTTTAATGTGATGACGCCCCGGTAAACCATGTCCTGCCTGCGTGGCAACTGCCGCCGGTCTGACTGTGTGGAAATTGTGTTTTTATTGCCCATTTGTCATCCCAAACTCTGGTATCCATGCGTTGGTTGAGTATACTAGCCTGCATCTGTATAGCTGCAATATCTCTTAGAATATACGAGACAGCACTTTCGTGTGTTCACATCGCCAGGCATATGCGATCTGCACTATCACTTATACTCCGACAGCAGGCCTTTTACAAAGTGCCCGACACGGTGTATTCGGTTTGATGAGTGTGCGAAGATACGGCAGCGGAGAAAAGTTTTAACTAACGGAGAAAGAGACATGACGCATACGCCCGTTGTCGACGTACTCAAAGGCAAGTACGCACAAGGCGAATCAGTGACAGTGAAAGGCTGGGTACGGACCCGCCGTGACTCCAAAGCAGGGCTGTCGTTTATTGCACTGCACGATGGCAGTTGCTTCGATCCCATTCAGGTTGTAGCCCTCAATACCCTGTCTAACTATGCGGATGTCCAGCGCCTTACGACAGGCTGTTCACTGGCTGTCACAGGCACAGTAAAAGAATCACAGGGCGCCGGGCAGTCGCTCGAAATCGAGGCGCAAAGCATAGAAGTTATAGGCTGGGTAGAAAACCCGGACACCTACCCGATGGCTGCCAAGCGTCACTCCATTGAATACCTGCGCGAGTTTGCGCACCTGCGTCCCCGTACCAATGTGATTGGTGCAGTGACCCGTATTCGCAACTGTCTGTCACAGGCCCTGCACCGCTTCTTTCACGAGCACGGCTATTACTGGATAAGCACGCCGGTGATCACGGCCAGCGATACTGAGGGGGCGGGTGAACTGTTCCGTGTCAGCACACTGGACATGATGAACCTCCCGCGTGATGACAAAGGCAATGTCGATTACAGTGAAGACTTCTTCGGCAAGGAAACCTACCTGACGGTTTCTGGCCAGCTGAACGTTGAAACCTATTGCAGCGCAATGTCCAAGGTCTATACCTTTGGCCCGACATTCCGCGCCGAAAACAGCAACACGTCGCGCCACCTGGCGGAGTTCTGGATGATTGAGCCGGAAGTCGCGTTTGCTGAGCTGGCAGATATCGCGCAACTGGCAGAAGACATGCTGAAGTACGTGTGTAAAGCCGTACTGGAAGAGCGGGCTGACGACATGGCATTTTTTGCACAGCGAATTAATAAGGATGCCGTATCCCGTCTGGAAAACCTGGTCAATGCAGAGTTTGTCAGGATGGATTACACCGATGCCATCGAGATTCTGCAAAACAGCGGCAAACAGTTTGAGTTTCCTGTCGAGTGGGGTGTGGATCTGTCATCAGAGCATGAGCGCTATCTGGCCGAAGAACATGTCGGAGCGCCGATTATCATGCAAAACTACCCGAAAGATATTAAAGCGTTCTATATGCGCATTAACGATGACAATAAAACCGTGGCAGCGATGGACGTCCTTGCGCCGGGTATCGGTGAAATCATCGGTGGCTCACAACGTGAAGAACGACTGGATGTGTTTGATCGTCGTCTTGACGACATGGGCTTATCAAAAGAAGATTATGCCTGGTATCGCGATTTACGCCGCTATGGCACCGTCCCTCACGCCGGATTTGGCCTGGGCTTTGAGCGACTGGTGGCGTATGTCACCGGCATGCAGAACGTGCGTGACGTGATCCCCTTCCCGCGCACACCAGGCAGTGCGAATTTCTGAGTTCGCTGCCAGACTGACCTTCGAAAGGCGCCGTGTTATGACGGCGCTTTTTTTTACCCGCCTTTTCACTATGCGCCGCGCCTGCGCATCATGTCCGCTGCTGATAAAGCTGTTTGCGGTCCCGGACAGATCCGGTATTCTGTCTCAATACGTATTTTCTTCGTTGATAATTCAGGAACTTAAACGCCACCAGCGAAAAGGAAACAGCAGCAGGTAATGCCCGACAATACACCTACAACAGTGATCTGTGCACAGTGTCAGCATAGTGTACAGCTGCCTGAGCTTGCGCATCGCCAGCGTGCCCTGTGTCCACGCTGCGGGCACACTTTGCTGGTCGCGCGCCGCCGGCAAACAGAGAAACTGCTGGCGTTAAGCATAAGTGCTCTGGTGTTTTTATTTTTGTCACTGCCATTTAATTTTCTTTCGTTTCGAGCCAGCGGACAACAACACAGTATTGATTTGCCCGGCGGACTTAACGTACTCATCGCTCATGACGCATTGTCGCTGGCCATTATTACGGGCATCGCCACGCTGATACTGCCGGGTCTGGTATTACTTGGTTTCAGTATGTTGTCGATAGCCCGTCTGGGTGGTACGCGCCCGCCCGCAGTATTTCGTATCAGGCGACTGGTTGACGCCATGCTGCCCTGGAGTATGGCGGAAATTTTCCTGGTTGGTACGCTGGTAAGTCTGATCAAAATTACCGAAATGGCAGATGTCGCCATCGGGCTGTCATTTTATGCCTTTATCGGGTTCAGCGTATGCATGACGGCTGCGCTGGTGCACTACAACAGCAACGATTTTGCGTTGTGGCTACACCGTGGCTCACCACCGCCGCCGCCCGATATGGACAGCCAGGCAGCCTCGTGGAGCATTCAGCGTACCTGGGCTTTGCTGATCACCGCCGCGCTACTTTATATACCGGCTAACATGCTGCCTATCATGCAAACTGAATTATTCGGACGCATCGAACCCAATACCATTATTGGCGGCGTGATTCGTCTGTGGGACGCCGGTTCTTACCCAGTGGCACTGATCATACTCATTGCCAGCGTTATTGTCCCGGTTGCCAAAATTGCTATGCTCGGCTGGCTGAATTATACCGTGCAGGCCCAGCACCAGCGCAGTAAACGATTACGTATGCGCTATTACCGTATCACTGAATATATTGGCCGCTGGTCAATGATCGACGTATTCGTGGTCGCCGTACTGGTCGCACTCATTCAGTCCGGAAACAGTTTATCAGTCTACCCTGGTCAGGCAGCACTGGCGTTTTGCGCCGTCGTATTTATCACCATGATCGCCGCAATGACCTTTGACTCCCGGCTGATCTGGTTTAACAGGAAGCAGTTATCATGACAGAAGATGCTCACGTCGCGTCCACGTCCCGCGTATCGAAAATATGGCTGGTGCCACTCGCCGCCGTCATCATTGGCGCCTGGATGGTGTTTTACCAGTGGAGTAATCAGGGACCCATGATCACCATTGAGCTCCCTTCTGCTAACGGTATTGAGGTCAATAAAACGCCAGTGAAAGTCCGTGATCTGGACGTGGGTCAGGTAAAGAAAATCTCATTAAAACCCGATTTAAATGGTGTTTTAGTAGAGGCGCGTATTGACGCGAGCGCTTCGCACCTTCTGACCGAGAATACCGAATTCTGGGTGGTCGCACCACGCATCAGCTTTTCAGAAGTGTCTGGCCTCAATACACTGTTTTCCGGCAGCTACATTGCTATGTCAGCCGACGACAGCGGCGATGAGCAATTAAACTTTGTTGCCCTCACTCGCCCTCCCGTAACCCCACCGGGTACGCCGGGACTGCATGTCACACTCAAGTCTGACGATGCCTTCGCCTATAAGTCAGGCGATCCGATAATTTACAAGGGGTTTAAGGTCGGTGAGTTTGAAGATGCAGTGTTCGATATCAATGATCGGGTGGTTTACTATGATGCCTTTATTGAAGCCCCCTACCACCGGCTTATCACTGAAAATACCCGTTTCTGGAATGTCAGTGGTATCCGCTTCAGGCTTGAATCCAGTGGCATTACCGTAGAAACGGGCAGTCTGGAGACCTTACTTGCCAACGGCATTACCTTTGGCATTCCTGAGGGCGTGTCTGATGGAAAGCAGGTCAGTGAAAACGCTAACTTTACGATTTATGAAGACGCGTCGGCCGCTGCTAACGCACGCTACGAAATTGCGGCCAGTTACATGCTGATGATTGAAGAGAGTGTCAGAGGGCTGAAAGTCGGTGCGCCGGTCGAATACCGGGGACTGGAAATTGGCCAGGTAGAGGCCATCAATGCCATCGACTCGGTACGCGGTAATGTCATGCAGGAAGACTATCCAATCCCGGTACTTATCAGTATTTATCCTGGTAAAGTCCATCAAAAGGATAATCAGGCAGGACTGGAGATTGTTAAAGCCACTATGAATAACTGGTTGAGCAGTGACTTGCGGGCCTCACTGCGAATGGGCAACATTCTGACCGGCGGTCTGTACGTCGACCTGCAACATATCGAAGGGGTCGATCCTCAGCCACTTCGTCAGGTAAACGGTATCGACGTCATTCCGACCATATCCAACGAGTTTACGCAACTGACACAGAAAGCAGATGCCATTCTGGATAAAATTAACGCCCTGCCCCTGAATGACATGGTTGATCAGGTCGCCGTGGCTGTAACGCAGATGAAAGTGGCGGCAGAGTCAGTAGAAAATGCCGGTGATGATTTCGATGCGCTGATCGCCGACATTGATGCTAAGGCACTCAATACCAACCTCAATCAGATGCTTGAAAATCTGAATAAGCTGGTAAGAAACTATTCGGAAGGCGGGCTCAGCAGCAATGAAATTAAACAAACGGTCGATGCAATGCAAGACACCATGCGCAACCTGCAGCCATTATTATTGCAACTGAACCAGGCACCGAACAGCCTGATTTTTACTGATAACCGCGAGCAGGAGCTGCAGCCCAAAGCAGCGAAAAAGGAGAATAAGTGATGCCAGTGCTTCGACGATTAGTCCTGATAGGCATACTAACGATACTGGGCGGCTGCGCCAGTCGCGCCGTAGAGTTGCACTATTATATGCTGCACAGTCCGCAGGCTGCACAGTCTTCACAACCTGACAGTCAGATAGCCGTGGTGCTGGGTGATATTACCCTGCCCGATTACCTGCGTCAGCGCCAGCTTGCCTATCAGACCAGCCCGACCACCTTACATTTCGCCTCCCAGCACGTCTGGTCAAGCCCGCAGGATGAAGCTATCCACCGGCTGTTGACGAACGCGCTGCGTGACCAGCAAATCGCCGTGGTTACCCCCGACAGACATCAGGCCAGCCCATCCCCGGTTACGCTTAGCATCATTATTGATGATTTCATTCCCTCCTGGGAAGGCCAGCTAATCTTGAAAGGCGAGTACATTATTGCCTATCCGGGACAAAAAGATACGCTCAGGACTTTTGACTATCGCACCACACTCACGCAAGATGGCTTTGCCCACAGCGTGGCAAAAATGCGCACCCTCATTACCGAGCTTGGCGCGCGACTTGGCAGTGAGATTAGTGAATAGTAGTTCCCGCATATGAGCAAATTGAAACGGTTATTTCTGACCTTCATCAACCGTGGTACACATCCGCAGTTAGATGAAGACGTAAACCGCCGGATTATGGTGGTAAACCTGTTTTCTGTGGTCGGTGTCACCATCACCTGCCTGTTGGGGATCCGTGCCCTGACCGAGGCAAGCTGGATACTGGCCGCCTTATTGCTGCTGAGCACCCTGCTCTTTGCCAGCGCCCACATCGTTCAGCAGACGATGAAAAATCAGACCGGCAGGTTAATCAGTATGATTGTGCTGCTGGGCTGCCTGATGCTGCTTATGGCCTTTTTGCTGGTCACAGGCGGCGTGGCGAATACAGGGCCCTTGTGGATATATACGGTGCCGCCGGTCACCCTTTTTTTTGCTGGCTTCAAACGTGGGCTGATGATTGTCTGTGCCTTTATTTTACTGATGGTTTTTATCCTCTTTTCCCCCCATGATGCCTTGCTGCTCACCGTCTACAGCCCGGAGTTCAAGACCCGGCTCCTGTTGTCGTTTATGACCATCACCTTTCTGTCGGCCTTTTATGAATGCAGCCGGGAAACCACCTACGTCAGAGCGGTGTCATTGCGCGAAGAGTTTGAACAACAGGCGCTGCATGATCAGCTCACTCAGTTACCTAACCGCCGCGGCGCCTATGCGCACATTGATCAGGAAAGCCGGCGGATCCAGCGCAATGGCCGCCCCTTTAGCCTGGTACTGGCCGATATTGATCACTTTAAATCCATCAATGATCAGTTCGGGCACAGTGTGGGTGACATTATTTTGCAGCGTGTCGCCAGGTTGTTCGTTGATCGGCTGCGGGCACAGGATGTGGTTGCCCGCTGGGGCGGCGAAGAGTTTCTGTTTATCCTGCCAGACACACCACAAGCCAGTGCGGCCTTTGTTGCCGAGCATCTGCGCACGGCACTGGAGGCACAGCCTATTGTGATCAACGGTCACACACACAACGTCTCGGCGAGCTTTGGTGTCTGCGAATTTAATCAGGATGCGAAGCTTGACCGCGTCTTGTCTCTTGCGGACACCGCCCTGTACCAGGCAAAACGTGCAGGACGAAATAAGGTTACCACCTCTTCAGACCTGTCAGACTAACGCTTCCGCGTGGCGGGCCGTAGCCAGATTCACTCACCTATGCCGCATGTCCATCAGCTCCCGGCTTACAGTTCGTTACAATTGGTATAAGCCTGGTCACTTCAAAATCGCTATTATAGCCTTGTCTTTTACCAACCAGTCAGTATCAACCATGAAATGGATTAAAATTGCACTCCCCATAGGTATTTTAGTTGTCGGGTATCTTGCCATGAAAGGGGTTGAAGCGACGGCATCTGATTCTGTTGTCACTGAAGAGGTCGATACCCGGCCTACTGTCACCATTGAACATCTGACCACCGAAAATTACACAGTCTCAATTTCTTCCTACGGTGAAGTCACCCCCCTGGAGCGAACCAATCTTGCAGCTCAGGTGACGGGTGAAGTGGTATCCTGGAACCCTGACTTCATTGCGGGTGGACTGGTTGAACGCGGTGAAACTCTGTTTAGTATTGAAAAAGACAGCTACGAGGCGGCCTTACTTCAGGCTGAAGCCTCTCTGGCCAGTGCTCAGGCGCAGCTGATTCAGGAGCAGGCACAGGCTGATGTTGCCAGGCGCGAGGCAAAAACACTGCCCGACGCCCGTGTCACCGACTTATACCTGCGTAAGCCACAGGTGCTGTCCGCCCAGGCAGCCGTTAAGTCCGCTGAAGCTCAACTGCGTATCGCCAGACGCGATCTGGAAAACTGCGATGTAAAAGCGCCGTATGACGCGCTAATTGTTTCGCGCAGTATTGGTAAAGGTGACTTTGTCTCAACCGGTACCGTGGCGGCGACGCTCAATAACATTGAAACAGCCGAAATCACCTTTCCGGTCGCAGGCTTCGACCGTCCGTTTCTGGGCAGTGACATGATTGGTAAGACCGCCCGGGTAGATTTGGATGCGCATGGCGCTGCGCCTGTCTCTGCCGTAATTCACCGGGACCTTGGCACGGTCGATCAGGCAACCAGAATGACGCATTTTGTTGCCCGCATTGACGACCCCTATGGCTTACGCACCAACAAACCCGTGGTCAGGTTTGGCAGCTACGCCACGCTCACCTTTGAAGGCAAAACCCTCGACGATGTCTACCGCATTCCACAGGAGCTGATCAATCGCAGCAAGCTGTGGACACTCGACGACAACAACAAACTGGTCTCTCATCAGGTAAAAATTCTGCGTGAGGAAGGCAGCGACTTTTTGATTCAGGGTCAGTTCAACAGCGAAAAAGTCGTTATGTCACTGCCTGAGTACCCTCAGGAAGGGATGGCGGTGAAAGTCATCGAAGAAAACGGTGGCCTGGTAGCCCAGCGCCCTGCCGCAAAATAGCGCGGAGTGACTATGAACACTGATTACGATACACATAAAGGAATGATTTCCTGGTTCGCGCGTAATTCGGTCGCAGCCAATCTGATGATGATATTTATCATCATCATGGGCGTTGCCGGCTATTTTACGATTCAGCGTCAGATGTTTCCGAACATCGAAATCAATTTTATTAATGTCTCTGCACAATATCCTGGCGCTTCCCCGCAGGAAATAGAAGAAAGCATTCTGATCAAGATAGAAGAATCGTTGAAAGACGTCACTGAAATTAAGCGCACCGTCTCCCGTGCATACCGAAACTCGGGCACCGTGACACTTGAGATTGATAAGGGCGAAGAGCTCACCGATGTACTGGACAAAGTCAAACTGCGGGTAGACAGTATTGCGACCTTCCCCGCTGACATGGAGCCGGTCACCATTTCTCAGCGTGAATTTCAGCAGCAGGTCATAGAGATGCCACTGGTGGGCGACCTGCCTCTGACCGAACTAAAACCTATAGCCAAAGAAGTCGAAGACGAATTGCTGCAACTTGGCAGTGTTGCCCTGGTAGACCTGAACGCGCCTGAGGATGAAATCGCGGTTGAGATCAAGCCCGACATGCTGCGCAAGTACAACCTGACAATTAATGATGTGTCTGCTGCTATCCGTGCCTATTCGGCCAATATGTCTGCCGGACAGTTGCGTACCGACTCTGGGATCATCTCGGTTCGGGTGGAAAACCAGTTCTATAACGGCGAAGAATTTGCCGCTATTCCGGTTAAGACCGGCGCTGCCGGTGCAAGAGTGCTGTTGTCAGACGTTGCCACCATCAGAGATGGCTTTACCCAGGGGGAGCGTTACTTCAAGTACAGCGGCAAAAATGCCATTTATATTGCGGTTAATGCCACCAAAAACCAGAACATCGTGCCGGTGGCAGAAACCGTAAAAAACTATATTGAAGAGCGCAATAAAACACTGCCAAAAGGCGTGAGCCTGGAGGTACTGGTAGACATGACCTACTACCTCAATGCACGTCTGGACATGATGCTTAAAAACCTGTTTCAGGGCTCAATTCTGGTAGCGCTGATGCTGACCCTGTTCCTGCGTTTCCGGCTGGCGTTCTGGGTTATGCTGGGTCTGCCGATTTGCTTTCTGGGCGCGGTCATGATGATGCCGCTCTTTGGCATCAGTATTAACATTCTGTCACTGTTTGCCTTTATTATGGTCCTGGGGATTGTGGTAGACGATGCCATTGTCATTGGCGAGAGTGCCTATACGGAAATAGAGCAGAAAGGGGGTGGCACTGAGAATGTCATTCGCGGCGCGAAACGGGTTGCTACCCCGGCCACCTTCGGCGTGCTCACTACCATAGCCGTTTTTGCGCCGTTCACACTCAGTAGCGGGCCTGATGGGGCATTTTTCTACAATATCGCCGTGGTTGTCATACTGTGTTTGTTCTTCAGTCTGATCGAGTCCAAACTGATTCTGCCCGCCCACCTTGCCCATACCCGGTTTAGTCCGGTAAAGCCCAACAGTTGGCGGGCCAAATTTAATTCCGGCTTCCAGGGCTTTATCCATGGCCCTTACCGGCGACTCGTCGATCTGGCCCTTAACTGGCGCTGGGCGGTTCTAATGATATTTATTGCTCTGCTCATGCTCAGCATCGGCCTTATCAATGCCAACTATGTGCGCATGGTGCCCAATCCGAAGGTGCCGCATGATTTTCCAAGCGTCAACATTGAGATGAATGAAAATGTGTCGGACGAGGCCACGATCAATGCCCTGCGCACCATTGAAAGCACGATCATGGAGGTTGACGCTCAAACCGAGCAGGAACACGGCCAGGGTATGATACGGGATCTGCTGGCGTTTAACCGCGACCGTACTGAGGGCAGAATTGTGGTGCCACTGGTGCATGAAGATAAACGCCCTTTTAATACCTTTGAGCTGGCCCGACAATGGCGCGAAGCCATTCCGGAAATTCCGGGCATGAAGTCGTTTACCGTTGTCGATGATGTCAACGGTGGCGGCGATGACGGTGAGTTCGGTTACCTGTTGTTTGGACCGGATATCGCTACGCTGAATGCTGCAGGACTTAAATTTATTGAAATGCTGCAACAGCAGGATGGCCTGTTTGATGTGAGTTCTACCATTGACCCGGCCAGCAAGGAAGTACAAATGACCCTGCTGCCTGTGGCATACGATCTGGGACTGACACTGTCTAACATCGCCAGTCAGGTTGGAGCCAGCTTTTATGGTGGCGAGGCTCAGCGCGTGATCCGCGACGGTGAAGAAGTAAAGGTCATGGTACGTTACCCCGAGCTTACCCGGGAGCGCTTTGCCGAATTAAAATATACCGTTATTCAAACCCCACAGGGGCGTGAGGTGATGCTGGGCGATGTGGTACAGCTTTCTGAAAAACCCGGTATCAGTTATATACGCCGTGAAGGCGGTTACCGCAGCGTCTATGTGTGGGGGAATATCGATGAAGAAAAAGTGGAGCCGAATGAAGTCGTCAAACAGATTGATGAGAAACTGCTGCCACAGCTTAAAGACGACTTCCCCTCTGTGATGACCGAACTTGGGGGCGATATTGAGGAGCAGCAGGCCCAGCAGAACGAGCAAATCCTGTTTTTCCTGGCGGCTATGATCATTGTCTATATTCTGCTGGCCGTGCCGCTTAAAAGTTACGGGCAGCCACTGATCATCATGTCAGTGATCCCGTTTAGCCTTACCGGCGCTATCTGGGGACACTACCTGATGGATCTGGACTTATCGATGATGTCGACCTTCGGCCTTATTGCTGCTGCGGGTGTTGTCATTAACGACTCGCTGGTCATGACCGACTTTGTCAATCAGCGGCGCGCCCAGGGCTATGCCCTCAAAGACGCTGTCGCAGAGGCCGGTACCGCGCGTTTCAGGGCAATTACACTGACCTCTATTACCACCTTCGCCGGCGTCCTGCCGATTATGTTCGAAACCAGTTTGCAGGCGGCTTTTGTCATTCCAATGGCGGTGGCGCTTGGCTTTGCAGTGCTGTATGCCACGCTGGTAACACTGATTCTTGTACCTTGTCTGTACCTGATTCTGCTGGATATGCGCGCCCCATTCAGCTGGGTGAAGCGTAAAATCAGCCGCCGCAAAACGAAGGGCGGTGCGGGCGCCGATACCCAGTTTGTCAACTGAGCAATGAGGCACCGTTACCATCGTTACTGGCTTAACCTGACAACGTAAACAAAAAAGGAGACCCATTGGAGGTCTCCTTTTTATTATCTGCGCCGCTGTGTCCTGGTGATTTTCTTCAACCTGGAACAGCGCTTTCTATCTGTTGATTAAACGTGCCCGCTCCTTCATAGTTAACCGGTCCGCTTACCTGAATGTTCAGGGGCTGGACAGCCAATGGACGCGCATTTCACCATGAGCCTTAAAGTCCATAAGTGCCACAACTACGTAAAGAAGGTATTGGCGCTGAAATCACGGCGCATTAGCCAGCGTCACCTCTTGCCTGAAGAGGGGAAACCGGACGCTCACAATGAAGTATAGTGCTTTCAATTTAATAAGAGGTATAAATGGCTTCACCATTGACTATCAGAAACGCGGAACCACGTGATGTTTCATTGATCCTTTCGTTTATTAAAGATCTTGCGATTTATGAAAAAGCAGAGGAAGAAGTTGAGGCAACACCTGAAGATATTCAGAAGACCCTGTTTGATGTGGGGGCAACGGCACACGCGCTCATTTGCGAATCGGAAGGTAAGCCGGTTGGGTTTGCTGTGTACTTCTTTAATTATTCAACCTGGCAGGGACAAAACGGATTATACCTGGAAGATCTTTTCGTTTCACCGGAATACCGCGGCATCGGTGCCGGTAAAGCCCTTCTCCAGCATCTGGCCAGGCTGGCAGTAGAAAAAGGGTGTGGCCGCTTCGAATGGAGTGTGCTGGACTGGAATACACCGGCCATTGAGTTTTACGAATCACTGGGCGCGAAAGCCAAACGCGAGTGGCTTGGCTACCGGCTAGACGGTAATGCGCTGCATGATTTCGCTTCCGCTGAGCTTTAAATTGCGTAATGACTGAGAAACAGTGCGGTAGTGCGCGTCGCAATCGTGCGGCGTTGCGCTGCATCCAGCGGCGGTTCAATTTTAAGTAACTGCGGCCAGAAACAGTGCCCCTTGAGCAGACAGGACAACTCTTTCACCACATAATCTAAATTATCAAACGCCAGCCGGCCATCGGCGCGGGCCGCCACTAGCCAGCGGTGAAGCACGGTTTCCTGGGCGGACAGGTTCGCCACCTCTTCCTTAAGTTTTTCCGGGTTATAGAAAAAGTAACCAAACGCGACCCGCGCGAGTTCCAGGTATTCATCGCCGGAAATCAGTTCCACTTCTGCCAGCAGCAGGCTCTCCAACTGACTCTGCAAAGGTAGTCTGGCGTCGTAACTTAGCGCAATACTGGCCATGGTTTTGTGCCATAGCTCTTTAATCAGGTGCATAACCAGCTCTTCTTTAGCACTAAAGTGGTTATACACCGTACGCTTGGACACATTGGCTAATTCGGCCAGTGTATCCATACTGGTACCATTCACACCGTATTGCTGAAAGGCCTGCTTGGCAGCCTGAATGATAGCATCCCGCTTCCTGTCACTGCGGGTGCGCACTTCTGCGGTCATAGTATCAACGTATAAAAAGCCATAGCGGCATATTACACTCTTCAGTTTACTTTACAATCGATGAGCACTAAAATGCACTCACTAGTTTACTTCTTACTTTTTACTTCTTACTTTTTATTTTTAAACGGGTGTTTTGCTCCCCCCACCTGAGGAAGACTCACGATGCCAACGCGCTTTAAATTCCAGGCTTTTGTTGTACTGCTGTTTGGCAGTATGCTTATCTCGGCCTGCAGTGATCCCGCACCAGAGAATAGCGATGCCGCAACTGTTCGCTATGTGAAACTTGCCGCGGTCAGGGATGTGCCTGCCTTAGATGAGTTTTCGTTTCCGGCGGTGGTATCCCCGGTTAAAACAGTTGATGTGAGTTTTGAAGTATCGGGACGACTTGTTCAGACCGATCTGGTCACCGGCAGCGATGTTAAAAAAGGGCACCTGCTTGCCACTATTGATCAGCAGCCGTTTAAGCGCCGGGTTGAAGAGCAGCAGACCCGTCGCGATCAGGCCGAGCGGGAGCTTACCCGTATTGAAAAAATGTATGATAAGGATCTGGTCTCGCAAAGTATGCTGGATACCGCCAAAACCAGTTTTGAACTGGCCGATATCGATTTGAAGAACGCCCAGCAGGACTTAAGCTACACCCAGCTTTATGCTCCCTTTGACGCCAAAATATCGCAGCGACTGGTTGAGAATAACAGCTTTGTGACAGCCGGCACGCCAATTGCCCGGCTGCAGGATGTTTCAAAGATTTATTTCAACATTAATGTGCCGGAGCGTCTGCTTACCGCCAATATCGGGCGTGGCATTGATCACGCCGAAGCCGCATTGCTGACTGCGCAGGATACCTGGTTCCCGGTGCATTACGTTGAACACAGCACACAGCCTGATCCTGTGTCGCAGACCTATGAAGCCGTGTTTGCCATGCAGCCTCCAAAGAATGTTGAAATTCCCCCAGGCGCGCGCGCCGTGGTTAGAATTGGCATGGGCGGTACGCCCTACCCTGACGGCCGGGTTGTCACCGTAAAGGCCCTGGTCGGCAGTAAAGACGACGGCTTTTACGTCTGGCACTATGACGCCGATACGCACGCGGTAACCAAAGTGGCCGTTCAGGTCGCACATTTTGAAGATGAATTTGCGGTCATCTCCGGCTCTCTTGCAACCGGCGATCAGGTGGTCGCGGCTGGCGCAACCCAGGTTACAGCCAGTATGACGGTGCGACCCTACAAACCGGAGCAGTAAGCTATGGATATTGCCCGTTACTCATTGAATAAACCCGTTAATGTCTGGCTGCTGGTACTCATCCTGCTGCTGGGCGGCCTGATTGCTATGAACAATATTGGCCGCCTGGAAGATCCGGCCTTTACCATCAAGCAGGTTAAAGTGATCACCTCGTTTCCTGGTGCCGGAGCGCAAAAGGTCGAGCGAGAAATCACTGAGCCGCTGGAAATTGCCATTCAGCAGATGTCGCAGTTGTATGAGTTAAAATCCATCTCGTCACCTGGCCGTTCTGAAATCACTGTAGAAGTGAAACGCCATTTTGACAGCAACCAGTTACCACAGATTTGGGATGAGCTACGCAAGCGGCTTCGAGATGCCCGCGCTGGCCTGCCGCTTGGCGCCGGCGCACCGCGCGTGTACGACGACTTCGGTGATGTATATGGCCTGTATTATGCCCTGAGCGCCCCGGACTTTTCGCCCCGTGAACTGCGCGAATTTGCCCGCATCATCCGCCGCGAACTGCTCACTACTGACGGTGTCGCCAAGGTAAATGTAACGGGCGTACAGAAAGAGCAGATCGTTGCCTATATCGACCCGTACCAACTGGCTGGCCTGGGGATCTCGTTTCCCGATCTGGCCGCCCTGTTCAAAGACAACCTACGCCCGTTCAATGGTGGCAGAGTCAAAGTCGATGAGAAAAATGTACGTCTGATCGTCGAGCGCCCACCCGACCGCCTGGAAGAGCTTGCTAATCTGTCTGTCGTGTTACCCGGGACCAATCGTTCATTGCGGGTCGGTGATATTGCCACCCTCAAGCGCGAACCCGCCGATATTCAGCCGGTTGAAATTCGTCATAACGGCCATGATGCCGTCACTCTGGCGGTTTCTGCTATCTCCGATGTCAATATCGTGGATGTAGGTAACCGCGTTAATCGCAAGATAGACACCTTGCTGGCCCAGTTGCCAGTAGGGATAACCCTGACCCCTGTCTATGATCAGGCCTCAGTTGTCGATGAATCTGTCGACGGATTTATCAGTAATCTGGTGATGTCGGTACTGGTCGTTACCCTGACACTCTGTCTGTTTATGGGCTGGCGTTCAGGTGTCGTAGTCGGCACGGTACTGCTGGTTACCGTCATGGGCACAATTCTTATTATGTGGCTGATGGATATTCAGCTGCAACGCATTTCGCTGGGAGCCATGGTCATTGCGATGGGCATGCTGGTTGATAATGCTATTGTGGTTGCCGAAGGGATGATGCTGCGCATGGCGAAGGGCTTTAGCGCCCGGGACGCCGCCAGCTTTATTGTAAAACGCACGCAATGGCCCCTGCTGGGCGCCACCATCATTGGTATTGCAGCCTTTTCCGGCATCGGTCTGTCGGATGATGCCACTGGCGAGTTCCTGTACTCCCTGTTCGCAGTGGTTATGGTGTCGCTGTTACTGAGCTGGGTGCTGGCGGTTACGCTCGTGCCGGTACTGGGTGCCTACTTTTATCGCCACGCCAGTGAAGGTGCCTCAGATTCAGATGATGCTGCTGGTCTTGGCCGGTTCAGACGTGTCCTGCTTAACGCGTTGCAACTGCGCTGGCTGACTATCGCCGCACTGGTGGCTATTACAATACTCGCCTACGCCAGCTTTGGTATGGTCAAGCAGGGCTTTTTTCCTCCGTCGAATGCCCCGCTCTTCTTTGTGCATTATTGGGGACCGCAGGACAGAGATATCCGCGCCACCGAAGAAAAAGCGAAAGCCGCAGAATCACTGATACTGGCAACAGAGAATGTCAGTACAGTGACCACCATTGTTGGCCAGGGCGCGGAGCGTTTCACCCTGACATACGGACCTAAAAGTGCCAATGAAAACTATACGTTCTTTATGGTCCGGGCTGATGATAAAGCGCAGATCCCAGGTATTATTGATGCCCTTTCCCCTCAGCTACCCGGCGTTGATCTGGATGGCAGTTTCTATATTCAGCGCATGCAATTCGGTCCCGCCTCGGGGGCTAAGCTCGAGGCCCGTTTTTCAGGCCCGGATGCCAGCGTTTTAAGAGCATTGGGCGACAAAGCCATCAAACGTCTGATTGATGACGGTGATATCCGTGACATTCGTCATAACTGGCGGGAAAAAGGCTTCGCCATTAATACGCATTATGATGACTACAATGCCGGGATCGCCGGTGTCTCGCATAATGATTTCAGTCAGGCCGTGCAATATGCCAGCAGTGGTCTGGAGTTAGGTAAAGTGCAGGACGGCGACTATGCCTACAGCATTCTGGCGAAAATGGGAGCACCGGACGCGTCAGATGTCTCAGCCCTTCGCAATAGTCAGGTATGGAGTTCGCAGCAACGCCGCTACGTGCCGTTTGCGCAGATAACTGATGGGTTGGAAATGCAGGCAGAAGAACTGCGTATTCACCGCCTTGACCGGGTTCGCACACTGACCGTAGAAGCCGAGCCCGCCATGGATGAAACAGCCGCCGACGCGCTGGCGCGTATTCGGCCGGCTATCGAAAGTATCCCACTGCCACCCGGCTATTCACTGGCCTGGGGCGGTGAATTCGAGAGCTCCGGCGATGCGCAGCAAGCGTTAGGTAAAGGCCTGCCTGCCGGTTTTCTGGTGATGTTCATAATTTCTGTGCTGCTGTTTGGTCATGTGCGGCAACCCTTGATCATCTGGCTGGTTGTGCCGATGGCCGTAGTCGGGGTGGTCAGCGGTCTGCTGGCAACCGATATGCCTTTTGGCTTTATGTCGCTGCTGGGTTTTTTAAGTCTGTTTGGTATGCTGATTAAAAACGCCATTGTACTGATTGAGGAAATCGACTTACAAATTGAGGAAGGCGCAACTATTCGTGATGCCATTGTTGATGCCACGCTAATCCGGGTGCGTCCGGTTGCGCTGGCAGCGATTACCACGATTTTAGGGATGGCACCACTGCTGTTCGATGCCTTCTTTGCGGATATGGCAGTAACCATCATGGGCGGACTGGCCTTCGCCACGCTGCTGACGCTAATCGCCGTGCCTGTGCTTTACAGTCTGCTGTTTCGTGTTAGCTTCAGAAAGTAATATCAGTTGCAGGCACAGGCAGTTTGCCTATGCCTGCTTTTTACGACTGACCAGTGTCTCGACATAGCGCATAATGTCCCGCCAGGAAAGGATCCCTTGTAACTGACGCCGGGGATCCACCACCGGGATACAGGATATGCCATGACGGTTAAACAACGCCACCGCGCTGACAATGGTATCGGCAGGCTCAAGCGTAATAACCTCACGGGTCATGATCTGGTGGGCTTTTCTCTCCAGGGTGGCTCTGTCACGTGCCCGTTCGCTGATGGTATCAATAAACGGGCTTAATGCTTTGAGCAGATCGCGATCAGAAATGACACCCTCCACACGCTGACCATCGACCACAACCAGGTGATGAAAGCCTGTCTCTTCAAACAGTGCCTGAATGGTGGCCAGCGAGTCGTCAAGATGAACGGTGACCACCCGCGTGGTCATAATGTTACTTACGGCCATAAAGCCCTACCTGCTTTTGCATACACCTCACACATTTAACAGAGTATACACACCTGACGGCTTTGTGCGGCGGCAGACAATCTAAAACGTAATACATATTTTTCCGAAATGCTTACCTGACTCTTCAAACCGGAACGCATCAGCCAGACGCTCCAGCGGAAACTGGGTATCGATAACCGGCTTAATGCCCGTTGATTCCAGCGCTTTGACAAAATCGGTCTGCTCTTCATGGCTACCAACAATGATACCCGTCAGACGAATTTGCTTACGCATCATGGTGGCCGTGGGAATGTTTCCGTCAATACCAGTGAGGACACCAATTAAGACAATGCTGCCTCCCACCCGGCACGCTTTGATCGATTGTGCCAGCGTTGCCGGCCCGCCGACCTCGACAACATGGTCAACGCCGTGTCCGCCGGTCCAGTTGGACACTGCTTTACCCCAGTCTGGATCGGTTTTGTAATTAACCGTAAAGTCTGCACCCAGCGCTTTTGCTTTTTCCAGCTTTTCATCACTCGAAGAAGTGATGGCCACGATTGCGCCCATGGCCTTGGCGATCTGTAGCGCATAAA
This sequence comes from Alteromonas halophila, assembly GCF_014651815.1. Taxonomy (GTDB): domain Bacteria; phylum Pseudomonadota; class Gammaproteobacteria; order Enterobacterales; family Alteromonadaceae; genus Alteromonas; species Alteromonas halophila. The sequence continues at coordinate 428,465 of NZ_BMXP01000001.1, read as the reverse complement.
TAGAGACCCCACCGGTGCCCAGTAACAGCACCGTGTCCCCGGCTTTCAGTCCGCCTTCCACAATCAGCGCCCGCCAGGCAGTCAGACCGGCCGTGGTAATTGTGGCACTTTCTTCATGGCTCCAGCCTTCAGGCGCTTTGGTGAAATAACTCGCCGGCGTAATCACGCTTTCTCTGGCATACCCGTCAATACCATCGCCGGGCGTCCGGCTAAAGTCACCGATGGTCGGCGCGCCACGTTGCCAGTCAGGGAAAAAGCCAGACACTACGTGGTCCCCCTCACTAAAGACAGTCACGCCCTCCCCAACTTCAACCACAACACCCGCGCCGTCTGACAACGGAATGCGCCCGGCTTCGGTAGGAATGACACCTTTAGCAACACTGTAATCATGAAAGTTGAGCGAGCTGGCATGAATGCGTACCTTTATCTGGCCGGGACCAACACCACCAGGCTCGTTGACATCTTTTAGTGTCAGCCGGTCGAGCCCCTCATTACCACCGTCAATAATCATCTGTTTCATAACTGTACTCCGTGAAGAATGTTCCTAACCATACGACTCAACGGCACTTTTTGCCCAAGATAACAAACACTGTCTGCGCTGAACCAGCCAGCCTGTACGCAGTACAAGTATATACCTCTGACATGATACTGGTTTTTTATATGCGTTACTTACTCACTCTGTGCGTTGCCTGCTTTATTTCTGCGGTGCACGCCAATAGCACTGTGCCGGCGTTTGACAAACGATTATCCGGGTATGCGTATCCCTTTGAAGTGGACGCGATGCAGTTTTCATCACAAGGGCAACAGCTCACCATGAATTACATGTTTCTCCCCCCTGAAGACGCAAAACCGGTGATCACTCTGCTGCATGGTAAAAACTTTAACGGCGCCTACTTCGAGCGTATTGCCTCGCAACTTCACCAACGCGGGTACGGCGTGCTGATGCCGGATCAGATTGGCTTTGGAAAATCTTCCAAACCGGTTGATTATCAGTACTCGTTCGCGGCACTGGCCAGTCACACAAAGCAGTTACTGCGCACACTGGATATCAGCAAAACCTTGTTAGTGGGTCACTCTATGGGCGGTATGCTGGCCAGCCGCTTCGCCCTGCTGTATCCCGATACCGTCTCAAAACTTGTTCTTGTGAACCCCATTGGTCTGGAGAATTACCTGCACTATGTAAAGTACAAGGACGTGCAGTTTTTCTACGAGAATGAACGTAAGAAAACGCCTCAGGCCATTGCTGATTATCAGCGAAAAAATTACTATGCAGGCAACTGGAACGACACCTATCAGGCGCTTGCCGCGCCGCTTCAGGGATGGGTAAAGGGCGATGACTGGCCTCTCCTTGCCCGCGTGAGCGCCCTCACCTACGACATGATATTCACGCAGCCGGTAATCGACGAATTTGATGCGCTGAGCATGCCCGTCAGTCTTATTTTAGGCACCCGGGACACCACCGGACCTGGCCGCAACTGGAAGAAAGAGGGCGTGACCTACACGCTGGGAGAATACGACAAACTGGGCGAACGGGTTAAACAGCGCAATGCTGCAATAAATGTGCATGAACTGGACGATCTGGGCCATCTGCCTTTTATTGAAGATTTCTCGCGCTTTATGCCGGTGTTTATGACGGCTCTCACAGATAAGCCAGCAGAAGAATGAGCAGCCTGCAGTGACATGCCTGACCGGCGTTACCGCCAGCGCTCAGAGGCGAATTGTCGCGTGGCGCAGCGGTGGTCGCCGGTGAGTGGGTGTCCAGTCACGAGCAAGCTGGCCGCAACGCTTACCATAGCGGCCCGGTTTTAACAGGCTGCGTCTCGCGCTAGTTCACATCAGCAGCATGATAAGGCCACCTGCGATCATAAACAGGTTCTCTGACAGCGACACAAAACCAAGCGGCACATTGCTGTCGCCGCCTACGCAGGCGCAGGTAAGCTCCCGTTTGTCTATATATACGGCTTTAAATACCGAGACTGCACCAACAATGCCAATAAACAGCGATACCGGTGCAACCGTCAGTGCCGGAAGCTGCGCCACCATGCCAATACCTGCATAGGCTTCGGCAAACGGATAGACATACCCATACTTTATCCAGCGCATGGCCAGCAGATCGTAAGTAATAAATGAGTTGGTAAAGCTAAATAAATCTTTTAGCTTTTGTACCGCCAGCAGAGTCATAGAAAATGCGATAAACAGCAGCAGGGAGCGTACGGAAAGGTAGCTGCCTGAAACAGCAAACTGCAGCGCCACCGTCAGCAGCGCCGCCACCGCAAAAATCGCGATCACCGGCGTGTAGGTGGTTCCTGTCTGCCCTGCTGCTCCCTTACCAAAATAGTCCCGTAATTCATCATACCCCCCAATACGTTTATCATCGATAAACGTTTGCGGCGTGGTTTTTACATCGTATTTTTCTTTAAACGCATCGGTTTCCTGCCGTGACGTTAACGGCCGGTCATCAACCTTAAATCCTTTTCTTTTAAGCAGATCTCTGGAGCGCAACCCAAACGGGCAAATATGGCTGTCGGTCTGCATCCGGTAGAGTATGGCTGTCTTACTCATGCTTGCTCTCCTTTTTAAAAATGGTTTGCGCAAGTCTGTAGTTCTTACAGGCACCTGCGAACTGTATGAAAGACATACGTGCTGGAACCGTGAATTGGTTGTTTATCCCTTTTCTTATTGGGCTCACTCATCTTATTCAAGTTGTATGCCTGCCCTGCACCTGTCTGCCGCCTGTACTGGTCGGAGGTTACGCTCAGAGTATTGGTATAACTGCGACTGAAGCGGTTACTGTACGAAAGTACTAAAGCCATACCTGCTCACAAATACAACACTTAATTTACATTTTTTAAACAAAAGAGAGTGCGAAATGAGATGGCTTTATCCACTGCTGACACTTGCATGCCTTTGTGCATCCCCGTCTGGTCACGCCGGAAGCTGGCAGAACAATCAGTCTGTCGGCGGCTTCAATAACGTACACATTTACACGCCCGACGGACAGTCACCGGTCGGCAGCGGTCGCGCGTTGCTGGTGGTACTGCATGGCTGTACACAGTCTATCGACGCTTACTTAAGCGCCAACCTTGAGGACGCCGCAGAAGCTTACGGTATGGTTGTGGCCGTTCCCGACGCAATGAATAAAGCCGGGTTTAGCTGCTGGTCATACTGGCAGGGCGCAAAATCCCGCTCGGCCGGGGATTATCAGAACCTGATTACGCTGGCAAACAACCTGAGTGCCGATAGCAATTACAATATTGATGCTGATCAGGTGTATATTGCTGGTTTGTCGTCGGGCGCGGCGTTTGCCAATACCACCGCGTGCCTGGCGCCTGATGTCTTTGCCGGTATGGGGATAAGCGCCGGCCCCAGCATTGGCACCAGTTCTTCAGGTGCCATTGGCAGTTGCGAGTACGCTAACGTAGCGCAGCGCTGCCAGCAGTATGCGGGTAGCTACAGCAGCTATTTCGATACGCAGGTTGCCTCACTTGCACATGGGGATGCAGATACGACGGTTGATCAGTGCTATAACCGACAGAATGCTGAGGGGATGGCTGCTGTCTATGGTGTCAGTGAGCAAGCTGGCAGCAATGTCATCGGTAGTGGCTCACGGACTGCGGATGAATATCTGTGGGACGACAACCGTGTGTCGATGCTGTGGTTAAATGGTGTCGATCATGCCTGGTCTGGCGGTCAGGGGGCGTCCGGCTCATATATCAATGGCAGTGGGATTAACTATGCCATGTACCTTGGCGAGTATTTCTCGAATAATAATGCCCGCGTCAGCCGCAATGAAGCCCCTGTGGTATCGAACCTTTCCGTGAGTGTTGCAACCGATCAGATAACCGTGAGTGGTGATGTTAGCGACAGCGATGGTACCGTAGACACGGTGTTTGTGCAGTTTCGGGATGATGCTGATAACCTTTATCAGTACCAAACCCAGTCTGTGAGTAACCAACAGTTTAGCATTACCTCAGCCACGCTTCCGGATGCACTGTATTTCATCAACGTAACCGCCACAGATGACGAGGGGGCCATATCCGCACCAATATCTGACTCGGTGCGGGTCGGTCCGCCACCACCGGATACCGCTCCTGACCTTAATAACGTTCAGGTAGTCGTCAACGCCCAGTGCGCTGAGGTAAACGGCGAAGTGATCGATGTTAATCAGAACCTGGAGTCGGTAAGTGCAACCTTCAGCAACGGACCTGTACAGGCAACCCTGAATGGAACACTGTTTACGGCCTCTGCCTGTGATCTGCCCGGCGGCCAGCAAAGCGTCACGGTGACTGCGACAGATACAACTGACCTGTCGGCCTCGGAAACACTTACTTTTGACGTGGATGCTGGCATCACGGCCAGTCTGGATGCGCATATCAGTGCGGGACGGCTGGACTATACCAATTATTCAAACTGTTACCTGGAGTACAGCAGTAACCCATTCAGGCTAGATGAAATCTCAGTGAGTGGTGGCCAGTGTCAGTGGCAGGACGATGACAACAGCTGCGCGGGCCCGGTCCAGAACTGCAGCGGCAGTACCGGCTCAGACAATGGTGATAGTGGCGATGATGGCGATAGCGATACCTGTGCCAGCTACACCACCGCCAATTACTATCACAAAGTTGCCGGGCGGGCCTACAGCACAGGCTACTACTATGCGCCTGATTACTTTGCCGCTGGCTCAGATGATGCGCTTAGCGGTTCAACATGGGGCAACAGTACCTTATCGTCTGTCGATGGCGAAATATGGGTGAATGGGAGTTGCCCTTAGCCCATAAAAAACGAAAAACAAAAAGGCGCCCCTGTTCGTTGATGTCGTAATCGAAAAGGGGCGCTACCGTCACTGACTGCCCAAACCTGTCCTTTTGCAACCTGCTCAGCGCCACCATAATGTGGCCGATATGCGTATTTTCATTTAGTCTATTTCACCACGTTTTGCCTGACAAAATTGCAACCTGTTGATTTTAAAGCGCGTTTAATCTGGCTTTTAAATTGCAAAACCGCTACAACAGAATAAGAAAGGAAACCATGATGTACACCGATGAAGATTTAACACAGGCAGTTAAACACAATATTTTCAGTCAGCAGGCTGTGGATGACTTTCGACGACACATTAGTCAGGTACGCAACAGTCACGCTGTTGATGAAGAAAACTTCAGGCTGATTAACGGCTTTAATGATATTTTCGTTGTTATCGCAAGCGCTTTGCTGCTTGGCTCACTGGCCTGGCTAGGCCATTCGCTCTCCCCCATGCTTGCAGGTGTTGCGGTGGCAGCTGGCGCCTGGGGTCTGGCTGAGTTTTTCGTCAGAAGACAGCGTATGGCCCTGCCTGCCATTGCCCTATTACTCGCCTTTTTAGGCGGGCTTTTCACCATCCCTGTTCTGTTTAATGCGGATGTACAGGGGTCTGCCTTTATGATTGCAGGGCTGCTTACAACCGTGGGCGCTGTTGCGCACTGGATGCGCTTTCGTGTTCCCATCACTATTGCTGCCGGCGCCGCGACCCTGACAGCGGGCTGTGTCGCATCAATGGTTTACTTTTTTAAGCCTGCCGTCTTTTATATCGACGCTGTGGTGCTGGTATTTGGTCTGCTTATATTTGGTCTGGCGATGTACTGGGACAGCAAGGACACCAAGCGACAAACCCGTTCTTCCGACATCGCGTTCTGGTTACACCTTATTTCCGCCCCAATGATTGTGCACCCTATTTTTAGCAGCCTGGGCGTACTGGGTGGCAATAATGGCCTGATGATTTCACTTATCGTCCTGGCGCTGTACATATTACTGGGTGTGATATCGATTGCCGTGGATCGGCGCGCCATCATGGTGTCGGCGCTGGTCTATGTGATTTATACCTTTTCTTCACTGATGGAAACCTACGGTATGGTCACGTATAGCTTTGCCGTCACGGGCCTGTGTATTGGCTCAGCATTGCTGCTGTTGTCGGCATTCTGGCATGGCTGTCGCAGACAGGTTCTGAAACTCGTCCCAGCGCATATTCAGGTTAAGTTACCGATTATCAAGGCCTGATCATTAACGTCGAGATAATACACTTGCGGGCTGCTCATCACAGGGCCGCCCGCCATTCACATCAGTGGCAGTATATCCTGAAGGGAAGTACGAAAAACATTTAACTGTGCCCGCATGCTCTGTACCTCAAGCTCCAGTCGCTCGACCACTTCAGTGCGCTTGGCCGCAAACGCCTCATCAGAAAGTACACTGAGTTCGCAGCCATAGGCATACATTTTTTTGTTAATGCCTCGCAACCCGTCTATAACCAGGCTTTCGCCATTGGCTAAGTCGCGAAAAAGCGCATTGACTTCCTTCACTTCGCCAACAATGGCTGCGTCATGCGTCGATGAGAAAATCTGTTCAAAGCGGTCAGCCAGCCCGGACAACCCGACACACACTTTAAATTCGTTATACACATTCATCAGACCGCTGGAAGCCCCCTGCAAGTGCAAAATCAGCTCCTGCTCGCTGCCAATGCGTTTGGTACCATCAATATACAGAATGGCCAGCTCAATGGCTCTCTCTATTTCGGCCTGTACCGACACAGTAAAGTCGACAAGTTCCTGTCTATTGTACTGCTGAGCTTTAGGAAGGGTAACAACCAGATCGGACAGGGCATCAATTATTTTGTCCAGTAATAACATACATACTCCATCATGATTTATAGTGACTAGCCAATCCAGGCACGTCTTTTAAGGCTGCGGTGAGCATACGGCGAACCCGGTCTGCTGACACAGGGCCATCAGACAAACCTTTGTGTTAAACGCCTTCATTATATGTAGCTGATAAACGAAAAAGCTGCCAGCACCGGAAGAAGGATCATGCTCTGGTCATGCCTCCGTCCCCGCCTTTTCGCAACAGCGTCACTGTGCCCTGCGGTCAGTTAGACCTCATCAAAGGTAAACAGGCTGTTGAACAAGCCGTTGATTACTCCAGCGGAAACATCTTCACTGTTCATATGGACGTCTTTGTGTGGCAACCTCATGTTTCTGACACGCTCTGCCTGGCGACGTTCCATGTTGCGCTCCGCTCCCTCTGCCACATTGATAACCACATCGCGCGTTGTACTGGCACAACCACTAAAACACCCAACCATCACCACCAGCGATACTGCTGCAATCCCTTTATATTTCATAAACATCCTTTTACTTTGCGTTCAATTAAACACTATGACTCAGCGTTTCTCACTTTGGTTCCGCCCGGATTGAGCCTAACACATAGCCTGCCACGGAACTAAGCAGCGCAATAGCGGCCTCAGTCAGCTGATTCGCAAGGGCCAGATAGGTGGCGGTGATCAATACCGCAAACACGGTGAGAATTTTTAACGCAGTGCCGCCACTGAAAAATGTCAGAAGCGACGCTGCCGTCGACTCCGGCGCGTATTTAAACGCAAACACGGCAGCAATGGCAGACATGATTAGTGCAACGAGCAATATAGCCGTCAACGCGTACATGGCCAGCATACTCAGGCTCTGGTCGTTTAATACCGTCATAGGATCCTCCCGTTGGCAAAACAGAAATGAGCTCGACGCTGCCAGCCAGCGCCCGCGTAAAGGTAAAAAGCACAAACCGGCCCCATGATACCCGGGCAGGAACGAAAACAAGTATAATCAGCGGAATTGTCTTTCGCCTGAAAAAAGATTCAGTCACGCGCCAGTCAGGCTAACTTTTGCAGTCACATAACTGACCTGCTGCCATCTTGTGAGGCAAGCTTATTGCGCTTTCAGTAGGGTTTAGGCAATGTGTTGAGTGGCACGTACAAACGAATGATATTTGCGAATTCAACTGCACGTCAGGCAGGCTGCCTTTCGGGTTTCATGTGGATAAAATAGACCGTCGTTAATACGCCCGCTATGAACAACACGAAAAACACCGATGCCGCAAATACCGGAGCGACAACTGTCACCCCACGAGATTCAAGCTGCTGAGTTAACTGTGCATTGCTTTCTGCAAAATAGATGCTCAGAGCCATTACTGAGAGCGATGCGAGCAAATAAAGCAGGGTTACTAACCACCTCATCAGCCTGGTTAAAAGATTGCTCCCGGCGAACATAGCAACAATGGTAGCAAACGTGATTGTGAGCCACGTCTCGAACTGGGTGACCATGGCCTCTTCGTTCACGCGAATAAGCTCTAGAAGCTCAGCAATCGTCAATGTATTCATTGGTCTGCCTGATTTTAGTGTACGGACTAAAAGCGATGTTATATTTTGTCCGGTAGAGCGGTTTTCGGCTTATGCCCCCATCAAAGCGTTTTGCGTCAGCCATCCTGCTCTGTTAATTGAAGTAACAAAGTATACGATGATATCACTCCAAAAAAGGTGGTATTCGGTACCACAGACTGAACGTACCAGCCATCTTTGTTCAGTTCTGAAATTTTCTTATTTAATGCTTCAACGCCAGGTTTGCCTGACCAGAAATTCAGCTTTCTAAACTCAACAATCCGTTGCATGCTGCCTCTATTTCCTTTTCTGTAATGGCTTTTACTCTGAGTGAGGCGGCGAAGTCATTTAACAACCACCAGGCCGCGATCGTCTTTGTGTTCCAGTACACCTTAGCGGTCGAAACTAATGATACTGGCTTATGGTTATGGGTCACCCTACAAAAAATACGCCACTAATAAGAGTAAGGTGCACGTAAATACAAAACCGGCTGCTGTGCAAAGGTTTATGTTTGCCTGCTTATTTATCGGATGTTTTCCGAACGTGGCCAGCTTAATTATCCCATAACCACACCAATAGAACGCGATTTCGAACAATACCACAAGTACTAACCATCTCAGTACTGACCACAGGCCTCTGCCCAAACTTCCAGCGACTTCTTCCATACCACCTCCATGTCAAAAAACGAAATTAAGCACACCAGCATGCCAGTTCAAATATAGCACACCGTTTCCAGCTACAGGACGCAAACAGCCCGACGATAATCACAAAGCACCAACGTGTTTGTGTTCCGCTGACCCGGCTTAGCCTGTAGCCTGGTCGCCTTGAGTATACTTTTGTTCGCAAGAAACAACGGCTGCACATAAGCCGCTAATAGCCAGGAAGCAAATAGTGGCCAAAAATGTACCTAAACTTACAAATATACACGTTTCTCGGATCCCAGGTTCGACCGCAAAAGCAGCGCCCCACAGAAGAACAGTTAAAAGAGAAAATATGTAAGCGAAAATACCAATAGCTCTGGCTGCAAACAAAAGCGTCGGAAGGTTTACAGTCTGTATTGTCTGATAGGGGTAGAGTTTCATAAAAATCCTTTTTATATAATTGTGAATGTCAGAGTACCACCACGCTTACCGGTTTGTCCGGCGTAACGGCTTGTTAGCTCTCTGCTTTTTGATTCCATCTGACGCTTCACCTTTAAGCCCGCCTTTTGCGGCCAGGCTCATTAGTCGTCGAAACCTCGGGCACTCTAAGTGACTAGGGGCTTTACAAGCAGCGGCATGCTCAAGACCATCTCGCATTGCCGCTAACTTTTGAATCGTGTTGTCCAGTTCAGTGGCTTTTTTCAGCAACAATTGCCTGTCAATATCAGGGTTGTCTTCAGAGCCCAGTATGCCTGCAATTTCTTCTAGCGAAAACCCTGCTACGCGGCCCAAAGCAATCAACTCAAGGCGCTCCATGATACCCGCGCCAAACACCCGGCGTATTCCTTGCCGACCAATAGAGCGGATTAATCCTTTTTCCTCATAGAAGCGCAGAGTTGAAGCAGGAACGCCAGATTGTTTAACAACCTGAGAAATATCCATAACACCTATTGACTTAAAGTCCACTTGAAGTTGCACACTAGCATTACACACAAATCAATACCAGCAATGGAGAACCCGTGGACAGCATAATTATAGTAATATTCATCGGCATTGGCGCAACCGCAGTGATGGACATGTGGTCTTTGCTGAGGAAATACTTGCTTAACATAGCGCCAACGAACTGGAGGATGGTTGGGCGCTGGATAGCTTACCTAGGACAAGGGAAGTTTCGTCATACCGCGATTGCCGAGTCGAAACCTGTTCGCGGCGAACAACTTATTGGATGGGCGGCTCATTATTTAATAGGTATAGCCTACGCAGCGTTATTAATAGCCATCTGCGGAAAGGCGTGGATACTAACCCCTTCGATTGGCCCGGCACTCGCCGTGGGCATTGCCACTGTTGTCGCTCCGTTTTTTATACTGCAACCAGGAATGGGGGCTGGTTTTGCCGCATCACGAACACCCAGTCCTAACTCTGTCAGGCTGCAAAGCATTATTAATCATGCCGTATTCGGCGCTGGCCTTTTTCTATCAGCTATAGCCGTAAGATGTGTTTACCCAATTTAAATACTGTACTTAATAATGAGTAGAAAAAGTCAGTCGGCGGATTATTGCAGTGCACTGCATAAATCCGCATTGAGCTGACTTTTTGAAATACGGTCGCTGGCAACAAACGCTCCCATGCCCTCTACAATCTCCTTTCCCTGATACATACCGTAAAAGCTAACCGTTGAATTGTCGTTAGCCGCTGTATTCAGATACGCATGCTCGGGGACATCATGCCTTTTCACTATCGCATGTGCATTCATAGAAACGACGAGCGTGAGGAGATAAATCCATTTCATTTTACAGATTCTGTGATTGTTAAATAAGGGGCACAGGCACAATGCAGCAACCGCGCAGCTGGCCTGTATATGCGCCCCTGTGACCGGGTGGAAGTCTGAGTCACGCTGACTCGGTTTGTTACATTTAGTTTTTATAAATTTTCACTTTGTTTTTCGATGCAGACGCCAGCTCGAGCACTTCAGCATAAGTTAAACCATCGAGTTTTTTGCTTAGTATATCGAAGTTTATACCTGACATTGCCGGGTCGCCCACCATATCGTAAACACTATTAACATCAGAAAACTGTATGGCTACTAACGCCACTACAAATTCTTGCTTCTCACTCCTGGGCAATTTTTTAAGAATATACTTGATATCATTTTGAATCGACTGCCTGCTGTCACCGTTAAATACAAACGTATCCGGAACACTGGTGCAACCAATAGTTAATAGTAGAGTGAGTACTAAAAATAACGTTTTCATAAACATCCTTTTAAATATAACAGTTTCATAGCTCCCTAAACGGTATGTTTGCCCTGCCCGGCTTGGGATACATCGCGTATTTAATACAGCCAGATTACGCGACACGTGCAGAAACAAAAAACCAACTGCACGGTTGCATACTTTGATCGTGAAATCAAAACACCAAAAGGCCTGTTATATTGATGTGGGGTATTTCATGCGAAAATGCACAAGCCGTTATCAGGCTACCCGGAAACGTTACGAACATCGGGCTTATGGGGGCTAAAAAAACCGCCTCACGGGCGGTTTTCTTATATCTGGCGGAGAGAGAGGGATTCGAACCCTCGATACGCTACAAACGTATACACACTTTCCAGGCGTGCGCCTTCAGCCACTCAGCCATCTCTCCGAATTTTGTGCCAGGCAAATGCCCTGAGCGCGCGTATAGTAGGGAATGCCGCGCGCTTAATCAAGAAGTAAGCGTAAAAAAGCCGTTAATTGCTGATTTATTAAGCGGTAGCTGTCTGCTTTTGTTTCAGCTTTGCTGAAAATGCCAGCATGCGATCAAGTGGCACCAAAGCCTGCTCACGCAGCGCATCGTCAACATGTATAGCGTGATCACTGGCATTGTCAGTCAACGCGCTCTTAATGGCCTCCAGGCCGTTCATTGCCATCCAGGGGCAGTGTGCGCAGCTTTTACAGGTTGCACCGTTACCGCCCGTGGGCGCTTCTATAAATGTCTTGTTCGGCGTCAGTTGCTGCATCTTATAAAAGATGCCTTTATCTGTTGCCACGATAAAGGTGTCGTTGTCCATTCTCTGCGATGCTTTGATCAGCTGGCTGGTTGAGCCTACTGCATCGGCCATGTCTACAACGCTGGCGGGTGACTCAGGATGCACAAGAATTGCGGCATCAGGGTACAGCGCTTTCATGTCTTTGAGTTTCTGTGCAGAAAATTCATCGTGAACAATACACTCACCCTGCCACATCAGCATGTCAGCACCGGTTTGTTTGGCAATATAAGCCCCCAGATGACGATCAGGCCCCCAGATGATCTTCTTACCCTGCTCGTCCAGGTGCTCCACGATTTCCAGAGCAATACTGGATGTCACCACCCAGTCGGCACGCGCTTTCACTGCTGCTGATGTATTGGCATACACCACAACTGTGTGGTCCGGGTGCTGATCGCAGAACGCACTGAACTTATCGGCCGGACAGCCTAAATCCAGTGAGCAGGTGGCTTCCAGCGTTGGCATCAGCACGTTTTTTTCCGGGCTAAGAATTTTTGCTGTCTCGCCCATGAAACGCACACCGGCAACAATCAGCGTCTGCTCTTCAGCGTCACGCCCAAAACGCGCCATCTCCAGAGAGTCGGCAACACAGCCACCCGTTTCTTCAGCCAGCGCCTGAATCTCGGGATCGGTATAGTAGTGCGCAACCATTACTGCATTGCGCGCTTTTAACAGCCCTTTAATTTCCGCTTTCAGCTCGCTTCTACGCGCATCAGAAAGAGGCTCTGGTTTAGCCGGGAACGGATAATCAATTTGATCCACTCGTAACGCTACAGACATCAATAAAACCTACACAACCTTAACAGGAGCGGGATTATACCCCCCCTGTCATAAAAATTACATACTTCAAATATAGTAACCATAAAACGAATTTAAAGTCCGCTGGCGCCGGACTTAGCACAGTATTTGTACCTATGAGGTTAAGCAGGAGATCAGGCAGTCAGACAATGATGCAGGCAGTGATATGTGTAACGCCGCGGTGTTGTCGAACAGCTTCGCTTACTCCGCATCCTGCGCGGGCATCATTTGTTTTATTAACTGGGATATAGCATGGAAGAATGTGTTGAATGGTGGGTCGTGCTGGATTACTTCGTCACCTTCGGTGACTTCGCCCTGCGGGCCGCGCTAAAGCGCGTTCAAAACCGCTTCGCGGTGTTGTCGAACAGCTTCGCTGGTTCGCATCCTGCGCGGGCATCATTGGTTTTATTAACTGGGATATAGCGTGGAAGAGTATGTTGAATGGTGGGTCGTGCTGGATTCGAACCAGCGACCAATTGATTAAAAGTCAACTGCTCTACCAACTGAGCTAACGACCCATTCAACATTGGTGAAACGTGGTGTAAGTGGTGGGTCGTGCTGGATTCGAACCAGCGACCAATTGATTAAAAGTCAACTGCTCTACCAACTGAGCTAACGACCCTTACGTCACGTTTTTGCTGTGCCACATGTCCCGTGGCAACGGCGGCATATAATACTGATATCCTCGGCGCGTGCAACCCAAAATGGCGTTTTATTTTCACTTTTATGTCAAAAAGGGGTTAAACGCTCAAAATTAAATCAAAGTGCTCTACGAGGCAACATTTTGCTTACAGATTTTACGTTTATCGGTTCCTTTCGATCACTGTGACGCTGGCGGGTTACTGAATAAAAAAACCTCTCGGTTTGAGAGGTTTTTTATTTTACTGACCGTTAAGTTTGGATTCTGCCAACCGACTGGCGGAGGAATCCGGGTATTCGGAAATGACTTTCTGAAATTGCGAGCGGGCTGCTGCACTGTTCCCTTGTCTGGCTTCAATCACACCAAGCTTAAGCAACGCATCAGGCCGCTTGCTGGAGTCGGTAAAGCGCGCTACCACAACGTTGAACTGTGCTTTTGCCTCCTGCCACTGTTGCTTGTTAAACAACAGTTGACCTAACCAGTAGTGCGCATTAGGTGCGTACTCACTGTCAGGAAAACGGTCAAGAAACGACTGAAAGGCAGGAATAGCTTTGTCATATTCGCGTGACTTCAGGATCAGGTTAACAGCGTTATCGTAAGCTTCGCCTTCGTCCAGGTTACTGCCGGAGGAGGTATTACCTGTATTTGCCGGCTGAGATACTGAATTACCGCTGCCTGACGATGATGTCGATTGCGTAAAACCACCTTGCTTCAGCGCTTCAACGCGTTTATCGATTTCAAGATAAAGTTCACGCTGACGCTCAAGCACTTTTTCAAGTTCATTGGTGTTAACTTCAACCGCACCCCGCAATTGATCGATCTCCATTTGCAGCGTATCAAGCTGCTCCTGTAACCGATGCTGCATTTCGGTGCGACTTTTCACCATCCGCTCAAGCACCTCAACCCGCTGTTCCAGGTTTGAGCTGCCGTTAACGTCGTAAACCGGTGCCTGTGCAAGTACACCGGCAGAAACAACAAGGGTCGCGACGGCTGCCGCGACCTGTGTGCGTTTTCGCATTTTGCTATCAGCCATTATTGATAAACGACGACTCCGCGACGGTTTTGCGCAAAGGCGTATTCCGTTGAGCCCATCACGGCTGGTTTTTCTTCACCGTACGATACGACAGAGATCTGGCTGCTGCTTACGCCAGCATTCAGCAGATACGTTTCTACTGATTGTGCACGGCGCTCACCCAGCGCAATGTTGTACTCTGGTGTACCACGGCTGTCTGTGTGACCCTGGATGACCACATCCTGGTCTGGGTTTTTCACCAAAAACTCTGCATGCTTGTCCAGCAGCGTCTGGAATTCTGGCTTGATGCTCGAGCGGTCAAAGTCAAAGTAAACGGTTTGTTCGTTTTGCAGGGCTTCTTTTTCCTGAGCGACCATTTCTTCCTGACGCTTCATACGCTGCGCTTTTTCTGCTTTTACACGCTGCTCTTCGGCGCGCTGCGCTTCACGTTCAGCTTCCGCCTGTTCCTGCGCCATGCGGTTACGTTCTGCAGCAAGCTCCTCTTCACTGGGTCCTGACGAACAGGCCATCATAGTCACCACTGGCAAGGCGATAATGAAACTTTTCATTACTTTATTCATTTGCATCCTCTTAATCCTTATATTTTATTTATCAATATTTTGGTTTTATTAAAACAAAAATGGTGACCAACTCGGCGACTTCACTTGTCCGTTGGCTGCTGGTAACCTGGCCTTAAAACGCCCGTCCAGAGACACAAGGGACAATACCTGCGTGTCTCCGTGTAAAGTGCTATAAATTATCATGCTTCCATTCGGCGCCACACTAGGCGACTCGTCCAGATAGGTTCTGGTCAGTACCTGTGGTGATCCATCATCCAGTCCTTGCTTGGCAATATGATAGTTACCATTGGTACGGTTAACCAGTACTACTTGTTCGCCGTCTGGTGTAATCGTACCGCCCAGGTTCTGCTCACCGACAAAGGTGACACGTCTCACTTTCCCTGATGCTAAATTTACGCTATAAATCTGTGGTTTACCACCCCGTTCCGAGCTAAATATGAGACTCTTGCCGTCCGGCGCCCATGCAGGCTCGGTGTCAATCGCCCGGTTACGGGTGACCCGGCGTATACTTTTAGTCGCCAGATCCATAACATAAATTTCCGGATTGCCGTCCTTCGACAATACCATAGCCAGTTGCTCACCGTCAGGTGAGAAAACCGGACTTCCATTTATACCAGGAAAATCAGTGATTTTGGTCCGTTCCATGGTATAGATGTCCTGAATATAGATCTGCGGGCGACGATTTTCAAAACTGACGTAAGCCAGCTTCTCCCCGTCCGGTGACCAGGACGGCGACATCAGTGGTTCGGGTGACGACAGTAACCGCGTTTCGTTCTCGCCATCGTAGTCTGCAATCACCAGTTGATAGGGTAAGTCGCTGGTTTCACGATCTCTGACGATGACATAGGCGATACGCGTTAAAAACGCGCCCCGAACGCCAGTCAGCTTCTCATACACCACATCACTGATACGGTGCGCGTACTGACGAAAGTCACTGCCGTTAATCACCGCCTGACGTGATGCAATAATATGGGCTTTGCCTTCGACCAGCTTCCCGTCTTTCAATACTTGTGAATTACCGTCAGTCATCTGCCCTTTCAGCACGTCAATCAGCTCATAGGTAACGCGGTAACGGTCAACTGATTCCTTCTCTATACTGCCAACCAGCACCGTATCTGCGCCGGTGCTGGCCCAGGCTGAATAATTAATATCCTGATCAGACTCAGGGTATTGCGGCATATCCTTCGGATCGATAGGGTTAAACTTACCGCTGCGCATCAGGTCTGCACGGATCACTTTTGACAGCTCCCCTGGCATCGAGCCATCACCCTTCCACTTAAATGGCACGATGCCAATGGGACGTGCGGAGTCCACCCCTTCGGTGATCACGATTTCCAGAGTTGCAAACGCTCTGGCGCTGACCATCAGGGCCAGCATGCCGATCCATATCCCAACTTTTCTCATTATCACTACAGTTCCACTCTAAGGTTGATGTCTTTTAACTCTTCATACACGTCAGGCGATTCCGGCATGGGCACTTCTTCGGTGCGCCGCACGGCACTCTCCGCTGCCTGGCACAGCGCCGTATCGCCGCCTAGCACCCTGACACTGGTGATGAAGCCGGTGGTGGCCAGCTTTATATTAAGACGACATTCTTTACCTTTAAAGCTGTCGTCGTAGTACAGGTTTCGTTCAATACGTTGCTGAATTAATGCCTGATAGCGTTCCACTTCAGACAACACCTGTTGCTGACGTCTCGCCTGCTGCGCTTCGCGCTCTTTGGCGAGTTGCTCTTGCATTTTTCTTTCCATTTCCGCCTGCTGCTGTTCTTCACGGCGCTTTTTTTCTGCTTCAGCTTTTTCACGCGCTTCCTGCTGCTTACGCTCACGCTCTTTCTGAGCTGCCAGTTCCTTAAGCTTTTTCTGGCGCTGACGTTCCGCTGCCTCTGCTTCTGCTTTCTCACGCGCACGCTTCTCTGCCAGGGCTTTCTGACGTCGTCGCTCTGCAGCTTCTCTGGCCTGACGTTCTTTCTGTGCAGCCTCTGCGCGGGCCTGCGCTTCTGCCCGTTGCTTATCCGCAATCGCCTGGGCATCAATGAACGTAGCATTAATAACCGGGCTGGGCGATGGCGGTGCCGGCAGTGGATCAGGAGAAAAACTGACGCTAATTAGCAACAGTATGGCAATGACCGCGTGCAGCCCGACCGATTTGTAAATCGCCGCCGATGACTCTGTCATACTACTGAACTACCCCTCACTCCGGTTCAACCGGATCGGTCATTAACCCTACTGAGGGCACACCCGCCCCCTGCAGCAATACCATAAGCTGAATCACTTCATTGTATGCTACCTGCCCGTCGCCTTTCACCACGACCGGCGTTTTTGGCGTTTTCTTTAGTTGTGCCTGTACCATGGCGGCCAGTTCATCCGCCTCAACCGGCGCATCCTGACTGTCCCCCACGTTCAGGAAGTAACGTCCTTTTACATCCACAGACGCAATCAGCGGTGGGGTGTCTTCCTGTTCAATGGGGTTTGCACTGGCCTTTGGCAGATCCACTTTTACGCCCTGCGAAATCAGCGGTGCAGTCACCATAAAGATGATCAGCAGCACCAGCATGACGTCGATATAAGGTACAACGTTTATCTCTGAGACCGGGCGACGACGTTTTCTTGTGTACATAAACTTAACCCTTCATACGGTATTTCAATCGGCAGTACTGCATTACGCTGGTTGCTGAGCCTGTGCGGCAACAGCCTGACGATGAAGGATTGCAGAAAATTCTTCCATAAAGTTGGCGTAGCTGTTTTCCAGCTTCTCAACCTGGTGGCTGAACCGGTTGTAGGCAATGACCGCCGGAATCGCCGCAAACAGACCAATCGCGGTGGCAATCAGGGCCTCTGCAATACCCGGCGCCACCATGGCAAGTGTGGCTTGCTGCACTTCGCCTAAGGCAATAAAAGCATTCATGATCCCCCACACCGTACCAAACAGACCAATATACGGACTGATTGAGCCGGCCGTTGCCAGAAACGGCAGGCGACTTTCTAAGTCTTCCACCTGACGCGACATACTTACCCGCATGGCACGGTAAGTACCATCGACAATTCCGTTGGTGCTGGTATTGCTTTTTCTCAGGCGCACAAACTCTTTAAAGCCCGAGCAGAAAATACTGGAAAGTCCACTGACATTGGCGCGTGCAGAGAGCTCCTGGTACAGCTTATTTAAGTCAGCGCCGGACCAGAACTTATCTTCAAATTGCAGCATTTCTTCACGGGCACCGGATAAGGCACGACTGCGCTGAAAAATAAACGTCCATGACGCGACCGAAACACCCAGTAACAGCAGCATAATAAGTTGAACAATAAAGCTGGCCTGCAAAAACAAGCCAATAAAGGTGAGATCAGATGACACGCGTTATATCCCCTAACAATGTTTTTGGTAATCGTCTGGCTTTCATCGAAGCCAAATCCACACAGGCAATACGAACATTGGAGGTGACCAATGCCACACCCTGTGCATTTGTTATTTCCTGCTTGAGCAGCATACTAGCGCCTTTCAATTCTACAACCTGCGTAGCAATACTCAATACATCGTTAAAACGAGCAGGCGCATAGTTATGCATTTCGACCCATTTGACGACAAAAGCAATGTTTTGTTCCAGCAGTACGTCCTGCTCATAGCCCACTGAACGCAACCATTCCGTGCGAGCCCGCTCTGTAAACTTCAGATAATTCGCGTAGTAAACGATGCCGCCGGCATCGGTATCTTCGTAATAAACCCGTACCTGATATTCGTGCATATTTATTCCTTCAGTGTACTTTTATTAATACCAACGTTGATAAATTAAGGCCTTATGTAGTGGTAATCAGGCTGCCACCATTCAGCTCAAAGGGCAAATATGGCGTGTATTTAACGGAATATGAGAAGAAATTTAACAGACCATAAACACATTACTTTTTCTAATCTGAAAGTATAATTTTCCTCAATTGTCACAGCCTCAATTATCTCTATAATGCGCAGCCATCAGTCGCACAGAACGTATTGGCATCACGCGGATACGTAAGAGAGTTATCTCCTGTTTGACATGAGTTCCCTGGATTTATTTCCTTCAACACTTGTTGTTTTCGCCCGCTCAATTGAGCGGGCTTTTTTATGTCCGGAATAAAAAGGGAAGATGCGATACGTGCAGGTTACGACTGTGACGGTGTGAAGCCAAAATGCAGATAGGCCCGTTGTGACACAATCCGGCCCCTGGGCGTTCGCTGTAAAAAGCCCTGCTGGATCAAAAAGGGTTCGATCACGTCCTCAATGGTTTCTTTTTCTTCACCTATGGCGGCCGCCAGATTTTCCAGCCCGACCGGCCCTCCATCAAACTTATCAATAATGGCAGTAAGCAGCTTACGATCCATATAATCAAAGCCTTCCCGGTCTACATCCAGCATGTCCAGCGCTTTGGCCGCTGTGTCTCCGTTTACCTGGCCGGCTGATTTAACCTGCGCATAATCGCGCACACGGCGCAGCAGGCGATTGGCAATACGGGGCGTGCCACGCGAGCGCCTTGCAACTTCGATCGCGCCCTCTTCCGACAGATCCAGCTGCAAAAAGCCGGCACTGCGGGCTATTATCTGGGTTAAATCTTTGACGGAGTAAAACTCCAGACGCTGAACAATGCCAAACCGGTCCCGCAATGGCGAGGTCAGTGACCCGGCCCGGGTTGTCGCACCAATCAGCGTAAACGGTGGCAAGTCCAGCTTAATAGAACGGGCAGCAGGCCCCTCACCTATCATGATATCCAGCTGATAATCTTCCATCGCCGGATACAGAATTTCTTCCACTACCGGGCTTAAGCGGTGAATTTCGTCAATGAACAGCACATCATTGGTTTCAAGGTTGGTCAGCAGAGCCGCCAGGTCGCCCGCTTTTTCCAGCACTGGCCCGGAGGTGGTTTTAATATTCACATCCATTTCGTTGGCGACAATGTTGGCCAGTGTCGTTTTACCCAGCCCAGGCGGGCCAAAAATAAGTAAATGATCAAGGGCATCCTGGCGGTTGCGCGCAGCTTCGATGAAAATTTCCATCTGCTCGCACACATGGGGCTGCCCGGTATAATCATTCAGCATTTTTGGGCGAATTGCCCGGTCAACAACCTCGTCTTCCTGACTGGAAGAGGCAGTGATCAGTCTGTCAGCTTCAATCATTGCGGCTCCTGTTCGTGCCGGTACATCGGTTAAATTGCGGCCCGCAAGGCTTCACGTATGACCTGCTCACTTTCCATGCCGTCCTGATAAACGGCGTCAATATACTTACTTGCCTGTGCCGGCTTATAGCCTAACGCCACCAGTGCGCCCATGGCATCCTCACGCACATCGTTAACCGCCACCAGCGCGTCGCCGGCAGCGCCAGCGGGCTGCGTCGGTATCGACACCGACTGGCTCTTGCCAAACTTTTCAAGCCTGTCTTTAAGTTCAACCACCAGCCGCTCTGCGGTTTTCTTGCCTATTCCCGGCATTGCCACCAGTGCGGATACGTCTTCGTGCTGTACGCTACTTAAAAACTGCGATGCCGACATGCCGGATAAAATGGTCAGTCCTAACTTGGGGCCTACACCGTTAGCCTTAATCAGTTCGCGAAACAGACCGCGTTCATTTTTCTCACAAAACCCAAACAGTAACTGGGCGTCTTCACGCACCACAAAATGCGTCCACAGGGTGACCTGTTCGCCTACCGCCGGAAGCTGGTAGAAACTGGTCATCGGCATCTGAATTTCATAGCCCATACCCGCCACGTCTATCAGCACCTCAGGAGGCTGCTTCTCGACCAGGGTTCCCTGAATACGTCCTATCATAAATCTTGTCTCTGTTAAGGAAGGTGCGAATAAGTCTATCGCCGCTAAGTGATGACAGACTTATTCGCATCTTCCTCAATATTAACGCAAGCGTCCACGCACGGTTTTCTTCGCCTGCCCCGCCATTGCCACCAGACTTTGCTGCGTATTGGCGTGACACAATGCCACGGCCAGCGCATCGGCAGCATCTGATTGCGGCGTACCGCTTAAATCCAGCAAGTGCTTCACCATATGCTGAACCTGGGTTTTGTCCGCACCGCCTTTGCCTACTACCGCCTGTTTGATCTGACGCGCCGAATATTCCGATACAGGCAGTTCACCCTGTGTTGCGGCGACAATGGCTGCCCCCCTGGCCTGCCCCAGTTTTAACGCCGAATCGGGGTTGCGCGCCATAAACACCTGCTCAATGGCAAATTCGGCCGGTGAGTACTGACGAATAATGTCACTGACGCCCAGATAAATTGTGTTCAGGCGCTCGGGCAACGCTTTTTCGCCCACCCGTATACAGCCACTGGCCACATACACCAGTTTGCCGTTCTTTCTGGCAATCAGGCCGTAGCCTGTGACCCGTGAACCTGGATCTATACCCAGTATAACCATTATTGCGGTACTCCGACAAACTTCGCTACTGCTTCACGGTTTGACGGTGACCACAGGCGTGTCAGGGCTTCGTCTTTGCTGACCCACTCAGCATGCAAATGTTCGGTAAGCTGCAGAGGTAAGCGGCTGTCGATACAGGCACGAAATACATGCTCAGTATTGTGCGTGGTGCCAGGTGGATAACGGTGTTGCCAGCGCGGTCGTATCTCATACCGGTTGATGCAGGCGCAGTCTTCAATCGGGCACGCATCCGGGGATAAGATCAGCCCGGTTTCTTCAGCCACTTCACGGTAGGCCGCGTCAATGGGCTGTTCACCTGCTTCCAGCGCACCGGTTACCGACTGCCAGAAGTTAGCGTCATCCTGGCGCTGTAAAATCAGCACCCGGTGGTGCTTATCAAACAGCACCACCAGGACCGATTCAGGCTTTTTATAGCTCATGGATCAGGACGGCTTTTTCACCGTCGCAATCGCCAGATCTTCAAGCTGCTGCGGATTCGCCGGGCTTGGGGCTGACGTTAACGGACAGGCCGCGGTGGTGGTTTTCGGGAACGCCATCACATCGCGGATAGAGCCAGCGCCGGTCATCAGCATTACCAGCCGATCCAGGCCAAAGGCCAGACCTGCGTGCGGCGGCGCACCAAACTGCAGCGCATCCAGCAGGAAGCCAAACTTGTTCTTAGCTTCTTCTTCGTCGATACCAAGAATGCTGAACACTGCTGATTGCATCGCCTGGTCATGAATACGCACCGAACCGCCACCCAGTTCGACCCCGTTTAAGACCATGTCATAGGCATCGGATAACGCTTCGACCGGGTTGGCTTTCAGCGCTTCAGGGCTAAGACCACGCGGCGAGGTAAAGGGGTGATGCAGGGCGTACAGTTCGCCATCCACTTCTTCAAACATCGGGAAGTCAACCACCCACAACGGACGCCAGTCGCCTTGCAACAGCTCAAAATCTTCGCCCAGCTTGAGACGCAGTGCACCCAGCGCTTCGGTGACGACCGTGGCGCTGTCCGCACCAAATAACAGTATGTCACCGGTTTTCGCGCCGGTGCGCTCTACCAGGCTGGTGGTAATGTCATCACTCAGGAATTTCAGAATCGGCGACTGCAGCCCGTCCTGTCCCATGCTGTCGTCATTGACCTTGATCCAGGCCAGCCCTTTGGCACCGTAAATCCCGGCAAACTTGGTATATTCGTCAATCTGTTTACGTGACATGCTGGCACCGCCCGGCACCTTAATCACGGCAACGCGGCCTTTGGCATCGTTGGCCGGGCCACTGAACACTTTGAAGTCGACATCTTTAAGCAGATCAGCCACATCCACCAGTTCCAGCGGATTACGCAAATCAGGCTTGTCGCTGCCGTAGCGGCGCATGGCGTCGCCATACGTCATACGCGGAAAGTCGCCCAGTTCCACATCCAGCATTTTGTTAAACAAATCACGGATCATGCCTTCGGTGATGGCCATCACGCCATCGGCATCCAGAAACGTGGTTTCCAAATCGATTTGGGTAAATTCTGGCTGACGGTCGGCACGCAAATCTTCGTCGCGGAAGCACTTTACAATCTGATAGTAACGGTCCATGCCTGACATCATCAGCAACTGCTTAAACAATTGCGGTGACTGCGGCAATGCGAAAAATTCCCCTTTGTGCGTGCGACTTGGAACCAGATAATCCCGCGCACCTTCCGGCGTAGCTTTGGTCAGGATCGGTGTTTCAATATCTAAAAAGCCGTCCTCTTCCAGATACCGGCGAACGGCGGCGGTCACTTTGGCACGGAACATCAAACGCTGTGACATTACCGGGCGACGCAGATCCAGATAGCGGTAACGCAGGCGCTGCTCTTCTGAGTTTTCCTGATTCCAGTCCAGCGGCAGCACCTCAGCGCGGTTAATCACTTCCAGCGCGGTACCCAGAATTTCAATTTCTCCGGTACGCATATCTTTGTTGATCTGTCCCTCTGGACGCGCGCGCACTTTACCGCTCAATTTCACACAGAACTCACTGCGCAGTGTATTGGCGACCTCCAGTACATCAGGTAGATCCGGGTCGAAAACGACCTGTACAATCCCCTCACGATCTCGTAAATCGATGAAGATAACACCGCCCAGATCGCGGCGTTTGTTTACCCAGCCATAAAGGGTAACGGTTTGTCCGGTATAGGATGAATCAATATTCCCACAGTAATCTGTGCGCATGGTCGCTGACCTCTGATGTTTTTCTCGCCTGACGTTGCACCGGGTTGCATTCGCTGGTAAAACCCGCCAACGTGTGACTGCATTGCTAAAAGCCGCCTAGTATAAACAAATGCACTTCAAAGCCCAATGACAAAAATGCCTGATTCTGCCTTATCTGCTGCTTCACTGCCCACTGTCCGAATCGGTCTGCCGGTATGGCAGGATCCGTACTGGCAGTCTACCTGGCTGGCGAGGCAGCCTGCGGCGCAATTGCCTGCTTACGGGCGCCGTTTAAACAGCATAGAAGGGAACACCACGTTCTATTCATTGCCGGATCCACAAACCGTCACGCGCTGGGCGTCGGCAGTCCCCGAACACTTCCGTTTCACCTTCAAGTTTAATCAGGTGATATCTCATGAAGCGGGCCTGCGCGACTGTGAGGCACTTGTCGATCAGCAATTGCACTGTTTAGCGGGGCTTGGTGACAAACTGGGGCTCATGTTACTGCAGCTTCCGGCCCAGTTTGGGCCTGACCGACTGCCATTGCTCGCAGCATTTCTTAAGCGTCTGCCTGACTCACTGAATGTTGCGGTTGAAGTCCGGCATTGTGCATTCTTTGCCAAAAGTGATGACGAGCGGTACTTTAACCGGCTACTTCAGGACCACGGCGCCAATCGCATGATCATGGACACCCGGGCACTTTTCACCGGCCCCAGTGATTGCGCGCTTGTTTCTGAGGTGCGCACTAAAAAGCCACGAGTACCGGTAAATGTGGTCGCCACCGGTCAACAGCCGGTGGTGCGGTTTGTGGGGAATAATGTGAGTGAAGACAATGCGCGCTGTCTCGTCCCCTGGATCAACAAGTGCCACCAGTGGCGAACCGAGGGGCGCACACCGTATTTTTTCTTTCACCGGCCGGACAATAAAGACGCGCCATGGCTGGCACAGCAATTTATTGACGCTTACAACCGCCAGTATCCCGATATGGCCTTACCGTCGCTGGAACTTGCGGCTGTTCCGGCGCAATCAGCTCTCTTCTGACTGGCGGTCGCGATAATCGCTGGCTTCCAGTTCGTGTTTTTTCATCAGTTTATGCATATCGGTACGATTACGTCCGGCCAGTTCGGCTGCCCGGGTTACGTTGCCATCTGTCATTTTCAGCAACTTGTGCAGATATTGCTGCTCAAAGGCGTCCCGTGCTTCGGTCAGTGTTGGCCAGCTCTGTCGGCTGGACGAGAGGGCCTGCTCCACCAGATGTAACGGCACGACCGGCGTTTGTGTGAGCGCCACACACTGCTCCACCACATTCACCAACTGGCGGACGTTGCCCGGCCAGTCTGCTTTCACCAGCATTTGCATAGCATCATCCGAAAACTGGCTTACATCAACCTGGTGGCGTTCGGCACTTTGCTGCAAAAGGCTGCGAGCCAGCAGCGGAATATCTTCACTGCGCGCCTTCAGTGACGGCAGTTTCAGGTTCACCACATTCAGGCGATAGTACAAATCTTCCCGGAACGTGCCTTCTTCCATTTCTTTTTGCAGATCTTTGTGCGTGGCCGAGATAATGCGTACGTCAATATCCACGTGTTTGCTGCTGCCCACCGGCCGGATTTGCCGCTCCTGCAGGGCCCTCAACAGTTTCACCTGCAATGTCATCGGCATGTCGCCAATCTCATCTAAAAACAGGGTGCCGCCGTCTGCTTCACGAAATAAGCCAGCATTAGCCTGCACTGCGCCAGTAAAAGCGCCCTTAGCATGCCCGAACAATTCCGATTCAAGCAGGTTTTCCGGCAGCGCTCCGCAGTTGATGGCCACAAAGGGCTTGTCGTGACGATCACTGGCTTTATGGATCGCATTCGCCAGCAATTCCTTACCCGTACCACTGGCGCCGCTGATCAGTACGCTGACTTCCCGTTTGGCAATACGATACGCCTGATCCAGCACGTTCAGCATTTCCGGCGAGCGGGTGATAATATTTTTGGCCCAGTCGCCGGGCTGCGCAGCCTGCGAGTGACTTAAGGCCTTTTTTAACATATTGCGCAGTTCATCATGGTCAACCGGCTTGGTTAAAAAGCCGAAAACCCCTCGCTGCGTAGCTTCGACAGCATCGGCAATGGTGCCGTGCGCCGTCATTAAAATCACCGGCAAGTCCTGGCGCAGCCCCATAATTTCTTCAAACAGGCTTAATCCGTCAAGGCCCGGCATGCGCAAATCACTGAGCACCACATCAATAGAGTCACTGCGCACTTTCTTAAGCGCACTTTGCCCGTCTTCCACTGCCGTCACCGTGAACCCTTCTCCCTCCAGACGAATAGTCAGCAGTCGCAACAAACTGGTGTCATCGTCTACCAGTAACAAATGCGGGGTTAACTGTTGCTGCTGTGTCATTGCTGATTACTCCTGTTCTTATCCATCAGCGAGGCCTCGATCTGTAGCAATTCTTCTACTTTATCCTGCTGTGCTTTCAGTTCTGCCTTAAGGTTATCTATGGTGCTGGTCTGACGCGTGTTAACGCGACTCAGCAGTGAAATGGCTGA
Organism: Alteromonas halophila; assembly: GCF_014651815.1. GTDB lineage: Bacteria > Pseudomonadota > Gammaproteobacteria > Enterobacterales > Alteromonadaceae > Alteromonas > Alteromonas halophila. Next base: position 402,496 of record NZ_BMXP01000001.1, on the reverse strand, counting down.
CTCAAACTCCAGCAACTGTTCATTAGGTTTCGACAGCATGGTGCTGACCACCAGCGTTGCTTCGGGTGTCAGTAAAGGGGTTAGGTCTTTGAGCAGGCGCTGTGCCCGCAATCTGTCTTGATAAGGCGTATCTGTCGGCATCGACAGCAGCACCTTATGCAGTGTGTCTTCGAAACTGCTGCTTAAATCAGCCATTTTCGCTTTGCGCGCAGGCCATGCCGTGCGGTCAGCCTCTACCCACAAATTGATCCAGTGACCGAGATCACAATTATTCTGGATGTCATCATGCTTGTCACTAACCAGGCAAAATTCTTTCTCCTGCACCACTGGTGTAGCAATGGGCTCTGACGTTTCCGTTGGTGACGGCGAAGACGCGTTTTCCATTAACGACGCGCACCCCGTTATCGTAGCGCCTAACAGCGCCACAGCTATTATTCTCATTATCAACTTTCCTATTGCGGAATCGTTACTTTAAAGCAGACATCGGCATAGTCTACATCAACTACCGCGACATTGCCCTGCATCAGACGAGCGCAATCAGCAACAATGGAGAGACCCAGGCCGGTCCCAATCACATTATCGTTTCGGGGATCGCTGCCCCGGGTAAAAGGTTCAAACAGCGTCGGCGCTGCCTCTGCGGGAATTTTTTTCCCCCGGTTAGCCACTTCCAGCACGGTTGTGTCGCTGTCATTGTAAATACGGATATCGATGGGTCTGCCAACCGCCCCGTGGGCAACCGCGTTGGATACCAGATTATCCAGAATTCGGCGATAGAGTTCTTCGTCTACCGCAATCTGCTCTGCGGCGACATCCACATTCACATCGCGATCTTTCAATGCCAGTGCGTAGTCCTGAATGCAATCTTTGACCAGTGTCGCTGGATCAACAGCGGTGGTTGTAGGCTGAGCCTGTTGCAGAAGCAGATTGTAATCAAGCAGTTTTTCCACCAGTGAATTAAGCCGCTGAGTCGAACTGGTCAGCAGGCTGAGTACCTCTTTCTGGCGTGGATTGAGCTCGCCAACCACGTTTTCTGACAGCAAACTGCAGCCCTCTTTGATACTGGCAAGTGGCGTCTTGAGTTCATGGGATGCATGGCGCAATAAGGCGGTTCGAATATGTTCAAGTTGCGTGAGACGGTCATATAGCCAGTGCAGATCACGCTCGACACCAATGAGCTCTTTTGGCGCACGGGTGGACAGGGATGGCAGTTCCCCGTCCTGCTTAGCCACTATACGAATAATATGCTTTAGCTTTTTGACTGGGTTAACGATAAGCTGACTGCCCAGCAATATTAGCAACAGCGATATGCTGACCAGCATCGCCGTTGACCAGGCCTGTTTGGCTTGCATGGCGGCCAGGTCCTGTTGCTGCACTTCAAGACGCAACTGAATCGCTTCGTCGACCTCATCGCGAAAGCTGCTGACTGACCGGCTCACGGAGGCAAGGTACGCGTTCAGTAGCAATTCGTCTTCGACTTGACGAAAGTCAGACAACTGCTCTACGTGCTCGTTAAGCTGCACGCATTCGGGCGGCGAATCGAGCGACGCACACAGTTTATCTCTGGCTGAAACAAACTGCGCCAGTGCGTTATCGCTGAGCGCTGCCACTTTGTCACTGCGCAGCACAGCAAACTGACGAATGCTACGCTCCAGATCGACCGCGGCGGCATCAAGATTACGCAGGTCGCTGACCACATCCACCACATAGCGGGTATCAAACGTTGTCATCTTGCCCACCCGGGCAAGATCACTCTGGCTTTGCCATAACAGCGCAATAAGAGGAACCAGCGCCAACGCGAAACTGACCAGCGTTAGCTGGCGAAGTGAGCCTATCTGCACAAGTCGGTCACTTAAATTGAGTTTGGGTTTCAGAATCTCATACCCCTTGCGCACAGGCAAGCACCGCCCTTTAGGCATTTGGTGCATGGCAGTCAAACCTTTTTGCTCCGGCATTAATCGTCGGTTTTTTGATGATCACCAGATACGTATTCACTTTTTTCAAGCTCTTCACGGGTCAGCATACCATCACCATTTTCGTCGATAAGCCCAAAATTCTTCAGAAGCTCGGTGTTCCTGACCGCTTCTTTTAATGACACTTTGCCATCCTGATCAACATCAAGCCGCGTTAGTAAATCTGTTTGCGCGTAGGCCATGGTGGCCACAACCAGCGGTGCTAACGTCGCGACGGTCAGTGGTGCCATCATGGCCGAAAGGACGCGTGCCTTCATATCTGAACTGATTTTGTTTACGACAAATCTCATCCTCATCCTCCGTTTTACCACGCCTGCAGACGACGTTTACAACGCTGATCGCCCACGTAGCGGCAAAAGCCGAAGCCAGCGAAAATTGTGCCAGTATCATTTAGGTTTTATTTATCAATAGGTTAAAGATTAAATGCGACACCTGACGAAGGTTTATGTTGCTTTTCAGCAACACATTTTGAGCAGGGAGGTTATTATAAACGGAAAGGCCCCGCCCGTTACCGACTTACTTGCTCAGCTTCCAGTCTGGCCTTGTCGAAATGTCGCGGAAGCTCGGTAAGCACCTCCAGCGGAACCGGGCGGCTGAACAGAAATCCCTGAACATGATCACAGCCGTGTTCCAGCAGATAGTCCCACTGACCAATATACTCAATCCCCTCAGCGCAGATATTCAGTGAAAGTCGTTTGGCCAGATCTATAATGGCACCAGTGACCAGCCGGCTGCGCTCTGAATTCTCCAGTTCGCTGATAAACTGCCGGTCAATTTTCAGGGTATCGATGCTGATTTGCGTCAGGTAACTTAGCGAGGAATAGCCGGTGCCAAAGTCATCCAGTGAAATTGCACAGCCCATATTACTGACGCGGCGGAAGAATTTATTCGATAATGCAAAGTTTTCCAGGTATGCCGATTCGGTAACTTCAAACTCAATCATCTCAGGATTTATCGCGTATTGGGTGAATAGCGCATAAATCGTGTCAAACAGACCGCTGTCACGCAGATCATGGCCAGATAAATTGATTGCAACACGATAACGACGGCCGATCCATTCGCTGATGTGCGGCAGTTGCATGCAGACCTGCTCAATGACATAGCGCGTAATCGTGGATATTTTCCCACCCTGTTCGGCAATAGGGATAAACTCACCGGGCATAATCAGCCCCAGTTCGGGATGATGCCAGCGCAGCAAGGCTTCAAACCCGACAATATCGCCATTAGCCCCGACTTTCGGCTGGTAATAGATTACCAGCTCCTGATTCTGTATAGCCTGCTCAATGCTGTTTGCGATTGACAGCTTGCGCTTGTGCGATTCCACCATGTCCGGGGTAAAGATGGTGTATATGCCTCGCCCTTTTGCCTTTGATCGATACATGGCCAAATCGGCATTACTCATCAGCTGACTTAAGTGGTAATCCGCATCCGACGCTCTGGCAACGCCCATACTGATCCCCACGGTCAACGCCAGCCCGCGCAACTGAAAGGGTTCGCTGAAGGCCGAAATGAGGCGGTTCGACATGTTTTTAATGCTGGCTTCGCTGGTATCGCGATCCGGTAATACGATAAATTCATCACCGCCGAGGCGCGCGACCAGATCGCCTTCGCGTAACAGTGTGGTAACCCGGTCAGCAACCTCGATAAGGATAAGATCGCCGGTTTCGTGCCCCAGCGAGTCGTTGATGCCCTTAAAGCCATCCAAATCGAAAAACATCAGAACCAGATCTTCTTCGTGCCGCCGCGCCCTGGCCAGTTCCAGGCGCAGATTGTCCATCACAAACTGCCGGTTAGGCAGCCCCGTCAGGCTGTCGTAATTGGCCAGGCGCGTCATGGTCTGCTGCTGTTCAATCAGGGTCTGATTCTGCTCATAATTAATGGTCAGCTCGGCTTCGATAGTTTCAAGCAGCGTATTGATGTTTTCTCCCAGCGCACGCACTTCGTCCTGACGTGACACTTTGTGGCGCAGACTGTAGTCTTTCGATTCATTGACCTGATTCATAAATCGGGACAGTGCGAACAGCGGCGACATCAGCCGGTGTAATAAAATCAGATAAACCAGTAGTGTTAACAGCAGAAATACACCGATAAGCGGAAGACTGTGCAGCAACAATGACCTGATACTTTCATCAAGTGGTCGCTTCACATCCACTGCAATCATCAGATAGGCAATGGGATACACTTTAGCGCCTACCCGATCCACCGATACAAGATAACCATCGCGCTGTGTCACGCCCAGACTAAACTGGTTGGCAGACAACGACGGGTAATCTAAATCAGCTTTTTTGTCGCTGGCCTTACCGTCAATGCTGAAGATGGGGTCGTAGTGTTTATCGTAGAGCGTCAGAGCAACGATATTGCTGTACGTGGCAATAGGGTTAAGGATGGCTTTCAGCTCTTTTTGTGTCCAGGTGTTACTTTCCATACCTGGACGCAACTCGCCCACAAGCGAGGTAGAGAGTGAGCGGACATGTTCCTGCGCCTGCATGACGTAGCGCTCTTCATGCTCAGTGACCAGCACTAACAAAATGGCCGCAGTGGTCAGCAGTACGGCCCCACCGATGATGAGCCCCACCGCTCCTTTAATAGATGTAAGTACGCGTAACACTGCCTTTAACCGCTTTTTATCAGGGCGCCCCGGCGCCTATTCGCCGGTGACGTCCAGTTTGGTTTTAATAAACTGGCTATGAGGAATATACAGCAGATCAGCGATTCGTCGAACGGTATGTTCTTCAATAGGGGCAATTTCATTGTCTGCATAAGCCACCTGCCACAGCCCTTTCAGAATCGTGATTTTCTGCTCATTACTGCACTTTTCATTGATGACCTGCGTAAACTGCACAAAATCGACGGCATCTTCGGCCATCTCCTGGCCTTCCTGCATCAGGGTATCGAGTTCGTGATCAGACAGCCCAAACTGCGCAGCCAGCTTTTCACGGTAGGTGTCCAGTTCGGCTTGCTGTATATCCCGGTCGGCTCTGATGATTTCACTGAACAGTGTGGCAGTAGCAAGCTCAACGGTATGAGTTTCTTGATCGTTGTCGGATGACTCTTTGAACAAATCAAGCATGGCTTTAAGCATATAAGTACCTCGTTAATGCAGGAATGGGCGCCCTGTGTACCCGCGCCTCTCTTGCAGTATGTCTGCCATGCAGCCATTTACGATGCGGTTGGTACCTCTTATCAGAGCATTGCGAACACTATCAGTTTCGCTCGCCAGACACCAGATTATACCGCCAATTGTACTGACACCTGACGCAACTGCTCAACACCTGCTGAAGTTGTAAGCATGAAGGAAATGGAAATGCTCCGCTCATGCGCCTGGAGCATCAGCAATGACTGACAGGCTGTGAAGTGTGACTGGTATCAATTTTTCCCCCTTTCCACTACTATGGCAATACTCTCGTCTAAACAAGGCGAAACGCCGATAGAAAAGACGGGGTATCGCAGCAGCGCTGACGTACGTCAGGGCAGAAAACGGTAAAGTCGCGAACGCCACTTTACACGCCAGGCCGCCGTATTACGGGCCTTGGCACACTGCTATGGCAGTCAGTTGCGATATAGTTTACTCAGAATTCATTAACACTGATATTCACGCGCCGTTTGCGCGTGATGCGCGTATCGAGGAGATGATAATGGACGATTCCAACCTGGTCTATTCCACTGACGGTGGCAAGGTTTCCCCGCGTAAAGCTGACGCCCCCCGCTCTGTATCCAAAGATGGTGTCGTACGAATTCACCGTGAAACCAAGGGGCGAAAAGGTAAAGGTGTCTCTTTGCTGATTGGCCTGGATAAAGATACCAGTGCACTTAAAACCCTGTGCAAAACGCTTAAGAAAAAGTGCGGCTGCGGCGGGGCAGTAAAAGAGGGCGTAATTGAAGTACAAACCGACGACCGTGAAAAGTTAAAAGCACTGCTGCAAGCTGAGGGCATTAGCGCTAAACTTGCGGGAGGCTGAAAACAACTACAATAAAGAGTGAATAAATGGATAAGCTGTCTATTCCTGACCTACATATCGTTTTAATTGAACCTTCTGACACCCAGCGCAAAATTATTACTACCCTGCTGCTGAAAGAAAAGGTGAAGGAGATTGATCCTGTCAGTACAGTTGCAGAAGCAAAGGCTGCGTTAAAGACCCACGGTGCTGATTTGATTGTCAGTGCCATGTATTTTGAGGATGGCACCGCCCTGGAGCTGCTGAAATACCTAAAAGAATCCGACGAGTTTAATGCCATTCCGTTTATGCTGGTGAGCAGCGAGAACCGCCTGTCCAAGCTGGAAGAATTTAAACAGGCCGGAGTTGCGGCTATTTTGCCTAAACCCTTTGAACCTTTGCATTTGTCACGCGCGCTGAATGCCAGCCTTGATTTGATCAATCATGATGAACTTGATCTTGACTTGTTTGATATTCAGGAAGTGCGGGTACTACTGGTCGACGACAGCAAGCTGGCGCGTAACCACATTCGCCGGGTACTGGAAGGCATGGGCCTGAAACGTATTCAGGAAGCAGAAAACGGCGCGATGGCACTCACGTTCATCAAAGATGAGTCCTTTGACCTGGTGGTGACCGACTACAATATGCCGGAAATGGACGGCCGCGAACTGTCTGAATTTATTCGCTTTAACCCTGAAACCACCCATATTCCGATTATTATGGTGACATCAGAGTCGGCAAACAGTGCGCATATGTCCAATATTCAGCAAACCGGCGTTAATGCCCTGTGTGACAAACCGTTTGAGCCCACCGAAGTGCGGGCCATGCTGGCAGCGCTGCTCGGCAACTAACACAAAAGTAAAAAAAGTAAACATTTGCCACAATAAAACGCATGACAACCTGTAATATTCAGTTGACAGTTATACCTGTGGCGAATACAGTCAGCGTATGAAAACAATACAAGCACGTCGCATTTTTTCGTTTTTCTTTATGTCCTGCATATAAGGGAGGCGCGCGCGTGCAGTAAAACCTCCCGACCGGGAGGTTTTTTTTTGCCAAAGCCAGTGAGAACACCATGTCAGATCAAGCATTACAGGTACTCAGGGAAAAGATTTCTGCCGTTGATGAGCAGTTGCTTGCGCTTATATCCGAGCGTCGCACCCTGACCAATGATGTCGCCGAGACCAAAATTGCCCATCATATTCCGGTGCGCGACCAGAAACGTGAAGAACAGCTGCTTATCAGCCTGATTAAAAAGGGCAAGGCACTGGGGCTGGATCCCCACTACGTAACACAGTTGTTTCATGTAATTATTGAAGATTCCGTACTGAATCAGCAGGCCATGCTGGCTGAGCGGGCCAATCCGGGCAGCGCCCTGCCCCTTAACCGTGTGGCGTTTTTGGGGGATAAAGGTTCTTACTCTTATCTGGCGACACAAAAGTACTTTTCCCGTCGCCCCGGCGAATTACTCGAATTGGGGTGTCAGAGCTTTTCAGAAGTAGTGCACAAAGTAGAAAATGGCGAAGCAGACTATGCAGTACTGCCCATCGAAAATACCACCTCCGGTAGCATTAATGAGGTCTATGATCAGCTCCAGCACACCGAGTTAAGCATTATTGGCGAACTGACCCACCCGATTCGTCATACCCTGCTTACCGCCACCACCACCAGCCTGGAAAAAATAAAGACACTGTACGCGCACCCACAGGTATTTACGCAGTGCAGCCACTTTCTCGCCGAGCTGGGGAATGTGGAAGTAAAAACCATGGACAGTACGTCTTCAGCGATGCTGATGGTCAGCGAGCTGCAGCGGGATGATGTGGCCGCTATTGGCAGCGAGGCGGGCGGTAACCTGTATGGACTCATTGCAATAAAATCAAACCTGGCCAATCAGAAAGAAAACCACAGCCGGTTTATTGTGGTTGCCCGTCAGGCGGTTTCCGTGCCCTTGCAAATTCCAGCCAAAACCACGCTGGTGATGTCGACGGTACAGAAGCCTGGCTCACTGGTTGAAGCGTTGACGGTACTGAAAAACAATAACATCAATATGACCAAACTGGAGTCGCGCCCGATGCCCGGTAACCCCTGGGAAGAGATGTTTTATCTGGACGTTGAGGGTAATGTGGCCGATGGTCCGGTTCAAAATGCACTTGCTGCATTAAAAGATATTACCCGTTATATAAAAGTTCTGGGCTGCTACCCGAGCGAGGAAATCAGCCCCACCAAAGTGGCTGCAGCAAGCGCGCTGGCAGAATAACCGGAAGGGATACTACCTCCCACTGACACGGCACATAATGCAGTATCAGTGGCGTTTGCACAACGCGTAATTGTGTGGCTGTATTGTTGATGCAGGTGGCATTCCTGGGCTGCTATGGGTGAATCATTACGACACACCAATTACACGTGCCACTGGCAATACTGGCTGTTTTTGGTTTACAGCCTTGCGGCCACCTGTACATGTGCAAAGTTAATTACTTCACACGTTTTTTCCTGCTCTGAAAAGGATCAGAGGTAACATGTCACATCAATCTCATACCAATAAAAGTGGCAGTATTGTATGCGTTGGCGTCGGGATGACGCTTGGCGCGCATATCACCCCTATTGCCCGCAGTTATATTGAACAGGCTGACGTAGTATTTTGTAATGTTTCGAACCGTTACGTTGAAGAGTGGATCATGTCGATGAATGACGCGGTCACATCGCTTCAGTGCTTTTATGAAGAAGGAAAAAACCGTTCGCAGACCTACAGACAGATGGTCGATACCATGCTGGCGGCGGTAAGAGACGGGAAGCAGGTTGTTGGTGCCTTCTACGGACACCCAGGTGTATTTGCCTGGGCCCCGCACAAAGTCATCGAAGAGGCGCGCCAGCAAGGATACCGGGCCGACATGTTACCGGGCATCTCCGCGGAAGACTGCCTGTTTGCAGACATGGGGATTGATCCGGGCAAAATGGGCTGTCAGCACCTGGAAGCCAGTCAGCTTATGCTGTTTGAACGCACTCTGGACACCGCTGGTTACCTTATCGTGTGGCAGGTCGGTGTTGCAGGCGATGTCAGTCGGGAAAAGTTTGTCACTACCGCTGAGTATCGAGAACTGCTGGTTGAGGTGTTATGTAACGATTACCCTCCCCAGCATAACGTTGCACTCTACGAGGCCAGAGTGTTGCCAGTGGACAGCTACCGCATTGAATGGCTAAGGCTGGAGAACCTGGCGAATGCGACCATCCATCAGCACACCACACTGGTCATTCCGCCGTCTCGAAAGCCAGCGCCTAACCAATCTATGCGTGCGCGCCTGGACGCACTGACCCAGCAGGAAAGGCGTTAATCGGTGAGATTTCATATAGAAGCACATTACTGCCAATTGCTTAGGTCTGAGCACAAAGATACCTACTGTCAGCTCTATATGTCGCCAAAAGTAATGAGAAAGATCGCTCAGCCTTTAACGCTGTCACAGGCAGAGACTGCGTTCACAAATGCGCTGAGGCAGAATGAACAGACCCCATGGCGAAAGCGTGTTTGGGTAATCAGTAATGACACGGGGAATGATGCTGGCATCCAGATGTTAATCCGTCACAGCAATGCGCCAACCGTCGCAGAAATTGGGATCATGCTGTATCCCTTCGCGAACGGCAGAAGGATTGCCGGGAAGGCACTTGGCGGGCTTGTTGATTATGGCTTTACACACCTTGGCCTTGAGCGCATTAACGCGCTGTTTGATTGCACTCACCTGGCGACGCAACGACTGGTTGAAGGCATAGGCTTCACAGTTTTTCCCGCTCACAAAGATCACGCAGGCCGCCATTGTCTTGAAGCCACAATTACGCAGAGCGAGCATCTTGCCATTCGGCAGCAGGCCAGGTCATAAAACAGTAAAATGTCCTGGTTCGGTTAATCGCCATCGGGTCGTGGCGCACACTGACCCCTGCCCTTACGCTCACCGTTATTAATGATTAACAATTTTATATAACCACAGTACACTCAGTAAACAAACCGTGTAATTAAAATTTTGTCACTCAAAGGGAATACTAATGACCAAAGTTAAACTGTTGGAAATGCTTGGCGCCGATGCATCACTTCAATCAGGAAGTGCAAGAGACATGCTGCTTGCAGACGCTGATATTAACCACATCGCTGATACTGGCAAGCTGTGGTGCCTGATGTTACCTGAGGACGATGAACAAGAACAGGAGTCGGAAAAAGACGACGCCACCTCAGTTGGAAGTACCTCTGCCCACTAGGTATTATCACTGTGCGGTTCACTATTCTGGCTATTGTATTCACCGGTATCAGCGTACTGATGCCGGTGAGTGCTGAAGAGCGCAGCATACAGCAAATTCTTTCTGACGCGGAAGCCGTTAAAAGCAGCGATCCGGCGGAATTTGCCCGTACGCTGGATAGCCTGAAAAAACAGCAATCTACGTTTACCCGTGCCGAGCATTATCACTACGCGTATCTGCAGGGTTATCGGGCAGGGTTTAGTGGTGATATTGACAGTGCCATAGAAAAATACCGGTACGTTATCGACGGTACAGATGACAAACACCTGAAAGTCCAGACCACTACCGCATTGCTGAATATGTTCGCTGTTAAACGCGACTATGAGCAAGGCTATGAGCTTATCAACGCGCTTTTTCCACTTCTTTCAGAAGTCAGCGATGAGCTGCGTTCACAGATCCTCATCGCGAAAGCCATATTTTTTAACCAGGCTGCGGACGATGACGCCGCACTGGTGGCCGCGCAGCAGGCACTGAAGAATATCACGCTGCCACGTCTGGTTTGTTTCACCAGGAATCTGGTCGTTGAAGCCCATTATCATCTCGATACGATTTCGGATAACCGCCTGTTTGACCAGGCTATCGCAGCGTGTGAGAGCGCGAATGAGCCTGTTGCAACTGGCCTGACACTGGTATTCAAAGCACGGTATATGCTGTCACAGGGTGACACTGATGGCGCACTGACGCTGCTGCAGTCGTACCAGACGTTGTTCGATACTGTCCGCTATCCACGCTTACAAGTCGACTACCAGGCAATATCTGCAACCCTCTATTTTATGACCGACAACCTCGAAAAAGCTGAAGATGCAGCGCAACAGGCAATCGCTATTTCTGGCAAGATGGGCGCGGCCAGACCCCGCATCGAAGCATTTGAGGTCCTTTACAAAATACATGAACAACGTGGTCAGACTGACGATGCCTATCGCACTTACAAACGTTTCGCAGAGCTCGAAAAAGCGAATCTGGATGACACCCGACTGAATCGACTCGCGGCACTTCAGGCCAAAAGCAATTTACAGGCAAAAGAAAGCCAGATAAACATTCTGGATAAACAAAACTCACTGCTGATAACGGCGGCACAGCTGAGAACTGAAGAACTTCAGAACAGCCGGCTGTTAATTGCTGTGCTGCTGTTGTTAAGTGGCCTGATCCTGGTCTGGGTACTGATAAACCGTAAAATGCACAAAAAACTGCGCAGTCAGGCACAAACAGATAACCTTACAGGTATAGCGAACCGGCATTATTTTACTACGCTTGCCGACTCTAGCCTTCGCTATCATGAGCGAACAGGCCAGAGCCTCGGATTTGTCATATTTGATTTGGATTTATTTAAGAATATCAATGACACGTACGGTCATCAGGTTGGCGACTGGACATTGCAGGCGGTTATTAAAGCGATTCAGTCTGTATGCCGGCAACAGGATATTATTGGTCGTATGGGCGGGGAAGAGTTTGCGGTGCTGTTACCGGGCTGTGCCCTGACAAAAGCCAGACTACTCGCCGAAGACTGCCGCAGTACAATAGCAGCCATCGATACGTCAGAGTCTGGCGTAACGTTTAAAATCACCGCAAGCTTTGGTGTTACCGATACAGACACCTGTGGCTATAGTTTCGATGAGTTATATGCGAAAGCCGATACCGCGCTGTATCGCAGTAAACATGAAGGCCGCAACCAGGTATTTTGCTACAAACCTTCTGAAGAGACAGCCCCGTTTTTGACTGAACAGCCAGGCTAGCAAAGACCAGAACTCTTCCAGCGATTGAAATGTCTGAGAAGCATGACCTATTCCTTTAACGCGATGGACTGCGCCCGGACTGGACAGCACCTGGAAGTGTGGTTATTGGTTAACGTGGCGCCATCAGACACCCTGGTCACACCATTACAGTTGGCATAAACGCACAATGAACACGTTTATGCCCTCACTATACACATCCTACGGCATCGACTTCATAAAGTGCTGAAATTTCTCCTGGCCTTTGACTACCCACGTCGGCGTTGCGTCGCCAGTACCAGCAAATTTAAGCCTGGATTGTTCTGCAGTCACCTGCTCGATCCGCGCCTTTTGCTGCGGGTCAAAATCGACGAAAAATACGTGTTTCCCGCGACTTAACAATTTTTGAAAGCGTTTAAACTGACGATTAGGTACCTGTATGCCAATCAAGCCTCCTTCCCAGGTACAAAACCCGAGGATCACAATTGCCAGAAATGCAAACGGCAACCAGCCCGCAGGACTGGTATACCAGCCTGTAAAGTAAGCCGTGCCAATGATGAGTGCAGCACCAATCACGCCGTAAATGGCACCAATGATTGTTGAACGAACGACATCTTTTTTCAGTACCGCTTCAATCGCGTGGAGGTGATGCCTCTCTACTTCTGCATCCTGTTCGCTTAATACGTGAAACTGGGGTGTGTGTACTCCCTTAGCTTCGAGCGCCGACTCTATTTTTTCCAGCGTATCGAGATCTTTGGTAATGTAATAATGACGTAGCATAACCCACTCCTTTTTCTAAAAAATCGTGAGATATAACTGGCTGACAAACACCATGACTACGCAGCGCCCCTTATCTCACCTGCTTTACACAGCAGCACACTCATTACAGCGAATGTATGTGTTGTGTCATTTTTACGCAATAAATAGTACAATGTTTAACCAGCTGCTACCTGACAGGGTTAAAAAAATGCAATGTTTACACAGTGTATGTGAAATCCAGTGAGCGAATCATAAACCATCAGACGCGGACGCGCGATACGCAGTATCGCTGGTAGTCCCGTTGGCAAGAGGCGTGTCAAAAAAACCAAAGGTATGCCGATAACAGTTCAAAGTCAGCAGGCTGAATGGCGCGTAAGTGCACAGTCGCTGAAAATAGTCGCGTTCAACCACACTATCATTATCGACAATAGCGACCAGCAAACGAATGTTTTGTGAAGTGACATCCGTCGGTTCTCTGAATGACGGATGCCGCAGTTCCGATGATTACCTGAGCCTTGGCTACTTTCTTAACAGGTGCCCATCATCCGCTTTGAGCAATAACTGTTTGCTGTCAACGAGGCAGGTTTTTGCATAACTACCAAACCATGCGCCGGCGGTAAGAAATTGCTTGATAAAATCACGCTTGTCGCCGCGCTCCAGCATATCCAGCGCCAGTCCGAAGCGACGGTGGAAACGCCGTAACAATGCCACATTATCGGGATTGTTGAAGATGATATCGGCATACAGTTCCGGTGCCTGAGCGAAAAGCCTGCCGACCATCGCCAGCTCCAGCCGATAGATGGGTGAGCTAAATACGGTAAGCGTTTCAAGATCAGGGTTTTCTTCGCGCAGGTGCTGCCCGTATACGAATGTGTTGAAATGGCGCATAACCTGAATGTAGGCCATGGCCTGGTCGTGCTCATCCGCGGTTGAGTGATGGATTGAGGCGCCCCATATGCGCATCTGGTCAAGCAGCCACGCGTAGGCAGCCTCATCCCGGCCATCACATACGACCACCACCTGCTTTATCATCCCTGGCGCGTCCGGCCCGAACATTGGGTGCAAGCCAACTACCGGTCCGCTGTGCACCTTCATCATGGCGGCTAAAGGTTTGGCTTTGATACTGGTAATATCAGCCAGGACACAGTGTGCTGGCAACATCGATAGCTGTGCAATCACCGACTCAGTAACATTGATAGGCACGGCAACAATGACCACATCGGCTGTTTTTAAGACCTCAGCGGCACGGCCATCCTGCCAGTGCGGCTCCTCAACAATATCGACTTGATAGTCACTTCGCTCGAACAGCCCGACCAACACACTGCCCAGCGCCCCTTCCCCACCAATGACGACAACCCGGCCAATGGCCGGATTGATGCAGCGGTAACGGTTGTTCTGCGTGTGATAGGACTCGCGCATAATACGCCTTAGCAAGTCTTCCACCAGATCAGGTGAAACGCCGGTTTGCCGGGCTTCCTGACGCCGGGATTCAATCAGTGATCGCTCCCGTTCGGGAACGTACACGGGCATACCGGCCTGAGCTTTAACCTCACCAACTTTTGTCGTCAGCGCACTGCGTCTGGCCAGTAGGTCAACCAGTTGCGTGTCTATCTCATCAATGCCGTCGCGCAGCGTTGATAACTGCTGCCGGTAGTCCGTCATAAGTATGTTGTTATCCTTTCGTCATTCACTCAGGCTACATCAATGCGTTTGTTCTGACGCATAGGCAGCACTGTGATCAGCTTATCCCGGGTTTGCAGGATCAGGTTTTCGGTGGTAGCCCAGTCAATGCAGCCATCAGTGATGGAAATACCAAATTCCAGCTCTTCAGGAGTTTTACCGTCAGCCTTTTGGTTGCCCGCATAGATATGGCTTTCCAGCATTACTCCAATGATAGACTGATTTCCTTCTAAAATCTGGTTTACCACGTTTTGTGCGACCAGAGGCTGACGGCGGTAGTCCTTAAAGGAGTTCGCGTGACTGCAATCGACCAGCAATCCGGCACTTAATCCTGCCTGGTGCATTTCTGCTTCACACTCTGATACACACACAGAATCGTAGTTGGGTTGCTTGCCGCCGCGCAGAATTATGTGTCCGTCAGGGTTCCCGCTGGTGCCAATAATGCTCACCTGCCCCTGCTTGTTGATTCCCATAAAACGGTGACCGGAGGCCGCTGACTTCAGTGCATTGATGGCAATATCCAGGCTGCCATCGGTGCCGTTTTTAAAGCCAACCGGCATCGACAAACCACTGGCCATTTCGCGGTGGGTCTGCGATTCAGACGTACGCGCGCCAATCGCGCTCCAGCTGAACAATTCAGCCAGGTACTGCGGGCTGATTGGATCCAGCGCTTCGGTCGCCACCGGCAGTTCCAGCTCGGCAAGCCAGATAAGCAGTTCACGGGCTTTGCGGAGTCCGGCTTCGATGTCAAAGGTACCATCTAAGTGCGGATCATTAATCAGGCCTTTCCAGCCTACCGTGGTGCGCGGCTTTTCAAAGTAAACACGCATCACCAGAAACAACGTGTCTTTGCAGGCTTCGTGCAACTCTTTCAGACGCAGCGCATACTCCTTGGCTGCCTCAATGTCGTGGATGGAGCAAGGCCCGCATACCACCAGCATGCGATGATCGCGACGATGAATAATGTCTGACACCGTGCGCCGCGAGCGCTTAATGGCTGCCTGCGCGGTATCAGAAATGGGCAACTCCTGGCTGAGTGCTTCGGGAGTAATTAGCACATCTTCAGTACTGATGTGCAGGTTATTGACTGTGTCCTTAATCATAGTGTTCTCTGGATTGTTTTGGCTAGCGTGTTTCTAAACGGCCAGCGGAAGAATGTAACTAAATATTTACACCCTTACTATTCGTTATTTTTCAGGCGTATTGACTTTTTATCAATTTAAAACTAAAGGCGCAAGCGCTGCGTTATATTACTTTACTCTATAGGCAAGCAAAAGCATTTAGACATGAACAAATGGACACAAAAAAGCCCGCATAAAGCGGGCTTTCTGAAGTTAACGATAACGCAGGGATTAGTAATCTTAGTTAAGCTTTTCTTTGATGCGTGCAGATTTACCTGAACGCTCACGCAAGTAGTAAAGCTTAGCACGACGAACCGCACCACGACGTTTCACTTCAATAGAAGAAACTGCCGGGCTGTGTGTCTGGAACACACGTTCTACGCCTTCGCCGCTAGATGTTTTACGTACGGTAAAAGACGAGTGAAGGCCACGGTTACGTTTAGCAATAACAACACCTTCATAAGCCTGAAGACGTTCTTTATCACCTTCAGTAACACGCACTTTAACACTTACTGTATCGCCTGGACCAAACTCAGGCACATCAGATTTGAGCTGTGCTTGCTCGATTTTTTTGATGATATCTTGACTGACTTTACTCATCATATCCTCTCGTCCTAGTTAACTGTCATCTTGCCGCGACAGCGATGTGATTTCATCAAATAATCGCTGTTGCTCCTCAGTCAGAGCTAGGTGTTGAAACAACTCAGGGCGACGCTGCCAGGTTCTCAATAAAGACTGCGTTAATCGCCACTGCCTAATTTTTTCGTGATCACCACTTAACAACACACTGGGTACAGCCTGACCATCCAGCACTTCTGGCCGCGTATAATGCGGGCAGTCCAGAAGACCGTCAGTAAAGGAATCTTCAACCGCAGATGCTTTATGCCCCAGTACGCCTGGTACCAGTCTGGCCACCGCGTCCATCAGGACCATGGCCGGCAGTTCGCCGCCGCTTAACACGTAATCACCAATGGAGATTTCCTCGTCCACATGGCGCTCAATTACGCGCTCGTCAATGCCTTCATAACGGCCACACAATAAAATTGTGCGGTCTGACTGCGCCAGACGCTGAACGCCTGACTGGTCAAGCGGTGTACCCTGCGGTGACAGGTAAACCACTTTTGCATTTTCGCCACCCGCTTCGCGAGCGGCCTTAATTGCGCCTTCAAGCGGTTCGACCATCATCAGCATGCCGGGTCCGCCTCCGTAGGGGCGATCATCGACAGTACGATGACGATCAAAGGTATGGTCGCGTGGGTTAAAGGTGTCGAGTGCTACCTTGCCGGATTTTACTGCCCGCCCGGTTACGCCCTGCTGCGTAAATGGTGCGAACATTTCCGGAAACAGGGTGACGACCCCGAACCACTTAGCCGGTGTCACTTAAAACCCCGGATCCCAGTCAACCGTAATGACCTTTTGTTCTTTGTCCACCGTGTGCACGACCTCGTCGAACACAAACGGCAGCAACCGCTCTTTCTGACCATAGGCGTCGTTCAGGTTGGCTTTTACCTGAATCACATCATTGGCACCGTTATTAAAAACTTCTCTGACAACGCCAAGGTCATACCCTTCTGTTGTCATCACTTTCATTCCGGTCAGCTCACGCCAATACACGCCCTCATCCCCTAAATCGGGTAACTGCGAGGTGAGTATGGTGATATCCAGGTTCTTGATGCGCTCAGCATCATCCCGTGTCTCCACACCCTGTATTTTCGCGACCATGGATTTGCCATGAAAACGCCACTGGTCGACGTGATATTCTTTATCCCCACTGAGTAACCAGGGAGCATAATCAAATATCCCGTCCGGTGTTTCGGTATAGCTGTTGATTTTGACCCAACCTTTTACGCCATACGGCGCGCCGATTTTGCCAACTACCACTTTGTCAGACGCTTGACTCATCTATACCCACC
This sequence comes from Alteromonas halophila, assembly GCF_014651815.1. Taxonomy (GTDB): domain Bacteria; phylum Pseudomonadota; class Gammaproteobacteria; order Enterobacterales; family Alteromonadaceae; genus Alteromonas; species Alteromonas halophila. Next base: position 385,128 of record NZ_BMXP01000001.1, on the reverse strand, counting down.
TGTGCAATCAGCTTACGCTGCTGCTTTTTTTGCTTCTTTTACCAGACTAGCTACGCGCTCTGAAGGTTGTGCGCCAACACCTACCCAGTAATCGATGCGGTCAAGGTCTACACGTAGACGCTCTTCCTGACCCTGAGCAGTTGGGTTGAAGAAACCAACGTTTTCGATGAAACGTCCGTCTCTCTGGCGACGGCTATCAGCCACCACTAGTTGATAAAATGGACGCTTTTTCGCGCCACCACGCTGTAAACGAATAGTAACCATAAATGCCTCAAACTCGTTGTAGCGTTACCGTTAACTTACCTTCATCTGGACGTACATAAAATGTGCGCCCAACAGAAGGCCGCCGAATTATACGTATCTGACCTGTGAATGCAAGTGTTATCCCGGCTTTAACTGTTTAGTTCAGGGGTAGTTTAATCCCGTATTCACGTACTGCGGTCGCAAACAAAAACCAATTCCCGCTGTATATCGTTATGGTGTGGGGTAACATTCTCACTTTACGCGCAATTCAGGGCTTTTTTGTGACGCAATCTTCCATTACTACTACTGCCGTCATACGCTGGCTGGCTGGCCACTTGTCCGCTTATAAACGGCGGGTGTGGGGCGCCTGCATCGCACTGCTTGTGGCGGCCGGCGCCTGGCTGTTGCTGGGTCAGGGGATCCGCTATGCCGTTGATAGCGGCCTGATTGCCAGCAACCCTGAGAGTCTGAATCAGGCTACACTGGGCGTGCTGGCTATTTGCGTGATCGCCGCACTCGCCACCTATGCCCGTTTTTATCTGATGACCTGGCTGGGTGAACGGGTGAGTGCCGATATTCGTCAGCAGGTTTATCATCACCTTCTTCACCTCCCGCCAGCGTTTTTTGCGCAAATGCGAACCGGTGAAGTGATCTCCCGCTTCACCAGTGACACCACAGTACTGCAAACCGTGGTCGGGATGAGTCTGTCGATGGCTATTCGTGCAGCTATCACCTTTATAGGTGCACTGATTCTGATGGCCATTACCAGTCCTCTGCTGACCTTTTGTGTACTGCTTGCAGTGCCTGCAGTTCTGGTACCTATTCGCCTGCTGGCCCCCAAAGTCCGCCGTTATGCCAAGCTCAGTCAGGACCGGATTGCAGATTTAGGCTCACACATTGATCAGAGCTTGCATGAAATTACCACCGTGCAGGCGTATACCGCCGAGCAACACGAGGCACGGTTGTTTTCGTCCCGGGTTGAAGCCGCGATGGATGCCGCCAAACAACGCATACATTACCGGTCGCTGCTGATTGGCGGTATTATGTTGCTGAGCCTTGTTTCAATGCTGTTTATTGCCTGGGTCGGTGCACGTCAGGTTTTCGACGGCAGTATCACTGTCGGCGAGTTGTCGGCGTTTTTGTTTTATGCGGTGATGGCCGGTGGCAGTGTCGCGACCTTAAGCGAGGTGATTGGTGAAGTGCAGCGAGGTGTAGGGGCCAGCGAGCGCTTGCTGGAATTACTCAGCGCAGAGAATCCACTGACCGTTGTCGGTCAGCCGCTATCCCTTTCTTCACGCCGCTCGCCGCCCGCCATTAATATAGAGGCGATCCAGTTTGCTTATCCGGATGCCCCTGTGTTGTTTGATGACCTCACTGTGCATATCAGTGCCGGCGAAACTGTCGCGCTGGTCGGCCCCAGTGGTGCGGGAAAGTCGACGTTATTTCAGTTGCTCATGCGGTTTCACGATGTGCAGGCTGGTCAGGTAACGCTCAACGATGTACCTGTTCATCAGCTGCCCCTGGATGTGCTACGCAAACAAATCGCCATTGTCACGCAGGAACCGGTGGTATTTGCCGACAGTGTGCTGGAAAATATCCGCTACGGGCGACCCGACGCCAGTGATGAGGAAGTCCATCAGGCCGCACGTTCATCGTTCGCCCACGAATTTATTGACCGTCTGGATCAGGGATATCATACCCAGTTAGGTGAACGGGGCGTCAAACTTTCTGGCGGACAACGCCAGCGTATTGCTATTGCGCGGGCAATTTTGTCAGACCGCCCGGTCCTGCTACTGGACGAGGCGACCAGTGCGCTGGACGCCATGAGTGAGAAAATGGTTCAGCAGGCACTTAAAACGCTGATGCAGGGGCGCACTACACTGGTCATCGCCCACCGACTGGCAACTGTTCAGAATGTCGATCGGATTATCGTGATGGACAATGGACGCGTTGAAAATACCGGTACGCACGATGAGCTGCTGAAAAGCGATACGCTGTATCGCGGGTACGCTGAACTGCAATTGCTTACCTGACCTGTGTGTGATGCCATACCGTAATTGAAATTATAATAACACCCGTTCAAAAAGCGGCCAGGTCAGCTCGCCGTAACGGTGAGAGTCGAACGCGTTAATTTCGGCAATTGTATAAGGATCATCAATCACTATGGTTAGCAGAATAGCCCGGCTTGCACGCACGCTGATGTGCGCTGCATTGTTATGTTCATTGAGTTTCCATACCACCGCGCAGTGGGGGGGCGACAACCAGGCAAAACTGGTGGTCACCGAGCCCGTGCGTTTTCAGTATGAACAAAAGCAGGTTGAAGCTGTGGGCACCGCCGAGGCCGTACGCTCGGTGGTACTCTACCCGGCGGTGGCCGATGAAGTAATGGAAGTCAATTTTGTTCCAGGCCAGTCAGTCGAGGCGGGCCGTCTTCTGATCAGGCTGGATGACCGGAAACAGCAGGTTGCTCTGCGCCGCGCTAAACTGCAACTGGAGGATGCCGAGCGCACCTACCAGCGCCTTAAAGACAGCCATGAACAGGGGGCAATCCCTGAAAGCCAGCTGGATGATGCACAGACTCTGCGCGATCTCGCAAAGGTCGATGTTGACGATGCCAGGGCTGATCTGGAAGACCGTCATCTGGTAGCACCGTTTAGCGGCGTTGTCGGCCTGACCGATGTTGAAGTGGGCGATCGTATTACCGAGCAAACCGCCGTCACTACCCTTGATGATCGCAGCAAACTGTTTGTTAATTTTCGCGCACCGGAAGCGTCGCTGAATGTATTGCTCGACTCACCTAAAGTGACGCTCGAACCCTGGACCAACCGTGATAAAGAATTAAACGCCGACATTGCCCAGGTCGATTCACGCATCAATGAAGCCGACCGAACTCTGCGCGCGCGCGCTGTTCTGGATAACAACAGCGACAGATATCGTCCGGGCATGAGCTTTAGGGTAAACCTGTCGATTCAGGGTAACCAGTATGCCGCCATCCCTGAAGCGGCATTACTCTGGGGCGCTACCGGCGCATATATCTGGATGGCAGAAAAAGGACAGGCCAAAAAAGTCGATGTTCAGGTTCATCAGCGTTTGCGCGGTACCATCCTGGTATCCGGCGACCTGCAGGAAGGCGACACACTGATTGCCGAAGGTATTCAGCAATTGCGTGATGGTCAGGCTATCACTACCGAACTTGCCCGGAGTGTAGAATGAGTGCGCCAACGCCACCGGCCAGTGATCTACCGTCACTGGCGATTCGTCGCCCGGTACTGATTGTTGTTGTTAACCTGCTGATTGCCATTGCCGGTCTGTCGGCGCTATACGGGCTGGAAGTCCGGGAATTACCGGATGTGGATACGCCAACGGTTACCGTTACCGCAAATTACCCAGGCGCTTCGCCGGAAACTGTCGATGCTGAGGTCACCAGTCGTCTTGAAGGTGCCGTAGCGCGGGTTAGTGGCGTTAAAAATATCTACGCCCAGAGTGAAGAAAATTCAGCCCGCGTGCGGGTCGAATTTCGTCCCGGTATTAATTTAGAGGATGCCGCCAATGAAACCCGGGAGTCGGTCAGTCGCGTACAGCGACAACTGCCGGAGGACGTTGAGCAACTGGCCATTATCCGCGCCGACAATGATGCGCAGGCCGTGGTCAGTCTGGCAGTATCGAGCGACACGCTGGACATGGAAACCCTTACCGAACGGGTGGATACCGACCTTGCGCCACTGTTTTTAAGCATTCCCGGCGTCGCAGATGTCGGCTTGCGTGGTGATCGCCAACGAGTGTTGCGGGTGTCGGTCGACCCACTGCGCCTGACCAGCTTTGGGCTGTCGATGACCGACGTCTCCGCCGCCCTGGAACTTGCCCCGTTTGATGTACCGGCCGGCAGTATACAGTCGCAGGATCAGGCGCTGATTGTGCGCGCCGACGCAACGTCAGTCACCGCCGAAGATGTAGAGCGTATTGTCATCAGTGGCGATATCCGTGTCGGCGATGTGGCCAGCGTTTTCTTTGGCCCGGCCGATACCACCAGTGTGGTGCGCCTGGACGGCAAGCCGGTGATCGGCCTTGGTGTAATCAGACAGGCCAGTTCGAATACCATTGAAATTTCTGATGAAGTGCTGTCCATGGTCAGGGACCTGGATAAGCGTTTCACCGACATGGACATTGTGGTCACCTCTGATGATGCCGAGTTTATCCGTGACTCGGTGAAAGAAGTGGTGATTTCACTCAGTCTGACTATCATGCTGGTGATTGTCACACTGCTGTTGTTTATTGGCTCCTGGCGGGCCACCATCGTTCCGGCGGTCTCGATCCCTGTCTCCCTGGCGGGCGCACTGGCCATTATCTGGGCGTTGGGCTTTTCTATTAACATCCTCACCCTGCTGGCCCTGGTGCTGGCCACCGGCATGATTGTCGATGATGCGATTGTAGTATCTGAAAACATTCAGCGTCGCCGGGGCATGGGGCTGGGCGCACGCGCGGCGGCAGTACTGGGAACCCGCGAAGTGTTTTTTGCCGTGGTGGCAACCACCGCTGTACTGGCGTCGGTATTCATTCCAATTGCTTTTTTACCGTCAACAGCAGGAAGGCTGTTCCGCGAATTCGGCGGCGTGCTGGCCGGTGCAGTAATCATCTCGTCCTTCGTCGCGTTATCATTAGTGCCTGCGCTGACCGCCCGCTTGCCGCTTAAATCCAAAGCGCGCCAGCAAAACGGGCTGTTCACGCGCACTTTTGGCCGTTTAGGCATCGCCGCGCTGCATGGCTATGAGCGTAGCCTTAAATGGTCACTGAAATATGCCTGGCTGGTTGTCGCGCTGTGTATCGCTGCCGGTATTGGTGCTTACTTTACTGCTAATAACATCGACAATGAATTACTGCCCAGTGAAGACCGCGGTACTATTCGAATTTTTGCCCGGGGCCCGGATGGCGCCGGCATGAACTTTATGGATCGCCAGGCGGAGAAAATGGAGGAGATCCTGCTGCCGTATGTCGAAAACGACACGATCGATTCCATTTATACCGTCGTCGGCCAGTGGGACCCCAACATTGTGTTTATTACCGCGCCGCTTGAACACTGGGATGATCGTGATAAATCACTGCAGGAAGTCGTCGATGAAATCAGGCCTCTGCTTCAGTCTATTCCCGGTGCACCTGGTAATGCCTTTGGTGGTAACAGCCTGAACCTGCGGGGTCAGGGCGGCGGTCTGGAGCTGGCACTGACCGGTGACACCTATGACAATATTCATGATGCGTCACTGGAATTTGCTGAAGCGATTGAAAAAGCCTTGCCGGAACTGGGCCGGCCGCGTATCAGTTACGAACCTACGCAGCCGCAAATGCGGGTCAATATTGACCGTCGCCGTGCCGAAGAGCTGGGCGTGCCGCTCAATGACATTTCCCGCACCCTGCGCGCAGCCGTGAATGGGTTTGATGTCGCAGATCTGAATGTGGGCGATCAGGCAATCCCTATTATGCTGCAAACCCGAAATCGCAGTACCAGTAATCCGTCAGATCTGACTAACCTGTTTGTTAAATCCACTGACGGTAACCTGGTCCCCTTATCCAGTGTCGCCTACATCAGTGAGGAGGGTGTGGCGGCAGAGCTTGAACGTCAGGCGCAGCGCCGGGCTATCGAGATGGAAATGGATCTGCCGGAGGATGTGCCGCTCAGTGATGTGGTCGAGGAGATCCGTGGCATTGCGGCTAACACCTTACCAGATGGTATCGGCCTGGTATTTTTAGGTGAAGCACAGACCTTCGAGGAAACCTCTCAGCAGGTCATGATGACCTACATTCTGGCCTTTGTTATCGTGCTACTGGTGCTGGCTGCCCAGTTTGAAAGCGTCAACAGCGCGATTGTGGTCATGCTGACCGTGCCCTTTGGCATTGCTGCGGCCATCTATGCACTGTTTCTGACCGGTACCACCATTAACGTGTACTCGCAAATTGGACTGGTCATGCTGATTGGCCTGCTGGCGAAAAATGCCATATTGCTGATTGAGTTTGCCGACCAGCTTCGGGATAAGGGCTACAGTGTCTACAATGCAATACTGGAGGCTGGCAAGGTACGCCTGCGCCCTATCATGATGACACTGGTTTCAACAATCTTAGGCGGACTGCCTCTTATTCTTTCAACCGGTGCGGGCGCGGAAGCGCGCAATGCCATTGGCTGGGTTGTATTTGGCGGACTGGGTATTGCCGTGGTCTTTACGCTGTATCTGACGCCCGTGCTGTATCTTGCCCTTGCCCGCTTTACGAAGCCTCGTGCAGATGAAACCAAACGGCTTGAACGGGAAATGGAAGCCGCTGACAGCCTTTCGTAATTAAAACGCCCCGCTTTGCCGGGGCTTTTTATTGCGTTATGCCCTATTGCCGTTAGACAGCGTAAAAGCACGTCACGATGCCCCGCTTAGTTGAATCCAGTTTTGCACGTTTGACAGACTGATCGTCTCCTGCATTACTCCGCTGCGGTACAGGCTGACCGCTCTGTCACGGTTGAGTTAAGTCTCTGGCACGGAGTGCTCGTTTTGGCCACGCCACACGTACAAGGGCACAGAGCTATTATTGAGCCATCAATGCAACATGAAGGAGGAGTTATGACGTCTGACCATTCTATTGCCAACATGGAAGGCCTGCAGGCAGCTATCACCAACGGTGAGACGCAGCGTGTCAAAGAACTACTGGGCGATCAGGCTTTAGATAAATTACAGAAAAAATACCTAATTGAACTGGCTGAACTTAATGGCAGTCACGAGATTGCGGATGTACTAAAAAATACGCCAGCTCACTGACGGTAAGCAGGGGGCGCGGCTGCGCATCCCACCTGCGGTCTGAGTCTGAGGGCTAACGCGAATAAGGAGGGCGCGAGCCTTTTTTTGACGCGCCACTGTCTGGCTCACTTGCATCTTCAAACTGAGCAATATCCTGCACCGGCACCTCGATAGTGCGACGTGTATAAGGTGGTTTTCCCTGGTAGCTGACGACCACACGTTTTTTTACCGTCTTTACCACATCGGTTGCTTCAAGTTGTGCTACGTCCTTAACCGGCGCATCTACAAGCTTGCGTTTAAATGGCGGCTTTCCCTGAGTATCGACAACCTGTACCTTCGCGTTGCCTGCTTCCGCAGCATTTGCACCAAAACAAAGCACACTGGTAACCACGCTCATTAACACCAAACCTTTCATACTTTCCTCATTTTGTGGCCTGATTTACGCCTAGTAATGTATTGAAAACACTGATTAAATTTCACCCCTCTCTCACGATAGACAAAAGCTATCAGGTAAGCCCCGGAAGTCAGCTGTCAGCGCGATCAGCGACATATGCACCAGCATAATGCAGCCTGGTTAAGCAGCATCATAAAAAGTTATGAAAATCAGACTGTTACGATTGGCAGGTAGATTGCAATTCTTCCTGACATCGTTTTTACGGGACGGCGGGCGTGATATGCGCACGATTTTATTATTAATGTGCTTTTTTACAGGCTATTGTTCCAACGTCGGCGCACAGGACTTTCCGATAAAGGTCGCCGTTATACAAAGCAGTGCACAGACGCTGTACGTAGATGGCATACTGGCAGAGGGTATCTCTGCCCGTTTTATGATCGATACCGGATCATCCGTGGTTGTTCTTAATCAGTCGACCTTTGCAAAGTTGCGGCGCAGCGGACATGTTGTGACCAAAACTGAACCAATGGGGGCACGGCTGGCCAGCGGCCAGATAAAACTGGTTGATCGCTACCTCATTTCATCGTTGTCATTAGGACCCGACTGCCGGTTCACTAACGTAGAAGTGGCTGTGATGGATAAAAGCAATAATATACTGGGAATGAGTCTGCTCTCAGCATCCGCCCCATTTGCAATTTATGCCAACCCTGCACAGCTTCGGCTAAGTCACTGCGGTAAGCCACGTGAAAAAATCGCCGTCGTTCACACAGAATAAATAATGATAGGTTTCCCGGAAACCTGCGCGAGTTAGAGGTATAGCAAATTCTGTCCCTGTGATCGGTCCACATTTAAACTCCATAGGTTATGCTTATTGTGTCTGGTAACACACCGGACATCTGGTAAAACTATCAATGAAAAATCATGGAAGAGCTAACGATACAGGAAGTAGAAGTGGTCACAGGGGGAAACCCTCTTGTTGTTGGGTTTAGCATAGTGACGGGGTTTGTTGGGTCATTTAATGCCTTTACTGAGTTTGGTGTAGGCCTTGGCTTTGGCATTTACGACGCTACTCATTAGCGGAGAAAGAATCATGCAAATACTCAACACAGAGGACGTTATGCACGTGTCGGGCGCGTACTCGATAGGTGAATTTGGCTATGATGTTGGATATAGCCTGGGGTATGTGTTCGGCGGAGCTGCAGGACATGACCTGGGGATTTGGATATACGATCTGACACATTAGCAACACACAGGGCAATGACAATATTGCATTGCCCTTTCACTGGAAGAATATAATGAATACTCCACACAATGTTCGCCCTGCCACTAATCTCAGAGCATGGCTCCTAATCAGCATTATGTTATTTTTTATGAGCTTTAATGCATTTACCGATTTTGGCGCGGGCATTGGCAGAGGCGTGTACGATGCTGTCAGTCAAGCTCAGCAATGAATACCTTAAGACGACGTAACATCTGCTGATAATATGGGTTGTACGTTAACCTAGCATAAACCCGGTCCGGGTGGGTTAACCCCCAGGGACCATACCAAACCGGATCGCCGTCGCGACACTGACGGGTTTTCTCCTCGCCCTGCCCGTTGTCACAAATGCGCAGACGCCCTTTCTGACCGTACAGCACGTTACCTGGTGAAAACAGCGGGCTCATGTGTGAGGCCGCACCGATACGGCGATCCGGCAGGTCCATCGGGAAGGCGCTGAGGTTGTCCATCGCAGGGGGCGAATCGCCTAACCACATCAGATGCTTGTCTGGATGAGTAAACCGCGTTGCAAACTGATCTGCGACATAATCCACATCCACTACACTGTCACCTTCGGCCACCACCATCATGACCGGTATGGTTATTGTGGTGCGCTCGAGTGCTTCTTTTAGCGCGGCGACGCTGCCCTGGTAGGCGGCAAAGCCGTTCATGGCCATAGAATTATAGCGGGTCGGGTTATCCTCTTTTTCCACATTCGGCCAGGGGTAAATTCCCGTCAGGTATGGCGCAAACCAGCTAGCTGAGAAGCGTGAATCAAACGCGGGAGAAAACAGCACCAGTCCCGCAATATCGCGGCGCGTTACAGCGCTTAGTGAGACCAGATTAGCGCCGGTTGAGAAGCCGCCCAGTAACAGCGTGTCGACCTCATTTTCGAACTGGCTAATGTGGTAGTCTGTCGTATCACGCCAGTCTTCAAAACGGACATCCAGCATATTACCGGGCCGGCTACTGTGACCAGGCAACAAAATCGTCCGCACCCACACGCCCTGCTGGCAAAGATCCTGCGCGACATCATGGAAAAAATACGGCGAATCGCCCAGACCATGCACCAGCAACAGACCTACATCCGAACCGGTGCCGCACTCAAACGGGGCATTCAGAGAAACTTCCCATTGTGGCTTGTCCGTGACCGGCAGACGATTGTCCTCCAGCCAGGCTGTGGTTTGTGTCAGATAGTCTGCAAATGGCTGCACCTGGGTGGGCATATCGGAACCGGACGCCTTAAAGCGTGGCGTGTCTGTGCTGGCGCAGCTTACTAGCAGCAACGCCACACCCGCAAGTAACACCCCGGTTAGTTTGTTCTCTTTGCCTGCCCTAAGCGAAAACATCCGGTGAATGGCTTAGCCTGCAACCATCGGCTCGCCGGCAGGCGGCTGTGTGCGCGACTGACTGACCAGCGCTCTGGCAAGTAGCTTATGGGTTAATAGTGACAAAATTTCTGTCTCTTCAATACTGCGCTCGCCGTCTACGCCGGTAATGGCCATCGCCACTTCCAGTGCTTTATCGGCGTCGTACTCCAGCGCACTCTGTAATTCACGCAGGTAAGGTAACTGCTCGCCTAAATCCAGCGCACGCCGGGCATCATAGATTGACTGATTCAAAAAGGCTTCGGGACAAATCGGGCTTTGCCAGTCCAGCTCGTCAACCAGTGCGGAGAGGTAATCCTGCTCGGTCAGTGTCACGGTACCGTCTACCTGATACAGCATGACAGCAAGTTTGATTAACGCTTCATTGAAATGTTGAAGGGGGGATAACTGCATATCTACATCCTCATGTTGCACACGGCTTATGCGCAATACTGCACATGGCGTTTTACTATTTAATGACACCAGGCGAAAAGCCCGGCGTCACGCCATGGGTTCGTTAAGCTGAACCACCTACTTAGTTTACAACACATTAACAATATGTGCTGCGTAAAAATATTCAAGTCCGGGTAGGAGTGATTGCGACGTGCTCCCTGCCCGGCTATCAGGCGCAGTTAATACCTAAGTTTATGATAAACGGATTACCGCAATCCTACGGTAATGTCGTTAATGTAGAAATTTCCATCAAAAACCTTATCTGGCTCGCCGTGGGTGTCCAGTGCGAAAAAGGCTTTATTGGTATCATCGAGCGACTGATAACCGCCAATCACCTGGTACAGCCAGACTTCCTGATCGAATGTCAGATCTTTTCCTGCATAGTAGGACAGCGCCGACATGGGCTGACCGCTATCAATGACATCACAGAAAAAATCATCCACGGCTTTTTGCAACGGATCCTTATCCAGCGCCACACGGCTCTGCTCACTGACATCAATATCCTGCGCGGCTTTGTGTGCATCGTCATCCTGTTGTTTGCGCCGGTGCACATGGGTGAGCGAGGCAACAATCTGCTGGTAGTCTGCCTCGTGTTCAACCCGGTTTACATCGGCGCTGGCGGGCTTAAGCATCCCCTGAGCCTGATTGAACAGTGACGGCACCTGACTTAAGCCCGCGTAGTTGCCGGGGGTAAAATCAGGATGCTGCTCCATGTGCAGCAAAAAGCCCTTGAGTAGCCGGGTTTTGCCCTGAAATTCGCGAAAACGTCCCATCAGATCGAGTAGTCTCGCCTGCGCCACAGACAGTTCCTGCGCCGCTTTTGAGAAACGCTGTTGCAACGCAACGACCAGCAGGTGGCGCAACTCACGGTTACTGCCGGCAATATCGCTTAGCTCATCAAAGCGAAAGCATTCAAGCTGTGCCAGCAGTTCAGTCACTTGTCCCTGGGCCAGCTCGTTTTCACGGATTTTGGCATCCACAGAGGCCACATAGCCAAACTCGTTATTAATGCGACTGAACACCACGCGCACACTGTTACTTAAGGATTCGGAGAGCTGATACACATGCTCAGTCAGCTCCCCCATGTACGAGGAGGCTTCGGTGTACCGGCCAAAATGCAGGGATTCTTTATAATGCGCGGCCAGCGTTTTAAGCCCGGCGAGTGCCGCGCCGATATTCGCGTTGATGGTACGGTTACGCTCATCCTGCAGACTGCCTTCCAGCAAGCTGCGAACTGCACTTTTTAAGCGAAGATCACTTTGTGGATCGGGTCGCCACAGCACCCCTAGCTGAGCGAGCTGCTCAAGGGTTTTAGCACTGTAGTCCCGTTCACTGACTGAGCCGTTAATGTAGGCCGCCATAATAATATCACTATGACGGCCAAGGGCATTCAGCAAACGCGTGCCGGCTTCCTGTAATACCTGACTCATAACAGGCTGCCCTGGGAAATAGCGGCGTCGGCCTGTTCAGATAACGACAGCGATTCGGTTTCATCAATAAAGCGGATCATTTCATACAGATGCTCGATTTTTCCGGTCGCCAGATAAATTTGTTTTTCAGGATTGGGTTTAATCAGATAGCCCATGTCGGTCAGGCGCTTAAACACCTGCTTCATCTGTCCGTCCAGATTGACACTGGTCGAGCCGAACAGCCGGTAACGGGATAACTTTTCAAGCTGCTCTGCATACGCCGGGGTATCCTCAATAATGCCCTGCAATTCGCTTAAGCGAATGGCACTGCCCATGGTCACCGGCACATCCGATTCACTCGCCTGTTGCACCAGCACCAGCCACTCAACCAGCGGCACCAGCGCTGAGGTAGTGTCCTGAAACTGCTGACTCAGGCCTTTACGCTCATCGTCCGTAATGGTCTGGTAAGAGGCGAAGAACACCTCGCCCTCAGCCGTTGCCGACAGCGTGCGATTCAGCATATTCAGGTGAGGCTCCAGTTGCTGCGCGTTGTCGTGACTTTTCAGAAAGCGCCAGCCATCCTCGTCGGTGATCTGACAAATAAACTCGCCGCCCAGTAGTTTCGCCAGTACGCGGCCCTGTTCGGTCATCATAATGCTTCCTCCCCCTGACGGCGGCGCGCTTCGATGCGCGCAGCAATAGCGTTAGCTTTTGGTTCGACAACCTGCAATTTACGGGTAACTTTATCGATGAGATAACGGTTCTCAAACAGCGTCAGAACATCGGATTCCGGATTCGGGAACGCGCCAACCACGCTGATATTGTTGTTGTGACAGGCATCGAAAATTTTCTTCACGTTGCTCTGGTGCAGCGTACCCAGCTCGTCGATAGGCCAGTGAATAGTGGCGTCGGCGTTTCCGCGCAACAACCGGGTAAAGGCCAGCAGAAATTTACACAAAATAAGATACGCCATGCCATGACTGGATGACTCGTTAAGCTGGCGGTCGGTGCGGATCACCAGATCGCTGTTGCCCTCGCGCAGGTGCAACTCGATATCCAGTAATTTACTGATGCCACCGCCAAGCGCTGCGCGGCCCAGAATATCCAGCACGCGACGCATACTCTGGCCATATTCATCATCAGGCAGCGCATCGGTACCGGTCTCCATCCAGTGTTCATAATGCTTACGGAAGGCTTCCAGTTCAGGCCAGAACTCCAGCTCACTGATCCGCGAGCGAATTTTCACGGCCGATTCCGAGACCCCGTCTAAGAACAGTTCACTGTCTACTTCCTGGGTAATACGGCGGCTCTGCGCCACAATGCGTTTGTCGATGTCGGCCAGCACAAAATAATACTGACTTAAGTCGGCGCCAAAGATCCGGCCCTGCTCACGCAGGCCCTGCAGTTTCTGCGGCACAATCACATTAAGCAGTTGCGACAGGTGCGACACCATACGCCGGTGGTCGATGCCTTTAACACCGTGGGCATTGATCACCGCACATTCTTCCCGGGCACGCTCCCAGGTATCGGACAAGCCGGTCCCCGCCTGCGCGGCGATCAGCTGATCAAAGCGCTCAACATAATTGCGGATGTCGCTTAACAGCGTTTCCCGCTCCTGCAGCAATTCCTGGGCCTGTGACAGACGCTGCGCAATACTGGTCTCTTCCACATGCTCATCGTCTTGCCTGGCCAGCAATGTCAGTTTCGACAATGACTTCATCAAAGCCGTGACCTGCTCAACCTGGGCACTGGCAGCCGTATGTTCGGCTTCAAGTCTGGCCTGAGTATCGGTCAGCGTTTCCCGCGTTTCTTTATAACTCGCCTGCTTCTGAGCCAGACTGCGCTCGGCCTCTCCGAGTGCTTTGCGGGCCTTACTCAGCGATTGCTGCCAGCTGACTTTCTGACCGGTGAATACATTGGTGTACCAGCGCTCGTAGTCTGTCACTTTATGCCGGGCGGCCTGCGTCGCGGCAATACTGTCTTTTAATGCTTTAATGCGTTTTTTCAGCTCACCAATCTCATCCACGTCAACGCCGCGGTTGTTTAACTCGTTGGCCAGGTAGTTATCCAGTTCTTTACGATCCCGCGCCGCCGTTTCTCGCGCCGCTTTGCTGTCACTGTCGAGCTTGGCAATACGTGCGTCAGTATCGGCGATTAACTGCTGCCAGTGGAAGCTGTGCTCTGTTTCTGCCTCACGCTGCTGATCTTTAATCTCATCGCGATTACTTTCAAACTGGCTTTGTGCTTTCTTTTGCGACTGACGGTTATTCTCAAGCCGGCTTCTGGCTTTCTTTTTACGCTCAGACAGCGCCTGCTGGTACTCGCTTAGTACCGTATCACGGTCCTGTTGGGCACGTTTACGGGCCGCTTCGGCACTTTTCACCGCATTATCTTTCTGGGTCATGGCCAGCTCGGCATTACGCACGTCTTCGTTGGCTTTGGCCAGCCGGGTTTCGCTCTCATTCTGCGCATTAAGCGCTTCCGCCAGCTTGTCCTCGGCCTCTTTGAGTGCGTCGCGCAGACTCTGTTCATTGCGCGCATATTCCGGCACCTCAAGTTCATCTAATGCCAGTGTCACACCAAACAACGCCAGACTGTCATTGTCTGCCATTGAAGGGGTAAGATCGGTGCGCGCCAGCAGATCTTCACGTACCACCTTACCCAGGTGCTGTTCCCAGTTATCTACGTTTGCACGTAAAAACTCCAGCAACGTACCTTTGCCTGGATATAACAGGCCCTTGATGTGCTCAACACTGGCTTCCTGTTTACGATAGACACCGCGGGCTTTGTCCAGCTCAGTGGAAGCGTGCTGACGTTGTTGCTGGGCTTTGGAATGCGCCTGCTGTGCACGGCGCAAATCCTCCCGGGCACTGTCTTCACGGGTCGATGCTTCTTTGATCCCCGCATCCAGCAGGTCCAGCTGTGACTGTTCGAATTCATTGTAGCCTGCGTTACCAAGTGAGGCATTCAATTCAGCTTCCGCAACTTTAAGCTCACTTAACTGGGACTGGTAGGCTTCCTGCAGTTCAGTTAACTGCGCCGTAAAATCTTCACGGATCCCCTGTAGTGCATCGCGCTCCTGCTGCTGCAGTTCGCTCTTTCTGTCTGCGGTTTCCTGACGGGTCGCCGACAACTGCTCAATGGTTTCACTGAGCTTCTCACCCAGTTCCGCCACCTGTCGGTTATAGGCCGACTCAATATCCTGATGCTTCTCAGTGAGCAACTGATAACGGCCACTGGCGGTTTCAAGTTCGTTTTGCCACTGCGGCAAGGCCTCAACATCCTCTTTTAGCTGATCGATGTTCTGTTGCTGCCATTGTTCGTACTCAGCTTCGACGGTATCGAGCTCGGCCGTATACTTATCCACATCCGCGCGCGCGGATGAGGCCACCTGGTTCAGATGATCGCGACTGTCCTGCCACTCGCGATCGTTTTGTTTTACCTGATGACGGGTATCTTCCAGTGCGGTTTTATTCTTTTCCAACTGAGCAAGAAGCTGACTTTTATCCTCATCAAAGCGCTGCTTAAGCCCGGCCAGTGTCGCCTCAGTGGTACTCAGCGCCATATCTGCCTGTTCCAGGCGACTGAACTCAGGACGAATAGTGTCGAACTGCTTGATCAGGTGACACTCTCGGATCCAGTCATCCACCCGCTGACGACTCAAGTTTGAGGCCGGCGGCTGCACACCGTCTTCCTCCAGAATAGCGGCGATCATGGCTTTGATGGTTTCCATCTTGCCTTCTTTGGAATGTACCGCTTTGGCCAGCTTTTCGATGTGGCGTACATGTTCACCGGCAATACAAATACTGAAGATCTTAGCATAACCCAGCAGCTCGCGGGCATTGCTGCTCTGGTTTAGCACGCCCTGGTCGTTTTGCAGTACCGCGCGAAAATCTTTGGTATTAAGCAGACTGCTGACCAGCACATTATTACGCTTCATGGCCCGCGCTAAATCATTGCTGCTGACACTGGCATGCTTACCGTTTTTTTGCTTAAACAGGTAATCGTCAATATCAAACGCTTTGCCCACCAGCCGGTAATTCACCCCAGTACCATTAGAAGAAAGTACGGCCTGACACAGATCGCCATCCGCACGCGCATACTCGTAGATAATAAAACTTGAGGTGCGCGGCAAATACCAGCGCTCAAAGCTGTCACGGGTTGCCGGCACTACGCGGCTGGGATATTCACCGTAGAATACCGGGATGAGCCGCTGCAGCGTGGTTTTACCCGAGGCGTTGGTGCCACAAATATTGGTGTGACCGTTCAGTTTCAGCTCAACAATACCCGGTAGGTGAGTATCAATGAGGATAATTCGCTTTAATCCAGCCATAGCGTCCTGTTCTTTATTTTACTTTTCACTTTTCACTTTTGTTATCCGGCGACACGCCGTTGCTGTGTATTGTCACACCCAGCGGAAAATTCTGATTGCGCTTAAAATAACGCGCAAGTGTAGTATGAATTGCCTTTGATGCCCAGCCGTCAGCGTCGCGTAACACCTGGGGCGAGGTGCGCACTTTCAATTTCATCGAGCACCTCACGGTTAGCCAGCGCTAACTGACAGCCCTGCCCTTCAATACGATGACCGTCAGAGCAGTCGACCTGCCAGTATCGCAGTAAATACGCAGCCAGCGCGGCGCGGGTGGTAACCGATTTCTGCCCGTTTTGCATGCTGTAGTCCAGCATCACGGCTTTGGGGTTGTCCAGATTAGGGTGCGCCACCAGTTCCAGGGTGACGGTTTGCTGCCACGCGCTGTCGTGCTCGGGACATTCTTTTTCCATGCGGTCACGGCCATTGACCGTGACATTGACAAACCGGGTGCAGACAAAATCACGAAATGACGCGGAGGCCGGATCGTAAGCCCGGACATGCCATCGGTGGCCATTATTGACGATAGCGTGGGGCACCATCTCCCGTATGCTCTGACCGGAAGTCAGACTGACGTAGTCGGCATTGATGACCTGACCATTGTGGATCGCCCGCATAATACCGGCAATAATATCAGCGTCAGGCTGAATCAGCCCGACCGCATTAAAGCAATGCTCCGATGGCGTTATCTGCCCTGACAGCCCGTCACCAAACCCGCGGCTTAAGCTGTGCAATATGGTTTCAGGGTTATGCCTGAACAGAGGCGTAAACCCGGCCTGGCGGCGATAATGTTTGGTAGTCTGGTCAAGGATTAAGTTGTTAGGTACAAACTGCTTGTACAGCGTAAAGTCGCGGGTACTGGCAGCCAGACCGGTAGCAAACCGGGCGATAAGATCCTGACGGGTCACCTGACCAAAGTACTGAAGACTAAAATCAATGAAGGCAAGTCGCTCGCGTTGTGCGTGCGATAACTCATTAAGGCTTTCTTTGCGTTCGGGCGAAATGGCATCCTGCATAATCGACAACTCTTTTTTATTATTGTGTCATCATAATGAGGGCATCTTTATGATGATGTCAAGCGTACTGTTGTCATGTTGCCGGTGATCAGAGTGACACCGTGTCGCCTTCATTCAGTATTAGCAGAGACTGTGATGCATTCACTCTCGGATGCATTTTTAGCAGGCGACGCAGGGCAGAATGCGATGAATGATCCCCCATTTGCCAGCTGGCGTTACCGTAGCCCCACGGGATCATCACTTTACACTCAAGCTCCTGCGCCGCCACAAGTGCATCTTCTGGCGTCGTATGCACGTAGCGATACCAGGCGCCATATTCGGCATGATAGTAAGACGCAATCGGAAGCAGGCAGATATCAATCGTACCGTACTGCTGTTTAATATCGCCAAAATGCTTTGAATAGCCTGTATCTCCGGCAAAAAACAGAGTATGACCTTTATACTCAAGTAACCAGCCGCCCCACAGAGCCTGTTCATCGTCGTTGTAAATATACGGCACCCAGTAGCGACTGTTAAAGTGATGCGCTGGTACCGCGTTAATCGACACCGGACCTAACTGATAGCCACTGAACCAGCTTACCTCTTTAACATCAAGTCCGCGCTGAGGCAGATAGTCTGCCGTACTCTGGTGGACGAAGTACTGCGGTGCATTGCCGAGCCTGTCAATATCGGCCTTGTTGAAATGGTCGTAGTGCAGATGTGAATACAACACCGCATCGACATCCGTCACGCTGTCAGGCCATACCGGCTCTTGCCGTGTTATGCCACCAGCGAGTGCATGCAGCCAGTCAATGGGCCAGTCAAACTGGCCACTGACCGGATCAATGAGCATTCGGGTACCGTCAGGCAGAGAGACTAAGAAGCTGGCATGACCCAGCCAGGAGACCGTAAATCCGGTGGACAGGGCTGGCGCAGCATTGCTTCCGGTGAACTGGCAAAGGCCGGTACTGTCGTCGCAGGTAATGTCAGAAACACGGGGGTAGCAGTCCTGCTGGCAGGTAACAGGGTACGATTTTTTGCCGGGATACAGGTTTTCATATTTGCCGTCACTGGCTCTGGCTACCGGGCCGGATGCTGGCGTGATAACCTCAACATTGTTAGGTTGAGATAAAACGCTGCATCCCGACAATAGAGCCGCGAGTAACACAAAAAGAAATAACACGCTGAAAGTACGGGACGACGCCATATCAACACTCTTGCCAGACAAACTTTTAAGCCCGCCAGTATATTAAGGAAGATGCGAATAAGTCTATCATCACTCAGCGAGTCCTGAAGTGCGTAGTCGCAAGGCAGGTTTCGCGGGCAATGGCCAAAGCCCTTGGTAAGAAAGCTAACGCAGCGAATGCGTGCCTCAGGGCTCGCCCTTTGGGTCTTACAGCCAAGCACCTACTCTGCGTTGGTCTTTTTTGACTTAACCTGTTAGGCCTGCAAAAGACCGCCTTGACCAGGCACTTGGCTGTGAGCCTGAGCGGCGATAGACTTATTCGCACCTTCCTTAACTAAACCGCAGGATGCCACGCACAAGTTGTTACAACCGATGTCATTCAGCCGGCTCGTAAAAAAAGACATCCTGTAAGGGCGTGTCAAATACCTGTGCAATTTTAAACGCAACCTCTAACGACGGGGAGTACTTGCCCTTTTCGATTGCCATGATGGTCTGCCTGGTGACCCCCACCTTTTTCGCCAGCGTACTTTGTGTCATTTCATCAGCAAAAAAGCGCAGTTCGCGTATTTTATTGGTGATTACGTAACGACTCATAACTCATCGTCCCTGCGGTAGAAGTACAGTTGCGTGACAAAGCGCACAACTTCAGACAGCCAGAATATAACAATGAGTTTAAGTTCAATCGGTCCTTGCAGGTATCCTTCATAAGCATTCGGGTCAATGTCGATAAGCTGCTGTACTATCAGCTGCTGGATAACACAGGCAACCACACCAACTGATAATACCCAATAGCCCAGCTCATTGGCCTTTAGTCGATACTGCTTTTCACGCTCGTCTTCCGCGTCGTTTGCCCCTTCCTGATTTTTCATGGCAAGTAACGCGTGCAGCACGATCTCGATGACCGTCATCGCGCCTGCCACCTGTAACAATAACATAGCCACCGACGCTGCCTCAGCCTGCCCGTCAGGCGCAAGAAAACGTATTACGTCGTTATAAAAATAGCCAGCCACGATCAGTGTCGCCAGCAATGACACCCACACACTTTTTTCCCGGTATGAGAAGCTCATCAAACTTATCCTATGATTCGAAAACAATACAAAAAGTAAACTCACACCGACAATATGTCAAATATTTTTAACACAATGAACAATAAATATTACTTTTAGATGTTATCTGAGACTAATAACATCTTCTATACCACTTCAGAACTGTCCGGTATTACACGTAGATGTCTCCCCATAAAAAAAGCCGGTGTCACAACACCGGCTTTTCACTGTTTTGCATTACGTGCCGATCAATTGTCCTCAATCGGCGTGTTTTCAGTAATAGGTACCGTATTCACATCGGTATCCAGTGACTCAACCGCGTTTTTCACGCCGGCTGCATAGTCCGGGTGCACCTTTTCCAGTACCGCATACCAGCGTGCTTTCACACTGTCTGAGCACGGTCCCATGGCGGCGGCGTAGTTCTTGTAAAGCCGCTGTTTCTGATCATCTGAAAACAGATTGTACAACGCCCGTGGCTGTACATAGTCAATGTCTTCGTCCGCCTGATAGTAACGATCAGCATCGCCATCAATGCGAAGTGGTGGCTCTTTGACACCCTCGTCTGCAACCGGGCCTTCGTGCTGATTAGGTTCGTAGTACGCATCCGGGTTACCAAAATCATTGGTAAAGAAGCGCATTGCGCCGTCTTTGTGATAGTGGTTGACCTTGGCATTTTTCGGCGCATTCGCTGGCAGGGCTTCATAATGCGTGCCCAGACGATAGCGGTGGGCGTCAGCATAAGAGAAAATACGGGCCTGCAACATCTTATCCGGGCTAAAGCCAATGCCTGGCACGACATTCGATGGACTGAAGGCAGCATTTTCAATCATCTGAAAGTAATTATCCGGGTTCCTGTTCATCTCCAGCTCACCCACTTCAATCAGCGGATAATCGTCATGCGGCCATACCTTGGTCAGGTCGAAGGGGTTGTAGTCCTGCTTGCCCGCTTCCTCTTCCGGCATAGCCTGTATGTACATGGTCCATTTGGGAAAGTTGCCCTCATCAATGGCGCTGTACAACTCTTCCTGATATTTCTCGCGGGTACTGCCAATGATATTTTCCGAGGTTTCGTTGGTGTAGTTTTTAATGCCCTGCTGCGTTTTAAAGTGGAATTTTACCCAGTAGCGCTCGCCATCCTTATTCCACATACTAAACGTATGACTGCCATAGCCATTCATATGCATGGGTGACACCGGAATTCCGCGGTCTGACATGAGAATAGTGACCTGATGCACACACTCTGGATGCGCCGCCCAGAAATCGAACATGGCTTCCGGTGAGCGCAGGTTCGTTTTGGGATGACGCTTCTGGGTGCGGATAAAGTCCGGGAATTTAAAGCCGTCACGGATAAAGAAGATAGGCGTGTTATTCCCTACCATATCCCAGTTGCCCTGCTCGGTGTAGAACTTCAGACTAAAGCCGCGTACGTCACGTTCGGTGTCGGCAGCGCCAGATTCACCGGCAACGGTTGACCAGCGGCTAAGCACCTCGGTTTTCTTACCGATTTCAGAAAAAATATCGGCGCAGGTGTATTTGGTAATGTCATGGGTGACCGTAAATGTCCCCTGCGCGCCCCATCCCTTAGCGTGAACGACACGCTCTGGTATCCGCTCACGGTTCTGGTGCGCCAGCTTTTCGACTAACTGATAATCCTGCAATAATACCGGACCGCGTTCACCGGCAGTTTGAGATGTTTCGTTGCTGGCAACTGGACTGCCTGCTGATGTGGTTAATTGTGGTTTCTTCGCCATTTTTTTTCCTTTGACATGTACCTGAAAAAGTCTTTAGCTGAATTGCTCATACGTTGATAGGTAACTTTACGCGAATCACTGACGTTAGGTTCTCATTGAATTTAACTAAACAAGTCCTTGCAGGCCCCGGAAACGGTCACGGAGACCAGCAAATGCACAAAACGTCGTAACAACTATGCGACGTATCAGCGTAAGAACAGACGTCCCGCTATAGTATAGAAGATCGTGAGAGCCAGGGCTGACGGGGCTTGCGTCCGGTGCCAGTCATTTAAATAGTAACGTTGCTCTGCGTGGCGAGGTTAGTCGGCGCGGTTTCATGCTTTGTATTGCATAGAAGCTAACGATTAGGTTAATCGCAAAATCCAATGCAGTCACAACTGACATTAGCGGGAAAAAGCGGTTTATTCTGCACACATTACAGATACAAAAACGGCGCCGAAAGGCGCCGCTTGGTCTGTATGTCAGCGAGGGGGGAACATACCGCCACCGCCGCCCATGCCGCCCCCGCCTGGTGGCATCATGCCTTTCATCTGACGCATCATTTTCTTCATGCCGCCACCCGACATTTTTTTCATCATTTTCTGCATCTGTGTAAATTGCTTCAGCAGCTTATTCACGTCCTGAATTTGTGTCCCTGAGCCCGCCGCAATACGCCGTTTCCGCGAGCCTTTAATGACGTCCGGGCGTGCGCGTTCCTTAGGCGTCATTGAGTTGATAATGGCTTCCATCTGCGAGAACTGCTTGTCGCCGGCCTGCTCTTTTATCTTGTCGGCCATACCGCCCATGCCAGGCATTTTATCCATCATGCCCATCATGCCGCCCATGTTTTTCATCTGCTCAAGCTGCTCTTTAAAGTCCTGCAGATCAAAGCCTTTTCCTTTCTGGACTTTCTTGGCAAATTTCTCTGCTTTACTGCGATCAACTTTGCGCTCGACATCTTCGATAAGACTAAGCACATCGCCCATACCCAGAATACGTGAAGCAATCCGCTCAGGATGAAACGGCTCCAGGGCATCGGATTTTTCACCCATACCGATAAATTTAATCGGCTTACCGGTAATTTGTCTGACCGACAACGCGGCACCACCGCGGGCATCACCGTCAGCCTTGGTCAGGATCACCCCGGTCAGCGGTAACGCATCATTAAAGGCTTTGGCGGTGTTCGCTGCGTCCTGACCCGTCATGGCATCGACGACGAACAGAGTTTCAATCGGTTTTACAGCATCATGTAGCGCTTTAATTTCGCCCATCATGTCGTTATCAACATGCAACCGGCCCGCCGTATCCACCAGCAGCACATCAGCAAACTGCTTCTTAGCGGCGCTGATGGCACCATTGACGATATCCACCGGATCCTGATCAGCCGTTGATGGGTGGAAACCGACATTGACCTCATCAGCCAGCGTTTCCAGCTGTTTGATCGCGGCCGGGCGGTAGATATCCGCACTCACCACCATGACCTTTTTCTTTTCACGCTCGGTGAGATATTTTGCCAGCTTTCCGACACTGGTGGTTTTACCCGCCCCCTGCAGACCTGCCATTAAAACAACCGCTGGCGGTTGCGTTGCCAGGTTCAGCTTTTCATTGGCCTCACCCATCACCGCTTCCAGTTCAGACTGGACAATTTTGATAAATACCTGGCCGGGTTTCAGGCTTTTAGTGACTTCAGTGCCTACGGCGCGGGCTTTGACCTGCGCCACGAACTCTTTGACAACCGGCAGTGCAACATCGGCTTCCAGCAATGCCATGCGTACTTCGCGCAGCGTATCTTTAATGTTGTCTTCGGTAAGTCGCCCACGACCACTGACGTTTTTTAACGTCTGTCCAAGGCGTTCAGATAAATTCTCAAACATATCGAGGAGCTTCTTCGATTACTAAATTCGCGCTATTGTAGCGTAAATTGGCGTCTGACCGTACCACCGAAACCGACAAAATTTATACAGACGCTTTATACTGAGTAACCGGTGGCGCCGTCACCCTTACGAAAAGCAGTCAGATGGTTGAATTTAAACGACACTTACAGTATCAATACTGCCTGAGTCAGTGAATTGACACTGGCCTGCCCCGACGACCTAACAGGACAGTAAATGGACATTTTCCTCGCTTTTTTAGCTATTGGCTTATACCTGATTGCAGCCGTACTGCTAAGCGCACGCCTGTCACAGGCTATGAAGAACAAACCTTCGCTGGCGCTGGCTTTCGGTGGTCTGGCTGCCGTGTTACACCTTCTGTTTTTAGTCCATGAAATTTTAGGTATGCCTGGACAGAACATGAGTATTACCAATGTTCTGTCTCTCACAGCCTGGCTTATCACGGTGGTTTTGCTGGCGTCGTCCCGGTTTGTGCCCAATACCATCTTACTGCCGGTAGTCTTCAGTTTTTCAGCATTAACGCTGCTGGTCACTGTGCTTATTCCCGCCCGGCATATTATGCATATTGAATTACAGCCAGGCCTGGTGATCCACATTGTTCTGTCATTGCTGGCGTATTGTGTGCTGGTGATTGCCTTTCTGTATGCACTGCAGATGTCATTTATTACTTACCGCCTGAAACAAAAAGGGGCGTCTCTTATCCACTCATCCTTGCCACCACTGACGCTGGTCGAAGGGATTCTGTTTAAAATGCTGGCCGTGGGCACGGTGTTATTGTTTGTCGCACAGCTTAGTGGGTTTGTGTTTCTGGACGATATGTTTGGCAAAGCCTATGCGCATAAAACGGTATTATCACTGGCCGCGCTGGTCGTGTTTGTCATACTGGTTGCCGGGCAACGACTGTGGGGCTGGCGCGGTAAACAGGTGTTCAGTCTCACCGTCATTGGCGTGATTCTGCTGTCGCTGGCGTATTTTGGCAGCAGAGTAGTTCGTGAAGTGTTACTATAGGCAAGCTTTTTACCAAGAGCGACGGCCTTTGACTTCGAAACCTGGCGTGCAACTACACACTTAAGTTCGCGCTGAGTAACGATAGACTGATTCGCATCTTACCTGACGCGTTAATTAGCTTGAAACGAGCTGCTCGAATTACTACATTGGTCTGCCGGGCGTTAAAAGGAACCCAATAGTTGGACGACATATCAACGAGTACGCTGTTTATCGCGCTCGGCGTACTCATTTTACTTTCTGCGTATTTCTCCAGTTCTGAAACAGGCATGATGTCTATCAACCGCTACCGGTTGAAGCATCTGCAAAATGAGGGCAACCGCGCAGCCCAGCGTGTACAAAAGTTGCTCGACCGGCCAGACCGGCTGATTGGCCTTATTCTGATCGGCAATAACCTGGTAAACATTGCTGCGTCCTCCATCGCGACCGTTATCTGTATTCGCCTGTTTGGCGATTACTGGGGCTTCATCGCTACCACGTTCGGCCTCACGCTGATCCTGCTTATCTTTGCTGAAGTCACGCCGAAAACGCTGGCCGCGCTGTACCCGGAGAAAATCGCCTTTCCCAGCTCTATTATTCTGTTGCCCATGCTCACGCTGCTCTACCCGCTGGTCGCGTTTATTAATGGCATTACCAACAGCTTTCTGGCATTGCTACGCATTAGCCCTCTGGGTGGCAGTGATGATGCGCTTAGCCGAGAGGAACTGCGAACAGTGGTGTATGAAGCTGGCACGCTCATTCCTAAAAAACACCAGGAAATGCTGGTCGGCATACTGGATTTGGAGAGCGTGACGGCTGAAGACATCATGGTACCGCGTGCCGAGATTGTGGCGATTGACATCAATGACGACTGGAAAAAAATTCAGAAACAACTAACTAATGCCCAGCATACCCGGGTATTGCTGTACCGCGACAGTATTGATGATGCGGTGGGCTTTGTGCATCTGCGTGATGCGCTGCGTCTGTTGTCCAAAGATCAGTTCACTAAAGCCAGTCTGTTGCGCGCCGTGCGCGAAATTTACTTTACGCCGGAGTCTACGCCGCTGCATACCCTGATGTACAAATTCCAGGCCGAAAAGGAACGTATAGCCCTGGTCGTGGACGAGTATGGCGATATTATGGGGCTGGTCACACTGGAAGATATCTTGGAAGAAATCATCGGTGACTTTACCACCAGCATGGTGCCAGATCACAGTAAAGAGGTGCATATTCAGCAGGATGGCTCAGTGCTGGTTGATGGCAGCGCCAATATTCGCGACTTAAACCGGGAAATGGACTGGTCGCTGCCCACAGAAGGGCCGAAAACGCTCAATGGCTTACTGCTGGAGTACTTACAGGAGATCCCGGAAAACAAGGTCAGCGTCAGATTGTCGGGCTACCCGATCGAGATTGTGGATATTTCTGAGAATATGATTAAAACCGTGCGGGTGTTGCCGGAGTTTTATCTGCCGCAGGCAGCTACAAGCGGTGATACGGCGCGGTAAACTACCCGCCCTTGTTTTTAGCACGCCGGGCGAGCGCTTTCGCTTTCGCCTCTGCTACTTTCGTAGACAGCGAACTCAGCTTGCCGATAATATCCTGTAGCTCCTCATCTTCATGCAGATCCGCGTCCTCCAGATGTGACTGGAGTGAGCGCTTAAGAAGCTCAGGAATAGATTTACTGGTCATGGCTTATGACGTTCCCGATACTCTCGTTAACCAAATTGAAGCAGACTGGCAGACCTCTCCTACCTGCAATTTGTATCGGTCACGCAGCCGGCATCTGAAGTAAAAATTTGGCTTTTCTTGTATCTGGTTGTCTTCCATAAGGAAAAACCGGGTAGCCAATCAGGAGGACGGGCCTGTCACCGACCCTGATAATGCGCCTGTAAGCTTCCCTTACCGTCTGCAACTGAGTACCTGATCACGGCGACAGAGGCAGTGGCAAATAAACTGGTGGTGTAGGCATCGCTTAAGGTATCGACCAGATAACTCACTAATGGCATATGGCTTACCAGCATCAGTCGTTGAATCGGCTTCCCTTTTGCCTGTGCTGAACTGATCCGTGCTGCCAGATAATCACTAACAAGCTCTGGGTCGCCATCAGGCGTTATGTCTTCACTGATTTCCATTGCGTTAAACGCAATATCCAGTGACAGCATATCGAAGGACTGACGGGTCCGGCGATAAGGACTGACCAGCGCGAGATCAATCGTGCGATTGTCACAGTAAGTGTCGATAAGCCATTGTGCTGCAAGGGTTACCTGTTTTCTGCCGTTATCGGTAAGCTGACGGCTTTTGTCGTCAAACCGCGGCGGTTCCGCTTCACCATGGCGCATAATGAAAAGCAAAATGTCGTCGCTGCTACTTTGACCTGACATATTTATATGCATACTATGAAATGAGATGTTATTACGATAACAGAGAGCTGTGCCCGCGCCTAGCAATTGCCGTTGATAGTCACGATAAAGTGCTATTATGCCAGAGGTTGCCGGCGTTCACGATGTCAGATGGCGCTGACATCTCCACTTGTACACGCGGATCTTTACTACTTTGACATCGACACTGGCCCTGGAAAACGCACAATTTTTTGAGCTGCAAAACGGACTGAAGGTAATGGCGTGTCAGCAAAACAGTCTGCCCGCCTGTTTTGTCTCTTTGTCACT
This sequence comes from Alteromonas halophila, assembly GCF_014651815.1. GTDB lineage: Bacteria > Pseudomonadota > Gammaproteobacteria > Enterobacterales > Alteromonadaceae > Alteromonas > Alteromonas halophila. The sequence goes on along the minus strand of NZ_BMXP01000001.1, from coordinate 358,366 downwards.
GCGCGCCGGACACTTCTACGATCCCAATGATTGCCAGGGGCTTGCACACCTGCTGGAACATATGGTCTTTATGGGCAGCCGGCATTTACCCAAACCCAATGCCCTGAATGATTTTATTGAGCGCTTTGGCGGCAACCTGAACGCCTGGACCGGCACGGAATACGCCAACTTCCATTACTCCTGCGAACGCCATGCTCTGGAGCAAACCCTGCCCGCATTTGCTGACGCTCTGCGCCAGCCGCTTCTTAATATCGATGCCATACAAAACGAAGTGCGCTCAATTGATGCGGAATTTAAATTTAAGCGCAAAGACGATTTGCGTCGGCTCTACCAAATTCACAAAGAAACCTGTAACCCGGCGCATCCGTTTTCCAAGTTCTCTGTAGGCAACCAGGAGACCTTCACCAGGCACTCGGCTGACAAACTTCGCACACTGCTAAAAGACTTTCATTCGCAGTATTACTGTGCCAGAAACATGTGTCTGTGCATCGCTACGCCGTTGCCTGTCTCCGAATTATCGAACTTACTTGAACAGAGTTTCGGTGGATTCGCACCGGGTGAGCTGGCCCCGGCAGACTGGCCTTTGCTGTACACACCTGACCAGCTCGGGATTGAAATTGCGATTAATCCACTGCAGCAAGCACGCAGGCTGATCGTGACGTTCGCGCTGCCGGGCTTGCACAATGAGTTTAAAACCAAACCGCTGAACTACATCAGCCACTTACTGGGCGACGAAGGCGAAGGCAGTTTACTTGCGTATCTTAAGGAACGTGGCTGGGCCAGTAACCTTATTGCTGGCTCTGGCATAGAGGGCGATGCGTTTAAAGATTTCAACATCAGCTTTCAGCTTACAAAGCAGGGTCTAAAAGACCGTGAGCAGGTGCTTAATGCCCTGTTCAGTTATTTAGAGCTGGTCAAGCAGTCGGTTGACACCCCCTGGCGGTTTCATGAAAAAGCGCAATTGGCTGCGCTGGCAAATCAATACGACGAGAACATCAAGCCGCTCACACTGGTGTGTGATTACGCGCAATATTTGTTTATGTACAGTGCCGAGGAAATCAGCCAGTTTCGCTCTCTGGTCGACAGTTTTGACGCGACGCTGATCAACAACGCAATGCGTTACTTTACGCCTGATAATATGCGCGTGAAAGTGATCGCCCCGGAAGTGGCGACGAGTCAGACATGTCGCTTTTACGAGGCAAAGTATCAGGTCAATCCCCTTGATGATGCCTTACTGGAACAGCTACGAACACCTCAACGGATTGACGGCCTTGCCCTGCCGCCCCCTAACCCTTATCTGGGTGGGGATTATCAGCTGACATTGCCTGAATCCGGACAGGACACACCTCACTGCATCACTGATAAGCCGGGGAAACAAATCTGGTTTGCGCAGGACCAGCAGTTCCACAGCCCTAAAGGGGATATTTACCTGTCGTTTGATGTGCCGGCTTTTAGTGACAATTTGCATAATGTTGCTGCCAAACGAATCTGGCTAGGAACCCTTAATGACTACCTGCAGGCGAAATATTACCGCGCGGAAATCGCTGGCCTGCACTACCGTATTTATGGCCATCAGTGTGGGCTAACACTGCACACGCGGGGCTTTACCAACCAGCAATGCCTGCTGGCTGAGCAACTACTATCGGCAATCATGTCTTTTACACCCGATCAGGCAACCTTTGAGCACCATAAGGCGATGCAGCGCCAAAACTTGCAGAATACGCTGCTAAACAAGCCTACTAACCGCTTGTTTTCACGTTTAAGTGTGCTGATTCAACGCAATACTCAGGCCCCCGTGGAACTGATTGATGCACTCTGTGAGGTGTCTTATGCCTCAATGAGCACGACCATGGCACATGCTCTGGACAGTTACTACATTGAAGGTCTGATGCATGGCAACTGGTCAGCCAGCCAGGCCAATAGTTTTGCGGATACCGTCGATAAAGCCTGCGCTGATGCAAACGGCCAGCCGCTGTCCCGGGCGGTGTCGCGCTTGCCTGTGGGCGCGCCGCTATATCATGAAGTGCCCTGCGAGCACGACGATGCGTCCGTTGTCCTTTATCTGCAGGCACCATCGGCTAACCTGCAGGATACTGCGATGTGTATGCTGCTTGAGCAAATGCTGGCCGCGCCATTTTTCAATGTACTGCGCACGGAAAAACAGTTGGGCTATATCGTCGGGACGGGTTACGTTCCTCACAATCAGCACCCTGGCATTGCGTTTTACGTACAAAGTCCAAACCAGTCACCGTCTACGTTACTTAGCGCTATTACTTCCTTTTTGTTCCAACAGCTTGGGGAAATAGAGTTTTATCGTCACTACTGGCCCACTATACAACAAAACCTTCTGAAGCAGTTGCAGGAGCATGACCTTTCCTTATCGATGAAATCGCAACGACTGTGGGTCAGTCTGGGCATCAAGGACAGAGGCTTTAACCGCAACGCGCAGCTCGCGGCTATGGTGAGTCAGCTGACGTTCGAAGATATCCAGTCGTATGCGCACTCACTGGCTGAGCGCTCTCTGTTCGGTGAACTGGTGCTGTTTTCCCGGGGCAGGTTTGCCGGCATTGACGTACCGGAAGACCGCTCTGTAAACAGCATCAGCAGTTTTAAACAGCGCATTTCCTATTTTCGCTGAGTGTTATCTGACCAACCCGGCGTAATTCGTTGCTGTAAAGCGCTGCCGCACCAAAAATTCCTTGTAGGTAATCGGGTATTTCGGCATATTGGGCTACTGGGAGTAAAGGACAACGCCCCAAAATATTACAGTAACTATAATGATAAGGCTGACACGCCAAAGGTGTATTAGGTGCGCGCAACCCCGATAAAAACAGCATGGATCATGTGGTTTTTGGTATTTGGACTTTTTACCGCCAATGCCATGGCTGTCGATCTCAACGATATACAATTCCAGGAACTGAATCTGAAGGATGGGTTGTCCGATAACACCATCCTGGATATTGCTGAAGATAATAAAGGCTACCTGTGGTTCGCAACCATGAATGGCCTGAACCGCTATTCCGGCTACAGCATCAAGCAATACTATCCGTCTGATGTCGATCAAAACTCTCTACCCAGCGGCTTAGTGCGCTCGCTACATGTCGACAGTAAAGGAAATCTGTGGGCAGGCACCTTTGAAGGCCTGGCCAGATATCAGCCTGAAACAGACAACTTCAAAGTCTATCACAAGGCTAACTCAGCGCTGCGATCAAACTTTATTCAGGTAGTCACCAGTACGTATGACGGTAACCTGCTGCTGGCAGATAACAGCTACCTCTACACGGTCAACATTGATACGGGTGAACTGACTTTATTTACTGAGACCCGCATCCCTTCACACACACAGACATTAATGGCAGAGAAGAACCGGATATGGGTAGGAACGGCCAAACAGGGTGGTCACATCTACAGTAAGAACGAAGATATTCTTTACCCGCTTGCAGAGGTCAACCCCTGGTCTTTCCAGCTTAACGCCGCTTCATTATTTGATATAAAAGTCATTAACGGTAAATACTGGCTTGGAACCGACACCGGGCTGCACATTTTTTCGGTTGATGACACCGCGCCTTTGACGATTGATAACCGGTTGTTAGGCAGCGTCTCGACGCCAAAAGTACGCACCATCGAACAACGGGAAGACAGTGTCTGGTTAGGCACAGACCAGGGCCTTTTTTTCGTTCCGGACCAAATTGAGTTATCTTCTGAATCGGTATCTGGCTCCATTACCAGTGTAAATTCTGAGTTTTCTCATTTAACCGGACTGACCCAGCAGTTCATCCCGCGAATAGTTGAAGACTCAACGGGCAGCGTATGGATAGGCACTTTCCAGGGCGTTTTTCGATACCATCCCAGGCTTAATGCGGTCAAATTACACACTAATCAGCGTGAGTTTCAGGAGATTAAAAGCGGCGCGACGGTATGGGGACTGGCTCAGGATCAACGTAGTAATATCTGGTTCGCCATGCAAAAAGAGGGACTTGGAAAATACGATAAATCATCGGGGTCAACAACCTACTTCCCTCCCCTGACCCACGAAGACGGCGAACAGACCTATTGGGATATCGTCATCGACCAATACGATAAAATCTGGGTTGCATCATCTAACGGCCTGCATATTTTTTCGCATTCAGAGAATGAAATAAGCCATGAAAAAACATTGTTCAAGGGCACATTCATTGATTACCTCTATTTTGACGGACAGCAAATCTGGTTGTGGACGGATTCCGGACTTAAATCTATTCGTCCCAGTCTGCTGAAAAATTATGCGCAGACGGGAGATAGTAATCAGTTTTTAATGAGTCACCCTTTACCAGAAGGTGAAGGTATTTTTATACCACTCTATAAAGACGAAAATAACCGGCTATGGCTTAAACAACAGACCGGCATCAGCATTTATAGTCCGCAAAAGCGAACGATTGTTAAGTCGCTGACCGAACAGGATGGTGTCAAGTCACTTCCGGTTAATGTCTACGAAACTGCTAAGAACTATTGGCTCACTACCCGGTCTGACGGTGTTTTGCGACTTAATAAACGCACTCTCAAAGTAGAGCAAAAACAACGCAGAGAAAAAAACAATGGGTTTATTTACCTGTCAGAAGGGGCAGGTGATTTCGTCTGGTATGCCGATAATGCCGGGATTCATCGTGTCGATCTTTCCCGCCTTGAAATCAGTGAAACCTATTCTCCGGAACAATTAGAGTTTAACGCCTTAAACGAAAGTGCGGTTATTCGTCTCGATAATGGCGAACTGGTTTTTGGTGGCAGTAAAGGTTTTAACAGGGTATCAACTGAAGTTGAAATTGTGGCTTCTCAGCGCGATGAGCAAACCAGAAAACCGGATTTGTTTGAGTTCACGGTTTTTGGCGAAAGGAACGCGCTGACTTCGGACTTAACGAATCATAACGACGACCAAACCCTGACTACCAAAACCACATCAAATATTACGTATGATTCAGTACGCAAAATTGACTACGATGAATCACGCTTCAGTATTTCATTTGGGCTGATTAATGCGCTGTTTCCCTCTGCCGTCAGCTACCGCTACCGTCTGGCCGGTTACGATGACAGATGGACCTTGTCCGATAACAGCCGCACCGCGCAATTTAACAACATTACTTTTGGTCATTATACCTTTGAAGTGCAGGCCAAAGCCTCCGCGCAACAATGGTCAGACAGTCGTACGCTGGCCATCAATATTGGCCGCCCGCCGTGGCTGCACTCAGTGGCACTGGGTTTCTATGCCCTGCTGATGACGATTGTCCTTATCTATATCATTCGTCAGTACCAAATGCGTAAAACCAATCAGCAGGCCATAAAGGAGTCCGAAGAACGACTGAAGCTGACCCTGTGGAGCTCGGGTGACGAACTGTGGGACTGGGATGTGTATCGCGGTCAGGTGTACCGGGCCAATACCTGGGGAACCATGGACTTCCCGCAGGACAGCATTCGTACCACGGGCGCCTATGAAGCAAATATTCACCCGTATGACATTGTACGGGTTCAGGAAACGCTGCGCGAACACCTTGAAGGGAAAACCGATTTCTATGAACTCGCCTACCGGGCCAAAACCTTCAAGAATCAATGGATTTGGCTGCTTGACCGGGGCAAGGTGGTACAACGCGATCACAACCAGCAACCGGTTCGCATGACCGGTACCCTCAAAAACATTCATCACCTGAAAGAAGCAGAAGAGCAGCTGAACCTGTTTAAACGCTCAATTGAGAACATTTCTGAGGGTGTGTTTATTACCAACACCCAGTTTAAATTTATCTCGGTGAATAATGCCTATTGTCGTTACACCGGCGAAACCCGTGAACAGTCGCTGGCCAGTTACCTGTATTTCCATCAGTACCCGGAAGCGTTCACGCAGGAGATTAAGAAGACCCTTAAGACCAAAGGAAACTGGTCAGGTGAAGTCGAGTCGGCGCGGGTCAATGGTGAACGCTATGAAATGGAGCTGAATATTGATGCCGTACATGATGAAGACGGTAAGATAAGTCATTTCGTCGGCGTATTTTCCGATATTACGTCGCGCAAAAATACCGAAAAAGAGCTGCTTAAGCTGGCCAATACAGATCCGCTGACAGATTTGCCGAACCGCTCATTTTTCCAGGCCAGCCACCAGAATCTGGTGCGCAAATCTATTCCCCATACACTGATGTGTCTGGATATGGATAATTTCAAGAAAATTAATGACTCACTGGGCCATCAGACCGGTGATATTCTGATTAAGCAAATTGCCAAGCGTCTGCAGCGCATTACCGGCAATAATGCCACCTGCTACCGGCTGGGCGGCGATGAGTTCAGCGTGCTGATGGAAGAATACTCCGACATCCATACCATCACGCATTACGCACAGAGCATACTGGATAACCTGTCTCGTCCGTTTGTGATAAACAAGCAGGAGTTTGTGTTAGGTGCCAGTGTCGGCATTGCGTTTTATCCGGAAGATGGAACCAGCCCACAGGAGATGCTGAAAAACGCCGATACGGCCATGTACTTCGCTAAAAATAATGGCGGCAACAGCTATCAGTTCTTCAGTGGTGAAATGAATCAGAATGCCGTCAGACAGCTGCAGATTGAAAACCTTATTCGCCAGGGAATTAAAGACGATCTGTTCACCGTGTACTATCAGCCAAAAGTCGATATTACCACCGGCAAACTGGTCAGTATGGAGGCGCTGGTACGCTTTGAACATCCGCACAAAGGCGTGGTCAGCCCCGGTCAGTTTATTCCGCTGGCAGAACAGACAGGACAGATTATCGAAATAGGTGAGCAGGTATTACGCAAAGCCTGCGCCGATACCAAGCGCTGGGTCAATGCCGGATTATTTACCGGTCGTGTTGCTGTGAACATCTCAGGTAAGCAATTTGAGCTGCCTGATCTGGATGAGCGTATTCTCAAGGTGCTTAATGAAGTGGGACTGTCTCCCCTGCACCTGGAATGCGAGATCACCGAAGGTACCCTGATGGAGAGCCCAGATGCTGGCCTGCAAATGATGCAGCGTTTGCGTGAGCGTGGTATTCATCTGGCGCTGGACGATTTTGGTACCGGCTATTCATCGCTGGCGTATTTAAAACGCTTCCCTCTGAACACTCTTAAAATCGACAAGGCCTTTATTGATGACATTGCGCACAGCAATGTCGACAGGCACATGGCCGCCGCCATTATCAATATTGCGCATAACCTGGGCCTTAAAGTCGTTGCGGAAGGCGTGGAATACGAAGAACAGCTAACCATACTACGCAGCTATGACTGCGAAATGTTGCAGGGCTTTCTTTATTCCCGCCCTATTACGGCCGAGCGCTTTGAGCGGCTGTTGGGTGAAAATCATAAGCTGCACAATCTGATGGGTCAGAAAAGCCTGTGACGGCTTTCTGACGCCACCCACCTAACCCACTGTTTTAATTAAAATTTTAATTCTGGCACGCTAGCTGCAATATCCTCTGTGACCGGCCACTTCCTTGTTAGTCGGTTTTGTTTGTTTGTTCAAAAATAAAAATCAGAGGAAAAATCATGATTAAAGAATACGCAGTCGCACTTGTACTTTCGACCGCTACGCCGGTAGCAGCTGATAAACAAGACGGTGTAAAGGCACCTGAGAAGCAAAAAGAGACTGTTAGCCAGCCAGAAACCTATCGTCCGAAGACCGGACACGGTATCGGCATCGGCTTCTAAACACACATGCACAATACAAAAGAGAGCGTATGCTCTCTTTTTTTATGCCTGAATAACGAGGTTGTTGAAACCTACGGCGCGACGCCATTGTACGTGGCGCTGAATAGAGAAAAGTGGCAGTAGTACTGGCCCCAGCATGAGTCCTGCTACAGCCCAGCGTTTGGCGCTCATTCCCCAACGGAACGCTTCCACGTAATAAAACAGGCTACTTAACAGGGCAACTAACGCAAAAACCAACACGACAACTCACCTCAATAGAATAATGGACTAACCCAATGAATCTTCGTCAAAATGTTGACGTATGCCAGATCGGGATTGTGCGCGGATTGTACTTGTCTCTGCGCAATAAACCAGCACTTTTAAGCATTAGATATAAAAAAACCGGGGAAGCCCCGGTTTTTAACAGTTATTTTACAACTCAATAAAATGTTGCTTTCTTTTCAGCCATATCTTTGAGTATCTGTGCCGGTTCAAATTTATCTCCGACAGTGCCGGAATAATAATTCAGACGCTCAACTACGTGCTCAAGTCCCAAGGTGTCCATGTAGTGGAACGGACCACCAAGGAATGGCGGGAAGCCAATGCCGAATATCGCACCAATATCACCATCACGGGCACTGCGTATAACACCTTCATCAAGACAGCGTGCCGCCTCATTAAGCATCATCAGTACACAACGTTCAGCGATATCTTTTTCACTGCGACTCCGTGAAGGGCTGAGACTCAGCAGACTATAAATACTCTCGTCCACCTCTTTACCTGGCTTTTTAGTATCGTCGTACAGATAGAAGCCCTTCTTGTTTTTCTTTCCTTTACGACCATCAGCAAGCACCTTGTCAAAGGCTTCGGGCGCCGTAAAGCGATCACCAAACTGTTCCACCAGAAACGGGATGATTTTGGTGCCGACATCAATACCGACTTCATCAAGCAGCTTGACCGGCCCTACTGGAAAGCCAAATTTCACCAGCGACTTATCAATATGCTCAATTGGCTCGCCGGCCAGGATCAGATTCGCGGCCTCATTCATATACGGCGCAAGAATACGGTTGACGTAAAATCCGGCACCGTCTTTTACTACTACTGGCGTCTTACCCTGCTTACGGGCAAAGTCGACGGTGGTAGAAATCACTTCATCCGACGTTTTTTCATGGGCAATAACTTCCGCCAGCGGCATTTTGTCGACCGGAGAAAAATAGTGCAGGCCAATCACATTTTCAGGCCGCTTGGCCTTCGCCGCTATCTGCGTAATTGGAATGGAGGAGGTGTTCGAGGCAAAAATGGTTTCGCTTTTGCAGTTTTCCTCAATGTCGGCGACCATTTTCTGTTTCAGATCCAGATCTTCAAACACTGCCTCTACCACAATATCAATATCACCGTAGCCACTGTAATCCAGTGTGCCCGTTAACAGCGACATTTGCTTTTGCATCTCGGATTTGCGCATAAAGCGCTTCTTAACCTTTTTGTTTAACAGGTCATAGCTATACTTCATGGCACCGGCGATACCGTCTGCCTGAATGTCTTTGATACGCACCGGCACGCCGGCTTTTGTGGCCGTGACGTAGGAGATCCCGCCCCCCATCAGGCCACCACCAAGCACACCGGCTTTTTGCACCTTACGCGGTTCAACCCCTTCGACACCACGCTCTTTTTTCATTTCTGTAGTGGCAAAGAAAATCTGTCGTAACTGATAAGACTCTGGCGTCATTACCAGCTTGCCAAATGCTTCGGCTTCTGCACGCAGCCCCGCTTGCATGCCATCACTGATACCGGTTTCAATTACATCAATGATGTAGCCCGGCGCCGGATAGTTGCCCTTGGTTTTTGACTGCGTCTGCTCCCTGGCCTTTTTAAACATCATATTACGGCCTGGACCGGTTGTTTCCAGCAGCTTGTTCATCAGCCCTTTCTGCGGCGCATCACGTTCAGGTTTTTTCTTACCTGCGTACTCCTGTGCGACTTTCATCAGCACACTGTGTGGCACCATATCATCAACAATACCGTACTTTTTCGCCTGTTTAGCGCGGGCAGGCGAACCGGTAAGCATCATCTTCATAGCCTGCTGAACACCGATCAGGCGAGGTAAACGCTGGGTACCACCGCTACCGGGTAACAGACCAAGCTGAACTTCAGGCAGTCCCACCTGGGTTGCTGATGCATCGGTACACACCCGATAATGACAGGCCAGAGCCAGTTCCAGGCCACCGCCTAACGCCGGGCCGTGGATCGCTGCAACAAAGGTAGGACGCATATTTTCTATGCGGTTGAAGATATCCTGCCCGCCTTTAGCGATGGCCTGCGCGTCTTCTGCGCTCGTGCAGTCGGCCAGCATCGAAATATCTGCACCGGCAACAAAGGAATTTGACTTGCCGCTGCAAATCACCACGCCTTTAATCGAATTGTCGGCGTCAATTTCGTCCAGCATGGCAGATATTTCATCCGCAAATGCCGGTTTTAGGGTGTTCATTGACTCGCCGGGGACATCCATACTTAAAATAGCAATACCGCTATCCTGTTTAGTAAGCGTGAAAGCGCCTGACGTATTTGTCTGATTTGTTTGTGTAGTTTCCTGACTCATATTATTCCGTCTCCACAATCATCGCTGCACCCAACCCACCGGCCGCACAGGCGGTCAGCAGTCCAGACCCGCCGCCACGGCGCTGTAACTCATTCAGCATCTGCGTGATCATACGGGTACCTGTTGCTGCAAAGGGATGCCCGTAGGCAATGGAACTGCCCATCACGTTAAACTTATCCATATCAATTTCGCCGGTCGCTTTATCGCGGCCCAGTTTTTCCTTGGCGAACTTGTCACTGGCAAACATCTTAATATTGGCCAGCGTCTGCGCTGCGAACGCCTCATGCATCTCAATTAAGGTCAGGTCGTTCAGTGACATGCCCGCACGATCCAGTGCAATGGGGGTTGCATACGAGGGGCCCATTAGCATGTCTTCCCACACATCAATGGCGCTGAAGGCATAACTTTTGATATAGCCTAGCGGCGTGTAGCCAAGTTCCTTCGCACGCTTCTCGGTCATCATAAGCACCGCTGACGCCCCGTCGGTCAGTGGCGTCGCGTTGGCCGCCGTGACCGAACCGTGTTTCTTGTCAAAGGCCGGACGCAGCTTTGCATAGCCTTCAAGCTGGCTGTCGTAGCGAATATTGTTATCACGCTCAAGCGCGCCTTTGAACGGTTCCGCATAGGCTGTCATAACTTCATCGCTAAGTTTACCCGCTTCCCAGCTTTCGGCTGCCAGCGAGTGTGACCGGTGCGCGAGCTTATCCTGTTCCTGACGGGATATCTGGTGAGTTTTGGCCATCTGCTCGGCTGTATCTCCCATCGACAAGCCCGTTGAATATTCAGCGACAGCCGGCGGCACCGGCAGTAAATCTTTAAGGCCCAGCTTTTTCAGCACCGCCCATTTTTGCCCCATGGTCTTGGTTTTCTGCAAGTCGACCAGGGCGCGGGCCAGTTTTTTAGACACGCCTATGGGAGACACTGAGGTCGAATCTGCACCGCCTGCAATGCCCGCCTGAATCGTGCCTGCCATCATACTTTCCGCAATGTTGACGGTAGACTGGAAGCTGGTAGCACAGGCGCGTGACACACTGTACGCGTCGGTATGCACACTCATCCCGGTGCCCAGTACAATTTCCCGCGCAATATTTGGCGCTTCCGGCATTTGCACGACCTGACCATATACCACCTGGTCTACCCATGTCGGATCCACGCCATGTCTCACCAGAAGTTCATTAACGACCATTTTGCCCAAATCGACTGCTGGCACGCCATGAAAGTAGGTCGCCATTTTTGCAAAGGGCGTTCGTAACCCTGCAACGATGGCGATACGGTCACCCTCGCGGGTCGTAACGGATTGTTTTGTTGCCATAATGCACCTAAATATTTGCCACACGAAGTGGTCTGACCTGTATTTGCGAATGATTTTTACAAACAATGAACAAAATAGCAAATACCCGACGTTTTTTACGTATACGCGAATTACGGTGAAGAGATTGCCCGGTAAGGGCAATAGACCGGGTACGGCAATGCTATGGGAAGATGCGATAAATTTATCCTTAGCATAGCAGAGATCATTTTTTGTATGCGGTGTGACACAAAAGAAGATGCGACTAAGTCTATCGTTGCTCAACGAAAATTTCTGCTAATTTATCGACTTGATATCTCTGTGGTTGAACCATATATGCTTTTAACAGTCACTAATGCGTACGTGAACAGTGTCGTGACGTCAGTCATCCCCCATAAGGGGCAGACTATACATATGTCTGACAACGCGCTCAGTCACGCTATAAACAAAGAATAACAACGTAACGGGATGTAACAGTTATGGCAGCAGAGCAATTTCAGCAACTGCAACGGTACCTTGATTCACAGATTATTGGTCAGCACGCCCTGACTAAACGGTTACTTATCGCGCTGCTGGCCGACGGACATTTACTCGTAGAAGGTCCGCCCGGACTTGCAAAAACCCGGGCCATTAATGCACTGGCCAATGGCCTTGACGGCGATTTTCACCGTGTACAGTTTACCCCCGACCTGTTGCCGGCCGATTTGACCGGCACCGATATCTATCGGCCTGAGACCGGCGAGTTTGTTTTTCAGCAGGGGCCTCTGTTTCATAACCTGGTACTGGCTGATGAAATTAACCGGGCACCGGCCAAGGTACAGTCTGCATTGCTTGAGGCGATGGCGGAACGGCAGATAACAGTCGGCAATAAAACCTACGATCTGCCCCATTTGTTTATGGTAATGGCAACCCAGAACCCGCTTGAGCAGGAAGGCACGTACCCGTTACCTGAGGCCCAGCTCGACCGGTTTTTAATGCATGTTGAAATTCAGTATCCCGGCGCTGAAACAGAACTTGAAATCCTGCGCCTGACCCGCGATGAAGCCCTGGCTGGTGATCCTGTGACACCACCGCAGCTCTCCCAACGTGATATCTTTATGGCCCGCCAGTCTGCCCTGTCGCTGCATATGGCACCCGAACTGGAGCACTACCTGGTACAACTGGTCATGGCTACCCGCACACCAGCACGCTTTGATGAAAAAATGGCAAACTGGATCGAATTTGGTGCCAGCCCGCGAGCCACCATCAGCCTCGATCGCTGTGCACGGGCACACGCCTGGCTGTCGGGTCGTGACTTTGTTGGCCCGGACGATATTCAGGCTGTCATGCACAATGTGTTGCGGCACCGTATCATTTTGTCCTATCAGGCCGAGGCGGAAGGGATTTCTGTAAACGAAGTACTGGATACGATTGTCGCTGCCGTCGCCGTTCCTTAAGTTGCCATTATGCAGGATATTGCTCAACAACTCGCGCGGCTAAATAGCGACGGGGTTACCCTGTCGGTGGCAGAACTGGTGCGCTATCAGCAACTTGCGCGGCTGATTGATCTGACGCCATCACGACGGCCCCAGGCACGCCTGGCTGGCAGCTACCTGACCAAGCATAAAGGTCGCGGTATGGAGTTTGATGAGGCCAGACATTATCAGCCCGGGGACGATATCCGCGCCATTGACTGGCGTGTGACCGCGCGCACCGGTAAGACCCATACCAAGATTTATCGCGAAGAGCGTGAGCGCCCGGTGTTTTTATTGTGCGATTTTTCAGCCTCGATGCACTTTGGTACGCAGTTATTAACCAAAGCCGTTCAGGCTGCACATACCGCCTCACTGATCAGCTGGTCTGCCGCGGCGCGTGGTGACAAAATCGGGGCATTATTGTTTGGTTCAATACGCCACCGCGAATGTCGGCCACAGGCCCGAAAACGCGCAGTTCTGGGGATATGCCATGAGTTAATTGCAATGCACAGCGCCTCAGCAGAAACGACCCAGCATGCGAGCCACGCCTATCAGGCCTTTGCCGATGCCTGCGCGCGGGCACGTCGGCTGGCTCGTCCTGGCAGCCTGGTTTATCTGATCTCTGATTTTGAGCATGTCAATGAGACAGCCCGCCAGCACATCAGTCAGTTGGCCCGGCATTGTGAGGTACGGGCCGTGCTGATTAGCGATCCGATGGAGCATGCGCTGCCACAGGCAAGCGCAGCGCAGCAAGTCTCGGTGACCGACGGAACAGAAGAACAAACCTGGTTGCTAGGTGACAGCACCGAGCAGCAGCGTTATACCCAGTGGCGGCAGGCACAACATGCAGAAATCCAGCAAACGCTGGAGCAAAATGGTATTCGTCTGCATAGCATCAGTGCTGGCAGCGCCCTTGAGGACCAGATTCAGACGATGAGGAGGCCACGCTGATGCAGTCTGCGAACGGGCCGGACCCGCTGGCAAACCTTGCCGGAATTCATGCACCTGCCGATGTGTCTGCCTGGCCGCTGGCCTGGGGCTGGTGGGTGCTGATAGCTATTACTACCCTGTTTCTGGGGTACCTGATCGTTAAACTTTACCGTCAGTACCAGTTTAACCGGGCGCGGCGACAAGCGCTCGTGCAGGTCATGCAAATCACAGCAACAGAGCCGGACTGGCCGTCCCGCCTTAATACTTTACTCAAGCGAACGGCGCTGACCTATTTTGATACGCGATCGGTTGCGTCACTCTACGGGCCGCAGTGGCTCGCGTTTTTGACAGCCACCCTGCCCCCCCGCTTCCGGCAACGCGTGGATACAGGGCTTAACCGGCTGACCGCTCTGCAATACCAGTCAGGTACCCAACCAGCAGATTTCGACACCTGTCATTCTGCTTGTGTACTCTGGCTAAAACACGCAAAGCTAAACGCGCAGCCAGCCGACATTCAGTCAGGTAGTGAGGCAGAACATGTTTGAATTTGCCTGGTGGTACCTGCTTTTTGCACTTCCGTTACCGCTGCTTGTACGCCTGTTACCGGCAAGGCAGGCACAACGCGGCGCCGCACTGCGGGTCCCGGGACTTAACCCAACGCAGCAGGAACCCGCGCCTGGCATAGCCCGGCAGCGTGGGCGCGCCGGACTCATCTGGCTGATATGGCTGTGTCTGGTTGTTGCTGCTGCACGTCCGCAGTGGCTGGGCGAGTCGGTCAGTATTCCCAATGAAGCCAGAGAAATGATGCTGGCGGTAGATTTGTCCGGCAGCATGAAAATTGATGATATGCAGGTAAATGGCCGCAGCGTCAACCGACTGACCATGACCAAGCATGTACTTTACGACTTTATTAAGCGGCGTGTCGGCGACCGTCTGGGGCTTATACTGTTCGCCGATACTGCTTACGTGCAGGCCCCGCTGACGTTTGACCGGGATACGGTGGCCACTTTGCTGGATGAAACTGTGATTGGCCTGGTTGGCGAGCGCACTGCCATTGGCGATGCTATCGGCCTGGCGGTCAAACGCTTTGATGAGGAAGAAGACTCGAACAACGTACTAATCCTGCTCACCGACGGCCAGAATACCGCTGGCAATATCACGCCGGAACAAGCCAAAGAGCTCGCGGTCAGCAAAGATGTGACCATTTACACCATTGGGGTCGGTGCTGATCAGATGGTCGTGAACAGTTTATTCGGTAGCCGTCGCATCAACCCGTCTCAGGAGCTTGATGAAGACATGCTGACTGATATTGCCACAGCCACTGGCGGTCAGTATTTCCGGGCACGGGATGCCCAGGAACTGGATGCGATTTATACAAAATTAGATGAACTGGAGCCGATCGAGGGAGAAAGTCGCAAGATGCGTCCGCTGTCTGCTTTATTTTACTACCCGTTATCGCTGGCACTGGGACTTAGCGTACTGCTCGCCCTGCTGCCGATGCTGGCGCAACTGTTTCGTCAGGTTTCGTCGCGCCGCGGTATGGCCTCAGGAGGACAGCCATGAGTGCGGCACTCGAACACTTTCACTTTCTGCGACCTGAGTGGTTGCTGGCGCTGTTGCCACTGGCAGCCTTGCTGCTTTTGCTTGTTTACATGAAACGCCGCCATTCTGGCTGGCAGCAGGTGATCCCTGCTCACCTGTATAAACATATGGTCAGTGGCCATACTCTGAAGCAGTCGCGCCCGCCTTATGGTCTGCTCGCGGCAGGATGGATGGTTGCAGTGATTGCGCTGGCCGGCCCCACCTGGGAGCGCTTGCCTCAACCTGTCTTTCAGCTCAACCGCGGGCATGTGGTACTGATTGATATGTCACTGTCGATGCGGGCAACCGATGTGACACCGGATCGCCTTACCCGCGCGAAATACAAAGCGATCGATCTGGTCAATGCGCTGGGAGAAGGTGAAACCGGCCTGGTCGCCTACGCGGGTGATGCTTTTGTGATCAGTCCATTGACCGAAGATGTCAGCAATATCACGACGCTGCTGCCGTCACTTCGGCCTGAAATCATGCCGGTTGCCGGCAGTGATCCATTACTTGGGTTTCAGACCGCCTATGATCTACTGACCAATGCCGGCTATCAGCGCGGCGATATTTACTGGATCACCGACGGTATCGAAGTCTCACAGATAAGCGAACTGAAAAATTTCATTGGGGACAGACCTTTTACCGTCAACATTCTGGGCGTGGGGACAGAAGATGGTGCCCCTATCCGGCAGCTTGACGGTGAGCTGCTTAAAGACGCCAGCGGCAGTATTGTGATTCCGCGTATGCAAGCCGACCAGCTTAGGCAGATAAGCCGCACTGGTAATGGTGAATTTGCAACCCTGAAAGCCGATGACAGCGATATTAAACGTCTTAGCGCACTGGATCTTACTCAGCGCGAGACTGACTCAGACGATAACCCATCGCTGCAGGGCGATGCCTGGCGTGAGGCTGGCCCATATCTTGTGGTGCTGTTGTTACCGCTGGCGGCTTACGGATTTCGCCGCGGCCTGCTGTTTGCATTTTTGTGTCTTAGCTTAGTGCCCTTCTCGCCCGCTCCGGCTGTGGCACAGCAGCAGACCGCGCCGGCCTCGGCAACTCAGCAGGACTATTCTCCCCCGTCCTGGTGGCAAAAACCCTTTATGAACGCGAATCAACAAGGCCTGCATGCCTATCAGCAAAACGCTTATGAGGTTGCTGCAAACACCTTTACTCACCCGGCCTGGCAGGGCGCTGCACACTATAAGGCGGAAAACTATCAGGCGGCGCTGGACGCCTTTTCTCAGCTTGATACAACACCTGCCCTGTATAATCAGGGTAATGCTCTGGCGCACCTTGGACAGATTGATGACGCCATTGAGAAATATGAGCAGGTGCTACTTCGTGATCCCGATCATAAAGACGCGGCGGCCAATAAAGCGCTGCTTGAGCAGCTTAAAGAGCAACAGCAAAACCAGCAGGAACAGCAGCAACAAAACCAGCAGGACAACAGCCTGCAACAAAACCGTGACGGTGAAAATCCGCAAAACCCGCAGAATGGTCAGCGCGACAACCAGAACGGTGAAAACAGCAACAATGACGGACAATCCGGCGACACGGACACACCACAGGAACCGGATAATCAGGGGATCAGTCAGGACCAGAATGGCGAGCAATCATCACAAAATGACCGGCGCCCCCAGAATGAAGGGGAACCACAAAGCCAGAGCGACACATCACAAGAGGACAGCCCTGAACAGCCTGCCAGAGACGATGACAAACAGGATAACCCTGCACAATCGGGCGTTGCCGAGGATCAACAGGCACCGCAGGATCCACAGCGCGCTGCAACCGCGAGCCAGGGCGAACTCTCGGATGAAGAGAAAGAAGCTCAGCAACGACTGGAGAACCTGATGCGACGTGTTCCCGATGATCCTGCCTTTTTGCTTAAACGAAAAATGCAACTGGAGGCGCAAAAACGTCAGCGCCAGCGGTTGCCCGCTAACCGGAGAGACTGGTAAATGAAAGCTGTCATCCTAGTATTGCTTAGCCTGCTCACCCTGTCACCGGCCTTTGCTGAGGTGACGGCAGTATCTGCATCTGTCGATAAAAACCCGGTGATGCTGGATGAAGCCATTCGCCTGACGGTTACCGCAGAAGGTGACGCGCCGCGCGATGCCTTTGATAGTTCAGCACTGCTCGGCGATTTTGTGGTAGGACGCACATCGGTCAGTTCACAAACATCCATTGTGAATTTCGACACCAGCAAGACGATTACCTGGACAACCACACTCTTTCCCCGGGATACCGGAACGTTCACCATCCCGTCTTTCACGATTGAAGGTAAACAGACGTCCTCTTTTGAGGTTAAAGTCATTCCGGTCGAGAACAGCAGCGGCGGCGAAGCTCGTGATTATTTTGTCACCACCGAGATTGCCAGTGACTCGGTATACCTGCAGCAGCAAATCTATTACACCGCCAAACTTTATCTGGCCACGAATATAGAGCGAGGCAGTCTGCAGGCACCAGAAATGGCCAATGGCGATATTCGCCAGTTAGGCGAAGACAAACAGTATACTGATATTAAAAATGGCAAACGCTATCAGGTCATTGAGCGCAACTTTGCGATTGTGCCGCAGGCTTCCGGCGAATTTACCATTCGCGGCCCGGTGTTTACCGGCGAAGTGGTTGCAGCCAATTCAGGCCAGCGTTTTGGCTTTTTCAACCGCACCCAGCAGGTTAACCGCATTGGTCCGGACATTGTCGTTAATGTCAAACCTGTTCCTGATGATTTTGACGGGCACTGGCTACCCAGCGAAATGGTGCGTATTGACGAAGAGTGGCCAAAAGGCGAGCAATACCGGGTCGGTGAGCCAGTCACACGGGTAATTACACTAACCGCTCTGGGTCTGGTGGAAGAACAGTTGCCAGAGTTTCCCAACTTCTATCCTCCAGGCTTTAAGCAATACCCGGATCAGGCGTCAACTTCCACGGTTGAGAAAGACAATAACCTTATCGCTCAGCGTCAGGAGTCACTGGCGCTTATCCCAACCAAAGCCGGGGATTACGTACTGCCGGAAGTTACCATCCCCTGGTTTAACATCGTTACCGGAGAAACCGAATACGCAACCCTTGATGCACGCACCATCACCGTTGAACCGGCCAGCGCTGCCGCCACCGGCGCTCCTGCACCGGCTTCTGCCCCGTCGCCGTCTGGTTCTGAGACCCAGCCCTCTGCGCCCACTCCTGCCTCCGATGATAGTGCACCGGCTTCGGTAAAGCCGGTTTGGCAATATGCCAGCTTTCAGGTGTTATGTCTGGTGTTGATCCTGGCGCTGGCAGGCTGGGTTGCAACCATTGTTTATTATCGCCGCCAGCAACACAGCCTGATACCGCGCGCGCATACCGCCCCTCAGCATGTTCACGGCAATGAAACCGAAAAAGCGGCCTACGCAAATCTTGAACAGGCGGTCAAAGCAGGTGATGCAGCCGCGATTGCCTCCGCGCTTGCACGCTGGATGACAACACTGGTGCCCGAGGGACAGTCAGTCAGCCCGGCAGATTACCAGGCAACCGCAATATTGCAGCCGATCATGGATCAGTTACATGCAACGC
The DNA here is from genome assembly GCF_014651815.1 of Alteromonas halophila. Lineage (GTDB taxonomy): Bacteria > Pseudomonadota > Gammaproteobacteria > Enterobacterales > Alteromonadaceae > Alteromonas > Alteromonas halophila. The sequence goes on along the minus strand of NZ_BMXP01000001.1, from coordinate 339,306 downwards.
GCTATGGTAAAGCCTCAGAGCCGCGGCAGCCGGCTGACACTAAAACGCTGCGTAAAGCAATAGAAGAGGCTCGCCGAGCCTGGGGAAAACAGGGTGATGAACCGGCAAACCGGTTGCAACCGCTCTACCCAGGCTGAGAGCCGCGCGATAAGGACTATAACGATAACCTGTGAAGGCAGAGGCGAATGTGCCTGCATGCTCGTCTGTTCCTTGCGCTATCACAAAAACAGGAGACACAATGAAAGCATTTTGGAAACTTACCCCGGTCGCGCTGGCGCTGACGGGTGTCATGGCCTGCTCACCTGCCAATGACAACGCTTCATCCACAGCCCCTCAGGCTGAGCAGACATCGACACAGGCAGCATCCGAGCAATCAGCCCGCACAGAGTCCGAACGTGTTAACGCATTTTTTGAGCGAACGTTTAAAGAGGATCTTGAACGCTCGCCCCTGTTCCAGAGTTACCTGGGCATTAAATGGAACTATGGTGAATGGGATGAGGTGACCGAAGCGTCAAAAGACAAAGCGATAGCCATGGCAAAAAACCGCCTGGAAACCATTGAAACGTTCGACACTGACAAGCTCAGCGAGCAGGAGAAACTAAGTCTGCGGCTGTTCAAACTGGGGATTGAGCGTGATCTGGCTAACGATAAGTTCCGCCACCACAGTTATGTCGTTCATCAGTTTCGTGCGGCGCACACCATGGTTCCAAGCTTTCTGATCAACATTCATAGTGTGAGTGACAAATCCGATGCTCAGGCGTACATCAGTCGGCTGGACAAAGTCGACACATTGTTTGATCAGGTTATCGATCAAATGCGATTGCGCGAAGAAAAAGGCGTGTTTCCGCCAGACTGGTCCTACGACCAGATGATCGAAGCATCACAGAATGTCATTTCAGGTGCACCGTTTGACACCAGTGACACCCCTTCCACCATCTGGAAGGATTTTCAGAACAAGGTCGATAACCTGGAAATTGAAAGTGTTGAGAAAGATGCCCTGAAAGAAGAAGCCAAAGCTGCGTTACTGACCTCAGTAAAACCCGCGTATAATGACTTTATCGACGAGCTCAGGCATCAGGCAGAACTGACCCCGGAAGGTGACGGTGTGTGGCGGCTTCCTGACGCAGAGGCCTGGTATCAAAACCGACTGAACTGGTTTACAACTACCGACCTGACCGCAGACGAAGTGCACCAGATTGGCCTTGAAAACGTTGAGCGTATCCATAACGCCATGCGCGATATTATGGAGCAGGTTGAGTTTGACGGGGATTTGGCTGCGTTCTTTGAATTTATGCGCGAAGACGAGCAATTCTACTATGCCAATACCGCTGAAGGTCGCGAGAAGTACCTGTCGGAAGCAAAACGCGTTATCGATGAAATGCGTGAGGCCATTCCGGATTACTTTGGAATTCTGCCGGAAGCGCCGATGGTCGTAAAACGGGTGGAAGCATTCCGTGAAAAGTCGGCAGGAAAAGCCTTTTACCAGAGCCCTGCACAGGACGGCAGCCGGCCGGGTATCTACTACGCCAACCTTTATAATATGAAGGACATGCCAACCTATCAACTTGAAGCGCTGGCGTATCATGAAGGGATCCCGGGGCACCATATGCAGCGTGCTATCGCGCAGGAGTTAGAGGGTGTGCCTCAGTTCCAGAAATTCCTGAGCTTTACCGCCTATACGGAGGGCTGGGGACTGTATTCAGAAGAGCTGGCCAAGGATATGGGTTTTTATGAAGATCCTTACTCTGACTTTGGACGCCTGGCCATGGAGTTATGGCGTGCCTGCCGACTGGTAGTGGACACCGGGATCCATTCGAAAAAATGGACACGCGAAGAAGCTATTGAGTATCTTATCGACAACACGCCGAATCCGAAAAATGACTCGGTTAAGGCTATCGAGCGCTATATCGCGATGCCAGGCCAGGCTACAGCCTATATGATCGGCAAACTTAAAATCATGGCACTGCGTGATAAAGCCCAAAAAGAACTTGGTGATGACTTTTCCTGGCAGGGTTTCCATGACGAAGTACTGCGCTATGGTCCGGTTCCTTTGTCGATGCTGGAAGAAAACATCGATAACTGGATAGCCCAGGTTAAAGAACAATAAATAAAAAATGATGAGTGTGAGGAAGCGGTTAAGGTCAGCTTAGCCGCTTTTTTTATGTTTAAACGAAAGAAAACAGTGGATACGCAGGTCTTACCCTATATGAAATCAAAACAGCGACGCTACGAGGCGTTGGTGCACGCGTTTCATGCCGATATTTACCGTTATGCCTATTGGCTGATTAAAGACAAAGCCGTAGCTGAAGATATTGTGCAGGAAACTTTTTTGCGGGCCTGGCGATCACTCGATTCACTCAAAGACAACCAGGCCGCGAAAGCCTGGCTGATTACTATTTTACGCCGGGAAAACGCCCGCCGCTTTGAACGCAAGCAATTTGACACCGTCGACATTGAAGATGTCAGCGTGTTTGATGAGACCATGTCCGCCGAACAGGAAGTCCAGCAGCGTGAGCTGCGGCGTCTGCTGGCGTCACTGAGCGAGGAGTACCGGGAGCCATTAATTTTACAGCTGGTATTCGGATTGAGTGGTGAAGAAATTGCTGCACAGCTAAACCTTAATAAAAATACCGTGATGACACGGTTATTTCGTGCCCGTAATCAGTTGCGGGAATCGCTTGAAAAAGATGACGCATTGCGAGGTCGACACAATGGATGAATTAGAATTTCGGCGTCGTGTCTACGCCAATCCAGACACGACCGACGCAGAAGTAGTGAAAGCAGCCCAGCAAGATCCGGGTAAGCGGGCATTCTGGAATGAACAGAAAAAACTCGACCGTGACCTTAAGCAAGCGGCAAAGGTAGAGATACCGGATGATCTGGCACATAAACTAATCTGGCAGCAGTCAGCGTATGAGTTTGCCAGACACAAACGTCGTAGTCGCTGGTACATGGCACTGGCGGCTTCACTGGCCTTTACCATAGGCCTTAGTTTTACACTTTTTACCCGACAGCCTCTTAATCTGGGCAATGAGGTGCTGGCGCACATGGTGTATGCAGAAGATGAACAGGCCCACTCTGCAGTGCCTGTCGATCTGCGTCAGGTTAACGCTAAACTGGCCAGTTTTGGGGCCAGTTTCACAGACATGATTGGCGATGTAGAAGTTGTTAACTACTGTCATCTGCAAAGCGTGCGTAGTCTGCACCTGATTTTAAATACCCAGCAAGGCAAAATGTCGGTGTTTGTGGTGCCGAATCGCGACGATATAAGTCTCCCCGACAATTTTGCCGATGACCGTTATCATGGTCAGGGCGTGCATATGCAACGCGCCAGCATCATGGTAGTTGGCCATAAAAACGCAAATCTGCTGCCCATGCTCGATAACGTGAAACAGCGTATTCAGTTTTCTACCTGAGCACCATCCTGCGCGTAACAGGCTGTGTTCGCCCGCCAGTTCAGGGCGGACACGGCTTTTTCTATACGCCTGACAATCCTATTGTTGTCTTTTTAAGTATTAATCCCAAAGGCAGGCACAGACCTGCCATAAAATAAAAAAAGCGCGACGCCGTCTGTTAACTTTCGGGGTCAGACATTGCTTTGTGTACACAGGATAACGTGTCTTTTACCGGTCTCTGCGCGAATTGCCTGTCGTCCGTAGAGACTTCCGGACGTTCCTGTTAGCATGAAACAAAAAACAAGGGAAAATCATATGGCAACAGGTACGATAATTTCGTTGGCACTTTATTTTGTGGTGATGCTGGGCATTGGGCTTTTTGCTTACCGGCAAACCGATACCAACGTTGAGGGATATATGCTTGGCGGGCGTCAGCTTGGTCCGGCAGTAACCGCACTCTCGGCTGGTGCATCTGATATGAGTGGCTGGATGCTCATGGGACTCCCCGGCGCCATGTATGTGCAGGGCATATCAGCCGGCTGGATTGCAGTGGGGCTGGTCATTGGTGCGTTAGCGAATTACCTTCTGGTAGCGCCACGGCTGCGGGTATTTACTGAAGTCGCTAAAAATTCCATTACCATTCCGGATTACTTTGAAAACCGCTTTGCAGACGATTCACGGGCACTCAGGATCATCGCCTCAGTCGTGATTGTAATCTTCTTTACGTTGTACACCTCATCAGGCGTTGTTGCCGGCGGCAAGTTATTTGAAAGCTCATTTGGATTAAGCTACGAAGTTGGCCTGTACGTAACGGCTGGTGTGGTCGTGGCTTACACGCTGATTGGCGGCTTTATGGCGGTCAGTATGACGGACTTTGTACAGGGCTGTATCATGTTTATCGCGCTGGTCATGGTGCCAATTGTGGTGGTGATGGAACTGGGTGGACTGAACGAATCAGTGGCTTCACTTAAAAATATCGACCCTGCACTGTTTCAACCCTTTACCAATGCAGATACCGGCGAAGCGATCACCTTTATTGGCGTGATATCTTTAGCTTCCTGGGGCATCGGCTATTTTGGTCAGCCGCATATCATCGTGCGCTTCATGGCTATTCGCACAGTGAAAGATGTAAAAAAAGCCCGCAATATCGGCATGACCTGGATGATTGTCTCGATTATTGGTGCATTGATGACCGGGCTGTTTGGCCTTGCCTACGTCACCGGCAATAATAATTCCATTGACCCGGAAACCGTCTTTATCTATCTGTCTCAGATCCTCTTCCATCCGCTTATTGGCGGTTTCCTGCTCGCCGCCATTCTGGCAGCCATTATGAGTACTATTTCCTCGCAGCTGCTGGTGACATCCAGCTCACTGACCAGCGACTTTTACCAGGCATTCCTGCGCCGCAATGCGTCAGACACAGAACTGGTGATCGCCGGCCGGGTTTCCGTCGTAGTGGTTGCGCTGGTAGCAATTTATCTGGCTTATGATCGCGACAGTACGATTTTAGAGCTGGTTAGTAATGCGTGGGCCGGATTTGGGGCAGCCTTTGGGCCGCTGGTCATCTTTAGCCTGTTTAAGCGCAACATGACCCGCCGTGCGGCGCTCGGTGGCATGATTGTGGGTGCGGTAACCGTACTGATTTGGCTGTACTTTGAGTTAGGCGGCTGGATGTACGAAATTGTACCCGGCTTCATCTTATCGAGCATCACTATCATCGTACTAAGTAAGTTCGGTAAGCCTCGCGAAGGTGTTGAAGATACCTTTGACGCCTTCCAGCAAAAAATGAAAGAAGAGTTGCATTAATAGATAATGCAAACCCAAAAAAACGCGCCGGAAAGTGGCGCGTTTTTTTATGATTGCGGTCTGTTGTATTGACGCACTGGCTGCCATAACTCGACCTTTTCTTAATGATCAGTAAGTTAACCATGCCCGTAAGAGTGGCAGTTACTGACGCAGTAAAGGCCAGTATTACTTATGCCAGAACGCCGCTATCCAGTTATGTAAAATACGAAAATTGCATATAGCGGACGAAGTCAAATATGATACTCTTCTAATCATATAATTGTTTCATCTATCTCTTTCATCGGATACGAAAATGACTGATACCATCCCGTCGACGACACACCTTAAACAGCTAGAAGCTGAAAGCATTCAAATTTTCAGGGAAGTTGCCGCTGAATTTGATAATCCGGTCATGCTTTACTCGGTTGGCAAGGATTCATCGGTGCTTCTGCATCTGGCACGAAAAGCGTTTGCCCCCGGCAAAATTCCGTTCCCACTGCTGCACGTAGACACCACCTGGAAATTCCAGGAAATGATTGAATTTCGTGACCGCCAGGCCGAGAAGTACGGCTTTGACTTGCTGGTTCACATCAATCAGGAAGGCGTAGAGCAAGGCGTTGGTCCCTTTACTCACGGCAGTGCCAAGCACACGGACATTATGAAAACCGCGTCGCTGAAACAGGCCCTCAACAAATACAAGTTCGACGCTGCGTTCGGCGGAGCCCGGCGCGACGAAGAAAAATCCCGGGCCAAAGAACGGGTATACTCTTTCCGTGACAGCAATCACCGGTGGGATCCAAAAAACCAGCGCCCTGAGTTGTGGAATATCTATAACTCGCAGGTCAACAAAGGGGAAAGCATCCGTGTGTTCCCAATGTCGAACTGGACAGAGCTGGATATCTGGCAATATATCTACTTAGAAAATATTGATATTCCGTCCTTGTACCTGGCCAAACCACGCCCCGTTGTTGAACGCGATGGTGTGCTGATTATGGTGGATGATGACCGCATGCCGCTGGAAGACGGCGAGAAACCAGAAATGCGTTCTGTGCGGTTCCGTACGCTTGGTTGCTACCCGCTGACCGGCGCCGTTGAGTCTGAAGCCAATACCCTGCCGGATGTTATTCAGGAAATGCTGCTGACCAAAACGTCCGAACGCCAGGGCCGGGTCATTGACCATGACAGCGCCGGTTCCATGGAGAAAAAGAAAATGGAAGGGTACTTCTAATGACCAGCAACGTCGTGTGGCATCAGCATGAGGTCAATAAGCAAACCCGGGCTGACAGCCTGAAACAGGCGCCCCGGGTACTCTGGCTGACTGGCCTGAGTGGCTCAGGTAAATCGACCCTCGCAAACCTGCTGGAAAAAAAGCTGTTTGAACAGGGTAAACATACCTACCTGCTGGACGGTGACAATATTCGTCACGGCCTGTGTGGCGACTTAGGCTTTAGTGACAAGGATCGCGTTGAAAACATCCGCCGTATCAGCGAGGTTGCCAAGTTATTTGTCGATGCGGGTAATATTGTGCTCACCGCATTTATTTCACCATTTCAGGCCGATCGCGATTATTGCCGGAAGCTGCTTGATGACAATGAGTTTGTAGAAGTGTATGTGGATACACCGCTGGCCGTGTGTGAGCAACGTGATCCCAAGGGCTTATATAAGAAAGCCCGCAGTGGTGAAATTAAAGACTTCACCGGTATTGACTCAACGTACGAGGCGCCTGCATCGCCTGAAATTCACCTGACCTATCAGGATGAAACACCAGAAGCGACGGCTGAGCGTCTGTTTGAGCTATTAAAATCGAAAGGATGGGTGTAATGGCCTTAAAAGATGCACTGACTGAAAATGTGCTAAAGATCGCCAAAACCGCCGGCGACGCCATCATGGATATTTACAGGAAAGATGTTGCGGTATACGAAAAACAGGACACCAGCCCGCTGACAGAAGCGGACCTGGCTGCCCATAACATTATTGTTGAAGGTCTGAAGAGTTTGTCAGATCTGCCAATTTTGTCTGAAGAATCCGCCGATATCAGTTGGAATGAGCGCCAGCAATGGCAGCGCTACTGGCTGGTCGATCCGCTGGATGGCACCAAAGAGTTCATCAAGAAAAATGGCGAGTTCACGGTGAATATCGCGCTGATTGATAACGGTAAACCCGTCATGGGTGTGGTCTATGCGCCCGCCCTTGAAAAATCATACATAGGCATTGTTGGTGAAGGCGCCTGGAGTGAAAGTAAGGGCGAAATGACCCCGATTAAGGCACGCAAGCATCAGCCAGGCGACACCTGGAAAGTGGTCGGCAGCCGCTCGCACCAAAGCCCTGAAATTCAAAAGTTACTGGCCGAACTGGATGGCGAAACCGAACTGGTTGCCATGGGCAGTTCGTTAAAATTATGCCTGGTTGCTGAAGGTCAAGCGCACCTTTATCCCCGCCTCGGCCCGACCTCAGAGTGGGACACGGGCGCTGCGCATGCTGTGGCACTCGCCGCAGGTGCAAATGTTACCGTACTGGATCCGCAGGCGCCGCTGGCATCCGATGCCCAGCCGCTGACCTACAACCAGGAAGAATCTGTGTTAAACCCATATTTCCTTGTGAGCGCATAAGCATGAATAGCGAAAACACTTTATTACAGCAGGACATCCTGTCCTACCTTGAGCAACATGAAAAGAAAGATCTGCTGCGCTTTTTAACTTGCGGCAGCGTAGATGACGGTAAAAGTACACTCATCGGTCGATTGTTACACGACTCGAAAATGATTTACGAAGATCAGCTTGCGGCGGTCACCAAAGACAGCAAGAAAATGGGCACGACCGGCGAAAAAGTCGATTTAGCGCTGCTGGTTGATGGTCTTCAGTCAGAACGCGAGCAAGGGATCACCATTGACGTTGCTTACCGCTACTTCTCAACTGACAAGCGTAAATTTATCATTGCCGATACCCCGGGGCATGAGCAGTATACGCGCAACATGGTGACGGGCGCATCAACCTGTGACCTGGCGATTATCCTGGTCGACGCCCGCGGCGGCGTAAAGGTTCAGACCAAGCGTCACTCGTTTTTGTGCTCATTGCTCGGCATTAAACACGTGGTTGTAGCGATCAATAAAATGGATCTGATGGACTACTCCGAAGAGGTGTATAACGAGATCCGCGAAGACTACCTGGAATTTGCCAAGCAACTGAATATTCCGGACATTCGGTTTGTTCCCATTTCTGCACTGGATGGCGACAATGTCGTCAACAAAAGTGAAAATACGCCCTGGTTTGACGGCACACCATTAATGCAGTTGCTTGAGACCATTGAAATTGGCGATGATGCCAACCACGATGATTTCCGCTTCCCGGTACAGTATGTAAACCGTCCAAACCTTGATTTCCGCGGCTTTGCCGGTACCGTAGTGTCTGGACAGATTGCCCCCGGTGACGCCGTCACCGCCCTGCCGTCTGGCAAGACCTCCAAAGTAAAAGCGGTGGTCAGTTTCGAAGGTGAGCAGGAGCGCGCGTTTGTACCGCAGGCCACTACCCTGACGCTGGAAGACGAAATCGACATCTCGCGCGGCGATATGATCGTTAAATCGGACAATCTGCCGTTGTTGTCAACGCAGTTTAGAACGCACCTGGTGTGGATGTCAGAAGAACCGCTGATGCCCAACAAGCAGTACAACTTTAAATTTGCGACTAAGACAACGTCCGGCACGGTAGCCCATATCGACCATCAGATTGACGTCAATACCCTTAAAGAAACAGATGCAATGCACCTGAATTTAAATGAGATTGGCGTGGTAGATGTGAAGTTTACGCAGGAAGTTGCCTGCGACCCGTACCGTAAAAATCCGGCAACCGGCGCGTTCATCGTCATTGATCGCCTGACCAATGGTACCGTAGGCGCCGGAATGATCATCGATGCGCTGGATAAAGATGCACAGCACGCGTCCGCGCACTTCTCAGAATTTGAGCTTGAGTTCAATGAGTTGGTGCGTAAGCATTTCCCACACTGGAACGCAGTGGATATTAGCAAGCTGTAATATCGCAAAGGGCGTATATGGACATTAACCAGATCCTGGTGCTGGGGATCTTCTTTAGCACCATACTGGCGCTGGTTTTTTCCAGTCAGCGCCCTTCTTCTGTTTTTGCACTGGCCGTACTGAGTTTGCTGCTTACTCAGCAACTTTCACTTGAGGCAGTGCTCCTTAACCTGACCAATAAAGGCCTTATTACGCTGGTATTATTGCTGCTGGTCAGTAGCGCCATCGACAAAACCGCACTTATAAAACGTCTCGGCCGTAAGCTGGTAACGGCCAGCTTCAGTGCGTCGTACTGGCGCATGTTTTTTCTGACCTTTAGTTCCTCTGCTCTTCTAAACAATACAGCGATTGTGGCGGCGCTGATAGGCCCGATAAAGCAAAACCAGCACCACCTCGCCTCACGGCTGCTTATTCCGCTGTCCTTTGCCGCCATCCTTGGTGGTACCGTGACACTGATAGGTACCTCCACCAACCTGATCGTCGATAGCTTTTTGCAGGAGCATGGACACCCAGGGTTTAATTTCTGGGATTTTACCCTTTACGGGCTAATTGCTGGCCTGGCCTGTGGCGTATTGCTGTACTTTCTGACCCCCCTGCTGCCACAGATTAAAAACAAGCAGGACAGGTACCGTGAGTATATGGTGGAAGCGGATGTCGAACCCGGCTCAGAACTAATTGGTAAAACCGTGGAGGAAAACCACTTACGAAATCTGCCGGAGTTATTTTTGCTTGAAATCGTGCGCGAAGGACAACTTATCTCTCCGGTGACACCCGATTTAATCATCATGGAGCACGATAAACTGATTTTCTCAGGCAACGTAGAGAAGCTTGATGGTCTGAGCCATATCAAGGGGCTGACTACGTTTGCCGAAGCCGACGGCATTATGCGCGAGAACCTGACGGAAGTGCTGGTATCAAACCGGGCACAGATCATTGGGCAGTCCATTAAAAAGCTGGGGTTTCGGGCGCTCTTCGACGCTGCAGTCGTCGCCATTCGTCGCGATGGTGAGCAGTTGTCTGGTAAGCTCGGGGAGATCAGCTTAAAAGCCGGCGACTTTCTGCTGCTGGCAGTCGGGCCTGATTTCCAGGCACGCCAGAATGTCAGTAAGAACTTCTTTGTATTGTCAGAGCAAAAGATTTCCCGCCCCTTATCGGTGCGACAGGAGTGGATAACTCTGGGCGGCTTTCTGGCAACAGTAGCACTGGCTGCGGCCAATATTATTTCACTGGCCGTAGGCCTGCTGTTTTTTGCAGCAATACTGGTGGCCTTCAGGGTAAGTTCTAATGCAGAAATTAAACGCAATCTGCCGCTTAATCTTATTGTTGTGGTTGCTGGCGCACTGAGTCTTGCAACCGCGCTGGAGCAGTCCGGTGTGATCGCGCTGACTACCACTCTACTGTTGCCGTACCTATCGGGTACCGACTGGTTTATTGCGCTGGTTGTGGTGTATCTGGCGACTGTGCTGCTGACCGAATTTGTCACCAACAATGCCGCTGCGGCACTGATGTTTCCATTCGCTTACGGACTAGTTGAAATCATTGGCGCACCGCTTATGCCTTTTGCCCTGGCCGTGGCGTTCGCCGCCAGTGCCAGTTTCATTTCGCCGTTTGGCTACCAGACCAACCTGCTGGTATTTAATGCCGCAAACTACCGGTTCAGTCATTTTGCCCGTATCGGCTTACCGGTTTCACTACTTTACAGCACAATTGTGTTAATTTTGCTGGATATTACCTACCTGCAGGGATAACCGACCTGTATGCACGTGGCCGGACCAACGTATTGTCCGGCCAGCCACGTCGTGCTACACCATCAGCATGCAGAGGCCGACTTTCCACACTGCTGCAGTCCGCCAAGGTTACTCATGTAACGTTTAGAAACACTTTAAATGATAAACACATACTGTACGGCAAGGGCTTTTCACCGTACTCTATCATCCATCAATGATTTACGCTTCCTGACAGGGATCCCTGATAACAAGGAGAACAAATGCATCAGGTAACCAACCCACTCCAGGCCTGCAACGATATATTCTTTAAACCAAACGGTGTTTTTCATGCCATCGGTGAAAAGGATAACTGGTCCTGGCTTCCATTCTTTATCGTCACCATCATGGCTGCACTGCCCGCTTATCTGTATTTCAATGCAGTAGACATAAGCTGGTATCAGGATATGGTCATCAGTAATCAGTACGGTGAACTCAGCCCAGCCGAGCAGGATCAGTACCGACAGGGAATGACCCGTACGGCCATGACCGCTTTCGCTCTGATTGGGACCGTGGTTGGTTTGCTGGTCATCAATGCCATCATCGCTGTTTACCTGAACCTGGTAAGTCGCAACGATGAAGATTGCGTACACGGATTCACAGACTGGTTTGGATTTACGTGGTGGACCGGCATGCCAGTTGTGGTTAACAGCCTGATTGCGGTCGTACTTTTACTGGTCGCAGACGGTTATCAAATCGACCCGGTTACGCTGGCTCCCTTATCACTGGCCTTCATTCTTGGTGCCGATATGAGCTCAGACTGGTTTGGTTTGCTACAAACGATACGCCTGGACATTATCTGGTCGGTTTACCTGACCATGGTAGGTGTGCGTCAGTGGACACGTTTTTCAAACCAGAAATCGGCCGTTATTGCGATTATCCCACTTGCCGTTATTCTTGGTATCTGGCTACTTGCCATTATCCTGTAAGATAACGCCCTGCCAGCGTCTGTGACCTTTAACTGCAAAGCCTGACTTGTACCTACGCATGTCAGGCCCCACCGGGAGACCACAGACTTGTCGAATAAGCGCGGGAACTAAGAGCATCCACCGGATGCCTTTTTTATGTTATCTCGGTAAGCGGTAACTGCGCCGTCTGAGGGGTTGAGGGGCGTTTCGGTCTGAAATATTCCTGATTGCCATAAAACGTCGTCGTCTGCGCGGTATGCCATCCAGGTACACCTAGCAAGGGTAGCGGCTTTAGGACATGTTGCTGCCCGAAATTTCCAAGTTGACCGATGCGCGTTTCCAGGGCTGCATCCAGCATTGCATACTGCGTGACTGCACTGCTATTCACATAATCATCGGGGACCACCACTGCCAGCCACTTTCCGGTCAGGCCAATAAAAGGCGATAACAGCATCTCCAGATTAGCGTGTCCGAATACGACAGGGTAAATAACCTGCTCCCATCGTGAGCGCTGCGTATACATCGCCTCAAGCCACTGGTGATCAGCTAATTCGCTCAGCAATGCGTTCGCCAGTGACAGTTTGCTGGCAGGCACCGCCAGCACCACACCGCATTCATCGAAATGCGTGACACGGTTGCGCCGCGGCGTACGCGGATGAGCGCCAACATCATTGATATCGTGCATATGAAGCCTGTTCAACAGGCCTTTGGAGCGCGGAAATTTAAGCCATATCAGCGCGTTAAATAAGTCGTGCCAGCTTTGTTCACGGGTAGGCACGCAATTATCCTGCGCAATAATTGCTTCGTAATAGCGGCGTTCGGCGGGATCAAGCGAGCCCTGATCAATAAAATCGGGGCCGCGCCAATTACCGTCATAAAGTTGTGAAGCGAGTGAATTTAGCCGTGAAGCATCAGGAAAGGCTGTGTCTGCCTGTAACCCGAAAGCCTGAAGAATATCGGACACCGGGGGGGCTGCCCCTTCTATGACTACGTCTGGCTGCCACTGGGTACGTTCTGAACTCATACTGCCTATTGGTTACTGCTTGCGTTTTCTCTATACTCAAACGCTAGTGTAAAGCAAACCGGGATAATAAATGAAAAAAATAATCGTGCCTTCAGTGCTTATGGCAGTAGCCGGACTTAGCGCCTGCAGCCCTGCCAGCGACCAGCAGGACACAAGCAAACCATCGACTGAAGTGGAAGTGGCCAGCGAGGTCAACAATTTCGATCAGGTCTACGCTGGCATAACCAGCGAAGACATCCGTGGTCCGTTAAAAACCCTGGCCTCTGATGAATTCGAAGGCCGTCTTCCCACCACCGAAGGCGAAGAAAAGACCCTCGACTTTCTGGTTAAATCCTTCAAGGAAGCGGGCCTGGAGCCAGGTAACGGTGACAGCTTTCTGCAAGAGGTTGAGCTGATGGAGATCACTGCCAGTCCCGACATGACACTGGCAATCGGTAACAATGAGTTTGCCTATAAAGATGACATGGTCGCTTCATCGAAGCGCGAACAGGACACAGTGGCATTGACTGACTCTGAACTGGTGTTCGTCGGCTACGGGGTCAACGCGCCGGAATACGGCTGGAACGACTATGAAGGTCTGGATGTAGAGGGTAAAACCGTAGTAATTCTGGTTAATGATCCCGGCTTCGAAAATCCGGACAGCGGCAAATTCCAGGGTACGACGATGACCTACTACGGTCGCTGGAGCTATAAGTACGAAGAAGCAAGTCGTCAGGGCGCCGCCGGCGCATTGATTGTGCATGAGACCGCACCGGCTTCCTACGGCTGGTCTGTGGTTGCCAATAGCTGGAGTGGTCCACAATACGGATTGGTTACTGCGGATAAAGGGCAGAGCCGTGTTGCCGTGGAAGGCTGGCTGACCCTGGATGCGGCCAAAAAAGTCTTTGCTGATGTCGGCATGAACTTCGACGAGCAGAAAGCAAAAGCACTTGAAGGGCCGTACAACCAGCCTATGGGGATCAAAGCGTCAGTGACCGTCAATAATACGTTTGAAAAGTCTAAAAGCTATAACGTATTAGCAACCGTGCCCGGTGCCGAACTGCCTGATGAGCATGTAATTTACACCTCACACTGGGATCACCTGGGCAAAGACACCAGTCTGGAAGGTGATCAGATTTATAACGGGGCCCATGATAATGCTACAGGTACCGCTGCCAGCTTAGTGATGGCACAGGCCTTTAGTGAACTGAACCCACGCCCTAAACGGTCGGTCTCATTTCTTATTGTGACCGCCGAAGAACAGGGCTTACTTGGCTCGAAGTACTATGCAGATCATCCGGTGATTCCGCTGGAGAAAACGGTCGCTAATATCAACATGGACGCCATGAATATCCTGGGTAAAACCAAAGATGTTGCGGTGGTCGGCATGGGTAAATCAGAACTTGAAGACTACCTTGAAGACGCTGCAAATCGTCAGGGCCGGACACTCACTCAGGAAGATCGGCCGGAGGCTGGCTATTATTACCGCTCCGATCACTTTAGCTTCGCCAAGAAGGGCGTACCAGCCTTGTACGCCGAAGGGGGCAGCACGCCAGCAGATGAGGAAACAGCAAAATATCGCAAGCGTATGAATGTGATTGTCACTGGCTGTTATCATCAGGTCTGCGATCAGTATCGCGAGAACTGGGATTTAAGCGGCATCGCTCAGGACACCCAACTTTTATTCGATGTCGGTGTTGGCGTAGCGAACGCAGATGAATGGCCAGCATGGTCTGAATCCAGTGAGTTTCAGCGTCAGTAACCCTGACACTGACAACGAAAGCCCGGCCACTGTGCCGGGCTTTTTGTTACTCAACTATGGACACCCACCTTTTCCTTGATGACCCACCGACGCAACTATGGACACCCACCATTCCCTTGATGACCCACCGACGCAACTATGGACACCCACCTTTTATTCGCAGCTTTTAGTGCCCGCCACTATGGACACCCACCTTCTCTTCGTTACTTTTTGGGTGCCATACACCGATGAAAAATAAGACTGGGCATTCACCTCCCACTATCTGACTGCGAGCCTGCCCCCCATCCGACTCCACCATGTATGCCCTCTTTATCCCTGTACCAGAAACGCTTCCCCCGCCTTGTAAGGAAATACGCCTGAATAAACATCAGTACGATAAGGAAAACTTCGCAGATAATCGGGGCGAGGCTGGATCTGCGGCGAAAGTTGACAATCCGGCAAGTGGTGGGTGTCCACATATGAAGATTGTGCTTGCATTTTTACTTCAGACTGGCACATTCAGTGTGTAGCGGGTAAACATAAACAGCGGGCCGCATTCGAGTCCGTAGAAAAAGAACAACAAACTCTCCGCTGTCTTTACGACAAACGACAGAAAAAATGCCTTTGTATTTTTCAACAAGTGACTAAAGAGAACCCGTACTATGTGTGGTATTTTCGGTATCCTTGATATCAAAACCGACGTGTCTGAGTTGCGCACGCAAGCGCTCGATCTGGCTAAACTGCTTCGTCATCGAGGCCCTGACTGGTCAGGGATTTGGAATAATGACACCACTATTTTGTGTCATGAGCGCCTCGCCATCGTAGATGTCGATACCGGTGCACAACCGCTGATAAGCCAAAGTGGTGATCAGGTGTTGGCGGTGAACGGCGAGATTTATAACCATAAAACGCTGGCAAGCGGATTGAGCACCAGCTATCCCTTCAAGACCCGCTCTGACTGTGAGGTCATTTTGCCGCTGTATCAGCAATATGGCCTGGAATTCGTGGATATGCTTGAAGGCATGTTCGCCTTTGTCTTGTACGACGAAAAGGAAGACGCTTACCTCATTGCCCGCGACCATATTGGCATTGTGCCGCTTTATACCGGTTACGACGAGCATGGTAACTTCTACGTCTCATCAGAAATGAAAGCGTTGGCACCTGTATGCAAAACGATCAGTGAGTTTCCTCCTGGTCACTTTCTGTGGAGTAAGACCGGTGAACTAACTCGTTATTATAAACGCGACTGGATGGACTATGATGCCGTCAGGGACAATCCAACCGATATGGAAGAACTGGGCGATGCGTTTGAGAAAGCAGTGAAGTCGCACATGATGTCAGACGTTCCCTATGCCGTATTGTTGTCCGGCGGGCTGGACTCCTCGTTAGTCTCTGCTGTTGCGGCAAAATTTGTGGCCAAACGTGTAGAAGATGAAGACAAATCCGATGCCTGGTGGCCACGACTACATAGTTTTGCTGTTGGTCTTGAAGGTGCTCCTGATTTGAAAGCAGCTCAACGTGTGGCGGACATGATTGGCACTGTACATCATGAGATCCACTTCACTATCCAGGAAGGCCTGGATGCCATACGTGACGTAATTTTCCACCTTGAAACCTACGACACGACAACGATTCGTGCTGCGACCCCCATGTATCTCATGACCCGTAAAATCAAGGCTATGGGGATTAAAATGGTGTTATCGGGCGAAGGCGCTGATGAAATTTTCGGGGGCTATCTGTATTTCCATAAAGCCCCGAACGCCAAAGAATTTCATGAAGAAACCGTACGCAAGCTGGACCGACTGCACATGTTTGACTGTGCCCGGGCCAATAAAGCCACGTCCGCCTGGGGTGTCGAAGCACGCGTGCCGTTTCTGGATAAGCGTTTTCTGGATGTTGCCATGCGCATCAACCCAGAGGATAAAATGTGTACTGAAGGGCGGATAGAAAAGTGGATCCTGCGCAAAGCCTTTGATAACGGTATGACATTACCCAAAGAAGTGTTGTGGCGCCAGAAAGAGCAGTTTGGTGACGGTGTGGGTTACTCCTGGATTGACTCTATCCGCGACTTCGTTGATGCAGAGGTTAGCGAGCAACAGCTTTCTACAGCGGAGTTCCGGTTTCCACACAATACCCCGGATACCAAAGAAGGTTACTACTACCGCAGCATTTTCGAAGCGTATTTCCCTCAGGAGAGCGCCGCGCGCTGTGTACCCGGCGGAAAGTCAATCGCCTGCAGCACTGCTGAAGCCCTTGAGTGGGATGAGAGTTTCAAAACCAACGCCGACCCATCGGGCCGCTCAATGAAAGGTGTGCATTCAGGCGAGAGCAACTAAACACTAAACCTGCTATGTGTCGTCAGAGGAAGGGTTATTTTCCCTTCCTCTGATGCTCATTAAGTTGCTAGCTGGCAGAACTTATCGAACAGATGTTTTTCATTAAGTAACGCCAGCTTTTCTTTTTTGTCCAGCCAGCCAAGTAGCTCTTCGCGATTCTGCGCATCGTTTAATTTATACTCCACACTCAGTCTGTGCATTGGCGCCTCGCCTTTTTTCACCGGGGGCAATGCCTCAACCAACTGAAAATGTCGATCCTGATAGTCACTGTTCTGCCCCATACTGAGTATACTTACACTCGCCAAAGTCTGACTCAGTTGCGCTGCGAATTTTTCCCGTGTCTCAAAAATTGGGTAAGTACGTTGCTCCTCGGGAATGTTCAATATCCCTATTTTCCGCAACCCTTTCGCCAGTGTTTTGCTGCCACTCAGCGCTGATAAGGGGATCGACAGAATTAATCCCACCAGAATTGGCGATAGCCAGACAAGCAGCATGGGCGAATAGAAATAGACCAGTGCTGTCAGGCCAATACCTATTGCAGTATGCCAGACATGTTGTTTACACAGCTGTAGCCACGGGATACCACTCGACTGACGCTGTTGTGTTGCCCAGCCAGAGTCCTGTCCTCTGAAGATATCCAGTATGTGTTTACTATGAATGAGCATAAAAATGGGGGCATACAATACAGAGAAGAAAACCTCGACCAGCATGCCCAGCGTCATCCTGATAATGCCAAGAGGTTGCCTGAGCGGCGCATGAAAAAATGCCCGGATAAGTCCAAAGCACTTAGGTAATAACACAATGGCCATAGTAAAGATAAATAACTGGATCATGCGTTCTGAGTCGAATACTGGCCAGTTAGGGTAAAGTGAAACGGACTCGGAGAAATACTCAACGTTCACGTAGTGAATTTGAATGGCCATTACAATTCCGATCAGTATCAAGGCCAGCCAGAAGGGTGACGCCATGTAGGCCATGACACCGGTTAGCATATGAAACCGGTTTGGCCAGCGAAGGCCTCTGGCTTTCAAAACTGCCAGATGCTGGATATTGCCCTGAGCCCAGCGACGATCGCGCACAGCCACATCGCTTAAACTTGGCGGGCTTTCTTCCCATGATCCTTTAAGCGCAGGTAACATTCGTACATTCCAGCCTGCCCGGCGCATCAGGGCTGCTTCGACAAAGTCATGGGACAGAATGTCTCCTTCAAACGGTTTCACGCCGCCAATTCTTGGTAAACCGGCCGCCTCAGCAAAGGCGCTCACGCGGATAATGGCATTATGCCCCCAGTAATTACCATCGTTGCCCTGCCATGCTGTGATGCCCTGCGCGACAATGGGACCGTATACCGCGCCGGCGAATTGCTGGATCCGTGCAAATAAGGTGTCGCCTCGATACAAGCACGGCAAGGTCTGAATAATACCGCTTTTTGGATCTGAAGCCATTTCCATCATAAGCGTGTGCAGCGTCTCGGCGGACAGCAAGCTATCTGCATCCAACACCAGCATATAATCGTAGCGGCTTCCCCAGCGACTTACGAATTCATGTACATTTCCCGCTTTTTTTGCTGTATTGTCATGTCGCCGCCGGTACCAAACGTTCAGTTTACCGGCCAGTGCAGTTTTTAATTTATCTACCGCGGCCGTTTCCTGAACCCACACATCTGGATCATTTGAGTCTGAGATAATGAAAATTTCAAACTGCTCTCCTAACTGCTTTTCATAAAGGGCCATGCCCATGCTGTACAGCGCAGCGCATGTTTCCTTTGGATCTTCGTTGTAGACCGGCATCAACAGCACGGTTTTTTTCTCCGATAAGTCAACCTCGCCGACTCGCCGGGACTTACCGGAGAAGAGAAACCCGACTAAGCCCGCACAGGCAGCCAGAGCAATCCAGACAAAGGTGATGCAAAACAAGGCCACCATAATCCATTGCAAAACAGTTACACTACCGCCAGAAACAATCAGGACCATCTGATAGGTCGCAAAAGCCGTCAATGCCAGCGCTCCCCCGAATGTGATCAGTCGGGCGATAAACGGGATCCACCCTTGCCAGCCATGAGAGGCATCAGGCCGTGTTGAAAAATCCTGTGGCAGCATCTCAAGCGCCGCCGAAGGCGGCACTGATGCCTGCTTCTGCTCTACTGAGTCCATCGGTAAAGCCATGTTTCCCCCCATTGCTGTTTCTGATGTTGAAGCGACACGCGTAATTCTGACAAGCTGTCATCACCGGGAGCAAACTTGACGATTACCCGTAAATGACCTGAATCAGGGAGAATAGTGGTTGCAGTTTCCGTAATCTGGCCTGTGCTGGCACTGGCGTTAACCTGCAAATTTTCCGGCACATCCCCGGCCTTATAATCAATGATAAATTCTCTGAGTGTTTCTGAGCCCTGCGCCAGTCCCGCAGCACTGCTAATCACTTTACCTTCGCTTGGTATTGCGGGCACATCACTTCCAAACATGACATCGTAATTAAACACATAGGATTGACCGGCTTGCAGGGGTTGGGTAGGCTGCCAGAACGCAACAATGTTGTCGTGAATTTCAGCGTTTGTCGGAATTTCAAGTAACTCTACATGACCTTCTCCCCAGTCGCCGTCTGGCTTAACCCACGCAGCAGGACGTTCATGGTAATGCGCCTGGGCATCTTCATAATCACTAAATTTCCGGCTTCGTTGTGTTAACCCAAAGCCGCGTATATTTTTATCCTGAAAGACTGACACCTGTAGCCGTTCAGGGTTGGCCAGCGCCCGCCATATGCGTTCGCCATTGCTCCTTTCCATCAACAAGCCATCTGAGTCGTGCACGGCTGGCCTGTAATCATCAAAATCAGCGCTGTCCATTGCATTAAATAAAAACATGGATGTCAGTGGTGCGATCCCAAAATGCGGAATCGTTGTGCGTGGATACAGCGTACTTTCGACCGCGATTTTCGTGTGCTTGCCAGGATGCACCGTAAATGTATATGCGCCAGTAACAGAGGGGCTTTCCAATAAGCCATGTACAACAAGGCGATCGGCAGAAGGAGACGGGCGCTCTATCCAAAACTCTGTAAATTTAGGGAACTCCTCGCCGGAGGGCTTACCGGTATTAATCGCCAGACCTCTGCCAGATAACCCATACCAGTTTGACTGGCCGACGGCCCGGAAATACGTTCCCCCCTGAAAAACCAGAAACTCGTCCCACTTTTCGGAACGATTGAGCGGTGTAGCCACACTGAACCCGGAGTAGCCATCTGTTTTGGTATTTTTTACTGTTTCCTGTCCTTCATCATAATTAAAGATTTCAGTGGTATATAGAATGCGTCGCGATATACCACCAACAACCAGGTTTAACTTAACAGGCGTCCTGTACAATGACCCGGGGTGCAGGGGATTAACGCGAAACTGCCTTTCCTCACGCGACCAGATAGTTGCGCCGCGTTCGAACTGAATTTTTTTATAGTCGTCGTAATCTAACTGACTCAGCGGATTGTCTTCAGGAATTTCTTTTTCTTCGTAAGCTTGTTTGGATAACGCTTTGGCTTTGTCTTCCAGCCATTCCCGGTCAAAGGGATGCGTTGGTCGGTCCTGCTTTTTTTTCTCTTCTTGCACGGGTTGCTGCGCAACTGTTGAGGTATCAGTCTGGTTCTCTGGTTGCGAGGCCATCCTGTCGGTTGAGACAGAGCGGGCCCCCATCGCGAAAAAAATGGCAAGCAGCCCAAGACTAATACCGATTAGTGTAACTAAAGCTGGCTTATTTAACATTGCTCTTCCTCCTGACCACTAATACGCACATACTCTTTCCCTTTCAAAAAAACCAGATGTAGTACTGAACGATTTCGATTAGCGGATATTTACCTGATGAAACCGTAGCTGCAAGATACATACCTGCAGCCGGATGGTGGTTTGCCTATCCGAAACCTACTGAGAAGCCATTAATTCAGACAGCTAAGATGTCAGTGCTTAATATCACGCTGTATCACGTCTCTTCTACGCTCGAACCTACAAAAACTATCATTTCAAAACGTCTTATTAGCCTAAAATAATCGAGACAGGTGCAAACTCTGCTATTTTCCTGAAACGCCGCCTCCCCAATTGTGAGACACCCACTTCAGGCTCAGACACAATCAAAGCACCGCCCTCCGCTAAAGATTTGCGGACACCCACCTTTCTGGCCTAAGGTCCCGGTGATTTTTCCCGCCGCATCGTCCATGCTACGGGTATAACCTGTTTAACTTTGACCATTTATCATGCCCCGGCCCCGCTCTGAGCTTATTTGTCTGGATGAGACACCCTACTATCACTGTGTATCACGCTGTGTGCGCCGGGCCTATCTGTGTGGCCATGATCCGTTATCGGGTCAGTCTTATGAGCATCGCCGTCAGTGGGTAGAAGACCGTCTGATAGTCCTTGTCCAGGCCTTCTCGGTGCTTATGTGTGCCTACTCAGTGATGAGTAACCACACCCATGTCGTACTCAAGGCAGATAAGGCTGCCACACAAACCTGGAGTCACTTCGAAATACTCAGTCGCTGGCATCGGGTGTTTCGCGGCACACACCTGACGCAGCGATACTGTTGTCCGAAACAGGCCGCCTCTCTCTCACCGGCTGAGCTGGAGTCGGTTCGCCAGACCGCCGAGGTATACCGGGCCAGGCTGTACGACATCAGCTGGTTTATGCGAGCGCTTAATGAGCAGATTGCCCGGCGGGCCAACGAGGAAGATGAGTGCACCGGGCGTTTCTGGGAAGGCCGGTTTAAATCGCAGGCGCTTATGGACGAGGCATCACTGGCCGCCTGTATGGCCTATGTCGATTTAAATCCTATACGCGCCGGTATCGCTGATACGCCGGAGGCCTCTGCCCACACCAGTATCTGCCGGCGCATCCGTGCAGCACGCCACGGTCGCCAGCCTGCCAGTCTGCTGCCTTTCAGTGGCCTGGCCGAAGAGCAGACACACGCCCTGCCCTTTCACTTTGAGGATTACCTGACGCTACTCGACATGACCGGCCGCATCCCCCACACTGACAAGCCCGGGGTTATCAGACCGGATATTACGCCTGTGCTGGCCCGCACCGGGCTTGATACCGTTTGCTGGCCAACGCTAGCAAGCAGTATAGAGACACACTTCTCCACTTCGGTGAGTCTGACTTTGGCACACCGGAGGCTGGGTAGTCTGGGTATACTTCGAGCCACTTAATACTGCAAATACGTCAATTTATCTGCTTCTGTGGTGAGTGGCCTTTTCAATGTCCCGCGCCATGATGCAGCACGCTTGTTTCTATTCAGAAAATCCTTTAAAAACTTAATTTACCAAGTTCAAGTCATAAATAAACGTTGCTGCCTTTTAATGGATTAGTATTCGCTTTTTCGATGCTAGGGGGTGGGTGTCCATTACTCAGCTTTTGTGCTGCCAGGAGGTGGGTGTCCATTTCTTACTTGTTGAAAAAATGGGCTGAGCTAAGAGTTATTCTAATAATCCCTGAGGTTTATACCAAAGTTCACCATTATCGGTGGGTGTCTTTTCCGGAAGCAAGGGGTTTTCAAGGCGAAATACCCGGCGTGAGGGGATCATGAGTTTGTTGAGTGTTGCTTCGTGATGGGACATAAATAAAGCATCAAAACTGCCATCTTCAATGGCAATATTCAGGCCTGTCTCGATTAGCCGGGCCAGAATGGGGTTCCCTCTGTTTACGAAAAAGTACATAGCCGTAGGATAATAAAGCGCCAGGTCAGGCTCGAGGTGGATGTCCGGGTCCCGGCCTTTTTCCTCTAATTCGGTGAGGACTTCGATAACTGAGCGAGGGAAAAAGTCACCACGGTTTTGTGACAATGATGCATACGCTTCATCATACTCTTTAACCGTTAATACATTGAAGCCGTTGGCCTGAAGTATTTTTGTATCGGGCCATTCTTCTCCCTGTATAGCGGTCAATTTCAAGATATCCGGTTTGCTTGAGATGCCTTTAAACTCGTCCTGATTGCGTTGGTTTATTACAAAAACCCGTAAACCAATCAAACCTTTAGCAATCGGAATACGAATTGGCAGCAAGTCTTTTTCGCGCTGCACATCAGTCATACTCCATACTACATTGACTTCACGGTTCTCACGCAACTGACGAATTGACTTTCCCTGCAAGAGGATTCGATCTGAAGGAAGTAACTGGTAATTGACGCCGGTTTTATCCAGAGCAAGTTTCAGTAGCGCCACCGGGTATTCAGAGCGCATATCGTCATCGTCGAGCGGACGCGGATAAGTGAGTGTCCAGGTAGCGGCCTGTACGGCATTCACGAACAAACTTAAAATAAGTACCACCCATTTCAGGGCGGAACCTGATTGTGTTTTCGTCAGCCCGTGTTTGCCGTTCATTCACTCAATTCCAATATACTTATGCGTTTGCAACGATAACCGCCAGTTACGGGCAATACAAGTTTGTACTGCAAGTGCGGTTGCCCTGTCCTGCTGACTAATAGGCTGCAAACAAACCTCTACACCTTGCAGTGATTCGCAGCGCGCCAGCAAAGCATCCAGTTCATCAATATGGCGCTGCATGGCAACCGGATGCTTGATTTCGTTAGCACGGTTAAGCGCGCTGTCGAGGACTGCCAGCCCCCCTTTCATGTTGACCTTGGGAGATACCGTCACCCAGCTTCTGGGGTCGCATAAAACCTCGTACGTCCCACTTGTTTCTATCTGGGTGCTGAAACCAGCATCATGCAACACTTTAGTGAGTCGCCGCAAATCATACATACACGGCTCCCCTCCCGTTAGCACCACATGGCGAGCCACGTATCCCTGTTGTTCAAACAGCGTCTGCAACTCGTCATCTTCAACTGAAAAGAAGCATTCATTTTCTTCCGACTTATTTAACACCTGGTCTGCTGTTGTTAAAAACGCCTCATCAAGCGTCCAGGTGTGTTTGGTATCACACCAGGGACAGCCAACCGGACACCCCTGAAGTCTGACAAATACTGATGGAATGCCAGTGTGCGCGCCTTCCCCCTGGATAGTTTCGAACATTTCGTTAATTTTAAGTGTTGTCACGTCGGGCAAATTTCCTTCACACGCTAATTGCATATTGGGATTTTACCAAGGATCACATAAAATTCGGGATAAATTCCCCAAAATTAATTCACAAATGTCAGAAAATGTAGTTGTTATCTATTCCGGCGGCATGGACTCTTTTACTGTGCTTCACCATGCAATTCGCGACGGTAAAACACCTTACCCATTATCGTTTAACTATGGCCAACGGCATAAAAAGGAACTGGATTACGCTGCACGTGTCTGTCAGTCGCTGGGTCTGTCTCACAAAGTGGTTGATATCAGTGCCATCAATTCGCTGGTGGGTGGCTCAGCACTTACCTCCGATATTGACGTGCCGGAGGGGCATTATGAAGAACCCAGTATGCAAACCACCGTTGTACCAAATCGCAATATGATCCTGCTGTCTATGGCCGTAGGTTATGCCGTTAGTGTGGGTGTCACAAAGGTGTATTATGGCGCACATTCCGGCGATCATGCGATCTACCCTGACTGTCGTCCTGAGTTTGTGGAGCGCATGAATGATGTCTGTGCGATTGCCAATTATGACGCGGTGGAAATAGTGACCCCTTACCTTACAAAAAGTAAAACCGAGATACTGACTGCTGGGCTTGGCATGGGACTGGATTACGGCCAGACCTGGACATGCTACAACGGTCGCGAAAAGGCCTGTGGCAAATGCGGAGCCTGCGAGGAGCGGCTGGAAGCCTTTCGTGATAATAACCGCCAGGATCCGCTCGCATACGAATAGCCGGCATCGCCTGCCGTCAGGCAGGCGCAAACGCGATTATTTCTGACTTTCAGCGACAAAATAGTTCAGCTCTTTAATACAGTGTCGCAGTACCGGGTTAAGCCGTGTGTTTTTACCATTCATCACAAACATGTCATGGGTAAAGTTAAACAGCGCTCCCTGGGCGATGGGAACCAGTCCCAGACTTGCCCCCTGCTCTTTTGCCATGTAGTCGGGTAACAGACCGACATACTCGCCCGTCATTATTGCTGACATCGCCGCGTCATAGGAGTCAGAGAACGTTTGAATCGCAAGTCGTCGGTCATCTTCAATATAATTGGCTGAGGAAAGGCCAGAAATGCCTATCGCCGGGTAGTCTTCTATTTTGACATCATCCGGCAGCGGGCAGTCCCGGTATTTGGCCAACGGGTGCATGGGTGAGCAATACAGGCGTCCCTCACAAGACACACCGATAGGGTGAAACGTCACTGATTCAGGCTTCACCATGTCATACATCGACAATACCAGGTGACATTCACCGGATAACGCTACATGTTCTACTTCGTTATACAGCCGCGTCTGAATATTCACGTGGATGTCATCAAATTTTTTCATGGTGCTTTTAACAGCCTTGCTCACCGCAAGATGCACTGAAAGTGGTAAACCTGCCATCAGAACCAGTGTAATGTGGCCGGAATAATCATCATGCAGAGATTTCAGGTTAAACACGAAATTATCAAACGCATTGAATATACGCTTGGTTTCCTGAAAAACCACTTCCCCTTCTTTAGTCATCTGAAACCCGCCCCGGCCTCTGTGACACAAAACCAGGTCGAGACGCTCTTCGAGTTTTTTGATGGCTGCACTGATATTAGGTCGCTGCATCCGCAGCACTGGCTCGGCAGCGGTAAAGCCGTTACAACTGGCAACGGCATAGAATACACGCAACAGCTTTATGTCAGACTCTTGCAAACGATTTAGCATAATAGCACCACTTATAGGTATAGTTTTGGATACTAATTACGCATCATAGGCAAGACCGGAAGCGATTACAATTACATTTTTTGGGTTTAGCTACGTTGTTTAGGTACTTTGTAACGGTGGGTGTCCAACTATTAGGTATTTTGTGTAATACCTGGCCAAATCATGTTCGCCGGGTCTGCCCCGTCTTTAAGTTCGAAGTTCTGACCTGACAAACAGTCAGATCAGGACAGCTCAACGACCTGTTTTCGCAACGCTTCAATATCATCCCTGAGCGAAGCAGCCTTTTCGAATTCCAGCTCCCTTGCGTATTCAAACATGTCCTTCTCAAGCCGCGTGATCTCTTCCATCAGTTCTGTGGCACTGGCGGCTTGTTGCTCCTTTTTCTTCTCCGCAACCTTACGCAGTCTCACCTTGCCGGATGCAGGGTGTGCCCCGTCGCCGACATCCATAATATCGGTGATCGGCTTATTCAGTTTCATGGGCGTAATATTGTGGGCCTTGTTGTGTGCCTCCTGCTTTTCACGGCGTCGATCGGTTTCATCAATGGCTTTTCGCATCGACTTAGTAATTGTATCGGCGTATAAAATCGCTTTGCCGCTAACGTGTCGTGCTGCCCGGCCGATCGTCTGAATGAGCGAGCGTTCCGCACGTAAAAAACCTTCCTTGTCAGCATCCAGTATTGCCACCAGCGATACCTCTGGCATATCCAGACCTTCACGAAGTAGGTTAATACCTACTAACACATCAAACTTACCCAATCGCAGATCGCGAATGATTTCGATACGTTCTACTGTATCAATATCGGAGTGCAGGTAGCGTACTTTCACACCATGCTCATTCAGGTATTCGCTTAAATCCTCTGCCATACGTTTAGTAAGCGTGGTGATCAGTGTGCGCTCATCGCGCTCAACCCGCAGTTTTATTTCTGAGAGCACATCATCGACCTGTGTCGCCACCGGTCTGACTTCAATTTCCGGATCCAGCAGGCCTGTTGGCCGTACCACCTGTTCTACCACCTCGCCATCTGATCGTTTGGTTTCATAATCGCCCGGCGTGGCAGACACAAAAATGGTCTGCGGGCACAACTGCTCAAACTCTTCAAACTTAAGCGGACGGTTATCCAGTGCCGAGGGCAAACGGAAACCGTACTCAACCAGCGTTTCTTTTCGTGACCGGTCGCCCTTATACATGGCGCCCACCTGAGACACAGTGACATGTGACTCATCGATAAACATCAGTCCATCGGCAGGAAAGTAGTCAAGCAGCGTCGGCGGCGGCTCACCGGGTGCGCGTCCTGACAGGTAGCGCGAATAGTTTTCAATGCCGTTGCAATAGCCCAGCTCCATCATCATTTCAATATCAAACTGAGTGCGCTGCGTAATACGCTGATCTTCTAAGAGTTTATTGGATTCCTGCAACTGCGACTTTCGCTCTTTGAGTTCCTGCTTTATTTCTTCAATGGCAGCAAGGATCTTCTCTCGCGGCGTGACATAGTGGGTTTTCGGAAAAACGGTAGCGCGTACAACAGACTTATCCACTGCGCCGGTCAGTGGATCGAACAGGCTTATTTTATCAATTTCATCATCAAACAACTCAACCCGGACCGCCTGCTTTTCTGCATCAGCGGGAAAGATATCAATCACATCACCGCGGACCCGGAACGTACCACGTTCGAAGGCTAAATCATTACGCTTGTACTGCAGTTCAGCCAGCCGTCTTAATATATCGCGCTGATCCATGGTGTCGCCCTGACGCAGATGCAACAACATTTTCATGTATGACTCAGGATCACCCAAGCCATAAATGGCAGACACACTCGCGACTATCACAACATCTCTTCTTTCCATCAACGCCTTTGTCGCTGACAGACGCATCTGCTCGATATGATCGTTTATCGACGCATCTTTCTCTATAAAGGTATCGGTACTAGGAACATAAGCCTCGGGCTGATAGTAGTCATAATAAGAGACGAAATACTCCACCGCATTATTGGGAAAAAAGTCTTTCATTTCCCCATAAAGCTGCGCAGCCAGGGTTTTATTGTGTGCCAGAATCAATGTTGGCCGTTGTACTTCCTTTATCACGTTAGCCATCGTAAACGTTTTTCCCGAGCCGGTTACTCCCAGCAATGTCTGCGTGGCAAGTCCGCTGTCCAGACCGTCAATCAGCGACTCTATGGCCTTTGGCTGATCGCCGGCTGGCTGATAAGAAGAAACAAGTTCAAAGCCTTTAGTCATTTCGAGTGGATTTCCTATGCGTCGTAAGCGGTTTTGGTCAGTGTGCGCTTGAAGATAAAGTAAGACACACCGGCCGTCGCGATATTAGCTACTACGTTCCCCCAGAACAGCCCTTTTAGATCAAACAATACGCTGCCAATCACACTGACTGGTACGAAAAATACAAACAACCGGATGATACTTAGCAGCAACGCCAGCATTGGATTGTGCATAGCGTTGAGTGAAGAGTTTGTGAGGATCACTACCCCTTGCAGTCCATAGCCTAGCGGCACAATCATCAGAAATAACTGGATCAGGCTGGCAACCTGCTGCTCTTTGGCAAACACATCAGCAATAAAAGAAGATAACAGCAGCATTATAAGGTATACCAGCAACTGCCAGATTAGAATAAACTTCATGGTAAGTGCGTAAGCATCTTCTACCCGCTTTGGTTTATCTGCTCCAAAATTCTGGCTGATAAAAGGGGGCAATGTCATAGACATGGCCAGAATAACAATACTGGCAATTGATTCCAGTCGATTACCTACTCCCCACGCGGCCACTGCTTCAGCGCCATAGTTAGCAACAACTGCCGTCATGATGCCCCCTGCGATGGGGGTCAGCATATTTGCGCCGGCAGCCGGCAAGCCGATTCGCAGAACCTCCCTGCCACTTTCTTTTAGTTCAGGTAGTGATAACAAGCGTGGAAGGATAAGTTTTCTTTTTATAGCAAGCAGATACAGGATATAGCTGGCGCCTATCAGCCAGGCAATCAATGTTGCCAGTGCCGCTCCTTGGATTCCCATTGCCGGAACTGGACCAAGTCCAAAAATAAACAAGGGATCCAGCAACGCGTTCAGGCCGCCGCCTGCCGCCATTATAATGCTGGGCGTGCGGGTATCACCGCATGCTCTGAGAATGCTGTTTCCCACCATCGGTAAAGACAGAAAAACGCTGGAAAAATACCAGATCCCCATATAGTCATGGATATACGGCATCAAATTGTCTGACGCATTAAGTAGTGTAAAGATTGGTGTCATGAGCACATAGCCCACGGCCGCGAGTACACTCACCAGAATAAAGGCCAGGGTAAGCGAGCCAGAGCCAAACAGTCTGGCCTGTGTAATTTCCCCTTTCCCCTGCAACTTACCAATCACCGCAGAAGTACCAATGCCTAATCCGATATTGAGGCTGATTACCGTAAAGGTGACAGGAAAGGTAAAACTGATCGCAGCTAACTGATCAGTGCCCAGTAAACTTACAAAAAACGTATCGATAAGCCCGAAGCTCATCATCATCACCATGCCCAGAATCATAGGGATGGTCATACGACGTAACGTGGTTGCAATGTTGCCCTGGGTAAGATTCGATGTGCTCTTTTGCGCTGTTTGGCTATTCACTCAGACTCTCTGTAATTACGGGTGTCAGCGCTATCAGCATGGACGCGCGTGAATAAATGGTTGAAGCGGTTACCCGTCATAGCCAGCAAAACTGACGTTTTACTCTGGCCTGACTGGCTGCGTTAGTCTAAGCCACATAGCCATACAACGCTATGTCAATTACCTATAAACCATGAAAATAGCCGCATTGCATGTCACGAGTAAAAGGATTGGGGAAGTTACATTACGACTGAGAAAAAACTTTTTCTTCACTCACCAGATTAATAGAATGGAATCGTCATTTTTCGTCAAAATTCGGGATTGCTTCTGGGCAAAAATTTACTGCGCTTATATATGACAATTAATTGACACTCCTGTGTCACTTTTAAGTCTTTGTCACCTAATGAAATAAGCATTTCAGTCCCCGTCGACGAACCCTCCGAGAGTTAATTTATTGTTACTCACCGCTCAAATTTGACGCGATCCGGACATTTATCAGGCCTTCAGGTGGAAATAACACACAAGTAAAATCTTGTCTAACCAAAACTGCCGCGAACTTATTCATTGTGTTAAATTAAATTATAACCACTTGTTTTAAAATAAAATTAATTTTGATCCTTTGTGGTATAGGGCTGATCAGACATGCGCGATCCACTAAATTCAGGGGGGTGGATTTCGTCTATCAACATAGTTATCCACAGTTTTAGTGGATAACTGCCTTAAAGCCAGAATACACGTGAATCGGGACAGGTTTTCAAGAGAATTATGTAAGTGATGACTAACCATATAATGGTAGCAGTTAGGTTACACATTTATGAAAAACTGTATGAAGGTACAGTGGTCAAAATGTTATTTAGAGTATTTAGTTATTGTAAATGGCCGTAATAGAATAAAAATAGAAGAGTCGTTTTTAGTCTCATCCCATTTAACAAGATTAACTGTCCTGACAGTAGTCTGGCCACAACACGTGCATTTTTTATTCGACTTTTGTCGCTTTAGGCTGAATTTTCACCGGTTAGCGTCAAAAAAGACATTTTTTGCGCAACCGATATAAAAAACATAACAAGGTTGTTGACAGCACCCGTGTACGTCTTTAATATTCGCCTCCGTTGAAAAGCAGGTCCCCCTTAGCTCAGTTGGTTAGAGCGACGGACTGTTAATCCGCAGGTCCCCCGTTCGAATCGGGGAGGGGGAGCCAACTTTTCAATGCAACAAAACTCAGGCAATTCCCCCTTAGCTCAGTTGGTTAGAGCGACGGACTGTTAATCCGCAGGTCCCCCGTTCGAATCGGGGAGGGGGAGCCATCCTGACGTATCATGAAATACGCCATTCTGTGTTGTCACGAATTTATCAAAGTTTCCAGTCGCAAACCGGTCTGCTCAATGGGCAATCAGACCAGAAATAACCTAGTTCGATCAAGTTGTTAATCTGGTCACAAAAAGCGATAATACGCGCCGGATATATCAGGCAGCAGGGCTTACCTGCAACCAACGCAGATTCTTTGCAACTACAAAGTCGGGTTCATGACAGAATTTTTACTTCTACTCATTGGCACAGTGCTGGTAAACAACTTTGTTCTGGTTAAGTTTCTTGGCTTATGCCCGTTTATGGGGGTATCAGGAAAGCTGGAAACCGCCATTGGTATGTCTATGGCTACTACCTTTGTTTTAACACTGGCGTCGGCCTCAAGTTACCTGGTCGATACGTATCTGCTTGCCCCACTTGGCATTGAATACCTGCGAACGCTGGCCTTTATTCTGGTCATCGCGGTTGTCGTTCAGTTTACTGAAATGGTGGTACACAAGACCAGCCCTACCCTCTACCGACTGCTGGGTATTTTTCTGCCGCTAATTACCACCAATTGCGCTGTGTTGGGCGTAGCTCTGCTTAACCTTACCGAGCAGCATAACTTTGTCGAAAGCCTAATTTATGGGTTTGGTGCCGCACTGGGGTTTTCTCTGGTGCTCATTCTGTTTGCCGCGATGCGCGAACGTCTTGCTGCAGCCGATGTGCCAGTCATGTTTAAAGGTGCCTCTATCGCGATGATCACGGCAGGGCTGATGTCGCTGGCGTTTATGGGCTTCAGTGGACTGGTGAGCGTCTGATGGCCCTGTCGTTCTCTATTATCGCCATTGGCGTACTGGCACTGATCTTCGGTCTGGTGCTGGGCTATGCCAGCATCCGCTTCAAAGTAGAAAGTGATCCGCTGGTCGATCAAATTGACGAAATCCTGCCACAGACGCAGTGCGGTCAGTGTGGACATCCGGGATGTCGTCCTTATGCTGAAGGGATTGCTAATGGAGAAGATATAAATAAATGTCCTCCTGGTGGTGAAGCAACCATTAAAAAACTGGCCGATCTTATGGGTGTCGAGCCCAAGCCTCTCGATGATGCCCACGGTGAAGAAGACGTAAAAAAGGTCGCTTTTATCCGTGAAGATGAGTGTATCGGCTGTACCAAATGTATCCAGGCCTGTCCTGTTGACGCAATTTTAGGTGCCGCCAAACAAATGCATACCGTGATCACCGATGAATGTACCGGATGTGATTTGTGTGTGGATCCCTGTCCGGTTGACTGCATTGATATGGTGCCGCTGACTCAGACAACAGCCTCCTGGAAGTGGGACTTTTCAGACTCTCCACGCGGAGACATTCCGGTTAAAATGGTTTCCTAGTTGTGATGGTTCCAAGCTACGAAGATATTATTGAACGTCTTAACAGTCACAAGCTGTGGGATTTTCCGGGTGGTGTACACCCTGACGATAAAAAAACCTTGTCCAACACCAGCGGCATTCAGCGGGTCGCGCTGCCTGACTTATTCACACTGCCGTTGCGTCAGCACGTGGGCATGGAAGGCGGTTGCATCGTCGACGTCGGCGACCGGGTTAAAAAAGGGCAGCCGCTTACTCAGAGCACGAACCCTTACGCGGTACCCGTGCACGCCCCCTCATCGGGTGAAGTTGTAGCTATTGCCCCCCATGTCATTGCCCATCCCAGCGGCCTTACTGAAATGTGCATCAGTATCCGGCCGGATGGCGAGGATAGCTGGACTGAACTTGCGCCAATGGCGGATTATCGCGCCTATGAAAAAAGCGAGCTGATTGAAGCTATTTGCAATGCCGGTATTTCTGGCCTGGGTGGCGCAGGCTTTCCGACACACATCAAAACATCCAGCAGTAAGCCGGTCGAATTTCTTATTATTAACGGCATTGAGTGTGAGCCTTACATTACCGCTGATGATCGGCTAATGCGAGAGTATGCCTGGCAAATCCGTCAGGGCATCGATATTCTCACGCATCTGGTAGGCCCCAAAGCGATTGTGATCGCGGTTGAGGACAATAAACCAGAAGCCATAGAGGCACTGCGACTGGCTTGTCAGGACAAAACCGACTACCGCATTGTGCCCGTTGAAACCAAATACCCGGCAGGCGGCGAAAAGCAGCTTATTCAGATTATCACCGGCCGTGAAGTGCCTCGCAACGGATTACCCGCTGATATTGGCATACTGATGTTCAACGTAGGTACCGCGTACGCCATTGCAGATGCCATTATTAGTGGAAAACCGCTGATTGAGCGAGTGGTAACACTGACCGGTGAAGCAGCCGGACAGCCCTGCAATGTCTGGGCACGCCTGGGCACGCCAGTGGGGCACCTGCTTGACCACGCAGAATATCAGCCCGAAAAACAACGTGCGCCGCGCGTTATTATGGGTGGCCCCATGATGGGCTTTGCGCTGGCCGACCTGAATATTCCTATTGTTAAGATAACCAATTGCCTGCTGGTACCAGGTAAACGTGAACTGGCTGACGATGATGTCGAGCGTCCCTGTATTCGCTGTAGCGAATGCGCTGACGCCTGCCCCGCCAGTTTGTTACCGCAGCAATTGTTCTGGCATGCCAAAGCAAAAGAGCACGACAAAGTACAGGAATACAACCTGTTCGACTGTATTGAATGCGGTGCGTGTGCCTATGTGTGTCCGAGTGAAATTCCGCTTGTGCATTACTATCGTCAGGCGAAGTCAGCAATTCGGCTGGAGCGTGACGAGCGCAACAAAGCAGAGAAAGCCCGCCTGCGGTTCGAGGCCCGTAAGGCCAGGCTGGAACAGGAAAAGCGTGAGCGCGAGGAGCGTCACCGTAAAGCCAAAGAAGCCCGTATGGCAGCTTCAGAGAACAAAGGCAGCACTGGCAGCAAAGATAAAGTTGCTGCTGCTTTGGCGCGCGCTAAAGCCAAAAAGCAGTCACAGCAAAGCGCCGGTACAGCATCGCAGCCGCCAGAGGATAAAAAAGCTCAGGTTGCCGCGGCTGTCGCCCGAGCAAAGGCGAAAAAGGCAACGCGTCAGTCAGACACGTCTCTGCCATCAGAGCCAGACGCAGCCCCTTCAGAGGGTAGCGATGACAAGCAGGAAAAAGTTGCTGCAGCCATAGCCCGTGCCAAGGCAAAAAAAGCCCAGCGCGATAGCCCTGAGCAGCAAGACGTGACGTCGCCGTTAAGTGACGAAAGCCCACAGGCTGACGAAGACGACAAAAAACAGCGAGTCGCGGCTGCTGTTGCGCGCGCCAAAGCCAAAAAACAGGCCCGGGAAGCCAGTCTGGAGGAATCAGCGGATAGCTCGGATGAGCGCGCCGACAACCAAAGTTCGACGTCGGATAAAGACGCGCGGATCGCCGCTGCCGTTGCCAGAGCAAAGGCCAAAAAAGCGCAGCGCGACATGCCTCGTCAATCTAACGAGCACAGCGCTCGTGATGAAGCAGCCAAACAGGAAAATACTGCCGAAGATGAGAAGCGGCAACGCATTGCAGCTGCCGTTGCCAAAGCAAAGGCCAAAAAAGCAGCCAGAAATACCGACAGTGAGAACGAATAAACCATGAGACTGACGCTATCAAGCTCTCCCCACCAGCGTGTCAGGCGCGATACTGGCCAGGTTATGCGTCTGGTTATCTATGCGATGGTGCCCGGTATTATCGCGCAAACCGTTATATTTGGCTGGGGTGTCCTTATCCAGTCTGTCATTGCCTGTACCACGGCGCTCCTCGCAGAAGGACTGATTGTGTATCTGCGCAAGCGCCCTGTCGATCGCACACTGGGTGACTGCTCCGCGCTGCTCACCGCGTTGCTGATCGCGGTGAGCATTCCCCCCGCTCTTCCCTGGTGGATGACAGTCATCGGCACACTGTTTGCGATTGCCGTCGCGAAGCAGGTTTATGGTGGGCTCGGCTTTAATATTTTTAACCCCGCCATGGTCGCCTATGTTGTCTTGCTTATCTCTTTTCCGGCAGCCATGACCATGTGGCTTCCACCACAATCATTAAGCACCCTGTCGCCAGGGTTCGTTGATATGCTGTCTGTTATTTTCACGGGCTACACGATGCAGGGCTATGATGTCGGGCAGTTAAAACAACTGACCGATGGCCTGACATCGGCAACGCCGCTGGATACATTAAAAACCGGTCTGACGCAGGGTATGACCTATTCCGAGGTGCTCTCCCGTCCGGCATTTGACTCCGGATTGTTTGATGCAATGGGTGCTGGCTGGGGCTGGGTGAGCCTGGCGTATTTACTGGGCGGCCTGATGCTTATTCAGCAGCGGGTGATCAGCTGGCACATTCCCGGCAGCCTGCTGGTGTCGGTATTTATTTTTGCCAGCATGTTGCACCTGGCAAACGGGGATCTCTATGCTTCACCTATTTTCCACCTGACCAATGGCGCCGTCATGATTGGTGCCTTTTTCATTGCGACGGACCCAGTCTCTGCCTCCACCACGTCACGGGGCAGACTGATATTTGGTGCAGCAATTGGTTTTTGGGTTGTCATTATCCGTACCTTTGGCGGCTATCCTGATGCCGTGGCGTTTGGCGTGCTGCTGATGAATATGGCGGTCCCCCTGATTGACTACTACACCCGGCCGCGTACCTACGGACACGCCGCTAAATCCAACCGCAAGAAGTAAGAAGTAGGTGATCTGAGATGCTCTCTGCTATTGCCCGAAATGGTGTCATGCTGGCCTTGTTTGCCATTGTTACCACCGCGTTGATCAGTCTCACGTTCAGTTCTACACGGGATAGAATACGCGACCAGCAGCAACAGCGTCTGCTGGCGGTGCTCGGTGAAGTGATCCCACCGGCACTACACGACAACCTCCTCTACCAGAATTGTACACAAATTACCGATCCGCGCCTTGGCTCCGCACAACCACACCGAGTCTATCGTGCGTACCAGGGCCAGCAACCCGTGGCACTGGCCGTTGAAACCACGGCACCCGATGGCTACAGTGGCAACATTGAGCTGGTTGTGGGCATTAGCATGGCAATGGATGTACTTGGCGTGCGGGTGATCGAGCATAAAGAAACACCCGGCCTGGGGGACAAAATCGAAACCAGTGTAAGTGATTGGATCTATCGCTTCAGTGGCATGACATTTAACCCGGATAAGCTGTCAAAATGGCAGGTTAAAAAGGATGGCGGTGTGTTTGATCAGTTCACAGGCGCCACGATCACGCCCCGTGCTGTGGTCAGCGCCGTGAAAAATACGCTGATACTGGTCGAGCAGGAGCGTACACAGCTCCTGAAAGCTAACAACCTCTGTGCGCCAGATAAAGGTGAGGCGTCATGAACGACTATAAAGATATTACCCTGCAGGGAATGTGGAAAAATAATCCGGCGCTGGTCCAGTTGCTGGGGTTATGTCCACTGTTGGCCGTTACCGCCACCTTTATCAACGGACTGGGTCTTGGCATTGCCACCATGCTTGTTTTAATCGGCAGCAATATCACTGTATCGCTTATCCGAAACCTGGTTCGCAATGAAATCCGCATCCCGGTATTCGTGATGATCATTGCCGCTTTTGTCACCATTATCCAGCTATTAATGAATGCGTTCACCTACGAGTTATATCTGTCGCTGGGCATTTTTATTCCGTTAATTGTGACCAACTGCGCCATCATAGGTCGCGCAGAAGCCTTTGCGTCGAAAAATACGCCCGGTATCGCCGCCTTTGACGGACTAATGATGGGCCTGGGCTTTGCCCTGGTGCTGGTGGTACTTGGCGGCATGCGTGAAGTGCTGGGCGCCGGAACCCTGTTTGCCGGCGCTGACCGGTTGTTCGGGCCGGTTGCAGAAAGCTGGACACTGACGCTATTTAAAACTGACAGCCCGTTTTTACTGGCAATTTTACCACCTGGCGCGTTTCTGGGAATGGGCCTGCTGATCGCCGTAAAAAATATCATCGACGCTAAACTGGCGGCCCGTACACCTAAACAGACAGAAAAAGCCACCCGGGCCCGGGTCACAGCCGATACCTGATTAACTAGTGCAGAGACGAGCGATAACACCATGAATAATGCAAAACGCCGTGAGATCCTGACCCGTTTACGCGACGCCAACCCCCACCCTACTACGGAGCTCAACTTCGACAGCCCTTTTGAGCTGCTGGTTGCAGTAACATTATCGGCACAGGCAACTGACGTCGGCGTGAACAAAGCGACGGCCAGACTGTTTCCGGTCGCCAACACTCCTCAGGCAATTGTCGACCTGGGTATAGAGGGACTGGCGGAGTACATCAAAACCATCGGCCTTTACAATTCCAAGGCCAAAAATGTCCATCGCTTAAGCCAGATCCTGGTCGAGCAGCATCAGGGCGAAGTGCCCGAAAGCCGCGAAGCACTCGAAGCATTGCCCGGCGTCGGACGTAAAACCGCCAACGTGGTGCTCAACACTGCCTTCGGCTGGCCCACTATTGCCGTGGACACCCACATCTACCGCGTGAGTAATCGCACCAAATTTGCCATGGGAAAGACCGTGGAAAAGGTAGAAGAGAAACTGCTTAAAGTGGTACCAAAGGAATTTAAAGTGGATGTTCATCACTGGTTGATATTACACGGACGTTATACCTGCATTGCCCGCAAGCCCCGCTGTGGTTCGTGCATTATTGAAGACTTATGTGAATTTAAAGATAAGACAGATTAAGCGACGATGTTTAAACGTCAGCCGAAGTAAGCTTTTGAGACTTTATAGCCCTTTGTTAAACACCTAACAGCTATCTACTCCGACGACCATGCGGGGTTAACCAGTGCTGGATTCCATTGTGCATATGTTCTTTGCAAAAAGTCGTTGGCTTTATCGGTAAACTCCGGCAGATCACGAACACCATAATATACAGGTGATGTATGCAAAAAGGCTTCGATTCCGATGAAGCTTGTAGACATTGAGTGTAGCGATTTCTCGAACATCGCAGCCATTTGCGACTGGGAATAACTACCATCCAAATACATCATTAACATACACCGCGGATAACCGGCCCCCGGGTAGCGACACCCCCTCAGGTCTATATTCATCAACGGCTTTAATGCCTGTGCAAACGAAGGATCACCCTGACGTTTTTTAATTGCAGCATACAACAGAATATTCCAGTAGTTGAAGTCCTCTTCCTGCCACTGCTTAGCGGCCTCAGAAGCGTTTAACTTATAAACCTCTTCAAAAAGGCGAAAGTCACCCTGTAGTAGTTCTAGCGCAATACGCGCTTGCGTTTTCGTTTTTTCGCTTATTTCGTACCGCGCCAGGAGCGACATCTGCTTAGGGCTTAGCGCCTGATTTTGCTTGAGCAGTTCAAGCAAAACCAGGCTATCAATCACATCCCGCTCCGCCTCCGGCGATGAACGCAACGCTTGTTTCAGGTGCTCAAAGGCGCTATCGATATTGCCACCTACCAGGTGAAGCCCTGCGGATACAATAGCAATATAATCCACTTCTGGCCTTGGACCAGCGTAGCTTTCAATGTACTGCAGTGTATCTTCAAGCTTTAGCGCATATCTGAACTCAGTGTTGATACGATAAAAAAATAAACTCCCGTCATCAGGAAACTTTTGCTCATACTTGCGTGCGAGCGACCTGGCCTCCTCATAGCGTCCGGTGACACCATATAAATTCATCAAGTTGGCATAGTTTATTCTGCTTTCGGGATTGGTCTTTATTATTTTTTCACGTTCACGAATAACCCGATCGTAATCCTGAAGGCTCAGCAGATAGATATTTTGAACAAGAGGATCACTGGGCGCGAGCTGATAGGCTTTTTCATACAGCCGATTGGCGATACCTTTTTTGTTCTGCTTTTCTGCATAGTCAGCCAGAACCAAAAATTTCAATGGGAAATTAGGTGCCGAAAACAATGGCCAAAGCAGTCTATCTTTGTTTTCGTCCTGCTCTGTAATGGTAAAACCACCGTAATCAGTCGCGAGCCTGTACACCATGTACAATTGTGCTCTGGCCAGATGAAACTGCTCATCCAACGCAATTGCCTGTTGTAATAAGCGGGCTGCTTGCTGAAGCGCTTCGGGGTTACGCTGATACTGTAATTCACGACCCTGAACAAACAATTCATAGGCTTCAGGATCACTGGTCATCCCCACTTCATGGGATACATCGCCTGGCAATAAGTTGAGTTTCAGTGCCTGCGTAATTGCATAGGTCAGTTCATCCTGAACGGCAAAGATACTATCGAGGGTTCTGTCGTAGGTTTGCGACCAGATATGCGCACCACTTGCCACTTCAATCAGCTGCGCGGTAATTCGCAGCTTGTCTTTATCTTTGCGCACGCTGCCTTCAAGCACGTAATTAACGTTCAGTGCACGCCCTATGTCACGAATGTCGGTGTTGCTGTTTTTAAAATTAAATGACGAGGTGCGGGCAATCACCACTAACTGGTCTAACCGTGCCAGTGAATTAAGAATTTCCTCAGCAATGCCATCACCAAAGTAGCCCTGCGACTTATCCGGACTCATATCCTCAAATGGCAATACGGCGATCGATCGTTCTAAACTGTCATCGGTATTTGCGAGGAAAATCTTTTCGTAGGCGATGAAGCCCAAAGCTAATACCAACGCTATGATTAATATATAGTTTATTTTACTGCCGGTATGCTCAGAAATAGACTCATTACTATCCACCTCATGCGTGCGTTTAAGCCCTTCAGGGGTAAGTTCAAACGCCCACGCAAAAATGCACACGAACGGAAAAGCAATCGCCAGAATAACTGTTGTAATGGTGCTGAATAAAACAGGCAGGTGTAAGGAGGGTGAAATCACCGAAACAATTTGCAGGATAATCCAGCAGGTGACCAAATAGACACTGGCAACCTTAAATACGTTGCGTCGTTTTAACTCAGTAAAAAGCGTCATGCGTCCTGCTCATTATTTTTAAGTATTAAACATAATGGATTAGCAGGCGCAGTTCAAATTTTATCCAGCAAGTAAAACTGCTTATAATTAGCGGTCAATAAACCTTAACGTTGTGCGTTCTAATGCATTAATGAACCTAAAGACCATTCGAGAGTAAGACTCTGACGGGCACCCTTTTACGGTTTTATCTAACCCTGTGCTCTGAGTACCCTTTGTAATAAACGGGGTTGCAATTGCCTTAGCGTACAAGACATATGTGAGTATAAAAACAAGACAGGCGTTTACCACAGCGAGTTAGCCGGTATTTACGTTGAGTAACCAGCCAGTCTGAGGACTCACAGGCCTAACGGATGGTGCGCGCCAGATTGATAAACTCGTCAATAAAACGACTGTTGTCTTCGCCCGCCCGCAGCCCGAGATGGATTTGTTTGTAGAGCCCGTCTCCCAAACGTACACTTTTTATCGGCAAGGTCTGCGCATATTCATCTGCCAGCCAGCCTGGCAGTGCACACATGCCCCGGCCAGCCGCCACCATTTGCAACATGATTTCTGTGGTTTCCATTATCTTGTGCTGCCTGACAGTACACTGCGCCGGATGCAGAAACTGACTGAAAATATCAAGCCGCTGGGGCTCTACCGGGTAGGTATAAAGCACTTCGCGACTAAGTTGCTCGGGTGCCACCGTCGTTTGACTGGCAAGCGGGTGCGAGGCAGACACCACCAGCCTGTGCTCATAATCGAAAACCGGAATATACTTCACATTATCCGTGAACAGCGGATCGGGTGTCACAAGCAGATCTATGTCATAGTTCAACAATGCGCCTAAACCACCGAACTGAAAGGCTTGTCTTACGTCCACATCGACTTGCGGCCAGTTCTGCAAAAAAGGTTCTATGACTTTCAATAACCAGCGGTAGCAGGGGTGACATTCCATACCTATCCGTAATATGCCCTTTTCACCACTGGCGATATGACCCAGAAGCTGTTCGGTGTGAAGAAACTGTGGCAGCACTCTGTTTGCCATCTTCAGAATTTGCTCACCGGCAAGTGTCAGCCGTAGTTGTCTTCCTTCTTTTACCCATACATTAATCGACAACTGACTTTCTAACTTTTTGATACTGTGGCTCAGTGCAGACTGGGAAAGATGCAGCGCCTCAGCGGCCTGCGTAAGTGTGCCGTGCTTTTCAATGGCGGCCAGAATTTCTAAATGACTTCGCTCAAGCATACGCCATGCCCCCTCTCGCGCTACCTACTCATGAATTTTATTCATCGCTGCGTGCAAACATATCACTATTTTTCTGCATAGCAACCACTAATATACATCCAGACGTCTACACATCCCTTTGTATTTTTCTCATGAAAATAAGGAATTAACCATGACTATTATCCACAACCTTGGCTTCCCAAGAATTGGCCCAAAACGCGAGCTGAAGTACGCTTTGGAATCATTCTGGCGCGGGGAAACTGACACAGAGACACTAACGCAGCAAGCACGGAGCCGCTTCCTTCAGAACCTGGCATCGCAAGCTAATCTTGACTATCAACCCGTTGGCGATTTTTCGTTATATGATCATGTGCTCGATCACACGCTGATGTTCAATAATGTGCCGTCCCGCTTCAAGGCCGATGCCAATACTCCCTTACAATCTTATTTTCGTATGGCGCGGGGACGTGCGCCACATGACAGCCCTGAGATGCAGACGACCGCCGGTGAGATGACAAAGTGGTTTGATACAAATTACCACTATATCGTCCCTGAATTTGATCGGGATACCACGTTTTCACTTAACGACAAACCGCTGATCAAGCAGATCCATCAGGCCAGGGAGCAGGCATTTAACGCCAAGCCAGTATTGATCGGGCCCGTCACTTACCTGTGGCTCGGGAAAGTTAAAGACGACACTGACCCATTGTCGCTGTTGAATGCTCTTTTGGTGCAATATCAGCAGTTGCTGGAAAACATTGCACGTTGTGGGGTCGAATGGGTTCAGATCGATGAACCAGTGCTTGCTACCGACTTACCGGCCACCTGGCAAAATGCATTTAATGTGGCCTATCAGACGCTATCCCAGAGTCGCGTCAAATTGTTGCTCACCACCTACTTTGGCAAGTTGGGCAATAATGTAAATCTGGCTACTCAATTGCCGGTTGCCGGCCTTCACGTCGATGCTGTGCGGGGACGTAGTGATGTTGAAGCTGTATTAAGGCAACTGCCGGCAACGAAGGTTTTATCTTTAGGTGTAATTGACGGACGAAATATCTGGAAAACCGATCTCAGTGCAACACTGGACTTCCTTGAGCCTGTCGCCGCACAGCTTAATCATCGCTTATGGCTGGCGCCCAGTTGTTCGTTGTTACACGTGCCCGTTGACCTCGATCATGAAACCGCAATGGATCCCGAACTTAAAAGCTGGCTGGCGTTCGCCACGCAGAAGCTTGACGAGCTCGGTGTGCTAAGCCAGGCACTAAAACACGGACGGGCAAGCGTTGCTGATGCGCTCAACAAAAACCAGTGCGCCCTTGAATCACGCCGGGCGTCAGACCGCGTACATAACCGCTGCGTGCAACAGCGCGAAGCGTCAATTAACAGGAAGGACTTACAACGCCAGTCTGAATTCAGCCAGCGCAAGGCAATACAGCAGGCGGCGCTGAAACTGCCTTTATACCCTACCACGACCATTGGCTCTTTCCCGCAGACATCAACCATCCGTGATCTGCGCAGACAGCTCAGGCAGTCACATATTGATGAGCACGACTACAGGCAGGCGATAAAAGCCTGTATTGCTGAGTGTATTGAACAGCAGGAGCAGCTTGGACTGGATGTTCTCGCCCACGGCGAGGCAGAGCGCAATGATATGGTGGAATACTTTGGTCAGTTGCTGGGCGGGTTTGCATTCACCGAATCAGGCTGGGTTCAGTCCTATGGCTCACGCTGTGTGAAGCCGCCGGTTATCTTTGGTGATGTACACCGTCCGAAAGCAATGACGGTTGACTGGACTTGCTACGCTCAGTCGCTGACACAAAAACCGCTAAAAGGAATGCTGACCGGTCCGGTCACTATGCTCAACTGGTCATTTGTCCGCGATGATCAGCCACACTCAACCACCTGCCGCCAGATCGCGCTGGCGATCCGTGATGAGGTGCTGGCACTTGAGCAGGCAGGCATCAAACTCATCCAGATTGACGAGGCCGCACTGCGCGAAGGCCTGCCATTGCGACAGGATGAATGGCAGAAATACCTGAGATGGTCGGTTGATGCGTTCCGACTGGCAGCAAACGGTGTCAGTGACACCACACAAATTCACACCCACATGTGCTATGCAGACTTTAACGATATTATACACTCTATTGCCCGGCTCGATGCCGATGTCATTAGTATCGAAACGTCGCGGTCAGAGATGGCTTTGTTAGACGCATTCACTCACTTTGATTACCCCAATGACATTGGCCCAGGGGTGTACGATATCCATTCCCCAAATATTCCGGACACCCACAGTATCGTTAATCTGCTTCAGAAAGCCGCGGAAAAGCTCCCGCAGGACCAATTATGGGTGAATCCTGACTGTGGTTTAAAAACACGACGCTGGGAAGAAGTGATACCTGCACTTAAGAACATGGTCGCCGCGGCCAGGCAGTTACGCCATCGCGCAACTGCCTGACACATCTGCCTGGAATCACTAAAGGCCGGGGCTGGCTGCTACCCGGCCTTTTGTCTGAATAAATCAATCTGAATACCTGCAACCAATGTCGGCCTGTTCCACCATTCCCGCCCGTATCCGATGAACGTTATTGATTGCCTGTCATATTTGTTTAAGGTGGGTGTCCTGTAATAACAAGTGGCTGCAAGAAAAGGAAAATCAATGAGAATGTTACACACCATGCTGCGGGTTGAGGATCTTGACCGCGCACTGGCTTTTTATGTCGATGTGATGGGTATGTCATTGCTGCGCAAATCAGACAATCCCGATTACCGCTACACGCTGGCTTTCGTGGGCTACGCTGATGAAAGTGAACAGGCCGTGCTGGAGCTAACCTATAACTGGGACGGTCAGACCTATGATAAGGGCAATGCCTATGGCCATGTTGCCTTTGAAGTAGATAATATTTATGACTTCTGTGCACACCTTGAACGTCAGGGGGCGGATGTGTACCGCAAGCCCGGCCCGGTAAAAGGCGGCAGCACCGTGATTGCGTTTGTTCGCGATCCGGATGGCTACGCGATTGAGCTAATTGCACCAAAGGACAAAAGCTAATGCACCGGTACTATCGGGCGCTGATTCGCGCTGTCTT
Organism: Alteromonas halophila; assembly: GCF_014651815.1. Classification (GTDB taxonomy): domain Bacteria; phylum Pseudomonadota; class Gammaproteobacteria; order Enterobacterales; family Alteromonadaceae; genus Alteromonas; species Alteromonas halophila. Next base: position 295,556 of record NZ_BMXP01000001.1, on the reverse strand, counting down.
TTTCGTGTCAGCGTTGCTGATCGTTAGCAGTCCGTCTCAGGCCTTTGATATTATTGCTCACCGCGGCGCGTCCGGCTATCTGCCGGAACATACCCTGGCCGCCGCGACACTTGCTCATGCGCAGGCGCCGGATTATATCGAACAGGATGTGGTACTAAGTCGCGACCACATTCCCATCGTCCTGCACGACATCCATTTAGAAACGGTGACAAACGTCGAATCCGTGTTTCCCGAGCGGGCACGCAAAGACGGCCGCTTTTATGCTATCGACTTCACGTTGGCCGAACTTAAAACACTGCGTATTCATGAGCGCCACAATGCCGAGGGTAAAGCTGTGTTTCCGTCGCGGTTTGGCAGTGAGCGTACCGATTTCAGAATTGCCACATTGCGGGAGCATATTGAGCTCATCGTTGAGCTCAACCGACTTACCCATAGCACAGTGGGTTTTTACACTGAAATTAAGTCGCCGTCCTGGCACAAGCGTCAGGGCGCCGATATCAGCAACATTGTGCTGAACACGCTGGCGGACTATGGTCTTACTGCCAACGATGCCAACCTGATTCTGCAGTGCTTTGATTTAAAAGAAATTAAGCGAATTCGTGATGAACTGAACTATACCGGCAAGCTGATTATGCTGATTGGGGATAACAGCTGGCAGGAATCGGATACCGACTATCAGGCGCTTCGAACGGTCCGCGGCATTGATACCCTTACCCCCTACGTCGACGGCATTGGCCCCTGGATCACGCACCTTGTCAGTGCGTCACAGGACATACCTGACTGGCTGCAACGGGCAAAAACAAAGGGGCTGATTGTTCATCCCTACACGTTTCGGACGGATGCCCTGCCAGGGAAAATGACATCCATACAGCTGCTGTCATTACTCAAAGAGCAGCTCGCCGTAGATGGCGTGTTTACCGACCAGGTGCCTGCAGTGAAAGCTTACCTGCACGGGCGAGACTGACCCGTTACGACTTGGACAGTCTCACCACGACACGGCGGTTTTTAGCACGGGCATCGCTGGTATTGTTCGGCGCAATATGACGGCGCTCGCCATGCCCGGTAACTTCAATTCTTTGAGCCGGAATACCCAGCGCGGAGAAGTATTCTTTGACTGCGTTGGCACGGCGTAAGGAAAGCTGCTCGTTATTCCAGCGTCCGCCGTAGCTGTCGGTATACCCATCGAGCAAGACCAGTTCCAGGTCTGCGTCTTCTTTGAGATACTCACCTATCATGTTTAACCGCTTCTGCGAATATTTGGTGAGATCGGTACTGTTTTTCTCATAAGAGAGCACCGTATACGCAATATCTTCAAAACTGTACGGCAGTAAATTTGAAACGCAGCGAATAAACTCACGGTACTGCGGGGTAAAATTACTGGCGTTAAGTGCCACACTGACTTTATCGTAGCGGTTATACCAATCCTGATAATATATGGTCGGCCAGAAGCCTTTTTCCAGCTCAGACAACATCGTCCAGGCGGCTTTTTCAGGTAAATCGCCGTTGTACTGTTTACGTACCTGCATCTCGGCGATGGGTTTGGGTGTGCGCCCAGGCATCCAGGTCGGAGGTACCGAATAAACGGCTGCGACACCAAACTCGCGGGGCAATACGTGCATATCCAGCTCAAACGCCATATTAAGCTGCTTTGACGCCACACTGGTAAAGACGGCATCACCGTAGCCCGGAACGTTATGTTCAAGCGCGCACTGCAGACGGTTCTCGTTAACCACCTGCCAGTCAGAATCCTCTACCGGGGCAGCATACTGACGCATCGATCCCTGCGCGCATGCACTCAGCCCGGTCAGACAGATTATCAGTATACGTAAAATCACTTACACCTTCCTTTACAACAATGCACAGACACGTAAATACGCCTTGGTCTTCATAGTATCGTCATTTTTGCACAAAAGTTTAACCCAATGGCCTACTTTTTACCCGGCATAAGGTCGTGTGGTAGATACTTTGCCGCGTAGCTGTAATAATTGCGTCCCAGCAATGGCCGTGTGCCATTGTTCAAGTTTCAACCCCTTGACCGGCGTGAAGCCGTCCCGTCAATGCCATCTGCGAAGGATATTATGTCAGACACCGTCAACAAGCTATCGACCCGGTTTCGCGGGTACTTTCCTGTCATTATCGATGTAGAAACTGCGGGATTTAATGCACACACAGATGCGCTGTTAGAGATTGCAGCGGTAACTGTGCGGATGGATGACGATGGCCTGTTGCATCCGGATGCCGCGTTTCATCACCATGTCACCCCGTTTGAGGGCGCCAACCTGGAGCCGGCGGCACTGGAATTTAATGGTATTGATCCCGATTGCGCCCTGCGCGGTGCCATTGAAGAAAGTGAGGCAATGAAGGCGTTATGTAAGGATGTCCGCAAAGCCCAGAAAAACGCGGACTGTCAGCGTTCTGTCATTGTTGCGCATAATGCCGCGTTTGATCACGGCTTTGTCAATGCGGCGATTGATCGCAGTAAGATAAAGCGCACACCGTTTCACCCGTTTGTGTCGTTTGATACGACCAGCCTGGCCGGGCTCGCTGTAGGCCAAACTGTGCTGGTGAAAGCCTGTCGGGCTGCGGGTATCGAGTTTGATCAAAATGAGGCGCACAGCGCATTGTACGATGCAACAAAGACCACCGAACTGTTTTGCTACATTGTCAATCGCTATCGCAACTTAGGGGGATGGCCATTGCCAGAAGAGGAAACGCCGGCGCAGAACAACTAAAAAGCTATTCCCTGACCGGAAGAAAACCGGCCCTGATGGGCCGGCTGTATCTGTTTTACAGTTTGTCAGCTTCTTCTGACAGGTACTTAGCAACACCCTCAGGGGATGCATCCATACCGGATTTGCCTTCTGTCCAGCCTGCCGGGCAAACTTCACCGTGCTCTTCATGGAACGCCAGTGCATCAACCATACGCAGCATTTCGTCAATATTACGGCCTAACGGCAGATCATTAACGACCTGATGGCGCACCATGCCTTCTTCATCAATCAAAAAGGAACCACGGAACGCAACACCTGCATCTGGATGTTCAACGTCATAAGCCTGGCAAACTTCGTGCTTCACATCTGCAACCAGCGTGTATTTAACCTGACCAATACCACCGTCATTCACCGGCGTATTACGCCATGCATTGTGCGAAAACTGTGAGTCGATAGAAACACCAATAACTTCTACGCCACGCTTTTGAAATTCTTCAAAGCGCTTGTCAAAAGCAATCAGTTCTGACGGGCAAACGAAAGTGAAGTCCAGCGGATAGAAAAACAGCACCGCTTTTTTGCCTTTGATCGTGTCAGCAAAGTTGAAATCTTCAACAATTTCGCCGTTGCCTTTAACTGCAGCTGCTGTGAAGTCTGGGGCCTTACGGCCAACTAATACGCTCATTGTTCGCTCCATTTTTAATTCATTATGATTATCGCGGCATTATTATATGTGCCACGCTGCTAATATTGGTCCGACTGACAAGATCACAACCGCCTGAGTCAGAATATCTGGTCTGATGTGGAGATTTATGAACAGACTGATGAATCGGCAATCATAAATGATCCGCTTGCAATGAACTCAAATAACAACTATTATCATTTTCACTAATTAAGTGAGGTCGCTAATGTTCGTTTGCATGTGTTACGGGGTCACCGACAAAGACATTCGCCACGCCGTTCAGAATGAAGGGGCTGGGAATATCCGTGAGTTGCGCAAGCAACTTGATCTGGGCAGCCAGTGTGGAAAATGTATACATATGGCACAGCAAATTATTGATGCAACGATCATAGACGAGACCCTCTTTCACGAAGTGTGTTAAGAAAGTTTCTTACAAGGGCGACGGCCATGGTCTGCGAAACCTGCCTTGCGACTAAGCACTTCAGGACCCGCTGAGTGATGACAGACTTATTCGCATCTTCCTTAACCCTTTTCCGTCATCAGAACGCCAGTCTGGTCCCAAGGTAATAAAATGCACCGTTAATCCCCGACGGTGATGTAGACGGATAACGTGCTCCCACCACTCCCTGATAGGGATTTTCATCTGGCCGGCGATCAAACAGGTTATTTGCACCTAATGTTAGTGACCACATATCAGTTACCTGCCAGCGGACATCCGCGTCAAGGGTCGTGATACTGCCGCTCTCTATGTCAAAGCCTGCAGACGCATCCAAATGATCCTCGTAAAAGCCAGCGTAGTGGTTGAGCCGCCACACCAGTGACAATGCGCCTTGTTTTTGCGTCCAGGTTAAGCTGCCTCTGTAGGCAGGCAGATTATCTTCCAGCATACGAATACGTGCTGTTGTCAGGTTCGGTGTCAGGACACGCTCTGATTCAACTACCGCCGGGTATAGTGTGACCCGCTCAACCTGCGTGTCTGTCCAGTTAAATGCCCCAACCAGGTTATGCTGCCACGCGCCAACGCCAAAATCATAGTGCAACACCAGGTCCACGCCCTGAGTACGGGTATCGAAGTCATTGGTAAAGTATTTTGCTGCATTGTACGTCGCCGCCTCTGGCCGGCCTTGCGCATCTAACACCTGAATGTCTTCATCGGTAAGAGGAATCGCTGATGTCGTGCTGATCCGGTCTGACAGACGGATATTGAAATAGTCAAAGGTGAGTAAAAATTTTTCGTCCAGCTGATACACCACGCCAAGACTGAGATTAACCGACTCTTCAGGAGTCAGAGGTGTCGCCCCCAACTGTTGTGAAATCAGATCGGTAGGCGGCAGGGTTGCCTGATCTTCCAGACCATTGGCACCATAGGCAGTCGTCACATTAATCACATTGCTTTGCCCTACGGTCGGTGCTTTGAAACCGGTACTTAACGATCCTCTCAACGCAAACGCCTCGTTGAGCATGTAGCGGGTACTGATTTTACCATCAAAGGTAGTACCAAAATCAGAGAAACGTTCAACCCGGGTAGCAACGCCCAGTTGCCAGTCTGGTGTCGGATACAGCTCGACATCGGAATAAAGTGCCCAGTTTCTGCGGCTCCAGTGCCCGGCAGATTGCGGTTGATAGCCCGGAAACCCATTAGAGCCGACACTGAAGCCCTGAGACAATTCTGACTCACTGTTATAGGCAAACCGGCCAGCAAGGTAGGACGCCTCATCGCCTGCTTTCTGGAAGTACGTTTCCCGGCGCCATTCTGCACCAATCGCCACACTAAGCATTTCCTCCATTCCGATGTCCAGCAGACGCACAAAATCCAGGTTCACGGTACGTTCAACCTGACTCACACTGCCGGGCGAAAACCGGGTCGGCGAGGACGGCCCTAATGACGGATTCACCGTCTCACTCAAGGCGTACTCGATATCGGAATACCCTACTCCGGCACTCAGTTCCACCGACCAGCCAGAACGAAGTTCACTGGTGACACCCACAAACGCAGCTACGTCTGTCACGGTCCCCCCAAAACGGGGGGTAAAGCCTCCCGGATACCACTCATTATACGCAAAGCAGTTCTGTCCGAGTGCCGTGCTGTTATCGGCAATACGTTGATAATCCGGATTTTCCAGGACGTTATCACCAGAAATAAAGATCTGTGGGCAAGCAATACCCTGGTCCAGCCCGTCCAGATCGGCGACTAGCAGTACCGGGTCCTCTGACACCGCACTTTCCCGGCTGAACACCCCCTGACGCAAATGTGGGTGACGATAATAAAAGCCACCGTGGATTTCACGTCGCGCCACATTGGCAAACGCAAACCCCTCTGTTGTCGCCGATATTTCCCAACCTAAATTTGCCGCAAATTTAATATCGCTGTCCACGTCCAGCGTTCCCCAAACTTGCGCAGGATTGGCAATGTACGGGTTACCTGCATCAGTCAGGGCCTGCGCATCATCGCGCTGCACAGAGCGGGAGGTCGCATTTTGCTGCCGGTACTCCGCAGTAAGATTGGCAAAGCCCTTTTCGCCCAGCGGCAAACCAACATTTCCCTGAATTTGCAGCAGTTCTCCGTCTCCCTCACCGTATTGTCCGCTCTGCACACTAACGCTGCCCCCCTCACGGGCATCTTTGAGCACAAAGTTGATCACACCGGCAATGGCATCAGAGCCATATTGTGCAGCAGCGCCATCGCGCAACACTTCCACCTGCTTCAGTGCATAAGCAGGGATCACCGATATATCGGGGCCCTGAGCGCCATCCGACAACCCGCCGCCAAGAAACGTGATCACAGCAGAGCGGTGCCGCCGCTTTCCATTAAGCAGCAATAAGGTGTGATCAGAGGCCATGCCACGCAAATTGGCAGGCCGTACCAGGCTGGTGGCATCGTTTATAGGCTGGTCATTAACATTCAGCGACGGGACCAGCGCGCTTAACATCGACAGCGTATCGGTATCACCCTGAGCGCCCAGTGTTTCAGCAGACAAGATGTCCAGCGGAACCGGAGACTCTGCAACACTGCGCGGGGAATTCCGGGTCCCGACCACGGCAATTCGCTCAAGTCCATGATTAGCATTGGTGTCTGACTGCTGCTCTGTCTGCGGCGCCGGCGTCCTGACTGTAAGACTGTCGCGGGAACGAATACTGATACTGCCATTGTCGTCAGTTGTGACAGCAAGTGCTGTGCCCTCAAGCAATGAGCGCAGCGCGTCATTGAGGGTAAACGTGCCCTGCAGAGAATTCGTTTTTACCTGTTTTGCCAGTTCGAACGGAAAAAGAAGGGTTATATTGGCCTGTTTGGCCAACTCGGTAAGTGCGGCATTAGCGTCCTGTGCCGGAATATCAAAGCGAAACGTAGATGTTGCGGGCGCTGCAGAAGCGCTGCCAAGCGTGAACAAAATAGGAAACCAAATCAGCCAGATACCCGCACGCCGTGAGCCACTGCGATAAAATCCGCAGACCTGACAGGCTGTTTGGATAATGGGCAAACTAAACAAGGCATTAACTTCGCGGCAGGTATTCAGGAAAAACATAGTGTCACATTGCTGCAATATTCACCAGTGTATGAGGGCGTCTATCAGTGGCATACATTGGTGAAGCGGCTGCTGTGTTGAGTCATCAACCGGCACACTACAGATTCGCGCCGCTTAATATCAGTACGGCGCGTAATAAACAGGCCGCTTAGCTGCTGCCGGCGGTGGACAACAGGATACTGCTCTCACCTAGCTTCTGATGCTCGATATTAAAACTGTTTTTCAGTGCCGACAGCAAGCCATCAATATCGCCGACCCGAAAGTAGCCCGCTACCCGACGTTGCTTAAGTGCAGGATCCTGTACAGAGAAACGAACCGGGGTATAGCGACCAATTTCTTCAAGCACGGCCGAGAGTGGCTCACCTTTAAACACGATCATGCCCTTTTGCCAGGCAAGATCATCATCAATATCTGTTTGCGTGAGGTTATTGCGGGCCTCTACATCCCCTTTCACCTTCGCCTTCTCTCCGGCGACCATCAACAGTCCCCGGGCTGTCTCACTGTTATCGGAGAACAGTGATTCATTGTCAGCTAAAGGCGTAAATCGGTCATTAACCAGTACTTTGCCCTCTGTTACCACCAACTCAAAGGCCTGATCATCCACGTACTGCATATTGAACGCCGTTCCTACTGCCGTAACCCGGTTCTCACCGGCTGTGACCGTAAACGGGCGCCCCTCATCGTGCGCCACCTCAAAATGGGCTTCGCCTTTCAACAGCACAATATCGCGCGACGCATTACTGTAGGTGACTGACAACAAGGAATCGGTGTTTACGTGCAATTCAGAGCCATCGGCAAGCACCACATTTTTCTGTTCACCCACGCCAGTACGAATCTGCTCGACGGTTTTGGCGATGCTCGTATCCGGCTGGAAAATCACATGATTGATGATTAGGCTCACGCCCACTACCGCAAGCATAAAACCTGCAGCAACACTCCAGCGTGCCTGATTCACAAGGCGCTTTACACGGCCGCTGTCCTGTTTGGTTTTTGTTTGTGGGAACAGACCACTGAGTTCATTAAGCACACTCATATCATCCCACAGGCTGGCCGCATCAAACAGCGCCTTACGATGCGCCTGACTTGCGGCAACCCACGCATCAAGGGTCTGTTTCTCTGACGCTGATAAGCCGCGATCCAGACGGCTTATCCACAAGCACGCCTGCTCCTCGAGATCGTCTTTACTGGAGAACTGCCTTATATTACTCATGATTACTGCTTTTTTATGTCCTTGGAAGCGATTTCGCGACTGCTATTTTGCGAGGCTTCTTTTAAAAACCGGGAACAGTGCAACAGGCCTTTAGCGACATGTTTTTCCACGGTGCTCTCACTGATCCCAATAAGGTCAGCAATATCTTTTTGTTTCATACCATACACTTTTTTGAGTAAAAATACCCGTTTGACATCGGCGGACAAGCTGTCTGTTGCACGACAAAAGTGAATAAATCGCTCTTTACTTTCTACATGTTTATCAAGGCTATAGCCTACGAGTTCATGGGGTAACGAATCCATGTTATCGACGCTCAGATTGTGCTGACTGGCGGCACTTTTGACGTGATTAATCGCCAGGTTGCGCACCGTTTTCAGCATGTACGTCCGCTCATACTGAATTTCCTGTTTGAGCTGAGCCTCATAGCTTTTTATAAACGCTTCCTGCACGATATCTTCAATATCGTCACCGCTGACAATCGGGCTTATTGCCTTTCGCAGCCGGTTACGGTACTTCAGAAATGTCTCAGTCAGTGTTGACGTTGTGCGCATAATTGTAACGGTGTTCCATTGCGGGTGTCGAAGCCCGTCTGTTTTTATTGTGTGTTATACCATGAAAGGGGGCATGCGCCCCCTTTTTTATGTCGGTTTCTGATTAAAAGGTATATAAGCCTCTCACGTAATAGAAACCACCATTGATCCCGATGGGAGACGTCGTCGGGTACAATGAACCTGCAATGCCCTTCCACTGGGTATTTTCGTCCGGATACTCATCCAGCGCGTTTTTCGCACCTAGCACCACTGAAAAGTTTTCTGACACATCATAGCCCAGCTCAAGGTCCAGGGTCATTTCTGAACCGATGTTCTCAATTGGTAAGCCAGAATCCAGGTGGTCCTCATAAATGCTGCCGTAATAATTCAGGCGTCCCAGAACACGCCAGTCACCATTGGTATGATTGGCGGTCAGGCTATAACGCACCGATGGCAGGTTATCTTCCAGCATGCGAATACGGAATGATGAAATATTGTCTGACGCTTCATCAACCGTAGTGTCCGTCCAGTTGTATGCCAGCGAGAACTTGGTATCGCCACCCAGCATTTCCATCGAGTAGTTGGCAACCACGTCCACCCCTTCCGTGGTAGTGTCAAAGTCGTTGGTGAAGAAACTGATTTCAGAGAAGCTTGAGGCATCAGTAATGCCCTGTGCAAGCAGCGTCTGAATGTCTTCCTCGGTTAACGAAATACCTGATGCTGTACTCAAGCGGTCAGTCAGTTCAATGTGGTAGTAATCCGCGGTGATAAACAAGCCATTTTCGAAATCAGCCACCACACCAAAGGTAATACTTTCTGACTCTTCCGGTGTTAACTGCTCACCGCCTTTCAGCTGCGATACCGGATCGGTCGGCGGCAGTGTCGCACGGTCAATCAGTCGTCCGTCGGTACCAAAGGCAGTCGTCACGTTTCTTACGTTACTTTGCCCCAGCGTAGGTGCTTTGAAGCCGGTTGAGAACGCGCCGCGAAACGCGATACTTTCCATGGCCTGCCAGCGAAATGCAATTTTACCTTTAGTGGTGTTACCAAAATCGGAGAAGTCTTCATAACGTAACGCACCGGCCAGCATAAAGGTTTCGGTCAGGTATGACTCAACATCAAGATAAAAAGCGATATTGTGACGAGAGACCTCGCCCTGGCTGTCTGGCGCCAGGCCTGGGAAGCCGTTTGAGCCAATCCCAAAGCCCTGCTTGGCCAGCGGACCAATGGTGTACGAGTCGGGGTCTCCGGCCTTACTTTCATAAGTTTCATGTCGGTACTGGAAACCACCCGACACATACACGGGCTCATATAATCCCACATCAACCGGTTTGGTCAGGTCAATATCCAGCGTTTGTTCTGACTGGATGTATTTACCCGGCGCAAATTCAAAAGGCGTGTCCGGGCCCAGAGACGGGTTAATGGTGTTTGAAATAGCGTACTCAATTTCGTTCTGACCCAGATTGACACTGACGTCATAGGAAATCTCGTTAACCCACTCGCCGCGCGTACCAAATACCAGCGACATATCTGTAACGGTACCGCCAAAACGTGGGGTAAAACCACCAGGCAGGATTTCGTTAAAGGCGAAGCAATCCGGATTATTGGCAACTTCATTGATATAACGCGGGTTCTCAAGCACGTTGCTGCCGACCTGGATGTCAGTGGGACAGTTACCTGACATGTCGCCGGTTAAATCACCCACCAGCAATAGCTGATTACCATCTTCATCAATCCCCCCGTTGTTAACCCCGCCTCGGTTATGCGGGTTACGGTAGTAAAAGCCACCTTCTACTTCGCGTTCTGCGTAGTTACCAAACAGGTAAGCTTCGCTGTCATTGCCAAGGTCTAAACCAAGATTGGCAAACAGCTTGATGTCATCTTTGATCTCCGGTGAGCCCCAGATTTGCGCAGGATCGGCAACCGCCGTATTACCACCAGCTATCAACCCGGCGGCATCATCACGCTGCACACTGCGCGACGTCGGATCGGCGGTACGATATTCGGCTGTTACATTAACAAAGCCGGCATCGGTTAACGGCATCCCTACATTGCCTGAGAACTGCACCATATCGCCATCGCCCTCATAGAAAGAACCATAGCGCGCCTCGAAGCTGCCGCCTTCATCAGCATCTTTCAGTACAAAGTTAATAACCCCGGCAATGGCGTCTGAGCCATATTGCGCAGCGGCACCGTCACGCAGCACTTCTACCTGTTTTAGTGCCGCAGCCGGAATGACAGAAATGTCCGGCCCCTGGGCACCGTCCGACAACCCACCGCCTAAGAATGTAATAACCGCCGAACGATGACGGCGTTTACCGTTGACCAGCACCAGCGTGTGGTCCGATGCCATACCGCGCAGGTTAGCCGGACGTACCAGGGTCGACGCATCGTTAATAGGCTGGTCATTGACGTTAAACGACGGTACAACCGTCTGCATCATGGAAGCCATGTCTGTGGCGCCCTGACTTTTGAACTCTTCGTCTGAAATGATATCAATGGGAACGGCCGACTCCCCAACCGAACGAGGCGCTGCACGCGTACCTACGACCGCTATTTGCTCATAACGTTCTTCAAGATCGGGGTCAGTTTCGTTCTCTTCGTTTTGCTGCGCGAAGGCCACATTGGACGCCAGCAATGAGACTGCTGCTGACGCAGCGAACACCTGGCGAACGTGTTTCGTCAATAAACTTAAGGATGTTTTCATAGTGGTTTCCCGGAATGTTTTCCTCTGAGAGTAGCCTGTTAGTCAGGTTCAGATTTACTCAGACTGTTGTTGTTTTAAACCTATCTTTTGCACTGACAATACGGCGGTCAGCCATTCCGGTTATAGGATGTAAATATTTAAAAAACAAACGTTTTTACAAAAAAACACTATTTATTTTTTACCCGTAGTGGATTTCGTTTTGTGGATTGTCTATTAGTATTTGGGGAGTAAAAAAGGCAGGGTTTTACACTATTTTTTAGCCGTTTCAGAGGCCACAACATTTTTTCCTAAAATAAAAAAAACCGCTCTGACGAGCGGCTTTTGATATCAGCTTAATTGGGTCGATCACTCTTCGCTTTTATGTTTCTCAGCCGTTTCTTTTATCAATGGTTGCAATTCATTCTGCTGATGCATCTCTAGGATAATGTCACAGCCCCCAACCAGTTCACCGTCAACCCATAGTTGTGGGAAGGTTGGCCAGTTTGCATGTTTAGGCAGCTCGGCACGAATATCCGGATTTTGCAGAATATCGACGTAAGCAAACGGTTCGCCACATGACATCAGTGCTTGTACGGCCTGGGCCGAGAAGCCACAGCTTGGCAGCTTCGGTGATCCCTTCATGTAAAGCAGAATTGGGTTTTCAGCGATTTGTTGCTTGATATTGTCAAGCGTTGACGATGTATCGGTATTCTCCATTAGAACCTCTTTGCAGCTTTATTTACCAGTAACGTGGGCACGTTCTGGTGAGATTTCAAGGAACTGTAGCATATTATGCTTAAGGAAAGTGCGAATGCATCTATAATACGGTGTGATTGCTGAAAAGCAAAACTGCGAGGCAGGCGCCGCCGTAAATGGTCGCCGTCTTCGCGTAGCAGTCTAAGGCGGCACAAAGAGTGATCTGAAAACGCCTTATTCGGCTATGATCACTAATTGCTGATATAGGGAACACAGCACGCTGACGCAGGATGCGAAGGGGCATGGGTGGTGAAAGGATCACCAAAACGCCCACTAAAAGGAATTTTTCATAACTTTGTCATTGAGTTATCGGATTTAGCCCTTATCTTTTTAGACGCTAAGACCAGTGTTGGCTGACACAGCACAGAGTAATTCTGGTGTCCCGACACACTACACAAACCCAACATGGAGACTCGTATGGCTTTTGAATTACCAGCATTACCTTATGAAAAAAATGCTTTGGAACCACATATCTCATCTGAGACATTGGACTACCACTATGGTAAACACCATGCCACTTACGTAACCAAGCTAAACGGCCTGGTAGAAGGCACTGACATGGAAAACAAAAGCCTTGAGGAGATCATCAAGTCTTCTGATGGCGGCGTTTTCAATAATGCAGCACAAATCTGGAATCATACGTTTTACTGGCACTGCCTGAGCCCGAATGGTGGTGGTGAACCAACAGGCCCGCTGGCTGATGCAATCAACGCAAAATGGGGCTCATTTGACGATTTCAAAGCAGCCTTCAACGACAAAGCAGTTAATAACTTCGGTTCCAGCTGGACATGGCTGGTAAAAACTGCAGACGGCTCACTGGATATCGTAAATACCAGCAATGCTGAAACCCCGATTTCTGGTGATGCGCACCTGCCACTGCTAACTGTCGATCTGTGGGAACATGCCTACTACATCGATTACCGCAATGCGCGTCCTAAGTACCTTGAAGGTTTCTGGGCCCTGGTTAACTGGGAATTTGCCAGCGAAAATTTCGCTAAGTAAGGGTGACTGACACTCATCGTTAAAAACCTGCCATTCGGCAGGTTTTTTTATTTCCGGGCCCCTAAGACCAGCCACTTCGCAACCCCTTACAGCACGCTGCTCTCCTTACCATTTTTCGCAAAAGTTTACTTTTTCTTTAAATACTTATGACAAAAATGCAACTTTAATCTGAGTAATATTTCATCTCTTTTTTTAAAATACCGTCTAAGCTGAAAGATACGGGGAACCGTTTTTTTCTTAGGGGTATTCATGGGTATTTTTGAGCATTATCAAAGTCGCTATGAGGAGCGTAAACAGGAAGAGTTCACCATCAAGGAATTTCTGGAAATTTGTAAGTCAGATCCAATGGCTTACGCCAATGCCGCCGAGCGCTTACTGCACGCTATAGGCGAACCGGAAATGATAGATACGTCCACAGATCCGGCATTAAGCCGCATTTTTTCAAACCGCGTCATCGCACGCTATCCCGCATTCAGTGAGTTCTATGGTATGGAGGAAGCGATAGAACAAATCGTCTCATACCTACGCCACGCAGCGCAGGGACTGGAAGAGAAAAAACAAATTCTGTACTTACTCGGGCCAGTCGGTGGCGGTAAGTCCTCCCTTGCAGAGCGGCTTAAAGAGCTGATGCAAAAAGTCCCTATTTACATGCTTAAAGACTCACCGGTCAATGATCATCCATTTTGCCTGTTCGATCTGCAGGAAGACGGCAGGCTCCTTGAGCAGGAGTACGGTGTTCCCCAGCGCTACCTGAAAACCATTATGTCGCCCTGGGTACGCAAACGACTGCACGAATTCAATGGCGATATTTCAAAATTTAAGGTAGTACGGGTCTATCCATCCGTGCTCGATCAGACAGGCATTGCCAAAACCGAGCCCGGTGATGAGAACAACCAGGATATTTCATCGCTGGTGGGCAAGGTCGATATCCGGCGTCTTGAACAGTTCGCTCAGAACGATCCTGACGCGTACAGCTACTCTGGCTCGTTATGTAAAGCGAATCAGGGTCTGATGGAATTCGTGGAAATGTTTAAAGCCCCCATCAAAGTGCTGCATCCTTTGCTGACCGCTACTCAGGAAGGTAATTACAATCCTACCGAAGGATTTTCGGCCCTGCCCTTTGACGGCCTGATTCTGGCTCACTCTAATGAATCGGAGTGGCAATCCTTTCGCAACAATAAGAATAATGAGGCCTTTCTGGACCGGGTATATATCGTCAAAGTGCCTTACTGCCTGCGCGTGTCAGAAGAAATAAGGATTTATCGCAAATTGCTGGATAACAGTGAACTGAGCGGCGCGCCATGTGCACCGGATACACTGGAAAGCCTGGCACAGTTTACGGTGCTTTCGCGGCTTAAAGAACCGGAAAACTCCAGTATTTATTCAAAAATGCGGGTGTATGATGGCGAAAGCCTCAAAGATACCGATCCTAAAGCCAAGTCCTATCAGGAATACCGTGACTATGCCGGTGTTGATGAGGGCATGGAAGGCTTATCAACCCGCTTCGCATTCAAAATCCTCTCGCGCGTATTTAACTTCGATCACCAGGAAGTGGCCGCCAATCCCGTCCATCTGTTCTACGTACTTGAACGACAGATCGAACGCGAACAGTTTCCGCAGGAAGCCGCTGATCGTTACCGCGAATTTCTGAAAGGCTACCTAATTCCACATTATGTTGAATTTATCGGTAAAGAGATCCAGACCGCTTATCTCGAGTCGTATTCTGAATATGGGCAAAACCTGTTTGACCGCTATGTCACTTATGCCGACTTCTGGATCCAGGATCAGGAATACCGGGATCCAGAAACCGGGCAGCTATTTGATCGTGAGTCGCTGAATGCCGAGTTAGAGAAAACCGAAAAACCCGCCGGAATCAGCAATCCGAAGGACTTTCGGAATGAAATTGTCAACTTTGTATTGCGTGCCCGCGCCAATAACGGAGGCAAGAACCCGACCTGGACCAGTTATGAAAAACTGCGCTCAGTGATTGAGAAAAAAATGTTCTCAAACACCGAGGATTTACTCCCGGTTATTTCATTCAACACCAAAGGCTCATCCGAAGACAAGAAAAAACACGACGACTTCGTCAATCGCATGACCGAAAAAGGCTATACGCAAAAACAAGTCCGGCTATTGTGTGAATGGTACTTACGCGTAAGAAAAGCGTCGTAAGGCAGGCACGTATTATAAGTAGGTGCTTATGGCGCATTTTATTGACAGACGTTTAAACAGTAAGGGAAAAAGCACCGTAAACCGCCAGCGTTTTATTCGCCGCTACAAGCAGCAAATAAAGCGTGCGGTCTCGGATGCAGTCGGCAAACGATCGGTGACCGATCTGGATCATGGCGAAGAGGTTGGCATTCCCAGCAAAGATATTACCGAGCCGGTGTTTCACACCGGTAAAGGTGGGCGGCGTTCTATTGTCCATCCGGGCAACGATCAGTTCACCGCCGGTGACAGAATTAACCGGCCACCATCCGGCGGCGGTCAGGGCGCGGGCTCAGGAGATGCCAGTGACAGCGGCGAAGGCCAGGATGAATTTGTTTTTTCTATTTCAAAAGACGAATACCTGGACCTGCTGTTTGATGATCTGGCGCTGCCTAATTTGCTGAAAAATCAGTATGACAAGGTGGTACAGTATGAGACCTACCGCGCCGGCTATCAGACTGACGGCGTGCCCAGTAATCTTGATATCATACGCTCACTGAAGGGGTCGGTGGCCAGACGCATTGCCATGACAGGCGCTGACCGCAAAAAACTGGCGCGCCTTGAAGAAGATCTGCAGGCACTAAAGGACGATCCCCACGACAATACACTGGCCATCATGGCGCTTGAGAAGGACATACGTGAACTGAAAGAAAAAATCGCCCGTGTTCCGTTTATCGATACCTTTGATCTCAGGTTTAAAAACTACGACCGGCGACCAGTGCCCACCAGCAAGGCCGTGATGTTTTGTCTGATGGATGTGTCCGGCTCCATGGATCAGGCCACCAAAGACATGGCCAAGCGCTTCTATATTCTGCTGTATTTGTTTTTAACCCGCACCTATCAGAATGTCGAAGTGGTCTATATTCGTCACCATACCCAGGCGAAAGAGGTGGATGAACAAGAGTTTTTTTACTCACAGGAAACCGGCGGTACCATCGTTTCCAGCGCCCTGACACTGATGGACGAGATTATTCGCGATCGGTTCGACGCGAGTGACTGGAATATATATGCCGCACAGGCTTCAGACGGTGATAACTGGGCCGATGATTCACCTCAGTGCAGAGAGATCCTGGCCTCGCGTCTGCTGCCGGTGACACGCTATTTTGCCTATATCGAAATCACTGATCGCCAGCACCAGAGTTTGTGGCGTGAGTATGAACGTGTCGCTGAGGTGTATGACAACTTCGTATGCAAACATATTCAGACAGTGAGTGACATTTACCCGGTGTTCCGTGATCTCTTTAAGAAATCCGGCCACCCCGCCGACGCAGGAGACAGCAGTTATGCCAGCGCGCCGTAAATCTTCCGCTTGCCTCAGCGATGGGCCGGACTGGACCTTTGATTTGTTAACCGAGTATGAGACAGAAATTGATCGTATTGCCCGCAACTTTAAGCTGGATATTTATCCTAATCAGATTGAGGTGATTACCGCCGAGCAAATGATGGATGCCTACGCCAGTATTGGCATGCCTATCAATTACAGCCACTGGTCGTTTGGCAAGAAGTTTATTCAGAATGAGCAACAATATCGTCGCGGTCAGATGGGGCTGGCCTACGAAATTGTGATCAATTCTAACCCCTGTATTGCCTACCTGATGGAAGAAAACACTATTACCATGCAGGCGCTGGTCATGGCACATGCCTGCTATGGCCACAACTCGTTTTTTAAGGGTAACTATCTGTTTGACACCTGGACAGACGCAGACTCAATCATCGACTACCTGGTCTTTGCTAAAAACTATATTGCCAGGTGTGAGCAGAAATACGGTTTTCAGGAAGTAGAAGACACCCTCGATTCGTGCCATGCCCTGATGAATTATGGTGTAGATCGCTACAAACGCCCGCAAAAGCTGTCGCTGCAGCAGGAAAAAGCCCGTCAGAAGCAGCGCGAAAAGTACCTGCAATCACAGGTTAACGAACTCTGGCGTACGCTCCCCGAGGGCAGAGAGGACAGCAAACCGATACGCAAACGCTTCCCTGCCGAGCCTCAGGAAAATATTCTGTACTTTATTGAAAAGAACGCGCCGTTGCTGGAGCCCTGGCAACGTGAGCTGGTACGCATTGTGCGCAAGATATCGCAGTATTTCTATCCGCAAAAGCAAACGCAGGTGATGAACGAAGGGTGGGCCTGTTTCTGGCATTACCATATTCTGAATCAGATGTATGATGAAGGGCTGGTCACCGACCGCTTTATGCTGGAGTTTCTGCACAGCCACAGCAGTGTCGTTATGCAGCCTGAGTACAACAGTCCCTACTATTCGGGTATTAATCCCTACGCACTGGGATTTAACATGTTTATGGACATCAAGCGGGTATGTCAGAACCCAACGGATGAAGACCGGGAATATTTACCTGAAGTCGCCGGCAAAGACTGGCTGGAAACTGTGCATTTCGCCATGAAAAACTTTAAGGATGAAAGTTTTATCAGTCAGTTCCTGTCGCCCAAACTCATGCGGGATTTCAAATTGTTTGCGGTTGACGACGACGCGGACAAAAGCTTTGTCACTGTCGACGCTATTCACAACAAACAAGGCTATATGCAGATCCGGGAAAAGTTATCGGCGCAGTACAATTTAAGCAATCTGGAGCCTAACATTCAGGTGTACAACGTCGACGTGCGCGGTGATCGTTCACTGACGCTACGCTATATTCCACACAATGGTATTCCGCTGGCCGACTCCCGGCAGGAAGTGATGCGTCATCTTCACCGGCTCTGGAAGTTTGATGTGACGCTAGAGCAGGTCAGTGACGATGGCATTGACGTGATCGCCAGTTGCAAGCGCGCCGCCGAGATCGCATAAACGGCGCTGCTCACAAGTAAAAGGTTCAGGACTGGCGGGCAATATCCGGCGTGCTGCTGCCAACGCCGGCGTTCTGACCACGATGACGGATAACGTGATCCATCAGTACCAGCGCCAGCATGGCTTCAGCGATGGGTACTGCGCGGATCCCGACACAGGGGTCGTGCCGGCCTTTGGTCACGATATCGGTGGCCTCGCCGTCGACATTAATGGTGTTGCCCGGTACCGAGATGCTGGATGTCGGTTTGAGCGCCATGTGGACATTGATATCCTGACCACTGGAAATACCGCCTAACACGCCGCCGGCATGATTACTGGCAAAACCGTCCGGGGTAAGTTCATCACGATGCTCACTGCCGCGCTGCGTGACAACATCGAAGCCATCGCCAATTTCCACCCCTTTGACCGCATTGATCCCCATCATGGCATGGGCAATATCGGCATCAAGCCGATCAAAGACAGGCTCACCCAGTCCGACAGGAACATTTGACGCCGTCACAGATACTTTGGCACCAATACTGTCGCCTGACTTTTTAAGCGCACGCATGTATTCATCCAGCGCCTCCAGTTTAGAGGCGTCCGGGCAGAAAAACGGGTTAGTATTGGTCACACCATGATCAACCTGCTCAATGACAACCGGCCCTAACTGAGACAGGTAGCCTCTGATCTCGATACCCAGCATGGTTTTCAGGTATTTCTTCGCCACGCCACCTGCAGCGACACGAATAGCCGTTTCCCGTGCGGATGAGCGCCCGCCGCCCCGGTAATCGCGCAGCCCGTATTTTTGCTGATAGGTATAGTCTGCATGCCCGGGACGAAAGCGATCGGCAATGTTGCCGTAATCTTTGCTGCGCTGATCTTTATTTTTTATCAGCAGACCAATACTGGTGCCAGTGGTTTTACCCTCAAACACGCCGGATAAGATCTGCACTTCATCGTCTTCGCGGCGCGCCGTGGTATACCTTGAAGTACCGGGTTTGCGGCGATCAAGGTCGCCCTGAAGATCAGCCTCTGACAACGGCAGTCCTGGTGGACACCCATCAATTACGCCACCTATGGCAAGCCCATGACTCTCTCCAAAGGTGGTGATCGTAAATGCTTTTCCAAAACTGTTTCCCGGCATAATACCTACTCGTTAGCTGTCGAAAAATAAGAAACCAGTGCCGATTTAGACACAACAAAAATGCCCTGACCACCCATTTGGAATTCCAGCCAGTCAAGTTCAAGGCCCGCATAGCGCTGGTGCATATGCACTTCACTGTTGCCGACTTCGACAAACAGCCAGCCATCATCGCTAAGATACGCGGGCGCCTGACGTAAAATCTTATCCACCAAATCCAGACCGTCTTCGCCTGCAGCCAGGGCCAGCGCAGGCTCATGGTGGTATTCATCCGGCAGATCTGCCATATCTTCGGCATCGACATAGGGCGGATTGGATACAATTAACTGGTACTGCTGGCCGGCCAGACCCGAATATAAATCTGACTCAATAGGGTACACGCGATGACTCAGGCCGTGCTCCTGAATATTGAGTTCAGCCACTTCCAGTGCGTCACTGCTGATATCCACCGCGTCGACTTCAGCGTCCTCAAACGCATGGGCCAGCGCAATGGCGATACAGCCACCGCCAGTACACATATCAAGAATATGGGCAGGAGCAGTATCAATATAAGGCGCAAACCGTCGCTCAATGAGCTCCGCAAACGGGGAGCGTGGTATCAGAACACGCTCATCCACAAAGAACGGCAACCCACAGAACCACGCCTGATTGGTAATATAGGGAAGCGGCAACCGCGTCTGCACCCGTTTCAGTACCAGTTCCGCGATTTTCTCGCGCTCTGAATGTGTCAGTCGGGCATTGAACAACCCTTCGCCGGTCAGTGTCAGTGCGTCATGAGGTAAATGCAGCGCCTGCAGGACTAAGCTGATCGCTTCATCCCACGCATTGTCAGTACCGTGACCAAAATAAAGCGCCGCATCGCTAAAACGGCTGGCTGCCCATCGAGTCAGGTCCAGCACGCTGTGCAGGTCATCAATTGCTTCCTGCAGATAAAATTTGTCAGTCATATGCCTTCAGGTACATTGGCTGATGTAAAACTGATATCATACCCAAAGTTACAGGCTGCGCCCATGGTTAATTTACTGACAGATCGGGATGAGTAATTTCTACGACGAACTAAAAAATGCCAAACGCCAGACGCCACGTGTCGAAGACTCGAAAGAGGATGAGTTTCGTGACGCGATGGCAGGGGTAACGCCGCTGAAACAGGACAAGATCAATGTCACTGCGCGACAGCGCTTAAAAGACAAGCAGCGCAACGCTACTCAAGTTTCACAGCACATCCAGGATGCTCGTCAGCAGCAGGCCAGCTTTACGTTTTCTGATATGTATCAGACGACTCTGCCCTCTGAGGGGCCCGTCCGCTACTGCCGACAGGATGAGCCAGCGCACTCACTAAAACGTCTGCGTCGGGGAGACTATTATCCTGAGCTGATGCTCGACCTGCATGGCTTAACCCGGGAGTCTGCCAAACAGGAACTCACGGCCCTTATCCACGGCGCACAAAAACAAATGATTGACTGCGTGTCCGTAATGCACGGCTTCGGCCAGGGCGTGTTAAGACAAGCCCTGCCCCATTACCTGGTGCAGCACCCCAATGTCCGTGCATTTCACCAGGCGCCAAAAGAATACGGTGGTAAGGCCGCGCTGCTGGTGTTGCTGGATACCGAGACGCCAAAGTAGCAGCCGCCATTTGGCCGGCTATTATTTGTCTTCGTCTGCGCTGTTATGCATAAATAAATAGGTGTAGTACCCCATCATCACAACGATGATGAAAATACCAAGCAGTGAACCCCATACGACGGGATCGGCAAACATAGTGGTTAACATGATATTTCTCCTGTCCTTATTTGCTGCAGGAGAAGTATGCGTCAGCATCCGCTGAGAAATTGTGATCTACATCAAAGAACATAGGGGTCAGTGAGGCTGGCCCCCGGGATTGCAGTTACTTGCTGATCCAGATCAAAAAATAATGACCCAACGCAAAAAAGCTATTGCAAATCATTCTCATTAGCATTAATCTGAAGCTGCCTGTTTGACGTTGGGTAAAAAACGGTCTTGGCTTAACGTCAGGTGCGGGCAGCATTGTCTGCCCGCACGTTTTTTTGCTATGGAACTTGCAAACACGTTTATCTTAGCCAAACAGCCCCCAGAACCAGCCTTCCTTGAGATCCTCTTCACAGGTTTTAAGCTGGGTTGCATAACGCAGCGAGCGCGCTTTAACTTTCACAGCCACTTTTTTCAGCCAGGGTTTGCGGTTGTAACTGCGACGTTTATATCCGCCCCAGCCCTCGTGATAATTTAGGTACTGTGCATAGGCATCCCACTTCGATACGCCATTGATGGTATAGGTTTTGTAAATAAACCAGCCCATAAAATCAATCGCATCATCAAAGTCGTCCCGGTCTGCACCGCTGTTGCCGGTTTCTCTGATGTAATCGGCCCAGGTTGGCGTTTTCGCCTGTGAGTAGCCATAAGCAGAACTCACTCTGCCCCAGGGAATGAGACCAAAAAACACATAGTCTTTCGGCGGCAGCGCATCGTGCCTGAATGAACTTTCCTGATACATCATGGCCATTGGCACATGAATTGGGACTCCCCATTTGTCGCGGGCATCCGCTGCCGCTTCATACCAGTCATCTTTCTCGTAAAAAATATTACAGAGGTTGCTGATATCTTTTGGTGGTGTTGTGGCACACCCCACCATAATGAGCGGTAACATTGCGATAAATCCGGATAAAAAAAGTGTTAATTTTTTGAACTTTTCCGTCATCACGTGTCCAACAAAGTGTTCTAGTAATGTGTGTGTTTCCCTGGAACCTTAATGCCTGGCTTGTTAGTCAGGCATTTTTTTTGCCGGCGGTTTGGTGAAGTAATCTTTGATAAACTTGTCAAAGTCTTCCTGTTCTTCAGCATCCAGCGCTTTTTGCGCGTCCAGTGAAGTTTGTGCTGCCTGTGCAAACACCGCCGCATCCTGGTGCTTGTAGTGCCAACGGTCAAAGACATCACGGTATTCCGCGGCCAGTTCCATTCCCAGCGTGCCATTATCTTTGTTCTCACTGAGAAGGGTCTGTAGAATTTTTCCTGAAGGCGTCATCTCCGGGTCGTTCACTTTTTGCCATTCGCTGCTTACAGCGTCCTGATAATGCTGATCGCCGTGGGCTTCATCCAGCACGCTGGCAACCTGCCTGAACTGCTCAAACAAGGTGGCGGTCCAGTCACGAAACGCAACATGCTGCCCGTCACGCTGCAGTGTCACATCGGGTTTTCTGCCCTCGAGCACCATGGTACGCATGTTGTCATTGGCCTCGGCTATCTGTGTTTCATCCAACTCCTTGCTGGGCATCAGCAGACAGGACAACAAAAAGACATCAAGAAAATGGCTCTGCGTTTCACTCACGCCAATGGGTGAATAAGGATCAACATCCAGCGCCCTCACTTCGATATAGCTTACGCCCCGCTTAACCAGAGCATCGGTCGGCTTTTCCATCGACTCCGTAGGTTGCTTGGGGCGGATGGGCGAGTACAACTCATTTTCAATTTGCAGAACATTCTTGCTGAGCTGCTGATAGTGTCCGCCCTCTCCGGCCGCAAACTGACTGAACCTGTCTGATGGCGTCTGCATGGCACCTCGCAACAGGCGGACATAATTATCCAGTGTGTTGTAGCAGATTTTAAGCGATGACTGTTCTGAACTGGTATAACCTAGGTCACTCATGCGCAACGACGTCGCATACGGAAGATAGTAAGTCCCCTTGCCGGTGACGGAAAAATCCATATTGTGCGTCTTATTTTTTAAAAACGAGCCACACAGCGAGGGCGAAGCACCGTACAAATAGGGTATAAGCCAGCAAAGCCGACGGTAATTGCGGATAAGCGCAAAGTAATCTGCCGACACCTGCTCCGGTGAATAGGGTTTGCCATGCATCTGCGCCCATTGCTGCCAGAACGCCTCAGGTAAGGAAAAGTTGTAATGCACACCAGATATCGCCTGCATCATACTGCCATAACGATTTTTCAGGCCAGAGCGGTAGATCCGTTTCATTTTGCCGACATTCGACTCGCCGAAGTAGGCCAGTGGAATGTCATTTTCATCGTCGATAAAACACGGCATACTCATCGGCCACAGCCACTCATCACCTATGTTGTCATGCACATATTTGTGAATATCGTAAAGCTGTTCCATGGTGGTCGTTGTACGTGTTTCCGGGGGCGTAATAAATTCCAGCAACGACTCGGAAAAATCGGTGGTAATAGAGTCGTGGGTAAGCGCTGAGCCCAGCGCCTTCGGGTGCGGCGTGGCTGCCAGTGTCCCGTCTGTATTAATACGCAATGCTTCGCGCTCTATACCGCGCTTTATGCCTGTCAGGGTCGCGTTAAAACCGGATGATTTCAGGGCACTTACCCGTTCTTCAAAACTTTTCTGATTCGCCGTCAATGTTGATTTCCAAGAGTGTGCTGGTCACCTTTGTGTGGGGCACCAGGCATTATATTAAAACCGCTAGCCTTCACGCATCTTCGTCCGCTTTGTCTTGCGCGTAACAGTGTACTAAGGAGGATGTAAAAAAGTCTATGCTCACTCAGCCAGCCCCTGCCTTTGTTTCAGCGAGGCCAGCTTCGCAGACATTAGTCAGCCACCAGTTTGCGCTCAACAATCGGTATATCCAGTGAAGAGAGCTGTGTCATTATTTTCTCTTTATCGCCCACCACAATAACCTGCATACGACTTGTCGTTAATTGCTCACGGGCCACTCTGTTGAGTTTATCCCGCGACACTGTCCGAATAATCTCAAGTTGTTGTGACCGGTAATCATCGTCTAAGTCATAGGCCATCAGCTGACGTAAAAAACGTGCTTTACTGGTGGGTGTCTCGTATTCGAGCGCATCGCTTAAGGTAAAGGCATTTTTCATAAACTCAAGTTCATTACGGGTCATGCCATTTTCCCGGTAGGTATCAAGTGCATCAAATATAGCCGAAATCGCGGTGGCAGTATCCTGCCATTTCACATCGGTACTTACTTCAAACCAGCCCAGCGTTTTGCCGCCAATGAAACTGCTGTTCGCGGCGTAGGTAATGCCTTTCTTCTCTCGTAAATCCAAATTAATACGGCTATTGAAGCCTCCACCTAGCGGAAAGTTCATAAGTCGTGCATAAAAGTAATCCCCCGTCGCATCGTAGGGCATGGCTCGCTTAACCACGTATAGCGCTGACTGCACCGCCCCCGGTTTATCGACCAGTGTGATGGTACGCTTGTCATGCGCAGGAAAAGACGCGAACTCGGGGAAGGTGTAGTCCTCGCCCTGCCACTGTTCAAAAAACGACAAGGCGTTGGTCAGCCGTTTGGGCGACTGATCACTGACAGCAACCACGCTTGCTTTGGCTGGCGAATAGTAGCGTTTATAAAACGCTTTAATGTCGGCCAGCGTGATCGCTCTAACGGAGGCAAGTGTGCCCTCATCAGGCATACTGACTCTATTTTGTTCGCCAAACAGCACGGTATCCCGGGCGCGGCTGGCCAGTTGTCCCGGGCTTTTTTGTTGTTGCTGAATACTTTGCATCACCCGCGCTTTAAGACGGGCGAAATCAGCTTCGAGGAAGGCAGGACGAAGCAGTTTTTCTTCCAGTAGCGCCAGTGTTTCATCGAAATGCTTGCTTAAGCTTGACAGGTAAATCTGCGTATAGCGCCCTGCCGCACTGACATTCACTGCGCTGCCTAATTGCGCAAGCGCATTGGCCATTTCCTCGTTGCTGTAGTTGGCAGTGGACTCGTTTAACATCAATGCTGTCAGATAAGCGGTCCCTTCTTTACCTTCTGGGTCCAGCAGCATACCGCCTTCCAGATTAATCGACAGTGTCACGGTCGGGGTTTCCATACTGGTGACGCCAAGCATGTCAATTGACTGAGGCAGCGTTCTCTGCCAGTACTCTGGCACAGTCACAACCGGTGCCGGGCCGGCTTGTGGGACTGACTGTCTGTTTACGGAATCGCTGACCGGCTTCGCGGTATACTCAGCCGCTCCATAGTCAGGAATATCACGCGCCGGTAACGTAAAGTTCTGTGCTGCCGCTGCCAGCTCACGCTGCCCTTCAGGCACCACACTCAGTACCACGCCTGCGGCGTCTTTGACGTATTGGTGATAAACGCGCATGACATCGTCAGCGGTAACCTCGTTGTAGCGACGAATATCATCGCTGACCAGGTCCGGTGTGGCATAAAATGTTTCGTTGGCTGCCAGTGTCGATACTTTACCGGCAACACTTTGCAGACCAAATACGGTACCGGCTTCAATGCCTGCTTTGGTGCGTGCCAGGTCGTCAGCGGTAACCCCCCGCTTTTCAAACTCTTTGAGAGTTTGCTGAATGACATCTTCAAGCGTCGACAGCTGTTTTACCTGACCAGGATTGGCCAGCGCTACCATCTGAAATTCACACGCCAGCTCCCGGCACGGGTGCGAGACGACCGCCTGAACGGCCTGCCCGCTTTTCACCAGATTCTTGTAAAACATTGAGGTTTTGCCGCCGCCCAGAATATCAGCCAACACATCAAGGGGCGCCTCGTCAGGATGGCGGGCGTACACCGTGGGAAGGGTAATCTGTAACAACGGCAGGTGAATATTGTCCTCTAGTGTGACATACCGGTCCTGTTTAAGTGACACCGGCCGCGGCTCGGGCTCTTCCACCTCAGGGCCGCGTGCAATACTGCCGAAGTATTTCTCTACCCAGGCCCGGGTTTGTTCAGTGTCGATATCACCGCCAATGGTAAGCACCGCATTGTTTGGCCCGTACCAGCGCGCAAAAAACGCTTTCAAATCATCTACACTGACCCGGTCCAAATCTTCTACGTAACCGATCGTTGACCAGGAATAGGGGTGACCTGACGGATACAGGGCTTCAGCTGTTCGCTCTGACACCAGCCCGTAAGGCTGATTGTCCATGCGCTGTGCACGCTCATTTTTGACTGTGTCACGCTGACTTTCAAATTTTTCCTGGGTCACGGCTTCCAGTAAAAAGCCCATTCTGTCTGACTCCAGCCACAGCACTTTTTCGAGCTGATTGGCTGGCACGGTTTGATAATAATTGGTGCGGTCGCTGTTGGTTGACCCATTCAGGCTACCGCCAGCCTCGGTAATGATCTTAAAGTGCTGTTCATCCGCCACATGCTTTGAGCCCTGAAACATCATGTGCTCAAAAAAGTGGGCAAAGCCCGACTTACCCACGTCTTCGCGCGCTGAGCCCACATGATAGGTAACATCTACATGCACCAGCGGGTCCGATGTATCCTGATGAAGAATAACCGTCAGTCCGTTGTCCAGCGTATACTTTTGGTGGTCAATCGAAACCGACGAGGTCGCAGCTTCTTGCTCAGCAGGCGCAGGCGTTTGTTCGCAGGCAGTGACAGCAAACGCCAGAGCCAGGCATATAAAGCATCGGATCAGGGTAGCAGGCATGCATATCCTTATTCAGAGTTGGAATCAGATCGGGAGAGTGAGGGTACCAGACTCGCCACTATGTTGTCGCCGCTATCGTGAAGCTTTTACACTTCGGCTCAGTAACGTTTATGGCCCCGTGCCATGCGTATAGATTCCTTAAGTCAATGGTATTGTGTTACGCTCATTACACTGCGACTACGCACTGTTTGAACGGGAGTACCCCATGGAACCTACTTCGCCTCTCATCGATACGGACTTCGGTATTTCCCAGCTTAGCGGAAACCGTGACCTCTACATAACACTGTTGGGTAAGTTTTCAGACGAATATCGCGACCTGAACGATAGGTTACAGGAAATGATGGATCAGCAGGCTTACGATAGCGCCTTTACCCTTTTGCATACGCTAAAAGGGGTCAGTGCGAATCTGGGGCTGACGGCTCTCCAGCATGCCAGTAAGCAGGTTGAACTGGCTATTCGGGGGAATCAGTCGCTCCCCGAAGACTACGCAGGCTTTGTCGTTATTCTTGATCGTACGCTGCAGAAAATCAGCCAGTTCACGTCCCCTGTCGATGCAACGCCTTCAGCGACTGAGCAACCCGCGGCGCACAGTGAACTTCTGGCCGCATTACATGCCAGTGAGTTTATCCCTGGCGCTCAGTTGGACACGTACCTGACATCACTGACACTGCCCGCCGGTGAAAAACAGCGGTTGCAAACGGCGATCGAGGAACTGGACTACCAACAGGCCATCGCCATCCTAACCGACGCCCCATGAACACACGCTTTACTCGTCTGGTCGATCATGACGACTTTATCATTATCAATAAGCCGTCAGGCATTCCCATGCACGACAATGAAAGGGGTGTCATTAGTCTGTTGCGTCAGCAGACTGGCGAAAGCGACTGGTATCTGTGTCACCGGCTGGATACCGGCACATCAGGCTGTTTGTGCATTGCGCGTACGGCAGAGGCCGCCGCAACAATGGGGGCCTTATTCGCGCAGACAAAAATACAGAAGTACTACCTGGCTCTGACTACATCGCGCCCCGCTAAAAAGCAGGGCACGATTATCGGTGATATGAAAAACCGGCGGCAGGGGCAGCATATGCTGCTCAAATCCAGACAAAACCCGGCCATCACACAATTTTTCAGCTATGGCATTGGACAAGGTATACGCGGCGTTATCGTGCGTCCCTATACCGGCAAAACACACCAGATCCGGGTCGCCATGAAAAGTATTGGCAGTCCGATTATGGGCGATGGTCGCTACGGCGGGCAACAAAGCGACCGGCTATATCTGCATGCCTGGCAGTTAGGGTTCGCTTATCAGGGAAAGCCGGTCCATGCGAGCTGTTTACCTGACAGTGGTGAGCAAATTGCACATCCGGCTGTACACAACTGGCTGAGCGAATTACCCGCACCTGACACGCTGCACTGGCCGCGGGTGAAAAGCCTGAGTAGTACCGGTGACATATCATGACTCCCCCCGGTTTTACCACAGTC
The DNA here is from genome assembly GCF_014651815.1 of Alteromonas halophila. Classification (GTDB taxonomy): domain Bacteria; phylum Pseudomonadota; class Gammaproteobacteria; order Enterobacterales; family Alteromonadaceae; genus Alteromonas; species Alteromonas halophila. Next base: position 267,456 of record NZ_BMXP01000001.1, on the reverse strand, counting down.
TACATCGCCGGGAGCGGCGCCATAGGCGCACTGGTAGCCGCCGGGGCCTGTCGCGCCAAAGCCCGGTATGCCATGGTACCGCGTACGCCGGTATCGTCGTCAATTGACGTGCATGCGGGCAATGGCGCAGTAACCCTGACCTCGTTTACCGCGCATCCGTTAGCAACGACGCCGCAGGACTGCCTTATTCTGCCGCTAAAAGCCTATCAGCTGGCGTCCGCACTTAGCAGCTGGCAGCCTTACCTCCACCAGGATACGCCGGTGCTGTTATTGCATAACGGCATGGGAGGCTACGAAACCGCCCGACGCATACTACCGGCAAAGCAGCCTGTGTATGTAGCAACCACCAGTCACGGCGCATTGAAGACCGACCCTGAAACAGTGATCCATACCGGCGTCGGACACACCATGCTGGGTAAGCTGGACAAGGCCACCCTGCCCGATCTGGATAGCCGCATGATGCATACGTTGTCAACATTTTTGCCCCCCGTGACCTGGCGGCATGATATGCACCGCGCGTTATGGCATAAACTGGCAATCAATGCCGCCATTAATCCGCTCACGGCCCTGCATAATGTCGTGAATGGAAACCTGCTGTACAAGGGCTACCGCGAAGAGCTACAGGCGCTGTGCGCAGAAACCGTAGCCGTTGCCGCCAGCTGTGATGTATTTTTCAGTACACCGGAACTGCTGGAGGACGTACTGAATGTGGCAATGAATACTGCAAAAAACTATTCCAGCATGCATCAGGACTATCACCAGGGCCGCAAAACGGAAATTGATGCCATTAATGGCTATATCGTGGAAACAGGCAGAAAAAAAGGCATCAACGCGTCGCGCCATGCCTTTTTAGTTGAACAGATTAAGCAGCGATAAGGTTTACTCGCTTTCCTGCTCTTTCGCCTGTGGCTTCATGTGCGGGAACAAAATGACATCTTTAATGGTGTTGCTGTCAGTAAACAGCATCGCCAGTCGGTCAATGCCGATGCCTTCGCCGGCAGTCGGGGGCAGACCATACTCCAGTGCGCGGATGTAATCCTCATCAAAATGCATGGCTTCATCGTCACCGGCATCTTTTTCTGCAACCTGCTTGGCAAACCGCTCGGCCTGATCTTCTGCATCATTGAGCTCGCTAAAGCCATTGGCAATCTCTCGCCCGCCCACGAAAAACTCAAAGCGATCTGTGATGAACGGGTTCGCATCGTTACGACGGGCCAGCGGTGACACTTCCCACGGGTATTCTGTGATAAAGGTCGGCTGTGTTAGCTTTTCCTCGGCACAGGCTTCGAAAATCTCGCACAGGTATTTGCCCGCGCCCCAAATCCCGTCAACCTCGGGCTCTTTAACGTGCAGCTCACGGGCCATGGCTTTTAACTCATCCAGGTGCGCCTCGGGGTCGCGAATCGCCGCTTCATTGGCCTGTGGCCAGTACTTCAGGATCGCATCGCCCATACTCAGGCGGTCAAAAGGCTTACCAAAGTCATACTGGGTTTCACTAAGCACCTGGCCATCTTCATCACGCTCACTGGCAGTCAGTGTCGTGGTACCTAAGATATTCTCAGCCAGAGTGCGCAGCATATCCTCGGTTAAATCCATGAGATCTTCGTAATCAGCGTAGGCCTGATAGAATTCCAGCATGGTAAATTCCGGGTTGTGGCGTGTTGAAAGCCCCTCGTTGCGGAAGTTGCGGTTAATTTCAAATACCCGCTCAAAACCGCCGACTACCAGACGCTTCAGATACAGCTCCGGGGCAATACGCAGGTACATGTCAATGTCCATCGCATTGTGGTGAGTGACAAAGGGCTTGGCTGTGGCGCCGCCCGGGATCACCTGCAGCATCGGCGTTTCCACTTCCATATAGTCGCGCTCGGTCAGATACTGGCGAATGCCGTTAATAATCTGACTGCGGATGCGGAAGTTCTTACGGGTCTGCTCACTGGTGATGAGATCGACATAGCGCTGACGGTATTTGGTTTCCTGATCGGATAAACCATGGAATTTTTCCGGTAACGGACGCAGTGCTTTAGTCAGCAGCTCATAGCGCTCCATGTGCACATACAAATCGCCCTTGCCTGATTTCGTCAGCATACCGGCGACGCCGATGATATCGCCAATATCCAGAGCGCCATACTTCGCTTTAATTTCTTTTTGCGTATCTTTGCTGGCATAGGCCTGAATACGGCCAGTCATGTCCTGCAGCAACAAAAACGGACCACGTTTGGCCATCACCCGTCCGGCAATACTCACCTGCGTTGCCTCGCTCTCAAGCACCTCTTTGTCTTTCTCGCCAAAACTCACCTGCAATTCCTGCGCATAGTTTTCACGGCGGAAACTATTCGGGAAGCCGTTGGCGCGGCACTGCTCACGAATTGCGCTCAGTTTAGCCCGGCGCTCGGCAATTAATTTATTTTCGTCAGTTTGTTGGTCTGTCATAACCTGTTCACTTAAAACGTTGTTCGAATTACAGCCCGGATTTCAGACTGGCTTCAATAAACCTGTCCAGATCGCCATCCAGCACCGCCTGGGTATTGCGTGTTTCCACACCGGTTCGCAAATCCTTGATACGCGAATCATCCAGCACATAAGAGCGGATCTGACTGCCCCAGCCAATATCTGATTTGTTATCTTCCAGGGCCTGCTTCTCTTCATTCTGCTTTTGCAGTTCCAGCTCAAACAATTTGGCCTTCAACTGTTTCATGGCCTGATCTTTGTTCTTATGCTGCGAGCGATCATTCTGACACTGCACCACGATACCGGTCGGCTCATGGGTGATTCGTACCGCCGAATCGGTCCGGTTAACGTGCTGACCACCGGCACCTGACGCCCGGTAAGTGTCAATGCGCAGATCAGCAGGGTTGATGTCAATATCTATGTCATCATCCACTTCCGGATACACAAAGGCAGAAGAAAACGACGTATGCCGACGGTTACCCGAGTCAAACGGCGACTTACGTACCAGCCGGTGAACGCCGGTTTCGGTGCGCAGCCAGCCAAACGCATACTCGCCCTCAACGCGCAGCGTCGCACTTTTTATGCCTGCCACATCGCCGTCGGAGACTTCGATCAATTCAGTTTTGAAGCCATGTGCCTCGCCCCAGCGCAGGTACATTCTCAGCAGCATATTGGCCCAGTCCTGCGCCTCGGTACCACCGGAGCCTGCCTGAATATCCACATAGCAGAAACTGGCATCGTTGGGACCAGAGAACATGCGTCTGAACTCCAGCTTTTCCAGCTGCTTAATCAGGTCGTTAATCTCGTCTTTCGTTTCGTTGAAGGTCTCTTCATCTTCGGCTTCTATCGCCAGCTCGAGTAACCCTTCAACATCGTCCACCCCCTGATCCAGATTGTTGATGGTATCGACAATCTGTTCCAGCGCGACTTTTTCTTTGCCCAGTGCCTGCGCTTTGTCCGGATCGTTCCAGACGTCGGGATCTTCCATTTCCCGGTTAACTTCTTCTAATCGCTCTGACTTTGTATCAAAGTCAAAGATACCCCCTGAGCGCTTCGGTGCGCTCGCGGATGTCCTCAATTGACTGTTTTACAGGATTTACTTCAAACATAGTCCGCTTTGGTGTTAATTGGATAAGACCGCGGATGTTACCGAATTTGAGTAAAGTTTGATAGCCGCAAGGCGATAATTGTTAGGGAAGATGCGAACAAGTCTATCATCACTCAGCGAGTCCTGAAGTGCGTAGTCGCAAGGCAGGTTTCGCAAGCAATGGCTAATCCCTTGGTAAGAAAGCTGACGCAGCGAATACGTACTTCAGGGCTCGCCCTTCGGGGCTTACAGCCAAGCACCTGCTCTGCGTTGGCCTTTTTTTTGACTTAACCCGTTAGGCCTGCAAAAGACCGCCTTGACCAGGCTCCTGGCTGTAAGCCTGAGCGGCGGTAGACTTATTCGCATTTTCCTTAGGAAAGGACCGGTCAGTGACAGCGCACTGACCGGGAAAACGGAAATGCTTAGTTACCCGACACTTTCTGCGCCAGGTGCGCCGTATCACGCCCTAAGTTTTTCAGGAACCGAGTCGTTTTCTCATCGGTAAGCTTGCCGCTGTCGTCTACCAGGTCACCGGCTTTGGCAACCGAGCGCTGATTAGGCAGCACCATAGTGCCGATATTCTCCAGCAGCAGACGCAGCGCCGCCAGTGCCCGCATACCACCCAGACCACCCGGAGAGGCGGCCATGATACCGGCCACTTTACCTTTGTAGGCTTCGAGGGGCTTCTCCCCTTCTTCCATGCGCGAGGCCCAGTCGATGGCATTCTTTAGCAGCGCAGGGTAACTGGAGTTGTACTCCGGCGTGGCAATCAGAAAGCCGTCATGGGATTTCAGTAATTCTTTGAAGGCTTTGGCATTGGCATGGATCCCATGCTCGCTTTCATCGTCTTCATTGAAGATGGGCATCTCAAAATCAGCCAGGCTGATAAGCGTCACTTCAGCACCCGCTTCCCGTGCGCCCTCGACAGCGACATCCAGAATCGCCTGGTTAAACGACCCATTCCGGGTACTTCCTGCAAATGCCAGCAGCTTCGTCATCATGTATTCCTTCTGGTTTGTATTTTTACCTGTTCGACGCAAGCACCGTGCGCGTCTTCATTACTTGTAGGGGATACGAAAAAGGCAGTGAATTGCTCACTGCCTTTTCGCGTATTACAGACTTGTAACCTTGCTACATCTTCTCCAGGGTTTCAATACCCAGCAGCGTCAGCCCCTGTTTAAGGGTGCGTGAGACCAGTGCTGACAACGCCAGCCGGCTGTGTTTGACCGCATCTTTGGTGCCCGGTTTAAGAATGGGACAGGCCTCATAAAACGTCATAAACGCGCTGGCAACATCATACAGGTAAGTACAGAGTACGTGCGGTGTGGCATCGCGTGACACCGTCCCAACCACCTCTTCAAACTGCATCAGCTGCACAGCCAGTGCATGCTCCTGTTTTTCAGTCAGGGTGATATCGCAGGGCAGATTGTCCAGCCCCATGCCAGACTTTCTGAACAGACTGCGCACGCGGGTGTAGGCATATTGCAGATAGGGGGCGGTATTGCCCTCAAAGCTGAGCATACTGTCCCAGCTGAACATATAATCGGTGGTCCGGTTTTTATTCAGGTCAGCGTACTTTACCGCGCCAATACCGACAATGCGGGCCACGTCATCAAGTTCTTCGGCACTGAGATCCGTGTCACGCTCTGCAAGCAGTGATCTGGCCCGTTCTACCGCTTCATCAAGCAGCTCTACCAGCTTGACGGTTCCGCCACTGCGGGTTTTAAACGGCTTGCCGTCACTGCCGAGCATCATGCCAAACGGGCAATGCTCATAGGTTTGGGTGTCCTGCATAAAGCCAGCTTTACGACCGACAATTTCGGTTTGCTTGAAATGCAGCGCCTGACGGGCATCGGTCAGGATCAGAGTGCGGTCCGCGTCCAGTGTCTGGCTGCGATAACGCATGGCCGCCAGATCAGTCGTCGCATACAAATAGCCGCCGCCTGATTTTTGCACGATATAGACCGCCGGATTGCCTTCTTTATCGGCCAGCTCAGGAATAAACACCACCTGCGCGCCCTGATCTTCTTCAGCAATGCCTTTGTCTTTTAAGTCCGCCACCACGTTGGCCAGATCATGATTATACGCCGACTCGCCCATAATATCGTCACGGGTCAGGCTGACGTTGAGTTTGTCGTACACTTCTTCGCTGTGAGTAATAGAGATATCAATGAATTTTTCCCACAGCGCCAGACATTGCTTATCACCACTTTGCAGGCGCACCACATATTCACGGGCGCGATCAGCGAAGCTCTCTTCTTCGTCAAAGCGGATCTTGGCTTCACGGTAGAAGTCTTCCAGATCTGACAGGGCCGTTTCAGCCATTTCATGCTCAAGTTTGTCAGATAAATGCGCCAGCAGCATGCCGAACTGCGTTCCCCAGTCGCCCATGTGATTCTGACGAATAACCTTGTGCCCCAGGAATTCGAGAACTTTGACCACAGCGTCGCCAATGATCGTGGTCCGCAGGTGGCCCACGTGCATTTCTTTGGCCAGGTTGGGCGACGAGTAATCAACTACCACCGTCTTCTGCGGTGCTTTAGCGACACCTAAACGCGGATCATGCAATGCCAGTTCGCACTGATTGGCCAGCCAGGCATCAGACAGGTGGACGTTAATAAAGCCCGGACCGGCGACCTCCAGCTTGTCCGCGATATCGCTGAGCTTCACAGTATTCACGATGTTGTCGGCAATATCGCGGGGCTTTTGCTTCAGCTTTTTAGCCAGCGCCATGGCGCCGTTAAACTGGTATTCACCAAACTCGGGGCGGGCACTGCGGGATACCGGTATCGGTGCGTCTTCAATGCCCATTTCCGTCAGCGCTTCGCTAAAACGGCTGACCAGTAATGCATGTATGTTCATAGCGTTGTATGCCTAGTGTTCGCGTGTATGCGTAAATTGAATATCCGGATACCGTTCCTGCGCCAGTTGCAGATTGACAGCGGTCGGTGCAATGTACGTCAGGTTATCACCGCCATCCAGCGCCAGGTTGACCTCAGCTTTGCGGCGGAACTCATCCAGCTTGCGTTCATCGTCACTGTATACCCAGCGGGCGGTATTCACGTTAATGTGCTCATACAGGGCATCCACATTATACTCAGCCTTCAGCCGGGCTACGACCACGTCAAACTGCAGTACACCTACCGCGCCAACAATCAGGTCATTATTAGCAAGCGGTCTGAATACCTGCACGGCCCCTTCTTCAGAAAGCTGGATCAGGCCTTTCAGTAATTGCTTTTGCTTGAGCGGATCGCGCAGACGAATACGTTTGAACAGTTCCGGCGCGAAGTTAGGAATGCCGGTAAAGCGCGAGCCCTGCCCTGAGGTAAAGGTATCGCCAATACGGATGGTACCGTGGTTATGAAGGCCGATAATATCCCCTGCATAGGCTTCTTCAAGTAATTCCCGGTCGCCGGCCAGAAAGGTCAGTGCATCAGAAATACGGATATCCTTACCTATCCGCGCATGATGCATTTTCATGCCTTTTTCGTACTTGCCGGACACAATACGACAAAATGCGATACGGTCACGGTGACGGGGATCCATATTGGCCTGAATTTTAAATACAAAGCCACTAAAGCCGTCATTATCCGCCTCGATGCGTCCGTCTTCGGTTTCGCGGCCCTGCGGCTGCGGCGCCCAGTCTACCAGCCCATCCAGCATATGGTCGACACCAAAGTTCCCCAGTGCAGTACCGAAAAATACCGGGGTCAGCTGACCGGTTAAAAACAGTTCTTTATCAAACTCATTAGAGGCGCCCATGACCAGTTCCAGTTCATCGCGCAGTTCACTGGCATAGGCTTCACCAACGGCCTTATCCAGCTCGGGGTTATCCAGTCCTTTGACGATGCGCACATCCTGGATAGTATGGCCCTGACCACTCTGATAGAGAATAGTTTCATCGCGGTGAATGTGATACACACCTTTGAAATTTTTGCCGCTGCCAATCGGCCAGGTGACTGGCGCACACAGAATGTCCAGCTCGGTCTCGACCTCGTCCAGCAGCTCCATGGGGTCGCGAATATCGCGATCCAGCTTATTCATAAAGGTCAGAATGGGGGTATCGCGCAGACGCGTGACGTCCATCAGTTTACGGGTTCGCGCCTCGACCCCTTTGGCCGCATCAATCACCATGACGCACGAGTCCACAGCCGTCAGTGTCCGGTACGTATCTTCCGAGAAGTCTTCGTGGCCCGGGGTATCAAGCAGGTTTACCAGGTGTTCCTGATACGGAAACTGCATGACGGAGGTGGTCACCGAGATCCCCCGTTCCTTCTCCATTTCCATCCAGTCAGACTTGGCGTGCTGGCCGGACTTTTTCCCCTTGACAGTACCTGCGGTCTGCAAGGCACGACCGAACAACAGCACCTTCTCGGTGATCGTCGTTTTACCGGCGTCCGGGTGCGAGATGATGGCGAATGTACGCCGTTTGGCGATTTCCTGTGGTAGTGACATGCAGCGTCTTCGGTCCAGAATGAGTTAAGGGCGCGAATTGTACCCGCTTACCGGTTAAATTTGAATGCCTGTAATACGCAATACACGGGCAAATGCACTTGGGGAGATGCGAATACGTCTATTGTCCTTCGAGGCCTATTCACACCGTCCCTTGGTTTACCGCGTACCTGTCTGGCTAAGCGACAGACACATGATACTGGCATCCTCACGTCCGTCCTCAGTCGGGTAATACCCTTTACGGGTTTCAATTTGCGTGAAGCCGGCCCGTTGATAAAGTGCGAGGGCAGGCAGATTGCCGGCACGCACTTCTAACCACAGGCTCTGCATGTGATGCGAGTGACAGGCAGCAATGACGCCGTCAAGCAGCGTCTGTCCCAATCCCTGTCGGCGCGCGGCTGGCGCAATGGCGATATCCATCAGCGTGGCTTCATCCACCACCTCAAGCACCAGCGCATAGCCTGCAAACTGATTGTCCGAGGTGACTTCCAACGCATAATAAGGGGCAGTCAGACAATCCTCAAAGGTGGTCACAGACCAGGGGTTAGGCTGTACTTCGCAATGTAACGCATACGCCGCCTGAACATTGTTCTGCGACAGTAACTGCACCGTCTGTGTCACGCGGTATGACCTTCGACAATCAGCGCCCATAAACGGCGTTTGTCAGCAGCATCCAGCTTGCCAGGCTCCCCCGGCAGCGTCAGTGCATCAGGGGTCAGGCCTAACGTCTCCCCGACCAACACTTTAGCGGGCATTGCACGGCCTGTTTGCGCAAACGCAGTGCGCACATCGTTCATAAATGCTGAGCTCTGAGCCTGTTCAGACAGGGCCTGCAGCTTTGCTGCCGGTGCGTCTGTGGTTGTGGATGTCGCTGGTTTTTTATCGGTTTTATTATCAGGCTTTTTATCAGCAAGCGACTGACGGATTGCGGCTAAATGACCGGAGCTGTTATCTGAGCGCGTCGCCGGTTGGCTGGTGGCCTGCTGCGACGGCACCGATGCTTGCGTACGCGGGGCGGCAATAGCTGTGTCGTCCGGCTTCACTTCATCCTGGGGCACCCAGAGCGGGATCCCCATTTCCTGTAAGACGGCTTGTTGAAAACGCGTTACCACGACATGGATCCTGTTATTAGCACTTGCTGCATTAATCAGACAGTGTAAAGGAAACAGAGAGGGAATGGCAGGGGTGGAGGGACTCGAACCCCCAACCATCGGTTTTGGAGACCGCTGTTCTACCAATTCGAACTACACCCCTAGTGCGCCGAGCATTATACGTATGCCTAAACAAAGGTAAAGCATTTTATGCGCGAAGAAGATTTATCGCTCAGCTTTACACCAATTCGTACAATTTGCGACCACTGACAGCAGGTTAATGCGTGCCCGTTAGCGTGGTAGTGGCATCCAGCGCCGCCTGCCACAACCGGTTTGTAAACGCGACCACATCCCACTGCTGTTCCACCTGCGTCGCTACTGTCTGCACATCAATGCCGGTTTGCTGCGCGTAGTGCTGACACAGTCGCTGGCACTGCAAGTCTGACAAGTCATTAATCATGGCACAACTGGCAATATCGAAATAGCGGTTTCCCATGGCTGAATATTCCCAGTCCACTACCACATGTGCTTTCTGATCAACGATATGACCGTAGGACAAATCGTTATGGCATAGCACCAGATCATCGACGTTTTGCTCAGACGCCAGCAATAGCGGGCGAAGCGCCTGACAACGCGTCATTACCGCTTCGTTGCCAAGCAAATCAGCGGCCTGAATATAATGATCCCAGCGCCCCGACAGTGCCAGTGGTCGCGCGGTAATTGGCTGACTGTGAATATCGGCCAGTACCCGGGCCAGTATCTCTGTTCTGTCGGTAGTAAGCGCCTGGCGGCCAGTTTCCACCCAGTTTTCGACCCACAACCTTTCGTCGTCGCTTAGCCAGACTGGCTCGGGTGCCAGACCGCGCTGCGCCAGCTGTCCCTGCAACACATACTGATGAAACCGGTCGATGCCTGTGAACGTATCATCACCGACCCATTTCACTGCGTAAGCGCGGGATTTGTCCGTGATCCTGAAAACGCGGTTCACATCACCCGACGCCCGAGTTTCAACCTGCGCCTTATTCGACAGGCTGAGCGTTTCCCTGAGTTGTTCTATTACTGAGTGCTGATCCATCACCTTTATTCCACTGCCTTCGCCACCGCACATACCCATAAACCGAAAAGCCGACGTACCCGGCAAACAAACAGGCTGATAACACCAGTTCTGACTGCCAGTACAAATATGCAGAGGCCATATTGATAAAAAACCAGTATACCCAGTTTTGCAAATATTTGTGCGCCACCATGAATGTTGTCACAACACTGAACAAATGAATACTGGCATCCAGGTATAAATACGTATTACTGAATTGCGACGCGGCAAGTGTTGCCAGCACATACGCAACGCCGCTGACACAAGGCACCAGGATCAGATGATGCCACCAGTGAAGACTGCGAATTGCAAGTTCAGACTGCGTCCGAATGCCGCCGTGCCATTTATAATAGCCATAGACAGCCATGACCATATAGAACAAATTCAGCGCAGACTGAAACGGCAGGCTAACCTGCCAGAACAACCAGGTGTAGATTGCCGTACTTAGCAATGCGCAGGCCCAGCACCAGGGATTTTCCCTGGCGGCGAGAAACACGTAACCGACTGCCAGGATCACCGCCACCCACTCTGCCGGAGAGGTTGCCGCAATCTGGCTCAGGAAGGTGGAAATAACCTCGTTCATTCCCCGCTATTGCCCTGCATTTTGTCAAAGTTCAGGAATTTAGCGACAAAAACGGCTTGCCCCACTTCCTCATGGGTGCGCTGCATTTCTTTACCCAGTACGTCCATTACCTGGCGATAATCACCGGCAACCTGGGTACTGGTGGCTGATGTATTCACCTGAAGTCCCTCGTACCGGTTAAGGCGCTCGATAAAAGACTTTATGGGTGTCAAATAGTTTTCTGCCAACGGATATAAGGATAACTCTACCATTACCTGCATGTTACTCTCCTAAAATTCATACCTGACCGTGACGCCGACTTGTCGTCCATCACCCAACTGATAATAGGGTTCACTGGGAAAGTAGCCCTCCCGAGGATCGTTATTAAAGCCACCAAAACCACGAACGTAGTATTCTTTATCGAAGGCATTGTTCACCCACAAGGTGGTTTGCCAGTCCTGTTGCATCCATACCACTTCCGTATTGACCAGCGTTGTTGCTGGCGACGTCTCATCATGACCGTCAGAAAAGCGGTACTCGTCTTTGTAATCGATGGTCAGTCGCCACAGCCAGTTTTGATGCAGTAGCACTTCACTGAACAGGTTGCCGGTAAACTCCGGAGCCTGTGCCTGACGCTGCTCATCCACCACTGTGCCATCGGCAGCAGTGTAGCCTTCAAACGTCGCATCCAGGTAGCCGGCGCTGCCCTTCACTGACCAGTTATCAAGCAATTGCCAGCTGAACTCCACTTCCGCGCCCTGATTTGTGCCGCGGTCGGCATTGTCAATGATATCGATAAATTCTGCGCTGCCGTTGTCCCTGAGTAACACGTCATAGTCGCTGACCTGAGTATCGGTTCTGTCCATGTAAAACACTGCGGCCCGCAGGGTGAGCGTATCAGTAAGGGGTCCTTTCACACCCAACTCATAGTTCCAGTTGTATTCTTCGTCAAAAAAGCGGCTCTGTTCACTGACCCGCTCATCCGGATTAAACCCTGCCCCTTTATAGCCCCGCGACACGCTTGCGTACCAGAAATGGCGGCCAAGCTGATACTGCAGCGCTGCCTTACCGCCAAACATATTGGTATCATGCTTACGTTGCAGCCCGGCATTGTCTGTATAATCAAACGCGTAGTTTTCGGCTCGTATTCCCAGCACCAGGCTCAGGTCATCGGTCAGGCGCGTATCGGTTTGCAGATAGGCGGCTGAAGTATCTGGCTCATAGGTACTGGCAAAGTCTTGTGCCGCGTAGGTATACTGGCGTTGCAGTGCTTCTTCACTGGTTTTGTAAAGTGCGCCCACCAGCCAGCTGGTTCTGCCGTTAAATAACGCCGCACTGTCATTACTGTTAAAGCGGATTTCGGCGGTTTGTGTATCAATGTCGCGAAAGTAGGCATCAAACGAACTGTAACCATCAGGATGAAATCCGGTATACGTCCAGTCTTCATCATAGCCGTACGCAATATTATGCGAGGCATGGGTAGCGATCACTGTCAGATCGCCGCCTTGCGTGGTGGTAACTGTTTTTAGACTGACTGCATGGGTCTGATGCTGATCATAGCCGGGTTCATCAGAGCGGGTGTTGTAGGTGTTTTCCAGCGAAAATGCATCGTAGCCGTTGTCGATATCATAAAAACGGTAGTTCACTTCCATGCGGGTGCGCGCATCCAGCGCACCTGCGATGGCAATTTTGGCGGCTGATTCATCAATGTTGTCGGTGTCATCCCGGTTTAAAAACGTGTTGGTGACAAAACCATCGCTGCGATTATGCATGGCTGCCACGCGGTAATCCCAGTCATCACTCATGGCACCACCCACTGCCCCTTCGAGCCGGTAGCTGTTCTGCGTCGCCACCCGCCCTTCAATGTAATCCGGTCCATCCTGACCTGGTGCATAGCTGTTGAGCTTAATCGCCCCCGCCAGCGCACCGGTGCCAAACAACGTAGCCTGAGGTCCCCGAAAAACCTCCATCTGGCGCGTGTCAAACAGCAGACCGGCGGCCGCCAGCCCTGAGAAATCAAACGCATCCACCAGAAAGCTCACCGATGGGTTAACCGGCTCAGAAAACTGACTGCGCTCACCAATGCCGCGTATTTGAATAAACCGACCGCGTGATGCACCGCTGGCAAAATTTACGTTGGGCGCCGCAGCCAGCACGCTGTCAATGTGGGTGGCCTGTCGGGAGCTTAAGCGTGTGGCGCTGATGATAGAGGCACTGGCACTTAGCTGGTCCAGCGTTCGTTGTCGGAAGTCAGACGTGACGACAATCCGTTCAACCTCGTCTGTCGTGTTGTCAGACTGCTGCGCATACGTCAGTGGCGTGTATAGTGCAGAGGCAACAGACGCCGCACAAAAAGAAACAGATATTAATTTATGAAACATGAGGATCTCTTTTTCTGATAAGAAGAAAAGACCCGGTATTACGGCAGGTGATAAGGCTATGCTGTGTCAACCATCCCTACGCCGGTATTATCCGGATCAGGTAAAAGGGTTCCCATCATGTGGATCTCAGCCGTTTACGGCACCCCTTGGTGCGCTGGCGCAAGGCCAACAGCGCAGCGAGTGTAACAGGACGGTGTGCTCCGTCAAGTTCTGAATGCGGTTATCTTGCGGTCTGTTGTATTTCAGGCTGACTGAAGCGGCATGGCGAAACGGTAAGCGTCGGTCTGCAAAAAGAAAACGTCCGGTTGACAGGATGGACGTTTTCCGCAGTCAGGACGAGAACGACCTTAAGGAAAATGCGAACCAGCCTGTACGCACACAGACGTGGTGTCATCGTTATTCCTTGGTTGGGTGCTGTCCGGCTCCGGAAGTCGGGTAAGGATTGGCGGTTCACCCAAAAGAGCCGAACAGACAACCAATAGCTTAAATGCCCAGCCTGACAGATACCATGACACTTTGCGCTACTTCCGGGTTAATTTCTCATGATACTCCCCCTTTAATGGTGTGCTTAAATCTATTAGTTTCGTATAAACATAAGCTGGATATACACGATGCGTCATTAACAGGAGTGTAACGGATGACAGGGAAACGACAGCAACATGTTTGGCTGGCTATGCTGCGGGCGTTGCTGGGAGTGCGGCGAGACAAGCAACTGGCAGAAGCGCAGGATGAGCTGGCGCTGACGTACCTGCGCAAGCAGGATGAATCCACGCCGGACAATACCTACCGTTACTTCATTGAATTGCTGCAGAAGACACCCCTGGATATCGCAGGCCAGTTGCTCAATCATTACCTTGACGTCAGCCGGATGGGAAATCTGATGGTGGCGATGGTGAGCAGTGACAACATCGGGGCCTCACTGACTCTGCTGCGCCAGTACCCCGACTACTTCTACCCGCCCGGCGCACAGATGACCCATGCTGACCACGCAGGGCAGATCACCGTGCGCTGGCAAGCCTCCGGGAATCCTCTGGATGATGGGTGTTACGCCTACATACTGCTGGCGCTTTTCAGGTATCAGGCCGGACAGCGCTTCGATTTTATCCAGGCGCAGCTACCTGCGGCTGCATGTTCACTGTTACGACCACTGTGTGCAACTACCAGGGTATCGTCCGGGCAGTGTGAGGTATCTGTTGCAAAGACGTGGCTTAACGTCCCGTCTTTTTATGCAAACCCGGCATTGCTGAATGCTATTGAGAAAAGTCTGATGCCAGGCAGCAGCGACTCGGCTCAGGCCAGAGTTATCGCACTGATTGATGCCAGCCGTCAGCCTGCCCGATTGCGACTCCCTGGCGTCGCACAACATCTTGGTCTCAGTGAGGCAGTACTACGCAAACAGCTGAAAGCTGAAGGTATTGCGTTTAATCAGCTACTCAAAGGGGCAATTCATGATCTGGCGACCCGTCACCTGCTGGCTGGGAACCGTGCACAGGCAGTCTCAGAGCTGCTCGGCTTTTCCGACCGTCGGGCATTTGATCGCAGTTACAAAGAATACACAGGCATAAACCCGGGCCAGCTCAGGCTTCTGGGTAGCAGACTGCGGTTCCAGCGCGGCAACCAGCAACTGGATGATGTTGTGACATCCATGCCACCGTTGCCAAAAACGGTGCAGTCTCTGTTGTCACTGGATGACAAGACAATGCGGCTACAGGATGTCGTGACGATCATCGAACGGGATCCGATTTTTCAGGCGCACATTCTCGCCAGAGCCAGCCGGGCGATTTATGGCAAAATACCGTCGAGCCTTGAGGAGGCGCTCAGCCGCAACCTTGGCCTGACCAACATAAAACACTTTGCGGTGCTGTTTGCGGCGCAGCAGCAGCTGTCAGCGCAAAGCCTGTTTCCTGATATAGAGCAGTTAATTGACGGCATGCTGCTGTCCGAAAGACTGGCAACGAAACTCCGTACCGACAGTCAACAGGCATTGCTACTGTTTGGTCTGCTCTCGCTGCTCCTGCTTTTTCACAAAGAGTGTGTGTACAGTGAACGGGTACTTCGGCTCTGGCACGAAAGTCGTCACTTCGCTGAGTTCCGGCAAAGGATCCGCGACGAGGTGGGCATATGTTTGTACGGTACGTCATCACTGATGTTATTGAAGTGGGGCATGCCTGGTGCGGTGAACCGTCAGTTGTGGGCACTGTGTGACAACCAGCCGGGAACGACGATAGCCGGGCAACCTGCGCCAATCAGTGTACCGGTACTCCACGACATTGCCATGAGCAGTATCATGCCCACATTCGACCACACAACACCAGCGGCGCCCTATCAGGACGCCTTTGACGACACCCAGCAAGAGGTCATCACGTCAGTCTTAACTGCCCAGCCTTATGGCTAACCAAAGCCTGTAGGTGCAGACCGCGCTTTTGCTTAGCTGCTTTTCTCAGTCAGGATCAGGTTCAGCCTGCGTATTTCTTCTTCGGTTTGTGCCTTCAGGCTTTCCAGTGTTTTTCCGTGCGCGACAGGTTGACGGGTAACGGGATCGACTTTCACAAACACGATATCGTCAGCCAGACAAATGGTTTTCTTGGTCGCCTTGTTGCGTACCAGACAGCTGACTTTAATTGACGTACGACCTACTGACTTAGTTTCCAGCCCAAATTCAACGATATCTCCCTGCATGGCGGGTGACTCAAAATTAATTTCGCCAATGTGTTTGGTTACCAGGCAATTTGTCTCGAGCTGGCAGATGGCATAAATGGCTGACTCTTCGTCAATCCATTCCAATGCCCTGCCGCCAAACAGTGAATCGGCATAGTTAAGATCATTTGGCATTACCAGTCTGCGGGACAAAAATCGCATTCGAATTCCTCATCGATTGTCGTTACTATAAATGGCCAGGACGCGGGCAAGATTGTCATTACCTGAGACGATGATGGTGTCGGCGTCACAGCGAAGCCTTCCCTGCCCTGAGCGTCTAAGTATACCGGATATCTGAAACAATGGCTGTAGTATCAATAAACAAATGGTTACTGGCAGGTCAGAACCCAGGGCGCACACCGGTGCACCGGCAGCTTCTGCATGTCAGTGGCCCGCAATCGCAATGCTACATGAAAGCGCACGCGCTGCTTCACGCACTGCCACCGCATATAAAAACATGCTGGGCAGGCCCCGGTGAACATCCAGCTGGCCGTCAGACATATATCCGTCATGCCACTCAGCTGCTGGGGCAGGAGTTTGATATTGCCGTTTACGACGCGCATCAGCCGTTTCGGCCCAGTGCACTCATGGCGCTGGCTGGCACCGTAAAAAAAGGCGGCCGTCTGCTCCTTCTTACCCCGCCACACAAGCGCTGGCACCAGTCACCTGAGGTGCTGGCTACTCACTTTTTGACGTACGGTTATACACTGACTGAGAGCCCGTACCTGAAACGCCTGACGCGTAACTTGTCAGACGCGGATGAATCGAGTGGCGTTGCCTGCTGGCACGATGCACACGCCGTCCTGCCGGTCTGTAACGCAACCCCTGCTGATGACAGTGTTCCCGCCCCTTTTGCAACACTGGACCAGGCAAATACATTTAATGCAATCCAAAGCGCGCTACAAAGCAGTAATACAGCGATTGTGATTACTGCCCCGCGTGGGCGCGGCAAATCTACGCTGTTGGGACTACTGGCTGCCGATCTGTTAAAAAGGGGCTGCGATATAGCCCTGACCAGTCCGGTCACGTATAATACTGCCACCCTGATTGAAACGGTCAGACAACATACCAGTGTGCATTCAGGCAGCCCAAACGCTGTGCAGATAAGCATAAACAGCAAAACCCGCAGCCTGAGCTGGTATGCGCCCGACAACCCTGCGCTCACTCAGCAACGACACAGGTACCTTATTGTTGATGAAGCGGCGTCCTTGCCATTGCCGGTCATAAAGCAACTGGCAATGCAGGCTGATACACTAATACTGGCTACGACGACGCATGGTTACGAAGGTAGTGGTCAGGGCTTTTTTCACCGTTTTTTGCCATGGCTCGCTGCACAAAAGTGCCTCACGCAGCATCAGTTGCACGCACCGATACGCTGGTATCAGGGCGATCCTCTTGAAAAATTCTGCCAACAGGCACTGCTTTTATGCGAGCCTTCAGCACGCGACGCTGAAAATTGTACGGCACGGGGGGTTACCTGGTCTGTTACGCAGTTTAGTTCGATGTGCGAAGCGCAGCTTCAGCAGACAGTTCAGTTACTCAGCAACGCCCATTACCAGACTAGCCCGGATGACATTATGCGCCTGATTGATGCGCCCGACAGTTTTGTCATTGTTGGCATGAAGGACAGCCTGGTTGTGGCAGTCTGTGTGATCAATCGTGAAGGCGGTGACCCCTTGCAAGGACTTGCTTCAGAGATAAGCGCGGGCCGCCGCCGGGTTAAAGGCCATTTGGGCGCTCAACGACTGGCGCTGATTACGGCCTCAGAAGCGTTGGCAACACAGTGCTACTGGCGTATTAACCGCATCGCGGTGCGACCAGACTATCAATCGATGGGTATTGGCAGTCAATGTCTGGCCTTTGTATTCGACTACGCGAAAGACCGGTACGTGGATGCACTGCTCAGTTCATTTGGCGCTTCCGACACGCTGATTGCGTTTTGGCAACGCAATCAGTTTGCCGTTGTTCATCGCGGCGTGAAAATGGACAAAGCCAGCGGTGCCAGTAGTGCCCTGGTCGTAAGACCGCTATCCTCAGTTATAAAGTCAGAATTGCCAATGCTCACACAGCTTTATGACTTCGACACGGGTATACGCCCGGTAACTGACTTATATGAGCCCGCTGATCAGACGACAGCGCAGTGCCACTCAATAATGATAAAGCGACTTTCACAATTCGCCGGGGCTTCACGCAGTTTCGACCAGCTTGGCGCGGCCTGGCGGTATTTCACCACTAACAGCACGGTTTCACGTTACAGACAACTACATTCGCTGACATCCATAGGAGGTGTCGCCAGTGCATTAGGGTTAGCAGGAAAAAAGGCAGCACAACAGGAACTGAGGCAGGCGATCAGCCGTTATCTCAAAGACGTTTCAACGTGATAGGCCGAACAATGCAAGCCAATAGTATGGTTTTGCTCAGTTTAGGAAGGGTGACCGTTATTTAGGACGGGTCAGCACGAATAAAAAAGCCTCCGAGCGGAGGCTTTTGTTAATGCTAGATTTCGATGCCGCGATTTTTCGCTTTTTCCTTGATATAAGGTTCCCATGCCACCGCATTACGGCGCACAGCGCGATCTTTCTTAGCTTCCTGCACATGACGGTAAGCTTCTTTGAAGTTACCTGCGTAGAAATTTGCTTCCATTAACGAGAAGTGAATGGATGCAGGGGACTCAGCGCCACGCTCCAAGGCATTTTTAAGCGCGTTGATAGCGCCTTTATAGTCTTGAGCGACCAGCAACAGAGTACCTTTCTTACGGTAGTGTTCAGGATCATTAGACTTTTGAGCTGCCAAACCATAATAGTTTGCTGCGGTCTCATAGTTTTTGGACTGATGAAACGAATTAGCTATGTTCGATAGCATTTCCGCATCATCTTCCAGAAGACCGGAGTCGACATACTTGACCAGCAACTTAGCAGCACGCCATGGCATACCATTTGTTGCATAAAGCTGACTTAAGGTTTTAATCTCACTTTCTTTCTTCAAAAAGCCTTGTAAATAGGCCATATCAAAAGTTGAAAGCGCCAGCTTATAGTCTTCGACCAGCATGTAAAAGAAGCCAAGACGAATCCACCACTGAGGATTTTCGGGGAACAGTTGTACAAGCTGTCGTGCTACCTCAACTGTTTCCGGATACATCTTTCTTTCGTAATAAGATGTCATCTTCAGTACATAAGGATTTTTGTTCGGCTCTTCTAGCAACCTGATAGCGTTATCGGCTGGCTCAACCATTTTTGCCAGCTGACCAGACTCGTAATAGGCCTGTGCCATACGTGTATAAACGTCTGCATCTTCTTTACAGGTGAAGTCCATCCACTTCTGATACATGTCAATAGCATCAGTGTACTTCTCTTCCTGCATGCTCAAATCGCCAATCAATTTCAGCGTTTGAGCATGTTCGGTATCGTTTAACACCTTAGGATCAACTGCGTCACGCAGGTAGCCTAACGCCTTAGTTCCCTGACCTTCCTGAGAGGCCAGCAGGTTACCGATGAATCTGCCCACGTAGGCCTTGTCGAAGTCATCTGATGGTTCAATGTCGTACAGAATATCAAGTGCTTCGTTGGTCTTATCTTCGTTGTACGCTTCAAAGGCCTTTTGCACTTTTTTACCTGTACGCTCACCGACCAGCGTTGTTTTTCCCTTCTCATAGCCGGGACAAACAATCGCCGACGACTGCGCCATGGCTGGTGCGGCAGTGACCGCACCGACACCCATTACCAAAGCAATTGCAGACATTTTGAATGTTTTCATCATGATCATTGCTCCAGTTTAAAGTCGAGTTGAACGAACATATCAGTCTGCTTCACTGCTTTCCCTTCAACTACCTTAGGCTTGTATTTCCACTTACGCAGCGCACGGCGCGCTTCGCGGTCAAATACACGTTTGGGCTCTGCATCAATCACTTCAATATCTTCCACACCACCAACTTCATTGATAGTAAAAGATAATTTAACCCAACCTTCTTTGCCATCACGGGCAGCTTCTGGTGGATACTTCGGATCGATACGAACGATAGGTGTTGCTTCACCGTCACGTTGCATAGCGCCAACCGCACCAATATTTACACCTACACCGCCGGTATCAACACTCGGTACATCCATGTTGAAACCACTGGAATCCGGATCTGCAGCTTCCGGCTCTACCGGTTGCATCTTCGGAGGCTGTTTTGGTGGTGGTGGCGGAGGCGGAGGTGTACGCTGACGAGTCTGCGTGTCGGCCTCCGGTTCCTGCATCACAATATCAATTACCGGTGCTTCCGGTATTTCATCTGCCGGTCTTGAGGAATTCTCAATCAATGTCGCCATCAGGACGAACAAGGCAAATGCAACACCCGCACCTAACAGAATAGATACAATAAAACGTGCCATCTTAACCCCTTGCTGCTACTGAAACGCGATCGACGCCGGCAGCTTTAACCTGATCCATGATTTCAACCACGACGCCGTGCTTCGATTTCACGTCAGCCTGGATGATCACATAATCAGTCGGCTGTTCCTTCAGCAGCCGTTCCAGATTCGCCCGAACGCTGTCCGGTGATACTTCACGCTTGTCCATCCATACATTGCCATCTTCAGTAACAGCAATGAAAATGTTGGCATTTTTGTGAAGAACCGCCTGGCTCGCATCAGGCTTATTAATTTCGATACCCGCTTCCTTAACGAAAACAGTAGTAACGATAAAGAAGATCAACATGATAAATACAATATCCAGCATGGGAGTCATATCTATCTGCGCATCTTCTTCCTCGGTTCTGACTTTACGAGACATAATCTCTCTCTCTAATGATGTGGCAGGCTATCAACCAAGCCTTCTCTTGCCAGCTTCACTTTCGCTTCGAGACGTGAACTGATGAACAGTCCTGACAGCGCCGCAACCATGCCCGCCATTGTCGGGATTGTTGCCATTGAGATACCACCTGCCATCAAACGGGCATTGCTGGTTCCCTGTGTTGCCATTGTCTCAAAAACACTGATCATTCCGGTTACCGTACCAAGTAGCCCTATTAGCGGACACATGGCTATCAGTGTGCGGATTATCAGCATTCTCGCATCCAGTGCATCTGACGCCTGAGAAATCCACGCGTCACGGATTCTATGCGCATACCATGATGTGGTATCTTCCCGCGCATCCCACTTAGCGATAATGTCTTTCTTCACCTTCGGGAATACGGAGATTAAATACCAGTAACGCTCAATCATTAACATCCACATGAGAAAGAGCGCGGCAGCGACGAAATACAGCACGTCACCGCCGGTAGCGATAAAGTCCCTGACCGATTCAAATAATCCAATCAGGTAATTCATATTACGCTTTCTCCGTCTCTGAATGGGCAGCAACAATACCTGCTGTCTGCTCATCAAGAATATGGATAATTGACTTGCTACGTGAAGCAACAATGCTGTGCATCAGGATTAGCGGCAATGCTGCAATGATACCCTGTGCAGTTGTAACAAGTGCCATCGAGATACTGCCGGCCATCATACGAGGGTCGCCTGTACCGAACAATGTAATTGTCTGGAAGGTTTCAATCATACCCAGAACTGTACCTAACAGACCCATTAGCGGTGCAATGGCTGCGAAAATCTTAATCACGTTAATACCGCTTTCGATTTTAGGCAGTTCGCGAAGGATTGCTTCGTCCAGTTTCAGTTCTAGATTTTCTGCGTCAGCGTTTTTGTTCTCCTGATACACTTTCAGGATACGGCCAAGCGCATTACCACTTGATGGGTTGCCTGGGTTTTTAAGCTGTGAGCGAATCTTCGCACCAGATAATGTCAGTGTGACCAGTTTGTACACACCAATCAGCAGACCAATAACCAGCATCACTGTGATGGTGTAACCTACCGGACCACCTGCATGATAACGCTCTGACCAGGTTGCTTTTTGCTTCAGCAGGCCAAGGATTGCACCCTGAGACGGGTCAGCATAGAAAGGTACCAGACCAGATGTTGATTCATACAGCTCTTCTGCAGAACCTACCAGGTGGCTGTCAGGCTGACGACCCAGTGGCTGAACAACGTTATTTTCCAGGTCATAGGCCAGGTAGCCAGCTTCGCCGATCAGGTTGAAAGTACCTACACGAACTACTTCCTGCTCTGACGTACCGCCATCAAGGTTAACAACCGTTGTCGTAAAGCGAGACACTTCACCACCTTCAGTCATTTCTTTTTGCAGTGCAAACCACAGATCTTCCAGTTCTGAAATGTTAGGCAGGCCTTTCGACTCTTCTGACATATCAGACAGGAACTGTGCGCGCCCTGGGAATTCTGCACTTACGATTGACGTAGAAACACGACCATAGGCTTCAGACGCGGCCTGACGAACCACACCAAACATTTCGCCTAAAGTACCGGTTGCCTGTTCCAGCTCAGCAGACTTCTCAGTCAGCGTTGTTTCGTTTTGCGAGAACTGCTCTTGCAGGCGATCACCGCGATCAGTTTCCGCTTGCAGTTCCTGTTGTGCCTGACGCAGCATTGCCTGCTTGTCAGCGCGCTCTGAACGGAATTCTGCTTCACGCTCTTCGTTGATACGTGCTTCAGAAACACGATTTTTCTGTACCTGGTTAAGCAGATCCTGCAGCGTCTGAGACTCCTGCGCCTGCGCACCGGTTGCTACTACCGCCATTGTTGCAGCGGCTAATAGAGATTTGAATACTGGTTTCATCTACACTTACTCCGCTGCTCTAATTGGTAGTTTGATCAGATCCGCTGGGATTACGTTGTTAGCCATTTTCACAGCATCAACAACAGATGATACATAGTCATCACTTAACTGCTCCCAAGCGCGCGTTTCGTTGTTCCAGACCCAGGCTGAACTCTGGTCGAGCGACAGTGCCATAAGCGCTGCACGACCCAGGTTAAAGAAGTCTACAGTGACCTCTGTACCATTGGCATCAATGGTGCCCTGATAAGAGTTGATTTTGGTGCCGTACTCGACCTCAACCAGATAGGCTTCAATAACCTGACGGAACTGCTCAGAAACAGTGACGTTAGAGTTAGCCATCAGGTCACGCAGGCGTTCGACACGCTCAAGACGCTCTTCAAGGTGAATCGGACGATCCAGCTTGACGAACTGCTCAAGGCTGTCAATCATGCGGAACATGAGAGGTACGATACCTTTTTTGGTGTCTTCAATGCTGTCGATTTGACGTTGCAGAGAGTCAATACTGCGCTGTTGGTCAGCAACCAGGCTCGCAATATAGTCGTTATAAACTTTCAGGTTCTCTGTTTCGTCAACAGTCTGACGGTATTCCACCAAAAGTTCCTGTGACTGTTCGAACAGCGTGTTTATTTTTTCTTGAGATTTCGCTGCAGCCGCATGGATCTTTGCTTCTTCTTCATGAAGTTTGTCTAGCGTATCTGCAGAGACTGCGCTACCTGTCAGTGCAAACGCACCCATAACAGTAGAAGCAATAAGAGTTCTCTTGCTCATATTGGACATAGTTCCCAACCAAATTTCTTATTTGAATCCTCGCCGAAATGAAACACTACTCGGGCAAGGGGCGTATAAAAACTTTTGCTATATTGTTTAAGGACAGTAGTCATTGCCGCCAGAACGCCAATACTACGAACTCCTAATACTCACACGGATTACCGAGAGGAGTCAAGTAACAGCCTCTTAACACAGACCGTTAGGATATTGATTTGATTAAAAGACAACCACTCATCAATACCATTGCTGGTGGCTGATTGGACATTTGGCTACCACGCGCGATCCGCGATGTGTGAACTCTCACATTAGCCAAGCAAACAGCACACGTTATTTCGTTGTCTGCTTCCTTCTCAGTAATCATTGACCATAGGCGCTGTTGCGTCAATGTAATTCTGATACTAATTAGACGTAAAACATTTAGCCAATCATTAAACCGACACTATCAATATTAGGTTACCCTTCCATTAACAGATCCGTTTATCTACGCATTTTCCTTAATCAGATTGTTATCATTTTTTACGCTGATGACTGAGGTCAAAAGCAACCGTCAACCTGGACTGCTGACTCTCAAACGGTGCGGTACCGTGCCACATGAATGAAGGGAATAATGCCAGTTTGCCGGGTTGTGGCTGTATCCATTGCTCAGCGTCCAGAGGCTGCGCTGTGATTATTCCCGGCTTGCCCAGGTGCAGCCAGCCAGCATTGGCATCGTTGTCAGGCAATTCAGGAACGTCCACATAGAACGCGCTGCTGTACCAGCCTTTAGGGTGAACATGAGAAACATGAAACCCCTGATCCTGAAGCCGTACCGACCAGCTTGTCGCAAAGCTGATATCACGTTGCGCAGACTTGCAAGTCGGATGCGTTTCATCCACTACCAACGTCGATAATGCATCACGACAGGTCTCATGCAACGCAGTTTTCAACGACTGAATGACCGGATGACGACGTTCGAACAAATAGCCCGTCGTCTGTGTTCCGCCGACCAGCGACTGTTCCAGTGGCTGATGCCTGGTCGTATGTAACTGTTCCAGCACGGTTTTCAGCTCTGCCAGAAAGGCCGTCGTTGATCCATACTCCGGTGGGCAATGCAATTCCACGGGCCTGACAAGTGAGGCGTAATCACACAGCCAGGCATACCTGTCATCGCCTGACAGCCGCCATTGCGTGCTCTGCAGTGCCCAGTAAAACTGGTCATCCGGTGCCTGTTCAAGCAAACGGGAAATGTAGGGCTGACTCGCTGCAATGTCACCGGCAGCAAACAGGCTTTTGACCATCAACTGCAGTAGTAGCGGGTTACCGGGTTCCCTGACAATAATCTCGTTTAAAAGATCGATAGCGCCTGCGTAATCGCCGCGCTCATAATTGAGCAATGCGTAACGTTGCGTCAGATACGCACTCGAGCGGTGCAATGGCTGTAATGAATCCAGCGCAATCTGCGCCTGGTGTAGTTTTTTTGCGTTCAGGCACTGATCGACATAATCAAAGGCCAGTGCGGGGGGAAGTTCGGTCACTGCCTTGCGTTCATAATGGCTGAGATAGTTATCGTCGCCCATTTCATAACGAAGCGAGGCCTGCAGTTTCATTAACTTGCGGGACTCTGGATAATGGGTCAGCGCTTCAGCCAGACTGCGACGCGCGCTTTCAATTGCGCCAGTGGCCAGGTAGAACAATACCAGGCCCTCGGCATCATCGGCACGGGCCTTCGGATGCTGAGCTGCACGAGTAAAATACACCTGTGCGTTTTCATTGTCGCCGGTGTCTTTGTAATACCAGGCCAGTGCCGACTGTACGTCACGGGACTCAGGGTAGCGCGTCAGCGCCTGCTCCAGCAACGCTTGTTGCTCATCACGGTTACCCTGATCCCCCTGTGCTTTTGCCCGCAACAACAGAGCCGACTCTGTCATAGCCCCTTCCCCGGTCAGCGCAGATAAGAGCGACAGTGCCTGCTGCGGTTGCGCTACTTCCTCTAGCAGCAAAAAGCGCGCATAGCGGATAAGCATCCCGTCATCTTTGTTTATTCCCAGTGCCTTTTCATAACATGCCTGGGCCTGGGAATATTCATGTAGCAGAGTATACAGCCTTGCCAGCGACATCAGCACATCTGGTTGCGTTGGATTAATGGCGAGGGAGCGGGAAAAATACTGGCTGGCCAGCTGATTCTGTTGTAACCGCTCATAGGCACTGGCCATCGCCCTGAAAAGACGAAAGTCCTGCATTCCTGCCTGTTCCAGCGCCACAAATATCTTTAGTGCCTGTTCATAGTCACCGCGCTGCAACAATTGCATCGCCTGATTTACATACTGTTGGATTTGCTGGGAATTCGCCATTGCTTCCTGCTGGAACTTTTCTATTAATTGTTGTTTACACAAGATACCATAAACATTGGTACGAATAAGCGGTACACCATCCCGCGTAGTGTTTTCTAATATGGCAGTAAAAGCAGGTTCGGTATATGGATGACAGAGGTCGCCGATTAATCACTAAAGCGGAGCAGGCACTCACGCAGGGCAATACCACATCAGCACAACTGGCACTCAGTAAGTTGCGCCGTCAGTATGCTGACGCACCTGAGCTCGCGATACTTGAAGGCCAGCTGCCATTTTTCAGCGGCGATCTCATCACAGGCACGCGGCAGCTTACTGATTTAAGTGGTGCCGAGAACTGGACAGCGTCACAGTATCAGGCGTTGCTTACTGTGCTAGTACGCTATGAACTTTATTTTCCGGCTGTTCGGGTTCTGCGGCGGCTTTGCACATTGCTCCCTGACGATGTCAGTGTAAAAAGCAGGCTTGCCCAGTATTTGTTGCAAACTGGGGATGTAACGGATGCCATTTCACTGCTACATACCTGTATTGAGCGGGATCCCGACTCTCCGGGATTACACCTGTTAGCTGGCCATGCCTATAAAGCGCTACCGGATACAGAAAAGGCGGCTGCCGCGTATCACCGATATATCCGGTTACAGCCCGCGACAGCAGGATCGGGGTACTGGTCACTGGCAGATCTCAAGCACTATCGGTTTACCGACGACGATGAAGCGACGCTGCAGACTGCCCATTCTGACGATCCTTTTCAGTGCGCGTTATTATGCTTTGCCAGACATCACATGTTCCATCAGCGTGGTAATAAGAAGGCGGCGCTGCAACAGTTACATGAAGCCAACCGGCTTATGTGCACAGTAAAACCATTTAATCGCCAGGGCTTTTTACAGCTAGTCGACGATTTACATAATGTGTCGCTTGACCCGACGTCGTCAGTGGCATCGCACGTCCCTGTTTTTATTGTCGGCCTCCCGCGCAGTGGCACTACATTAACTGAGCAGATCCTCGCCGCACACAGTCAGATAACCACGACTGATGAACTGCCTTATATTGAACGTATCGCATTACATTTAATGCAGCGCGGTCAGTACCCATCTGGTCTGGCTCAGATATCAGAGTCCGAGAAAACGCAACTGCGCCAGTTTTATTTTGAGCAGGCATGCCAATACCCGGTTAACAACCATACTTATTTTATTGATAAGAACCCCAATAATATTTTGCACCTTGGCCTTATCCGCACGCTGTTTCCCGATTCACCCATTATCTGCCTGTCCCGCCCGGTTCTGGACAATGCCAGCAGCTTATACCGCCAGTTTTTTAGTCACGGCAACGACTATGCGTATTCGCCATCGGACATTAGTACGTATATTCAGGGTTTTTACCGGTTACTGGCATTGTGGCAAACCAAACTGGGTGACCGGGTAACGGTTCTGGACTATCAGGCTTTGGCGGAATCACCGGAAGCGACGATCAAAGGCCTGTTTTGCCAAATCGGTATTGCCTTTGAGGCTGATTGCCTGACGTTCCATCAGGCTGACAGCCCGGTGCTGACCCCCAGCGCCAGTCAGGTGCGTCAGCCTATCAGCACCCGAAATATTGGCAGCGGTGATCAGTACGCCGAAGTATTTGCCACAACGACCCCGTCTATCGCGGAACTCACTGCTATGCGTGATGCTGCGCTGGGGAAAATGCGATAAAGGAAGCGAACACGTGCGCCTGGTCGTCAGGCCAGTTTACCGTGGCAGGTTTTATACCGCTGCCCCGAGCCACAGGGACAGGGAGCATTACGTGAATGAGGCTCAGGCACAGCATCACGTTGTGCGCCAGCAGGCTGAGCGCCGCCAGGGTCGGCCTGGTTGGCGTTTATCGTCGCAAACTGCCCGGCCACTTCAACGTTTAGTGCAGGATCAATCATACAGAAAAGGTACATCCGCGGGGCTTGTGTGCCATTACCCAGAGTGAGCCTGTTTTCATACTCACGCACTGACGCATAGGCCGTTTCCCGTAACAAATGATAGTGCGGCCAGCCGGCTTCTGACATCCCGTATTGCGCCCAAAGTACTCGCCAGTCCTGACAGAATTGCTCTACCCGTTGAATAAACGCGCTTACATCCTGTTGAGCATTGCCCTTTCCCTGATGCAGTTCAGCAAATAGTTCCTGCGCCATGCCATCCATTTCGCCTGGCGTCATAACCAGCGGCGTATTGAACGTTTCAGTACGAATGGCGGGGTCTGTGTCGGTATGTGGCGCAATAAAACGAAAGTCAGCGTCGTCGGACACTGGATCCAGCCAGGGCACATTGCCACGCTCAGTAAGTTCCCAGAAGCGGCTTGAGCCACAGATATCAATGACCAGATGAACCCTGAATACATCGGAATTATTCTTCACCGTGTGGTATTTCCATGAGTCAAATATCCAGGCATCACCGGCCTGCATATTGACCTCTTTATCGCCGCAATGAAAGCGAACGTCCGGTGTGGTGGTAATAGGTACGTGAATGCGTACGCGCTTGTACCAGTGGTAGTTGATATCAGAATGCACCGGCACCTCGGCACCCGAGTCCAGCGCCATCAGACGCGAACGACCAATAACTTCACCGAAGCTGGAGATCACCTGCTTCAGATACGGTGAGCGATGAAGAATATCAGTGGGTGCCATTGGCCCCTTAAATTCATTGTTGTCTTTACCCTCTACCGAAATCAACGGAACTGAGTAATTCCCTTTAAATCCCTCATGATGGGCTCGCCAGCGATCCTGCGGTATGGCCTCGACCTCACGCTGCAGTTCAGCGACATCAAATCGCACAGGCAGTTGTATAAATTCGTGTTTAAGCTTCATTGGTGGTGATCACTTTGTGTTGCACGTTATCTTCGCATCTTCCTTAACTAAGCTTACCATGACACTGTTTGTAACGTCGTCCCGAACCACATGGGCAGGGTGCGTTTCGGCTAGCTGGCGCCGTTATCACACTGGTGTCAGACGCTGCTTGTGCGTGATTTTGAGCCACCTCATCCAGTTCATGATGCAGATCGACAGACTGATGATGGTGTGAGGCCAAATACGCATTGATACTGGGAAGCGCAGTATCAAGTAATGCGCGACTGCGCTGTATCGCTGCCGCATGCCGGTACCATTTTGTCTTACTTGGCGCCAATAGTGTGTAACGGGAAAGCGGCAGCTCGGCTGACCCAATCAGACTCGGTTGCGGTGATAATTCCGCGAACGCTAAAATTCTGTCGATAACGGCCTGAGGCGAGCGAAGAAAATCGTCATGAAAGACCGGCAGTACCTGGCTGCTGTCAATGCCTTTAAAGGCATCGGTCGCAAGACGGTTGGTCTGAGCCCACTGAAATGCTGCTACATCGCTTAGCGGCCGATTGCGCATGGTTTGCCAGTCAGGCGGCAGCAGCAATGACCAGCTACCATCCCAGCCCGGCAGGTCTGGGTAGGTAACGAAGCGCCCCGAATGCCAGGCATCAATAATACTCGCGGTATTAGCAACCGGCTCCCTTATCAGATAGATGAATTTTGCATCTGGATACAGCGCATGCAAAAACGTAACCCGCAGCGCATTTTTCGGGGTTTTTTCAAGAAACCGTACCGGTGCGTTAGCCGTGACTGGGTTCCCCTTGCAATCAGATGCGTGGTCCAGAAAACGTGCAGTGAGTGTCTGCCTGACTGTCGGTGTTGCATCGTCAGCACCCAGTGCATTAGAGGCAAATCCTCGCTTCACTGTACTCAGTTCAGGAATGTGTTCAATTATGGCGTGGCTTTCACTACGCATGGAAACAAGCTGAGGGTGCCGGGTGAGCGTTTCATAAAGCAGGGTGCTCCCTGAGCGAGGTGCAGCAATAATAAAAACCGGGCGGTCGAGCGGATTCTTCAATCGGTTCATGGTAAGTCTGCTATTGCTTTGTTGCCTGAATTTCGCAGCCAATAAGCTGGTTATTTTCTTTTACGTCAGTGAACCGGATATTTTCGAAATGCAACGCCTCAAGTTTCGTTTGCGTCTGTTTTTTATCCTCAGCAGAGTATGCTGCGTTTACCAGTTGCATCAGGCGTTGCTGGTGCCCTTTCATTTCTTTTTCAAACGCTCGTAAAGCCGCTTTTTTGTCGCTCTTAGCATGTGAGGAGGACAAAACCGTTTTTAGCAGGATTGAAAAATTGGTGTCTAACACAGCTTGCTGGCCGTGCGTTTTTACCATCTGTTCAGTTAGCTGATTAAGGTGTCGCCTTGCCTGTTCAGAGGATGAAGACTGCTTGCCGTACTTGTCCAGTGCATTGCTTAACTTACGCAGCGCATCTATGGCGCTAGCTGGTCCGAGTAACGCCTCCACTGCCGCAAGTGTACGGGCATTACGCTTTATAATCATAGAATTATTGTCATGGACAACGACTCTGATTTTTCCACCTGGCCTTAAGATCCGGGCGACCTCAATAAAAGATTGTTCAGTGTCACTGTATTCAATGCCAAATTGAGAGACAACCGCATCCACACTGCCACTTTCCAGGCCAGTATGCTCTGCTGGACAGTTTTCAAGAAACCGTACATTTGGCTTGTCCAGCGCGTCAGGCACGCTGAGTGTCGCGGTATCTACACCTGTGAATGTGACATTATCCATTTGCTGATGGCGTAACGCGAGTTCGAACAGTGCGCCATTGCCACAACCAATATCGACAATGGATGCGGTCTTATTTTTATATTCCGCAAAAAAGTTACGCCAGTGTTGTGCCAGGTCACCATCATAGTTCTGACCTGGTGCATCAGCGAATGAGTGCAGCTTCCCCTGCTGCCAGTATGTAGACCAGTAGTTATTCATTTTTTTACCACAAATAAAAAAGGCCGATTTTCATCGGCCTTTTGTTTTACGTTAAAACCGCTTCAATTAGAAGCTGATTTCGTAGTTCACACGGTATGTGCGACCAAAGTTGTTGTACAGATCCTGGTCGTCCCAAGCGCCGTTAGACGTCAGTACCGGATCTTCGTCAGTTACGTTTTCTGCAGTCAGACGAACGCGGCCATAATCACCCATGTCATAAGAGTAGGTAACGTTATGGATTAACCAGCTGTCCAGCTTACCAGTTTGTTCAAACGGCACCCCAGCGATTGGGTCGCCATCTGCGTCAAGTGGTGCAGATTCGTTTTCTGTAGTGCTGTCAGTGTAGGTTGCGTTCCACGAAATCTGGTGATCGTCCAGAGACCATGCCAGCGTTGCCACTGACTTGAATTCTGGCTGACCAGACCAACCCGCAGTATCCTGAATGATGCCACCAACTTCAGTATCGTACGACAGCACGAAGCTGTTGATGTTGTTGAAGCGGAAGTCACCAAACTCGGTAGACAGGTTCGCGTTAATGTGGAAGTCGATACCTTCAACAGTGAAACCTGTGCCGTTGAAGTAAGATGTACCTGCTTCAATCAGACCACCAGAGGCTGCACGCTTGATGTAGAAAACATCTGTTGGCGTTGCACTTGGAGAGATAGCAGTGATAAGACCAGCCTGCTCTTCAGACAGCAACGTTTGCAGTGATTTTTCCTGAATTACGTCTTTGATATCAAGTTCGAAGTAGTCCAGTTTCAGACCCAGGTTGTCGTTAACATCCCAAGCCACACCCAGGTTGATGTAGTCAGACGTTTCCGGACCAAGGTTAGGGTTTGGCGCGAAATACGTATCGTACTGACGAGACGTTGTCGCACCTGACGCGTAATCGATCGCTGGCTCGGCAGAGAAGGTCAGCGCCGCGTTCAGCAGGTCAAGACCTGGTGCACGGAACGACTCAGAGTATGACGCACGAACAATCACGTCTTCTGTTGCTTCCCAACGAAGAGAAACGGCTGGTGATGTTTCGTTACCGAAGTCAGAGTAATCATCGAAACGCGCTTTAACGTTCAGTTCTACTGTGTCCATTACTGGCAGAACAGATTCGAAGAACGCAGCCGTTACGTCACGCTCACCTGAAGAGGTGTTACCTGCAGAACCACCTACCAGACCAGCTTCTGACTGACCGTCATACTCATCCAGGTAAGTTTGTTCGAAGTACTCAACACCCACATAGTGAGATGCAAGACCACCTGGCAGATCGAACATGTCAAAGCCCATACCTGCGTAGTAGTGGTTAAACGTCGCTTGTGAGTTTTGCAGTGTCGTTACTTTAGTATTTGCAATACCAGCATCGCTTCGTAGCGGAATATCGTTAGCTACGTTGTAAGCCAGACCGCCGTAAGACAGGTAGTATTTACCTACAGACTTGTTATCAGCCTTGTTGTAGTGGTAGTACACTTCCCACGTTGCGTTGTTCCAGTCCAGAGAACCGCGCAGACCTGCAGTGTAATCCTGGTTGTAGTCGTCTACGTTACCGTCACGGGTACCAACGTCCGCCCAACGAACCAGAATCTGTGGAGACGTTTCGTCATACGGGTTGTAAACGTCTCCCAGAACACCTTCAGGTTCAACACCGAAAATTGGTGCTGCTGGTGGTGCATAACGACCGAATGAAGAGTTCTGTACAACCATTGCCTGGCCCCAGAATTCAATATCATCAGTCAGTTCATAATCTGCGGATACATACAGCGTGTTACGGTCGATAGATGCCGTGTTGTATGACGTATTCGCATAAGCGAACATACAGTAGGTAGAACCTTCACTCCAGTCGTCATCTGCCGCAGTTTCCTGGAAGATATCACTTCCGAACTCTGACTCAAGATCAGAACATACAGGTGATGCAGTCGCCAGCGAGAAATCGCTGTTAAAGGCAGTCGCACCGTACCAAGACCAACCAATTGTTTCTGTGTAAGCCTGGATAACACCGTCACCATTCAGATCGTTACGCTGCGCTGCAGTGTAATGACGATCAGCGTCAGCAATGCCTTCACGCTCCTGATGGTCATAAGCAAAGGTGATGTTACCTTTGTCGTTTGACAGACCGCCAAGGATAGAGAATTCGGTGTTAGTTGTGCCGCTATCACGGTCACGGCTACCCGCACCAATGTTGAATGTCAGACCTTCGAAGTCTTCTTTCAGAATAACGTTAACAACACCCGCCATGGCGTCAGAACCGTAGATCGCAGATGCACCCTCGGTTTGAATATCGATACGCTCAACAGCTGCCATTGGGATAGCGTTAAGGTTAGCAGATGCACCACCCAGTGTTGGAGAACCTGGGAAACGACGACCGTTAAGTAGTACCAGTGTACGACGAGAACCGGCACCACGCAGGTTGATGGTAGCCTGTGACTGGGCTGAACTACCTGAACGCTCTGAGAATGAACCGAAAGAGTTCAGTGAGCTTGAACGCAGCGCATCGGCTACAGTGTAGTCACCTTCCAGTTCGATATCTTGTGCTGTAATAGAAACAACAGGAGCCGCACCTTCCAGGTCAGTACGCTTGATGCGTGAACCCGTTACGGAAATCTTTTCGATTGCTTCACCTTCGTCGGCGGTGTTTTCCTGTGCGAAAGCTGCGTTAGGTGCAACCATGGCTGCTGATGCAGCACCGAAGGCACAAGCCAGCTTAACTGACTTCGCCAGTTTAGAGTTTGTAAACATGTATTGTCTCCCTGGACCACTAAAACTCTTAGTGTGTGTTTTTTTTAAATCGCTTTGAACGACTTATTATTAATAAGGTCTGAACCTCGGGATTGATAATAACCACATCCTTAGCGAGGGGTCAACTGTGATCCGACGAGCGTATTTCAAAAGTTCAATTTTTTTTCATCGAAATTACGCATTTCTGTAAAATTTAACTTACAGATAACGTTAAATACGCAAACACTTTACAAAAGTGAATGTCAGATGGCTGATTTTAAAGAAAATTTTATTTTTACTTAGTTTTCTGCTCAGTATTTCAGCAACCAGAATTATTTGGCGCTGTCGTTCGCCGTTGATTCGCTCAGATAGAAGCCGAGGTACCGGGAAACACTCGCTGGCAGTGGCGGCAACATATCTTTAGGCAGCAGAAAGGTAGCCATGTTGAAAAAATCACTGAAAATTCGGTTCGACTCGGTGGTTTTCTTAAGGTAGTGATGGCCGGATGATCCGCCAGTACCTATTTTGGTGCCAAGCATGCGCTGCACCATCATCGCATGACGATACCGCCAGATGGTCAGCTTCTCGTCAATTTCCGTCAGTGCGGTAATCAGCTGAAACGGCAGATTGAATATGGGCGCTTCTGAATACTGTTTAATAAACAGTGCTGACAACATGGCTTTATGACTGAGCCTGAATTTGTCCTCTTTACGCAGAGACGCGTACTGCGAGGAATCAAACAGTGCATCAAAGTTCTCTCTGGTTGACTGCCAGTCATTTAATTCCTGGCGCTTTTCCTTATCGCTCAGCGTGTCATTGTTTTCGATAGTGTCTTTGTCATTATTCAGCAGCGTATCCGTGGCCTGCTTATAATGCTGCCAGAAATCAAAATCGGCTGTTTTAAGCAAAGGTAACCTCGCCAGCCAGCGATCAACCAGTTCAAACAGGCTCGGTTTGGCCTCCAGCCCTTCGAGCAAAGCCCGGTCCTCGTCCGTCAGGCGGCTGTAGAAGCTCTGCTTATCAAAATCAATGCGGTACTCGCGTTTTAAGCCCAGTGAGATTTCCAGTCGCTTAAACTGGATACTCTGAAACCCTGACGCTGGCACCAGATAATCCCGAAAGGCGAGAAACTGCTGGGGTGTCATGGTTTCCATCACACTTATCTGATCATTCATCAGTTGCTGGATCTGGATAATACGGTTAAGCCGGTGTACGACGCCGATAAGATCAGTATCGCTCAGCCGTTCCGGGGTAAATGTATCAATTACCGCATTAAGCTCATGCAACACCTGCTTAAACCATAACTCGTAAACCTGATGCACAATAATAAACAGCATCTCATCATGTGCCGGCTCACCATACTTTTTACTCTCCAGCGACTGAGCGCCCAGAATTTTATCCAGTTGCAGATAGTCACCGTAATAACAAGGTTCAATATTCTTTTTCATACTCTGCCCGTCTTTTCTTTTTGCCCGCAGTCTACCATGCTTAACAGGTGTCGGTGCACCCGACCCTCTGCCTCTTACCTGTAAACAATAGGAAACGCTGAATGAAGCTTGATAATGACATCCATAATTACTATGAACACCTGGTCACCGAGCGTATTACTGAGCTGGGGCTGGATAAAAGTAAGTCTGATGATTACCTGGCTGACTTATGTTGTCTGGCGCTGAATCAGGTTCCGCCACGCTATATTCGTTTTGAGGTGGATATGGCGTTTTACCTGCCGTTAAGCGAACGTAAGCAAATGGAAATGAATGTAGAGCACGCCGTCGATAAAGCGCTTCGGTATCTGGATCAGGCGAAGAATAAGACGCCGACAGCGTCTGCGTGAGAAGGGTGGCGGGCCCCCAGCCACATCCCGGCACATGAGTCGTTTGCTGCGGCTGCTCCCTTCCAGGCCTGACCGGGTTCACAAAGTATCATTGCGGGAGGACCAGGGGTCCACCATTGAAACTTGCATGGGCAGTGAAAGCGTGTTCACTGCCCCGATGCGCGGCGCATTATGACGACTTGGCCGCTAACTTTCAACCTTTAGACTGGAATCGTTCTTCGGCAATGATATTAGCAACCCGGTTGGTGGGTGCCTGCTCATCATCGGCGCGGCTGTAGATTTCTTTTAGTGTGACGCCAATTTGTTCAATATGGGCACGCATTTTCTCGTCAGATGACTCTGGCATACGCTGATGGAAAATATCGATAACCCCACCGGCATTGATGACATAATCAGGCGCATACAATATGCCCCGCTGACGCAGCAGATCGCCCATTTCTTCGCGTGCCAGCTGGTTGTTCGCCGCACCGGCAATCACCTTAGCTTTAATGGTCGGCAGCGTTTCATCGTTGATTGAGGCGCCCAGTGCACAAGGTGCAATAACATCCACATCCAGGTTATAGATTTCTTCTGGTGCAACCGCTGTTGCCCCCAGTTCTTCGACCGCCTTATTCACACCTTCCGGGAAAATATCGGTCACGTATAACCTGGCCCCAGCCTGCTTAAGATGTTGCGCAAGACGATAGCCAACGTGACCCATTCCCTGAATAGCGACACTGATACCATCCAGCCCCTGACCTAATGCCTGCTCTACCGTTGCCCTAAGCCCGACGAATACGCCATAGGCTGTTGACGGGGCCGGATTGCCATCAGGCACTTCCCCGGCAACGTGATATTTCGCATTCACGCCGGCAATGTAGTCAGACTGTTTCGCCATGGTTTGCAGATCAGTCACCGCAATGCCCGAGTCTTCTGCAGTAAAATACGAGCCATTAAAAGAGTCAACGAAACGCCCCATGGCCGTCATCATCTCAGTGGTTTTGGCTTTGCGAGGATCGCCGATAATTACAGATTTACCACCACCAAGCTCAAGATTAGCCATCGCCGACTTGTAGGTCATCCCTTTCGACAGCCTGAGTACATCTGTCAGCGCCTCTGCACTGTTGATATATGGCCACATCCGGCAACCGCCAAGTGCGGGCCCTAAATTTGTATTGTGCACGGCAATAATTGCGCTCAGGCCTGCTTTCTCATCATGGTAGAACGACACATGTTCGTGGTTATCAAATTCCGGGTGATCAAATACCGACATAAGGACTCATGGTTGATGAATTTGCCCGTAGTGTAACGCATTTGTGGGAGGACAGGCCTTGCAAACTTTTGTTAACGGAATTAACAAAGTGGATGAAAAATAAAGTGATCAGATTGAAGCTAGGATGTGTATCCTAGGATCCTTTTTAATATATAATGCCCATCATCATTTTTCCGGAATATTGTGTATGAAGCTGGACAAATTTGACCGTGAAATTTTGCGCGTCTTACAGCAGGACGCGACCGTTTCCATGGCAGATCTCAGTCAGCAGGTTGGCCTTTCCCATACGCCTTGCTGGCGTCGGGTAAAGCGCATGGAAGCCGACGGCATAATACTAAAAAAAGTCACCCTGCTAAACAGTAAAAAAC
This sequence comes from Alteromonas halophila, assembly GCF_014651815.1. GTDB lineage: Bacteria > Pseudomonadota > Gammaproteobacteria > Enterobacterales > Alteromonadaceae > Alteromonas > Alteromonas halophila. Next base: position 230,903 of record NZ_BMXP01000001.1, on the reverse strand, counting down.
TCAACCTGGGCGTGTCTGTATTTATTTATGTAACACTGAAAAATCACGACGGCGACTCGCTGACTGATTTTGAGAATGCCGTGCAGTCGATAGATGAGATTGTTGAGTGCCACACGACCAGTGGTGAAAAAGATTACCTGCTGAAAGTAATTGTGGAAAGTATTGAAGAATACGAATACCTGCTTAAGCATCGACTCACCCATCTGCCGTTAGTCGATCATTTGAGTTCGACCTTTGCGCTCAAACAAGTGAAGAACACCACCGCACTGCCCATCAAGAGCCAGTAATCTATGGGGGAAGACTGCCTTCCCCCTTAAGCAAGTTCTTACCAAGGGATAAGCCACTGCTTGCGAAACCTGCCTTGCGACTACGCACTTCAGGACTCGCTGAGTGATGATAGATTTATTCGCATCTTCCTTAACTTACAGCATCAATTTGGTTTTGCGGGTGCGCTTTCTGAAACGCCTCAAGCTGTTCACAATTTTCAGTGATTTTGGCAATCAGCGGGTACTTGCTGATATCGACGCCGAAGCGAATTGCATTGTACACCTGAGGCACCAGACAGACATCTGCCATGGTGACATCAAAATCAAAACAATATTTACCGGCCTGCGTCTGCAGCCGTGTTTCTATGCCACCGAGTCCCGTCTCTATCCAGTGCGCGGTCCAGCGATTAATAGCGTCCTGATCGGCACTAAACGTTTCCCGCAACTGGTTCAGCACACGCAGGTTTCCAAGTGGCTGGATATCGCACGCAATATCCTGCGACAATCCCCGCACCCGGGCCCGTTCCAGCGCATGCGCAGGCAGTAGCGGGCTGCCAGTAGTAAAGCGCTCATCCAGATACTCAATGATACTCAGCGACTGATTGAGAATAATGTCTGCATCGTCATCAACCAGGCACGGCACCAGCTCTGAGGGGTTTATCCGCTTGTATGCACTGGCGTGCTGCGCACCGCCATTTTCCAGCAGATGAACAGGCACATACTCGTAATCAATTTGCTTTAAGTTCAGCGCAATTCTTACCCGGTAGGTAGAAGTAGAACGCCAGTACCCATACAGTTTAATGCTCATAGCCAAAACTCACCTGTTGTGAGCCACTTAGTTCAGTGGCTTTACCTGCTGGTCAATGGTGCCAAAGATGCTGTGGCCGTCATGGTCCAGCATTTCAATTTTGATGCGATCACCAAATTGCATAAAGGGGGTAGACGGCTTGCCGTCACGAATAGTTTCAATCATGCGCACTTCCGCAATGCAGGAGTATCCGCGCCCCCCTTCCTCGATTGCAGAGCCATGCTCTGTCCCCTGTTTATTCGACACTGTACCTGAGCCGACGACTGCGCCTGCCCCCAGATTCCGGGACTTAGCAGCATGCGCCACCAACTGACCAAAATTAAAGGTCATATCCTCGCCTGCTTCCGGCTCACCAAACAGGGCCCCGTTGTACGTAGAGCGCAGCGGAAAGTGGACCTTGTTGTCCTGCCATGCATCGCCCAGTTCATCCGGCGTCACGGCCACAGGCGAGAAACTTGACGCGGGTTTCGACTGAAAGAAACCGAAGCTTTTAGCGAGTTCACCGGGGATAAGCCCGCGCAATGACACATCATTTACCAGCATCAACAGGCGAATACGCTCGCCAGCCTGCTCCGGTGTGCACCCCATAGGCACATCGTCCGTGACCACAGCCACTTCGCCCTCAAAGTCAATTCCCCAGTCATCACTGGGTAAAATAATGTCATCCCAGGGCCCGATGAAATCATCAGAGCCGCCCTGATACATCAGCGGATCGTTCCAGAAGCTCTCCGGCATCTCAGCGCCACGGGCTTTACGTACCAGTTCAACATGGTTGACATACGCACTGCCGTCTGCCCACTGATAGGCGCGGGGAAGTGGCGACTCACAACGTGACTGATCAAACGCTTCACTTTTTACATCATCATTATTTAATGCCTGGTAGCGTCGCTCCATGTGCGGCGCCAGTGTCTGCCAGTTATCCAGCAGTTGCTGCAGCGTTGCCGCAATATCCCCCACATCACAGGTGCGGCTTAAATCTCTGGAAACCAGCATAAGCTGGCCGTCGCGTGTGTCATTTTTGTACGTCGCAAATTTCATTGAGCCCGATTCCTTACCATTGCAATTCTGATGTACATACTAGACACCATTAATGCAGCGCTGAAAAGTCATCGTGTGTCAGGCAAAACTGTGCATGTAAGCCGAGTTGTACAGCGATTCGGAAAGGAAAGCAGCGGAGGGCTCAGCGGATAAGCCCTGCAGCGCTGTAACGAATTATTCACATCTGTCGGGAAAGGAGCTATGCCCCTGTCTGATGCTTCGTTTATAGTTTTACCGTGGCCTTGTTAATCCCATACTCTCTGAGCTTATTGGCAATGGCGGTATGGCTTAGTCCCAGTTTTTTGGCAAGCTGGCGGGTACTGGGATAAGACGGATACAGGCGACGAAGCAGATCTTTTTCGAACTTTTTCACCTCTTCATCCAGCGTACCTTCAAAGTTTTCATCGATGTAGGTGACGCTGGGCGCACAACTGGGCAACTGAATATCCTCTTTGGTCAGCTCGTTGCCATCAAGCAATGAAAGAGCCCGGTACAGCGCATTCTGCAATTGCCGTACATTGCCCGGCCATGGGTACTGAAGCAGAAAGTCGACACATGACTTGCTCAGTTTTGCAGGCCGCCGCCCAAGCTTGGCACTATGCTGCTGAATAAAGCTTTCTGCCAGCGACACGATATCCTGACGGCGCTCTTTCAGCGACGGCATGATAAGACTCAGTACATTCAGACGGTAATACAATTCTTTGCGAAACCGCCCTTCTTCTACCAGTTGACCAAGGTCGCGACAGGTCGTACAGATAAAACGTACATCCACAGGCACAGGGTCCCGTTCACCGACCCGTCGGAACTCACCGTCTTCCAGTACCCTTAACAGTTTGGCCTGCAGCTGCGACGACATGTCTGCCACCTCATCAAGCAGCAATGTCCCGCCTTTTGCCTGCTCCAGCAGTCCCGGACGTGCCTCCTGCTGATTGTAGGTATCCGGACCGTAACCAAATAACTCTGTTTCAGCGACACTGTCAGGCAACGAGGCACAGTTAAGGGCAAGAAAAGCTGCCGACTGGCGACGGCTGGCATTGTGACAGGCCCGGGCAATCATCTCTTTGCCGGTCCCGGTTTCGCCAAAAATAACAATTGGCGCATCCAGATCCGCAACCTGTTTGGCTTCTTTTACCGTTCTAGCCATGGCGGATGACACGGTAACAAAATGATCGAAACTGTCCGTTTGCGGCTGATGGAAAGCACTGAATTGCTGCCCCAGGCGCATTTCAGACTTTAGCATGACCACAGCGCCGGCCATGATCACATTATTTTCTTCGTCAGCTACGGTAATAGGCAACATATCCGCCAGATAATCCTGCTGGATAAACTTAACCTTTGACGACTGTGGCTGCACGTCGTCATTTTCCATCCACCGATGAAAATTAAACCCTTTGACCAGTTCACTGATATCACTTCCGCCTATCTCGGCATAGGCCATTTCCAGGCCGCTGGTGACCGCTTCATTGCACATCAGTATCTGTCCCCGTGTATCGATTGAAAACACCGGGTCTGGCAGGGTCCGTAATATCGCAAGCAACTGTTTTTTCTCGCGCTCTCCGGGCATAAACAGCGTTGTTTTAACGTCATCAATACCCTGAATACGACGGATTTTTGGCATCAGGTGCTGAAAGTCGGCAAATTCAATATTGGGGAAATTAAGAAAAATTTTACCCGTTGGGTCTATCTCAATTCCACGTAAGTCAATCTCATGAGCAACAAGGATATCCAATACATCCTGAGTGATCCCAAGACGATCCTGACAACTGATTTCTAAACGCATAACGACTTCACTTGTAAACTAATATTTACAGGATATCACACTTTATGCAGGGTGTAATAAAAATGTGACAACTGCGTAACGTGTGCGCCGTCACGACAAATAACAAGTGATGAAGATTAGGGAAGCGCTCCCGGCGACAGTGCGCCGGGTGGTGGCAAGATGCTTAGCCGGCTTTTTTCTCTTTAGGCGGAAACAGCGGCTCAAACAGCCCCAGTTTTTTGGCTTCCTGAACCATCGCCATGATATCCATTTCTGCCAGCGAGAACAGATCATCAAACTGTTCAAGAATGTAGTAAAGCGGCTGCATTATATCGATACGGTACGGTGTGCGCAGCGCCGCCATAGGGTCCAGCGGCTTGCGCTGAGGCTTATCGCTGTCCAGTGAATACACCGTCTCGCCGGGTGAAGACAGAATGCCTCCCCCGTAAATTTTCAACTCGTCGTTGCATTTGACCAGACCAAACTCCACCGTAAACCAGTACAGACGTGCAAGGTATACACGGTCTTCTTTGCTCGCTTCCAGCCCCAGCTTGCCGTACGTATGCGTAAAGTGCGCAAACGCAGGGTTAGACAGCAGCGGACAGTGCCCGAACACCTCGTGGAAGATGTCGGGCTCTTCAAGATAATCAAATTCTTCACGGGTACGGATAAACGTAGCAACCGGAAACTGCTTGTTTGCCAGCAGCCGGAAAAACTCTGAAAACGGGATCAACGCCGGCACTTCGGCTGTCTGCCAGCCAGTCGCGGCTTTCAGCTCACGATTGATGTCCGGAAGCTGTGGGATCCGATCTTCGCTCAGTCCTACTCTGTCCAGCCCTTCAAGGAACTGCGGGCACGCCCTGGATTTCACCAGGGGAATTTGACGGGCATAGAGCTCTGACCATATCTGGTTCTCCTCATCGCTCCAGTGGATGATGCCATTTTCGTCAGATTCTCTCGACTTATACTGCGTAGACTTCATTACGTCTGACCTGTTTATTGTTAACCTTGCTATCAGTCTAATGATATTTACCCTCGACTAAAGAGATGGGCCATAACGAGACGTTGAAACTGACGTAACAATAAATTTACAAGGCGGCGTAATTGACCCTGCACAACAGACAAAAAAAGCAGGCTCCTAATGGAAAGCCTGCTTTATATTTGGGACCTTTTTACTTTTTACTTTTTACTTTTTACTTTTTTTAGAGACGGCTGATTTCGCGATTGAGCTGAAACTCTTTCGAGGTGACATACGTCTCCATCTTCCGTAACCGTGTCTCTGCGGCATCGAAACGACTGGAAATATCATGCAGTGCCTGTTTAGGCGGCTCGCCGGCCTGCCAAACTTTGGTTTTCACCTCAACCTTTGATGCGCTGCGTGAACCAGACTCGCTTGGTGCATTTCGCCAGCCTTTCCCTGATAAATCGATGGGCGCAGAGGCAACACTGGTATCATAATCCGGTGGCTGCTTGTCCAGGATAAACCACGCCGCCACATAAGCGACAATCATGAACGGCCCCGCCAACAGAAAGAAGCCCGTGACCACCAGGATCCTCACTAACCAGGTTTCCAGTCCGAAGTAGTTAGCGATACCGGCACATACACCGGCGATCCGTGCGTGTTCGCTATCCCGATATAAAGACCGCTGCTTCTTCATGCGCGATTCCTCCATTCTGGCGCTTCACTGTCGAGAATCGATTCCAGGGTTTCGATGCGATCAGACATTTTCTCCGCTTTCGCTGCTAACTCCTTCAAAGAGCGGTAATCTTCCGGGCTTAACCCCTGGCTGACCTGCTTTTTACTGCGGTAGTGCAGAATCAGCCAGATAGGCGCCACAAATATCATGAAAATGACAAAGGGCATTATGAGTAGTGCTAAAATTCCCTCTTCCATAACCATACCTCCACGTTAGTTCGCTGCTATCCCCGCCCGGCAACAACGGGCGGGACGCAATACAGTGCTTATAGCCGTTTTATGACTTTTTCTTAGACTTTGCGGTGGTTTTTTGCCCACCTTTCACTTTGGCTTTAAGCGCAGCTAACTCTTCGTCAACTTTGTCATCGGACTCAAGTTCAGCAAACTCGTCATTCAGCGTTTTCTTACCTAAGTCGTAGGCGTCTACCTGCGACTCGAGGTCATCAATTTTACGCTCGTACTGCTCAAAGCGCCCCATCGCATCATCTACTTTACTGCTATCCAGCGTACGCTTGACTTCGAGACGCGAGCTGGCCGTTTTCTGACGCATGATAATCGCTTTCTGACGACTCTTCGCATCTGCCAGTTTCTCCTGAAGCTGCGAAATCTCATCTTGCAACTTCGAAATCTGTTCTTCGACTGCGCTAAGCTCAGTATTTAATGCCTCAGCTGCTTCCGCGCATTTTTTGCGCTCCTGAAGGGCTGCGCGGGCAAGATCTTCGCGCTCTTTACTTAAGGCCAGTTCGGCTTTCGCTTCCCAGTCCTGCGCATCTGTTTCATATTTAGCAATCTGGGCCACAATTTCTTTTTTGTTGGCCAGCGTTTTCGCCGATGCCGAGCGTACCTCTACCAGCGTATCTTCCATCTCCTGGATGATGAGGCGCACCATTTTTTCCGGATCTTCAGCTTTATCCAGTAAAGCATTTATATTTGAATTCACAATATCAGTGAAACGCGAGAAGATACCCATAATCATTACCTCTAACTCGTGTTGAAATTATGCCAACTGGCATTCCTGGTGAAGTACCATTCAAATTACTTGCCAACTCACACGAATTTATAAAACCCTGTTTATAAAGACTTTTGCGAATTATAAATAGTAGTCGAATATGACTGCATTTTACTCTACACTACATATTGGTCGAAATGACTAACATTTGAGGGATTTAATGAGCAGATATCGCCAACAGGATAATTTGCTGGGCCAGGCCAACAGTTTCCTGGAAGTTCTTGAGCAGATTTCGCAGATTGCACCGCTGGATAAACCGGTGCTGGTGATTGGCGAACGCGGGACGGGTAAAGAGTTAATCGCAGCGCGATTACATTACCTGTCTAGACGCTGGGATCAAAACTACGTCAAACTCAATTGTGCCGCCCTCAATGAAAACCTGCTGGAAAGTGAACTGTTCGGCTACGAATCAGGGGCATTTACCGGTGCAGCAAAACGCAGGGAAGGACGCTTCGAAGTCGCGCACAGCGGAACCCTGTTTCTGGATGAACTGGCCAATACATCAGGCCTTATTCAGGAGAAGCTGCTGCGCGTGATTGAATATGGTGAGTTTGAGCGGGTTGGCGGTAACAAAACCCTTAAAGTGGATGTACGCCTGATTGCTGCTACCAATGAAGATCTTCCAACGCTGGCCGATGCCGGGGAATTTCGCGCCGATCTGTTGGATCGGCTGGCATTCGATGTCATTACGATCCCGCCATTACGGGAACGACGGGAAGATATTATGATGCTGGCCGAGCATTTTGCTATCAATATGGCCCGTGAGCTGGAAATGGAGCTGTTCAGCGGCTTTACTGAGAAAGCCAGGCGCATCCTGCTCGATTACGACTGGCCAGGCAACATCCGGGAGCTGAAAAACGTGGTTGAGCGCGCGGTATACCGGACCAATAACCCCCATTTGCCCGTTCACGATATTGTATTAAATCCTTTTGAATCAGCCTTTCGTCCCCGCACGCGTATTAAAACGCAGGATCGCACGGTGGCTGCGACACCAGAGCCGATATCTGTCGAGTCTCAGGAGCAAGTTGCTGCCGAGCCGGCCGTGGTGACAGCCCCTACAGCAGCGGCACTGACCTATCCTATCGATCTAAAAGAACGCTCTCAGGAGTACGAAATTGAAATGATTCGGCAGGCGCTGGAAGACAGTCAGTTTAATCAGAAAAAGACGGCCGAAAAATTGAGTCTTACCTACCATCAGCTGCGGGGTTACCTTAAAAAGTATAATTTGCTCGATTCTTCAGCGGAATCGGCGGAAGCCTGATGATACCGCGCAGCCAGCTTACGTTCCCACTTTTCTTCATCACAGCGCTGTGCCTGCTTAGCGGCTGTACCCAGTCTGCTGATGATGCGTTTTATCAGAGCGGTGTCATTTACTGTTCTGAAAGCAACCCGGTATATTTCAACCCACAACTGGATACGTCGAGCACCACAACCGACGCCACATCGCATCAGTTATATGACAGGTTGCTGGACTTCGAACCAGACAGCGGCCGTATTGTGCCCAGCCTGGCAAGCAGCTGGATGATATCCGATGACGGCCTGACGTATACGTTCCAGTTGCGCAAAGACGTCTCGTTTCATTCCACCAGCTATTTCACGCCGACACGAAACTTTAATGCTGACGATATTATTTTCAGCATTAATCGCTGGCGCCTGCCGTCTCATCCGTATCACCCGGTTTCCGGCGGTCGTTACCCTTATTTTGAAAGCCTCGGTTTAGCGGATAACATCGCGTCCGTCGAACGCATCAACGGGTACCGGGTAGAAATTACGCTGCGCCAGCGTGACAGTTCATTTCTCGCCAACCTGGCCACTGACTTTTCGGTTATTCTGTCTAAAGAGTATGCCGATCAGTTGCTGAAGCAGGGTATCCCGGCCCGTCTCGATCAATTCCCAATTGGCACTGGCCCGTTCAGGTTTGTCGGACATCGAAAAGATCACTATATCCGTTATCACCGCCACCCTGACTACTGGCAGAACAAACACAGTGCCGAGCAACTGATTTTTGATATTACACCGCGCAGTTCATTACGTCTGGCAAAGCTCATTACCGGGGAATGCGATGCGACAGCCTTCCCTGCCCAAACCGAGCTTAATGTGATTCGCAACCGTGAAAACCTGATGCTGGCAGAAAAGCCGGGACTGAATATCGGCTTCTGGGCATTCAATACCCAGCGCCCGCCTTTTGATAATCCAGATGTGCGCCGGGCACTGGCATTTGCCATCGATAAAAACACGTTGCTGGAGGCCGTATATTTTGGCAGTGCCACTCGCGCCAAGACACTGCTGCCTGCGGCAAGCTGGGCCTACCAGGATGATGCTGACGATACCGCCTATAACCCGGTATTAGCCAGAAAACTACTGGATGATGCCGGTATTGAACCGGGCTTCTCGATGACGATATGGGCGATGCCTGTCGAACGGGCATACAACCCAAATGCCACGAAAATGGCAGAGCTGATCCAGCGTTACCTGGCCGATGTCGGGATCCGTGCAACCATTGTCAGTTATGACTGGAGTACCTTCCGGCGTCACCTGCGCGACGGCCTGCACGACTCTGTGCTGATTGGCTGGTCGGCTGACAACGGCGACCCTGATAACTTTTATCGCCCGCTGTTAAGCTGCAGCGCCATCCCTTCAGGGACCAACCGCGCAATGTGGTGCAATGAAGACTACGAGCAACTGATCAACCAAGCGCTGCAAACCGATGAAATCGAAAAACGTCGCGCTATCTACCGGCAGGCCAACCGGCTGCTCTACGAGAAATTACCGCTGGTTCCTATCGCCCACGCCTATCGGTATCAGGCCTATCGCGAAGTCCTTTCTGGTATGGCGATAAATCCCTATGGCGGTGTCAGATTTAGCGGGGTGAAAAAAGCGCAGTGATTCGTATTTTAGTCCGTTACAGTGTACTTTTTGTGCTCACTCTGCTGGTACTTACCGCGCTGTCGTTTGTGCTTGCCTACCTGTTCCCTGGTGATGTGCTGGTTAACCTGTCCGGGATTACCCCGGAAAACGAGGTGCAGCGCGACGCGCTGGTCAGGCAATACCGTCTGGACCAGTCTTACCTGATTCAGTTCTGGCACTACCTCCAACAATTAATGAACGGCAACTGGGGCTACAGCTTCACGTCGGGACTGCCGCTACGCGAGGAAGTAGGACTGGCGTTGCCTGCGACAATAGAAATAAGTACCTATGCCATGCTGATGGCGCTGTTTATTGGACTTCCGGTAGGCTACTACGCCGGTATACGCAGTTATTCGTTAAGTGACCGGACGATAAACTCGGTCAGCCTGATAAGCTATTCCGTTCCCGTTTTCTGGCTGGCGCTGGTGCTTATTTTGTTTTTTAGTCTCGAGCTTGGTGTCGCCCCGCTATCCGGGCGTATCAGCCTGATGTTCGACATTCCGTCCGTCACTGGTTTTATCCTGATCGATATTTTATTGAGTGAACATATCGATCATGGGCTGGCTTTACGGGACGCGCTTCACCATCTGCTGCTGCCAACCCTGGCGATTGGCACAATTACCACCGCAGCGATGATCCGTATTACCCGACGTTCGGTGATCGATGTTCTGCAAAAACCCTATATTGCGGCCGCACGGGCGCGGGGCCTGTCGCGACCACAGATTTTTGTTCGCCATGTGATGCGTAACGCGTCATTACCTATACTGCCGTTAATGGCCATTCAGATAACCACACTTATCACCAATGCCATGATTGTTGAAACGCTGTTTTCCTGGCCAGGGATTGGTAACTGGCTGATCCAGGCCATTTATCAGCGGGATTACCCGGCACTGCGGATTGGTATGCTGGCCGTATCAACGCTGGTGATATCACTGACCATTCTGGTCGACATGTTCAACCGCATGCTCGACCCCGGCCGAGAGAGGTTCGAACGTGGCGCGATTTAGCCTCTACGACGAGGAATTCCACCCTTCCCCCTGGCAACAGACCTGGCAGGAGTTTCGTGCCAGTCACATTGCCCTTGTCGGTCTGTTTGTGCTGCTCATGTTTATTATTTTTTCAGTCTTTGCCCCCTGGCTGGTTCCCTATGATCCCCTGGAGCAGAATGTGGATGGCCTGCTCATCCCGCCAAGCTGGCAACTCAACGGCACTGTCAGTCATCTGTTCGGCACGGATGCACTGGGCCGGGATTTGTTTTCCCGCATTATTTACGGGTGTCGCGTGACCCTCGGAAGCAGTTTTATACTGGTCATTCTGGCCATGCTGGTTGGCGTCAGTATCGGCGCGATCGCCGGGATTATGTCCGGGGTTCGCTCAAGCATACTCAACCACCTGCTTGATGCGCTCATGGCAATCCCTACACTGCTTATCGCGATTATTATTGTGGCCATACTCGGTACCGGTCTAGTCAACAGCATGTGGGCCATCACGCTGGCGCTCATCCCGCAGTTTATTCACCATACCCGCACCTTCGTGCGCAACGAGATGAAAAAAGAATATGTACTGGCGTCACGACTCGACGGGGCAAGTAATTTTCAGCTGTTTTTTAACTCGATATTACCCAATATGATTGAATTGCTGGTCGTGCAGGGTACGCTGGCGTTGTCGATTGCCGTGCTGGATGTTTCGGCGCTGGGCTTTCTGAACCTGGGCGCACAGCCACCGCTGCCGGAGCTCGGCGCCATTCTTGCCGACGGACTGGATGTGGCCTACATCGCGCCCTGGAACGTGGCTCTGCCCGGCCTGACCATCTTTTTGATGGTGTTATCCATCAATGTTGTGGGTGATGGCTTGCGTTCCGCATTAAGAAAGAGGGTCAGTCACTAATGGCCATGCTTGATATCAAAAATCTGACACTGGAAATTAATACCGGCGACTCGGTGATTAAAGCGCTGGACAAAGTCAGCCTGTCGGTCAACAGTGGCGAAATTCGCGCGCTGGTAGGTGAATCCGGCTCAGGTAAAAGCCTGATTGTATCAGCCATTTCCGGCGTATTACCGCCACAATGGCGCATTACCGCTGATCGCATGAGCTGGAATGGTGACAACCTGCTGAGCATGTCGGTGTCTCAGCGACGCGAAGTAATGCGCAGAGACATCGCGGTTGTGTTTCAGAATCCGCTCGGTGCAATGGATCCGTCAGCGCCACTGGGCGCACAATTGGAAGAAAGTATTCCCAACGAGTTTATACGGGGTACCTGGTTCTGGCAACGCAGTCAGCAGCGCCGGAAAATCGCTATCAGCACCATGCATAAAGTGGGTATTAAGCAGCACAAACGCTATATCCATGCGTTTCCCCATCAGGTGTCGGCGGATATTGTACAAAAATTTATGATCGCCATGGCGCTGGTATCGCAACCCAAACTACTGATAGCCGATGACCCGACCCGGGGCATGGAGCCCACTACTAAAACGCAGGTACTGAAGCTGTTTACACGCTTAAATCAGACCCGCGCATTGTCTATCCTGTTCGTCAGCCATGATCTGCTGGCTATCGCCAGTATGTCGCATTCAATGACCGTACTGTATGCCGGACAGACCGTCGAATCGGGTAGAATGAAGCACCTTCGCAAGCGGCCGCTGCACCCCTATACCAAAGCGCTGCTGGACAGTGCGCCAAGCTTTCGTACCAATCTGCCGCCGAAATCCAGTCTGCCGACGCTGGATGGATCGATTCCGACACTGCAGCATATGCCCATCGGCTGTCGGTTAGGTCCCCGCTGTCCCCGGGCACAACGCGCCTGTGTATCGACGCCTGCAGTGCGACGTATCCATGATCATACTTACAGCTGCCATTTCCCCTTACATATGGAGAAGCTATGACAGACATCATGCAGGTGAAGGGGCTGACTTTTAAGAATGAAAAGAAAAAACACTGGTTTGCACAGCCTGAAATATTCCAGCTCGGCCCGATTGAACTGAATGTTAAGCGCGGTGAGACCATTGCCATTATTGGCGAGAACCGTTCGGGCAAATCGCTGCTGGCAAAACTGCTGGTTGGCGCTGTTGAAGCCAACAGTGGCGAGATTGTCCTGAATAATAACGTTTATGACGCCAGGTTTAATAAAAAGGCCAGCCGTAACAGCCGCACCTCTGATATCCGAATGATATTCCAGCACAGCAACGAGTCGATGAACCCCGCGCTTACCGTTGGCCGGATCCTGGACGAGCCGTTACGCCTCAATACTGGATCTGATGAAGCCACTCGCAAGGCCATAATCAGTGACAACCTGGTCAAAGTCGGGCTGCTCAGAGAGCACTATTATTTTTATCAGCATATGTTGTCTGACGGACAACAACAGCGTGTGGCGCTGGCCCGCTCTATTATGTTGCAACCTAAGGTGTTAGTGGCAGACGAACCTTTTGCCGCACTGGACCCCACTATTCGTTCGCAAACTGTGAACCTGATCCTGAAACTCCAGCAGGAAATGGGACTGGCGTTTGTGTTTATCAGCCATAATCTGGGGATTGTTCGTCATATTGCCGACAAGCTTATTGTGATGCAGGACGGCAATATCGTTGAGGCTGGCAAAACAGAAACGCTGTTTCGCTGGCCACAGCATGAGGTCACCAAAAAGCTGATCCTGGCGTACCAGTCGCTGGTGCCCCAGCAGACCCTGCGCTAGAAGAGGTGCGAATTTATCATCCGGACCAATCCCAGCGCTGGCTGGGCTGGAATACTGCCAGCGCAACGGCTGGCCTGCTTACCCCACCAGCGCCAGCAATACCCCGGCAGCTACTGCTGAGCCCAGCACGCCGGCCACATTCGGGCCCATGGCATGCATCAGCAAGAAGTTATGCGGGTTAGCCTGCAAGCCCACTTTGTTCACCACGCGGGCCGCCATTGGGACCGCTGAAACGCCTGCAGCGCCGATTAATGGGTTTATCTTACCGCCGGACAGGCGACTCATAAGTTTCGCCATCAGCAGGCCAGTCGCGGTACCTATGGCAAACGCCGCCGCCCCGAGTGCCAGGATCCCCAGCGTTTCGACAGTGAGAAACTTATCGGAGGACAGCTTCGAGCCCACAGACAGACCAAGAAAGATAGTAACGATATTAATCAGTTCATTCTGTGCGGTTTTACTTAAGCGCTCTACCACGCCACATTCCCGCATCAGGTTACCAAAGCAGAACATGCCGACCAGCGGGGTCGCCGAAGGCAGAAATAAAATCGTCAGTAAAAGCACGGCCAGCGGGAACAAAATTTTCTCGCGGGTCGACACCGGCCGCAGCTGCGCCATTTCAATTTTACGCTCTTCAGGTGTGGTCAGTGCTTTCATGATGGGCGGCTGGATAATGGGTACCAGCGCCATGTAAGAATAGGCCGCAACCGCAATGGCGCCAAGTAGCTCGGGAGCCAGTTTAGAGGCCAGGAAAATGGCGGTAGGCCCGTCGGCCCCGCCGATAATAGCAATCGCGCTGGCATCCTGAAGTGAAAAATCAAACCCTGGAATAAGATTCAGTGCAATGGCACCAAACAGCGTAGCGAAGATACCAAACTGCGCAGCAGCACCAAGCAGCAGCATACGCGGGTTGGCAATCAGCGCGCCGAAGTCCGTCATCGCGCCCACCCCCATAAAGATCAACAGGGGAAACACACCGGTATCAATACCTACTTCATAGATAAAGTACAGCAACCCACCAGGCTCGCTGAAGCCGGCCAACGGAATGTTGGTCAGCAACGCACCAAACCCAATCGGGATAAGCAGTAACGGCTCAAATTTTTTCACAATGGCAAGATAAAGCAGCAGTAGCCCAACGGCCATCATTACCAGCTGACCGGGCTGAAAATGGGCCAGCGCCGTACTCTCCCAGAGAACACTTAGTTTATCCATGCCCTACCCCAGTGAAATCAGAGGCTGGCCACTGGTAACACTGTCGCCTTGCTTCACCAGAATCTCCGTGACTTCACCGTCATGGGCACTGCGGATCTCCGTTTCCATTTTCATGGCCTCCAGAATCATCACCACATCGCCATTGGCGACCTGCTGACCCTCTGTCACGTTGATCTTAAAGATATTCCCTGACATAGGAGCGTTAATCGCCTGGCCGCCCGTCGCTGTGGACTTTGTCTCTGCCGGCTGTTCAGCCTTAGCCGGCTTGCTATCGTCGGCCGCTTCTACCTTTTCTAACTGACCGGACGCAGCGACTTCAACTGAATACACTTTACCGTCAACCCGGACGTCATATTGCCCGGGCTCCCCGGCGTCGGGCTGCGCAGGTGCCTGCTGTTCCGACTCTTCCGATGGTGGCGCTTCAAACGCGTCCGGATTGTTGCGGTTTTCAAGGAATTTAAGGCCGATCTGCGGGAATAAAGCATAGGTAAGCACATCGTCAATTTTGTCGTCAGCCAGCGTGATAGATTTCTCGCCTGCTACCGAGTCCAGCTCTTTTTCAAGTTTTTCCATTTCCGGCTCAAGCTGATCAGCCGGCCGGCATGTCAGGGGCTCAGCGCCATCGAGGACACGTTGCTGCAGCTTTTCATCAACCGCCGCGGCCGTTGCGCCATATTCACCTTTCAGTACACCGGCGGTTTCTTTGGTAATGCTCTTGTAGCGCTCACCGGTAAGTACGTTAATGACCGATTGCGTACCGACAATCTGAGACGTAGGCGTAACCAGCGGAATATAACCAAGATCCTTACGCACCCGCGGGATCTCTTCCAGCACCTCGTCAAATTTATCCTGCGCGCCCTGCTCTTTGAGCTGGCTTTCCATATTGGTCAGCATGCCACCAGGCACCTGCGCGAGCAAAATCCGTGCATCAACGCCTTTCAGGCTACCCTCAAACTGACTGTATTTCTTACGAATGGCACGGAAATACCCGGCAATATCTTCAAGCTCGGGGAGCGAAATACCCGTATCCCGCTCTGTGCCCTCTACGATTGAGACAATGGTCTCGGTTGCCGTGTGGCCGTAGGTCATACTCATTGGCGAAATTGCCGTGTCGAGCATATCAATGCCGGCATCAATTGCCTTTTGATAGGTCGCGGTACTTAAGCCTGTTGTGGCATGGCATTGCATGGCGATGGGAATATCAATGGTCTCTTTAAGCCCTTTAATCAGCTGCTCACATTCATACGGTTTTAGTAACCCCGCCATGTCTTTGATACACAACGAATGACAACCCATGTCTTCAATTTTTCGTGCCATCTCCAGCCAGGTGTCGAGCGTGTGCACCGGCGATACCGTATAGGCCATGGTGCCCTGGGCGTGCGCCTCACACTCAATGGCCGCTTTAACTGCCGTTTCCAGATTTCTGACATCATTCATGGCATCGAAAATACGAAAAACGTCAACGCCATTGGTTGCCGCGCGCTCAACGAAACGCTGCACTACATCGTCGGCATAGTGGCGATATCCGAGCAAATTCTGACCACGGAGTAACATCTGCTGACGGGTATTAGGCATTGCGTCCTTCAACTGGCGAATACGCTCCCAGGGATCTTCACCAAGATAACGTATACAGGCGTCAAAGGTGGCGCCCCCCCAGGATTCTACAGACCAAAAACCTGCGTTATCCAGTTGCTGCGCAATGGGTAGCATATCTTCGATGCGCAGGCGTGTTGCGAGCAGAGACTGATGCGCGTCACGCAGCACAAGTTCAGTTAAAGCTAGGGGCTTGGTCATGGTCACTCCTTTGTGAGACGACGTTGACGGGATTTACGATGCGTTTGAACGGCCGCACTGATTGCAGCGATGATGCGGGGATCATGTTCGTTTTCATTGCGTTGCGGACGCGGCGCCGCAATGTCTGGCGTGTCGAGAGATTCCTGCTCTCCCGGAAAGCGCCGGCAGAACCGCGCAATAACGTCAATGCCACCGATAAGCAGTGTCAGAAAGGTAAAGACAAAGACCATACCCACTATCATCAGTGTGCCCGCTTCGGCCAGTAACGATGTTACTGCATTTGCATCCATGATCGATCCGGTTAAGTTGATTTTAAACAGAATAAGTATCACGCACCCCTTTAAAAAACAACCGGGATGGGTGGGCATCAGACTATTTATTCACAAAAAACTGCTTTTTATGCGCTTTTGATAGTCATTTGATTTTACAGCGAGCCTGACCATTGTGCGTTACAAAATACTACCGTCATACGGCGAAGGCCGGGACCTCCTGCTGCAACTCGCAGCGTTGCAATTACCAATGAGCCAGTTATTGCGATAGCGAGTGAAAAGGACGATTTCAAATCAGCCACGCTATTTGGGAGGTTGCGGCCTCCGCCGCAATGACGTGTTTCTTCGATGAGACTCAGGGCTGAGCTCTTCGAGGGGCTGGAAATCCGACACACGCTGCAAGCGAATAAAGGCCAGCATTTTAATGCTTAGGTGATGCAAGGGCGGTGTGACTGGCTGGCATTTCAGGCCCTCTGCCGCAGGGAAGCAGCAGCGGAGCCCCCAGGGACGGGTTTACGGCGTGCCTGTAA
>NZ_BMXP01000001.1:0-213838 GCF_014651815.1 Alteromonas halophila | reverse complement strand
GACGCCCTGAGCTAAATCACCCGCTGCAAACGAAAAAGGCCAGCATTTTAATGCTTAAGTGATGCAAGGGCGGTGTGACTGGCTGGCATTTCAGGCCCTCTGCCGCAGGGAAGCGGCAGCGGAGCCCCCAGGGACGGGTTTACGGCGTGCCTGTAATGGCAGGCAGGTGCAACGCCCTGAGCTAAATCACACGCTGCAAACGAAAAAAGGCTCACCTGATGGTGAGCCTTTTGATGTGGCGCGTGTGGAAGGATTACTCGGGCAATCCTGCCCTCGCCCCTGCGGGGCCGCGCTAAAGCGCGTTCACCATCGCTCCCGGCGATGGTGTCGAACCTCGTATCGGTTCTCACCCAACCACAAGATATAAAAAAACCCACCAAGAGGTGGGTTTTCTTATATGGCGCGTGTGGAAGGATTCGAACCTCCGACCGCCTGGTTCGTAGCCAGGTACTCTATCCAGCTGAGCTACACACGCGTAAAGCGATGTCATTTACTTGCGTAAATGGTGGCGAATTAAATTGTGGCGCGTGTGGAAGGATTCGAACCTCCGACCGCCTGGTTCGTAGCCAGGTACTCTATCCAGCTGAGCTACACACGCGTAACTTGTTGTTGGCCGCCACACCCAACGAAAAATGGCGGAGAGGGAGGGATTCGAACCCTCGATACGCGTAATGCGTATGGTTCCTTAGCAGGGAACTGGTTTCAGCCACTCACCCACCTCTCCGTAAGTGCTGCGCATTTTACGGATTCACTGTGAGGAGTCAAACCTTTTTTCGGGAAAACCCGTGCGCCTGCAGACATTTTAAACAAATTGTACAAAAACCATTATCTTCTGGGAAGGATCTAATTTTAAGCGGGCACGCTATGCACAACTCTCACAGACACAGAAAATAAAAAGGCCAGCATAAATGCTGGCCTTTCAGATTACTCTTTTTCAGCTGTATCCGGCTGTCCGCCTTTTTCAGCCTGTATCCGCATATAGATTTCTTCGCGATGCACAGACACCTCTTTAGGTGCATTCACGCCTATGCGCACCTGGTTTCCTTTAACACCGAGAACAGTAACGGTGACTTCATCGCCAACCATTAATGTCTCACCAACACGACGAGTCAATATAAGCATTCGCTTGCTCCTGTTCCTTTATCTGTCCCTTACCATCCAATGCAATCACAGGCACGACCCCGTTATTGCAACAGTGATTCCCTGTTTTTGTGTCACTTCAAAAACGCACTGTATACTTTTGCTGATTATAGCTTATCTGCTAAATAGCCGTTAACGGAATCTAACGCAGAATCCAGGAGTTGTGGCTTATCACCGCCTGCCTGTGCCATATCAGGGCGACCACCGCCTTTTCCGCCAACCTGCGCAGCGACATGATTCACCAGATCGCCGGCTTTCACCTTTGCGGTTAGCGATTTGGTCACGCCAGCAATCAGGTTGACCTTTTCAGTCCCTGCTATACCCAGTACTACGACACCATCCCCCATTCGGTTCTTTATGTCGTCCAGCATTCCTCGCAACGCTTTGGGCTCTACGCCATCCAGCTTTGCAACCAGTACCTTAGTGCCGTTAATTTCCTCAGCCTGGGCCAGTAAGTCTGCGCCCTGCTGGCTGGCCAGCTTTTGTTTGGCCGCACTTAATGCTTTATCCAGGTCTTTACTTTGCTGCTGCAGGGCGCTAATACGCTCTACAATGGTATTCACATCCGTTTTCAGGCTGCCCGCAATCCGGTTTAGCATCGCCTGTTGTTGTTGCACGACCTTCAGCGCTTCTTCACCCGTTACCGCATCAATACGACGCACGCCGGAGGCAATACCGTTTTCGCCAATAATTTTAAACAGGCCGATATCGCCAGTCCGCGCCACGTGTGTACCGCCGCAAAGCTCAACAGAGAACGGCCCCATGGTGACCACTCTGACTTCGTCGTCATATTTCTCACCGAATAATGCCATGGCGCCGGCTTCTTTGGCCTCTTCCAGACCCATAACCTGTGTGGTAAGTGCATGGTTTGCGCGGATTTCTTCATTGACCCGACGTTCGATTTGCTCAATCTGTTCACTTGTTAGTGCCTCAAAGTGTGAGAAATCGAACCGCATACGCTGGGCTTCGACCAGCGACCCTTTCTGCGCAACATGATCGCCCAGCACCTCTCGCAGCGTGGCATGCAACAGGTGAGTAGCACTGTGATTTTTCTTAATTGCTTCACGGTTTTCGGCATTAATGGTAACGGTGGCTTTGTCGCCTTTTTTGATGGTACCGCTGGCCTTACCGAAGTGTGCAAACGCATTGCCCATTTTCTGAGTATCAGTTACGACAAATTCACCACCAGCGACATTGAGCACACCACTGTCGCCAACCTGACCACCGGCTTCCGCGTAAAAAGGCGTAGCATCCAGGATAACAACGCCGTCCTGACCATCTGTAATCACATCGGTGAAGGCATCATCGGCAATCAGCTCCACTACATTTGCTTCACCTGCCGTCTCGGTATAGCCGGTGAACGTGGATGTCGCGTTTGTGTTCAAACGTGCATTGTAGTCAGCGCCGAAATTGCTGGCTTTCTGAGCACGTTCGCGCTGCTTGGCCATTTCACTGTCAAAGCCGTCGATATCAATTTTCAGGTCATGCTCGCGGGCCACGTCGTTAGTCAGATCAACCGGAAAGCCGTAGGTATCATATAGTTTAAATACAACATCACCCGGAATTGTGTCGTCTTCCAGTGACGTTAGTGCATCATTTAACATAGCCATGCCGCGAGACAGTGTTTTGCTGAACTGTTCTTCTTCGACGCGCAGCACTTTCTCGACCACGGGCTGCTGATCCACCAGCTCCGGATAGGCATTGCCCATTTCTTTTGCCAGCGCAGACACCAGTTTGTAAAAGAAAATATCACTGGCACCCAGTTTGTAGCCATGCCGTACTGCCCGGCGAATAATGCGACGCAGTACATAACCCCGGCCTTCATTCGATGGCATCACCCCGTCGCAAATCAGAAAGCTGCAAGAGCGGATGTGATCGGCAATGACCCGCAGCGATTTGTTTTCCAGATCGGTCGTGCCGACAACATCAGCCGCCGATTTAATCAGATTCTGGAACAGATCAATCTCGTAGTTACTGTGCACATCCTGCAATATCGCCGCAATGCGCTCCAGGCCCATACCCGTATCAATAGACTTTTGAGGCAGTGCCTCCATAGACCCGTCTGCCTGCTTGTTGTATTGCATGAAGACCAGGTTCCAGATTTCGATAAAGCGGTCGCCGTCTTCTTCGGGCGTGCCCGGCGGGCCACCCCAGATATGCTCGCCATGGTCGTAGAAGATTTCTGAACAGGGACCGCAGGGACCAGTATCCCCCATCGACCAGAAGTTGTCAGAGGTACTGATGCGAATAATTTTTTCTTTCGGAACACCAATATGGTTTTCCCAGATATCAAAGGCCTCATCGTCTTCTGTGTATACCGTTACCAGTAACTTTTCTTTCGGCAGGCCCAGCTCCCGGGTTAAAAATGTCCAGGAAAACTCAATGGCTTCTTTTTTAAAGTAATCACCAAAACTGAAGTTACCCAGCATTTCGAAAAAAGTGTGATGGCGTGCCGTGTAGCCCACATTTTCCAGGTCATTATGTTTTCCGCCGGCGCGCACACACCGTTGCGCCGACACTGCACGTGTATAGCTTCGTTTCTCTGTACCCAGCAGCAAGTCTTTAAACTGGTTCATGCCCGCATTGGTGAAAAGAAGCGTGGGATCATCTGCTGGCACCAAAGACGAGCTTGCCACCACCTGATGGCCGTGACTTTTGTAATAATCGAAGAATTTCTGGCGAAGGTCAGCAGTTGATAGAGTCATTGAAATTCTAACTTCCTATTCTGGTTAATCGTTAAGCCGTAAAAAAAGAGAACAGATGGCGTTTCGCGCACACCAGTGCGGGCAAAGATACCACGGAACGCGAAGCCTTGTTAAGCAAGGCCGCGAAAATTTAGTCGCCCTGCACCGCGTACTCAATATGCACCATCGCAAACCCCCGGTATTTTAAAAACTGCATCTGCTTCATTCGCTGAGCATAGTCCTGTGCAAGCGCACCCCCGTACTTTTTGCACTTCACCTCAAACGCCAACTGGTACCAGTCCACGTCTGCTTCATCAAGGGCACGTTCAATATCCGCCTCATCCACACCACGCTGGCGCAAATCACCGCGAATTTTTACCGGACCGGAGCCGCGCGATGCCATGGCACGAGTGCGGGCTTCGGCGTAACGCAGGTTGCTCTGAATATCATTGTCGACAAACTCCTGCACAACCGGCATAAAGTCGGATTCAGGCACCCCTTTTTGTCTGAGCTTTTGCTCAATTTCCAGTACGCTGTGCTCTCGCCGCGCCAGCATGCGGGTGATCGTATCGATGATGACGTTTCTATCAAACTCTGACATGGTAACCTTACTTAAAAGACGCTGATTAACGAACTTTCTCACTTTTCACTATTGCTATGCCTGTGATGCGAGACGCACCCTCATGACAACTCACCGAAGTAACTGCTGACACCATGAACATAACCACACGGTTTATCTCACAGCTTTCAGACATTCCGGCCGCCACATGGGACCAGCTGACGCACAACGCCATCCCATTTCTGGATCACCGGTTTCTGCTCGCCCTTGAAGTATCAGGATGTGTGGGCGGTCAGACCGCCTGGCAACCCCATCATCTGATTATTGAGCAGGATGGACAGATGGTGGCAGCGATGCCTGGCTATCTGAAATACGACAGTTATGGTGAATATGTTTTTGACCATGCGTGGGCGAATGCCTACTACCAGCATAACATGGCCTACTATCCTAAATGGGTTAGCGCCATTCCCTTTACACCGGTCAGCGGTGCGCGTTTGCTCCTTGCAGACGGCGCTGACCGGACGCTCATTACGCAGCATGCTGTTCAGGCACTTGCAGGTCTCGAGAACCAGGGTTACTCATCCACTCACATTTTATTTTCAGACGATAAACCCGATGATTATAAAGCGCACGGATATCTTGCCAGGTTGAGTGTGCAGTTCCAGTGGCACAATTATGCGTATGAGAGTATGGATGATTTTCTCAGCGCTTTGACGTCACGAAAAAGAAAGAGCCTGAACAAAGCGCAGCGGCAGCTGACCGAACAGCAGGTCGAATTGCATACCCTCACAGCGGATGAGATTAGCGATGCACATATTGCCTTTTTCATTCGCTGCTACCAGCAAACGTACCTTAAGCGAAGCGGGCACAGCGGTTACCTGTCTGCCGACTTTTTCTACCATATTTTTCGCGCCATGCGCGATAAGATTATGCTGGTAGTCGCCCGACAGCAGGGTGAGGATATTGCCAGTGCGCTGTACTTCTACGACGAGAACGGTCTGTACGGACGCTACTGGGGCGCACTGAAAGACGTAGACGGCCTGCACTTCGCCTGCTGCTATACCTGTGGTATTGCGTTTGCTATCGACCGGCAGATTCCGCTGTTTAATCCCGGCACGCAGGGTGAACATAAAATTCTGCGTGGCTTTGAACCGGTGTATTGCTACTCACTTCACCGGCTGTTCGCGCGTCCGTTTCATCATGCCGTTGATGATTTTCTTGGCAGAGAGCGTATTGCGATCATTGATTATTTTAATCAGGCACGAGATGTTTTACCGTTTAACAGTAACTTTACCCCAAACCTTAAAACCATAAAGGTATCAGCGCCCCCGGCCTGATACCCAACAACAAGGGAAATACCTATGAAATACTCTATTCTGGCTGCAGTTATTGCCGCCTCACTGGGTGTCAGCGGCTGTCAGAAGGCCGAGACACCTGCGTCGACGTCCGAGTCGGCGTCCGCCAGTAAACAAAGCGCGGATACCGCGTCTGTCGATAAGGGCAATGCAGAGCTGGGAAGCTTTGGTGTCGATTTATCTGCCAGAGACGAGTCTGTCGATCCGGGCGATGATTTCTTTATGTACGCCAGTGGTAACTGGTACGACAACTATGAGCTGCCGGCTGACAAAACCCGCTACGGCGCATTTTCTGCACTGGCCGAACGCAGTGAAGAACAGGTTAAAGCCATTATTGATGATCTGATGAGCAAAGATGAACTGAATGCCGAAGAGAAGCTGGTATATGATTTCTATCAGTCCTATATGGATACAAAGACCATCAATGAGAAAGGCGTTGCACCTATTAAAGACGTACTGAGCGACATTGACAGTATCGACGACACCAGCGCACTTGCTTCCGCATTTGGTAACGCCTGGCTGACCGATTCTATCAGCCCGCTGTGGTCAGGGTTATGGTATAACCGCCTCGACCCCAATGAGTACCAGGTCAACGTCGGTGTTGCCGGCCTCGGATTACCTGACAGAGATTACTATCTGAATGACACCGAGCGCTTCGCGAAAATTCGCGATGCCTATGTGGCCCATATCGAGGAAATGCTCAGTCTTGCCGGTGAAGATAAAGCAGCAGAGAAAGCACAGGCCATTATGGCCCTGGAAACCCGTATTGCTGAAATACAATGGCCTCGTGAAAAGCGTCGCGATCGTGACCTCACCCTTAATCAGATTGAACGTGACAAGCTGAGTGAGCAATATCCTGATTTCGACTGGGATGCGTTTTTTGAGCCAAGCGGCCTGAAAGTACCCAGTCTGAACATTACTCAGCCTGAGCCGGTGCGCGACCTAATCAGCATTATTAACGATGCCTCGTTGCAGGACTGGAAGTCCTACATGACGTATCACACCATCAGTAACAATGCCGATTTGCTGGCAGAAAATATTTACCAGGCCAACTTCGACTTTTACGGCCGGACGCTCAGTGGTCAGCAGGAGCCAAAACCTCGCTGGAAACGTGCGGTAAACCAAATGGCCGGGACCGAGTCACTGGGCTTTGCCATTGGCAAAATCTATGTGGATGAATACTTTCCGGAAAGCTCCAAGCAACAGATGAGTGAGCTGGTAGAAAACCTGCGTACCGCGCTGCGCCAGCGTATCAGTGATCTGGACTGGATGAGCGAAGAAACCAAGAAGAACGCGCTTGAAAAGCTTGAAGCCTTTCGCCCTAAAATTGGGTATCCGGACGAGTGGCAGGGCTTTGCAGGTCTGAACGTTGATGAAAACAATCTGGTACAGAACGTACGAAACCTGCGCCAGTTCTTCCAGCAGCAGGATGTCGAGCGTGAGCTTGAAAAGACTGATCGCGAGCGCTGGGGTATGACACCGCAACGGGTCAATGCCTACTACAACAGCTCATTCAATGAAATTGTGTTTCCGGCTGCGATTTTACAACCGCCTTTCTTTGATCCTAACGCCGATCCGGCCGTCAACTATGGCGCTATCGGCGCAGTCATTGGCCACGAAATGGGCCACGGCTTTGACGATCAGGGCTCAAAGTCAGATGCCAAAGGTATTCAGCGCAACTGGTGGACGGATGCCGATCGCGAAGCCTTCGAGAAGAAAGCAGACAAGCTTGCCGCCCAGTACAGCGAGTATGAGCCTATCGAAGGCAACTTTGTGAATGGCCGTAACAGCCTGGGTGAAAATATCGGTGATGTGGGCGGTCTGGCCATGGCCTATCACGCCTATCAGCTGAGCCTGGACGGAAAGGAAGCCCCGGTCATTGACGGTCTCACCGGGGATCAGCGCTTCTTTTTAGCCTGGGCACAGGTATGGAAGGAAAAGCGTACCGAGCAAAGCATGCTGAACCAGCTACGTGCGGGCACTCATGCACCAGGGCGTTACCGGGCACTTGCTCCGCGTAACCATGATGCCTGGTATGAGGCGTTTGATGTGACCAAGGACGATGATCTTTATCTGGCCCCGGAAGAGCGGGTTCGTATCTGGTAAACCTGAGAGGGGCTGACCTGCCCCTCCTTTTTCAGACCGGACCATATTTGAAATATTAGCCCGGCGAAAATAAAAAACCAACTACAGGCGTAGTCGGTTTTTTTGTCTTCATAATACCCTGTCGGGTAACACTTACTGTTTATGCAGTGCCAGGCACATTATCGCCAGGTCCACCGGGCGCTCCGCCTTCACTACTCTTCTCTTCGGCAAGTTTCACCGCCTCCAGAAGGGCATCATAGCGGTTTTTGAAAAATGCGCGGTCAGTAAGGTGTGCATCGGCGCCCAACCCTTTAAGTACATTGGCTACATTATCCTTCACCGACGACAGCAACAGTACCCTTCCGGCAGCTACTGCATCTGTGGCTATTGTCTCTACGGCCCGGGCAGCAGAAACATCCATGAAGGGTACGCGCTCAAAGTCGAGGATAAGCACCTGAGTTGTACGCTTTGCATTTTGCCTTACATGGTGCCCAACGTCGGCCGCGGCACCAAAAGAAAGCGGACTACCAAAGTCAAACACGGCCACTTTCCCTTCGGCTTTTTTCAGCAGCTCTGCTTCCTCTTCGTTATCCAGGTGCTCTGGCATTTTGCGTAGTTGATCCAGCTGCGTTGCCGCAACCTGCTTCACGTACGCCAGTGCTGCAAGCACAACACCCACGCCAACCGCCTGGATCAGGTCGACAAACACCGTCATGCCCAGTACCACTGCCATAATTAACAGGTCGAAGCGTGGCCCACGGTGGGCACGGCGGATATAGCTCCAGTCGATAATGTCTGCACCAGCTTTCACCAGGATCCCACCCAATACGGCATGTGGAATATGTGATGCCAAACCGCCAAGACCCAGCACGATGGCCAGTAATAACAGCGCGTGTACCATACCGGATATCTTGTAACGTCCGCCTGAACGGATATTTACGAAGGTCCGCATGGTCGCACCTGCGCCGGCAATACCACCGATGAAACCTGCAACCGTGTTACCCACACCCTGACCGATCAGTTCCTGATTACTGTCATGGCGCGTTCTGGTCATATTGTCTGCCACCAACGATGTCAGCAAACTGTCAATGGCCCCCAGTACCGCCAGGATAACGGCAGCTTCAACCACCAGCATAATACTGTCTTTGGTGAATTCAGGCATGATCAGACTTGGTAGCCCAGTAGGGATCTGACCCAAGATGGGAACGGTTGCACCTGCAAAGCTAACCAGCGCTAAGCTTGCTATGGTACCGATAATCAGTGCCGCCAATGTACTAGGCACATATTTTGTCAGTGAAGCAGGCCATTTATAGGCGATAACCAGTGTTAGCAGCCCGAGACCGATAGTGTAAGGATTGATACCCGCAATCGCTTCAGGCATCGCATTAATGGCGCCAATCGTGCTGCTTGGCGAGGGATCACCCAGTAACACCACCAACTGCAGAGAGATAATGATAACCCCGATACCACTCATAAAGCCGGATATCACCGGATATGGCACCAACCGGATATAGTCACCGAGCTTGAGGGCCCCCATGACTATCTGCACCACCCCTGCGAGTATGACGGCAGTAAAAATAAGTGTGGCACTGCCCGACAAGCTTGCGAACAGACCTGCCAGTACCACCACCATTGGTCCCGTGGGTCCGGATATCTGTGACGGTGTGCCGCCAAACAGTGAAGCAAAAAAACCAACGGCGATCGCGCCGTACATGCCCGCAATGGGGCCAAGCCCAGACGCCACACCAAATGCCAGCGCCAGTGGCAAGGCAACAATACCGGCGGTAATACCACCGGTAATGTCACCACGCATATTACTTAAATCTAACTTCATGTAACACGTCCTCTGAGACTGATGCGTTACGCACTCGTACTGGATTCAGCGTAGGCATCATCCATGGTTTCGAATTTACCGGTTTCATCGTCGTAACAAAGGACATCGCCTTTTTCGATGTTATACACCCAGCCATGCAGTATCACCTGACCAGTGGCGATCTTCGACGCAACCGCCGGATGAGTGCGCAGATGTTGCAATTGCTGCAGTACGTTTTCTTTGGTGACCTCTTCCAGTTCGTCAGCAGACAGCTTGCCACAACGTTCTTTTACCACTTCGGTAGCAGAACGGCAGTGACCCAGCCATTCTTTAACATGCGGCAGGCTGTCCAGTCCTTCAGGGTTTAGTGCCCCTTTCATTGCGCCGCAGTCGGTGTGACCACAGATAACGATATGCTGAACACCCAGTGCCGCTACCGCGAATTCGATTGAAGCTGTCATGCCGCCGGTCTGGTTACTGTGCGGAGGCACGATGTTTCCGGCGTTGCGGCAGATAAAAAGCTCGCCCGGATCGGTTTGAGTAACCAGATTAGGGTCGATACGTGAATCAGAACAAGTAATGAAAAGGACTTCGGGATTCTGTCCATTCGCCAGTTTCTGAAACGTTGCTTTCTTCTCGGGATAGACTTCGCGCTGGAATTTTTCTACCCCTTTGATCAGGTGTCTCATAGTTATCTCCTACAAGTATGATGGTAATTAGTTGTATTCACATGACATTAACGAATGGCTTTATAGAAAAACAAGGCACCTCAAGATAGATGAAAGCTATCACATATCACACAGGTGATAGCCATAAATCGATTACGCCGCGACTAACAGTTGAAAATTCACGTCTAATAATTGCTCAAATATACAGCAACTTGCCAGGTATGACTGACAAGCCCGACGCACTTACACCCTAAAACCGCCTGAACGTTATACCTTTTAACATCCCAAGACCTCTGATAGTTCAATAATATGATAGACTATTTCGCCATAGCTTTTTACTATCAGCATCTCTGTATAAACCGACAATTAAGGACATTCATGCAAGGCGACAGCAAGCAGCCCTCAGTAAAACAGTTGCGTTATTTTGTCACTGTGGCCAGACACCTTAACTTCCGGCGTGCTGCACAAGTGCTTGGTGTCAGCCAACCCACCCTGACCAGTCAAATCAGTGCGCTGGAAACAGGACTGGGTCTCACACTGTTTGAGCGCTCCCGCTCCGGTACCCTGCTCTCTGCGCAGGGTAAAACGCTGCTCGACTATGCTGAAGAAGTGCTAAAGGCGGTGATGGAGTTTACCGAGATGTCGCAGGCTCTGTCAGAAGGCGAAAAAACCACCTACCGGCTTGGGATCCCGCCTACGCTTGGGCCTTATCTGTTACCGCATATCCTGCCGGATATTCACAAAGCCAGACCAGGACTGAAGTTTTACGTTCGTGAAGCCGCGCCAAAACAACTTCAGGAAGGACTGATGTCCGGCGATTTTGATCTGATCCTGTCTCCGCTGTCCAGCAAGGATTCACAAATCCAGGTCCAGCCGCTGTTTCTCGAACCTCTGAAATTTGTTATCCCGGCTGAACATCCGCTGGCAGGCGAAACCTTCGTCAGTCCGGATGCGATTCGCGGAGAAAAAGTGCTGACCCTGGAAGACCGGCACCATTTTCATTATCAGGTGCAGGATGTGTGCGCCCGCATTGGCGCGGTCATTGACAGAGACTATGAAGGCACCAGTCTGGACACGCTCCGGCAAATGGTAGTAATGGGCATGGGGATGGCGTTTTTGCCTGGACTTTATGTGCATTCAGAGCTGCATGATCCCGAAGCCCTGCATGTCTGTGAAATACTGGATATGCCAATCGTGCGCCAGCATATGCTTGCCTGGCGAAACACCTCACCTGCACGCTCTGTGTTTAGGGAGCTCTCCACCTTAATGCGAAGCGTTATCCAGCGACGCCTGGCAACCGCAGTCTCAGTCTCAGATATCCAGCCGTTATAGGAACGAAAAAGGTCGATTGCAGATCAGTCTGGCTATTCGGGAGGTTGCGACCTTCGCCGCAATGACGTGTTTCTTCGATTCGACGCGGAGACGGGCTTACGGGGTGCCTGTAATGGCGGGAAGTTGCAATGCGCTGGACTACGCCATACGCTGCAAACGAAAAAGGCCCACGCTTTACTGTTTGGATGATGCAAGGGCGGTGTGACTGGCTGGCAACAGAGAGAATCGTCATCCTGGCGAAAGCCAGGACCTCCTCCTGTTACTCGTGGGGCTGCAATTACTGGGAAGCTATTATTTGGTACCGCGAGTGAGAAGGTCGATTTCAAGTCAGTCTGGCTATTCGGGAGGTTGCGGCCTTCGCCGCAATGACGTGTTTCTTCGATTCGACGCGGGAACGGGTTTACGGCGTGCCTGTAATGGCAGGCAGTTGCAACGCGCTGGGCCACGACACGCGCTGGGCCACGACACACGCTGCAAACAAGAAAAGGCCCACCTGGGTGGGCCTTAGTTTTAGACTATATAATCCGCTAGATTTTAAACTGATTCACCAGCTCGCGCAGTTCCGCTGATACGCCACTTAACTGGGTCGCCTCTGCGGCGAGTTCTTCTGCATGCTGGCTGGTTGTGTCACTCAGGCCGGTAATGGTAACCAGCGATTTATCGATATCTTCCGCCACAACAGTCTGCTGTTCTGTGGCCTTGGCAATTTGCTGGCTTTGGGCGTGCACGGTGCCAATCGACGTATTGATCTGCTCAAGCGACGCGACCACCTGTTCGGTTTTCTCAACACCCCGCTGAGATTTCTCTTTGCCTTGCAACATGACCTTGTCCGTTTGCTCAGCCATATTCTGCAGGCGCTCTACCATCCGCCGGATATCATCTGTCGAGTCCTGCGTACGGCTGGCGAGTGAGCGTACTTCATCTGCAACCACCGCAAAGCCTCTGCCCTGTTCACCGGCACGAGCCGCTTCGATAGCCGCATTCAGCGCCAGCAGGTTGGTTTGTTCAGCAATGCCGTTGATCACATCTATCACAGCACCAATGTTATCTGACTCCTGACTGAGGCCACTCACTACCTCAACCCCTTCATTGATAGATTCCGCCAGCGAGCGGATTTCGGCCATTGCCTCTTCGGCCTGTCGTTTGCCATCGCCTACGCGGCTGTCCGCATCGGTTGCGGCTTCACTGGACTGAGCCGCATTTTCAGAGATTTCCACGACCGTCGCCGCCATCTGTGTTACTGCCGTCGACACACTGTCAACCTGAGCTCGCTCCTGTTTCATTTGCGAGCTGGTATCCTGTGATACATCACGTAAATGCGCCGCCGCTTCGGCCACTGCCCGGGTATGGCTGGCCGTTTGCCTGAGCAACTCCCTGAGCTTATCAGTAAAGCGATTAAATTCCGCAGCCAGTGCACCGATTTCATCGTCCCTTACAATATCCAGACGCTTGGTCAGATCGCCATCCCCACTAGCGATTTCTGCCATTGCTTCACGCATTTTCACAATCGGTGTCGTGATCCTGGAGCCTGCGTAAAAGGTGATCCCGGCAATGATAATAATGATGATGAGCGACGCCACCGCAGCCGTCGTGATGGTGTCGTTAATCGGATCGGTGATCAGTGATTCGGGAATCAGGATCCCCAGAGACCAGTTCATCTGGGGGGTATCGAGTGAGGCATGCCTGAAAACAGCAATGTAAGATTCACCGCGCCACGTTACGGGTATCATGCCTTTGTCATTATTAGCGATCTGCGTGGCCAGTTCACCGAAGCCACTGGAGTTTTCAAAAACTGAGTCAAATGAGGCAATGGGTGGGCTGAGCGGCAGCGACTTGCCCTGCTTGGGAAAATACACGATATTTTGCGCGTCATCGAGCAAAAAGGCCGTGCCCTTACCTTCGTAGCGAATGCTGTCGACAACCTCGCCGACGGTACTAATCGCGATATCAACACCCCCTACGCCAATCAGTTTTCCCCGATGTGTTACCGGCGTCTGCACCACCGCAGACACACTGCCATCCTGAGAATCTACAGCCGGCGGGGTCACATACATCTGGCCAGTCTCCACAGCCGTATTAAACCAGGGACGTTGCGTCGCAAAATAGCCTTTGGAAGCATCACCTGCATCGGGCCCTTCAGTATCTACACCGACACGCCCAACTTCGTAAAAGTATTCACCGGTCAGCGCTGAGCCAAAAAAAGCAGACTTAATGTTTTCGTCATTTTCACTGATATTTTTGAACAACTGATAGATATCCCGTGACTGTGGGATAGCAGATTCTGCAGCGCCACGCTGGGTGTGGTTGTAGAAGAAGTCATGAATAAACGGGCTGCTTAAAAACGCTTTGGCAATGCCGCCGTACTCGGCAAAAAAGCTCTCTACTGCCAGCGCTTCCACCTCAACCAGACTGGCGACATCCTGTTCAACGGTCTCACGGGTTTTGCTGCCAACGTAATTGACCGCAATCACTGCGGTAATAAACAGCAGGACGGCAATACTGCCTCCCACAATTAACATAAATTTCTTCTGGAGGGACAAAGACTTCATAGTGCCTACTCATTTTTATTGTTTGGTCGTTGCAAACCGGGTCGTGTCCACGGATTGCCTCTGTCAGTTTGGCTCCCAGACAAGCAGCCTGATCTTTTTATCATTTTCGACTATTGGTTATACCAAAATGACTGATTTTTGAAAGGAAAACTTCGATCAAGGTGCTGACAAATGCGTCTTTCAGCAATAGTTAAGAGCTATATAGCCTGCCCTATACCCTGCGCCAGATAAGCAATAGATTGTTAGCTGGCATCGTATTTATTTCCTCAATGATAAGGGTATCGGCCCAACTCTGAAGTTCTTCAATATCGCGGTAACCACCATATCCCTGGGCACGCAATGACGCATCGAAATCGCGGTTACTTTGTGAGGAGTACTTACCCTGACGTAAAAACGGACCATACTGACAAAATACGCCCTTTTCCGGGAGCGCTGCCGCGACCTGCTGCATCATCGCTTTCACTTCGTGGGGCTGCATAATATGCGCTGTGTTGGCACTGTACACGGCGTCAAAGGTGTTGGCAGGCAAACGATGTTCACCTATGGTGATAAGTTGCGGGGGACGCACGTTATCCAGCCCGGCATCAGCCAGCCATTGGTGAATACCGCTATGATACTGGCGCTGATCACTGGTCTGCCAGGTTAGGTGAGGCAGATTCGCGGCAAAGTGCACGGCGTGCTGCCCGGTGCCACTGCCAATTTCCAGGACCCGTTTTTTATCCGCAAGCACACGCCGCAACACTTGCAATATCGGGCCCTTGTTATTTTCACAGGCCTGACTGAAAGGTTTATCCATCCTGTAAATTCGGCGCAAGCCAGCGCGCCGCCTCTTCTGTTGACCAGCCTTTACGCTGTGCATAGTCATGTAGCTGGTCATCCTGAATTTTCGCTACCGCAAAGTATCGGCACTGAGGATGCGAGAAATACCAGCCAGAAACAGACGCGCCCGGCCACATGGCAAAACTCTCAGTCAGCGTCATTGAGGTATGTGCCTCAGCATCCAACAGATCCCAGATTAGCTGTTTTTCTGTATGTTCAGGGCAGGCTGCATAGCCTGGCGCCGGACGAATACCCTGATATTTCTCGCGAATCAGCTCTTCATTGCTAAGTGCTTCTTCATTGGCATACCCCCAGTATTCTTTCCGGACACGTTCGTGAAGGTACTCGGCAAAGGCTTCTGCCAGGCGATCCGCCACGGCCTTCACCATAATTGCATTATAATCATCACCGGCCGCCTTGTAATGCTCAGCAAGCGCATCCTCACCGATGCCTCCGGTAACGGCGAACGCGCCCACATAATCGGCAATGCCGCTCTCTTTGGGTGCCACAAAATCAGACAAACAATAATTCGCAAAGTCTTTTTTCAGGGTCTGCTGTCGCAGATGATGCGACACGCCAATTACCTCACTGCGCGAGTCATCCTGATAAATCTCAATATCATCCTGCGTACGGTTGGCCGCGAACAATCCGATCACGCCTTTGGCCGTCAGGCTGCCACTTGCTATCACCTCGTCCAGCATGGCGTTGGCATCGTCAAACAGACTGCGGGCCTGCTCACCCACCACATCATCATCCAGAATACGGGGATATTTTCCGGCCAGTGACCAGGTTAGAAAAAACGGCGTCCAGTCGATGTAATTACGCAGTGTCGCCAGATCGGCGTCAACCGGGAATACGCCGAGTTTGTTGGGCACCGGAGGTGGTGTACTGAAATCTGGTACAAACGCGTTGGCTCTGGCCTCTTCAAGCGTAACGGGACGTGAACGCGGCTGCTTCCTGGCATGCTGCTGACGTACTTTATCGTACTCTTTTTCCAGTTCTTTCGCATAGATCTCACGTGACCCACGGTTCAGCAGCTTCTGGCAAACACCCACAGCACGGCTGGCATTGGCAACATAGGCTACCGGCGCATGATAATTGTGCTCAATTTTTACGGCAGTATGAGCTTTGGAGGTCGTCGCGCCACCAATCAGCAGTGGTAAATCAAAGTCCTGACGTTCCATTTCTTTGGCAACATGCACCATTTCGTCCAGCGATGGCGTAATCAGGCCTGATAACCCTATCATGTCCACCTGCTCGTCCAGCGCCGTTTGCAGAATGGTCTGGCAGGGCACCATCACGCCTAAATCAATAACTTCAAAGTTATTGCACTGCAGCACCACGCCGACGATGTTCTTGCCGATGTCATGAACATCGCCTTTAACTGTTGCCAGCAGGATCTTGCCGTTACTTTTCGCATCATCACTTTTTTCTGCCTCAATGTAAGGCTGAAGATAGGCCACTGCCTTTTTCATAACGCGCGCGGATTTCACCACCTGCGGTAAAAACATTTTACCTTCGCCGAACAGGTCACCAACGACATTCATGCCATCCATCAGCGGCCCTTCAATGACATGCAGCGGCTTATCTGCAGCCTGGCGGGCCGCTTCGGTGTCGTCGATAATATAGTCGGTGATCCCTTTAACCAGTGCGTGCTCCAGTCGTTTATTGACTTCCAGTTCGCGCCAGCTTAAATCTTCCTTCGCAGCGGCTTTACCATCGCCCTGAAATTCAGGCGCAATATCCAGCAAACGCTCAGTGGCATCATCCCGACGATTCAGGATCACATCTTCTACTGCGTCGCGCAGTTTATCCGGGATCTCATCATACACTTCCAGCTGCCCGGCGTTGACGATAGCCATATCCATACCGGCCCGAATGGCATGGTACAAAAACACCGAGTGCATGGCTTCACGCACCGGATTATTGCCACGGAAGGAAAAGGAGATATTCGACAGCCCGCCAGAGATGTGGGAGTGTGGGCAACGCGCCCTGATCTCCCGGGTCGCTTCAATAAAATCCACCGCGTAATTATTGTGCTCTTCAATCCCGGTTGCCACGGCAAAAATATTCGGGTCAAAAATAATGTCTTCAGGCGCAAATCCTACGGTCTGGGTAAGTAAGCGGTAACTACGCTCGCAGATCTCAACTTTTCTCGCCTTGGTATCGGCCTGTCCGTCTTCATCGAAGGCCATGACCACCGTCGCCGCGCCATAACGTTTAATCAGACTGGCCTGTTTAATAAACAGCGCCTCACCTTCCTTAAGGCTGATTGAGTTTACGATGGCCTTGCCCTGAACACATTTTAGCCCGGCTTCTATTACCTCCCATTTAGAGGAGTCAATCATTACCGGCACCTTGCAGATATCCGGTTCCGAGGCGATCAGGTTAAGGAACGTCTGCATCGCGTCAACGGCATCAAGCATGGCTTCATCCATGTTGATGTCGATGATCTGGGCGCCATTTTCGACTTGCTGGCGCGCCACGTCTAAGGCGGTTTCGTAATCACCGTCGAGAATCAGCCGTTTGAAGCGGGCAGAGCCGGTAACATTGGTGCGTTCACCAATATTGATAAAAGTGGCGATTGGTTGTGTCACATAACCTCCTAGTGAACGAACGGCTCGAGGCCGGCCAGACGCATTTTAGGTGCAAAGTGCGGTACCTGACGAGGCGCCTTACCTGCGACCGCGTCGGCAATATCGCGGATATGAGAAGGGGTACTTCCGCAACAGCCGCCGACAATATTGACCAGGCCCGACTCGGCCCACTCTCCAATATGCGCGGCCATTTCCGGCCCTTCCATATCGTACTCACCAAACTCATTAGGTAGCCCGGCATTAGGGTGTGCTGAGACCAGACATTCGCTGACCGCGGACAATTCTTCGACGTACTGGCGCAGTAAATCGGGACCCAGCGCACAATTTAGCCCGAATGACAGCGGATTGATATGCCGCATAGAATAATAGAACGCTTCACTGGTCTGCCCGGAAAGCGTGCGGCCAGAGGCATCAGTAATGGTGCCGGAGACCATCACTGGCAGACGCGTCTGCCGCTCCTCAAACACCGTTTCAACAGCAAACGCTGCCGCTTTGGCATTCAGCGTATCAAAAATAGTTTCCAGCATGATAATGTCTACGCCGCCATCCATTAGTGCATTGACAGACTCGGCATAGGCCGTCACCAGCTCATCGAAGCTGACATTGCGCTTGCCGGGATCATTCACATCCGGCGAAATGGACGCTGTCCGGTTAGTCGGCCCGAGCACGCCAGCCACAAAGCGCGGCTTGTCCGGTGTCTTTGCCGTAAATTCATCGGCAGCGCGTCGGGCGACACGTGCCGCGGCGCGGTTGATGTCTGCAGACTGCGCCTGCATATCGTAGTCGGCCATGGCGATGGTAGTCGCGTTGAATGTATTGGTTTCAATAATATCCGCACCGGCTTCAAGATAATCACAGTGGATTTGATAGATTAGCTCCGGCTGGGTGACTGACAGCAAATCATTGTTACCTTTCACATCGCAGTGCCAGTCAGCATACGCCTCGCCACGGTAATCATCTTCACTGAGCGCATGCTGCTGGATCATCGTGCCCATGGCGCCATCCAGCACCAAAACACGTTTGGCAGCGGCATCACGAAGTTGTGTCAGGGTTGTGTTACTCATGCTGGCTCCTTACCTTGTGTTGCTTGGCGGCAAGCTGGCTTAAATCAAACGGTGTGGTCTGGTAGACATAATAGTTCAGCCAGTTCGTAAACAGCAGGCTGCCGTGCGCGCGCCAGCGCATCATTACTTCAGAAGCCGGATCGTCATGCAGATAATAATTAACCGGCACTGATGGCGCCTGGTTAGCGGCCAGATCACGGCGGTACTCTTCATCCAGGGTGTTCGCATCATATTCGGGATGCCCCGTCACAAATACCATTCGCTTATCCTCAGAGGCCACCACATATGCCCCTACCTCATCGGATTCAGCAACAACATGCAGGCCGTCTACCCCTTCATAATCAGCAACGTCTATATGGCCGTAGCGGGAGTGTGGCGCGTAAAAAACAGGATCAAAGCCGCGCAGTAGCTCATTATTCGGAGATTTGACCCGGTGCGGGTAAACGCCTGAGAACTTATTATCCAGCAACCGACGGGTAATACCGTAAAACTTATACATGGCAGCGTGAGCCGCCCAGCAGAGGTAAAGCGTCGACTGCACGTGACGCTGCGCCCAGTCAAAAATCGCCGTTATACTGTCCCAGTATTTGACCTTCTCATAGTCCAGCATCGCCAGTGGCGCACCGGTAATGATGAGTCCATCGTATTTTTTGTTAGCGACGCTGGAGAAGTCGTGATAAAACGCATCCATATGCGATTGGGGCGTATTTTTCGGCGCCTGGTTATCAATGCGTATCAGGTCGACATTAATTTGCAGCGGGGTATTAGACAGTAACCGCAGCAGCTGGACCTCTGTCGCAATTTTATTCGGCATCAGATTGAGAATTCCCACTTCGAGCGGACGAATGTCCTGAGACGCGGCGCGGCCACTGTCCATAGTGAAGATATTTTCGCCCAGTAGTACCCCTTGTGCGGGCAATTGGTCCGGGATGCGAATCGGCATGACAGCTCCAGTGGTTGGGAAGACAGATCCCTATTGTGGCGATTGCCGAACAGATGTCAACATCTTTACGTCTAGACGTCCAAACGTTTATTTATACTCTATCAGGATTGATTACGATGTACCGTGATCAACATTTCAGCCTCAGCCCGGGGAATATCGCAGGCCTCCATAACCTCCTCCATGCTCGCGCCCTGTTTAACCAGTTCAGCAGCGCGCTGATAAAGCCGCATAGACGGGTCCTGCAATTTAACGTCGCGGATCTGGGTTTCCAGCTCGGTCTGCTTTTCTTCGATGGTACTTAAATGACGGGTGACAACCACGACGCGGGTCTGATCTTCATTCTGCTGGTGCTGAAGTGCATTTACAGCCTCTTTCAGCGACACCAGACTGATAGTGGCATTTTCAAGTTCCTGCCGGGTTTTGCGCAAGCGCTGATGAAGCAGCACAATCGCCAGCACGCCTGCCACGGTGAGCATGGCAAGCGCAGCAATGAGGCTAAGCTGGACTAGCGAAAGCGAGGACATAAGTGACTGATTGGCTCCCACTGTAACTGCGGTATTTTAGTGAAGGTAGTAGCAGACGGCGGGCGCGCAGTGCAGTTACGTGTAAACGTACCGATTACCCGCGCTCCGCCAGCAACGCTACATATTCTGAATTTCTTCCCACTCTTCATCACTGAGCAGTTTATTCAGATCGACAAGGATGAGTAATTCGCCATCTCGGTTACTCACGCCCTGGATAAATTTCGCACTTTCTTCGGTACCCACGTTCGGCGCGCTGTCGATGTCTGACGACTTGAGATACACCACCTCAGCGACGCTATCGACTAGAATACCCACAACCTGCTCGTCTGACTCTATGATAACGATACGGGTATTGTCCGTGATTTCAGCTGTCGGCAGACCAAACCGTGCCCGCGTATCGATGACCGTGACAACATTGCCACGCAGGTTAATGATGCCAAGTACATAATCGGGTGCACCGGGTACGGGCGCAATTTCAGTATGGCGAAGGACTTCCTGCACCTGCATTACATTGATGCCGTAGGTCTCATCCCCCAGACGGTAGGTTACCCACTGAAGAATTTCATCATTTGCTTCAGCGGCATTGTTACTAGCTGTTTTATCGTTCATGAACCTTGGCTCCCATTCCTAAGGCGTCTGGTCGTTACTACCTAAGCCATTGTTTAGCATAGCAATTAACTGATAAACATCAATTAATGCACACATTCTTTCTTTTACCATCCCTGCCAGCCAGGGCCGCTTGCCCTGTGCTTCCCGCCATTTAACGTCGGCTTTTGACAAGGTTACCGTATTCACCAGGTTTTCACTGGCCAGGCCCCATTCGCTCTCACCCAGCATGATCAAATACCGATAGTGTAGCGCGTCTGCAAGACTTTGATCGTATTTTTCCGGCATCACCCATTGTGCGGTATCCACCACATTGAGTTTTTCGTCACGGTGCAGCATGACACCTTTAAACCATGACGGCTTTCCAAACAACGGACCGACTTTCTCCAGTTGATGGATGCCACCCAGGGTTATGAGCGGAACTGCCAGCGTGAGCCCCGCGACCTCAAAAAACAGTGCCTGAAACTGCTCATCCAGCAATGATGCGACTGGCGTTGCTGCAATGTCTTGCTGACTTAACGCCGGTTGCTGTTGCGCCGGTGCCGTTGTATCCGGCGTGTCGGCTTCCGGTGCATCAAAGGATTGCACCACGTCTGCATTATCACCGTCCTCATCAGGTGGCAGCGGCACCGTCGACTCTTCGCTGATACGTCTGGCCGCATCTTCGAGCAACTTTGCCGTATTTGCGGTTACGTCAGCGGGATCTTCCGGGGCGCGCAGCAGGCTATCAAGGTATTCCTGCATCACCCCTTCTCGTGCAAACGGAGAGTTTTTACCCATCGCGTTATCGCTCCAACTCTTTTAGTAACCTGGAGTAAGCCAATACGCCCCGTGTTTTCGGGTACTCCACATTCGCAGGTAAATGTACCTGACTGGCATCCCTGAAATGGGTATCGATGGGTATGACACTTTCCCATACCCGCTCACCATAGTCGGTCATCAGCCGCTTTTGCGATGCCAGTGCCGCATTCGTCCGTTTATCAAACATCGTAGGAACAATTAACGTATCGAAGGACTTATTCAGGGACGTGCCCATAATATCCAGTGTATGGATCATCCGGTCCAGGCCTTTAAGCGCCAGATATTCCGTCTGCGTCGGAATGACAACCTTATCACAGGCAGCCAGCGCGTTTACCATGAGAACCCCAAGCACCGGGGGACAATCCAGCAGCACATAATCAAAATCGCTGGCAACCTGAGCAAGTGCCCGTTTAAGCACCAATCCCATGCCCTGCTGCGTGCCCATTTGACGGTCCAGCGTCGCCAGCGCCATGGTTGCAGGTAACACGTACATACTCTCTACTTTTGTCGGACACAGGCAGTCGAGGACATCATCGGTGGTTGCCGGCGTTTCACGCACAAAAATGTCGTAAACAGAGGTTGAAAGCGCTTCTGAATCAATTCCAAAGTAATAGCTCAGCGACGCATGGGGATCGGTATCAACCAGCAACACGCGTTCACCACGCTGAGCGAGCAAGCCGCCAAGCGTCACTGTCGTGGTGGTTTTGCCTACGCCACCTTTCTGGTTTGCAATTGTCCAAATCTTCACGACTACCAAACTATTAGTGGATTGTGGGCCGACGTGCTCAACCCGCTTCCGTTAGAATGCAATTACTTATATCGTCAATGCTGATACTTTTTACAGAAATATTTGCCGATGCCACGGCCTGAGGCATGCCATAAACAACACAAGACGCCTGATCCTGCGCCCAGATAGTGGCCCCTTTTTCTTTCAGCGACCGGCAACCTTCACGGCCGTCAGCCCCCATCCCTGTCAGGATCACACTAAGCACATCACCGCCGTAAACACTCGCCACTGAACGCAGCGTTACATCAACACTGGGTTTATAACTGACTTTATCCTGGCCGGTTTCATCGGTAATGCGCAGTCGCTTAATACTTCCCTGCTGCTCAACCACCATTTGCTTACCGCCTGGCGCCAGGTATGCATGCCCAGCGCGCAATATATCGCCGTCTTCGGCCTCTTTAACAGCCAGCTTACAGTTGCCGTTCAAACGCTCTGCAAACGCGTGCGTAAAGGTGCCAGGCATATGCTGCACCAATAAAATAGGAAGCGGAAAGTCAGCAGGCAGCGGTGTCAGCACTTTCTGTAAGGCCACTGGGCCGCCGGTCGAGGCGCCGATGGTCAGACATTTATACAATTTTCCGGAACGCGTGACACTCGATACGGTAGGCTGTGAGGCGGCATCATTACGCCCCGACAATAAGCCCGACGAGCGAAAAAATTTCTGTTTGGGGGCGGACGGGGGCAGCGGCTTTGCATCACGCAGTGACGGACGGCGAATGCCTATACCCCGGCGGGCAATCAGCCGGACTTTAGTACAGAGCATTTGTGCTGCCTCTTTGCGGTTCTGCGCAATGTCTTCAAACTTTTTCGGCAGAAAATCCAGCGCTCCTGCTTCCAGCGCATCCAGCGTTGCCTGCGCACCATGATGGGTCAGCGAGGAAAACATCAGGATCGGCACAGGCCGCTGTTGCATGATGGCTTTCACAGCAGTGATGCCATCCATAACCGGCATTTCCACATCCATGGTCACCACATCGGGCGCCAGAGACTGCACCATGTCTACCGCATCTTGTCCATTTCGCGCTTCACCCACCACTTCCAGTTCACGGTCGGCATCGAGGATCTCCCTTACCCGACGGCGGTAAAACGTCGAATCATCCACCACCAGGACTTTAAACACCATGACCTCGTCTTTCCTTTATATTGCTATATTGCGATTGCTTACTTCAGTGCCTTGCGGGCATATCGTTTCAACAAACCAGGGATGTCCAGAATAAGCGCAATACCCCCGTCAGATGTAATCGTCGCGCCCGCCATGCCAGGCGTACCCTGTAATAATGCATCAAGCGGCTTAATCACAACTTCTTCCTGGCCTATCAGCGCATCGACCACAAAGCCAACCTGTTGGGTGCCAATCTGAACCACAACAACATGTCCTTTCTCACGATCAATGTGCCCGGGACCACCACGCACCAGCCATTCCTGCAGGTAGAAGATAGGGATCGCTTTGGAGCGCACAATCATGGTCAGCTGGCCGTCTACGGTGTTGGTTTTGCTGATATCCATGTTGATTATTTCACTGACCGCGCCAAGCGGAAGTGCAAAAGTTTGCGGACCCACAACGATCATCAGGGTTGGCAGGATGGCCAGTGTCAGCGGTACCTTGATATCAAGACGGGTGCCTTTGCCCATCTTTGAAT
The DNA here is from genome assembly GCF_014651815.1 of Alteromonas halophila. Taxonomy (GTDB): domain Bacteria; phylum Pseudomonadota; class Gammaproteobacteria; order Enterobacterales; family Alteromonadaceae; genus Alteromonas; species Alteromonas halophila. The sequence goes on along the minus strand of NZ_BMXP01000001.1, from coordinate 189,872 downwards.
CAATATTGATGGTCCCGTTGAGCTGGTTGATTTTGGTTTTCACCACATCCATACCCACGCCGCGGCCGGAAATGTCACTGATCTCTGTTTTCGTCGAGAAGCCAGGGGCGAAAATCAGGTTAAACGCTTCTACATCTGACATGCGGGCTGCCGCATCTGCATCCAGCACGTTTCGGCTGATCGCTATTTCTTTCAGCTTCTCCGGATCCATACCTTTACCATCATCTTCAATGGTAAGCAGAATATGATCGCCTTCCTGCGATGCAGAGAGCCGTACTGTGCCCATTCTGGGCTTCCCGGCATCCTGGCGTTCGTCTGGCATCTCAATACCATGATCCACCGAGTTGCGTACCAGGTGAACCAACGGATCAGCCAGGGCTTCAACCAGATTTTTGTCCAGATCGGTATCTTCGCCTTCCAGTTTGAGCGTAATCTCTTTTTTCAGACTACGCGCAAGATCGCGCACAACGCGAGGGAAGCGTCCAAATACCTTCTTGATAGGCTGCATGCGGGTTTTCATAACCGCACCCTGCAAATCACCGGTCACCACGTCCAGGTTGGCAATGGCCTTGGACATGCTTTCATCGCTGGTGTTAATTCCTAAGCTCAGCAGACGGTTTCTTACCAGTACCAACTCGCCCACCATATTCATGATTTGGTCCAGACGCTTGGTATCCACCCGTACGGTTGTCTCTCCGGACGGCGCCGGCGGTGTCGCTTTTTTGTCGTCTTTCTTTGCTGGCGGTGGTGCGGCGCTGCCGGATGAAGCCGGCTTTTCCGGCGACGGAGCTGGCTTGGGGCTGCTTTGGGTAGGCTTCTGTGCCGCCTTGGCTTTATTTACTGCATCGGTGGCTGTTTTATCCACGTTGTTCTGTGCGCCTTTGCTGGCGCCTTGTGACGTTGCGGCAGAACCGGCTTTACCGGTTGGACCCTGGCCGGAACCGTGCAACTGATCCAGCAGTTTTTCAAATTCGTCGTCGGTAATTTCATCATCACCGGCACCCGCTTTTTGCGCGGACTTTTCCGATGCTGCCGGTGGTGGTTCCGGAGCCGGGGCGCTGTCATCCGCGGCGTTAAACTGGCCTTTACCATGCAATTCGTCTAGCAGCGCTTCAAACTCATCATCAGTGATGTCTTCATCATTCTTGCCAGACGCGGCCTTCTGCTGCTCTGCCTGTTGTGCCGGCTCCGATGGACGGCCAGGTGCGCCCTCGCCATGCAGTTCATCAAGCAGTTTTTCAAATTCATCTTCGGTGATATCTTCAATGCTGCCGTCAGGCTCTTTAGTCTTAACCGCATCGATTTCGGCAGGCTCGGGGGGCTCTTCTACGGCAAATTCTTCATCGTCAGACGCTGGCGCATTTTGCGCTGCGCCAACAGCAGTCGCCTCACTCAGGATATTCTCGTCGGGCGTTTCCGGCTCGCTGAGTTTATGTAACAGATCAACTAGTTGGGGATCGGCCGCTTCCAGCGGTTCGCGCGCTTTCACTTTCTCGAACATTTCGACCACGACATCAGTGGCCTGCAAAATCACGTCCATCAATTCCGGTGTAAGCGTCCGCTGTCCGTTTCGCATGACGTCGAACACGTTTTCAGCACCGTGGCAAATTTCAACCAGTTCAGTCAGGGACAAAAAGCCTGCACCGCCCTTTACGGTATGATAGCCACGGAAAATTGCATTGAGTAAATCGCCATCCTCTGGATTTCTCTCCAAATCGACGAGTTGCTCCTGCAACTGCTCTAAGATTTCTCCGGCTTCTACCAGGAAGTCCTGTAGTATTTCCTCGTCAACGTCAAACGACATTCGCCTGCTCCCCTAAAAACCTAAGCTAGACAGGAGGTCATCAACATCATCCTGCCCCTGAACCACATCATCCCGACTCTCAGCGTCGATTATGGGTCCTTCAGCGCCTACTTTGTCTTTATCGGACGAGGTTTTAGATTGTTTAGGCTCTTGTGTCTGTTCGGTGTCACCAAACATGGTAAGCATGTTGACCAGACTGTCCTCAACTTCTTTGACCAGCTCAATCACACGGCGTATAACCTGACCCGTCAAATCCTGATAGCCCTGCGCCATTAACACTTCGGTCAACAACCCGGTTAGCTTGGCGGATTCCTGTGAGGCATCTTCCAGCAGTTGATCTATATCGGTGCACAGGGCTTTAAATTCGCCAAGCGCAATCTCGCGGCTCATGAGTTTTTTCCATTCCGGCATGATTTTATCAATACGGCTGGAAAGTGTTTCCGCAATGGGCATGCTGGCCTCGACGGCATCCATCGTTGTATTCGCCGCCTTTTCCGTCTCTTCCATCACGTACGTTAATCTAGACTGCGCATCCGGAATGTCATCATTAGCCAGGTTGGCGATGCGTTCATCAAGTTGGAAATTGTTGAGTGCGTCATGTAGCTGTCGGGTCAGTTTACCCACTTCTTCAAACAGTTCGATCGACTCTTTCATCGACACGGCTTCGAGTATCGCTTTCGCTGACGCGTTATCGCCAGCTTCGAGATACGCAACCAGTTGCCTGGCTTCGTCTAGCGTGATAGGCACGTTTACATCTGTCGACATCCGGTGTTCCTCGTTCGACTATACGACGTCTGGATCAACCTAAACGTTCGAAGATTTTATCAAGCTTCTCTTTCAGCGTTGCTGCAGTAAACGGCTTGACGACATAACCATTAACCCCGGCTTGCGCGGCGGCTACGATTTGTTCTTTTTTGGCTTCAGCGGTCACCATCAGGACAGGTAATTGTTTGAGTTTGTCGTCCGAACGGATGGCACGCAGCAGGTCAATTCCCTGCATCCCTGGCATGTTCCAGTCGGTAACAACAAAGTCAAAGTCACCCTGTTGCAGCATAGGCAGCGCAGTATTGCCGTCGTCCGCTTCCTGGATATTGGAAAACCCCAAATCTTTAAGCAGGTTCTTTATGATACGTCTCATGGTCGAAAAATCGTCAACCACGAGAATTTTCATATTCTTGTCCAAAATGGCCTCCAGTGAGGATTATAAATAGTTGTAAATATTGGCTAATTATCAGCCCGCCATGACTTCATTCGTGATTTGAGTTTTAACATGGCCTGGCTGTGTATCTGGCTGACTCGTGACTCACTGACTTCTAAAACCTCACCAATCTCACGCAGGTTAAGTTCTTCGTCATAGTACAAAGACAGCACTATCGCTTCTCGTTCAGGTAATGTAGTAATAGCATGGGCAAGTGCTTTTTGGAAAGCGCCTTGCATCAAATCTTCCAGCGGCGTGTCGCTGCCCCGGTTCTGCTCCGTGGTTATCACATCTTCAGACACACCAAGATCTTCAATTCCGACCAGTTTACCTGCATTTACCTCATTAAGCATCTGGTGATAGTCAGGCAAACTCACGTTTAATTTGGTGGCAATTTCGGCGTCTCTGGCATCGCGCCCGGTCTCACTTTCAACCTGCGAAATCGCTTCCGTTATGGCGCGACTGTTACGGTGTACCGAGCGGGGTGTCCAGTCGCCTTTACGGATTTCATCGAGCATGGCACCACGGATGCGGATCCCCGCGAACGTCTCAAAACTGGCGCCTTTGGAGCCATCAAAGTTTTTTGCGGCTTCCAGCAGACCAATCATGCCGGACTGGATGAGATCATCCACCAGCACACTTGCCGGCAAACGCGCCATCAGGTGGTGCGCAATGCGCTTCACCAGCGGTGCGTGTCGTTCAACAAGTTGTGATTTATCGGCTTGCTGTTGGTAAGCTGCGGCTTTGCTATTCAACGTTGACTTCCCGCTACTTTACTCGTCACCAATTGTTCAATGAAAAATTCCAGATGTCCACCTGGCTGATTAGGTATTGGCCAGGATGCTGCTTTTGTTGCCAACTGAGAAATCGCCACTGACGCGGGCGACCCTGGAAACGCGTCAACAATGGCGGTTTGCTTACGCACTGCCCGACGGATATTTTCATCAAACGGAATCGTGGCAACCAGCTCCAGAGCGACATCAAGAAAACGCCCGGTTACTTTTGATAACTTGCTGAATAACTCCTGTCCTTCACGGACATCGCGCACCATATTTGCCACCACTTTGAAGCGGAATACACCATGCTCGCGATTGAGTATCTTAATGAGTGCGTAGGCGTCAGTCAGCGATGTGGGCTCGTCGCACACCACCACCATAATGTCCTGCGATGCCTTGGAGAAGCTCAGCACCATATCTGAAATTCCCGCCGCCGTATCGACGATAAGCACATCAATCTGAGAACGCAGTTCGCTGAATGCTCTGATGAGACCGGCATGCTCGGTCGGCGATAACTCGGTCATCGCCTGCGTACCTGACGTTGCTGGCGCAATCTTTATCCCATGCGGCCCGGTGACCAGTACATCATCGAGTGTACACTCGCCTGACAATACGTGAGACAGGTTCTTTTCTACGCGCAGTCCAAGCATGACATCCACGTTTGCCAGACCGAGGTCGGCATCCAGTACCATCACGCGCTTGCCCTGCTTGGCCATTGCAATTGCAGTATTCAGAGTGATGTTGGTTTTTCCAACGCCACCTTTACCGCCCGTTACTGCAATGACTTTAATTAACCTTGACTGATTCATTTTCCGTAAGCTACTCGCTTGATCTTCGATCATACTGCTTGTGCTGCATTTACTACACTAGTGCTACTAGTATGATTCAATCCGTACTTTTTATAAAGCTTTGCGGCAGCCGATACCAGAGATTTCGCATCGGCCACTTTTATATCCTCCGGCACCTTTTGTCCGTCGGTGACATAACTTACCGGTAACTGATATTCAACCGACGCACTTAATATCTCTCCCAGCGAGTAGCATTCATCCAGTTTGGTGAAAATGCAGCCATCCAGCTTCACCGGATCATAGGCACCAATAATGCGCTGTAAGGCTGGGTACTGTGTATTCGCCTGCGTCACCAGGTATTTTTTCACGCGCTGCATCTGCCCGGTATCAAATTGCTGAAGCTGTTTAATCAGACGGCTGTCACGCTGACTGAAGCCGGCCGTGTCAATTAACACAAGGCGTTTATGCCGAAGCTGGAACAACACATCGGCTAACTCCTCGGTGCTCTGCGCCTTTTTTACTGTACAGCCAATGATTTTTCCGTAGGTTGCCAGTTGTTCATACGCGGCGATCCGGTACGTATCAATGGTCACCATGGCCACCGATTCCACACCGTATTTTTGTGCGTAGCGGGCAGCAAGTTTGGCCACCGTGGTGGTCTTGCCAGTCCCCGTCGGCCCTACCAGTGCCACGACACCCGACTGCGACAGAATATCGTTACCGGTCACATTGATGCGGTTAGACAACAGGTTAAGGAGGTAAACCCAGGCTTCGCGTTCAGTATAGTCAGCGGGTACATAGTGAATCAGCTGGTCGGATAAACGCTCACTTAAGCCCATATCGATCAGCCGCTGGCGCAGATAATGATGCACCGGGCGATGGCGCTGCTTTTTCGCTTCCATTAAATCGGCTACCTGAAACTGCAATACACTGCGCAGTGATGCCAGTTCTTCTTTTATTTCTGACAAACTGTCACCGCTGTCTGCGGTTTGCTGCGGTGCACCGGCATCAAAAGCGGTATCCATTGCAGGCGTGTAATCTTGATGCTGTGCGGCCTGAGGCTGGCTGGCCGCTTGCTGCTGCGCAGCAGCGGTTTGCGGCGCAACCGCTGCCTGCGGCTGCGCGGGATTGGGTTTGCCTGGCTGACCGCCCGCCTGCTGTTTTTCAAGCAGTGCGCGTAAGGTGTCCGGGCCGTCATCGCCAATGATCTCGCTCAGGCTGGGCGTGGTCTGCTCTTTTTTAGTCTTTGACTTTAACGACAGTGCCGCGTCCGGCTCTTTATCATACGCCGCCACCAGTTCAATACCATCTGCCACCTTTCGGTTGGACATGATCACTGCATCACTACCTAGCTCCGCTTTTACCTGGCTGAGCGCCTCTCGCATGTCTTTGCCAAAGAATCGTCTGATTTTCATTGCAACCTCGTAACCAACTCGGGTGTCAGATTATTGACCCACAGAACTGACAATTTTTATTTGTTTGTCGTCCGGAATTTCCTGATAAGACAAGACATTCAATCCAGCGACAGAGTATTTCAGGAAGCGTGATAACACCGGCCGCAACATGCCTGATGTGAGTAACACCGCTGGCTCGCCTTCCAGCTCCTGGTTCTGACTTGCCTGCTGCAATGACTTTTGCAGCTTGTCGGCCAGACCCGGTTCGATGCCAGCGCCATCTTCGCCACCTGCCTGCAATGACTGGTGCAACATCTGTTCCAGTTCTGGTGCCAGAGTTATGACAGGGATCTCGGCGTTGCCCGATACGATTTCCTGAACAATCAAACGCTTTAACGAAATACGTACCGCAGAGACCAGTACATCGGGGTCCTGACTGCGCGGCCCGTATTCACTTAACGTCTGCACAATCGTGCGCATGTCACGAATAGGCACGCCTTCAAAGAGCAGGGTTTGCAGCACTTTCACCACGGTTGAAAGCTGAAGAATATCGGGGACCAGCCCTTCCACCAGTTTAGGGTTATGCTTAGCCAGCATGTCCAGCAATTGCTGAGTCTCTTCGTACCCCAGTAACTGGTAGGCATTGTTGGTTAACAGCTGACTTAAATGGGTGGCCACCACTGTTGCCGCGTCTACCACGGTGTATCCCAGGGTCTGTGCATGTTCGCGTTTGCCCGGCTTGATCCACACTGCATCCAGTCCAAAGGCCGGATCCTTAGTGGCACGCCCCTCCAGCTTTCCGAACACCTGTCCAGGGTTAATGGCCAGCTCTTCGTCATGGCTTATCTGGGCTTCCCCGATATTGACGCCTAATAAGGCAATCTCATAGGCATTGGGATCTAAATCCAGGTTATCGCGAATGTGTACCGGCGGAATAAGAAAGCCCAGTTCCTGTGACAGTTTTTTGCGCACGCCTTTGATACGCGTCAGTAATTCGCCACCCTGCGACTTATCCACCAGCGGGATCAACCGGTAGCCCACTTCCAGACCGATGGTATCGACATGCTGTACATCGTCCCAGCCCAGCTCTTTGACTTCCGGGGCTACCTGTTCGTTTTGACTGACTTCTGCCGGCGCAGCGGGCTGCTGCGCAGCAATTTTCGCCTGACGGGTACGCCATAACGCATAGCCTGCGGCCATGGCAGAAAATGACAGGAAGGCTAAGTGTGGCATGCCGGGAATAATTCCCATAACAAACAACACTCCAGCCGCAATATACAGCGCCTGCTGATTGCCCAGCTGCTCCGTGATCTCGCTGCCCATCTCCTGGGTTTCATTTTCACGCGTCACAATAATGGCAGTGGCCACCGACAGCAGTAGTGAAGGAATTTGCGCCACCAGGCCGTCACCAATAGTCAGAATGGTGTAGACTTCGATTGCATTGCCAAATGCCAGGTCGTGCTGGATCATGCCAATAAACAGGCCGCCAACAATATTGATCAGCATGATAAACAGGCCCGCCACGGCATCGCCTTTCACAAATTTTGACGCACCATCCATTGAGCCGTAGAAGTCAGCCTCAGCGGTGATTTCCTCACGCCGGGCGCGTGCCTGGTCCTGATCAATATAGCCTGCGTTCAAATCCGCATCGATGGCCATTTGTTTACCAGGCATGGCATCCAGGGTAAACCGTGCGCCGACTTCTGAAATACGGCCAGCACCAGCGGTAACCACTTTAAAGTTAATAATAAGCAGGATGGCAAACACCACGATACCTACGGCATAGTTTCCGCCAATCACCACTTCACCGAAGGCTTCAATGACTTTCCCGGCCGCATCACCGCCCTCGTGCCCATAGAGCAAAACAACCCGGGTTGACGCTACGTTCAGCGCCAGCCGTAGTACCGTTGCAATCAGCAATACTAAAGGGAAGATTCCAAAGTCAATCGGACGTTTAGTAAATACCGCCACCAGAATGATGACCAGCGATAAGGCAATATTGAAACTGAACAGCACATCCAGTAAAAATGGCGGCATAGGCAAAATAACCATGCCCATGATGGCCAGCAGTACAATCGGCGCGCCCAGGCCACTGGAAAACTGCTGAAGCTGCGTTTTATCGAATCGCTGTAAATAACCGGATAACTGCATAGCGGATTAAGGTCTCTATCAGAATTTTGACACTTTTTCTGTCTGACGAGACTAATTACAAACACCGTGCCAGTTTTGTGAATCCGTGGCAGTTGCGGCGTCAGAATGATAAGCATCGGTGCATGCCAGTGCACATCACCCAATAGCTATCAGGCTTATTGCTCTGTTAACACGGTATGCTCACCGCGTGGAAAACGGCGCAGCACCTCTTCATCCGGTGACCAGTAAGGCAGCGCATCATGCATCACCGCGTTCCGGTAATAGTCTACCGGCCACATGTGAGCATTGCCCTGATAGGCATTATTGCCAGTGTTTTTTAGCGCAGTAACATTAAACGTGTGGGCATGCGCCAGGGGGACATTGCTGCCGGGCACCCCATCATCCGCATCAATGTATGCGTCACTGATATCAGCACAGGAGCCAAAGTTACGAGGCCCGAAATTCCAGTCAAAGCCACTGTAAATGCCAAGCGGATCAAGATACGTGGCGTGCACCGTTATGGAAGGATTATGTTGCTTAAGACTTTCACACAGACCATACACAACGAAAGCGCCGGCACTGTGACCAATCAGGTGCACGTTTTTAAGTGATGGACTGGCCGCCAGTGCCTCACCAATTTGCAGACCCACCCGGCGGCCGTTGTTCGAGCAACGAAACAGGTTGTCAGAATAATCGGACCAATCCATCGCAAATACCTGTTGGGTGTCACCCAGCACGTTGTTACCTAATGATTTTGCGAAGTCCAGTGACCAGGTACTGGCAGTGTCGCCCTTGCCGTGGACCAGCACAATAAGCTCGCTATTACTGTCTGCGATTTCGGGCATTTCAACATCAAACGTAATGGGCCAGGGAAAGTAGGAAAAGGCCAGTAAGCCAAAGGTCGCGCCGAGCGGTGGAACGGCCGGTAAAACGAACAGCATGAGAAGCCAGAACCTGACTGATCGTTTGTATATTTTTTTGTTTAGCCAGCTGCTGATTGCCATTGTATTGCTTCGCGACTGCGTTCTACTTACATAAAAGCACGCATTCTATCGCGTTCCTTTCGTGATTTCAGTGCCGGTTACGTACGTTGACGGAGCACAGCTTATCGGTTTCACAAGCGACGGCGTGATCGTTACTTCCTCAGTCTATCGCCACACGTACCCCATTGTTCTAAAAACATAAACGTATTCCGTAACCTCCGGTCTGTTGTGTATCGGCACCACCTATGATTGACTGAACTTCTTTCAGGATAGCGGTGTCGCATTACCAGAAGGTAACAAGGAGTGAAGTACCAGTGATGAAATGTTTGTTGATGTGTGGTCTGGTTATTTTGGGCGGTTGCAGCAGCGGCTCAGTTGACCACGCGGTCGTAGAAGATATATCGAATATTGATGTAGGCGGTAGTGCATCTTACTGTAATCAGTTACGTATGGAGTGTACGTCGCAGGCAGGCCAGATAGCGGGCGCGAACGGGCACTATACAGAGTGGGAAAATGCCGACGGCTCGATAGGGTGTTCCTGCGATAAGCAGTAGAATCACTAACAACGATGGCACGTGTGTCAGCCGGTAATACCTCGCCGACAACAAACGAGCCGAACAACGTGTAGCCATGTTTGCCGGTAAATCTGAACGAGGTTTGCGCCGGATCTGAAAGAGGTCACGCATTCGCTGAGAGATGATAGCCTTATTCGCATCGTCCCTAGCGCTGCAGCTCCTTCGGAATCGGCAGGTCTTTTTTGAGCGGCTTGGGACGTTTGCCTTTGCCGGCACGGAAGGCTTTCAGCTGATACACATATGCCAGCACCTGCGCCACGGCCATAAACAGCTTACTGGGAATTTCTTCATCCACCTCGGTGGAATAGTAAATAGCCCGCGCCAGCATGGGTGAGGGTAGCAGCGGAACATCGCTTGCTGTGGCTATTTTACGAATGTGCATGGCCAGTTCATCCGCCCCTTTGGCCACCAGAACAGGCGCACGGCTGCCGTCTTCATCGTATTTAATGGCAACCGAGAAGTGCGTCGGGTTAGTGACAACCACATCTGCCTCGGGCACGTCCTGCATCATGCGGCGGGAAGCAGACTGGTACTGCAGGCGACGAATGCGGCCTTTGACCTCTGCATCACCTTCGGCGTTTTTGCGCTCGTCTTTAACCTCCTGTTTGGTCATTTTCATTTCTTCATTGTGCTTATGCTTTTGATAAGGCACATCGATAAGCGCAATTGGGATCGTACCGCAGGCCAGCAGCAAGAAAGCCCATTCCAGCATATCCAGCGCGTGAAAAATATTGCGCGGATAGAGCTCCATATCCAGGTGTAAAGCCTCATCCTTGAAATACAATAATGAAGCTAACCCCATCCCCGCAATGACAAAAACTTTTGCCAATGCTTTGAGTAACTCCACCAGCCCGTTTGTTCCAAACATGCGTTTAAAACCACTAACAGGATTCATTTTACTGCCCTTTGGCTGCGCCGCCTGCCAGGAAAAGTTATATCCCCCAAGTGCAACTGAACCGTAAATGCCCGCAATAGTGGAAACAATCATGAAAAACAAGAGTGGCCACCCCACCGCATCAACGGCTGTGTCCAGCGCTGAGAACATATGGGTGATGTCGTACGTCTCGTCCCGAGAGAGTGTGAATGTGCGGCCCATCACACGATAGAGCGCTTCGGCCATCCAGCCGCCAATGATCATTACGACCAGCGCACTCGCCACCAGCACCAGCGTGGTTGAGAGCTCTCTGGAGCGCGCCACCTGTCCTTTTTTGGCAGCATCCTCAAGTTTCTTACTTGTGGGTTCTTCTGTTTTTTCGTGCGCGTCTGACATGGTTTAGCCTAACTCGGACAAATTCGTAAAAGTTCACACATAAACTGCTGGGCCCGCTCCCACTGACTGGTAAAATGCGACGTGAAATTGGGCAGTGTGACCCAGATAATAATGAGTCCCATCATCTGAGCGATTGAAAAGCCGATACTGAAAATATTCAGCTGCGGCGCTGCTTTGGTCATCACGCCAAACCCCAGATTGACGACCAGCAGTGATACAATGGGTGCCAGAGACAGCGTCAGTGCAGCCACAAACATCCATCCCGCCCAGTGAGCAATGGCTTTAAACTGCTCACCGGTCCACCATACATCGCCAATGGGAAATGCCTCAAAGCTCATTACGATCATGCGGATCATGGCCAGATGCCCGTCCAGCGCCCAGAACAACAGTGTGGCCAGAATAAGGTAAAACTGGCCTACAGCGGGGACATTGATGCCATTAACCGGATCAACAATAGAGGCAAAACCAAGACCAGTCTGCATCGCAATGATCTGACCTGCCAGCACAAAGGTGTTGAGCACCAGCATGGATATAAAGCCAATTGCCACGCCAATAAGCAATTGTTGTATACCCAGCACAAAGGTACCCAGGTTCACCAGATCAGTCACCGGTGCCGGCGGCACAACAGGAATAATGATTAGCGAAATCAGTATAGCCAGCATGCCGCGTAGCTGTGGTGATACCGAACGCGCACTTAAGCCGATCATCGCCGCAAACAGTCCGCTAATGCGCAGAAATGGCAGCAGCAAATCGGCAAGAAACTGGTTAAGAGTGCTTAGGTCAAATTCCATGGCAGCGTGCCCGACTCAGCCCACGACCTGAGGGATCAGCTCGACCATGTGGAAGGTAAAGTCCATTAACTGCTGCACCAGCCAGTTTCCCCCCCAGCTCAGCGCCAGCAAGGTTACAATAAGACGTGGCAGGAAACTCATGGTCTGTTCGTTGATAGATGTGGCAGCCTGAAAGACCGCGACTATCAGCCCTACTATCAAACTGGGCACGATGACGGCTGACACCAGCACAATCACCATAAACATGGCTTCGCGCAGAATTTCAACAAAGACCTCTGGTGCCATACGTCCCCCTACACGCCCATGCCGAAGCTGTTCGCCAGCGTGCCGAACACCAGGTTCCAGCCATCCACCAGCACGAACAACATCAGTTTGAAAGGCAAAGACACGATCATCGGCGAAAGCATCATCATACCCATGGCCATCAGAATCGACGCGACCACCAAATCAATGATCAGAAACGGAATAAACAGCATGAAACCAATCTGAAAGGCGGTTTTCAGCTCACTGGTAACAAACGCGGGGATCAGAATGCTCAACGATACATCGCGGGGATCATCGTACTTGTCTTCTTCACCGGCTATGGTGACAAAGGTTTCTAAATCCTTTACCCGGGTTTGTGCCAGCATAAAGTCTCGCATCGGGCCTTTGGCTTCATCAAAGGCTTCTTTTGACGTCATCTCCTCATCCAGATAGGGCTGCAGGGCACGTTCGTTGATCTCTTCAAACACCGGCATCATGATAAACATCGACAAAAACAGGCTGACCCCAATCAGGATCTGGTTTGACGGCGACTGCTGCAGACCGATGGCCTGACGTAAGATTGACAGCACCACAATGATGCGGGTGAATGACGTCATCATTAGTACGAAGGCTGGGATAAGGCTCAGCGCCGTCATAATAAACAGCGCCTGCAGGGTCATAGTGTAGTCCTGACTGCCATCCGGATTGCTGGTTACGGTGACGGCGGAAATCCCCTGCTGGGCATGGGCAGGCGCCAGATAGCCAATCGTGGCGAGAAGAAGCGTGATGAGACAAAGGTGACGTTTAGTCATGTTTGTTCTCCTGCTTCACCGCCGGATTCATTTTCCCGGCCATAGCCTGTACCAGCTTTTGCTTAAACTGATCGGCCCCACCGCCACTGCCGGGCGGGCTCTGCTTGCTCTTTAGATGCGTTTCCAGCTTGCTTAAGTGCGAGATATGATTAGGCGTGATACCGACCAGGTGTTGTTCATCCCCCACCTCGATAACCATGATTTTCTCTTTGGTCCCGGCAACCATGCTGGCGACTACTTTCATCTGGCCACTGCCGGCGTGAGCGACATTAAACCGTCGCATCACCCATGCAAGCGCAAAAATAATCCCAATCACTAATAATAGTGATAGGAAAATTGACACTACGCTTTTCACACTGGTGAGGGAGTTATCGCTCTGCGCGCTGGCAGAAAAGCAGAAAAGCAAGGGCAGCAAAGCGCAAACCCTTGATTTTAATGATGTTTTACCTGAGCTTTTTAATTCTTTCGATTTGACTAATAACATCCGTTAACCGAATACCAAACTTGTCGTTGACCACTACTACTTCTCCATGAGCAATCAACGTGCCATTCACGAGCACATCCAGTGGCTCACCCGCCACCCGATCAAGTTCGACCACCGATCCCTGATTCAGCTGAAGCAGGTTTCGAATGCTAATCTGGCTGCGTCCTACCTCCATGGAGATAGTCACAGGGATATCTAAAATGGTATCCAGTTTTTTCTTTTCATCACCGGACAGGGACTCATCTTCCAGCTCGTCCAGTTCCGGTTTTTTGACATCATCGTCAGCAGAGGCGTGTTCATCACCCGCGGCATTACTGTTTTCATCGCCGCCGGCTTCTGCTTCTTCCTGCTCTGCCATGGCTTCTGCCCAATCGTCCATACCGTCTTCTTCACTCATGGGTATTCCCCTTCATTACAGGTCTTCTTCGAGTACTTGCAGCTCGGCATCGTTATCAATAATGCGTCCGCCACGGGTTAATAACTGCAGTTCTGATTTCACGGAGGTAGGCCGTGGGATCTTCTCAGTAATTTTTAGTGCCAGGTTGTCTCTGGAGCGTCCGAGTTTGGCCCGGAATGTCGGCAGATCCTCAATCAGTACCGTGATATGTTCCGGCATCTCCACCGGAATAATATCCCCTTCCTTAAACTCCATAATGTTGCGAAGCGGAATATCCACATCCAGCATATGGGTGGTCAGCGCGACATTCACATCCATAATTTCATCACGCAGTGCCTTACTCCAGCGCAGATCGGTGTCTTCTTTATCACTTTGTACACCGGCATCGAGTAATTCGCGGATCGGTTCCAGCATGCTGTACGGCAACGAAACATGGAAGTCACCGCCACCACCATCCAGCTCAATATGAAATGAGCTAATCACTACCACTTCTGTCGGGCTGACAATATTTGCCATGGCCGGGTTCACTTCGGAGTCCAGATACTCGAAGGACACATCCATTACCGGCGCCCAGGCTTCTTTATAATCTTCAAAAATAATTTTCAGCAGCATCTGGATAATTCGCCGCTCGGTCGGGGTAAATTCACGCCCCTCAATTTTCGCGTGATAACGTCCGTCACCACCGAAAAAGTTGTCTACCAGAATAAACACCAGACGCGCTTCCATGGTAATCAGCCCCGTTCCTTTGAGCGGCCGGAAGCGCACCATATTCAGGCTGGTCGGTACAAACAGCGTATGTATGTACTCACCAAACTTGATCATTTGTATGCCATTGATCGAGACCTCGGCAGAGCGGCGCATCATATTAAACAAACTTACCCGCATGTGCCGCGCAAAGCGCTCGTTAACAATCTCCAGTGTTGGCATACGCCCACGAACGATCCTGTCCTGAGAGGAAAAGTCATACTCCAGCGCAGACGCATCTGACTCGCCTTCGCCAGCTTCTTCTTCTTCGACATCATCAACGCCGTGTAGCAGCGCGTCAATTTCGTCCTGGGATAATAAATCGCTCACAGTGTCATCCTGTTATTGCATTACAAAACCGGTGAACAATACACGTTCAACCACATCACTACCGGCAATTTCATTCATTACGCGCTGCACCTCACTGGCGGCCTGATCACGCAACTCAATTTTTCCGGCTTCGGTGACTAAATCATCCGCGTTAGAGGTACTGAAAACCTGCAACAGGGTCCCCTCTATCAACGGAATGTGCGACTTGGCGACTTCTTCATTTTCCGAGCCGCGCACCATTAACTGTACTTTTATCTGAACCAGTCGGTCACGTCCGCTGCCCGGCACGTTAAACACGAACGGACGAGGCATGGCCACATACAATGCAGACCCAACTTCAGCATTTTGCTGCTGTGGTGTCGGCGCGCTGTTTTGTGTTGCCTCGAGTTGCTGTGCTGCAGGCTCATCACTGCCACTAAACAGCAGAAAGTATGCTGCGCCGCCGCCAAGCACCAGCACCACGGCAATGATGATAATCATCAACTTGCCCTTTTTGCCGCTATCTTCTATTTGTAACTCTTCTTCTGCCATGTCTTTCCCTTGTAGTGACGATGGACGCTTATTATCAAGGTTCAGTCACAAATCGCAATGCTGCTTACGTCGAAATTCCTGCTACTTACACATAATAGTCAATACCGCCGGTTTCCTGGCGGGTCAGAGGCTGTTCGCGAACCTCGGTGTCTTCATCCGACTCACTGGCATACTGTCCATTACCGCTGCCGGCCTGACCGTCAGCTTCGCCGCTGCCATCGCCGCTTTCCTGCTGTACAAACGATTCTCCCAGCTCAATACCCTGCTCACTTAACATATCACGCAGGCGTGGCATGGCATCATTCAGCGCGTCCCGGGCCTGCTGTGACTGCACCACAAAGTTAACACTGGCAGCGTCACCATTCATATTCACCCGTACCTGCATACTTCCCAGCTCAGGGGGATCAAGACGAATTTCAGCCAGCGTACTGCGACTGTTGACCATCCACCTGATTTTTTCCTGAAGCTGCTGTTGTCCTTCTGCCTTGGTGATGTTGACGGGTTTATTGTCAATGGCATCAGTGCTTTGTTGCCCCTTGCCTGACTCGCTGCGGATCTGGCTGTTTTCCTGTATCACCGCATCGGCTGATACCATCTGCGAAGTAAGAACCTGCTGCATGGTTTGCTGCGCGGTACTAACAACCTGATGCAACTGCGCTGCCTGTTGCTCAATCTGTGTCATTACTGACTGAGACTGTGCAATATTCGCTTCGGTCATCGCCTGCTGGATCACCGTTTTTAAATCAATACCCGGCTCATGCCCTTTACTCAGCTGCTGCTGAATTTCATTGATCCCCGAGATCAGTGCATTTTTCACCGTTTGTTGCTGCTCACTGCTGGCGTTGGGCATCAGCGCCACAATTTTACTGCTCAGTGCGTCCGTCATATCCTCAGCGGACGCGTCCGACATCGTCTGCATGTCCTGCATTAGTTGTGACAAATTGTCATCGCTGGCCATCTGCGACGTGGCATTCATTGCTGACGACATTATGCTGGCGTTGTCTTTCCCGGCGCTGAGCTGGCTGTCACTCTTTTTCTTATCGGCAGCGCTCAGCTCGTTCTGAATTAAGGAGAGCAACAGTGCCTCGTCTCCCTCATCCTGAGACTGGTTTTTGTTTTCTGCGTTTGCCTGACTCAGTGCGCTGGCAATTAATTCGCTGACTTTTTCGGCCTCACTGCCTTTTTTGGCATCGACTGCGGGTAAGGCGTCAGCCAGCCTGGTCATCACCGTATCACTGTCAATGCTCACTTCGCCTTCTTTTTGCAGCGTCAGCAGCACACCGGCCAGTGCTTGAAGATCCTGCTGATGTTTGTCCGAGCCTTCGGCGTCATTGAGTTTGCCTACAATTTGCTCAATCACCGGACCAATAGACGTCGTGAAGGTTTTGCCTGCACTGTCAGTCAGGGTGATAAGGCCATCAGAGTCAGCCGGGGGGTGTGCAACTTCTTCAAGTGCCAGCATGGCCTTTGCCAATAACGCATCTTCTGAATCAAGCTCATTGTCAATTAGCGCTTTACGATCCTGTTCGGACAATTTCTGGTCGGCAGACTGCACGGCATCAACATATGCCAGCCAGTCAACGTCGCCTTCCTGCTCCTCAATCCACTGCGCAACAGCGTCGCCGTCACCCGGCAGAGGCTGCTTTTTCTCCAGCGGATCTTTATTCGGAAGCGATGCATGTTCTTCACCACGTTTTACCTCGACACGGGACACCTTGTTTTCACTGGCGGTGTCAGACGCCGACGATGCCGTTTCGCCAGACCTCACTGCTTTATTATCAGTAACGGGCGATGCAGCCGGTTTACTTTGCGATTTTTCCGTCGATGGCGTCTGTGACGATACTTCGCGGATAACGTCGGTAAAGGACGTTTGTGACGTATTTTCTCTCGACGTCCCGATTGTCTCCCTTTTGCCAATATCAAGGGCGGCAATATCTGATTGTTTAGCGGCAAGTTGTTGCATCATGTCGTTTTACCCTGTGGTAGCACGGTACCATCTGACTTCCCGAAAGCCCGCGGCCTGTCTGGGCCGGTGTACTTTCCCTGTTGTATACCGCTAACCGGTATCAACACCTTGTGCTGGTGCACACTGAAGTAGTCAGCAAGGAGTATTCCAATTTTAATAAATAGTGTACGTAATCTGAGATAAGGTGAGTTTCGGGTGCTTAAAACGCATGGTTTTTGCGACGATAATATGCCTGAGTAGCAAACTCATCCAGCATATCCTGTTCTGCTTTCTCTTCTTTCCTTGCGACTTCCATGCGCCGCTTTTCAAGCAGTGTCTCCACAGCTTCACACCGTCGCTGTTGTTCAAGCCACTGGCGTTTACGCTGATCGGCTGCCAGCACAGCCTGAGAAATATGCTGATTTTGCTGTAGACAGGCGCTGTCCAGCTTACCCACAAAGGACAAGTGCTGGTGATAATGCTTGGCGCCTACGCCGGCCTTACCGGTTTGCTGAATATTCTTCAGATAATCCAGCCGGTATTGTTCCAGGTTGGCCAGTTTCTGGCGCTGCTGATTCACAAACGCCTGAGCCTGACGAAATGCCTGCGCGAACTGCTGCTCTTTATCCCGTTCGTACTGGGCAACGCGTGCGAGTTGCTGACTCATCCGCGACTCCCGTCACCTAAGCCTTTGGCCAGCGCAGTCATGCCTTCCAGACTTTCATCATAGGGCAGGATATCTTTCATTCCCTGCTGTAAAAACGCATTGATCGCGGGTTCCGCGCGGATTGCTAAATCAATACGTGGATCCGTTCCCTTGTTATACGCACCAATAGAAATCAAATCCTGGTTTTGCTTATAGGTGGAGTAGACCTGTCGTATTCTGCGCGCCTGCAGCAGGTGTTCGTCACTGACGACTGCTGGCATTACCCGGCTGATCGAGGCTTCAATGTCGATGGCGGGATAGTGGCCACTGTCTGCCAGACTGCGTGACAAAACAATATGACCGTCAAGAATGGCTCTGGCTGTGTCGGCCACGGGATCCTGCAGGTCATCCCCTTCGGTCAGTACGGTATAAAAGGCGGTAATGGAGCCCTGACGATCCGAACCGTTGCCGGCGCGCTCAACCAGCGCTGGCAGCCGGGCAAAGACTGACGGCGGATAGCCTTTGGTCGCGGGCGGCTCTCCAACGGCCAGCGCAATCTCACGTTGCGCCATGGCATAGCGGGTCAGCGAGTCGATCAGTAGCAGCACATTCATCCCCTGATCGCGGAAATACTCTGCAATCGTGACGGCGGTTTCACAGCCTTTTAAACGCATTAGCGGAGACGTGTCGGCCGGTGCCGCTACAACCACCGCACGCGCCCGCTCTTCTTCGGTAAGAATGTCGTGAATAAATTCCTTCACCTCACGGCCACGTTCGCCCACCAGCCCGACCACCACCACATCGGCCTGACTGCCCCGGGTCATCATGCCCAGCAGTACGCTTTTTCCAACACCACTACCGGCAAATAGCCCCATTCGCTGCCCGATACCCACCGTGTTGAGGGCATTGATCGAACGTACGCCGACATCCAGCGGGCGGGTTATCGGGCGACGCAATAACGGATTGATTGGCGGCTTAATAGTTGGCACCCGGGTCTCCGTGGTAATTGCGCCCTGCCCATCCAGCGGCTGACCATTACCATCCACTACCCGTCCCAGCAAATTCATACCTACTGCCAGTCCACTTTGCCGGTTAAGGGGCAGTACGCGGCTGCCCGGAACAATGCCTCGCACGGCTTCGGTAGGCATCAGGTAGGTAATGTCATCGCCAAAGCCGACAACTTCAGCTTCAATTTCGCCATCGATGGTTTGCACCAGGCACTGACTACCGACCGGTAGCTGACAGCCAACCGCTTCGAGGGTCAGGCCGATACCACGCACCAGTTTTCCGGCGGCGACCACCGGCGGGCTCGTCACTTTTTCACTCAGGTCTGCAAAGTACGAGCCCCAGGGACTAGTCATCACGAATCCCCTGGTCCATCAGAAATTTTTCAAGCACATCGCGGCTGCGTCGCTCTATCGACACGTCCACCGCATTTTGCGTAGTAGCGATATCACAGCCACCACGCGCCATAGCGGGTGACTCAACAAATTGCCAGCCTTTAGCCGCGATGTCCTCATCGCCAAGATGATTTTTCACCAGCTCGATATCGTCCGGATGCATTTGAATGCGATACTGGGTTTCATTCACCGGCAGCACCTTCATGCCTTCTGACAACGCTTGCATGATCACATCTTCACTGCTTTTGACTTCGGTGCGGATCACCGATTTGGCCAGCGATACCGCCAGTTTTACCAGTTGTTCGCGGGTTTCCAGATTGACCTGGCTTAAGGGGTCGTGCAGTGTATCGAGCAATGCCTGCCACTGACCAGCACGCTCATCTGCAACATTCTGGCCGGTCTCAAGGCCCTTTTGATAGCCCTCGTCATAGCCTTGCTGCTGACCTTCTTCGTGTCCTGCCTCACTGCCTTGTCGATGGCCTTCCTTATGGCCTTTCTGAAAACCTTCCTGATACCCCTCTTCATGTGCGGCCTGGCGAATTGCTTCAATTTCTTCAGCCGTAGGTGGCAGGACTTCCTCTTCTTCTTCCGGCGGCTCATACTTCCAGTTTGAACGTTTATTCAGCGCATTGGTCTTATCAGCGTCGCGTTCAGCCTTCTGGGGATCGTCAATAAACGGCAAATCCCAGGCTTTCGCATCGGAATGCTCTGCTTCCGTAAAACGCTTAGTATTGGTCATAGTTTATGCTGCCTGGTCAGACGAATTCTTCACCGCCACCACCGCCAAGCATGACCTCACCTGAATCTGACAAACGGCGGGCCACAGACAGAATTTCCTTCTGCGCGGTTTCCACTTCAGAAATACGCACCGGTCCAAGCGCTTCCAGGTCATCCTGCAGCATCTCAGCGGCACGCTTGGACATATTCTTCATGATCTTGTTCTTCAGTTCTTCATCGGCACCTTTAATGGCTTTAAGCAGCGAATCCTGCTGCACTTCGCGCAGAATAGCCTGAATGCCGCGATCGTCGACATCGACCAGGTTGTCGAAGACAAACATCAGATCCTGAATTTGCTGACTCATTTCTTCGTCCTGCTCGCGGATGGCATCCATCAGCTGACCTTCGATGGCCGTATCCAGGTAATTCATAATATCGGCGGCAGATTTCAGGCCACCCATTTTGGCTGCCTGCGTGCCAGCCTGACCGGCAAACTGTTTCTCCATAATTTCGTTGAGCTCCTGTAGTGCGGCAGGTTGAACTTCTTCGAGGTTGGCGATCCGCATCAGCAAGTCGAGCCGGACCTTCTCCGGGAACTGCGCCAAAATTTCGGCACTCTGCTCGGCTTCCAGATAGGACAACACAATGGTTTGGATTTGCGGGTGTTCGTTGCGAATAATGCTGGCCACCTGCTTGGAGTCCATCCATTTCAATGAATCAAGGCCTTTGGCGCCAGAGCCCATCATGATTTGATCAATCAGGTTCGCGGCTTTATCTTCGCCGAGTGCCGCGGTTAGCGCACTACGCACAAACTCCTGACTCTGGAAGCCTATCGTGCTGTAGTTCTGAATATCCTCAATAAAATACTTGTGGACGGCTGTTATCTTGGTCTGCGTCATGTCATCAATTTTTGCCATCTCCGACCCAAGCTTCTGAACCTGCTTTGGCTCAAGATGCTTAAGGATCTGCGCGGCATCTTCTTCAGACAGACTCAGCAGCAGGATTGCAGCTTTCTCGACGCCTTCCAGCTTACTAACGTCGTAGCCTATTTCCTCTTCGGTGGTTTGTAATTCTTCAGCCATCTTGCTATCTCTTATTCATCCTGCAATAACCAGCCTTTCACCACCTGTGCTGACAACTCAGGTTCATTGGCGACCAGGGCACGTACCGCTTTAAGCACATCTTCATCTTTGTGCAGGTCAGGCAGCATCAGCGAGCCATCCTGGGCAAAACCGACCTGTCCTTCATCAAAGTCCGTAGACAACATGCTAATGGTTTCATCCCCCAGATCCAGTCCTTCGTCTGCATCAAAGTCATCACTTTCTTTGGTTTCTTCTGGGTTGATCAGGCGGCGCAGCATTGGGCGAATAACAAAGATAATCAATACCATGATGACCAGCCCGCCAATGACCAGCTTAAGTATAGGTAAAAAACCAGGTTGCTCCCAAAGCGGCACTTCTTCAATCTCACCACTGTCAACCCGGGTAAAGGGCACACTGACAACCTCAAGTGAATCGCCGCGGGTCACATCAAAGCCAATACCGCCTTGCAGTAAGCGCCGAATATTCAGCAGTTGCTCCTGCGAACGGGGTGAGGACTCCATGCTGCCGTCCTCCGCTGTGCTGCGTACATGGTCAACCGCGACTGACACACTCAGACGGCGAATGGTACCCGTTTGCTTTTTAGTATGACTGATGGTGGTGTCCAGCTCATAGTTGCGGGTTTCTTCCTTTGATGTGCGGCCTGGCGCGGCTTGCTGAGTACTTTCTCCCACGGCATTTTCAGGAATATTGGACTCCAGCGGCGGCTGATTTGTCAGCGCGCCGGGAATGCCACCTGCGCCCCCGCCAACACTGTTCTCCTCAATGATCATTTCACTGCGTACGGCTGGTAAGTCCGGATTATAGCTGCGCTGTGTCTGTTCCATGGCAGTAAAATCCATGGTCACATCGGCCTGCGCCGTATAGTTGCCCACGCCCAGAACCGGAATAAGAATAGAGTCGATTTTATCCAGGTACTCCTGCTCGCGCTTTTGTTCAATTTCGTATTCTTTTCTGGCACGGGCGCTCATTGAGTCCTGTGAGCCGGAATTAAGCAGACGGCCGTTTGAGTCAGTCACTGTGACTTTAGAAGGCTCCATGCCCTGTACCGCTGAGGCCACAATATCGACCACTGAATCGACTTCTTCACCGCTTATCACCGCACCTCGTTTTGCGGTCAGTACCACGGTTGCCGAGGCTTTTTTCTCACGCCGGGCAAACACGTTTTCTTTAGGCATTGCCAGTAACACGCGGGCTTTCTGAATCCCGGACATGTCCTGAATAGTTGACGCAATTTGCTGCTCTCGGGCATGTTTAAGGCGTTCAGCCTCAACCCTCTGACTCACCCCAAAGCCCATGTCCTGCATAATGATGTCAGAGCCATTCTGCTCTGTCTGGGTCAGGCCCTGACGCGCCATACCCAGGCGGATATTCTGAAATTCATCAGCCCGGACGTAAAGGGTGTTCCCCTCCAGCTTGTAGTCAATCTGGTTAGCATCCATGTAGTCCAGGGTCTCAATAAGCTCCTGAGTTTCCATTTTTGCCAATGGCCGGTAGTCAGGCTCCTGCGCCCAAATCAGAATAAAAACAGCGATCGCGATACAGATAACCAGCACTACCACCAGTGCCATCTGGCGCACCATGTCGGCGCTGCCCAGGGTATCCATAAATCCGGCTTTATTCTCCGGCTCATTCTCCGATGACGCGTTTTGATCTGAAACGGCGATATCATTGCCCGTTGCTTCTGCCATGACTTACCCCACTTACACCGGCATATTCATAATTTGTTTGTAGGCTTCCAGCACTTTATTGCGCACCTGCATGGTGGCTTCAAACGCGATTCCGGATTTTTCCTTGGCCAGCATGACCTCGGCCAGGCTTAATGATTTGTCACCCAGCTCAAAGCGCTGTTGCATGTCTTTTGACTCCAGTTGCATTGAGTTCACCCCGTCCACGGCGTTTTGAAGCATGGTCGAGAACTCGCTAGCAGACTGGTTCTGTTGCACCAGCTCCTGGGGCTGAACCTGATTTTCAGTCAGTCTGGCCTGACTGATCATGTTTTGCATTTCCTGATACAGGTTATTAGCGTTAACTTCCATCACTCACCTCGGTGATTGCTGCCAGTTTACTGGCGTTTTTATGTCGTCTATGGAGATAAAGGCAAATACCGCACCAACTTTTATATTTGATAATTTTCAGTAGGTTATAGAATTCAGCCAAAAAAATGACAGGTCAGCCCCTGATGATGAATAGTACGCCATCCAAAATCAGGGAAGGGGTCACGGCGTGCAGCGAGGATGACAGCGTTGCCTGCAACCGGAGCAATGCATACTCACCGACTCCGGTGAAGTGTGAGAGAAACTTAAAATACAGGGGGCGCTGTTGCATCTCGATGCCCTCTGCCCAGGGAAGCGGCAGCGGAGCCCCAATGGAGGGGTTCACGGCGTGCAGCGAGGGTGACAGCGTCGCCTGCATCCCCAACTCAGCACACTTACCGGCTACAGTGAAATGTGACGGCAACTTAACATGCAGGCGGCGGTGCTGCATCTCGATGCCCTCTGCCGCAGGGAAGCGGCAGCGGAGCCCCCATGGAGGGGTTCACGGCGTGCAGCGAGGGTGACAGCGTTGCCTGCAGCCAGAGCGATGCATATTCACTGACTTCGGTGAAGTGTGACAGCAGCTTAAAATGCAGGCGGCGCTGTTGCATCTCGATGCCCTCTGCCGCAGGGATGCGGCAGCGGAGCCCCATGGAGGGGTTTACGGCGTGCAGCGAGGGTGACAGCGTCACCTGCAGCCAGAGCGATGCATATTCACTGACTTCGGTGAAGTGTGACAGCAGCTTAAAATGCAGGGGGCGCTGTTGCATCTCGATGCCCTCTGCCGCAGGGATGCGGCAGCGGAGCCCCCATGGAGGG
Source organism: Alteromonas halophila (assembly GCF_014651815.1). Classification (GTDB taxonomy): domain Bacteria; phylum Pseudomonadota; class Gammaproteobacteria; order Enterobacterales; family Alteromonadaceae; genus Alteromonas; species Alteromonas halophila. Next base: position 165,959 of record NZ_BMXP01000001.1, on the reverse strand, counting down.
GTTTACGGCGTGCAGCGAGGGTGACAGCGTCACCTGCAGCCGGAGCGAAACACATGCAAATCAGGCAGGCACGTTGATACCGTCCTCGCGCATGCGGGCCAGCTTATAGCGCAGCGTACGAGGGCTTATACCCAGTTTCTCTGCCACGTCCTTGCGCTTGCCGTTACACATTTCCAGTGTATCCAGAATAATCTGGTGCTCCTGATGGCGTAACTCCGATCCAAGCCGGCTGCTGTCTTCTGTGAGACTTTCTGACGCGCCCTCGTGCCCACTTACGGCTGACATCTCGATCATCAGATCATCTGAATCAATTTCACCGTCTTCACACAGAATAAGGGCACGCTGAATAACGTTTTCAAGCTCCCGCACATTACCCGGCCACTGATGCTGATTAAGCTTATTGCGCGCTGCGGCAGTCAGTCGTACCGCACTCATGCCCTGGCCGGATGTGTGGCGCTGAATAAGGTGCTCAGCTAACGGCACAATATCTCCTGGGCGCTCGGCAAGAGGACGCCAGATGATAGGAAAGACATTAAGGCGATAGAACAAGTCCTCACGGAATGTGCCAGCTTCAACCGCCTGGCGTAAGTCGCGGTTACTGGTGGCGATAACCCGCACGTCCAGCTGTACGGTTTTACGTCCACCCAGGCGTTCGACTTCACGCTCCTGCAGCACCCGCAGTAATTTTGCCTGCAGGCCTAAATCCATTTCGGTAATCTCATCCAGCAACAGGGTGCCGTTTTGCGCCTGTTCAAATTTTCCCGGGCAGGCCTGTACCGCGCCGGTAAATGCCCCTTTCTCATAGCCAAACAGGGTTGCCTCCAGCATATTTTCCGGAATGGCCGCACAGTTTATTGCCACAAAAGGCGCGTCCTGACGGCTGGACTGATCATGGATATAGCGGGAAATCACCTCTTTACCCGAGCCACTCGGCCCAAGCACCATAACCGTGGCCTCAGACTTTGCTACCTTGCGGGAAAGCTCCAGTAGTTTGAGGCTGGACGGATCGGCCACCACGGGGGTGCGTGATTCAATTTTTTGCGCGGGTGCATAGCGCCCGACCAGATTTAGCAGCACCTCGGGGGCAAAAGGTTTAGACAGGTAATCTGTTGCGCCATCGCGCATGGCCTGGACCGCATCGTCAATAGTCGCATAGGCGGTCATCAGCAATACCGGCATCTGCGGAAATTTACTTTTGATGTTTTTGAGCAGCGTCAGACCGTTCATTTCTCCCATCTGAATGTCGCTGACAACCAAATCAATGTTACAGGACGACAGCCTGGCCAGCGCCGACTCGGCGCTGTCTGTAGCAATAACCCGGTACTCAGCCAGCATCAGCGTGTCTTCGAGCGCCTCTCGCAAGCCTGCATCATCTTCTACAATAAGTATGGTCGTTTCGCTCATGACGCGTCTCCTGTTAAACTCTGAGTATCACGCACGGCCGCAGCAGCGCCGTGACGTGGTAGTGAGAATGAAAAGCGAGCCCCACCGCTGGTCAAGTTTTCCACGGCCAGTTGTCCCTGATGGGCATTGACCACAGATTTCACGACAGCCAGACCCAGTCCGGTGCCATGGGCTTTAGTGGTAAAGAACGGCTCAAACACTTTGCTCTGCAGTTGCGCAGGGATCCCTGGCCCCTGGTCAGTGACAGCAATCCGGATATCGTTGTCTTCTGTGCGGGCACTGACCTGAATCGTACTTTGCTTCGGACTCACCTGGCAGGCATTATGAATAAGATTTAGTATCGCTCCCTGCAGAGCCGTAATGTTGCCGGTGAAACTGATGTTTTCGTCAAAGCCAGAGAACTGAATTGACTGTCCGGCGCTCTGAATCACACCTTCTGCGCCAGGTTCTACGGCCTGTTGCAGATCGTTCAGGCTTAGCGTACTGACCACCTGCTCTTCGCCGGATTTCGCAAACAGCAGCATGTCGTTAACCTGATTCTCCAACTCCTGAAGGCGGTCGGTGAGTTTACCAGCGAACTGTGTCATTGCTTCGCGGGGCAAGGATTTACGTGTGAGGTTTGAGGCATACAGCATGGCCGCAGAGAGTGGCGTTCTGATTTGATGTGCCAGCGATGCTACCATTTTCCCCAGTGAAGACAGGCGCTGCATGTGGCTTACTCTAGCCTGCAGGCGGCGGGTTTCTGTTAAGTCGGTTATAACAATTAACTGGCCCGGCTCGTTTTCAAGCGGTGTGATAGACAACTTAACGCGGCGACCATCGACCAGCGACACTTCATGACCGTCATCGGCACGGGGCTTAAAAGAACGGGCGATGATTGTGCGCCAGACTTCTGCTTCAAGCGGCTCACCTAGCAACGCTTTGGCCTGATCATTGGCCTGCCTGACCACCCCTTTGCCGTCCAGCACGATCACGCCGGCAGGCATGACCTTTAGCAAATGCTCCAAGCGACCGGCCTGTTGGTGCAGGCGCTGAATTTCTGCATCGCTGGTGTAGTGCTGAGACTGACTCCCTGTCCCCGTGGTCGGGATCTCGGGGTAAGGCGTGAAATCATAGCTATCGGTAATATGAAGGCTGCTGTCGTATGCCATGCTGTCCTCGTCAAAAAGCAGACGGAATCGTATCTGACACACATAAAGCAGGTCTTGTGCCAGCTTTACATTCTTATAAAATACAGTGAGTTAAGGGGAGATTTTTCTGCAGGACTGCTGTCAATTCTCTGACAACTCAGCTTTCTTCTATGCGCTGAATGTCGTACTTGCGCATCTTTTCAACCAGTGTCGTACGACGCATTCCAAGCCGGTCAGCCGCCCGGGCTACGACCCAATCCTGCTGCTCCAGCGCCTGGCGTATCATATCAATCTCAAGCTCAGACAGATATTCTTTAAGGTTAACGCCTTCTTCGGGCAGAGCCGACGAATATTGTTGTCCTTCCTGCCCGTTGCCCTCTTTGGCTTGTTCCTGCGCCGCAGATTCAGCAAACAGCTCATTAAACGCTTCACGCTCTAGCAGCTCTTCCGGATAATCTGGCGTGTAGGCTTTAATATCACCGTACTGATACTTTTCCGGCAAATCCTGAATATCAACAATATCGCCAGGATACAAAATAGACAAACGCTCAACCAGGTTCGACAGTTCCCGTACATTCCCTGCCCAGTCGTGTTCCATCAGTGATGCAATGGCCGATTCAGTAAAGCGAACCCCATCGACACCCTCGCCCTGGATACGGCTGTTCAGCTCCTGAAGCAACAGGGGAATGTCATCGCGTCGTTGCCGCAACGCTGGGCTGTCGATAGGAAACACATTCAGTCGGTAGTAGAGATCTTCACGAAATTTATCTTCGTTGATCATCGCCTCGAGGTCACGGTGGGTAGCCGCAATAATTCTCACATCGCACTGCATGGCACGATTTCCGCCCACCCGTTCGAACGTGCGCTCCTGTAGTACGCGCAGTAACTTGACCTGCATTTGCATGGGCATGTCACCAATTTCATCGAGAAACAGAGTGCCGCCTTCAGCCAGTTCAAACCGTCCTTTGCGCGACCCGATGGCACCGGTAAATGCGCCCTTTTCGTGGCCGAATAACTCGCTTTCCAGCAATTCACCGGGAATGGCACCGCAATTGACCGGAATAAACGGCCCTTCACGACGGGCAGACAGAAAATGTACGTTGCGGGCTACCACTTCTTTGCCGGTGCCCGACTCGCCGAGGATAAGTACCGTTGCGTCTGTAGGTGCAACCTGCTCGATCAGGCGTCTGACCACCTGAATTTGCCCGGATTTACCGACCAGACTGCGAAATAACCGGGTTTTGGTCCCACTGGCCGAACGCTTGTCCGGTCGCTGTCTGCCATATTCCTGACAGCGGTGTATCGCCTGGGTTAACACAGGGTAGGTAATGGGCAGTGTGATTGCACTGACAAGATTGCGTTCGGCGACGACTTCGACACTTTGGTCACTCACGGCCACAAAGGCAATGTGCGGATAATCCGAGACCAACGTCTTAACCTGCTCGGGATTAGCATAATCAATCAGCACAGCCTCCGTTTCGGAGGTATCAAGAAAGGACTGGCAGTCGGACAACGTGCGCGACTGACAACTTTCGCCCAAAAACGTAATGATGGTACTTAAATTTTTGATTAGGTCGCTGTTATCACTAACAAGCAGAATGTCCTTCATCAATTCCCCGATTGCGCGTTTTATTTATAATAGTTTATCGCATCTATGAATTGTAACGGTAAAAGATCCAAGCGCAACTGCTGTTTAACAGAATAGGAACAAATAAAGTCTCAGCCTTTGAAAACGCAGAATAATTGACCAGCAAGCACTCGGTAAATGTCACGATGCGCCTGGGAAGATGCAGAGCCTTAATGGGTGGCAGGTAGCCCCGCCACCAGTGTTGTTAATTGAGCAGCGCCAGCACCTGACCCTGTTGCTGATTGGCTTGTGACTGCACGGTCAATGCTGCCTGCCCCCGCACATCATTAGCGACCTGTTCAGACACAGCCTGCGCGAAGTCAGTATCCTGAATTCGGCTGCGCGCTTGCGCGGCATTAATATCAGCGTCTGATAACGAACGTGCGGTACTCTCAAAACGGTTTTGCACGGCACCTAAATCAGAACGCGCGCCACCAATAGTCTGAATCGCCTCATCTGCGGCATTCAGGGCATCTTCCACGCTGGTGCCGCCGGTAAGGTCAACGGACAACAGGTTACTGAGTTGACTGCCGACATCCTGGGTTTGGACCCCGACAGACTGTCCCGGATTAGCGCCAACCTGAAACTGGATCTCAGAATCCTGCGACAACAGCGGCTTTCCGCCAATGTTGGTTTGCTCAATGGTTTGAGAAATATTGTCCTGCAACTGAGTTATTTCAGACTGAATGGCCTGACGGTCGGCGTTGTTAAGCGCGCCGTTGCCTGCCTGCAATGTCAGTTCCCGGATCCGCTCAGCGTCCTGATTAATGCCTTCAAGTCCGCCTTCAGCTATCTGCGCCAGTGATATACCATCGTAGGCATTACTGATTGCCTGACGATTGCCTTCGACCTGCGACGTCAGTCGGTCGATAATCTGCTGCGCCGCAGCGCCATCAGCGGCACTGTTCACGCGCTGACCACTGGACAGCTGCTCAAACAGTGTCTCACGCTTTTGCTGAACCTGGTTCAGTAAAGACGAATTGGACTGTGGACCATTGATCTCGAACATACGCCACCTCTATTTAGACCTTACGTAAGCTTAGCAGAACACTGACCAATTAGTAAGCAACTGACGGCCTGCATTGTGTATGAAAATTTATACCTCACAGCACTCACTTATACGCATGGAGGCTGTTATTATCATCACAATCAAATAAAAAAGTGACTAACGCTTTCTTATGCATGCACTTTTACTTACCGGCCAGAATCAGTATGGGGTTGTCTCACATTTTTTAGCAGGGATTATTGCAGACCTTAAGCAAATGGCGATCGATACGGCACTGCTAAACGCTGAGTCGCCAGACACGCTGAAAGCCGGCCTCGAAACGTTACCCTCGCTGTCTTCGTTTGATTTTGTCATAAGTTTTAATGGCGTAGGACTTGGAAAGTGGCCAGATGGTACCGATGTGTGCGCGCTCGCGCCCAGTATTCCAATTTACGTCTTTTGCGTTGATCACCCTATTCACGTACTCCGGCGCATCTGGGGCATGAAGGTCAGGTTACTTTGTATTGATCAGGAGCATGTCCAGTTCGCGTCACTCTGTGGCTTCAAAGCAGAATATTTTGCCCATGCAATAAGCAGCGCGAAAACAAACCGGTATAGCCAGACCGCCACCGAATACAAACACGATACGGTACTTTTTCCTGCTTCCTACATTGATAAAAACTATTACCACAAACAACTTGCGTCATGCTGGGATAACCTGGGCTATGCCATAGAGCAGTGTACGTCTGTATCGCGCTTTATGGAGGTCATCTGTGTGCTGCCTGCGGCAGGTAAACCGGCGCGACTCGGGCTCGACAAGCATGTTTTGAAGCTGTGTATACTGGTTGACAAATACTTGCGGGCAAAACAACGAGAAGCCCGTTTACACTACTTTGACGCAGAGGACGTAACGCTTACGGTGGTCGGTCGTCAAAGTGAAAAATATCAATCGGTCGCGCCACGTCATCACTATTCAGCCGGTCTGCCGTTTGACGATTTATTAACTGCGATGTCAACGGCCCGCTTTGTAGTTCACCACTCACCCGGTTTTGAACGAGGTTTACACGAGCGCGTGGTTTATCCACTGGCCATGGGAACACCGGTTGTGGCGGTAGACTGTCCCTATGTAAACCAGACTATGGGCAGTGGGGTTGTCACCCCGGCTCAATTTTTTGCCGGCATTGACGATAAAGACTATGACCGGCGACGTACTCAGGCGCGTCAACAGGTATTTCGGCACCATACCTGGCTTTGCAGGTTGGAAAAAATGCTCTCAACCTTACCGTCAGACTTACCTGGCGATGAAACGACACAGAAGACTGTATGAATATAGCCATCATTCCCGCCCGCGGCGGCAGTAAGCGCATTCCCAGAAAAAACATTCGCAACTTTAGTGGTAAAAGCCAATGCTTGCGCACTCTATTCATGCGGCTCTGGAAAGCGGTGCCGTGGATGTTGTTGTGGTCTCCACCGACGACGATGAGATTGCCCGGGTTGCGAACGTTGTTTTTTACGAATCAACGCACTTAATTTCTTGATGCTGAAAAGTTTCGCTTAATTAGTCAATGAAACGCACTTCTGATTGTATCGATGATAATATTGCTGATGGCGTAGGGAGTGACCTTTTTCCCCAAAAAAAAGTTTAGAAAATTAAAATTTTTTAAAACAACTAAATGCATTTTGTTAAGCTTAAGATAGAAAAGTAGGCTATAAGTCATGGCGTCAAATAAAAATATAGAACCTCCAAGTATCAATCATCAATGGCCAATACCTTACGGCAAACAAAATATCACAGAAGAAGATATTCAGTCAGTCGTAGAAGCGTTAAGGTCAGATTACTTAACGCAGGGGCCGAGGAGCAAAGAGTTTGAAGATGCTTTCGCAAAATATGTAGGAGCAGAGTTTGCAGTGGCGGTTTCTAATGGCACAGCTGCACTTCATTTAACCTGCCTAGCGTTGGATGTAAAAGAAGGCGATAAAGTGATTACAACCCCTATCACCTTCGCTGCTTCAGCTAATTGTGTTCAGTATTGCGGAGGAGAAGTAGTTTTTGCCGATATTGATCCTGATAACTATTTGCTAGACATTAATCACGTTAGAGCACTTTTAGACGCTTCACCAAAAGGGACTTATAAAGGAATAATTCCGGTAGACTTTGCCGGCAGAGCAGTCGATATGGAAGCATTTAGGGATCTGGCAAATGAATTCGATTTATGGATTATTGAGGATTCTTGCCACTCACCTGGAGGTTTTTTTTGTGATACTAGTGGTAATAAGCAATATTGCGGAAATGGGAAATTTTCGGATTTAGCTATTTTTTCATTTCACCCTGTAAAGCACATCGCCGCAGGAGAAGGAGGAATGATCACTACTAATGATAAAGCATTATATAAAAAGCTCCTGATGTTGCGAACACACGGCATCACAAAAAATGTGAACGATTTTCAAAATTCGATTGATATTGCCATCGGCGACCAGCCAACAACAAATCAGGAATACCCAGCATGGTACATGGAGATGCAAGAGTTGGGTTACAATTATAGATTAACAGATTTTCAAGCCGCTTTAGGTTTGAGCCAACTTAGTAGGGCTAACGAAGGATTAGAGAAGAGACGAGCTATAGCCGAACGATATTTCAATGCGTTTGAACATAAAAGTTTTGTAAAAAGTCAATCCGGTATAGTCGCCGGGCATGCATATCACCTATACGTTATAGAAGTAGAAGATCGATTAGGTTTATACAATCACTTGAGAGAACATAAAATCTTTGTTCAGATTCACTATATACCAATTCATTTAATGCCCTATTATCGCCAACTTGGATGGTCGCTAGGGGATTGTCCGAATGCTGAATCTTACTATAACGGCTGTTTAAGTTTACCGATGTTCCCAACACTCAGTGAAGAAGATCAGGAATATGTGATTGGAGCACTTGAGGATTATTACAGATGAGCAATTTATGCATAATACCGGCACGCGGTGGAAGCAAACGTATTCCACGAAAGAATATTAGAGACTTTCTGGGAAAGCCAATGATTTCATATGTTATTGAATTAGCAGTAGAATCAGGGCTTTTTGATGAGATTATGGTTTCCACAGAGGACGAAGAAGTAGCAAAAATAGCACAAGATTGTGGAGCAAGTGTTCCTTTTCTTCGTTCAAAGGATAATGCAAATGACCTTGCAACTACTGCAGATTGTATAGCTGAGGTTTTAGATAATTATAGGAGTAAGTTCGATTGGGTTTGCTGTATATACCCAACTGCTGTCTTAGCTCAGCAAGCAGATATTAACGATGGGTTGAAAAAGATTAAACTACAAAATTTAGATTCTGTTTTTCCCGTAGTTTCCTTTGACTATCCAATTTGGAGAGGGTTAAAAATCAGTGATAAAGAAAAAATTGAAATGATATGGCCTAAGTATTTACGTTCACGCTCACAAGATTTGCAAAAAGTTTATCACGATGCAGGACAATGGTATTGGTTCAATCCAGAAAGTTTTAAAAAGCAAAAAAAGCTATTTATGAATAACAGTGGCTTTATAGAAAAAGAGCGGTTAGAAGTACAAGATATAGATACTTATGAAGATCTGAAATTAGCGAAATTAAAATTTTCTTCGCTCAGGGAAAAGCTTACTTGATGAGTAAAAGAGCGATATTCAGAGCAGATGCAAATACAAAAATTGGTACGGGCCATATTTTGCGTTGTAAACTACTTGCCCATAAACTGCAAGCTTTAGGATTTCAGATCTTTTTTATAGCTAAAAATCTAACTGAAGATTTAGCTGACGATCTAACTAGATATAGTTTTACAGTGGTCCAATTTGAGAAAAATCAGAAAGAATCAGATCTAGTATATAATTTCTTCAAAAGGTATAGGCAGCGAGAAAAAACGATTTTCATAATTGATCATGATGCACCTGAGCTTCACGATCTAGAGTTCCAGTCGATAATTAGAAACGATTATGGCTTACGTTTAATGTACTTTTCATTTGATGATAAATATGACTTTCTTGCAGATATTGTGTTAAACCAAAATATTAGAGCATTGCAGATGAATTATCAGGTCGGTAGTCGCACAAAGCTTTTACTTGGACCTCAATATGCAATCTTAAGTGATACATATGCAAAGCTCCAAAAAGACGGGCTTAAGCAATTTTCAGATAAAGAAGATAACTGTCTGTTATTTTTTGGAGGAGCAGATGTAAGCCGTCAAACTTTGCGCTACCTAAAAGCACTAGGTAATAATACCAAGCTATTTCGGTCTCTAATTGTAGTATGCGGTTCCTTAAACCCCGATTTAGACGCAATTAAACTGTACATTGATGACCACAAAGAAATGGATGCTACGTTATATATCAATACAACTAAAATGCCCGAGTTGATGGCAAAAGCTAAATATGCCTTGACATCCGGTGGACTGACACTCTGGGAGTTAGCTTGTCTCAACACCTTACAAATCGTAAGTCCTTCAAGTGAGCGTGAAAGAAAAACTGTAGCATTTTGTGTCGAACAAAAACTTGTACACCATCTTAAAGATACAAATCTGATGACAGATCTTGAACTATTAAAGCACATCGCTGCTTACAAAAAAGATAGACTCAATTCCTTAATGGTGAAAAATTTTAACAAAGTAGTAGCTGTCAATGGCGTTGAGAAAGTGACAGAAAAGATTGATAATTTGATTTCAGATTCATAATGTCAGAACAAAAAAGACAAGATAGATATAAAAAGAATACTTTCATCGAAAAGTATTTTCGCCAGATAAACTCAAGATTGGAAGGGGTAGATCGTTCTATTATTAAGGAGATAAATAGTAGTACAGAGCCGAGTCCTGTTTTTATAATTGGTTTACAACGATCTGGTACAACTTTGCTTAACCAACTCTTGATCAACCAATTTAATTTCGCATATCCGTCAAACTTTTTGGCTAGATTCTGGAATGCACCCTTAACTGGACTACTACTACAAAATAATCTAAATTTTAAAGCGGATGTATCTTATAAATCCAATTTGGGTTACACAGAGGGACTATCCGGCCCCCACGAATTTGGCTATTTTTGGAAGCATTGGTTTCCTTGGGACGCCTTTGAAAAAACATTTCAAAAATCCAGTATCGACAACGAAAAGATCGTAAAAATTATGCGCGCGATACAAACTATGGAAGATAGACCTTGGATATTTAAAAATCTGCACAAAGTAAATTTTCAGATTGAGACGCTTCACCAATTATTCCCAAGTGCAGTATTTCTTTATATCAAGAGGGAACCACTCTTCGTGCAGCAATCTACATACCAGTCTCGTATAGAGTTATTTGGAACGGTAGAGAATTGGTTTGGTATTAAACCACCGGAATACTTGGAACTAAAGTCAAAACCTGTAATGGAACAAATTGCCGGGCAAATATTTCATAGCGAGCGATATATAGAAAATAGTTTAGAAAATATTCTCAAGGATAAATTTTTTCAGATTGAATTTGAAAACTTAGTAGCCAACACTAAGCTTGTACTAAATTCCTTGTACGCTTTTTTCGTAAAAAATAATATAAAGATTGATAAACCATCAGAGCATAAAGCTTTTGACTTTAGTAATAGAAACAAACTTAGACTAAGTTCAGATAAAGTAAAAAAAATGAAAAATGCTTTAATTGCATATTATGACTGAAAACGATAATTACCAGACAATCTACGAAAGTAGAGCTTGCTATATCCTTTATAATATCTTTAAGAAAATAGGTAAAGGAAAAGTAATTATACCAGCTAATATTTGTCCGATCGTCCCAGCTACTATCTTAAAAGCTGGATTAACACCTCATTTCATAGACATTGATACTAAATCTTTCACCATTAATCAATCGTTACTATTTAGAGATTTAAAATGTAATCCTCATGATTTTAGTGGTCTGATATGGGTAAGAACTTATGGTGATAATCATCTTGATATTAAGCCACTTATTCAAACGGTCAGGGCATATTCGCCTTCAATTTTCTTTGTTGATGATCAGTGTTTGTCGATTCCCTCATTTACTGTGGAGAACAGTGAAGCTGACTTAATATTGTACAGCACAGGTTATTCTAAAGTTGCAGAAATAGGATCGGGCGGATATGGGTTCCTATCTTCCGACTTCGTGTACGAAAGGTTCCCTCTCGCTTTTAAGGAAAGTGCATATGTAAAACTGCAGGCATATTTTAGAAACTCTATTAGGCAGGGATCTCAGATAAATATCCCTCAAACTCCTTGGTTAGATAGCAGGATGCCTCAACTTTCATTTTCTGAATACAAAGAAAAAGTATTAATCTTGAGCCAGAATGCCGTCGCGCATAAGGCAAAAATCAATAAGATCTATGCAGATGTGTTACCAAATGATATACAACTTAGTAATACATTCCAAAACTGGCGTTTTAATATCTTCGTAAAAAATAAAGTTCACATTTTGAAGAAGCTATTCGAAGCAGGCCTTTTTGCCAGCAGTCATTACGCGCCTATAGCACCACTTTACAGTCTTGAAAATACACCTCAGGCTGATAAAGTGCACAATGCAATCGTAAATTTATTCAATGACTTTCGCTTCAATGAGGTAAAAGCTGAAAAAGCTTCTCTAATTATTAAAGATAATTTATAGTCATTGCGCTTACAGATGATACCTTTGTAGGATTTATTTCGTTGAAAACAATCCTAAAGTGCACAAGTCTGGCTGAGTATTGATGTTATCTCGATAAAGGCTATCTCATTAACGTTCCGAAATTTTGATAACTGAACCTCTCGCTTTAGTTAACTTGATTCTGATATCGTTGGTTTTCGATCAACTCATTTTAAATTATGATAACACTGTTCTTTCTAGCGATTATAGACCACAGACGGGCGGTTGTTCTGCTCACCGTTAACCATAAGCGATGCGCTTATTTTCGGACTCCGGACCCAAATACATGAATCAATTTCAAATCAATCAAAATACGTTAGGTAAAGACCATCCCGTATATATCATCGCTGAGTTATCAGCAAATCATGAAGGAAGTCTTGAATTGGCGAAAAAGTCGGTCGAGGCAATTGCTGATACAGGGGCTAATGCCGTAAAAATTCAGACTTATACACCTGATGTCATGACACTTAATAGTGATAAAAAGTGGTTTAGAACTCGACAAGACAGCCCCTGGGCAGGAGGGAAGCTTTATGATGTTTATGAAAAAGGCCAGACCCCTTGGCAATGGCATGCTCAGCTCAAAACCTTAGCCAATTCTTTAGGGTTAGATTTCTTTTCTTCCCCTTTCCATCCTGACTTAGTTAAAAAGCTGGAAGGAATTGAAGTACCGGCATATAAAATTGCTTCACTGGAGATCAATGATATTCCTTTAATTAAAGCAGTAGCTAAAACCGGTAAGCCTATTATTATTTCTACCGGGGCGGCTGATGTAGAAGATATTGAATTAGCGATAGAAACATGTAAAAGAGAGGGAAATACTAAAATTGCTCTGTTGAAGTGCACCAGTGCTTATCCAACTCCTTTGGAGGAAGTGAATTTAAATGCGATACCCTATATGGAGAAAAAGTATAAAACAGTGGTGGGATTATCAGACCATACTTTAGGTTTGACAGCAGCGCTCGGCGCAACGGCCATGGGAGCAAAAGTTATTGAAAAGCATTTTATTTTAGATAAGGCAGGAGCTGGTTTAGATAGAGAGTTCTCTCTTGACCCATCAGAATTCACTACTTTAGTCAAGGAAGTGCGCAATATGGAGAAAGCAATGGGCACTGCTAGCTTAGACTTATCCCCAAGAATGATCAATGCCACAAAATTTAAACGCTCGATTTTTGTTTCAGAAGATGTGAAAGTTGGAGATACAGTCACCCCTAGCAATATAAAAGTACTAAGGCCGGGCCTGGGACTGCATCCAAAGCATTACGAATCGCTATTGGGTAAAAAGTTTACAAAGAACATGGATAAGGGTTCGCCTTTTTCATTGGATATGATTGAAAAGGACTAGGTTTAACGTGAAGAAAACTAATAAAACCGTGGTCATTATGCAGCCATCTTATATTCCTTGGTTGGGTTATTTTGATTTAATCAGGCAGTCAGATTACTTTGTATTTTATGATGATGTACAATTTGTTAAACAGTCTTGGCAAAGTCGAAATAAAATAAATTCGCCTCAAGGGGAGTTGTATTTAAGTGTTCCAGTACAGAAAAAAAGGCATCATTATGACGTTATGATAAAGGATGTTTTAGTAGATGATAAGCAACCTTGGCGAAAAAAACATTTTAAATCCATTGAACAAAATTATCGGAAAGCGCCATATTACAGAGATTACATCGATCATCTTAAATGTATCTACGAACAGCCTTTCGAAAAACTTGCGGACTTTAATATCAATCTAATAAAAGAAATAGCAGCGTTACTTGAGATTTCGAGCAAATTTTTGAGATCTAGCGACTTAGATCTAGCAAAAGGCCCAAAGGAACAAGGCATTATTGCCATCTGTAATCATTTACGGGCCAAGCGTTATCTGAGCCCTGTTGGTGCCATTGACTATTTAGATAATGAAATGGCAAAAGTAGCTTTTTCAAAAGAGCGTATTAAAGTTGAATTTCAGAATTTTCAACCTCAAGTATATCAGCAAAACCATAAAAACTTTACCAGTTATTTAAGCGTTTTTGATGCTCTGTTAAATATTGGCCCGTCGGCAACGCTCAAAAATATGGTGGAAAGCAGCAAAGAAGCTGTTCCCTTTCCCCAAAAAATACCACAATGACATGTACGAGCTCACCTGATCTGACAGCTACCCGTTATCCGTTGCCTGTGTCAAAATAGCTTTGAGCGAAATTCTTCGCAGCCCAAATCCGTTTTCCCATCTGTTAGTGTTTCCATTGGAGTGCTGCCGCAACACATTTTGCTCTGATCTACTCTTTCATTGCTGTAGTATTCCTGCCACCCTCCAGATCTTACTGGAACTCCTCTGGAAAATCATAGAGCTTTCTGCGGATGATGACCTGGTCTAAGCCGTTTAGGACAATTTTATGGAACCGCTCACGGACGGATTTCGCGCCTTATTTTTTGTGTAGTCGATATTGTTGATGGCTAAGTAAAGCTGATAATCATGCTGTTCTACTTTGCCGTAGTATTCTGTACCTCTAGCTGTCAGAATTTTAAGCATCGGCAGCTCCAATGCCTAGAAGAACGGCAATACTATGTCATTGAGTATGTCGGTTGAGGCGATTGGCGTCTTAGTAGTATAGAGGTTGGCGAGCGTGATTTTACTGTAGTATCGACGAACCGAGATTGATTCAATCCAAACGAGAGTTCCATCACCTCTCCCCCCGATCTACCAGAAGGCAATGTGCTACGCCGTTGTCTTCGAATTAACCGCGACCATCTGACGCATACCTATAGCATTTAACAGTATAGCCTGAAAATTCGGTGCTTCATCACTCTGCGTCAGGAATTAATTCTTCATATGAATGATAACCGCGATATCGTCCTCTTCAATACTATGGCAACCTGAAGATCATAGAATCTTCTCATTTAATTCCCGTAACTCTTCGACAGAGAGGAAATGTGAATTAGTTCCCGATTCGTATTCAAAACCGGGCTCAACAGGCCGACCTATCTCTCCCAATTTATTTTCCAGGTAATTAATTTGACTGTCGAAAAAAGTAATTGGCGGTTTAATAACAAAGTGGTCAGTAAACTCAATACTATGATGAGATGTTTCTTCAGGCACCATCATTTCATGAATTTTTTCGCCAGGTCTTATCCCCACAATCTCATGGTCCCTCTTACCACTGACCGCTTCAACAAGGTCCAGGATTCGCACCGAGGGTATTTTGGGAACAAAAATCTCCCCTCCTTGCATACGCTTAAAGCTACTCTCAACAAACTTTACGCCTTGCTCTAAGGTAATCCAGAAACGCGTCATTTCGGGGTGAGTGACCGGAAGGGCGCTACAGCCATCCGCAAGCTTTTGGCGGAAAAACGGTACCACTGACCCACGGGATCCTACAACATTTCCATAGCGAACCACAGAAAAACGGGTTCCCTGGGCACCTGATATATTATTTGCTGCTACAAACAACTTGTCAGACGCGAGCTTTGTCGCGCCATAGAGATTCACAGGGTTGGCCGCTTTATCGGTTGAAAGTGCAATCACCTTTGGGACGTCGTTAGCGATCGAGGCATCTATCACGTTCTGCGCACCATCAATATTCGTTTTAATACACTCCTGAGGATTGTACTCAGCAGCGGGGACCTGCTTTAAAGCTGCGGCATGCACTATTATATCGACCTCTGTGGTCGCTGTAATAAGTCGTGACTTGTCTCTAACATCACCAATAAAATAGCGCATACAAGGCGCATTGAATCGCTGTTGCATGTCATACTGCTTAAGCTCATCGCGAGAATATATAATAAGCTTCTTAGGCTTATGCTTATTGAGGATACGGTTGACAAAGTGATGGCCAAAAGAGCCGGTTCCACCGGTTATTAGTATGGTTTTATTTGAAAAATCAGACATTATTATCCCCAGAAGTTACTTCAAACAGATGCGTCTTGTTCGTTTGTTGTTCGACTATATCCTGCTCATCACACACAAAGTCAATTATGCGTAACCTTGGTACATATCGAAGTCTGTCACCCATTTTATTGACGAGCATGGCATCGCTGATTTTTTCTTGTGACAGCATCAGGTATGTAATGCCGTCATATACATAAAAGTCGTCTGCCAGGCTCAGATCATAATGTTCCTCGACCTGCTGATGCGCAGGGTCCAGTGTAAGCTTTGGCAAAATAATCACTCCGGTATAACCATTAATGGCTGTCTCTAATGCACACTGCAGCATATTCACCGGGTTACATGCCACAGATATGTGCCTTTGCCGATAGTCACAGGGACAATATACCACGGGAACGGCTACCTTATTTGTGACGGTGTGCAAGGACGGCTTGTCGGTAGCAATAAAGCACGACACATCACTTTCCAAAACATCGCTCTTTGTGTTGATAAAAACGAACTTCAGGTCGTCACGCACAGGTTTTGGCTGTTCGAGCTGCTCAGAAAGATCATTGGGTACGATTTTTTGCAGATAACGTGTCGCTGTTGCAGGAACCACCTTGATAGCATCCACTGTCTGCTGATCTATCAACTGCCTGTAGCGAACCGCTTTGCGCTGCTCGACATGACTTGATATGTAATCCAGCGCATCGGTATCGTATTTTACGCCGGCATAGGCCTGTTCAAGAAATGACTGCCAGGCGTCCAGCAGTCGTTGCATGCTTTGCGTGCGTTGCGCTTTATTCTCAACAACCTGTATCTTATTGATAATACTGTTCATCAGTTCCAGCGTTCCCTTCATCAATAACCAGAACATGGTGGGCTGATCCTGGCGGGCTTCTCTAAGCATAGCGCGATGCGCTTCTATCAGTGTTTCCGGTGAATCAACAGCATCAGGATTATCGCTGGCCAGCGCGATCAGCGCCTGGAAATCATCAAGCGTTTTCTGATGCGGATAGAAAGATTCAAAGCGCTGGTTAAAGTCTTCGGGAACAAATGTTGTAAAACACGCGTCAAGGACGTGGTCCAGTGTCGAAGTTTTTTGCCCCGGTGTGGATAAGATCAACACATTATCGGGGTGCAGTGACTGTGTCCCCTCAATTTTCGCGCCATCGTTCAGGTTATAGACATCGCCGGATACCCGTGTGAACACTTTACCTAAAATCCGGCAAGATATTTTGAATTCCTGCTTGGTAAACACAACCGGACGTAAATTTCCCTCTACCTGAAGTCGGGTATAATTCATCTTCGTGTAGTCGACCAGTTGTTTGCCCTGCTCCAGATAATAGCCGGAACTTTTTGAGTGGTGGTACTGGTCATCCACAAAGCCCAGATCGGTCCCAAACAAATAATACTGTGCAAAGCCAAACTGGCTGGCAAAACTAGCCGCGAGATTGGACACGGTGGGATAAGCGTACAAGAGTGATGATAACGGTAAGCGACCGTACATCGAACCAATCGCCTGAGTGGGCGCTTCGCCATTTTTGAAAACCAGATAACTTGAGTGAAACATGTCGCTAAGGTCGGGGTGAACCGCACTCCAGCTTAGTAACCGAATTTTCTTAAGATAAGAAGGATCGCCAACCCGCCCGACCCAATCACAGGTAGAGCGATTCATTTCTACTTCGGCATGAAAATCTGGCGTGATCCCCTGACGGTAGAGACTTTGTAGTGCTGTACCACAGCTTATGATGATGGCGCGGTCTGCATTTTCTTTCAGAACGGGAAACAGCCCGTCTAACGATGGTCCATTGCCCACAATGAATACGGGCACATCTTTGTGTTCTTCCGTCAACTGAGTGTGTGGATGAGCAAGCAAAAACGGCACCTGATTTTCTACCGCTTTGCGTGAATGATTGATGGCATACTTCGAGTGATCGTAGTAGAACTGCATGGAAATTATCAGGCGCAGATGCTCGTGCAACTGCTTCAATGCCGGATTCAGGCGCTCATTGTAATGGCCCCGGTAAAAGTAGGCATTCGCCAATAAATGAACGCCCATAGCATCAAAAACCTTGAGAAGATCATCGGCTAAATGGGTGCCATCATCACCGATATTGATGTAGGCGCGTCCCTCTCGTTCATCCAGCGAGGTTAAGACAGATGACCAGTCAATCGCATACAGCGACGCATAGAAAAAGTCCCGGTTCGGTTCACAGATAAAAAGCGCATCAATATTGCGCGAGGCCATCAGAGGTGTCAGCTGGTAGCCTGCGCCCATGCCAAACAGGATAAGAGTTTCAATATTATCAGGAAGCCGTCCTTTACTTTCTTCAAGGTTTTTCAATACAGCCACGGCCTCCTGGACAAACTGGTAATGCAGATACCGTCGAAGCTTTCCGGTAGTACGCTGAATAATCAGACTGTTGCGATTGGGGTGGGCAGCGTAGTTGGAAAAAATATCCTCGCCATCCAAAACAGGCGTTTGGCTATATAAGTGTGCGAGACTTTTACGATGAAAAACATTCACCTCACCTGCTTTATTTGCCAACGGTTGCCAGTTCAGAGGCGTATAGTCCTTAAACGATGTATAGATATCAGGAAAAAACTGCCGAAAGGCCGCCATATTTTTGTCAAATCGCACCTGATCAAGGTACTGCGTTTTCCAGTCTGACCGTTGCACTGGCGGCATCCAGGTTGGCACATACTCATCGACCTTACTGTCAAAATCTAAATCCGGGATCCAGTTATTGAAAGACGTCCAGGTCTGCTTAGCAAGCGCATCAGTAATTTGATCAAACACCGGATGGTGGTAGTGCCGGTAAAGATAGAAGCCTACCATCTCGACGTTATTAGCCAGCTCAGATATGTCGCTAAAAAGATCCCGGCCGTCTTTACCCAGTTGCAGGTAAATTGCCGTATTTTTTTGACGGGCGAGACTGAAAATATCCCGCCAGTTTGTCGCAAGCATTGAGCAGCTGAAAAAGTCCAGATTAGGCTCATAAATTATCAAGTGCGCAATATCAGCACGCATAATCAGTGACTTAACCTGATAGCCAAGCCCAACGCCCAACATTGCTACCACTGCCGAAGCCGAGGAAAAGGGCTTTGCCTTTCGCAACACGTCAGCTAACGGCGAGTCCAGTCCCTCTAGCAAACCATGTTCAGGATGCTGTGCTGACTGGGAGCCGTCGAATGCAACATAATGAGGTGTTTGCAAAAACTGAGAGAGCTGTGTGTCAATTTCCTGACCCGGCTGCTTGCCGTACACCACGTTACCTGCTTCGTAATCGACAATATTCAGCGCGCCGTCATGATTACACATAACAGAGTACTTCACATTAGTCCTTTGCCGAAGCTGATCGACAACATTTGGCATAACATTCTGAAAAAAAGTAAGATTTTCTTGCTTCAGGCGTGTCATACCCTCGGCGGCCTGCTGCTCAAATGCCTGCTGTGTGTCGGCGTCATAGTGCAGATGCAGTTTTATGTTCTGAAGCATGGTGGTTTTATTTATATTTTTTTACGGCTGCCCGACTTCGCATGAAATGCGTTATGTCATCTTTTGCAGAGTCTAGCAAGGTTTGCACCAATTCCAGAAGCTTATCATTGATGGGCACTTCGTTGTGCGCAAATTCGCGCGCATCATCGGTGGAGAGGGAGGCGAGATGTTGCTGTACTATGGCATCTCGCCTGGAAACGATGTCAAGCAACGTCGCTTCGATATTGTCAGGCTCCTCGGCCGAAAGAGCGGCGATCAATTCATCGTTTACCGCTCGCAGTTCGGGAGGTGTTTTATTATGATTCAGCTCGTTATTGGTCACACAGCTTGTCTTTTCTGACGCTGGGCCTCATAGGCTTCCTGCTTGGCCGCTTCTGGAATCTGAACCCAAGCGTCGCGAATGGGTGATAACAGACTAGATACTTCATCCAGCATCTGCAAATCATTTTTAAAGTGCGCTGAATTCAGACGGTCAACCATGTAGTCATACAGCGCAAACATGTTTTCTGAGGTTTCCCCGCCAACACTCAGGTCAAGCGTATCACGCAGATGCATAATAATAGCAACGGCTTTCGAGATATAGTCAGCTTTTGCCTCATACTCCTTACGCTCCATTGCACCTTTCGCATAGGCGATACGGTCAAGTGCGCCCTGCATCAGCAGCAGTGTCAGTTTATGCGGGTCAGCCGAGGCAATATCTTGCTTAGTATTGCCCTGCTTGTAAGCATTGATGCCTTTTAAAGCCATGATAACTCCAGATGTAGTAGGTTAACCCAGGGCGGCAAACAAGGCCGATCCCGTCTGGTTAAGTCTTGCCACTGTCTGGTCAAGACTTGTGTATTTCTGACGCAATAAATCTTCATACGATGACATTCTCCGCTCTAGCTGCTCTCTGTCATCGGAGATTTCATTACGCTCGTCTTGCGCTGCGCGCTCACGGGTAGTGAGCAAACCACTACTGTTAGTGTACTGATTAGCAAACTCGTGGAGCCGAACCGCAATCCCTTCATTTTCATCGGTAAACAGTGTCGCAATATCATCGAAATTGTCAGATAGTGCTTCCTGAAGCCTGGTATTACCCGAGCCAAGTCCAAAGTCTGATGAGCCTATTTCCAGCTCGCCATCCTTATTAAATTCGATACCCAGCTGGAACAGACCACCCAGCTCAGAGGTCGATACACTGCTGCTCAGAATACTGGAAAGGCCGCTTTTTATGCCACGAAGCAGCGAATCGCCAGCCAGTGCACCATCCTCATCCTCCGGCGTCTCTCCATATCGGCCAAGTTTGTCGATTTCTTGAATCAACGCATTATAGCCTTCAACGAAACCGCGAATTTTTTCTTCCAGACCTTCTTTGTCAAAGCCAATTTCCAGCCGGGTTGTCTCGCGCGTGAGACCGTCTGACGCCAGTGGCGACACCTCATTCACTTCAAACGAAACGTTGGCAATGGTGTTTTCGAATTTATTGGTGCTGCTTTCCACATCAATACCATCTATTTGTGCTTTGGCATTGGTGGCATCGGTGATGTTGGCGGCAGAAATTCCCGCCGTAGAGAATTTATCCAGCTCAGCATTGCCGCCATCATTGGTGATGGTGAGATTGTTACCCTCCCCGGTCACTGACGAGGTGAACACCAGACGCGGTCCGGCAGCAGTGCCGGTATCAATGATGTTGGCACCGACTCCAAAATTGTCGGCGTTGTCATTGATCGCTTCGCGCAACTCGGTCAGCGTCATTCCCGCGGCAACATCTACCGTAAATGAATCGCCATCAGGCACTGAAAAGGTCAGTGACCCCGTACCTGTCGACAACACACTGTCAGACGTTGAAGTAAACGACCCTTCATCCGTGATTGCGCGACTACCGGTAGCCAGCTCAGATACGGATATTTCATACTTGCCTTTGAGGGCGGACGAGGATGCACTTGCAGACAGTACATCATCATCTTCCGACGGGTTGGTAATTTTCGGTTCCCGACCATTGATATCGCTATCGGAACGCAACCCATCCACCAGAGTTTTAAACTCTGAAAGTTTTGACTTAATTTGCCCCAGGCCAGAGATTTCAGCATCAACTTTCTCTTCCCGTGCATCCAGGCGCATCTCTTTCGGACGACGCTCTGCCTGAAGCAACTGGTTTACGAGGTCCGTAAGCGCGAGCCCTGAACCTACACCTAACGAACTGATTGACATTCTTTACCTCACTACACCTGGTTATTGACAAATACGCCTACGCGACCGTCAATGTCTTTCTGAAACGCCCGGATATACTCAGCCAACTGTAACAGTTCCTCGGAAGGAATTTGCCTAATGACGTCACCTGAGTCGGAATCTTTTACTGTGACGACAGAACGCTGCGTTTCATCATCAATGGCAAAGGTCAAATTTCTGTTCTGGCCGCGAAAGAACGATTGCACTTGCTCGACCATTTCAGAAAGGTTTTCATCTTTGCTTCTTTCAGAGTTATCGGCATCCTCCTGACGACCTTGAGCTTCTTTTGACAGAGCTTGACTAATTTCTACGGGCGCTGTTTGAGCGAGTGTCGCACCGGCTGCGCCGGCTTCTCGGCTCTGTAACCCCTGCTGCATATCCGTTGACTGAGACGCCTCTCTGGCGCTCGGTTCACGCTGTGTTACTGTGTTCTGTCCGGACTGTATTGATACGATATCCATGCTTTCCTCCATGCCTTAAACAAAAAACGGGCCACTGCAATGCAACAGCCACCCGTTTAACTTCAGACAAGGTTGTGGAACCTATTCATTATCCTAGCAGAGATAATGCAGCCTGTGGTCGCTGATTAGCCTGGCTCAAAACAGAGATGGATGCCTGCTGCATGATCTGATTACGTGTCAGTTCTGCAGTCTCAGAGGCAAAATCAGTATCCTGTATACGTGAGCGTGCACTGGTCAGATTCTCTGAAATATTGCTTAGGTTACGAATACTGGATTCAAAACGGTTTTGCAGCGCACCTAAATCTGCGCGAACTGACCCGATACCTGATAATGCAGCATCAATATCATCGATCATTGATGATGCGCCTCCAGCAGTATCAATATTATTGGTGTTAACGCCTAAACCTGCAGCGCTAAAGCCGTCAACGTCAAGATTACCAGCTGATAAGTTCACAGAGATGCTTTGACCGGCATTAGCACCAATTTGGAATTTCGCTGAGAAACCACCGTCCAGCAGGCTCACACCATTGAACTCTGTATCGCTGGCAATACGGTTTAATTCACTGCGCAGGGCCGATACTTCTTTTTGCAGCGCTTCACGGTCTTCGGTACTGTTGATACCGTTTTGTGACTGGATCGCCAGCTGACGAATACGCTGCAACGCGTTGGTGGTTTCATCCAATGCACCTTCAGCGGTTTGCGCCAGTGAGATTGCATCGTTTGCGTTACGAACCCCTTGATTGAGGCCCTGAATTTGCGCGGTCATGCGATCACTAATTTGCAGACCCGCTGCATCATCAGACGCGCTGTTGATGCGGAAGCCTGAAGACAAACGCTCAAATGACGTCGACAGTGCGTTACCGGTATCAAATAACTGGCGCTGTGCATTTAGCGACGACACATTCGTATTAACATATAAAGACATTTTACTACCTCCTTTGAATTCGATATCACACTCGCTGACACCAAACTCAACCAGATTAAATTGACCAGGTCACTACACCTGACCAACCCCTTTAAAAAAGTAAAAATATTACCCCTCGACTATTGTTATCGTCCGCCATTGAGGATTCTTTAGGATTTTTTTTAAATTTTTTACAGGAAGGTAATTTTATTGAAACACCGCGAATTAATTGAGCTAAGCGATGTTATGGCCACGCCGGCATGGGGCCGGGGGTGTGAAATCGTACACGCTGCCGGGTCACTTTTGCCGTTTATCCGGCAAAAAGCGGCAACCGAAGTACGTGCACTTGCCGCTTGCCAGCTTGCCCCACACGCCCCCCGGTGTGCATGTGCGGACAGCTAGCGCTGTGGCGCATATCTATTCTGCATCCGGACCAACGACACAGCATGGGCTGTAAACCAGTCAAAATGCCCACTTGCCTGGAGAAGATGCGAATAAGTCTACAAAAAAACAATTAACACTTAAACCCGGCATAGTAAATGCTTATACTACTGCGTCGGAGGGTAAAACCTCTGACGCTCATTCAACAACAAACCGCTGAATGAGAGGCGTGCATAACGCCTACTATATGCTGACGGCAGGAGAGTTGTCCCAGACCTCATACCTCTCACTACCTCCTGGCTTCAATCCTGTCAGTCAGCATTTCTCTTACCTCAGTCAAATTTCTGTCACGCCCATTGAAGATGCGAATCAGTCTGTCGCCGCTCCCTTTTTGAAGGTGTTGCCAATCATATCCACTTTGTATGGGCTAAAACATTACCTGTCTTTCAGTGCGGGTAGACAAGGTGCATTGCATCGCACACAAGTACGTCTGCACGCGGGCTGAAAAGCAGACAAAAAAAAGGTCGGGATTGACCCGACCTTCCACGCCTTGCTTCACGGGCGACCTGGTTCACTACCTCCTGGCTATTCCCGCATTAGCGATTTAACCCAGCAGTGACAGCGCGGCCTGAGGACGCTGATTAGCCTGAGACAGAACCGTAGTACTTGCCTGCTGAAGGATCTGGTTACGTGTCAGGTTGGCCGTCTCAGTGGCAAAGTCCGTATCTCTGATACGTGAACGTGCTGCTGAAACGTTTTCTGAGATGTTGCTCAGGTTACGAATGCTTGACTCAAAGCGGTTTTGCAGTGCACCAAGGTCCGCTCGTACCGACCCGATACCTGACAATGCTGCATCAATATCGTCGATCATCGCTGATGCACCGGCTTCGGTATCAATGTTGTTTGCGTCAACGCCAAGACCGGCTGCGCTGAACCCATTGACGTCAATGTTTCCTGCAGACAGATTCACAGAGATACTCTGGCCTGCATTTGCGCCGACCTGGAATTTGGCAGAGAAACCACCGTCAAGCAAATCCACACCGTTAAACTGTGAATCGCTGGCAATACGGTTGATTTCACTACGCAATGCCGACACTTCTTTTTGCAGCGCTTCACGGTCTTCGGCACTGTTAATACCGTTTTGTGACTGAATCGCCAGCTGACGGATACGTTGCAGAGCATTCGTGGTTTCGTCGAGTGCACCTTCTGCAGTTTGCGCCAGTGAGATTGCATCGTTAGCGTTACGAACCCCCTGGTTCAGACCCTGAATCTGCGCTGTCATGCGGTCAGAAATTTGCAGACCGGCAGCGTCATCAGCAGCACTGTTGATACGGAAGCCTGAAGACAACCGCTCAAACGACGTTGTCAGTGCATTTCCAGTATCAAACATTTGACGCTGGGCATTCAACGAAGATACGTTTGTATTCACATATAAAGACATAAGTCTCTCCTACACTTCATTCTCAGTCCAGCATGTTGCTGGCTGCCGGAGCTTCCGGCGGTTAACAAATCTGGCGA
This sequence comes from Alteromonas halophila, assembly GCF_014651815.1. Taxonomy (GTDB): domain Bacteria; phylum Pseudomonadota; class Gammaproteobacteria; order Enterobacterales; family Alteromonadaceae; genus Alteromonas; species Alteromonas halophila. The sequence continues at coordinate 141,357 of NZ_BMXP01000001.1, read as the reverse complement.
CCATCCCGTTTGTATTTCCTGATGACCTGCCTTTCTTGAGTACTGTATCGACGGTAAGAAAATTCCCTTTAGAAAAAATCTAAAAAAATCTCCTTACACGCTAAAATACTTAGAAGCGTATTTTTAAGTACTTGCCTCAAAAGGCTTTTTATGCAGAAACTTCGAACAGAAAAAATTCAACGTATCTCGTCCGGCTTCGCTCACTGCGCCTTTACCGACCTGATTGCATGCCCGGATCGCCCCGGTCATTTGCTCTGTGCCTATCGGGTTGCACACCATCATATGAGCCAGGATGGCTATATAGAGGTAGCCCTGCTGTCCTCTGCCGGGACACTACTGCATCGTCAGCGTCTGCATCTTTCAGGCTGGGATCTGCGCGATCCACAATTTAGTATTGATGATCGCAACAGGCTGTGGCTTACCGCCTACGCCAAGTCATTTCACCCGGATGGGACGGTTTCCCGCTCTCGCAATATAAGCTGGTTCTCCGCTAATGGTGATAGCTGGTCTGGTATGCACTGGTTTGGCGAGAATCGATGGTGGTTGTGGCGCCTGGTATGGCGGAATCAGCATGCCTACAGTCTTGCCTATCAGCGCAAAGCCCGCCGACTGGATTTGTTTGTGGGTCATCCCGGCAAAGCTATGCACCGTGACGTACAGGGTGTACTAAAGGAGACGCACCCGGACAACGCGTTTCCCAACGAAACAGAGCTGCATTTTGATGCAGACGGCACGTTGTGGGCGCTGGCCAGACGGGATGGGGGCAACATGCACGCGCAGCTCGGCTGGGCGACACCGCCATACCGACGCTGGTCATGGACTGAGTTGGATCGCTACATTGGCGGGCCGGCCTGGTTGCCGTTTGGCAATTCACACATGCTGGTATGTGGCCGTGACTTTTCGAGTAACAGCGTATCAAGCAAGCTGTGGTTATTGCAGTTGACTACCGGCAAACTGGAGGTTCTCACCACCCTGCCCTCAGCAGGCGACACCAGCTATCCCGGCCTGGTTCTGGATGGAGATACGCTTTATATTTCCTACTACTCCTCGCACATCGACGCCTGTGCGCGAGTTTACCTTGCCAGCCTGACTGGACTGACCGGATTACGAAATATAGTCAAACAGCGAGAGGTTTGACACCCGGGGGAAAGACGCCAGCGCTGCCTGCAGTGCGGTTTCCTGCCGGGAAAACTCAGCAGAAGCTTCGGCGTAATCGACATCTTCAATGGAAGAGCGGGCTTCTTTCGCGGCAATCTCCAGATCCAGGTTGGTTTCGTAGATCGACTCCGCCGTGTTCAGCCGCCCCCCGATGGAAGATTGCTCCAGCGCCACTTTCTCCATGCCATTGTCCAGCCCAATCAACGCATCATCAATGGCCTGCTGGTAATCATCCTGGGGCAGTCCTGGCGTGGACAGTGCCTCGTACAAGTCGTTTACGGTTTCCGCAAGATTTTTCTTTTGCGGCTGGTCAAGTTCAAAGTCAACGGTGTCTCCGACACCCGCTGTTATCGAAAACTGCATACCCTGAATGGTGAAAGGCTCACCCGACGTAAAGTCAGAGGTTCCAAAGGAGACACCGGATACTGCGTTTGTCAGCTCGACCTGCCCGCCTCCCTGCACCGTCAGTGTGAATTCATTGTTGGTGGCATCATTGCCGTCGTAGTTCGCGTTGTAGAAGGTATCAAAGGTAGCTTGCTCAGACACTCTGGCATTGTTAACGGTGGCACCGGCAGAGCTCCCCGTCACACTGTAGTCGAGCCTGGCCAGGACATTTTCGAACACTTCCTGGCCACTGGTGGATGACTGAATACGGGCACTGTCTGCAACCTGTACAAAGTTGTTGCCGCCGTCTCCGGCAAACGTAATGGTGTTACCTGTTGCCGACGTATTCATCGTAAACGCCTGAGTGCCGGCCTGATGACCTGAATAGATATAGTTGCCATCGGCATCCTGACTGTTCATCAGATCTAACATCTCATCTCTGAGCTGCTTCAGTTCCGATGCAATGGCCTTGCGATTGGCGTCCGTTAGAATTCCCGACCCTGCTTGTAATGTCAGGACCCGTGCCCGTTTAGCGGTTTCAGTAACATTATCCAGTACGGCTTCCTGTTGTTCCAGCGAGCCGGTCAGCAGGTCATTGTTGCGCTGAAACTGCTTGAGTTGATCCAGCTCTTCGGTAAAGCGGATCACTTTTGCCGCACCAACCGGATCATCAGACGGGCTGTTAAGCTTTTTGCCCGTAGAGAGTTCCTGCTGCGTCTCTACCAGCCCTTGCTGATTATCCATGATGGCACGGATATTCTGATTGTAGATCTGGTTTGTAGAAATACGCATTTTACGTTACCTGGCTGCTGACAGAATGGTATTGAACAAATCTTGCGCAGTGGACAATATCCGGGCTGACGCTGCATACGATTGCTGGAAGCGGATAAGGTTTGCCGCCTCTTCATCAAGATTCACACCGGATACAGAATCAAACCAGTTCTCCGACTGCACTTTCATGGCTTGTGCTGCCTTCAGTGATGTATCGGCCGTTGCCGCATCTTCTCCAACCCGACCAACCAGTGAGGCATAGGCATCGTGCATACTGCGTGGCTCATTGGTAGGCTCACTGCTGGTTTGGACAAGGTTGGCATCCTGAAGTTCAGCCATTGCCAGCGCGTTGGTATTATCGGCAAAACCATTGGTGTTATAACTGATATTAAACGTATCACCGGCCCGGGGGATCCCTTCCAGACTCACATCATAACCGGGATAGTCATCCAGCGCCGAAAATGCCCCGGGCCAGGCCGGGCCTGCGCCACTTGCCTCAGCCTGTGCCAGCAAGTTGTCGTAATCGGTAATACCAGACACGCTGGTAATGGTATTAGGTGGCGAAGCCCCGTCGAGCACGTCAAAGCTGTCGGCTGCGGTAAACCGGATTTGCACCGGCGCGCCGACCGTAGCACTGGGGGCGCCTGGCAATTCATTGAGCCCACCTGCCCCATCGAAGGCGGATTCATTGGCGCCTACGTTGGTATTGGTCACGCGCACATTCGCAATGGCTGCATCGCCAAGATTACCGGAACCGGGCTGTACCCGAATAGGTGACGCAAACGCCAGATCCTCTGGCCGGTTGGTGTTAAGTTCAATGTCAGATGCAGCACTTTTAGTGGGTTGCAGTAAAAATTCATTACCCACGCTGTAACCCGATGCATCGGTAAAATCAATTTCAACACCGCCGGGTAACTCGGTAAATCCGGTCGCGTTGATAGCAATCCCCGTGTATTCCAGATCCGCACCCGAGGCGTCCTTTTTAACGCTGCCATCGCCGTTAAGTAACTGAATGGTCACCTCATCAGGCACGCCAGCACCGGTTACACTGGTTACCTCAATGCGATAGTCGGCATCTGTCAGTTCATTGCCTTTTCCGGCAGTAACCTGACCATCTACTGACAGGTTGCCAGGGGTACCATCATAGGGAAGACCCTCAACAACGGGCAGTGTAAACAGATCGCCGCCTAGCTGTCCGTCCAGATCCATGCCCAGATTATTCTGGGTATTCATGGCATCGGCAAAAGCCAGGCCCAGTTGCCCTACATCACGTTGTGCCGGGCCTAGTACCTCATCACGAAAGCGGAACAAGCCACCCAGCGTTCCGCCCAGATTCGATTCATCCAGATTAATGGTGGTCTGGTTGGTGGGCGGATTCACCTCGTTAGCCAGTTGCAACTCTTTAAAGCTTAAGTCGGCATCGGAACTTACCTGCACCACATTAAACGACCCGTTTTCCAGCACCAGCGAATCACCGGATTTCAGATTTACCGCGATCGCGCCTTTCTGTGTTGTGCTCTCGCGCACATCAATGGCCATAATAGAGGCCAGCTCTTTAACGGCTTCATCTCGCTCGTTTAACAGCGCGGTTGGCTGATCGCCACGTGACAGGTTGCCATACGCCACCTGTACCGCTTCATTGAGCTGACCGATATTTTTTATCAGTGAATTCGCGCGTTCCACCTCACTGGCGAATTCCAGATTGAGCTGCTCTTCTTTTTCGGCCATATAATTGTTTAAGGTATCCATACGGCGCAGCATGGCCTCGGCACCTGATAGTACCTGCTCGCGGGACGCCAGATTGGTAGGATCATCGGCCGCCGTTTGCAACGACGCAAAGTATTCACTCAGGCCGGTCGCCAACGAGTTGGCTTCGTTGGCCAGCATATTATCCATTCGGTCTGTATGCCCGGTGAAGGCTTCGAGTTCTGCTACCGCAGTCGTATCCCGGCGCAGCTGATTTTGCGCAAACACATTAATCAGCCGTTCTGTCGCACCGATTTCAACACCATAGACATTACTGTTGTCCATTTGAGTGCGCTCACGCACATAGCCTTCGGTGTTAACATTGGCGATATTCCGGCTGGTAGTTTGCAGCAGTTTATTACTGGCCGTTACCCCACTTGAGGCTATGGAAAAAAGATCAGCGCCATTAATACCCGACATAATTATTCTCCGCGTCCGTTATCAGGCAGCATGCTGTTGAGCCTGTCACCGTTGTAGACCGACATAATTTTCTCAGCATAAGTGGGATCAGTGGCATAGCCGGCCTGTTGCAGTGATTCTGCGTAGCCTCTGGCATTAGTGCCCTGTTCTAAGGCCTGCTGATAACGCGGCTGCCCGGCAATAAATTTACCGTAATCCCGCACCGCCTCATTCAGTGAATCATAGGCCCGGAATGCCGCTTTCTGGCGGCGTGGGACATCGCCGGTAAATTCAAGCGTATCAACCACTGCTGCGCGCCCCTGCCAGTCACCCGACGCTTTAATGCCAAACAGGTTATGACTGCTGTTCCCCTGTTTGTCATGGATGACAAACTTTCCCCAGCCGGTTTCAACCGCGGCCTGAGAAATAATGGCCTTAGGATCAACACCCAACTCTTTTGCGACCTGCTCTGCATGCGGCCTGATTGCCGCCACAAAGTCTTGCGGTGTTTCGAACATGGCGGCTTTATGCGCCGACGGGCTGCCTTTACTCGCTGAGTCGAGCATGTTTTGTGTGACTGTATTGACAGCATCACGGCTGGCCTGATTAACCGGATTGAGATTACCGTCGCTGCGTACCAGGCTACCGGGTGTATAGCTGTCATCCTGCTGACCCAACTGCTTCACAATCAGATCGGCCAGTCCCATTCCCTTCCCCGACGACAGATCGGTGGCAAGTTGTTGATCATGCATGTCACGGTAGAACTTCATTTGTTCAGAATTAAACGGGCTGTTCTCATCCGACAGTGCATCCTGCGCCTTGCGCATTGATTTAAGCATCATTTGCACGAAGATCGCTTCAAACTGATTGGCCGCCTCTCTGAGCACTTTGTCATCACCCGAGGCGATGGCTTCACGCATTTTATTAATGCTGCCAAGGTCATGCACATTACGTGACATTTCAAGCTGACTTTGCGTGTTAATCGGTTCCATATCAGATCACCACCAGTTCGCCGCGCAATGCGCCAGCCTGACGCAGTGCTTCTAAGATAGCCATCAGGTCACCCGGCGCGGCGCCAACTTCGTTCACGGCGCGTACCAGATCATCCAACGTTGTACCCGGCTCAAACTTAAACATGCGGCTGTCAGCCAAATCCACATCGACAATTGACTGCGTAGTAACGACCGTTTCGCCTTCCGCCAGTGCATTGGGTTGAGATACCTGCTGATTCTCTGAAATGGTTACGGTCAGGCCGCCATGGGTAATTGCGGCAGGCAGCAATTGCACGTCACGACCAATCACGATGGTACCGGTACGGCTGTTTATCACCACACGCGCCGGCGCATCAGCAGGCGTAAACTGAAAGTTTTCAAGCGTTGCCAGAAAACCGACCCGCTGACCAATGTCGCGGGGGGCGGTAACCCGCACAGATGCAGCATCAACCGGTGTTGCGATCACATACCCCTGATCAGGCTGCGCGCCCAGTTTTTGATTGATGGTATCTGCCAGACGCTTGGCCGTGGAAAAATCCGGGTAATGAAGATTAAGCGTGAGGCTGTCGCCACTGGCAAACCCGGACGGCACAGCCTGCTCGACCATAGCGCCATTGGGGATACGACCTACAGTCGGCGTGTTCACTACGACCCGAGAGCCATCAGCCCCCTCTGCGCCGAAACCACTAACTACCAGACTGCCCTGGGCGACCGCATAGACCTTGCCATCGACGCCCTTGAGGAACGTCTGTAACAGCGTTCCACCCTGCAGACTGCTGGCTTCACCCACCGACGATACGGTCACATCTATCGTCTGGCCGGGTTTAGTGAAAGCCGGAAGCTCAGCATGCACGGCGACGGCCGCGACATTCTTGATTTTCGGTTTTACCGTTGAGTCAATGCTAATGCCAAAGTTGGTCAGCATAGTTCGGAAACTTTGTTCGGTAAACGGGCTTTGCTCACCGGTACCGGGTAACCCGACCACCAGCCCGTAGCCAATCAGCTGATTACTTCTGACCCCCTGAATGCTGGCCACATCCTTAATACGCTGAGCGTAGCAGCTGATGGATGTCAGCAGTATCGCGGTCACGAAAAACGTTAAAAATGTTTTCATCTCAGACTCCTACAACGGCCACCACTTAGATGAAAAGAAACGGGTCAGCCAGCCTTTTTCCTGCGCCCGGGCAAACGAGCCGGTGCCGCTGTACTGAATGCGAGCATTGGCAATTTTGGTCGAAATTATCTCGTTGTCCGGGCTGATATCAGCAGGGCGCACAATACCGGTGAGACGAATATATTCGTCACCGTGGTTAAGTGTCAGCCATTTTTCACCACGGATCACCAGGTTCTGATTCGGCAGCACATCGACCACCGTCACCGATATGGCACCATTTAAACTGTTGCTCTGGTTAGCCTGCGCGTCGCCGGCAAACTCCTGACTGCCACTTAGCCCAAGCTGAATTGACTCATTGCCGATATTAATCGCCTGTCCGCCCAGGCCAGTTACCGGCTGCAAATCCACGTTACTGTCTTTGGACGTCGTCGTCCCTGCTGTTTTCGTTGCATTGGTATTTTCGTTCAGCGTAACGGTAATAATGTCACCCACCCGTCTGGCGGTAACATCTGAATACAGGCTGTTTGCCATATGCGGTCTGAAAAGTGCGCCATCTTCAACAATCTGATCGCGCGGATAATTTGGCACGACAGGTGCGAACATGGGGTCATTAGCCTGTACAGGCGGTTGCGACGTACTGGCGCACGCACTGACCAACATTAACACCATAACCAAGCTTAGATAGCGCATAATATTACCTGTTAAAGTTGCTGGATGACCTGACCAAGCATCTGGTCCACCGATGAAATTACTTTGGAATTCATCTCGTACAGACGCTGGCTTTCAATCAGGTTGACCAGCTCTTCGGTGACGTTCACGTTAGAGGTTTCAAGCGTTCCCTGTGATATCGTACCTAACCCCTGCAGGCCAGGGATCCCCTGTATTGGTGCTCCGCTTACTGCGGTTTCCACAAACAGGTTCTGACCCACAGGTTGCAAACCACTCGGGTTAATAAAGTCAGACACATTGATTTGGCCCAGCACCTGCGGTTCAGCCTGCCCACGGATTGTCGCACTGACCTCGCCATCCTGAGAGATTGTGATTTGATGGGCATCTTCAGGCACCGCAATTTCCGGTTGCAGCAAAAAGCCTGCACCAGGCGTCACGATTTGCCCCTGATCATTGAGCGAGAACTGACCGTTACGGGTGTAGGCTATCGTGCCGTCGGGCTGCAGTATTTCAAAGTAACCACGCCCCTGAATAGACATATCCAGCGCATTTTCGGTAGTTTGCAGGTTACCCTGCGTATGCGCTTTTTGGGTTGCGACAACTTTCGAGCCCGAGCCAAGCATAAGGCCGGAGGGCATTTCGGTATCGGCAGACGAGCGCCCGCCCGGCTGATTTATGTTCTGATAGAGCAAATCTTCAAAAATTGCGCGGTCTTTTTTAAAACCGACAGTCGAGGCGTTAGCCAGGTTGTTCGAGACCACCGACACATCGGTTTGTGCTGCATCTAAGCCGGTTTTACTGATCCATAATGCTGGATGCATATCCCCCTCCCACGTTGCTGTTGTAATGCAACCTGTCGTCGTTAATTAAATAATTCTCAGCAGCATATTGCCGCGCTGATCCAATGATTCGGCCTGCTTCATCATTTTCACCTGCATTTCGTAATGACGTTGCTGACTCATCATGCTGACCATTTCATCAATGGCGTTAACGTTAGAGCCTTCCAGCATGCCTGACATGACTCTGACATTTTCGTCGGCCTGGGCCACAACGCCGTCCTGACGCCGGAACAGACCATCGGTGCCACGCTCAATTTCGCGAACGTCAGGGTTAACCAGCTTGATCCGGCCAACCTCTTCAGACACGTTTTCAGGGGCACCAAGCGGTCGCGTGGAAATTGTGCCATCGTTGGCAATATCGAGATTGTCCAGCGGTACGGGCAGATAAATAGGCCCGTTATCGCCCAACACCACATTGCCGTTCACATCTGTCAATATTCCGTCGTCCCCCAACTGGAAGTTACCATTACGGGAGTAGGCCTCGCCGCCGGTTTCATCCTGCACGGCAAACCAGCCGTTGCCCTGTACGGCAACATCCAGCTCACGACCGGTTTTTATCATCGGGCCGGATTCATAGTTGTTGCCGGGGCTTTCGGTTACCGAGAAGACACGAGACGGCAAACCTTCGCCGTAAGCCGGCATTGCTCTTGCCTGCTCAAGCTGCGCCTTAAAGCCTGTGGTTTGCGCATTGGCCAGGTTGTTGGCGCGAACACTGGTGCCCATAAGGTCTTGTTTAGCGCCACTGGCAGCGATATAGAGTAGTTTATCCATGACTGTCTTTTGACGATAGTGAATGAATTACCATCAATACTTGCAATACCAGTGCCAAAAGATAACTTTTTGGGAAAAGCAAACGGGCAGGCATAAAAAAGGCCGCGTGTATCGCGGCCTTCCACAGTATTAAGACACTATCGGATATTAAGAATAGTCTGGTTAAGCTGGTTATTGACTTCCAGTGCCCGCGAGTTGGCCTGGAAGTTTCGCTGAGCAATGATCATATCAATCAGCTCGGTGGTCAGGTTCACGTTCGCCTGCTCCAGTGCCGAGGAATTAATCTCGCCAAAGGTACCGGTTGTCGCTTCACCAGCCAGCGCTTCACCTGACTCTATACTCTCCTGCCACTGCGTCGAGTTTTGCTGCGTCAGGCCCTGTTCATTGGCGAACCGGACCAGTGCTACACGCACAATTGGCTCAGAGGTACCATTAGAAAAAGTCGCACGCACCAGACCGTCAGCACCGATATCAATACCGGTAAGCCGCCCTACCGGCAAACCATCCTGCTCCAGTGACGTCACTTCAAAACCCGATGCAAACTGGGTGGGCTCATTGGGTGTTGCCGAGCCAGGTGTCAGGTTAAAGTCAATGGTGATTTGCTGCGCATCATCCGACCCATTAGACAGGATCCCCGGTCCCAGTGCCTCTGTCTGAATTTTAAAATCCAGCGCGGTATTACCGTCAGCAGATTCAATACCAATAAAGTCGCCACCTTCACTGAATTGCAGTTTTGCAGCACTGACTTCGCTGCCCGCCGCAGCATTGCCAATTGCGTGCGTCGCGGTCGTCGGATCGGAATCTGACCCATCGGCGTTGGTCATATCGACCAGTTGATCATCCACGGCTGTCGCCACATACCACTCGTTATCTACGGCAGGGTCATTATCTTTGATAAAATAATACGTCATGACATGGCTGTCGCCGAGCGAGTCATACACCGTTACCGACGTAGAATCGTTGTAGGTTAGCGGATCGTCGGGGTCAAACTGTGCCGGATCCAGTGCCTGGTCACCTGCTGGCAGGTTCATGCGGATGTCCACTTCCGAGGTTTGCTGTGGCGAACCGGAAGAATCCGGGATCCGCACAGGCTCGGTAGTACTCAATGCAACCGACGCACTGGTGCCATCAGCATTCACCGGAAAGCCCAGCAGGTTGTCACCGTTGCTGTTAACCACAAAATTATTGTCATCAAGCTTAAACTGTCCGGCACGGGTAAACGAAAAGTCCCGCGAAGTGATTTCCGGTACGGTGGCAAAAAAGCCATTCCCGGTGATCGCCAAATCCAGCGCGGTATTGGTGAACTGCAGGCTGCCCTGCGAGAATTGCTGAGCCACATCCTGGGTCAGTACGCCGTCACCAACCTTGGTTTTGCCGCCCGCCAGCAACGAGGCCGCGTACACGTCACCAAACTCAGCCCGTGATTCTTTAAAGCCAACCGTGTTCACGTTGGCAATGTTATTGGCGGTGACATCCAAATCTTTTTGTGCTGCGGACACACCACTTAATGCGATATTAAAAGACATAGTTCACTTCTCCTGCTAACTACCGATTTGGATGACGTCTTCAAGGTTAATACTTACGTCACCGTCCAAATTCAAAATTACGCCCTGATTAGCGCCCGCCAGACTGACACTGCCGACATGACGATTCATGGCGGTAGAGATTTGCACTCCCTCACCGCCTACTTCACCCGTGGCAGAGACCACATACTGCCCCGGCGGCATAACATTGCCGCGCTGATCCGTGCCATCCCAGGCAAACTGAATATTGCCCGCGGTCTGGGTACCGGCATCAATAGTTTTGACAACTTCGCCGTACTGGTTCTGGATGGTAATTTCCATGTTCTGTACAGTTTCTTCGTTAACAACCACGCCGGAAATGCCTTCACCAGGCGCGCTCATCACGCCAACGTTGCCCTGCACCAGTACATCCTGGCCGATCAGGCTGGAGGCCTGTAGAGCCTGATTCGACGTCATTGACGTGGCAAAGTTATCGAACTTTTCATTCAGCGATGAGATGCCATCCGCCATCGTGAAGGATGTCATTTGCGCAACCATCTGATCATTGTCCACCGGTTTGGTCGGATCCTGATTAGACAGTTGCTCGGTCAGCATGGAGAAAAAATCTTCCTGTGACAGCTTTTGTTCTGAGCCGTCAGCGACCTTGACCTTTTCTTCCTGCCAGTAGAGATCATCTTTACTTTTGATCCCTTGGTTATCGATAGTATTCACGGTCAGTTCCTCTGTATCGACGACGGCAAATTATTGCCCGCTACCTAATTGCAGTACGCGACGAAAAATTCGTTTCGTTGTATCCGCAACCTGCACATTGGTTTCATAAGACTTTGAGGCTGATAACATGTTGGCCATCTCCTCAACCACGTTCACATTAGGCTTATAGATATAGCCATTTTCGTCAGCCAAAGGGTTATTGGGTGAGTATTCCACCTGCAGGGGAGCATCACTCTCGACAATGCCTTTTACATGCACACCGACACCTTTTCCCTGATCCTCTGTAGCGCGCTGTAATTCTGCAGCAAACACCGGTTGACGGGCGCGGTAGGTTTCGTTGTAGCTGCTGCTGACACTGTTGGCATTGGCTATGTTACTGGCAGTGGTATTCAGACGAACACTTTCCGCCTCCATGCCGGTACTGGATATCGACATCACGTTAAATAAACTCATTAGGCTTGTCCTCCACCACTGATTGCCTTCTTCATGCCTTTTACTTTTCCATTTAAGAACTCAATACTGGCCTGGTACCGCATGCCGTTATCAAGAAACTTATTCCGTTCCTGCTGCACTTCGACAGTGTTACCATCTCCGGTATCCGGCTGGCTGGGAATTCGGTATTGCAATTCGTGGGCGGAAATTGAGCGCCCCTGCATATGCTTGTCGTTGGTACGCACCAGTTCATGGCCACTGGACTGCTTAGCCTGAGCAGATTTCATTGCTGCGTTAAAATCGATATCACGGGCTTTGTAACCAGGTGTATTGGCATTGGCCAGATTCCCGGCGATCACTTCCATCCGCTCGGTGCGGATATTCACTGCGTTGTGATGAAAAGCGGTCAGTTTGTCAAGATTAATAGCCATAGCGCACTCTCCTACATTTCACAGGACACGTGCAAATGGAGTGCCAATAATTATATTGAAGGGCTAGAGCTCAGGTTTTACGTTGATAATAAAGGCCGGGATGGCATTTAATCATCGAGAACAGCTCACCGGCACTGCTGATGGATTCTGATGCACCGAGGAAAAGTATGCCGTTTGACTGCAGTGAAGCGGCAATTTGTTGCAGTATCTTTTGTTTGACGGCGCCAGAGAAGTAGATTAGCACATTACGGCAAAACACCACGTCGAACCGGCCAAGCCCGGCGTAGGTATGTAGCAGGTTCAGGCTTTTAAACGACACCATCCGTCTGACGTCCGGCTTAACCTGCAGCAAACCACTGGCGTGAGGTTGAAAGTAGGTATCGCGTCGTTGCGGTGACAATCCTCTGGCCAGCGAAAGTTCATCATAAACACCCTCTTCGCACTTTTTCAGCATGGTTGAGGATAAGTCTGTCGCAACGATTTCTATGCCGCTTCGAAACGCGCCAGGATTCTGACGTTTGTATTCCAGCACTGACATGGCAATTGAATACGGCTCCTGTCCGGAAGAACAGGCAGCGCTCCAGATTCTAATCCGCTGCTGTTTGCTGGCAAGCGCAGGCAGGATATCTTTCACCAGTAAGTTGAACGGGTAATTATCCCTGAACCACAGTGTTTCATTGGTGGTCATGGCGTCAATCACGCGTTGTAACAGTACTCTCTCACGACCGCTGGTAGCAGCGCGAATTAAGTCGTCCAGGTTGTCGTAGTCAAATTCGTACAACAATGCAGACAGCCGGCTGCGCACCAGGTACTGTTTATTGTCCCCAAGGACGATACCACATTGTTTTTCGAGGAACTGGCCGAAAGACCGGTAGCAGTCCTGTGATACTTCTTTATTTTTCAACCCTGAAAGGCTCCGTTACTCGCATTCAGTCTGCAGCCATTTTTGTACCGCCGTTGCCAGCTCGTCCGGATGGAACTTGGCAATAAAATCATCAGCGCCAACCTTCTGAACCATTGCCTGATTAAAGACCCCGCTTAAGGAGGTATGCAGCACAACATGCAGTTTCTGCAGCTCGGGTGTATTTTTTATCTCTGCTGTCAGTGTGTAACCGTCCATTTCCGGCATCTCTATATCAGACACCAGCACGCCCACTCTGTTAGTTACATCACCATATTCTTCAGCAATTTGTTTCAGCCGTTTGAGGGCTTCCAGCCCGTTTTTTGCCACCTCGATTTCCAGGCCCAGCGAAGTAAGTGCTTTTTTCACCTGACTGCGTGCAACCGACGAGTCGTCAGCGATAAAGATAATTTTGTCTTCATGCCCGTCGGTCGTCAGGCCCGCAGCCACGCCTTCACTCACTTCAGCATTCAACGGCGAAATTTCGTTCAGGATTTTTTCTACGTCCAGAATTTCAATCAGTTCATTTTCGACTTCGGTAACGGCTGTCAGATAACTGGCACGACCGGTACCTTGTGGCGGGGGCATGATTGCGTCCCAGTTGGTATTGATGATGCGCTCGACTGAGCCCACCAGAAACCCCTGCACAGACCGGTTATATTCAGCAATCACAATAAAGGCACTGCTGAGATCCTCGATGCGTTTGCCGCCAGTCGCCATACTTAAATCAATAACTGAAATGGTCTGACCGCGAATGTGCGCCACACCGCGCACCAGAGAGTTGAGCTTCGGTATCGATGTCAGTTTAGGACATTGCAGCACCTCTCTGACTTTAAATACGTTAATGCCAAATCGCTGCCGACCGTTTAATCGGAACAGTAAAAGTTCAAGACGGTTCTGTCCAACCAACTGTGTACGCTGATTAACTGAGTCTAGAATTCCGGACATGCGTCACCTCTGCAAAATACTGGGCATGAACATTGCGTACCCATTTAATAAAACCATAACACCAATCTGTACGCTGTAAAACGCCAGAAAAATGACGTTTGTATTTCATTTGCCGGGCAATCTGCCGGGTTGGCGCAGCGAAAATGGGTGGTTTAAAGACGTTTATTAATCATAGACAAAATGACATCAACTGAACACGAAAATGTGACTATGGATAACCTAAAGTATACCAACATGAAATCTGTACTTTGCCTGATACTTTTCATCCTGTGTGCAATGATGGTGCTGCCTGTTCAGGCAACGCAGCGTCATACCACCATTGAGCAGGGGGTCGAACGTTATTTGCTGGACGCTTTGGCGGGGTCGCAAGCGGATACCAACGTGCAGGTCGAGGTTGTCGGTATCGATAGCCGGATAGCTATCCCCGAATGCGCCGAAGGTTTCACATACCATGCCGATGATGATGCACTGGCTCAGTCTTACATTTCGGTGCGTGTCAGCTGCCGAAACAATGACTGGTATTTATTTTCCAGTGCGCAGGTATCGAGAACGCGGCAAATTGTGGTGACCGCAGGAATGATAAGTCCGGGAACGGTTTTATCTGCAGAAAATTTGCAATTGGCCGATATTGATGTGAAGCGGTTACGTCATACTGCTTACTCTGGCATGGAACAGTTAATTGGTGCCCGTATGAAACGCCGGGTGCGTGAAGGCAGCCCGGTACAGGCAAATATGCTATGCTTTGTTTGTAAAGGTGATCGTATTACAATTACCGCCAGAACTGCTGGCATGCAGGTGAAAACATCAGGCATTGCGCAGCAGGATGGTGTTGTAGGTGACACCATTGAGGTGGTGAATGCCAGCTCGAAAAAGTCAGTTATTGCCGAAGTAGCGAGTGCTCAAACGGTTGTTGTAAACCTTTAAGCCTTTGTTTTACGTAGGTAGTTTCGCATGCTCGGAGTAAACAGGAAAAACGGCTGACAGTAGTGACGTTTTTTCTTCAAAAACCGCTAAAGTATTGGTATTTGGAGCCGATAACATAACCGAGGATGAGAAAGGTAGTGGGTTTTTTATATGGCAATTAACAACGTTAATAACAATGGCGTATCTAATAAGGCGCCGTTGGACAATGCAAAGGTTAACCAGCAAAACCAGAATCAGGCTGCACAACAGCAAACTGTGGCTAAATCTGCCGTTGGTAGTGCACCGCGTCAGGACAGTGTTTCACTGACACAGTCGGCTCAGCAGTTAAGTCAGGTTCAAAAGCGCAGTGCAGAAGCACCGGTTAACCAGGAAAAGGTCGATAAATTAAAGAAAGCCATTGAAAGCGGTGAATACCGTGTTAATCCGGAATCGCTGGCAAATAAAATTGCCAAGATGGAATCCGAGATCTTTGGCAAATCCTAGGTAAACAATAGATGCAGTCACTCCAGTCGCTGCTAAGTCAGCAAATTGATCACCTGAAATCACTTGTCAGTCTGCTGGAGGCTGAGTTGCACCATATCAGCAGTCGCGACGCCGAGGCGCTCATGGCTCTGCTGGAGAGCAAATCCGAGGTGCTTGAAAATATTCAGAGCCTCGATGTTTCGATACAGAAAGCCTATACTGACGCGTCGGAAAATAACGCCATTGACGAAGACACCCAGGCGTTGCTTGACCAGGCACAAAGCCTCCTTGAGGATTGTAAATACCGTACTGAAATCAATCAAAAGGCCGTTGAACAAGGGCAGTTACGCCTGTCCCACTTACGTAACCTGATGCTTGAAGTTCGCGCTAAAGAATCATTAACCTACGATAAAAGCGGCAAACCCAAAGGCTCTAACCTTGGCCCGGGTGTCAGCGCTTAACGCACCTTCTCAAATCATTCGCCTCAGTAGTATTTAACATCTTTAACCCGACGTGGCTTTGCGGTCGTCAGATACAAATCGTAAACCCGCTGCATGTCCAGCTCCAGCTCTGTCGCGTATGTATCCTCACCCACAGGATAGGTTTTAATCACTCGTGCTCCGCGGATCACGCCCTCTACCGACGCTTTGAGGCTCTCATCCTTCACAACCATTGCAGACAGTGACTGCTGCCCCTCAATGCGCTGACCATAAACCTGTTCAGCAAGCTCTCGGTAAGCATCCAGCTTTGATGCCTTCATGGCCATGATGGTTTTAACCGAATCTGAGCTTCCCTGTTGTGAAGCGATGGGCGCGTAGCCTACAGCGTTAAGCACCGGATATGATTCTGGCTCCACTGTCTGCCACTCAACGTGCCGTGATAAAAACTGGCTGCACCCGGACAGGACGAACGCACCTATGAGTAAACAGCATAAAGAGGCTGCGCGTCGGTAATTTGATAGTATTAACGTCTTCATCTGAATTTACCTTTTTCAAAACCGGCGCAGCACTGTGCGCGGTTCAACTCTGTCACTTTTTACCCGAAACCTGCTGCAAGCAATGTGCCGACTTCATCACCGGCTTGTACAATCAGGAACGAAAAATGCAAAGGCCCTGTTAAAAGCGTATGCCTGACAGCAATAGTGCCAAAATCGTCAACTGAATGACGCCGTTGCTTGTCACTGTGCTGCGCATAGTTAGCCAAACCATCGGGATCGTGAGTAAGACATGTCATTGTTAGTACAATTGCAACCAACTCTGCGCGAAGTCGCACGCCTAGGCTCCCTGCGCTACCGCCTTAGTATTGCCATTTTATGGCTATTTCTGTTGCCGGTAGGGCAAGTATCTGCCGCCTGGTACGAAGCAAAAGGTCAGGCCCTGATCATTGATGGAGATAAGCCTGCAGCCCGTGAGGCTGCCACTCAGGAGGCCATCAAACAGGCTATGTTGTTCGCCGGTGCATCTGTGCGCAGTGTTCAGACACTAACTAACGGCCTGCTTGGCGATGATCGCCTGCAAATCAGCAGCAGTGGCGAGGTTGAACAGCTGGAGCTGGTGAATGAAGTCTGGCATAACGATTATGTTTCGGTGACGATTCGCGCCGATATCTTCCCGAAAACCAGTCATTGCAGTGTCGCCGCCTACCCAAAGAACCTGTCCACTACCGTCTTTCCGGTTCGAAATGCCCAGCATCTGCTTGAAGGTCAGATTAAACAACTCCCGGATGTGCTGGTCAGCCGACTGCAGCGGCGCTTTCAGGAGCAAAGTGAAAGTATTGGTATCAGCTATATTGCCCCCTACACGGCGCAATGGAGTAGTCCGCGCGTGGCAGGACAGGCGCCAGCCCTGGCCCGGCAAACCAAGACCCAGTATGTTATTGCGGCAGAAATTGACGATGTAAGCGTGGAGCGTCACGCAGGCTCAGCGCTGCGTTTCTGGGAAGGGGAGCGTGCTACCCGCTACTTCAGGTTATCGCTTAAAGTGATCGATGGTATGAATGGCGGCACCCTGTTGAATAAGCAATATCAGACGCAGGCGCCCTGGAAAGCTGATCGCTTTACCAATGTAGATGTGACATCTAGCGCATTCTGGCATTCTCCGTATGGCGATGCCGTGGATTCACTCATCAGCAATGTGGTAACCGATGTGACTGACGCTCTGGCCTGTCAACCGCTGACCGGGCGGGTTATCGAGGCGCAGGGTGAACAGCTTCAGGTATCCATTGGTCGCGATCATGGCTTACAAAAAGGCGATGAGCTTTACGTTTATAAGTCGCGGCAGGTAATTGATGCATTCGGACAAACCTTCCTGCAGTACAATGTTTACCCTGGCAAGGTGCAGGTCGTTGCCGCCTACGCGGATAACGCGACGGTAGAGGCCGTCGAAGGCACCATGCTCGGCAATATTCAGCCTAATGACTTTGTTGCCCGGCGCTGACAATCCCAGTTCCTACGGTTTCATCAGCGCCTGAAATGCTATATTATTCAGGCGCTAACACGTCCCCATAGTTTAACCGGATAAAACAAGAGCCTCCTAAGCTTTAGATCTGCGTTCGAGTCGCGGTGGGGATGCCAGTGTTACTATTTTGCGAGTAAGTACCAGGTCTTTCGCGGCAGCGGTGTCGCTCATTGTTATTCGTTTTATTTTCCTCTATATTACAATCGCGTCGTTAGCCAGCGATAACAATAACTAAAAGGATGGCTTCTACACAGGATGTGTACAATCTGCACTTGCGCAGTGTTGGTTTGCGTATACCTTGCTCTCCCGTTTTCTGCTATTGCATGGCATACGTGCACTCTACTGATTCCTTTCAGTATTAACCAACTGTAGCAAGAGAACATAATGAAGAAAAAAGTAATCCTTTCTATGAGTATAGCCGCTGCCCTACTTGGTGGTTGCGGCTCAACACCTCCTACGCCTGAAGAGCAGGCCATGATGAACAAGATGCAGCAGGCGCTGTTGGGGAAAGTCCAGGAAATGGGTGGCGCACAAGCACTGCTTGGTCGCCAGGTAACGCAGCAACAGGCTCCAGCTCCGCAGCGTGCGCCAGAACCTACACTTTCCGAAGCAGATTTGCTCGCTAAAAAAAACACCATTGATGCCACCGGCGGCCCCGCCATTTTCTTTAGAAAGAAAGACGGGATCTCAATCAACGGTGAAATTTTTAACGACTTTGAAGGCAGTGTAGCGAACTTCGGCGGCAACAAACTGACCGGCGAATTCACCTATGCAATAAAAAACTTCGACGGCTCTTTTAACCTCAAATACCATATGGCAAATTCGGCTGAGGCGCCGATAAAGATTGCCACCGTAAAAAAACGGGGGGAGCAATTTGAGGTCCGCACTGTAACCGGCAAAACGTTCACCGCCAACGCGGTAATCCCTACATCAGATGGATTTATCGCCGGACGCAAAGGTTCAGCCTTTCGCTATGTCATTGGAGACAACAGCGTAAAATCTATCACCCTGCTGGATGGCTATCATATTGCCAAATATCAGAATGGCGACGCAGCGTCGACTGGTTACATACTGCTCGAAAAAGACGCCCGGGCTGAAGGCGACCAGGTCGGTGGGCTTATGGCCTCATTTACCAATCTTGGAAACACGCTGGGCCTTAACAAAGTAGACCATTACGTGCTGGTTAATCTGGACAAGGCAAAGCCGGTGCCACTTGATGTCAATATTCAGGGCAAAACAATCGCCGAACATTCAAACTGTAAGCGCCAGAACGACTTTATCAATAAATGCGACGACGTCGACTTTAAAGAGTCGCTTTATACCAAACTGGGGTTACGCAACAATAGTCACTATTACTGGTCGATTAGCTGGGTAAATACACCTCAGGGGCCGCTTGCATTTTACCGGACTTCTACCAAAGTCAAAGTGGTAGATATCGCAAACGAACAAGTGCACACACTCTTTTCGCGTACCCTTGGAGTGAACCACTTTGAGTTGACTGAACACCGCGATGGTAAAATATCCATTAAAGCAAAGTTAGGCTTCAGTGATGAAAACATCGACGATGTTGCCAGCTTCATTCAAAATAACACCACCGATATCGAGCCTATCCAGACTCTGGGCTCGTAACCAGAGCAGGTCAATAAAGTAACGCGCCCGAAGCCGGGCGCGGCACACTCAACACCCTACTATGAATGAATAACTACCTCGCGTAGGGTAAAGTCACCAGCAAGATCAGCTGTTTACTTCCCTAAATACTCGTTAAGCACCTCTTCCCAGTCATCACGTTCAATAACCCGTAATAACGAGGTATTTATACGTTCACGCAACGGGCTGTTTTCGGGCAATGCGATGGCATAGTCCTGACGTTCAATAATTTCTGGCAATACTTCCACATCGTCGTCAAAGTCGCGCTTGATGTAGAACTGCATAATGGGCTTGTCATAAACGAAGGCGTCAAGTTTGCCTTTTTTAAGTTGCTTCAAGCCTTCACTGACCGAACTTACCTTATTGTAGCTAATGTCTTCTTTGTCCAGGAAAATAGCACTGGCTGAATTGGCCAGCGTTGCTACCCGCACGTCGGGCAGATCATCGACGCCCTGCACGTCGGTCTCAAGCTGGCTCACCGTCAGGCTGGTCGCAATGGCAGCGGTAAAACTACTGATGATAATAATCGCCGCGAACATCCAGATAAACCCGATAATACGCCCGCCCAGCGTGACCGGGGCCTTATCGCCATAACCAACGGTCGTCATAGTAACGGCAGCCCACCAGAAGCTTGAACCAAGACCTTTCGCTGGCGTACCGCCAAACATCTCCGCGTTGCGTTTACGTTCAAAGACCCACAGCAGCGCGCCAACGGCAAACAACAGCAGACAGAGGCCAGACAGGGCTACGAAAAATTCCCATGAAAAGAACCCGGATATGGCGGCCGTCAGCTTATCCTGTCGGCTGGGTACGGCAATCGCCAGTCCGGTCGTATAAAACGGGTGGGAAAAGTCGATGCGCGCCTCACGTTCGGCGTTAACGGTCAACGCCGCCACCGAGGCATCCAGTTGCCCCCCTTCGGTGTCTGCTATCAGGCTGTCCAGCTCACTCTCAGTGAACTGATATTCAAGACCCGCATCGTCTGCAATTCGCCGCCACAACTCAATGCTTATCCCCTCCAGCTCACCGCTGTCACTTTTAAGCACAAACGGTGGCGCAACCTTTGTACCAACCTGCAGAGATTGTTGCTGTTGTGCAGAAACCTGTTGCGATACCAAACCAAAACAGAATAATGCCGCTATAAATAATGGTACCCGCACTGCGCGCGAATGGACGCGGTTTCGAACGATGGAATTAATAAAATACATAAAGCTTTCCCTTGAGCATTTTTTTAACTCTAACAAACTTTTCGACAGACGGAATGAAAAGACGTTAATTAGCTTGTACTTCAGAGACACGCTCTACGCTTGATATACTGCAATAAATGACAATTTACACTGCGCTTGATGAGGTGATGTATGAATAATGCCGACAGAAACTCTGATTTGGACTCGTTTTACGCAGAAATGGGGGATGTGAAGCCGATCGGCGGTGACGATAAGGTGAGTCTTCACAATCCGACGGCAAAACTGGCTGAAAAAAGTAAGCGCGCAGCGCTGATGGCCTCAATCAGTAAAAAGAAATACAACCCGTTGAGTATGGAAGGCGTTGTGCCTGTACAGCCGGATGACTTCATGACTTATCAAAAGCCTGGCATTCAGGACGGGGTTTACAAAAACCTTCGCCAGGGCAAGTATGACATTGAGTTTCGTCTGTCGTTAAAAGGGCTGACGGTAGAACAGAGCCGTGACGCGTTTTATGACAGCATCGCAAAATGCCATGCGCGGGGTGTCAGAATGCTATTGGTGCAGCATGGCCGTGGCTATGACAGTAAGCCGTATCCAGGTCTGAAGAAAAGCTACGTGAAACACTGGCTGTTACAGCTTCATGAAGTCATTGCCTTTCATTCGGCACAGCCACACCATGGCGGCCTGGGTGCCACCTACGTACTTTTGAAAAAACATCCGGAGCAGAAGTTAATCAACCGCGAAAAAAACCGTCGCGGCTAACGCCTATCTGATCCAGGTTAGCGCGAGTTGACTATATTGTAATAAGACTGCGTTTCATTTTCTGCTGACTTTGCAGAAGAACTGAACACAGCTGTGACGAACATCAGTGCAACGGCTACCGCTACACCTGCGAGGCCAAACCCTTTACTGGAACGATTCATCGTCGTCTCTTGTTATCTTCACAGCCGCACCACAATGACCGACTGTTAGAATGGTGAATCTAACATCCTGTAAACTCAAAACATTCCATTGCACTCACTAATGTAAGTCAGTTACAGAAAGATGACAAGGTGTCTGGTTATGTTTTTGACACCCTGTCACGTTTTTGACATACCTATTAGTCGACAAATACGCGCGCATTACGGAACAAGCGCATCCAGGCCCCGTCTTCCTGCCACTCCTGTGGATACCATGAATTGGCTACCGCCCGGAATACCCTTTCCGGGTGCGGCATCATAATGGTACTGCGGCCATCTTCAGAAGTCAGACCGGTGATCCCTTCAGGTGAACCATTTGGGTTTGCGGGGTACCGTGAGGCTACGTTTCCATAGTTGTCGATATAGCGCAGCGCAACCTGACGCCCCTGCTTGAGGGTCGCGAATGAATCCGCCTTTGCAAACTCCGCCTGCCCCTCGCCGTGCGAGACGGCAATCGGCATACGTGATCCCGCCATGCCCTCAAACATCACGGAAGCAGACTGCTGTACCTCGACCATCGCGACCCGCGCTTCAAAACGTGCAGACTGGTTGGCAACGAAATGCGGCCAGTGAGCCGTTCCGGGGATCAGACTCTTGAGATTCGACAGCATCTGGCAGCCATTACACACCCCAAAGCTGAAGGTGTCATTGCGGTTAAAAAAGGCTTCAAACTGATCCCGTGCCTGCGCATTAAATAAGATAGATTTTGCCCAGCCTTCTCCGGCCCCTAACACGTCACCGTAAGAAAATCCGCCGCAGGCCGCCAGCCCTTTGAAGCCATCCAGCGCGACGCGACCTGCCAGAATATCGCTCATATGTACGTCAATCGCATTGAAGCCAGCACGTGTAAACGCCGCGGCCATCTCCAGATGCGAGTTAACACCCTGCTCACGTAAAATTGCAACTGAAGGGCGCACGCCCGTGGCAATATACGGCGCGGCAACATCCTCATTCACGTCATAAGACAGAGCCGCATGCAGGCCCGGATCATTGACATCTTTTTTCGCGTCATGTTCCTGCTGTGCGCAGTCTGGATTATCGCGCAATGTCTGCATGTGATGGGTGGTTTCCGCCCACATCAGGCGAAGGTTAACGCGACTTTCCTGGTAAAGTGTCTGGCCGCCGTGCTCAACACACAGGGTGTCACTGTTATTCAGCGTACCGATGTCGTGAACCAGCTCTCCAAGCCCGGCCTCATTAAATACCGCACGCACCGCGCTAAGATCCGCATCGCGCACCTGTATCACACCACCAAGCTCTTCGTTAAACAACACTGACAGGCTATCCCCTGTCAGGTCATCAAGGTTCAGTGACACGCCGGTTTTGCCGGCAAACGCCATTTCAGTCACCGTGGTAAATAAACCACCATCTGAACGGTCGTGATAAGCCAGTACTTTTTTATCTGCTATCAGTGTCTGCATAGTATCGAAATAGGCCGCCAGTGTGTCGGCGTTATCTACATCAGCGGGGCTGTCACCTAATTGTGAAAATACCTGCGCCAGACAACTGCCGCCTAAGCGGTTCTGTCCCGCGCCCAGATCGATTAACAGCAGGCGCGTTGCGTCTTCCTCAGTATTTAACTGCGGGGTGACGGTCTTGCGAATATCGGTGACGGCACCGAATGCCGAGATCACCAGCGACAGCGGCGCGGTCACTGCCTTTTTCTCATCACCGTCCTGCCACGCTGTTTTCATCGACATTGAGTCTTTACCCACCGGAATGGTCAGTCCCAGTGCCGGACATAATTCTTCACCTACAGCTTTTACTGCCTCATACAGTCCGGCATCTTCACCGGGGTGCCCGGCTGCCGCCATCCAGTTCGCAGACAGCTTGATCCGCTTTCTGTCACCAATATGCGCGGCAGCGATATTGGTCAGTGCCTCACCGACCGCCATCCGCGCTGATGCCGCATAAGATAACAGTGCGACCGGCGTGCGCTCGCCCATGGCCATCGCTTCGCCGTGATAGGTATCAAACGCCGAGGCTGTCACAGCCACATCCGCCACCGGCACCTGCCAGGGACCCACCATCTGGTCGCGACTCACCAGTCCGGTCACTGAACGGTCGCCAATAGTAATAAGAAATGTTTTCTCTGCCACCGTTGGCAGTCGTAATACGCGCGACACGGCATCTTCAAGTGCAATACCCATGTGGTCAAAGGCTTCGCTGCTGCACTGCGCTGTGGCTACGTCGCGGTGCATTTTCGGTGGCTTGCCCAGCAATACATCCAGCGGCATATCGATAGGCGTGTTATTAAATTTGTCATCGCTCAGGGTCAGATGTGGCGCTTCGGTTGCATCGCCGACAATGGCATACGGTGCCCGTTCACGCTGACAAATTGCCTCGAACACTGCCAGGTTGTCATCAGACACTGACAACACATAGCGCTCCTGTGACTCATTACACCACAATTCAAGCGGCGTCATGCCAGGTTCGTCAGACAACACTTTGCGCAAATCGAAGTTGCCACCACGGCCTCCGTCGCTGACCAGTTCAGGCAGCGCATTCGACAGACCACCGGCCCCGACATCATGAATGAACTGAATAGGGTTAGCGTCGCCCAGTTGCCAGCAGGCATCAATCACTTCCTGACAACGGCGTTCCATTTCCGGGTTTTCACGCTGCACCGAGGCAAAGTCCAGATCTTCGTTAGACTGGCCCGATGCCATTGACGAGGCCGCGCCACCGCCAAGACCAATATTCATGGCCGGGCCGCCCAGTACAATCAGTTTCGCGCCAACCGTAATTTCACCCTTTTCAATGTGCGACTGGCGAATATTACCAAGCCCGCCCGCAATCATGATGGGCTTATGATACCCACGAACTTCCTCACCGTTGAAGCTGTTCACCTGCTGTTCGTAGGTACGGAAATAGCCCAGCAGATTAGGCCGGCCAAACTCATTATTAAACGCCGCACCACCTAAAGGCCCCTCAAGCATGATATCCAGTGCGCTGACAATGCGCTGAGGTTTGCCATAGTCGGTCTCCCAGGGCTGCTGTGCACCGGGAATACGCAGATTAGACACACTAAACCCCACCAGTCCGGCTTTGGGTTTAGAACCACGACCGGTGGCTCCTTCATCGCGGATCTCACCGCCAGATCCCGTGGCTGCGCCTGGGAAGGGGGAGATAGCGGTTGGATGATTGTGGGTTTCTACCTTCATCAGAATGGCAATGTCTTCGTGATGAAAATCGTAGCGATGAGACTGTGGCTCAGGAAAGAAACGCCCTGCCGGCCAGCCTTCCATGACCGCGGCATTATCTTTGTACGCCGAGAAAACATGCTCAGGATGTGTCTCATGCGTATTTTTTATCATTTTAAACAATGACTTGGGCTGCTTGACGCCGTCAATGGTCCAGTCGGCATTAAAAATTTTATGGCGGCAGTGCTCTGAGTTTGCCTGCGCAAACATGTACAGCTCGACGTCGTTAGGATTGCGTCCCAGCCGTGTGAAATTTTCATGTAAATAATCAATTTCATCGTCGGCCAGCGCCAGCCCCAGCGTCTGATTTGCCTCAACCAGCGCCTGTTTGCCACTGCCCAGAATATCTACCGATGCATAGGTCTGCGGTTCGGCCTGGGCAAACAGCACCCCGGCATCCTCCAGTGTACCAAACACCGTCTGTGTCATTTTATCGTGCAGCGCGTCGCGAACCTGACGGGCCTGCTCATCATTCAGGCTGGTGTCTGTTTCGATATAAAATGCGGTACCACGCTCTATGCGGTGGATCATGGTTAATCCGCAATTGTGGGCAATGTCGGTGGCTTTGGAAGACCAGGGAGAAATGGTGCCCGGGCGGGGCGTCACAAAAAACAGTTTTCCGTCCGGCGCCTGGCTCTGACGGCCCGGCCCGTAAGTCAGCAGTTGGTCCAGTACCTGATGCTGACTATCACTGAGTGTCGCGTCAGTATCAACCAGGTGAACAAATTCACTGTAGAGCCGTTTAACACTGATGCCGGATTGACCCAGCCTGTTAATCAGTTTAGTTTGATGAAAATCGGACAGAGCGGGAGCGCCTCGAAGGACCAACATAGTGCGTTACCTGATTGTTTGTGACGGACGCCGCGAATAGCAATCGACCGCCGGAATTTGACGAGTGTTTGCGCGCGGATTATAGAGGAATTCGACTGCGTTGATAACCGTCAGCAAGCGTTTAGGACGGATTTTTTACGGTTTGGTGAAGAATATAACTTTATTAACTTTGGTTCAGCCTTTCTGTCATCGCTCCCTGCGACTGGGCGTGCTGGTTCTTTGTATATCAGTGCTGTTTAGTTGCTATTCCCCTTCTGGGCAAAACGCACTGGCCGAGCTCAGTGAGCGTGGTGTACTGAAAGTTGGCACGCTGTACGGTTCAACTACCTATTATAACGGCCCCGCCGGCCCCATGGGCTTTGAGTACGAACTGCTTGAAAACTTTGCTGACTATCTGGGTGTCGAGTTGCAGGTTTACCCCTTTTTCTCCTACCAGAGTGCCAGACAGCACTTAATTGAAGGGGAACTGGACATCATTGCAACCGGTGATGTCATTGATTACAACGACACCAGTCTGTTCGACTACGGGCCAGCCTATCAGCGGGTTGATCAGCACCTGGTTTTTCGCAATGGCACGGCCAACCCGGACACATTAGAAGAGATAGACGCACCAATGGTCGTGGTATCCGGCAGCAGTCAGGCTGCGCTACTGCAGTCACGACTGGGCGCGCCTGATCAGCAGCGCTGGTATGCCACGGATGACAAGGATGCCGAGGAACTGCTTCAGAGAGTCGCCGACGGCGAGCTCGATTATACACTTGCAGACTCTAACCGCATTGCCCTGCAACGCCGCCGTTTCCCTCAGTTGCTCGTCGGTAAAACACTGCGCGCAGACGAGCCGGTTGCCTGGGCGGTCCGGCCGCAGCGCGATGATTCTATTCGCGCAGCCATGGTGGCGTTTTTTGGTCAGGCCCGTGAAGCAGGCTTATTCAGTATACTGGAAGACAAGTATTTCGGGCACGTGCGTCAGTTCGACTTTGTCGATACCCGCGCCTTTATCAGTGCCATTAACAGCGTACTGCCTGCATACCGGCCGTGGTTTAAAGAGTACGCTGGCGACCTGGACTGGCGTCTTGTCGCCGCGATGAGCTATCAGGAGAGCCACTGGAAGCCCAATGCCACATCGCCCACCGGTGTCAGGGGAATGATGATGCTGACCCGCGATACGGCGAAAGACTGGGACGTGGCAAACCGGACCGATCCCCAGGAGAGTATACGCGGCGGCGCACAGTACTTTGCCAGCCTGAAAAGCCGGATCCCGGCCCGCATTGATGATCCGGACCGGACCTGGATGGCGCTGGCTGCGTACAACATAGGGCTTGGCCATTTGGAAGATGCCCGAGTACTGACGCAACGTCAGGGTGGCAACCCTGATCTCTGGGTTGATGTGAAACGCCGCCTGCCGCAACTGCGACAGAAGAAGTATTACCGCCAGACAAAATTCGGCTTTGCCCGTGGTGACGAGGCGCGTCAGTATGTCGAAAACATTCGTCGCTATTACGACACGCTGGTCTGGATGGATGAAAACCGGACGTCGTCTTAATCGTTACCTGCACGTCCAGCCGGCCACTTGAAAAGTGTCATTTCACCTTCATATTACTGATCTACCATGATGGTGGCGCCGTAACCTATCGGCTAAATAAAAAACAGGAGGTGTCAATGAAGAGAAACCGTTTTGTAAACCGTGGTACGCGACTGAAAAACAACAATCGTCGCCGACTGATGCTAAAGCGTGCGCATCAGAAAGTGCTTAAGCGCCGTAAACTGTTTATCAATGATGAACTGTTTACTGATCTGGCGCGGGCTTCATAACCGCATTTCTGGCCTGTTTCGCCGCTTTTATTTCTTCCCGTCTTCGCTTAAAAAATGCAGACAGCTGCTCGGCGCACGCCGTAGCCAGTACCCCCCCGGTGACCTTTAACTGATGATTTAACTCTGGATGTGCAGTCAGGTTCATAACCGAGCCTGCCGCACCGGTTTTGTTATCAAACGCACCAAACACTACCCGACTGACCCGGCTATGCACCAGCAACCCCGCACACATCGGGCACGGCTCCAGCGTTACGTACAGCGTGCTGTCAATAACCCGATAATTTTCCCGAAAACGCGCAGCCGCCCTGACCGCGTTCATTTCTGCATGGGCAGAGGGATCATGACTGGTAATGGGCGTATTCCAGCCCTCACCCAGCACCTGACCGGTGTTATCCACAATTACCGCGCCAACCGGCACTTCCCCTAATTGCTCGGCACGGGTTGCCAGAGACATCGCGTGCCGGATCCATTTTTCATCCTGCTGGTGATGACCGTCGTGCATTGGTTAAATTGACTACCTTTTTCGTTAATTTCACTAAAACGGAAACGCGTGTTTTGCCCGAGGTTTTATAAATAACCTTGTATTTCAGTGTCTTAAAATTTTGGCAAACGCCTTGCTGAATACTACCAGAGCGTGGCGGTGCAGATATCTGGTGATGAGCGAGCAGTTTTTTGGTAAATCACCAGACAAACCGAACGAATCGTCATAGACTATCAAAATAAATGTTAACTGAGGGAATTATCGTGAACATGACTGCAATTGCAATAGTGGCAATTATTGGCTGGGTTATAGTAACAATTGTTGAATCCCGTAAGGATAAGAACAAAGGTATGGCGAAAAAGGACCGCGCCGCGCTGGAGGCTGAAATTGCCACGCTTAAAGATCGGGTAGCGACCCTTGAAAAAATTGTCACCGACGATGGCTATGATCTGAAAAAGCAGTTTGCCGACCTGGAAAAAGACAAGGTCGCCTAGATCGACGCGGGATACTATCCCCCTTCCAGCAAGAATCGTTCGGCGCGTTCAACGCGCCGCGGCTTTCCGGCAATCACTAATACATCACCCGACTGCAATGTGGCCGTTTTATCAGGATTGGGCACTTCTGTACCATCCCGCCGCAGCCCCCGTAACTTCACTCTTAACCGCTTCCATTCAAGTTCGGCCAGCGATTTACCGATACAGGCAGCATGGCTGTTCAACACCACTGCATGAATAAATTCCAGTTTGTCTTCGGTTCCGTAGCTTATCTCCGTGGTCTCGCCGGGATAAAAGCCGTGAAGGTGGTCGTAGCGTCCTTTGCGCTCTGCCCTGACCCGTTTAAGAATGCGGGACATCGGTACACCGGCATAATGCAGCACCTGGGAAATCAGCATCAGACTGCCTTCCTGTAACTCCGGTACCACTTGCGTGGCTCCGGCCTGATACAGGGCCTCTAACTGATAATCCCGCTTAGTTCGCACCATTACTTCGGTAGCCTCGGTAAGCTGCCGGGTTGCACTGATAACCTGCGCAGCCCGATCCGGCTGATCGAAGGTGACCAGTACCAGCTTGGCACGGGTCACACCGGCACCGGTCAGCACATCACGCTGGCTGGCATCGCCAAACAGCACAGGCTCGCCGGCATTGTGACTTTCATGAACCCGCACCGGATCGCTGTCGATAGCAATAAACGGAATGCCTTCCATCTTCAGCATCCGTGCAACAGACTGCCCGACCCGGCCAAATCCGGCAATCAACACATGATCCTGCATTTCCTGATGGGCTTTGGCATTGAGCATCTCGGCATCCAGCTGTTTTGCGCCCACCAGCCACTTAGCAAGCGTCAGACTGCGGGTAATCAGAAACGGCGTGAGCGCCATACTGATAACGCCCATACTCACCAACACCGTAGACTGCTCAGAACTCAGCACACCATGCGTGGTTGCCAGCGCAGCGATAACAAAACTAAACTCACCTATCTGACATAACTTTATACCTGCCGACCAGCCATCTACGGGGTCACACCGGAACATGCCCGCAGCAAAACGTACAATGACGACTTTCACCACCATCAGTGCGACTACGCCAAGGGTGATCCACAGGCCGCTGTTCAGCAGCACGTTTAAGTCCAGTTGCATGCCTACGGTGACAAAAAACAGGCCCATCAGAATATCTCTGAACGGGCGAATATCAGCTTCCAGCTGATATCGATACTGACTTTCGCCCAGCATCATGCCGGCCAGAAACGCGCCTAAGGCCATCGACAGTCCAAACGCGTAGGTCAGTCCGGCAGCAAGCAAGGCAATAAGAATGGTGGTTAGTACAAATAGTTCATCAGTGCGGCTTTTGGCGACTTCACGAAAGACCCAGGGCAGCACCCACTTCCCTACCGACAGCAAGAGCGCCACGACAAACACGCCTTTAAGAAGAGATTCGGTGAGTACTTTCACAACACTGAAATCGCCGTCTTTGCTCAACAGCGGGATAGCGATAAGAAAGGGCACCACCGCCAGGTCCTGGAACAGCAGTACACTGACGGCCAGTTGTGAACGCCGGTTATTGAGCAGGCCCATTTCCGTTACCTGCTTTATCACAATCGCTGTCGAGCTAAGCGCCAGCATGCCACCCACAATAATAGCGGCATCCAGCTCAATCCCCACTGCATAGGCAATAACACTGAATAGCGAGGTAGTGACGATCATTTGCCCCGCGCCGACCCCAAACACCAGCGAGCGCATCGCCATTAACTTTGGTAAAGAAAACTCAAGCCCAAGGGAAAATAGCAGAAACACAATGCCAATTTCTGCCAGTAAATGCATTTGCTCGGGGTGTGCAAATAACGTCAAAACCTGTGGCCCGGCCAGAATTCCCGCGAACAGATAGGCGAGGATGGGAGGCAGGTGCAGGCGGCGAAAACTCGCCACACATAAAACTGCCAGAAACATCAGCACGACAATGTTAACGAACCCACTTCCTAACATTCGGTCTCCCAATGGCAAAATTGCACAGGCAAATCAGTGCTTATCAAAAAGGCACAGATTTTGCTCATCTGAACCAACGTGTCGTGGCCACTTCTCGCTGTCACTAAATTGACAGTATGAAGCGTTACACGGCAATGCAAGCAGAGCTTATAGGGGCATCACCGTGGATTTTTCTACTACTATCTACGATAGCACAGCACAGCACAATTTTTACTCATCGCCGGCAACGAACACGCCAGTCTCTGCAGAGCAGGTCTGTGCAATGATGACTCAACTACTGTCGACACTGGTGATCCCTGAACTGACGCTCGCCTACTACCAGCATATGACGCGACTGTTCCCTATTGCCAGTCTTGATCTTCGTGATTACGATCCTGCCCTGCGGTTCGGACAAAAAGCCGCCGTCGGCAGTGTCTGTATTGAACTGGTTCTGCCAGCTTCCTGCCAGAACAACGATTGTGAAACTCGCCATGCGTACTACACGTTTTTTCAGCCTCTGGACGGCGAACAATATGGCTGGCTGTTACAGGTACATCAGTTGTTTTGCCAGCAGTTCAGTAATGCTTTGGAATACAACCGGGTCACCCATATGGCCACCAAAGATACGCTAACTGAACTCGGTAACCGTAACGGATTTGATGAGGCACTGATGCGATTAATAGGTCGCAGCCAGCGCCATCAGCAGCCTTTTGCGCTGTTGATCATGGATCTGGACAACTTTAAAACAGTTAACGACACGCGTGGCCACAGCGAAGGTGACAAGGTATTGATCAATGTCGCACAACTCATACGCCAGTCTTTACGCCATGAAGATGAAGCTTTCCGGTTTGGCGGGGACGAGTTCTGTTGCCTGATGGACTGCCAGACCAGCGATCAGCTTGCCGCAGCCGCTGACCGTTTACAGGCGCTGGTGAGAGACTCTGCCTACCTGAGAAACCATGCTATATCCTGCAGCCTTGGCGGTGCGCTTTATCGCGAGGGCGATGATTTCATCACCCTGTTTGACCGCGCCGACCAGGCTTTGTATCAGGCCAAACACGCCGGAAAAAACACCTACCAGGCGGCATAAATTGCCGGTCCGGGGCAAGGATCGGCCCCCTGATTATCCCGCATATTTACGTAGCACGTCCGCCTTACCTGCGTCTTACGTCCGTGCCCGGCGAATGAGTTGTACCTGGCCGGTAAAGTCCGCCAACCGATAATCGGCAGTGGGAGTGAGCACCGCCACGGGCGTTTTATCACAAAATAACACGGTCACGCCCGGACGCTCCCAGGCAGGAATTTTCCATGCTTTGACCCACTGTTTCAGCGGCTTGGAAAAGCCTTTACCCTCAGGGGTTACCCGAATAGCGGGCATACCGGCCTGCAGGGACCATGCGCATGCAGCCAGAGATGGGTCAGTAACAGATACGGTCAGCTCGCAGTCAAGCCAGTCCAAAGGTACGCCCGTGCCTGGCACCACAGACACTGTCGTTCGCGGAGGCGCCACCTGCGGCCCAACCACATACAGGGCACCATCGAAGCGACGAATCTGATGCGCCCCCAGTGTAACAGCCGGTTGGGCATCCTGCCGGGCGTCGCACATCGACAGTACCTGTTCAAGCTGCGCGTAACTTGGCATTGCGATGTCATGCTGCATCAGCCAGACCCGGACAATAGCGCGTTGCCAGAGCACGGGCTGTTCACGCAAGCACGGCAGGCTCAGGCTATTCTGTGTGCCCGTCATACACTTAAGTCGCGCCCGGGCTTCCTCGTCTATCATTGCGTCCTGCTCGGCGCACAGGCGGGCACTGCGCGCCACTGTCTGAGGTAACTGTGGCCAGCGCGCGGTCAGTGCCGGGATGATCTGATGGCGCAGAAAATTACGATCATACTGCGTATCCTGATTCGACTCATCGTCAATCCAGTTAAACCCACGCTCACGCACTGCGGCTTCGATATCGCTGCGCTCCAGTGTCAGCATGGGCCGTAGTACAGCTATCCCCTGGCGACGCTGTAATTCCCCCATTCCGGCAAGACCGCGCGGGCCGGCACCCCGTTTCAACTGTAACAGTACCGTTTCCAGTTGGTCCTGCAGGTGGTGACCAAGCAGCAACATTCCCTGATGCTGATGGCAATAATCAATAAGCACACGATAACGAGCCTCTCTGGCCTCGGCTTCAAGGCTGGTACGGGAGGAGACGTTAATGCTGACCTGTTCTGTGTAAAAAGGGACCTGCAGCGTATTACAGAGCGACTGACAGTGTGTCAGCCAGCTATCGGCATTAGGACTCAGGCCATGGTGCACGTGAACAGCGCTGAGACGGGCCTCTGTGTTCTGACATAACAGGTGGGTGGCAAGTAGCAAGAGCGTGGAGTCAAGCCCGCCACTTAATGCCACAACAAAGTGACACTCGCGGGCTTGATGCGGTGCAGACAGCCGTTTCAGGTTTTCGATGGTGTGAGTTAAGGCAGCCAGTTCCACATGCAATGCTTAGCAATAACCAAAGCGCATCAGGCGGTCATAACGCTCTTTCATCAGCTTAGAGGTATCCAGCGACTGAAGCTGACTGAGTTGCTGTTTAAGCGTCGCTTTCAGGTTGGCAGCCATGCCACCATGATCACGATGCGCCCCGCCCAGGGGTTCATCAATGATTGCGTTAATCAGTCCTAGCTCTTTAATTTTAGGAGCACTGACGCCCATCGCTTCTGCGGCAAGCGGTGCTTTCTCTGCACTTTTCCACAAAATAGAGGCGCAGCCTTCCGGAGAAATGACAGAATAGGTGGAATACTGCAGCATGTTCACGCGATCACCAACACCAATCGCCAGTGCACCGCCCGAGCCACCTTCACCGATCACTGTACAGATAATAGGTACTTTCAGCTCGGCCATTTCAAACAGGTTACGGGCGATAGCTTCACTCTGGCCACGCTCTTCTGCGCCCACACCCGGGTACGCCCCTGGGGTATCGATGAGGGTAATTATCGGCAGATTAAAACGCTCAGCCATTTTCATCAGCCGCAGTGCCTTGCGGTAGCCCTCAGGTTTCGGCATACCGAAGTTTCGGCGCACTTTTTCATAGGTATCACGACCTTTCTGGTGCCCGATGAGCATTACCGGAATATCATCCAGCATCGCCGGGCCACCAACAATCGCCTTATCATCGGCATAAGCACGATCACCGGCCAGCTCATCAAACGCCGTAAACACCTGCCCAACGTAGTCAAGGGTGTAGGGCCGCATGGGATGACGCGCGAGTTGAGACACCTGCCACGCACCAAGATCGGAAAAGATCTTTTTGGTTAACTCGGCACTTTTACTGCGCAGGCGATTGACCTCTTCTTCAATACCGACATCAAAATCGCCGCCTTTATTGACCAGCCGCAGCTCTTCTATTTTTGCTTCTAATTCGGCAATTGGCTGTTCAAAATCCAAAAACTGTATATTCATTCTGTGTCCTATTCCTACTGCGCCCGTCACGATGGCCTGTGATCTAATGGTATATCAGACTGACTGCCTGTTCGCCCATTTGCTGCTTTAAGTCATGCAGCAGTTGATCTTCAGGTGTGACGTACCACCTTGCGCCACAAGTGAGCGTCACTTCGGCGTCCGGATGTATAACCTGTAGCTGTACCGGTGTGCTGCCGCCATTGTAAGCCTGCAGTACCGATGTCAGCGATGACAGCATGCGATTATCACACTGTTGTGTATCCAGTTGTATGGCTAGCGCCCGGGCGTTCTTTTGACGCGCCTGAACGATATCCATGACGTCGCGGGCGGTGATTGTATTGCCCCCGGCGTAATCATCAAAGCTGACCTGTCCACGGATTAATAAAATTCTGTCCGGCTCGAGCACACTTTCAAACTGCTCGTACGCGTCCGGAAAAAATCGTACATCCATGCGCGCACTCTTATCATCCAGTGTCACAATTGCCCAGCGACGACCGCGCTTATTGGTCATCACTCTGACCCCAAGCACCAGACCCACGGCACTGGCCGGGTTATCTTTGCTGGTCGGCTTCAAGTCGACCAGCCGGCCATCGGCGTAATGACTGATTTCCTCAGCATACTGGTTTATCGGGTGACCGGTCAGATACAGCCCCAGGGTATCTTTTTCCCCTTCCAGCCATACCTTTTCAGACCACTGCGGTACTTCGGCAAAAGCCTGTTCAACGTCTTCAGGCTCTGTGGTTAACAGCCCAAACATATCAGACTGCCCGTATGACTCGGCCTTGGCATGCTGCCCTGCCGCGGCAATCGCTTCAGGCAATGTTGCCATTAATGCTGCCCGGTGTGGGCCCAGGTTATCCATGGCACCCGCAAGCACCAGCTTTTCCAGTACCCGTTTGTTTACGCGTTTGACGTCAACTTTAGCACAAAAATCAAACAAGTCTGTAAATTTGCCCTGGTTTTCGCGGGCTTCAATAATCGCTTCTATGGGACCTTCGCCCACCCCTTTGATGGCACCAATACCATATACGATACGGCCCGCTTCATCGACCGTAAATTTATAGCGGCCGGTATTCAGATCCGGTGGCATGATAGTCAGCCCCATGCGCGCACATTCATCCACCAGGGTGACAATCTTATCGGTATTGTCCATGTCAGCGGACATTACCGCCGCCATAAACTCGGCAGGATAATGCGCTTTTAGCCACAGCGTCTGGTAAGAGACCAGTGCATACGCGGCAGAGTGAGATTTGTTAAAGCCATAACCTGCGAATTTCTCTACCAGGTCAAAGATCTTCATCGCCAGGTCAGGGTCGATATTATTTGCCTTCGATCCTTCGGCAAACACCGCGCGCTGCTTCTCCATTTCTTCCGGCTTTTTCTTACCCATCGCCCGGCGCAACAAATCAGCACCGCCCAGTGAGTAGCCGGCCATTTCCTGGGCAATCTGCATCACCTGCTCCTGATACAGGATAATGCCATAGGTGGGCTCAAGAATTTCTTTCAGACACTCATGCTGATAATCCGCATCCGGGTACGAGATCTCTTCGCGGCCATGCTTGCGATCAATGAAGTTCTCTACCATGCCTGATTGCAGTGGTCCCGGTCTGAACAACGCTACCAGTGCGATAATATCTTCAAAACAATCCGGACGAAGTCGCTTAATAAGTTCCTTCATGCCCCGGGATTCAAGCTGGAATACGGCTGTTGTCTCGGCCTTTTGCAGCATCTTAAACGAGGTTCGGTCTTCCAGCGGGATCGCAGTGATATCGATCTCGGTTCCTTTACCCTCGCGGATCATATCGATGGCCCACTGAATAATGGTCAGGGTTCGCAGACCGAGGAAGTCAAACTTAACCAGGCCTGCGGTTTCCACATCGTTTTTATCAAACTGGGTAACCGGGTTATTCCCTTCCTCATCGCAATACAGGGGCGCAAAATCAGTAATAGTGGTTGGCGCAATCACCACGCCCCCGGCGTGTTTACCGGCATTCCGGGTAACCCCTTCAAGAATACGCGCCATGTCGATAAGATCTTTGACTTCTTCATCCTGATCGTACAACTCCGGTAGCCGCGGCTCTGCTTCAAACGCTTTACCCAGCGTCATGCCCGGGTCCGGCGGGATCAGTTTGGAAATCCGATCGACAAAGCCATAAGGATGCCCAAGCACCCGTCCGACATCCCGCACCACGGCTTTCGCCGCCATTGTCCCGAAGGTAATGATCTGCGAGACCGCCTGACGACCGTACAGCTCGGCAACGTGGTCAATCACCTCGTCGCGCCGATCCATACAGAAATCAACGTCAAAGTCAGGCATTGAGACCCGTTCCGGATTCAGGAAGCGCTCAAACAGCAGGTCGAATTCGAGTGGATCCAGATCAGTGATTTTAAGCGCATAGGCGACCAGTGAACCGGCTCCGGAGCCCCTGCCCGGTCCGACCGGAATGCCGTTATCCTTACTCCACTGGATAAATTCCATAACAATCAGGAAGTAGCCCGGAAACCCCATTTGGTTGATGACCTGCAGCTCGATTTTCAGGCGCTCATCATAGGCACCACGCTTTTCGTTACGTTCCTGTTCATCAGGAAACAGAAAGTTAAGCCGCTCTTCCAGACCCTCTTCTGAGACCTTTACCAGAAAATCCTCGGTCGTCATGCCACCAGTAGGAAATTGCGGCAGAAAATATTCGCCTAAGCGCACAGTGACATTGCAGCGCTTAGCAATTTCTATTGTATTTTCAAGCGCTTCCGGAATATCGCTGAACAGCTCCGCCATTTCCTCGCTACTGCGCAGATACTGTTGCTGGCTGTAACGTTTCGGGCGACGGGTGTCCTCAAGGGTGTAACCATCGTGAATACACACCCGTATTTCGTGCGCGTCATAGCCTTCAGGCTCAATAAAGCAGACTTCATTGGTCGCCACGACCGGCAGATCACGATGCTCGGCAAGCTCTACAGCATGGTGAAGGTAGTCTTCTTCACCGGGTCGCCCCGTGCGGGTCAGTTCAAGGTAAAAACGATCGGCAAAATGCTGCTGATAAAAGGCCAGCGCATCGTCAATAAGACGCCCGTTATTTTTCATCAGGCCGACACCCACATCGCCGTGCATACCGCCTGACAGCACAATAATGCCGTCACTGTGTTCGCTGAGCCAGGCCTGGTCAATCACTGGCCGGTGAGCGATATACCCGCGTAAATAGGCTTTAGAGATTAACACCGTAATATTGTTATAGCCGGTATTATCCATGGCCAGTAAGGTCAGTCTGAACGGCTCCTCGCCAAATGCTTCATTGGTGACCCAGAAGTCAGTACCGATAATGGGTTTAATGCCAAGCGCATGTGCTTCAGAATAATACTTAACCAGGCCGCACATGTTCATCTGGTCGGTGATCCCCACCGCCGGCATGTTAAGTTCTGCTACTTTGTTAAGAATCGGTTTGACCTTATTCAGGCCATCCATCATAGAAAAGTCACTGTGAACCCGAAGGTGAATAAACGACGATGACATCAGCGGGAGAACTCATTTTCAGCAGCGGCCAGTCTGGCCTGCACGGGTTTAAAACTTTTACGATAACACGGCAACACCCCGTGTTCAGCCAAAGCGGCAAAATGGGCTTTGGTCGGATAGCCTTTATGGCCAGCGAAGCCGTACTCGGGATGGGCCGCGTCCAGGCTTAGCATGTCTGCATCCCGGGTAACTTTGGCCAGAATAGACGCCGCCGAAATTTCTGCAAACAGCGAATCGCCTTTCACGACGGTCTGAGTTTCATAGGTCCATTGCGGTGCCCGGTTACCGTCGACCCGCACCAGTGTCGGCGCTACGGTAAGCTGGTCGACCGCGCGTTGCATGGCCAGCATAGTGGCATGCAGAATATTTATCTCATCAATTTCCGCAGGCGTCGCCCGGCCGATGGCCCAGCATAGTGCTGAGGCTTTAATTTGTGCAGCCAGTGCCTCGCGGCGACGTGCTGTGAGTTTTTTTGAATCTGTCAGCCCTTCAACTGGATGAGCCGGATCAAGGATCACCGCCGCAGTGACAACATCCCCCACCAGCGGACCACGTCCAACTTCATCCACTCCGGCAATATAGTCAGGCATTCAGCTCCTCCAGTACGGCATCAGCCGCGCATTTGTCCGCATCGCATTTTAGGGTGTGATGCAGGTCGGTAAAGCGGGCAATCAGCGCCGCATTATCCTGGGTAAAATAAGGCAACAAGGTACTGGCCAGCGTGTCGGGGTTAACCGCTTCCTGTAACAGCTCAGGCACAATTTCTTCGTCCGCCAGCAGATTGGGCAGCGAAAAATAGTCAGGTTTATATAACCGTTGCATAATGCGGTAGGTCAGTGGCGAAAGCAGATAAGCTGCCACCATGGGCCTTTTGCATAACATTGCTTCCAGTGTAGCTGTGCCAGATGCCAGTAAGATCACATCACTGGCTATCATGGCCTCACGGGAATGCCCGTCTAGCACATGCACATCGGATGACGACATTGCGTCTGATGCCGCCAGCATACCGGTGATTTCGTTTTTGCGCTGCGCATTCACCGCCGGTATCACAAACTGACACCCGGGGAGCGCAGCACGCACCTTATCCATAGTCTTGGCAAAAATCGGCAACAGACTTTCTACTTCCCGACGACGCGAGCCCGGCAGGACTGCCAGCACAGGTGCGTTGTGTTCTAAACCAAGTGTATTGCGCGCCGAGGTTTTATCCGGTTGCAGGGCAATGGTATCTGCCATGGTGTGGCCGACAAAAGTGTAAGGTACCTGATGCTTGTCATATACCTCACGCTCAAAGGGGAAAATACCCAGCACGCGATTCGCTGCACGCGCAATTTTATGGATTCTTTTTTCTCGCCAGGCCCAGATTGTCGGGCTGACATAGTGGACGGTGTGAATACCACGCGCTTTTAACGCCGCTTCAATACGCAGATTAAAGTCTGGCGCATCCACCCCGATGAAGATATCCGGTGGATGGCTGGCAAAATGCGCCAGCAACTGACGCTTCACCCTGAGAATGGCAGGCAGATGTTTAAGTACCTCGACCAGGCCCATGACAGACAGGGTTTCCATATCAAACAACGTCCGGCAACCCGCTGCCTGCATATGTGGACCGCCGATCCCTTCAATAATTGCATCAGGGAGGCGCCGCTTGATTTCCTTTAACATGCCTGCAGCAAGTACATCGCCGGAAGGCTCACCGGCGACAACGCCTATACGAATCGGCTTGTGGGTGTGCATATCAGCGAATGATTCCGCGCTCAGCCTTTTCAAGAAACGCAGCCAGCAATCCTACTTCTTCATGTTCGGTTGCAGGCCCTTTTAGCTTCTCAATTGCCTCACCGAGGGTATTGCCTTCGCGATAGATAACTTTGTAGGCACGCTTGACCGCCATAATCGCTTCTTTTGAAAAACCGCGACGACGCAGGCCTTCGGCGTTGATGCCCTGAGGAACATGTTTGTGACCGCTAACCATAATAAATGGGGGCACATCGCGCAGAATAATTCCGCCGGCACCCAGAAATGCGTGTGCGCCGATTTTGCAGAACTGATGAATACCTACTGCTCCGCCTACAATTGCAAAATCATCAATCTGTACATGACCAGCAACCGCTACGTTGTTGGCGAGGATAATATCATTGCCCAGCATGCAGTCGTGGGCGACATGCGCATTGACCATCAGCAGATTGCGCGAACCAATTTGGGTTAACGCATTGTCCTGGACTGTGCCCCGGTGAACGGTTACGCCTTCCCTGAAAACATTATCATCACCGATTACCAGTTCTGTACGCTCCCCGGCATATTTTTTATCCTGACAGTCTTCACCAATTGAGGAAAACTGGTAGAACGTATTGTTCTTACCTATCCGGCTTGGGCCTCGGATAACAACATGTGAAGTCAGGCGGCAGTTATCGCCAATTTCGACATCGTCGTCAACGAAACAAAACGGACCAACTTCAACATTCTGGCCCAGTGTCGCGTTTTGTGAAATGACAGCGGTTGGATGGATCACGTTACGGCATCTCTCTCATTGCACACATAAACTCTGCGCAGCACACGTCATTATCATCGACTCTCGCTACGCCTCTGAACTTCCAGATCCCACGACGCTCCTTGACCAGTTCAACGTCCATCTCAAGCCTGTCACCAGGCACCACCGGCCGCTTAAAACGTGCACTGTCGATACCTGCAAATAAATATAGCTGGTCAGAGTTACCCATGGTCTTAAAGCCCAGCACGCCCGCGGCCTGTGCCATCGCTTCGAGTATCATCACGCCGGGGAAAATAGGCTGATCCGGAAAGTGCCCGGTAAAACAGGGTTCATTCACGGTGACATTTTTATAGGCTTTTATCGACTTCCCCAGCTCATACTCAGTGACACGATCGACCATTAAAAATGGATAACGGTGTGGAAGTAAGTCGAGGATTTCCTGAATATCGATAGCGTTGAGTGAATTGGACAAAAATAGTTCTCCTTTGCCGCTTCCCGAGCATGGCTCAGCCATCTGTGCGGGTTGTTAGGTTAATTGGCGGCAACCATACGCTTTTGCGCGTAAAAAACAAATCAGACCAACACCTTTCGGTGTTAGTCTGCTTTATTTTATCTTACCTTTGTATCATGCCGGGCTAACAATCAGGCGATTAGTTCGCCTTGTTGACCTGCTCCAGCACTTTTTCAGACATGTCGTAGTTTTCTTTTGCGAACGACACGGCGCCTGAAGTCAGTACCAGATCGTAGCCCTCGTCAGCCGCAACGGTGTCAATCGCCTGCTTGATAAGACCTAGCAACTTGTTTTGCTCTTCGTTTCTGCGCTGCTGGATTTCCTGCTGAAGAGGCTGCGCTTTTTTAGACAGTTCTTCACGAACACCCAGAATTTTCTGTTGCAGATCCTGCTTTTCCTGCTCGCTCATGGTCGCTGCATCACGCTGCAGACGCTCTGCATAGAACTGACCATCACGCTGAAGCTGATTGACTTCTTCAATGCGGTCCTTAAATTCCACCTGGATGCTGTTCTGAATTTCAGCAGCCTGGGGCATAGACTGGAAAACGCCCTGGACGTCGACTACGCCGATCTTTTGTTCTGCCATGGCCGATGTGCTCATCAGCGCGCTTCCTAACATTGCGGTTGCAATAAATTGTTTTACCAACTGTTTCAAAAGGAACTCCTTTGTACGTCTTATTGTCGGCGGGTTGCCTTGATTCAAATTTAGAATGTCTGCCCGATATTAAAGGTGAAGAACGCCGCATCATCGCCATCGCGTTTCTGAATGGCTTTGGAGAAACTAAACACCATCGGACCCATCGGTGAAATCCATTGTACAGAAAGACCTGCTGAACTACGATACTGCGTCCAGTCTGAATAGTCCAACAATCTGCCATATCGGGTATCAGGCTGATTAAACTGACTATAATAGTCGTAGTCAAATTCAGTGTCCCAGACGTTACCAACATCGATAAAGGCACTGGTCCGCACCGAATTACTCATTTCGTCTTCGACAAATGGGGTCGGCACAATAAGTTCCAGGCCGGCAAGCACCATCGCATTACCACCCAGACTGCGGCGAATAACCTGCAGCGAGTCTTTTGACGGATCGCCCGGATAACGCTCACCGTCCGGCCCGTTTATAACATTATTGGTGCTTAAGATAACACCACGCGGGCCTACCGTATTATTTTCGAAGCCCCGTAAGGTGTCAGAACCACCCGCGGTAAAGTTTTCGGTGAAAGGCAAAATCTGATCATCGCCGTTCACATCGCTGTAGCCGTTCCCATAGCCCATTCTCACACGTGCGAGTACTGACCATTTCTGATCCCGTGTCAGCGGGAAGTACCAGCGACCGTCAAACACGGTCTTAAAGTAGTTTACATCCGAGTTAGGCGTGGTGACGCTAAATGAAGCACGCTGGGTCGAACCGGCGGTGGGGAACACGCCCCGGTTAAGTGTACTGCGACTCCAGGCCACACTGGTTTCATAACTCTGGTATTTTACCGGCGCATCGGGATCGTTAACGTCAGCAAACTGGTTATAGAAACGCTGCGTTTGTTCATAATAGCCGCGATCGGTCAGTTCTACGTTCCGGTAAGTCAGACCAAAGTTAATCCGGTTAAACTCGTCAATCGGATAGCCAATGTTGGCACCGATAGAATACTGCGTAGAGTTATACCGCACTACGTTAAAGTCTGAGCCGTCAAACTCACTGTACCCAATTGAGCCACCCAGACTGATACCGTCAATGGTAAAGAAGGGGTCATTGTAGGTCAGTTGTACTGAACGCTGATACGACACCGTACTCAGGTTAATTCCCACCATTTTACCGGTGCCCAGAAAGTTATCCTGCTGGATCCCTGCCTGCAGACTCAGCTTGGTACGGTCACCATAACCGATACCGGCGTTAAAGGAGCCTGATGGCTGCTCTTTCACGTTGTAGTTAACGTCAACCTTGTCGTCTTCGCCGGGAATACGAACCGTCTCGAACTCCACTTCTTCCATGTAAGTCAGTCGCGACATTGCATTTTTCGACGACTCCAGCAGGTTGTTAGACAACCAGGCCCCTTCCATCTGGCTAACGTTCTGGCGCAGCACCCGATCAGAAGTTACAGAGTTACCGTTGAAGTTAATACGGCGAACATAAATTCGTTTACCGGGATCGACCGATAAGGTCAGCTTCACGGTCTTGTCTTCTTCATTAATATCCGGAACCGTCGTAACCGTTGGGTAGGCATAGCCAAACCGGCCCAGATACTTGCTGATAAATTCCTCGGTGTAAGTCACCTCAGCCTGATTATAAAGTTCACCCGGAGTCAGGGGCAGAACACGTTTTATATATTCTTCGTGTCCCAGCACATCGCCTACCAGCTCTACGTCAGAGATGGTGTACTGCTCACCTTCTTCAACATTAAGCGCAATGTAAATACCGGACTTCTCGGGTGTCATCGACACCTGTGTTGAATCGATTTTGAATTTAAGGTAGCCGCGATCCAGATAGTAGTTTCGGATCGTTTCCATATCCCCCTGCAGCGTTTGCCGCTGATAGCGCGTTTCCGACAGGAAGTCCCACCATGGGGTGTCATACTGCAGCTCAAAATTCTTTGTCAGTTCTTCGTCTGAGAAAATCTCGTTGCCGACAATATTTAACTGCTGAATTTCGGCTGCATCGCCCTCTTCAAACAATAATTTCAGATCTACCCGGTTTCGGGGCAGTGGCGTAATGATGGCAGTAACATCAGCATTGTATTTACCAATGCTGTAAAAGAAGTCCTTAAGGCCATTCTCAATGGACGTCAGCACGGTCTTGTCCAGCGGTTCACCGACACGCACACCATTTCCATCCAGGCTGCCCTGCAGCTGTTCATCTTTAATGTCGTCATTACCGTCAAAGATGATGTTACTGATGGTTGGGCGCTCTGTAACCTTAATTACCAGCGCATCGCCGTCACGCAATACTTCGATATTTTCAAAGTGCGTAGAGGAATACAGCGAACGAATAAGTTGAGCTACCCGGAAGTCATTCAGAGTGTCGCCAACCTGCACTGGCAGGTAAGTTAGTGCTGCACCCAGCGCCACGCGCTGCAGGCCTTCAACCCGAATATCTTCTACGACAAATTCACTGTCGGAATCGGC
This sequence comes from Alteromonas halophila, assembly GCF_014651815.1. Classification (GTDB taxonomy): domain Bacteria; phylum Pseudomonadota; class Gammaproteobacteria; order Enterobacterales; family Alteromonadaceae; genus Alteromonas; species Alteromonas halophila. The sequence goes on along the minus strand of NZ_BMXP01000001.1, from coordinate 98,073 downwards.
AGCATTAACCAAGCTAGCACTCGATAACATGACTCCGGCTGCTACTAATTGTTTTAACTTCATCTATTCTTCTTTTCCTGGCCGCGTTTTTGTTAGCTTGATTGGTGTCGCCCTTATCTTAACTGATGCGGGCGATATCATTTATAATGGCGATGCTCATTATGGTAAATAACAGCACCCCCCCTATTCTAAAACCCCATTCCTGGACGGCTTCGGGAACCGGCTTGCCGGTAATCCATTCCACGGTGAAATACATCAGATGACCGCCATCCAGCATGGGCAATGGCAGAAGGTTGATAATGCCAAGGTTCACACTGATCAGGGCAAGGAAACTGAGGAAATATGCCAGTCCATAGCCAGCACTGACCCCTGCTCCCTGTGCGATAGAAATCGGGCCGCTCAGGTTTTTTACTGACACATCACCTGTTAGCAGCTTACCTATCATTTCCACGCTAAGTGTCATCAGACGCCACGTTTTATCTGCTGCCCGACTTATGGACTCAATAGGTCCATACTGGTGTGTAAAGACATAGCCATCAGGCCATTCTTCAAATTCCGGGCTCACACCAAGGTAGCCTTGTTGGCCCTGTGATGATTCACGGCGGGCAATGTTGGCATTAATCGTCCGGGTCTGTCCATCCCTATTTACGCGGATATCCACGGCCTCTCCGGGGTTGCTGGCGATTCGTTCCACCAGCGCTGACCAGTTTTTTACAGGCTCATCATTGATATGCGTTATCGTATCACCCACTGCCAGCCCCGCTTTCTGAGCCGGTGAATCCTCACCCACCAACGCCAGCGTCAGGGTGGCATCGGGCCGAAATGGCGTCATTCCCAAACTGTTAAGGGGAGACTCTTTATCCGGGTCAAAGTTCCAGTCAGAGGTAGATAAAAGTAACGTTCGCGATGTCCCCTGCTGATCGACAATGGTGACCGGGGTTTCAGACTTACCGATATAGGATACCAGCTCCAGGTTGACGGCCTCCCAGTCAGGAGTCGCACGTTCGCCAACCGCAGTAATTTCATCACCGGCATTCAGCCCTGCCTGGGCCACAATGCTGTCAGGCTCAACGGTTTTAACCACTGGCTTTACGGTCTGCAAGCCGACCAGAAACATAAGATAAAGCGCCGCAATAGCAAACAAAAAGTTCACCCCAGGGCCAGCTGCTATAATCGCCATTCGCTGCAATACGGGCTTGTTATTAAAGGCCTTATTTTCCATGCCTGGCGGGATCTCATCGACCCGGCCGTCCAGCATGCGTACATAGCCGCCCAGAGGAATGGCGGCAATCACGTATTCCGTGCCACGCTGGCTTTTACGACGCCATAATGGCTTACCAAAGCCAATGGAAAAGCGTTCGACATGAACGCCACACCGGCGCGCCACATAGAAGTGTCCCCACTCATGTACGGCGACCAGTATCCCCAGCGCAACGATAAATGCGCCCAGGCTCCAAATAAAACTCAGCACGATGACAACCCTCTGACAATATGATTCGCAACTTCGCGGGCACTGCTGTCCTGCTCCAGAATGTGTTGGAGTGATGAAACGCTGAGAGGTTCCAGACGATTTAAGGTTTCTTCATTGACGCTGGCAATATCGGTAAAGCGTATCTGTCCGTTCAGGAAAGCCCCCACCGCAACTTCATTCGCTGCATTTAAGCGTGTTGTCGCCGCCTGACCTTCACGGCAGGCATCTATGGCCAGTTGCAGGTTGGGATAGCGCTGCTGACAGGGCGTTGAAAATTCCAGCGAGGTCAGCGTGGCAAAATCCAGCGGCGCCACCCCCGCCTCAATGCGCTGCGGGTAGGCCAGACCATAGGCGATAGGGGTACGCATATCCGGCTCACCGAGTTGTGCGATCACCGAGCCATCCGTGTACTGAACCATGGAATGAATAGTACTTTGTGGGTGCAGTACAACCGTGATGTCATCAGGCTGCACGCCGAACAGCCAGCAGGCTTCGATAAATTCCAGCCCTTTGTTCATCATGGTCGCCGAATCAACGGTGATTTTACGTCCCATTGACCAGTTCGGGTGGTAACAGGCTTCGTCAATCGTAATGGCGTCAAAGGTATCCAGCGCCCGGGTACGAAACGGCCCCCCAGAGCCGGTCAGCAAAATTTGCGTCACGCCACTGTCGGCCAGACGCCCATAGGCATAGTCTCGCGGCAGACACTGGAAAATAGCATTGTGTTCACTGTCGATAGGCAGGATAGTTGCACCAGACTGATTCGCGGCATCAACCAGTAGCGAGCCTGACATAACCAGTGCTTCTTTATTAGCAAGTAATACACGTTTGCCAGAGCGCACCGCTGCGAGCGTCGGCAGTAAGCCGGCTGCGCCAACAATGGCAGCCATCACGATATCTACTTCACTGGCACTGGCGACGTCTTCCAGAGCGCTCGCGCCACACAGAATATCGGCCGTAATGCCCATCTCTTCGGCCAGCGTTTTGGCCTTTTGGTAGTGGGATTCATCGGCCAGCACCACGTAACGGGGCATACAGACCTTGGCCTGCTGCATTAACGTTTCAACGCGCTGATGACCGGTCAGGGCGAACACCCGGTACCGCTGTGGGTGACGGGCAACAACATCCAGTGTACTACAGCCAATAGAGCCAGTGGCCCCGAGGATCGTAACGGTCTGCATTATGCCATCCAAATCACATAGCAGAAGGCAAACACCGGAAAGGCGGCAGTAAGACTGTCAATTCGATCCAGCACGCCGCCGTGCCCTGGCAGAATTCGGCCACTGTCTTTAATGCCGGCACAACGTTTGAGCATACTTTCATTAAGATCACCCAGCGCCGAGACAGCCACTGTAACCCCACCAATAATAAGATGTAACCAGATTCGGGACGGTTCAACCTGATAGTGCAATGCCGCAAAGGCAATAATTGCCAGCGATGCCATCACGCCGCCCAGCAAGCCTTCCAGCGTTTTTCCCGGTGACACTTCGGGCCGCAACTTATGCCGGCCGAACTTCACGCCGACAAAGAACGCTCCGATATCCGCTGCCCAGACTATCCCAAGCACATAAAAGATGAGTGAAGCGCCATAAAACGGATCGACATCATACAAACTGGTGCGCAGCGCTGTGATAGCGACCCAGGTGGGTATCAGGGTAAGAAAGCCAAAGGTAGTACGGACGCTGCGGCTGTTGCGCCATAGTGACGTATAGCGAGGGTAAGCAATAATCATGGCCAGAGACAGCAGCCACCAGGCAACGGCGAGCCCCAGAATCAGGCGATACAATAAATGTAACTGGCCCTGATACCAAATGGCCTGTTCGTCGACGATAAGCGACAGCAGGCTACAAATACTAAACGCAGCCAGCGCGAATAAGGCTTTTTTGGGCCGTTCGCAGATGCCGGAGAGATTGGCCCATTCGTAAGCACCTATCGCCACCACACCGGCAATGGTAATTTCAAACCAGAAAATAGGGAGAAACAAAATGGCAATCAGCGCCAGCGGTGCGAGGATCAGCGCGGTAATAATTCGTTCTTTTAGCATAATCGGCTTTCGGCTCCTGTTTTCAGGCTCCGCCTGTTGCCCGGGATCATCCTGTTAGTTCCCAGCGGATGCCACTTGTTCGCCGGTAAGCCCGAATCGGCGCTGGCGCACATTGTAGTCGTCCACAGCCTGCTGAAACACATCTTCATTAAAATCAGGCCATAGCACATCAGTAAAAAATAACTCGGCGTAAGCACATTGCCACAACAGAAAATTGCTGATTCTGTGCTCGCCACCGGTACGGATCAATAAATCCAGTTCTGGCAGGGCGGCGGTAGACGTAAACTGGTTAAACGTTGCTTCATCAATATTGTCGACTGACAGCTTACCCTGAGAGACTTCGTCAGCCAGCGACTTCGCCGCATTAACAATATCCCAGCGACCACCATAGTTTGCCGCAATATTCAGTACCAGCGCGTCATTATCTGCGGTCATGGCTTCAGCTTTACGGATCTTCTCAACCAGCTTGGTGTCGAAGGCGTCAAGATCGCCAATCACTTTCAGCCTTACGCCGTTTTTATTCAACCGCTTAGCTTCGTTGTTGAGCACCAGATTGAATAGATCCATCAATACACTGACTTCTTCTTCCGGACGCTTCCAGTTTTCGCTGGAAAACGCAAATAAGGTCAGCGACTCAATCCCCGCTTTACGCGCAAAGCGGACCACCGCGCGCACCGATTCCACGCCGGCGCGATGACCAAACGTGCGTAGCTTGCCTTTCTTTTGTGCCCAGCGTCCGTTACCATCCATAATAATGGCAACATGACGAGGGCCCGCAGTCTCACCTGCTACGTTGACTGTGTCGTTTTTTATCGGTGACCGCTTGCCTATCATTGCTTTGCTTAAACTTCCATCAGCTCTTTTTCTTTGTCGGCCAGCACGGCATCGACTTGCTTGATGCAACCGTCGGTCAGCGTCTGGATATTTTCCTCAGCTGCGCGGCATTCATCTTCACTGATTTCTTTTTCTTTGAGCAATTCTTTAACGTCGCTGTTCGCATCCCGGCGAATGTTGCGGATCGCAACACGGCCTTGCTCGGCATCGTTTCTTACCACGCGGATAAGATCTTTACGGCGCTCCTCAGTCAGAGGCGGTAAAGGAATTCGGATGGCACCACCCGCACTCATTGGGTTTAGTCCCAGATTGGCCTGCATGATCGCCTTTTCAACAGCCTGGATGGCACTTTTATCAAACACCGTCAGCGCCAGCGTGCGGCTATCTTCGGCCACGACGTTGGCGACCTGCTTCAGCGGCGTGTCGACACCGTAATAAGGCACCATGATACCGTCCAGAAGACTGGGGTGAGCGCGGCCTGTATGAATTTTACTTAACTGGCTCTTCAGTGCGCTGATGCTTTTTTCCATACGCTCTTGCGCATCTTTTTCTATCTCATCAATCACAGTTTATTTCCTATTTGGCTTTAGCTAATTGGTTTACTCGGCGCTGTCTATCAGCGTGCCTTCTTTTTCGCCCATAACAACGCGTTTCAGGCACCCAGGCTCGTTCATATTAAACACCCGAATTGGCAATCCGTGATCACGGGCCAGCGTAAAGGCAGACAAGTCCATGACCTTCAGTTCTTTCTCCAGCACTTCCTGATAGCTCAGGTGATCATACAGGGTCGCGTCGGGGTTTTTAACCGGGTCATCACTGTATACGCCATCTACCTTAGTGGCTTTAAGCACAGCATCAGCTTCGATTTCGATACCACGCAGACAGGCGGCCGAATCCGTAGTAAAAAACGGATTGCCGGTCCCGGCAGAAAAGATAACCACACGCCCTGATTTAAGCAAACTGATGGCTTCTGCCCAGTTGTACGCATCACACACGCCATTCAGCGGAATAGCTGACATCATGCGTGCATTGACAAATGCGCGGTGCAGGGCGTCGCGCATGGCCAGGCCATTCATGACAGTGGCCAGCATACCCATATGGTCACCGACCACACGATTCATACCGGCTTTCGCCAGACCTTCACCACGGAATAAGTTACCACCACCAATAACCAGTCCAACCTGAACGCCCAGCTCTACCAGCTCTTTGATTTCCTGCGCCATGCGATCGAGGACTTTAGGGTCGATACCGAACCCTTCTTTTCCCATCAGGGCTTCACCGCTAAGTTTTAACAGTATGCGACGGTATGCTGATTTCGGTGTGATACTCATTGTTAGATATGTCCTCGTGACTCGGCTTGTCGCAAATTTTTCAAAAAACCTGCCGTTTCATAAAAAGTTTGTGACAAACCGATTCGCCGTTTAACTTTAGGCAGGAAAAGCGTGTACTTATTTTGCCGCTTCCCCTATAAAAAAGCACCCCCGAAGAGGTGCTCGTAGTGTATCTGACAATCGCTACGTGCAAAAGTCAAACGGCGTATTTATTTCTTTGCCGCTTCCATTTGCGCTGCAACTTCCGCAGCAAAGTCTTCTGTCTTTTTCTCGATACCTTCACCGACTTCGAAACGTACGAAGTTGATCACGTCCGCACCGTTGTTGCTCAGCAACTCAGACACGTTCATTGAAGGATCTTTGACGAAAGGCTGACCTGTCAGGCTGACTTCGCCGGTGAATTTCTTCATGCGGCCAGCAACCATTTTTTCTGCAATTTCAGCAGGCTTGCCAGACTGCATTGCGATTTCGATCTGGATAGACTTCTCTTTCTCAACCACTTCTTCTGGTACGTTTTCAGGTTTAACGTACTGTGGGTTGGCTGCCGCAACATGCATGGCAACGTCTTTCGCCAGGTCTTCGTCACCGCCTTCAAGGATAGAGATAACGCCAATACGGCCACCGTGGACATACGCGCCCAGGTTGTCACCTTCAACGTTGATAACACGACGTGGACCGATGTTTTCACCGATTTTAGCTACCAGCGCTTCGCGAACTTCAGACACTTTCTCGCCATTCAGTTCAGCGTCATTCAGGCTGTCTACGTCGTTGATGTTCTTTTCTGCTGCCAGGTCCAGAAGCTCATTACCAAACTTCAGGAAGCTGTCATCGCGTGCCACGAAGTCAGTTTCGCAGTTCAGCTCAAGCATGGTTGCGCGACCATTGGCAACTTTAGTCAGGATCACACCTTCAGCGGCGATACGACCTGCTTTCTTAGCGGCTTTAGCCTGACCAGATTTGCGCATATTTTCGATGGCTTTTTCGATATCACCATCGGTTTCAACCAGCGCCTTTTTACAGTCCAGCATGCCGGCGCCTGTGCGCTCACGCAGTTCTTTTACTAGTGCTGCAGTCACTGCCATTTTTCAATTCCTCAGCATTTAAATATTCAATGGATAAGAGGGTCTGAACAGACCCTCTTTTATTAACGTGCGTAGTTTACCCCTGCCACATGTGAATATGATGACAGGGACGAGGGAGACATTACTCCGCCGTTTCTACGAAGTCGTCTTGCTCTGCTTGCGCTTCCAGGTTGCTGTCGCGTCCCTGGTTAACTGCGTTAGCAGCGGCTTCCAGATACAGTTGTACGGCACGGATAGCGTCATCGTTACCAGGGATGATGTAGTCAACACCATCTGGATCAGAGTTAGTATCAACAACACCAACTACCGGGATACCCAGGTTACGTGCTTCAGTTACCGCGATATGTTCGTGGTCTGCGTCAACAACGAAGATAGCATCAGGCAGGCCGCCCATGTTTTTGATACCACCTAAGCTGTTTTCCAGCTTGTCCATTTCACGTTGCAGCATCAGCGCTTCTTTCTTGGTCAGCTTTTCGAACGTTCCGTCCTGGCTTTGCTGTTCCAGATCTTTCAGGCGCTTGATTGACTGACGAACCGTTTTCCAGTTGGTCAGCATACCGCCCAACCAGCGCTTATTGACGTAGAACTGGTCACACTTAACCGCCGCTTCTTTCACTGCTTCGCCTGCAGCACGCTTGGTGCCAACGAACAGGATTTTGCCTTTCTTCGCAGCAACGCCAGACATATAGCTCAGCGCTTCGTTGAATAAAGGAACGGTTTTTTCAAGGTTGATGATGTGAACTTTGTTACGCGCGCCAAAGATGTAAGGCTTCATCTTTGGGTTCCAGTAACGGGTTTGGTGACCGAAATGCACGCCGGCTTTCAGCATGTCACGCATAGAAACATTTGCCATTTTAATTTTCCTCTTGGGGTTAGGCCTCCATACACCCCACGTATCGATCCGACCTGATTGTCAGACACCCCGATACCCGGTGTTGGTGTATGTGTGTTATTTACTTCAGTTAATGTTTTTGCCCCACCATTGGCGACACGATGGTCTTCCCATCCGGTGAAGCGCGCGCTTTATACCATGCACGGCAGCCAAACTCAAGTTTTTGCGTTGGTTTGCGAACGGCGATACACGCCTCATCAGACCGTGCCTGTTTCCGTGGTGTGGCCTCGATCACACACTGAACGTTACCCGTAATCAGGAGGGGCTGACATCAAGCAACCGGCGGCGCTTAACGCGCGCTGACTATACACAGGCGCTCAGAGCCGTTAACATAGCGCAATGCTAACCCGCTTTATGATAAGTGCATCTAATAGGTGTCAGCGGGATTAACGAATTTTCACTATTCACTTTTCACCTTTTCACCTTTTCACGAATCGAGGATCCAGTGGCAGCAATAATCAAAACCGCTGAAGAAATTGAAAAAATGCGCGTCGCCGGCCGACTTGCCGCCGATGTCCTGAATATGATCACTCCGCATGTCAAAAAAGGGGTGACCACCGATGAACTGAACACCCTGTGTCATGATTATATCGTGAACGAACAGGGTGCTATTCCGGCGCCGCTGAATTATGGCAACCCGCCGTTTCCTAAATCGGTATGTACGTCGGTCAACCATTGTATTTGTCACGGCATCCCGTCTGACAAAAAACTTAAAGATGGCGATATCATTAATATCGACGTCACGGTCATTAAAGACGGCTATCACGGCGATACATCCAAGATGTTTGTCGTCGGTAAGCCCTCGATTCTGGCAGAGCGGTTGATAAACGTTACTCAGGAATGCCTGTATAACGCGATTAAGTCCGTCAAGCCGGGCACACGGCTTGGGGATATTGGTCATATCTGCCAAACCCATGCGGAAAAGCATAATTATTCAGTAGTGCGTGAATTTTGTGGTCACGGTATCGGTGCCAGCTTCCACGAAGAGCCGCAGGTTGTTCACTACGGTCGGCCAGGCACCGGTGAAGTCCTTGAAGCCGGTATGTGCTTTACCATTGAACCTATGGTCAACGCCGGCAAGCGTTTTTCTAAAATCCTGCCTGACCAGTGGACTGTCGTCACTAAAGACCGCAGCCTCAGCGCACAGTGGGAACACACCTTGCTGGTAACTGAAACCGGCGTCGAAGTACTTACCCTGCGTGATGAGGAAGATTTACCCCGGGTAATGGATAACCGTTAAGTCTGATCATACCGCGCCTGCTCGCTCCGACAGGCGCGCCCCTCCTAAATTATCTTATTTATTCAATTTTATTCTGATTTTATGCACGGCAGGCCACTTAACCTGTGCGCGCGAATCGTGCTATGGTGCAGGCGATTCTACGAAGTGACAGGACAGTGCATATCGTGACGTTGCAAAGCTTACTCAGCGACATTGAAACCCTTGATGACCCAACAGACATCGCAGCTATAAAAAACTGTGTCACTGCCAGCTATCAATGGCTGGATGACGCCTTTGACGCCAGTCCGGTCAACCAACTTGTCACCGGACGGGCGCAATTTGTTGATAGCCTGCTATGCCGTATCTGGGGGCTGTTTGGTCTGGAGGACATCAGCGATCTGGCCTTATGCGCCGTGGGCGGTTATGGTCGCGGCCATCTGCAGCCCTATTCAGATATCGACTTACTTATCGTCAGTAAACGTCCCATCGCCGCTGATGTGCAGGAAAAAGTCGGTCAGTTCATTACCCTGCTTTGGGATATCAAGCTGGATATTGGCCAGTCAGTGCGCACCATAAAAGAAACGGTCAAACTGGCAAAAGAGGATATCTCGATTGCCACGAATCTGGTGGAAAGTCGTTTACTGTGCGGCAGCGAGGCCGTCTTCAACAAACTTTGGGACGAGGTGAACGGTAAAAATTCCTGGAGCAGCCGCGACTTTTTCACGGCCAAATACGATGAGCAAAAAGCCCGTCACGCCAAATTCAATGGTACCGCCTACAACCTTGAGCCCAATATCAAGGAAAACCCGGGGTGCTTACGTGATATTCAGTCCATTGGCTGGGTAGCGAAAAAGCATTTCCGGGAATATGACGGCTGGAACCTGGTTGGGCATGGTTACTTCACCGAACTGGAACACAGTGAATTGATCACCTGCCGCATGCATCTGTGGAAAATGCGCTGTGCACTACACCTGGTCGCCGGTCGCAGTGAAAACCGCCTGTTGTTTGATTATCAGCCCGATGTGGCTGAGAAAATGGGCTACGGTCGCGAAGGAAAGCCTGCGGTAGAAAAAATGATGCGTGACTTCTTCCGCACTGTGCGACGGGTGTCGGAACTAAATCAGATGCTGCTGCAGCGCTTTCGCTATGACATGCTGAATCAGTCCGTGCAGAGCACCGTTGTGATTAACGACGACTTTGAATTACATGATGGCATGATTTGTCCACGCCATGCCAATGTCTTCCCGTCACCGGAGGCCATTCTTGACTTTTTAGCCGTGGTTGCCGATACGCCACGGGTCGAAGGACTGGAAACCGACTGTATTCGTCAGTTACGTGACGCCCACCGTCAGTTTGAAAATGAATATTTTGTGCAGCGTGAGGCATGCCGAACTCGTTTAATGGCGTTGTTCAGAAACCCGGCGTTTTTCGATTTCGCCTGGGACATTATGCATCAGTATGGCATTTTTCAGGCTTACCTCCCGGAATGGGACGCCATTGTTGGCATGATGCAGTTTGACTTATTTCATGCCTATACCGTGGATGAACATACGCACCGGCTGGTCAAGCACGTCAACCGGTACTTTAACAACGAGCGTGAGTTTCCGCGGTGCAGCCGCATCTGCCGGAACCTGGATAAACCCGAGCTACTTTACATCGCCGCCATTTTTCATGACATTGCCAAAGGCCGCGATGGCGATCATTCCAAACTCGGTGCCGTAGATGTCGACAAATTTTGCCTGCAGCATGACATTGCTGGCAGCGATGCGGCGCTTATCCGCTGGCTGGTTGAGCATCACCTGCTAATGTCGGTGGTGGCCCAGCGCCGTGATATTTATGACCCCGATGTCATTAATGAATTTGCCAGTGCCGTGCGCAGTCATACTCACCTGAATTTGCTGTACGCACTGACGCTGGCCGACATTCGTGCCACCAACGACAACCTGTGGAATGACTGGAAAGCCTCGTTATTGCGTGAACTGTATCTGATGACGCAAAAGGCGCTGGATAATGGCATGCAGTGTCAGGAGACGTTAAGCGAGCGGGTCGATACCCATAAACATCTGGCACGTCAGCTTCTGACAGCCCGCGACCTGAACATGGAGGAAATCGATACCTTGTGGGCGCGCATGGATGACGACTATTTCGTGCGCTTTAAGCCAATACAGATCGCCTGGCACAGTGAGGAAATTCTGATCGCCCAGAAAGAATGGATGACGGTGGATGATACCCGTTTGCTGGTTAAAGCAAACGACAACAGTGCCAAGGGAGGCACCGAGATCCTGATCTACGGCAAAGATCGTAAGGCCCTGTTTGCGCAGGTTGCGTCGGTACTTGACAGCCGCAACTGTTCTATTCACGATGCGCATATCACGGTCACCCGTGATGGCTATGTTTTCGACAGCCTGCTGGTGCTGGAAAATGATGGCACCCGACTTTCCTCTGAATCGCGCATCCGGTCGCTGGAAAAGGCCATTTATGAACAACTGGAAAAGCCCGGCCGTTCGCATGACAATCACCGTAAGCTGCCCAGACAGATGCGGCAACTGGACGTGCCAACCAAAGTCCGCTTTTTCAGCGCAGGTGACGACGCCACACTGGTAGAATTAGAAGCGCTGGATGCACCGGGTATTCTGGCTAAAATTGGCCATGCTTTTGTGGACATGCGTGCCACCCTGAAACTGGCCAAAATCGCCACCATTGGTGAACGGGCTGAAGATATTTTTATTGTCTGTAATGAAGACGGTGATGCGCTGACAACAGAGCAACAAGTTGCCCTGAAAAAGCAAATTTTATTTAAACTCGACCAACTTGAAGATATTTCAATACCATGACTGAATTAAAATCCATTATTGAAGACGCATTTGAAAACCGCGACAACCTGAGCCCGTCCAGTGCGCCGGAGGAAGTACGTAATGCCGTAGCCTCTGCCATTGAGCAACTGAACACCGGCAAGGCCCGGGTTGCAGAAAAAATTGCCGGAGAGTGGGTCGTCCATCAATGGCTGAAAAAGGCCGTACTGCTGTTCTTCCGTCTGCACAATAATGACGTCATTGAAGGCGCAGAAAGCCGGTATTTTGACAAAGTACCCCTGAAATACAGTAACTATACCCGTGAGCAGTTTGTTGCCGATGGCGCGCGTATCGTGCCGCCCGCGGCAGTAAGAACCGGTACCTTTATCGGTAACGATGCTGTTGTCATGCCCTCTTATGTAAACATTGGGGCTTACGTTGGCGAAGGCTCAATGGTGGATACCTGGGCAACCGTTGGCTCCTGCGCGCAAATTGGTAAGAACGTTCACCTCTCCGGCGGCGTAGGTATTGGCGGCGTGTTAGAACCGCTACAGGCCAATCCCACTATTATTGAAGATAACTGCTTTATCGGGGCACGTTCAGAAATTGTTGAAGGTGTGATTGTTGAGGAAGGCGCGGTGATCTCAATGGGCGTTTACATCGGCCAGAGCACCCGTATTTTCGACCGCGAAACCGGCGACATTTATTATGGTCGGGTACCGGCGGGATCGGTAGTTGTCCCCGGCAACCTGCCAGGCAAAGACGGTAATTACAGCCTGTACGCCGCCATCATTGTGAAAAAAGTTGATGCGAAAACCCGCGCCAAAGTAGGGATAAATGCCTTACTGCGTAGCGCTGAGTAATGGTGTAGCGACACGTAGTAATAGGTGCTGCCCGGGCACTGGCCGGGCACTGGCCGGGCAGCACTACTTAATCACGCTGTCGCACCTATTTTTTCCTGCGGACTTTACGCAAACAGCTTATCTTTAATGCTGTTCACCCACTTGATGACATCTTCTTCCGGCTCCAGCGTCTCAATGGCGTCGATCTCCAGCATGTCTGCGACCGGCTTGCCCTGAAGCTCAACAAGCAACTCATGAATTTGCCGGCCTGCCCCGCAAAAGGTTTCATAGCTGCTGTCACCTAAGGCCGCTACTGCAAATGGTTTGTCAGTCAGCATAGGAAACTCGTCTCGCAACTCAGAAATGGTCCATTCCAGATTCGGCGGTACATCACCCTGACCGGTGGTTGAAGTCACCACTAAAATGGCCTCGGCCTCACTGAAATCGGAAACCTCCGGATCAGTGTGCAAGGCCGTTTCATACCCCTGATCATCCAGGTTTTCTTTTACCTGCTCTGCGGCATGCTGTGCATTGCCGTACACCGAACCTGCGAATATAGATAGTGTCGTCATTAGTACCTCATTACGTAAATTGCTATGCCACTTTGTACGCTTGCCACCGGTCGAGCAGACCAGTCATCTGAGCATGGGCTGGCGCCGTGATGGTTGTCCATTTATCCGATAGCGGATGATAAAACCCCATGCGGGTACAACTTAAGGCCAGATTTGAAAAGTTAAATGTTTCACGAATAAATTTATTCTGTTTGCCGTCGCCATGGGTTGTGTCACCCACAATCGGATGGCGTAAATGCACCATATGACGGCGTAACTGATGCTTTCTGCCGGTAACCGGCTCCAGGCGCACCAGCGAATAGCGGGATGAGGCGTAGCGCCCGCTGGCAAAAGGCAGCTCAAAGCGGGCCAGCGATTGATACGCAGACACGGCTGGCTGCGGTGCCACTGGCCTGATGCGGTGGCGATCGGCAATTTTGTCGGCCTTATAGCGCAGCGCATAATCAATAATTCCACTGTGATGCACAAAACCCCGCACGATAGCGAGATAGGTTTTACTGAACGCTTTCTCCATCATTTGCTCGCCCATCGCCCGCGCCATCTCGCTACTGAAGGCAAAGAGCAATACACCGGCGGTTGGCTTATCCAGCCGATGTACCGGGTACACATGCCTGCCCACCTGATCACGCAGCATTTGCATGGCAAAGCGGGTTTCGTGGCGGTCAATGGGGCTGCGGTGTACCAGTAACCCTGGTGGTTTGGCAATCGCGATAAGATCATCGTCCTGATACAGCACACTTAGTGTGCTCATGCGTTGTTCGCCATCGCGTCGAGCTTGACTAGTACCGCAATAACTTCTTCAGCGCCCTGTTCAAGCTGCTGCGGCAAATAGACTTCTGCTGCCGGGGCAATCGCCATGGGTGGCAGCGGCTGGCCCTGTTCCACCAGCGCAGATAATTTCGGCAAAAAGATAAATTGCAGCCATTCGCAAAATGTCAGGGTATCGACAGCAAACGGGGCCTGACTGGCTAGTTGCGACGGGTGAGGAGAGATGGTCGCCCACTCACCCTGTTTTTTTAATTCTGCTTCAAGTTGTGCCAGTAACTGCTGCACCTGCTGACTCACGGTATTGCCTGCCCCCGCCATTGGATTAATTCGGCGGCGAGTATAACACACTCGCCGCGGTGATTGACTGTAACCTTGACCTGCAGACTGCTAAACTAGCGCCCTCTGAAGCTTGAGGTGATAAATGAGCGCAACGTCTATTGAATCAATCAGCGAATTTTTGCTGCATGCCGGTACTGACTTTCGAATTTTCGATATGGGCAGAGGGATTTATCCTGTAGAGACACAGGCCTTTCTCGACATGGAAAATGGCCAGCTTGCGCCGCCGCGCCCCAGACAGCAGCATGGCTGGTTTGCAGTGGTATTCTGGGATCGACAGGCAACCACGCAACATTACATCTGGTTTGTAAAGTTACCCGTTGACGAACGGGGGCTGATTGTCAGCGCCACCCGCAATCACTTCTTGCAGATTATTGTTGATGCGCTGGGGGAAAGCCTGACGGATGACAGTGACGGTGCGCAGCAACTGCCTGACAATCCTTACTCGTTTGTGCCCACTCAGGCGCAAATGGCACAGTTTAATGCGCTGGTGAGAAAACATCTTGCGCAACCCATGAGTCAGGGCACAGACGCCGTTCATCAATATCTGACAGCGCCTCAGCAACATGACTGGCAGTCTCTGCCGCTACAGGCGATTGCCGATGTCGCAGTGCGTCTGGATAAAACGCCTGAGCTGATTACCGCAGTGCGCGACAATTTTGAACAATACAGCCCTGACTTTCAGAATGCGCTGATGGAATATGTAGAAAGCATTGCGTTACCTGATGCGCTGGTAAACTGCTTTATGGCACGCGCTCAGGACCCCATGATTATTCACCTGTCGGCACTGCGCGCACTGACAACGACTCAGGCAGACCCGCAGTTGCAGGATATGCTGTCAGCACTGCTGGAGCGCGATGATCAGTTATCCATCGATGTGGTCAGCGTGATAGCCGGGCGTCACTATATGCAATTTGATACCGCACTGACGCTGAAGTTTTTTGACCGCGTTGCCTGGCTGGATGATAAACAACAACTTAACGGCGCGCTGTTTTCCGGCTTATTTTCTGACCTGGTACAGCTGCCCCCACTGCGTCCTACGATGCTGGGCATGCTGCGTAGCGAAGAACGCAGTGCTCGTCTTCAGGCCGCCATTGGCAAACTGTTTACGCAAACCCGGGAGCAGGCCCAATGACACTGGGTGAGTTAGTGTT
This sequence comes from Alteromonas halophila, assembly GCF_014651815.1. Classification (GTDB taxonomy): domain Bacteria; phylum Pseudomonadota; class Gammaproteobacteria; order Enterobacterales; family Alteromonadaceae; genus Alteromonas; species Alteromonas halophila. The sequence goes on along the minus strand of NZ_BMXP01000001.1, from coordinate 82,736 downwards.
GTGGCTGAGCATCGGCTTTGTGGTATTTCAGTTCTGGCGTGTTCGCAGTATCTCTGAAGCCGCGCACCTGTACTTACAACACTATTGTAAAACGCATCAGTTACAACTGCTGAGCCTGGCCCGCAAAACGACGCGGCTTACGCTGAAAACAGGAAAGCCTGACTGGTACAGTGAATTCATTTTTGAATTTTCCTCAAGCGGCGATGACCGCTATCAGGGGACATTGATCATGGCAGGTCGCTATGTCACAAAAACCGATGTGCCGGTACATCGCATTCAGCCTGACACAACGCACTGAGACTATATTCACTGAGCTGTGGATTCAGTACCGCATTAAATAATGGTATAGACTACACTTTTTGACATAGCAGACTAATCACGGAGAAAAAATGGCTGCCGGGCATGGTGTCTCACAGGTAGTATGTGACGGTGACATTATTCTGGTTACGCTAAGTGGTGCGTTTAACCAGGAAGGGATAGAGCTGTACGAACAAAAAGCCCGCGACGCCATTCGCGCAATGAAAGGCGAACCGTTTAAGATGTTAATTGATGACTCGGACGTAGAAGGCGGCACCCCTGAGGCGTATGCCGCACTCGATCGTTTCAATCAGTGGCAGAATACTCAACCGCTCAGGGCTAAGGCGTTTGTAGTGAAACAAACGCTATTGCAACGTATTCTGATGAAGCGCACACCTGCACTCAGCTCCCAAAACACTGCGTTCTTCACGTCAAAAAAGGACGCGCTTGCCTGGCTGAACGAGCAATAACAAACCGCCTGCGCCATAAAGAAAAAGCGGAAGTTTATCCACTTCCGCTTTCTGCTCGAAAAATGAGGCTCCTTCTCAGCGTTCCCTTGCACCTGCCTCCTTCCTGGAGACAGTCCTTTTCGGATGTTCCTTTTTCCCGCATTCCTATGCGGGCTGTTTGTCCTTAAACAGGTCCCTATCCTTTCCTTCCCTGTACCTGCATATCCTGATGCAGTGTTGCCACTCCTGGCCTGTCCCGCGCATTCCTCGCGCTGTCCCTGTCTTCCCTGAAACTATGCTCCGCATAGTCTGACCATCCTTGCACGTCCCTGCTCATCCTGAGCCACTCAGCGACCTTGCTGAAGTACCAGTCCGTGGTTCGTCCTTAGGATCCGTAAGTCTTCCTGACCCGTCGTGTTTCCTTGTGACGGTTATAATGTTAGTCCTATGGCGAGACTTTGCGACAAACAATTACATTAAATTCAGAATGTGATCCAAACGATCAGACGGCTAAAAATAAAAAGTTTATACTTTTCAGTCACTTTATACTTTAGTCTAAATATTTCGGGCAGCAGATACGCCAATCTTCCTACGCATTTGTACGAAATGTCTTACACGGAGTGAGGACGAATTGGGGGGCCCGATATTGCGAATCAAGATTAAAGCGCCAAGTAAGACGTAGGTTGCTTCATGCTGGGCCGCTATATGCTTAGTCGTTCGCGCCGCGGAAAGCCGCCTTCCTCTTCAGAGCAACCTGTATCATAGTCGTTAAACCTGATACGGTTATTCAGCATTCGCGCTTATAAAAAAACAGTTAAAGGATAATTTTATGAAAGGATATCTCACTGCCCTCGCTGCGATTCTTGCCACATCGGTGTTATCTGCGTGCTCAAGCTCATTCGAGCCGCTGAACATTTCTGATGAAGATGTTGTGAGGTATAAATCACGGTGCGGTTTTCATGAAAAGGAGTTTGACGAGGCCAGTATGGTCTCACCGCTTTCAAGAAAAGACCCCGGTTATCCCAGAAAGGCAGCAAGAAACGGTACCCAGGGTTATGCGAAAATGGAATTCGATATCTCTGAAAGTGGGAAACCTGTGAATATTAATGTTATTGAAGCGTACCCTCAGGATACCTTCGCAGCGGCTGCGGTGACATCACTAATGCGATGGCAATACCCTGCAGAGGCAACAGCCTGCCAGTCGGTAGAAATAGTGTTTCGGCTAAAATAAAACAGTCTTACCAAAGCCTGCATCCCGTAGCCAGTGGCGCATGATATCGTATTGGGAGCACGCATTGAGAAATCGTCTTAGGATGAGAATCGATCAACGAAGTGGCGCTATTTTACTATATTTGCTGGGTGACAATCTCAGCAGGAATGCCACAGGCATTTCAGGTGAGAGTAACCTGTATAACATGTTCTGACATACCTGCATAAAGGCCTGTCATGTCGCGTCGCAGCCTAGCGCTGCGGCGGGCTAAAAGAGGCTGCCGACTCGGTGGCGCCTTCAGACCAGCCACTGATGCTGAGATCGGACTCATCCAGTCCCCGGTTGATATCAATCCCCGTATACCACCATTCGTGCGCATCAATTTTTATTGGGCCCGCCACGCGCTCGAAAAAGTGTGTGGGCAGTGTAAACTCCCCAAGCTGGGTATAGGCCAGAAATGTCGTATCGACGTGCGCTCCCTTTGTAGATTCGAAACCTTCAAGGGTAATATGAAGCCGGAAAGTAAGGCGGGTTTCCTTATCGACCCACAGGGTAATGTGGTCGCGTTGTGAAAAGCCAATGCCCGGGGTTAGCTCACCGTTAATACGGTAGTAGCTACGCCCTTTCCATGTTTTATCTTCAAGCCGCTGCCAGCTATCGACCCGTTCAGACAAACCAAGCGGGCCGAGCGTGAACAGGTAAAACGCATCTGCGGTTAATGCAGTGGCCGCGTTTTTGCGACTGTCGTTTGTCTGCTCGCCGTTGTACGCGACGTTTACCTGCTCTGCACTACGGTATACCTGTTTTGTCCCTGCAGGCCCAGCATACAATGCCGCATAGATCCGGGGCGATACCAGAACGCGCTCCTCAGAACGCTGACGGTAGCCCTCGTCAGTGACGTCTGGCTGGATCTGTGTGATAAGAAAATGCCACTCACCATCAATGGCGACATTCACGTCCTGCAGACGCGTGAGGTAGTCTCCGCCGTGCCGGGAGAACGTGTCATTGAATATTGTCTGTGCGCTTAAACCATCAGCGTGCTCGGCCACGGCCTGTTCAAAGCGTGGCGAAGTCTGCGCACAGCCACCGAGCATAATAGCGAACGCGCAGATAAGGCCTGAAATCTTCATGTTACTGATACCCCGGAAACGTTATACCCTGACTTTATATGACAAAGTGACACAATAGATTGTGACGTTTTTTTAACGTTAGACAGGGAGAAAGAAGCCCGATGCGGGTGTCAGCGTGTTTTAGGTAAAGGGGACGCGTAAGTGAAAACGAACAACGTTTCAGCGTAACTGACTGTCTTTACTGCCACGCCGGTTAATCGCAGACTCGGTGGTCGCCTGCTTTTCTATTTCAGCCTGACAATTTATGCAGAGCTGTACGCCGGGAATAGCCTGGCGCCTTGCCTCTGGGATAGCCGCATCACACTCCTCGCAGAATTCTGCGCTGTCGCCTGCGGGGATCTGACGTTTAGCACGCGCCACCGCATCATCCACGCTTGCATCAATTTGTTCCTGTACTGCGCCGTCTTTTGCCCATCCACCCGCCATGAGTGCCTCCGTTAAATGCCGTGCGTGCACGGGGTATCATTAGTGTGCACCTTACCGATACCAGCCTCAATGCCATGGAAACCGTTTGATCACTAAATTACTACGTGCTTTGCATACGTTCAGACGTATCAGGGCGCATCAACGATCACTCACTGTGCTGCGCCGGGTTGCGATCATGCCTTTTCACGCTATAGCTGTAAGCGCTTTCAACCATGCAGAAGACGGACCGTATGCGCCTATTGCTGATTTTCGCCCTTACCTTCTGTGGCCTGGCTGCATGCCAGACTACACCAAATGATTCCGCTCCCGCGCGCGGCACTGCCGTGCCGGTAACCCTGACGTCTTCACAACAGGGTTATCAGATCTACCGCGATGGTGCCCCGTTCTTTATTCGTGGCGCAGGCGGGCACCGTCATCTTGATAAACTGGTGGTGGCCGGCGGTAATGCGATCCGCACCTGGAGCGCCGACAACGCCCGCCAAATCCTCGATGACGCCCACGCACGTGGCCTAGTTGTCATGCTGGGACTTAGTCTGGGGCATGAGCGCCATGGTTTTGATTACAGTGACGATGCGGCGGTTGCTGCGCAGTTTGAGCGGGTAAAAGCGACGGTACTGCGTTTCAAAGACCACCCGGCATTGCTTGCCTGGGGCATTGGTAACGAAGTGGATTTGTTTTATAACGACACCAGCGTCTGGTATGCCATAGAGGACATTGCGGCGTTTATTCAGCGGGTTGATCCCAATCATCTGGTGACTACTGTCACCGCAGGTATGGATAAGGACAAGCTCGACCTTATCCTTGAACGTGTACCCAGCCTCGACTACCTCAGTATTAATATTTACGGGGGGCTTGAAACCCTGCCCGGCGACCTGCTTGATTATGGTTATGACGGGCCGTTTGTGGTCACGGAATGGGGGCCAACCGGGCACTGGCAGGTTGCACGCACGCGCTGGGATGTGCCGGTTGAGCAAACCAGTACGGAAAAAGCCGCCTCCTACCGTCAGCGGTATCAGCAAGGCATTGTCGCAGCGCAAGGACGCGCCCTTGGCTCTTTTGCTTTTCTGTGGGGGCAAAAACAGGAAACCACGCCAACCTGGTATGGCGTATTTACAGAAAACGGCAACCCGACTGAAGTAGTCGATGCCTTAACGTATAACTGGACAGGGCAATGGCCAAAATGGCGTGCGCCTTCCATTGATGCTTTAACGCTTGAAAATCAGGGCCGCTCTGACAATGTGACACTGCCTCCTCAACAGGAGGTTACGGCAATGGTCGAGATGCTCACACGCAGTGACGCATCCCCGTCTGTACACTGGCAAATACTGCCGGAAAGTACCGATATTAAAGCGGGTGGCGACCCGGAATCGCGGCCATCATCGCTGGGCGTGACATTTAAGAGCGCGAAGTCAGGAACGACCGGGCAGGCTCAGTTCACAACACCGGCTAGCCCGGGCGCCTACCGGCTATTTATTACCGTGAAGGATAAAAAAGGCCGGGTGGCCAACGCCAACCTGCCTTTTTTTGTAACCAATGGTGAGCTGTAGCGACACCGCAGAAGTCCGCAACAGAAGATGTGTGCCACCGGTCAGTGTCCGGTGGTATTGATTATCCCGTTCCGACCTGGAAACTCTTTCTCCGCGCGTCAGTAAGCGGTTAATTCGGTATTTTTCTGCCCTTAACGAAGTCCCGGTGGATACGCCACTGCCCGTCATCCAGTTTCCAGATTGCGATATAGCGTTCTTTTGCCAGCGCCTGCCCTTCCTGATTATACGTTGTGGCTATGCCGTACTCATAGATATGTTCTCCGTAGTCTTCGACTTCAATCGCCTGCGGTTCTACGACTACTCCTGCTTCCACCATGCTGTTAAGCATCTTCCCGATTGCAGCTCTTCCTTCAACCACGCCTCCACCGGGAGGAAAAAACTTTGCGTCTGATGTATAAAACTCGTTCGCCAGCGCTTCAGGTTTTCCCTCTTCCAGCATTCGGCTGAATGCCGTGTAGGCCTGATTAATATTCACGATGAACTCTTCAGACTTATCCGTTTGCTGTTCATGGGCAAGACTTTGCCCCGCAGTGATTAAAAAACATAAGCCTAGCAGCCAGTTGCATCTTAGTTGCATGCTCATCAGATTGCTCCTTATCCGTAAGTTTTGATGTAAGCAGGCGACACGCACGTGTGCCTGTATAAGAAAAAAAGCCTGAGTGCAGAACCACTGACAGGCGTTTTTACTAAAGAAGATAGGATTTAGCTGTCCGCTTTAGGATGAAACATAACCGAGCCCTGAATATGGCCAACTTCCAGTTCGCCGACCATCTGATAGCGACCGTCTTCAAACAGGTGTTTTTGTTTATCACGGGTGATCAGGACAGCCACGCCTTCGCTCTTGGTATCTTCGGACAGAATGCTGTCGATCGCGCCCAACAGCAGATGACCAAGGCCCTGATGCTGGTAATCGGGGTGCACAGCAATAAAGCTGAGCATATGAAAATCGGTGGCGGGAACGGCGGCTCTGACTTTCTCTTCTTTTTCGACCATTTGCCGGGTACCGAATAACCCTGCGGTCAGCAACATTTTAAGCCGCCAGTGCCAGTAACGCCCTGCGCCAAATGTTGCATCCGGGCAGGTCAGGCAGGTCACCGCAAGCAACCGGCCGTCGTCAAATAATCCAATCATAGGCTGGTTGGCGATCCAGAAAGCATTAAGCTCCTCACGAATTGCCGAGCGCAGGCGGCTCTCATAACCTTCTTTTTCCGCCTGAAAGATATCGATGAACAGGGGATCATCAAAATAGGCGTTGTACAGGATGGAGGCAGCGACTTTGAGATCATCCTCGGTGAGGTAAACGGCTTTAAGCGCCTCTTTGTCGAGCACGTGATTATCAGCAAGTGCAGAAGTCGGCATACACCCTCTCCTGGTTGGTCATACCTGCTGTCCTGTCACTATGCCATCAGGTATGTGTCTAAGAATTAACCACACTCTACGCGAAAAAAAGTCAAATGTTAACCTTGTGTTAAAAAGGGTATAAATAACGCAGCGCCTGTTCAGACTACGCCGGTTTAAGTAACGACGATAAAGGTGCAGATAATAGTACTGCACCTTTACCTGTAGTTACCGGACGCCTGGGGAAGACGCGAATAAGTTTATTCCCTAGATATGCGCGTATGCGCTGTCGCCCCAGCCAATCAGCGCACCGTTTCTGAAAACCAGCGGTGTGCATTCATCTTTGGTGGTTACGCCGTCATCCTGGGTACGCTGAGTGCGATAAAACAAAACACGGTAGACACCGTCATCTTTCTGGTGCATTTCATTGAAGTCAGCCACGCCCATTTTACGTACCACCGACTCGTAGGACATGTCCTGTTCCAGTTTGGCAATGTGCTTACGGTTGTTGTACTCCCGATCTTCCCAGTCTGCACCATAGTGACTGTCACCATCGCCGCCAACAGAGACAACACAACCAGATAAAAGTAAAGGCGCAGTGGCGGCGAGTATCAAAAGAAGCTTTTTCATGATTTTTCCTTGTTATAAAAGTAATACACAACAGCGGGTAGTTATCAAAAACAAGGCCAACTCATAAGCTATTGATAATTTACAAAATTGATTTTCTTTGTTGAAGCGCCGCGACGATTAAATAGTGTAATTCGCTAATTAATGATTAAATACGAGAAGTATATGTGTACGGTATCAGCATCAGTTAACAGTCGGGAGGCGCGATGCAGCAACGGGAAGAATTACAACGTATCTGTCGTGAGATTGCTGAGCAGGGCCTGACACCTGGGGTTGGTCTGCTGCGCGCAAGGGCGCCATTTAAACTCAGCGTTGCTGAAGCGATTGAGGCGCTGAAGCACTTTAAAATGGGCACTGCGCGTTCGTCGCGTCAGACGCCGGATGACCAGGCCAAAAGCGAACAGACAATGGAAGAGCGAATGGCCGCGCTGGAGGCCAGAGTCGCGCACCTTGAGGCGCAACTTGCCAGTAAATAAGTCGTCAGGGTAGTTGTGGGGTCAGAATTTCCAGAAAGCTGGCCAGGCTTGGAGCGATAATATCCGAAGGTGGTTTACCCACGCGCTCCACCACCACTTCCCCCGTATCATTGAGTACCGACAGGATAGTGTCTTCCTCATCTGTTAGCGCGAAAAACAGGGTCGCCTGTTGCTTTAGCCGACGCTTCATCAGTACATGGCCGATGATATTTTGCTGCAAGCGCTGAAAGTCGTCTTGGTTCCAGACCTGTAACAATTCACAACTGCCCTGCGGCGCCGTCGCCAGCAGATTATGACTGTAGTAGCGTGTAAAGAAGTCCGCGTACTGACGATCGATGTTTACTTCCAGCGCCTCCTCCACATTGGCAAAACTGTTATGCTCAGTTTGTTTTACCGGCTTCCATTCCACCATTTTTCCATCATCGCGGGTTTGCTGGTAACACGGCGATGGCCAGGTACTGTCATATTCAATACGCAGTGGCTGGCGTTCATTCTCACTCAGTGCAAGCGTTGAGGTTATAAAGGAGTCCAGTTGCTGTTCCAGGTATGCGCTCATGTTAAAATTCTCTGCTACAATCGAATAATACTAACGTCTGCGAGCAACCAGACTTTTGCCGCGCCGCGGCGTTGGACCTTCTCGCATACTGTTTTCGTACACTATACAATAGCACCCGCAAGTCAAGCGCCGGTGACGCCATTGATACACGATATGGCGAGCTGTAAACCCTTTCTGATGTAAAAGCGAATATGTCCAAACAGCCTGAAAAAATAACCATTACTGCCCCGAAAGATCTATCACTGGGTAAAACTGTTGCCTATGAGTCTGAGTATAATCCGTCGCTTCTGCAGGGCGTCCCCCGTTCTCTGAGCCGCGATACGCTTGGGCTCAGCACCCGCACCCTGCCCTTTGACGGCAGTGATATCTGGACCGGCTATGAACTGTCATGGCTAAATAAAAAGGGCAAGCCACAGGTAGCCATTCTGGAGTGTCAGGTGCCGGTTACTTCACCCAACCTCATCGAATCCAAGTCGTTCAAGCTGTACCTCAATAGCTTCAACCAGTCAGCGTTTCGCGACGCAGCCGCTGTGAGTAAGGTTATTGAGCAGGATCTGAGTCGCTGCGCAGACGCCCCAGTCCACGTTCAGGTGATTGAGCCCTCAGCTTTTTCATCGCTGAAAATGGTTGAACTTAGCGGTACAGTCATTGATGATGAAGATATAGAGGTGAACCAGTATCAGCCCGATGCCTCACTGCTTAAAACAACGGACAGTCATGCTGATGAAACACTGGTCAGTCATTTGCTTAAGTCAAACTGCCTGATCACCAGTCAGCCGGACTGGGCGAGTATTCAGATCCGCTATAAGGGGCCACAAATAGAGCGTAGCGCGCTACTGAAATATTTAGTCAGCTTTCGTCAGCACAATGAATTTCATGAGCAGTGCGTAGAACGTATCTTTTGCGATCTGTTACGCCACTGCAGGCCAGATAAACTGACGGTAAATGCACGCTATACTCGCCGAGGGGGACTGGACATCAACCCGTTTCGCTCGAATTTCGAAGCACCGTATGCTAATCACAGGCTGGCCAGGCAATAAACGCAAAAAACGAAAATAGGGTGGTGATGGAATCAAAGCAGCTTCAGGCATTTAAACAGCACAATCACCTGCTGTCACAGTTTATAATCCGGTTGTCGCGGTTCTACGATGGGTTTGAGCCGCGTATTGATGAAGAGTTACAGACCTTACGCGGGCATCTGGCCGGGACGCCTAACTTTACCCTCGCCACAACCAGTATTGGTAAGCTGGAAACGCTGCTGCAAAACTCTGACGCTGCATTAAAAAAATACACCAAAGAAACCGCCGCAGAGCTCGAGGATACCGTCAAAGCCCTGCAAATGCAGCTCAACAGTAACGACAAACTAAGAAAGCAGGCCACCGAGCAGCTGATGACGTTAAACCAGCCTGTCGACAACCTGTTTTCACTGCAGTCGCTACTCACCCGGGCACTGCGCCTTTACCGTCAGGGTCTTGATTATGTCAGCAAACGCAGCCCATCACATACTGAGCCTGCAGCACCTGTTGACAAAAAGGGAACCGATAAGCTGTATGCCTCCATCTATCAGGAGCTCAATCAGCTTCTCAGTAATTACGCGCAGAAAAAACCTGATGATCCGCAACTACGAGAAATCCGCGAGTTACTCGACACCCAGCAAAGTGAGGATGCCCTGCTGCACAGTTGTGTTGTTATTATTCGCATGATTGTGCAGGACGCCATGTCGGACGCCAGCCTGACAGGGAAGGTTATTCAGTCGCTACATAATTCGTTAGGCAAGATTCAACATGGCGTCACCGATACCATAGAACAATCCCGTCAGCAGTTTGACAGCCGGCAGACTGTGAATGCAGAGCTACGACGCCAGCTTGATGACATGGAAGATGCCGTTACCCAAAGCGACACACTCGAAGCACTGCGACAGCAGGCACACAGTTATATGCAGGGTCTGTCATCTACGCTGACTGAGCGCGAGGAAGCGGATCGTGCCGGGCAGCAGGCACTGCTGGATTTGATGGGCTCCATGCAACATCAGCTCACCAGATTGCAGCGTCAAACCAACAGCTACAAGAAAAAGCTGGCGGAGCAGATTGTATCCAGTCAGACCGATGCCCTGACCCGCCTGCCAAACCGCTCGGCCTATAACAACAAAGTCCGTCAGTCTATTCAGGCATTTCAGCGGGGAACACCGCTGGCTGTTGCGGTGGCGGATGTTGATCACTTTAAGTCAATCAATGACCGCTTTGGGCACGCCACCGGCGATAAAACCCTGCAGCTGGTGGCCCGTCACCTTCGTCAGAACCTCTCTGACAGCCACTTCGTGGCGCGCTGGGGCGGCGAAGAATTTATCATATTATTACAAGGACTCACCGCCGACGGGGCCGTTGAGGCACTCGAAAAAGTTCGCGACAAACTGGCCTCATTGCCGTTTAAATTTAAACAGGAAAAAGTCACTATCACGGCGTCGTTTGGCATTACGATGCTAAAGTCGGACGACTCAGCCGATGATGCCTTCAACCGGGCTGACGCCATGCTGTATACGGCAAAACGTCAGGGCCGTAATTGTGTTGTATTAGGATAGACTTATTTTGCATCTCCCCTACATCAGGATACGAAAAACATGAAAAAAGTGCAGTTAAATCCGGTTGGCTGGATGAGCCAGCTGTCCCAGATTGAAGTCGCACAACTTCAGGATACTACCAACAGTGCACTCTACGATATGTTCAGAAACTGTTGTCTGGCGGTGCTTAACAGCGGTGTTGATGAAGACGATTACGAAACACTTTTTGCCCCCTACGATGATTTTGATATTCGTCTGATTCGCCGTGAACGGGGGGTCAAAATTGAACTGATCAACCCACCTGACGTGGCGTTTGTTGATGACAAACTGGTTCGGGGTGTTCACGAACACCTGTTCGCGGTGCTGCGCGATTTGTTGTTTATGGGCAACAAGTATGCATTTATGCACAAGAGCGCACCCGTTGAAAGTGCGGATATCACTGACATGGTGTTCGATATGCTTCGTCACTCTCAGGCACTGGAAGGTAATGACGAACTCAACACGATTGTCTGCTGGGGCGGCCACTCTATAAAACTGCCCGAATACAAATACACCAAGGAAGTGGGTTATCAGCTGGGTTTACGGGATATGAATATCTGCACAGGGTGCGGACCCGGCGCTATGAAAGGGCCGATGAAAGGCGCCGCGATTGGGCATGCGAAACAGCGCTATAAACGGGGTCGTTACATTGGTATTTCAGAGCCTAGTATTATTGCTGCCGAGCCACCAAACGCCATCGTTAATGAACTGGTGATCATGCCGGATATCGAGAAGCGTCTGGAAGCCTTTGTTCGCCTGGCTCACGGCATTGTGATTTTTCCGGGGGGTGTGGGCACGGCAGAGGAGCTCTTGTACCTGCTGGGGATTCTGATGAACGACCGGAATGCTCAGCAACCGTTTCCGGTCATCCTTACCGGGCCTGCCGGCTCTGAAGGCTACTTCGAGGCCATCGATGAATTTATTGGTGCCACCTTAGGGAAAGAAGCACAGGATAAATATACCATTATTGTTGATGACGCCGTCGAAGTAGCCCGGGTAATGGGCGGCGGACTTGAAAGGGTTAAAAAATTCCGTGAGGCCATGGGCGATGCCTACAGCTATAACTGGTCACTGAAAATTGAGGGATCCTTTCAGCGCCCGTTTATTCCAACACATGATTCTATGCGTGAACTGGCCCTGCATCAGGACCAGAATAAGGCCAGCCTGGCGGTAGTACTGCGCCAGGCATTTTCCGGCATTGTTGCCGGTAATGTGAAAGCGGAGGGGATCCGTCAGATTAAAGAGCATGGTCCTTTTGAGCTTACCGGCGATCCGGCGCTGATGGCACGCATCGACGAGCTGTTGCGTTCTTTTGTAGAGCAGCAACGCATGAAGCTCCCCGGCAGTGAGTATACGCCTTGTTACACAATTAATCGCGATTAAGCGGGTTGCGGGGTGCAATTGGGATTCCGTCTGTGCGCGGTTTTGGGTACACTGGCACAATGGTAAGTGGCGTTAGAAGAACATGAGTAGCAAGGTTTCCCGGATCATTATTGCAGGCATCGCGTTTTACGCGTTGTTCGTATTCCTTGTGATCCAGTTTTACCCTGACAAGCCGGAGAACATGGACTGGCAGGATCGCGAGGAATATAACAAGGTGCAAATTACCAAGCTGCGGCTTGGCAGTACCCGCGAAGAAGTCCTTGCGTTGTTAGGGTCTCCGGATATTACCGAAGCAAAGATGGAAAACGGTATGACCATTCAGGTCATGTTTTATCGCACGCAACATGTCCGGGCGGATGGTCTCACTACTCAGGATGAATGTACGCCGCTGTTATTTGAAAACGATCAGCTTATTGCCTGGGGTGAAGGTGCCTATCAGAGCTACCAGCAAAGCTGACAGAGATGGCGCAATTCGATGTTGCTGATCTGCATAGTCAGATCTATAGCGCTGTAATTTCACTGAACACCCCGCAACCGGTTGACAGTATTAATCGCTGCCTTACTACGGCGCAACGTGTCCTCTCTGCGTGCAGGCACGCCCCCGACACTGCACTTGCGTACTTTACCTGCACGCTGCCTGATTCTCAGTCACCGGCCACCGCCACAATGCTGCGAAGCCTGGTGCTGTTATGCCTGACCGGCAGACGTGACCACCTTAATGAGCACAGCCTGCAACATCTGCTGGCGGCAACGCTGCTCGCTTATGGCCTGCAGACCAACCCGGATTACCCGGTGGGTGCGCTAAAAAAGCAACTCAAAACGCGTGCGCTGGTTCTGTGGCTGAGTATTCTGCGGCTGTCGAAATCGCTGATGCATCCGGCCAGCTACCAGTTGCTCAGTCGCTTTTCCCTGCGAGCGTCTGAGCGCCGCGTGCTCAGTTGCTGTCATCTGGCACTGATCACGCCAAAGCAGACGGTTGCCCATTGTCTGCGCGAATATATCCGTCGTTCACCGGCCTATTACCGCACATTGTATGCAAACTGGATAACGCTGCCCGGCGGTCTGGCCAATGGCCATCAGGTCGTTATCCGCCAACAGCAACGTGGTACTGTATTGTCCGTCCATACTGATTACGTGGCGGTCGCGTTGAGTGATGCGGACACCACCGTGTGTGAATGGTTACCAACAACACAGGTCATGCATCAAAATGGCCGCGCTGTGTCGTTCGATCAGTGGAACGTACTGTACGCCCGACACCAGGAGGATGTGGACGTCAGGCATGAGTGCACACTCTACCCGGCCACGTTTCCCGTCCATCGTCCTCCCGCCAGCCTGACCCGCATCATTGATGCCCTGCACAAGCCGGACAGTGATATTGATGCGTTGGTACTGCTCATTGAAAAGGAGCCGTCGTTTTCGAGTTTTCTACTGAATTCCGCCAGCCTTGATAACCGCATGCAACTGCCGGTGAACTCCATCAAACAGGCGATCCTGACATTCGGACTGGATCGAATCGGGGATATGCTGGTGCAGCATGCGTTATCAGCACGTCTGACACAGCACCGATTCCCGCTGGATGGCATATGTCATCAGTTCGCTACACTGATGGCCAGCGTTGCTTCGCGGCTGGCGATGAAAGTAAAAACCCGTTTTACTCCTCAGTCAGCGGCACTCACCGCGACCTTTTTAAGTGCGCCACTTTTTACTCTGCCAGATCTTAAAGTACTCCTTAAATTACCGCTCGCACAGCACGGCTACTATGATCCCAATAACCTGCTGCGTATTGGAACGGACACTCGCTGGCAGTCACTGTCACAAGAGCTTGCCAGCGGCTGGCATCAGGCAGCAACCTGGCGCGCGTTGCTGCACCATGCGGGCAAACCGCCTGCCAGCGTGCCTGCCTCACTGCGCCGGGAGCACTGTATTTTGATGATGGCACAAATCATTAGCCGGCAGTGGCTGTTTGGCGAAGGGACTCCTTGCAGCGAAACACGCAATGTCCTGGCCAGTGCGCAGCAATGCCTTGATATTTCCCCGTCGACGGTAACAGAGATGCAGGAAATGCTGGCATCACAGCTGCAGTGTCCCCTGGTCTATTAGGGCCAGGTAATTCGCCAGATTAACCTTAAGTATTCACTATAAAAATCAGACAACGACTATCGCTAATCAGGATCATCGTATAAAATACGCGAAATTTTGAGGCGGCACTGCGTAAGCGTTTTCAATCCCGGACGTCATCGTCTTCGCAGTGATAGCCTGCACGCTTTTAATCGATTAAGACAACAGATTGACCAGAGGATCCCTCCACATGACCCAGCAACGCATAACTGTTATTCGCGGTGATGGCATTGGCCCAGATATTATTAACGCGACCACCCAGATTCTAGACAAGGTGGGCTGCGACTTCGCTTACGATTACGCGGATGCCGGACTGGTAGCACTGGAAAACCATGGTGAGCTGTTGCCACAGGCAACACTCGACCTGATTGCCAAAAACAAAATTGCTCTGAAAGGGCCACTCACTACGCCAGTGGGTGAAGGCTTCACATCTATCAATGTCAGCCTGCGCAAGCAATTTAAACTGTTCGCCAACCTGCGTCCGGTTCTGTCCTTCAAAGGCACCAAAGCACGCTACGAAGACATCGACATCATTACCGTTCGCGAAAATACCCAGGGAATGTACTCTGGTCTGGGACAGGTAGTCTCTGAAGACGGCAATGAAGCTGAAGCGATGAGTAAGATCACCCGTGAAGGCGCAGAGAAAATTGTTACGTTCGCCTACGAAATGGCACGCCGCGAAGGCCGTAAGAAAGTGACCGCCGTGCACAAGGCCAACATTCTGAAATCGACGTCAGGCCTGTTTTTGAAAGTGGCCCGTGAAGTAGGTGAGCGGTACCCGGATATTGAGTCTGCGGAAATGATCGTGGACAACACCTGTATGCAGCTGGTGATGAACCCGCATCAGTTTGATGTCATTGTCACCACCAACCTGTTCGGTGACATTATTTCTGATCTTTGCGCCGGGCTGGTCGGCGGTCTGGGTATGGCGCCTGGTGCCAATATTGGTGAAGACTGTGCGATTTTTGAAGCCGTACACGGTTCTGCACCCGATATCGCCGGAAAAAACCTGGCGAATCCAACCTCTGTCATTCTGGCCGCAGTACAAATGCTGGAATACCTGAACATGGGTGAAAAGGCAGAAAAAGTCCGCGCAGCTTTGAAAGATGTGATTGAGTCTGGTGACCGTACCACCCGTGATTTAGGGGGTCAGGCAGGCACAACTGAGTTTACTCAGGCGATTCTGGAACGTCTTTAAAAACGCTCTGAAATCCAGGAAACAGACAAACGAGTAAAGCGGGCCCCGGCCCGCTTTTTTTATACGCTGGATACGCTTCCCAACCTCGCCAGCGAGCCAGTCTGACCCTTCACTGATTTTCAGACTGTGGGAGTACTTTCAGTTCGTCATCAAGTTCAACGGTGGGTCCAGACAAGGTGTCACCCCGATGGGCATAGCGCGCATCCTTGAATGAAACCCGGTACCCGCCATTCTCTCGCGGCGCAATATTGGCAAACGGAAAGCGCGACCAGGATAGATACTGCCTGGCGTGCGGCGCTGTCGCAGCGGCCTGCACAATCGGCGACTGAATATTTAGTGGTAGCTCAGTATCCAGACGCACCGGCTTATCGGCCAGCCAGTCCCATTGTCCTAGCTGGTAGTGATCGCCATGAACCACCACAACGGTCGAGCGCAGCGGATTTGCCGGAGCGGGGGAAACCATAATATCGATGGGTTGCTGGCCTGCCTGAGCCTGCACGTAGCAATTTACCTCATTCACCGCAATGCGCCCCGCGAAAATGCTCAGCGCGATATACAGACTGGCCATGATCAGCGCCCCCCTGGCAATAACGCCTGGACTGAATGAACTCATCAGAAACCGACCGCCGATGATACCTGCAAGCCCCAGATACCAAAGCACCAGAACCGGTGTACCGGTGACGTCGTTTAGCGTAACTACCAGTGATGAGCCCAGCCAGAACACTGCCCACAGAGCGAGTTGCCAGCGATGGCCTGAGCTTACCCAGAACCAGGCTCCTCCCATGATTAGCCACAGCCAGGGATCCAGAATAAACATACTGTCTCCGTAGAACCACTGACTGTCAAACGGCATCAGCAGACGGATCCCATAGTTATTTAACCAGTCGAGAAACGGGTGTGACAGCACCGCCAGCAAACTAACCAGAAATAACGGCCAGAAGGCGGCAGACCCATTTGCAGTTAAGCGTGGCCATACACGTGACAACAGCATGAGTATACCCGTGAGAAGCAACGGCAGAATAAACCATGCCAGCACACCGTGGGTCCAGCCGCGACGATGCGCCAGCGACGAGTACTCGCCCATCCAGGACGCAACAATGTCGACGTCTGGTGCATTCACGCCTATCAGGATGGCTGCAGTCGCTAGTGGTGTCAGTTTTTTCAAACCACTGGAAGCCATCAGGCCACCAGCGAAGGTATGGGTAAAGGGATCCATTACAGCAACTTATTTCTCAGGCGCGAGGTGCGCGTTAGTCAATACGGGTTAGTTCATTTACTCGAGCCATGCGCATTCAGCCCACTTTTCCTAAGCACTCAGACGAACGCGTATTTGCCACTTCCCTGATCGCCCCAATCAGAACGTTAGCAGCACAGTGCTGATGATAAGACCGGTTATTATCAGTTGCACCAGACAAAAGCCCATCATGTCTTTAGCTTTTAAGCCGGCGATGGCCAGTACCGGCAATGCCCAGAATGGCTGAACTAAATTGGTCCAGGCATCACCCCAGGCGACTGCCATCGCGACCTTACTGACATCGGTGCCAAGTTCCATCGCCGCTGGCAGAATAACCGGAGCCTGCACCGCCCACTGACCACCGCCCGAGGGCACAAACATGTTTACCAGTCCGGCGCTGATAAAGCTCCATAGTGCCAGGGTATCAACGGTGGCAAAACTGATAAGCCATTGCGACAGATCCCTGGCTAAACCAGACTCCACCATCACTGCCATGATGCCAGCATAAAACGGAAACTGCAGGACAATTCCGGTTGTGCCCTGAATGGCCTGCTGTAAGCTGCTGAGCAGGCGCTCCGGCGTGCCGTGTAATACCATCGCCAGAAACAGAAAAAGGAAATTGATGATATTAAGATTGAGGGTACCGCCGCCGACGAAGTAATTGATAAGATAGGCAATCCCCGCGAAGCCAATCAGCATCGCCAGCAGCGGACTTTTCTCCAGCTTTTCTGCCGGCCGCTGCGCTTCAGATGTGTCCACGGGGGCTTCTTTTAGCGCTGTTTTATCTACGATAACACTCTCGCTTTGCTTGGGTAACATCGCCCGGTTTACCAGCGGGAGTACCACCAGTAAGATCCCAAGCAGCGTCAGGTTCATGGCAGAGAACAAGGTCTCACCGGTGCCGATAACACCGATTTGCTCGACGGTAAAATGGCCTGGTGTAGCGATAGTAAGAGGTACTGAGCCGGCCAGACCACCATGCCAGACTAGGAACCCCGAATAGGCGCTGGCCACCAGCAGGCGATAGTCAACGTCAACTCGTCTGGCCAGCGCTTTTGCAAAGAGCGCGCCGACCACCAGTCCAAACCCCCAGTTCAGCCAGCTTGCCAGCATCGACACCAGCGTGATCAGAATGATCGCTTTACCCGGCGTGCGCGCAGTTGTGGCAATTTTATCCAGGGCTGCTTTTACCACGCGGGTACTGGCCAGCATATGTCCGGATACCAGCACCAGCAGCATCTGCATCGAGAAACCCAGTAGCCCCCAGAAACCATCTCCCCACTGATTCAGTGCGGTGAGAACGGGTTGCTGCTGAAAGACTACTGCGCACACCAGCACGATGGCTGTCAGAATAAGAACAAAGATAAACGGGTCGGGCAAAAACCGTTCAACCAGTTTGACGAACGGCCTGGCGGCAGTGTTTAGCATGGATTTACCTGATAGTCGTTATTATATATTCAGAGTACCGAAGTTAGCCTGGGAATGACACCGGCGGCAATGCCACAACCGGTCAGGTGATACGGCTGGTTTCATACCTGGCGCATGATCCCCCTGTTAGCCAGCCGAGCACCGTTACCTGTTCCGAACGATGTGCAGTCGCCTGATTAAAACTGGCCAAACTCTGGTCTTACACCTTTACCGCCATGCATCTACAGTTAAGCGTGTACAACTGATGTACAAACTCACAATCAAAGGAATGCGATCATGAAAAAAACACTGACCGGACTGATGGTGCTTAGCGCCATTGTACTGAACACTCCCGTGGTACAGGCCAACGATGTTGATGCTGTGCTGTCACCTCAATCAGACGTCACCGCACAGATCATTCACCTTGACCTGAACGACGCCACTCTGGAAGAGCTGCAACAACTGCCCGGCGTGGGTGTCAGCAAAGCCAGCGCTATTATCGAGTACCGCGAGCGTGTCGGCGGCTTTCTGGAAGTCGAACAACTCACTGAAGTAAAAGGCATTGGCGATAAAATGCTGGCGAAGATCCGTCATCAGGTGTCAGTAAAATAAAGCCGCCCGTCAGCCAGCAGCTTTATTCGCCCACAGAGGCGGTGACATACCGCCTCTTATCTGCACCTATTCTTCGTCTTTGTGACACGCAGGACATACTTACTAACAAATTTACAATACCTAAAAACACCTTCAATCAGTAAATTAGGCAAGGTATGGTGTAATACTATGACGAGGGCAAAGACAATGCCCCTAATCAGCCACCATTTCAGGTACTGCGCAATCCATATGAAGAGGAATCAGGATGATTGAAATTAATGGCCTGGCCAAAAAGTTTCCGGTGGAGTCACCGAAGAAGCTAAGCGAACAGGAGCGTAAAGATCCGCGCCTGCGTGGACGTCACTTTCACTCTGTAAAAGATGTGTCTTTCCATTGCGAAGAAGGACAGGTTCTGGGCTTACTGGGGCCGAATGGCGCGGGCAAGACCACCACGTTGCGTATTTTATCCACGGCGTTGAAGCCGGATAAGGGAGAAGTCTCGATTAATGGTCACAATGTCCTGTCCGACCCTACCATTGCACGTCGTAAAATTGGCTTTCTTTCCAGCTCTACCGGCTTATACGGGCGCTTAACCGGGCGCGAAAATATCACGTATGTCGGCAAGTTACACGGTCTCGGTGACAGCGAGGTCGCCTCCCGTATTGCCGACATGGCCGACCTGCTGGACATGCACAGCTTTTTAGACCGACGCGCCGAAAATTTTTCCTCCGGTATGAAGCAGAAAGTCTCCATCGCCCGGGCAGTTATCCATCAGCCTGAGCTGGTGATACTGGATGAGCCCACTACTGGACTGGATATTATGGCGACAAGCACAGTAATGGCATTCATCCGTCGCCTGAAAGAAAAAGGCACCCCCGTCATCTTTTCTACACATCACTTAGATGAGGTTCAGGAATTATGTGACCGGGTATCTGTGATCAATGTCGGCGAAACGGTATTTGACGGCACCCTTGCCCAGTTTAGCAGCCTGTCAGACGGGCGCATGCACGACAGTTTCCTGAAAACCCTCAATCAAACCAGCGACGAGGAGGTCAGTAATGTGGTTAATCTTTAAAAAGGAATTTACCGAGTTGCTGCGCGATAAGAAAACCATCATGTTTATGATCGTGCTGCCCGTTTTGCTGTTCCCACTGATTATCGGGGTCACCGTATTTTTTACCAGCATGGCCGTCGATAAAGCCGAAAACAAAGTGCTTAACTTTGCTGTCGTAGGCAAGCAGTATGCCCCGGATATTTATCAGTCAATGGTGCAGGAGACGGATAAATTTAACGAGGTGACACTGCCTGAGAATGCCGACTATGCAACGCTTATCAACAATGAAACCGTTGATTTCGTGCTGGAGATCCCCGAAACCTTTAACCCGGATATTCTCAATAGTGGCCAGCATACACTGACGCTGTACCTCAATGACGCTGGTCTGAATAAGGTACGAAGCCGGGTAGGTGAGGTTGTCGATAAGTACGCCAAAGAGTACCAAGTGGCTGCTTTTAGCACGCTGGGTATGGATGAGGCACAGCAAAATGCCCTACTCGACCCCGTCATTATTGAGCGGGAAAACATTGCCGATGATCGCGAAGTATGGGGTGAACGTCTGGGCGGTATGCTGCCCTATTTCATATTCTTCCTGTGCCTTCAGGGGGCAATGGCGCCCGCGTCTGATTTAGGCGCCGGCGAAAAAGAACGTGGTACCCTTGAGACACTGCTCATTTCTCCCATGGAACGTTATAAAGTAGTGCTGGGTAAATTTTTTACCATTGGGGCAGCTGGTGTTATCTGTGCCCTGATCACAGTCACCAGTATGGCGGTATGGGGGCTGCTTATATCGCAGGGCATGGCCATTGAGTTTGTAGCCGACATCATGGCCATGGTGGGCATTGCTGACTTTGTGCTTATCTTCCTGATGCTGGTGCCAGTCGTAGCTATCTTCGCGTCGGTGCTGCTGTCACTGTCTATCTACGCACGTTCGTTTAAGGAAGCGCAAAGCTACATGGGTGCGCTAATGATGGTGGTTATCTTTCCGGTACTGATCGCCATGATGCCAGGCGTCGAGCTGAAAGGTGGCTGGATATGGGTACCACTGACCAATGTGGCGCTGGCCATGAAAGAACTGCTGAAGGGGACCATGGACTACTTTGCCCTGTTTGGCATTTTTGCCTCTACACTGGCCATCGCGGTTGCCATGCTAACCTTCTGCGTTTACTGGTTTAACAAAGAAAAAGTCTTGTTCCGTTAATGATGCGCAAAAACCGGTATTGCCAGGGGGAGATAACTACGTCTTCCCCTGGCAATGCCGGGTGTTTGCTTTTTTACCCCTACACCTGAGTTTTAATGGCCCTGGCGGCCTCTTCCCAGCCACTGGGAACCTTGCCCTGCATTACATAAGACCAGGCAATTAATTCAGCAATCACAAAATACAGTGATTCCGGGATCTCCTGGTTAATGTCCAGCGTGGCCAGAATATCGCTTAAGTACGGATCTTCATGGATCAGAATGCCCGCCTCCTCGGCAGCCGCGATGATGGCATCGGCCAGCTCACCATAGCCCTTGGCCACCACCTTCGGCGCAGATTTCTGACTTTGCTTGTCATAACGCAGCCCGACAGCGCGTCGTGTTTTGTTACTCATACCATAGTCTCGAAAATATGATGCGGCTGAGCTTTCAGGGTAGCCGGTACTTTCCCCAGCTGAAAGCTGGTACGTCCGACGTCCAGTCCATTGGCCTCAAGACGCCGGGTAAAAAACGGCAGTGTATCTGCCACCAAGGCCAACAGCTGCTCACTGGAAGCATACAAATCCAACTCGATGGTTTCTCCATTTATGCGTGACTTGGCCAGCAATTCGCCTGCCTCTCCAATATCCAGCTTCATGGTCAGATGCCAGTTTCGCGTTGCAGACCCGGCATGTTGCTCTGTGGAATGGCCCTGTTGATCGCGCCGGATAAGAATTTCGGGAGGCTGCGTTTCGGTGCCGGTGGTAGGCAGCATATAATAGACACTGTCCTGCCCCTGCAAACGGTTGTCCGCATTAGTAAGCCGTGCCTGCTGATGGCCTGACAGCAACGTTTTGAGAGACTGGGTAAGCATACCGCGACTGTCCAGTTGCGACATATCCATGGCCACCCGCGAGGCCGTACCATTGGTATTGGTTGTCGCCCCGGTCATTGACCTGGTGAGGACACTGTCAGCCCGGTCGGCCTGCCTGGCCAGTGAAGGCTGGCGATTTATTGCGCGCCCGGCCAGTGAAAACTGCAACATGGTAACCAGCGCACTGACAAAGTCATTGCCACTGCCTGGCCGCGACAGGACCGGCGATGACAACGGCAGCGGTGTGGCATTCAGCAGGGCTTTAATTTGTTCACCGGTTGTCTGAGGCAAGGGAGTAAGCGGCGCCGTCGGCGATTTTTGTGCGCCAGCTTCCCCTGCCGGCGCTGGCGTGGCGGGTTGCATGAGTAACCCTGCCAGTTCTTTCATGCGGTGTGCCATATTTCCCATGAGTCCCGTCGATGTTGCCGGACGGCTGGCATCTGCGCTGCCCTGTAGTAATGATTGTGTGGCAGGTTCAGGGAGACGTGTATTGTCAGGTTTAAAGGAAGAAAATGTCATTCCCTGCTCCAGCCCCCGCACCCGTGTTTGCAAGGCTGTCAGTAACGCCTGTGTGGCCGGTGCCGCATTTTTAACTGGCATATCCAGTACCTGAAGTAACTGATTGAGGGCAGTACGGGTTGAGCCTGTCTCATTTAATAATTGGCGTGACAGCGTCACAATCTGTTGCTGCACGTCTCGTTGCTGAGTTACGGTCAGCCCCGACGCGGGCAAAGGGGGCGTGGTAGTTTTGGCGCTCGCCGTATCACCGGCATTCAGCACTGGCAGGCGCTGTGCACGTGTCGTATCCAGCAGAGCGCTGTCGATGCGGCCCAATGATCCTGGCGCCGTCGAGGGAGGCAATGACACCTTTCCTACCGCTGTCAGCTGGACGGAGTTCACCGTCAGCCTGCCCTGCTTTTCAGATGCCGTGACCTGATGCTGAATCATCTGGCCCTGCGCCGGTAATTTAGGCAACTGTGCACGGATGGCATCCGGCAGTGACTTAATGGCAGCGGCATCGAAACGAATGCCGGCGTTGCGCAGCGCTCCCGCGACGACATCCCGTACCTGCTGTGCATCCGGCGAGGTCAGCGTGGCCACCACGTTGCTATTGCTGCCGGTACCCTGCAACGCCAGTGTTGTGCTGCCATCCTGACGCAGCAGATTAAGGCTTACCTGATTACCCACCTGACTGGCGTCCAGTCTGACCGGCAGGTTAAGTGTCTGCCCGTTACCGAGCTGAACAATGACATTGTCCGGTCGCACCGCCGTAATCTGAGCGTTGAGATTTAGTTGTGCATGGCTGGCACTGGTATACAACCTGGTGATTTGATCAACCAGTCTGGTTAACTGTCCGTCACTGAGCGTGGCAGACTGGCTTTGCTGGCTTGCTGAAAATACCGCAGCGGAATGCGGGTTATCCGGTAGTACTGCAGTACGGACTGGCTGTTTACCGGTCAGGCTGGCACTGAGCGCGGGATCAAGGGCCAGTTGACCGCCACTATTCAGACGCAGGTTTACAGTACCAGACGCGGACTGTGACACCGACGCGCGCGCCAGTGAGGCGGGGATGACGGACTCTGTTAAGGCTGCCACAGCAGACGTCATGCCGCCCGGCGGAGGCGAAACCGATGAATTGACAACGAAAAGGCTCATAAGGTGTTATCGGTCATGATAGGGAAGGCTTTACCTTTGCCGAAAACCGGCGTGTTATTTGAAGTAAATCATAAATCTGTGTAATTCGCGAACCTCGGCAATGCGAAACGGGCCGGCTATGTTAGAATGCGCGGGAATTTTTACTTCTGTGCGTATAAGAGGGATCGTCGTTGAGTCTTGTTGCAAGCGAACTCACCTGCATTAAACGCGACCGCGTACTGTTCGAGCGCTTGTCTATGTCGCTGGAGCCCGGACAGCTTGTCTACCTTCGGGGGCCCAATGGCGCGGGGAAAACCAGTCTGTTGCGAATTCTGACTGGGCTGGCAGCGCCTGACGCGGGCACGGTGTATTTTCAGGGCGCGCCAGTCAGCAACGATATCGCAGCCTATCACAAAGCGCTTATCTATCTGGGTCACAAGCCCGCGCTTAACAGCACCTTAAGTGCAATGGAAAACCTTCGTTTCTGGCTGGCCCAGCAATATCTGACGTTCGACCCGAAAGCCGCTTACCAGGCACTGGAAAAACTCGGGCTGGTGGGACTGGAAGATATTCCCGTGCGCCTGCTCTCAGCCGGTCAGCAGCGCCGGGCGGCGCTGGCAAGGCTATGGCTGAAACCCGCCAGCGTGTGGCTGCTGGACGAGCCCTTTACGGCACTGGATACACAGGGCATTGCGCTGCTGGAGACCCTGTTTGCCCATCATGTTGCTGATGGCGGCATGCTGCTGACAACGTCTCATCAACCGTTGTCCAAGCGCGCTGGTCCCGTGACGAACATGGATTTGGAGTATCGGTTATGAGCCCGTTATTTGACGGCGTATTTAAACGCGATATGGCCATTGCCTTTCGCCAGAAGTCGGAACTGGTGCAGCCGATTATGTTTTTGCTGATGGTGGTGACCCTGTTTCCTTTAGGTGTCGGCCCTTCCCCGGATACCCTGCAGCGAATTGGGCCTGGGGTGATCTGGATAGCCGCAATCCTGTCATCGCTGATGGGTATGGAGCGGTTATTCCGGGACGACTTTCAGGACGGCTCACTGGAGCAGGTCATGCTTTCACCCGTGCCATTGTGGCAGGTTGTGGCGGTCAAAGTGCTGGGACACTGGCTGGTCAGCTTTATCCCGCTGCTGTTGCTGTCGCCACTGCTGGCGGTGTTTCTCAACCTGACATTCGGCATGTACCAGGCTCTCATCGTTACCCTGATACTGGGGACACCATTACTGTCTTTTGTTGGGGCGATTGCCGTTGGACTGACGGTAGGACTGCAGCGCGGTGGCCTGCTACTGGCGCTGTTACTGATACCGGTATTTATACCGTTACTGATATTTGCCACATCTGCCGTGGATTCTGCCGCACTGCAATTACCTTATCAGCCACAAATTGCTATTATTGGCGCGATGTTATTGCTGTCGGTGGCAGCGTCACCATTTGCTATTGCCTATGCCCTTAGAGTGAGTCAAAACTGATGTGGAAGTTCTTACATCCTTACGCCAAACCAGAGCGCGCTTATCAGTTGTGCCAGACACTGCAGCCCTGGTTCTGGAGCCTGGCAGCCGTTTGTCTGGTGACGGGCAGCATCTGGGGCTTACTGTTCGCCCCGCAGGATTACCAGCAGGGTGACTCGTTTCGCATTATCTATATTCACGTGCCCAGTGCAATATTGTCGATGAGTACCTATGTTGCGATGGCGGTGGCCGCCGTTGTGGGTCTGGTCTGGCAATGGCGTACCGCGTTTATGGCAATGATCGCTATGGCGCCGGTAGGCGCTGTGATGACCTTTATTGCACTGGTGACCGGCGCAGCCTGGGGCAAGCCCATGTGGGGGGCCTGGTGGGTATGGGATGCCCGCCTGACGTCAGAACTGATCCTGCTGTTTCTGTATATGGGCGTTATTGCTCTGTACGGCGCCTTCGAAGATAAACAGCAGGCTGGCAAAGCCGCGGGTGTCATGGCCCTGGTGGGGGTCGTCAATGTGCCCATTATCCACTACTCGGTAGAGTGGTGGAATACGCTGCATCAGGGCGCCACCATCAGCAAGTTTGATACGCCGTCAATTGCGCCTGAGATGCTGTGGCCGCTGCTAATCAATCTGGCCGGCTTCGCCTTCTTTATTGCGGCGGTCACGGTGGTGCGGCTACGCAGTGAAATTTTGCGCCGCGACGTGCATCGCCCGTGGGTACAGGCGCTGGCAGAACAACGGGAGAATCGCCGTGCAGTTTGAAAGTTTATCGGCCTTTATTGCCATGGGCGGTTATGGCTTTTATGTCTGGCTGTCGTTTGGTGTCACCGCACTGGTAATGGGTATTCTGGCAGTGCAAAGTCATGTACAACACCGCAGCCTGCTTAAAAAAGTGCTGCAGGAAAAAGCCCGTCATGAACGTATTCGGCGCGCCAGACGCGCATCCTGATGCTTAGTATTGCTCAAGAGTAGTGAAGTTATGAATCCTCGCAGAAAAAAACGTCTTACGCTGTTTTTGTCCATTGCGGTACTCATTGGTGGGGCTGTATCACTGATGCTGTATGCCCTGACCGACAGTATCGATTTGTTTTACACGCCCAGCGAAATTATCGAAGGAAAAGACGGCCGCAAACCGCAGGTCGGTCAGCGTTTACGGATTGGTGGCATGGTTGTACCAGGCTCCGTATCACGCGACAGTGAGACGCTGGCAGTAACCTTTGATCTTATTGACGTGGGGCCCAAAGTTTCGGTGCAGTATACAGGGATCCTGCCGGATCTGTTTCGCGAAGGTCAGGGTATCGTCGCCACCGGCACCCTTCTCGATAGCCGCACGATCAAGGCCCAGGAAGTACTGGCAAAGCATGATGAGGAATACATGCCTCCCGAACTAGCGGAAAAAATGAAAGGCATTAAACACGTGAAACCCGACAACGCAGGCAATTAAGTCATGGTTCCGGAAATAGGTAATATCTCGCTGACGCTGGCTCTGGTTGTTTCTATTCTGTTGGCCGTCTATCCCCTGTGGGGCGCATACCGTCAGCATGACACGCTAATGGCCACGGCCCGCCCTCTGGCGATTGGTCTGTTCTTCTTTACGCTTATTTCATTTGTGTGCCTGGTGTATGCCTTTGTTACCGATGATTTTAGTCTCGCTTATGTCGCCCAGCATTCTAACAGCCGGTTACCGCTGCACTATAAAGTCACGGCAGTCTGGGGCGGTCACGAAGGGTCGTTCTTATTATGGGTGCTGATGCTCTCCATCTGGACGGTAGCCGTCGCGCTATTCAGCCGCGGCATTCCGCATGCCATGGTATCCCGCGTGCTGTCTGTGCTGGGTATGGTGTCGGTCGGCTTTTATCTGTTTATGCTGCTTACCTCTAATCCCTTTGACAGCATGCTGCCGTTCTTTCCGGTCGATGGCCGCGACTTAAATCCGTTACTACAGGATTTTGGCATGATTATCCATCCGCCAATGCTGTACATGGGCTATGTGGGCTTTTCTGTGGCTTTTGCCTTTGCCATTTC
Source organism: Alteromonas halophila (assembly GCF_014651815.1). Classification (GTDB taxonomy): domain Bacteria; phylum Pseudomonadota; class Gammaproteobacteria; order Enterobacterales; family Alteromonadaceae; genus Alteromonas; species Alteromonas halophila. The sequence goes on along the minus strand of NZ_BMXP01000001.1, from coordinate 55,913 downwards.
GGCGTTACTCTCCGGCCAGCTGGACTCTACCTGGGCGCGCTGGTCACGGCCATGGGTAATTGCTGCCTGGAGCTTCTTAAGTGTCGGCATTGCACTGGGTAGCTGGTGGGCATACTACGAGCTTGGCTGGGGCGGCTGGTGGTTCTGGGATCCGGTAGAGAACGCGTCATTCATGCCCTGGCTGGCAGGAACCGCGCTAATGCACTCATTAGCCGTCACCGAGAAGCGCAAAGCGTTTAAGTCCTGGACCGTGCTGCTGGCCATTGCCGCGTTTTCCTTAAGTCTGCTGGGCACGTTCCTGGTCCGTTCCGGCGTGATTGTGTCAGTGCATTCCTTCGCCAGTGATCCCACCCGGGGCCTGTTTATCCTCGGGATCCTGGTAATTCTGTCGGGCTTTGGTCTGCTGCTTTATGCCCTGCGGGCCTCTCAACTCAAAAGTCCCGGTCGCTATCAGGCGTTTTCCCGTGAAGTGCTGCTCATGGGCAATAATGTGCTGCTATGCGCGGCGACCCTGGTGGTCCTGCTGGGAACCTTACTGCCGCTGGTCCACAAAGAACTGGGACTGGGATCAATTTCTGTCGGTGCCCCCTTCTTTAATCAGATGTTCACGTGGCTGGTTGTTCCCTTCGTATTGTTTCTGGGGCTAGGCCCGCTGACGCGCTGGAAGCAGCAGCATGTTGCTGCGCTGCGTAACCAGCTGCTGCTGGCCTTTGGTCTTAGTATCAGTGCGGCGTTCCTGGTTTCCATGAGTTACAGCCAGCCAAGCTATATGGCGGCACTTGGTCTGACCATGGCGTTCTGGATCCTTATCACCAGCATTCAGGAAGTCTTACAGCGCATTGGCGCTATGCAGGATAATGACAGCATGTTGAGGCGGCTACGCAAACTCACGCCCAGCCACTGGGGGATGGTGCTTGGCCATTTAGGCTTTGCCGTGACGCTGATTGGCATATCACTGGTGTCGAATTACGAGGTGGAACGTGATGTCCGGATGGCTCCGGGTGAAACTGTCTCACTGGGCGGGTATGAATTCACCTTCCGTGACGTCGTCAAGCATCAGGGACCCAACTACGATGCTGACATCGGGATCTTTGATGTCTTCCGTAATGGCGAAAAAGTCGTACACCTGGAGCCAGAGAAGCGGATGTACACTGTACAGCGGATGCCAATGACAGAAGCGGGGATCCACTCTACGCTGACCCGGGACTTGTTTATCGCCATGGGTGAACCACTCGAGAATGGTGCCTGGGCAGTGCGAATTTACATTAAGCCGTTTGTGATCTGGATTTGGTGCGGCGCGGCGATCATGGCGCTTGGCGGTGCCTGCTCAATTAGCGACAGGCGCTACCGGATGGCCAAGCTGGCCAGACTCAAGCAGACATTTTCGCATCCTCAGACAACAACTCAGACGGGAGAACAATCATGAAAAAATTCCCTCTGGTCGCCGTCCCTGTGCTGTTATTTACCGTATTGATCGTGTTCTTATTTCAGGGGCTGTTTTCAGACCCCCGCGAACTGGATTCGCAGGCAACCGGTAAGCCACTTCCCGATTTCAGTCTGCCCGATCTGATGCAACCGGATACCTCATACGGCCCGGACGATCTTACTGGCAAGGTTCGTATTCTGAATGTATGGGGTGTGTGGTGCGTGACCTGCGCCGTTGAACTGCCCTACCTGACAAAGCTGAGCCGCGAACAGGATGTGACATTTGTGGGCCTGTATTTTGACCAGGATCTGGATCCGGATTTTGGTACCAAAACACTCAGCCGGGTTCAGCAGGAAGTCACCGATATGCTGTCACGCTATGGCAACCCTTACGCATTTAATATTTTTGATGTTTACCGTGATATGTCGCTGGATCTAGGCGTCACCGGCGCCCCTGAGCACTTTGTCATTGATGCAGAAGGCATTATACGTATGCACCACATTGGCGATATTAACGAACGCGTCTGGAACAATAAGATTGGCCCGCTGTATAACCGCCTTCGTCAGCAAAACCGTTCTTTGGAGGCTGCCGAGTGAAACATGTTCTACTGATGCTGTTGGCGTTACTGCTCAGTTCGCACGTGACCGCCAGCGAAGACAATTACGCTTTTGACGACCCCAACACCCGTGCGCAGTTTCTTCGCTTAACAGAAGAGTTGCGGTGCCCGATGTGTCAGAACCAGAACATTGCTGACAGCAACGCCATGATTGCCCACGATATGCGTCGCAAAGTGTACGCACTGCTTAAAGAGGGCAAATCTGAGCAACAGGTGATCGACTACATGAAGGCCCGCTATGGTGATTTCGTCCATTACCAGCCACCGGTTACTGCGGCCACGCTGTGGCTGTGGGCTATCCCTTTCGCGTTTATTGTGGTGGCGATGAGTGTGGTGCTGATTCGACGCCGCACAACAGTGGATGACGACAATATAGAAGAAAAGCTTGCGAAAGCCGACGCCATGCTGAAACAGGAGAAAGAATGAGCTGGGCTGTATTTTACCTGATTGTCTCGGCGTTACTGACACTGGTACTGGTGTTAATTGCAGCGCCCTGGTTTATCCGTCGTCAGCACGCAAAAGCAGACTACTTAAGTAACACGCAAATTATTCGTCAGCGTCTGTCTGAGCTTGAGCGCGAATACAGCGAAGGGCTTATTTCTGACGCTGACAAAGCGCAGGCCGAGCAGGAACTGAAACTGGCGCTGGTCGATGAGTCTGCGTTTGTCAGCGAGCGCCGCAAAGGTGCTCGCGGGCCACTAATTACGGGGGCCGTGTTGGCTATCGCTGCCGGCGTAGCGGTGTATGCCAGCGTCAGTCATTTACCGCAACTGAAACGTGCACAGGACGCTATTGATAATTTGCCCACGCTCAGTGAACGGCTTGCGCGCGGCGATATGGCCAGCTTCACCCAGCAGGATGTGGCAGATCTGACCCTGGCGATCCGTCAGCGCCTGCGTCAGCAGCCTGAGGATGACCGCGGCTGGATGTATCTGGGTCGTCTGATGATGTCGCTGGGGCAGGATGCGCAGGCACTGGACGCCATCGAACGCGCCGTGAAACTTGCCCCGCAGAGCCGGGAAAACCGTATTACACTGGCACAGATGCTGATGTCTTCCGGTGAGGCCGCGCAACTCACGCGTGCTCAGTCGATACTTGCCGATTCACTGAAACAAACACCACAAAATGATAATCTGGCGCTGATGATGGCCGTTGTGTCTGCACAACTGGGCGATTTGGCGACCACACAACAGTATTTCGGACAAGTAAAAGACAAGTTACCCGCAGACGGCACCGTCGCTAACAATCTCAGAAACCGGATTGCCACGCTGACCGCAAGAGCGCAGGGTGCGCCGACCCCCGACTCTGGAGAAGCAGCCACCGGATTTTCCATTACCGTTACCGCGGGTGACAAGGCCCGTGATGCTATGCCCGACACAGGCTACCTGATTGTCTTTGCACAGGATGCAGACAGTGACAACCGGATGCCCGCTGCAGTGATCAAAATTCCACTGCCAGACCTACCCAGTACGGTACAATTGAGTACAGATAATGCAATGATGCCGCAATATACATTGCAGGAGCTGAAAAATGTCCGCATTGTCGCCAGAGTGTCGCTGGATGGCGACGTTGCTGCTGCCGAAGGCGAGTGGCAGGGAGAAGTAACTGAACAAGTGCGCCCCGGCGAAATGCCTGCACTGACTATCACGATTAACGAGGAACTGCTGTGAGTTCAACATCCAAGCTTATCGCTTTTTTTATTTTTTTCAGTAGCGTTGGCCTGACCGGCTGTGCCAGTCAGCAGGCAGGCCAGCAGGCCGAGGCAGAAGCACAGGCCAGCCAGAGCGATAACCGTGACCCGCTGGAGCCGGTGAACCGGGTAATGTGGGATCTTAACTGGGAGGTCATCGATGCATATATACTGCGGCCTGTAACGGTTGCCTATGTAACCGTAATGCCTGACTTCGCTCGCACCGGCCTGCTCAACGCCGCCCAGAATCTGGCCGAGCCCGCCAATATGCTCAACAACTTTTTCCAGGGTAAAGCCGACGAGGGCATGGACAGCCTCGCCCGTTTCACGCTGAACTCCACGGTAGGGTTACTTGGCACCATTGATGTGGCTAAGAAAATAGGCATTGCACGTCAGGAAGAAGAGTTTGGGGAAACATTGGGCACCTGGGGTGTAGAGACCGGGCCATTTTTGATGTTTCCCTTCTTAGGGCCCAACGACCCACGTAGTTTCGGCGGTGAAGTTGTCGATGGCACTGTATGGCCCATGGCGATTATCAACAGTAATTTCGCGATCGCCCGCTATGTCGTGTCAGCGCTGGAGTCACGCGCTGCGCTTATCGATCAGGAACAGCAAATTGAACAGGCGGTCGATGATTACGCCTTTGTTAAAAATGCCTACTTTGAGAACCTGAAGTTCAGAGTCACCGATGGTAAAAGTGGTGACAAAGAATTAGAAGACGAGCAACTTGATGACTTTGCCGAATTTGAGTCCATGCTAAATGAGATGGAATCCGGTGAATACGACGAGGCCGACCAGCCGCAATAAGCGGGCTGCAGTGAGGTTAGCGTCAGTTCCGGCGCTGACCATGCGTGGTAATTAAAGACCCGGTTCCCATCTGGAAGAGCGCTTCATTTTGCTGCCTTATGTGAAGCGCTGTTGCCGACGTAACATGAGGTTTTGTAGAAAGAACGAAGCCTGTTACCAGCAGCTATCTTGTAGTTTTGTAACATGGTACTATAATTTTATACAGGGTATGTTTACCCTGCTTTTCACTTTTTTAATTTTTTCATATTTAAGGCTTTCTATTTTAATGCGTACTATGTCAACAGCAGATCCCATTAAGCCCCCTATCGTTTTCTAGGGGTCTGTATACATTCCAAGATCAGCCCATTTTTGTCTGGTTGCGTTATACCAGTCTCTTTCGTCTAACGCTAATGCACGCGCTAACACAGCGTGGATGTCTGCTATTAACGTTTCTTTCAGAGCCGGTGTTCGATGAACAAAGTCTGCATCAACAAAGTACTTGGCGTGAATTAAACTCTCTTTCAGGTGATGCCAGGCTTTGTTAATCCGGGCATTGGTTTTATTAGCCTTATCCAGCTTTTCTGTTGCAGCCTTAAGCCGACTGATTAGTTGTGCGCGCGATGGTTTAAGCTCATTTGTAGAGAAAAAGCACTTGTCCTGAAGTCGTTCAGCATAATAAAAACACAGGTTACAATAGGCATACACATCCAGTAACTCATAATAGGTATAACTCATATCCTGCTGATGATCGCCGTTGTCGAACTGCTCGTTTATAACCGCTGCAGAATCAATAGCCATTTCACTTAGCGAAATGGCGATGTCCATAAAAGCATAATTTTGCCAGGCGTCGGTATCGTATTTGTCCCCCTTGTTGTCACCCGGCTTGCGCTTATTTTTTGTGTGCTCAGCACAGCGTTTATATGTGTTGTAGGCGTGATAAGCCTGATTGGCAAAAGACTGGAGTTGTTTACCCGTTGCCTCAATGTTGGCGCGCGCCACAAGGCCTTTTTTCGCATCTTCAATTTGTCGATGCAGGCCTTCTTTAACACGTTTGACAGTATAGACGCCGAATAGCCCGAGGATGGTCAGCACCAGTGCTGTGATCGCCAGTGAGAAAATTCCACCATTCACAAACAGTGAAAACAGTGACAGAGATTCGGCATTTTTGTCGGCAGTACCTGCTGACTTAGTCCGGTTATCGGGCTGTGTCACCTTCACCAACACCGGCGCAGTGTAATCCTGATTCGGAGTTGGTGGTTGATTAGCATGCCGGCTATCTCTAACTTGTTCAGCCAGTCTCTTTAGCTCTGCATCGAGTTCACGGTGAGGCAGCATACTGTGCTCTAACTCCGCAAGCCTGCTCTCAAACGTACCCATTCGATAATGCAACCCGGCAAGCCCCTTTTTCTCAAGGTCTTCTTCTGCCAATGAACTGGCGCCAAAAGCGAGCGCGCACAGGCCATATAACAACAAAACGCACACGATGCGAGTCAACACAATTTGCTCCCTGCGAGTGATTTACTATTCGAACAATAAGAGTAGCCGAAACGAGCCTGATTCACCCGGACAGGTTAATAATATGAGGAGTCAGAACACAAAACATTCAGACTTCAATGAGAATGGAGGCAAAGAACTGAAAATTTTCAGCTCGTGAGGATTTTGCTGCACATATGGCACGTTTAGCCAGAAGAAGCCACATGCTACATATACAGATTAAAAAATCCGATATCAGTGACTGATATCGGATTTTCGCTATTATCGTAACGCCCGGATCGTCGATGACTTAATGCATGCAATAAATCCGCAAGATCCTATACGTTGTTTATCCCGCTTTTACGAAAGGCTTTTCAGATAAGCCTTAAATTCTTTACCCAGTTGAGGGTGGCGCATTGCGTATTCGACGTTCGCTTTCATAAAGCCCAGTTTGCTGCCGCAGTCGTGGCTTTTGCCTTTCATATAGTAGGCATCTACCTGCTCGATGTTCATCAGTGAATCAATGGCATCGGTCAGTTGCACTTCACCACCGGCCCCTGGCGGGGTGCTTTCAAGCAGATCCCAGATAGCCTGAGACAATACGTAGCGCCCGACAATCGCCAGATCTGACGGGGCTTCTTTCAGTTCCGGCTTTTCAACCATTTTGTGTATTTTGGCAGACTCACCCGGCTTTATCTCAGCACCATCAAGATCAGCAATACCGAATTTACTGATTTGCTCCTTGGGCACCTGTTCCACCATCACCTGGCTGACCTGGCTGGTGTTAAACTTGGCGACCATGTCTGCCAGGTTATCCTTCGCCGGGTTGCTCGCGGCGTCATCAATAATGACATCGGGCAGCACCACGGCAAACGGCGCTTCACCGACCAGAGGACGTGCACACAAAATAGCGTGCCCCAGCCCCTTGGCCATGCCCTGACGCACATGCATGATGGTCACATCTTTCGGGCAAATCGACTGCACTTCTTCAAGCAACTGTCGCTTCACCCGGGCCTCCAGGGTCGCTTCCAGCTCAAATGAGGTGTCAAAGTGATTCTCTATGCTGTTTTTACTGGCATGGGTGACCAGAATTATTTCTTTTACGCCCGCCGCAACGCACTCACTCACCACGTACTGTATCAGTGGCTTGTCGACCACTGGCAACATTTCTTTGGGGATCGCTTTTGTTGCGGGAAGCATCCGTGTGCCAAGTCCGGCAACGGGTATAACGGCTTTCTTAACCTGACTCATAGTTTGTGTCCTTGTACTGATAATCCACGGCCAATGGCGTAATAAAGCAAACCATATTCCAACATTCTGTCGGGCTCGTAAAGATTACGTCCGTCGAATACTAATGGTTCGCTCAGTTTTTCTTTAATTAACGGAAAATCCGGTGCCCGAAAGACTTGCCACTCGGTACAAATAACTAAGAAGTCGGCACCATCCAGTGCGGCCTCCTTTGTCCCCATCAGTTTTAAATCGCTGCGGGAGCCGTAAATGCGCTGCGCTTCATCCATCGCCTGAGGATCATAAGCCTGTACCGTCGCCCCGGCCTGCCACAACTGTTCCATCAACACCCGGCTGGATGCTTCGCGCATATCATCAGTATTGGGCTTGAAGGCCAGCCCCCATAAGGCCACCTTTTTACCCGCCAGGTGTCCGTTAAAGTGGCGATAGATGTAGTCAAACAGCTTCATTTTTTGTTCTTTGTTCACCGCTTCCACCGACTCCAGGATCCTCGCGGGGTATCCCACCGCATGTGCACTACGAATAAGCGCCTGCACATCTTTGGGGAAACAGGAGCCTCCGTAACCGCATCCCGGATAGATAAACTGATAGCCAATTCTGGGATCAGAGCCAATGCCACGGCGCACATGTTCGACGTCTGCACCAAAATACTCCGCCAGGTTTGCCATCTCATTCATAAAGCTGATTTTGGTTGCCAGCATACAGTTTGCAGCATACTTGGTGAGTTCAGCACTACGTATATCCATAACAATCACTTTGTCGTGGTTACGGTTAAACGGCGCGTACAACTCCCGTAGCTTGCTCTCAGCCTTTGTCGAATCTGTTCCAATGATAATGCGATCTGGGCGCATGCAGTCGCCGACGGCGGCACCTTCTTTAAGAAACTCAGGGTTCGATACCACGTCGAAATCCGTCGGCTTACCTAACTCATCGAGTACTTCACGTAGCTTAAGCCTGACTTTGTCTGCAGTACCAACGGGTACGGTCGATTTGGTGATAATGATTTTGGGCGTCTGCATATGAGTCGCGATCGCCGTGGCAACCGACAGCACATGAGAAAGATCAGCAGCGCCATCCTCGTCAGGCGGCGTACCAACGGCAATAATGATCAGATCACCGTGTTCGACACCATGGCGTGGCTGTGTAGAAAAAACCAGCCGGCCCGCGTCGTAATTTGACGTCACCAGTGGCGTCAGCCCCGGTTCAAAGATAGGAATGATGCCATTTTTCAGGTCATCAATTTTGTTCTCATCAACATCAACGCACACCACATCGTGACCAACCTCCGCAAACACGGCGGCCTGAACCAACCCTACATAGCCAACGCCAAATACTGTAACTTTCACATTTATCCCTTTTTCTTCGCGCCATCAATTGAACAGTCACTGCCCTGCGACGGCAGTCTCTGTCACCAGACACTTAGCCTAGCAACAAACCGTGACCGGATTTTGACACTTAGTCGAAGAATTTACCCGCCTTTCGCTTTAGTCCGTCTTTCACGCCTGTCATCAGATAGCGCCCTCGTTTTCGTCCTTCCGGAAAGTACCAGCGATTGACCAGGTAGCGAATCGGCAGCGCAACAAGATTACGCAGCTTCCAATACCTCGGCACATAACTTCGCCGAACCAGCAGTAAGACATTACGGGCCTGATAGTAGAGCCGGATGGGGGCGCCGATTTTGAACTCTATACCCAGCAGACGTTTCCGGTCGTCGCCCTGACGGTGTGGCATTAACACATCAACAGCCTGAAATACGCGATAGCCTTTCGCTCTGGCGCGCCAGCACCACTCATGATCGACACCATCAATAAACAAGCCCTCTTCTTTCAGGCCAATCTCAGGTAACACTGACAGTGGAATCATCATACCCGACGCAATAAGCTGCGACACTTCTGACAGGCTCTCAGAAACAGGCCGGGGTGTTTGTACTTTCGCCTGTACCGGGCGGTCTGTAAATGAACAAAGTATGCTGGGGCCGAGCGCCGCGACCCGTATCTGACGTTTATTGAGTGTCTGGAAGTGGTCACTGAGGCGCGCGATCATCTGGCCATCCAAGTGGCTGTCCTGATCAAGCAGCACAGCATGGGAAAAGTGTTGCCCGCACAGGTACTTCAGCCCTTCGTTCTGCGCTTTGGCAATACCTGCATTGTCTGGGAAATGTAAATAATGGTAAGCACCTGAAAAAGCCTGCTTATGTGACGTTGGACTGTTATCAACGAGAACGGCGGGGACATTCGCCTTCTGCAGCGCCGTCAGCAGCGCATTGCAGTGAGCCAGATCGGGGTAATACAGAATAATGACAGCCGCGACGTTCAATGCTTAACAAACCTCTCCAGAAAATGTCTGTCGATGCGGTAGGCCAGTTTCACCAGTTTTGCAGGCATAACACGTAATGTCAGCACCCCACAGGCGTACACCAGGTTAAACAGTGACAGCCGACTTAACTGACGCATGGCGCGTAAACGCGCCCGAAACTCATTGACGGACTTGCTGAACCCGCGCCGTTTATAAAAATCGTTCACCCGTCTGAAATTGAGCAGTTTATCTTTCAGGTTCCGAAACACATAGCCCTGGCTCGCCAGTTCTATCCACAAAAAGTAATCCTGGGTGTTATTAAGATCGCTGTCATAGCGATATCCATCGTGAAAAACCTGATAGCGCAGCACCACAGTAGGATGATTTAGCGAGCAGCGGCGGGGCAACATATGTACAATTTGTTTGTGTGAGGCGGGCATAGTCCGCGAGCCGACCTGACGGCCCTGTTCATCAAACTCGGTCAGTGCAGTGCCCAGTACGGCTATATTTCTGTGCTTGTTAAGGTAACTGATCTGACGCTCTAGCCGGTTTTTAACTGACTCATCATCGGCGTCCATACGTGCGAAATATTCGGGAGAGAGCGTCATCCCCCATTCCAGTGCATGGTTCATTGACGCTGCCAGACCACTGTTTTTTTCGTTTTGTGCCAGTACCAGCCGGTTGTCCTGAAAAGCAAAGTCTTTTAGCTCGCTCACCATTTTCGCCGGCACTTCACCATCTAGGATGACAAAAAACACAAAGTCGGTGTAAGTCTGCGAGAGAATACTGCGCACCGCCTGACACACCCAGTCCAGCCGATCCTTATGATAGACCGCCATTGCGACCAGTGTTTCGGTATGTCTGGAGGGGAACTGATTATGTAAGATGGTGTAGTGCTTAGCCAAACGTGCCGCCAATTCGTTTTTTTCCTGGGAAGAAGCGCATACGTCGTCAGCGAGCCTGATTCTTCCGTGCTGTAAACGGATCGATGATAGCAAAAACCAAACGCCGCGTCCTTCTATTGATGCAGGCGACGTTTCATGAACCGAATGACCGTCCAGATATTCTGAATAATAAAGCTGTATATGACCAGCAACGCCATAAAGCCCCAAAACATCAGGTATTCAGGCACCGCATAAATCTCACCCATAATCCCAATGAGACAATAGCAGGCGCCGATAAACAGAATCGCAACCAGTGACTGTCGTGAAGAAAAGCCTGCGCGCATAAAGATGTTGTGCAGGTGTTTACGATCGGGTCGCAGTACCGACTGCCCCTTCCGCGCACGGCGGTACATAATCGCCGCCATATCCATAAGCGGCAGACCAATCAGCCATACTGCCGTGATAGGCCGGAACGCTGCTGTCTCACCCTGAGTATGATCAACCAGTAGCCAGACAATGGTGAGCCCGACAAACATACTGCCAGCGTCGCCCATAAAGATTTTATTGCCTTTAAAGCCCTTCCAGCTAAGGTTGAAAGCCAGAAATGGCACAATAGCAGCAACAATGATCAGCGGTTCCATAATGGCACCACCGTTGCCCGCAGCCAGCAAAAAGCCAACCACGGTCAGCAATACAATAAGGCTCATACCGCCAGCTAGACCATCAATACCGTCGATCATATTGAACGCGTTAATCACGCCAACCACACACACCACGGTAAAGAAATAGCCACCCAGTCCGAAAAACACATCGCCAAAACCAAAGATATTTCCCAGCGAGGTAATATAGTTTTGCGCGCTCCAGGCCATAATAGCTGCGACGCCGAACTGACACAGCAACCGCCCTTTAGCGCTCAACTGAAAGCGGTCATCCAGCATGCCAAGCAATACTATAAATGCCGATGCGGTAAAAAACAGCGGATTATTTTTCATCCATACGTCGGTAGCGACACTGGCTACCAGCGCCGCCATGAAAATGGCAACCCCGCCAGTCAGAGGCACAATTCCGGAATGACGTTTACGAATACTGGGCTGATCGACAAATCCAAACTGATGCGCCAAGGGAGTCATGACGATCAACAGGATCAGAGCAACGAAAAACGCTGTAAATAACGGTACGAATTGCAAATAATTTAACATTCTTCGTAAGATCCTGTGCCACTGTCCCTATAGCCGCTAAACATTCGGCTATGACGCGTTATTGTCCTGGCTACTAGATGGCTTGCTCTGGCATTTACATTAAGTGAAAAAACGGATGTGGAAGCCTGCATCATGCGCGGCCCCCAGAACGCTCAGAATAATAGTAAACATTCAAAACAGTGGCTACCCTTACACTATAAAAAACTTTCGATATTACCATTATCTGCACCTTAACTGCCCATTTTGCTCATATTTCACGCACTTCTACAAATCCATCGTATCCCGCCCGCGCTGATTTTATGTATTTTTCCAATGTTGGTGTTATCCTAGCGCCAAACTGAAATAACATATTCAAACCATCGATGATTCAACTGACACGTGCCTGTTGTTATTTGTTAGGACTTACTTCAGTCATCAGCGGCTGCACCAGTGTTCCGCAGGAAACCCATGCAGATATTCCACTGGTTCACGATTCGATTTCCTATTCTCGATCATCAGATAAAGCAAAAAACGTTCCTGATTCCGGTTCGCCTTCATCCGGAACAGTACAGATTGGTGGTCAGGCATATGTTGTGCTTGGCACCTATATCTCCGCATCGGGTAATCAGTGCCGGCGCCTCAATCAGAGCAGCGCTGCCAGTAACGTGCAGGCGCACCGTGCCTTATGTAACCGGAACGGACAGTGGCAACTGCTTGAGCCACTGGTGTCTTCTCCTGACAAGCAGGATTGGTAACCCATGAAACAACGCATATTCTGTCGCCTTCTGGCTACACTTTTCATGCTGCTGCCGATGATAAGTGCCGCTCAGAGTTTAGAGCAATTGCAGCAACTTCGTGACGGGCAGCAACAGCAATCTACGTCAAACAGCGGTACTTCTGCCATTGGCGCTGTGTCGCCGCTGTCGGTCAACACACAGCGAACATTGCCTGGTGGCGGTAGTGGGCTCCCAGAGACCGGCCAGTATGTCACACAACCCCGCAACGGGCAGCCACTTCCCGGTGAGCCAACCTTTGAAACTGTTTTTCCGCAACAGGATCCCATGGATAATCCGCCCTTCGCGGCTAATCTGTTTATTGGGGGGTTTGAATCGGAACGCAGCACAGGTCTGAATGACAATTACCTGGTTGCGCCGGGTGATAAAATTTCTATCTGGTTATGGGGAGCCGTGAATTTTGCTGATGTGGTAACGGTGGATAATCAGGGCAATATTTTCATCCCCAATATCGGCCCCGTACGCGTAGCGAATACGCCAGCAGGCTCAGTCAATCAAACCGTCACCCGTCATATTCGTCAGGTGTATACCAACGATGTCAGCATCTACGTTAATCTGCTGACATCCACACCGGTATCGGTTTTTGTTTCAGGGCCGGTGCTGCGTCCGGGTCAGTATGCGGGACAAGCCTCAGACAGTGTGCTGTATTATCTTAAACGAGCGGGGGGTATTGATTTTACCCGTGGCAGCTTTCGACAGATAGAGGTTATCCGCGATGATAAAGTCATCGCCTCCGCCGATTTATATCAGTTTGTGCGGGATGGAGAATTGCCTGAAGTCGCGTTTAAAGACGGCGACGTAATTCTGGTTCATCCTATCGGCAATACCATTGTGGTCGAAACCGGAGCACGAAACAGTTTTACTTTTGAGTTTTCCGATGAGGAGTTACAGGGTAAGACGGTTAACTACTTTGCCAGACCCGGCGAATTTATCAGCCATGTTTCCGTAGCGGGAATCCGAAATCGTACCCAGTACGCCCGCTACCTTACCGTTGATGACTTTGAGTCACTGGCGTTACGTCCTGGCGACACGGTCGAATACGTCGATGACCATGAACCACAAATATACCGCATCAACATTGCAGGCGCGCACGCCGGTGCATCGCAAATTATGGTCGACAAAGGAACACGATTACTGGATGTGCTTGACCATATCGCAGTCGACCCCAAACTTGCTGATACCAGTAATGTGTATCTGCGTCGCGAGAGTGTTGCACAAAAGCAAAAAGAGATCATTGAACAGTCACTACAGCGTCTCGAACGCAGTGTATTTACAGCGCCAATCAGCTCCAGCGGTGAGGGCACGATCCGGGCGCAAGAAGCCCAGTTGGTGACTGACTTTGTTGCCAGGGCCAGAGAAATTGAGCCACTGGGACGTGTGGTTGTTTCGGAAAACGGCAATATTGCGAACATTCTGCTCGAGCCGAATGACACTGTGGTGATCCCGGAAGTGTCTGATCTGGTGCATGTCGGCGGAGAAGTATTATTGCCACAGTCTGTGGTGTTTAACCCGGACGCCACAACCGAAGACTACGTGGCCTGGGCCGGCGGCTTTACACAGCGCGCCGATGACGAGCGCATCCTCATCATCCGCAAGAACGGCAATGTCGAGTTTGATAGCATCGATAAAGGAAACTGGCTGTCTGACAGCCACTCAGCGAACCTTGAGGCCGGCGATCAGGTCGTCGTCATGCCCGCCATCGACACTAAGACCCTGCAGGCAGTGAAAGATATAACACAAATCATCTATCAGATTGCCGTTGCGGCCAACGTCGCTATTGATTAACCCATTATGGTAACGGTTAAACAGCAACTTTATGCATGGAGAAGCGTGATATTCGCGCTTTTCCTGCGTGAGTTACAAAGTAAGTTTAACGACAAGTTTGGCCTGTCATGGGCGTTCTTCGAACCCTTCCTGTTTATTTTTGTACTCTCGTTTCTGCGCGGGATCATCAGTGGCGACATGGTCCACTCCATTCCATTGTTTATCTTTATGATGATTGGACTGGTCGGGCTACGTACCATGACCGGCTGCCTGCAGGACGTTTCTGTCTCAATCAAAAGGAATAAGCCGCTATATGCGTTTCGGCAGGTGCAACCCATGGCAGCCGTCATCACGTCGGGCTTTCTGGAGTTGTGTATTAAATCGGTGGTGATTGTGTTGCTGGCCATTGCATTGTATCTGATGGGCGAGTCCTTTGAAGTAAATGATCCCCTGTTACTACTGAGCCTCTTTGCATTGTTATGGGTCATGTCGGTTGCCCTTGGCCTGATATTCGCTATCGCAGCAGCGTTTGTGCCGGAGATCGACAAAATTAAAGCCATGCTGCTGCGCCCCCTGATGTTTATTTCCTGCGTATTTTATTCGCTCCAGGATATCCCTGAAGAATACTGGTACCTGCTGACCTGGAACCCGCTGGTGCATTTTATCGAACTGGCCCGGTACGCCTGTTTTGAATCGTACGGTAGCCGGGGCGTAAGCCTGTCATATGTGCTGGAATTAACCGTGGTGCTCACATTTTTCTCACTGGCGCTTTATCACATTACCTGGAAACGGGTGCTGTCACGATGATCAAACTGGTAAACCTAACCAAAAGCTACTCTAGTCAGTTAGGCCCGCAGTATATTTTCCGGGGGCTGAATTTTAACTTTCCTACTGAAAATAATGTGGCCATTCTGGGTAAAAACGGGGCCGGTAAATCAACGCTGTTTCGGATGCTGGCAAAAAGCGAATATCCGGATCGGGGACAAATCCTGACCAACAAAGCCATGTCATGGCCGGTGGCCCTGCAAACTGGCATCCATCCGCAGATGACCGGTCGGGAAAATACCCGGTTTATTGGAAGAATCAATAACGTGCGCTCGTTGACAAACTATGAAACCAGAGTCAGGGAGTTCGCCGAGATCGGTAAACATTTTGACCTGCCAGTGAAAAATTACTCATCAGGCATGCGCGCTAAGCTGGTATTTGCCTGCTGCATGAACATTGACTTTGATATCTACCTGATCGATGAAGCGACATCCGTCGGGGACCCCATGTTTCGTAAAAAGGCCAGAGCGGCGCTAAAAGAGAAAAGTCAAACGGCGGGCGTTATCATGGTCAGTCATGAACTTGATCAAATTCGCGAATTCTGTACCTCCGCAGTGATTATTGAGGACGGCGAATTAACCTATTACTCAGACCTGGAAGAGGGCATTGAGGCCTATACCCAGGGCGCAACCTAAAGAAATAAAAGGTAAGAAATGGTGGAAAAAAACCTGAATACCATCAAAGCATTTATTCTTCGGCGGCAGAAGCTGTTACTCGTCCTGCCCTGGCTGATCTATGCCCTTTATCTGGTACTGATGGCTGCGCCGCAGTATGAGAGTCAAAGCCAGCTAATCGTAAAATCCAGTGATGGCACCAGCAGCTTTGACCCGTCTGCACTGATGTTATCCAGTGTCGCCTCATCCGGTCTTAGTAATGACAGTGATTTGGTTGAAGCCTTTATGCTGTCGTCCGATATGCTTACCTACCTTGATCAGGAACTGAATTTACGTGAACACTACCGCTCTGATGAGGCAGACCTGTTCAGTGCCCTGTCACCGTTTGCAACAAAAGAGGACTTTTTACAGTATTACTTGTCGCACATTGACGTCACGGTCGATTCTACGTCATCGGTGATCACTGTAAAAACCCGTGGTTTCACGCCGGAGTATGCACAGAAAATCAATCAGGCTATGGTGTCGCGCGCAGAAGCGTTTATTAATGAGATTAATAATGACCTTGCCAAGTCTAAGCTGACCTTTGCCAGGCAGGAGCATCAGATTGTCGAGGAAAAGTTACAGGCGACGAAAACAGAGCTGTTGCAGTTTCAGGCTAAATACAATGTGCTGGATCCGATGGCTGAAGGCGCGGCATTTCAGCAAATTGCCTTTTCCCTGGAAGCCACCCTGGCCCAGAAAAAAGCTGAGCTTAATACACTAAGTACTATGATGTCGGGTAACGCGCCTGAGATGCAGAATATCAAACGGCAAATCAGTGCGATTCAGCGCCAGATCCAGGAGCAAAAACAAAAACTCAGCGACAAAGACGGCCGAGCCGGAGATCTGTCAGTGAGCGAGCTCATGGCACAATACAGCAATATGAAAGTTGAGCTGGAACTGGCTATTCAAGCCTACTCTGCGTCACTGGTCTCTCTGGAAAATACCCGGGTAGAAACGTATGAAAAACTTCAGCATCTGGTGACTGTGGAGCGTCCGACTTTGCCGGAGGACAATCAATACCCAGAGATAATTTACAACCTCGCGTTGTTTGGTGTGATCCTGCTGTTGTTTTACGGCATCGCACGGATTGTCGTTGCCACTATCCGCGAGCTGTAAGTGGTTGGAACAAATATCCGGCAGATGCAACAGAATGCGGCGCATCTGCCCGGAAATAAGGTTAATACAGTGTTACTCAGCTTGTGTCGCGCACCATCCTCTAGTATAAAGTCGTGTCCATAACGCAATTCCATAAAACTGGGATAGTAAATAAGAAAGCGCGGCAACCACGCCTAAACGCTTCGATATTCAATCAAATCTACGGAATCTCATTGTGAATACTAAAGCATCTAACGACACAAGTTTCTTCGGCCATCCAGGAGGCCTGCAAACGCTGTTTTTCACGGAAATGTGGGAACGCATGAGCTATTACGGCATGCGTGCGCTGCTGGTATTGTTCATGACAGCCAGTCTGCAGCAGGAAGGCCTGGCTTTCACCGTCGCTTCGGCAACCGCTATTTACGGTCTGTATACCGGTGCGGTCTATTTCATGGGTCTGCCCGGCGGCTGGATTGCTGACCGCCTGCTCGGCGGCCAGCGCGCAGTCTGGTATGGCGGTATTATCATTATGTGCGGCCATATTGTTCTGGCTATTCCCTCACACAGCACATTTTTCATCGGTCTTATTCTGGTCGTACTGGGTACAGGTCTGCTTAAGCCAAACATCAGTGCCATGGTTGGTCAGCTGTATGAAGAAGAAGACAGCCGCCGCGACGGTGGTTATACCCTTTACTACATGGGCATCAACATTGGCTCGCTGATTGGCTACGGCGTGTGTGGCTGGCTGGCGCCCAATATGGGTTACCACTGGGCATTCGGTGCCGCAGCGGTCGGTATGTTTATCGGCCTGGTACAGTACCGGGCGACCCAGCCACGTCTTAACGGCGCATCCGCCGAACCCTCGACCAATATGAGCCCCAAAGCCAGAAAGCGCAGCTGGACCATCATTGGTTTACTGTTAGGTGCGCTCGCCACTGTCACCGCACTGACCTCCATGGGCTACCTAGTGATTGATGCTGTTGCATTAGCTGCGTATGTCGCCATGGCCTTCACCGCAACGTTTGTGATTTACTTTAGCGCAATTTTCTTCCTCGGTAACTTGAATTCAGCCGAGAAAAAACGCATGGGTGCCCTGTTGCTTATTTGTATTGCGTCAGCCTGCTTCTGGGCCGGCTTTGAACAGGCCGGGTCGTCTCTGAACCTGTTTGCCCGTGATTATACCGATCGCATCGTCAACGGTATGGAGATCCCCCCAGCCTGGTTCCAGTCGGCAAACTCTATCTTCATAATTCTGCTGTCACCGTTTTTTGCGGCACTGTGGGTGAATCTGGGTAAACGCATGCTGGACCCGTCTTACGGTGCCAAGTGTGCCGTTGGTCTTATCATCATGGCTTCAGGCTTTATCGTGATGTTCTTCGCCGCGCAGATCGCTGCCAGCGGACTGAAAGTCGCCCCTTACTGGCTGGTCATGACTTACTTCCTGCATACCGTGGGTGAGCTTTGCTTAAGCCCGGTTGCATTAAGTGCGGTCAGCAAATTGTCGCCAAAACGCTTTGCCGGTCAGATGATGGGGGTCTTCGTACTGACCTACTCTATCGGTAACGTCATTGCGGGCCTGCTGGCAGGCAGCTTCGACCCAAGCCGTCTGGATGAAATGCCGAACCTGTACCTGCAAATCAGCCTGTTCAGTATTGCGGTCGGTATTGTGGTACTACTGCTGTCTCTGAAAACCCGCTACTGGGAAAAACTGGCAGAGAAAGATCACAATGCAGAGCCACATCCGGTGTCTCAGCAAGGTTAGTTTAATGGCCGGTTTGCACCGGCCTGACAATCCCCTACAATAACCGCCGTCAGGCGGTTATTTTTTATCTAGGACTACCATGAACTTCTATTTGTTTCCTCGCGACATTCCGGCGCTCAAAGGCCTTACCCTGAAAGAGCGGATGACCCGGCTGGATCAGGCTGCCAGGCAAATGTCTATTCCGGAAAAGACCTTACTGAATATTCTCAAGCTGCTGGTGATTGTGCCGGTATTTGCGCTCATTTTGCGTACCGCTACCGACTGGACCTCATTACTGTGGGCATTGCTGGTATTTTTACTTTACCCGCTTCTGGTAAAGCCGTTACAGTATTCCATCAGCGCGAAATATCTGCCAGACAATGACGACAAGGAGCAAGCATGAGAACTGTTTTAGTTACCGGAGGAGCCGGTTACATCGGCAGCCATACCGTATTGCAACTGCTGGAAGAAGACTACCATGTCGTTGTTCTGGATAATCTTTCAAATTCCAGTCCGGAATCGTTGAGGCGGGTTGAAAGCATCACCGGCAAATCTGTCACCTTTGTGCAGGGTGATATCCGCGATACCGCGGTGCTTGATGATATATTCAGCCAGCAACCCATTCATGCGGTGATCCATTTTGCCGGCCTCAAGGCAGTAGGCGAATCGGTAGAAAAGCCTCTGGAATACTATGAAAATAATGTCTTCGGCACGCTGACTCTGTGTAAGGCTATGCGCAAGCACCAGGTCAAAAATCTGGTATTCAGCTCTTCTGCTACCGTCTATGGCGATCCGGAAAAACTACCGCTCAGCGAAGACATGCAGACCGGCCAACCGACCAATCCGTATGGCATGTCAAAGCTTATGGTCGAGCATGTGCTCAGCGATTTGTACAATTCGGATGACAGCTGGAATATTGTCGTACTGCGTTATTTTAATCCCGTCGGCGCACACGCTTCCGGTCAGATAGGTGAAGATCCCAATGGTATTCCCAACAACCTGATGCCCTTCATTTCACAGGTCGCCACTGGCAAACTGGAAAAGCTCAGCGTGTTTGGTGATGACTATGATACAACCGACGGTACCGGCGTGCGCGACTATATTCACGTTGAAGATTTGGCCAATGGCCACCTTAAAGCACTGGATCGCCTGTCACTGAATATGGGCTATGACGTTTATAACCTCGGTACTGGCACCGGCTATTCCGTCCTGGACATGGTTAAGGCGTTTAGTGACGCCTCCGGAAAAGACATTCCTTACACCATTGCCCCGCGCCGTGCCGGTGACATTGCGGCCTGCTATGCCGACCCGACACTGGCCGCCACAGAGTTAAACTGGCATGCCGACAAAGGATTACAGGCCATGTGTGCAGACACCTGGCACTGGCAGTCGAATAACCCGAACGGGTATCCGAAGTAATCACATAATGATATCAGGCGCACTTGCAGGTTTAGCAGGTAGCGGTTAGAAACTAATTTATTATTGGTTAGAAGGCACTAGCCCGGCTGGCCGGCAATGCACCTGATAACAAGTGCAGTATGTAAGGTGAGACACTGCTAAAAAAATGCCCGCGCAAGGCGGGCATTTTTGAGTACGTTTGCGAGACGGCTATTCCGACACAGAGTCTTTAGACTCGTCCTTTGCCTCTTCTTGCTCTTTCTTCTTCGCCAGCAACAGCTCTTCGCGCAGTTTGGTCTCAATTTCGTTAGAAATTTCAGGGTTATCTTTTAAGAAATTAATCACATTTGCTTTACCCTGACCGATGCGATCGCCTTTGTAGCTGTACCAGGCGCCGGCTTTGTCCACCAGCTTCTGTTTCACGCCCAGATCAATCAGCTCGGCTTCTTTGCTGATCCCTTCACCGTAACGGATCATAAACTCAGCCTGCTTGAACGGCGGTGCCACCTTCGTCACCTTCTTTTACCGCACCGATACGACGGATATCCAGACGCACTGACGAGTAGAACTTCAGGGCATTACCACCGGTGGTAGTTTCAGGATTTAATGAACACGCACAGGGTGTTAGAACGCTTGATATTCGCGGTCAGCTTACGCAGTGCCTGTGACATCAGTCGGGCCTGCAGGCCAACGTGTGAATCACCCATCTCACCTTCAATTTCGGCTTTCGGGGTCAGTGCGGCGACCGAGTCAACAATTACCACATCTACCGCACCGGAGCGCACCAGCATGTCACAGATTTCCAGTGCCTGTTCACCCGTGTCCGGCTGAGAGACCAGCAGATCATCGATGTTCACGCCCAGCTTTTGAGCGTATACCGGATCCAGAGCATGCTCGGCATCCACGAAGGCACAGGTCTTGCCCTTTTTCTGAGCTTCGGCAATGACCTGCAGCGTCAGGGTAGTTTTACCGGATGACTCCGGCCCGTAGATTTCAACCACACGACCGCATGGCAGGCCGCCAATTCCCAGCGCAATATCAATGCTCAGTGAACCGGTAGAAATAGATTCAATATCCGCCGCCTGGTTGTCACCCAGACGCATAATGGCGCCTTTGCCAAATTGCTTTTCGATTTGTCCGACTGCCGCTGACAAGGCTTTTGATTTGTTATCGTCCACGTAACTATCCTCTGGGAGTTGCGGTTATAAACTGGGTTGGCATGGTACCAACGAATGACCGCATTCTATACTGTACAAGCATACAGTTTCAAGCCAGATTTCTGCTTTTTTACTCTTGAGGCAACGTTTCAATCTGATTATTCAAATGCGCTATCACAAAGCCAATCGCCTGTTCGCGCACAGACTGACGATCGCCGTCGAACTGCATATGGATTTGTTCGGCGTGGCCGTCGATTAAAAAGCCAAACCAGACCGTGCCCACCGGCTTTTCCGCGCTACCGCCGCCGGGACCGGCCACACCACTCACCGACACCGCCACTTCAGCACCAGTGTTGCGCTGTACACCGTTGGCCATTTCGCGCACGGTTTCGCGGGAAACCGCACCGTGTTGCTGCAATGTTTCCGCCGTGACGCCCAGTGCCGACTGTTTGGCGGCGTTGGAGTAAGTGACCCATGACTGCGAAAACCAGTCGGAGCTGCCGGCAACCTGCGTGAAATAATAGGCCAGGCCTCCGCCAGTACAGGACTCGGCGCAGGATACGTTCCAGCCCCGGGCACGCAGCTTGTCGCCCAGAGTAGCAATGTCTTGCGGGTTGATTGCAAAGCGGTTTTCCATCGCGGTCAGCGGCCTTAAAAAAATGAGTAAACTACACAGAAGTGTACCACAGCCTTGTTTTTTTCCGACCCGGCAATGGTACACTTAGCGCTTTAAATTATCGCTACAGCACAACACGAGGCCGGCTTGGAATCACACACCCCGATGATGCGCCAGTATCTTGAAATTAAGGCGCAGCACCCGACTATCCTGCTGTTTTACCGCATGGGTGATTTTTATGAACTGTTTTATGACGATGCCCGGCGTGCAGCGTCATTGCTGGATATTTCATTAACCGCACGAGGAAAATCGGGCGGTGATCCTATTCCCATGGCCGGGGTGCCATACCACGCGGTAGAAAGCTATCTGGCGCGACTGGTGAAAATGGGTGAATCGGTAGCCATTTGCGAGCAGGTAGGCGATCCGGCCACCAGCAAAGGCCCGGTAGAGCGTAAAGTGCAGCGCATTGTCACACCCGGTACTGTTACCGACGAAGCGCTACTGGAAGAGCGCCGCGACAATATTCTGGCCGCCGTCTGTGGCCACAGCCTGCAATACGGCCTTGCTACACTGGATGTCGCCAGCGGCCGCTTTGTGGTCAGCGAACTGGACAGTGACGAACAATTGCTGGCAGAGCTGCAGCGTGTCAACCCGGCTGAGCTGCTCTATCCGGAAGGCTTTGAAAGTCTGCCACTGATTGAACAGCGCCGTGGTCTGCGCCGCCGCCCTGACTGGGAGTTTGAAACGGATACGGCAATCTCACAGCTTAATGAGCAGTTTCAGACCCGCGAACTGTCCGGCTTTGGTGTCGACGATTTAAGTAAAGCGCTGGGCGCCGCTGGCTGTGTTCTGCAGTACGTGAAAGACACGCAGCGCACTGCCCTGCCTCATATCCGCCAGATCCAGCAGGAGCAGCAGTCGGCGTTCGTACAACTCGACGCTGCCACCCGCCGTAACCTGGAACTGACTCACAGCCTCTCCGGCAGCCAGGACAATACCCTGTTCAGTGTCATGGATACCACCTGCACCGCCATGGGCAGCCGTCTGCTGCAGCGCTTTATTCATGCGCCTGTGACCGACCGGCACACGCTGACACAGCGTCATGATGTGGTGTCCGCGATGATCGCGCTGCCGCCGGATGCACTGCGCGAAGAATTAAAGGCCATTGGTGACATTGAGCGTATTATGGCGCGTCTGGCCCTGCGTTCGGCACGTCCGCGGGATTTTGCAAGACTGCGTAATGCATTAAACCGACTGGATGATGTGCATGCGAGCTTGAGTGATTATGACGCACCGCTGCTTACTTCGCTTGCTCAGAAAGTTGGTCGCTATGACGACGTCAGTGCACTGCTCAACCGTGCAATCATCGATAATCCGCCGGTAGTGATCCGCGATGGCGGCGTGATTGCCCCTGAATATAACGCGGAGCTTGATGAACTGCGAGCCCTGTCGCAGGGCGCCACCGATTACCTCGATGCGCTGGAAGTGCGTGAGCGCGAGCGCACCGGGATAAGCACGCTAAAAGTAGGGTACAACAAGGTGCATGGCTTCTTTATCGAAATCAGCCGGGCTGCCAGTGCCAATGCACCGGCCGACTATATCCGCCGCCAGACCCTGAAAAATACCGAGCGTTTTATCACCCCGGAACTCAAAGAACATGAAGATAAGGTATTAACCAGCCAGAGCCGCGCGCTGACCCTGGAAAAACAATTATATGACGCCCTGTTCGATGAGCTTGCCCCACATATTCAGCCGCTCATTGATACGGCGGCAGCGCTCAGTGAGCTGGACGTGCTGGCCTGTTTTGCTGAACGCGCCATGACCCTCGACTGGCATCGGCCACAACTCACCGGCGACAACAAACTCTGTTACCAGGAAGGCCGCCATCCGGTGGTGGAACAGGTAATGCGTGACCCGTTTATTGCCAACCCGCTGATGCTCAATGATGAGCAGCGCATGCTAATCATCACCGGCCCCAATATGGGCGGTAAATCGACCTATATGCGCCAGACGGCGCTGATTGTGCTGCTTGCCCACATTGGCAGCTTTGTGCCCGCCAGTGATGCCGTCATTGGCCCGGTTGATCGTATTTTTACCCGCATCGGGGCGTCGGACGACCTGGCGTCCGGCCGTTCTACCTTTATGGTCGAAATGACCGAAACCGCCAATATTCTGCATAATGCCACTGCTCATTCGCTGGTGCTGATGGATGAAATTGGCCGTGGCACCAGTACCTATGACGGACTGTCACTGGCCTGGGCGTGTGCCAGCTATCTGGCCGAGAAACTGAATGCCTACACGTTGTTTGCCACCCACTACTTCGAGCTAACCGCCCTGCCCGACTCCCACTCGCAGGTGGTCAACGTGCATCTGGATGCGGTTGAACACGATGAGACCATCCGCTTTATGCATACCGTTGAAACCGGCGCGGCCAGTAAAAGCTATGGGTTGCAGGTGGCGCAACTGGCGGGCGTGCCCAAGCCGGTGATCGCCTCTGCGCGGCATAAGCTGCGTGCGCTGGAATCGCAAAAAGTCCTGGATGAGCGTGCCGCTGATACCCCACAAGCTGATGATCCGGCTCAGTCGGAGCTGCACTTTCCGGACAAGCCAAACCCGGTACTGGAAGCGCTGGAGAAGCTCAGCCCTGATGAACTTTCCCCTCGCCAGGCCCTGGATCTTGTCTATACGCTGAAGCGACTGAGCCAGAGCTAGGGAAGATGCGGCGGGGGCAGGCCCTGGGGCGCTGTCTGCGCCGTCAGCGTGGCTTTTCTCCTGGTAAACCGGGCAAAGCGATTGTTTGCCCGGCGCTGATTCGCTATACTATTACCCCGTCCTGGTGTGACGCTGCCCATTGCGTCTGCCAAACACATTACCCATACAACCCAACGCCTTAGGTTTCGCATGACAAACTATATTTTCGTCACCGGTGGTGTCGTTTCATCACTTGGTAAAGGTATTGCTGCAGGCTCCCTTGCCGCCATTCTTGAAGCACGTGGCCTCTCTGTCACCATGTTAAAACTGGATCCGTACATCAACGTCGATCCCGGTACAATGAGTCCCATCCAGCACGGCGAAGTGTTTGTTACTGATGACGGTGCCGAAACCGATCTCGACCTTGGTCACTACGAACGCTTTATCCGTACCCGCATGACGAAGCGAAATAACTTCACCACAGGCCGGGTGTACGAAGAAGTACTTAAACGTGAGCGCCGCGGTGACTACCTTGGCGCCACCATTCAGGTGATCCCGCACATCACTAACGAAATCAAACGTCGCGTTATCGAAGGCGCGGAAGGGCACGATGTCGCCATTGTCGAAATTGGCGGTACCGTGGGCGACATTGAGTCACAGCCATTCTTGGAAGCGATACGCCAGCTTGGTACTGAGCTTGGCCGGGACAAGGCCATGTATATGCATCTGACCCTGGTGCCCTATATGCCCGCCTCTGGTGAAGTTAAGACCAAGCCTACTCAGCACTCGGTTAAAGAGCTGCGCTCAATCGGCATCCAGCCTGATATTCTGGTGTGCCGCTCTGTGGGCTCACTGCCTGCTACTGAACGTTCGAAAATCGCCCTGTTTACCAATGTGGCAGAAAAAGCGGTTATCTCACTCAAAGATGTCGACAGCATCTACCGGATCCCGGCCGCACTGAAAGCACAGGGCATGGATGAACTGGTGGTAGACCGTTTCCGCCTTGACTGCAAAGAGGCCGATCTGACCGAGTGGGAACAGGTACTGTATGCCGAGTCTAACCCTACCGCTGAAGTCAATATTGGCATGGTCGGTAAATATGTTGAACTGCCCGACGCCTATAAGTCAGTGAACGAAGCGCTTAAACATGCCGGCCTAAAAAACCGCCTGACGGTAAATATACATTATGTCGACTCGCAGGATGTGGTTAGCAAAGGCACACAAATTCTTGAAAAGCTGGATGCCATTCTGGTGCCTGGCGGCTTCGGTGAACGAGGAATTGAAGGAAAAGTAGCGGCAGCCCGCTACGCCCGTGAAAACAAGGTGCCTTATCTGGGCATTTGTCTGGGCATGCAGGTTGCGCTGATTGAGTATGCGCGCAATGTTGCGGGCATGGAAAAAGCCAACTCCACCGAGTTTGATCCGGATAGCCCCTACCCGGTCGTGGGCCTTATCACCGAATGGCTGGACGCCGATGGCTCTACCGAAATTCGCGATGAACAGTCGGACCTGGGCGGCACCATGCGCCTTGGCAGCCAGCTTTGCCACCTTATCCCGGACAGTAAGGTACATGCCATGTATGGCAGTGAAGAAATTTACGAGCGCCACCGCCACCGTTATGAGGTGAATAACAACCTGCGTGACCAGATCGAAGGCGCCGGGCTAAAAGTCAGTGGTTTGTCCACTGATAAACGTCTTGTGGAAGTGATCGAAATCCCTGACCATCCATGGTTCATTGCCAGTCAGTTCCACCCTGAGTTCACGTCGACACCGCGTGACGGTCACCCGTTATTCACCGGTTTTGTCGCCGCCGCTGGCAAGTATCAAAAAGAAAATCATTAATGTAGAAAAACGGAACACTCGCTCCCGTGGTGTTCCGACAACATGTTGAGGAAATACTATGGCGAAAATCAGTCGCATCATCGGTCGTGAAATTCTTGATTCACGTGGTAACCCCACGGTCGAAGCAGATGTTTATCTGGACTCGGGTGCTATGGGTCGCGCAGCAGCACCTTCTGGCGCCTCTACCGGTTCCCGTGAAGCACTGGAACTGCGTGATGGTGACAAGTCACGTTATCTTGGAAAGGGTGTGACCAAGGCTGTGGCCGCTATTAATAATGTGATTGCCCCGGCCCTGATTGATAAAGATCCGCTGGCTCAGGAAGACGTGGACAATCTGATGCTGGACTTAGATGGCACAGACAATAAAGAAAACCTGGGCGCCAATGCCATTCTGGCGGTATCGCTGGCGGTAGCCAAAGCCGCAGCGGCAGACAAAGGTGTCGCTCTGTACGAGCACATTGCCGAACTGAACGGCACACCGGGGCAGTATTCAATGCCGGTACCGATGATGAATATCATCAACGGTGGTGAGCACGCCGACAACAACGTCGATATTCAGGAGTTCATGGTCCAGCCTGTCGGCGCAGCCAGCTTTAAGGAAGCACTGCGCATGGGCGCGGAAATTTTCCACAGCCTGAAAAAAGTGCTGAACGGTAAAGGTCTTAACACCGCCGTGGGTGACGAAGGTGGCTTTGCACCTAATTTAAGCTCGAATGCCGAAGCCCTGGCCGTGATTGTGGAAGCGGTAGAAAGTGCCGGGTATAAAATGAATGACGATGTCACCCTGGCGCTGGACTGCGCGTCGTCTGAATTTTATAAAGACGGCAACTATGTGCTGTCCGGTGAAGACAAGAGTTTTGATGCCAATGGTTTTGTCGACTATCTCGCCGATCTTACCGAGCAATATCCTATTGTCTCAGTGGAAGACGGCATGGACGAGAGTGACTGGGACGGCTGGGCCAGCCTGACCAAAAAGATTGGCGATAAGGTACAGCTGGTCGGGGACGACCTGTTTGTGACGAATACCAAAATCTTAAAGCGCGGTATTGATGAGAATATCGGTAACTCCATTCTTATCAAGTTCAACCAGATTGGCTCGCTTACAGAAACTCTGAACGCCATCAAGATGGCCAAAGACGCTGGGTTTACGGCGGTTATCTCTCACCGCAGCGGTGAAACCGAAGATGCCACCATTGCCGATTTGGCCGTTGGTACTGCCGCAGGCCAAATCAAAACCGGCTCTCTGTGCCGCTCAGATCGCGTCGCCAAGTACAACCAGTTGCTGCGCATCGAAGAAGCACTTGGCTCACAGGCAAGCTACCGTGGCCGCAGTGAAATCAAAGGCCAGTAACACGAAGTAAAGGGATAGCCATGGCTATCCCTTCTTTTTGCTGGTACGTTAAGCCTATCCAGGCAATCACACCCGTTTTATGACAGACGTCTCTGACACCTCAGCAGATCAGGCAGATTTTTTTGCCAGCAGCGGCGAACTCAAACACGTAGCCGAGCTTTGCAATGCGCTGTATGAGCGGGAACTCCACTACCTGGCCACCCAGGGTCCCTCACAAATTGCTCTGCTACGCCGTCGCTTAAAAGGCCTGTCGCATCACATCCGGCGCGCCGCCTACTTTCTGGCCAGTAACGACAGCCCTATCAGTGTGGATGTTCATAATGCCAGCTGGCAGGCCAGACAGGCCGCAAAGTGTCCTGGCAGCCAAACCGACGCTGCCAAAACCAGTGACTGGTTTTACCGGCATGCCACGCCCGGGCTGGTGGTCCCGGTGCGGGTAACCGAGCTGGATCGTCAGCATATCGAACTGGACTCCGTTGACCGCGTGGATAAGCACGCGCAGCAAATGCACATCAACAAATATGGCTGGTTCGCCTTCTCCGGCGCCCCCGTTGAGATCAGAGAAATGGCGGGGGAAAGCTGGGTACTCAAGCCCACCAAAACGATCATGACCGCCGCGTGCTGCGGCCATACCTGGAATCACAAAGGCCGCAGCCTGCCCAGAGCACTGGCACTGCGTGAAATGCTGTTGTCCACCACCATAAACTGGCGTCATTTCTACTTGTAAGGCGTAATACACGTCTCACATTGATAGCTAACGCTTAGCCACCGTATGACGGCGTAAATACATCATAAGCAGCCTGATAAATTTTATATAACAAAACCTTATAAGCGACCTTGTAAAGAAAGGTTGACCTGAAACCGGTGCCCCGCTACATTGAACGCACTTACTGGTCACCACACAGGCAAAACCGCCATGATGCGATATACCCTGCTTCTATCTATCCTACTTCTCAAGGCAGCGAGACTGCACGGGTAGATTGCGACCAGCAACCAGTTACCAAAACCCGTGCCTTGCACGGGTTTTTTTTTGCCACCAGACAAGCGAGTGTGCCATGACAAATCAGGTCAAGATTTTCGATACAACCTTACGCGACGGCGAGCAAGCATTGCCGGCCAGCCTGAGTGCCAAAGAAAAGCTGCAGATTGCCCTGGCGCTTGAACGCCTTGGCGTAGATGTGATTGAAGCCGGATTTCCGGTTTCTTCACCCGGCGATTTTAAGTCAGTTGAGATGATCGCGCGGGAGGTGAAAAACTCCACCGTGTGCGGACTTTCCCGGGCCCTGCCGGCCGATATCGATGCCTGTGGACAGGCACTGAAGGTAGCGGAGCAGTTTCGTATTCATACGTTTATTGCGACCTCTGACATTCACGTTAATTCAAAACTGAAAAAATCGCAGGACGACATTGTCGAGATGGCCGTCGCCGCCGTAAAACATGCCCGTAACTACACCAATGATGTGGAGTTTTCCTGTGAAGATGCGGGCCGCACCCATATCGATTACCTGTGCCGAATGGTCGAAGCGGCAATTGCAGCCGGGGCCACCACGGTAAATATTCCTGACACAGTGGGGTACACCACCCCTACTGAGTTTGGTGGGATCATCAAATCATTGTTTGACCGGGTGCCTAATATCGACCAGGCGATTATCTCGGTGCACTGCCATAATGATCTGGGGTTGGCGGTCGCCAACTCACTGGCGGCTGTTGAGCAGGGTGCCCGACAGGTTGAATGTACATTAAACGGTATTGGTGAGCGCGCAGGCAACGCGGCGCTTGAAGAAATTGCCATGATCCTGCAAACCCGCAAAGACATGCTGGGACTCACGACCAATATCAATTCATCAGAAATATCACGCTCGTCAAAGCTGGTCAGTCAGTTGTGCAACATGCCCATTCAGTCGAATAAGGCCATTGTCGGCAGCAATGCATTCAGCCACTCTTCCGGTATTCATCAGGATGGCGTGCTGAAGTCTCAGAACACCTATGAAATCATGACCCCGGAAAGTGTGGGTATTAATAAAAATAACCTTAATCTCACGTCACGCTCAGGCCGGCATGTCATTAAACACCGCCTGACCGAACTGGGCTACACCAGCGCGGATTATGATCTGGAAGCCATCTACGAGGCTTTCCTGCAACTGGCCGATAAAAAAGGCCAGGTCTATGACTACGATCTGGAAGCGTTACTGTTTTTTGATAAACAAAAGCACGACCACGCGTACTATCAGCTTGAGTACCTGCAGGCAACCTCTGGCCGGGAAATCGTGCCCAGCGCAACGGTCAAGCTGACCATTGGCGGTGACAGTGTGACAAGGGCGAGCACAGGTAACGGGCCGGTCGATGCCGCGTATAAGGCTATTATGGAAATGGTCGGTCACGATAATATTGATGTGGTGGACTTTAAGCTCGACTCAAAAGGGGAAGGCGCAGACGCCCTTGCGCAGGTCAGCGTTATTGCAGAATACCGGGGGCGGCGTTTCCACGGTATTGGCCTGGCTACCGATATCGTCGAAGCGGGTGTGAAAGCGCTGATTTATGTGCTGAATAACACCCACCTGGCAGACCAGATCGACTTACAACGCCATCAACAGGATCGCATAGCAGGAGTATAAATGAGTCAGTATTCAATTGCCGTACTTGCCGGTGACGGTATTGGTCCGGAAATCATGCAAGAGGCCGACAAAGTATTATCCGCGGTCGCTGAGCGCTTTGGGATAACATTAAACCGCAAGGCGTTTCCGGTTGGCGGGTATGCTATCGATAACCACGGCGAGGCACTGCCCGCTACTACCCTGGTAGGCTGCGAACAGGCCGATGCCATTTTATTTGGTTCTATAGGCGGCCCCAAGTGGGACACCCTGCCCCTTGAACAGCGCCCCGAGCGTGCCGCTCTGCTGACCCTGCGTAGTCATTTTGATTTATTCAGCAATCTGCGCCCGGCGCGTATTTATCCTGGCCTCGAATCACTGTCCCCATTGCGCGAAGATATCGCCAAAAGCGGGGTGGACGTACTGGTTGTGCGCGAACTGACCAGTGGGATCTATTTTGGGCAGCCAAAAGGCCGTGAAGGTCAGGGCGATGAGGAGTTTGCCTTTGACACCATGCGTTATTCACGCCGGGAAATACAGCGTATAGCGGTGGCTGCGTTTGAAGCGGCGCAAAAACGTAAGGGCAAAGTCACGTCGGTCGATAAAGCCAATGTCCTGATGACCAGCCGCCTTTGGCGCGAAGTGACCGAGGCCGTCGCCAACGACTACCCGGATGTCAGCCTGGAGCATATCTACATTGATAACGCCACCATGCAGGTAATGAAAAACCCGGCCCAGTTTGATGTGCTGCTGTGTTCAAATTTGTTTGGCGATATCATCAGCGATGAGTGCGCCATGATGACCGGCTCCATGGGTCTGCTGCCCTCGGCCAGTATGAATGAGGACGGCTTTGGTTTATTTGAGCCTGCGGGCGGCTCTGCCCCGGATATTGCCGGTCAGGGCATTGCCAACCCGATAGCACAAATCCTGTCTGCCGCCATGATGCTGCGCTACAGCCTGAATCAGACAGCGCCAGCCGATGCCATCGAGCAGGCCGTGATTGCCACGCTTGAAGCCGGCGTGGTGACTGCAGAACTCCTGCCTGCATCCGAGCAGCACAGGGCCGCCAGCACCAGTGAAGTTGGCGATGAAGTCGTCAGACAATTACAGCGCCACGCGAAGGAGAGCTAAATCATGGCACACACCCTTTATGACAAAGTCTGGCAGGCGCATATCGTCGATGAAATTGGCGAAGACAGCCTGATTTATATAGACCGTCACCTTATTCACGAGGTGACCTCCCCGCAGGCGTTCGCCGGACTGAAAGAAAAGCAGCGCCGCGTAAGGCGCCCGGATCTGACCATCGCCACCATGGATCACAGTATCTCAACCCGCTCTTTAGCCATTGATGCCTGCGGCCCGCAAAATGCGCTGCAACTCTCCACGCTGGCCGACAACTGTGAGCAACATGGCATTCAGCTGTTCCCGGTGGGCCATCAGAAACAAGGGATCGTGCACGTAATGGGCCCGGAGCGCGGCTTGATTCTGCCCGGCATGACGGTGGTCTGTGGCGATTCACATACTGCGACCCATGGTGCATTTGGCGCCCTGGCTTTTGGTATCGGCACCTCACAGGTAGAGCATGTACTGGCTACCCAGACCCTGAAGCAAAGTCGCGCCAAAACCATGCGGATCACGGTCAGTGGTACGCTGCCGACCGGTATCACTGCCAAAGACATCATTCTGGCCATCATTGGTAAAATTGGCCATGCCGGCGCCACCGGTCACGTGATTGAGTATGCCGGTGATGCTATACGTAGTCTGTCGATGGAAGAACGCATGACCATCTGCAATATGAGCATTGAGGCAGGCGCAAAAGCCGGCATGATCGCGCCGGACGACACCACCTTTGAGTATATCAAAGGACGAGAATATGCCCCTAAGGGGGAGGACTGGGAAGCTGCACTGACTTACTGGAAAACCCTTTACAGTGACGCCGACGCGCAGTTTGACAGCGAAGTCGAGCTACTGGCTGCCGACATCGCCCCGCAGGTCACCTGGGGCACCAATCCCGGTCAGGTCATCGGCGTTAATGCGCCAGTGCCCGGCCCCGATAACTTTGACGATCCGGTTGAAAAAGAAAGTGCCCAAAAAGCCCTGAAATACATGGCACTACAGGCGGGCACCCGGTTATCGGACGTCCCGGTTAACCATGTGTTTATCGGCTCGTGCACTAACGGGCGTATTGAAGATTTGCGCGCCGCTGCCAGTGTTGCCCGGCAGGGCCAGGTAGCACCGGGGGTGACCGCCATTGTGGTGCCCGGCTCCGGTGAGGTAAAGCAGCAGGCTGAACGCGAAGGTCTGGACAGAGTTTTCACCGATGCAGGCTTCGAATGGCGGCTGCCGGGCTGTTCCATGTGTCTGGGCATGAACGATGATATTTTACAAAGCGGCGACCGCTGTGCGTCTACCAGTAATCGTAACTTCGAAGGCCGGCAGGGGCGCGGTGCACGCACCCACCTGGTAAGCCCCGCCATGGCCGCAGCTGCCGCCTTACGCGGGCGTTTCGCCGATGTCAGAGAATTTCAGGAGTAAACAATGACGCAATCCTCACCGGGCATAACGACCCATACCGGCACAGCCGCGCCACTCGATCAGGCTAATGTGGATACCGATCAGATCATTCCTAAGCAGTTTCTGACCAGTGTCAGCCGCGAAGGCTTTGGCCGCCACCTGTTTCATGACTGGCGTTACCTTGACAGTGATGAGCAGGAGTTAAACCCGCAGTTTGCACTGAATCAGCCTGACTACGCCGGAGCCAGTATTTTACTGGCCCGCGAAAATTTTGGCTGTGGTTCCAGCCGCGAACACGCACCATGGGCGCTGGCCGATTACGGGTTTAACGTCATCATCGCCACCAGCTTTGCCGATATCTTTTACGGGAACTGCATTAACAACCAGTTGTTACCAGTCGCACTTGACAGCAACGATATGGATACACTGTTTACAGCGGTTCATGCCCATCCGCAAACGCCGGTCACCGTGGATCTTGAGGCGCAACAGGTGAGCATTGGAGACCTGTGCTTTGACTTCAGCATTGCCCCGCACCATAAGACCAGCCTGCTAAAAGGCCTGGACGCCATTGGTCAGACCCTGGAACTCGAAGACAGGATTGCGCAGTTCGAAACGACCCGGGCAGCCTGGCAATAGCGGTCTGTACCATGGCTGATGGCGGCGGCGCGACACTGTTGTGACCGCCGCGGCCTGTTACTCATCCGGTGTGCTGGCCAACGGCCCTGTGGGAACATATTTACACTTAAGCGCATTACACTAAATGCCAGTGTTATACTGCTGTTATTCTTAACAGAAATCTGCTGTTACCGGAGACGTAAGTGACCGGCAGCAGTCAGTATCTTCTTTACCCGTGTGTCTATGAACAACAGGAGTTTTCATGCTTAAACAGGTCTCAATCGACGAGCTGGTACCCGGTATGTATGTCAGCCAGGTGCTCGAGCAGACCGGACAACTCAGGATGCGCTCCAAGGGGCTGGTAAAATCCGCGTCAGTTATTGAGAGTTTAAAAGCCAAAGGGATCCTCACGGTGGAGATTGATCTGGACAAATCACGCCTGCCTGAGCAGAAAAGCGCGCCAGCCCCCGAAGACACCATTGAAGACACAAAACCCTCTCCCCAGCCACATCGCAGTAATCAGGAGAAATTCTCACAGGCCAACGATCTGTACGAGCAGGCCGTGTCCATTCAGAGTGGTTTTATCAAATCACTGAGCACAAACGCGCCTAAAGATTTGTCACCGCTCACTGAGCTTAGTCAAAGCCTGATTGACAGCGTGTTTGATAATCAGGATGCCCTGTCCTGTCTGACCATGATCAAAGATGCCGACGCGTATCTGCTGGAGCACTCAATTAACTGCTCGGTAATGATGGGGATCTTTACTCAGCACTTAGGCTATGACCGCGACACCATCGAGCAGGCAAGCCTTGGCGCTATGCTAATGGATATTGGCATGTCAGCGTTGCCACAGGAACTGCGTATGAGCACGGACAACCTGTCCGGCGATGACTGGGCGATCGTGCAGTCACATGTTGAGCTGGGGCTTGAATTGCTGGAGCAGTGCGGCGACATTTCTGATCTGGTGCTGCATATTATTGAGCAACACCATGAACGCGTTGATGGCAGTGGTTACCCTCGCAGGCTGCGGGGCGACGCCATTGAACCGCTGGCCCGCGCGGCGGCTATCGTCGACTCCTATGACGCCATGACGTCTAACCGCCCTCACCGGGAGGCTATCACCCCCTCACAGGCACTCAAGCGTCTGACAAAGCAGGCTAATCTTGATCAGGAACTGGTTAAGCAGTTTATCCAGTGTGTGGGGGTCCATCCGATTGGTTCACTGGTGCGTCTTGCCAGCGGTAAGCTGGGTATTGTCTGTCAGGCTGGCACTAAAGATGTGCTGAGCCCTACTGTGATGACGTTCTACAGCGTCAACAGTGGCGGAGGTTACCGGGAAATCAAACGCGTCGATCTTAGCCTGACCGATGATGAAATTGTATCAGGCGTACGCCCGGATGACTTTAATATTGATTTACCGAAGTTTTTTCGCGAAGTCTTTATTCATCAGGTACCGGGCTGACCTGTTTTGGTTAGCAAGCACTTACCAATCAGTAAGTGCGGCCATTTTAAAGGTTTCGTTCTCAAAGCCCAGCACCACATGCTGGGCTTTAATACTGATAATTTCGACCCGGTCATCAATCCAGTCACCTTCCATCATCTGCACGCCGTTTACCCGCACCCAGCGGTCTTCTTTTTGCGACGCGTACATATGCGCACTGAAATTCATCGCAGGTAAGCGGGTAAGCAACCGTGCAGGCAACTGATCTACCCGCATAATACCATCGCGTACGGTGACCTGCGTTTCTGGCTCCCGCGCCTGTTCAGGTTCGTTGTCCAGCGCCTCGACGGCTTTATTAAAGCGCGCCATCAGCTCTGCAGACACGTTCACATCAGTATCAGCAGGCTGATTCAACACCCGCCCCTCCGGCTCCGCAGGTTCGTTACTGCTCTGGGCTTGAGCCGGCGAAGTTTGCTTCGCGGCAACCTGAGCATCCTGCGCGTTCCCGGCCTGCGCCGCTGCGGCTGTTTGCTGCTGTTCGGATGAGCGCTGTGCGCCTGCCTGAGGCGACGTATTTGGCTCAGTTTCATCCGCGGCCGGTGTGTCTGGTTGTGCGTCAGCGGTTTGCGCCAGATCTGCGCTGGCAGTGTCTTTAGAGGTAGATTTCGCTGAGTCAGCGTCCGTCGTCTTAGCCGGTGATGATGCCACCACCGGGGCCGGATCGGCTGCATCGAACAGTGGCCACCACAGCGAATGCGTTGCCGCTGTAAAGCCAATACTGACGCCGCCTGCCAAGACGACAAGATAAGTAAGTACCTGCTTACCATATACCCGCCACGTTGAAGGCAGACTCTGCACAGTAGGGAGAAACAGGCTACGGTTAAACTGATCCGACAGCGTGTGGTCGAGCTTGGCAGAGGTGTCGTGCTGCCCGCGCAGCAAGGCCTGAGTTTGCGTACGGTGATGGACCGGCGCATCTACTTCGACCGTCTGCTCGGGATCAATCTCGACTTCCTGGACACCCATTTCTGCCAGTCCCTGCACCATGGCGTCACTGGAAACCAGACCGGATTTACGAATTTTTACAGGCCCGTTTTGCTGGGTAACCTGCACAATCACCATGCCCGGTTTCAGTGCCTCAATCCGGATACGCTCAGACATACCAGCCCCCTATACCATAACCAACAAGCAGCGCGAGCACGAAGCTGGCTGCCAGATAGTATTTTTTCTGGTGCTGAATACGTTGTGCGACCACATCCGCCCCCAGGATCTGCTCAGCCGCCGCGATAAAGAGTGACTTCTTTACCACTGCATGCTGCTTAGTGAACGACAGGGTCAGTGCACGGTCGCACAACAGATTAATTACCCGCGGAATACCGCCAGTAATTTGATGTACGGCTCTAAGCGTGGATTTACTGAAAATACTGATATCACCATTGGCCACCGATAAACGGTGAGCAATATATGAAGAAACCTCATCAGACGTCAGCGGCAGCAGGTGATAACGCGCGGTAATTCGCTGTGCCAGCTGGCGTAATTCATTGCGTTTAAGTAACTGCTGTAACTCAGGCTGTCCAATCAGCACCACTTTGAGCAGTTTTTCACGGTTGGTCTCAAGGTTAGTCAGAAGCCTTAGTTGTTCCAGTACTTCCGGCATCAGGTGCTGCGCCTCATCGACCATTAGCACGGTATTCACTCCCGCCTGATGGTTGTCAGCCAGTTTACTCAGAATACGATCAGTAAAATACTTCAGGCTGGCGCGCTCCGCATCATACTCAAGCCCCAGCTCATCACACACCGTGGCCAGCAACTCCAGTGCCGACAAGGTGGGATTTAAGATCATCGCCACCTGCGTATTATCGGGTAACTGCTGAAGCAGCTTTCGCGACACCGTGGTTTTACCGGTTCCTACTTCGCCGGTGAGCATGACAAATCCGCCGCTTTCCCGCAGACCAAAAGTCAGATGTGCAAGCGCCTCTTTATGCCGTGGACTCATATATAAATAGTCAGGGTTTGGCGCAATAGAAAACGGGTTATCATTCAGCCCGTAATAATTCAGATACATGTGATGCCAGGTTGGAGTTGAAACGTCAAACGGGTTTATCCCGTGAAGAATTGCTATAAAGTACCGGCAGGTATCACTGATGTCAAAACTTGCCAGCAAAGCCGTATTGAGTACGGCATAATAGTGGTTTAATCCGTTATGCAACGATAATTACTTAGAGGCAATAAGACACGCATGCAAACCTATCTGGTCGGCGGCGCAGTGCGCGATGAACTGCTCGGGCGCTTGGTAACAGAGCGCGACTATGTGGTCGTAGGCAGTACCCCCGGTGAGATGCTCGACAAAGGCTTTACGCAGGTCGGCAAAGACTTTCCGGTGTTTTTGCACCCTGACACCCGCGAAGAATATGCGCTGGCCCGTACTGAGCGTAAAAGCGGTGCGGGATACACGGGGTTTGTCTGTGATGCCTCGCCTGACGTTACGCTGGAAGAGGATTTACTGCGCCGCGATCTGACAGTGAACGCCATGGCCAGAGCGAACGACGGCACGCTGGTCGACCCGTTCAATGGCCAGGCCGATCTTAACGCCCGGGTGCTGCGTCATGTCAGTGAGGCGTTTAATGAAGACCCCCTGCGGGTGTTTCGTGTTGCCCGCTTTGCCGCACGCTATGCACACCTAGGCTTCACGGTGCACGCCGATACGACCAAACGTATGCAGCAAATGGCCGCAAGTGGCGAGCTGGCCACGCTGACCGCAGAGCGGGTCTGGCAGGAAACGCGTCGCAGCCTGATGGAGCCGGATCCGGCAGTATTTTTCACGACACTGGAAAACGCGCATGCGCTTAACGACTGGTTCAGCGAGTTACCGGCACCACCGTCAGCCTGCTATGATGCACTGACCCGCGCTGCCAGAGCCTCACTGGACGAGGCGCAGCGTATGGCAGTATTGTGTGCCGGACTGTCAACTGATGCGGCCCGGCAGCTGTGCCAGCGACTAAAAACGCCCAACACAGTGCTTGATCTGGTGGTGCTCGCCAGTCGCTTCTCTGAGGTCATTTCCGCGCCCTTACACGACGGTGCTGCCATACTGGCTGTGCTGGATGGCGCCGACGCCTGGCGAAAACCCGATCGCTTCACGCAGTTACTGACATTAAATGCCTGCGTCAGGGGTGATAATACACAGGTGTCTGCCGCGCAGCAGCAACTGCAGACAGCGCTGAATGCAGCACTGTCAGTGGATGCCAGCGCCATTGCCAAAAGTGGCCTGCGCGGGCCGCAGATCCGCGATGCGATCCGCGATGCGCGCATCCGTGCCATCGAACAATCAATGCCATAATTTCACGCCGCGCGTGACAGTGAAATGCTACAATACGCGCAATTAAAAAATACGGTAAAGTGTAATACCCCATGACCTTCGACGAACTCGAACTTGATGATGCATTGTGTCAGGCCACGTCTGATATGGGCTTTTCAAAGGCCACCAGCATTCAGGCCAGCGTGATCCCGGTCGCGATGGAAGGCAAAGATATCCTTGCCAGTGCACCAACCGGCACAGGCAAAACCGCAGCATTTTTGCTGCCAGCCTGCCAGTTTCTGCTGGACTTCCCACGCAAAAATCCGGGCGCAAGCCGCATTCTTATTTTAACGCCGACCCGAGAGCTGGCGCTGCAGATTTATGATCAGGCGGTTGCCCTGACCCGCCATACCAGTTTGCAGTGTGGCGTTATCACCGGCGGAATTAATTACGGCACCGACCGCGAAACATTAAGTAAATCGCTGGACATTCTGATCGCCACTCCGGGCCGTCTGTTTGAGCATATTCAGAAAGAAAAAGCCGACTGCCGCGATATTGAATGCCTGATTCTGGATGAGGCTGACCGCATGCTGGATATGGGTTTTTCGGGTGTGGTCAACCAGATTGCCAATGAAGCACGCTGGCGCAAACAGAATATGCTGTTCTCAGCAACGCTGGAAGGCAGTGGTGTCATGACCTTCGCCCGCGACATTCTCAGCGAACCGGCCATCATTGAAGCCGAGCCATCCCGAAAAGAAAGCAACAAAATTCATCAGTGGTACCACCTGGCCGATGACATGGCGCACAAGCAGGCGCTGCTGGAGTATATTCTTACCCAGCAGGCAAGCTCGTCGATTGTGTTTGTGAAAACCCGCGATCGTCTTCAGGCGCTCAAAGACGCGCTGGCCGAAAAAGACATTGCAGTATGCTGGCTGCAGGGCGAGATGCCGCAGGACAAGCGTAATGCGGCACTGGCCCGCTTTAAAAGTGGTGAGGTACCGGTATTACTGGCTACCGACGTCGCGGCCCGGGGTATTGATGTGCCCAATGTCAGTCATGTCATCAATTTTGATATGCCGCGCACCGCCGATGTGTATGTGCACCGTATAGGCCGCACCGGTCGTGCGGGGGCCAAAGGTACGGCCATTTCACTGATTGAAGCCCATGATTTTGCTATGCTCGGCAAGGTTACCCGCTACACCGGCGAGGCCATCAAGCCCCGGGTGATAGAGACACTGCGCCCCAAAAACAAAGCGCCTAAAGCCGCGCCGAAAAAGAAAAAGCAGAAAAAATCGTCCGCGAAGAAACGCAAATAAGGAGAATCGATGGGATTTCCTGAAAAAATCGTACTGGCATCCGGTAATCCGGGTAAAGTCCGTGAATTCGCCAGTCTGTTTGAAACCTTTGATACCGAGGTTGTGCCACAAAAGTCACTGGGCGTAAGCGATATCCCTGAAACTGGCACCACCTTTGTGGAAAATGCCATTATTAAAGCCCGCCATGCCGCCAGCGTGACCGGACTGCCTGCCATTGCCGATGACAGCGGGCTGGTGGTCGATGCACTTAACGGCGCGCCGGGTATTTACTCCTCGCGGTTTGCCGGGTTAAGCGCCAGCGACGAGGACAATATTGACAAACTGCTGCATGAACTGGGTGATACCCAGCACCGTAGCGCTCATTTCTTTTGTACGCTGGTATTTATGCGCCATGCGGACGACCCGGTGCCCCTGGTCAGCCAGGGTAAATGGCCGGGCAGCATTCTTTCGTCGCGCAGCGGTGACGGCGGCTTCGGCTATGATCCGGTGTTTTATGTTGACGAGAGGGGCAAAACTGCCGCTGAACTGGACAAAGCCACCAAAAATGCCATCAGTCATCGCGGCCAGGCATTAGCCACCTTGCTGGATATCATGAGGCAGTCACTTGCGTAATCCCCCGCTAAGTCTGTATGTGCACATTCCGTGGTGTGTGCAGAAATGCCCGTACTGCGACTTTAATTCCCATGGTGTCAAATCCACCATTCCGGAAGCCGAATATATCTCGCACCTGCTTGATGATCTGGCCATCGATGCAAAACGCATTGAAGGACGTGAGATTGAGACCATCTTTATCGGCGGCGGTACGCCCAGCCTGTTCAGCGAAGGTGGCATGGCGCGGCTGATGGATGGCATCCGGGCGCGCGTTGCGCTGGCAGAAGGGGCTGAAATTACCTTGGAAGCTAACCCCGGGACGCTGGAAACCGATCGCTTCAGCGGCTTTCAGCGCACAGGTATCAATCGCATCTCGATAGGTGTGCAGAGCTTTCAGCCAGGTCATCTGCGCACGCTGGGTCGTATTCACGATGATGCGCAGGCCCATCAGGCCCTTGTTGAGGCTAAACGTACCGGGCTGCCAAGCTTTAACCTGGATTTGATGCACGGTCTGCCCGACCAGTCGGTTGAAAACGCCTTAAGCGATCTCAGGCAGGCGATTGACCATACCCCGCCGCATCTGTCCTGGTATCAGCTTACTATTGAACCGAATACTGCTTTTGCCTCGCGACCGCCGACCCTGCCCGATGATGATATTTTGTGGCAGATCCAGGAGCAGGGCCACCGGCTGCTAAGTCAGGCGGGACTTAAACAGTATGAAATTTCCGGCTATGCACGCCCCGGTCACGAATGCCGCCATAACCTCAATTACTGGCGCTTTGGCGATTACCTGGGGATAGGCTGTGGTGCTCACGGTAAAATAACTCATGCCGAATCCGGCCGTATTGTGCGCACCGTTAAGGTAAAGCACCCGCGCGGCTATATGGAGCTCAGCCGCCCCTACCTGGACAGCGAAACGCCTGTCGAAACCGACGATCTGGCGTTTGAGTATTTTATGAACCGATTTCGCCTGGTTGAAGCCTGCCCTAAACAGGAGATGCAGGATTTCACCGGCATGACGCTGAGTGACACCCAGCAACACGCACTGGATGACGCATGCGATAAAGGATTGCTCAAGGACAGTGCTCACTACTGGCAGGTCACCGACAAAGGCCGCCGCTATTTAAATTCGCTGCTCAGTGCCTTTGTGTAGCGATGGGTGCTGATACTGCGGCAACACAGCATGTTGCCTAGCGCCGGTTTGACTCGTCCGCCACTTTTTGCGAGGTGATGACATTATACTCTTTAAAATCCGGCACGGTGTCGCGCAGCTTTTCTTCCAGCTCGTTTAAGTGCCTGAGCTTATTGCAAAACCATTGCGCTTTATTTTTAAGCGTCGAGGCCCGGGGTTCAATGGACTCGCCCATTGCCTCAAGCTGACGGGTCAGCTCAGCAACGCGCTCACTGCTGACATCATTACTGCTGGTATTAATACCACTGATGGCAGACAGGATCCCGCCGATCGACGTGGAAATGGCTTCTTCCAGCTGCGCTTCAATCTCACTGTCGACAAATTCGTCGACACTTTCCAGCGATCCGGGACCAATAAAGTAGTGGTTGCTGGCGTGACGAAACTTGTCCTTAACCCGGTTTTTAACCCTGCCCATGGCTTTGTGCAGACGTTCATAACTGTCATGATCACTGCCAACCAGCCCAAGATAGACGTGGTCAATAGTCTCAATGGCCAGATCAACCCCTTCGGTCGCCAGCACAATCATTTTGGGCACCACATAATGCAGACCCAGCGCGTAGTCATTCAACCAGCGCTGCTGTTCCGGATTCAGAGACTGCCAGCGCCCTTCAATAAATAGCTGGGACTGATCGTTAATTTGCAGCACAGTGCGGGTTTTATCCATGACTCTGAGCTGTGAGTCATTCACAGCCAGACCGTAAGCAAAATCGATGTCGCAGGTAAATTCTGCAGACGCTTTACCCGACCAGCTTATCGCGAGCACGGCACACAGCAGTGCAAAAATTTGGGAATTTGGCAATTTCATAACATTATTGTGAACAGTCGGCCCACAAATAGGAAGAGTTCATGAGGCTAACACGCGAAAATTCAGGGTGAACAAAGGGGCGCTACGGTAACACGCCTGCAGGTCAGGAGGTAGTCGAAAACGCCTACCCCATCCCTCTGTCCGGGGTCTGTCTGGTGCGTTCCTGATCTTCGCTTATCTGCACCTGCAGGGCTTCCAGTTGCTTCTTGCCCACTGCGATATCGGTCACGTCATAAATCATCATACTGATAAACTCGACCTTGCCGTTAGCGGAGGTCAGCGGTGACAACGTGATGTTCTGATACATAAACGACTCACTGCCGGTAATGGGACGGTAGTTGGGAAACTTAAACAGGTAGGGACGTTGTTCCCAGGTCATAAATGCACGGGTCTTCAATTCGAAAACCGGTTTTGCCTTTTGCGCAAACCATTCCTGGTTGATCGAAGGAAACAGATTGAACAGCGACTTATCCCGGACCTCACTGGGCAACATACCGCTGTGACTTTCCATAAAACTGTTCCAGACTTTGACACCGTAACGGCGATCCAGCACCACAATTCCAACGTCCACGCTTTGCAGCATGTCCATCATCCAGTGGAATTCCTGAAGATCGTCTAAGGCCGACGTACTCATAGATCGTCCTCCAGCAGGTGAGACAGTTTTGAGTTCATGGTTTGCATGGACTCTTCTGTAAACAACAGGATAAGATCGCACTGCACATTGTAGCCTTCCAGCCCGTAACTGAGCTCGATGGCCAGCGTTCGCTTCCAGCGAATACGGTTCATGGCAATAATTTCGGTGATCGCCCGGTGCTGCCCCAGCACAATGGGATGCCCCTGACTAAAATTCATGTCCATCTGCGTGGCCAGTCCCGACAAACAGGTGCCGATGAGGATACTGGCCGCGTCCATCAGCAGTTCCAGTTGCAGGCGGTCATCCACTTCCTGTTTGATGTCGAGGATCTTTGCGACATCCTCAAAGCTCGAGTCGCTTAAAATACACAGGGCCTCGCCCCGTATGCCCGGCCCCAAAAACCCCTGGCATACGGCTGTTACTTCTTCGTGGCTATCTATGTCAGAGAGCATCATATGCAGCTCGCTCACCTCGATCAGGTTTACATTGGGGATGGGCAGGCGCACAAAGACGTTCATAATGCGGGCCAGGTGATCGCCCGCCTGTCCCATAGCGATATTGGTGATTTCCTGATAACAATCACGGATTTCCGGTGCCAGCAGTCTATTTTCGGCAGCGGCGTCTTCGCCCTGCTCGAGGATATGGTGCTTCTTTAACACTTCAAACAGTGTTTCCGGGTTGACCGGCTTACGAATAAAATCGATGGCGCCCAGTGCAGTAACACGCTGATGCGCTTCTGGCTGGATGTCGCCAGAAATCACAATTACCTTGGTATTAAAACCCTGCGCTCTGATTTCTTCAAGTGTTGCATAGCCGTCCATCACCGGCATATTCAGGTCCAGCAGCAACAACTGCCCCTTGCCCTGCGCGATGGCTTCTACGGCCTCTTCACCATGCCTGGCAAAGTGCAGCGCTACCTCCCAGTCCTGCGGCAGACACTTGGCAACCTGTTTTCTGGCGACCAGTGAATCATCACACACTAACACTGAATACATATGGAATTGCTACCACCCTACTCTGGAGATTTGCGCTGCGTAAATGCTAACTACTATGCCGGGCGTTGTCTGACTGTGCCAGCACGCCTCTGTGCCTGAGTCTGTTATCGACACCAAAGACGAAAACTAAACCCGGCCTGGCCGATTCTGTCTCAAGACTATCTGAAAACGGTCACTGTCGTCATTAGCCAAAAGGCTGAATTAGCCTGTAACCGTTATTAAGGCATAGCAGTATTTGTCCGCCTTTACCATTTGAAGCAACAATAACAGCGGCCCAGGCGAAGGCCCAGCCGAAGGCTCAGGCAAACAGCAGCGGTACAACCAGCGCGGTCATAATGCCGTTAACACATAAACCCAGCGTCGCCATCGCGCCGGTTTGTTCACTCAGTTGCAACGCGCGGGCGGTGCCGACTGCATGCCCAACGGTCCCCAGTGCAATCCCCTGCGCATGAGGATCATCAACCCTGACAAGCCGAAACACTGCCCCCGACACCATAGCGCCGACAATACCAGTGATAATGACAAACACAGCCGCCAGTGCCGGTATGCCGCCAATCAGTCGAGTGGCTTCCATGGCCAGCGGCGTGGTGATGGATTTCAGCAGCATCGTCAGTTGCATTGCGACAGGCGCATCAACCACCCAGACTGTAAGCCAGGCCAGCAGCGGCGCTATAACCCCGCCGGCAGCAATGGCCACAACCAAACGCCAGCCATGATGACGGATGCGTTGCCACTGGTTGTACATTGGCAGCGCCAGGGCAACCGTGGCAGGGCCCAGCAACCAGTGTAACAGCCCGGCAACGCGCTGATACTCTGCGATTGTCGTGTTACTTAACCACAATGCCGCACCTACGATCACGACCGTGAGCAGCAACGGATGCAGTGCAGGGGTCGCCCGGGCGGCATGGTGAATACGTATTGCGACAGCATACACAAAAAGCGTGACGCCCAGCCATAGCAAACCAGCAATGCTTAAGGTGTTCTGAACGACGTGAACAAGCGGGTCAAATAAGGCGTGCATGTCAGGACTTCCCCAGGCGGCTGGCGAGAATTCTGCTGGTCACCCACGCTGTCAGACCAAGGCTGACAGCGGTGGTAACCACAATAGCGATAAACAGGGATAGAGCATACTCACGGATTGGTGCAGCGTACATGCCTACGCCCATAACGGCGGGCACAAACAGTACTGACATGTGCTTAAGTAACGGCGAGGCGGCCTGCGCCACTGCACGGGAAGAGCTGCTGCGAAGCATCAATCCTGCCAATAACAGCAACAGGCCGAGCAACGCCGGCGGCAGGGGCAATGCCAGGCCAATGACCAACGCTTTGCCTGCATAGTAGCAGGCAAGAATTGCTATCCAGCCGGTCAGCCAGGTTCCAGCTCGACCCATCGCC
This sequence comes from Alteromonas halophila, assembly GCF_014651815.1. Taxonomy (GTDB): domain Bacteria; phylum Pseudomonadota; class Gammaproteobacteria; order Enterobacterales; family Alteromonadaceae; genus Alteromonas; species Alteromonas halophila. The sequence goes on along the minus strand of NZ_BMXP01000001.1, from coordinate 11,000 downwards.
ACTCCTGTATTATTCCCATCCAGCCTGAAAGAATAAGCAGTGTACCTGACTTAAGGCCGGGTCTGCCAGCCGACTATGGTCGCAGAACCCGGGCCTGAACGAAGAGGGTTTTATCATGTCTCCGACAGTAACGGGTGTCGCTGCCAGTATGCGGCAAAACAACGACGGCTTATTTTGATGCGTGTGCCATCGGCAAGCTCAGCTACCAGCATACCGGAATCCAGCCACACTAAGTCATGCAAATAAGCCAGATTGATGACGGTAGAGCGGTTGCAGTGCGCAAAATCGGTATCGGCAAAGCGTTTGATAAGGGCGCCCAGTGTTGAGCGAACAATATGCTGGTCCTGAGTAGTATGCACGCACATATAGTCGCCGGCCGCTTCGATCCAGCGCACCTCCGATGCAGACACGCAACACCACGAGTTGCCGCTGCGCACACCGACAACATCCGGCTTGGCCTGAGCATGATGCTGACGCCGCAGCATGGCCGCCAGTGCCGCTTCACCGATACCATATTGCTGACAAAGTCCTGACTTTAAAGCCGAAAACTGACGTTGCCGGTGACGGGTCTGCTGAAGCTTAACCAGGCGGTTGCAGCATGTCGTAATCTGGCTCTCGTCCAGCGGCACACACAGAAAACTCATGGCGTGCGTAGAGAAGGCTTCCAGTGCATCTCTGTTGCCCTCGCCCAGCACAATCCAGTCGTGGCGATTGGTAATGTACTGCTGTGAGCAACGAATAGTTGGCAAGTCGGTAAATACAATGGCATCAGGAAAGCGCGAGATGTCATGGTGTAACCTGGCCAGCGCATCAAAACTGCGAACCGTCTCAAACTGCTTGGTCTGCTTTAATGCAAATACCAGTTTGTCGCTTGTGGCTGGGTTGGGGTAATAAACCAGCGCTCTCATAACCAGTTCCTCGGTCACGCCAGCTTCGTGGCCAGCTGGCGTGACGTTTGAAGAAAAACGGGCTAACCGGAACGGCGTCAGCCCAAGGCCCAGGGAGTGTCCGATGGTCTGCATGACAGAAGCCCCTATCTTTTTGCAGTAAGTACGCGGGGATCGCGACGGACTTTTCGGGCGAGGAAGTCATTGCTTGCCTGGGCGTTACTGGTGGCAGCAAAGGTCATCATATCTTCACCGTTGCACACCAGCCCATCATGCAACGCACGGTAACTTAGCCGGCTTTTTGCTACGGCACGGTGAATGGCCAGGCGGTTATCGCTTTTAATTGCCTTGCACACCGCAATCAAATCATTTTCAAGGTCTTCAGGCAGGGAGTTTGCCATCACATTGCCACTAAGCAGGGTGGCGGCCAGTAATCCGGTTAAACCAAGTGTGTATACGCGTTTCATGCTCTTTCTCCAGGTAGATACAGGGTAAGGCGATGTGGCTGCCTTTTTGTTCTTGCACTTTTACCCTAGTGAAGTTTTGCTGAACAACCTTTGTAAAAACGGTAAACCGCCGCTATTTGAGATATTGCGATAAAGACGCTATAACTTCAGATTATTAGACGCGTGCAACAGGAGTTGGTCGCACGTACGACACATTTCGATACAACAGGGATGTCACATGCTGGAAAATCAGGCTTACCATTTAGTGCGGCACGATATGCGCCCAGGCGATGTCATTGCATTTGGCGGTAATAGTCTGTTCTCACGCTGGACCAAATTAACCACCCGCTCTGTCGTTACGCACGTTGCCATTGTGATGCATACCAAGGTGCTGGACGACAGCTCAGGCCGCTATTTTAATCAGGTAATGGAAGCCACATCGCATAATGGCAAACGCGGAGTGATGGTCAACCGGCTCAGCGAACGGCTTAACGAATACGACGGCGACATGTGGTGGTTACCGCTCGGCGATAGCGCGCGGGCACTGTTTGAGCAGCATAAAACCGCGTTTTTCAACTTTATGTTTGCCCAGCAGGGAATGAAATACGATATCCTGCAGTTGTTTGGCTCGACCGTAGATGCGTTGGACAGCCACCCGCTGTTTGGTCGTCTCAGCTACAACAATGAGGACTTCAGCAGCTGGTTTTGCTCAGAGCTTATTGCAGAAGGACTGGAAACCGCCGGCGTGGTGAATGGCGTCAATGCGTCAGAGGTCACACCCATTGATGTGTGCCGCTTCTCAATTTACGACACTAAATATGTACAGCTCAAAGGCGATCTCAGGCCCATAACCGGCTTTAATTCAATGCGTGCAGACAACTGGGGCCAAATCGCGTGATCTGTCCGGGCAAGAAAAGACAGTACTAAAAAATACTGTCCTGATGAATGCGGATAAACAGTGAAGTGTCCTGCTTGCTGTAATCGACTTTGTATTCTTTACCGTTTAGCAATTGCACAAACAACAGTGTTTTTTCATCACCAAACACCTCGCTGGAGGTTACATCCACCAGCTCCAAATCCATCATCTTGGCGTCCCGCTTGTTCTCAGGGATCTTACCTTCGTATTTCTTGATACCTTTATAGGTAACAATAATTGGATGAAAGTCATCACCATTCACAATCAGAAGATCGAGTTTACGAATTTTGTGAATAATGGTGTTACGACCGCTTACCAGAAAGGGTCTTTCTGTCATTATTATCTCCGTGCTGGCTTAGCTAACGTCTTCAATTTGATGAAGATATCAAATTATGTGCAATGTTGCACTGCTTACGGCACTGATTTTAGTCACTTATTTAGCTAGAAGTAAATATCACTACCGTCATTCTGAACCCTGCGGCGGCGGGCCGTGCCGGGGGTTGTGAAGAAACTGCTGATCGGTCAGGCTGTTAAGAAAATCGATGAGGGCTTCCTTCTCTTCTGCAGTTAGCGCAAAACCTTTTATAAAAGGACTTTTGTACGGATTGGTGATCCCGTCACCACGCCCCCCGGCCGCATAAATATCAATCACTTCAGACAGCGTCGCGACGCTGCCATCGTGCATATACGGTGCAGAAACAGCAATGTTACGCAAGGTGGGCGCGCGAAACATGCCCATATCATCGGCCCGTGTGGTGACACTGGCGAGCCCCTGGTCGGATGCGGGGTAAGCACCGTGGCCATCCTCATTATACAAACCGGTATTATGAAACGGGCGAAGATCCAGCGCCTGTCTGGCATGTTTTGATGACTGCGTAAAATTCACGCCGCCGTGGCAATGAAAGCACTCCAGACGCTCTGAAAAGAACAGCTTCATACCGTCAATCTGGCGCGCGGTTAATGCCTCGTCGTCGCCCCCGTAAGCATAGTCATCAAACGGACTGGAAAACGACACCAGCGATCGCACAAAACTGGCCAGAGCCTTCACGATGCGATCCCAGCTCGCTGCAGGATCGCCATAGGCAGCATCGAACAGGTCGCGGTAGGCCTCAGTGTCGAAACGCGCCAGCATGGCTTCATCATGGCCGGTAACGCCCAGTTCCACCGGATCTTCATTAAACAGCGGGATCAGCAATTGTTGCTCAATATCGGCTAAGCCCTTGTGCGCCCAGGTAAAGTTGCCGTTATACGCCACATTAACCAGTGCCAGTGCGTTGCGTGATACTTTATCGCCCGTTGCGCCCACGGAATGTCGCCGCGGTTCGGCAAAAGCATAGGCCTGCTGATGACAGGTTGCGCAGGACTGCGTGCTGTTGCGGCATAAGGCGGTGTCGTAAAACAGCGCACGCCCCAGCGCCACCTTTTCCACCGTCATCGGGTTTTCGGCCGGTACTACAGGCTCAGGCACGTTATACGGTAGTTGCCATTGATACGGTGTCGCAGGCTGGTCGCAGGCACTTAGCAGCGCAACCAGCAGCACTATTCCCAGTCGAGCCACGGACGATGCAACAGGTTGTGCAGCAGTTGCTTGCAGACACCTTCACTGGGTGGATCAAACTTACAGCCTTCGGTTTGGGGTAATGCCACCTGAGCAACCATGGTCGACACCGACAAAGACAAATCCAGTTCGGTATCCAGCTGGGTCATGGGCAGGATCATCTCAACCCGGTTGGTAAACGCACAGGCTTTCTCTGGTGGGCGTACCGGCGCGTCTGATTCACAGCCAATGCTGCCAAGGTGATAGGAGAAATTGTGCTGAGTGTCAGGGTTGGTCAAATCAAGACGAATAAATTTGTGCCCGGCCTGCCATGACCAGAACATACTGCTGTCGTTAAGCGGTGACGGTTGCGATAACGGATTGGCGTGATTTTGTTCGAAAGGCAAACCGATAGTAAATCGCAGGTTAGTGGCCAGCTTCATCAGCTTTTCTGAAGCGTCGAGCAGTAATCGGGTATTGCCCTCAGGCGTCTCTTCGCACATGCCGTGAAACTTCAGCAGCGCCACTTTTTTCGTCTGCCAGTCATTTTTCTGAAAATTCAGCGCCTGCCAGCGCCCGTCAATCCTCACTTCCGGGTTACTGACATACACCCCCAGATAGTTAATTTGCCAGTCGCGGTTACTGACAGACATCGTCATAGGGCACACACTGTCATTCACACCACTTAAGTGAACCGGGATCTCCCCCGCCTTGCGTGAGTCGGTGAGCGGCCCGCAGCCACTGGCCCCCAGGAGGACAATGGCAACCAACGCAGCCAGTCTGATTTTGCTTATTGCCATGATAAATTCCACTGTCGTCACTTCTCTGCTACGTTATCGATAAGTAATTTATAGGATATAACGTTGATATGCGCACTTGCCTGATACTCACAATAGTGCTGCTTACAGGGACACTCAGTCAAGCAGCACATGCACACAGTGAACACGACAAGGCACGCTTTGTTGCCAGTAGCGGCAGCGACAGTGGCCGTTGTGACAACCGCTTTCGACCGTGTAAAACTATTGCCTATGCGGCCAGTCAGGCCAGCAAGGGCGATACCGTCCTGGTGGCAGACGGACACTATCCCCTCACCAGTAAGCAGGATTTATTTTACCTGGTCAGCGAACTGGTACCGGTGAAAGGCGGCTATTCACGCCTTGATCATTTTCAGGTACAAAATGCTGACGGCAATGAAACGTTTCTGTCGGGCGTCCCCGGCCGCTTCAGCGAGGCTCTGTATAACCAGGGGTTTAGTGTTATTACCGACGGCAAGTCCGGACAGGCGCAGGAAATTGCCGATTATGCCGATCATATAATGTCACTGATGAACGAGCCGCAGTCAGCAGCAGCCTGCACCAACGGCGAGTCAGCCGGCTTTAAGTGCAACAATCTGAGCTTGCTGGGTCATGTGCCGTTAAGTGAACTACCCACCGGGTCCAGTTCCGCCAGCGATATCTGGGGCCATGTTGATCTTAATACCATGCGCGAGTACGCCATCATTGGTCTGCGCCGCGGTGTGGCGGTAGTGGATGTGACTGACCCCACCAGCCCAGCGGTCATCGGCAGCATCAGCGGTACCAGCACCACATGGCGGGACATCAAGGTGTATCAGTACTACAAACATAATGCCCGCGAGTGGCGCGCCTATGCCTATGTTACCGCCGACCTGGCCAGTGACGGCCTGCGTGTTATTGACCTGAATAACCTGCCTGACAGTATTTCGCTTGCCACCACGGTGACCAGCGACCGGCGTGCGCACAACGTGTATATTTCCAACATTGATTACACCTTTAACACCGCACTGCCGGAAGGCACACCGCAGGTACACCTGACCGGCTCTGAAAATAATGGCGGCGCATGGCGCTCATACTCGCTGGATGACGCGGCTGAGCCGGAACTGGGCTTCGTGCAGTCACAAGCCTCCCGTTCCGACTATACCCATGATGCCTCATCGCTGTTTATCAGTGACAGCCGCGCTACCACCGACTGCGTAAATGCCACAGCCAGTGGTTGCAGCGTAATGCTGGACTTTAACGAAAACATGCTGCGGCTGTGGGATCACAGCCAGACAGATGATGCGGTAGAGCTTTCAAGCGAATCCTACCCCAATGCAGCGTACACTCACAGCGGCTGGTGGAGCGAAGATAGGCGCTACGTGATTGTGCACGATGAGCTGGACGAGTCGGAGTCAGCCTTAAACACTACCGTGCACTTTTTCGATATCAGTGACTTAACTGCGCCGCAACTGGTGGCCACCTGGACCGGCGACAGCAAGGCCATCGATCACAACGGCTTTGTGCGCGGCGACCGCTATTATATGTCGAATTACGAAAAAGGCCTGACCGTGCTGGATATCAGCGACCCGACCGCGCCGTCACAAATTGCCAGCTTCGATACCTTCCCCGGGTCAGACAATACCGCTTTCAATGGTGCCTGGGGCGTGTACCCCTATTTGCCCAGCGGCAACCTGCTGGTCAGTGATATTCAGGGCGGGCTGTACATCTTAAACGACGAGTCTGTCGATATGGAGACCAACACCGTGGCGCTGACACAGACCGAACTGCTCACCGGCGATGCGACTACCGTGAGCCTGACGGTAACACGTACCGGCAGTGATGCGCTGGACATCGGCTATAGCACCCTGTACGGCGCGACCACCGACACTGACATAACCCTGCAACAGGGTGTACTGAGCTGGAGTGCCGGTGACACCGCCGATAAGACCATTGAGGTTGACGTGGCCGCGAACACCGATGACGAAGGTGATGAACAATTTATGGTGCGCCTTGAAAACCCGCAGGGCGGCTCAATCCAACCAGGTAAGGGCCAGACAGTGGTCACCATCGAAGGCGCTGACAGCTTCGCCGGCTCTGCCGGGCTGGTGCGCGATAACGTGACCGTGCTGGAAACCGATGGCAGTATTGCGCTGCTTGTGCAGCGCCTTGGCGGCAGCGAAGGCGAACTGAGCCTGAGCGCGGAAATCACTGGCGGCAGCGCGAATGCCGGTGAGGATTTCACCCTGGATACACAGGAATTGACCTGGGCCGATGGCGAGACCGAAGACAAATTTATTGCAGTCTCGATAGTAAATGACGAGGATAACGAGGGCGATGAAATCCTGGTTGTGGCATTAAACGCCGCCAGTGAAAACATGCTGGGTGATATTGCGCAAACCGAAATCACCATTCGCGATGACGAGGCTAATGAAGCGCCCGTCGTTAACGCTGGTGCGGATCAGGAAGTGAACACCCGGACCAGCGTACAATTAAATGGCGCGGCCAGCGATCCGGAGGAAAGGCTTACCGGCATCGAGTGGTCGCAAACCAGTGGCGAAGCCGTGACGCTGGATGATGCTGACACCCTACGCCCCAGCTTTACCGCGCCAGACGCCGATGCGTCGCTGACCTTTACCCTTACTGCGACGGACGAATTTGGGGTGCAGGCCTCTGATACCGTAAATATTGAAGTGGTAGCCAGCGAAGAAGGCGGAGGTGGCGACAGCGGCGAAAATGGCGATGACACACCAGCACCGCCCGCTAACACTACCAGCAACAGTGGCGGTGGCGGCAGTACAGGTATCTTTGCCCTGCTTCTGATAAGCCTGGCAGCCCTGCGACGCCGGTACCGATAAACAGGCGTGCCCGTATAAGGCTGTCGAGGTTTTGTACGGGCATGTCAGATTGCGTCACAGATGGGGTGACAAGTAAAAAAAAACTGCTTATACTGCGCCCCGCTTGTGAAAACTTCCGTTTTTACAACACATCACATCAAAGGCCCCATAGCTCAGTTGGTTAGAGCATCCGACTCATAATCGGCAGGTCCCCTGTTCAAGTCAGGGTGGGGCCACCATTTTTCCTACTCTTCGACGATAGTTACTACTAACCTGTTTTGGTTGGTGCTACCTCTGTGCTACTTAGTACCTTATCACAACCTAGCTCAGCGATAATATTTTTCGCTTCAATTGTCCCTTATCTATCAACGTTATAAAGGTCTCTGTAGTTCCTCCTCCATTTCTGTATTAGAGATATACAGCTCCATCTTTGAAACTGATATCTACCTATGCTTTTGTATGTACAAACATCAATCAACATTAATGTGACCTCATTAATAAATAACAAGAACTTTAAATTTCTTCTGATATCGAAACACTTACTTGTTCAACTCGGCGCTGCCCTATCGCTCGAATAACCGCCTTTGACTGGTCAAATAGCGCAAGGTTGAATCCAGCACTTACTGAGCTGCTATAGATAACGCCGTCATACCGACTTTTCTTAATAAATTCACATAAATATTGACTTGGCGTATAGTCAAAAGCGGCAGCCATTTGTCTTACAGGGCGCGTAAGCTCATGCCCTAAACGCTCTAAAAACACCAGGTCAGTTCGCATCATTCCAATGTCTTGTTCATCTTCCAGCATAAAAGGAGATACAGACCGTCTTGGGGCTCGCAAGTCAACCAGCTTAAGTGTGTTTGGTATGTCAAAACTCGCAACGCAGGTCATGTCACCAGTATGAGGTCTGATTTCCGATATTGCCGTTTCGACGGTCGAGCCCAAATAAAGATATGGGATCCCGGCAGGATTAGCTCGACCATGAGATGCCACCTTCGAAGGGGGCGCGGACATTTCTACGTTCGTGAAAAGCTCGTCTTTTGTCTTTGTACGGGCACGAAACCATCTGTTCTGTAACTCATTGGTACCTATTGATATGTGCGACAAAAGCTCTTCAAGACGATCCAAATCAATCTCTGTCTCAGGGAAATACCTATTTTTATGCATCAACTCAAGTCGAAGCTCTTCCCATTTCCCAAGCCGGTTTGATCTATAGAGTTCTGAGGGCACAAAACTTTTACGCACAAACTCACCATCATCGAGTACATCAGCAAGTAACATCTGTACTTGAGCTATCGTCATTCGCTCGTGTGCAAATAAGCTCCAATCGTTTTTGAGTAACTCAGCTATTAACTCGCCTTGTTCACTCATATCGTAGGTATTAAGCAGAGAGGCAAATTTATCTTCTAATTCAGACGGTGCGACAAGAGCCACATTGCGAGAACCACAGTAATCACATACACCAACAGCTTCTGATAAAAATTCGATATGGGACTTGAGGCCGCTATCGCCAAAACAATTTGGACAACAGTTCATTATAAAACCTACTTGTCTTTAAAGTAGTCAGCGAGAACTTCTATGTGATGCTGCATCGAGAGCTTCTTAACGTAGCCTAAGCCAGGAAAGTGCTTTCTTGTGTGAAAGTCACGAAACTCTGCAATCGCATTTGTAGCCAGAATCTTGGAATCAGGTTCATCCAATTTGTGAATTAGTTTATTCAGGGCTTCCAGAAACTTCCCTGCGGGATCTTGCGGTGTATCCTGGCGGTCGGAGATAAAATGATAAACAAACATTGCATCATCTTGTTCATCGTCAATAAATGTTAAATGTATTGCAACCGCATAAGCAGGGCCACCACTTTCAGAATACTCATCTCCCACAATAAGAAAGTCGCCAAACCCTTGCATGTTTTCCATCGAATAAGTTGCATGCAGATCAGAGAAAAACTCAACGTCGGGATGCTCTCTGTTTTTCCGCTTTTCAAAGCCGTCACGGATCAGGATTTTCGTGGTAGCACTAAAAAAGTATTTCTGATAAAGCTTGCCCGCCTTATCGTCATAGAAACAATGAGTAATATCGTTAAGCTTATCCCCAAGAGCCTGACTTAACGCTTTTGCGTTAGAAAACCCGGAATGAATGAGTGTAAGAGCATGATTTTCATGTGTTTGGCAACAGCTCGTTGCCTCTACTAATGACATGTCGCCGGTCAGAAGTATTCCCGCAGAGACACCGTCTTCATCTTCAAAATGGTCTGCCAGAAGTTGTGTTAATGAATCTCCGTTCCCGGAATAGTCACCATGGAAAGGGTTTACGATAACAACTGCTTTCCCTCCCGCCTCAACCACAGCCTCTAAGGCTCTTTTAAGTCCATTAAGTGTTTCTTTTACCGGCTCAATAATAGGAACGAAGTTGGCCTGCGCCATTAACTCAGCATTATTTCGAATGGTAATTAGCTCATTCTGCTTACCACGAAAATAAGGATAATACATCGCCATTTTCTACATCCACTGTAACGCTTCATCTAACGGAGTATTTACCGCATCAATAAGCCTTTGTTGATCTGACTTTCTTATGGGAGTTGTTAATGCTGCAGAACGTAGTGACAAAGGAAGGTTGTCAACAACCTGCTTTAATGGCAACAGGCTACGAGTTTTTTTCAAAACCTCTACCAAGCCTTTATGTGCTTCCGTGGAGGATAGTTTAGAAAAGGCTTCTTTATACACTGCATACTGTTCGGTGTTTGGCACATCAGGGCACTCGACACTAGCTTTATTCAAAATCAGTTTTGCCTCGTTAATTCTTAACGAATCAAATATAGCAGATGAACATGTACGTTCCGGTAACTCCTGAGCTCGTCTTACCTCAGAAATATTGTGCCCACTAGTCAAAACATTTATACCTACATCTTCCGGAACACTATTTAAAACAGCATCCAGATGATTTTCGCCTGTAATGACATAAACCTTAGCAAAGACATTGCGGTACGCTGAGACCTGCTTGGTAAGCCTGGTCAGAGAGTCACGCTCTGACTTGATTTCGTAAACGGTTCCGGTGCCGTTTAAAATGACAACATCTGCTTTGCAATCACCTACTCTGAACTCTGTAAGCATCGACGCTGTATTTAAAGAGTGGCGGCCAAGCAGTACATTTTGGGTTAAAGCAGATTTATAAACGTACTCATGTCGGTTATCTTTCTTTTTCAGAATAGAGAAAGCATCCTCAAAGGCATCAGCAACGTTTCCATGTGATTTCTGAGATATTCCCCCTGCTTCACTAATCAGCCGAGCAAACAGCGGAGACTTACCTTTGCGCGCAAGTTCCTTAACAACGCTGGAAGAGAAGAGCCTGGATATGGCTGAAATGTTGTAATCTTGAGATAGGTTCACAGTAAAATATTGTTATAGCTTTTAACTACTCCATGTATTCTTCAAGTGTATTGTATAGGGTGTTAATTGCAATGAAAATACGGCTGAGGTGCGAGAGTGTAAAAATATCTGTGTAAATGGCATTCTTATCAACTCCTTAGAAGGATATCAGAATGCCATTATCAGACAAACTCATCGACCAACTGCTTGACGGCTGTGATTCACCAGAAGACATTTTA